>OZ257254.1:0-3076311 GCA_965279645.1 Rhodoglobus sp.
ACCGTCTCTGTCGACCTCATCGTCGCCGTGGGCATCGGCATCGCCGTCGCCGCGGTCTTTGCGTTGCGTGCCCTCGCGAAATCCGGGGGCGTGCAGCGCGAGCCCCTGCCCGGCGCAGCGCGCGCTGGCGATGAGCGCATCGCCCTGTTCCGGCTCGACGGCGCCCTGTTCTTTGGTGTGGCAGACCGCATGCTCGAGTCGGTCACGGGCGTGCGTGACGTTTCGGTCGTCATCATCCGGATGTCGCAGCTGAAGACAATCGACGCAACCGGCGCTCACGTGATCACCGAAATGATCACAGCTCTCGAGCGACGCGGGATCACGGTGCTCGTCAAGGGCATCCAGCCGGAGCACGTGCGAGTGGTGACGCGCGTGGGCGTGATCGCGTCACTTCGACACAAGAACCACCTGTTTGCCGAGCTCGACGCCGCCATCGATCACGCTCGCAGCCATGTGGCGAGAGACGCGCGGGCCGCTACTTAGCCGGATACAGCCTAGCGGTCGTCGTCTGCACGACCATGGGTTGCATCTTGATGTTCGACACGGTCACCTGATGACTGAACACGTCTGTGATTCGCACCTGGTAGGGGCCGGGGCCCGCACCGGGCTGGTAAATCCAGTAGCCGTAGTCCACTCGGCTCGCCTTCTTCCAGGTGCCGTTCACCTTTACTTCGAGCGAGCGCAACTGGTTGCCATGATCGAAGACCTGCAGCGCGAACCACCACTGCGATGAGCCGTCCTTGAAGCGGAAGCTCATGGCCGGCACGGTTGGATCTTTGACCGTGCGCCACGTGATGGGAACAAGCCCGTCTTTCACATCAGCAATGCGCGCGAACGCCTGCTTGCTGAGATCGAGGTGGTTGGGCCCGCACTCGGGGCACTGGTCCATGACGACGACACGAACCGAGCCTTTGGGCCCGGTCACCCAGAGGTAGCTGCCGCAGCGTGCTCCGGCCGCGTATTCCTTGGGTCCGAGCGCAACGTAGTACTTGCTGGCAGGCAGCTGCGCAAACGAGCAGTTGCCGTTCGTGGTGGTTCCGGCGCTCGCTTGATAGAAGGTCGCCTGGCCCGAATAGGTCGTTATGGATGCTGCGGATGTGCCGGCACTCGCCGACGGTGCGTACGGCGACGAGATCGCGAGCGTGACTGCGACGAGCGCGGCCATCGTGGCGAAGATGCGCCTGGTCGGCCAGGTTCGAGTGTGGTTCGCCATCGTTGCCTCCGGTCTTCACGAGATGCGATCCGCCCCAGATTCATGGAATCGCCGTTTCAGGCTACGTCGATCCGTGCGGTACCTCAAGGCGCGCGCCGCAATCCAGTTCGCTGCGACTGCGCTCATCGCGACGACCTTCTCGGGATTCCCGCCTCAGTTCTACTCGCGGCGGTGCACCCCGCAACTGATCCTTATCTAGAAGAGAGTCGCCTCGTCGGCAGCTGGCTCCGGCTCCACGAGCGGCGCGGGACCGCCGGGATATCCGGGGCCTGTGTCGGGGGTGCGGCCACGAGCAAAGGCTTCTGCCGCGCCGCGCGCGCGCACATCCGCGGCCTCGTTCATGATGTGTCCCACGTGGCCCTTGACCCACTCGAACGTGTACCGACGGCCGACAATCGCGGCATCAATCTCTTTGATGAGCTCGAGGTTCATCACGGGCTTGCCGTCGCCTTTGCGCCAGCCCTTGCGCTTCCAGCCGGGCATCCACTTTGTCACCGTATTGATGACGTACTGGCTGTCGCACAAGATGTGGAGGTCGTCATCGACATGAGCAGTCGCCCGAAAAAGCTCGAGCACGGCCTTCAGCTCGCCCATATTGTTGGTGCCGTGCGGCCATCCACCGGCTGCCCAGGTCTGGTCGTCGATGTACCAAGCCCAGCCTGCCGGTCCTGGGTTGCCGAGGGCTGAGCCGTCGGCCGAAGCAGTAATTGTCATCTCGACAAGGCTATCGGGGTGGCGCAGAACTAGTCGTTCTGACTAGTCCACGGGATGCACGCAGCAATAGAAATGATGCGACGAAAGGATCACACAATGTACTTCGCCATGGTCATCGGCCTCATGGTCGTGCTTCCCATCATCTCGGTCGTGGCCGAGTTCGCCGTGTCGCGCGGCGGCGCGAACGCGCTGTTGCTCGCGGGAAAGTGGTTTCTGTTCTGGGGTGTGGGAGTGAGGCTCTTTATCGCGGGTCTGAGCCAGACGGTGCGCCCCGGCTTCACGGTCGAGAACATCCTTGGGAACGAGGATGCCGGCGCCGCCCAGATCGTGAAGGAGCTGGGCTTCGCCAACCTCGGCATGGGGATGCTCGGCATCGTGGCCCCGTGGATCCCCGGATGGTCGGTACCCGCTGCGATTACCCCCGCGATCTTCCTGGGTCTCGCCGGCATCGTGCACATCATCAAGAAGAACAAGAACAGCAAGGAATGGGTGGCCACCGTCACTGATCTCTTTGTTGCGATAGTGCTCGCGATCTTCGTGATCGTCTCGGTTGCGAGCGGGGTCTAACTAGGCTGGCTGAGTGCCTCACGACGACCTGCTGACCCTCGCCCGCGACATCGCCATTCGCGCGGGGGAGCTCGCGAAGCTGCGTCGCAGCGAGGGTGTCGAGGTGGCTGCCACCAAGTCGTCGGCCGTAGACATTGTCACCGAGGCCGACCGTGAGACCGAGGCGCTCATCCGCGGGCTCATCGCCGATGCCCGCCCCGACGACGGATTTCTCGGCGAGGAGTCCGGCACGGGCGGTGGATCGAGCGGGCTCACGTGGGTGGTCGACCCCATCGACGGCACCGTCAACTTTCTCTACGGCATTCCGCACTACGCGGTGAGCATCGCGGTTGTCGAGGGCGAACCCGACCCGCTCACCTGGGATGCCGTCGCTGCGGCGGTCGTCAACCCCGCGACGGGTGAGCTTTTCACGGCCACCCGGGGTGGCGGGGCGTTTCTTGCTGACGATCCCATCCGCGTGGCCGACAGCGTCGATCTGTCGCAGGCGCTCATTGCCACCGGATTCGCCTACGACTCCGCCATGCGCGGGCGGCAGGGCCTGCTCGTGGCCGAGCTGCTCCCGTTGGTGCGCGACATCCGGCGCCAGGGCACGGCGTCTCTCGACCTGTGTTTCGTGGCGTCCGGTCGACTGAACGCCTACTTCGAGCGCACCCTGAGCCCCTGGGATCACGCAGCTGGCGCGTTGATCGCACGAGAAGCAGGGGCGACCGTGAAGGGCGAGGGCGACGCCGCGCCGAGCCGAGATTTCATTCTTGCCGCCCACCCAGACGTGGCGGCCCGCCTCGAATCGAAGCTGATAGAACTCGGCGTGTAACCCGAACGCGGGTGGCGTGTACCTCAGCCACCGGTTACCCTTAATACAATCGTTACGTGAGCGTGCCCTCGCCGCTCTCGGTACAACCCGAATTGTGCACCTGCTGGCCCCAAGCCGGTGCGTCTTCGTCAGGAGTGCATGATGTCATCGCGTGAGCTTGACGCCGTGCCGAGCCCCGGGGAGCAACCACCTCTGACTCGCCGCGAGGCTCGCGAGCGCGCCGAGGCACAGGCGAGGGCCGCCCAGAAGCCTGGCATTCCGCGCCCGTCACTCCCGCGCCCGGCGACCAAGCGCCCGACGACCAACCGGCCGTCCAATCGTGCCGAGGCAACGAAGTCACAGGGCTCCAGTGCACCGTCGAAGTTGCTGTCGCTCGGAGCGATGCTGTTTGCCGCGGCTCTGCTCGTGGGCACGACAGTGCCGGCGAACGCGTTCCTCAGCGATGCGAGCGCGGTGGGAGCAGCCTCGGTGGTCGAGAAGAAGCCCGGCCAGTCGCTCGAGGTCTCAGACGATGCGCTCATGGCCGCAGCGTCGCGTGACACATTCGACGTCATCTCCTACGCCGACCAGCTTCGGCTCAAGTACGGCAACGTGAGCTACTCGTTCACCGCCACGACGGGCGCCATCCGTTGGCCCTTCCCCTACGGCGTGCCCATCACCGACGGGTTCGGGGATCGCCCCGCCGGAACATCCGGGTCTGCCCACCACAACGGTGTCGACTTCGTGCCAGGTTCGGGAACCCCGATCTACGCCGTTGCCGATGGCGTCGTGCAGCTTCACGCCGAAGACCAGGGTGGCTACGGCAACCACGTCATCCTGTCGCACGACGTGAACGGACTGTCGTTTGACAGCGTCTACGCCCACATGCAGTACGGGTCGAGCCCGCTCGTCACGGGTGAGCCCATCAAGGCCGGCGACTTCATTGGACTCGTGGGCGACACGGGCGACTCCTACGGCGCCCACCTGCACTTCGAGATTCGCATCAACAAGGTGCCGGTCGACCCGTTTGCCTGGCTGACGTCGAACGCTACGAACTAGTCGTCTGAATCCAGACTGTCGTGTCTTTCGGCAGTGCGCCGCCAGTGATGGCTTCGCTTGACAGCAGGATGTCGCCGATGGGAAGTTCCACGGCAACCTTGCGCGTGTTGGTAAGCACGAGCACGTCGCCGTTGCGGAAGGCCACGACACCCTTGCCGTAGCCCTTTACCCACTCGAGGGTGCCGGTTCCCAGGCCGTGCAGGCGGCGCAGCGCGAGCGCTGAACGGTAGAGCTCGAGCGTGCTTCCGGGCACACCCACCTGCGCGTCGCGCGCAAAGGGAGCCCACTCGCTCGGCTGCGGCAGCCAGCTCGTGCCGGTCGTGTTGAAGCCGTACGCTGGCTTGTCGCTCTCCCATGGCAGGGGCACGCGGCATCCGTCGCGGCCGTACTTCTCGCCGCCGGTGCGGAACCAGGTGGGATCCTGCCTGGCCTCGTCGGGGATCTCCATGTCTTCGGGCAAGCCAAGTTCTTCACCCTGGTAGATGTAGCTGCTGCCGGGAAGGGCCAGCATGAGGGATGTCGCGGCGCGAGCCCGGCGCAGACCCTTGGCCTGGTCAGGCTTTCCGGGTGAGAGCGGGCCGATGCCGGCACCCTGCGGGCTGTCGGCCGTGAGTGCCAGGCGCGAGGCGTGGCGCACGACATCGTGGTTGGACAGCACCCAGGTGGGCGGAGCGCCGACATCGCCGAACGCGTCGAGGGACTCCTGAATGACGCGGCGCAGTGCCGGCGCCTTGAAGCTTGTGAACATGAAGGCGAAGTTGAACGCCTGGTTCATCTCGTCGGGGCGCACCCACTTGGCCATCTTGGTGAGGGGGTCGACCCACGCCTCGGCGCACAGCACGCGGTCACCCTCGTACTCCGCGAGCACCTTGTGCCAGCCGCGCCAGATCTCGTGCACGCCCTCCTGGCCCCAATAAGGCGGGTCGGGGGTGGGGTCTTCGATCGCCGGCGCGAGTACCGAGTCGAGCTCCACGTCGTCTGCGGGGGTTCCCGTTCCACCCATGCTCGCGCCCTCGGCGGGCGGGGTGTAGTCGGGCAGGCCCTCTTGCTTGATCATTCCGTGCGCAACATCCACCCGGAATCCGTCAACGCCACGGTCGAGCCAGAACCGCAGGATGTCGTGGAACTGGGCAATCACCCAGGGGTTTTCCCAGTTGAGGTCGGGCTGGGAGACGTCGAAGATGTGCAGGTACCACTGGCCGGGAGTGCCGTCGGGGTTGGTGATGCGAGTCCACATAGGCCCGCCGAACACCGACTCCCAGTTGTTGGGCGGCAGCTCGCCGTTCTTGCCCTTGCCGTCGCGGAACATGTACCGGTCGCGCTCGGGCGAACCCTCGGGGGAGGCAAGTGCCTCCTGGAACCAGACGTGCTGGTCTGACGTGTGGTTGGGCACCATGTCGGCAATCACCCGGATGCCGTTGCTGTGGGCCACGTCGAGAAGCGTGTCGAAGTCGGCCAGAGTGCCGAACAGCGGATCAACGTTGCAGTAGTCAGACACGTCGTAGCCCGCGTCTTTCTGCGGGGAGGTGAAGAAGGGGGAGAGCCAGACGGCATCGATGCCGAGTTCGACGAGTGAGGGCAGACGCTCGGTGATTCCCCGCAGGTCTCCAATGCCGTCGCCGTCGGAGTCAGCGAAAGACCGCGGGTAGATCTGGTAGATGACCGCGCTGCGCCACCACTCGTCACCGGTGGCAACGGTTATGGGGTCGGCCTGGGTGGCGGGCGCGACGGAATCCGGGACGTTCTCAACGGTCATGCGAACACGATACGGCATTCTGCCGATCCTGTAAGCGCTTGCAATCTCGGGTGCGGGCAAGGTTTACGAGTGTGAAACACGTACTGAGCACCCCCGCGCGAATGCTAGTCTCTTACGGTGCCAAATTGCGTCTGACGCATCTTTGTGCGCCCCCTTAGCTCATTGGTAGAGCACTTCCTTGGTAAGGAAGAGGTAGTGGGTCCGATTCCCACAGGGGGCTCGGTCATCCGTTCATGTGTTCTCGCAGTATGGATGCCGTGGCTGAGTAGCTCAGTTGGTTAGAGCGCACGACTCATAATCGTGAGGTCGCGGGATCGTGCCCCGCCTCAGCTACGTAAGCAAGAAAGCCCTCGCGTAGCGGGGGCTTTTTTGGTTCCACCGCCGAGGTGTCGCTATTTCCCGTCGGCGGCGTCGAGCAGGCCGTGCTCGACCAGCAGCGCCTCGATGAGGGGGCTGAGATGCGCAGCGAACGCGGCACTGAGATGCACGGCGTCGAAGCGTGCAGGAATGTCCGCGATGACGGCCGGGCACCTATCCTCGAGGCACATGAAGCTCGTCGAATCGATGAAGACTCCGTTGACTTCGTCGGCGAGCTCTCTGTCAATCGCCATTCGACGCTCGCGCGTCGCCCTGCTCAGTACTTTCGACTCGCAGTCCTGGGGTGTCGAGATCGGCGTGTAGCACTCACCAGGGTTCGCTCCGAGCGGTGTGGCTGCAAGGAATAGGATGCGCGCGGCCGAGTCCTTGATCTGGTCGACAACATCTTCCAGCCCCGACTTCCAGATCTCATCCGTCACCTCTTCACCGCTCGCCTGGACATTCAGCCCGTACTCGTTCGTGATTACGACCAGGTCGGGCTTGCGCTCCTGGATGTACGCGATCGCATCAGCAACTCGACCCGGGCACAGTTTCGCGCTGTACGGGTCGTTGCCCTTCGAAGTGACTGAGGTGAACCGGCACCCAGTGAAGGTCCACAGTGTCAGGCGCACATCGGGATTGCGCGTTGCGATGTCTACAAAGCTGCGGGCGTACGCCCTCGACGTGGAGTCACCCACAAGCACAATCTCGAACTGGCCCTCGGGATTTCCCCACACGCACTTCTCGGGATCCGTGGGGCGGTGGATCGTGTGACAGTCGGTTTCGATCTTCCCCGGATCGCTCGCAAGCACCTCGTCCATTGTCGGTGTCATGTCGGGCCACGATGTCAGGGCGAGTGCCGCGCCGATCTCCTCGCATGCATCCTCGAGCAACACCTCTGACTCCGCATCGGACTCCGCGGAGCAGGACGCACCGACATCCGTTGGGGCCGCGGCGGGCTTGTCCAGCGCTAATGGCGCGACAACGAGACCTGCGATAGCAACTGCGGTCGCCCCGATCGCGACCAGCTTGAGCCGCACGCTGATCGGCTCGCGGCGCGGCGACGCCTGACCGTTGCCCTTCTTCGATTCGAAGAGGTTCGAGCGCCGGATGGGATCTTCGATGAAGTGATACGAGACAACCGAAAACGTCGCAACGGCGAGGATGACCGCGCCGTAGTAGCTCAGCCTGCTTCCCCCGAAAAGCACCCCGGCAAACACGATGACCGGCCAGTGCCAGAGGTACAGCGAATAGGAAATGTCGCCGATGTAGCTTGATGCGCGGTTGTTGAGGAGGTAAATGTGTTTCGGCGTTTGCCCGATTCCCGCCCCGATCACCACCGCGGTCGCCAGCACGGGAAGCGCCGCCCCCGGAGCGGGAAAGCCCGACGCGTCGGAGACCACGAAGAGACTCGCGGCGATGCCGACGAGGCCGGCCCAGGACAGCACGGTACGAAGCAATCCAGGGATCCGCGTGAATAGTGGCGCGGCGGCCGCAAGAATTGCGCCGACGCCGAGCTCCCATGCGCGCGACAGCGTTGAGAAGTAGGCCCACGTCGCGTTCGTGTCCGATTCCCACAGTGACCACGCGAACGACGCCGCGGTAAGGATGACGATCGCGAAAAGGATGATCCGCCGTGCGTGCTTTACCGTGCCCTTCATCGCCAACACAGCGGCAAAGATGAGCACCATGAGCCACGGCCAGACCAGGTAGAACTGCTCCTCGACGGCCAGCGACCAGTAGTGCTGCAGCGGGGAGACGGCCTGCGTTGAACCGAAGTAGTCCGTGCCCTGTATGGCGAAGCCCCAGTTCGAGCTGAACAGCGCAGCCCACAGCGCATCCCACATCGTTTGCCAGAACCGCGCCTCATTGAAGAGGAAGTAGGCGGCGGTGAGCGTCGCGACGATGACGA
Source organism: Rhodoglobus sp. (assembly GCA_965279645.1). GTDB lineage: Bacteria > Actinomycetota > Actinomycetes > Actinomycetales > Microbacteriaceae > Rhodoglobus. Next base: position 8,372 of record OZ257254.1, read on the forward strand.
TGAGCGCGATCGGCAGGATGCGCTTGGCCCGTCGACGGTAGAAGCCGACGAACGAAATGCGGCCTGTCTTCTCATGCTCGCGCAGCAGCAGGGAGGTAATCAGAAAGCCACTGATCACGAAGAACACGTCAACGCCGACGAAGCCGCCGGAGGGCCAGTGGAAGAGATGGTCGGCGATCACCGCGAGAACGGCGATCGTGCGCAGACCCTGCACATCGGGCCGGAACGTACTCTTGATCGCTCCCGAGGGCGCGTCCCCCACTGCAGCCCCTGACGGCATGTGTCCCCCTCGGGCTGTCGAAGCAATCATAGAGAACTCGACGGATTGTCACGACTCACGCCACGTCGCGTGCGGAGGCCGGCAGACCGCACCAATAAGGGGAGTGTGACAGGTGCGCTTGTGCCTCCGTGCAGCGCCGCGTAACTTTCCTCGATCGGAGAGCATCCTGGCGCTACGCTGTGGCCAGTCGAAATCTCGACATCCGCCTACGAAGGAACCGCACATGTCTTCAACTGAACCGACCATCGTGGTCAACGAGTTCTCGCTCGACGCGAAAGAGCTCAGCAAGTCGGCCATCAACGCGTTGCGTGTGGCCTTCGGCGTCGCGGGCGTTGTCGCGCTCATCCTCGGAATTGTGCTGCTGGTCTGGCCGGAGAAGACCTTCACGGTCGTCGCGATCATCCTCGGCATCAACTTCCTCGTCGTGGGAATCGTGCGTCTGGCGCTCAGCATCTTCACCGCTGGCGTTAGTGCGGGCCTGCGCGTGCTCAACATCCTGTTCGGCGTACTGCTGATCATCGTCGGTGTCGTCGCGATCAAGAATGCAGCGGTCGCGGCAGAGCTGCTCGTTATCTTCGTGGTGGTGCTGATCGGCATCGGCTGGATCATCGAGGGCGTTCTCGCCCTCGTCGAGTCGGGCAAGTCGGAGTCGCGAGGCTGGGCGATCACGTTCGGAATCATCAGCGTGCTCGCGGGCATTGTCGTGCTCGTCGTGCCGCTGACGACCGCCGCCCTGCTCGTGTGGCTGAGCGGCATCGCGCTCGTCGTGCTCGGCATCGTCGGCATCGTGCGCGCCTTCACCTTCGGCAAAGACGCTCTCAAGCAACTGGCGTAGCCCTTAAGCAGAAGAACGGCCGCGTCCCCACGTTCGGGGGCGCGGCCGTTCTTCTTGTGGTGCTTAGAGGCCGACGAACGGGATGAACGCCGTAAGCACGGCGGCGGTCAGGAAGATCACCATGCCCACGACAACGAGCACAATCTTGACGTTGTGCTGGCGCACCACCGCGGCGACACCCAGCAGGAAGAGTGACACGGCCATAAGAACCGTGTTGAGCGTGAGCCGGTCGCTGAGACCGTTGGCCTCGTCGCCGGTCGCGATGATCTTCTCGGCTTCGGCCTTCTTCTCTGCGTAGCCACCAAAGAGGTGATCGAGGTAGTCCTCGTTGTCGAGCGGGGAATAGTAGAACTCCTCGTCGGCGGCGTTCTGCTCGTCGGCCCACTGGATTGCGGCGTCGAACTCGGGGTAGACCGACTGGAAGTACAGCACGTCATACTTGGCCTGAGCCGCCGTCGCGATGGCGGGGTCGGGGTTGGTCGCGTCGATCTGCAGATCCGTCAGGTGGTCGTACAGCTGGGCATCCTGCACGTACTGCTGGTTGCCCTCAAGGTAGAGCGACTCGGCCTCGGTGGCCAGGTTTGAACCAATCGTGTACGACTTGGTCATGTTGCCGTCGTAAAGCGAACTCTGGAACGACGCATACGCCGTCACGATGGCGACGAGACCGAGCAGGATCGCAACGATCAGCTCGATGTGCTTGTGGATAAAACGGGTGCGGCCTGCTTCGGGCGCGGCTGTAGTCACTGATTACTCCGGTCGGGAAAGGGGTGCGGAGTCGTCAGTCTAGGGCTCAGCTCAGGCGATAAATCGCGCCTTCGCTTCATCGAGTGTAGGGAATGATCCCAACGGACCCGCTACCCGCGTCATGGCGAAGAATCCCTCGCCCTCGCGGGTCTCGATCATGCCCGCAAACTCACCGTTCGCCTTACCCACCCAGAGGCCCGGTTGCACGATCGTCCAGTCGATGAGCACCGCGTCTCGCGGCGACTGCACACTGTCGTGCCCTCTTCTCGGGCTCGTAATGGTCATGTGGCTCTCCTTCGCTGGTGAAACGATCGGATGCCAGAACACTCTCAAACTGCGGATTGTGGAGCTGCTGTAGACACAGTAAACATCGTCGACTTTCGGCTGTCGAGAGGTATCAGCGAGTTCGAAGCAAGTCGGCACAATTTGTGCGGTGGATGGGGTGGGCAGAGCACTCGTGCGCTCGTCCCACCCCGCGACACCCGTCTCCGCAGTGGGGCCCCGCTACCTCGCCTAAGCGCGGGTATAGGAGAGAACCCCCCGAATTGGGTTCATGACGCAGAACCGCGGAAATACAAGCAGACCACGGCATTCGGGGTACAGGTGTCCCCCAATATGTGGACGAATTTTCAGAATTCCCGTCATGGACTTTCCGATCGCAACTCTCATCCGTAATCCCGAACTCTCTAGGGGCGCGTCCGCCGATGGCCGTGGCACCGGAGACCCAAGATCACATGAGGTCTATAACCATGAAGTTCCGCAGAACTTTGGGCGCTCGCGCACGCGCCACGATCGCCACCATCGCCGCCATGAGCCTGCTGGCCGTAGCGATACCCACCGCCGCCTACGCCGACCCGATCGTGCCGACCCTGTCCGGAACGGTCACGCTCGACACGAACGCGAGCGGCGTTGTCGACGCGGCCACGGCTGACGGTTTCGTCGAAGCGGGCGTGGCGGGAGTGCAGATCGACGTCATCTGTGTTGCCACGGGCACGAGCATCCTCACGACCACCTCGGACGCCGCTGGCGCGTGGTCGTTCGAGAACTTCGACCTGGCTGCAGACCAGCTGAACTGCCCCGACGGCATTGTTCAGGTTCGATCGACGGTCACCGACAGTCGCTACTCCATCACCAACGCGGCGGGAGATAACCAGACGCCGCGAACCGGCAACGAGCAGGTCGGCCTTTCGGCGCCGATCACCCTCACTGACGTAAGTGCCGAGATGGTGAACACACTCACTCGACCGGACTGGTACCTCGACCTGACCATTCCGACCGATGCTGGCACGGGTTCCCCTGCGGTCTACACCGGCTCAGGTCCCTTCGACTCCGGATGTCCCGAGGCGGGACACGACTGTTCGGCGGACGACACCACCGTGCGGTCTGCGGATCTCGTGACATTCACGTGGGCAGTCACCGCATCGAGCCTCGACGACCTCTCGCCTACGCTCACGGCGGTCATCCTTGAGCAGCGACTCGAACTCGTGGGCGGCGCGATCGCAAACTTCGCGAGAATCCCCGCACGCTGCAAGCCCACCGCCGGCGGCGGAGCGGATCCCGCGAGCGTCATCGTTGACCAAGACGGCAATGTCATCGCCGAGGGCGAGATGCCTCCGGCAGGAACAACGTCGGTCACGCTTAAGTGCAACCTCGGCACCTGGAGCCAAACCGGCGACGCCGTGACCTTGCAGCCCGTCGTGCGGGTATCGGCCGAGTCGCCCAATGGCTCGACGTTCACCACGACAGCCGGCGTATACGCCGTTGACGCAAACAGCGTTCCGACGGCGGTTCCTGCGGACACGGAGTCGTTTGGTCCGGTCGACATCACGGCCGCCCCCGCCTACGAGCTTGAGAAGAAGGGCTTCTTCAATCAGGACCCCGGGTATTACGACATCGGACGCGGGTCCGAACCTGGCTGGTGGACCTACGCGGTTATCCAGGTAAAGACGAACCGCAAGGTCGGTGTTGAAGCGCTCGCCCAGCCCATCACAATCACCGAAGACGTCTTCGGTTACCTGCCTGATGGAGTGACTCCGAACCCTGGCATGGAATTCGTGATCGCCGGTTGCATGCCGAATCCCAATGCGTGGGGCGGCCTGGTCGGTGGCTCGCCAGCGCCGTACTACAACTTCACGGACCCGCGCACCACAGTGCGCGACTCAGGAACCTGCACCTACCAGCGCAACGATCCCAGCGATCTGACGAGTGATTACACCCTCACGTTCGATGGCATTGACATGTCGGGCGCGACCTACCCGACGCTCGCCGCTGGTGGGGTAGATCTATCAGCCGGGCCGTACTACGTTGCGAGCTACCGGGTAGCGGTGTTCATCCCCTACAAGACGCTCGACGCCACCAACGGCGTCTTGGGTGACAACACGGGCGGAATGTCTCTCTACAACGCGGTCGGCGACTTCGATCCCGACGGTGTCTCGGGCACAAACAACTTCGGCGCCGGTGTGGAGCCGGGCTACTGCGACGGTGAGAGCCTCGATGGGTTGACCCTGGCTGAGGTTGCCCAGCATTGCGATCCGAGCGGCACCAACACGGGAACGCCGTCCAAGAGCGACAACCTCGTGGGTCCGACGAGCCTCGTCATGGCGCCCGGGCAATTCGCCAAGTATCTGCTCAATCAGTCGACCATGTACAGCGGCGCCTGGAGCCCTCTGCCCAACATGACTGCCGCCCACGATGGTCAAGGTGTGCTCCAGCCCGGCCAGGTTGCGGACACCCACCTGAACTGGATCAACGCCGGTCAGGCCTCCTGGCACAACTCCCAGATCTGCGATGTCTTCGACAACACCGTCGGTGTACTAGTCCCGTCCACGGCAACGGTCACGGGCGGGTCCGCAAACACTTATGCGTGGCTCTCCGCCACAGGTCCAGGGACGGGTGACTACGCGTCTGCGCAGGAAGCGATCTACAACTCCAAGTGGATCTTTGAGTACGGTCATATCGACGTCACGGGCGATGACCCGCTTGTCGGCGGTCTGAGCCCCACCTCGGGCCAATATGTGGGTGACTGGACAAACCAGGGTGCCGCGAGGTGTGACGACGACTCAGCACAGGGCGGTTGGTTCACGGATCCGAACTCTGTTCCGGGCGGCCTCGACGAGGTGAACGCCATACGGGTGCGGCCGGGTATTGATCCCGCGACGGGACTTGCCACGACCCAGGACTTCGCTGTCAATAACCGGCTCAACTTCGGCATGCAGATCCGCGACAGTTTCTACACGGGCCCGCACGATGGTGAGTCGATTCCGGCAGGAACAGTCTTTGCGAACTTCGGAGCGGTCAAGTCTGACGAGGGAACAGGTGGCACCTGGACTGCCCGTTACTACAACCCTTCTCCGGAGAACACGGCCACCGACGGTGACCGCGTGACGATCGCTCGCGCTACCCTCGCAATCCAGAAGCGCACGATCACGGTCGATGGAGTCGGTGACGGCGCGGCCGAGTTCGGCACGACGGGCAACGCCGTCGCCGGCAACCAGATCGTCTGGGAGGTGGTGTCGAGCGTCCAAGCGACCAGCAACCAGCCCGCACCGGTGTCGAACCTGCAGATCACCGACGTGCTCCCGGAATTCGCTGACTACGACCCCGACTGCACGGCGACCATCGCCGGAGGAACTCCGGCAGACATCGTCGAATACGACACGCCAAGCGCGGGAAAGACGACGCTGACCTGGAACCTTGGGTCGTGGACGCCCAACACCCCGGTGCCCAACCGCCGGATCTGCACGGCGTCGGATCCGCTCGCGCCCAACGGCACGAGTCTGGTGAACCATGCTGAAATCAAGTACACGGGATCCCCGATCGAACCGTTCGATGACCACACGGTCACCCTCGAGCAAACCGGCGAAATCAAGCTGCGCAAGACCGTGGATGCTCCGCTCGACGTTCTCAACGATGACCAGAACTACACCCTGTCAATGCAGAACTTCAGCGAGACGCTGACCGTCGGAGCTCCCACGTTCATCGAGGTGTTCCCGTACAACGGCGACGCGACGCCTCCCGGCGGCGTGAATCGCTCACCGTCATCCAACTTCCATGGCGACCTGACGCTCACCGGTCCAGCGACGGTGCAGAACATCAGCGGAGGCTCGTACGCAGGAACCTTCCTGTACTCGACGGATGCCCCGGCCACGATCAACCAGAACCTCAACCTGAACACCTCAACGTGGGTGACTGCGGCTTCGCTCGGTGGGGACTACTCCCAGGTGACGGCAATTAAGTTCATCGGTGACGACAACCTGACGCCCGTGACTACTGTCGCCACGAGTGGCCTCACGGTCGCCTTCACGCTGCAGGCGGGCGACACGAGTGATCCGTTCTCGGCGACAGCAAACGCGGCGGGTGATCGTTACTCAGACCGGTTCACCGCGTTCTCGAGCACTTTCGGGGGAGCAGGTGGCACCTTCCAGGTGCTCGCATCGAACCGCGTAACCGTGCGAACCGTGTCCCACTCCAACGGTGACCTCATCTTCGAGGACCGCGACGGAGACGGTCTGTACACAGCCGGACGCGATCTGCTCGTGCCCGACGGCGTCACGGTGAACCTCTACTACGAGGGCGCGGGCGGCGACGTGCTCGTGCACTCAACCACGACCTCGGGCGGAACATACCTGTTCACGAAGCTGCCCGCGGGTACCTACCACATCGAGATTCCGGCGAGCGAGTTCGCTAGCGGCGGCCTCCTCAATGGATACACGCTGACGGTGGCCCCGGCCTCGGGGTCCGGCGAGACAAACGTGGACGAGAACGACGACGTGTCGCATGACACCGTAAACGGCACAGGGGGAAGCCTCATCTCCAACTCGTTCACGCTCTCGGCGACGGTGAATCCGACCACGAAAGCCGTGACGGGCGACGAGCCCACGGGCGAGAACATCCACGGGATCACCGACTCGACGACAACGGACCCGTTCTCGAACCTCGCTATCGACCTCGCTGTCCAGCAGGCCCCTGGTATCGACATCGAGAAGGAGGTCTGCACCATCGCCGACAACAGCTGTGACCCTGCTGCTGCACTGGGCGCCGGTGGATGGTCCGTCGATGGCGTCTCTGGTGTCGGTCCGGCGACCGAGACGACGCTTCGCCCCTATGGTTCGGCAGTGCTGTGGCGAATCATCGTCACCAACACGGGCAACCAGTACCTCACCGACGTCGAGGTGACCGACGCGGTAACTCCTGACTGCGCGGCAACGGCTACGGACGTAGCGGACTTTGCGGACTTTGCGCCCGCAGCGGTGGCCACCTACACGTGTGAGACCGCAGCCATAACAGCCAACATCACACCGAACACGGCCGATGTTGTCGGAACGCCAGAAGGAACCGATGAAACGTTGACGGATATCGACACCGCCAATGCGACAACCACCGGCTCCCTGGTGATCAACAAACTGATCACCGGACCGGGCGGGGAAGCATACGGGACTGGCCCCTTCACATTCAGTGTGGTGTGCACCCTGGCATCGGCGGAGGTGGTCAACACCACCATCACCTTGACTCCGACCGCCGGGGCGACATCGGTGACGAGCGATCCGATCACTGGAATCCCGCTGGGAGCGAGCTGCGTTGTGACGGAGACAGACGACGGCGGAGCGGATTCCACCCCGGCGCCGGTCACCGTGCAGATCGTCGACAACGATCAGGCGAACACGGTTACGGCCGAGCTCACAAACGCGTTCTCGCAAGGCACGCTTGAGCTCAACAAGGTCGTTGATGGCACCGCAGCTGACAAGGACTACGTGAAGAACCTCGAGTTCGACATTCTCGTCACCTGCCAGGTCGAGACCGAAGATGACAATGGCGACCCCATCATCGGCACGGTCTACTCCGGGACCGTCACCCTCATGGGCGGCGAGACGGTCGCCATCGAAGATGCCAACGGCGACCCGTTGTTGTTGCCTCTGGGAACGCACTGCTTCGGCGAAGAGACGAACGACGGGGGAGCAACCTCCGCATCGATTGACTTCGATTCGTTCGACAATGCCGCAGTGATCGTCGCGAGCGACAGCGAACAACACCTGTCGATTACAGCGACGAACACATTCGACGACGCAGAAATCATTGTCAAGAAGCTCGTCGTTGGTCTCGGATCCGCTGGCCCGTACACCTTCACGCTGGTGTGCGAGACCGCGGGCGGGGAAGAGTTCCCACTCGATGCGGAGGATGCACAGTTCGAACTGTCACACAACGAGACCAGGACGATCACGGTGTTGGTCGGGGTGACGTGCACGGTCACCGAGCTCGCCAGCAAGGGCGCGATCGTCTCCGTGGTGGATACCGATAGCACCACGGCTGGTGGATCACACGACGGTGTCGTGGTTGCCACAGCCGAAACACAGAACATCACCGTGACCAACACGTTCGCAACTGCCATCGAGTCCGAGCACCCCCTGGCCCTCACTGGCCAGGACCTGCGAGGCAGGCTCCTGCTCGGGGGAGTTGTCGGTGGAAGCGTTCTATTGCTCGGCGTTGGCTTGATATTGCTGGCGCGCAGGCGCAGGCGCAAGCAGCACAGCTAGGCAGTAGGACAACGGTGGGGCGCACTCTTTCGGGGGAGGGCGCCCCACTCCTATTTCACGACAGCTCACCGCGTCACCGCTCCGGGCCCGCACTATCTCAATAGCAAGTGCAACTTGTCTGGAGATCGTGTGAACAAGAACAAGAACAAGACCGGGCCTGCTAGCCACGCTGAGCGATACATTGCGTCGAGCGGGCGGACCGTAATCGAGGTGGGGTGTACTTGTGAGCTGGGCAGGGATCACACCCTGGCCGAATGGAAAGAGGCTGGCGAATTGGTCACGTGGCGATCGAGCCCATCCCACATCGTCAGCGCAGTGAGAGGGTGACCATGAGGGCAGCGTTAGAGAACTGGAAAGGTGCTCTCAAGACAGAAGACTTGTCACTCCTGCGGTCGGCACTGGCCGAAGATGCGGTGCTGGTGTCACCGCTGACGAACCAGTTCACGTTCGACGGTCGGGACACGATTGTCGAACTCATGGCAGATGTCTTTCAGGTGCTGAAGCGCATCGAAGTTCTCGAAGAAGTCAACGGAGAGGGCCACACGGCCTTGTTTCTCCGCGCCCACGTTGGCGACACACCTCTCGAAGAAGCACAGCACATCCGTTTCAACTCTGACGGTCTCATTCACCACATCACGCTCTACATGAGGACGATCCCTGCGATGACGAAACTGCTCCGGGGCCTTGGGCCACTCGTCGCCCGCAGGCAACACCACCCCGCGACGGCACGCCTCCTTGTGGTCACGGGTGCACTCCTCGACAACGTTGCACAGACAGGGGACCGACGTTTTGTGCCGCTCGCGGCACCGCATGGCGGTCACTGAATCCGGAACGGTAGGCGTAAGCGACCATGGCCGCGACAGCACTGCCTGGTTTTCGCCGTGCGACAAATGTCAGAGGAGCGGGATAGATTAAGAGAAATCCCGCGACACGCCGAAACCACTACATGTAGGGGAATGACAACGGTGTCATTACCGTTATATAGTGTGAAACCTCCGGTAAATAACCGGATTCAAACTGAGAAGACTTAAGGAGGATCTATGGACAACGAGACCGATACCATCGGCGGCTATGCAGTCCCGATGGACCCAATGGATCTTCTGCAGTGCGACTCCTGCCAGTAAGCAGCTGACGAGCACCTAAAGATTCCGAAGCCCCGGCTGACCGCAAGGTCGCCGGGGCTTCCTCGTTAAAGTGGCCAACGGGGTCGCGCAATAAGCTGGGGGCGTGCCAGTCAATCCAGATCTGATCGGGCGTGAGTTTCCGCCCACCGCCCCCTACCTTGTCGGACGAGAGAAGGTGCGCGAGTTCGCGCGTGCCGTGTTCGCAACGGCCGACAGCGCGACGAGCGGGGTGACGCCTGCCACGTTCCCCGTCGTGATTCAGGAGGCGACGCTCGCGCAGCTGCTCGCGGAGCCTGACGGAGGTATCGACTTCACGCGGGTCGTGCACGGTGACCAGCGCTTCAGTTACACGCGCCCGGTCGTGGCGGGAGACGAACTCACCGCGACCCTTGCGGTCACGAGCATCAAGTCTCTCGGCGGCCACTCGATGGTCACCGCCGAGTCAACAATCGTCGATGCATCCGGAGCGCACGTCGTTACCGCGATCTCGACGCTGGTCGTCAGGGGAGACGAATGAGCGAGATCGCAGTGTCCGTCGGCGATGTCGTCGCCGAGCGCACCTTCCACCTCACGCGTGATTCGCTCGTGCGCTACGCGGGAGCATCCGGGGACTTCAACCCCATTCATTACCGCGACGACGTTGCCGTGTCGGTGGGGCTGCCCGGCGTGCTCGCCCACGGCATGCTCACCATGGGTCTCGCCGTGCAGCCCGTCGTCGACTGGCTCGGCGATCGCGGCTGGGTGAGCGACTACCAGGTGCGCTTCACGAGGCCTGTGCTGGTAGACGCCAAGGATGGCGCAACCGTGAACGTCGTGGCGAAAGTCGGCGCCGTCGAGGAGTCGGCCACGCGCATCGACCTCACCGTGACGTTCAACGACGAGACAGTGCTCGGCAAGGCGCAGGTCAGAGTCACCTTCTTCTAATGTTGCTCTCCGACCTGACCACGATTCGCGTCGGCGGCCCTGCGCGGTCGCTCATCGAGCCCACCTCCCCGGACGAGCTGGTGGATGCAGCGCGCCAGGCCTGGTCGTCAGGTGACGAATGGCTCGTGCTCGGCGGGGGATCGAACGTGGTCATCGCCGACGTAGGGTTTGACGGAACGGTCATCCGGGTAGCGACGCAGGGCATCGAGCGCATTGAGGGCGCGGGCGTGCGACTGCGAGTGCAGGCTGGTGAGTCGTGGGACGCGCTCGTCGCGCTGACGGTCGCGCAGGGGTGGTCGGGCATCGAGGCGCTCAGCGGGATTCCCGGGTCGGCCGGGGCGGCCCCCATCCAGAACATCGGTGCGTATGGCCAGGAGCTGTCATCGAGTCTCGTGGCCATCGACTTTCTGGATTTCGACACTGGTGAAGTCGAGCACCTCGACGCTGACGACCTGGGCCTCGGCTACCGCACCTCGGCGCTCAAGCGCGGTCGCGAGGGCGTCGTGCTCGCGATTGAACTGCAGCTCGCGGAATCCCCGACCGCGACGGTCGGATACGACCAGCTCGCCGCCGCGCTTCGCGTGAGTGTCGGGTCTGAGGTGAGCGCCGCGGCCGTGCGCGCGAGCGTGCTCGCGCTGCGGGCATCCAAGGGCATGGTGCTCGACCCGACCGACCCCGACTCGGTGAGCTGCGGTTCGTTCTTCACCAACCCGATCGTGACCGAGAACTTTGCTCGCAACATTCCTGGCAACCCGCCGCAGTGGCTTGAGGCGGATGATGTCAACGTCAAGCTCAGCGCGGCCTGGCTCATCGAGCGCGCGGGCATCGGCAAGGGATTCTCCCTGCCCGGCTCGCGTGCGGCGATCTCGTCGAAGCACACTCTCGCGATTATCAACCGCGGGGGAGCGACGGCCGAGCAGGTGGCCGAGTTGTCACGTCTCGTGCGTGAGCGCGTGCTGCAGCAGTTCGGTGTGCAGTTGCACCCGGAGCCCGTCTCGGTCGGCGTGCCCCTGTGATCTCGCTGCGCCGTTTCGAGCCGGACGATGACGCCGCACTCATATCGTGGGTGCGCTCGCCCGAAGAGCTCGTGCTCTTCACGGGACCGGTGCTCACGTGGCCGCTGACCACAGACCAGCTCGACGGACTTCGGGCTAACCCGCTGTTCACCGCGTTCACGGCGATCGAGGCCGGCGAGGTGGTCGGGCACATCGAGTTGATCTCGACGGGGCCTGACTCGGCTCGCATGGGCAGGGTGCTCGTCGATCCGGCACAGCGCGGTCGTGGGTTGGGCGAGCAGCTGGTTCGGGCGTTCATCGCCGAGGCCGCCGCGCGTGGCATCCGCACTCTGGGCCTGTTCGTCTTTCCCGACAACATCCCTGCGGTCAGGCTTTACGAGAAGCTGGGGTTCGAGCACCGCGGACCGAGCGACCTGCTCCCTGGCTCGGATGTCATGGAGCTCGCGCTCTAGAGGATCCCCAGCTCCATCGCCTTCGTGACGGCTCGAGTGCGGTCGTTGACCCCGAGCTTCTCGAAGGCGTGCAGCAGGTGAGTCTTGACCGTGGCCTCGCTCAGAAACAGTTTTCGGGCGATCGTCGGATTGCTGTCGCCCTGTGCCACGAGCGCAAGCACCTCGGTCTCGCGCGGGCTCAGGGTGACGGCGGGTGCGGCGACCCGCCTCACGAGCATGGCAGCGATGGAGGGGGCCAGCGCCACCTCACCTCGAGCGACGGAGCGAACGCCCGCCAGAATCTCGTCGGGTGGGGCGGCTTTGAGCAGGTACCCACTCGCCCCGGCCTCGATCGCGGTGAGGATGCTCGAATCACTCTCGTAGGTCGTGAGCACGACCACGCGCACGTTAGGCCTCGTTGCGAGGATGCGCGCGGTGGCCTCATCGCCGTCAATTCCGGGCATGCGCAGGTCCATGAGCACGATGTCGGGTTCGAGCTCGATCGCGAGCCGAACGGCCTCAAGCCCGTCGACCGCCTCGCCCACGACGTCGAAGTCACCCTCCGCGGCGAGCAAGGCAACAATTCCGCTGCGCACGATGGGGTGGTCGTCGGCGACCAGAACGCGGATCACGCGCTCACCGGCAGTGTCGCGACGAGCACGGTGCCCGTGGGTGAACTCGTGACGTCGAGAGCGCCGTGAACGAGTGCGAGACGATCGCGCATCCCGTTGAGGCCGAAGCCGTCCGAGGCTTCGGTCGTGTCGAAGCCGCCGCCGTCATCGCGCACCTCAAGGCGCGCCTGACCGTCTACCGTGCTCAACACGATGACGGCCGACTCGGCGCCCGCATGCTTTCGCACGTTGGCGAGTCCCTCCTGCGCGACGCGAAGCAGCACGACCTCGGCATCACGATCAAACGACCCGGCGTCGGGCACCTCGACGCCGACCGTGACGCCCGTCTCGCGGCTGAAACGCTCGGCAAGTCGGTGGAGCGCATCGGCGATTCCGCCGGTCGCGAGACTCACGGGAGCGCTCGCAGCAACGAGCCCGCGAGTCTCGGCAAGCGCGAGCAGGGCGTTTTCCTCGATGAGTGCGAGCTGCTGGTCGGCCAGCTCAGGATGCCCCCCTGCGAGTTCACGCCGGGCGCGCTGCGTCAGCATCACGAGGCCGGTGAGATCCTGCGCGATGGTGTCGTGAATCTCGCGGGCGAGCCGCTCGCGCTCACTTGCGACGCCGGCATCCCGGTTCACGGCCGCAAGCCGGCCCTGGGCTTCGCGCAGCTCGTCGAGCAGCACCTGTCGCTCGTGGCTGCGCTCGGCGATGCTCGTGATCCACAGACCGAGGGCGAGGCTGAATACGAGCGACAGTCCCGCCGTGAGTGCTACCTGGACGAGCGAGTTGGTCGAGAACCAAAAGCCGATGCCGACCGCCACCGATAGCAGTATGTTGGCGACGATCGCTGAACGGGTGGACGAGGCGATTACCCAGATCAGTGGGTAGGCCACGCACTGGATGATCGCAAGGTACGGCTCGAAGCTCACCGCGACGCCCACCGACACGATCACGATGCCCGTGAACGCGAGCGCCATCCCAGCGCTGCGCCACGACTGCCGACCGACCGTGAACCAGCCGAGCGCAAATACCGCGAGCGAGACGAGTGCGCCGATGCGGGTGATCGCGTCATCCGACGCGAGCAGCACCATGCCGCCGAGCACGACCGTGACGGCCGTGACGGCGACATGCCACCAGCGCGGGTTCTCCATCTAGCTATCCTTGCGGATCCAGCGGAAGGTCAGGCGGCAGGCGATCAGGCCGAGCACGAGCCACAGGCCGCACACGATGGCGACGCCCGCGAGATTCCAGCTGCCGTTCTGTTCGGCCGCCTCGAACACCTCGGGCAGGAACACCGACCGCATGCCCTGGGCCATCCACTTCAGCGGGAAGATGCTCGCGAAGTTCTGCAGCCACTCGGGCAGCTGCGAGAAGCTGAGGTAGACGCCCGAGATGAACTGCAGCACGAGGGCGATCGGAATGATGACCGCCGTAGCGCTCTTGCCGCTGCGTGGCAGGCCGCTCAGTGCGATGCCGAGAACCGCCGAGGTGGTAACCCCAAGCAGGAACACCCACGCGAACGTCAGCCACTTGGCCGGGTCGGTCGGCAGGTCTACCTGGAAGACGAACCGTGCAACCACGAGCAGCAGCGCGGCCTGCAGGATGCCCGTGACGAGCACCTGGCCGATCTTGCCGATGAAGTAGCTCATCACCGGCAGGGGAGTGCCCGCGAAACGCTTGAGGGTTCCGTCGCTCTTCTCGTTGGCGATGTCGATCGCCATGTTCTGCAGGCCACTCAGCAGCAGGCCCGCCGCGAGCATCCCGGGAAGGTAGTACTCGGCCGCGGTGATCTCGTCGCCGGGAGGGCCGAAGCTCTGAGCGCTGAACGCGACCGAGAAGATCGTCAGGAAGAGCAGCGGAAAGAGGAACGTGAAGAAGACGGAATCGCCTTGGCGAAAGTACGTCTTCACCTCGTAGCCAATGCGGCTCGCGCCGAGGGTCAGGGTGTTCATGCGTTCGCTCCGATCTCGTTCGCCGCGGCACTCGATGCGGTCTCGTAGGCACCGACCAGGTCGATGTAGATGTCTTCCAAACTTGGCCTAATCACCTGCAGGTCGTCAGGTTCGCCGAGGCGCGCCACGACGGCGCCGGGTGTGGTTGTTCTCTCTTCGCGCAGCTCGCCATTCTCGCGCCACCGCACGACGGGGATGCGGGCATCCGCCCCGCCGATCTCGTCGATCGCGCCGATGTCGATGAGCTTGCCGCCGGCGATAACACCGGCTCGATCGCCGAGCTGGGCGGCCTCGTCAAGGTAGTGGGTGGTGAGCAGGATGGTCGTTCCGTCGGCCTTGAGGGAGCGGATGAGCTCCCAGAACTGGCGGCGGGCCTCGGGGTCGAAGCCCGTCGTCGGCTCGTCCAGGAAGAGCAGCTCGGGGCGCCCGATGATGCCGAGCGCCACGTCGACCCGGCGACGCTGGCCGCCCGAGAGCTTGCGGATGAGCGTCTTCTGCTTCTCCTCAAGGCCGACGGCAGCAATCACTTCATCGACGTCGCGCGCCTTCGGGTAGAACCCGGCAAAGTGAGTGAGCTGTTCGCGCACCGTCACGTTGCCGCTCTCGCCGGTTGACTGAAGCACGATGCCCAGGCGGGCCTTCCAGGCGAGCCCGCCCTTGCTCGGGTCAACTCCGAGCACGCTCGCCTCGCCACTCGTGCGGTCGCGGTAGCCCTCGAGAATCTCGATGGTGGTGGACTTGCCGGCGCCGTTCGGGCCGAGCAGCGCGAAGGTTTCGCCCCGGTGGATGTCGAAGCTCACGCCATCAACGGCGGCGAAGCTTCCATAGGTCTTGCGCAGGTCGCGCACGCTCACGACGGGGTCACGTGAGGTCGCTGTTCCGATTGAAGTCATAGGCCCATGGTGGCCCGTAGCGGGCGACTTCGGCAGCCCTCCACTAGTTGACCCGGCCATCCACCGACCGGTGGATGCTGCCGGGTCAGCGGTCAATCGGTGGGGGAGCCGAGGGGTGCAGTGGGGGTGGAGGAGGTCTCCGGGGCGGGCTCAGGCGCCGTTGAGCGAGTGGCGGCGCGAGCGATGCCGCCCACAAGCCCGCCCACGACCATGAGGCCACCGAACGTGATCGCGATCCACACGGTCGCAGTCCAGTCCCAGGTGCCGAACACCGCTGCAATCCCCGCAACGGTCGCGATGAGCAGCAGCAGCGTGCCCCAGAAGATGGTGCCGCCCCGAGGGGCGAGTCGTGCGTTCGGGTTCATCGGTTGTCTCCTGCTTCGACGACGCGTACCTGTCCCGCGCCGAGTTGTACTGTGACGATGAGTGGCGGATCGTTCGGGTCGCCAAACTCGGCGAACACATTCTCGATCGGGCCGATGCGACTCGACTGCTCATTCGGTCCCGCATCGATGGCGCCCGCAGCGACGCTCGAGGTGAACTGCACCGAGGCATCATCCGGGATGATGACGGTGACCTGTCCCGCGCCCATCGTGAGGCGGATGTCTTCGCCGCTGAGACCGGCGCCCGACGTGGAGAGCTTCACCTGGGTGAGGTCGAGTTCAACTCGACCCGCGCCGATCGAGATGTTCTGCGAGGTCGTGGGCGTCACGACCGACGTCGCGCCCCAGCGCACCCACGAGATGTCGCCCGAAGCACTGCCCGCGGCGAGTAATCCGACGAGCACGATGGCCGAGACTCCTGCAGCACCGCCCGAGCGTTTGCCCCGGATGCCGTTGATGATGATGCCCAGCGCAAGCACGGCGAGCATGACCGAGAGCCCGACCACGGCCGCCGTGGCGGTGAGTTCGCCCGCGCCGAAGGAGACGGTGGCCAGCCCGCCCGCGACGAGCGCAAGCCCGATCACGACGAGAGAGTAGAGCGGGTGTGACCGCGAGGCCGCGTACTGCGCGCTCTCACGCTCGCGCTGCAGCGAACGATGCCGGCGCGCCTCGTCTTGCGCGGCGCGCTGGGCGGCGGCGCGATCGCTCGCTTGCTGGTTGCGGAACGCCTCCTTCTCGGCCTGAACCCGGGCCTGCTGCTCGCGCCATTCCGCGACCTCCGGCTCGGTGGCGCCGGATGTCGGGGCCGCTGGTGACGTGACAGTCGTGGCTGACGCGACGAATGCGGCCGTTGACGGTGCTGAGGGTGCGGGTGGAGCGCTCGGCGGGATGGTGGCCGAGGGCGTGCGCCGAGCCATCCAGATCACGAACCAGACGGCGAGGGCAATGAGCGCGGTCGTCCAGAGGGCGCGACCGACGGCGTCACCCCAGTGCGGTTCGCCCCAGAACCCCGCGCCGAGAAACCAGAAGCCCTGGGCAACCGGCAGCAGGGAGAGCACGAAGAGTGCGCCGATTCCGGCAATCGCGGGCTCGAACACTCCCCGAATGACCTGCTCAAGGTGAATCTTGTCGTTCGCGTCCGGCAGCAGGAGCCAGGCGGCCGCGTACAGCAGGATCGCCGGACCACCGAGCACAGCGATCACGACGGCGATGCCGCGCACGATGAGCGGGTCGATGCCGAGTCGCACGGCGATTCCGGCGCAGACTCCGCCGATCCATCCGGGCTCGCGACGAAGGTCGAGGGAGCGAATCCAGGAGAAGAAGCGGTATCCCGCGCCCGACTGGGCGGTCGGGCCCGGCGGGGGTGGGGTGACCGGATCAGGGGCGACCGTGGGCTCGGTGGAGTCGGACGCGTTAGCACCGGTTGATTCGGTACTGGTTTCGTCAGGGCTGGTTTCGTCAGTGCTGGATGCATCGGGGCTGGGCGGTTTGCGTGGCATGACTCGATCGTGGCCGAAGCATCGCGCCCCTGCCATGGGGTGAACCCCTGAGCGCACCCTGATTTACCGATCCCCGTGGGTGCTCTCGCGGGGAAACCTGATTGTATTCAAGAGTGACCACCGCCGTACGACCTCCCCTGTCGCGTCCGCGCGACGTGCTTGTGGGCGGGGTGTGTCTCGGGGTCGCGCGTCACCTGGGGTGGAGCGTGCGCCGTACGCGGGTGGTGGCAATCGTCGCAAGCATGGCCGGGGGTGCGGGCGTGCTGCTCTACCTGTGGCTCTGGGCGCTCGTGCCGCTCGACGCGAAAGAGCAAGACGCGGATTCGACGGTGCGCCGCCGAGTTCCCGTCGCAGCCATCGCCATCGGCGTTGCCGCCGTTGCTGCCGTCGCGCTTGCCTCGGACGACCCCCGGCTGACCGCCTCCCTCGCAGTCGTGACGGGCGCGACGGGAATCGCCGTCGCGTGGAGCCTGGGCTTCGACCGCCACGACCCGTCGCGCACTCGTCGGTATGCCCTCGTCATCCGGTCGCTCGCCGTCGCGTTGCTCTCCGCGGCGGGCATCACCGCGTTGCTCTCGCGGCCCTCCGCGGTCAATGCCGTCATCGGAGTCGGGATGCTCGTGCTGGCTGTCGCCGTGCTTGCCGCTCCGCGCGTGGTTGCCCTGTCGAGCGACCTGCAGTCCGCACGCACGGCGCGAGTGCGCGAGGAGCAACGAGCGGAGATCGCCGCACACCTGCACGACTCCGTGCTGCAGACGCTCGCCCTCATCCAAAATCGCGCGGGCCCGTCGAGTGAGGTCGCCCGCATCGCTCGCGCGCAGGAGCGCGAACTGCGCGACTGGCTTTTCGTGGGCGACGAGCCGACCGTGGCCGACCTGGGGGCCGAGCTGCGCGAGGTTGCCGCGTCGATCGAGCTGCAGTACCCCGTGCGGATCGACGTCGTCACGGCGGGCGAGTCGGTAAACCAGTCCACCGGAGTGCTTGTCGCGGCCGCGCGCGAGGCGATGCTCAACGCTGCGCGCCACGCGGGCGGCGAGGTCTCGGTGTACCTCGAGACGTCGCGATCCTCGATCGACGTGTTCGTGCGAGATCGTGGCCCGGGCGTCGACCTCGACGCGCTGCCGGGCGATCGCATGGGAATCCGGGAATCCATCATCGGCCGGATGAATCGCGCTGGCGGCACCGCGACGGTGCGGCCCGGCGCGGGTGGCGGCACCGAGGTTCACCTGCACTTGGGAGAAAACGAATGACCAGCGTTCTTATCGTCGATGACCACTCGATCTTCAGATCGGGATTGCGCGCCGACCTCGACGCCTCGCTCGAGGTGCTCGGCGAGGCATCGACCGTCGACGAGGCGATCGAGCGCATCGCCGAGTTGCGTCCCCAGGTGGTGTTGCTCGATGTGCACCTCCCCGGCGGCACGGGCGGCGGCGGCGCGGAGGTCATCCGCGGTTCGAGCGCGCTGCTCGACTCGGTGCGGTTTCTCGCCCTGAGCGTCTCGGACTCCGCGGAAGACGTCGTCGGTGTCATCCGCGCCGGCGCTCGCGGCTACATCACCAAGACGTCGTCGGGAGCCGAGGTCAGCCGGGCCGTCGAGGCGGTGGCGTCCGGCGACGCGGTGTTCTCTCCGCGGCTCGCCGGCTTCGTGCTCGACGCGTTCGGCGCCGTCGCGGGGGAGCAGGCCGAGTCGAGTGAGGAACTCGATCGCCTCTCGGTGCGTGAGCGTGAGGTCATGCGCCTCATCGCACGCGGGTACGCCTATAAGGAGGTGGCGAGCGAGCTCTACATCTCCATCAAGACCGTAGAGACCCACGTCTCGGCGGTGCTGCGCAAACTTCAGCTCTCATCGCGCCACGAACTCACCGTCTGGGCATCCGCGCGCAAGCTCCTCTGACGCGCCTGGCGCGCCGAGGCCGCGGCTAGGCGAACAGGCGCTGCAGGCGCTGAACGCCCTCGAGCAGGGGAGCGTCGCCGAGCGCGTACGACAAGCGCAGGTAGCCGGATGGTCCGAACGCCTCTCCCGGTACGACCGCGACTTCGGCCTGGTCGAGAATGAGGTCTGCGAGTTCGAGCGACGTGGTCGGGGTGACGCCGCCCCACGAGCGGTTCAGCAGCCCCGTGACATCCGGGTAGACATAGAACGCGCCCTCGGGGGTCGGGCACAGGAGGCCGTCGATCTTCGAGAGTTCGGCAACGATGAGGTCGCGACGACGCTCGAACGACTGGCGCATCACCTCGACCTCGTCTTGCGGTCCGGTGAGAGCCTCGATGGCGGCACGCTGTGAGATGTTCGACACGTTTGACGTCAGGTGCGACTGCAGGTTGCCCGCCGCCTTGATGACGTCGGCGGGGCCGACCATCCAGCCGAGACGCCACCCGGTCATCGCGTAGCTCTTGGCCACGCCGTTGACGAGAATGACCTGATCGGCAAGGGCCGGAACGGCCTCCACGATGGAGACTGCACGCACTCCGTCGTACACCAGGTTCTGGTAGATCTCGTCGGAGATCACCCAGATGCCGTGCTCGAGTGCCCATTCGCCGATCGCCTTCGTCTGCTCGAACGAGTAGACGGCGCCGGTCGGGTTCGACGGCGACACGAACAGCAGCACCTTGGTGCGCTCGGTGCGCGCCGCCTCGAGCTGCTCGACCGTCACGAGGTAGCCCTGGTCGGCGCCCGCGAATACCTCGACGGGAACACCGCCAGCGAGCTTCACGGCCTCGGGGTAGGTGGTCCAGTAGGGCGCGGGAAGCAGCACCTCGTCGCCCTCGTCGACAATCGTCGCGAAGGACTGGTACACGGCCTGCTTGCCGCCGTTAGTGACGATCACCTGAGATGCGGGCACCGACCATCCGCTGTCGCGCGCGGTCTTGGCCGCAATCGCTTCGCGCAGTTCGGGCAGGCCTGCCGCGGGGGTGTACTTGTAGTTTTTGGGGTCGAGCACGGCTCGGGATGCCGCCTCAACGATGTTCGCGGGAGTGGCGAAGTCGGGCTCGCCAGCGGCGTAGCTGATCACCGGGCGGCCGTCAGCCTGGAGAGCCTTGGCGCGGGCATCCACCTTGAGGGTTGCGGATTCGGCGATCGCAGCAATTCGGCTTGAGATACGGGGTGCAGTCACAGCGTCAATTCTAGGCGCGCGCCAGTGGTCGGAACGGGACGCGATTCCCATTCCGACCACTTGTTGGTTTTGGCTGCCTATCGCCTAGGCGAGCACTCGCGCGTGGTTGCGGCGGTAGCCCTCAGTGAGGAGGATCGCTCCCGTAGCCAGCAGGCCCAGCACCAGCATGATGAGCGTGCCGATCGCAATGCCTGTCATGGCGAGGTTGCCGCCGAAGCCGGCCGGCGTGCTGCCTGCTGGCGGCGTACCGCCGCCGCCTCCGCAGTTGCTGACGCACGGGTCGGGGTCGGGGTCGCTGCCGCCGCCACAGTTGACCGTGCATCCGGGATCTATCACTCGCGTCACGTTGGGGCCGACGGTTGCTGCCGCGAGGTTCACGGTTGCCGCGCCGCCCTCGCCGAGGTCACCGAGAACAGTGACTCGAACGGCGGTCTCGGTGAAGCTGCCGTCGTGGGTCTCCTGCACGTTGACCTTTACCGAGACGAGGTCGGTGAGCACGGTGTCGACGCTGCCGTCACCGAGCAGGCCGGTCACGGCAGGATGCACGAGCCCACTGTTGAGCGCGTCGACGAAGTCGCTCACCGTCGAGTCGGACCCGAAGAGCTTGCCGTCGAGCGCGAGGGCCAGCTGGCTGAGAATCAGGTCGACATTCACGTCGGCGTTGACCGTGCCGCCCAGGAGCGAGACGGACGCGTCGGCGCTCGCCGCAGCACCGCTCAGGAGCTGGTCGACCGTCGCGACGATGTCGACGTCAACGGTGCTCTTAAGGCTCGGCAACAGGGTGTCGACGAGATCGCACACGGTCTCCGTCGTGTAGCCGATGATGCCGCGAGTCACGCCGTCTGCGTCACCCGATCCGGAGCCGCCGCCGCCGAGGAGCCCGCCGAGCAGGTCATCGACGACGCCGCCCTCGGGCAGGATGTCGCCAATGATCGGAACATCCACGAGGTGGCAGACCTCGGTCTGGGTGCTGCCCTGTGAGGTCAGCAGGTCGAGATCTGCATGCACCTCGACGTGAGCGTTGTGCAGTGCGGCTTCAACGCGGTCGACGATCTGGTCGGCGAGGGTCGAGACGGTATCGGTCACGCCCACGAGCACCTGGTTGATCACCGCGTCGGTGAGCAGTTCGGTGTTGGGGGCGAGATCGTTTAGCTCTCCGCCCAGCAGCGCCTCCAAGTCGACCGACACCGCGCCGGTCTCGAGATTGAAGCTCACGGCACCGTCGCCGTACGCGCCGTTCAGCAGCGAGCGAACCGCCTCCTGCAGGTCGACATCGATCGTCGCCGTCACGTCGGCGGATGATCCGACAACTCCCAGCACGGGATCGAGCACACCGTCAACAGCGTTGCCGAGCACCCCGTCATCTCCTTCCAGTCCCAGCAAAGACTGGTCGACTGTCGCGAGCGCTCCATTCACCTTGTTCGTGAGGCTGCCGACGGCCGGACTCGAGAATGTCAGCGTCGCTCCCGCGAGCGTGTAGTCGCCGGATGCCGTGTCTTGAGTGCCGCGGGCCTGAGCGGCCACGGCTTCGAGCGAGAGCTTCACGTCGGTAAGGATCGAGGCGAAGCGGCTGTTGATGAGTGCGTCGAGATCGAGGGTGAGATCGCCGGCCGAGCCAGCTCCCACCTCTCCGACGCCGATGGCGCCGTCGTCACCGATCGCGCCCGACGAGGCCATGGCGACCCCGTCGACCTCTGCCTCGGCGTACTGGTTGATGACGCCGGCGTCGAGGAACTGGCCGAGATCGAGCTGCACGCCACCCGGGGCATCCACGTCCACGGTCTGCAGTACCGAAGCCGACAGCGGATCCTTCGACGTCTGCAGCGGCTGGGTGCCGTCATTGGCTGCTCTCGCAGCGGCGAGCTCCACGATCTGGTCGAGGTCGATCCCGACGAGCGACCCTGAGAGGAACCGTCCCTCGGCGTACGACGTGTCCACTTCGTCTGCCTGCGCGGCGGTGGGGGCGATGATGCCGATTCCCGCTGCCAGGGCTACGGCACCGAAGAAACCTCCAGTCCTGATCAATTTCGAACGTGAACTGCCGAGTTGTGCACCTGATCTGCGTTGCGTAAACATGATCTGCCTTCCCGTATTTGTGTGAGCTTTCTTGCCGGGAGAGACTGGGTATGCGCGCCACTATGACGGGAGCGGCCCAAGATTTTCTCTTGGAGCCTCATGCCGTACACTGGAACGCGGTAGTTGAAATCTGCCATGCTTTTGCGCGCCCTCCGTTGTTTCGGAGGGGCTCTTATCCTCGGATCAGACGCAGTGAAGGCATGCATTTTTCGGCCCGAAGGGCGGTGGCTCAATTGGTAGAGCAGCGGTCTCCAAAACCGCAGGTTGCAGGTTCAAGTCCTGTCCGCCCTGCAGAATCGCGCATGACCTGCGCGGTTGAAGGAAGCCAGTTTGGTTTTCCACGAAAGGTTGAAAGTGGCCAGAAAAGTGATCGACGAGCCCAGCGAGGACGTCGTAGCCAACGCAAAGAAGGATCGCGCCCAGAAGCGTGGACCTTTCGGGCGCCTGGCACTATTCGTGCGCCAGGTGATCGGTGAACTCCGCAAGGTAGTCACGCCGACGCGTAAAGAACTGCTGAACTACACGCTCGTCGTGCTGGTCTTCGTCGTCATCATGATGGCGCTGGTTTCGGGCCTCGACACCGTGTTCAGCCTGCTTGTGAACTTCCTGTTCGGTGACCCTTCAGTCGTCACCGGCTAACAATGACTGGGGTGGCTGTAGCCGCCCGACCTGCTCTATATAAGAGTGTGAAAACGGAAAGAGATTCAGTGTCTGAGAACCACCGCGAAGACTTCGAGCTCGCGACGGCCGCAGAGCAGTCTTCAGAGGACGACGAAGCCCAGACGGGTAACGAGCTCGCTCGCGAAGACAACTCGGAGAACGCCGCCGAGTCGCAGGCCATGCACGTGATCGACGACGAGGAAGAGCTCGAGGGCGACCTTGCCGGCCTGCTCGAAGCGCTCGACGCTGCCATCGACCCCGAGGCCGACGCCATCGTGGATGACGCGCTCGATATCGATTCGGTCGACGAGGCCGAGGCTGCCGTCGAAGCGACCGACGATGAGGCCGACATCGAAGCCGAAGAAGAGGCCGCAGAAGAGCCCGACGTGCTTCCCTACGTGGGGCCCGACCCCGGCGACGAGCTCGACGCCGCAGAGGTCGACCCGTACGACGAGTTCCGTGCGGAGCTGAAGGCGGCTCCCGGCAAGTGGTACGTCATTCACTCCTACGCGGGCTTCGAAAAGCGCGTCAAGCAGAACATCGACAACCGCAAGGTCTCCATGGCTATGGAGGACTACGTGTTCGAGGTTCAGGTTCCGATGGAAGATGTCGTCGAGATCAAGAACGGCCAGCGCAAGCTCGTCAACCGCGTGCGCATCCCCGGATACGTGCTCGTGCGCATGGACCTGAACGAAGACAGCTGGTCTGTCGTTCGTCACACCCCTGGTGTCACCGGATTCGTCGGCAACTCGCACAACCCGCGCCCCCTTCGTTTTGAAGAGGCCTTCAACATGCTCAAGAGCCTCGTTCAGATCGTGGAGGCGCCTGTTGCCAAGGGCGCGACCGGTAAGGGCAAGGTCGCTTCGCGTGTCATCCCCGCCGAGATCGACTTCGAGATTGGCGAGACCATCACCATCAAGGAGGGCTCGTTCGCTGGCCTTCCCGGTTCGATCAGCGAGATCAAGGCGGAGAGCGGCAAGCTCATCGTGCTCGTATCCCTGTTCGAACGCGAGACCCCGGTCGAGCTGTCGTTCGACCAGGTCACCAAGCTGTAGAGCACTCGCTGCCTGACCTGCCGTCGCAGGCCGCGTAGTAAACCTCGAAGAGAGCCCGTCGTTGATTCGGCGGGCTCTTTCTCGTCGATCCGCTCGACTCATTGACTATCGCTTTACTGGAGGATAACCTCCATTATATGAGAACAGAGGCTCCCCTCCTTGCTCCGATCTTTCGATCGGACGGACAAGCGCGTCTGCTCTCCGTGATACTTCTGGGCGAACAGCTGAGCCTCACCGAGCTCGCCAGTCGGGCGGATCTGGCTTACGCCACTGCGCATCGGGAGGTTGGTCGTTTACTTTCCGCCGGCATCCTTACGGAGCACCAAGTAGGTCGAACTCGAGTGATCTCGGCGAACGAGAACAGCCCGCTCGTACCTCCACTCCGCGAGATCCTCCTCGTTTCAACTGGCGCCGTGGCATTGCTCGCAGAGGAATTCAGGCGAATCGATGGGATTGAGTATGCGTTTCTCTATGGCTCGTTCGCTGCGCGCATGCGTGGGGTACCCGGCGCGGCGCCGAACGACATTGATGTGATGGTCATTGGCAGCCCCGATGCTGCCGCCGTGTACGACGCAGCAAATCGTGTGGAGGAATCCGTGCACCGCCCGGTCAATCCGACGATACTGACGAGAGCAGAGGCCGAAGGTGACTCTGGCTTTCTGGAGCACGTCTTTGCGAGCCCGACGGTGCCGGTGATGGGAGTTACTCGATGGTCGTAACACCGCTGACCGCGGCAGAAGGCGCCGCTGTCGACGTCTTGGTTCAAGGCGGTCGGATCGACATAGTGCCTGCCGATGTCCGACGCGCCAGCGCCTTTATGGCAAGAGCGAAGGATCGCCTTGAGCAGTTGTCTCTGCTGACGAGTGACCCGGTGAGATATGACCTGGCTTACGATGCGGCACACGATGTTGGCGAAGCGCTACTTGCGGCGCACGGCTTCCGAACGAGTAATAGTCCGGGTCAGCACGAGGCACTCGGCCGATACTTGCGTGCCATCCTCAGCACGCCGCCCGGCGACCAAGCTGCTCGAAGATTCGACCAGCTGCGGCGTTCGCGCAATCAGAGTCACTACGAGGCATCCCCAATCGGCAAGGCTGTGGCCGACCAGGCTGAGACGGTCGCCCGTGCGCTGTGCGCCGCTGCTGTCGCCCGCGGCCTCTCCTCTCAGGGTGCATCACAAGCACATAGGTAGCCAGCACGCCCCGCTTCGCGTAAGATAAACAGGTTGCCCACACAGTGTTACGGGCAGCTACCAACCGCATCCAATCCGGATGACGGGAGCGTCGCCTCACGGCGGCACGACTAAAGGAAAAACAATGGCACCGAAAAAGAAGGTCACAGGTCTGATTAAGCTTCAGATCCAGGCCGGCGCCGCCAACCCCGCACCGCCCATCGGGCCTGCGCTGGGACAGCACGGCGTGAACATCATGGAGTTCTGCAAGGCCTACAACGCAGCGACCGAGTCGCAGCGTGGCAACGTCATTCCGGTTGAAATCACCGTCTACGAGGATCGCTCGTTCACGTTCATCCTGAAGACCCCGCCGGCAGCAGAGCTCATCAAGAAGGCCGCTGGCGTGCAGAAGGGGTCATCGACTCCTCACACGGTCAAGGTCGCAAAGCTCACCAAGGAGCAGGTCCGCTCGATCGCCGAGCAGAAGATGGTCGACCTCAACGCCAACGACATCGAGGGTGCAGAGAAGATCATCGCGGGCACCGCTCGCTCCATGGGAATCACGGTGGAGGCATAATGTCCAAGAATTCCAAGGCATACAAGGCCGCCGCTGAAAAGATCGAAGAGGGCAAGTTCTACTCCCCGAGCGAGGCCGTGGCCGTCGCGAAGGAGACGGGCTCGAAGAAGTTCGACTCGACCGTAGAGGTTGCACTCAAGCTCGGTGTTGACCCCCGCAAGGCAGACCAGATGGTTCGTGGAACCGTCATCCTGCCCCACGGAACCGGCAAGACCGCCCGCGTCATCGTGTTCGCAACCGGCCCCGCTGCCGAGGCTGCTCTCGCGGCTGGTGCCGACGAGGTCGGTGGCGCTGAGCTCATCGAGAAGGTTGCGGGCGGCTACACGTCGTTCGACGCGGCCGTCTCGACTCCCGAGCTCATGGGCCAGGTTGGCCGTCTCGGTAAGGTGCTTGGTCCCCGTGGCCTCATGCCCAACCCGAAGACCGGCACCGTCACCCAGGACACCGGCAAGGCTGTCTCCGACATCAAGGGCGGAAAGATCGAGTTCCGCGTCGACAAGCACGCCAACGTTCACTTCGTTGTGGGCAAGGCGGGCTTCACGCAGGACCAGCTGAGCGAGAACATCAAGGCTGCGATCGACGAGGTCGTTCGCTCCAAGCCGTCGAGCTCAAAGGGCCGCTACATCACCAAGGGCACCGTTTCGACGACCTTTGGTCCTGGCATCCCGCTGGACATCAACGCGCTGTAAGTAGTGTCAGAAGAGGGGTCGACTTCGGTCGGCCCCTTTTCGCATCCCGGAAGGCAGGCCATGACGATTCGCCGAGCGACACAGCATGACGCGGCGGCGCTGCACGACGTTGCGGCCGTGACCTTTCCGCTTGCCTGCCCGCCGCACACCACAGCGGAGTCGATCGCGGAGTTCATCGCAACCAACCTGTCGGAGGCTTCGTTCGCGAGCTACCTCGGCGACCCGCGGCGCGAGTTGTTCGTCGACGACGTGGATGGCGTGTTGGCCGGCTACACGATGCTGGTCTACGGCGATCCCGCTGACCCGGATGTCGCGGCATCCGTCACCGAGCGTCCCACCGCCGAACTCAGCAAGGTGTATGTGCGTGCCGAGTTCCACGGCGCCGGACTCGCTGCCCAACTTGTCGAGACGTCGGTCGCTGCTGCCGCGGCCAGGGGCGCCGCGAGCGTGTGGCTCGGCGTGAACCAGGAGAACGAGCGCGCCAATCGCTTTTATGAGAAGAGCGGGTTCGCTCTCGTGGGCACGAAGAAGTTTCTCGTCGGCGCGCGTTACGAAGACGACTACGTACGAGAGCGTCTCGTGGGGGTCTCGTCAGGCTCGACCCGTAGTGACGCTACCCGTCACTAACCTTCAGCACGATCTTTCCGCGCGTGTGCCCCGTCTCGAGCGCGGTGTGTGCCGCCGCAGCATCCTCGAATCCGAAGACCTGGTCCACAAACACCCGCACGTCGCCCGACTCAAGCAGTCGTGAAATCACAGCGAGCGTCGTGCCGTCTGCCGAGACCCGATAGCCAGATGCCCGCACCCCCGCCGCTTCCGCGTCGGCGGCCATGGTCGGCCAGCTGCCGGTGGGAACATTCACGATGAGCCCACCGGGGCGCAGCACCTGGAGTGAGCGCGTGGCGGTGTCATCCACGGTGTTGCCGATGAGGTCCACGACGACGTCGACGTCGCTCACGACGTCTTCGAAACGCGTCGTCGAATAGTCGATCACCTCGCTCGCGCCGAGCTCGCGCAACCAGCTCGCGTTGCGCGTGGAGCCCGTCGTAATCACGCGAGCTCCGAAGAAGTTCGCGAACTGGATCGCAAAGTGCCCGACGCCGCCGGCTCCCGCGTGGATGAGCATGCGCTGGCCCTCGTGAGCTTTCGCTACGTCAACGACGGCGCCCCACGCGGTCATGGCGGCAAGCGGAACGGCCGCCGCCTCAACGTGCGACAGTGCGCGTGGCTTCTTCGACAGGCACATGGCGGGAACCGAGATGTACTCGGCGTAGCTGCCGCTGAAACGCGGCACCATCGTCATGCCATACACCTCGTCGCCCGGCTTGATGGAGTGCGCCTCGTACGGCGACTCCACGACGATCCCGCTGAAGTCGTTGCCCAGCACTGCCGGGTACGAGGCAATTGCCGCCGAGACACCCTTGCCCGAGCGGGTCTTCGCGTCGATGGGATTGACCCCAGCGGCGACGACTTTCACGAGGAACTCCGCGTTCACCCTGAGTGGTCGGTCGACTTCTTCGAGACGCAGAACGTCTGGCCCGCCAGCCGCCGTCATGGCGATGGCTCGCATCGTGGTCATATCGCTGGCCTCCCCGCCGTACTTCCCTCACTAGTAAAGATGCTCAATGATTCCGCGTTGTTACGGTCAGGTCACTGCCCTGCAAACATTCGCTAGTGTCGGTGAGGTGCCCGCCGAGAACCCGCCCACCACGAACCCCCGAGTGCGGGTGACGGATATTCGCCTTTTGAGTGACAACTGGTACCGACTCCACAGCACCACTTTCGACTTTCTCGCCGCCGACGGCACCTGGAGCTCGCAAAGCCGCGAGACCTACGACCGCGGCAACGGAGCGACGATCCTGCTCTACGACGTGGCCCGACGCACGGTGCTGCTCACGCAGCAGTTTCGATACCCGGTCTACATCAACGGGCACCCCGACGGAATGCTGCTCGAGACCGCCGCGGGCCTGCTCGACAACGACGATCCCGAGACGGCGATCCGGCGCGAGGCCATCGAGGAGACCGGGCACGAGGTGGGCGAGGTGACCCACGTGTTCGATGCGTTCATGAGCCCCGGTTCGGTCACCGAGCGCATTCACTTTTACGCCGCCCCCTACAGTGCCGAGACCCGAGCATCCGCCGGGGGAGGTCTCGCCGACGAGGGCGAGCACATCACGGTCGTCGAGCTCGACATCGACGAAGCCCTCGGCATGATCGACGACGGCCGCATTGCCGACGGCAAGACGATCATGTTGCTGCAGTGGTCCGTGCTGCGAGGTCCCTTTGCGCAAGGCTGAGTTCTGTGCGGCCGCGGGCGGCTGTGTGCTCGTGATCGTCGCCCTCGCCATCATCTGGGGCGCTCGCATCACCGTGCAGCGCGAGATCTACGTGAGCGGACTCGGCGCCGAGGGTGAGCCAACAGCGAAGTGGTTCCAGGTCGCGCTTCTGCTCATCGTGGCGGGCGGCAGCCTCGTCGCGTGGGCGGGTCGCCGCGTGCGCTCCTCGGTGCGCATACTGAGTGCCTGGACCCCCGCGATTTCGTTGTGGATCGGGTGCGCGTTCTTCCTGTTCGCTTCGCAAGTGACGTGCACCGCCGGATGCCCGCTGCCGTACGGTTCCACCTTCACCGTGCAGGACTTCTCGCACACCCTCGCGGCCGTTCTTGCCTTCGCCGCGGCCTGCTGGGCGATGCTGCAGACGGCGTTCGCGCGCGACCACAAGGTGCTCGCCGCGCTGTCGCTCAGCATGGGCATCCTCGTCGCCGTGATCGCGGCAACGGGTGGACTGTTCTCGCTCTTCCGCTTTCAGGTCGCGCTCGGGAGCCGGCTCGAGTTCATTGCGACCACGCTCGCGATCGCATGGCTCGTGGTGTTCGGGGCAGTGCTCGCGGTGCGTGCCGCCCGATCGTTACCGGGAGAGCAGTCCGAGCAGGCGGTTGGCTAGCCCGACGAGTATGTGAATCTCGTTGTCGTCGCGTTCGACCCACTGGCATTTCGGTTCTGGCGCCACGGGCACGAAGCCGTCGTGTTGCTCCCACACCACGAGGGTGCGCTCGGCCCCAAGCACATACTGCTGCCACCACACCTGCCGCAGGTAGCTGCGGGGAATGCTGCGCCACGCGTGGCCCGTCGTCTTGATCTCCGACAGCACGAGGGACCCACCGAGCACGGCAACCCCATCGGGGGTCGCCAGGTGTCGGGGCTCGCCGTGCGCGTGATACAGCGCGGAACTCGGCAGGATGCCGTGCCGCGCTCGCACCCATCGGGCGATCTCGGGTTCACGCGCGCGACCGTGGTCGGTATACGCGTTGCCGCTGAAGCCCGAGCCCAGCAGCTTGTCTTGCGCGACCGCGGCTACCGCTCGTTCGCTCGAGAGTCGAGCGACATCCGTTGCCGTCACGCCGCGACTGCGAGCCCGCAGCCAGGCGACGCGATCTTCGGAGTAGGCGAGCACGCGCTGGCGATGGTCGGGAGCAACTGTCGCTAGCACCGGAGTCTCCCAGAGGTCGAGTTCCGGCTGCATGGTCACTCGTCCATTGTGCGCGCTGCCAGCGACAACACCGTGCTAACTCGCCAGCAGCGTGTTCACTCCCTGGGGTGACAGCGCATGTTCGCGCGCGAGCACACTGGCGCCCATCACGCCGGCCTTGTCTTTCGTGGCCGACAGCACGATCGACAGAGACGACGTGGCGATGGGCATGGAGCGCGCGAAGACCACGTCGTGGATGCCCGCGATGAGGTGTTCGCCCGCGCGAGCCATCGACCCGCCAATCACGATCACCGAGGGATTGATGAGGCTAACGCACGTCGTGAGCACCTCGCCGATGTCGCGCCCCGCCTGGCGCACGGCGGCGATGGCTTCACTGCTGCCGCGGCTCACGAGGTCGAGCACATCGTTGGAGGTGTGTGCCTCCACCCCGCGGGCGCGCAGTTGTCGGGCGATCGCGGGCGCCGATGCCATCGCTTCGAGGCATCCCACGTTGCCGCACTCGCACACCACACCGTCGCCGCGCGAGATCCTCACGTGGCCGAGGTCACCCGCCGTGCCCTGGGCTCCGCGCTGGAGCGTGCCGCCCGAGATGATTCCCGAGCCGATCCCCGTGGCAACCTTCACGAAGATCAGGTCGTCGACCTCGGGAAAGGCGACGGCATGCTCGCCGATCGCCATCATGTTCACGTCGTTGTCGACGAGCGCCGGGATGCCCAGCGTGCGCATCACCCAGCCCGGAACGTCGAATCCGTCCCACCCCGGCATGATGGGCGGCCTCACTGCGCGCCCGGTCGCGTGTTCGACGGGACCGGGAAGCCCGATCCCGGTTGCGACAAGGTCACTCGGGTCGCGCCCGATGTCGCTGAGCAGCGCGAGCGTGGTCTCGACGACGTGCTCGAGCACGGCCTCGGGCCCGTCAGAGATGGGGCGTCGCTGCAGGTCACTCGCGAGGATCGTCGACGAAAGATCGCCGATCACGACCGCCTGGTGGCTTGCGCCACAGTCCACGCCCAGTACGAGCCGCGCAGTGGGGTTGAGCGCGAATTGCGAGGGCGGGCGACCCCCGCTCGAGACGGCTTCGCCGACCGGTCCGATGAGTCCCACCGTCGTTAGTTCATCGACGCGGAGTCCCACTGTAGAACGCGCGAGTCCGGCCCGTTCGGCCAATTCTGCTCGGGTGTGCGGTCGACCGTCGCGAAAAAGCTGGAACAACTCGCTCGCACCGGAACCCTCAGCCATGGGGAAAAGTAAACCACGAGAGACGCACTTTGTTTGAACGTCGCAAAAAGTTCTAGAGTTGATGTCGATCCCCACCGAAGTCCACAGGAGCACATCGATGTCTAGGCCGCTTTCCGTTCAGCTTTATACCGTGCGCGATGCGCTCGCGGCCGATCCGGCGGCGGCTCTCGGGCGCCTTGCCGACATCGGTTTCACCACCGTAGAACTCTTTGGTTTCGTCGAGCGCGCTGAGCAGTACGCCGAGTTGCTGCCGCTGTTCGGTCTCGTGCCCTCCTCCGCCCACGGCTCGCTGCTCGGCCAGGACCTCGTGCCCGTGATCGAGGCCGCACAGCGGCTCGGAGTCACCACGGTGATCGACCCCATGGTGCCGATCGAGCGCTGGACGACCTCCGACGACGTGGTGGCGATCGCGACCGAACTCAACGAGATCGCACGTATCGCCGCCGACGAGGGCATCACGGTGGGCTACCACAACCACTGGTGGGAGTTCGAGCCGATCGACGGCGTCACCGCTCTCGAAGCCTTCGCCGACAACCTCGATCCTGCCGTGGTGCTCGAGGTCGACACCTACTGGGCGTCGGTCGCGGGAATCGATGCGCCCGCGCTGCTTCGGCGACTCGGGGACCGGGTTCGATTCATCCACGTGAAAGACGGCGACATCAGCCGAGACAACCAGGCCCAGGTTGCGGTCGGTAGCGGCCGGATGCCCGTGCTCGATGTGCTCGCGGCGGCGCCCCAGGCTGTTCGGGTCGTGGAGCTGGACGAGTTCGCGGGCGACGTGTTCGACGCTCTCGCCGACAGTGTCGCGTACCTCACCGCGCAGGGAGAATCCCTGTGAGCGCGCAGACCGCGACGGGGCCGGTGGGCGTTGGCGTCATCGGCGCCGGTGTCATCAGCACCCAGTACCTCGACAACCTCACGACCTTCCCCGATGTGAAGGTGCTGTTCGTCGCCGACCTCGACGTCTCGCGCGCGGCAGATCAGGCCGCGAAGTACGACGTTCCCGGGAGCGGAACGGTCGAGGAGCTGCTCGCTCATCCCGACATCGAGATCGTCGTCAACCTGACGATCCCCGCCGCCCACGTAGACGTGGCGATGCAGGCTCTCGCGGCGGGCAAGAACGTCTTCACCGAGAAGCCTTTCGCGCTCGACCGTGAGTCGGGCCTCGCGCTGCTCGCCGAAGCCAACCGGCTGGGCCTTCGCGTGGCGACCGCGCCCGACACGTTCCTCGGTGCGGGCCTGCAGACGGGCAAGCGGCTCATCGAAGCGGGGCGCATCGGCGACCCCCTGACTGCGCTCGTGCTCTTCCAGGCGGAGGGCCCCGAGCCGTGGCATCCCAACCCCGACTTCTACTACACGGCGGGTGGCGGGCCGCTCTTCGACATGGGCCCTTACTACCTCACCGCGCTCGTGCAGAACCTCGGGCCCGTAAAGCGCGTGGCCGCGACGAGTTCGCAGTCGAAACTCAAGCGCGTCATCGGATCGGGCCCCCGTGCCGGTGTCGAGATTCCCGTGGAGATCGACACGCACGTCGCTGCGCTCATCCAGTTCGAGAGCGGCGCATCGGCGCAGACGATCTTCAGCTTCCAGTCGGCGCTGCCGCGCACGGGGCTCCTCGAGTTCTCGGGCACCACCGGCACCGTGGTCTTCCCCGATCCCAACAACTTCGACGGCGACATCGCCCTCTGGGCCGATGGGTCGAAAGAGGCCGAGATCGTGCCGACGGAGAAGATCGCCAGCCGTGGCACGGGAGTGGTGGAGCTTGCCCGCGCCATTCGGGCGGGCATTGCCGAGCGCGCATCCGGTGAACAGGCCTACCACGTGCTCGACATCATGGTGTCGATCATCGAGGCGGCCGACTCGGGGGAGTACGTCGACGTGGTCAGCACAGTGACCCTCGCCGACGCCCTCCCCGAGAACTGGGATCCGCGCGAGGCGACCCTCTAGCTCTTTTCGGTTACTCGTCCCTGCTTGATGTGCAGGCGGCGCTGAGCGCGCTTGGCGACCGCCGAGTCGTGGGTGACGATGATGAGCGTGAGCCCCTTGTCACGCCACAGGCCCTCGAGCAGCTCCATGATCTCGTCGCGCGTTTCTTCGTCGAGGTTGCCTGTCGGTTCGTCGGCGAGCAACACATCGGGATCCTTGACGAGTGCACGCGCGATGGCGACGCGCTGCTGCTGCCCGCCCGACAGCTCGGCTGGCCGGTGGTCGGCGCGCTCGGCAAGACCGACGCTCGCGAGCGCCTTGGCCGCACGCGACGTGCGCTCGCCCGACGACAGGCGCAGGGGGGCGAGAGCCGTCTCCACGTTCTCCTGCGCGGTGAGCGTCGGGATGAGGTTGAACCCCTGGAACACAAACCCGATTTCCTTGGCGCGGATGCCCGCGAGCTTGGAGTCGGCGAGGTGCGAGAGTTCTGCCGTGCCGAGCATGACCGAGCCGGCCGTGGGCCGCTCGAGCGCGCCGAGCATCTGCAGCAGGGTCGACTTGCCGCCGCCCGTGGGGCCCTGGATCGCGACCATCTGTCCGTTCGGGATACTCAGAGTCACATCGCTTAACGCCGTGACCTTTCGCTTGGACTGGTCATAGCTCTTTGTGACGTTCTTTAGTTCGTACATGTCTGTTCTCCTTGAAGTGTCGTTAACCAACGGACCGCAGTGCCTCGGCCGGGCGCAGCCGCGCCGCGCGCCAGCCACCAATGGCACCGGCGAGCAGCCCGCCGAGCACGGCGAGTCCGACCGCGATGAGGATGATCGATCCCGTGATGGGCGCCTGAAGCACGATCTCGGTCGTGGCCGCCGCTGTGTCGTTCACCGCACCGACCATGCCGGGACCCCCGCCGCCCGGCCCGCCGCCGAAGCCGCCGACGGGAGTCGTTGTGGCACCCGCCGAGAGGGTCGGGGCAATCGCATTGACGACGAGGAGCCCGACGAGGCCCACGGCCACGCCGATCGCGCCGCCGAGAAGGCCCTGCACGAGCGATTCGCCGGCGACTTGTCCGACGATGCGGCTGTTGCTCCAGCCGATGGCCTTGAGCGTTCCGAACTCGCGGGTGCGTCGGGTGACGCCCGAGATCGTGAAGAGGATCGCGATCAGGAAGGCGGCGGCGAGCACGATTATCGACAGCCAGGTTCCGAGGTTGCTGACGAGGCTCGACGCGGTGGACAGCGAGCCAGACACGCTTGACGCGAGATCCGCCTGGGTGTTCACCGTCGCATCCGGAAGCGCCGCCTCGATGTCGGACTGGATCTGGGTGATGGCTTCGGATGACGAGGCCTGCACGTACACCGTCGACACCTGGCCGTCGAGCCCGGCAAGGGCCTGCGCGACGTCAAGAGGAATGTAGGTGTTCGACGCCGTTGCGGCATCCGCCGACGTGGATGCGACGAGCCCGATGACCTCGAAGTCGTCGCCACCGATCTCAACCGTGTCGCCGACAGCGAGGTCAGACGCCGTGGCGTAGGTCGAATCGAGCACGACGACATTGGCGCCGAGGTCATCGGCGGTGAATCCGCGGCCGCCGGTGAGGGTTGTCGCGGTGAGCGGGCCGACCGCCGTGCCTGTCACGTCAATGCCTTCGACCGTGAACGAGTCGACGTCGAACTGGCTTCCTCCCGCGCCATCCGCGCCGCCGGTCGGGGGCGCCTGCGTGCCGTCTCCCGGTACCGGGCCGCCGGCCGCGAAGTCCGGGATCTCGCCACTGAAGCTCACGTTGTTGAGCGTGAGGGTCGCGGTCGCGGCCGACACGTTGTCGACGCCGAGCACGGTGTCGAGCGCGGTAGCGTCGAAGGTTGTCGTGCCGCGGCCCGCCGTGAGCATCGACTGCGCGAGCGAGGTCGACCCGTCGGTCGTCGCGCCATCCTCGGCGCCGAACTGGAACTGCGGGCCACCCTGCGGCACCTCGCCCTCGGCGAGTTCCGCTGGCGTCTGCGACACGGTGATGTCGGTGCCCACGCCGTAGACGGATTCGAGCACGCTTGCCTGGGCATCGCGCACCCCCGCCGCAACGCCGTTGACAATGATGACGAGGGCGATCGCGAGCGCCATTCCGATCGCGATGATCGCTGTCTGCTTTCGCCGGTTGGTGAGCTCTCGGTAGAGATAGGTGCCGAACATGGTTCTCCTTGCGTGCGGACTGTCTGATTAGGGGCAGCGCCGAACCTAGGGACGCGCACTATGGCCGGCCTATGGCGAACCTGAGAATGCGCTGTCACAGCCAGCTCATAGAAAACTCCGAATACTGGAGACATGACCGACTCACACCACGTACCGGCCTCCGCTGCCCAGCCGCGCCTCAGCCGTGCCGACGGCAGCCCCATCCGCGCCGTCGTGGTCGACGACGAGGATTCCCTCACCGACCTGCTGTCGATGGCGCTGCGGTACGAGGGCTGGGATGTGAAGCTCGCCTCGGACGGGCAGCACGCCCTCAGTGTGATCCGGGATTTTCGTCCCGATGTCGTGGTGCTCGACGTGATGCTGCCCGACATTGACGGTCTCACTGTGCTCACGCGATTGCGTGCTGACGGCATCCAGACTCCCATCCTCTTTCTGACCGCCAAGGATTCAGTGGATGACCGCATCGCGGGCCTCACGGTGGGCGGCGACGACTACGTGACCAAGCCCTTCAGCCTCGAGGAGCTCGTCGCGCGACTGCGCGCCCTCATCCGCCGTTCGGCGCTCGCGGTGACTACCTCCGAAGATTCGGTGCTCGAGGTGGGTGACCTGTCGCTCGACGAAGACAGCTACGAGGTGCGCCGAGGTGGCACCGTGGTCGAGTTGACGGCGACCGAATTCGAGCTGCTGCGTTTCATGATGCGCAACCCTCGCCGCGTGCTCAGCAAGGCCCAGATTCTCGACCGGGTGTGGAGCTACGACTTCGGCGGCCGCTCGAGCGTTGTCGAGATCTACATCTCCTACCTGCGCAAGAAGATCGATTCGCTGGGTACCCCGATGATTCACACCGTGCGCGGGTTCGGCTACGTTCTCAAACCCGCCTGATGAAGCGCCTCACCCTCCGCAATCGTCTCGTCATCGGGATCGTCGCGCTCCTCGCCGCCGTCACTCTCGTGATCGGTGTCGTCAGTGTGGTCGCGCTGCAGGGCTTTCTCGTCAATCGCCTCGACAAGCAGTTGACGGCCGCGACCGGCCGATCGCAAGACGCGTTCGAGGGCGGCCCGGTTGATCTCGACCCCAGCGATCGTCCGGAGTTTCTTGCCCTTCCCGGCCAGCGGGATGGCACGTTGGCAGGCGTCGTGAGCAACGGTGCGCTCGTGGATGCCGCTGTGCTCGGCGATCGCGGGCAACGCATCTCCCTCACCGCCGAGCAGCTCGCCAAGCTCGAGACCGTGCCGGCGACCGGAGAGCCGACGACCGTCGATATCGATGGGCTGGGCTCGTACCGGGTCGTCGAACAGCGGATCTCTGCCACGGGGGAGTCGCTGCTCATCGGGCTTCCGCTCGCCGACGTGCAGGCGACGGTGTTCCAGCTGACGCTGCTCATCCTCGGCATCGGAGTGCTCGGCGTCTCGGCGGCCGCCGTCGCGGGAGCCATCGTCGTGCGACTATCCCTTCGGCCCCTCGAGCGGGTCGCTTCCACGGCGACACGCGTTGCGGAGCTGCCCCTCGATCGCGGCGAGGTAGCCCTGGCGGTGCGCGTTCCGGCAGAAGACGCCGATCCCGCGACCGAAGTCGGGCAGGTGGGCGCCGCGTTCAACCGCATGCTCGAGCACGTGGCATCCGCCCTCGAGTCCCGCCAGGCGAGCGAGAACAAGGTGCGAACATTCGTCGCCGACGCGAGCCACGAGTTGCGTACGCCACTGGCATCCATCCGGGGGTATGCCGAGCTCACCCGTCGCGGCGGCCACGACCTGCCGCCGGATGTCACGCACGCGATCGGGCGCGTCGAGAGCGAGTCGGTGCGCATGACCGCTCTCGTCGAAGACCTGCTGCTGCTCGCACGACTTGACGAGGGTGCGGCCATCGAGGGTTTGCCTGTGGATGTTTCGCTCCTGCTGATCGACGCGGTGAGCGATGCGCGAGCCGCTGGCCCCGACCACACGTGGCAACTTCAGCTTCCCGACGAGGCCGTCACCGTGCCGGGGGACCAGTCCCGCCTGCACCAGGTGGTCGCCAACCTGCTGGCGAATGCGCGCACCCACACCCCCGCGGGCACGACCGTCACGGCGGCGCTTCTGCCGGGCGAACACGACGTCACGATCGAGGTTCGAGACGATGGTCCCGGCATCGAGGCCGAGCTCGTGCCCACCATTTTCGAGCGTTTCGTGCGGGGCGAGAAGTCGCGGTCACGCGCGTCCGGTTCGACGGGGCTCGGGCTCGCGATCGTGAGTGCGGTGGTCGAAGCGCACGGCGGGCGGGCCGAAGTGACCAGCGCGCCCGGCGATACGGTGTTTCGCATCATCCTGCCGGTTTGATCAATCCCGATTCGTCCCGTAGTCTTATCGAAGCCAAAGACCGCAGGTCTCTGACGTGCTCGCATGTCAGACGAAGATTCCAGCGCAGGTATGAAGTAGCTTCCCTCTGGGTTTCAGCTCCGTGCCATTGCGCCGGAGCTTTTGTCGTTTCTGAGGCAAAAATCATCCAACCAGTAGGGAGCACCATGGCGAACAAGGAAGCATCAGTCGCCGAGTTGACGGACAAGTTCCGCACCTCGAACGCTGTTCTGCTCACCGAGTATCGCGGTCTCACCGTTTCGCAGCTCAAAACGCTGCGTAAGTCACTCAGTGAGCACGCAACATACGCCGTGGTGAAGAACACGCTGACCAAGATTGCGGCGAACGCTGCAGGCATCACGTCATTTGACGATGAGCTTGTCGGCCCGTCTGCAATCGCCTTCGTTCACGGTGACACTGTCGCCGTTGCGAAGACTCTGCGTGACTTTGCCAAGGCAAACCCTCTGCTGCTCGTGAAGTCCGGTTACCTCGACGGTAACTCGCTCACGGCAGACGAGGTCAAGAAGCTTGCCGACCTTGAGTCCAGGGAGGTGCTCCTCGCGAAGTTTGCCGGAGCCGCCAAGGCCTCGCTGTTCGGCGCAGCGTACTTGTTCAACGCACCGCTTTCCAAGGCCGTTCGCACGGTCGAGGCGCTGCGCGAGAAGCAGTCGGCCGCGCAGTAGCGCGTCCTTAGTAATTTCAGAAATATAAGGAGAAAATCATGGCAAAGCTGACTTCAGACCAGCTGATCGAGGCGTTCAAGGAGCTCACCCTCATTGAGCTCTCCGAGTTCGTCAAGGCATTCGAGGAGACCTTCGAGGTCACCGCAGCAGCTCCCGTAGGTGTTGCAGCAGCTCCCGCCGCCGGTGGCGCGGGCGCAGCAGCAGAAGAGGTCGAGGAGAAGGATTCCTTCGACGTCGTTCTCGAGTCTGCTGGCGAAAAGAAGATCCAGGTCATCAAGGAGGTGCGCGCTCTCACCAGCCTCGGCCTCGGTGAGGCGAAGGCAGTCGTTGACGGCGCTCCCGGCGTTGTGCTCGAGGGCGTCAACAAGGAGACCGCCGAGAAGGCAAAGGCTCAGCTCGAAGAGGCTGGCGCCACCGTCACCCTGAAGTAGTTCTTCTAGAACATTCGGGCCCCTCTGCGGGCCCATCACGCAGGCCGTCATTCCTCCGGGAATGGCGGCCTGTCGTGTATTGCGCGGGGTTCGGCCGTCCACCATAATGGGGACACGTCACGCGGTTGTCCCCGCAAACTCGTGGCACATCCCCCGATCGAACTGCCCGTACAGTCCACCGGTCTAGACAGCCTTACCCTCTGGCTAGCCCATCTGAGTTAGCCCCCGCTGACACGTACGTGCGGCCCAAAGCCGAGAGTGCATACCCGAATGCAAACGAAGCGACTGCGACTACGTGGCGCCCTTCTGGCGTCGCTGGTTCTCGGTCTTCTCGCGCTGCCCGCCGGGCCTGCCCTCGCCGACGTGGGGGTGTCGCCCACTCTCGAGGTTGCGCCGGCAACCTGCGACCTGCTGGGCGCCACGGATGTGCTCGTGCACGTGGGCGGGCTCGCGGCGGGGGAGACCTACATGGTGAGTGTTGCCGTGGCATCCGACCGC
This sequence comes from Rhodoglobus sp., assembly GCA_965279645.1. GTDB lineage: Bacteria > Actinomycetota > Actinomycetes > Actinomycetales > Microbacteriaceae > Rhodoglobus. Next base: position 47,727 of record OZ257254.1, read on the forward strand.
ACGGCAATCGATGCTCGGGAGCTCTCGGGCGACAAGCCGTCGGTGTCGTTCGTGTTTGAAGACCTGCCGAACGGAAACTCCTACGTCGTCTCGATTGCCAACGCGGCAAACACGCTGGGGGCATCGGCCACGGTGGCCCTGCCGGTGTGCGACCTCCCGACCCTTCCGGGGGAACTGCCCGGGGATGCGCCCACAGTGCAGCAGCAGCCCGTCGCCGACGACCTCGCCTTCACGGGCTCGGCCCCCGTGGTACCCGCAATGGGCGGCGTTCTTCTCATCCAGCTGGGCATCGTTCTCATCGGTGTCGCAGCGGTCATCGCGCGAGCAAAGACTCGCGACGCCTGACCTCACAAGCTGATGACGCTGGTGGCCGGTTCGGGCCGGTCACCGGCGCCATCTCATTCTGCGGGTGGCGCCGTAGTGCTTCGACGTACCTCGAGGCGGGACGGGTAACGCTGCCACTGCGGCGCGGCGCTCGACTCGGCGCCCTCAAGTTCTGCCATAACGAGCTGCACGGCGAGCGCTCCCTGGCCTCGTGGATTTTGGGCGAGAGTCGTGAGCCCGAACATTTCCGCAAGCTCGTGGTCGTCGATTCCCACCACCGAGAGTTGCTCCGGAACGCGGATGCCCAGCTGTCGCGCGGCGAGAATGACTCCGATCGCGACCTCGTCAGACCCCGCGACGATGGCGGTGGGGCGGCTGCGAGGGTCGGCGAGAATGGCAAGTCCCTCGGCGTAGCCGCCGGGAATCGTGAGTGGGGCCGTGCGCCACTGTTCCGGCAGCCCCGAAGCGGCCATTGCCCGACGGTAGCCGCGCAGTCGCTGGGAGTGCACGCGAAAATCCATCTCTGACGCCTGGTCGCCGCCCAGGTGCAGGATGCTCGTGTGCCCGAGGCTCACGAGGTGCTCCGTCACGAGCTCCGACGAGGCCACGTCGTCGATACTCACGGTTGAGACGCCCGTGATGTGACCACCAATGCCCGTGATCGGCTTGGCGAGCGAACGCAGTAGTCCCACCTCGTAGCCGGTCAGCTCGATGCCCACCGCGATGACCGCATCCACTCGCTTGCGCACGAGAAAGTACTCGACAACTCGACGCCGTTCGGCGGCATCGGTGCCTAGCCGGTACAGGGTCAGGTCGTATCCCGACGACACGAGCGCTTCTTCGATGCCCTCGAGCACCTCACCGAAGTACCACCGATTGATATGGGGGATGACTACGCCCACATTGCGCGTGCTGCCCGCGGCCAGGCTCGCGGCGCCGGCCGAGACGTAACCAATGGCCGCGGCGGCAGAGACCACCCGATCCCGGGTTTCGGCTGAGACATAGCCGTGGCCACTCAGGGCGCGGGATGCCGTTGCCTTCGACACTTCTGCGATTCGGGCAACATCGCTGAGCGCGCTCACGGATGCTCCCTTCGACAATGACTGGACGCAGCACAGCCTAATGCTGGAACGGTGTTTGTGGAACCGCTTGCAGGATTGGCGTTTGTTGTTTCACTAGCAGAAATCCATGGGAGCGCTCTCAGCCATATTCCGTGGCGAAACTGTTAGCAAAAACTTGTTGCCAAGCGCTTGCATGCTTGGGCACCGTGCCTTAGCTTGTGATGTGGAACCGCATTCCGGTGTGGGACGAGTTCCATCCTGCAAATCACACCTCAAAGAGGAGGAAGTATGAGTTTCACAGTGAACCGCCGCCTGGCGGCTCCGATCGCATTGCTCGCAGTTGCCGGTTTGACCCTTGCGGGTTGCGCCGAGGGTGCAGCAACCGATGACGGATCCGTAGAAGGCCAGACCGTCCGTATCTCCGGCGGCATCACCGGTGGAGAGGCCGACGCGCTGCAGGCCACTTTCGACAAGTTCACCGAAGACACCGGCATCAAGGTCGAGTACACGGGTGACAAGACGTTCGAAGGAAACATCGTGACCAAGGTCACCGGTGGATCCGCTCCTGACATCGCGATCGTGCCGCAGCCGGGTCTGCTCAAGACTCTCGTCGAGACCGGCGAAGTCAAGCCCGCTCCTGAGGCCGTCGAGGCAAACGTCGACGCCAACTGGTCGCCCGACTGGAAGCTGTACGGCACCGTCGATGACGTGTTCTACGCCGCTCCCATGCTCGCGAACATCAAGGGCTACATCTGGTACTCGCCGGCAAGCTTCGAAGAGTGGGGTGTCGAAGTTCCCACCACGTGGGACGAGACCGTTCAGCTCGGCAAAGACATCCAGGCCAAGACCGGAACCGCATCATGGTGCGCGGGCTTCGCTTCGGGTGACGCTTCGGGTTGGCCCGGAACCGACTGGATCGAAGACCTCGTTCTTCGCCAGTCCGGCCCCGAGGTCTACGACTCCTGGGTTGCCGGTGACGTGAAGTTCACCGACCCCGAGATCAAGGATGCCTTCGACGCAGTCGGCACCATCCTCCAGGACCCGACGCTTGTCAACGCCGGATTCGGTGACGTCAAGAGCATCAACTCGACCGCGTTCGGTGACGTCGCAGCCAAGGTTGCCGACGGCACCTGCCCGCTGACCCACCAGGCGTCGTTCCTGTCGGCGAACTTCCTTGAGGCGAAGACCGCCGCAGGCGAGACCCCGACCGTTGCTCCCGACGGTGACGTCTACGGCTTCGTGCTCCCGGGCATCGAAGCGGGATCGGCCTCGATCGAGGTTGGTGGCGAGTTCGTCACCGCGTTCTCCGACTCGGCCGCCACGCAGGCTGTACTCGAGTTCATGTCCACTCCTGAGTGGGCTGACCTTCGCGTATCGCAGGGTGGAAGCATCTCGGCAAACCTCAACGCAGACCCGTCGCTCGCGTCCAGCCCCCTGCTGACCGACGCAATGGTGCTGCTCCAGGACCCGAACACCACGGTCCGCTTCGACGCATCTGACCTGATGCCGTCCGTTGTGGGTGCCGGTTCGTTCTGGAAGGGAATGGTCAGCTGGATTGACGGCAAGGACACCGAGACGGTGCTGAGCGACATCCAGGCTGGTTACGCCAACTAGTTAGGAATCACCCTCCAGGCATTGAGCGGTGATCAGGTGGGGGCCTCTACTTCGGTAGGGGCCCCCACCCCTAACCCCCGATGCTGCCCACGACGCACTAACGTGGGTCATCCACAGAGTCCAATGTCGTACTCGAAAGGGTAGTTATGTCCGACACTCAAACGGCTACAGTTTCCCGGCGCCGAGCGCCATCACGCCAAACAACGACGATCATCGCCGCCGTTGGCGTGATCATCGTGGTCGCCGCCTTCATCTTCATGATCACCCGATCGCCATCACCCGACGCCCGACCGGTGTCGATTGGTGTCTCGCTCAACAGCATGTTCCAGTGGCTCGGCAACCTGCCGCCGCTGGCTCAGATTCCGCTCATTCTGGCTATCTTCGGCATCGTCTTCGCGCTGCTGCTCGTGCTGATCGAATACGCGCCTCGGTCTGGCAAGGGGTACTTCTACCTTCGCCTCGCGGCATGCTTCGTCATCCCGACCCTGGCCTTCCTGCTGCTGCGGCCCTACCAGAACTCCTTTATCTACGTGCTGCTCATCGCACTGGTACTGGGTGCGCTGCTCTTCTTCCTCGACTACCGCTCGCGCCAGGGTTCTGGCTACCTGTTCCAGTTGATCGTCTTTACGGCCCCCGCAGCAGTGCTGCTGCTCACGGGCCTGATCTATCCGACGATCGCGACGCTCTTCCAGTCGTTCTTCGACAAGAAGACCGAGAACTTCGTCGGGCTCGAGAACTACATCTGGGTGTTCACCAACCCCGAGGGTTTCTGGTCGGTCATCAACACGATCATCTGGGTGCTCATCGCTCCCGTCTTCGCGACGGTGATCGGGCTCGCCTACGCGGCCCTTGTCGACCGGGCTCGGGGAGAGAAGTTCCTCAAGGTGCTCGTGTTCATGCCCTACGCGATCTCGTTCGTGGGCGCCGGAATCATCTGGAAGTTCGTGTACGACTTTCGCCAGGGTGAGCAGATCGGTCTGCTCAACGCAATCGTGACGGCATTCGGCGGACAACCGGTGTCGTGGCTGGATGCCCAACCGCTCATCAACACCTTCTTCCTGCTCGTGGTGTTCATCTGGAGCCAGACGGCCTTCGCGATGGTCATCCTGTCGTCGGCCATCAAGGGCGTTCCGGCCGAACAGCTCGAAGCGGCATCCCTCGACGGAACCACGGCGTGGCAGAGCTTCATCAACGTCACGGTTCCGGGCATCCGTTCCTCGCTCATCGTGGTTCTCACGACGATCGCTATCGCGGCCCTCAAGGTGTACGACATCGTCGCCGTCATGACCGGTGGTCGCGCCAACACGACGGTGCTTGGTTTCGAGATGGTGAACCAGCAGCAGCGCTTCCAGAGCTACGGCCACTCCGCGGCACTCGCCGTTGTGCTGTTCCTCTTCGTGCTGCCGCTCATCATCTACAACGCCAACCAGATCAAGAAGCAGAGGGAGATCCGATGACCGCCGTAACGAACCCCGCTTCCGGTATCGACGCGCGGTCTAAGCGTCGAGTGGCGCGCATGACCGCCAAGAACGAGAGGGATGCCCAGAAGCGTCTCACCTCGCGAGGCGCGACGATCGTCGCCATCCTGATCGCCATCCTGTGGACGATCCCGACCTTCGGCCTGTTCGTCACGTCGTTCCGGCCGGGCGCAGACAGCAGCACGAGCGGGTGGTGGACTGTCTTCACCAACCCCGGATTCACGCTCGACAACTACTTTGCTGCGTTGACCTCCGGCGGAACCGCTCTCACTCTCGGCGCCTCGTTCATCAACTCGCTTGCCATCACGATTCCGGCGACAATCATCCCGATTGTCATCGCGTCGCTCGTGGCGTACGCGTTTGCGTGGATCGAGTTCAAGGGCCGTAACGCGTTGTTCATCCTCGTGTTCGCCCTGCAGATCGTGCCCATCCAGATGGCGCTCGTTCCGTTGCTGAGCCTCTTTTCACGAGGGCTCACGATCAACGGTGTGGGCATCTTCCCCGGATTCGAACTGCGCGACGTCGAGCACAGCTTCGCGACCGTGTGGATTGCCCACTCGATCTTCGCGTTGCCGCTCGCGGTCTACCTGCTCTACAACTTCATCTCGGCTATCCCCAGCGAGGTGATCGAGGCGGCACGGGTCGATGGTGCCGGTCACGGGCAGATCTTCTTCCGCATCATCCTTCCCCTCGCAATGCCGGCAATCGCATCGTTCGCGATCTTCCAGTTCCTGTGGGTGTGGAACGACCTTCTGGTGGCGACGATCTTCGCGCCGTCATCATCCCTACCCATTACCCAAACCCTCAACTCGCTCTCGGGCACCTGGGGCGGGCAGTGGTACCTGCAGTCAGCGGGAACGTTTATCGCGATCATCGTGCCGCTCATTGTGTTCTTTGCACTGCAGCGCTTCTTCGTTCGCGGCCTGCTCGCGGGAGCGACCAAGGGCTGACCCTACCCAGCACTACTTCGGCGCCGACTTCCCTCGGGAGTCGGCGCCGTCGTATGTGAACCCGGCTCGCTATCTGTTGGTAGCCTAGGGAAACAGAGAGGGACGAAGTGATGCAGCACCAGGGCGACGCTTCAGCGTATGGCTCGCGCGTGACCATAAAAGAGGTCGCTCGCGCCGCCGGAGTCTCACGATCCACTGCATCCCGAGCCATGGGAGCGAGCGGCTATGTGGCCGCCGAGGTGCGCATTCGCGTGCAGCAGGCGGCACGCGATCTGGGATACGTGGTGGATGCCACGGCACGCAGTCTTAAGCAGCAATCGAGCCGACTCATCGGTGTCGTCGTATCCGACCTGCAGAATCCTTTCTATGCGGCCCTCGCGGCGGGTGCGTCGCGCACGTGCCGCGCCCACGGCTACACGATGGTGCTCATTGATGACAGGGGAGCGACCGACGACCAGAACTCCGCGGCCGAACAGTTTGTGGCCCTGAGAGTGGCCGGGGTCGTGGGCACGGCCGTGTCTGACGCGCTCGTGCACTTCTTGAGCCGACGCGGGGTGCCCGTGGTTGAGGTCGATCGTCGCTTTGCTCCCGAGCTGGCATCCGGCGTGGTGATCGATAACCACGAAGCGGCACGTCTCGCCACGGAACACCTCGTGACCCTCGGGCACACGAGAATTGCGCTGTTTATCGCGGAGACGCTGTGGAGCCCCGGCGCTGGACGCCTGGATGGGTATCGCGCTGCGCTCGCGACCGGGGGAATCTCGGCAGACGACGATCTCGTGGTGCGCGCCGGGTGGGACGTGGATGCAGGCGTCGACGCCGCACGCTCCCTACTCACCGGGCCTCATCGGCCCACAGCGATCTTCGCGGCAAACAACCTGCTCGCCGAGGGTGTGTGGCGGGCCGCCGCCGAGCTCGGGATGTCGGTGCCCGACGACCTGTCGCTTATCGCGTTCGATGACGCACCCTGGATGAGCATGGTGACCCCCGGCGTGACGGCAATCGTGCAAGACGCGGATGCGCTGGGCGCCGCGGGCGTCGAGACGCTCATCGCTCGCATCGCCGCGCCCACCGCGTCGGTCGGCGCCGTGGTGCTCGCGACCCACATTCGGCATCGAGGGTCGACCGCGGCGCCTCGCGTGCCCGCCGCCTAGGCGCGAGAGTCAGTCGCCCTCTCTGGGGCGATGAATCGCGCTCTGTTGCCACGAGTAGTCGGATGACTAAAGTGAAACAACCACAGCACCGCTAGCTGTGCGCAGCTGGAGTGCTATGTCACAGGTCGGCCCTACCCCTCCTCCCGCCGAGGGCTCCATCGTGCTGCCGTCGGCAACGATCAAGCCCGGCTTGAGCATCCGCTCGATCCTGCTCATCATGCTGCTGCTCGTGAGCGTGGCCTCGAGTGTCGTCGTGGGTCTCATCGGGTATGTCAACGGTCGAGAGTCGCTGCAGGATGCGGCGTTCAACAGCCTCATCGAGGTGCGAGATTCGCGGGCTCGCGAGATCACGAGCCTTTACGCGTCGATCGAGAACAACCTGCTGCTCAATGCGCGCGGGGCGAGCGTGCAGTCTGCCGTCGAGGCCTTCGCTCGGGGGTTCGCCGAGCTCGAGGATTCCGAGCTCACTGCCGACGAACAGGCGGCCCTTGAGGACTACTTCGCGACCACGTTCGCGCCGAGCCTCGGGGCGGTCAATGGTGAGACGGTCGATCCATCGACCTTCGTGCCCACCGACCCAGCACAGAGCTATCTTCAACTGCACTACACGGTTCCCTTCAGTAGTTTCGAGGATGCGGTTGAGCTCGACGATGCCGGCGACGGCAGCGCCTGGTCGGCGGCTCACGCCGAGTTTCACGACTACTTCAGGCGCATGACGCAGCTCTTTGCCTACGAAGATGTGCTGCTTCTCGACGCCCGGGGCAACGTGGTGTACACCGCGTTCAAGGGCGTTGACCTGGGCAGCAACCTCGACTCCGGGCCGCTTCAGCGCACCAACCTCGCGGGCGCCTACACGGCCGCCATGACCGGAAATGTCGCCGACACCGTCGTGCTCACCGACTTTGCGCCGTACCCGCCCTCTCTCGGCACGCCCGCGGCATGGGCGGTAACTCCCGTGGCCGTGGATGGCTCGATCGTCGGCGCCCTCGCGATCGAGATGCCGATCGACCGCATCAACTACGTGATGACCGGCGGTGGTGACTGGGAAGGCAGCGGTCTCGGCGACACCGGGGAGACGTACATCGTGGGCGCGGAAGACGGACTCATGCGCTCCGTGTCGCGCGACCTCGTTGAGAACCCCGAGCAGTACGAGAAGCAGGCGGTGGCCAACGGCACGCCGCCCAATGTCGCGGCAGAGGCGGTGGCCCAGGGCAGCACGCTGCTGCTGCAGCCCGTGCGCACAGACGCCGTGACATCCGCCAGCACGGGCCAGACCGGCACCACTCTCGCCGCCGGATATCTCGGCGCGGAGACGATCGCAGCCTACGCGCCGCTCGATATTGAGGGACTCGACTGGGTGATTGTCGCGGAGATCAATAGCTCCGAGGCGTTCGCTCCCGTCGACGCGTTCACGCGTAACCTCGTGCTCTCCACGGCGGTGCTCGTGCTCGTCGTGTCTCTCCTGTCGCTCGTTATCGCGGGAGTGATCGTTCGCCCGTTGCGGCGACTGCGCGATGGCGCGCGGCGAATCGCGGCGGGCGAGATGGGCGTGCAGGTCGACGCGGGAACGAGCGACGAGCTCGCCGATGTGGGTGCGGCCTTCAACGACATGAGCCGCAGCCTGCAGGTGAAGGCGACGCTGCTCGAGGAGCAACGGGCCGAAAACGAACGGCTGCTGCTGTCGCTCATGCCCGAACCGCTCGTGCGCAAGTACAAAGAGGGTGCTCGCACAATCGCGCTCGACCACCAAGAGGTCACCGTGATGTTCGCAGACATCGTGGGATTCGAGGCCTTCAGTCGAGGCAAGAACTCCGAGGAGGCGCTCGAACTGCTCAATGAGATCATCCGCTCCTTCGACGAGGCGGCCGACCGACTCGGTATTGAGCGGGTGCGCACGACGCGCGCAGGGTATCTCGCGAGCTGTGGCCTCACGGTGCCGCGGGTTGACAATGCGCGCCGGATGGTGGATTTCACGATCGAACTGCAGCGCATTCTCGAACGCTTTGCGGGCAAGCACGGGGCCGAGCTCAACCTGCGCGCGGGAGTGGATACGGGCACCGTCACGAGCGGGCTCGTGGGCGAGAGCCACATCGCATACGACCTCTGGGGTGATGCGGTCAACCTCGCGTTCCAGATTCAGAGCAACCACGGCGACTCGGGCATCTTCCTCACTCAGTCAGTCGTCAACCGCCTGCCCGACACCATGAACCTGCGCGACTGGGGCGCGGTGACCACGTCGGGCGGGCACGAGCGGGTGTGGCGCGTCGAACCGGACCGCACCGATGGCTGAGTTCTGGGTGCAGCCCTGGTTCTGGCCCGCCGTGGGCGTGATCATCGGCCTGCCGGTCGCGCTGCTCATCCTCACCGAGATCCACAGCATGCTCGACCGCAAGGGCAATCCGGCCGCCAAGATCGTGCTGCTGCTGCGCAACTACGTGGCGCCCGTGGGCGCGTTGCTTCTGCTGCTCAACCAGGCGCAGTACGCACAGGTCGAACTCACCTGGATCCAGGTGACGGCGACGGTGTTCGGCTTCCTGATCATCCTCGTGCTTCTCAACACCCTCAACTACGCGCTCTTCGTTACGGCGAAACAGGGCAGCTGGCGCAGCAAGGTGCCCTCGATCTTCGTCGACATCGTGCGCGTCATCCTCATCATCGTCTGCCTTGCCGTGCTGTTCTCGGTGGTGTGGAGCGCGGATGTCGGTGGACTGTTCGCCGCGCTCGGCGTCGGGTCGATCGTGATCGGCCTCTCCCTGCAGAACGCCGTCGGCTCCGTCGTGTCGGGCCTCCTGCTGCTGTTCGAACAGCCATTCCAGCTGGGCGATTGGATCACGGTGGGCGGCCTGCGCGGAAAGGTGGTCGAGGTCAACTGGCGGGCGGTGCACCTGAAGAACGCCGACGGGGTGCACATCATCCCGAATGCGTCGCTCGCCGACAGCACCTTTCTCAATCACAGCAAGAACGACGCGCCCTTCGAGGCCGAGACGATCGTGAAGTTTGCAACGGATGACGCCCCGCAAGACGTCATCGACCTGTGCAGGTCGGTTGCCGCAGATCTGCCCTCGGCCGTGCCGGGCGAGCCCGCCACCATCAAGCCCGTCCACAAGGCGCGCTTTGAGGTCTACATTCCCATCATTACCCCCGCCGACAACTCGAGTACCCTGCGGATCTTCCGCACGCGGCTCTGGTACGCCGCGCGTCGAGCCGAGTTGCACCTCGACGGCGACCTCACCGATAACTACAACACCCCCGAGCGCGTTCACGCCTCGCTCGCCCAGGTCGCGCCGGCGCTCTACCTCAGCCCAGCCGAGGTCGAGGCGCTCGCGCCGAGGCTGCGGCTCGAGCGGTATGGCGCGGGCGAGGTTGTGCAGCGACCGCTCGCCGTACCCGACGGCATGCGCTACATCGTGAGTGGAACCGCGACGATCTCGACCCCGGTCGATGTGGGTGCCGAGGTGACGTTTGCCGTGCTCGATCGAGACGACGTGCTGGGCCTCACCGCCCTCACCCGGCAGGGGGTGTCGGCGCGCATCGTCGCCACGACAGACCTGGCCGTGCTGTTCGTTCCCACCGCTGTGCTCGACCAACTCGTGAAGACACGGCCGCGCCTCGCGCGCGACATCGGGCAGGAGATCGACAATCGGCTCGGCCAGGCGCGCGAGGCGCTCGGGCGGGTTGGAGTCGAGGTGCCCACCACCTCGCGCCTCATAGCGTGATCCGCTCCCGGCTCGCCCCGTAACAGGGTGAAGGCCGCTGGTAGATTGGCCAGACCATGAAGTACGCCAATTCGGTCATTGATCTTGTCGGGAACACCCCTCTCGTGCGCCTTAACAGCGTCACGGAGGGCATCAAGGCGACGGTGCTCGTCAAGGTGGAGTACCTGAACCCCGGCGGCTCATCGAAAGACCGCATCGCCACGCGCATCATCGATGACGCCGAAGCCAAGGGGTTGTTGAAGCCGGGCGGCACGATCGTCGAACCCACGAGCGGCAACACCGGCATCGGCCTTGCGCTGGTGGCCCAGCAGCGTGGCTACCGCTGCGTCTTCGTGCTGCCCGACAAGGTGGGCGAAGACAAGCGCAACGTGCTTACCGCCTACGGCGCCGAGATCGTGGTGACCCCGACGGCGGTTGCGCCCGAGAGCCCGGAGTCCTACTACAGCGTGAGCGACCGCCTCGCGCGCGACATCCCCGGCGCCTTCAAGCCCAACCAGTACTCCAACCCCAACGGACCGCTCAGCCACTACGAGACCACGGGTCCCGAGATCTGGCGCGACACCGAGGGCAAGGTCACGCACTTCGTCGCGGGCGTCGGCACCGGTGGAACCATCTCGGGTGTGGGCAAATACCTCAAAGAGGTCAGCGGGGGAGCGGTGAAGATCATTGGCGCCGACCCCGAGGGCAGCGTGTACTCGGGCGGCACCGGTCGCCCCTACCTCGTCGAAGGCGTGGGCGAAGATTTCTGGCCGACGGCATACGACCCCTCCGTCGTTGACGAGATCATCGCCTCCTCCGATGCTGAGTCGTTCGACTTCACTCGCCGCCTCGCTCGCGAAGAGGGGCTGCTCGTGGGAGGCTCAAGCGGCCTTGCCGTCGCATCCGCGCTCAAGGCGGCGAAAGATCTCGGCCCCGACGACGTCATGGTCATCCTGCTGCCCGACGGCGGCCGCGGCTACCTGGGCAAGATCTTCAACGACAAGTGGATGCGCAGCTACGGCTTCAGCGCCGACACCGACGAGCGCACGGTGGGCGATGTGCTTGCCTCGAGGTCTCGATTTGTGGGAGGCGCCGGTCAACTGCCCGACCTCGTGCACGTGCATCCCACCGACACCGTTCGCGACGCGATCGAAATCATGACCACGTACGAGGTATCGCAGATGCCCGTACTCAGTGCGGAACCACCCGTTGTGATGGGCGAGGTCGTGGGCGCGCTCAACGAGCGTGCCCTGCTCGAGGCCGTGTTCTCGGGCGACGCGAAGATGACTGACGCCATCAAGGAATTCGTCGGGCCCGCCCTCGGTTTGATCGGTGTGCACGAACCGCTGAGTGCTGCGAAGGCCGCACTCGCCACCACCGACGCCCTGCTCGTCACCAGCGATGGAAAGCCCGCGGGCGTGCTCACCCGGCACGACCTGCTGACCTTCCTCTCCGAGTAATTACAGAAACGAACCCCTTGTCACAGCACCAGCACTTCGCCACCCGCGCCATCCACGCCGGGCAGGCTTTCGACCCCACCACGGGCGCGGTCGTACCGCCGATCTACATGACCTCGACGTTCGTGCAAGACGGCATCGGTAACTTCCGTGGTGGCTACGAGTATGCGCGAGGCGGCAACCCCACGCGTGACTCCCTGCAGGAGCTGCTCGCCTCCCTCGAGGGTGGAGCGCACGCCTTCAGCTTCGCGTCCGGTCTCGCTGCGGAAGATGCGCTGCTGCGCGCGGTGCTCAAGCCGGGCGACCACATTGTGATGGGCAACGACGTCTACGGTGGAACTCACCGCCTCGTGAGCCGCCTCCTCGTGCCGTGGGGCATCTCGATTTCGACGGTCGACATGAGCGACATCGATGCCGTTCGCGCCACGATCCGCCCGGATGCCACGCGCGTGCTGTGGATTGAAACCCCGAGCAATCCGCTCATGAAGATCAGCGACATCGCGGGTCTCGCCCAGCTCGGACATGAGTTCGGCGCGCTCGTCGTCGTCGACAACACCTTTGCCTCGCCCTACCTGCAGCGCCCGCTCGAGCTCGGTGCCGACGTGGTCGTGCACTCGACTACGAAATACCTGAGCGGTCACTCCGACATCATCGGCGGCGCCGTCGTTGTCAACGACGACGAGCTCGCGGGCAAAGTCGGCTTCGTGCAGTTCGGCGTCGGCGCCGTGTCTAGCCCCATGGATGCCTGGCTCACCGTGCGTGGCATCAAGACCCTCGCGGTGCGCCTCGATCGCCACAGCTCCAATGCACAGAGCATCGCCGATGCGCTCGTCGGGCATCCGAAGCTCGACGCGGTGTACTACCCCGGTCTCGCTCATCACCCGGGCCACGAGCTCGCGGCACGCCAGATGAAGCACTTCGGCGGCATGATTTCCGTCGCCGTCACGGGGGGATCAGCGCGGGCCAAGAAGTTCGCCGAGTCAACCGAGATCTTCCAGCTCGCCGAATCGCTCGGCGGCGTGGAGTCGCTCATCGGATACCCGGCCGAGATGACCCATGCGTCGGTCAAGGGCACCGCGCTCGAGGTTCCCGACAATGTCGTGCGCCTGTCTGTGGGCATCGAAGATGTCGACGATCTCGTCGGCGACGTGCTTGCCGCTCTCGACCGCATCTGAGCGCAGGCTGGCCGTTTATCGACGGACAAGCCTTAACTGTCAGTGCACCATGGAAGCATGACCACCGTGACTGAACCCACGCCAACGGCGGCGCATACGGGCGGCAGGCTCGGGGTCGTGCAGGCCTCGGCCATGTATATCGCCGCGGTGCTCGGCACGGGCATCCTTGTGCTGCCGGGTCTCGCTGCGGATGCTGCCGGCCCGGCCTCACTCGTGGCGGTTGCCGCCGTACTGGTGCTGTCGATTCCGCTCGCGGGCACGTTCGCCGCGCTCGCCGCGCGCTACCCCGATGCGGGAGGGGTCGCCACCTTCGTTCGCCTCGCGCTCGGTAACACGGCGGCACGCATGGCCGGCTACTGGTTTCTGTTCGGTGTGCAGTTTGGCGCGCCCGTGGTGGCAACGCTCGGGGCCGAATACCTGGTCGCGGCCGTCGGAGCAGATCGCAGTGCCGTCTGGATGATCGCGCTCGCGTTTCTCGCACTCCCGCTCGCCGTGAACTTCTTCGGCCTGCGCGTGAGCGGAAAGGTGCAGCTCGTGCTCACGGGCCTGCTCGTCGTGGTCGTCGTGGGAGTCGTCGCCGTGACCCTTCCGGCGACCGATCCCGCCAACTTCGAGCCCTTCCTTCCCCACGGCTGGGCGGGTGTGGGCCTCGCCATCAGCCTCTTTGTCTGGGCGTTCGCGGGGTGGGAGGCCGTCACCCACATCGCAGGCGAATTCAGAAACCCCCGCCGCACCATCCCTCTCGCCACTGGCATCGCGATTGTGGTGGTCGGGCTCGCGTATCTGGCCCTGCAGTTCGTGACGGTCGCAGTGCTGGGTTCGGGCAACCCCGACAGTCAGGTGCCGCTGATCGACCTCGTGTCTGTCACGGTGCCCAATGGTGGTCCCATTGTGGTTGCCGTCATCGCGGCCATTGTTGCCGTCGGGGTGCTGAATGCCTACATCCCCGCGTTCGGAAACCTCGCGGCGTCGCTCGGTCGAGACGGCCATTTGCCGCGGTGGTTTGGCAAGGGCGCCGAGTCGGGCAGTGTTCCCCGTCGCGCGCTCGTGCTCGTGACGGTAATTGAGCTCACCTACTTCTGCATTGCCGCCTCGCAGGGCCTCGTGCTCACGCCATTCATCCTCATACACACCGCATCGATGGTTGCCGTCTATGCCCTCGGCATGGCTGCCGCCGTCAAGTTGCTCGAGCGCTTCACGCTCGGCTGGTGGATGGCCGTGGTGTCTGTCGTGCTCGTGCTCGGGCTGTTGTTGCTCGCTGGCCCCAACCTTCTCGTACCGGCCGTGCTCGCCGCGGTGGCCGTCCTCGTCACCGTCGTGCAGCGCCTCTCCACAGCAAGGACCCGTCGTGCCTGAACACCGTGCCCACTTTGATGCCGTCGTCGAATTCGCGAACGGCGGTGACCTGCGCGCCGACGGGTTCCGCATCGACCTGCCGTCTGACAGGGCAGACCCACTGCTCGTTGGTCGGCTCTTCGTGCAGCACCTCGGGCTTGCTCTCGTGAGCGCCGTGACGATCTCCAACCTCGTTGTCGTTGAGGAGCAGCATCGCGGCACGCGTGGCCTCGAGCCCGTCGCTCGCCCCGAGGCCCGTCGAGTGATCGACCTCAGCCACGTGATTCGCGATGGCCTCGTTACCTACCCGGGCCTCCCCGCCCCCGTAATCACCCCGCACCTCACGCGCGAAGACTCGAAGGCGAAGTACGCTCCCGGCACCGAGTTCGCCATGGACATCATCACGATGATCGGCAACACGGGCACGTACCTCGATAGCCCGTTCCACCGGTACGAGGGCGGCGCAGACCTCGCGGGCCTCGACCTGGCGAGCCTCGTCGACCTGCCTGCCGAGGTCTTTCACGTGCAGGATGCGACGCAGCGTGGCGTACCCGCGTCGGTCTTCTATGACCGTGACGTGAAGGGCGCTGCGGTGCTCGTGCACACCGGGTGGGACGCCCACTTCGCCACTCCCGCCTACCTGACGGGGGCACCCTTCCTGACGGCGGATGCCACGGAGTACCTCATCTCGCAGGGCGCCGTGCTCGTGGGTATCGACTCGCTCAACATCGACGACACCCAGTCGGGTGGCGAGCGCCCTGCGCACACCGGGTTGCTGGCGGCGGGCATCCATGTCGTCGAGCACCTCACCCATCTGGGTGAACTGCCGCCGAGCGGTGCACGGTTCACCGCGGCGCCGCCCGCCGTTGAGGGTTTCGGCACGTTCCCCGTAAGAGCCTTCGCAACGTTGCGCTAGCCCCCCCAACCAGCGAGTGTTCCGATTGTGCTGTCTCGACGGGTGATGAGGCAGCACATTCGGAACACTCGGCGATTCGCCCACTAGTCTCGGGGCATGACGTCGGTGACCGGGGGGCAGAAGCCCAACATTCGCCAGGTGGCGGCGCTCGCCGGTGTGTCGCACATGACGGTATCTCGCGTGCTCAACGACCACCCGAGCATCGCGCCGGCCACCCGTGAGCGGGTGCTCGCCGTGATGCAGCAGCTCAACTACACCCCCAACAGCGCGGCCCGCGCCCTGGCGTCGCGCAAGACGAACCGCATCGGCGTCGTTGTCGACAGCGTGATCGAGTTCGGCCCCGCAAGCACCCTGCGCGCCATCGAAGACGCCGCGCACGACCGCGGATACACCGTGTCATCCGTGGCGGTGTCGGCCGACCGCGCCGTGACCGCTCACGACGCACTCGTCAACCTCATGGCGATCGGCATCGACGCCCTGTGCCTGATCACGCCGCGCACGTCGTCGATCGACCTGCTGCGTGAGGTCTCAAGCGGCATCCCCACGCTTGTCGTGAAGGCCGAGCCCGAAGACGACTTTTTCACGGTATCGGTCGACCAGCGGGTAGGCGCAGCACTCGCGGCCCAGCACCTCATCGACCTGGGTCATCGAGAGATCCTGCACCTGGCCGGACCGCTTGATTGGCTGGATGCCCGCGGCCGGGAACGCGAGTGGCACGCACACCTGCACCGCGCTGGCCTGCCATCGCGCGAGTCGGCGGTGGGCGATTGGACGTCCGACTCCGGGTACGCCTTCGGGCTTGCCGTGGACGTGGACTTCACGGCGGTCTTCGCCGCAAACGACCAGATGGCGCTCGGGCTCATCCACGCGTTTCACGAGCGCGGAATTCGCGTTCCCGACGACGTGAGTGTCGTGGGGTTCGATGACGTTCCCGATGCGAGGCACTTCTTGCCGCCCCTCACGACGGTGCGCCAGGACTTTCGCGCGCTCGGCACGGTGAGCGTCGAGACGCTGCTCGCCGAACTCGAGGGGGTCGAGGTGCCGCGTCGTACCCTCCTTCAGCCCGATCTGATTGTGCGGGCATCCACGGCGCCGCCACGGTTGCTATCGGGGGATGTGACCGGTAACATCGGTGCTCGTGAATAGCTTCAGCCTCGACGTCGAGGCCTCAATCGCCGAGGTGCGACGCGACGTCGCCGAACTGCATGGCGAACTCGTTCGCTACGGCCTCATCGTGTGGACCGGCGGCAACGTCTCAGGGCGCGTCCCCGGCGCCGACCTGTTCGTGATCAAGCCGTCGGGCGTCGCCTACGACGAACTCACCCCCGAGAACATGATCCTCTGCGATCTCGACGGCGATGTGGTGCCAGGAACTCCCGGGTCTGAGCGATCCCCCTCGAGCGACACCGCGGCGCACGCCTACGTCTACCGCGCCATGCCCGAGGTCGGCGGCGTCGTGCACACACACTCGACGTACGCGACGGCATGGGCCGCCCGTGGCGAAGAGATTCCGTGCGTCATCACCGCCATGGCCGACGAATTCGGCGGACCCATCCCCGTGGGGCCGTTCGCGATCATCGGTGACGACTCGATCGGCCGCGGCATCGTTGAGACGCTCACGGGGCATCGCTCGCGCGCCGTGCTCATGCAGAACCACGGCCCCTTCACCATCGGAACGTCGGCGAAAGACGCCGTCAAGGCGGCGGTCATGGTCGAGGATGTCGCGCGCACCGTGCACCTTGCGCGCCAGGCCGGCCCGATCATCCCCATCCCGCAAGAGGCCATCGACCGGCTCTTCGACCGCTACCAAAACGTCTACGGACAGAACGAGGACGAGCGACGATGACCGCCGAGGCAATCCGGGCAGGCACCACAGCCCTGGGAATCGAACTGGGTTCGACCCGAATCAAGGCGTGCCTTGTTGATCAGGATGACCCCTCGGTCGTGCTCGCCGTCGGCGAGCACGAGTGGGAGAACCAACTCGTGGATGGCGTCTGGAGCTACTCGCTCGAGGCGACCTGGGCCGGAGTCCAGGCCGCGTACGCCGACCTCGTGTCCGACGCCGAGACGCGATTCGGGGTACGCCCGACGACGTTTGGGGCGATCGGCATCTCGGCGATGATGCATGGCTACCTCGCCTTCGACGGAGACGACCAGCTGCTGGTTCCGTTCCGCACCTGGCGAAACACCTCGACCGGGGCCGCTGCCGCCGAGCTCACGAGCACCTTCGGCGTGAACATTCCGCTGCGGTGGTCGATCGCCCACCTGTACCAGGCGGTGCTCGACAGCGAGGCTCACGTGCCGGACATCCGGTTCATCACCACGCTCGCCGGGTATGTGCACTTCATGCTCACGGGGCAGCGAGTTCTGGGCATTGGCGATGCGTCGGGCATGTTCCCCATCGACGACGCGACGCGCAGCTACGACGCCGAGCTTCTCGCTCGCTTCGACGGGCTCGTCGCCGGCAAGGCTCCGCAGCTGCGACTCGCTGAGCTGTTGCCGAGCGTGTTGCTCGCGGGCGAATCCGCCGGCACGCTGACCCGCGAGGGCGCCGCGTTACTCGACCCCAGCGGGGCGCTCCAGCCGGGCATCCTGCTGTGCCCCCCTGAAGGCGACGCCGGAACAGGCATGGTGGCGACCAACTCGGTCGCCCCGCGAGCAGGAAACGTGAGCGCCGGAACGAGCATCTTCGCCATGGTCGTTCTCGAGCGGCCGCTCGCCGACGTGCACGAAGAGCTCGACGTCGTCACGACGCCGTCGGGCGACCCCGTCGCGATGGTGCACTGCAACAACGGCGCGAGCGAGCTTGCCGCGTGGGTGTCCATCTTCCGCCGATTCGCTGAGGCGGCAGGTAAGCCCGTCGACGCTGACGCCGCCTACTCGGCCCTGTTCCTCGAGGCCCTCGAGGGTGCGGCGGATGCTGGCGGCGTGCTGGCCTACAACCAGCTCGCCGGTGAGCCCATCGCGGGTCTCGCCGAGGGCCGCCCGCTCATCGTGCGCACCAACGACAGCCAGTTCACTCTCGGCAACCTCATGCGCGCCCAGCTCTACGGAGTATTCGCCACGCTCAGCCTCGGTATGGCTGTGCTTGACGAGGAGGGCGTCGAGCTCGACCAGATGTTTGCGCACGGGGGAGTCTTCCGCACGGCGCGCGTCGCGCAGCGCTTCCTTGCTGCCGCCTTGCGCACTCCGGTCTCGGTCGCCGAGACGGCTTCGGAGGGCGGGCCGTGGGGCATCGCGGTGCTCGCCACCTACGCGGCACGCCTGAACGTGGCATCCGGAGCACACGAACCCCTCGCCGAATACCTGCACGCTCACGTCTTCCGTGGCGCGAGCTTCACCGTTGTCGAGCCCCACCCCGACGACGTTGACGGCTTCGTCTCCTACCTTGACCGCTATCGCGCGGGCCTCGCCATCGAGCGCGCGGCAGCGCAATCCATCTAGCCCAGAATCATCAAAGGACACTCATGACCAGCATCATCCCCGACCTCAAGACCAAGCAGGTCTGGTTCCTCACCGGCAGCCAGGATCTCTACGGGCCCGAGACGCTCGCCCAGGTCGCGACCCAGTCGAAGGCGATCGCCGAGGCCATCGACGTGCCCGTGACGGTCGTCTGGAAGCCCGTGCTCAAGGACTCCGCGTCGATCAAGCGCATGGCCCTCGAGGTCAACGCCAACGACGACGTCATCGGAGTGATCGCGTGGATGCACACGTTCAGCCCCGCGAAGATGTGGATCTCGGGCCTCGACGCGCTGCGCAAGCCGCTGCTGCACCTGCACACCCAGGCCAACGTCGAGCTGCCCTGGTCTGACATCGACTTCGACTTCATGAACCTGAACCAGGCAGCCCACGGAGACCGTGAGTTCGGCTACATCCAGACCCGCATGGGGGTGGCGCGCAAGACGGTCGTCGGGCACGTCTCCAACCCCGCCGTTCTCGACCAGATCAGCACGTGGTCACGCGCCGCCGCCGGCTGGGACGCGATGCAGAACATCAAGCTCGCTCGCTTCGGCGACAACATGCGCTTCGTCGCCGTCACGGAGGGCGACAAGACCGAGGCCGAGATTCGTTTCGGTGTGCAGGTCAACACGTGGGGCGTCAACGAGCTCGCGGAAGCGGTACACGCCGCTTCTGACGACGCGATCGACGCTCTCGTCGACGTCTACCTCGAGTCGTACGACGTCGTGCCGGAGCTGCAGAAGGATGGCGCGCGTCACGAGTCACTGCGCTACGGCGCTGCGATCGAGATCGGGTTGCGCAGTTTTCTCGAAGCTGGCGGGTTCTCCGCCTTCACCACGAGCTTCGAGGATCTCGGTGCCCTGCGCCAGTTGCCCGGGCTCGCCGTGCAGCGCCTCATGGCCGATGGCTACGGCTTCGGTGCCGAGGGTGACTGGAAGACCGCCATCCTCGTGCGGGTCGCGAACGTCATGGGTGCCGGACTGCCTGGCGGCGCGAGCCTCATGGAGGACTACACCTACGACCTCACCCCGGGCGCGGAGTCGATTCTCGGCGCGCACATGCTCGAGGTGAGCCCTTCGCTGTCGAGCGAGAAGGCGAGTCTGGAGATTCACCCGCTCGGAATCGGCGGCAAGGAAGACCCCGTGCGTCTCGTCTTCACGGCCGATTCCGGCCCCGCGGTCGTGGTGGCCATGAGCGATATGCGCGATCGCTTCCGGCTCGTGGCCAACGTCGTCGAGAACGTGCCCCTGCCCGAGCCCATGCCGAAGCTGCCCGTGGGCCGCGCCGTGTGGAAGCCGGCCCCGGACTTCGCGACGTCTGCCGCGGCCTGGCTGACGGCGGGCGCCGCTCACCACACCGTGATGTCGACCGCCGTGGGTGTCGATGTGTTCCGCGACTTCGCCGAGATGGCGGCAACCGAGTTGCTGGTCATCGACGACGACACCACCCTGCGCGAGTTCCAGCGCGAGGTGCGGTGGAACGCGGCGTACTACCGTCTCGCGCAGGGGCTGTAGCGCTTCCGCGGGAGGTGCAACCATCCGCGGGAACTGCACCACCCGCAGATGGTTGCAGCTCCCGCGCACGCGGCTGCGCGCGTAGCGATTGCTCGCAGTGTGCATAATGGATGCAGCAATGTGAACGTACACACGAGCAACCACACGAGCAATGGAGCGCCGGGCGATGGAGCCAGAGAAGGTTCGAGCGCCCAACATCCGTGATGTCGCCCGACTTGCCGGGGTGTCGTATCAAACGGTGTCGCGCGTGCTCAATGAGCATCCGAGCATCCGGGATTCCACGAAGCAGCGCGTGCTCGATGTCATCCGCGAGATCGGCTACCGGCCCAACCAGGCCGCACGGGCGCTCGTCACGAGTCGATCGCGCACGATCGGGGTGTTGACAGCACAGAACGCGGACTACGGGCCCACGACGAGCGTCACCGCAATCGAGCACGCTGCGCGCGAGGCGGGCTACCGCATCACGATCACGAGCATTGCCTCGAACGAATACCCGTCTATCAAAGCCGCGCTCGACCAGCTACAAATGCAGGCGGTGGAAGCGATCGTGGTGATCGCGCCGCAGGTGCGAGTGCTCGAAGCGATTCGCGAGCTCGAGATCACGGTGCCCTACGTGACGCTGCAGAACGCTGATCTCGATGGCGAGCACAGCATGTCGATCGACCAGGTTGCGGGGGCACGCCTGGCGACCCAGCACCTCATCGAACTCGGTCACACCGAGATCATGCACATCTCCGGCCCTCAGGACTGGATCGAGGCCGAGGCGAGGATGCAGGGCTACCTCGAGGCGATCAACGACGCAGACCTGCGTACCCGCGCGCCCATCCTGGGCGACTGGAGTGCGCACTTCGGCTACTACGCCGGCCTCGAGTTGCTTCGTTTTCGGGACTTCACGGCGCTCTTCGCGAGCAATGACCAGATGGCGCTCGGCTTCATCCACGCCTGCTGGGACTCTGGACTGAGCGTGCCCGACGACATCAGCGTCGTCGGTTTTGATGACATTCCCGAAGCGGCACATTTCTATCCTCCGCTCACCACCGTGCGCCAGAACTTCACCGAGATCGGCCGTCGTGCCGTCTCGCTGCTTCTCACTGAGCTTCAGGGCGGCACGGTGACGCACGACCAGATCATGCCCGAACTAGTGGTTCGGCGTTCGACAGCGAGGCCGCATAGCGGATCGTAACCATTCGGTGATCTGCTCGCCTTGACAGATGTGACCGTTTCGCGTGTAATCTAATTCCGGTCATGTGAAACGGTCACATTCGTGTCACATGACTTCCGAGCCGAACCTGACGATGGAGTCTCATGCCTGACACTTGCGAGCGAGTGAGCTTCGCGGCATGAGTGCATTGAGCCCAGAGGTCGAGGTGGCTATCGCGAGGACCCGTGACGAAGTCTCCGCTCTTCACGCCGAACTCGTTCGAAACGAGCTGGTCGTATGGACCGGCGGCAACGTCTCCGGTCGCGTTCCCGGCGCCGATATCTTCGTGATCAAGCCCAGCGGTGTCTCCTACGACGAGCTGCGCCCCGAGAACATGATCGTGTGCGATCTCGACGGCAACGTCATCCCCGACACCCCCGGCAGCGAGCGCGAGCCGTCGAGCGACACCGCCGCGCACGCCTACGTTTATCGCAACATGCCCCACGTCGGCGGCGTCGTTCACACCCACTCCACCTACGCGACGGCCTGGGCCGCGCGCGGCGAAGAGATCCCTTGTGTCATCACTGCCATGGCTGATGAGTTCGGCGGTCCGATTCCGGTTGGCCCGTTCGCGATCATCGGCGATGACTCAATCGGTCGCGGCATCGTCGACACGCTCACCGGTCACCGTTCCCGCGCGGTGCTCATGCAGAGCCACGGCCCCTTCACGATCGGCCGCAACCCGCGCGACGCCGTCAAGGCCGCCGTGATGGTCGAGGATGTCGCGCGCACCGTGCAGCTCGCTCGCGCCGGCGGACAGACCATCCCCCTCCCACAGGAGGCGATCGACGCACTCTTTGATCGCTACCAGAACGTTTACGGTCAAGCAGCCCAAGGGGCCATGACGTGAACGCACCCACAAGCTCCCCGGAACTCGTTCCGGTCAGAGGCCCGATCTTCATGGACGAGATCGAGCGCAAGGCACCAAAACCGACAATGACGTCCATCAATCGAAAGGAATCACAGTGAAGAAGAGGACTATTCTCTCTCTCGTTGCTGCAGGCGCCATGGTTGCAGGCCTCGCTGCCTGCGCACCGGCCGGCGACAGCGGAACCGGCGGCGGCGGCGAAGGCGGCCTCATCGGTGTTGCAATGCCCACGAAGTCGTCGGAGCGTTGGATCGCCGATGGCGACGCGCTCAAGGCGACCCTCGAGGACCAGGGCTTCACCGTTGACCTGCAGTACGCAGAAGACGACATCCCCACCCAGGTCAGCCAGATCGAGAACATGATCACCAAGGGTGCAAAGGCCCTGATCGTTGCTTCGATCGACGGCACCACGCTCACGAGCGTTCTGCAGACCGCCGCTGACGGCGACATCCCCGTCATCGCGTACGACCGCCTCATCCGTGACACGGAGAACGTGGACTACTACGCGACGTTCGACAACTTCCTCGTCGGACAGCAGCAGGCATGGACCGTTCTCAACGGTCTCGGCCTCACCGACCTCGAGGGCGCGCCGCTCGCTGACGCACCCGCCGGCCCGTTCAACATCGAGCTGTTCGCTGGCTCGCTTGACGACAACAACGCATTCTTCTTCTTCAACGGCGCAATGGATGTTCTCCAGCCGCTGATCGACGACGGAACCCTCGTTGTGAAGTCGGGACAGACCGACATCGAGCAGGCCGCAACCCTGCGTTGGGACGGCGAAGAGGCTCAGAGCCGCATGGAGAACCTCATCACCGCCAACTACTCGGACGGCAGCAAGGTTAACGCTGTTCTCTCCCCGTACGACGGCATCTCCCGCGGAATCATCGGCGCCCTCACCGACGCCGGTTACACCGTTGGCGAAGGCTGGCCGATCATCTCCGGCCAGGACGCCGAAGTTGACTCCGTGAAGGCAATCCTCTCGGGCGAGCAGTACGCAACCATCTTCAAGGACACTCGCGAGCTCGCGAAGGTCGCTGCAGGCATGGCTGTTGCTCTCCTCGAGGGTGGCGAGCCCGAGGTCAACGACACCGAGACCTACGACAACGGCGTGAAGGTTGTTCCTTCGTACCTGCTCGGACCGGTTCCGGTTGTCAAGGACAACGTGAAGGAAGCCCTTGTTGACACGGGCTACTGGACCGCTGAGGAGCTCGGCCTCTAACCAGGTCGCACCTCACAAGCACCATCTCGCTGGTGGTGGGGAGAGAATTTTCTCCCCACCACCAGCACCCCTCTACTAATCTCCCCTTACAGCCCCAACCAAGGCTGTCCCGATTCAACGAAGGCGGCGCGGTCGTGACCACGAACATCCTGGAGATGCGTTCCATCACCAAGACTTTCCCCGGCGTGAAGGCATTGTCGGATGTCACCCTCGACGTAGCTCGTGGCGAGATCCACGCCATCTGCGGTGAGAACGGCGCAGGCAAGTCCACCCTCATGAAGGTGCTCTCGGGCGTTTACCCGCACGGCACCTACGACGGAGACATCGTCTTCGAGAACGAGGTCGTCGAGTTCCGCGACATCCGTGACTCCGAGGCCAAGGGCATCGTCATCATTCACCAGGAGCTCGCTCTGAGCCCCTTCCTCTCCATCGCGGAGAACATCTTCCTCAACAACGAGGTCACTGGCGCATTCGGTCTCATCGACTGGAACAAGACCAACAGCGAGGCGGCCAAGCTGCTCGCTCGAGTTGGCCTGCGCGAGAACCCCACCACCAAGATCCTCGACATCGGTGTGGGCAAGCAGCAGCTTGTCGAGATCGCCAAGGCCCTGTCCAAGCGGGTCAAGCTCCTCATTCTCGACGAGCCGACCGCCGCGCTCAACGACGAAGACTCCGATCACCTGCTCGACCTGATCCTGCACCTCAAGGAGCAGGGCATCACGTCGATCATCATCAGCCACAAGCTCAACGAGATCAAGAAGATCGCCGACTCGGTCACCGTCATCCGTGACGGAAAGACGATCGAGACGATCGCCAAGGTGGATGTCACCGAAGAGCGCATCATCAAAGACATGGTCGGCCGCGACCTCGAGCACCGCTACCCGGATCACACGCCGCACATCGGCGAGGAGATTCTGCGCGTCGAGGACTGGACGGCACACCACCCGCAAGACCCGAGTCGCGTCATGGTCGACAGGGTGAATCTCAACGTCAAGGCGGGCGAGATCGTCGGCATCGCGGGCCTCATGGGCGCCGGCCGCACCGAGTTCGCCATGAGCCTGTTCGGCAAGACCTACGGCACGCGCATCTCGGGCAAGGTCTTCAAGTACGGCAAAGAGATCCAGACCCGCACCGTGGAGGAGTCCATCCGCAACGGCCTCGCGTACGCCACCGAGGACCGCAAGACCTACGGCCTCAACCTCATCGAAGACATCAAGCGCAACATCTCGATGGCCGCCCTCGGCAAGCTGTCGCGACTGGGCCTCGTCAACGACAACGAGGAATACAAGGTCGCCAACGAGTACCGCAAGTCGATGAACATCAAGGCGCCCTCGGTGCTGGCCAAGACCGGCAAGCTGTCGGGTGGTAACCAGCAGAAGGTCGTGCTGTCGAAGTGGATCTTCTCCAACCCCGACGTACTGATCCTGGATGAGCCGACCCGCGGTATCGACGTCGGTGCCAAGTACGAGATCTACACGATCATCAACAGGCTCGCCGCAGAAGGCAAGGGCATCATCGTGATCTCGTCGGAGCTGCCCGAACTTCTCGGTATCTGCGACCGCGTGTACGCCCTCTCTGAAGGTCGCATCACGGGAGAACTTCCCATCGCAGAAGCAACGCCCGAAGCCGTTCTCAAACTTATGACCATGGAATCGCCCCGCTAGCGGGCCGCAGCAACCCTCAAGGAGCATCCAATGACTGACAACAACGACACGCTCACCGAGAAGGTGGGCCCCGCACCGTCGCGGGTAACCAATGCCATTAGCCACGTCGTCACCGACCTGGGCAAGAACGGCATCTTCCTCGCGCTCATCGCCGTGGTCGTGCTGTTCTCGTTCCTGACGAACGGCATTCTGCTTCGCCCGCAGAACATCTCCAACCTGATCGTGCAGAACGGCTACATCCTGATTCTCGCGATCGGTATGGTCATGGTGATCGTGGCCGGCCACATCGACCTGTCGGTCGGTTCGGTCGCGGCTTTCGTCGGCGCCGTATCGGGTGTGCTGATTCGGGATGCCGGGCTGCCCTGGTGGGCCGCCATCCTGGTCTCGCTGCTCGTGGGAGCTCTGGTGGGTGCCTGGCAGGGCTTCTGGATCGCCTACGTGGGCATACCAGCGTTCATCGTGACGCTGGCAGGCATGCTCATATTCCGTGGTCTCGCGCTCGTGGTGCTCGGCAACTCCAACATCGGTTCGTTCCCCGAGGAGTACCGCGCGCTGGGCAACGGCTTCCTCACCAATGTGTTTGGCGAGATCGTTCCCGATCCGCTCACGATGGGCGTCGGCGTGCTCGCCGTCATCGGCCTCATCGTGCAGCAGGTGCGCACCCGTCGCGGCCGCCAGAGCTACGGCCAGGAGGTCGAGCCCTTCGGTTGGTTCGTCGCCAAGCTCGTGCTCGTCACCGCCGGTATCCTGTGGTTCGCTTACTCGCTCGCCGTCTTCAAGGGCATCCCGGTCACGCTCATCATCCTCGCGGTGCTCGTGATGGTCTACGGCATCATCACCAACCGCAGCGTGTTCGGTCGTCACGTCTACGCGATCGGTGGCAACCGTCACGCCGCCGAGCTCTCGGGTGTCAAGACGCGCCAGGTCGACTTCTTCCTGTTCGTCAACATGGGCTTCCTCGCGGCTCTTGCGGGCCTCGTGTTCACGGCGCGCCTCAACCTCGCAGGACCGAAGGCCGGTGACGGATTCGAGCTCGAAGCCATCTCGGCCGCGTTCA
This sequence comes from Rhodoglobus sp., assembly GCA_965279645.1. Classification (GTDB taxonomy): domain Bacteria; phylum Actinomycetota; class Actinomycetes; order Actinomycetales; family Microbacteriaceae; genus Rhodoglobus. The sequence goes on from OZ257254.1 coordinate 73,868, forward strand.
TTGGCGGAGCCGCGGTGCAGGGTGGTGTCGGCACGATCGGTGGCGCCATCATCGGTGGTCTCATCATCGGTGTGCTCAACAACGGTATGTCGATCCTCGGTATCGGAATCGAGTGGCAGCAGGCCGTCAAGGGTCTCGTGCTGCTCTTCGCCGTTGCCTTCGACGTGTTCAACAAGCGCCGCGCCGGCGGTCGCTAGCCTCACTCCGCACGAAAGCCCGGCCGACGAGTTCGGCCGGGCTTTCGTGCGTCATCCCACCACCCCACCCGCGAGTGTTCCGATAGTGCGGTCTCGCCGACCCTCGTGACAGCCAAATCGGAACACTCGCGGGGTGGGGAGGGATGTTAGGGGCATGAGAGCCTTCACATTGAGACGTTTCATTGCTCGCGATGTTGCGGGGGGCGCCGACGGTCGCGGGCCAAGAACCCCGCAAAAGCGGGCTTTTTGCCGGTGAGCGTTACGTAAACGTTACCTTGGTGTGAGCAAAGTGAGCGCTAACATGAACGCAATGCCGCAGTCGTCATTACTTGCAGGCAGGTCTGAACACCAAGAACCCGGCCTCGCCGGGTCCCGAACAAGGAGGTTTTGGGTATGAAGAAAATTCTCGGCGGGCTAGCAGTCGTAGGCGCACTCGCGCTGTCACTGACGGGCTGTGCGGCATCCGGAGGCGGCGCAGACGATGGTCTGATCACCGTCGGTTTTGCGCAGACCGGATCAGAGAGTGGATGGCGCAGCGCCAACACCGAGTCGATGAAGGCAGCGTTCTCTGAAGAGAACGGCTTCAACCTCGTCTTCAACGCGGCTGACAACAAGCAGGAAGCGCAGATCGCAGCAGTCCGCAGCTTCATCAACCAGGGCGTTGACGCCATTGTCATCGCGCCGATCACGGTCGATGGCTGGGACGACGTTCTCAAGGAAGCGAAGGATGCCGGCATCCCCGTCATCCTCGAAGACCGCACGGTCTCGGCAAGCGACGACCTGTACGCGAGCTGGGTCGGACTCGACTTCGAGAAGGAGGGCGAGACCGCAGGTGCGTGGGCCGCTGAGAACTTCGGCGCCGAGCCCACCAACCTCGTGATCCTCGAGGGCACCACCGGTTCGTCGGCAGCGCTTGACCGCGCGACCGGCTTCGGTGCAGCCATCGAAGGCACCTCGATCAACGTGCTCGACTCGCAGACGGGTGACTTCACCCGCGACGGCGGCAAGAAGGTCATGGAGGGCTTCCTGCAGAAGTACGGATCTGAGATCCAGCTGCTGTTCGCTCACAACGACGACATGGGCCTCGGTGCCCTCGACGCGATCAAGGCTGCTGGCCTCGTTCCCGGACAGGACATCAAGATCGTGACGATCGACGCTGTGCACGACGGCATGCAGGCGCTCGCCGACGGTGAGTTCAACTTCATCGTCGAGTGCAACCCGATCCTCGGCGAGAAGGTAGCCGAGGTCGTCAAGGCAGTGCTGGCAGGAGAGACCGTCGACAAGGCGACGATCGTTCCGGATGGCTCGTTTACCCAGGAAGACGCGATCGAGCTGCTTCCGACGCGTCCGTACTAGTAGCACCATCCACCACCATCCGCCGGGGACCCGCCTGGGTCCCCGGCGGACCCCCTGCCAGAAAGTCAAGGAACGCACCATGTCTGCCGACACCGAAGTCGCACCCATCGTCGAGATGCGGGGCATCACCATCGAGTTCCCCGGAGTGAAGGCCCTCGTGGGCGTGGACTTCACCCTCCGCGGTGGCGAAGTGCACACCCTGATGGGTGAGAACGGCGCCGGCAAGTCCACCCTCATCAAGGCGCTCACGGGTGTCTATGAGATCAACGGCGGCACGATCCGGGTCGCGGGTGCCCAGCGAGAGTTTCGCGGCACCGCGGATGCCCAGGCCGCCGGCATCTCAACCGTGTACCAAGAGGTCAACCTCTGCACGAACCTCTCGGTCGGCGAGAACGTAATGCTGGGCCACGAGGTGCGCACGGCCGGTCGCATCAACTGGAAGGCCACGCATCGCGAGGCCGCTCGCCACCTCGAGAACCTGGGGCTGCGCATCGACACGCACTCCCTGCTCGCGACGCACTCGATCGCGGTGCAGCAGCTCGTGGCCATCAGCCGCGCGATGGTGACCGACTCCACTGTGCTCGTGCTCGACGAGCCCACCTCCAGCCTCGACCGAAGCGAGGTTGAGCAGCTCTTCGGCGTCATGCGCGGCTTGCGCGATCGTGGCGTCGCCATTCTCTTTGTCACTCACTTTCTCGACCAGGTCTACGAGATCTCCGACCGCCTCACGGTGCTGCGCAACGGAGCGCTCGTCGGCGAATACCTGGCGGCCGACCTGCCGCGTGGCGAGCTGATCTCGCTCATGATTGGCCGTGAACTCGATGAACTTGCCGCGCTCTCTAGCACCGCGGTGCGCACGATCGACCGCAACGCGATACCCGTGTTCCAGGCAATCGGCCTGGGCCGCAAGGGCACCCTCGAACCCGTTGACATCTCCGTCTACGACGGCGAAGTCGTGGGAATCGCGGGCCTTCTCGGGTCTGGACGCACCGAGCTGGTTCGCCTCATGTACGGAGCGGATCGCTCGGACTCGGGCCAGGTCGAAGTGCGGGGCGCGGCATCCCGCATCACCAATCCGCGAAACGCCATCGACCACCGCATCGCCTTCTCGTCGGAAGATCGTCGGGCCGAGGGGATCATTGGGGATCTCACGGTCGCCGAGAACATCGTGCTGGGCATTCAGGCCAAGCGCGGCTGGCTGCGCAAGGTGCGCAAGACCGAACAGACGGCGGTCGTGGAGGAGTACATGACGGCGCTCGGCGTGCGTCCGTCTGACCCGCACCGTCTCGTGCGAAACCTGTCGGGCGGCAACCAGCAGAAGGTGCTTCTGGCTCGGTGGCTCGCGACGGCCCCCCAGTTGATCATTCTGGATGAGCCGACCCGCGGCATCGACGTGGGCGCCAAGGCCGACATCCAGCGAAAGGTCGCACAGCTCGCAAGCGAAGGGCTGTCGGTCGTGTTCATCTCGTCGGAGCTCGAAGAGGTGCTCCGCATCGCGCAACGGGTTGTCGTGATGCGCGACCGTCGTAAGATCGGTGAGCTTGTTTCTCACGACATCGGAGTCGACGACCTCATCGACTTCATTGCCCAGGTTCCGCACGAGACTCCGGAGAGCGTCGCATGAAGAAGATCCTGAAACATCGGCTCTTCTGGCCGATCGCGGCCCTCGTGACGCTCATCATCGTCAACACGATCGCGCGACCGTCGTTCATCAGCATCACGCTGCAGAACGGGCAGCTCTACGGCCCCCTCATGGACATCCTGCGCAACAGCGCACCGCTCATGCTCGTGGCTCTCGGCATGACGATCGTGATCGCGACGCGGGGCATCGACCTCTCGGTCGGCGCCATCATGGCGGTGTCGGGTGCGGTCGCGCTCACGATCATCCAGGGCTCTGCCGACCCCAACGGCATCGGCACCGTACTGACCGCGATTGTTGCGGGCGTGCTCGTGGCTCTGGTGCTGGGAGTATGGAACGGCTTTCTTGTGTCGGTGGTCGGTATCCAGCCGATCATCGCGACCCTAGTGCTCATGCTTGCGGGCCGCGGCATCGCGCTGCTCATCACGGGCGGGTTCATCACCACGATCAATAGCGAGCCGTACAAGTTCATGGCGCAGGGGTACCTGCTCGGATTCCCCTTCGCGTTCTACGTCTCCATTGCGGCGGTCGTGGTCGTGGCGCTCTTCGAACGGCGCACGGCGCTCGGCGTGCTCACCGAGGCGGTGGGCATCAACCCGGAGGCGAGCAGGCTCGCGGGCGTGCGCTCGCGCGGCATCATTTGGACCGCCTACGCGGTGAGCGGCCTGCTCGCAGGGCTCGCGGGCATCCTCTACAGCTCCAACATCATGGCGGCCGACGCCAACGCGGCGGGGCTGTACATCGAGCTCGACGCGATCCTCGCGGTCGTGCTCGGTGGCACCTCCCTCATGGGCGGCAAGTTCACCCTCGCCGGCACGGTCGTGGGTGTGTTCACTATCCAGACTCTCAAGTCGACGATCACGTTCCTGGGCGTACCGCCCGCGGTCAGCCCGCTCTTTCTTGCGATCGTCGTGGTCGTGGTCGTGCTCGTGCAGTCTCCCCGGCTGCGCGGCTACGTCACGCGGCTGGGCGGAGCGCTTCGCAGATCCAACCGCATCGATGAAGGCTCGGAGGTGGCATCATGACCACGACCCAGGACGTGACCACCGCCCGCTCTACGGCATCCTCGGTGGTGCAGCGGTTCCTCAGCCGACGCGGTTCGTGGGTGCCCGTGTTTGCCGCGCTGTTCATCCTCATTGTCATGTTCGTCGTCGCCCAGGCCTACTTCGGCAACTTCCTGACCCCTCGAGTGATCTCGTCGCTGCTGCTCGACAACGCCTACCTGCTGATTCTCGCCGTGGGAATGACGTTCGTGATTCTCACGGGCGGTATCGACCTCTCGGTCGGCGCGGTGATGGCGTTCACGGGAATGGCCGGAGCGAGCATGCTGCGAGACGGGGTACCGGCCGCGGTCGTCGTGCCCGCGATGCTGCTGATCGGAGCCACCCTGGGCCTCGGTGTCGGAGTGCTTGTGCAGTACTTCAACGTGCAGCCGTTCATCGCGTCGCTTGCCGCGATGTTCGCCGCCCGCGGGCTCGCCTTCATGGTGAGTCTCTCGTCGATCAAGGTGGAAGACCCGGCCATCCTGTGGCTGCAGTCGACGCGCATCCAGGCTCAGGTCGGCAGCTGGTTCATTACACCCACGGGCATCCTCGCGCTGCTCGTCGTGGTGATCGGCTCGATCGTGCTCGCCTACACGCGGTTCGGTCGAACGATCTACGCCATAGGAGGCAATGAGCAGTCCGCGCGCCTCATGGGACTGCCGGTCGTGCGCACCAAGCTGCTGGCGTATGTCGTGAGCGGTATCTGCGCGGGTCTCGCCGGCGTCGTCTTCACCGCTTACACGGGCGCGTCGTATCCGCTCAACGGCATCGGAACCGAGCTCGATACGATCGCCGCGGTCGTCATCGGCGGCACCCTCCTCACGGGCGGCAGTGGCTACGTGCTCGGGTCGATGATCGGCGTCTTCGTCTACGGCACCATCAAGACGGCGATCTCGTTCCTCGGCGCCGAGCAGTCGTGGACGCGAATCACGATCGGCGCACTGCTGTTGATCTTCGTGGTCGTGCAGCGAGTCATCGTTGCCCGATCCAGTCGCCGTTAGTGGTGCACTATAGAGGCGATGTCTGATGAGCCGCATCCCGTCATAGAGGTCGGGGGAGCAACCGTACGGTTTAACGCCGAGACGGCGCTCGACAGCGTCGATTTCCGGATGTTTGCCGGCGAGGTCCACTCGCTCATGGGCGAGAACGGCGCGGGAAAGTCCACCCTCATCAAGGGGATCACGGGAGCCCTGCAACTCGACGCCGGCAGCATCACCCTCGACGGTGTGCCGACCCACTTCGCGACCCCGGCTGACGCGCAGAAGGCCGGCGTGCGAACGGTCTACCAGGAGATCGACCTGCTTCCCAACCTCACGGTGGCCGAGAACATCATGCTGGGGCGTGAACCCCGACGATGGTGGGGCATCGACTGGAAGGCCATGCGACGCGAGGCGGCCGTCGTGCTCGCGGAACTGGGCCTCGACATCGACCCGGCCTCGCAGCTGGGTGTGCACTCGCTCGCCATCCAGCAACTCGTCGCGATTGCTCGGGCTGTCTCGGGGGAGCTTCGCGTGCTGGTGCTCGACGAACCCACCTCGAGCCTCGACACCGATGAAGTGGCCGAGCTTTTCCGCATCATCCGGGAGCTCAAGGATCGTGGGGTCGCGATCCTCTTCATCTCGCACTTTCTCGACCAGGTTTACGAGATCTGCGACCGGGTGACTGTGCTGCGCAACGGCCAGCTCGTCGGGGAGTACCTCACGCGGGAGCTGCTTCGCATTGATCTTGTGCAGAAGATGCTGGGTCGATCGAGCGACGACCTCATCATCGCCCCACGCATCGACCTGCCGCTTGAGAGCGAGACTCCGACGCTTGAGACCCGCGGACTCAGCTCGCCCCGGGTGAGCGACATCAACATCGTGATCGCCCAGGGCGAGGTGCTGGGCATTGCTGGTCTTCTGGGCTCGGGCCGCACCGAGGTGGCGAGGCTGCTGACGGGAATCGACCACCCACACGACGGCGTGATCCTGCTCGATGGCGAGCCGGTCGCCCCGCGCAACCCGCATCGGGCAATCGGGCTCGGCCTGACCTACTCGTCTGAGAACCGCAGGGCTGAGGGCATCATCGGTGAGCTCACGGTGGGTGAAAACATCACGCTCGCGCTCCAGGCGCAACGCGGAATCTTCCACAGGATGAGCCACGCCCGGCAGCGCGAGCTCGCCGCCAGTTGGATCGAAGCGCTCGGCATCCGCCCTGCAGCTGCGGACCAGAAGGCCGGTGTACTGTCGGGAGGTAACCAGCAGAAGGTACTGCTCGCCCGGCTTCTTGCCCTGGCCCCGCGGGTGATCGTGCTCGATGAGCCGACACGCGGAATCGACATCGGCGCCAAAGTCGAGGTGCAGCGGCTCGTCGGCGAGCTGTCTGAGAACGGTATGTCAGTAGTGTTCATTTCGGCAGAACTGGAGGAGGTGTTGAGGGTGTCGTCGCGGATCACGTTGCTTCGTGACGGGCGCGCTATCGACACGATGTCTTCTGAGCAGCTCACCGTTGATTCACTCCTGGCGATGATCGCCAAGCCCGATGACGGAAGCTGACGCCGAGCGCCGAACGGGTGGCGACGACAAGACGCCACGCTCGGCCAATATCTTCGATGTTGCTCGCCTCGCAGGCGTGTCGCACCAGACCGTCTCGCGCGTCATCAACAACGTGCCCAATGTGCGCCCAGCGACCCGGCTCCGTGTGGAGCAGGCGATCGCCCAATTGCGTTACAGCCCCTCGCCGGCGGCGCGCGCACTCGTTACCAAGCGCACGCGAACCATTGGACTGATCACGCCCGGCAGCCCCGAGTACGGGCCGACGTCGACCGCGGTGAACTTCAATGTCGCCGCGCGGGCGGCGCGCTTCAGCGTCGACACCGTCAGTGCGCTCGACTCCGACCCGGCAGGCGTTCGCGCGATCGTCGAGTCGCTGCTGAGGCAGCGCGTGGATGCGATCGTGCTCGTCGTTGCCGATATCGCGGTACTCGAAGTCGTGCTCGCGCTTGAGCTGAGCATCCCGATTGTCGTTGTCGCGGCATCGGTCCGCCGAAGCTCGGCGATCGTCTCGATCGACCAGTACCGCGGCGCTCGCAGCGCCGTGCGCCACCTCGTCGAGCTCGGTCACACCGACGTCTTCCACCTCGCGGGCCCGCCCAAGGCGCCCGACGCGATCGAGCGGATACGAGGCTGGCGAGATGAGTTGTTCGAGCATCGCCTGCCCGTGCGCGAGATCGTTCACGGCGACTGGTCGGCTCGCAGCGGCTACGAGCTGGGGATGCAGCTCACCGACATCCAGCCGGGGGCCGCGGTATTCGCCGCCAACGACTACATGGCGCTTGGCCTCGTCTCGGCACTCAATGAGCGCGGGCTTCGCGTGCCCGAAGACGTGAGCGTGGTGGGTTTCGATGACGTGCCCGAGGCCGGCTACTTCAGCCCGCCACTGACAACAGTTCGACAGGACTTCGCGGCCCTCGGAGGTCTCATCATGCAGAAGGCCCTCATCGCCATGGAAGAACCAGACCGCGTCACAGAGAGCACGCCACTGCCGACGACTCTCGTCGTGCGCGAGTCATCCCGCCGCATCGAACGCTAGGCCGCTCCCATCCCGCGAGTGTTCCGATATTGCTGCCTCCGAGGCCTCACAGGCAGCAATTTTGGAACACTCGGCGATCAGGCGCGGCCGGCCGCCGCACGTGAGCGGCGCGAGACCGAGTCGATCACGACGGCAAGCAGCAGCACGACACCCGTGATCATGTACCGGATGCTCGAATCCGGGTTAATGAGAGTGAGCCCCGAGGTGATCGACATGATCACGAGGATGCCCAGCACGGCAGAGAAAGCGGACCCGCGCCCGCCGAACAAACTCGTGCCGCCAATGACCGCGGCAGCGATCGCATTGAGGTTGATGTCGCCCCCTCCGCTGCCCTGGTTGGCCGCGGCGAGTCGGGCGGCCGCGAAGATGCCGCCGAGCGCTGCGAACATCGAGCACAGCATGAACACCGAGATGTAGACCCGGTCGACCCGGATGCCCGCGCGCCTCGCCGCCTCGACGTTGCCGCCGACCGCGTAGACCGAACGGCCCCAGCGGGTGCGGGTGAGCGCGTAGTGCATCACGACCGCGAGCAGCACGAAGACCGTGAACATCGCGCCGACACCCCTCGTGAGGTTGAGGTACCACACGGCGACAAGCAGCAGGGCGAGCAGCACTCCGCTGCGGGCGAGGATGAGCGAGGTGGAGGTCGACGTGAGTCCGGCGGCATCCCGCCGTCGCGAGTGGGAGATCTGCATCCACGCGAAGCTGCCGATCGACAGCACCACGAGCGTGTACGAGGCCCAGGCGGGCAGGAACCACTGCTGGCCGAATTGCACGATCCATGAATCAAACGGAATATTTATCGAGCCCGTCTTGCCGAGCACGAACAGCTGCATGCCCAACACGGCAAGCAGTCCCGCGAGCGTGATGATGAAGCTCGGCAGGCCGAAGCGCGTGCGCAGGAGTCCGAACGCGAGGCCGATGAGTGCCCCGGTGGCGAGGGCGGCGACAATGACGACGGGGATGGGCAGACCGAGCTGCACGTAGCCGACCGCGAGGATGGCAGACGCGAGCCCGCTCACCGAGCCCACCGAGATGTCGATCTCGCCCAGTAGCAGCACGAGAACGACGCCGATCGCGATCGTGCCGACGGCCGCGCTCTGCATGGTGAGGTTGACGAGGTTGGTGCTCGACAGGAACGTGGGGTTGAGCACCTGGAAGACGATGCAGATCACCACGAGTCCCGCGATCACGGGGGCAGGCCCCCAGTCGCCGTTGCCCAGTCGGGTTGAGGCGTTGCGGAACGCGGCGCGCACCCCGCCGCCCTTCACCCGCGCGCTGCCGAGATCCGCCACGAGGCGGTCCGCGCTCATGCGCCGGGCTCCGCGAGCGCCGATCGGCGAGCCGAGGCGATGCTCGTTGCGCCCGTGATGGCTCCGATGATCATCTCGCTCGTGACATCCGCGACGCGGAACTCGCCCCCGTTTCGCCCAAGCCGCAGCACGACGATGCGGTCCGCGACGGCCTGCACGTCGGCGATGTTGTGACTGATCAGGATGACGCCGAGCCCGCGCTCGCGGAGGCGCTCGATGAGGTTGAGCACCTCGGCGGTCTGGGCCACGCCGAGAGCGGCGGTCGGTTCATCCAGGATGACCACGCGGGGGTTTCCGATGAGCGATCGCGCGATCGCGACGGTCTGCCGCTGCCCGCCGGAGAGCGCCGCGACCGGCACGCGCACGTCGGGGATGCGCGCGCTGAGTTCCCGCAGCAGCATCCACGAGCGTTGCTCCATCTCGACCTCGTCGAGTCGGCCGTTCACCCGCAGTTCGCGGCCGAGCCACAGGTTGCTGACGACATCGAGGTTGTCGCACAGCGACAGCTCCTGGTACACGCTCTCGATTCCGAGGTCGCGTGCGGCCGTGGGGCTCGCGATCGAGGCCGGGCTTCCGGCAAATCGAATCGAGCCCTCATCGTGCGGATGCACGCCCGAGAGAATCTTGACGAGCGTCGACTTGCCGGCACCGTTGTCTCCGACGAGGGCGACCACCTCGCCCGCGTAGACGTCGAGATCGACTCCCGTGAGCGCGCGGACCGCCCCGAATCGCTTGCTGATGCCGCGCAGTTCGAGCAGGTGCTCGGGCGCGTGAGTGCGAAGGGGGATGGGGGTGCGGTAGGTCATCGTTGTCCCTTGGTCACTTGATGCCCGCTGCGGTGCAGGCTTGCGCGTATTCGGCGGTGCAAATCTCGTCGACCGTGTAGATGCCGTCGGCGACGACGGTCTCCATGATGTTAGTTGCGGTTACGACGTCTGCGTCGAGGAAGGTGGTGGGCGCCCCGCCCCAGGTGAGGGGCGAGGTGATGCGTTCGCCTCGAACGAGCTTCACGGCGATCTCTGCGGCAAGGCGCGCCTGTGCCCGCACGTCTTTGTAGATGGTCATGTACTGGTCGCCCGACACGATGCGCTGGATGGCTGCAAGCTCCGCATCCTGCCCGGTGACGATGGGGAAGGGCTCGATGTTTGCGGCCTTGAGGGCGGCGATCGCGCCGCCCGCGGTGCCGTCGTTGGCGGCGTAGATGCCGCTGATGCGGTCGCCGTACTCGATGATCTGGCCCGAGACCCAGTCCTGCGCGAGGCTCGAACTCCAACTCGGGGTGTCGTACGAGGCGAGCACCTGGTAGCCGCTCGACTCGATCACGGCCTCGGCACCGCGCTTGAACTCGCTCGCGTTGTTGTCGGTCGGCGAGCCGCTCACCATGAGCACACCGCCACGTGCCTTCGTTGCGTCGAGCTCGTCGATCATCGCCTGCGCCTGCAGCGTTCCGATCCGCTCGTTGTCGAACGAGATGTAATAGGCGAGTTCGCCGCCCTCGACCCACCGGTCGTACGCGATCACCGGCACGCCCTGTGCGTTCGCGGCGAGAACGATGCTCACGGCCGCCGAGGAGTCGACGGGATTCAGCACGAGCACCGAGGCCCCGGATGCCAGTGCCGCTTCGGCCTGCGACTGCTGCTTTGCGGCATCCTGGTCGGCGTTCGAGTACAGCACATCGAAGTCGCCGAGCTGGGCGATTCGCTGCTCGAAGAAGGGGCGATCGAATGCCTCGTAGCGCGCCGTGCGGGATTCGGGAAGAAGCAACGCGATAGTTCCCGCGGAGTTTTCGGGCGTGGAACACCCCACCAGCGAGCTGGTGAGCAGACCGAGTGCGGCGATCAACGCTGTGCCGCGGGCCAATGTGTTCGTGGGGTGTCCTTTCTAGGGCAGCGACAGTCGATTTTCGGAGCCGACGCCAACGTTTTCGATGGCGAGCGCGAGGCAGCCGAGCAGTTCAGCGCGCTCACCGAGCTCGCCCTGCACGACATCGGGTACGCCGCCGGGGCCGGCGAGGGCCGACCGTTCAAGCGCATGACGCAGGGGAGCGAGCAGGGTCTCGCCCGCTTGCGCGAGTTCGCCGCCGATCACGATGAGATTCGGATCGAACAGGTTCGACATGCTGGCGGCCGCCGTGCCGATGTGGCGACCGGCGTCGGCAATCACGCGACGCGCGCTCGCGTCGCCGGTGTCGGCGCGCAGCAGAAGGTCGCGGATGCGCTGCATGCCCGGGTCATCACGGAACAACTCGAGCAGGGCCGGTCCGCCGGCCAGGGTGTCGAGGCATCCGCGGCTGCCGCATCGGCAGATGGGGCCGTTCTCATCGATCGTCACGTGGCCGATCTGGCCCGCTTTGCCGGTGACGCCGCGATACGGCACGCCGTCGATGATGATGCCACCGCTGATCGCGTGGCCGACCTGGATGTAGACGGCGACGCTCGCATCGCGGGACGCCCCCGAGCGAGCCTCGGCGAGACCACCCAGGTTGGCCTCGTGGTCAACGAAGACGGGAACGTCGACGCGTGCTCGCATGGACTCCGCGATCGGCACGTTCTCCCAGCCGCGAAGCAGGCCGGGCGTCGCGATCATGCCCGTGCGGTAGTCGATGGGTGCGGGAAGTGCCATGCCGATCGCGAGAAGGTCATCGAACGACGCGTTGACCGACTCGAGCATGTCGCTCAACAGCAGGGTTGCCCGGTCGAGCTCGCGATCGTTGCGGTGGTCGAGCGCGAGTGGCACGTGGTTCTCGACCACGATCGTGCCGCCCACATCGCTGATGGCGACCCTCAAATGGCGGCTGGAGAAGTGCAGCCCGGCGATGAGTCCGAGCTGGCGCGAGAGGGTGACCTCTGTGGCGCGCCGCCCGGATCTCGACGTGACGGAGGTGTTGAGTACGCCGGATGCCGACAGCTCCTTGACGATATTCGACACCGTCGCGGGGGAGAGCCCGGTCGACCCGGCCAGCTCGACCTGGGTGAGGTGGCCGTGCCGTTTGAGTGAGGCGACGATGCGAGCACGGTTGGCTTCGCGCAGTGAAGTCTGAGAACCCGGCGTTGGGTTTCCATTGCTCACACGCTCACGATACCGCAACCTTGGGTTCAAGCAATGGAGCATTTAATGCGCTTCGAGGGAGCGCTCTCTTGGGTGTGGATGACCGCCACTATGCGGAAGTTTCGCAACTTTCGAGTGGCCGTTACCTAGTTGTTACCTGTGAGGAGCTTAAATTGCTATCTTCAAGCCTTGAACTCATGCACAATCATCCTGCCACTGCTCAACGAGGACAGTGGTACTCGAGGAGTTCCGCCTCACACCACAGAAAGGGAGTGACGTGAAGAAGTCTTCATTGATCTCAATCGCCGTCGCGGCGAGCGCCTCAGCATTGCTGCTGACCGGCTGTTCCGCCCCCGCGGCTACCACGGATGCCGCCCGTGCCTGCATCATCCTTCCCGACACGGCGTCCTCGCCGCGCTGGGAGTCGGGCGACCGTCCTGCACTGGAGAAGGCGTTCACCGACGCTGGCTTCGAATCCGACATCCAGAACGCTGGAGGCGACGAGTCCAAGTACGCAACCATCGCGGAGCAGCAGCTCAGCGAAGGCTGTGGCGTCATGATTCTCGTTGACTACAACAGCGCTGGCGTTCAGGTTGCCGAGAAGGCCAAGGCCCAGGGCATCCCCGTCATCGCGTACGACCGCCCCATCGCGGGAGCTGACTACTACGTCTCGTTCGACAACGAGCAGGTCGGCGCACTCGAGGGCCAGTCGATCCTCGACGGTCTCGCTGCAGCTGGCAAGGACCCGGCCACCGCGTCGGTCGTCTACGTCGGTGGAGACCCGAAGGATGGCAACGCCGCGTTCTTCCACGATGGCGCCGTAGGTGTCATGGAGGCGGCGGGAATCAAGCCCGCGTTCGAGACCCCCGGAACCTGGGACCCGCCCACGGCCGGTACCGGCTTCGAGCAGGCCTACACCGCACTCGGTGGCAAGATCGACGCAGTCTGGGTCGCTAACGACTCGAACGCTGCTGCGGTCATCGCGGTGCTGGACAAGAACGGCCTGACGGTTCCCGTCTCCGGCCAGGACGCGTCCGTCGCCGGCCTGCAGAACGTGCTCCTCGGCAAGCAGACCGCAACGGTGTACAAGCCGTTCGGTCTCGAGGCAGACGCTGCCTCGAAGCTCGCCATCCAGCTCCTCCAGGGTGAGACCCCCACGGTGGACAAGAAGCTGGAAGACGGCACGCCGTTCATCGCAGTCACGCCGACCCTCGTTGGACCCGACAAGGTTCAGCTGGTTATCGACGATGGCAACGCAACCGCCGCTGACATCTGCACCGACGCTGTCGCTGCAGCGTGCGAGCAGTACGGCGTCAAGTAACTAAGTAAGACTGAGGGGCCCTGCGCCGAAGCCATTGCGGCTGTCGCGGGGCCCCTCATTCTTCGATTCTCACTAGTGCCGCAGCGCCCCCTGCGGTGGCACACTTGGGGTCTCGGGCAGCGTAGCCCGCGACATGGAAGGACTTCGGCATGGATGTGCCAGTAATCGAATTGTCAGGCGTCATAAAGAGCTTCGGTCCTGTCGATGTACTGAAAGGCGTAGACCTCAGGGCCTACGCGGGAAAGGTCACCGCCCTCGTCGGTGACAACGGCGCCGGTAAATCCACGCTCGTCAAGGGGCTCGCTGGAGTGCAGCCCTTCGACGGTGGCGAGGTCAAGTTTGCGGGGGAGCACGTCGCGCTCCACACCCCGCGCGAGGCATCCGCACTCGGCATCGAGGTCGTCTACCAGGACCTCGCGCTGTGCGAGAACCTCGACATCGTTCAGAACATGTTCCTCGGTCGCGAAGAGACGACATCGGGCACCCTCAACGAGGGCATCATGGAGCGCCAGGCCTCTGAGACGCTGCAGTCGCTCTCGGTTCGCACCGTGAAGTCGGTGCGACAGAAGGTCTCGTCGCTGTCTGGTGGCCAGCGCCAGACCGTCGCGATCGCTCGTTCGGTGCTCAAGAACGCGAAGCTCGTGATCCTGGATGAGCCGACCGCAGCCCTCGGCGTCGCGCAGACCGAGCAGGTGCTCAACCTGGTGCGTCGCCTCGCCGACAACGGCGTGGCCGTGATCATCATCAGTCACAACCTCATCGACGTGTTCAAGGTCGCCGACTACATCAGCGTGCTTTACCTCGGATCGATGGTTGCCCAGCTCGAGACGAAAGACACCAACAACAACGACGTTGTCGGATACATCACCGGCCTCAAGACCTATGAAGGAACCCCCGCATGACCGAGATTCCCGCAACCCCGCCGCCCACGATCGGAAGCGGCTACCAGGGCACTGCCCGCGACCAGATCGCCGACTACTTCCGCACCGTGCGCCAGGGCGAAATGGGTGCCCTGCCCGCTATCGGCGGATTCGTCGTTCTCGCGATTCTCTTCTCCTTCCTGAGCAGCTCGTTCCTCACTCCGCTCAACCTCGCCAACCTGCTCACCCAGAGCGCGACCCTCATGACTCTCGCCATGGCGCTGGTCTTCGTGATTCTGCTGGGTGAGATCGACCTGTCGGCCGGTGTCACCTCGGGCGTGACGGCGAGCATCTTCGTGGTGCTCGTGCACAACTTCCAGGTGCCGTGGTTGCTTGCCCTGGCCGCCGCGTTCGCCACGGGTCTCGCCATCGGTACGTTCATCGGTTTCTTCGTGGCGCGAGTGGGAATTCCCTCGTTCGTCGTGACGCTGGGACTCTTCCTCGGTTTCCAGGGACTGCAGCTGCTCATCATCGGAACCGGCGGTGCGTACCGCATCGAGACGCCCGAGATCGCGGCGATTATGAACAAGAACCTCTCGATCCCGGCGGGCTGGATCTTCCTTGCCGTCGCGCTCGCGATCGCGGTCGGCATCTCGCTGTGGGACCGCAATCGGCGCACGCGCGCCGGAGTCAGCAACCGACCGCTCACGCTCATGTGGGGTCGCCTTGCGATCATCGCGGTCGCGGGTGCGCTGTTCGTCGCGCTCATGAGCATCGACCGGGCAGCGAGCCGTGGATCACTCAACGGCGTCGAGATTGCGCATGACCCGATCGAGGGCGTTCCCATCGTCGTGCCCATCGCCGTGGGCCTGCTCTGGATCGGAACGTTCGTGCTCGACCGCACCCGCTACGGTCGCCACCTCTACGCGGTGGGTGGCAACGCCGAGGCCGCGCGTCGCGCTGGTATCAAGGTCGCCGCCATTCGTATGTCGGCCTTCATGGTGTGTTCGACTCTTGCCGTCGTCGCGGGCCTGTTCGACGCCAGCCGAATCGGTGTTGTCACGGCGTCGTCGGGCAGCCAGATCGTGCTCAGCGGTGTCGCTGCAGCGGTCGTGGGTGGCGTGAGCCTCTTCGGTGGTCGTGGACGTCTCATCCACGCGGCCATCGGTGCACTCGTGATCGCGGTCATCTCCAACGGTCTTGGCCTTCTCGGCCTTCCCGCGGGAGTGAACTTCCTGGTGACCGGCGGCGTGCTCATCCTCGCCGCCACGATCGACGCCCTGTCACGCAAGCGTGCCGGCGGAACGATTCTTCGCTAGCGCAGGTCGCTCAACCAGTGGGCCTGGCGAACCCACTGGTGAGCGTCGCCGCCCTCGTGCCCGTTGAAGGTGTAGACGTCGATGTCGCGCTGGTCGGCCGCGTAGCTGTTGAACGCGGCGAACACCGTTGACGGCAACACGATCTCGTCCATGAGCCCAACCGAGAAGCGGGCGGGGGCCGTGGCGCGTTTGGCGAAGTTGACGCCGTCAAAGTAGGAGAGCGTGCGGAAGGTGGCATCCACTCGATCGCGGTAGACGCCGAGGTAGGTGCGGATCTCGGTGAAGGGCGCCGCCGGCGTCACCTCGACGGCCCGGCGGAAGTCGCACAAGAACGGCACGTCGGGCATGACGGCGAACAGGCCGGGCACGAGGCCAGCGACGGCGAGCGTGATGCCGCCACCCTGGCTGCCCCCCGTCACCGTGATGCGGTCGGAGTCGACGAACGGCATCGTGCGCGCGGCGTCGACGAGGCGCACGGCATCGGTAAACACTCGGCGGTAGTAGTAGTCGAACGGACTCTCGAGGCCGCGAGTCATGAAGCCGGGCGTTGCGGGTCCGGAGCCGTGGGGGTCAGGGGTGTCGCCGCCCGAACCCCACCCGCCGCCCTGGCCGCGGGTGTCCATCACGATGTGGGCGTACCCGCTCGCAGCCCACGTGAGCCGTTCGTGCGCGAGGCCTCGACCGCCGCCGTAGCCGCGGAATTCGATGACGGTCGGCAACGGGCCCGCGACACCGCGCGGTCGAACGACCCAGCCGCGCACCGGTTCGCCGCCGAAGCCGGGAAAGGTCAGGTCTTCGACGATGAGCTGCGTGATCGGGGTGTCGGCGGCAGAGAGCGTGATGTCGCCCGCCGCCGCTCGAGCCTCGGCGAGGGTGGTCTGCCAGAACTCGTCAAAATCGGCGGGTTCCGAACCATCCGGGCGGTAGGTACGCAGCTGGTCGAGGGGCCAGTCAGAAAGCGGCATGAGCCGACTCTACTGTCGGGCGGCGTACTGCTCACGGATGATCGGCCTGAAGTCGACGGCAGGCTCCGCAACCACGGGAATACGCCAGGCTGGTCGCTCGCCCGTGAGCGCCCACGCCGCCTGGACCGCGGCCCCGAGCGCGACATACTCGCCGGGGGACGGCACGACGACGGGCACATCGAACACCTGCGCTGCGATGGCGGAGACCGCCGGATTCTGTGCGGCACCACCGATCAGCAGGATTCGTTTGGCTGTGACTCCGTTGGCGCGCAGCGCGTCAGCACCTGCCGCCAGACCGCACAGCAGGCCCTCGACAGCGGCCCGCGCGAGGCTCGAGCGGGTCGTCGACGCGAGGGTCATGCCGAACAGGGTCGCTGTGGCGTCAGGCAGGTTCGGTGTGCGCTCGCCCTCGAACCACGGCTGAAGCACGAGACCCGCGGCTCCCGGCTCGGCCTCAAATGCGAGCTCGCCGAGGGTCGCGTGATCCACGCCCAGCAGCGCGCCGATCGAGTCGAGCACTCGTGCCGCGTTGAGCGTCGCGACGAGCGGAAGGAAGAGGCCGCTCGCGTCGGCGAAACCCGCCACGGTTCCGCTCGCGTCGTGCGTGGGATCGGGCGTCACGGCGAAGACCGTGCCGCTCGTTCCGATCGAGACGACGAGGTCGCCCGCCACGGCACCGAGGCCGAGGGCTGCGCCCGCGTTGTCGCCCGCGCCGGGGCCGACGACCATGCCGTGGACCTTGCCTGCCGTCTGGCTCGGGCTCAGCACGCGAGGCAGGATCGCGTCGTGACCGAGCGCGAGCTCGAGCACCTCGAGGTCGTACTCGCCCGTCGTCGGATTCCAGTAGCCGGTGCCACTGGCATCGGAGCGATCGGTCGTGAGCGCGTCGAGCCGCGGGTTCTCGGGGCCGAAACCGCGAAGGCGCCACGTCAGCCAGTCGTGCGGCAGCGCGACGGCGGCGACCCTGCTCGCGTTCTCGGGCTCGTTGTCGCGCAGCCAACGCAGCTTCGTCGATGTGAAGCTCGCGACGGGCACCGAGCCCGTGCGCTCGACGATGTCGGGCAGGTCTTCGAGCAGGTCGCGCGCCGCTTTCGCCGAGCGCGTGTCGTTCCAGAGCAGGGCGGGACGGATGATCCGGCCGCCGGCATCGAGCACGACCATGCCGTGCTGCTGGCCGCCGACCGAGATCGCCGCGACGTCGTCGAGACCGCCCGCCTCGGCGATCGCATCCTGCAGCGCCTGCCACCAGGCGTCAGGGTGCACCTCGGTACCGACGGGGTGTGCCGCCCTACCCTCGCGCACCGTGACGCCTGTCGCGGCATCCACGATCACTACTTTGCAACTCTGCGTCGACGAATCGACGCCCGCGACGAGCGTGCGAGGCACGCTGTCGTCGGGGAGGGTTTCGATCACTTCAGTTCCTTCGTGGTTCGCGCGGGCCTACGAGACGAATCGTCGCCTCGTCAGCCCCGTGCGCCCAGAAGGTGCTCGGTAGCGAGCTGCTGCAAACGCACGAAGCCGAAGCCCTTCTCGTTGTAGTACTCGCTCGAGTTGAAGTCCTCGAAGGCCGAACGGTCGGCGAGCAGGTCGTCGTAGGTCTCGCCCTCGCCCATGGTGGGAACGGAGAGCTCGGAGACGCGCGATGCCGCAAGGGCTTCCTGCACCTCGGGGTCGGCGCGGAAGGCGGCGGCGCGCTCCTTGAGCAGCAGGTAGTTGCGCATGTTGGCGCGCGCTGACTCCCAGACACCGTCTTCGTTCTCGGTGCGGCTCGGCTTGTAGTCGAAGTGACGCGGGCCGTCGTAGGCGACGCCACCCTGAGGCGCGCCGTTCTCCAACAGGTCGACGAGAGCAAAGGCGTTGTACAGGTCGCCGTGACCAAACACCAGGTCCTGGTCGTACTTGATGCCCCGCTGGCCGTTGAGGTCGATGTGGTAGAGCTTGCCCTGGTAAAGCGCCTGGGCGATGCCCGCCGCGAAGTTGAGCCCTGCCATCTGCTCGTGGCCGACCTCGGGGTTTACTCCGAACAGTTCGGGGCGCTCGAGAGTGTCGATGAAGGCGATCGCGTGACCGAGCGTGGGCAGCAGGATGTCGCCGCGCGGCTCGTTGGGCTTGGGCTCGATCGCGAACCGGATGTCGTAGCCCTTGTCGACCACGTACTGCGCGAAGACGTTGACCGATTCGCGGTAGCGCTCGAGGGCCGCCTGCACGTCTTTGGCGGAGTCGTATTCGGCGCCCTCACGGCCGCCCCACATGACGAAGGTCTTGGCGCCAAGCTCGACGCCGAGTTCGAGCTGACGCATCGCCTTGCGCATCGCGAAACGACGCACGCCCCGGTCGTTGGAGGTGAAGCCGCCGTCTTTGAAGACGGGCGCGCTGAAGAGATTGGTGGTGACCATGGGCACGATGAGGCCGGTGTCGGCGAGCACCTGCTTGAGGCGGTCGATCTGCTTCTGGCGCTCGGCGTCGGTCGATCCGAACGCGAACAGGTCGTCGTCGTGGAAGGTGAGGCCGTAGGCGCCCAGCTCCGCGAGCTTCTCTACGGCGTGAACCACATCGAGAGGTGCACGAGTGGGTCCACCGAACGGGTCAGCCCCGTTGTATCCGATGGTCCAGAGTCCGAAAGAGAACTTGTCTTCGCGGGTGGGAGTGAGGTCGGTCATGGGGAAGCTCCTGAGCTCGTCGTTGAACGAATGTTGCAGAGTCCAACATATAGCACAATGATGATGCAGGGGAAGTCCCCGATAGTTTCGGCAGCACACTTAGACTGACGCGAGAAGGAGTCCGATGAGCACAACGAAGCCGCGAGTCACCCTCGCTGCGATCGCCGACGAGGTGGGGGTCTCGCTCTCGACCATCTCGAAGGTGCTCAATGGGCGACCGGATGTCTCCGGTCCGACCCGGGAGCGGGTCGAGTTAGTGCTCGCCCATCACGGGTACCTGCGCCGCAAGTCGGGTCTTGCGGAGTCGCGGCTCATCGAGCTTGTCTTCCACGAACTCGAGGCCGCGTGGTCGATGGAGATCATCCGAGGCGTCGAAAACATCGCGAGTGAATTCGGCATGAGCGTCGTGCTCACCGAGAGCGGCAGCAGGCACGCGCCGGGCCCGGAATGGATCGAGGGGGTCATGCGCCGCCGGCCGCTCGGAGTCGTGCTCGTGTTCTCTGACCTACCCCCCGAATACCGCGAGATGCTGCGCTCGCGCGCCATCCCCTTCGTCATCATCGACCCCGCCGGGGATCCCTCGCCCGAGGTTCCGTCGATCGGCTCGGCCAATTGGTCGGGAGGGCTCATGGCCACCCGCCACCTCATCGAGCTCGGCCACACCCGCATCGCGGCGATCACGGGTCCCGACGACATGATGTGCTCGCACGCCCGCATCGATGGATACCGCTCGGCGATGAACGCGGCCGGCCTGTCCATTGATCCCGAATGGATCCGGTTTGGTGACTTCCACACCACGGGCGGTGAACACCACGGGCGTCAACTGCTTGAGTTGCCCCACCGGCCGACTGCGATCTTCGCGGGAAGCGACCTGCAGGCGCTCGGCGTGCTGGAGGCCGTGCGGGCACTCGACCTGCGCGTGCCGGAAGACCTCTCCATTGTCGGCTACGACGACATCCCGATGGCGAAGTGGGTCAGCCCTCGCCTGACGACGATCCGCCAGCCCCTCAAGCGCATGGCGGAGGAGGCGGCGCGCCTCGTGTTGCGCATGAGCCAGGCACCGCTCGACTCGGTGCCGCGCATGGACCTCGCCACAAGCCTCGTCGTGCGGGAGAGCACGGCCGCGCCCGCTGCCGCCTGATTACAGTCGCGCAGCGATGCGTGCGGGGTCGTGAAAGAGCGGGGCAAATGCGAGCTCGGCTGCGCCGATCAGCAGCCGGTTTTCGCCGAGGGCGGCCGTGCGGATCTGCACGCCTTCCCACGCGGCGGGAACGGTGGACGCCTCGATCGCGCGCTCAAGGGCCGGCGATCCCCACTCGAGCAATGTCGCCAGAAACCCTCCGAGCACGACGAGCTCGGGGTTGAAGACGTTGATCGCGTTGGCGAGGGCAACCGCGAGGATGCGCTGCTGGCGGTCGATCTCCGCCCCCACTCGGGGATCGGTCGAGGCCACGAGGGCGTCACGCAGGGTCGGTTCATCCGCTGCCGCGATACCTACCGCGGCGAGCAGGCGGGCCCGGCTCACTTCGTCTTCGAGTGTTCCGTTGGTCGTGGCGCGATCCTGTGAATCGCGAAGGCCCGGGCGGTTCTGACCGAACTCTCCCGCATAGCCGTGCGCTCCGCCGAGGGGCAGGCCGCGAACGACCACGCCGCCGCCGATGCCACTCGCTCCACCGTTGAGGTAGACGAGCTCTTCAACGCCGCGGCCGGCGCCGAACAGCCGCTCGGCATGAGCGCCCGCGGTCGCGTCGTTGTCGGCGAAGGTGGGGATCCCGATCGCGTCGTGCACGATTTGCGTGAACGGCACCTCACGCCAGCCCAGGTGTGGCGCCCACCGCACCATGCCGTCAGCTGCGCGCACGAGCCCGGGCACCGCGAGCCCCGCCGCGAGGAGGTGATGCGCGCCCTCGTCGTACGCGCGCAATTCGGCTACCAGTTCGACGATGATCGCGGCTGCTTCGTCGGGCGTGGGTGGAGCTGCCACCTCGCGTCGCACCCGGTGCTCGACCTGGGCGCCAAGGCCCACGATCGCCGCGGTGATGGCGTCAACCTCGGGGTTGACGGCAATGACGCCGACCGAGCGGGATGGTTCGACGCGAGGTGAGGGCCTGCCCACGCGATTGCTGTTGGACGGCTCGGTCTCGATCACGAGCCCGAGGTCGGCGAGTTCGGCGACCAATGCACCGATTGTCGACCGGTTAAGCCCGGTGTGCGCGGTCATTTCGGCACGAGAAGGCGAGACGCCGCGGTGTACGAGTTCGAGAACCGTTGAGAGGTTACGACGGCGAACGCTGTCGACTTTGTCGGAGGTGCTCGCCATGGCCCAACCTTAGCCAGCCGAGGGGTTGTGACAAAAATAATATTTGTTGTGCTTGACCGCAAAAGATCATTCGACGTACTATCCAAGCATCCCAATCACTTTCGACGTAGTGGTCGAAACTTTCGGACTCAATGAAGAGAACAGGTGGAAACGCATGACAACCAAGAAACTCCTCTCGGCAGCAGCGATTCTCGCGGCGGGCGCACTCGCACTCAGCGGATGTAGCGGAGACACAGCAGACAACGGCGAGGTCACCCTCACCTTCTGGCAGAACTCCACGACGGGCGACGGCAAGGCGTACTGGGAAGCCACCATCGCGGCTTTCGAAGAGCAGAACCCAGGCGTGACAATCGAAATGCAGTCCATCCAGAACGAAGAGATGGACGGCAAGCTTCAGACCGCGCTCAACTCGGGCGATGCGCCGGACATCTTCATGGCGCGCGGTGGCGGCAAGCTCGCCGACGTGGTCAAGGCCGGTCAGGCCATGGACATCACCGACAAGCTCACCGATGCGACCAAGACTGCCCTCGGTGGCGTGCTGTCAGCGTTCGAGATTGACGGCAAGACCTACGGCCTGCCTACCGCAGTCCTGCCCGAGGGCATCTGGTACAGCACCGATCTCTTCTCCGAAGCGGGCATCGCCGATACTCCCACCACGATCGACGAGCTCGAAGCCGCCAACGACCAGCTCAAGGCAGCCGGCATCGACCCGATCGCCCTGGGCGCCAAGGACGCCTGGCCCGCCGCGCACTGGTACTACAACTTCGCGCTGCGCGCCTGCTCGCAGGATGTCATCAACGAGGCCGCGGCAACGCGCGCGTTCGACGACCCCTGCTGGGAGACCGCCGGTGAACAGCTTGCCGACTTCGCTGCAACGGAGCCCTTCAACAACGGCTTCCTGACCACGCCGGCCCAGCAGGGCGCCGGCTCGTCCGCTGGCCTCATCGCCAACCACCAGGCGGCGATGGAGCTCATGGGCGCCTGGAACCCGGGCGTGATCGCATCCCTGACCCCCGACACCCAGCCGCTGGCCGACCTCGGTTGGTTCCCGTTCCCCGAGGTGAGCGGTGGCGACGGTGCTGAGGGCGCGATGATGGGTGGTGTCGACGGCTTCACGTGCTACGTGGATGCTCCCGATGCCTGCGTCGACTTCCTCAACTTCATTGCCGAGCAGGACAACCAGGAGGCATATGCAACCGCCTTCCAGACCCTCCCCGCGAGCAAGGATGCCCAGGCCGCAGTGACCGACCCGGCGCTCCAGCTGCTGCTGACCGCCTACAACGACGCACCGTACGTCACGGTGTGGCTTGACACCCTGTTTGGACAGAACGTCGGCAACGCGCTCAACGTCGCGGTGGTCAACCTTCTCGCAGGACAGGGTGACGCAGCCGACATTGTCACCGCTGTGAACGACGCAGGCAACAAGTCCTAGGACTTGACACTGTGACATCCATGAGTGACAACGTGCGCTCAGCGCACGCGCCGCGCGTGGATCTCAAGGCCGGTGGGGCCGACGTGAAAACGTCGGCCCCACCGCGCCCCCGCAAGTCGGCTCGGGCCGACTGGCGGGGACGCCTTGAGATCGCGTTCCTCGCCGGGCCTGCCCTGGTGGTATTCGTAGTCTTCGTTATCCTGCCGGTCATCCTGGCCGCCTACTACGGCTTCTTCAGCTGGTCGGGAGTGGGTCCGGCAACGGACTTCGTCGGCCTGCGCAACTACATCACAATCTTCCAGGACGAGACGTTCGTGGAGGCCCTCAAGCACAACGTCATGATCGCTGTGCTCTCGCTGGTCTTCCAGGGTCCGATCGCGATCGCCGTCGCCCTGCTGCTCAACCGCAAGATGCGTGGCCAATCGGTCATCCGCGTTCTGATCTTCGTGCCCTACGTGATCGCCGAGGTTGTTGTCGGTCTGGGCTGGAGCCTCATGCTCCAGTCGAACGGGGCACTGAACGGCTTTCTCGAAAAGGTGGGCCTCGGCAACCTTCAGCAGGACTGGCTGTCAGACCCCAACATCGCCATCTGGACCTTGATGGTCATCATCACGTGGAAGTACATCGGTTTCGCGATCATCCTCTTCCTCGCGGGTCTTCAGGGAATCCCCGAGGAGCTGTCTGAAGCGGCGTCGATCGATGGCGCGTCGTACTGGCAGGTGCAGCGGCTCATCGTGCTGCCGCTGCTGGGGCCGACGGTGCGCATCTGGGCCTTCCTGTCGATCATCGGATCGTTCCAGCTGTTCGACCTCGTCTACATCATCTGGGGCCAGTACGTGGCCTCCACTGCGGGCACCTCGACAATGGCGACGTACATGGTCGCTAACGGGCGCAACGCCGGAAGCTACGGCTACGGCAATGCGGTCGCGGTCGTGATGTTCCTGATCTCCCTGATCATCGCGCTGGCCTACCAGCGATTCGTACTACGGCGTGACACGCAGGGCGCCCTGACCGGAAGCAAGATCTAATGGCAATCGCAACCGAAAGCGCACCTCGGCGCCGATCGAGCACGCAGACGTTCGCCAGCCCGGTGATCTACTTCGTGGCTTTGGTGCTCGTCGCTCTCATGCTCGTGCCGATCGGCTACATCATCATTGGTGGCTTCCGGTCGAACTCGGAAATCACCGTGGACCCGTCCGGGTTTCCCGTGGTGTGGCAGGTCAGCAACTATCTCGAGGTGCTGACCAACGGCGTGTTCTGGCGGCAGGTTGCCAACTCGACGATCGCTGCCGTCGCAACGACCGTGATCGTCGTGGTGCTCGGTCTCATGGCGAGCTTCGCTCTTGCGCGCTACAACTTCCGTGGTCGGGGCGCGATGTACGCGCTGTTCGCGGCGGGGCTGATGTTTCCGATCACGGTCGCCATCACTCCGCTGTACATTCTCGTGCGCAGCCTCGGGCTCATGAACACCCTGGGGGGCATCATCGTTCCCCAGGTGGCCTTCGCACTGCCGGTGACGATCATCATCCTCGTGCCGTTCCTGCAGGCGATCCCGCGGGAGCTGCAGGAGGCGGCGGCCATCGACGGGTGCAGCCGGCTCGGATTCTTCTGGCGCATGGTGGTTCCGCTATCGAAAGCCGGCGTCATCACGGTGGGCATTCTCGCCTTTATCGGAAGCTGGAACAGCTACATCCTGCCGCTGTTCATCCTCAACAGTGAGGCCTCGTACACCCTGCCATTGGGCGTGCAGGCGTTCGCGTCGCAGTACTCGGTCGACACGGCCAAGGTGCTCGCGTTCACGTCGCTGTCGATGATCCCAGCGCTCGTATTCTTCAGCCTGTTTGAGCGCCGAATCGTGGGCGGTCTCACAGGCGCAGTAAAGGGCTGATCGACAAGTGATTCCGTCTACGCCAGCGAACCCCATCCTGCCCGGAATGTATCCGGATCCGAGTATCTGCAGGGTCGGCTCCACGTACTATCTGGCGACCTCCACGTTTGAGTACCTGCCGGGCATCCCCATCCACGCGAGCACCAACCTCGTCGACTGGGAGCTCGTGGGTCATGCGCTTCACGACCCAGCACAGTTCGACTTCAGTGCGGTGCCCGACTCTCGGGGAATCTTCGCGCCCACCATCCGTCATCACGAGGGCACGTTCTATATCGCGTGCACCCAGATGGACGGCGGGGAGGTGAGCGGCAACTTCTACCTCACGGCGAAGGATGCCGCGGGCCCGTGGTCATTGCCCGTGCTCCTGCCCGAGGCACGAGGAATCGACCCGTCCCTCTTCTTCCATGACGGGCGAGTGTGGTGGATGGGCTGCCGAGAGGTGCTCGAGCCAACCTTCGAGGGCGAGACCGAGGTCTGGCTGAGGGAGCTCGACCTCGACAGGGGTGAGTTCATCGGCGAGGAGCTCGTGATCTGGACTCGCACCCAGTACCGGGCCGTGTGGGCCGAGGCGCCTCACCTGTATGAGCGCAACGGCTGGTTTTATCTCGTGACCGCCGAGGGCGGCACGGCGTTCGATCACTCCGTCATGGTGGCTCGTTCGCGAAGCGTCACGGGGCCGTACCTGCCATGCCCGGATAACCCCGTGCTGACGCACCGTCACCTGGGGCATGGATATGACGTGCAGTACGTGGGTCACGCAGACCTCGTCGAAGGCGATGACGGTGAGTGGTGGATGGTCATGCTCGCGACCCGGCCCATCGACGGCCACCACATTCTCGGGAGGGAAACCAACCTCGCTCGGGTCACGTGGGAAGAGGATTGGCCGGTCGTGAATGCGGGGCTCGGCCGACTGGATTCCCCCGTCGAGCGCGCTCAGGCGTGGCAGTCCGACGGAGTTCCCGCCATCTCGGACTTCATTTGTGTGCGGGGATTCGCGACGTTTGCATCACCCGAGGGAGCCGGCGTGCGATTGCGCTCAACGAGCGCGGACCTGGTCTCGACCGGCCCGTCGGCGGCACTGCTGCGGAGGCTCTCGAGTCACGACAGCACCGTGAGCGTCACGCTCGATGAGATCGACACCGATGCCCGGGCGGGCCTCGTGCTGCGCCAGAGCGGCGAAGTGCACGTTCGCGTCGAAGCCGAGCCGTCTGCCGAAGGGCTCCGCGTGAGCCTCATCGTTCGCAGTCACGAGGATCGCGTGATCGCGACCGACGTGCTGCCCGGCGGGTCTCTCACGCTTGAGGCCGTTGTCTCGCCCGCGGGCATTTCGTGGACGGCCGCGGCGGCGGGCCAGGCGCCGATAGAACTTGGTCGAACGCCCCTCAGCGTCGTCAGCACTGAGACGGCCGGCGGGTTTGTCGGAACGACGTGGGGCGCCTGGGTGACGGGACCGGAAGGCGCGAGCGCGCTCTTCACGGCGTGGTCCCAGGCGAATCGCAAGTGAAGGGATGATGCGCAATGACAATTAGTGCCGCATCGCAAGAACGAGTCCGATCAGTGGAAGCGCTCATCGCATCGCTGACCCTCGAAGAGAAGGTGGCGCAGCTCTACGGAATCTGGGTGGGCGCGGGAACTGACGGCGGCGACGTCGCGCCGCACCAGCATGACCTCGCGGTCGAACTGGACCTCGACGCGCTGCTGCCTCTCGGGCTCGGCCAATTGACCCGGCCGTTCGGCTCCGCGCCGGTCGACCCTGCGCTCGGCGCGCTGTCGCTCATGCGCGCCCAGGAACGCATCGTCGCGCAGAGTCGGCACGGCATTCCAGCCGTCGCCCATGAGGAGTGCCTCGCGGGGTTCGCCGCGTGGGGCGCTACCGCCTATCCGGTTCCGGTGTCGTGGGGTGCGACGTTCGACCCCGCCATCATCGAGCGGATGGCCGAGCGGATCGGCTCCGATATGCGATCGGTGGGCATCCATCAGGGCCTGGCTCCCGTGCTCGACGTCGTGCGCGATGCTCGCTGGGGTCGAGTCGAGGAGACCATCGGCGAAGACCCCTACCTGGTCGGCACGATTGCATCCGCCTACGTGCGCGGGCTTGAGTCGGCCGGCATCGTGGCCACGCTCAAGCACTTCGTGGGCTACTCCGCCTCGAGGGCGGGTCGTAACCTGGCGCCCGTGTCGATGGGCGCGAGAGAGCGGGCGGATGTCATGCTCCCACCCTTCGAGATGGTGATGCGCGACGCGGCTCCGAGGTCGGTCATGAACGCCTACACCGACATCGACGGCGTGCCGTCCGCCGCCGACGCCGAACTGCTCACCGGCCTTCTGCGCGAGCAGTGGGGATTCACCGGCACGGTCGTGGCCGATTACTTCGCGATCGCCTTCCTCAAGCAGCTTCATGGCGTGGCCGGAAGCTGGGGAGAGGCCGCCGCCGCCGCACTCGTGGCGGGCATCGACGTTGAGCTGCCCACCGTGCACACTTTCGGCGAGCCGCTTCTCGAAGCGATTCGCGACGGCCTCGTCGACGAGTCGTACATCGACCGGGCGCTCATTCGCGTGATGAGCCAAAAGGCGCAGCTCGGCTTGCTCGACTCGAGCTGGTCGGCCGTTCCTCTCGCGCTCGAGGGGCGCGACCTGGCCGATGTCGAGTCGCTGCGCGGCACGATCGACCTCGACCCTCCGCAGAACCGGGCACTCGCGCGCGAGATTGCCGAGCAGGCGGTCGTGCTGCTGCGCAACGACGGCGTGCTGCCGCTCGCGTCGCCGTCGACGATCGCGCTCATCGGTCCCACGGCCGACGACCCCTACGCGGTGCTCGGGTGCTACTCGTTCCCGGCACACATTGGGGTGCAGCATCCCGGGTCGCCCATCGGCATCGAGCTGCCCACGCTGCTGGATTCCCTGCGTATCGAGTTTCCGGGCGCGCAGATCGTTCACGAGCTGGGAACAACCGTCGACGGCGGTGAGACCACCCGGATCGCCGCCGCAGTCGCCGCTGCACGGTCTGCGGATGTCACCATCCTCGCGCTCGGCGATCGAGCGGGGCTCTTCGGCCGAGGCACGAGCGGTGAGGGATGCGACGTCGAATCGCTCGATCTGCCGGGCGCGCAGCGCGCCCTTCTCGACGCGCTCCTCGACGCGGGCGTGCCCCTCGTCGTGACGCTGCTTTCGGGTCGGCCTTACGCGTTGGGGCCGGCGGCAACTGAGGCTTCCGCGATCATCCAGACGTTCTTTCCTGGTGAAGAAGGCACTACCGCCATCGCGGGAGTTCTGAGCGGTCGGGTCAACCCGAGCGGACGACTTCCCGTGAGCATCCCGGCCTTCCCCGGGGCGCAGCCGTCAACCTATCTCGCGCCGCCGCTGGGTCGCGCGAGCTCGGTGTCGAACATCGATCCGGCCGCTGCCTTCGCGTTCGGCTCGGGCATCGGATACTCGCCGTTCGAGTGGTCCGCGTCGACGGCGAGCACTCCGTCAATTGCCACCGACGGTTCGGTCGACCTCGGCATCACGCTCACCAACACGGGAGACCGAGCCGGCGCAGACGTCGTGCAGCTCTACGTGCACGACCCCGTCGCCTCCGTGGTTCGTCCCGTGCAGCGCCTGATTGGATTCACCAAGGTGTGGCTCGCAGCGGGCGAATCGGTTCGAGTCACCGTGACGGTTCCTGCGGATGTCACGAGCTTCACGTCTCGCGGGGGCGACCGAATCGTTGAGCCGGGGGAGCTCGTCTTCGGTTTCGGCCACTCGAGCTCAGAGATCCCGATCGTGCACTCGGTCACGCTGACGGGAGCCGTTCACCCGGTTGGATTCGATCGGGCACTGCACCCCACCTGGACGGTGGAGAGCTAGAGCTCGCCTCAGCGCTTCTTGCCGCGAGCGGCGAAGCGCTGCTGCAGCAGTACCGCGAGCACGATGATGACGCCCTTCGCGAGTGCCTGTACCGAGGTGTTCAGGTTGTTCTGGGTGAACACGTTCGTGAGGGTCGCGAAGATGAGAACACCGAACACGGTTCCCACGATGGTGCCGCGGCCGCCGACGAGCAGGGTTCCACCGACCACGACGGCAGCGATGGCGTCGAGTTCGTAGAGCTGGCCGTGCGTCGAGGTGCCCGCCGTCGTGCGACCCAGGATCATGACCGCGGCGATTCCCGCGGTAAGACCGGCGAGCGCGTACAGGTACACCGTGTGTCGCTTCACCTTGAGACCGGCAAGTCGAGCTGCCTCGCGGTTGCCACCAATTGCCACGGTGCGGCGCCCGAAGGTCGTCTTGTTGAGCAGGATCCAGCCGGCCACCGCGACGATGATGAAGATCCAGATGAGCACCGGGATGCCCAGGAGGTTGGACCGGAAGAACTCGATGAAGTCCTGCGAGCGCACGATCTGGGTGGTTCGGTTGGACAGGATCTCAGCGAGGCCGCGCGCGGCCACGAGCATGGCAAGCGTCGCCATGAACGCGACGACATTGCCGTAGGAGATCACTATGCCGTTGATGATGCCGGCGGCGGTTCCCACCGCGAGTGCAACAAGCACCATGACGAGCCACGAGCTCTGGTCGGCCAGAGTCTGCACGGCAGCGAGCGTGGCGACGACGGAGGCGAGGCCCATCACGGAGCCCACCGAGAGGTCGATTCCGCCACCGATGATCACGAAGGTCATGCCGATCGACAGCACGCCGATGATCGACGCGAAGCGGATGATCGTGAGGATGTTCTCGAAGTTGGTGAACCGGTCACCTGCGGTGATGGCGCCAATCGCGAACAGCACGAGGAGCGCGATTACGAGACCCAGGTTGCGGCCGGCGCCGCTCGACATGAATCGCGCGAACCAGTTCTTCTGTTCGGTCGCTTCGGCAGCGAGTTCGGTGCTCATGCAGCACTTCCTTCCATAACGAGGTCAAGTACGCCGTGCTCATCAATGGCACTGGCTGCGACCGTGGTGAGGACCTTGCCCTCGTTGATGACGAGCACGCGGTCCGCGAGCCCCAACACTTCTTCGATTTCGCTTGAGACGATGACGACGGCGGTGCCGGCCGCAGACAGCCTGCGGATGAGTGCGTATATTTCGGCTCGAGCCCCAACATCCACGCCGCGGGTGGGCTCGTCGAGAAGCAGCACCTTTGTGCCGTGCACGAGCCAGCGCGCGAGGAGAATCTTCTGCTGGTTTCCGCCGGAGAGCGTGCCAGCTTCGCGGTCGGGATCACTTGGCCGCAGTTCGAGCGCCTCGATCTGTTCGCGTGCCACGCTGCGCTCTGCCCGCTCGTTGAGGAATGAGAGTCGAGCGAACCGGGAGAATGTCGAGAGCGTGATGTTTTGGTAGATGGGTTCGCCGAGCAGCAGGCCCTGGCTCTTGCGTTCTTCGGGGGAGAGGCCCATGCCGTGGTTGACCGCGTCTCGCACCGACCCCGGCTTGAGGCGCTCGCCGTCGACCGTGACCGTTCCCGTTGTCGACTTGATCGCGCCATAGACGGTCTCGAGGATCTCGGATCGCCCGGAGCCGACCAACCCCGCAAGGCCGACGACCTCGCCCGCTCGAACGGTGAAGTTCACGTCGTCGAAGATTCCGCGCACCGACAGGTTCTCGACCGCGAGCAGCTCGCGTGCGTCGGTCGGCACGGGCACTGCGGCAGGGAACACGTTTTCGATGTCTCGACCCGTCATGAGCTTGATGAGCTCACTCGTCGGAGTGTCGGCCACTGTCAGCCCGCTCGCGGTGCTGCGGCCATCCTTGATCACGGAGATGCGATCGCCGATCTGGCGAATCTCTTCGAGCCGGTGCGATATGTAGACGACGGCGATTCCCTGGGCGGTCAGCTCCGCCACGACGCGGAAGAGGTTCTTGACCTCCTCGGAGTCGAGAACGGCCGACGGCTCGTCCATGATGATGAGCTTCGTGTCACGCGAGAGCGCTCGAGCCATCGACACGATCTGCTTGTTGGCCGCGGACAGCGACCCGACTTCGCGGCTGGGGGAGAGGTCACCGTGACCCAGTCGACCGAGCAGCTCGCGAGTGATCTTGTTGGCCTTGCGCGAGTTGATGAGGCCACCGCGCGACATCTCGTGCCCGAGGAAGATGTTCTCGGCGATCGTGAGCCCGTCGACCACGTCGAGTTCCTGGTACATCGTCGCGATGCCCAGGTCGAGAGCGGCGACCGGATCAGCGATCGTGACCGATTCGCCCTGCCAGATAATCTCACCGTCGTCGGGCGTGTGTACGCCGGCGAGCACTTTGATGAGCGTCGATTTTCCCGCACCGTTCTGGCCGAGAATGCAATGCACCTCACCCGCAACGATTGATAGATCGACGCCTTTGAGAGCGCGAACCCCAGAGAAACTCTTGGTTACGCCCTTCACTTCGAGCAGGGAAGGCCCATGGTCGACTTTGATCATGACGGCAACATATCAGACAAACGCCACTTCGGCCGATCCTCGAAAAAAGGGAATTTCTTTTGCCGACTGTCGAAAGAAGTGATATGTTGCCGAAAACGTCAATGTGGACTGAGTGAAGCTCACCGATCTTTCGACCGGAATGCTGCGCCAATGCACCCTCCTCATTGGCGCCTCGCACACTGCATTTCACTACCAAGGAGGAAGTACATGCTGGCAACACGAACGATGCGCCGGAAGCTGCTCATCACGGCCGGAGCATCACTGGCCGTTGCAGGCCTGCTCGCAGGCTGCACTTCGGGAACCCCCGAAGACACCGGCAGCACCAACGAAGAAAGCACCGTCGACGGCAACGAGGCCGCCGGTGACACCATCACCATCGGTTTCTCGGGCCCCGCAGCCGACCACGGCTGGCTCGGCGCCATCAACTCGGCGGCAATCGCCGAGGCGGCGAAGTACCCCGACATTGATCTGGTCGTCGCGGAAGGCACCAACGACGCGAACCTTCAGATCAGCCAGGTCGAGACCTTCATCAACGATGGCGTTGACGCCATCGTGCTGCTGCCCACCGATGGTGCAGCGCTGACCGAGGTTGCGATCCAGGCGATGGAGGCGGGCATCCCCGTCATCAACGTTGACCGCGAGTTCTCGAGCACCTTCGCCGCGCGCGTCACCATCCTCGGTGACAACTACGGCATGGGCGTGAGCGCTGGCACCTACATCTGCGAGCAGCTGGGCGACAACCCCGACGCCGTCATCGCAGAGATCGCCGGCATCGATTCGCTGCCCCTCACGCAGGACCGCAGCCGCGGTTTTGCCGATGCGCTGGATGACTGCGGACTCTCGGTTACCAACCGCGTGGCGGCTGACTTCACCGTGCAGGGCGGCGAGGCTGTGACCTCGCAGCTGCTCTCGGCGGCACCGAAGATTGACGCCATCTGGAACCACGACGACGACCAGGGTGTCGGCGTGCTTGCGGCCATCGCGGCAGCAGGACGCAGCGAGTTCTTCATGGTTGGTGGAGCGGGTTCGGCCAACGCCATGCGCGAGATCCAGTCCGGAACGAGCGTGCTGAAGGCAACCGTCATCTACCCGTCGACCCAGGCAGCTGACGGCATCCGTCTCGCCCGCCTGGTTGCGCAGGGCAAGGCAATGAGCGACCTGGTTGAGGGTGCTGTACCGGCCCGCATCGTGCTCTACGCGCCTGTCGTCACCGCGGACAACGTGGATGACTTCATCGGCACCGCGTTCGAGTCGTAAGGTCTAACTGGGTGCCCGTGCGGAGCGATCTGCACGGGCACCATCACTCCCTCATCGAAGTACCGCACCAGAAAGTGACGCGCACACATGTCAGTATCCAGGCCGCTCCGGGTAGCAATGATTGGCTACGGTTTCATGGGCGCCGCACACTCCCAGGGCTGGCGCGTTGCACCCCGCTTCTTCGACCTGGCCGCCACTCCCGAGATGACCCTCCTCGTTGGTCGCAGCGCCTCGGGCGTTGAGGCCGCCGCGCAGAAGTGGGGCTGGGCCGAGACATCCACTGACTGGCGCGACGCCATTGCGCGCGACGACATCGACGTCATCGATATCGTCACGCCGGGCGACTCCCACGCCGAGATTGCGATCGCCGCGCTCGCGGCGGGCAAGCACGTGTTGTGCGAGAAACCCCTCGCCAACACGGTCGACGAGGCAGAGGCGATGGCGGATGCCGCGGCTGCTGCCGCAGCCAAGGGCGTGTACGCCATGCTCGGCCACACCTATCGCCGCGTGCCCGCGACCACCTTCGCCCGTGACCTCGTGGCCCAGGGCAAGCTCGGCGACATCTACCAGGTGCGGGCCGTGTACCTGCAGGACTGGCTCACCGACCCGTCGGTGCCGCTCGCGTGGCGCCTGCAGAAGCCGCTCGCCGGCTCGGGCGCGCTCGGCGACATCGGAGCCCACATCGTTGACCTGACCGAGTACATCACCGGCCAATCAATCGCGTCGGTCTCGGGCACCATGGAAACCATCATCAAGCAGCGACCCCTGCTCGAGTCCTCCTCGGGCCTCGGCGGCACAGGAGGCACCGAACTCGGCGACGTGACTGTCGACGACGTTGCCCTCTTCACCGCTCGCTTCGAGTCGGGCCTGCTCGGCTCGTTCGAAGCCACCCGTTTTGCGACGGGCCGCAAGAACGCACTGCGCGTCGAGATCTCCGGTTCGAAGGGTGCCCTGGCATTCGACCTCGAAGATCTCAACTCCCTGCAGTTCTACGACGCCACTGCTCCCGCGACCGAGCAGGGGTTCACCAAGATTCTCGTGACCGAGCCGCAGCATCCCTACATCGCACAGTGGTGGCCCGCGGGTCACATGCTGGGCTACGAGCACGCTTTTTCACACCAGGCGAAAGACTTCGTCGACGCCATCGTGAGCGGCACCCAACCGACGCCCTCGTTCGCCGACGGACTTCACGTGCAGCGCGTTCTTGCTGCCGTGGAGTCGAGTGCGAACAACGGCAGCGCCTGGACCCCTTCTGCATAAATGTCAGTTCACACTGACGTTCGCCCCAACTGACATAGGAGAAAAAGATGGCACGCCCCGTCACCCTGTTTACCGGCCAGTGGGCCGACCTCCCGTTCGAAGAAGTCGTCAAGCTAGCCTCCGGCTGGGGCTACGACGGGCTCGAGATCGCCTGCTGGGGCGATCACCTCGACCCCAACCGCTGGGATGACGCCGAGTACGTGCAGGGCAAGCTCGACCTGCTCGCCCAGTACAACCTCGGTGTGTGGGCCATCTCGAACCACCTCAAGGGCCAGGCGGTGTGCGACGATCCCATCGACCAGCGGCACCGTGACATCCTGCCCGACTCGGTGTGGGGCGACGGCGACCCCGAGGGTGTGCGCCAGCGCGCCGCCGAGGAGATGAAGAACACGGCCCGCATGGCCGCCGCGCTCGGGGTGAAGACTGTCATCGGCTTCACGGGATCGAGCATCTGGAAGTACATCGCAATGTTCCCGCCCGTGTCGCAGGACGCGATCGATGCCGGGTACCAGGATTTCGCTGACCGGTGGAACCCGATCCTCGATGTCTTCGACGAGGTGGGTGTGCGCTTCGCCCATGAGGTGCACCCGTCAGAGATTGCATTCGACTACTGGTCGACCGTTCGCACGCTCGAGGCAATCGGCCACCGTGAGGCGTTCGGCCTCAACTGGGACCCGAGCCACTTCGTCTGGCAAGACCTCGACCCCGTCGGTTTTCTCTGGGACTTCCAGGACCGCATCTACCACGTGGACTGCAAAGACACGAAGAAGCGCATGGTCAACGGAAAGAACGGGCGGCTTGGTTCGCTGCTCTCCTGGGCAGACGGTCGACGCGGGTGGGACTTCATCTCGACGGGCCACGGTGACGTGCCGTGGGAAGACAGCTTCCGGATGCTCAACCAGATCGGCTACGAGGGCCCCATCTCCGTGGAATGGGAAGACGCCGGAATGGACCGACTCATCGGTGCTCCTGAGGCCCTCGAGTTCGTGCGCCGTCTCGCGTTCGACCCGCCTTCCGCGTCGTTTGACGCTGCCTTCTCGACGAAGTGAGGCGCGCTGAACCGGTAATGTTGTTGATGTGACAACAGTCGTTCATCCGGGCGACTCGCTCACACCCCGCCAGAGGCTCGTCTATATCGTCGTTCTCGGTGCGCTCACCGCGCTGGGTCCGTTCACGATCGATCTGTACCTGCCGGCATTCCCGATTATCGAGCAGGACTTCGGCGTACCCACCGCTGCCATCCAGCTCACCCTCACGGCGACAACGCTCGGTTTTGCGCTCGGCCAGCTGCTCGTGGGGCCCTGGAGCGACAAGGTGGGGCGGCGTCTTCCGCTCATCATTGCCACGAGCATCCACGTGATTGCAAGTCTCGGCGTCTTCATCTCGCCGAGCATCGAGTGGTTGCTCGTGTTCCGGGTGCTGCAGGGTGCTGGCGCTGCCGCGGGTGGAGTCGTGGCGACCGCGATCGTGCGAGATCTTTTCGGCGGGCTGCCCCTCGTGCGTATGCTCTCCCGACTCGCTCTCGTGAGCGGGCTCGCGCCCATTCTCGCGCCGCTCATCGGCTCACAGTTGTTGCTGATCGTGCCCTGGCGCGGCATCTTCGGCTTTCTTGCCGCCTATGGTGTGCTCGTCGTGCTCGCGGCAATCTTCTTTATCGTCGAGACCCTGCCTCCCGCACGTCGCGTCGATCTGGGGCACAGCACCGCGCGCCAGCGCTACAAGTCGCTGTTTTCTGATCGAGTGTTCGTGGGCGTCGCGGTCATCGCGGGCATGACCTTCTCGGGCCTGTTCGCGTACCTGTCGTCGTCGTCATTCCTCTTTCAGGATGTCTACGGGCTCGACCCCCAACAGTTTGGGTTGCTCTTTGCGGTCAACTCGGTCGGTATCGTGCTCGGCGTTCAGGCGAGCGCGTTCCTCGCGCGATTCGTCGGTCCGCAGTGGATCATCGCGGGCGCCCTCACGGGCATCCTGCTTTCTGCTGCCACGATCGTCGTGCTCGACGTGATGAGGGTGGGGTTGGTGGGAATCCTGATTCCGCTCTTCTTCTTCATCGTGTCGTGCGGGTTTACCTTTCCCGCAACCCAGGTGCTTGCGCTCGCCGGACATGGCAGCGAGGCGGCGACGGCAGCCTCGGTCTTGGGTGCGCTCAACTTTGGTCTCGCCGGTCTGATCTCTCCGGTTGTCGGCCTGTTCGGAATCGACAATGCGATCCCCATGGGCGCAATCATTGGATGCACCTCCGTCGTGTCGATCGTCGTGTTCTGGACCGTCGTTCGCCCGTGGACCGTGCCCGCGTTGTCTCGCTAGAACTCCGTGCGCGCGTTGACTCGCAAGTGCTCCGTGCACGCCCTGACTCGCTAGAGCTCCGTGCGCGCTTCATAGTCTCGTGAGGGGGTTGCGGCTTCTGAGGGGTATGGGTTCTTGTCCTAGCCCGGGTTGGGGTACGAGCCAGTAGGTGTGATCTGGATCTCTGCGGATGGCCCATCGGTTGGCGTGGAGTTCCATGTGGTGGAAGCGGCACAGGGGGATGCCGTTTTTGAGGGTGGTGTTGTGTCCGTTCCAGGGTTCGATGTGGTGCACTTCGGTCATGGAGGGTGGTCGGTCGCAGTCGCCGACGGGGCAGCCGTTCCAGTGGGCGGCCAACGCGATGCGGTCTTTTGTGGAGTGCAGCCTCTGGGTTTCCCCGGTCGCGATGGCTTTGTTCTGTCGGAACACGATGGGGAGGTACCCGGTGTCGCACAGGTACCGTTTCGCGGTCTGGACACTGATCGCTGCGGGCTGGCCTTCGAGGTAGGCGACCCCGTTGCCGTCGCGCAGCGACTCGGCCTGCACGTGCACCCGAACGGCCGGGGAACGAGTGCCGAGTAGTTTTTGGGGGTCGATGTCGGTGCCGGCGGCGCGCACTCCGAGCCGGACGAGGTCCAGGAGCGCGTCGTGGGCGAGTTGCTCGTTGCTGCGCGGATCATCCACCACAGACCGGGCCCGTTCGGCCTCATCCGGGTCGGTGAACCGCGGCCCGCCCAGGCGTGGCGAGAGCATGGCCTGCACCGGCCCGATCAACTCTGCGGCGGACTCGGGGTCGCTGATGATCGTGGTCACCTGCATGCCGTCGGCGCGGATAAACCACTTCAACGATCGCTGCGACCTACGGTGCGCCTCAAGATCGTCTATGCCTTCCACGTCGAGGCGGTCGCGCATCTGCCGTGCCGCCTTCGCGGTGTGCTCCGGCGTCGAGGTGACCGCGAACTGCACCAACGCCGCCGCGGCATCCTGCAAATCATCCGCCGCCACCCGCTCGCTGGGCGCACCCAGCCCTGCGGTGATTGCCGCGGCAGAGGCGACGGAGAGCGTGCCGTCCTGCACCGCTTGCTGCATGGGCGCCAACCATGGCGCCCCGGACGCAGCACCGACGGTCGCCAACGCGCGAGCTTCGGTGAACGACACCCCCGTCAAGACCTGGATCGCCTTCTCCGCAGACGGCGCGCCCAACCGGGACGCTAACCCGCTGTGGCCAAGCGCACGGTCAGAGCGCCGCGCCAACTCACCCGAGATCGCCGCAAGCCGAGCATCCACCTGCTGACGCACCGCACCGGCTGACCGGTGCAAGGCGATCAGGTCTTCATCGGAAAGATCACAGAGCCCCTCAACGCACGGCAGCACCACCACCTCAGGGGTAGTGGAAGTGGAGCTCGGGGTCATAACACGATTTTACCAAACATTAGAACTGGTGTTCGAGTTATCCACAACCTATGCGGGCACGAGCCCCATGGAAGCCGAGAGGCGCCCCCCGGTCGGTTACGGTGGATTGATGAAGACTCGCTGGCCGCTCGTCGCGGGAATCACCGCACTCGTGCTCGTCGTGGGCCTCGGCGCACTCATCACGCTTCGCGCAAGCCCGTTCGGATTCGACAGCGAGTGGATGGCCGAGATCACCGAGCATCGCAGCGAGCTGTGGCTCGTGCCCTCGCTCGTCATGAACTTTCTCGGCGGTGGCTGGTTCGGGATCTTCGTCGTGCCCCTCGGCATCATCACGACGCTGCTCATTCTGCGCAAGAACTGGGATGCGCTCTACTTCGCGCTCGCGACCATCATCAGCGCGGGCCTCGTGCAGTTGTTCAAGACCCTGTTCGGTCGGGCGCGCCCCGAAGACATTCTCGTGACCGTCGACCCGGGTTCATTCCCCTCGGGGCATGTAGCGAACGCTGCGACCATGGCCGTGGCGCTGGCCCTGATCATCCGGCGCACCTGGGTGTGGTTCGTGGGTGCCGCCTGGGTCATCCTCATGGCGCTCAGTCGCACCTACCTCGGCGCGCACTGGATCAGCGACACCGTCGGGGGAGCCCTGCTCGGTGCGGGAGTAGCCGTGCTCGTGTGGCTGTGCTTTCCTCGTCGGTTGGCAGGGGATGCAGCAGCGGGCACGTCCGACCAGTTCGTGCGCCGCGAGTAGCGACGGAATCCGTTGCGCGCAAACCCAACGGCGACGGATTGCCCGCTTACCGGTAGCTTGGGAGCATGAGAATCCTCCTTGTTGGTGCCGGTGGTGTCGGCGACGCCATCGCCAAGATTGCGGCTCGCCGCGACTTCTTTGAGACGATCATCGTGAGCGACTACGACGTCACTCGCGCTGAGCGCACGATTGCGTGGCTGGAGGCGCGAGGCGAGGCCAAGGGCCGGTTTGTTGCATCCAGGATCGACGCGTCCGACCCCGAGAACGTGGCCGCTGTGGCCCTCGAGCACAAGGCCACCCACGTGATGAACGCGGTCGAACCCAAGTTCGTGCCGACTATCTTCGCCGGCGCACTCGCGGCGGGCGCGGACTACCTCGACATGGCGATGAGCCTGTCTGAGCCGCACCCCACGAGCCCGCACGAACTCACGGGCGTGAAGCTCGGCGATGACCAGTTCGCCCAGGCGCCCGATTGGGAGACGGCGGGTCGACTCGCGCTCGTGGGCATGGGTGTCGAGCCCGGCCTGAGTGACGTGTTCGCGCGGTACGCCGCCGACCACCTGTTCAGCGAGATCGACGAACTGGGAACGCGTGACGGCGCCAATCTCGTGGTTCGGGATGAAGCCGGCAACGAGATCTTCGCGCCGTCGTTCTCGATCTGGACGACGATCGAGGAATGCCTCAACCCTCCCGTCATCTGGGAGAAGGATCGCGGCTGGTACACCACACCACCGTTTTCCGAGCCCGAGGTCTTCGACTTTCCCGACGGTATCGGCCCCGTCGAGTGCGTCAACGTCGAGCACGAAGAAGTGCTGCTCATGCCGCGCTGGGTCGCCGCGAAACGCGTCACTTTCAAGTACGGGCTCGGCGAGGAGTTCATCGGCATTCTCAAGACTCTGCACCAGCTGGGCCTCGACAAGACGGAGCCCCTGCGGGTGCGGTCGGCCGACGGTCCCG
Source organism: Rhodoglobus sp. (assembly GCA_965279645.1). Classification (GTDB taxonomy): domain Bacteria; phylum Actinomycetota; class Actinomycetes; order Actinomycetales; family Microbacteriaceae; genus Rhodoglobus. Next base: position 113,105 of record OZ257254.1, read on the forward strand.
TGATGGTCGCCCCGCGCGATGTGGTCGCGGCCGGCCTGCCCGACCCTGCGACGATCGGACCCCGGATGACCGGCAAAACCTGCGCGGGACTGTGGGTCACCGGCACCGGAGTCGACGGCAACCCCCGTGAGGTCTACCTGTACCACGTGAGCGACAACGAATGGACGATGGCGGAATACGAAGCGCAGTGCGTCGTGTGGCAAACCGCACTCAATCCCGTCATCGCGCTCGAGCTGCTCTCCAACGGAACGTGGAAGGGCTCGGGCGTGCTCGGCCCCGAAGCGTTTGACGCAAAGCCGTTCCTCGACCTGATGGCACTGCCCGTCGCTGACGGTGGATACGGCCAGGCCTGGGGACAACGCGAACAATACGGCGCCGACAAATAGGCTGGCGGGCATGACGGATGCGGCGGCACAGGTAGAAGCAGCGAAGAAGGCCCTCGCCGAGGCGGAGGCGGCCCTCGCGGCCGCGAACGCGCAGGCAGCGGCGCAGTCGCAGGGCGAGCTCGACGACACCTCGACGGCAGATGTCCCGGCCCCGAGCGGCCTGGCCGACGAGCCGTCGGGTCCGCTGACCTCTGAGCAGGTCGCGACGATCCGGGCGGGCTACGCCTTCGACGGACCCGCTCTCAACATGGGTGCGCTCGTCAACGGTGATGCGCTGGCCGACGTGCAGGTGCGCATCCCGCTTGCCATGGTCAATCGCCACGGGCTCGTCGCGGGCGCGACCGGCACCGGCAAGACGAAGACCCTGCAGGTGCTCGCCGAGCAGCTCTCGGCGGCAGGCGTTCCCGTCTTCGCGGCCGACATCAAGGGCGACCTCTCGGGTATCGCCAGCCCCGGAACATCCAGCGACAAACTGATCGAGCGCACGACCTCGATCGGCCAGGACTGGCAGGCCGTTGCAACCCCTACCGAGTACTACACGCTCGGCGGCCAGGGCATCGGCGTACCGATCCGCGCGACGGTGAGCAGCTTCGGCCCCCTGCTGCTCTCGAAGGTGCTGGGCCTCAACCCCACGCAGGAATCCAGCCTCGGTCTGGTCTTCCACTACGCCGACAACGCAGGCCTTCCCCTCGTTGACCTGAGCGACCTGCGCGCAGTGCTGCAGTGGCTCATCAGCGACGAGGGAAAGCCAGAGCTCAAGAATCTCGGCGGGCTGTCGGGTGCGACGGCGGGCGTCATCCTGCGCGAGCTCATCGCCTTCGCTGACCAGGGCGCCGATGTGTTCTTCGGCGAGCCCGAGATCGACACCGCGCTCTTCCTGCGCACGAACGCTGAGGGCAAGGGCATCGTGAGCCTGCTCGAGATTCCGGGAGTGCAAGACAAGCCCGCGCTGTTCTCGACGTTTCTCATGTGGTTGCTCGCTGACCTGTTCAACGACCTGCCCGAGGTGGGTGACATCGATAAGCCCAAGCTGGTGTTCTTCTTCGACGAGGCGCACCTGCTCTTCAACGGGGCGTCGAAAGACTTCATCGATTCGATCACGCAGACCATTCGCCTCATTAGGTCAAAGGGCGTGGGCATCTTCTTCGTCACCCAGACCCCAAAAGATGTTCCGAGCGACGTGCTCGCGCAGATCGGCTCGCGAGTCCAGCACCAGCTGCGTGCTCACACTCCGGATGATGCGCGAGCACTCAAAGCGACGGTGTCGACCTATCCGACCTCCGGGTACGACCTCAAGGAGGTGCTCACCTCTCTCGCGACCGGTGAAGCAATCATCACGGTCATGAATGAGAAGGGCGCCCCCTCTCCCGTTGCCTGGACGCGCTTGCGAGCACCGCAGGGGTCGATGTCTCCGACTCCCGCGCCAGAGATGCAGGCGACCGTGGATGCCTCAGCGCTGTTCGGCACCTATGGAACGGTTGTCGATCGCGATTCTGCGCGGGAGATTCTTGCGGTGAAGATGAACGCGGCCGCCGAGGCCGACGCCCGGCTTGAGGCCGAGAAACTTGCCGCAGTCAAAGCCAAGGAGGCCGCGAAGTTGCAGGCCGACTACGACAAGGCCGTGCGCGACATGGAGCGATCGAGCAAGCCGAAGACCACGACCCGCACCACCACGCGCACGAAGACCCGAGACGACGACAACCCCATCGTCGACTACCTGGGGTCGCGCAGTGGGCAGTCGATGGTGAAAGAAGTCCTGCGCGGTATCTTTTCGACTCTCAAACGCAAGTAGGCGAGCTACATCGCGCCGATGAGGCGCAAGACAAGCAGCAACACGACGCCAAATACGGCGACCAGGCCGGAGAATGCCAGTCCCGCCCAGACCGGATGCCGCTCAAACCAGTAGAGCAGCTGCGGAAAGTCCCGGCGAAGCTCGGAGATTGACACGGGCTCCTCGGAGTGGGTCACGGGCACCTGAAGCGCCTCGATGACGGCCTCCATGGATTCTCGAGACCAGAACTGTCCGCGCATCCGCACGAGCGTCTTGCCGTCGTGATCACACACGAACAGCTGCGGGATCGTCGTGAGGTCGGGCCCGGAGTAGGTCTCCGCGAGCAGGATCGATCCGATGTCGGTCGTCTCGAATCGGTTCAGTCGCGCGAAGAAGCCGCGCTCGGCAATCCTGCCGGGGCTCACCCAGATCGACGACCAGAAATAGGTGGCCGCTCCGTAGGTGACGACCAGGGAGGCTACGGCCTGGGTGACGAGCACCACGATCCACGGTCCGTCGGGGATTGTCATGAAGTAGAGCACTACGAACACCGGCGTGAGAAACACGACGCTGGCGATCAATCCCTGGCTGAAGAGGGAGCTGCGGGGTCGGAGGAGTTTCATGATCAGGGCAGCAGCAGGCTGAGGGAGCTGGGGACGCCGATCGCAAGCATCACCCAGCTCATCAAGAGGAAGGAGAAACACAGCGCGACCGCGATGCCGCTGATCGCCAACCAGGGTCGGCCCTCATACCAGTAGGCGACTCCGGGGTAGGTGGCATAGAACTCTGCGGTTGTCATCGGGTCCGGTTCGAAGAGAACGGGGGCGCCGATCGCTTCGGCGATGAGCACCATGTCGTCGCGGCTCCAGTAGATTCCGCGCATCCGGAAGGCACGTTGGCCGTCGCGATCAAACGCGAGCAACTGCGGCTGCAGATCGGCATGTCCCACGTACGTCTGCGCAATCACGACAGAAACGATGTCTGAACAGTCCACCTTCGAGCGGCTCGCGAACGACTGTTTGGTGATCACGCCGTCGGCTACCTCTACGAAGCCCGCGCGCCACCGCAGGCCGAGCACGAGGGCAATCACCGAGACCGCGAGGTGCACGATGAGCACGCGCACCCAGTTGCCCTGCTCGAGGGCCAGCCAGTACAGCACACCAAACAGCGGCACACCGCCGGCAAGGCAGGCAATGATTCCCGTGCGAAGCAGGGAACGGCGTGGGGTAACGCGGGCGCGAAGCCGCACTCCGCTCGCTTCGACCACTGCACCCCCCGCGGGTTCACGTCTGCACTACGTAGTGTCTTTTGGCGGAGAATGGGGGATTCGAACCCCCGAGGGCTTTCACCCAACACGCTTTCCAAGCGTGCGCCATAGGCCACTAGGCGAATTCTCCTGGCCGGATGTTGCTCAAGGTACGTGCAACAACCTCAAGAGATCATAGCTGTAAACTGGTGGCGGCTCCTCGCGTGGCGCCATCCAGGCCAACTCCCCCAGGACGGAAACGTAGCAAGGGTAACCGGGCTCTGGCGGGTGCGCGAGGAGTCTCGGGGTTTAATGGGCTCGTGGCCAAGTCGATCTACATCACCTCAGCCGAAGGGCATTCGGGCAAATCGTCGATCGCGCTCGGAGTGCTCGACACTCTGCTCCGTGGCTTCGAGCGGGTGGGGGTCTTTCGCCCGGTGATGCGCTCCACCGTCGAGCGCGACTACGTGCTGGAGATGCTTCTCGCTCACGACGGTGTCACCCTCGACTACGAACAGTGCATCGGGGTGAGCTACGACGAGGTGCACGAAGACGCCGACGCGGCGCTGTCGCGCATCGTCGACCGGTTCAAGGCGATCGAGCGCGACTGCGACACCGTCGTCATCGTGGGGTCGGACTACACGGATGTCGCGACGCCCACCGAGCTCGCCTTCAACGCGCGAATCGCCGCCAACCTCGGCGCGCCCGTGCTTCTCGTGCTCACCGGGCGAGAGCAGGACGAATCGCGCGCTCGCACGGCCGACGAGCTCAAGCAGGTCGTGGAGCTGAGCCTGCCCGAACTCACGATCGCCCACGCGACGCTGCTGGCCGTGATCGCCAACCGCGCTGACCCGCAGAACCTTGACGCCATTGCGGCCACTGTCGCCGAGGCATCCGGGGTCAGCGCGTGGGCCATCCCCGAAGACGCCTTCCTCATCGCGCCCACCGTCGAGACGATCATGGAAGCAGTCGATGGCACCCTCCTCAAGGGTGACCCGGCCCTCATGGGACGCGAGGCACTCGGGGCCGTCATCGCCGCCATGTCGATGGAAAACGTGCTGCCGAGACTCATCGAGGGCGGCATTGTCGTGATTCCCGGTGACCGCAGCGAGATGCTGCTCGCGGCGCTCACCGCTCACGCGTCGGGGTCGTTTCCCTCGCTTGCCGGCATCGTGCTCAACGGTGGCTTTGCGTTGTCGCCTGTCATCGACCGGCTCATTGGCGGGCTGGACGAGACGCTACCCATCATCACGACCGAACTCGGCACGTACGCGACCGCGCAGCGAATCGCGAACGTGCGGGGCCGCTTCACCGCCACCTCGCTGCGCAAGATCGACACAGCCCTCGCGCTCTTCGAGAAGCACGTTGACGCGGAGGTGCTGCTGCGCGAGCTCGGCGCGGGGGAGTCGAGCGCGGTGACCCCGCTCATGTTCGAGTACGCCCTACTCGAGCGTGCCCGGTCGCAGCGCAAGCGCATCGTGCTGCCCGAGGGCAACGACGACCGCATCCTGCAGGCGGCGGGAACCCTTCTCAGCCGGTCGGTGGTCGACCTCACGATCCTCGGCGACGAGGGGGAGATTCGCGCTCGAGCATCCGGTCTTGGCGTCGACCTGAGCTCGGCGCAGGTCGTGAGTCCCACCGATCCCGAGTTGCGCGAGAAGTTCGCGCAGGAGTACGCGCGACTGCGCGCTCACAAAGGCGTGACCGTTGAGGCCGCGCGAGATATCGTGACGGATGTCTCGTACTTCGGCACCATGATGGTGCAGCTCGGCCTCGCCGACGGCATGGTCTCGGGCGCCGCACACACCACGGCCCACACAATTACCCCGGCCCTGCAGTTCGTGAAGACGATGGACGGCGTGGACACCGTCTCGAGTGTGTTCTTCATGGCGCTCGAGGACCGCGTGCTCGTCTACGGAGATTGCGCGATCGTTCCCGACCCCACGTCAGACCAGCTCGCAGACATCGCGATCTCGTCGGCCGGCACGGGAGCGCAGTTCGGTATTGATCCGCGCATCGCCATGCTCTCGTACTCCACGGGGGAGTCCGGGTCGGGCGCCGATGTGGAGAAAGTTCGTGCCGCGACAGCGCTCGTGAGGAAGAGGCGGCCCGACCTGCTCGTCGAGGGCCCGATCCAGTACGACGCCGCCGCCGATGCTGCCGTCGCGAAAGCCAAGATGCCCGAGTCGCAGGTGGCGGGCCGCGCGACCATCTTCATCTTCCCCGATCTCAACACCGGCAATAACACCTACAAAGCGGTACAGCGCAGCTCGGGCGCTGTCGCCATCGGGCCGGTGCTTCAGGGCCTGCGCAAGCCCGTCAACGACCTCTCGCGCGGAGCCCTCGTTCGCGACATCGTCAACACCGTTGCCATCACCGCGATCCAGGCGCAGTCGTGACGCTCGCCTTCATCGTCAACTCGGGGTCGTCGTCGATCAAGTGGGAACTACTCGACGTCGAGACCGAGGTGGTGGCCTCGAGCGGCATCGTCGAGCGCATCGGCGAAGACGGCGTCACGCACGCGAGCGCCATGACGACCATCCTCGAGGAGCTGGGCGGCGTGCATCCCGCGGTCGTCGGTCACCGGGTCGTGCACGGAGGGAGCCTCTTCTCGCGGGCGACGCTCGTGACCGACGAGGTCGAGCGCGCGATCGAGAAGTTGTCGGCCCTCGCGCCGCTGCACAATCCGGCGAATCTCGCGGGCATCCGCGCTGCGCGCGCCGCGTTCCCGGGAGTGCCGAACGTCGCGGTATTCGACACGGCGTTCCACCAGACCCTGACGCCCGCCGCGTACACCTACGCGATCGACGCCGATGTCGCGGCAGACCACGAAGTGCGGCGCTACGGCTTTCACGGCACGTCGTACCAGTACGTGTCACGCGCTGCCGCTGACATCCTCGGCAAGCCGCTCGAGAGCCTCAGGCTCATCGTCTTTCACCTCGGCAATGGAGCATCCGCCTGCGCGATCGATGGTGGTCGGTCGGTCGATACCTCGATGGGGATGACACCCCTCGAGGGCCTCGTCATGGGCACGCGCTCGGGCGACCTCGACCCCGGGCTGCTCTTTCACCTGGGTCGTGCGGGAATGACGCTGCCAGAACTCGATACGCTCCTCAACCGCCGAAGCGGCCTGCTGGGGGTCAGCGGGCGCGGTGACATGCGCGATGTGCAGGAGGCGGCTACCGCGGGAGACGCCGCAGCACGCCTCGCGCTTGATGTCTACACGCACCGCCTCAAGCACTACCTCGGCGCCTACCTCGCCACGCTCGGCGGGGCAGACGCCGTCGTCTTCACGGCGGGGGTCGGCGAAAACGCTGCCGCGGTGAGGGCCGACGCCCTTGCGGGAATGGAGTGGGCGGGCATCCATCTCGATTCCGCTCGCAACTCGGTTCGCGGCACGACCGTGATCAGCACGGATGAGTCGCCCGTCGCCGTGCTCGTGGTGCCCACGAACGAAGAACTCGAGATAGCCCGCCAGTCGCTCAGCGCAGCCCAGCTGACGTGAGCGGCTACCGACCCCCGGACTTTGGCGACCAGTTCCAGCTGTCTCGCGACCGGTGGGTCGAGCCTGCGGGTTTCGCGGTTCACACGCAGGCCGGGTGGATGCTGCGCACAGGCGCTCGGCTCCCCGTCACGGTGCTCACGCACGACGGCAGGCACGTGGGCTGGATGCTCGGCTGGGCCGTGCATCCGGAAGCCGGCTTCGCCGACGACAGCGAGACGCTCGAGGTGCCATCGCCCGACGATGCTGAGGCATTCGAAGACGTCATCCATTCGTTCGCCGGTCGTTGGGTGTGCATCGTCACGGCGGGCACCGCCCGCGTCTACCCCGACCCTGGCGCGAGCCTCGGTGTGGTCTATTCCGCTCGCAGCGGCGCGGTCGCCTCGACAACGACGCTGCTGCAGCGTGACCCGAGCGCGCGCCCTCGTCGCGCCCCGGTGCCGGCCGGCAAGTTCTATCCTTTCGGTGAGACGAGCGACCCGCACGTGCTCCGGCTATTGCCGAGCCATCTGCTCGATCTCACGACGTTTGCGCCCGAGCGCCACTGGCCGCGCGGGCCGATCACCCGGGTAGACGGGGCGGGGGTTGCCGAGCAGGTCGCGATCATCGCCGATCGCCTCACCCGCGTGATGGAGCACCTGGCCCAGCGTGCGCCGCTCGTGCTGCCGCTCACCGCAGGACGCGACAGTCGCATGTTCGTGGCAGCCGCCCGCGGAGTTCTCGACGCGAGCGAGTTCGTGACCTTCGAGTACCACGACCAGCGTCATGCCGACCTGCCGTTCGCGCGACACGTGGCCCGTCGCTTCGGACTTCGGCACACCGTCGTGAGGCTACGCCCCGCCTCATCCGCCGCTCGGTCCGACTACCTCCACGCCGTCGGGTATGACAACAGCGAGGGCAAGGCGCGTGACTTTCTCGAGGCGGCATCCGTCTTTCCTGCCGATCGGGGGTGGGTGACCGGTTTCGCGGGTGAGGTCGGGCGCGGTTTCTACTGGCGCGATCCGCTCGAGGTCGTGACGCCACAGCTGCTGCTCAAGCGTTTTCGGTTGAAGGACACCCCGCAACGGCGTGCGCTCGCGGACCGCTGGATGCAGTCGCTACCGAGTGGCGACGCGGCGTTCGTGCTCGACATGGCCTACATCGACGTGCGGCTGGGCGGATGGCCGAGCCCCCAGCAGTACGGCACCGCGCCATTCGCCTTCACCATCATGCCGATCAACCAGCGCGATATTTTCGAAGCCATGCTCAGGCTTCCCGTCGATTTTCGTCGCGCCGACCTGCTCTCGCCCGCGGTCGTGAGTCTGACGTGGCCGGAGCTCGATGCTCTTCCGTACGCGCGCCGACCGGGCCCCGGGGGCGCGTGGGATCGCGCGCGGGCGCTGCCCTTCCAGGTGCTCACCCGGCTGAGGCACGTGTGGCAGGGGTTGCGGGGCTACCGGTTCTAAGCGAGTGCGGTGGATGCAGCGATCCCAGCGTCAGCGGCGACGACTACTCTTGATTCGTGGTCGCTGCCCTGTATCGCCGTTATCGCCCGGAGACATTCGCTGAGCTCATCGGGCAGTCTCAGGTGACCGATCCGCTGCGCACGGCGCTGCGCACCGACCGCGTCAACCACGCCTATCTCTTCAGCGGCCCGCGCGGCTGCGGCAAGACCACGAGCGCCCGCATCCTCGCGCGTTGCCTCAATTGCGCCGAGGGGCCCACCGACACTCCGTGCGGCAAGTGCCCCAGCTGCATCGAGCTCAGCCGTGATGGTGGCGGCTCGCTCGACGTCGTCGAGATCGACGCGGCAAGTCACAACGGTGTCGACGACGCCCGCGACCTACGCGAAAGGGCCGTCTTCGCGCCCGCGCGCGATCGCTTCAAGATCTTCATCCTCGACGAGGCCCACATGGTCACGCCGCAGGGCTTCAACGCGCTGCTCAAGATCGTCGAAGAGCCGCCGGAGCATGTGAAGTTCATCTTCGCGACCACCGAGCCTGAGAAGGTCATCGGCACGATTCGTTCGCGCACGCATCACTACCCGTTCCGGCTCGTGCCGCCCGCACAGATGCTCGACTACGTTCAGCAGTTGTGCGACAGCGAGAAGGTAAAGGTCGAGCCCGGCGTGCTGCCCCTCGTGGTGCGCGCTGGGGGCGGTTCAGTTCGAGACACCCTGTCTCTGCTCGACCAGCTCATGGCGGGCTCGGAGAGCGACACGGTTGAGTACGAGCGTGCCGTCGCCCTTCTCGGCTACACTCACGGAGCGCTGCTCGACGAGGTCGTCGATGCCATCGGGGCGAGGGATGCAGCTGCCGTCTTCGCCGCTGTGGATCGAGTCATCCAGACCGGGCAAGATCCACGCAGGTTCGTCGAAGACCTGCTTGAGCGGCTTCGCGACCTCATCATTGTGGCGGCCACCTCTGGCAACGCGCAGGCCGTGCTGCGGGGCATCCCGCAAGACCAGCTCGATCGCATGATCGCCCAGGCCTCCGTTTTCGGCAACGCAGAACTGTCGCGAGCGGCCGACGTCGTGAACGCCGCCCTCACCGAGATGACGGGTGCCACCTCGCCGCGCCTGCACCTCGAACTCATGGTTGCGCGCATCCTCGTGCCCGCAAGCGACGACTCCGAGCGTGGAGCCCTTGCGCGTGTCGAGCGCCTCGAGCGTCGCGTAGGCGTCGAGGGCGCGGTTGCCGCGCCAGTCGCGTCACCTCCCGCCGCGCGCGTCGAGCCAGCACCGGCGCCAGTTGCAACGGCGGTCGTGCCACCCGCGCCCGTTGACGAGCCGGCTCCGGCCGCGGTCGAGCGAAGCGCAGAGTCCGAGCCCGAGCCCGTCGCGGCGTCGCAGCCCCCGGTAGCGAACCCCGTTCGTGAGGCCGGTGCGCCCGTTACTTTCCCGCAGGTCAAAGATGCCTGGCCCGAGATTCTCGAAGCCGTCAAAGACACCAAGCTCAACTCGTGGCTCGTGGTCTCGACCGCCAAGCCGCTCGAGCTGCGCGACGGCAACGTGCTCGTCTTGTCGTTCCCGAGCCAGAACGACGTGGCGGCACTCAAGGAGCGCTCGGCTTCCGGCGACGGAATCGCCGACCACCTCAAGAAGGCCGTGCTCAGGGTGCTCGGCATCGAGCCGCTGCTGCTTGCGCGGGTAGCCGATGAGCCCGCGCCCGTGGTCGAGCGTCGTGACCAGGTCGATGAGGTCCCCAAAGACAAGGATGGCTGGGCTGTCGCCGAGATCCCATCATCCGAGCCCGCCACTCCCGCCCCTCGCCAGCCCCGCAAGGCCCCCGAGGTAGCGGTGTCGACCGAGCCCGTGCGCTACGGCGAATCGGTGGTTCGCGAGTTGCTCGGCGCGAGCTTCATCGAAGAGGAGCAGGTCGCTCCGCGCGTCGTGCCCCGGGCTGACGACTGATGTACGACGGCATTGTCCAGGAGCTGATTGACGAGCTCGGCCGCCTGCCCGGAATCGGCCCGAAGTCCGCGCAGCGCATCGCCTTCCACATTCTGCAGACCGAAAGCTTCGACGTCACCCGGCTCTCCGAGGTGCTTCGCGATGTGCGAGACAAGGTGCGCTTCTGCGACATCTGCGGCAACGTCACCGAGCAGCAGACGTGCTCCATCTGCCGCGATCCTCGACGCAGCGCGGCAACGATTTGTGTCGTAGAAGAGGCAAAAGATGTCGTCGCGATCGAGCGCACCCGTGAATTCAAGGGCCTGTACCACGTGCTGGGCGGGGCGATCAGCCCCATCGACGGCATCGGCCCCGACGACCTGCGCATCAAGCAGCTGCTCGGTCGCCTCGCCGACGGAACTGTCACCGAGGTCATCATCGCGACCGACCCCAACCTCGAGGGTGAGGCAACCGCCACGTACCTCACCCGCCTCTTGATCTACCCCAACCTGCGCGTAACGCGGCTGGCGTCGGGGCTCCCGGTCGGCGGCGATCTTGAGTATGCCGACGAGGTCACCCTCGGCCGTGCCTTCGAGGGCAGACGGCTCGTCGAGAACTAGCTCGCGTTGTCGGCGGGAGCCGGCCCAGAAACCTAACGCAGCACCTCAACGAGTGCGACCCACGAGAACACGACGGCATTGATGATGGCGAGGATCGCTCCCGCCGCCACGGCATAGAAGCCTCCGGGCATCCCGACCAGCAGCATCACGCAGCCGATGCTGAACGCGATGAGCGGAATGACTCCGATGGCGCCCTTGGTGAGCCGGCTCGACGGTTCCACGGCCCGGATCGTGTGCACCTGCATCACCCAGGCGACGACCACCCCGATGCCGATCTCAAGTCCGATCGCCCACAGCGGCTGCCCGGGAATCAGCCCCACCATCGTTGCGACAACGGCGAGCACCAGAATGCCGATCGCGCTCGATGCCCGCGCCGACAGGCTCGGCGTCTTGGCGATCGTCTCAACGTTGACCGACAAGGCAACGATCAACAATCCGGCCAGCGCCGCGGCAGCGCCCGCGACGGCCACGTTGAACTCTGACCATCCCTCAAGCGTCATGAAACACAGGGTAGTAGTCGGGAGCCTCTAGAATTGGTGGTCGGGTCAAATACCCGTGACCCAAGATTTCCAGGAGCACTTCGTGAGCTTGATCGTCCAGAAGTTCGGCGGTTCGTCGGTCGCCGACGCCGAGAGCATCAAGCGCGTTGCCAAGCGCATTGTCGAGACGAAGAAGGCGGGCCACGAGGTCGTCGTGGTCGTTTCGGCCATGGGCGACACCACCGACGAGCTGCTCGATCTCGCGGAGCAGGTCGTGCCCGTGCCATCCGGTCGCGAGCTCGACATGCTGCTCACCGCGGGGGAGCGCATCTCGATGGCGCTCCTCGCCATGGCCATCAAGGGACTCGGCGTCGAGGCCCGCAGCTACACCGGCAGCCAGGCCGGCATGATCACGGATGCCCGCCACGGCGCCGCGCGCATCGTCGATGTCACTCCGGGCCGGGTGCGCGAGGCCCTCGACGAGGGCGCTGTCGCCATCGTGGCCGGGTTCCAGGGGTTCAACCGAGGCACGGGCGACATCACGACCCTGGGTCGCGGCGGATCCGACACCACGGCGGTCGCCCTCGCGGCAGCTCTCGGGGCCGAGGTGTGCGAGATCTACACCGACGTCGACGGTATTTTTACCGCCGACCCGCGCCAGGTTCCATCGGCCCGAAAGATCGACCGCATCTCCAGCGAGGAGATGCTGGAGCTCGCCGCCGCCGGGGCAAAGGTGCTCTACATCCGCGCCGTTGAGTATGCCCGCCGCCATGGCGTGACATTGCACGTGCGCTCTAGCTTTAACAACAACGAGGGCACGCTCGTCGTGAACCCGAAAGAGGGAGAGATCGTGGAAGAGCCCATCATCGCTGGGGTTGCAGCCGATCTGAGCGAAGCGAAGATCACCGTCGTCGGAGTCCCCGACATCCCCGGCAAGGCCGCGCAGATCTTCACGATCATCGCGAAGACCAACGCCAACATCGACATGATCGTGCAAAACGTGTCTGCGGCAAGCACCGGTCTCACCGACATCTCTTTCACCCTTCCCAAGTCCGACGCGCAGGCCGCACTCCAGGCTCTCACTGCTGAGCAGCAGGATGTCGGGTTCCAGTCCCTGCAGCACGACGACCAGATCGGCAAGCTCGCGGTGGTCGGTGCAGGCATGCGCACGAACGCCGGTGTCTCGGCCAAGCTCTTCACGGCTCTTTTCGAGGCGGGCATCAACATCGAGATGATCTCCACGAGTGAGATTCGCATCTCCGTGGTCACTCGCGCCGACACCATCAACGACGCTGTGCGGGTTGTGCACACCGCCTTCGGGCTGGATGGCGACACCGAGGCCGTCGTTCACGGCGGTACCGGCCGCTAGTACCGCCTCTGATGTGGAGAGACACCGTCGTCGCACTCCGAACCGGACTACTCGACCTGCTGCCACTGACGTGGTCTCGGTCGATCCGGTACTTCTTCCACGCGCGCCGGTTTCCCAACCTGACCGACCCGCGGGGGCTCAATGAGAAGGTCAACTGGCGCGTGCTCAACGACCATCGCGAGTTCTGGGTGTGGACGTGCGACAAGATCGCGATGAAGCAGCACGCGAGCGAGCTGGCGCCGTCGGTGCTCATCCCGCGCGTGCTGTGGGCGGGGATGGATCTCGCTGAGCTCGACGGTGTGCAGATCGAGGGTCGGTGGATCCTCAAGCCCAATAACGGTTCCGGCCAGGTGATTGCGGGCTCCGGGCAGCCAAACGTTGAGCAGTTGGAGCGCGACGTTGCACGATGGGACCGCGCGTTTCAGTGGCGCACGCTCGGAGAGACCGCCTACCTCGGCGCATCCCCCGTCATCGTGCTTGAGGAGTGGATCGGTACCGACGAGAATCCCCCCGACGATTACAAGTTCTTTGTGTACGACGGAGTCGTGCGGTTCGTGCACGCACACGATGGCCGTCTGGGAACCCATCGCGCGAGCATGTATTCACCCGAGTGGGAGCGCCTGGATGCCAACCAGCGCGGCATCCTTCCCCACGAACACGATCTTGCGCGGCCCGCCCACCTCGAGCAGATGGTCGCCATCGCGGGGGAGTTGGGCCGGGATTTTGACTTCATCCGCATCGACCTGTTCGACACCCCTGAGGGCGTGTGGTTTGGCGAGTTCACTCCCTATCCGTGGTCGGGTTCCCGGCCGTTTAGTCCCGAGTCGTTCGAACGCCTCGCGGGTGACTACTGGACTCTGCCGCGGGCAGCCGACCTTCGCTAGTGGCGGTAACTCGACGGAGGTGACCGCTCCGGTCATGCCAGAATTGACCCATGAGTGGTTTAGATAGCAATGCGGCCGGAGTAAAGATCGGCGTCGTCGGCGCCACCGGCCAGGTCGGCGCGGTTGTGCGTCGCCTCCTCGAAGAGCGGGATTTTCCCGTAGCCGAGATTCGATACTTCGCGTCGGCGCGCAGCGCTGGCACGACGCTGCCGTGGCGCGGAACCGAGATCACCGTTGAGGATGCCTCCACCGCAGACCCCACGGGGCTCGACATCGCCATCTTCTCCGCGGGAGCCACCACGTCGAAGGCGCAGGCTCCGCGCTTTGCGGCCGCGGGCGTTCTCGTCATCGACAACTCCTCGGGCTGGCGCATGGATCCCGAGGTGCCGCTCGTCGTGAGTGAGGTCAACCCGCACGCGATCAAGCAGGCCGTCAAGGGCATCATCGCCAACCCGAACTGCACCACCATGGCGGCCATGCCCGTGCTCAAGGTTCTCGACGCCGAGGCAGGCCTCGAGCGTCTCATCGTGAGCACCTATCAGGCCGTGTCGGGCGCGGGACTCGCGGGAGGCGAGGAGCTGCTCGAGCAGGCGACCGCAGCCGTCGGCCAGGATGCCATCGAGCTCGTGCACGACGGCTCAGCCGTGACCATGCCCGCCGCAGTGAAGTTCCCGAGAAACATCGCGTTCAACGTCGTGCCTTTCGCGGGCAACCTCGTCGATGACGGGCTGGGCGAAACCGACGAAGAGAAGAAGCTGCGCAACGAGAGCCGCAAGATTCTCGAGCTTCCCGACCTACTCGTCAGCGGAACCTGCGTTCGCGTTCCCGTTTTCACGGGACATTCGCTCTCGATCAACGCCGAGTTCGGCAAGGCGATCTCGCCGGAGCGCGCGCGCGAGCTGCTTGCCACCGCCGAGGGCGTCGTGCTGAGCGACATCCCCACGCCGCTTGATGCCGCGGGCAAAGACCCGAGCTTCGTTGGGCGCATCCGCCAGGATGAGGGTGTTCCCGGCGGTCGCGGACTTGCCCTCTTCATCAGCAACGACAACCTGCGCAAGGGTGCCGCGCTCAACGCGGTGCAGATCGCGGAGCTCGTTGCCGCTGACCTGCTGGTCACCGCGTAACGGCACGGTCCAGACAGACGGGTCGAGCCACCACGCGGGTCGAGCCTGACGAGACCAGCCACCGAAATGACCAATGGCACCGAACACTCACCATGAGAATCTTCCGCGTCGCCGCGGCACTACTGCTGGCCGTCACCCTCGCGGGGTGCAGCGTGCCCGCTGAGAGTTCGGGCCCGCGGGTTGCGTTCTACGGTGACTCGTACACCCTGGGCACAGGCGCGTCGAGCGAGGCAGCTCGCTGGTCGACGATTGTGAGCGAGCAGCGCGGCTGGAACGAGTACAACCCAAGCGTCAACGGTCTCGGTTTCGTCAACAACCGCACCGTCTTCGGCGACGGAGACCTGCCGAGTCTCGTGATCGCCAACGATCCAGAGATCGTGTTTGTCACGATGGGACTTAACGACAACTTCTCGTACGATCGCGCCGCCGACCAGATCAAGGTGCAGATCAGCCTCGATTTCGATCGGTTGAAGAGCGAGCTACCGGATGCCCGATTCATCGTGGTCGAGCCGTTCTGGTACACCGACGAACGCCCCGACTCGGTCGAGGTCATCATCGGCTGGGTGAAAGACGCGGCGGCCGACATCGGCGCGGACTACGTTCCCGGCGCATCCCACTGGATCGAGGGCCACCCCGAGTGGATGGCGTCGGACGGGCTGCATCCCAACGATGAGGGCTATGCCGAGATGGCCGTGCGCATGAACGACGAGCTGGTCAAGCTCGGCCTCTAGCCGCGTCGGTCGATGACCCGCTGGATGTCTGCGCCCAGGTAGGGCGCGAGGGTGCGCGCGTAGGTCGCAGTGAGATGGTGTGAATCGAAGTACACGACCACCCCGCCGATCAGCGAATGACACCGCTTGTCGTCACAGAAATAGCGGGTGAGGTCGATCGTCGTGACGCCGGGGGTGCCCTCGGCGGCGACGTACATGGCGTTGTTCGTCATGAAGCCGAACCTGTTCGTCGAGCACGGGTCGTACTCATCCGGGGAGTTGGCGATGCACTCGGGTGTGTTGTCGGGACGGGTTCCGGGAACGTCGCTGACGACGATCACGGATTTGCCGGCCTGGGCCAGCTCGGCCCAGACGGTGCGCACATTGCGTTCATATTCGGTGATCTCGCCCGGTGTGATCTCGTCATCCGTGCCGAGCGCGAACCCTTGGTAGCTCTGGTAAATCACGACGGAGACGGTGTCGTCGGCGAGAATCTCGTCGAGCACCTTGCTGGTCCACGCCAGGCAGTCCGCCGACGGCGCATCGCCCACGCCCACCCGCACGTCGCCCAAGCAGCTTTGCCGGAAGTAGGTCGTGAGGTGCCAGTCCTGGGTGGCGGAGTAGGGCGCGAGACCGGAGGCGAGCGCATTGCCGTGGGAGTTGCCAATGAGCGCGAGCCCGACCGCATCTGGTGCGGTAGAGCCGAAGTCGCACCGGCGCACTTCGCTGCCACCCTGGGCATCCGTCTTGCACGTCTTGTCGGAGAGCAGTCCGCGGTCGGCATCGGCAAACGCGGTGTCGAGGTTGTCGGGGATAGCGAACGGGTCGGGGCACTCAGCGTCGTCGGCCAGTGCTGCCGCACCGAAACAGGGCACTCCGTCGTTGAGCGCGGCGGCGTTGCTCGCGAGCGTGGCCTGCCTCTGATTTTCGATGACCACGAGCGGCACCGCGCACAGCGCGATGGTGACGACAGCGCCGACGACGGCGATGCCGTAGGAGCGCAGCATCCGCGCTTTCCAGAATGCACCGTTGCGAACGGGATCTTCTATGAAGCGCTTCGTCAGCCACGCGAGTCCGACGCTGAGCGCGATGATGGCAAGGCTACCCAGCACGCCTCGACCGCGTCCGACGATGTGCGGGTAAACGATAATCAGCGGCCAGTGCCACAGGTAGATCGAGTACGACAGGTCTCCGACAACCTGCACGGGGGCGAGCCTGCCCACCACCATGGGTGACCAACGGGCCCGCGGTGTGCCGGCCGCGATGACGAGCAGCGTGCCGATCACGGGAACGGCGGCAATGAACCCGGGGAAGGCCGAGTCGGCGTTGAGAGCGAATGCACTCACGGCGATGATGATGAGACCGGCCCAGCTCGCCGCGCTGCGCAGGGTGTCGCCCCGCGCGCCTGCGAACACCCGGTCGATAGACGTTCCCGCGATCGCGAGAAGTGCTCCCGCGCCGAACTCCCATGCTCGTGCCGGCGTTGCGAAGAACGCGAATGGCTGGCTGGCTGATGTCTCGGCGATTGAGTAGGCGAACGAAGCGACCACGACGATGAGCAACATGATCGTGATGGCATGAGTTCGGGCGGCGGTGCTCGCGACCGCGCCCGGTCGGCGTGCGCGCCACGCGGCGATCGCGATTGCGATCACCATGAGCAGGGGCCAGACGATGTAGAACTGCTCTTCCACCGACAGTGACCAATAGTGCTGCACGATCGAGGGGTCGTTCTCCGCGCCCAGGTAGTCCGTGGCGTTGAAGGCGAGAACCCAGTTCACCCCGTAGACGGCACTCGCGATGATCTCAACAAAGGTCTGCTGCCACACTGCGCGCGGCAGCCACAGCAGAGTTGCCACGGCAGAGACGGCGAGCACCGTAAACGCCGCGGGGAGCAGTCGGCGGATGCGACGGGCCCAGAACCCGGTCACTGCGATGCGCCCAGAGCGCGTCACCTCGCGCAGCAGGTGCGACGTGATGAGGTATCCAGAGATGACAAAGAACACATCCACGCCGACAAAGCCGCCGGGCAGGTACTTCGGCCACAGGTGATAGACGACTACCAGGGCTACGGCAACCGCGCGCAGTGCCTGCAGCTCTGGGCGAAAGTCGGTGCCCGGGCGCAGCGGCGCTGTCATGGTCGACCAGACTCGCGGCGAGTGATGCCGAGTGCTCGGGCGATGAGCGGCCGGAAGGGGCGCGACAGCGCTGAGCCGTAGAAACTGGCGAATGCAACGAGAACTCCGCGTTTAACGGGGCTCACGATGGAGGACTTCGCCAGTTCGGCTCCGGCCTCGGGCGATCCAAATATGACGAGCCGGAACACCGACTGCACGAGTTTCGCCTGCACCTCGGGATCGCTGGCCGGCACGAGGGCCGTGGGGCCCTTCTCCCGAATGAGGGTGAGGGCGGCCTGCTGCTCCGTCTCCGACATGCGCGCCATGCGTCGTGCCGACATGGAGTAGCTGCTTTGCCTGATGATCTTGCTTGGCACGTACGAGACGCCATCGAACTGCACGTAACGCAGGTAGATCGGGGCGGGAACGGTCGCGAAGCGCGCAATCTTGCGCGCGCGCAGCCACAGGTCGTAGTCCTGGGCGTTCGTGAACTCCGTGCGGTAGCCGCCAGCGGCGTCGTGCACCGATCGGCGAATCATCACCTCGCCGTGCGAGAAGACATTGCCGCGCAGGAGGTCGTCGAGGGTCAGCTCGTCGGCATTGGGCTGCCGAAGGCGCTCCGTTCCCAGGCCTTCCTGAACGTTGTAGTACCACCCGCCGACGACGCCCACATCGGGTCGTGCATCCAGAAGAGCAGTCTGCAGCGCGAGCCGCTCGGGCAGCGATGCGTCACCCGAACCCTGGATGGCGATGTACTCGCCCGTCGAACGCTCGATAGCGTTCTTGAGCCCCTGCACGAATCCCGTGTTCTGCTCGTGCACGACGTACGAGAATCGAGGGTCGTCGTAGCTGCGCGACAGCTCCTGCAATCGGAGCGCAGTGTCGTCGGTGGATGCGTCGTCGAAGACGATCAGCTCAAAGTCGGTGAACGTCTGGTTCAGGATCGACGAGATGGTGCGCTCGAGCAGCTCGCCGCGGTTGTAGAAGCCGGTAATGACCGAGACCTTGGGCATTACTGTCCTCCGACTGGCGCGTCGGCGAAGCGCTCGAGGGCGGCTTCGTGCGCCGGTCGCAGTACGCCCGCGGCTGAGAGGTGCCGCACCTCGCAGTTCATCGCGAATCCGGTTCTCGCGGCGACCGTCGCCCGGATGACCGCGATGAGCCACAGCACATCGTCATCCACCGCTCCACCGGTGTTGACGATGAAGTTGGCGTGCAGATCGGAAATCTGCGCACCCCCGCGCGCGAGGCCCTTCAGGCCGGCATCTTCAATGGCCTTGCCGGGAGGCCCGATGATCGAGTACATCGCGGGATCAGAGAGGAACGTCGAGCCGCAGTTGGGAAGGTCGAGGGGAAACTTCTTGCTGCGGTCGGCGAGGATGGCGTCGACCTCAGCAACCACCTGCTCGGCGGGCGCGCGCTGCAACTCCAGTTCCACCTCGAGGATGGCTACGCGCCGGCCCTGAAGGCTGGAGGTGCGATACGCGAACCCAAAATCGCTCGCGGTGAGGGTAACGAGGTCGCCGCTCTCGTCGACGCAGAGGGCGCTGTGGAGCACGCTCCCGATGCCCTTTCGCTGGCTGCCGCCATTCATGAGCACGAGTCCGCCGAGTGTGCCGGGGATGCCCGAGGCATGCTCCATGCCCGTGAGCCCTGCGTGGGCGACCGCGCGTGCGAGCGTGGGAACAGATACGCCCGCCTGCGCCTTCACCCGGGTGCCGTCGATGCTGAACGCCGACATTCGATTCGCGATGCGCATGATCACGCCGTCGAATCCGGCGGAGTCAAACAGAATGTTCGAGGTGTCGCCGACGATCACGAACGGCAGCGTCTCGCCGCTCATGACTGCCATCACGGCGGCTGCCTCCGCCGCGGAGGCGGGCTCGACAATCGCGAGGGCGGGGCCACCGATTTTCCAGCGGGACTCCGCGCTCAACGGCACGTCGAACCGCACTCCGCCCGGGGCCGCGCGCTCGAGGCCGTCTGCGAGCGCCGCGCTCAGTGACCCAGCCATGCTGTTACGCCTCGGCGAGGACCGGTGAATCGGAATTCGCTGCTCCGTCGTCGTCGAAGATGGTGATGTTCGAGCCGACGAGCCTGAGCTTCTCTTCCAGGTTGTCGTAGCCGCGCAGCGCCATGTGCACGTTGCGAATCTCGGAGCGGCCGTCGGCACACAGCGCGGCGATCACGGCGGCCATCGAGCCGCGGAGGTCGGTGGAGTCAGCGACCCCCGGTATGAACGTGGCGGGCCCCTTGACGGTGATCTTGCCCGTCTCGGCGTGCAGGTTGGGCTCGCGCACGAGCTTCTGCAGCTCGTGAACGAATGCGATTCTCTCGGGATACCGGTAGTCGTAAACGCGTGACGTGCCAGCGCCCTTCAGCCCCAACAGCACGTAGAGCGCCTGCATGTCGGAGATCACGCCGGGGTGGGTGCCACAGGCGAGCTCGAACGGCTGAACCGTTCCCGAGGGCAGGCTGCCTGGCCCCACGTGAACCGACGTCGAGTTGCGATACAGGTCGATGCCGGCCTTCTCGAGATGAATGAGGGGCACCTGCATCGCGTCGAACGGCACGCCCTCGATCGTGAGGGAGCCTTCCGAGAGGATCGCGTACACAATCCAGGTGAGCGCTTCGATCCGGTCAGGCATGACGTCGATGCGGGCGCCGGAGAGTACGCCACCCTTGCCGTCGACCACGATGTGGCTCGTGCCGAACACCGAGATGGATGCGCCCATGCGGCGCAGCAACTCGATGAGGTCCTCGATCTCCGGCGTGATGTAGGCGTTGTGGATCTGAGTCTGCCCCGTCGCAACACTTGCGCACAGCAGCGCGTTCTCGGTTCCGCCGACCGTGGAGATCGGAAAGTCGATCGTGCCGCCGCGAAGACCGGCGGGAGCAATCACTTCGATGTGGTCGAACTTCTCGGTGACGATGCAGCCGAGCTGTTCCCAGACCATGATGTGCAGGTCGTAACCGCGGCCGCCCGCGGGACCGCCGCCGATGGCGCAGCCACCCGGGTAGGGCACGCGGGCTGTGCCGGTGCGAGCGAGCTGGCTCGCGGCAAGAAGGTAGGTGGTGCGGATGGGCACGTCGAACTCGTCGCGCGTGAGCATGCGCGAGTCGACGCCCGACGCGTTGATGGTGAGCGTCTGTGTCGCATGGTCCACCTCAACGAGGCCACCGGTGTTCTGGATGAAGCGCACCTTGTGGCCCACATCCACGAGCTTGGTGGGGAAGTTGCCGATCTCAACGTGCTCGTCTGACAGCAAGGCAGCAGAGAGCAGCCGGGTGGCCGAGTTCTTCGCACCGCTGACCCGAACTGAACCTCTCGGGGAGTTCCCGCCCTCAATCACCGCATACATGGTCTTTGCACAGTCTCATCTACTCGTGGGTTGGTCGCTGGCGCGTCATCAAAGTCTAAACGGCTAAGGAGCGCGCATCGGCTGGGGTCTCGTCAGGGGCGCCGCGAAACGTCGCGGAACACCTGCGCATAGGCGGCGGCGACCGTCTTCCAGTCCCGCCCGATGAGCGTAGGAGTAGCTCCCGCGGGGCGCTCGCGCACACCCTGGAGCGCGGCCTCGATCCGAGGGCCCGACACCTCGCCATCCATCATCTGGATCCACTCGGCGCCGGCCTCACGGGCCAGCTCCTCCATGAGACAGGCTCGGGGAACGACCACGGGACGGTCGAGCGAGAGCGCGAGCATCGTCACACCCGAGTTGCCGTTGCCAGCATCTCGATACGGCAGGGCAATGAGCTCGGCGCGGGTCATCTCCTGGATCATCTCGTCGTCTGAGACCATGCGAAGATCCACGGTCACGCGGGCGCCACCGCGGTTCGGCTTGGCGAGCTCAGCGTCGATCCCCGCGCGCATCTCGGGAGTGGGGGACCCGACGATGCGGATCTCCGTTCCCGGCAGGGTGACTTCTTCGGCGGCGCGAATGAGCTCGATGACACCCTTGTAGGCCTGGATGCGACCGAACAGCAGCACACGCCCCGGCACGACGTCTTCTCGCGGATGTTGGGCGAACGATTCCCTGAAATCTCCGTGCGGAATCAGTACAGTGCTCTCGGGTGGGCCGCCCGGCGTGCACGCGCTCATCACGACGTGCGTCTTGACGAGTGCGTCGAGCCGCGCGAGCAGTCGTTCCTCCGCCTCGTCGCCCGCGTGGTGGGGCTCCACGTTGTGCACAGTGCGCACGACCGGGATGTTGCCGACCCGCAGCTTGACCAGCAGCATTCGCAGCAGGGTGCGCTTGACGAATCCACGCAGTGTCGACCGGTCGCGAACCAAAAACTCGGGCCAATGCACGTGAAACACGTCGAAGCGACCCAGGAGCGCACGCGGCCACGAGAAGTAGCTGAAGCTCAGGTCATCCGGAGCATAGAGAACGATCTCATCGATGAACTTGACGATAGGACCGGGGGGAGGCACCGACTCGAATACGCGCATTCAACCTCCCACGTGGTGTCGCGGAGGCAAGCCTACCGGCGTGTAGAGATCGTCCGGGAACGCGGCGAGCAGCGCCTCGGCGTCGAAAACCGGCGCGGGCTCACCGCCCATCGCGATGGCTTCGGCCACCGTGGTCGCCGGCGTGTGCGTGGGGCGACCGGTGCCCCGGTAGTAGTCGTCGTACTTGAAGTCTGGTTCCACTCCCGAGCGGATCAGGCGGGCGGGAATGCCAAACGCTTCCGCGAGAACGATGCCGTGCAGGGATGACCCGCACACGAACTCACTGCGCGCGATCTCGCGAATCACGTCGTGAACGTCGCCGAGAGGGCTGATCACCTCTGGCCCGCTCACCGTCGCGCGGTCGTTGTGGTTGGGCACGACCGCGACGGCGCGAATGGCGGAGGGTGCGGCACCGTCGAGATAGCTGTGGCGAGACCAATACCGCGACCAGAGCAGGGCGGGGTCACCGAAGACCTCAGGAACGACGGCGCCCGTGGTGAGCAGCATGTCGCGCGTGCGCGGACCGCGCACGGCACGGATATCGAGGTCGGGGGCGGCGCCAACATCCATCGACTTGCCGTTGATGCCCGAGCCCCAGATCACGTCGCCGGGGCGGGTGAGCCGCAGGATCGAGCCGACGGTCACGAGGCGCCGGTGCTCGACAGGCTCGGCGAGGCCGCGCTCCTGCAGGATCCGCGATACGAGGGCGGGGCCGATGAGGTCACCAAAATTGTTGAGCGGGCGGCGCGGCAGCACGCGACCGAGCATCCCGGGCCTGCGGCGACGGGGGTTGAAATGGATGATCTCCACGGGCATGGCGGCTCCTTCTTGCTAGCGGCGCAGACGTCGCGCGACATCCAGCATCTGCACGTAGTCGCGGCGAATCGGGCGGATGAGAAAGCCCAGGCTGAGGTAGGCGAGGATGAACGCGAACAGCACGGCCGCCTCGAGCCACACATTCCAGTCGATCATCACGACGTACGACAGCACGAGCGAGATTGCGGTCATGGGGGCGAAGAACAGGATGGGGCGCAACGCTATGCGCAGGAGCGGTCCGCGCTTCACGCCCACCTTGGCGATCGGGAAGATGGTGAGCAGGGCCCAGTTGATGGCCTGCCCCACGGTTGCGCCCACCGCGACACCGAGCGGGCCGAAGACAACGCCCACGCAGATCGCTGCCACCATGGCCGACCGGCCGATGATCGTCCACCTCAGCTGAAGGCCCGTAAGCGCGCGGGACAGGAAGATCCACGCGTAGACAAAACCCATGCCCTGGAAGACGCCGCCGATGGCGAGCACCGCGAAGATGGGCTTTGCCGGCTCCCAGCCGGCACCGAGAATCACGTCGACGAGCGGGTCGGAGACTGCGGCGAGCAGAAAGAACATGCCTCCGAACGCATAACCAAGCACGAGTTGCGCGCGCTGAACGTAGGCCTCATAACGGTCATCGCTCTGCAGCTTCGACAGGATCGGCACGCCGACCTTGGTCATGGGCGCTGCGATCTGCTGCAGCGGCATACGGAAGATGCGGAATGCCCGGTCGTACAGGCCGAGCGAGGTGGCGCCCCACACCCGTCCGATAAGGATGCTGTCCACATTGGAGGTGAGGTACACGAAGAGCTGCACCCCGAGAGTGTTGGCGCCAAACGTGTAGAGAGCGCGCATGTTCGCTCCGCGTTTGGGCAGGCCGGGCATCCACGAGGCTGAGAGCACGAGACCCACGAGGGTTACCGCAGTGAGGGCGATTTGCTGGCCAACGAGTGCCCAGTATCCGAAGCCCATGCCCGCGAGCACGACCGCAGCTGCGAGCGCCACGAGGGCGGCCACGACGTCGGTAGTGGCCATGTAGGTGAAGCGCAGTTTGACAGAGGCTTCGGCCCGAAACTGCGCCGAGAGGGCGTTGAGCAGGAACATGACCGCCATCACCTGCGCGATCGCGGTGAGGGCGGGTTCAGAGTAGAAGGCCGCGATGAGGGGAGCCACGAGCACGATCGTGATCGACAGCACCACTCCGAGGGCGGCATTCGTCCAGAACAGGTTGGATCGCTGGTCC
Source organism: Rhodoglobus sp. (assembly GCA_965279645.1). Classification (GTDB taxonomy): domain Bacteria; phylum Actinomycetota; class Actinomycetes; order Actinomycetales; family Microbacteriaceae; genus Rhodoglobus. The sequence continues at coordinate 137,186 of OZ257254.1, forward strand.
TGGGTGATCGTCTGCGACTGGATGGCCGCCATGGAGAGCCCGAAGTCACCCAGCACGGTCGCAATGCCGAGCACCGCAAAGACCATCGTGTAGAGGCCGTAGTCTTCGGGGTCGATAAGCCTCGCGAGCACGGCCACCGACGCCAACTGCACCAGAAAGCGAATGAGCTGCCCGACCAGCGTGACTGCGCCGCCGCGAGCGGCAGCACCAGCAAGACTCATGCGCTCACTCTATGGGGCTGGTGCGCTCTCGACACGCTGCTGCGTGCGAGAGAAGGGCAGCGCATACAGCCCAGGTTTGAGTCCGGCCAGCACCGCTCCAACGAGCGGCCACAAGACGAGCGGCAGGCCGTGGTTGGTGAAAATTGGCGCGATGAATGATCCGCCGGTGAAGAGCACGAGCGCTGTGAGCAGCACAAGAAGTGGTCCGACCGTGACGCGGTCGATGTTCCTGCCGATGACGACAGCGGCAACGACGATGAGTCCGAACAGCACGATGGCCGCCGGGATTCCTCGAGAGAGGGCAGCCCAGAACCACTGTGATTCGGCGGAGTGCCAGTACATCGACGGCAGTACTCGGTCGATATCTGTCGACGTGAGCACCCCATCGCCCCAGCCCGTCCACGGGCGTTGCTGCACCGCCGGAAGTATGTCGTTTTCCCACACGTTCCAGCGCCACCGAACCGTGCTGGGAAGCCACGACGGGGGAGTGCCGATCGACCACGGGATGACAGGTTGGGTGATGAGTCCCGGATCAACCGGTCCGGCGGTGGGGGTGGCAACAGGGTCAGTCGGGGTGGGTGCAGGCTTCGCCTGCTGATCGAGGCGCGACTGGAAACCCGGGAGCACGGCGAGGCTGCCGATGCCCACGATCATGGTCGCCGCTCCGGAGAAAATGGCGGCCTTGATGGGCAGATTGAGGTTGAAGAGAGTCACGACGATCACAGCGATGCTCGTCAGGTACGGGGCGAGAGTCAGTGCCGACGTGAGCCCCAGGCCCAGCGCGAGAATTGCCACGCAAATCAGCACATAACCGCGGCGATCGTCGCGCCGCAGGATGAGCAGGATGCACAGCACGAGCAGCATCGCGGTGAGGTAGTAGCCCAGGCCCGTCCAATGCCCGACGAAGCCGCCAGCGCGGAAGAGGCCCTCGTTCTCAAGACGGGCCTCGACTCCGGGCGATGGTGCGACCTTGAGCAGCCACGACATTCCGGCGGGCCACAGAGCCTGCACGAACGCGACAAGGGCGAAGATCGGCGCGCTAATGGCCACGCCGCTCAGAAAGCGGTCGAGAGTTGACCGCGAGTTCACGACGCAGCGTGCGGCGAAGAACCCGAGAAAGGGGAAGAGGAACGACAGCACCCCGAGAAAGTCCGGGCGGTAGTTGAGAGCCGGTCCGCTGATGAGCTGTACGAGGATCGACAGGGCGACGAAGCCCGCTGCAATGATCTCGATCGCTGTGAACCGCAGGGCTCGGGGTCCGCGCTTGACGACGGGCCAGGCCGCGATCACGACCGCGACGACAACAAGAATTTGGTACGGCTTCACCGGAAGGAACGAGAAGGTGAGCGCGGGAACAGCCGCGGCCACACCAAGCAGCACTCCCACGACTGCCGTACGCCACGCCTCGGGGGCATCTGTCTTAACGGTCGCCGGCCACCACGCGAACAGGGAATGAGCAGACCGGAGCATCACTCGATTATTCCATTATTCGAATGAGGCTCAGTGCACGCTGGCGAGCCCAAAATGGGGGAGTCGCGGCGGGCGTCAGTCATGGTCCACAGCCACCGTCAGGTTCGCCGCTGACACGAGCAAGTCGCGGTTCGGCGCGGCGGGATCCACCTCGAACGCGAGTGCCCGCGCGGTCATCACATCGGCGATGCCCTGCTGGTGATCGTCCACATGCTCACCGTGTTCTTGCCGACGAACCACGACCACGGGAACCTTGCCGAGTTCAAGGCAGTTGAGGATGGACCCGACGCCCGCGTGCGTGATCACGACGTCTGCTGCGGCTATCCGACGCGCCATTTCTTCGCCCGGCACTTCGCCGAGCGACTCTCCCGGTAGTCCCTCGCGCGTCGTGGCGCCGAGTTGCCACACGACGGAGTCGCCTTTTTCGAGCATCCCGAGCACGGCATCAACGGCGCGATCGAACCGGTACGGGCGAATGGTGCCCAGCGTCACGAAGAATGAGCGTGGCGATACCTGCTCAGCCGTGGGTACTGATCGCAGCTCATCCAACACCGAGCCGTGATAGGGCCACCGCTTGCTTGACCAGCTTTCGTATTGGGCTGATGTGCGCACGCGCGGCGCTAGTGCCATGGCTTTGCCCGTGAGGCTGGGGCCGGTCGATCGGGCGATGCTTTCGATGTAAAACGTGGGCGTTCCGCGCAAGGCCATACGGGGGAGGGCGACGAGTGCGATTGCGGCGCCCGTCGAGATCACCGAATCGAACTGCTCGCGCCCTGCGATGCGCGAGACGAGCGATGACGCCGCAAAAGCGCGGCGCAGGTCGCGAGGGGCGACGTATTCGGCAAACTCCACGCGACGGCCCGCAAGCAGTGAGCGACTCTGAGGCACATCGAATGTGACCCACACCGACTCCGGGTTGCGGCCGATCATGCCCTCGATGCGATGAGCCTGGGCGAGGTGCCCGCCCGACGAGACCACCCACAGCACCTTGGGTGCCGTGCCGAGGTAGCGCGAAAAACCGTCGGGGGTGTGCGTTGCGGGAGAAGTCGAGTCGCGGTCGCTCATCATGTCGAAAGTAAGGGTACCAAGTGCAGCGCCCACTCCCGCGGTAGCGATCCTCGATCGGCAACGGGTCAGTGGGGCCGTCGTCGAGAGATAAACTCGACGGGTGAGCAAACCCATCGACGTCGCGCTGATCGGGGGCGGCATCATGAGCGCCACACTCGGCGTGCTCCTCAAGCAGCTTCAGCCCGACTGGGACATCCAGATCTTCGAGCGGCTCGGCGATTTGGCAGAGGAAAGCTCCAACCCGTGGAACAACGCCGGCACCGGCCACTCCGCGCTGTGCGAGCTCAACTACACGCCCGAGCGAGCCGACGGCACGATTGACATCGCCAGTGCGGTCAAGGTCAACGAGCAGTTCCAGGTGTCTCGCCAGTTCTGGGCGCACCTCGTCGACGCGGGTGCGCTGCCCGACCCTGAGTCGTTCATCAACGCCACTCCGCACATGAGCTTCGTGTGGGGCGAGACCAACGTCGAGTACCTGCGCAAGCGGTACGAAGCGCTCAAAGACCACCCGCTTTTCGCTGGCATGGAATACAGCGAGGATGCCCGCACCATTCGTTCCTGGGCGCCGCTCATGATTCCCGGCCGCGCGAAGTCGCAGCCCATCGCGGCTACCCACATTGCGTCGGGTACCGACGTGGATTTCGGCGCGCTCACCCATCACCTTACGAAGAGCCTCGTCGCGGGCGGCGCCGTCGTCACCAAGGAGGTCGTGGTCTCGAATCTCTCGCGCCAGCGCGACGGCCTGTGGAAGCTGACACTTCGTCGGGACATCGGGGGAACGCCCGCGAAGCCCGTCACGGCTCGCTTCGTCTTCGTGGGCGCGGGCGGTTACGCGCTTGGGCTGCTCCAGAAGTCCGGAATCAAGGAGATTCGTGGATACGGCGGATTCCCCGTGAGCGGGGAGTTTCTGCGCACCGACAACCCCGAGGTTGTCGCCCAGCACGCGGCGAAGGTCTACGGCAAGGCCGCCGTGGGGTCACCGCCGATGTCGGTTCCGCACCTCGACCTGCGCGTGGTGGATGGATCGGGCAGCCTCATGTTTGGCCCGTACGCGGGCTTCAGCCCCAAGTTCCTCAAAACCGGCTCGCTGTTTGACCTGTTTGCCTCCATCCGCTGGCACAACCTCATTCCCATGGTCGCGGCGGGTCTCGGCAACCTTGGGCTTGTGAAGTATTTGATTGGCCAGCTTGCTGCGCGCCCGGCCACCAAGTTCACAGAATTGCAGCAGTTCTACCCCAAGGCGAACCCTCAGGACTGGTACCGCATCACTGCGGGCCAGCGCGTGCAGGTGATCAAGAAAGACAAGAAGAAGCTCGGTGTGCTGCAGTTCGGTACCGAGGTGGTTGCCGCAGCCGATGGCAGTATCGCTGGCCTCCTGGGTGCATCACCCGGCGCCTCGACCGCCGTACCCATCATGCTGAGCCTCATCGAGAAGTGCTTCCCCGACCGCATGGATGCCTGGGAGCCGCAGCTCAAGGCGATGATCCCGAGCTACGGCACGCAGCTGTCGGAGAACCCGGCTCTCGCGGCAAGCACGTTGAAGCGAACCGCCAAGGCGCTGAAGATCAACGCTTGACCTACCTCGAGCCTCCGAAGAGCCGCCTGCGATTAGGGATCGCAGCGACACTGCTGTCGATCTACGGCGCGTTCGTGCTCGTCGTGGTGCTCTGGCCGACGCCCGTTGACCGTGACTATCGGGCATCCATCGACAAGCTGCTTGCCGTGCTGCATCGCAATGGCATCCCGGAATGGTTCGGCTACAACAAGCTCGAGTTCACGGCGAACATCGGCATGTTCATCCCGCTCGGGTTTCTGCTCGCCCTCGCGCTCCCCGCTCGCGTGTGGTGGCTCGCGCTCATCATCGCGCCGGGTTTCTCGGTCGCGATAGAGCTCACGCAGGGTGCCTTCCTGAGTGCCAGGTTCGCGAGCGGCCTGGATGTGCTCGCCAACAGCATCGGTGCAATCATCGGAATTCTCGTCGCAGTGATCGTGCGTGCTCTCGTGCATCAGCGGGACGAGAAAGTTATCGAGCGAGCGCTCTGGAGACAGAGGCGCGGTTGACATCGTCGGCGCAGCCACGCGCCGCGCGGGTGGGCCGCTCGTTGCTTGACAGAGATTAGAACGTATGTTCGACTGAGGTAATGCGATGGAGTGGCCAGCAACTCGACGCAGAGCAGTCGGCTGCCCTGCCCGGTCTCGCAAAGCTTTCCAACCTCGTGCGCTCCGTCACGACTCCCGAATTTGCCGGAATCCGATTTCACGAGGTGCTCGCCAAGACCGCGCTGAATCGCGTGCCTGGTGCAAGCGCGATGCCCTTCAGCTGGACGGTGAATCCCTATCGAGGCTGCAGTCATGCGTGCGCCTACTGTTTCGCCCGCAACACTCACACCTATCTCGATCTCGACTCGGGAAAAGACTTCGACAGCGAGATCATCGTCAAGGTCAACGTGGCCGAGGTGCTCGCCCGTGAACTCCACAAACCGCGGTGGATGCACGAGCCCGTGGCACTCGGCACCAACACTGACCCCTACCAGCGCGCCGAGGGCAGGTACCGGCTCATGCCCGGGATTATCGCGGCGCTTGCCGAGAGCGGCACCCCGTTCAGCATTCTCACCAAGGGCACGCTCCTGAGACGCGACCTGCCCCTGCTCGCCGAGGCCGCGCGCATGGTCCCCGTCGACATCGCGATGTCGATCGCTGTCTACGACGACGAGTTGCAGCAGTCGTTGGAGCCGGGCACCCCGACAACGGCGGCGCGCCTCGCGACCGTGAAGGCAGTGCGAGACCACGGCCTCGACTGCACGGTGTTCATGATGCCGGTTATCCCCTACCTCACCGACTCCCGCGAGTTGCTCGACCTTGGCGTGCGCCAGTCCCGGCAGGCGGGGGCCACCTCGGTGATCTACACGGCGCTGCACCTGCGACCGGGAGCTCGCGAGTGGTTTCTCGAGTGGCTGGGGCGCGAGCATCCGCACCTGGTGGCACAGTACCGGCAGATGTATGGCTCGAGTTCGTACGCTCCCCAGGCGTATCGAGAGTGGTTGTTGGCCCGCATGCGGCCGATTCTGCGTTCTCACGGCATGGATAAGCCCCACAGCGCTCGGGTGAAACAGACGGGAGCAGGCGCGGGAGCGCTCGTGTTGGGCGAACTTCCCGCCGCCTCGGGGCAACTCACCCTGTTCTGAAATGTACCCCGGTAGTGGGGTACAGAATGATGCGCGCGGCTGTCATACTCGCTTACATGGAGCCCGGTTCGAGAGTGCGCCTCGCCATACTTGACGACCACGAAGTACTTCTCGACAGCCTGAGCAGCTGGATCGAAAACCACGCTCCCGACTTTGACCTCGTTCTGAGCGCGAGCACGTGGCTGCAGCTTGTGCACAGCGACAACTTTCCCACCGACCTCGTGTTTCTCGACTTTCAGCTGCGCGAGCCCGTCTCGATTGAGGCGCGAGTGCGCACCTGCCGCGCGGCCGGCGCCAAGGTGATCGTGCTGTCGAGCCTCGACAGCCCCGAGGTGCGTGACCGGGCGCTTGCTTCGGGCGTGGCGGCGTTCCTCTCGAAGGCGCTGCCCATGCGCGATGTCATGGATGCCGCCCGCAGGGTCATGGGCATCGACCCCGGTACCGCTCCGCAGCGAGACTGGCGGCCGCTCCCGGCGGGCGCGACCATGCAGTCGCGCCCCAAACTCAGCACGGGGGAGGCCGAGGCACTCACTCTGTACGTGTCGGGGCTGAGTACCGGTGAGGTCGCGGAGCGCATGAATGTGCAATATGAGACCGCGAAGACGTATCTTCGACGGGTGAGGGAAAAGTACTCAAAAGCAGGTCGACCAGCAAGCAAGAAGGCGGAGTTGATCCGCAGGGCAGCCGAGGACGGCTACCTGCGGTGAGCAAGCTCTATTTTCGCTACGGCGCGATGAACTCCGGCAAGAGCACCAACTTGCTCCAGGCGGCCTTCAACTATGAGGAGCGCGGCCAGCAGGTGCTGCTTGCGAAACCTCATATCGACACCAAGGGTGACTCCGCGATCGTGTCGCGCCTGGGGGTTACCCGTCCCGTCGACTTCACGGTGGCGCCCGACGAAGACATCTACGACGCGTTCGTGACTCACCGCGCGAGGGTGTTCTCGCGCACCGGCCTTCCCGTCAGCTGCCTTCTCGTTGATGAGGCGCAATTCCTGACCGAGGGACAGGTGGATGACCTGCTTCGGATCGCGATCCTCGAGGGCGTGCCGGTGCTGGCGTACGGCATCCGCACCGACTTCCAGACTGTGGCCTTCCCGGGAAGCCGTCGGCTGCTCGAGATTGCGCACTCACTGGAGGAGCTCAAGACGATCTGCCGCTGTGGTCGCAAGGCCGTGTTCAACGCGCGCAAGGTGGGCGATCGCTACATCTTTGACGGCGACCAGGTAGCCATCGACGGTGTGGATGTCACGTACGAGTCACTCTGCGGCGCCTGCTACCTCGAAGAGAGTGGCGGGGTGCTCAACAACGGCTGGCGCCCCAAGGCCGATTTCAGCTACGGCAGCGCGCCCGACGCCGACTTCACCTAGGGCTAGTACGCGCCCTGCTTGCGCAGTACCGCGCGCAGCGTGCGCCAGATCAGTACAAGGTCGCCGACGAGGCTCCAGTTCTCAACGTAGAACAGGTCGAGTCGCACGCCCTCGATCCAGGGCAGGTCGGAGCGCCCGCTGATCTGCCACGGGCCGGTGACGCCGGGCTTGACGAGCAAGCGCCGACGCACCTCGGGCTCGTAGACGGCGACCTCGCTGGGCAGCGGCGGCCGTGGGCCAACGATAGACATGTCGCCCTTGATCACGTTGAAGAGCTGCGGCAGCTCGTCAAGGCTGTAGCGGCGCAGGAACTTGCCGACTTTGGTCACTCGGGGGTCGTCGCGCATCTTGAAGAGCGGTCCCGAGCCATCGTTGGTCGACAGCAGGCCGTCGAGCTGCGCTTCGGCGTCGGCAACCATAGTTCGGAACTTGAGCATGCGGAACGGCTTGCCATTGAGTCCCACGCGCTGCTGGCGGAAGATGACCGGGCCGCGGCTTGACAGCCCCACGATGGCCGCGAGCACAAGCAGCACCCCCGAGAGCAGAATCGTGAGCACGAGAGCGACACTGACGTCGAAAACGGCTTTCGCTGCGTGCTTGCTTCCCTCGTACGACGGCACGGCGACGTGCAGCAGGGGCAGCCCTGCGAGCTGTCGAATGTGGATGCGCGGGCCAGCGATCTCGGTGAGAGCCGGGGCAATCGCGAGCTCCACGTTGGCGGACTCGAGTGACCACGTGATGCGGCGAACGGCGGCCGGCGGCAGCAGGTCGGAGCTCGTGATGATCACGCTGTCGGCGTTCGACACCCGTGCCGCCTCCGCCACGTCGGCAAACGTGCCGAGAATCGGAAGGCCATTGGGCAGTTCGCCGCCGTCGAGCTGCGACTTGGGCAGGCACGCCCCGATGGCGCGGTATCCGGCGTAGGGAAATCGCGTGAGCTGGTCGGCCATGTACTGGATGCTCTCGCGGGACCCTACGAGTACTGACAGCAGTGAGTACTGTCCGTTGCGCCGCTTCTTCACGAGCCAGTTGCGCCACAACCACCGGCCGGCGACGAGAAGCGCGAGGCCGAGGGGGAACGCCGTGATGAGGTAGCCGCGTGCGGGGTCGAACTTGAGCAGCAGCGACGCGATTGCCACGAGGGCGAACACGCCCCAGCTCGCGTCGAAGAGTCGCTTGTATTCGAGGGATCCGATACCCAGGATGCGGCGGTCGCGGGTGCTGTAGATCGCGAGCGCAGAGATCCACGCGATGATCAGGATGATCGAGAAGGCCCAATAGTTGAGGCTGATGTCGATGCTTCGACGACCCGACGTCGCCAGGGCCGCATTCTGAAGGCCGAACCAGAGCAGCTGGGAGCCGAATACGGCAATCAGGATGCACGCGAGGTCGGTCACGACGAGTCGCAGCCGCATCTGATTGCCCCAGTGAACCGCAGGTGGAGCTACATCGACCTCTTGGTTATTGGCAATATCAGACACTGCCAGCCGTCCACCTTTTGCTCGGATTGTCGATAGATCGATAACTTTTCGAGTATTTCACTGCTGTGTCGGGGTGGCGGGATTCGAACCCACGACCTCTTCGTCCCGAACGAAGCGCGCTACCAAGCTGCGCCACACCCCGATCGACCCTGAGCCGGAACCCGGAGCCGTACTTAGGATAGCCGATCGGATGACGGCCAGCGTTCAGCGTGCAGGGTCTCATCAGTTTGATCTGGTTGAATTGCCCAGTGACTGACGAGTTCCCGACGAGACGCGCCATGCGTCACGCCACTTACCCGAGCAAGAAGCGGATCCATCCGCTCGGCTGGGTGGGTATCGGGCTGGGCGTCGTTCTGGTCGCCCTCGTTGCCTGGGTGGGCGTGCGCGGCCTCATCGCCAAGAACGACCTCGAGTCGGCTTTGCCCCTCGTCTCCGAGCTCAAAGACTCGATCAAGGCAGTAGACCTCGACGGTGCACAGGAGACGGTCGCTACTGTCGCCGCCAGCACAGCCAACGCGCGGGCGATGACGAGTGACCCGGTCTGGCGATTCGTCGAGAACGTTCCGGGAATCGGCCCCAACCTCAGCGGATTCCGCGAGTTGACCGCCGTGACCGACGACATCGTCACGGGTGTGCTCGTTCCCGTTGCGAGCCTCGGTGACACGCTCAACCCGAAGGCGCTCAAGCCCGTCGACGGCCGCATCAACACCGCGCTGTTCGCGTCGGCGGTTCCCGTCATCCACGAGGCGCGAGAAAACCTGGAGGCGTCCTACGCCGACGTTCAGGCCATCGACACCACGCAGGCGATCGGAGCGATCTCTGGGGCGCAAAAGCAGCTCGTGGGCATGCTCAAGCCCATGATTCCGCTCGTGCAGCAGGCCGACGAGCTCGTGACCTTGGTTCCGGGGCTTCTCGGCGCTGAAGGGCCACGCAACTACCTGCTGGTCTTCCAGAACAACTCCGAATCCCGCGCCCTCGGCGGTCACGCCGGGTCGTGGGTGCAGATGTCGGTTGACGACGGCAAGATCGATCTCGCGCGCCAGAGCAACGTGCAGGCGCTGCGCACGGGTGGTGCCGCCGTCATCGACGTTGGCGACTACATCCGTTCCCTCTGGTTGGGCGCCGCAGTTGACCCGTCCAACGTCACACTCGTGCCGCGACTCGACCTCGCAGCCAAGACAGCGCAGGCGTTCTGGGCCAATAAGTTCGCCGTGCAGGTCGACGCGGTCGTGTTTATCGATCCCGTCGCGCTCGGCTACATTCTTGCCGCAACCGGCCCGATCGAGGTGCCCACCGGCGACGTGCTCGACTCCAAGAACGCGGCCGACTTCCTGCTCAATGGTGTGTACCTCAAGTACCCGCTCAACTCCGACCAGGATCGCATTTTTGACTCCATCGGAAAGCTCACCTTCGGGGCCATCACCTCGGGTGACTTCAATCCGCAGAAGCTCGTCAGCGCCGCGATGAAGGGCGGCGCCACGCACCGCATCCTTACCTACTTCTTCAATGAGGCCGAACAGGAACAGTTCGCCAAACTTCCCTTCGCCCTCGAGACTCCCGTGACCGACGACAAGACGGCCGGGTTTGGCGTCTACATCACCGACAACCTCGGCTCGAAGATGACCTATTACATGGATGCCACGGTCGAGCTTGGCCAGGCGAAGTGCGCGGCCGGCGACAACCGCTACGAGGTCAAGGTCACGATCACCAACACCATCACACCCGAGGCTGGCGCTGCCCTGCCCGCTTACGTGGCGCCATACAAGTCGATGGGCGCGCTTCGCGTGCTCGTCACCCTCTACGCGCCGCCCGGGTCAAGCTTCATCCGTGAGGCCGCTGCCGGCTGGGATCCCGACTACGTCACCCTCGTTGGCCTCGACGGTGAGTATCCGGCCATGACTCAGCGCGTCAGTCTCGCGCCCGGCCAATCGATCTCGGGAATCTACGTGCTCACCACGCCCGACGACAACCTGGATCGAAAGCTCACGGCCTACGTGACGCCCATGGCCCGGGCCGTGCCGGTCAAGGAATTCGACTACAGCTGCTGAGCTACCAGCTCTCGGTGCTGTCACCCGATGTGAGCGTGATGACGACGGCCTCGGGTGGGCACGCGAATCGGAACGGCGCATAGATGGATGTTCCGATCCCGGCGCTCACGTTGAGGTAGGCAGCACGCCGAGCGTGCCGCCACAGGCTCAGGCCCTGGGCCTGTTCGCGGGGAATATCGCAGTTGGTCACGAGGGCGGGCACGCGCGGAATGCGCACCTGGCCACCGTGGGTGTGCCCGGCGAAGATGATCTCCGCACCGTTCGTGACGAACGAGTCGAGCACGCGACGATACGGGGCGTGGGTGACACCGATGGCAATTGATTCCGGCCCGGAGGGGTCGTCCTGCCAGCCCACGTTCTCTCGCATCTCCTCGATCACGCCGGGGAGCTGGTCGAGCCGATCCCATCCGCGATGGGCGTCGTTGACGCCGAACAGTTCGAGCCGAGAGCCCTTGAGTTCGATAGCTCGGGCGCGGTTGTTGAGCGAAAGCCATCCGAGAGAGTCTTCGAAGTAGTTCTCGAGCTGATCGATGTCGAGCGTTGCCGCCTTGTCGGGGCGGCCAGACGGGCCCGTGAAGTAGCGCAGCGGACTCTTGAACTGGGGGCCGAAGTAGTCGTTTGATCCGTTGACGTACACGCCCGGAACGCCCTGGAAGGGCGCGAGCGCGTACTCGACGGCCAGTATGCCGTCGATGTGACCAAGGTTGTCGCCGGTATTGACCACGAGGTCGGGTTCGTAGAGCGCGAGCGAGCGCACCCACTCCTGCTTGCGGGTCTGCCACGGCGCCATGTGAAGGTCGGCGATGTGGAGCACCGTGATGGGGCGTGATCCGGGAGGGAGCACGGCAAGTGTCTCGTGTCGCACCGTGAAGCGGTTGCGCTCCACGAAGACGCCCCAGGCGAAGGCAGCGGCACCCGCCGCGGCCACAACCCCGAGGGCCGTGGCTGCGGTACGGGCGCCGTTACCTACGCTCAACAGGTGAGCCGGGTGACGGTCAGCTTGACCTTCGCGCTCGGTGCCACAGTCTCGCCGGGCGCCGGGTCAGAGGCAACGACCTTGCCGTCGCGCGGGTCGTCAGGCAACGTGTCGGCGGGAAGCTTCTTACACACTTCCTGCACATTGTCGTAGCCTGCGCCGCTCAGTGCGGCCTTCGCCGATTCGAAGTCGTAGGTCGTTCCATCGCCCACGACATCCGGGAATCGCACCAGGTTGCCCTTGCTCGGGAAGACCGTGACGGTGCTTCCCTTGCCCGACGAGGTGCCGGGAGCGGGGTCGGAGTTCGCGACAGTGCCGGCCGGCAGGTCGGAGTCGATCGGGCCGCCAGAGACGAAGACGAAGCCCAGGCTCTCGAGGAGTGCCTTTGCCTGCTCGATCGACTGCCCACGAACATCCGGAACCGCCTGGCCGCCGCCAGCAAGGAAGCGAGCCTCCGGCTCGGGGAATGCGCCGCCGGGGAAGTACCGGTTGAGAGCCTCAGCCGTCATGCGAGTGATCGCGTGGCGCAGCTGGCCACCACTCACGCCCGCTGCTTCGTAGTTGCGGATCGGGTACTTGTTGATCCAGTTGCCCACCCAGACGGCCGAGCCCCACGCAGTCGTGTAGCTGCCCATCCAGGTCTGGTTGCTGTCGTCAGTGGTACCGGTCTTGCCGGCCATGGGGGTGCCGTCTCCGGGGTCGGAGGCGCCACCGGTTCCGCCGTTGATAACGCCCTGCAGCGCGTAAGTGGCCGCAACGGCTACTCCGGAGTCGACGGCCTGGCGGCAGTTCTGCGGTTGTCCGCCGAGGTCGGTTCCGTCGGGCGCAATTGCCTTGTCGACCACGATCGGCTCGCAGTACTTGCCGTTGGCGCCGAGAGCAGCGAATGCCGAGGCGAGGCTCAGCGGGGTGATCTCGTTGGTACCCAGGATCGCGGCAGGGTTGCTGCGAAGCTCAGTCTGGTCGCCGCGCTGCACGCCCATGGCGGTGGCGATCTTCTTGGTCTGGCACTGGTCGAGCTGCAGGCCCATGTTGGCGAACACACCGTTCACCGAACCCGCGGTGCCCTGCAGAATGCTGAAGGTGCCGGTTTCACCACTGTCGTTCTTCACGTCCCACGGTCCGCCACCGGGGTCGACGTCGAAGACCGGGCAGGTGTTCTGGAACTTGCCGCCGTCGAAAACGCGCCCGTCACCCGAGACTCGCTCGCCGAGGCCCTTGCCCGAGGCGAGCCAGTTGAGCAGCGTGAACACCTTGTAGGTAGATCCCGACTGGAATCCGGTTCCGCCGCCGTAGTCGACACTCGTGTTGAAGTTGACGGCGGATGATCCGGGACCGCCGCCCTCGAGGGTGTCGTTGAAGTCTTTGTTCTCGGTCATGACGAGCACGCGACCGGTGCCGGCCTGCACGGTGGATGTCGCACTACCGAGGTTGAACGCGGGCTCGGTGCTTGGCGCGTACGTGCCGGTCGCGAACTGCGCGGCCTCCTGCACGTCGAGCTCGAGCGTCGTGTACAGCTTGTAGCCGCCGCGCTTCCAGTTCGCCAGACGCTCTTCCTCGGTCGAGCCGAGGAACGTGAAGTTCTTGACGTTCTTGACGACGAAGTCACAGAACCACTTGGCCGAGGGGTTGGCTCCGATGCATCCGTTCTGGGGGTTCGACGGCTTGATGAACGCGTCGTCGACAGGAATCGCGACTGCCTCGTCATGTTCGGCCTGAGTGATGAACCCGGAGTCGAGCATGCGACCGAGGATGAAGTCGCGGCGCTCCTGGTTGGCCGCGTAGTTGTCGGGGGTGTCGAGCGACTGGTCGCCCGGGTACTGCACGATGGCGATGAGGCTGGCCGCCTGCGGCAGCGTGAGATCCTTCGCGTCGACGCTGAAGTAGCGCTGCGCGGCCGCCTGGATGCCATAGGTGTTGGCGCCGTAGAACGCGATGTTGAGGTACGCGGTGAGAATTTCCTTCTTCGTGTACTTCTTCTCCAGCGCGATCGCGAGCTTCATTTCCTTGAGCTTGCGGTCGAAGCCCTGAGCGGTGGCCTCTTCATAGGCCTTGTCGCGGTCTTCCTGTGTGGGCAGCTCCAGTGCCGCCTGCACGAAGGTCTGCTTCACGAGCTGCATAGAGAGCGTGGATGAACCGCTCTTGATGCCACCGGCCGAAACGTTGCTCACCGCGGCGCGAACGACAGAAGCGATGTCTACGCCGCCGTGCTCATAGAACCGGGAGTCTTCACCGGCAACGGCAGCATCCCGAGCAAAAGCCGAGATCTCGTCGTAGCTGACCTCCTGGCGGTTCTGGTCGTAGATGTTGGCGATCTCGAGGTAGCCGCCCACGCTCCCCTCGCGGTTCGTGTGAGCGTAGAGCGTGTTGCGCTCCGGCTGCTGGCCGAGCTCGATGTAGTCGGGGAGGCTGTCGAAAATGCCAATGGTGCTCGATGCCGTGACGCCGGTAACGGCGAGAGCGGGCGCAACCATGACCGTCACGAGGAGACCTGCGAGTGCGCTGAAGCCGAGAAGGCCAGCGAGTGCGGAGAACATGCCTCTACGCGGAGATTTTTGGGCAGACATAGAATCAATGCTACGGGACTAACCTGCGCCCCAACCTGAACGGATGCCCCTAATGCCAACGTGGGAATACATCACCACACCCCTGCTTATTCACAATACGACCGCAATCCTGAACAACTGGGGCTCCGATGGCTGGGAGCTTGTGCAGGTTGTCACCGGTCCCGAGGGCGGCCTCGTCGCCTACCTGAAGCGTGAGAAGAAGGACGCCTAATGTCGCAGCTTGATGACCGACTTTCCGAACTCGGGCTCGTCGTTCCGGCCACATCGAAGCCGGTTGCGGCCTACATTCCCGCGGTGGCGAGCGGCAACCTCGTGTACACGTCCGGTCAGCTCCCGCTGATCGATGGAGCGTTGCCCCTCACCGGCAAGGTCGGTGCCGAGGTCTCCGCCGAAGCCGCGAAGGAGCTCGCGCGCACGTGTGTGCTCAATGGGCTCGCAGCCGCGCGCTCCGCGATCGGCTCGCTCGATCGCATCATCCGCGTCGTGAAGGTTGTCGGTTTTGTGGCATCCGACCCCGGATTCACCGGCCAGCCCGGTGTCATCAACGGCGCGTCGGAGCTCCTGGGTGAGATCTTCGGGGACGCCGGCGCGCACGCGCGCAGCGCTGTCGGCGTTGCGGTGCTGCCGCTCGACGCCCCCGTCGAGGTCGAGTTCGTCTTCGAGTTCGCCTGATCCCTCGGGCTACTGCAGGCGGTCGGAGATGATCTGCATCACCGATGCGTCGGTGAGCGTCGTGGTGTCTCCGAGCTCACGGCCCTCCGCGACATCCTGAAGCAGTCGACGCATGATCTTGCCCGACCGCGTCTTCGGCAACTCGGCGACGATGAACACCTGCCGTGGCCGGGCGATGGCGCCGATCTGCTGGGCGACGTGCGCCCGCAGAATCGTGGATGCCTCGTCGGCCGTGGCGGCGTCGGTCTGGTTTGCCTTAAGGATCACGAACGCGACGACGGCCTGGCCGGTCGCCTCGTCGGCCGCGCCAACCACCGCCGCCTCGGCGACCATGTGATGTGACACGAGCGCGGACTCGATCTCCTGCGTCGAGAGGCGGTGTCCCGAGACGTTCATGACGTCATCCACGCGACCGAGGAGCACGATGTCTCCGTCGGAGTCGACGTGGGCGCCGTCACCCGCGAAGTACTTCCAGACGCCCTCCTCGGGCTTCGAGAACTTCGACCAGTAGGTGTCGACGTAGCGGTCGGGGTCTCCCCAGATTCCGCGCAGCATTCCCGGCCACGGCTCGCTCACGACGAGCAGGCCGCCCTGCGGTGGGTCGACACGCGTGCCGTCTTCGCCGAGGATGTCGATCTTGATTCCCGGGATGGGGGTCTGTGCGGCTCCGGGCTTCAGCGTCGTAAGACCGGGCAGGGCCGAGATCATGATCCCGCCCGTCTCCGTCTGCCACCACGTGTCGACGATGGGGGCGCTGCCGCCACCGATGATGTCGCGGTACCAGATCCAGGCCTCGGGGTTGATGGGTTCGCCCACCGAGCCGAGCACCCGAATCGACGAAAGATCGAACTTCTGGGGGATCTGCCGACCGAGCTTCATGAAGCTGCGGATGGCGGTCGGCGCCGTGTAGAAGATCGAGACCTTGTATTTCTCGATGATCTCCCACCAGCGACCGGGGTGGGGGGTGTCTGGCGTTCCCTCGTACATCACCTGGGTCGCGCCGTTGGCCAGCGGTCCGTAGATCACGTAGCTGTGCCCGGTGATCCAGCCGACGTCGGCGGTGCACCAGTAGACGTCGGATTCCGGATGCACGTCGAAAACGTTCTTGTGCGTGTACGCGACGTGGGTGAGATATCCGCCGCTCGTGTGCAGGATGCCCTTGGGCTTGCCGGTGGTGCCCGACGTGTAGAGGATGAACAGCGGATTCTCGGCCTCGAAGGCCTCAGCCACATGCTCGGGTTCGGCCTTCGCGAGCTCGTCGTGCCACCACAGGTCGCGTCCCTCGACCCACTCGACCTCGTTTTCGCCGCGCTTGATGACCAGCACGTTGGTGACGGTCGACTCGGGCCCCGCTAGGGCGCCATCCACCGCAGCCTTGAGCGGAAAGACCTTGCCCTTGCGCCAGCCACCGTCTGCCGTGATCACGAGCTTGGCGCTCGCGTCGTCGATGCGGCTGCGCAGGCTCTCGGAGCTGAAGCCGCCAAACACGACGGAGTGGACGGCACCCAGGCGTGCGATCGCGAGCATGGCCACGACGGCTTCGGGAATCACGGGAAGGTAGACCGCAACGCGGTCACCCTTGCCGATCCCCAGATTTGTGAGGGCGTTGGCGGCGCGCTTTACCTCGGCCGTCAGCTCGGCGTAGGTGATGCTGCGGCTGTCGCCCGGCTCGCCCTCCCAGTGAATGGCGACGCGGTCGCCGTTGCCTGCCTCCACGTGACGGTCGAGGCAGTTGTAGGCGACGTTCAACTCGCCGTCAGCGAACCACTTCGCGAATGGCGCGTTGCTCCAGTCGAGGGTCTCGGTGAAGGGCTTGTGCCAGTGGACCAGCTCCCTCGAGCGGTCTGCCCAGAACTGCAGGCGGTCGGCTTTCGCCTCAGAGTACAGCTCGGGGCTGGCGATGGAATGGGCAGCAAATTCATCCGCCGGCGGAAAACGCCGAGACTCGTGAAGCAGGCTGTCAATCGAATTTGTGGACATCAGATCCTCGTCGATCTCGCGGTGCTGCCAGGAAACCGCGAACTGTTGTACAGGTAACTTCTCGATCTTAGACTGATCGCCGCACTTCCCATTGCGCCTCAGACTCACTGCGGTACACTGGGTGCCGTCGCATGCAAATGTGGCAAGCGGTGCCAAGTGATTCCCCCCAATCCGGCACTGCTGTGGCGGCGCCTGTTCCCCCCAATAGGCGCCGCCCCTCTCTTTTAATCCACACTTTTGTGCGGCCAGAAACTCGTCTTCACATGGCGTCATAATCTCGCCGGGTGCACCCTGTTCCCTTTGTTGCGAGACCCGCGGATGCCTCGGATCCTGCTCCGGCCAGGGCCTCGAGCCTCGACTTTGGGGTGCTGACGGGGCTCACGAGTGATCCCAATGTCACCGATGTCTTCGTGAACGGTCCCCGCGAGGTGTGGGTCGACCGGGGCAGCGGGTTGGTGCGACACCCCCTAGCCCTCGGTGACGAGTCCGAGCTTCGTGAGCTTGCCGTGCGGCTCGTTTCTTTGGGCGGCAGGCACATCGACGAAGCGCATCCCGTGGTGGATGCCCGCCTCGGCGATGGCATCCGGGTGCATGCCGTGTTGCCACCCATTTCGCCGCGAACGCTCTTGTCGATTCGGCTTCCTCACGTGCATCCGTTCTCTCTCGGTGAGTTAGAGCAGGCGGGATTCTTCTCGCTGGTGCCTCGCTCGAAACTCGACGAGCTCGTCGCTCGCCGCGAAAACCTGTTGGTCACGGGTGCCGGCGGCAGCGGCAAGACGACGCTCCTGGCGGCTCTCCTCGGTGCTGCGGACCCTGCGGAGAGAATCGTGGCGATTGAGGATGTCGCGGAGCTTCGGGTGCAGCATCCCCACTTCGTGGCGCTGGAGGCGCGGCAGGCCAACCTCGAGGGCGCGGGCGGCATCGGTCTCGCCCAGCTTGTGCGCGAGGCACTGCGCATGCGCCCCGACCGACTCGTGCTGGGGGAGTGCCGTGGCGCCGAGATTCGCGAGTTGCTCGGCGCCCTCAACACAGGTCACGACGGGGGCGCGGGAACGCTGCACGCGAACTCCCTTGCCGACGTGCCGGCGCGACTCGAGGCGCTGGGTGCGCTCGCCGGCCTGTCGCCGCCCGCTGTCGCTCGGCAGGCGGTGAGTGCGATCGGAACTGTGCTGCACGTCGAACGGATCGGGGGCGTCAGGCGGCTCGCGCAGGTGGGGCGTTTCGCTGTCGACGCTCGGGACCGATTGGTCGTTGCTTCGTGAAGACCCCGCCGCTAGCCGCCGTGGCGTCGATCACCCAGCGACTTGCCGTATTGCTCGCGGCCGGCGTCGCTCCCGCGTCGGCTTGGCGCTACCTCGCCGACGGCTCGTCCGGGGTGCCCGGCGCAGTTGGGCGCGATCCTGCGCGCATTGCGTCGGACATCGCCGAGGCCGCGCGGGGCCTGCCCGCGCTTGAAAACCAGGCGTGGCGCGGGCTCGCGGTCGCGTGGGCGGTCGCCACCGAGGCTGGAGCGCCGCTCGCCGAGAGCCTGCGCGAGTACGCCGCCTCGCTGCGGTCACTCGCCCAGGTGCAGCGTGACGTCGCCGTTGCGCTCTCCGCTCCAGTTGCGACCGCGCGCGTGGTGCTGGCGCTGCCCGTCGTCGGGCTGCTATTCGGGCTGGCGATGGGGTTCGATACGTTCCACGTTCTGTTCGCAACACCGCCCGGATGGGTGTGCGGCGGCCTGGGCCTCGCGCTCATTGCGGCGGCGATCGCCTGGAACAGGCGGCTCGTGGCATCCGCCGCTCCTGGGGATGCGAGCCCGGGCCTCGAGCACGACCTGATGGCGATCGCCGTGAGCGGAGGGGGATCGCTCGATCGGGCGCGTGAGCAGGTCGACGGAACGCTTGGAGAGTTCGGGTTCGCGGTGACCTCGACACGCGTGGATGCCGTGTTGGACCTGTCGCGTCGAGCCGGGGTGCCCGCCGCCGAACTGCTGCGCAGCGAAGCTCACGAGGCGCGACGAGATGCGCGATCTGTCGCTCAGCAGAAGGCGGCGGCGCTATCGGTGCGGCTCTTGCTGCCGCTCGGGCTCTGTATTCTTCCGGCATTCATGCTGCTCGGCGTCGTGCCGCTGTTGCTGAGCGTCATTTCCTCCACCGTCAGTTCCTTCTGACGAGGAGCTGCTTCAGAACATGGTGATGGCTGCAGTCGAGACCACGAACTTGTGCCCCGACTGTTCGTCGCGACATTCAATGGTCGCGCCGATGGCCTCACAGGTCATGCCCTCATACGAGATGCGCTTGCCGTCAGGTAGCACGGGGATTGTTCGCGCTGGCTGCGAAAACAAATCTGGATACAGGTAGGTCGGCGACTGAAAGGGAATCATCGAGACTCCGTGAATGTAAGGCCCCGTGTCGGGGTACAGCTGCGGCACGATGCTTTGCCACGTGCTTGGAGTGCAGGCTGCCATTCCTTGCGCCGAACTCACCCCGGGTCCGACAATTCCACACACGATTTCACCGTCGGCAGACATGAATTCCACACCCGAAAGCGCTCCTCCGTTGACGGTGTCGATGGCGTGCGAGACGTAGTTGGCAGGATCCACCACATTGGGATCAACAACGGGCTCAGGAGCGGGCACTGGGTGGCTCGAGCCGGCAGGCAGCGGCACGGGGCTCGCCGCCGGAGTTGCGGAGGGAGAGGTCGTTGCAGTCGCTGAAGAGGTGGCCGATGGTGCAGTCGTGGAAGCTGATTCGGCCACCGTTGTGGGAGCGCACCCGGTGAGGGCAATTGCGGCGGCTAGTGCCGCAACGAGCAGGGCGGTACGAGTTCGCATAGCGCGACTATACCCAGCCGTCTACTCCCCAACAACGCGAGAGCACGCTGGGTGTGAACGACCAGCGCGCGGACACGGCCTCCCGAGTGAAAGACGGGGCAGGATGGGCTCACTCGCGCCAGGGAGGACACCATGGAGAAAAAAAGCTGGCTGCACGACGACGAAGGCGCGGCCACGGCGGAGTACGCGATCGCCACGATGGCTGCGGTCGGGTTTGCCGGCCTGCTGGTCGTTATCCTGCGGTCCGACGAGGTGCGCGCAATCCTTACTGATGTCGTGCGGCACGCCCTCTCGATTCCATGAGCTTGCTCCTCTGGCGTGACCGCGGCAGCATCACTGCGGAGTTTGCGATTGCCCTGCCCACAGTGATCGCCGTACTCGCGTTGTGCCTGTCGGGGGTCCAGGTGGCGAGCCAGCAGCTGCGCCTTCAGGATGCTGCGGCGGTAGCCGCGCGTGCGGCGGCTCGAGGCGACGGCACCGCTGTTGTTCAGCGTCTCTCGCCCGGCTCGGCAGTGTCGCAGTGGACCGAGGGCGACTTGGTCTGTGTTGGGCTCACCGCCCCCGCAGCGTGGGGGCTCACCCTCGCGTCGCACAGTTGCGCTCTGGGTGGCGGACTGTGAGCGGATCGATTCTCAGCGTGGCGCTCGTGGGGGCCGTCGTCGCTCTTACGGCGATGTCCGTTCCTCTATATAGCGCCCTGCTGGCGAGGCAGTCGGTGGCTGCCGCTGCCGACGCGGCAGCGCTCGCGGCAGCAGACGTCGCGGTGGGAATTGTGGCGGGGTTTCCGTGCGAGACGGCGGCCACCGTGGCATCCGCGAACGGCGCGACCCTCGCCAATTGCGAGACCGACGGGCTCATCGTCACGGTCGTAGCCGAGCGTGAACTCTTCGGTCTGGCCGTCACAGCTACGGCTACGGCTGGTCCACCACCCGGCGAGCCGGATTAGGCATCGGTGCGGTTGAGGTGTGTATGGTGTCGCTGACGCCACCACATTCGCCGTCACACCCGCTATCAAGGAGCACCGTGTCAACCAAGCTCGTCATCGTCGAGTCGCCAACCAAGGCCAAGACGATCGCCCAGTACCTGGGCGAGGGCTACGAAGTGCTGTCGTCGGTCGGTCACATCCGAGACCTCATCGAACCCAAAAACCTGCCGCCCGAGCTCAAGAAGGGCTCGCTCGGCAAGTTCTCCGTCGACGTTGAGAACGGCTTCGAGCCCTACTACGTGGTGTCTGACGCCAAGAAGAAGACGGTCGCCGATCTCAAGCGAGCGCTCAAGGGCGCCGACGAACTCTTCCTCGCAACTGATGAAGACCGCGAGGGCGAAGCCATCGCGTGGCACCTGCTGCAGGAGCTCAAGCCCAAGATTCCCGTGAAGCGCATGGTGTTCCACGAGATCACGAAAGACGCGATCCAGTTCGCCCGCGACAACACCCGCGAGATCGACACAGCGCTCGTCGATGCCCAGGAGACACGGCGAATTCTCGACCGTCTCTATGGCTACGAGGTCTCGCCCGTGCTGTGGCGCAAGGTTGGCCCAGGCCTGTCGGCCGGTCGCGTGCAGTCTGCGGCGACCCGCCTGGTCGTCGATCGCGAGCGTGAGCGACTTGCCTTCCGTGCCGCGAGCTACTGGGACCTGTCGGCTGGCCTGACCCCCGGCGCGGCATCCGAGCGATTCGAATCGCGCCTGGTGCGCGTCGACGGCAAGCGCGTGGCCGCGGGCCGCGACTTTGACGACCGCGGCACCCTGAAGGGCGACGCCGTCGCGCTCGACGAGGCTGCGGCAACCGCGCTCGCCGAGGCATTGCGCGAGCCCGGCGTGCCCATCACCGTGAGCAACGTCGAGTCGAAGCCCTACACGCGTCGCCCTGCCGCGCCGTTCACCACGTCGACCCTGCAGCAGGAGGCCGGCCGCAAGCTGCGCTTCTCCGCGCGACAGACCATGAGTGTGGCCCAGTCGCTGTACGAAAACGGCTACATCACCTATATGCGAACTGACTCGCCGTCGCTGAGCCAGCAGGCGATTGACGCTGCGCGCAAGCAGGCGAGCGCTCTCTACGGGCCCGAGACCGTGCCCGAGAAGCCGCGCCTCTACACCGGCAAGAGCAAGAACGCGCAGGAAGCGCACGAGGCCATCCGCCCGTCGGGTGACACCTTCCGCACCCCGAGCGAACTGCAGTCCACCCTTCGCGGCAACGACTGGAAGCTCTACGACCTCATCTGGAAGCGCACCGTCGCATCCCAGATGGCCGACGCCAAGGGATCGACGGCGTCAGTCACGATCGCTGCAGGCCCCGTGTTCGGCAAGACCATCGCAGAGTTCGTGGCCACCGGTACCGTCATCACGTTCCGTGGCTTCATGCACGCCTACGAGGAGAGCCAGGACGAGGAGCGCAACGAGGCCGCCGAGCCCACTGAGGCCAAGCTCCCGCCGCTCACTGCGGGCCAGTCGCTCACCGCGGTAGACGTCGAAGCCAAGGGCCACGAGACCAGTCCGCCGCCGCGCTACACCGAGGCGAGCCTCGTGAAGCAGCTCGAGGAGCTCGGCATCGGCCGCCCCTCCACCTACGCGAGCATCATCTCCACGATCATCGATCGCGGCTATGTCACCCCTCGCGGCCAGGCCCTCGTGCCCAACTGGATCGCGTTCTCGGTCGTGCGCCTGCTCGAGGAGTACTTCGCCGACCTCGTACAGTACGACTTCACCGCCGGAATGGAAGACGACCTCGACCGCATCGCCGACGGCGAAGAGAACCGCGTCGAGTGGCTCACCGGTTTCTACTTCGGAAACACCAAGCACCGCGGGCTGCGCACGGTCATTGACAACCTCGGCGACATCGACGCCCGAGAGATCAACTCGATCAAGATCGCGGACGACGTCACCCTGCGTATCGGCAAGTACGGCCCCTACCTCGAGGCACCGGGTGACGATCCCGAGACCCCGCGTCGCGTCAACATTCCGCAGGATCTCGCACCGGACGAACTCACCGCCGAGAAGGCGCGCGAGCTTATCGATGCTCCCGTTGTGGGCGACCGCGTCATCGGCGTGAACCCCGAGAACGGCAAAGAAATCGTCGCGAAAGACGGGCGCTTCGGCCCCTACGTGACCGAACTCGAGCCGGAGGTTGCCGAAGAGGCGCCCGTCGAGGTCATCGACCCGAAGACCGGCGAAGTGAAGATCAAGAAGCCCAAGAAGGTGGCCGTGGTCAAGCCGCGCACCGCCTCGATCTTCAAATCGATGGATCTCGCGACCGTCGATCTCGATACCGCGCTGCGGTTGCTCAACCTTCCGCGCGTTGTTGGTATCGACCCCGAGACGGGCGCCGAGATCACGGCTCAGAACGGCCGTTACGGTGCCTACCTCAAGAAGGGCACCGACACGCGTTCGCTCACGAGCGAAGACCAGATCTTCGACATCGACCTGGCCGGCGCGATAGAGCTGTACGCCCAGCCGAAGTACGGCGGTCGTGCAGCATCCAGCGCACTGAAGGAGTTCGAGCTTCCCGACCCGGTCAGCGAGAAGGCCATCAAGATCAAAGACGGCCGTTTTGGCGCGTACGTGACCGACGGCACCACCAACGCCACGATCCCGCGCGGCGAAACCGTCGAAGAGATCGACTACGACCGAGCCGTGCAGTTGCTCGCCGACAAGCGCGCCAAGGGTCCAGCGAAGCCGAAGGCCAAAGCACCCGCGAAGAAGGCTCCTGCCAAGAAGCCCGCGGCCAAAAAGGCTCCCGCGGCTAAGAAGCCCGCAGCGAAGTAGCAATGACTGGGCTCTTCATCACATTTGAGGGTGGCGACGGGTCAGGAAAGTCGACGCAGTCGGCGTTGCTGATCCAGTGGCTGGAGTCATCCGGGCACACCGTCGTCGTCTCTCGCGAGCCGGGCGGCACCGAGCTGGGGCTCGAACTGCGCGAGATGGTGCTGCATCGTCGCGGCCACATCGCGCCGCGCGCCGAGGCTCTCATCTACGCGGCTGACCGCGCCCACAACGTGGCGACGAAGGTGCGCCCCGCACTCGAGCGCGGTGACATCGTGGTGCAGGATCGCTATCTCGATTCGTCGGTCGCCTATCAGGGCGCCGGTCGGGTGCTCGGGGGCGATGA
The DNA here is from genome assembly GCA_965279645.1 of Rhodoglobus sp. GTDB lineage: Bacteria > Actinomycetota > Actinomycetes > Actinomycetales > Microbacteriaceae > Rhodoglobus. Next base: position 161,146 of record OZ257254.1, read on the forward strand.
GGTGCGCGACCTGTCTCTCTGGGCAACCGAAGGCCTGCTGCCCGACCTCACGATCCTGCTCGACCTGCACGAGGGCCAGGACCGCCTGGCCGATCGCACCAAGTACGACCGCCTCGAAGCGGCGGGGGATGACTTTCACGCTCGCGTGCGCGAGGCGTACCTCGAGCTCGCTGCGGCGGAGCCCGCACGCTTCCTCGTGCTCGACGCACGCGACACCATCGAGACGATTGCGGCCGCCATTCGCGCGAGGGTCGAGGCCCTCATCGCGTCGTCACCGGCGTGACATAGGCTGACGCCATGGCACGAGTATGGGATGAGCTCACGGGGCAGGCCGACGCCATCGCCATCGTCGAAGCTGCGGCCGAGGCATCCAGCCTGGGCGGTTCCGACGACTCGAGCATGACCCACTCCTGGCTCATCACGGGCCCGCCCGGATCGGGCCGCTCCAACCTCGCATACGCCTTTGCGGCCGCGCTCCTGGGGGGCGACGAAGCCACCATCCGCCAGGTCAACGCCCGCACTCACCCCGACCTCGGGGTGCTCAGCACCGAACGAGTCATCATCTCCATCGACGAGGTGCGCGCGCTCGTCGCTTCGTCGCAATTTTCTCCGTCGGTTGGTCGTTACCGAGTCATGGTTATCGAAGACGCCGACCGCATGGTCGAGCGCACATCGAACGTGCTGCTCAAGGCTCTCGAGGAGCCACCGCCTCGCACCGTCTGGATCCTGTGTGCGCCGAGCGAGGCCGACCTCATTCCGACCATCAGATCCCGCGTGCGCACCGTGCGGCTTCGCGTGCCTGGCATCGCTGAGGTTGCCGAACTTCTTGAACGACGCGATGGTGTGGATGCCGCTACCGCCACGAGAGCGGCCCGAGAGGCACAGTCGCACATCGGCATGGCGCATCGCCTTGCCACGAACGCCGATGCCCGCAGTCGCCGCGAGCGCACCCTCGCGATTGCGCTCGGCATCCACTCGGTGTCCGATGCCGTGCTGGCGTCGAGCCAGCTGCTTGAGCTCGCCAAGGCAGACGCCGAGGCGATCACCGAGGAGAAAGATTCCGAGGAGCGCGATTCGACACTGCGTTCGCTCGGCATCGAGCCGGGCGGCACCATTCTGCCGGCCCTGCGAGGCCAGCTCAAGAACCTCGAAGAAGACCAGAAGCGTCGCGCCACTCGCAGCCTGCGCGACGGCATCGACCGCATCATGGTCGACCTGCTGTCCCTCTATCGCGACATTCTCCTGATCCAGCTGGGCGTGCCGGGGGAGCCCATCAACCTGAGCATTCTCGACCAGCTCGAGAGTGCGGCGCGTGCCACCACTCCCGCGGCAACCCTTGCGACCATGGATGCCATCGCGATCGCACGGCGTCGCATCGAGTCGAACGTCACACCCGCCCTGTCGCTCGAGGCGATGCTCGTCACCGCGGTGAGAAAGCACGAGCGCACCCGGTGAAGCGAGCGCCAACCCTGGTCGCGCTTGCTCTCGTGATCGTGCTGCCCCTGAGCGGGTGCGTGTCGTGGTTCCTGCCACCCACCGCGAGCTCGACGTCTACCCCGACCAACGAAGAGGTCGCGCCCGAGCTCGAGCCCTATTATTCGCAAGTGCTCGAATGGTCGAGCTGTGGCAGCGGCCTGCAGTGCGCCACGGCGATCGCTCCTCAGGACTGGAGCAACGTCTCGGCGGGTGACATTGAGCTCGCGCTCGTGCGCCAGCCCGCCACATCCGGCAATCGGGTCGGTTCGTTGCTCGTCAACCCCGGCGGTCCCGGCGGCTCCGGTTATGACTTCATCACCGACAGCCTCGACTACGCGACAGACGAACGCCTTCAGGCAAGTTTCGACGTCGTCGGGTTTGACCCGCGCGGAGTCAACCGGTCGACGGCCGTGACGTGTTACGACGATCCCGCCGAGCTCGATTCCTACATTTACGACATCATTCCCGGCACTCCGGGAAGCGACGAGTGGCTTGCCGCGGCGAGCGCCAGTTCGCGCGCGTTCGGCGAGCGCTGCCTCGAACTCACGGGCCCCCTGCTCGGGCTCGTCGACACGCCGAGTGCTGCGCGCGACCTCGACATGCTGCGCGCGGCCCTGGGCGACACGACCCTCAACTACCTCGGCTACTCCTACGGAACGCTGCTGGGCGCCGTCTATGCCGACCTGTTCCCCACCAAGACCGGGCGCCTGGTGCTCGACGGCGCGGTAGACCCGGCGGCAAGTGACTTCGAGGGAACCGCAACTCAGGCGCAGGGCTTCGAAAGCGCCCTGCGGGCGTTCCTGGCCGACTGTGCGACCGCCGAGGATTGCCCCTTCGATAGAACAGTCGACGAGTCGATGCTCGAGATCCGGGCACTGCTCGACAGCCTCGACGCGAGCCCGCTCACCAACGAAGACGGTCGCCAGCTGGGCAGCGGTGCCATGTTCACCGCGATCATCCTCCCGCTCTACAACGAGGGCAACTGGCAGTACCTTCGCCAGCTCTTCGCGCTCGTGATGCAGGGCAACGCAAGCTACGCGTTCCAACTTGCCGACAACTACAACGGCCGCAACGCCGATGGCACCTACCGCGACAATCAGACCGAAGCGTTCATCAGCATCAACTGCCTCGACGCTCACGGCGACGGCGATGTGGCGACGATGCGCGCCGAGGCCGAGCAGCTGCGCGAGCTGGCTCCCGTGCTCGGCCCGCAAATGGCCTGGGGTGGCACCGGATGCCCGAACTGGCCCGTGCCGCCCAAGCGCGACCGCGTTCCGATCGTGGCGCCCGGATCAGCCGACATCCTCGTGATTGGAACCACCAACGACCCGGCCACGCCCTACAAGTGGGCCGTCACCCTCGCGGGCACGCTCGAGAACGGCCATCTCGTCACCTACGACGGCGAGGGCCACACTGCGTACAACAAGTCGAACGACTGCATCAACGACACCGTGGATGACTTTCTCGTCGACGGCACGGTTCCCGCGGCAGACCCGCTCTGCTGACCCGGCCGCGTGCGGCCGCGCCAGATAGGCTCATTCGCGTGAACACGGCATCAACTCGCACGCGCGTCGCGCTTCTGGCTTTCGCCACCGCGTCGGTACTCCTTCTCGCTGGATGCTTCGGCGGCATGCCGACCCCCAACGACACCATGTCGAAGCCGACCGGTGAGTCGGTGGCAGCCAACCTCAAGCCCTACTACGAGCAGGTGCTCACGTGGACGGACTGCGACAACGGCATGCTGTGCACCACAGCGATTGCTCCTCTGGACTGGGAGAACCCGTCCCCCGAGACAGATATCGAGCTCGCGGTCGTCAAGCACCCCGCGACTGGCACCAAGATCGGCTCACTGTTCACGAACCCCGGCGGGCCGGGAGCATCCGGATATGACTTCGTCTACGACAGCGTCGATTTCGCAGCGAGCGCCGATCTCCAGGCCTCCTTCGACGTCGTGGGGTGGGATCCCCGAGGCGTGGGTCGTTCGTCGGCGGTGAAGTGCTACGACGCGCCTGAGCTCGACCAGTTCATCTTCGGGCTTCCCGAAGCGCCCCGCGGAACCCAGGGGTGGATCGATGAGGTGACCCAGGCGTCGATCGACTTTGGCCAGGCCTGCCTGGAAAACACCGGGGACCTGCTGCAGTTCATCGATACCCAGAGCACTGTGCACGACCTGGACATGCTTCGCGCCGTGGTGGGCGACACCAAGCTCAACTACCTCGGCTACTCGTACGGCAGCGACATCGGTTCGTACTATGTGGAGAACTACCCCGACAAGGTCGGGCGCCTCGTGGTCGACGGCGCCACTGACTCGTCGATCTCGGTGTTCGAAGTCGGACTCGTGCAGACCGCCGGCTTCCAGCGCGCCCTCGAGAACTACCTCACCGCCTGCCCGGACATGTTCGAGGATTGCCCCTTCACGAGCGACCTGCAGGCCAGCCTCGCGACCATCCGCGAACTGTACGACCGGTACGACGCCACCCCGATCCCCGGCGCTGATGGCCGCATGATGGATGCCGGTGTCATCGATATTGCGATGAGCATGGCGCTCTACTCGCAGGACTCGTGGAGCTACCTCAACGACCTCTTCTCGGAGGTGGAGGACGGCATCACCGACACGGCGTTCTTCCTCGCCGACTACTACTACAGCCGCGACAGCGACGGCACCTACCTCGACAACTCGCTCGAGGCGTTCCTCGCCATCTACTGCGTCGATTACCCCGTGGAGACCGACCCCGTGGTGCTCGCCGAGCAGGAGGTCTTGCTGCAGCAGGCCTCGCCCACCACCTATCGTCCAGCTCCGCCGATCGGCGACACCACGTGCGCCAACTGGCCCTTCAAGTACACCGGTGAGCCCATCGCCGCTCTCACCGGCGCTGGTGCGCCGCCCGTGCTCGTGGTCTCGACGACGGGTGACCCGGCAACGCCGTACGAGTGGGGCGTTGCCCTCGCCGACCAGCTCGAGAGCGCCGTGCTCGTGACGTTCAACGGTGAGGGTCACACGGCCTACGGCCAGGGCAATGAGTGCATCATTTCGACGGTCGACGACTACCTCGTGAAGGGGATCGTGCCCGCCTCCGATCCCAACTGCTAATTTTGCGCGCTGTGCAAGAATAGACATCATGACGACGACGGATGCCGCCGAGCTGGGACTGCGTGAACGCAAGCGTCTCGCCACTCGGCGCGCCATCCAGATGGCAGTCCTCGAGCTTGCGGTGGAGCGCGGATTCGACGGGGTCACCGTCGACGAGATCAGCCGCGTTGCGGACATCTCGCCCCGCACCTTCTTCAATTACTTCGCCTCTAAAGAGGAGGCCGTGCTCGGTGACGCGCCGAAGTTGCCCTCGGGTGACATCGTCGACCGATTCGTCACGGGCAGCGACGGCCGGTCCCTGCCCGACGGGCTGCTCGAGGTGCTGATTCAGGCGGGCGACGGCGCCATGGCCGACAGCGAGCTCGTGCAGTTGCGCCACGGCCTGGTCAAGCAGTACCCACAGCTGTTCGCGATGCGCATGGCGACGATGCGTGAGTTCGAAGACCAGCTCGCCGGGGTGATCGCCCAGCGTCTGAGCCACGATGAGCCTGGCCTTGACGCCGCGCACGTGGAGTATCGGGCGCGGTTGGTCACGCTCGTGTCATTCGGCGCGATGCGGCACGCGTGGGCGTGCTGGGCTCGGGATGAATCCGGCGAGCTGTCGCAGCAGCTCACCCGCTCGTTCGACGAACTGAAGCGCCTCTTTTCCGCCCCAGCGTGAGTGCGAGTGGTACCGGATTTCTCGGCTAAGCTATCTTGCTGTGCCTCGGGGTAACCCGGGCCCGCCGCCTTAGCTCAGTCGGTAGAGCATCTCACTCGTAATGAGAAGGTCAAGAGTTCGATTCTCTTAGGCGGCTCCGTATTTTTCGGGATTCTTCTGAATCTCTTAAATCGGCGCGTCGTGTCCCCCTTTTGCCGGACAAGCACTAGCATCTGCGCCCCCAAAGCGGGGGGAGAATGCTCATTTCGGGACCTTGGTCGCTTGCGGAGCATTCCTCTGCCGCCGTACCTTTACCTCAGGACGCCAGTACAAACGGGGTAGGCGTCCCGGTGCATGGGGGTGTACAGCATGAAGCGTTTCGCATTTCTTGCGACGGTCTTTACGACCGCGCTCGTGCTCGTTCTACCTTTTGTTGGTGGCGGCGGTCCGGGATTAGTCCCGGTAGTGGTGAATTCGGGTTCTACCACGCTTAAGCCCTCCTCCAGCACCGGCCCCTACACTTCTGCGGTTGTTGATCGCAGTCTTGGCGTGACAGTCACCAGTGCTCCGGCCGGAAGCGCCTCCGCGGGTGGCGCGGACGCCGGTGCATCCGCTCCCGAACCGATCTCCATCGAGGGAGTCGAGTTTGCCGTTGGCGGCGTCACTCCCGATGACGAAGCGCTTGAGACCGCCCCTGGCGTGATCAGTGACCTGGGCGGGGGATCATGCCCCACTATCGGATCCCCGAAGGTGGGAACCGCTCCCAGTGCCAAGTCTGCTCAGGGCGTTGCTGGAACCACGAGCGACGACCTCATGACCTTCGCCGCCCAGTACAACGCGATCCGAATCGCAAACTGCCTGCAGCCGATCACGAAGTTCGTCTACGACTCCTGCATGGAGGCCCGCCTCTTCTGGATGGCTGAATCCCCGAGCCCCAACCCGCTTGACGCGTGGGGTCACATCGGTTCGACTCGCGTCGATGGCGTTCCGAGCGTGGGCTGCGATGGCAACCTCGCCGGTGGCTCCGGCAACACCGGTGCCACTGTCGCCCAGAAATGGTGGGATTCGACCTCTCACCGAGCCTCGCTGTATCGCCCCACATCATCGGTCGCAGGCATCTGCATTGCACTGGCTGTGACGCACGGTGGCATCGACGAGCCCTACTCCTTTACTCGCGCCGCGGCTCGCTGGACCACCTGCTAACCAGCAGGGCTGGCTCGCAGACCGCGCGGGTATCATTGGCGAGTGACGGATTCGCCAGACTCTCAGCCGACTGAGGCGCTCACCCGGCGCTCGGCCGCGAAGACGAGCACCCCTGACGGTGCCGAAGCCAAGACCGGCGGCCTCGGCGCTCTCATCGCCAAACACCCGACCGCATGGCTGGCATCCGCTCTCGCTGTCGTCTTTCTGCTATTGGGCACCGCCGCGGTATTTGCCGGTATCTCTGTGGGCTCGGCGAGCGTTGCGGCACCCGTCAGTACGCCCACGCCAACCCCCACGATTGAGCCACGCACGCAGCCCGCGGCCCTCCCCGGTGCCACGCGACTGCGCACGTGTTCGGTGTCGCCGCTCGCGGGTGATCCGCGGCTGACGACCTTCGCGGGCTACGTGATGAACGTCAACACGGGCGAGACCCTCTACGACTACAACGGAACCACCCCTCAGCGCACCGGCAGCGTGCTGAAGGTCGTCACCGCGGCCGCAGCACTCGACGCACTGGGCTCTGGCGCGCAGCTGTCGACCCAGGTGCTCGAGGGCACCTCGCCGGGCGTGATCGTGCTCAAAGGCGGCGGCGATCCCACGCTCGCCACGACGAGCGCGACCGTCTACTCCGGTGCTCCACTCATCTCCGACCTCGCAAACGCGGCCATGGCGGCATACAACGCCAAGTACCCCGACGTTCCGATAACCCAGCTGATTCTCGACTCGAACATGTGGAACCCGGCAGACCGGTGGGATGACTCGTGGCTGCGCAAGGAGCAGTCCGATGGGTACCAGGCCGAAGTTGCGGCCCTCATGGTCGACGGAGGGCGGGCGGATCCCACGTCCACTGTCAGCTCGCGCACCGGCGACCCGATCGGCGATGCGGGCCGGGCCTTCATCAGCGCGGCGGGCCTCGACGGGGTCGCGGTCAGCGAGAGCTCCGGCGACAACGGAGTCGTTCTCGCCGAGGTGAAGTCGCAGCCGCTCAGCGTGCTCGTCGACCAGATGATGTCGTGGAGCGACAACATTCTCGCCGAGCAACTCGCTCGTGTGACATCCAAGGCGGTCGGCTTCGACGGTTCGTCGTCGTCGCTCGGCCTCGCGATCCCGACGGCGCTGCAGGCCTACGGTCTCGACCTGTCGAAGGTGACGATCCGCGATGGATCCGGACTCAGCGACCTCAACGCGGTCTCGCCCCAGTGGATGTCGCAGCTCATGATCAAGGTGCGCGCGGGTGAGGGCAATCTCGGCATCATTTACGAGAGCCTGCCGGTCGCGGGAATCTCGGGCACGCTCTCGAGCCGCTTCACCGGATCCAACTCGATAGCCGCGGGCAACGTCGTGGCCAAGACCGGGTGGCTGGACTCGGCGTACACGCTCTCGGGCATCGTGCAGGCCCAGGACGGCACGCCGCTGTCATTCATGATCACCTCGATTCGCGACGGCATCAGCTCTGATGCGAAAGAAGCACAGGACTCCGTAGTCACCGGATTCTTCCTGTGTGGCGACAACCTCTCCAACCACTAGGACTGACATGGCCAGGGCGCTGTTCATCATTGACGTGCAAAACGACTTCACCGAGGGCGGTGCGCTTGGTGTTGAGGGAGGCGCGGCGGTCGCACGGGGCATCACCGACTTTCTGGTGTCGGATGCTGCGGAGTACGACGTGGTGTTTGCCTCGCGCGACTGGCACGACGGTCACAACGACAACGGTGGGCACTTTCACGAGACGCCCGATTTCGTCGACACCTGGCCCGTACACTGTGTCGCCTTCACGCCCGGTGCCGACTATCACCCGGCCCTCGACAACAGCCTGATCGATGTGCACGTGCAGAAGGGTCAGGGCAAGCCCGCGTACTCCATCTTCGAGGGTGTCACCGAGAGTGGCCAGACCGTGCACGAAGCACTCGATGAGCTTGAGATCACCGACGTCGACGTTGTTGGCATCGCGACCGATTACTGCGTGCTTGCGTCGGCTCTGGATGCCCTCGGCTCCGGCCGCGCGGTTCGCGTGCTGAGTGACCTCGTCGCCGGGGTCGCAGACGAGTCCAGCGCAGCCGCCCTCGAACGATTGGCCGCGGAGGGCGCAGAAGTTGTCACAAGCAAGGGAGAAAAGTGATCACCGAATCCGAACTGCTGGCACGGGTGCCAGATCGTCTCTTCATCGGCGGCGAATGGGTGGAGTCGACATCGGGTCGTCACATTGAGGTGAAAGATCCTGCGACGGGCGCGGTCATAAAGACAATCGCCGACGCGTCGGTGGCAGATGCGGCGCGCGCGATGGATGCCGCTGCCGACACCCAGGCCGACTGGGCGGCCACCCCTCCGCGCGTGCGCGGCGAGATCCTGCGCAAGGCATGGGAGCTGCTGCAGGAGCGCGCCGACGAGTTCGCGCTGCTCATGACTCTCGAGATGGGCAAGCCGCTCGCGGAGGCCCGCGGTGAGGTCACCTACGGCGGCGAGTTCCTGCGCTGGTTTGGCGAGGAGGCCGTGCGCATCACGGGCCGGTACGGATCCAACCCCGAGGGCACGGGTCGCATGATCGTCACCCACCTTCCCGTCGGACCATCGTTCCTCATCACGCCGTGGAACTTCCCGCTCGCCATGGCAACGCGCAAGATCGCACCGGCGATCGCTGCCGGGTGCACGAGCATCATCAAACCGGCCGAACTCACGCCGCTCACGACCCTGTACTTTGCGAAGCTTCTCGAAGACGCGGGCCTGCCCAAGGGCGTCGTCAACGTGCTCACGACGTCGACGTCGCGGGACGTCTCCGAGCCGATCATCGCCGATCCGCGCCTGCGCAAACTCTCGTTCACGGGCAGTACCCCCGTGGGCCAGCAGCTCATGAAACAAGCGGCCCAGGGCGTGCTGCGCACGTCGATGGAGCTCGGCGGTAACGCGCCGTTCATCGTGTTCGACGACGCTGACCTCGACAAGGCGGTCGACGGCGCCATGCTCGCGAAGTTCCGAAACATCGGCCAGGCCTGCACGGCAGCCAACCGTTTTATCGTGCACGAATCCGTTGCCGACGAGTTCGCTCGCCGCGTGACCGAGCGGGTATCGGCCATGAAGATCGGCCGTGGCACCGACGAGGGCATCACGATCGGTCCCCTCATCAACGACGGCGCGGTCGACAAGGCCGACGAGCTCGTGCAGGATGCCGTGACGCGAGGCGCCACTATTCTCACGGGCGGCAAGCGTGTCGAGGGTGACGGCAGCTTCTACGAGCCGACCGTCATCTCCGGAGTGACGGCGGGCAGCGACATCCTGCGTGAAGAGATCTTCGGCCCGGTGCTGTCGATCGTGACCTTCACTGACGAAGCGGATGCCGTCGCCAAGGCAAACGACACCGAGTATGGCCTCGTCAGCTACGCCTTCACGAAGGATCTCGCCCGCGGGCAGCGCCTCATCGAGAGCCTCAACACAGGAATGATGGGGCTCAACGTGGGGGTCGTCTCCAACGCGGCCGCCCCGTTCGGCGGCACGAAGCAGTCCGGTGTCGGTCGCGAGGGCGGCTTCGAGGGCATCCATGAGTACCTCGAGACCAAGTACGTGCTCACCCCCAACCCGTTCGCCTAAGCGTTCCCTGAGCCTCTCGAAGGAGCGCCGTGTCGCGCCGCAATGCAGTTCTCGCCCTGGCGGCCTTTGCCGTCGCGGGCGTGATCGTCGGTATCGCCATCGCGAACGTGATGGCGCGCGCGCTCGGGGGCTAGACGCATGGGCGTTATCCCGATCGAGTCCCTCGACGATCCCCGGCTCGCGGACTACTCGCACCAGACCGATGTCGCCCTGAAGAAGGCGCAAGGCACAGAACACGGCCTCTACATTGCGGAGAGTGCGCTCGTGCTCGAGCGGGCGCTGCGCGCGGGGCATGTTCCGCGTTCGGTGCTTGCCCTGGGCGGGTCGACGGCTGAGGCCGTCGCCCTCGTCGGGCCCGAGGTGCCGGTGTTCTCGGGGCCGTCTGAACTACTTGAGCAGCTCACGGGGTACCTGCTGCACCGCGGCCTCATCGCGGCAATGCATCGTCCTGCCCTGCCGAGTGTTGAGTCGCTACTCCGGGATGCTCGGCGCGTGGTCATCCTCGAAAACGTCGCCGATCCCACGAACGTCGGAGCCATCTTCCGATCGGTGGCCGGGATCGGGGCCGACGCGGTGCTCGTGTCGCCGAGGTGTTCGGATCCGTTCTATCGACGGTCCATCCGGGTGTCGATGGGCACAGTGCTCCAGGTGCCGTGGACGCGCGTGGGGGAGTGGGGTGCTGCGCGGGAGGTGCTGCGGGCATCCGGATTCCACATCGCGGCCCTTGCCCTGACCCCCGATGCCGTCTCGCTGCGTACCTTCGCGGCGTCAGCGCCCGACCGCGTCGCCCTCGTGTTGGGTGCCGAGGGTGATGGGCTCACGCCCGAGGCGCTCGCCGCCGCCGACACGGTCGTGCAGATTCCGATGGCCCACGGCATCGATTCGCTCAACGTGGCGGCGACGGCCGCCGTCGCGATGTACGCGCTGGCTAAATAGCCCTCACGCTGTTGTTGCGCGCATCGTGCGTGAGTTCGACAACCCCGAGCTTCTCGAGCAGGGGCGGCAGATACATGCCGAATCGCCCGCGATAGCCCTTACGCAGGCCATACCAGCCACCCACGGGATTGCTCTCGTCGCGACCGAAGGCTTCGACGGTGCCCTCGGCTGCGGGCTTGCTCTCATCGGCGGCGCCGAGCGGCACCCAGTCGCCCTGCTCGCGCAGCCACGCGGTCAGGTCTTCGATCGCCCGCACCTGGTACTTGAGCGTGGTGGAGCCGACCTGGCAGACAAGCTCGTCACCGTCGCGGTACATCGTGTAGTTCGAGCTCCCCGGCGCGGTAACCAGCTGCCAGGGGTCGTCTTTCGTTCCTGCTTCCATGGCGACACCGTACTCCTCTAGACGAGGAGCTGGTGCTTGGCGAGCTCCTTGTAGAGGGGGGTCGACTTCACGAGCTCCGAGTGGGTTCCCTTGCCCACGACTCGCCCGTGGTCGAGCACGACGATCTGGTCGCTGTCGACAACGGTCGACAGGCGGTGGGCGATCACGATGAGCGTTCGGTTCTGCGCAACAGCGTCGATCGCTTCCCGCAGCATCTGCTCGTTGAGGCCGTCGAGGGACGACGTGGACTCGTCGAGCAGCAGGATGGGCGGGGCCGCGAGCAACGTGCGCGCGATCGCGAGGCGCTGGCGCTCACCGCCCGAGAGCATCACGCCGTCTTCGCCGACCGCTGCGTCGAGTCCGGCCTGGTTGCGTTCAAGCACCTCGGTGAGGTTCACGGCGCGCAGCACGTCGATGCACTCGTCGTCCGTAGCATCCGGGGCTGCAAGCAGCAGGTTCTGGCGGATCGTGCCCGCGAGCACGGGCGCATCCTGTTCCACGTACCCGATCTGGGAGCGCAGTTCGACACGATCCATTCCGCGGATGTCGACCCCGCCGAAGCGCACGACCCCACCGGTCGGGTCGTAGAACCGTTCGATGAGCGCAAGAATCGTGCTCTTGCCGGCCCCGGAGGGACCCACCAAAGCCGTGCGCTGGCCCCTGGGGGCCTCGAACGACACGTCGTGCAGCACCGTGCGATCGCCAGCGTCGAGCGTCGAGCTCGCCGACACGGCTCCCGTGAGTTCGTCGAGTTCGGCCTCCACCTGCGCCACGACCGAGCCCTCCGGGTAGGTGAAGGAGACGTTCTCGAAGGTGATTGCGGCATCGGTCTCAGTGGCGGCGACTGCGGTTATCGCCGAGTCACCGTCGGTTTCCGATGGCAGGGAGATGATTTCCTGGATGCGCCCGAGCGCGCCGAGCGCCTGGTTGACCGAGGTGATCGCGCCGAAGGCCTGGCCAAGGGGCATGATCATCATGAACAGGAACAGGATGAACGTGACGAGGTTCGCGATCGTGATCGAGCCATCCGCCACGCGGAACCCGCCCACGCCGAGCACCACGAGCAGCGCGACCTGGAGTGCGATGGCCGACACCGGCACAACGAGGGCCGAGATCTTCGCGACCTTGAGGCCCTGCACCCACGCGCCTTCGGCATCCTTCTCGACGGCGGCGATCTCGCGGTCGGTGGCATTGGATGCTCGCACCGTGCGCACCGCGCTGAGCGACCGCTCCACGGCAGCGGCCAGGTCTCCGACCTTCTCCTGCTGCTTGCGACTGGCCACGCGGATGCGACCGGAGAGCAGCACGACGGTGACCACCGATGCCCCGATCACGAGCACGGTGAGCCCGAGCAGCACGGGATCAATGACGAGCATGGCGATGAGCGCGCCGACGAAGATGAGGGAGCCGCCGATCGCGTCGACGAGTCCCTGCGTGATTACGGCGTAGAGCAGGGTCGTGTCCGATCCCACGCGCGACACGAGGTCGCCCGTGCGTCGCGTGTCGAACTCGCTGATCGGCAGGCGCAGCATGCGACGCACCAGCTGACGCCGAGCGGAGAGCACCACCGAGGTTCCCGTGCGCTGCAGCAGGTAGTGCTGCAGTCCGGTGAGCACACCCGACAGAACGACGAGCCCGATGAGCGCCCCGACGAGCCAGCCGAGCGGATCGCCCGCGAGCACGACGTTGATGACCTGCTGTACGACGAGGGGCTGGGCGAGCGATGCTGCCGCGCCGACAATGCTGAGGGCGATCGCGACGCCGAGGATGAGCCGATGCTCGGTGAGATAGGGCAGCAGCTGGCTGAACTTCGCGCGCGGACCGTCGTCTTTGACTCGAGAGAAGGGCGAACGAGATCGCGGGCGATCGGTGGCAGTGCTCATACCTCTAGTCTCTCCCGGAGCCGGGCTGCTCTCGTACTCCGGGGAGAGTCAGTGCCGTACTCGCATGAGAGCCTGTGCGCGCAGGGCGAGCTCGCGCAGCAGCACCCCATCGGAGACCGAGAACACCCTCGGTTGTGCGTCGAACACGCACAATGAACCCACGCGCTCGCCGCCGGGGCTCTCGATGGGGTACCCCGCGTAGAAGCGTGCTCCCGGCTCGGTCCGGGCGCCATACTTCTCGCTAAACCTGGTGTCGTCGCGAAGGTCTTCTACGACCATCAGGTCGGCGGTGCGAATCGTGAAATCACACACGGAGTCCTGCCGCGCGATGGTGCGCCCGGGCGCCCCGACGATTGCCTGCACGCGTTGAAGGTCACGATCGATGATGTTCACAGCGGCGATGTCGACACCGAAGAGGTTGCGGGCGCTCGCCCGCACTCGTTCGACCTCTGTCGACGTGGCGACCTCGACGTAGGTGGCAGCGAAGTGACTCGCGCACGCTAGTTCCGATTGGATGTTCAACTGAGCCACGCGGCGCCGCACGACGCCGCCATAGACCGGCGGGAGCCCATCGATGAGGGGTATCCCGACGACGAAGACATCATTGTGGGCAGTGCCGGATTCAATGAGGGCGAGCACCGCGTCGAGGTCGTGGCGCCACACGGTGGGGCTCTGGAGAGTCGCTACCTCGTATCCGCCGAACGCGAGAATGATGGCATCGAACCGAGTTAGCTCCTGGCCCGCGAGTATCTGCGCCGTGTCTTTCAAGAGCAATTGCGGGCTTGTCTCGATGTCCATGAACACGCCACGACCGGTAGCCTCGGCAAGCCGTCGGGCCAGGTGTCCCGCGAGGCTGACCTCGTGCGAGCTGGTGCCATAGCCGACGGCAATTCCGCTGCCGATCAGCAGTAGTCGATCGGCATCGGGGCCGGCGGCCTGAGTCGTGGTCTCCGTTGGCCGCGGCAGCTTCGACCACGTCGAGGAGGATGCCAACCCCCAGAGCGCCACGATCGGGTGCAGTACTGCATTCATCAACGAGTTCAGCACGTGGCCCCCAGCCTCGGCATGACACCCACAAGGGGGTCATGCGCTGGAGTCTACGCGCACCCAGTCCTTTTCCTGTGGTTCCGAACAAATCGGTCACAAGCCGGATGTTTCCCTGTCGTAGGCACGGGTTAGGCTCGTTTACCGTGCCAGCACCAGTGATTACAGCGTCGTCGCTCACCAAGAAATACAAAGATTTCGCGGCCGTTGACGGCATCTCATTCGACGTCGCGCCGGGGGAATCGTTCGGGCTGCTCGGGCCCAACGGGGCGGGTAAGTCCACCACCATGCGCATGGTCGGTGCCGTCTCCACTCGCACGAGCGGCGAGCTGAGCATCCTTGGCCTCGACCCGGATGACAACGGCCCCGAGATCCGATCGCAGTTGGGGGTCGTGCCGCAGGCCGACAACCTCGACACCGAGCTGCGGGTGCGCGACAACCTGCTGGTCTACGGTCGCTATTTCGGCCTGCCTCGAGCCCAGGTGGCCAAGCGCGCCGACGAGCTACTTGAATTCGCCCAGCTTGCCGATCGCGCGAAGGCGAAGGTCGACGACCTGAGCGGCGGCATGAAGCGCCGTCTCACGATCGCGCGAGCCCTCATCAACGAGCCGCGCATCCTGCTGCTGGATGAACCGACCACGGGTCTCGACCCGCAGGCCCGCCACATCCTCTGGGACCGACTTTTCCGGCTCAAAGAGCAGGGCACCACGCTCGTGCTCACCACGCACTATATGGACGAGGCCGAGCAACTGTGTGATCGCCTCGTCGTGGTCGACAAGGGTCGCATCATGGCTGAGGGCGCGCCGTCCGCGCTCATCCGTGAGCACTCCAGTCGCGAGGTGCTCGAGGTGCGTTTCGGTTCGGAGCGCAACGCGACGGCGGCGACCGAACTTGCCGGCATCGGGGATCGACTCGAAGTGCTGCCCGACCGCATCCTCATCTACGCGCCCAGCGGCGAGGAGGCGCTCGTCGAGGTGACCAGGCGGGGTCTTGAACCCATCACGAGTCTCGTGCGTCGCTCCAGCCTTGAAGATGTCTTCCTGCGCCTCACCGGTCGGAGCCTGATCGAATGAGCACCGTGTCGATCGCCCAGACGGCGGCCAAGTCGAAGCGCTGGGGTGCGTGGTACGTCTCCGAGCACAAGATCCGCGCCATGCGCGGCTATGCGGGCACCCTTGTTGCCACCGCGATCGGTACGCCGTTCCTGTACCTCTTCGCGTTCGGCGTCGGGCTCGCGACCCTCATCACCCAGAACGTCGGCCCCGTGCCGGGCATCACGTATCTTCAGTTCGTCGCCCCCGCACTTCTCGCGACGGCCGCACTCCTCGTGGCGATGGAGGAATACACGTTCGGCATTCTTCTCGGCCTCAAGTGGAATCCCACCTTCATCGGCATGAATGCGACGCCCATCACCGGCAGGCAGATCGTCGACGGAATCATGATCTTCATCGCCATCCGGATGCTCATTACGGCGGTCATTTACTACCTGATGATGCTCGCCTTCGGCGCCGTCGAGCCGGGCTGGAGCGTGCTCACGATCGCCGCGGGCATGCTCGCGGGGTTTGCGTTTGCCCCCATCGCCGCGTACTCCGCCACCATCCAGGAAGACCGGGGCCAGTTCGCCATTCTGCAGCGCACGGTCGTGCTGCCGCTCACCCTCTTCAGTGGCACGGTGTTCCCGCTCACCCAGCTGCCGATCTTCCTTCAGTGGATCGGCTGGCTCTCGCCGCTCTGGCACGCGAGCGAGCTGGGCAGGCAGTTCGTGTACGGGCCCACCGAACCCATCTGGCTGACCATCGTGCATGTGCTGTATCTGGTCGGCTTGGGAATCCTCGGCTGGCAGTTGTGCGTGCGCAACGTGACGCGGAGGCTCAACAAGTGACCACCATCACCAAGGCGCCCACCACCGGCGGCGGCCTCAAGGCGCTCTACGCGGGCAACGCGCGCTCAGTCGTGGGTCGTGGCCTGCTTGCCACGCGCAGCACCAACTGGATCATCGTGCTCACGGGTGTATTCGAGCCCGTGTTCTACCTGCTGGCGCTCGGTATCGGCCTCGGCAGCTACATCGAGGGCGTCACGGATGCCGCAGGCAACGTCATCCCGTACGCAGCGTTCATTGCACCGGCCCTGCTCGCCGTGTCGGCCATGAACGGCGCCATCTACGACTCGACGTGGAACGTCTTTTTCAAGATGCACTTCGGCAAGCTCTATCAAGGCATGCTCGCGACCAGCCTCGGGCCATTGGATGTTGCGCTCGGCGAGATCTCGCTCGCGCTCCTGCGCGGCGCCGCGTACGGCACCACCTTCCTCCTGGTGATGCAGGTGCTCGGGCTCAACCTGGCCTGGAGCGCCGTGCTCGCCCTGCCGGCGATCCTCATCATCGCGTTTGGATTCGCTTCGCTCGGCATGGGCATCACGAGCTATCTCAAGACGTTTCAGCAGATGGACTGGATCCAGTTCGTGATGCTTCCGATGTTCCTGTTCTCAGCCACGTTCTACCCCATCACGGTTTATCCCGAGCCGATCCAATGGATCGTCCAGGCACTCCCGTTGTGGCACGGCGTCGAACTGGTGCGCGGGCTCACGACCGGCGCGCTCAGCGTGGCCATGCTGGGCCACTTGCTCTACTTCCTGGTGATGATCGCGATCGGACTCGTCTTCACCACTCGGCGCCTGAAGGCGCTCTTCCTCGACTAGCGAACGCTCTTGATCGGCAGGATTGCCAGTCCACCGAGCGTTGCCATGACGGCGGAGGCGACAAACAGGCCGGTGAAGCCCGTGAGCCACGCGACGATGAATGCACCGAGCAGGGGCGCCACGGCCTGGGGAACGGCCGTGGCGATGTTCATGATGCCGAGGTCCTTTCCGCGCGTGTGCGAGTCGGGCAGCACCTGCGTTGCGAGCGCCTGGTCGACGGCCATAAAGCAGCCGTAGCCGAGACCGAGAAGTGCGGCGCCGATCATGGCGATCGAGAAATCGGGGATGAACGCCAGCAGCAGCGCCGCGAGGGCCTGCAGGTACGCGGCCGCGTAGACGAAGGGCTTGCGCTGCCCGATCCGGTCGCTGAGCTTGCCGAATCCGAGTGCCGCGATGATGAAGAACACGAGGTAGACGACCGTGAGGGTGAGCAGGTCGTCTTCGGCCGTTTCGGGCCGATTGAGCCCGAACATGATGAAGTACAGCAGCAGTGTCGTGCCCAGCGCGTTGCCCAGGTTCACGAGAATTCTGCCCAGCAGCGTCCAGCCGAAGTCGGGGTACTTGACCGGGTTGATCCAGAACCCCTTGATGAGGATGCCCAGGCTGAACTTCGGTCGCAGCACCCGCGGCAGCACCTCGTCTTTGACGAGCAGGAGGAACGGCAGCACGAGCAGCACGAGCGCGATCGCCATCACGACGTACCCGAAAATGAGGCTGAGACCGAGCGTGAGCACAAGGATGATGCCCAGCACCGTGCCAATGGCCTGGGGCGCGGATACCCAGCCCGACACGAACCCGCGCTGCTCGACGGGCACCTGGTCGGAGATCGTCGCGGTGATGGCCGCGGTCACCATGCAGAAACCCACGATCGCGAGCGACCAGGAGATGCCAACGCCGACCATCGTGGTCTGCAGTCCGAGCACGATGAGGGAGATGGCAAAGACGAGCGTGCCGATCAGGATCCACGGCCGACGACGGCCGAACTTTCCCGTCGTACGGTCGGAGAGCGCGCCCGTCAGCGGGTAGGTGATGAGCGCACAGGCGCCCGCGATGCCCGAGATGATGCCAAACGCGACGACACTGCCGATCCAGTCCGTGGCGAGCACGGGAGTGCCGGCGGCGCGCGTCGCGTTGAGCAGCTCGTCGATCTGCTGGGGGAGCAACAGCTGCACTGGCGTGAGCTGTGCCATCCAGATGCCGAGCCAGGCGGTGGCGAACAGCGCGATCCAGCCCGCTGTCACCTTCCTCTTGGGTTCGGCGAAGGGCGTAAAGGCAGGAGGGAGCGTCGGTGCGGTCACCGGCTCAGATTAGCGGTTACAGGGCGTTAATACCGCGCAAAACGAGGGCAGTCGCAACCGCGGCTTCTGCCGCTTCCGCGCCCTTGTCTTCCTTCGATCCGGGCAGGCCCGCGCGGTCCAGCCCCTGCTGCTCGTCATCCAGCGTCAGAACTCCAAAACCCACCGGCTTGCCGGTGAGAATCGACACCTGCGTGAGGCCTGACGTCGCGGCATCCGACACGTACTCGAAGTGCGGAGTGCCCCCGCGGATGATGACGCCGAGGGCAACGACGGCGTCTGCGCCGGCCTCGAGCGCGGCCTTGCTGGCGACGGGCAGCTCGAAGCTTCCGGGCACCCGAACCTCGGTGACCTCGGCACCCGACTCGGCGAGGGCGCGACGAGCTCCCGCGAGCAGGCCGTTGGTGATCTCTTCGTGCCATTGGCCGGCAACGATGGTGATTTTCAGTCCGCTGCCGTCAGCCTTGATTGTGGGGGATCCTGCGCCGCTCATGAGAGCTGTCCTTTCTGTCCCGACAGCACCTGGGCGTCGAGGGTGGATGAATCGGGGAGAACGTGACCCATGCGGTCACGCTTGGCTTCGAGGTAGGCCTCGTTGTATTCGCCGACGCCCACCACGAGCGGAACCCGCTCGAGGATCGTGACGCCGCGTTCGCCGAGTTGGCGGAGCTTCTCGGGGTTGTTGGTGATGACGCGCACCTCAGAGACCCCGAGGTCTTCGAGGATCGCCACGGCTGCGCCGTAGTCGCGACCGTCGGCCGGAAAGCCGAGGGCTAGGTTGGCGTCGAGCGTGTCGAGCCCGTCCTCCTGCAGGCGGTAGGCCTTGAGCTTGTTGATGAGGCCGATGCCGCGACCCTCGTGCCCACGCATGTAGATCACGATGCCGCCATCCTTCTGGATGGCCTCGAGAGCAGCATCCAGCTGTGGGCCACACTCGCACTTCTCGGAATCGAACACCTCGCCCGTCAGGCACTCCGAGTGCACGCGCACGAGGGTGCCGTTCTTCGGGTCGCCCTTGATGATGGCGAGGTGGTCGGCGCCCGTCTTGCGGTCGCGGTAAGCGCGGAAGCGGAACATGCCATGCTCGGTGGGCACGTTGGTCTCCACCTCGAAGATCACACGAGAGGTCTCGGGGATCTCAACGGCGACGGGAATCTCGGAGTCGCAGTGCCACTCCTGCAGGTAGTCGATCAGCGCCGCGATGGTCACGACCGGCACGTCGCTCGCCTCGCCGAACTCGATCAGCTGCGGCAGTCGCATCATCTCGCCGTCATCGCCGACGATTTCGCCGATGGCGCCCACGGGGATGAGCCCGGCGAGCTTGAGCAGGTCGATCGTCGCCTCGGTGTGGCCGGGGCGCTCGCGCACGCCGCCCTCGACCGCGCGCAGCGGGATCATGTGACCCGGGCGGGTCAGGCTCGCGGGCGTCGAGTTGACGTCGGCGAGCACGCGCAGGGTGTGGGCGCGGTCCGCCGCGCTGATGCCTGTGCTGAGGCGGTCTGCGGCGTCAACGGTGATCGTGTACGCCGTGCCAAGAGGGTCCTGGTTGTCGGCAACCATGTAGGGCAGCTCGAGGCGGTCGGCGAGCTCGTTCGTCATCGGTGCGCAAATGAAGCCAGAGGTGTGGCGGATCATCCACGCGAGATTCTCCTGCGTGGCTGTCTGGGCAGCAATGATGATGTCGCCCTCGTTCTCGCGGCTCTCGTTGTCGACAACTATCACGGGCCGCCCCGTTCTGAGGGCTTCGAGTGCTGCGGGGATGTTAGCGAGGCTCATGACTCGCTCCTTCCGTGGGTAGAGCGTGAAGAATCCGAGAACTCCGCCATGCGCGCGACGTGGCGCGCAAGGATGTCGGTCTCGATGTTGACCGTGTCGCCGACGGCTTTGCCGCCGAGCGTGGTGGCGGAGAGCGTCTCTGGGATGAGTGACACCTCGAACCAGTCGCGCCCCACCGCACTCACGGTGAGGGAGATGCCGTCGACAGCGATGGAGCCCTTGCGGGCCACGAGCGGCGCAACATCCGGCGCAAGGCTGAAGCGCACGACGCGCCACGCGCTGCCGTCTTCGATGCTCAGCACCGTCGCGGTGCCATCGATGTGGCCCTGCACGATGTGGCCGCCCAACCGGTCGCCCACCTGGGCCGCGCGCTCGATATTGACGAGCGCGCCCGGGGTGAGGCTGCCGAGGGTCGACATGTCGGTCGTCATCTTCATGACGTCGGCCGTGAACCAGTCGGGCCCCTGATCGACGACCGTGAGGCACACGCCGCTGACAGAGATCGAGTCGCCGTGCTGGGCGTCGCCGACGGCGAGCGGCGCGCGTACCGTGATGCGTGCGGCGTCGGTGCCCTGTTGCCAGGCGACGACCTCGCCGAGTTCTTCGATGATTCCGGTGAACATTTACAACTCCTCGATTGTCGAGACGGGGCGAGCGGTGATGAGGATGTCCTCGCCGAGGCTCTCGACGCCAGTGATGTGCAACTCGCGTGCGTCGCTGATGCTGCCCACGCCGATGTTGCCGACGGCGAGCCCGGGCCCGCCGATGAGTTTGGGTGCCAGATAGATGGCGTATTCGTCGACAAGGCCCTCGGCGATAAACGCGCTGGCGAGCGTCGGGCCGCCTTCGACGTAGACGCGGCGGATGTCGCGGCCGAACAGGTTCGCGAGCACCGCCGTGAGGTCACGAGTGCCGGCCTCGACGAACTCGCGCTCGCGCAGTCGCGCCGTTGCGGGAACAGCGCGCTCGCCGATCACGACCGGCAGGGGCTGGTGCTCGAGCAGCTCTCCGCCGTCTCCGCGCGCAGTGAGAGTCGGGTCGTCTGCGAGCACCGTGCCGGTGCCCACGACGATGGCGTCGGACTGTGCTCGCTGCTCGTGCACGCGCTGGCGGCTCGCGGTTCCCGTGATCCACTGGCTCGTGCCATCCGCCGCGGCGGCACGACCGTCGAGGCTCGCCGCCCACTTGACCGTGATGTACGGGCGACCGAGACGAGTGGCCGTAAGCCAGGCGTGCAGGAAATCGGTGGTCGCCGCCGCGCCCACACCCGAAATCGTCTCGATGCCTGCCGCGCGCAGGCGCTCGCTGCCTCCACCGGCAACGGGGCTCGGGTCAGCGACCGAGTAGACCACGCGCTCGACGCCGGCGTTGATCAGGGCGACACTGCACGGGCCGGTGCGACCGGTGTGGTTGCAGGGCTCGAGCGTGACCACGGCCGTGAGGCCGCGCGCATCGGCGACTTTCGAGAGCGCATCGACCTCGGCATGGGGCGTTCCCGCCCCGCGGTGCCAGCCCTCCGCGACGATCTCGCCGTCGGCATTGATCAGCACGCAGCCAACCTGCGGGTTGCCTCCCGTGAGAGGGCCCCGGCTTGCAAGCTCCAGAGCACGACGCATGGCGGTCTCGTACTGTGCCGTTGTGCTCGGCTCTGGGGCGGTCATCCGGTGTCCTTGGTCTCGAAAGACGGACTCCGGGCTTAACGGTCGTGACGACCGGCTGAATGGCGTCGCCAAACAACCCGTGCTTCCTCCCATCCGGACTGAGAAGTCTTGCGACCTCATTACCGTCGGTCCCGGAATTTCACCAGGTCAACCTGACTGCGCTTTCTAGGGCGCCGCCACGCTCGCGGACTATAACCGCCGGTTCGGACTTTCACCGACCCCGGAGCACGTATTACTACTTACGAGTGTACTCAACGCATATGCCCCGCAACTATTCCCATCACCGCGGTGCTGTGTCATCACTGCGGTCGGCACGCGGGGCGCGGCGATAACAACGCACCGCGCGGTCATCTTCAGTGCAGGTCGGCGAGGGTGTGGATGACTCGCACGCCCGCGCTCGCCGCCGCAGCGAGTTCGTCGGCTGTCGCCGCCGAATCCCGGTCGAGCCAGACTCCCGTCAGACCTGCCGACGCGGATCCGAGTGCATCGGTGCCGAGCCGGTCGCCCACGTAGAGGGCATCGCCCGTCGCCACCTCGAACAGCGAGCAGGCGTGCTCGAAGATGCGCGCGTCGGGCTTGGTGATTCCGAGTTCTCCGCTCGCGACGATGTGCTCGAACCGCCCGTCAAGACCCGTCGAAACGATCTTCGCGAGCTGAAAGTCGAGTTCACCATTCGTGATGATTCCGACCCGGATGCCCGCCGCCGCCAACGCGTCAAGGCACGGGAGGGTGTCCGCGAACAACGTCCACGCCGAGCGGTAGCCGTGCAGGTAGTCCTCGAACCACTGCTCGGCGGCGGCGTCGTCAAGGGTCACGCCAAACGGCTCGAGAAATCCGCGAGCCCGCGCCCGCCGCTGCCCCAGATAGTCGAGCTCTCCCGTGAGGTACCGCGTGTAGTGGTGTTCCTCGAGATCGTCCCAGCGGTCCTGGTGGGAGGCCGCGTCGAGCGCCGGGTAGTCGCGCGCCAGCACGTCGGCGATTCCCGCCCGCACCGCGTCGCGATGAGCGAAGAGGGTCTCGTCGAGGTCGAACAGGGCGACTCGAATCTGCGCGGGCGTCACGCGGGCCAGCCGGGCTGTGGCTCGCGGCTGTCGCCCGCCCGCAGCACGCCGTGCCACGCGAGCGGGTTGCTGCCGTCGCGAAAGGCCAGTCCGCTCGGCCGCTCACCGGTGTATGTGAATCCGGCCTTGCGTGCGACGGCGACCGAGGCGGCATTGCCGACGACGCATTCCCAGCTGACCGAGTCGACGCCGTTCTCGAAGAGCCACTGGGTCACCGCGCCGACCGCCTCCGGCATCAGCCCGAGCCCGCGATGCGGAGATCCCAGCCAGTAGCCGATGTCGCTCGTTGCGACTCGGTAGCCGATCACGCCCAGCAGGGGACCGGTATCGGCATACCTCAAAGCCCACGTGAACTCGGTCTCCGCCGCCCAGCCGCCCGGCGCGAGCTGCAGAATGAAGTAGTCCGCGTGCGTGTCTTCGTACGGCCACGGAAGCGTCATGAACGTCTCGAACACCGGGTCACGGCAATACTCGACGACGAGGGAGTGATCACGGTGCTGCGGCTGGTCGAGCACCAGTCGCGCCGTGCGCAGCTCCACCGGCTGCATCAGCGGCGCGGAAGAAAGCCGACGCGGTCGTAGACCCGCGCGAGCGTCGCATCCGCGATCTCGGCGGCTCGGTCGGCGTTGGCCGTCAGGATCCGGTCGAGTTCGGCGGGGTCGGCGAGCAGTTCGAGAGCGCGAGCGCGGATGGGCGCGAACTCCTCTGTCACGACCTCCGCGACGACGCCCTTCAGGTCGCCGTACCCGCGACCCTCGAACTCGACTTCCAGGTCGGCGACGGCGCGCCCGGAGAGCACCGAATGAATCGTGAGCAGGTTCGAGACGCCCGCCTTGTTCTCGCGGTCGAAGCGCACCTCGCGGGTGTCATCCGTCACCGCCGACTTGATCTTCTTCGCGGTCTTCGACGGTTCGTCGAGCAACCAGAGCACGCCCGACTCGCTCGCCGCCGACTTGCTCATCTTGGCGTTCGGCTCCTGCAAGTCGTAAACCTTCGCCGTCTCCTTGAGGATCTGCACCTCGGGCACGACGAAGGTCTCGCCAAAGCGCGAATTGAATCGGCCCGCGAGGTCGCGCGTGAGTTCGATGTGCTGGCGCTGGTCTTCGCCCACAGGAACGACGGCCGCGTCATACAGCAGGATGTCGGCTGCCTGCAGGATCGGGTACGTGAAGAGGCCCACGAGGCCGAATCCGCGCCCTGCTTCGCCGACTTGTCTTTGAACTGGGTCATACGGCTGGCCTCGCCGAAGCCCGTGATCGTGTTGAGCACCCAGGCGAGCTGCGGATGCGCGGCAACCTGTGACTGCACGAACAAGGTCGACATCGACGGGTCGATGCCCGCGGCAATGTACTGGGCGGCCGTGCGTCGAGTCTGCTCCCGCAAGAGCTTCGGATCTTGCGGCACGGTGATCGCATGCAGGTCGACCACACAGAACACGGCGTCGTGCGTGACCTGCATCTCGCGCCACTGCAGCAGCGCACCCATGTAGTTGCCGAGGTGGAGCGATTCGGCAGAGGGCTGCATTCCAGAGAACAGGCGGGGCTTGGTCATCCGCCCAGTCTCTCAGATCGCGGCGCTACACCGCGTAGTCGACGACCACAGGCGCATGGTCGCTCCACCGCTTGTCGTAGGCCTCGGCTCGGTCGACCGTGTAGTTGGTGACGGTCGCGGCGAGCTCTGGTGTCGCGAGCTGGTAGTCGATGCGCCAACCCGTGTCGGTGTCGAATGCCTTTCCGCGCTGCGACCACCACGTGTACGGGCCTTCGACCTCGCCATGGAATCGGCGGCCGACGTCGACCCAACCGAATTCGTCGAAGAACCGGTCGAAGTAGGCGCGCTCTTCGGGCAGGAAGCCCGCATTCTTGCGATTTCCGCGCCAGTTCTTGATGTCGAGCTCGCGGTGCCCCACGTTGAGGTCGCCGACCACGACGGCAAGCGGCGAGTGTGCCTGCAGTTCGGGAAGGCGCGTCGTCATCGCGTCGAGAAACTTGTACTTTTCCACCTGCTTGGGAGTGTTGACCTCGCCCGAGTGCACGTAGGCGGAGACGACGGTGACGATGCGATCGCCCACCGAGTAGTCGGCCTCAAGCCAGCGGCCGGCACTGTCGAAGTCGTCGGCACCGAGGGCGACGCGGTGGATCGACGCGGCCCCCCGTGATGCGATGGCGACGCCAGCACGACCCTTGGCGGTGGCCGCGTCGTGCAGGATGTCCCACTCGCTGCCGAGCAGGTTCTCCAGGTCTTCGGTGGATGCTCGAACCTCCTGCATCGCAAGAATGTCGACGCCACGGGCATCGAGCCAGTCGCCCATGCCCTTGCGGAACGAGGCGCGAACGCCGTTGGTATTTACTGAAGCAACACGCATGAGGCGAGCCTATCCAGCGGCACTGACCTTCTTCGCGCGCTTCTTGCGACCGGCAAGCGTGAGATCGCGGTCTGCCGCTCCCACGGCGATCCAGGCGGCGCCGATGAGGATCACCTGGCAGATGAGGTTGAACCAGATCAGCAGGCCGATGATCACGGCGAACGAGGCCAGCAGGGGATTGTTCGTGGCGCCTCCCAGCAGGGACTGCCCGAGGATCTTGAGCACACCGAGGGCCACTGCCGCGAGAATCGTGCCCTGCGCAAGCAGGCGGAACGGGATCGCGATCGACGACACCACGCGGTAGAAGATCGCGAGCGTCACGGTATCGAGCACGAGTACAAGCAGGATGCCGACAACCCGGCCGAGCCAATACGCGGCATCCGATCGCTCATCGATGCCCAGCGTGTCAAAGAACCAGCCGAGTGCAGAGTTGGAAATCACCGAGAGCACGGCCGAGAGCAGGATGGCCGCTCCGAACGCCACAGCGAGCCCCAGGTCTTTGAGCCACTGGACCAGCAGATTGGCCTCGGCGCCAGGCATGCCAAACATCGCCCGCACCGCGTCACGACCCGAGGCGAGCCACCCCAGGGCCGTGAACAGGAGCACGACTGCGGCGATGAGACCGGTCCACCCGAGCACACCCGACTGGAAGAGATCGTCGGGATTGATCGCCCCAGTTCCACTCCCATCGTCGATGAGTCCGGGAACGTTGGTCTCGAGCAGGTCAAACAGCGCCTGCTGCAGCTCCGGTCGCGAGCGGATGACCGACCCCGCGATCGCGAATCCCACCCAAATGGCGGCGAACACCGCAAAGATCGACTGGTACGAGAGGCCCGCCGACAGGAGGGGGCCGCGCCGCGACGTGTAGGCCGTGAACACCCGCACGGGCTTGAGCTTCATGACGCGCGCGACGGTGTCGTCAATTCGTTGTTTCAGCGTCATCCCTTCACCCTAGCTAGGCTTACTGCGGGCTGGGCCCCAACCACCGGTTACCGACGATTCGCTAGAATCGGCGGTCCGTGGGGTAGGGATTCGATGGAGAGGAATTACCACATGGAATTGCACGGAGTTGGCGTCGGCCGCGGAATCGCGATGGGTCCGATCCTCAGGATGCCCGACCCCCTGCCCGAGCCCGCCGATGCAGCGCACGGCGGAGACGCCGCAGCCGAGTACGCAACGGTGCAGGCTTCTCTCACCGCGGTGGCGGCCGAGCTTGCCGCGAAGGGCGAGAAGGCCGGTGGCGAGGCCAAGGACGTGCTCGACGCCGCGTCGATGATGGCGCAGGACCCCACGCTCTCCGACGACGTGAAGGCTCGCATCGAGTCCGGCAAATCGGGCGAGCGGGCCGTGTTTGAGGCGTTCGCGGCCTTCCAGGACATCCTCATCTCGATGGGCGGATACATGGCGGAGCGCGCCACCGACCTCGGGGACGTGGCCCAGCGCATCATCGCGCACCTTCGCGGAGTCCCCGCCCCCGGCGTGCCCACGAGCGACACCCCGTTCATTCTGGTGGCGACGGATCTCGCACCAGCAGACACCGCCCTGCTCGATCTCGAGAAGGTGCTCGGCCTCATCACTCGCGATGGTGGGCCCACGAGTCACACGGCGATCCTCGCGCGTTCCAAGTCGATCCCCGCGATCGTCGGCGTGACCAACGCACTCGACCTCACCGATGGCACCGTCGTGATCGTCGATGCCGCGGCGGGTCTCGTCACGAGTGACCCGACCGAGGCGGCTTTGGCCGACGCCCAGGGTCGCATTGACGCTCGTGCTGCCGCATCCACGATCCCGATCGTCGACGGCGCCCTCTCTGATGGCACGAAGGTTCCGTTGCTGGCCAATGTCGGTTCACCGAAGGATGGCCCCGAGGCCGTCGCGCTCGGAGCCGAGGGTGTCGGTCTGTTCCGCACCGAGTTTCTCTTCCTCGACTCGAAGACCGCTCCGACGGTCGCGGAGCAGCAGGAGAAGTACACCGAATTGCTGTCGTACTTCCCCGGCAAGAAGGTGGTGGTGCGCGCGCTCGACGCGGGAGCCGACAAGCCGCTGAGCTTCCTCAACGCAGCGCACGAAGAGAACCCGGCGCTCGGGCTCCGCGGGTTGCGTGCGCTGCGGGCGAGCGAGCAGATCCTGCTCGACCAGCTCACGGCCCTCAAGGGCGCGCAGGATGCCACCGAGGCCGACCTCTGGGTCATGGCGCCCATGGTGGCCGATGCCGAAGAGACCAACTACTTCGTCAAGCTCGGAAAGGCCCTCGGGCTCAAGACCGTCGGTGTCATGGCCGAGGTGCCGTCGCTCGCCGTCATGGCCGACCAGGTGCTGGCATCCGCTGATTTCGTCTCGATCGGCACCAACGACCTCACGCAGTACACGCTCGCGGCAGACCGGATGCTCGGCTCCGTTGCGAGCTACCAGGATCCGTGGCATCCGGCAGTGCTCAGGCTCGTCAAGCTGCTCGGCGACGCCGGGGCGGCCGCAGGCAAGGGCGTGGGAATCTGCGGTGAGGCCGCGGCCGACCCGCAGCTCGCCGTCGTGCTCGTCGGCCTCGGCGCAACGACCCTGTCGATGACGCCCGCGGCCCTCGCCGACGTGCGTGCCGAGCTTGCTACCGTGACCCTCGACCAGGCCAGGGCCAAGGCCGCCGCAGCACTTGCCGCGCCGACGGCCGCGGCCGCGAGAGCTGCCGCGCACGCCGCCTGATCACCCGATCCGGGTGCACCCGTATCATTTTCGCCCGATCCCCGTCATAGTAGACAGAGTTGTCTGTCTCTCTATGCATGAGGGAAACGGGGCGGGGGATGCAGGGGAAAAAGGGGAATCACGCGGCGTCAGACGCGGCTCTCGTTGAGAGCGCGCGTGGGGGAGACCAGCGCGCGTTTGCGGAGTTGTGGCGTCGCCACTACCAGGCCGGGGTGCGCGTTGCCCACCAGTTCACGTCGTCACTCGATGCGGACGACCTCGTGTCCGAGGCCTTCACTCGCATCTACAAGACGGTGTTGGCGGGCGGCGGGCCCACGGGCGCCTTCCGCCCCTACCTCTACACGAGCATCCGCAACCTCGCTTCGACCTGGGGGGCCGCATCCCGCGACGTACAGGTTGACGATATTGACGAGTTCAGTGATCCCGCGACGGTCGACGACCCCATCTCCACAGCCCTCGACCGCACCCTGACCGCTCGGGCGTTCCGCAGCCTGCCCGAGCGCTGGCAATCCGTGCTCTGGTACACCGAGGTGGAGGGGCTCGACCCCCACGAGGTGGCCCCCTTGCTCGGCATGACAGCGAATGCCGTTGCGGCACTGTCGTATCGTGCTCGCGAAGGATTGCGTAAGGCGTGGCTGCAGGCACATGTCTCGGATGCCGCGGCATCCGGTGAATGCCAGTGGGCGCTCACGCACATGGGCGACCACGCCCGGCACGCCCTGACTCCCCGGGATAGTGAGCGGCTGGCGTTTCACCTCGTCACGTGCGCGAAGTGCTCCATCATCAGCGAGGAGGTCGAGGAGGTCGGCTCGCGCCTGGCCCTTGTGATGCTTCCCATCTTGCTGGGGGGAGTAGCGGGCGGGGCCATGCTCGCGTCCTTGAGCGGATCGTCCGCGGCGACCGCGGCGACGAGCGCGGCCGTTCCTGCCGTTCCGGCGTCGATTGCCGCCTCGACTGCCGCGGTCGGAGTCGCCGGGGCAGCCAGCGTCACAGCTCCCGCAGTACTCGTTGGCGCACTCGCCGTCGCGGTGGCGGTGGGTGGAAGTGCCGTTGCCTTCACCCCGGCTCACGACGTTCCTCTCGCGTATCCGACGAGCACCTCGGTCGCTCCCGACCCGCTGCCAGACGCGTCTGCCGTCACCCCGGTTGCTCCGCTTCCGACCGCGCTGCCCAGCAGCGGTCCCGCGCCTGACGATCCCGCGAACATCCCGAGTGCCGTTCTCGACGGCACTGTCGAAGGCCTCGCGGAGACAATTGATGATGTGGGTGAGGTGCTCGACGCGGTCGCTGAGCCGATCGCCGATACCTCCGTCTCGCTCGATCTATTCGGCACCGGAACCCCAGGCGCGCACCTGTCGCTCGAAGCGGCGGGGCAGGTCTACGCAACCAGTACGGTCAACCCCGACGGCTCATTTGCAATCTCGGTAACGGCGTTGCCCAGCGGACTTGACTCGCTCGACCTCGTGCAGACGGTGGACCGCAGTTACCTCGCGAGTCTCGTCGAGGTGGGACCACTCGGCGGTGTTCTCGGCTCCCTCGACGAGCTCATTAACGCGCTCATCCAGCCGCTCTCGCTCAGCAGCGGTGGCTCCGAGGTGAGCGTGACCGTTATTGGTTAGACGGGTACTGGAAGACGTCGTCGAGTGGCACGCCAAACACCTGTGCAATCTGGAACGCCATCTCCAGCGACGGTGAATAGCGACCCTGCTCGATCGCGATCACGGTCTGGCGCGTTACCCCGATGCGCTCGGCGAGGTCGGCCTGGGTCATTTCCGCGTGCGCGAACCTGAGCGAGCGGATGCTGTTGGTTACCTTCGTCGGCTTCACCACGGCTGCACGACCCCGCGGTAAGCGGCGATCTTGACGATGGATGACATGACCGCCGACAGCACGAAGCCGAGGTAGATCACGTTCGCGATCCAGAAGTAGTCCTGGGCGAGGAGAGCCAGCACGAGGCCGCCGAGGGCCCCTGCAATGATGAGCCAGTTGCCCGCGGCATCCCCGCGTCGGCCGACACCCTTGTCTCGCGCATCGGCCTTGTAGCTCTCACTCGGGATGACGATCTCGACCAGGATGCGCAGCACAATTCCCACGACAATGCCGGCGCCGATGCTGATGACAAGCGGCCAGATCCAGTTGCTGATCGGCAGGGCGACGCCCTGGCTCAGCACATAGATGACGTACGCGGCGTACACACCGATCGTGCCGACGAGGTAGACCCACGTGCCCTTTTCTTCGTATGACATGGCTTAAATGTAAAGCGTGGCATACATCGTGTCAAGAAAAGTTTACTTGCTTACGGCTTGCCCCGCAGAATCGCCTGCTTGACCTCGGCGATCGCCTGCGTGACCTGGATGCCACGAGGGCAGGCGTCGGTGCAGTTGAAGGTCGTGCGGCAACGCCACACACCCTCTTTGTCGTTGAGGATGTCGAGGCGCACCTGCGCGCCCTCGTCGCGGGAGTCGAAGATGAAGCGGTGCGCGTTGACGATCGCGGCGGGGCCGAAGTACTGCCCATCGGTCCAGAACACGGGGCAGCTCGACGTGCACGCAGCACACAGGATGCACTTGGTGGTGTCATCGAAACGTGCGCGCTCCACGGGGGACTGCGTGCGCTCCTTGCCCTTCGCCGGCGGGGTGATCGCCATGAGGAAGGGGTTGACCGACTTGAAGGAGTCGAAGAACGGCTCCATGTCGACGATGAGGTCTTTCTCGAGGGGGAGTCCCTTGATGGCTTCGACGTAGATCGGCTGGGAAATATCCAGATCCTTGATCAGGGTCTTGCACGCGAGGCGGTTGCGCCCGTTGATGCGCATGGCGTCGGAACCGCAGACACCGTGCGCGCACGAGCGACGGAAGGTCAGAGAGCCATCCTGCTCCCACTTGATCTTGTGCAGCGCATCGAGCACGCGGTCGGTGCCGCGCAGCTCGACATCGAAGTCCTGCCAGCGCGGCTCGTCGTCTACCTCGGGATCAAAGCGACGAATGATGAGCGTCGCAGTGAAGGTCGGGATGACCTCGGGAACGTCAGGCTGGCCGGCGGGAGCTTCCATTACGGCGGTCGACATCAGTACTTTCTCTCCATCGGCGGGTAGTTCGTAATCACGACCGGCTTCCAGTCGAGCTTGATGTGGTCGCCGGCATCCTCGGACTCGGGGTCACCAACGAGGTACGCCATCGTGTGCACGAGGAAGTTCTTGTCGTCGCGCTCGGGGTAGTCCTCGCGCATGTGGCCACCGCGGCTCTCCTTGCGAGAGCGAGCGGAGTAGACGAGCACCTCGGCCAGATCGAGCAGGAAGCCCAGTTCAACGGCCTCGAGCAGGTCGGTGTTGAACCGCTTGCCCTTGTCTTGCAGCTGAATGTTCTTGTAGCGCGCCCGCAGCTTCTCGATGAGGTGAGTGACCTCTTCGAGGCTCTCATCGGTGCGGAAGATCTGCGCGTTGCGGTCCATCGAGTCCTGCAGCTCCTTGCGGATGACTGCGATGCGCTCGGTACCGTCGCCCGATCGAACCATGTCGAGAATCTTCTGCACGCCCGCGGCAGGGTTCTCCGGTAGCGGCACCCACGGCGCATCCTTCACGTACTCGACAGCGTTCTTGCCGGCGCGCTTGCCGAACACGTTGATGTCGAGCAGTGAGTTGGTGCCAAGGCGGTTCGAGCCGTGCACCGAAACGCACGCGCACTCGCCCGCGGCATACAGGCCGTTGACGGTCTCGGTGTTGTTGCGCAGCACCTCGGCGTTGACGTTGGTGGGGATGCCGCCCATGGCGTAGTGCGCGGTCGGCAGCACGGGCACGGGCTCGGTGTAGGGCTCGACACCGAGGTAGGTGCGGGCGAACTCCGTAATGTCGGGCAGCTTCTCGTCGATGACGGCGGGCTCGAGGTGGGTGATGTCGAGGTACAGGTAGTCCTTGTCGGGACCGGCACCGCGACCCTCGCGCACCTCGAGTGCCATCGAACGTGCGACGATGTCGCGCGGCGCGAGGTCTTTGAGCGTCGGGGTGTAGCGCTCCATGAAGCGCTCGCCCTGGGCGTTGCGCAGGATCGCGCCCTCGCCTCGAGCGGCTTCGGAGAGCAGGATGCCGAGGCCAGCCAGGCCGGTGGGGTGGAACTGGAAGAATTCCATGTCTTCAAGGGGAAGACCCTTGCGCCAGATGATTCCGACACCGTCGCCCGTGAGCGTGTGGGCGTTCGACGTGGTCTTGTAGATCTTTCCGAAGCCACCCGTGGCGAAGATGATCGCCTTGCCCTGGAACACGTGAAGCACTCCGGTGGCGAGTTCGTACGCGACAACGCCCGAGGGCTGGTCGACGCCGTCCACCTTCGTCATCACGAGGTCGAGCACGTAGTACTCGTTGAAGAAGTTGATGCCGAGCCTGACGCAGTTCTGGTACAGGGTCTGCAGGATCATGTGACCCGTGCGGTCGGCGGCGTAGCACGCGCGGCGCACCGGAGCCTTGCCGTGCTCACGCGTGTGGCCGCCGAAGCGACGCTGGTCGATCTTGCCGTCGGGCGTGCGGTTGAAGGGCAGGCCCATGTTCTCGAGGTCGATGACCGCGTCGATGGCCTCTTTCGCGAGAATCTCCGCGGCATCCTGGTCAACCAGGTAGTCGCCACCCTTGACGGTGTCGTAGGTATGCCACTCCCAGTTGTCTTCCTCGACGTTGGCAAGCGCTGCCGCCATGCCGCCCTGGGCCGCACCGGTGTGCGAGCGGGTGGGGTAGAGCTTCGAGATCACCGCGGTGCTCGCGTGCGGCCCCGCCTCGATCGCGGCGCGCATGCCGGCGCCGCCCGCTCCGACAATGACGATCTCGTGACGGTGGTAATGCACACCGTCGACGATCGTGCCGTCTTCGACCATGCCGCTTTCGTCGATGGCCACTAGCTGTTCACCGGGCAGAAGCTGGGCAGCAACTCGGCCGGCGAGCCAGCGGGGCAGGGGTCAAACGTGTAGATCACAAGGGTTCCCAGGATGAGGAGGATGGCGGTCGACGCGGCGATCCCGATGAGCAGGATGCGACGAACCGTGGGGTTTGAGGCGTAGTCGTTGGTGAGGGTACGCATGCCGTTGGCGCCGTGGATGAGGGCGAGCCACAGCAGAAGCGTGTCCCACACCACCCAGAACGGGTCGGCGAGCTTGCCCGCGACGAATGCAAAGTCGATGGCCTTGACGCCCTCGCCGGCGAAGAGGTTGACGAACAGGTGGCCAAAGATCAGCACGAGCAGAACAACGCCGCTCGCGCGCATGTAGATCCAGCCCCACTTCTCCCAGTTGACGCCGCGCTTGCGGCGAACGGGCGCTCCGCTACGGGGAGCTTCGATCAGGCTCGTCATCAGGCACCTCCGAAAATGTGCATCAGCTGGCGGGGCACGAAACCGGCCAGCAGAACAAGCCACAGGCCGATGACGATCCAGAACATGAGGCGCTGGTGCTTGGTACCCCAGCTCCAGAAGTCGATCAGGATGATGCGCAGGCCGTTGAGGCCGTGCAGACCGATGGCGGCAACGAGGGCGATCTCACCGAGGCCCATGATGGGCGTCTTGTAGGTGTTGATCACCGCGTTGTATGCCTCGGGGCTCAGTCGCACGAGCGACGTGTCGAGGATGTGCACGAGCAGGAAGAAGTAGATGGCGACACCGGTAATCCGGTGTAGCACCCACGACCACATTCCCTCGCGGCCCCGGTACAGCGTTCCCGCTGGGCGCTTCGGCATTCGGATTTTTGGTGCGGCGAGCGGTTCGCTCGCCAGGGTACCCGCCGACTTCTCTGGCACGAGCAACCCTCCTTGCGTAGGTGGCAGGGCCGCGCCTGGCGGCCGACGGATGTGCGGTAGCCGCACTCCTCCAGTGTATTCCGGCGAGAGGCGTGCTCTTGCCAGACGGGGCCTCTCGCGCACGAAAGTTCACGCGATCTTTCGGGCACCGGTTCGGCCACCCGTTCGGGAGGCTGTTGGGCGAGGAATCCTCCCGTTATGCTTGCGCGGCTGTCTATGTGATTCCTATGGAAGGAACCGGGTGCCCCGTCGCGCTCTCATCGCCGCAATCGCCGCGATCCTGCTCGTTGTTGGAGTGGGGATTCCCGCGCTCGCCGTCACGACGCAGTCGTGGGAGGAGCGCCGCATCGCGACCGAAGCGTTTCACGCGGCGGCGCAGTCCGCACTCGATGCCGCCGAGACATCCACGGCCGCGTTGGATGCGCTCGATGACGCCCGGGCCAAAGCAACCCCGATTCTCGAGGATGCACAGGCCGTGGCATCCGCCGCCGTCGGCTACTTCGCTGAGCCGCTTGTGACCGCTGTGCAGTCGCGGGCAAGCGAACTCGAGACAGCGCTCTCCGCACTGGCTCCCGAGGGTTCACCGATTCCGGACACCGAGCGCCCCGAGGCCGTTGCCGACCTGACCGCGGCAGTCGAGCCGCTTACGAGCTGGGCCGCGGAGGAATCCAACCGATCGCGGGAACTCGCGACCCTGGCTGGCGACGTGTCCGAGGCGGGCATAGCAGCCGCCGAAACCCTCGCGACGCTGGGTGAGTCTGTCGAGACCGAAGCGAGCACAGCACTCGGTGCCGCTCCGCTCGCAACGCCTGAGTCCAGAACAGCAGTCGAGCAGGCACGAGATGTGGTGCTCGCCGCGATGGGCGATGAATCGTCGCTGGGTAACCCCATCGCCGACTACACCGCAGCGGTCGCCGCCTTGCGCGTCTCCCAACAGGCGGCTGCCGAGGCGGCCGCGGCGGCGCAGGAAGCGGCGGATGACGCAGCATTCCAGGCGGAACGGGACCGCATTCGGCGGTTGCTCGACGAGATCATTTTCTCCCTACCCCCGATCTGCTTTGGCCCTCCGGGCGAAATGATCTGCAACTAGCGCAAGAGCAGATCCGCGCGCTCGGCAACAAGCGCTTCGTAGTGGCCGACGAGTTCTGAGCAGATCGCGTTCCACGATCGGCCAAGCACCGCGCGGCGTCCCGCCTCACCCATCCGGGAGCGCAGTGCCGGGTCGATCACGAGGTTCTCTACGTACGCGCGCAATTGCGTCTCGTCGTCGGGAGCGAAGAGGTAGCCGTTGACCCCGTGGTCGACGAGATCGATGGGTCCGCCCGCGCGCGGAGCGATGACCGGGATGCCCGAAGCGTGCGCTTCCTGCACGGTCTGGCCAAACGTCTCTTCCGTTCCGGTGTGCACGAACAGGTCGAAGCTCGCGTAGGCCGTAGCGAGGGCGGCCCCGCTCAGCGCACCCAGGTAAGTCACGGGCATCCCGCGCAGGGCGCGCCGCACCGACGGGTCGGATGGGCCGTTACCCACGATCGCGATGTGCACGTTCTCCAGCCCGCGCAGGGCAGCCAGTCGCTCGACCTGCTTCTCGGGGGCGAGACGACCGACATACCCAATGACCGTCTCGCCGCGCGGCGCGAGCTGGTCGCGCAGGGCCCTGGTCGCGGCATCCGTCTTCTTGTTGGGGTGATAGGTGACGAGGTCGACGCCGCGTCCCCACCGGGCGAGACGACCGATGCCGGCGGCCTTCAGGTCGGCCATCGACGCTGTCGAGGGCACGAGTGTGAGCGAGGCGCCCTCGTGAATCCAGCGCACCACGCGCCACGCGAAGCCTGTCGCCGCCTTGAGCCTGTTGCGTCGCGCGTAGCCGGCGACATCGGTCTGGAAGATGGCAACAGAGGGGATGCCGAGCCGCTCGCCTGCCGCGATGGCCTGGGCGCCCAGTAGGAAGGGAGACGCCGCGTGGATGACGTCGGGCCGATAGTCCGCGATGAGCTTCTGCACCATGGGGTGGGGCAGCCCCACGGGAAACTGGCGATAGGCCAGGGCCGGCACCTCGTGCACGGGAAAGCCCTGGAAGTGGGATGGCGCGCCCGCGGCGGGAACGATCACGATCGCGTCGTGTCCCGTCTCGCGCAGGTGGGTGAGCACCTTCTGCACGCTGTTCGAGACACCGTTAATTGTGGGGAGGAAACTTTCGCTTACAACAGCTACTCGCATGCCTATAACGCTCGGTTACAGGGGTGACCGCGAGGTGAATCGGGCCTTAAGCCTATGGTTATGGCATGAGTCGAACAGGCGCGCCATTTGAGAATTTCTACAGCGTGATCCCGGCTGGTGGCATTGGATCACGCCTCTGGCCGCTATCGCGCGCCGATGCCCCGAAGTTTCTTCATGATTTGACCGGATCTGGCCAGACCCTGTTGCGCGACACCTGGGATCGCCTTGTGCCGATTTCGGGCAAGGATCGCATCATGGTCGTCACGGGCCGCGCCCACCGCGCAGCCGTCGAGGCGCAGCTGCCCGAACTCACCGACCCGAACGTCGTGCTCGAGAGCGAGCCGCGCGACTCGACC
Organism: Rhodoglobus sp.; assembly: GCA_965279645.1. Lineage (GTDB taxonomy): Bacteria > Actinomycetota > Actinomycetes > Actinomycetales > Microbacteriaceae > Rhodoglobus. The sequence goes on from OZ257254.1 coordinate 197,281, forward strand.
GCCGCGATCGGACTCGCGGCGGCCATCCTGCTCAACCGTGAGCCTGACGTCGTTATCGGTTCGTTCGCGGCCGACCACGTCATTCGCGATACCCGCGGCTTTCGCCGCGCGGTCGAGGAGAGCGTCGCGGCAGCCAAGGCGGGCTACATCGCCACGATCGGCATCACTCCGACGGAGCCGGCGATCGGCTTCGGCTACATCCACTGCGCTGAGCACCTTGATATAGAGGGAGCGCCCAACGCGGTCGCTGTCGAGTCGTTCGTCGAGAAGCCCGACCTCGCCACGGCGGAGGGTTACCTCGCCGACGGCAACCACCTCTGGAACGGCGGCATGTTCATCTCCCGCGCCGACGTGCTGCTCAAGCAGATCGGCGAATCCGACCCCGCGCTGCTCGAGGGCCTCACCGAACTCGCCGACGCCTGGGATACCCCGCGCCGCGGTGCCGTCGTCGACAAGGTGTGGCCCGGCCTCACCAAGATCGCCATCGACTACACCGTCGCCGAGCCCGCTGCCGCGGCAGGCCGCCTCGTCGTCATCCCCGGCGACTTCGACTGGGACGACGTGGGCGACTTTGCGTCGATCGCCAAGCTGCATTCCGGTGGCCGCAAGAGTGACCTCGCGATTCTCGGCGAGAACGCCCGCGTGCTCGCCGATTCATCCACGGGCGTTGTGATCAGCCAGAGCGGCCGGCTCATTTCTCTCATTGGGGTAACGGACATCGTTGTTGTCGACACCCCCGACGCCCTGCTCGTGACCACGACGGCCAACGCGCAGCGCGTGAAGTCAGTGGTTGACGCGCTCAAGGTGTCCGGCCGCAACGACGTGCTGTAACGAACGCATAACGAAGGTTCCCGGGGCCCTCACCGCCCGAACGCGCCCCACGCGATGTGGCTACCGTCGAAGCTAATTCACCGTCGCCCAGGCGGTTTTGTCCTCGAGGAGTCCGACATCATGTCGAAATCTGTTGCAGTGCGTTTTGGTGCCGTTGTCGGCGCCGCAGTCCTGTTGTTGGCCGGTTGTGCCCCCGCGCCCACCGAGCCCGGCGAGAACGGTGGCGGTGAGCAGTTCTGCGCTCGCATGGTCACCAACTCCGGCGGTCTTGACGACCGTTCCTTCAACGACGCCAGCTGGGCCGGCCTCGAGCAGGCCGCCGACGACTACGGCATCGACGTCGACGTGCTCGTGTCGAACTCCGAGACCGACCTCGAGCCCAACGTGCAGCAGGCCGTCGACACCGGCTGCGGTTTCATCCTCACGGTGGGATACGAGCTCGCGCCCGCCACGGGTGACCAGGCGGCAAAGAACCCCGACGTCGATTTCGCGATCGTCGACGAGGTTGTGGATGCTCCCAACGTCAAGCCCATCGTCTTCGACACCGCCCAGGCTGCGTTCCTCGCCGGATACCTCGCCGCTGGCGTGAGTGTCACCGGCAAGGTCGCAACCTTCGGTGGCGGCAACCAGCCGCCCGTCACGCTGTTCATGGACGGCTATGTCGACGGCGTCGCCAAGTACAACGAGGTGCACGGCACTGCGGTGCAGGTGCTCGGTTGGGACAAGGCCGCGCAGGATGGCCTCTTCACGGGTGACTTCGAAGACATCAACAAGGGTCTCGTCACGACGCAGGGACTCATCGACCAGGGCGCCGACGTCATCCTGCCCGTCGCGGGCCAGGTCGGCGAGGGAGCTGCGCGCGCCGCGCTCGACTCGGGAACCGCCTCGGTGATCTGGGTTGACTCCGACGGCTACGACACGCTCGCCGCCGAGTTCCGGCCCATTCTGCTCACGTCGGTGCTCAAGAACACGGGCAATGCCGTCGTCGAGATCGTCAAGACCTCGATCGACGACACGTTCACGAACGATGCCTTTATCGGCACCCTCGAGAACGGTGGAGTGGACATTGCGCCGTACCACGACCTCGAGAGCAAGGTGAGCCCCGCGCTCGCCGCAGAGATCGACCAGCTGCGCGCCGACATCATCGCCGGCACGATCACGGTGACGAGCCCGAGCACCCCCAAGTAGCGCTAAACATTTCCAAGCCGTTTCGGGGCCGTCGCGAGTTTGTAACCTTTCGGCGACGGCCCCGATTTCCCCTGATCAGGGCACGTAACATTCGGTAACGTGTACGGAACTAAGTCCCAGCAATCCTCGTTGGGCAGCACCTTGGAGGACACCTTGAGAATCACTTCTCGCGGCCGCGTCATCAGCGGTATCGCACTGATCGGAACGAGCGCACTCGTGCTCGCCGGTTGCGCAGCAGCACCCGAAACCGAGACTCCGACCGACGGAGCATCCGACTTCCTTCCTTGCATGGTTTCTGACGCCGGTGGTTTCGACGACAAGTCGTTCAACCAGCTCGGCTTCGAGGGACTGACCGAGGCCGCTGACGAGCTGGGCGTCGAGCCCATCACCGTCGAGTCCGCTTCGGAGACCGACTACGCCCCGAACATCGACAGCCTCGTATCGCAGGGCTGCAACCTCATCGTCACCGTTGGTTTCGCGCTCTCCGCTGCGACCCTGACCGCGGCCGAGGCCAACCCCGACATCGAGTTCGCCCTCATCGACGACGCCGCTGACGGCGACTTCGACGGCGCTGTCGACTTCGAGAACACCAAGCCGATCGTCTTCAACACCGCTCAGGCCGCGTTCCTCGTCGGATACGCAGCAGCGAGCTACTCGAAGTCGGGCATCGTCGCGACCTGGGGTGGAATGAACTTCCCGACCGTCACCATCTTCATGGATGGCTTCGCTCAGGGCGTCAACTACTACAACTCCGAGAAGGGCACCGCAGTCAAGGTTCTTGGCTTCGACCCGGCCAGCCCCGACACCGCTACCTTCACGGGTGGCTTCGAGGCCAACGACGTTGCCAAGTCGACCGCTCAGAACTTCATCGACCAGGGCGCAGACATCCTGCTGCCCGTCGGTGGACCCATCTACCAGAGCGCCGTTGCGGCAATCACCGACTCGGGCAAGGAAATCGCCCTCCTCGGGGTAGACGCTGACCTCTTCGAGACCGACCCGTCGACGCAGGACATCATCCTCACGTCGATCCTCAAGGGCATCAAGTCGGCCACGTACGACGTCGTTACGGCAGCTGCCGATGGCGACTTCAGCAACGAGGCATACGTCGGAACGCTCGAGAACGATGGAGTCGGCTACGCGCCGTTCCACAACTTCGAGTCCCTCGTGTCGCCTGACCTGCAGGGTGAGCTCGACACCATCACGGCTGGAATCATCGACGGCTCGATCCCCGTCGCTTCCTACCTGGGTTAATGAAGTGCCCTGCTCTTAAGAGCAGGCTGGGTCGGGGAGATCAGCTCGCTGGTCTCCCCGACCTTTTTCTATACTTGAACCCCTGCGGCCGACGATGTCCGCCAAGTTAGATTGGTTTACATGAAGCTAGAACTTCGCGGGATCACTAAGAGGTTCGGTTCCCTGGTCGCCAACGACCATATTGACCTGACGGTCGAACCGGGCGAGATCCACTGCCTGCTAGGCGAAAACGGCGCCGGCAAGTCCACTCTCATGAACGTGCTCTACGGCCTGTACCAGGCCGATGAGGGCGAGATTCTGCTCGACGACCAGGTGCAGCACTTCGCTGGGCCGGGCGACGCCATGAACGCCGGAATCGGCATGGTGCACCAGCACTTCATGCTCATCCCCGTCTTCACTGTCGCCGAGAACGTCATGCTCGGGCACGAGGAGACGAAGTTTGGTGGTCGCCTCGACCTCGAGGGCGCGCGCGCCAAGGTGCGAGAGATTTCCGCCCGTTTCGGCTTCGACGTCGACCCCGACGCCCTCGTTGACGACCTGCCCGTGGGAGTGCAGCAGCGAGTCGAGATCATCAAGGCCCTGTCGCGGGATGCCCGCGTGCTGGTCTTCGACGAGCCGACCGCAGTTCTGACCCCGCAAGAGACCGACGAGCTCATGGCGATCATGCGCCAGCTCAAAGAGACCGGCACCTCGATCGTCTTCATCACCCACAAGCTGCGTGAGGTGCGCGAGGTCGCTGACCGCATCACGGTCATCCGTCTGGGCAAGGTCGTGGGCGAAGCATCCCCGACCGCGACGAACGAAGAGCTTGCCTCTCTCATGGTGGGTCGCGCTGTCGACCTCATGATCGACAAGAGCCCGGCGCATCCGGGCAAAGCCGCTCTCGTTGTCGAGAACCTGTCGGTGATCGACGTGCGCAACCAGCTCGTGGTCAACAACGTGAGCTTCGAAGTGCACGAGGGCGAGATTCTCGCGATCGCCGGGGTGCAGGGCAACGGCCAGACCGAGCTCACCGAGGCCATCGTGGGCCTGCAGCACAGGGTGACCGGGTCGATCAGCCTCGATGGCAAGTCCATCCGCGAACTCTCGGTGCGCAAGACCCTCGACGCGGGCGTTGGGTTCATCCCCGAAGATCGTCAGGAAGACGGCCTCGTGGCCGAGTTCACGATTGCCGAGAACCTCATGCTCGACCGCTCCGACAAGCCGCCGTTCGTCAAGGCGGGAACCCTGCAGCTGAGCTTCCTCAACACCTTCGCCGAAGAGAAGCTCAAGGAGTTCGACATTCGAGCCCAGGGCATCGGCACTCACGTGGGCCGCCTCTCTGGCGGTAACCAGCAGAAGGTCGTGCTCGCTCGCGAGCTCAGCCGTGATCTGCGACTCTTCGTGGCCGCGCAGCCCACGCGCGGACTCGACGTCGGATCGATCGAATTCGTGCACACCCGCATCGTCGCCGCGCGCGACGCTGGTGTTCCCGTCATCGTCGTCTCCACCGAACTCGATGAGGTCGTGGCCCTGGCCGACCGCATCGCCGTGATGTACCGCGGATCCATCGTCGGCATCGTTCCGGGGAACACCCCTCGTGCTGTGCTCGGCCTGATGATGGCCGGCGAACGCCCGGCTGAGGCGGGAGCTGCAGCATGACCGACCCGAAGATCACCAACCACGTACCGCAGGAGAGCCAGACCACTCTCGAAGCGGGACAGTCGCCCGCAGAGGTAGCACCGCCGTCGCGCGCGCACCAGATCCTGCGCGACATCGTCGGCGGCAGCGCCATGATCTCGTTCCTCGCGATCGTGCTCGCCTTGCTCATCGGTGGCATTCTCATCGCGCTGACGGATGAGAACGTGCAGGCGGCATCCGGCTACTTCTTCTCACGCCCCGGCGACACGTTCAAGGCAATCTGGGATTCCGTATCGGGTGCGTACATCGCGCTCTTCCAGGGCTCGATCTACAACTTCAAGCGCCCGGACTTCGCCGACGGCATCCGTCCCCTCACCGAAACACTCACCTTCGCGACCCCGCTCATCGCGGCCGGTCTCGGTGTCGCTATCGCGTTCCGCGCGGGCCTGTTCAACATCGGTGGTCGCGGGCAGATGCTCGTTGCCGCGGGTGCTGCGGGTTACGTCGGATTCGCGTGGCCGCTGCCTTTCGGCATCCACCTCATCGTGGCTGTCGCGGTCGGTATGCTCGCGGGCGCCATCTGGGGCGGCATCGTGGGCCTGCTGAAGGCGCGCACGGGAGCGCACGAGGTGATCGTGACGATCATGCTCAACTACGTCGCGTTCTACCTGATCTCCTTCCTGCTGCGTACGCCCGGTGCTCTTCAGGCGCCCGGATCGAGCAACCCGAAGACGCCCGCGATGTTGCCGACCGCGGTCTTCCCCGACCTGCTCGGGCCGAAGTACAACCTGCACCTCGGGTTCGTGTTCGCGATCGTGGCTACCGTCTGGGTCTGGTACCTCATCAACAAGTCGAACCTGGGCTTCCAGTTCCGTGCCGTGGGTGAGAACCCCAACGCCGCTCGCGTTGCCGGCATGAACGTCAAGAACATCTACGTGTACGCGATGCTCATCTCTGGTGCGCTCGTCGGTCTCGCCGGTGTCGCCCAGGTGCTGGGAACGGTCACGACGGGCTTCACGGCCGGCATCGACGCGGGCATTGGTTTCGACGCGATCACGGTCGCACTCCTCGGGCGCTCGCGACCGATCGGCGTGTTCTTCGCGGCGATCCTCTTCGGCGCGCTCAAGGCCGGTGGCTACTCGATGCAGGCGGCCGAAGGTGTGCCGATCGACATCGTGCTTGTCGTGCAGTCGCTCATCGTGCTGTTCATCGCAGCACCGCCGCTCGTGCGCGCGATCTTCCGACTACCCGTGCCCGGCACGGCCCCCAAGCCCAGGAAACAGAAGCTCGCAAGCGTTGAGGCGGTGTCAAAGTGACCACGATCGATCACACGGGCATTCCGTCTGCAGCGCCGATAGTTCTCGAGAAGGCGGTTGTTCGCAACTGGAAGCCGCCGATCGCCCTCGGCATCTTCTCCGTCATCGGGCTGCTCATGCTCATCGTCTTCGGGCGCACGGGCACGACAACGTTCCGTCTGTCGACCGACAGCGACGCGATCCAGCTGCCCGCAATCCAGGCCGATGTCACGGTCGTGAGCATCACCGTCACCGTGTTGCTCTTCGCGATCGCCGCCGTATCGACGTGGCTCGCCTACAACGCCCGCAAGACGCCGTTGTGGCTCATCAGCCTCTTCGCCGTGCTGCTGCTCGTCGGCTTCCTTTCGTGGGCGGCGGCCAACGCGACCATCCCGGTTCCCGGCTTGCTCGTGGGAACCGTTGGTCTGAGTGTTCCGCTGATCTTTGGTGCTCTCGGCGGCGTGATCTCCGAACGAGTTGGCGTGGTCAACGTGGCGATCGAGGGGCAGTTGCTCGCGGGCGCGTTTGTGTCGGCGGTCGTGGCATCCATCACCCAGCAGCCGTTGCTGGGGCTCGTCGCGGCGCTCGTTGCCGGTGTGCTTGTCTCGTTCGTGCTCGCCGCGTTCTCGATCAAATACCTCGTCGACCAGGTGATCGTGGGTGTCGTGCTCAACGTGCTCGTGGTCGGTCTCACGAGCTTCTTGTTCTCGACACTGCTGAGCCCCAACAAAGACCTGCTCAACTCGCCGCCGCGCTTTGAGCGCATCAACATTCCGCTGTTGAGCGAGATCCCGATCCTGGGACCGGTGCTGTTCCGCCAGACGATCATCGTGTACCTCATGTACATCGCGGTGGCCGTGGTGTGGTTTGCGCTGTTCAAGACTCGCTGGGGACTGCGTCTGCGCTCCGTGGGTGAGCACCCGCAAGCCGCAGACACCGTCGGCATCAACGTGAACGGCACGCGGTTCTGGAATGTCTCCCTCGCCGGGGCGATCGCCGGTCTCGGTGGCGCGTACTTTACGCTCGGCTCCGTCGGTGCGTTCAACAAGGAGATGACGGCGGGTGCGGGCTTCATCGCCCTCGCCGCCGTGATCTTCGGGCGCTGGGATCCGATTCGAGCGACGCTCGCCGCACTGCTGTTCGGCTTCGCGTCGAACCTGCAGTCGGTGCTGTCGATCATCGGATCGCCCGTCCCCAGTGAATTCATGCTCATGCTGCCGTACGTGGTGACGATCTTCGCCGTGGCCGGTCTCGTGGGCCAGGTGCGCGGCCCGGCCGCCTCAGGAAAGCCGTACATAAAGTCATGACGCCCTCCGAATTCGCCCCCAAGACCGACGCGGACTGGGACGCCCTGCGCGGCGTCGCCAAGGAAGCGCTCAGTCACGCGTACGTTCCGTACTCGAACTTTCCCGTGGGAGTCGCCGCGATCGTCGATGACGGCCGGGTGATCTCGGGCGCGAACGTCGAGAACGCGTCGTACGGGCTCACGCTCTGCGCCGAATGTGCGCTCGTCTCGTCACTGCACATGACGGGCGGCGGCAAGCTCGTGGCATTCACCTGCGTCGACGGACACGGCGGCGCGCTCATGCCGTGCGGTCGCTGCCGCCAGCTGCTCTTCGAGCACTCCGCTGAGGGGATGTTGCTCGAGACCGTGTCTGGCATCAAGACGATCGATGAGGTGATCCCGGACGCGTTCGGTCCTCGCACTTTGGAGGAGTACCGCTCATGACCGTAGAAGCCTTCGATGTCGTCGACCTGATCCGCACCAAGCGTGACAAGGGCGTTCTCTCTACCGAACAGATCAACTGGCTGGTCGACGCCTACACGCGCGGCTACGTCGCGGATGAGCAGATGTCGGCCATGACCATGGCGATCTACCTCAACGGCATGGAGCGCACCGAGATTCGTGACCTCACGCTCGCGATGATCGCGTCGGGGGAGACCCTGTCGTTTGATGGGCTCGGCAAGCCCACCACCGACAAGCACTCCACGGGCGGTGTCGGAGACAAGATCACGTTGCCGCTCGCTCCGCTCGTCGCGTCGTTCGGCGTTGCGGTGCCGCAGTTGTCCGGCCGCGGGCTGGGCCACACGGGCGGCACGCTTGACAAGCTTGAGAGCATCCCGGGCTGGCGCGCTGCGCTCAGCAACGACGAGTTCTACGCGCAGTTGCGCTCGGTGGGTGCGGTGATTTGCGCTGCCGGGTCTGGGCTCGCGCCCGCCGATGGAAAGCTCTACGCGCTGCGTGACATCACGGGCACGGTTGAGGCGATACCGCTCATCGCGTCATCCATCATGTCCAAGAAGATCGCGGAGGGCACGGCGGCCCTCGTGCTCGACGTGAAGTTTGGCTCGGGCGCGTTCATGCAAGACCCGGCGCGGTCGCGCGAGCTCGCCGAGACGATGGTGCAGCTCGGCAAGGATGCGGGCGTCAAGACCGTCGCCCTGCTGACGAACATGAACGTGCCGCTGGGGCTTGCGATCGGTAACGCCAACGAGGTGCGCGAATCGGTCGAGGTGCTCGCTGGCGGTGGGCCGGCGGATGTCGTTGAGCTGACGGTCGCACTCGCACGCGAGATGCTCGCGCTCGCGGGCCAGCCCGACGCCGACGTTGAGGCCGCTCTCTCGAACGGCCAGGCCATGGACACGTGGCGCGCGATGATCTCGGCCCAGGGTGGCGACCCGGATGCGGCGCTGCCTGTTGCACGCGAGTCGCACATCGTGACGGCTGACGCCGATGGCGTGCTCGCCTCGCAGCAGGCGCTGCCCTTCGGCATCGCGGCCTGGCGCCTCGGAGCGGGTCGCGCGCGCAAGCAGGATCCCGTGCACCACGCCGCCGGAATCGACCTGCACGCCAAGCCGGGCGACGCTGTCACCAAGGGCCAGCCGCTGTTCACGATGTATACCGACGAGCCAGCGCGCTTCGAGCGCGCTCTCGAGGCCGTCGAGGGCGCGTACACGATCGGCGCCTCCGCCGACGACGTGGGCCCGCTCATCGCGGGTCGAGTCGATTAGCGCGCCCTTCGTTCTCTACAGGTTCGCTCTGAACTAGGCCGGGTCGCCGATTCGCTCGAGCGCATCGACGACGAGCGCCCAGAACTTGGGGTGGTCGAGGTTGCGAGCGACCTGGGTGGTGCAGTCATCTGGGGCGGGCGCGCGAAAGTCGGCCACGGTCATCCCGAGCGTCAGGGTTCCCGTGAGCTCGACGTCGAGCGGCACCTTGACGGTCTGCATGACGGTGGGGTCGATCACGAAAGCGACCGCGCACGGGTCGTGCACGGGCGGATGCTCGAAACCCTGCTGGTCGCGGTAGGTGTGCCCGAAGAACTCGAGAAGCTCCCCGACGAAGCGCGCGGGACCCGTGCCAACCGCGGCGATCGCCGCCGCCACCTCGGGGGTCGCAAGCGCTTCGTGCGTGAGATCCAGGCCGACCATGGTGAGCGGCCACGACTCGTTGAAAACAATGTGCGCGGCCTCGGGGTCGATCACGATGTTGAACTCACTCGTGGCAGACCAGTTGCCCACGTTGACGCCGCCGCCCATGAGCACGACCTGCTTCACCCGTGAGGCGATTCGGGGCTCCTTGCGCACCGCGAGGGCGATGTTGGTGAGCGCGCCGGTCGGAACGAGAGTGATCGCCCCGGGCTCGGCGGCCATGATCGTGTCGATGATGAAGTCAACGGCGTGGCGAGGGTCGAGCTCGATGTCGGCGTCGGGAAGGATCGGGCCGTCGAGCCCCGATTCGCCGTGAATCGACTCGGCAACCTCGACCTCGCGCACGAGCGGGCGGTGCGCGCCCCGGGCGAAGGGCACGCCAGTGATGCCAGCGACCTTCGCAACCGCCAGCGCGTTGCGCGTGACCTTCTCTATCGTTTGGTTGCCCATCACCGTCGTGACGCCCACGAGATCGATGTCGGGGTTGCCCCACGCGAGCAGCATTGCGATCGCGTCGTCGTGGCCCGGATCGCAGTCGAGAATGATTTTCGTCGCCATGGGATCATCCTATTGCCCGATTGCATATATGAAAGTTGCCTTCATATGTGTAATGTGTCGGCATGAGTGAACTTAGCGACCGGGGCGCGGCACGCGTCGAATGGATCAGATCCCGCATGCCCCTGCTGGCGCGCACCCGCAAGGATTTCGCCGAGTCACGCCCGTTTGACGGGCACCGCATCGGCATGTCGCTGCACCTTGAGCCCAAGACGGCCGTGCTGCTCGAGACCCTCGCGGCCGGGGGCGCCGAGATCGTGGCGACGGGCAATCACGGCTCAACCCAAGACGACGTTGTCGCGTTCCTGCGTGACCAGGGCATGACCCTGTTCGGCGCGCGAAACGACGATCTTGAGCAGCACCACCGCAACGTGGCATCGGTCGCCGAAGCGAAGCCGACGATCCTCCTCGACAACGGGGCTGATCTCGCGGCGCTCGTCGCCGCCGAGGTCTCGCCTGGATCACCGCACGAGCGTGTGATCGGTGGCACCGAAGAGACCACGTCGGGCGGTATCCGCCTGCGAGATGAGCTGGCGGGGCGCATTCCGTTCCCGATGATCGTGATCAACGACAGCCTGCTCAAGGCAATCGGCGAGAACAAGCACGCGGTGGGCCAGTCCGTGGTCGAGAGCTTCATGCGCATTACGAACCTCATGATTCCGGGGCGGCGATTCGTGGTTGCCGGCTACGGCTGGTGCGGACGCGGCGTCGCCCACTACCTTCGCGCGCTCGGCGGCAAGGTCGCCGTCGTGGAGATCGACGAACTCAAGGCTTTCGAGGCGGCGATGGACGGTTTCCGCGTCGCCGACATGCTTGATCTCGCCGAGTGGGGCGAGGTGTTCATCACGGCTACCGGGCATCCGGGCATCCTCACCCGCCCGTTCTTCGAGCGGGTCGCCGACGGCGCCGTGCTCGCCAACTGCGGGCACTTCCCCTGGGAGATTGATGTTCCCGCTCTCAAGGCGATGGCAGAGAAGACGACGCAACTGGATGACGCCATCGAGCGCATCGACCTGCCCGGTGGCCGTCACGTGATCCTGCTCGCCGACGGCCGCATGATGAACCTCGCCGGCCGCGAGCCGAAAGGCAACTCCCTCGAGTCGATGGACCTCGGATTTCTCCTCCAAACTCTCTCGCTCGAGCGCGTGGCCACGGCCGCCGCAACCCTTCCGCACGGTCCGCAGCCCGTGCCGGAAGACCTCGATCGTGAGATCGCGCGCCGCATGATCGCCGCGATGGGCGCGCACCGCTGATGGCCGACTACGCCGCGCCCGCCCTCGAGAAGGGCCTCGACATAGTCGAGTTGCTCGCGGATGCGCCGGGCTCTCTCAGCCAGTCCGAGATCGCTGAGGCGACGGGCCGCAGCGTCGGCCAGATCTTTCGCGTGCTCGACGTGCTTGAGCGGCGGGGCTACATTCTGCGCGACCGCCAGTCGGGGTTGTACAGCTTCTCGATGATGGCGTTCGACCTGGCGCACCGCCATGATCCGCTGCGGGGGCTGATCGCGGCATCCGCCACGCCCATGCGCGAACTTGCCGAGCGCGTGCAGCAATCGTGCAACCTGAGCGTGCTCGACGCCGGGCGAGTGCGCATGATCGCGCAGGCCGAGAGCCCCGCAGACTTCGGGTTCCGGGTGCGCGTGGGAGCCACGTTCCCCGCGGAATCGACGGGGCAGGGAGACGTGCTCACGAGCGGCGAGGTGGTGGTGCGCACGTACGTGCAGCAGCACGGAATCACCGATGTCGTCGCGCCCGTCACCGATTCGCGAGGGCGCACTCTCGCGGCGCTCACGGTGCCCTTCCTGGCGACGAGCTTTAGCACCGTTTCAGTGGACGACGTCGTCGCGGAGGCCATCTCGACTTCGGGGTACATCTCGCGCCATCTACAGGGCGATCCCAGCTAGCCAACCGGTAGATTGGGGGCATGAACGCGGCCGTTGAACAGTACTTGATGCCCGGGGGTGGCGCGAGTATCACGGCGCTGCCGAAGGTGTCCCTGCATGACCACCTTGATGGTGGCCTGCGCCCCCAGACGATCATCGAACTTGCCGACGGCGTGGGGCTCGATCTTCCCGCCACGGATGCGGTCGCCCTCGGCGAATGGTTCGCCGAGAAGAGCGATTCGGGCTCACTCGTCGAGTACCTCAAGACCTTCGACATCACCACGGGCGTCATGCAGACCCACGATGGTCTCGCTCGCGTCGCTCGCGAGTTCGTTAACGACCTGCACGCCGACGGCGTTATCTACGGCGAGATTCGCTGGGCGCCCGAGCAGCACCTCACCCGCGGTCTCACTCTCGACCAGGCCGTCGAGGCAGTTCAGGAGGGCCTCGACGCTGGCGTTGACGACGTGCGTCACCTCGGTGGCAACATCCGCGTAGGCCAGCTCGTGAGCGCGATGCGGCATGCCAATCGCGGACTCGAGATCGCTGAGCTTGCTGTGCGTCACCGTTCGCACGGCGTGGTCGGATTCGACATCGCGGGTGCCGAGGCGGGATTCCCCGCGGGCAACCTTCGCGAGGCCTTCGACTACCTCGCCCATCATTACCTGCCGACGACGGTTCACGCTGGCGAAGCCGACGGACTCGATTCGATCAAGGGCGCCCTGTTTGACGGTCGCGCGCTGCGTCTCGGCCACGGAGTGCGGCTCGCTGAAGACGTGCACACCGCGCGCGAAGACGATGAGAACACCTACGTGACGCTCGGCCCTCTCGCCCAGTGGATCAAGGATCGCGAGATTGCTCTCGAGCTGTCTCCGTCGTCGAACCTGCAGACGGGCGCGATCGAACAGTGGGGCGACGAGCTCATCGACCACCCCTTCGACCTGCTCTATCAGCTCGGATTCCGCGTCACGGTCAACACCGATAACCGGCTCATGAGCGCGACCTCGCTGAGCCGCGAGCTTGCTCTGCTTGCCGAGACATTCGACTACGACCTCACCGATCTCGCCGTCTTCCAGCTCAACGCGGCTGCTGCGAGCTTCCTTCCGCTCGAGGATCGCGAAGAGCTCGTCGACCGCATCGCAACCGGCTTCGACGAGGCCTGACACAGGATGCATCTCCCCCCGCTCCCCGAGAGCGCCATCGAGATCGGCGCAGAGGCCGCCGATTGGCGCGCTGCGGTAACCCTCGTCGGCGAGGCGCTCACGCGCTCCGGGTCCACGCGACCCGAGTACACGCGGGAGATGATCCGCATGATCGAGCAGCACGGCCCCTACGTCGTGATCGCGCCGGGCCTGGCGCTCGCGCATGCCCGCCCCGGGCCCGAGGTAATTGCCGATGGCTTGGCCATTGTGACGCTTGCCACGCCCGTGAACTTCGGACATCCACACAACGACCCCGTGAACGTCGTGCTCGGCGTCGCCGTCGCTACCGCCGACGAGCACCTCGCGTCGGTTGCCGCGCTTGCCAACATCTTCAACGACTCGACCGCGATCGCCGACCTCGCCTCGGCGTCGTCCCCGCAGGACGTGCAGCGAATCATGGGGGCAGTGCAATGAAGATTGTCACGATCTGCGGCGCCGGAATCGGCAGCTCGGGCATCCTCAAAGTCAACGCCGAGCGGGTGCTTCGCAAGCTCGACATCGAGGCGACGGTCGTCGCTGCCGACCTCGCATCCGTTGCTGCGGTTGCCGCTGATGCGCAGGTGATTCTGACCTCGTCAGAATTCGTCGATGCCATCGGCAAGACGTTCGCTGACGTGATCGTGATCGAGAACTACTTCGACACCGCCGAGCTCACCAACAAGCTCGAGGCCGCCCTGGGCTAAGCGCATCGCGGCGCTGGTCGACTCTGACGTGTGCCGGATCGAGCCCAGTGAGCGGGCGCCCGGTTGTGTCCATTCACACAACGCAGGAAAGACTCGAAATTCTTACGTCTCCTGCGTGAGCGGGCGCCCGGTTGTGTCCATTCACACAACGCAGAAAAGGCTCGAAATTCTCACGTCTCCTGCGCGAGCGGGCGCCCGGGTTGTGTCCATTCACACAACGCAGGAAAGACTCGAAATTCTCACGTCTCCTGCGTTCTGTGAACGAATAAACGCGACGTCCTCAGATCTCGACTCGCCCGTGGGCGGCAGTGGGTGCGCGGCCACTGCTGAGGCGACCGCCACCGCGACCGCGACCGCGACCCCGGCGCGACGCCGAAACGCTATGCCGAAGCCGCGGTGCCGAACAAGCGAGGCCGAAACGCTATGCCGAAGCCGCGGTGTCGAAGACGAGCGCGCCTTTCACTCCAGAAGCTCTCGCATTCCGCGGTCGAGTTCAGCGACAACTGCCTCGGCCGAAGCGATGCGCTCGGCGGCCGTGCCCTCGGTAGAGGACGCGTCGATGTAGACCTTGAGTTTCGGTTCGGTGCCACTGGGCCGCACGATCACGCGCGCACCGTTCTCGAGGTGGATGCGCAGGATGTCTCCGGGCGGGAACTCAGCGAATCCGTCGATGAAGTCGTCGATCGACGCCACAGCGAGCGATCCAATTGCTTGTGGCGGGTTGAGTCGCAGTCGCTGCATGAGCTGGCCGATGAGGCTCAGATCATCCACTCGAAGCGAGATCTGCGCTGAGGCGTAGGCGCCGAACTTGTCGGCGAAGTCGGCCAGGTGGTCTTCAACTGTCTTGCCAGCGTCTTTCAGTTCGGAGACGAGCGACAAGAAGTCGACCGCCGCCGAGATGCCGTCTTTGTCACGCACGATCCCGGGATCCACGAGGTAGCCGAGCGCCTCTTCGAAGCCGAACGCGAGGCCGCCGACGCGCGAAATCCATTTGAACCCGGTGAGCGTGTCGACGTAGCCGAGGTCGTAGACGCGAGCGATTTCGCGCAGACCCGGAGACGACACGATCGAGGCCGCGAGGGTGCCCGAGTCTTGCGCAGTGCGCAGCAGGCGCTCGGCCGCGCGCCACCCGAGAAGTAGCCCAACCTCGTTGCCCTTGAGGCTGCGCCAGCCGTCGCCTGCGGGGATGGCCACGGCGAGCCGGTCGGCGTCGGGGTCGTTGACGATCGCCACGTCGGCACTCACCTCGGTCGCCCTGGCGAGGGTGAGATCCATAGCGCCGGGCTCTTCAGGGTTGGGGAAGGCGACCGTGGGGAACGCGGCATCCGGATCGATCTGTTCGCTCACGACCGCTGGCTCGCCGAAGCCCGCCTCGGCGAAGACCGCGCGCGCCGTCTCCCATCCCACGCCGTGCATTGCGGAGTACACGAACGACACCGGCGCAGGCGTGTGGGCGATCGCCGCGGTGCGAGCGACATATTCATGCACGACCGCGTCGTCGGCCACGATGAAGTCGGTTGAGCGCGGCAGGGTGCTGATCGGTGTCTTCGCGACGAGGGCGATGGATGCCGCAATCTCGCCGTCACTCGGCGGCACGATCTGCGAGCCGTGGTCGAGCCCGCCCAGGTACACCTTGTATCCGTTGTCGCGAGCGGGGTTGTGTGAGGCGGTAACCATCACGCCAGCGCTCGTGTCGAAGTGACGAACGGCAAACGCGAGCACGGGAGTGGGCAGGTGGCGGGGGAGCAGGGTCGTACGCACGCCTGCGCCGGCCATGATCACGGCGGTGTCGCGCGCGAAGACCTCGGAGTTGGTGCGCCCGTCGTAGCCGATCACGATACTCGGGCTGGGCTCGCGCGCGAGCAGGTACGCGGCGAGACCTGCCGCGGCCTGCGTGACGAGCACGCGATTCATGCGAGTGGGGCCGGCCCCGAGCTCTCCTCGAAGACCGGCCGTGCCGAACTCGAGGCGGCTGGCGAACCGCTCGGCAAGCTCGGGCCCGTTGGCCTCGATGAGGGCGTCGAGTTCGGCCCGGGTCACGTCATCCGGGTCCTGGTCGCGCCAGGCTTTTGCGTCGTCAAGAAGTGTCACAGCTCGGCCACGATCTGGGCGAGCAGCGCGCTAATGCGGCCCTCGGCCTCCTGCCCGGCTTCGATCACTTCCGCGTGGCTGAGCGGTGTCTTCTGGATGCCCGCAGCGAGGTTAGTGATGAGCGACATCCCGAGTATCTCCATGCCGGCCTGGCGAGCGGCGATCGCCTCGAGTGCCGTGGACATGCCGACGATGTGTCCGCCGATGGTCTTTGCCATCTGCACCTCGGCGGGAGTCTCGTAGTGCGGCCCACGGAACTGGCAGTACACGCCCTCGTCGAGGGAAGCATCCACGGTGCGCGCAATGTCGCGCAGGCGTTTCGCGTAGAGGTCGGTCAGGTCGATGAAGGTCGCGCCTTCGAGCGGAGAGTCGGCGGTGAGGTTGATGTGATCGCTGATGAGCACGGGCGTGCCGGGCTTCCAGGTCTCGCGGATGCCGCCGGCACCGTTCGTGAGAATCATGGTCGCCGCTCCCGTTGCTGCGGCGGTCCGCACTGAGTGCACGACGCGTCGCACCCCGTGGTTCTCGTAGTAATGGGTGCGGGCGCCGATCACGAGTGCGCGCTTTCCGCTCGGAAGCAGTACCGAGCGCAGGGTTCCGACGTGACCCTCGAGCGCGGGCTTCGAGAATCCGGTGATCTCGAAGGCGGGAACCGTCGCGGTGGTCTCGCCGATGAGATCGGCCGCTTTCGCCCACCCGCTGCCGAGCGTGAGGGCGATGTCGTGTTTCTCGACCCCGGTCTTCTCGGCAATCTCGGCCGCGGCGATCCGGGCTATTTCGAACGGATCGACGCTGGGGTCGTCGAGAGGATTGGTGGAGGTCAACTGCGACATTCCTCCACTCTAACGACCCGAGGTTCTGCAAGTATGTGGGCATGATTTCGACGCGAGTTTTGCTTGCTTCCGCGGCCGTTGTGCTGCTTCTCGCCGGATGCTCGCCGACCGTGGCGGCGCCCACACCGGCGCCGAGCGAAACATCCGAGCCGACCGTGTCTGCCACACCCGTCGTGCCGGTCGCGACATCGGTGCTGCTCTCGCTGGATGGGCTCGCGGTGCTCGACGACACCGGCGCCACCATGGAATCGGCTCGGTTTGACGAGGCGGACACAGTGCTCGCGCTCATCACCGCGCTCACCGGGTCGCAGCCCGCCGTTGACGAGACGCTGTTCGAGCACAAAGGAATCCGCGGGTACAGCTGGCAAGACGTGAGATGCTCCACGAGGGGCCAGGTGGCATTCTGCAGATGGCAGGCCGCGACCCTCGGAGGCCTGCCGCTTGCCACCGCGCAGGGTATCCGGGTGGGCTCATCCCGAGCAGACGTTGCCGCGCTCAATCCCGTCGATGTGAGCTACGACGAGGACGGGGATGGTGTTTCCGACAGCTTCGGACTTGAGCCGCGAGAGGTGCCGGGAACGCAGTCTCTGACGTTCCCGGGGCAGGTTGGCACCGGGTTCATCGGGGTGCGACTGCAGGGCGATGTGGTCGTCTCGTTGCGTTCTCCCGCCGGCGACTTCTACGACGTGTAGCGGCCCGCCAATTCACCGCCCTGACACCGTGCCAGAATTGAGGCATGGCCTATGAATTCGAGCGGACGCAGCGTATTGCAATCCTCGGAGGCGGGCCGGGTGGCTACGAAGCCGCGCTCGCCGGGGCCCAGCTCGGGGCGGAGGTCACCCTCGTCGAGCGCGAAGGCGTGGGCGGCTCGGCCGTGCTCACCGACGTCGTACCCTCCAAGACCCTGATTGCGACCGCCGAGGCCACCAATGGCATCGGCGAGGCGGCAGACCTCGGCGTGCAGTTCTTCAGCCGCTCCGAGTCCGGTCGTGCCGTGCGTCCGGAGGTCACCGTCAACCTCGCCGCCGTCAACGCGCGACTTCTCCGCTTGGCGCGTCAACAGTCGGAAGACATGAAGTCGCAGCTCATCAAGGCGGGCGTGCGCATCATCCACGGCGAGGGTCGTCTCGATGGCCCACAGCGCCTCGTCGTGTCGACGGGCAAGGGCAAGGCCGGCACCGATTTTGACGAAGTGGATGCCGACACCCTCGTGATCTCGGTGGGCGCGCGCCCGCGCATGCTGCCGTCGGCCATGCCCGACGGGGAACGCATCTTCACGTGGACCCAGCTCTACACGCTCGACGAGATTCCCGAGCACCTCATCGTGGTCGGTTCGGGTGTCACCGGTGCCGAGTTCGCCTCGGCATACAACGCGCTCGGCTCGAAGGTGACCCTCATCTCGTCGCGCGACCAGGTTCTCCCCGGTGAAGACGCCGACGCGGCTCGCGTGATTGAAGACGTCTTCAAGCGCAATGGCATGACCGTGCTGTCGAAGTCCCGCGCCGAATCGGTCAAGCGAACGAAGACCGGTGTCGTGGCCACCCTCGCCGACGGCCGCACCGTCGAAGGCAGTCACGCGCTCATGGCTGTCGGTTCGCTTCCCAATACCGAGAACATCGGCCTCACCGAGGCGGGCGTGCAGCTCACCGAGTCAGGCCACATCCGGGTCAACCGGGTTGCCCGCACCTCGATGCCGTCGATCTACGCCGCCGGCGACTGCTCCGACTTCCTGCCGCTCGCGTCCGTCGCGGCAATGCAGGGTCGCACCGCCGTCTTCCACGCCATGGGCGACGCGGTTTCGCCCACCGAGCTACGCAACATCACCTCCAACATCTTCACGCAGCCCGAGATCGCCACGGTGGGCTGGTCGCAGAAGCAGATCGAGGATGGCATCGCCCAGGGCGACATCTACAAGCTGCCGCTCGCATCCAACCCACGCGCGAAGATGATGGGAATCAAAGACGGTTTCGTGAAGCTGTTTGCGCGCACGGGATCGGGCACCGTGATCGGTGGCGTGATCGTCGCTCCGCACGCCTCCGAGCTGATCCTGTCGATCGCGATCGCGGTCGAACACCGTCTCACGGTCGACCAGCTTGCGCGCGCCTTCTCGGTCTACCCGTCGCTCACGGGCAGCATCACGGATGCTGCTCGCGCCATGCACATCGTGCACTAACGCGGGGCGCCACAGCTAACACGGGGCGCCCCAGCTAACGCTGCGCGCCACGGCCGACGCTGCGCCCGGTTGTTATCGGTGCGCCCCGTCTACGGGCCGCACGGATGACGCGGGGGCGCGCGGTACGCATTTCACAGGCCGAGTTGTGCACGCATGTCGCCCGATGCCGTCGACACCGCACGGGCTGCGCGCAGAATTTCCGGATGCACCGGCTCTCGCCCCTCGAATGGCGCCAACACATCCACCTCACCAGCGACCTCGAAACGCCCGGGGATCGCGCCGAGTTCTACAAGCGCGTGCGCTCCGGCGAGTACGTTGCTCTGTTTCGGGGAGCTTACATTCGCGCGAATCTGCTCGCAGCGGCCGATCGGCACGAGCAATATCGCTGGCGAGTACGCGCTGGCGCGGCGCTGCCCGACGGCGACCTCGTACTCTCTCACGAGTCGGCCGCGGCGATGTGGCGATTGCCCGCCCTCGGTAGTTGGCCTGACAGGGTGCACTCGCTCGAGCCCCTCGCCGCGGGTGGCCGCAGCACCCATGCCATCCTTCGACACACGGTGGGACTGCCCGACGAGGTCATTAGCATCGACGGCCTCCGGGTCACGACGCTCGCACGCACGGTGGTTGACCTGGCGCGCGGTCGTCCGTTCGGGCAGGCCGTGACCTTCGCCGATGCTGCTCTGCGCCGCACGAATCATCCCGTGCCAGGCGTTCCACGCAGCACCCTGACTCGGGCCGATCTCTGGGAAGAGCTCGCGGCAGCGCCGATCCGTCACGGCACGGCGAAGGGCAGGAAGGTGATCGACTTCTCGAGTGAATTGGCCGACCGGCCCGGCGAGTCAATAAGCCGCGTGAACATGAGCATCGGTGGCATCACGCCTCCAGAGCTTCAAGTGCGGATGCGCGGCGCGAGCGGAGCGGAGTACATCGTCGACTTCTGGTGGAAAGGCTTCAACAAGATTGGTGAGTTCGATGGCGCGAGCAAATACTCAGACCCGGAGTTTCTTCGCGGCCGAACGCCCGAGCAGGCGCTGCTCGACGAGAAGTTCCGCGAGGATGACTTGCGCGCGACGGGCCGCGGAATGACTCGATGGCCGTGGAAGGTGGCCATCTCGCCGCGATTGCTCCGAGCGCACCTGCTTGCGGCGGGCATCCGATGACGATGCGCCCGGTTGTTATCAGTGCGGCGCGTGCAGAGGGCGCACTGATAACAAGCGGGCGCGGTGTTGGGGCCGAGCGCGGAGGTGGCGCGGGGAGCGGCGGGGGACGCCTAGTCGGAGATCGACAGCAGCAGGTGGCCCGACGAGACGGTGGCACCCACGGTCGCGTTCACGCCCGTGACGGTTCCGTCTTTGTGGGCGACGAGCGGCTGCTCCATCTTCATGGCCTCGAGCACGAGAATCAGGTCGCCCTTGACGACCTTGTCGCCCTCGGCCACCGCAAGCTTGACGATGGTCGCCTGCATCGGCGCCTTCACCGAGTCGCCGGTGACGGTGTTGACGGATGACGCGGTGCGACGTTTCGGCGCGGCAGCCAGGGCGGTGCCTCCTCCCGACGTGGGGATGAGCTTGGTCGGCAGTGACACCTCAACCCGCTTGCCTCCCACCTCGACGACCACGTTGTGACGCGCCGGCGGAGCCGAGCCATCCGGCAGCGACCCGCTCCAGGGCTCGATGTCGTTGTCGAACTCGGTCTCAATCCAGCGCGTGTAGACACTGAAAGGCGCCGAGGTGAATGCCGGGTCGCGCACGATCTTGCGGTGGAACGGCAACACGGTGGGCAGCCCCGCGACCTCGAACTCGTCGAGGGCGCGGCGTGAACGCTCGAGGGCGTCTTCGCGGGATGATCCGGTGACGATGAGCTTGGCGAGCAGCGAGTCAAACGCGCCGCTGATGACGTCGCCGGTCGTGACTCCGCTGTCGACGCGCACGCCGGGACCACCCGGAAAGCGGAGTGCGTTGACGGGACCGGGCGAGGGCATGAAGCCCAGCCCGGCATCTTCGCCGTTGATGCGGAACTCGAAGGAGTGGCCTTGGGGGAGGGGATCTGAGTATTCGATAACGCCACCCTCGGCGATGCGGAACTGCTCCCTCACAAGGTCGATGCCGGTGACTTCTTCAGAAACCGGGTGCTCCACCTGAAGTCGCGTGTTCACCTCGAGGAAGCTGATCGTGCCGTCTTTCGCGACGAGAAACTCGCACGTGCCAGCACCCACGTAACCCACTTCACGAAGGATGGCCTTGGACGACTCGTACAGCGCACGATTCTGTTCATCGGAGAGGAACGGGGCCGGAGCCTCTTCAACGAGCTTCTGGTGGCGGCGCTGCAGCGAACAGTCGCGCGTGGAGATCACGACCACGTTTCCGTGCTGGTCGGCGAGGCACTGGGTCTCGACGTGGCGTGGCTGGTCGAGGTACTTCTCGACGAAGCACTCGCCGCGGCCGAACGCGGCAACCGCTTCACGGGTTGCGGAGTCGAACAGCTCGGGAATCTCTTCGCGCGTGCGTGCAACCTTGAGTCCGCGTCCACCGCCGCCGAAGGCAGCCTTAATGGCGACAGGCAGGCCGTGGATGTCGACGAAGTCGAGCACCTCCTGGGCGCCCGAGACGGGGTTGAGGGTGCCGGGGGCGAGAGGCGCTCCCACCTTCTCGGCGATGTGTCGTGCGGAGACCTTGTCGCCGAGCTGCTCGATTGCGGTGGGCGACGGCCCGATCCAGATGAGGCCGGCGTCGATGACGGCCTGGGCGAAGATCGCGTTCTCAGCGAGGAAGCCGTAGCCGGGGTGAATGGCGTCGGCGCCGGAGCGGCGGGCAACCGAAAGAATCTTGTCGATCACGAGGTAGGTCTCGGCACTCGTCGTGCCGTCGAGGGCGTACGCCTCGTCGGCGAGCTTCACGTGACGGGCATCCCGGTCCTGATCGGCGTAGACGGCCACGGAGGTGATGCCGCTGTCTTTCGCTGCCCTGATAACGCGGACGGCGATCTCGCCGCGGTTGGCAATCAGTACCTTCGTGATGCGAGCCATAGTTACCTAGCCTATTGGGGTGGTGGGGAGCGCCTTTGGGCGCTCAGAACAAAAACGAGCCACAAGGACTGTGGGAGCCTACAAGGGGTTAGGCGCCGCCGCGGTTCCAGAAGGCGGGCCAGTCGAATCCCAGTTCCCGCGCGAGCTGGCGAACGAGAGACACAGACAGGCCCACGACGGCATGCGGATCACCCTCGACCGAGGTGATGAACGCCGACCCGAGACTGTCGATGGTGAATGCTCCGGCAACCTGCAGGGGTTCGCCGGTCGCGATGTAGGCGTCGATCTCGTCGTCGCCCAGATCGTCAGCGAAGGTAACGCTCGTCGTCGAGGTCGCACCGGTGGATGCCCCACTAATGCCACCCCGGTGGTCGATCACCCAGTGTCCCGAATGCAGGTGGCCCGTGCGTCCGCGCATGAGGTTCCAGCGTTCCCGCGCTACCTCCGGCCGGTGGGGCTTGCCGTAGACGACTCCGTCGAGCTCGAACAGCGAATCGCCGCCCACGATCATCCCGTCGATGGATTCGCCGTCCACCTGGGCGCCAGCGACAGCCTCGGCCTTGGCGCGAGCGAGCACGAGCACGGCCTGATCGACCGGCAGCGGCCCTGCGGCCGCCGCGACGGCATCCTCATCGACCCCCGACGACAGCAGCACCGGCTCAATTCCGGCCGCGCGCAGGGTCGCGAGCCGAGCGGGCGAGGTGGAGGCGAGGTACAGACGCACGGCGACTCCTATGCTCGAGGGATGGGTGAATGGGCCGGAAAGACGATTGAACTCGACGTTACCAACATCGCGCACGGCGGAGTCTCGGTGGCGCGCCACGAGGGCCGTGTCGTGTTCGTCGCCGACGCCATCCCCGGCGAGCGGGTGCTCGCCCGGGTGAGCGAGGACTCCAAGAAGTCGTTCTGGCGGGCCGAAACGGTGGCGATCGTGGAGCCAAGCGAGTTTCGACAGCCGCACGTGTGGGGCGCCGCATCCATCGATCGTGATCCGGCCGAACGTGCGGGTGGCGCCGAGTTTGGGCACATCCAGCTGGCGCACCAGCGCGAGCTCAAGCGCCAGGTGCTCACCGACTCCCTGCAGCGCATGGCGGGATTCACGACCGACGTCACTGTCGAGCCGATCGCAGGTGACGACGAGCGCGACGGAACAGGCTGGCGCACACGAGTGCGCCTGCACGTCGCCGAGGGCGGCGAGGTCGGACCCTACGCGGCACGCTCGCACCGCGTCATCGATGTGACCGATCTGCCCCTGGCGACGCACGAACTGGAAGAAGTCGCCCCTCTCTCCCAACGATTCGCCGGCCACGAGCATGTCGACGTGCTCTCGCCCTCCACGGGTGGGGCGCGTCTCATCATCGGCAAGCAAAAGCCCACCGTGATCACCGAGGTCGTGGGGGAGCGCGAGTTCCGCCTGTCTGACCACGGGTTCTGGCAGGTGCACCACGGCGCGGCCCAGACCCTGACGAGCGCAGTGCAGCAGGCGATCGATCCCGCGCTCTTCGACCCCTCGGCCCACAACCTCGACCTCTACGGCGGAGTCGGCTTGCTCGCGGCCGCGGTGGGCGATCAGTTTGGCCCTGCAACAAAAATCACAACTGTCGAGAGCGACTCCATCGCGACCGACTTCGCCGCGGGCAACCTCGCGGAGTGGATCGGCGCTCACGCGGAGACCGGTCGGGTGGAGCGCTGGGCCGCCACCCTCGCCACGTCGGCAAGCGCTTCAGAGCGGGAGCGCCTGGCCAGGGCGACAGTCATTCTCGACCCTCCGCGCTCGGGCGCCGGCCGCGATGTGGTCGACGCGATTGCCCGGCTCGACCCCGCGCAGATTGTCTATGTGGCGTGCGATCCCGTGGCTTTTGCCCGGGATGTCGCGCTGTTCGCGGAGCGTGGATACGCGCTGCGTGCGCTGCGCGCTTTCGACCTGTTTCCCAACACTCATCATGTGGAAGCGGTGGGCACGCTCTCACGCAACTAATGTGTGGAATGTTGGCCAGACTTTTGTACCCCGTCGCCGGTACGATGGTCGCAGCTACACGGAAGATCGGAAGAGCATGGTCCAGGCCACACCGACGCAGACGGATCACGCCATCTCGGCGAGGAACGTGCGGGTTGCCGTCGTCGACGACCACGAATCCGTGCGTTTGGGACTCAAGGCGGCGTTCATCGACGAGGGCTATGAGTTTGTGCTCGCGGCCGCGACCGTTCAAGAACTCGTCGACGGGCTGAATGGGCGAGAGGTCGATGTCGTCGTGCTCGACCTGTCGCTCGGCGACGGGTCGACTGTCACCGACAACGTCAAGCGCGTGCAGGCGACGGGCTCCGCTGTGTTGGTGCACAGCATTGCCGACCGCGTCGCAAGCGTGCGCGAAGCGCTCGCGGCGGGCGCTGCGGGAGTCATCCCCAAGTCGTCGGCAACCAAGACCGTTCTCGCCGCCGCCGCTACCGTCGCGCGCGGCGAAGTGCTCAACAACCTCGAGTGGGCGACAGCGATCGACGCCGACCGTGACTTCGCGAAGGCCCAGCTCGGGCGCCGAGAACGCGAGATTCTGCACCTCTACGCCTCGGGCCTGCCACTCAAGCTCGCGGCCCAGCAACTGGGCATCGGGTACTCCACCGCACGCGAGTACCTCGATCGCATTCGTGTGAAGTACGTCGAGGTGGGGCGTCCCGCGCCGACCAAGGTGGATCTCCTGCGTCGAGCGGTTGAAGACGGAATCCTGCCTGGGCTCGACCCGGACGGCGGAGATGCCCGCTAGCGAGACGGTCATTCCGGCCGTACCGCAGAGCAAGCAACCGCGTAACCCGATCAGCCGCAAGCAGGTCGAGAACGTTATCTCCCGCTCGGTGGCGGTCTTCGGAATCGTCTTCGGTGCGCAGACCATCCCGTGGTTGCTGGGCCAGTTGGATGAGGCTTACCCGATCTGGCTCTGGATCGTGGTGCCGCTGCTCTTCGGCACGCTCATCCTCGTTCTCATCATGTCGTTCGCGAAGGTGTGGGTGCGCCAAGCCCACGGGCTCTTCGCGGTGCTCTACGCGGGTGCGCTGATCAGCTGGCCGTTTGCGGTGATTCCGGGTGTTGAGGTCTTCACGGGCATCCACTGGCTGAACTACCTGATCACGGTCGCCACCGCCATGGCGGCCATCGCCTTCTCGACCCTGCTCGGCACGGTCTACCTGTTCCTCATGCCGCTCATCTACGTGATCATCCGCATGACGCCCGTCGGCGGCGGCGCCGACTGGCAGCTCGCCGTGCTCGAGGGCGTTTATGCGCTCATCCTGGGTGGCGCGATCATGATCATCGTCACGATGGTGCGCCAGGCCGCGACATCCGTCGACAATGCACAAGCCACTGCGCTCGATCGATACAGTCACGCCGTTCGGCAGCACGCGACCGAGGTCGAGCGCGTGCAGGTCGACTCGATCGTGCACGACAGTGTGCTCACGACCCTCATCTCTGCGGCTCGGGCGTTCACGCCGCAGGCGAAAGACCTGGCTGCAGCCATGGCAGGCAACGCGATCGTCTACCTGCGGGATGCTGCGGCAGCAAGCCCCGACGACGGCACCACCGTGCGCCTCACCGCCTTGGCCGAGCGCATCACCGATGCCGCGGCCGCCCTCTCCAGTCCGTTTGAGCTGCGCATCCGCAGCGTGGGAACTCGCTCCGTGCCCGTGCAGGCCGCTGAGGCGATTTATTCGGCTGCGGTGCAGGCGATGGTCAACAGCCTCCAGCACGCCGGCGAAAAGGGCATCACGCGATGGGTGGCGGTGCGAGGCGTCGCGCCGGGCGGCATCGAGGTGGTCGTCGGCGACACCGGTGCAGGATTCAGCATGGTCGAGATTCCGACCGAGCGGTTGGGCGTGCGGGTGTCGATCGTTGAGCGCGTTGCCAATGCCGGTGGCCGAGCGGTCATCCAGTCGGCACCGGGCGAGGGAACGATCATCACCATCCGCTGGCCCCACGCGGCCGCAACTCAGGCGCCATCGTTCGAGCCAGGAGCGGAGGCGGCGCGATGAACATCGGAGTGCCTCGCTATCTCATCGTCGGCATGGCTGCCCTCTTCTCGGCGTACCACCTCGTGCTCGCGACCTACACGATCGACCAGCCGCGCAATCCCGGCCCGGTCTATGTGGCCATGGTGCTCTACGCGATCGCGACCATCATCAGCCTGCTGCCCTTTGGCCCGACGCGCATGCCGGTCTGGATGGCCGCCTTCAACTTCGCGATTGTGATCGCGATCACACTGCTCGTCGCCAACGAGCTCGACTTCGCCCGCCCCGGTGGCACCGGCTACGCGAGTTGGTACGTCGCGGCGAGCGGCACGCTCCTGACGATCACGTCAACGCGCGGGCGGCATACCTTCGCTTGGCTGGGTATCGGATTTCTCGTGGTGCACACGATTGCGATCGTGGGTCCCGTCGGCCCCGCCGGCCTGTTCTCGCTCGGTATCGTCGGCAGCGCCTCGTGGGTCGCGGTCTCGCACGTGCTCGGCACGGCGCTGGCCAAGGCCTCAAAGGATGCCCAGCGTTTCGCCCTCGCCGAGCGGGAGGCGACCGACTGGCAGGCGGCTCAGGAGGCACACGTCTATGAGCGCCAGTTCCGGCTCAGTCAGACGAGCGCCATGGCCCTGCAGATGCTGCGTCAGATCCAGGATTCGGGCGGCGACCTCACCGACGCCCAGCGCCGTGAGTGCCTGCACCTTGAGGGTGCCATCCGCGACGAGATCCGCGGACGCAAGCTGCTCAACGATGCCGTACGCGACGAGGTGATGATCGCGCGCCGCCGCGGCGCCACGGTGACGCTGCTCGACGAGGGCGGCATCGACGACCTCTCCGACGAAGAACTCGACCGGGTGCTCAACCGCCTCGCCCTCGCCATACATGAGACCAATGCCGACAAGGTAATCGCGCGCACCGTGCCCGAGGGGTCAGACATCGCGGTCACCGTCGTGGGCCTGCGCACGACCGACGACGGCGAGGCCGTGGCCCTGGGCCTCGACTCTCTCGAAGACGACGAGGTCGACCTCTGGCTCGAGATCCCGCGCGCTCTTTAGCTGCGTGGTCGCGTGCGGCCGGGGATTCACCTGGATGGCTCCGCCCATAGAGGCCCGCCACACCCGAGCCATCCAGGTGAATCCCCGACCACTCGCGTAGTCATGGGAGCGCGGACTCTCGGCCTTCGGCTGGCTTAAAGCAGAAGGGCCGGAGAGATAACTCATCCGGCCCTTCGCTAAGACCCGGGTCAGGGCGATAACCCGAATATCGCCCTGACCCGCCCCCAAGACATTGGCCCGCTTACCCTAGTCGGCCAATGCAAGGTGGTGTAACTCAGAGAGAGACACCTAGCAATAACTATTGTTGTCATCCGGGAACGGTTCCACAGTCGTCACTTTGGGGGACTATTGGGGGACGGTTTGACGCGTTTCAATCGGTATATTGGCTGATTTTCCGGGGTTTCAGAATGCCGCAAAGTGAGCTTTTCGGGGTACATTCTCGCGAAAACTGACGAGATCGTCAGTGAAACGGGGGTAGAACGGTCAGTTTCAGTTGTGGAAGCTGCGGATTTCGTTGTTCTGGATGGGCGAAAAATAAGGAATCCGCAGAATGTCACCCGTTTGGGTTACTTATCCCTCAAAACTGCGCCACTTGCCTGGTCCGGGCGTGAGGGGAGTGCGCACCGACTTCTGGCTGCGTTCCCATGCCGAGACCGTCCTGGCTGCATTGGCACCCTCCGAGGCCGCAAGCTCCTCGAGGGCGGCCTGCAGAACCGCGGTCACCGCCGCCACCTCATCGTCGGTGATGCCGGGCGTCACAATGCGAAAGTCGGGACCGCCCGACGCTGCGGGGTCGGTCACAGCGGAATGTTCCCGTGCTTCTTGGGGGGCAGCGAGGCGCGCTTGGTACGAAGCGCGCGGAGGGCCTTGATGACGGCAACTCGCGTGGCCGCGGGTTCGATGACCCCGTCGAGCTCGCCACGCTCGGCAGCCAGGAACGGGGACGCGACGTTGTAGGTGTACTCGTTGGCGAGGCGGGTGCGCACGGCGGCGACATCCTCGCCGGCCTCTTCGGCCGCCTTGATCTCGCCGCGATACAGGATGTTGACGGCGCCCTGGCCACCCATGACCGCGATCTCGGCGGTGGGCCAGGCGTAGTTGAGGTCGGCACCCATCTGCTTGGAGCCCATCACGATGTAGGCGCCGCCGTAGGCCTTGCGCGTGATGACGGTCACGAGCGGCACAGTCGCCTCGGCGTACGCGTAGAGCAGTTTCGCTCCGCGTCGGATGACGCCCGTCCACTCCTGGTCGGTTCCGGGCAGGTAGCCCGGCACATCCACGAGCGTGAGGATCGGGATCGAGAACGCGTCGCAGAATCGCAGGAATCGCGCGGCCTTCTCGCCCGCCTCGATGTTGAGGGTTCCGGCCATGGCTTGAGGCTGGTTGGCGATGACGCCGACAGTGCGGCCCTCCACCCGCCCGAATCCGACCACGATGTTGGGTGCGAACAGCGGCTGCGTCTCGAGAAAGTCCCCGTTGTCAACGATGTGCTCGATGATCGTCTTCACGTCGTACGGCTGGTTCGGGCTATCCGGAATCAGGGTGTTGAGCTTGCGGTCCTCATCAGTGATCTCGAGTTCGATGTCGCTCTCGTAGACCTGCGGCTCGGCGAGGTTGTTGTCGGGCAGGAAGCCAATGAGGGTGCGGGCGTAGTCGAGGGCGTCGTCTTCGTCGCTCGCGAGGTAGTGCGCGACACCGGAGATCTTGTTGTGGGTGAGCGCGCCACCCAGCTCCTCCATGCCGACGTCTTCACCCGTGACGGTCTTGATCACGTCGGGGCCGGTCACAAACATCTGCGACGTCTTGTCGACCATGATCACGAAGTCGGTGAGTGCGGGGGAGTATACGGCGCCACCGGCCGCGGGGCCCATCACGATCGAGATCTGCGGGATGACACCCGAGGCCTGGGTGTTGCGACGGAAAATCTCGCCATACTTGCCGAGAGCGACCACACCCTCCTGGATGCGCGCGCCGCCCGAGTCGAGCATGCCGATGATGGGCACGCCCGTCTTGAGGGCGTGATCCATGACCTTGATGATCTTCTCGCCGGCGACCTCGCCGAGCGAGCCACCGAAGATCGTGAAGTCCTGGGAGTAGACGGCGACCTGACGACCGTGGATGGTTCCGAGCCCCGTCACGACGGCGTCACCGTAGGGGCGCTTCTTCTCCATTCCGAAGGCGTGGGTGCGGTGGCGCACGAACTCGTCGAGCTCGACGAACGAGCCGTGGTCGAGCAGCTGCTCGATGCGCTCGCGCGCCGTCTTCTTACCCTTCGCGTGCTGCTTTTCGATGGCGGCCTCGCCACTCGCGGTCACGGCTTCGTGGTACCGAACCTTCAGGTCGGCGATGCGGCCGGCGGTCGTGTACAGGTCTGGCTTCGGGGTTTCAGAGGTCACGCCCTCACTTTACCCACCGAGACCCGCCGCGAGCCGTTGTCGCAACCACACAAGAACAGTTGGTTACCCTGTGGGGATGCACCTTCCCCTGAGCCGCGGCGTTGCGGAGCACCTCGAGCTGCTGCCCGAGGTGGGCTCCACCAACACCGAACTCGCGGAACGGGCATCCGCCGGATCCGAGCCCGATTTCAGTGTGGTCGCGACCACGAGCCAGACCTCGGGCAAAGGGCGACTGGGGCGCACCTGGGTGGCCCCGCCCGGCAAGACGATCGCGGTGAGCGTGCTTCTGCGAGTGCCCCTGAGTGATCACCTGGGGTGGCTGCCACTGCTCGCGGGCCTTGCCATGACGCGCGCCGTGTCATCGCTCGTCGACGGTCACGCTGTCACCCTCAAGTGGCCGAATGACGTGCAGGTTGACGGGTTGAAGGTCTCGGGGCTGCTCGCCGAACTCGTGCCGAGCGGCGTCATCGTGGGCGCGGGCCTCAACCTCACGATGACGGCCGACGAGCTTCCCACCCCCACGTCGACTTCTTTGACCCTCATGGGCGTCGCCGACGACAGCATCGTGGATGCGGCGCTGAGCGCCTACCTCTCCCAGTTCCGCTCGCTGTACTCGGCCTTCGCCGAGGCGGGATTCGACGCTGCGGCGTCCCTGCGAAGCGAGGTTACGGCCGCGTGCAGCACGATCGGTCGCAGTGTGCGCGTGGAACTGCCCGGAGGAGACGAGCTGTATGGCACCGCCGTGGGCATCGACGAATTGGGGCGCCTTGAGGTGAAGGCGCGCGATGGCGTGCACGCGGTTGCTGCGGGCGACGTCACGCACCTGCGTTATGACTGAGCTCGCAGCGCGCGAAGTTGTCATCGCTCGAGTGCGCCCGCACGCCCGGGTGCTGTTCTGGCCGAGCCTCGTGTTGATCGCGGTGAGCGCTGGCTACGGCTTCTTCGGCTCGCGGTTTGACGAGAGCTGGCAGAACATCGTCGTGCTGTGCGTGAGCGGACTGCTCGTGATCGTCGGGTGGCTGTTGCCGCTGCTGTCGTGGCTCGCTCGCAACTACACGATCACTACGCGGCGCCTGGTGTTGCGCAGCGGGGTGTTCGTGCGGGTGCGGCAAGAGCTGCTGTTCAGCCGCGCCTTCGATGTGACGGTGCGGCAGGCGGGGTTGCAGGCCCTGTTCCGCAGCGGCGATGTGCTCGTGAGCCTCGGTCGTGACGGGCGGCTCGTCATGAAAGATGTGCCCTCGGCAGACCTCATCCAGCAGACCCTGCACGACCTGATCGAGGCGAACGGCGGGCCACGGCTCGACCAGCGCATCCTGTAGGGTCAAACGGTGAAAATCTCAGTTCTCGGGTGCGGATATCTCGGTGCAGTGCATGCCGCGTGCATGGCCGATCTGGGCCACGATGTGGTCGGGGTCGATGTGGACGCGGCGAAGATCGAACTGCTTGCGTCGGGCCGCGCGCCCTTCTACGAGCCCGGTCTTCCTGAGCTGCTTGCGTCGTCGCTCGCCTCGGGCCGGTTGACCTTCACGACCGACCTGTCAGCGGTCGCCGACGCGACCGTGCATTTTGTCGCCGTGGGTACGCCGCAGACTGCCGGCAGCAATGCCGCCGACCTTCGGTTCGTCGATGCCGCATTCGAGGCCTTGCTGCCCTACCTGTCGCCCGGCGACGTGGTGGTTGGTAAATCGACCGTTCCCGTGGGCACGGCCGCGCGGCTTGCCGAGGCCGTCGAGGCGACGGGCGCGCACCTGGCCTGGAACCCCGAGTTCTTGCGCGAGGGTTTTGCGGTGCAAGACACGCTGAGCCCCGATCGGCTCGTCTACGGCGTGCGACCGGGGGATGAGGCACCCGCCGCGGCCCTCGACGAGGTGTACGCGACCACGATCGCCACGGGAACACCTCGCGTCGTGACCGACTTCGCGACGGCAGAGCTCGTGAAGGTGGCGGCCAACGCGTTTCTCGCGACCAAGATCTCGTTCATCAACGCTATGGCCGAGGTCGCCGAAGCGACGGGCGCCGATGTAACGCAGCTCGCCGACGCGATCGGCTACGACGCTCGCATCGGGCGTCGCTTTCTCAACGCGGGTCTCGGCTTCGGTGGCGGATGCCTGCCGAAAGACATCCGCGCCTTCATGGCCCGTGGCGAAGAGCTCGGCGTGGGCGAATCCCTCGGGTTCCTGCGCGAGGTCGATGCGATCAACCTGCGGCGTCGCGACCGCATGGTGCAACTCGCCGTCGACGCACTCGACGGAGACGTGAAGGGCAAGCGCGTCGCCGTGCTGGGACTGGCGTTCAAGCCCGACTCCGACGATGTGCGCGATTCGCCGTCACTCGACGTTGCCAGCCGCCTGCACGACATGGGTGCGGATGTCACGGCCACCGACCCTGAGGCGATCGAGACGAGTCGCCGCCTGCACCCCACCCTCAACTACGTTGCCACGCCGCAGGAGGCTGTGGCCGGCGCCGAGGTGGTGCTGCTGCTGACCGAGTGGCGGGAGTACCGGGAGCTCGATCCCGCCCACATCGCCGACCTCGTTGACGGCCTCAGCATCCTTGACGGTCGCAACGTGCTCGACCCGGCGGCCTGGCGCTCGGCCGGATGGACGTACGCCTCGCTCGGTCGACCCTAAAGCTCGACGGCGCTTGCTTCGACCTCGGCCGCTTCGCGGTTGCGGCGGGCCGTGAGGCCGTCGGAACGGTGTGGTCCGTAGACCCAGAAGCGGTACATCAGAAAGCGGAAGGCCGTGGCAATCACGAGCCCGATCACGTTGGCCGAGATGTTGTCGGCGAGCAGGCTCGTGAACCCCAGCACGTAGTGCGAGATGTACAGGCACAGCAGGCTGATTCCCATTCCGGCGGCCGCGATCGCGCCAAACTCGGCAAGCTCAAGCAGGAAGTTCTGCCGGCGGTGTTCGCGGAAGGTCCAGTACCGGTTGCCAAACCACGTGACGAGAGTCGCGATCGCGACCGAGATCACTTTCGCCCCGAGGGGGCCCTGATACCAGGTGTCCATGCCGAGCGTGCCCACGCGCAGCATGTTGAAAATGCTCACGTCGACGACGTATCCGATGAGCCCGACAACCCCAAACTTGAGCGCGTAGCGAATGAGCCGCTCATACAGGTACGAGACCGCGCGCGTGAAACCGTTAGCCACAGGTGCCTTTGTGAAAGTGGGGGAGAATGAACGTGCACATGTTACCCGCAAGGAAAGTGAGGCCGCCGTGCGCGTCGGTGTGATTGGTGGCGGCCAGCTCGCTCGCATGATGGTTCCCCCCGCGGTAGAGCTCGGAATCGACATCGCGGTGCTCGCCGAAACCGTGGGCAGTTCCGCGTCCATCGCCGCAACTCAGGTGGGTGATTACCGCGACCTCGAGACCGTTCTCGCGTTCGCATCGACCGTCGACGTCGTGACCTTCGACCACGAGCACGTGCCCCAGGCGGTGCTGCGCGAGCTCGTCGCCCGGGGAGTCGTCGTGCATCCGGGGCCCGACGCACTGCTGTTCGCCCAGGACAAGCTGCTCATGCGCGAACGCTTGAGCGCGCTGGGGCTGCCGGTTCCTGACTGGGCGGCCGTGTCATCCGTCGCCGAGCTTGATGCCTTTCTCGCCGAGCACGGTGGTCGTGCCGTCGTGAAAACTCCGCGTGGCGGCTACGACGGCAAGGGCGTGCGAGTCGTGTCCGCGGCAACAGACGTCGCGGACTGGTTCGACGACGACGACCCCCTGCTCGTTGAAGAGCTCGTGGAATTCCGGCGGGAACTGTCGCAGATGCTGGCACGGCGCCCCTCCGGCGAGATCGCCCTCTGGCCCGTCGTGGAGTCGGTGCAGCGAGACGGCGTGTGCGCCGAGGTCATCGCACCCGCGCCGCACTCCGGGGGCCGGCTCGCAGATGTCGCTGCCGATATCGCCACGAGCATTGCCGAGAACCTGGGTGTGACGGGCGTGCTGGCCGTTGAACTCTTCGAGACCACGGATGATCGCCTGCTGGTTAACGAGCTCGCCATGCGGCCGCACAATAGCGGGCACTGGAGCATCGACGGCGCAACCACGAGCCAGTTCGAGCAGCACCTGCGGGCGGTGCTCGACCTGCCCCTCGGGGCAACGGGATGCCGCGACACCTGGAGCGTGATGGTGAACGTATTCGGTGGCCTGGCCCCCGAACGGTACCCGCTCGCGCTCGCCGACCAACCGGATGTCAAGGTGCACGGTTACGGCAAAGATCCGCGGCCCGGGCGCAAGGCTGGCCACGTGACTGCGGGCGGTGACGACCTCGACGACGTCGTGTTCCGGGCGCGCGCCGCAGCGGCATTCTTTGAGGTTTGACCCGTACCCTTTACAGGTGACTGAACCTCTCATTGCCGTAGTGATGGGCTCCGACTCCGACTGGAGCGTGATGTCGGCTGCCGCCGACGCCCTCGACGAATTCGGCATCCCCTACGAGGTCGAAATCGTCTCCGCCCACCGCACTCCCGACAAGATGATCGCGTTCGGCAAGGCCGCCGCGGGCCGCGGTGTGCGCGTCATCATCGCGGGTGCCGGCGGCGCCGCGCACCTGCCCGGCATGCTCGCGTCTGTCACGACGCTCCCCGTTATCGGAGTTCCCGTGCCTCTGGCAAAACTCGATGGCCTCGACTCACTTCTCTCAATCGTTCAGATGCCTGCGGGCATCCCGGTCGCAACCGTCTCGATCGGTGGAGCGCGCAACGCAGGAATCCTGGCCGCGCGCATCCTCGGTTCGGGGGATGCGACGCTGACCGCACAGCTCGATGCGTTCGCCCAGGGGCTCGCCGCCCTCGTGGAGGAAAAGAACGCCGCGCTGAACAAGTCCCGATGAGCATGGCGTCGAGCCCCGTCCGCAACCCGGACCTCAACTCTCCCCAGCAGATGACCACGCGAGCGTGGTGGCTCGTGGCACTTAACTTTCTGATTCCGGGGTCACCGCAGCTCATCGCGGGCAACCGCCGCATGGGCCGCTTCGGGGTCAGCGCCACCTTCGTGCTGTGGGGCATCCTGCTCGTGCTGCTTGTTCTCTTTCTCGTGTGGCGGGTGGCCGTTCTCACGCTCGTGAGCACCTCGATCGGCCTGTGGTTGATCGCGATCGGGCTGCTGTTCTACGGCGTGCTGTGGATCGTGCTCACGCTCGACACTCTTCGCCTCGTGCGACTCGTCAAGACCGCCCCCGACGCCCGGGGCTGGATCGCGGGCGTCACAACCGTGCTCATGGTGCTCGTGGGCGGGGGCGCCGCCTACGGTGCCTACATCGCCACCACCACGAGCAGCTTTGTCTCGGACGTCTTCATTGCCGCGCCCCCGGAGCCGCCCATCGACGGTCGCTACAACATCATGCTGCTGGGAGGCGACGCGGGCCCCGACCGGGATGGCCTGCGCCCCGACAGCATCTCGCTCGTCAGCATCGACGCCACCACGGGCGAGGCGACCATGATCGGCCTGCCCCGAAACCTCGAAGACGCGCCGTTCGCTGAGGGATCGCCCATGCAGGCGAAGTACCCGCAGGGGTACGGTGCCATCGACGGCTGCGAGGTAGATGTCTGCCTGCTCAACTCGATCTACACCGAGGTGGAGCTCTACAGCCCCGAGATGTACCCGGACGCGGTAGCTCAGGGCAGCCAGCCCGGCATTGAAGCGATGCGAGACGCCGTCGAAGGCATCACCGGCCTGCAGGTGCAGTACTACGTTCTCGTGGAGATGCAGGCGTTCCTCGACCTCGTGGATGCACTCGGCGGCGTGACCGTCACGGTCGAGTCTCCCGTCAACCTCTACACGGATGACACGTTCGAAACCGTCTCAGAGACGATCGGTCCGGGAGTTGTCACCCTCGACGGCTACCACGCCCTTGAGTATGCACGGGCCCGCCACGACACCACGGACTACGAGCGGATGGCTCGCCAGCGACAGCTGGAGATCGCGATCCTCGAGCAGTTCAACCCGGCCAACGTGCTCACCAAGTTCCAGGCGGTGGCGACCGCTGGTGCGCGGCTCGTCAAGACCGACATCCCCCAGTCCACTCTGGGCGCTTTCGTCGACCTCGCGTCGAAGACGAAAGACCTGCCGATCACTGAGCTGGGGCTCGACCCGAGCAACGATGTCGACCCCGAGTTTCCCGACTACCCGTACATCCGCGAGCTCGTTGCTGATGCGACGGTGACGGCCTCACCGGAAGACGCGACGACCGAATAGCCCTGGGCTACAGGTCTGCGTGCAGCTGCCAGACCTTTTCGGCAGAACCGCGCCAGGTGAAGGCGCGTGAGCGATCGAGGCCGGAGTACTTCAGGCGTTCGGCGAGGGATGCGTCTGCGAGCACTGAGCTGATGGCCTCGGCGAGGCGCCCGGGATAACCCTCGGGGTCGTCGAGCGCCACGATCACGCCCGCATCGGCGGCGAGCTCGATGAGAGCGGGAGCATCCGAGTGCACGACGGGCGTGCCCAACTGGAACGCCTCGAGCATCGGCATGCCGAAGCCCTCTTCGAGGTTCGGGTAGGCGAAGACGGTGGCGCGCTGGATGGCGACGGCGAGATCGGGGTCGCTCAGGCGACCAAGCCCGCGCACGCGGCCCTCCGGCAGTTCGGCCGCAGCGACAGCAGCGCGAAGGTCGGCGTTGTCGTCGGACGGGCCGACGAGCAGCAACGGCACCGACTCATCCACCTGCGACAGCCCGCGGATGAGCTGGTCGATTCCGCGGCGCGGTTCGGTGCCGCCGATCGCGAGGATGTAGCGCTCAGGCAGGTCGAGGGTTGCCGCGCGCTCGAGGGCGTCGGGCGGCGGCACGAGGGCAGAGCTCGGGGCACCACTGATCACGCGCACGCGATCACCGAAGTCGAAGAGTTCTTCGAGCTGGCCGGCAACGGTGTGGCTGGGTACGACGATGGCGTCGGCGTACCGCTCGGCGCGCTTGACCATGCTCTTGTGCCACGCCACGGTGCGGGGGCTGAGCGATTCGGGGTGCGACCACGCGAGGGTGTCGTGAATGGTGACGGCGAACTGGTCGCCGTCGTGCAGGCGATCGTGCCGGGAGAGCGGGGCGAACAGGCTCGTGGCGTGAACCATGCCGTCGCCGGGCAGGCGAGTAAAGCCGTGCTGCCACGCGGCCGAGAGTTCACGGCGCGCAAGGGAGCTCTTGTGCAGGCGGGCGAGCCCCGGCAGGCGGTCAGCGATGAGCGCGTAGTCGGGCTCGGGGGAGGAGGCGACGAACCCCTCAACGACGCAGCCGCGCGGGGCGGTCACGATGAGTTCGCGCGCGAGTTCCTCGGTGTAGCGGGCAACTCCGCCGGGCGCGGTGGAGAGCATCTCGTCGATGATGACGCGAAGGGTGGTCATTCGGCTCCCAAAGCTCCTGTCGTGAACGCCGAATCCAGGGCATCCCTCCAGTCCCGCATGGGAGTGAGTGAGGCCGCGCGCCACGCATCATGGCCGAGCACGGAGTACGACGGCCTCGGTGCCGGCCGAACGAACTTCGAGCTCTCGGTCGGCTTGACTTTATCAGGGTCGAAGCCACCCAACCTGAATACCTCTCGGGCGAAGTCGTACCAGCTCGCCTGACCCGAGTTGGTGCCGTGGTAAATGCCCGCGGGGGCACGCGCGTCGAGCATCCGCACGATCTGCGCCGCGAGGTCGGCAGACCAGGTGGGCTGGCCGACCTGGTCGGTGACGACGTCGACGGTGTCGCGCTCTGCCGCGAGTTTCAGCATTGCGCGCGCGAAGTTGTGGCCGTGCGCTCCGTAGAGCCACGCGGTGCGCACAATGTAGGTGTTGTCGGGATTGCACTCGAGAGCAGCGAGCTCGCCAGCGGCCTTCGTGCGGCCGTACGCCGATACGGGCGCGAGGGGCGTGCCCTCGGGGTACGGTGTCGTCGCGGTGCCTTCGAATACGTAGTCGGTCGAGATCTGCACGAGGGATGCCCCAGCCTCCGCCGCGGCGCGCGCGAGATTCTCGACCCCGACGCCGTTGATCAGCAGCGCGTCACTCTCGTGAGTCTCTGCGTCGTCCACCTTCGTGTACCCGGAGGCGTTGATCACGACATCGTGGCCGGCGACAGCGGCCCGCACAGCGAGCGCATCGGTCACGTCGAGCTGCGCTCGGTCGGCGAGCGTGACATCCCGTCCGGCCAGCGCGACACCCAGGTCGGCACCGAGCATTCCGCCCGCGCCGGCGACGAGGTAACGCGTCACAGCGCGGCGCGAGCCTTCAACGGCTCCCACCATGAGCGGTTGTCGCGGTACCACTGCACCACGTCGGCGAGACCCTGCTCGAAGGGCACGAGCGGCTCGTAGCCGAGCTCTGCCTGGATCTTGGAGATGTCGACGCTGTAACGCAGGTCGTGGCCGAGGCGGTCCTGCACGCGGTCGACGTACGACCAGTCCTTGCCGGTCGCGTCGAGCAGCAGCTGCGTGAGCTCCTTGTTGGTGAGCTCGGTTCCGCCACCGATGTTGTAGATCTCGCCCGCGCGACCGTTCACGAGAACCATCGCGATTCCGCGGGTGTGGTCGTCAACGTGCAGCCAGTCGCGAATGTTGTTGCCCTCGCCGTAGAGGGGCACGTGCTTGTCGTCGATGAGGTTGGTGACGAAGAGCGGGATGACCTTCTCGGGAAAGTGGTACGGGCCGTAGTTGTTGCTGCAGCGCGTGATCGACAGGTTGAGGCCGTGGGTGCGGAAGTAGCTGCGGGCGAGTAGGTCGCTTCCCGCCTTCGACGCGGAGTAAGGGGAGTTGGGCTCGAGGGGGCGCTCTTCGTCCCACGATCCCTCGGCGATCGAGCCGTAGACCTCGTCGGTCGAGACGTGCACGAAGCGCTTGAGATTGGCGCGAAGCGCGGCATCCAGCAACCGCTGCGTGCCGAGCACGTTGGTCTCGACGAAGATGCCCGAGTCGCGCACGGAGCGGTCGACGTGCGATTCAGCCGCGAAGTGCACCACAGCGTCGACGGTGGGCATGAGGGTGTCGAGCAGTTCAGCGTCGCGGATGTCGCCGTGAACGAAGGTGTACCGCTCGCTGTCGGCCACCGACACGAGGTTCTCGAGGTTGCCGGAGTAGGTGAGTGCGTCAAGAACGACTACCTCGGCGCCTTCGAGACCCGGGTACGCGTCTTGCAGCGTGCGCCGCACAAAGTTCGAGCCAATGAAACCGGCTCCGCCAGTTACGAGGATTTTCATACGTTCACCACACACCAATCACTATTAACAGGGCAATTATCCTCTGGTCGCGGGGTCGCCGTCGCATCGAGCGGGTCGCGCGGGCCAGAGCGAAGCGATTGCGGATGCCGCGGCCCTCGAGCAATTCCAGAATTCGCTGCAGGTTCGGCCGCGACTGCTCGGGTGCGACGGCCAGTGCAACGCGAGTGAGAAGCACGGCGTGGTTGCGCAGCCAGTGCTCGCGAATGAGCTTGAGACGCGCCAGCGCCGAGCGGGCGCCCACGTTCGATCCCATGACATTGCTGTCGTGCTGGCGGTAATCCACGCTCGGCTCAGAGTCGATGTGCCAGCCCCAGCCGTGGCCTCGCGCGATCGCGTAGACGAGGGAATCGTGAAAGTCGACGGCGCGCGCCGACTCGTTGGCCTGAAGAGTCTCGCTGACGAGGGCGAGCAGCCGGGGCGTGATGAGAAAGGTGCAGCCGGGGCCCGGGCTTTCGAGCAGGAAGTCGAAACGGCGCTGGGGGTAGTCCTTGCGCACGAGCGTGCGCTTGCCGCCTTCGTGAAATGACGTGACGCTCGACGAGACCCCGTCTATCTCCCTAGCGGTCAGGAGCGCCGCATGGTTCGCGAGCTTGCGCGGGTGCCAGATGTCGTCCTGGTCGGCAAATGCGATGAGTTCGCCGGGCTCGGGCCGCGCCGCCACGATGAGGCGCGCAAAGTTCTTGGCCGAGCTGCCGCCGGTGCCGTCATCCGGCAGAACGGTGAACCGTGGGTCGGCTGACTGCTGCTCGCGCAGCCACTCGGGCGTCGAATCGGTGGACGCGTCATCCAGCGCGACGATTCGCACGTCGACCGATTCCTGCCCCAGGATGCTGGCGACCTGCTCGGGAAGCCATCGCACACCGTTGTGCGTGGCCAAGAGCACGAGAATTCTCGGCGCGCCCACGGGACTACTACTGGGGGTGCGCATGGGTAGCCATGATAGCGGTGACGCGCATAGGGTGACCTAGGGGGAATCATCATGACGTTTAATCAGCGCCGGTCTGCCGTGTTCGCGGGCCTCGCCACTCTTGCTCTCGTCGTCGCTCCGCTTCAGGCGGGTGCCGCCTGGGGCGAAGACGCGCCCGTCGACGAGCTGACGCCCGACCCGGTCGTGATGGGGGAGTACAACCCCGCCGACTACGTGGATGAAGCAGCCGAGCTGCCCACAGACCTCGTCGATGCCCTCCAACGCGATCTCGGTATTACCGCCGAGGAGTACCTCGCCGAGGCCGACGCCGCCGTGCAGGCGAGCGATGTGGTCGAATCCCTCGAAAACTCCGGCATCGCGGTTCTCGGATCGAGCATCGACGGCACCGATCTCACGGTCTATGTCGACACCGATGCCGCAGCGAGTGCCGTCGAATCGGCGGGCGCCACTGCCGTGTTCGGCCCGCCCGCAGTCGAGGAAAAGCCCGACGTTCCGCTCGAGTTCGCGGAGGACATCTACGGCGGCCAGCCGTACGTCTGGCAGACCTCAGGCAGCGCAAGCTACAACCTCTGCACCACTGGATTCAACGGTTTCACGAGTTCCGGCACCCCCCAGCTGGTGACAGCGGGCCACTGCACAGAGGGCATGGCGGGCATCTCGGGGTCGGTCAACTACCTCAGAACCACCAAACCGAGTGATAGCGGCGCGAGCCTCGGTCCCGCGATCGGCTCGCCGGTCAGCGGCACGACCGAGTTCGGCGGCGGCTTCGATGTGGGCCGCGTCTCTGTGAGCTCGGCGAACACTGCGAAGGCATCCGTACTCACGTGGGGGAGCACGGGCACCAGCACCGGTTCCGGCGCACCGCTCTCAAGCACCCCACTGACCGTCACGCGTTCCGCGACAGCAACCGTCGGCGCGAAGCTCTGCCACTCGGGAGCCACCACCGGATGGCGTTGCGGCACGGTCACGGGTATTGAGACCGCGGATGTCGGCGGATACCTTGTCAACTCGATCGTCGCGACCATTTGTGTGCTTCCCGGTGACAGCGGCGGTTCGGCCATGATCGGCACCGCGGCCGTGGGAATCACATCGTGGCGTGCCGTCGGCCCCCAGAACTGCAATGAGCCGGCCGACGGCGGATTCTTCCCGATGCAGGGCTCGGGTGCGACGGTCGCGTCCGCCTACGGATCGGCGTGGGAGCTTCAGGTCTATGTCGCCACGCCCAAGGTTTCATTTACTGGCACGGGCGTGCTGAGCAGCGTACTTTCCGGAACCCTTGCCGGCGGTGGATCGAGCCACACGGTCAAGGTCTACATCGATGGCTCGAGCACGCCCCTCACGGCTACCGTCTCTGCGGGCAAGTGGCAGGTCTCCCTCGCCGGCCTCACCCCCGGTTTTCACAGCTTCCGAGCCCAGGCCCAGTTCGGATCGTGGTCGAAGAGCGCATCCCTCACCGGATCATTCACGTCGGGCATCAAGGTCACGCGCATCGCGGGTGACGACCGGTTCGCCGTCGGTGTTGCGCTGTCGCAGGACAACTTCCCCACGTCGGGCGTGCCCGTCGTGTACATCAGCAACGGCCTGAACTTCCCGGATGCCCTTTCTGCCGCTCCCGCGGCGGCACTGCAGGGCGGCCCGCTCTTGCTCACCAAGCCCACAGAGCTGCCCGCGACCGTCAAGGCCGAGATCAAGCGGCTCAAGCCGCAGAAGATCGTTGTGGTTGGCGGCGTCAACTCCGTGTCGACCGCCGTCTACAACACGCTCAAGGCCCTCACGCCCTCCATCAAGCGCCTGGGCGGGGCCGATCGCTACGAGGCATCGCGCGCCATCGTGCGTGATGCTTTCGACCGGTCGAGCGTGACCGTCACCACGGCATACATCGCTACCGGCGCGAACTTTCCGGATGCCCTGAGCGCGAGCGGCGCCGGGGGAGAGTTCGGCATCCCCGTGATCCTCGTCAACGGAACCGCCAAGAAGGCGGATGCCGCGACCATCAAGCTGCTCAAAGATCTGGGTGTCACCCAGATCAAGGTGGCAGGCGGGCCGAACTCCGTGTCGACCGACGTGCTCAACTCACTGCGCGTGATCGATTCGACCCCCACGCGACTGTCGGGCACCGACCGATTCGAGGCATCCAAGAACATCGCCGTCGACGCGTTTGGCGCGGCCAAGCCCGACACGGTGTTCCTCGCAACCGGCTTCAACTTTCCCGACGCGCTCTCCGGTGCCGCGGTCGCCGGCCTCTACGACGCCCCGCTTATCGTCGTGCAGACCGACTGCATCCCGGCGAGCACTCTCCAGGCCATAAAAGACTTCGGTACAACGAAGATCACCCTGCTCGGGGGAACGGCGTCACTGACCAAGAACGTTGCTAACCTCAAGTCCTGCTGACCCACCGCTTGTCCCTTCACAACGGAGCCCGATCATGCCGCTGCGCCCACGCCTGTCTGCCCTTGCCCTCGTTGTCGTAGGGATTATCGCGAGCTCAGTACTGGTCGCCACGCCCGCCGCGGCCGCGACGGTGCCGGTCGTGCTCGGTGACCGGGTGATCAACCGGGTGTACGCGACGTACCCGAGTGCGAGCGGTTTCCAGATGAGCACCGCAACGAAGAAGCTGCACATCGTGCTGCCCGAAGAGGTGCTTGAGCTGGGGCTTGACGAGATCGGGTTCACCCTCGGCACCACGAATCAGAACTACTTCGTAAATGTGGGAGCCCCTCAGGCCGCCTTCGACATCGTGCTTCCGTCAAACTTCTTCAGCAAATATGCGCCGGACTGGAGGGGCGAGTACGCGCTCAACATCTACGACCCCGACGAGAACGGCAAGATGCGCATCCCCGGCAACGTGCACACGCTGCTGGAGGTCTCGATAGGGATGTCGGGATCCGGCTCGACGGTGACCCTGGACCTCGACCGCACCAACGCACGCTCGTGGGATGGCACAGCGGGCGACACTGGGTTCAGCGTGTCCAGCATCTATCGCCCGGCCACGGCTGGCGACGTGAAAGTGAAGTGGGGCGACACGCTCACCATCCAGGCGGATCCGAATTTCTGGACTTCCGGCCCCGAAGCCTGGGCTCAGGTGCAGCGCTCGGCCTCGATCTCGTCCGCCGATATCAGCAGCGACTCCGGCTACGACGCAACTCATCCGGTCGGGACGGTGTCGGCCGACGGCAGCACTGTCACGGTGAAGCTGCCAGCCAAGTCGCCAGCCGATGTCGACTGGGGCTCGGGTAGTCGCCTGTCGTTCGCCGTCATGGGGGTGTATCCCAGGAGCTTCAACGGTGAGGTGTACTACGGCAATCTCGGGTACAACTCCATCGAGCTCCCGCTCGACTTCACGCCCACCACACGCATTGCGGGCGCCGACCGATTCGCCGTGGGGGTCGCCCTCTCGAAGGCAAACTTCGGGCCCGGCGTGCCCGTGGTGTTCGTGAGCAACGGCCTGAATTATCCGGATGCCCTCTCCGCCGCACCCGCGGCGGCCCTCCTCGGCGGCCCGCTGCTGCTCACCACGCCCACCGCGCTGCCCGACACGGTCAAGGCAGAGATCCAGCGGCTGCAGCCCCAGCGCATCGTCGTCGTTGGCGGCTCCAAGTCGGTCTCCACGGCCGTGATCACCACCCTCAAGGCGATCCAGCCCAACACCGAACGTTGGGGCGGCACCGACCGGTACGACGCATCGCGCACCATTGTGCGCAACGCCTTCCTCGCGAAGGGCAACGAAGTCGGCGCCACCACCGCCTATGTCGCAACGGGGGCCAACTTCCCTGACGCCCTGAGCGCCAGTGGGGCCGGTGGCGCTTTCGGCACCCCGGTGATCCTCGTGAATGGCACAGCGCCCAAGGCCGACGCGGCAACGATCGCGCTGCTGCGTGATTTGGGAGTCACCCAGATCAAGGTGGCGGGCGGGCCCAACTCGGTGTCGAAGGCTGTGCTCGACTCGCTCCGCGTCATCGACGCGACCCCTACCCGGCTCTCGGGCAACGATCGTTTCGATGCATCCAAGAACATCGCTGTTGACGCATTCGGTGCCCTCCACCCCGACACTGTGTTCCTGGCAACGGGCTTCAACTTTCCCGATGCCCTGTCGGGTGCGGCCATTGCGGGCAAGTTCGGCGCGCCCCTCATCGTCGTGCAAACCGACTGCATTCCTGCGGGCACGCTTCAGGCCATCACAGACTTCGGAGCAACGAAGATCACGCTGCTCGGAGGCACCGCATCGTTGACAAGGAACGTGGCCAACCTCAAATCGTGCTGATCGGCCCACCCGGTAGACTCGGCGGGTGCAAATTCGTGAACTCTCCATCGCCGACGCCTACGAGATCACCCCGATCCTGAGGTCTGACGACCGTGGGGTGTTCCTCGAGTGGTACCGCTTCGACAAGCTCGCCGAGGCGACCGGTCACCCCATTACGCTTCGGCAGGCCAACACCTCGGTCTCGAAGAAGGGTGTGGTGCGCGGCATCCACTTTGCCGACGTTCCCATCGGCCAGGCCAAGTACGTGACGTGCCCCTCGGGCGCCGTGCTCGACTACGTGATCGACACTCGCGTGGGCTCGCCGACCTTCGGTCAGTGGGACACCGTGCTGCTCGACAGCGTCGACCGCAAGGCCATCTACATTTCCGA
This sequence comes from Rhodoglobus sp., assembly GCA_965279645.1. GTDB lineage: Bacteria > Actinomycetota > Actinomycetes > Actinomycetales > Microbacteriaceae > Rhodoglobus. The sequence continues at coordinate 241,537 of OZ257254.1, forward strand.
GGGGCTCGGCCACGCTTTCGTCGCCCTCACGGATGACGCCGTGGTCAGCTACCTCGTGAGCGACACCTACAACCCCACCGCCGAGCACGGCATCAACCCGCTCGACGAGACCATCGGGCTCGTGTTTCCCCCGGAGGCGGGCGAACCCCTTCTTTCGCCGAAAGACCTTGAGGCACCCAGCCTCGCCGAAGCGATCGAGCAGGGTCTGCTTCCCACCTGGGAGGGCGCGAAGGCCTTCTACGCCGAACTGAATTCGGCAGCGCAGAACGGAGCGACCGACTGATGCGCGGAATCATCCTGGCCGGCGGCTCCGGCACTCGCTTGTGGCCCATCACCAAGGGCATCTCCAAGCAGCTCATGCCCATCTACGACAAGCCGATGATCTACTACCCGCTGTCGACGCTCATGATGGCCGACATCCGCGAGATCCTGATCATTACGACGCCCGAGTACAACGATCAGTTCCGCAACCTGCTGGGGGATGGCTCGGAGCTCGGCATCTCGATCGAGTACGCCGTGCAGGCAAGCCCCGACGGCCTCGCCCAGGCCTTCATCATCGGCGAGGAGTTCATCGGCGACGAGAGCGTTGCCCTAGTGCTCGGCGACAACATCTTCCACGGCGCGGGCCTCGGCTCGTCGCTGCGCTCGAACGGCGAGATCGATGGCGGCCTGATCTTCGCGTACCACGTGTCGAATCCGACCGCTTACGGCGTTGTCGAATTCGACGACAACTTCGTCGCGGTATCCATCGAGGAGAAGCCCACGAAGCCCAAGAGCAACTACGCCGTGCCTGGCCTGTACTTCTACGACAACAGCGTTGTCGAGATCGCGAAGACGATCGAGCCGAGCGCGCGTGGTGAACTCGAGATCTCGACCGTCAACGAGCGCTACCTCGACGCGGGCAAGCTGCAGGTGCAGGTGCTCGACCGGGGAACGGCGTGGCTCGACACCGGCACGTTCGAGTCGATGATGCAGGCCTCCGAGTATGTTCGTGTGATCGAAGACCGCCAGGGCTTCAAGATCGGCTGCATCGAGGAGATCGCGTGGCGCGCGGGCTGGATCGACGATGCCCAGCTTGCGGTGCTCGCGGCACCGCTTCAGAAGAGCGGATACGGAACCTACCTACAGTCGCTGATCGCCGCGGCCGATGACCACTGATTCGACCAACGGTCGAGTTGCTCGCCGGGCCCTCATCGTCGGCAAGGGAACAGCGGGTCGCTCCCTCGCCGCCGATGTCGTCAAGCGCGGCGACGTGGTCGTGGGGTTCCTCGACGACGCGTTAGTTGAGCACGACGTTCTGGGCACGCTCTCCGACGTCAACGCCGTCATCTCGGCACACGCTGTCGACATGGTCTACTTCGCAATTCCCTCGGTGGATGCCGCGACCGTGCGTGACTTCCTTGCGACGATCCACCTCTCACACGTCGAGATCGCGATCATCCCGCGCACCTACGGCATCCTGTCCAAAGAGACGGTGCGCATTGAGGATCTCACTGATGTCGATGTGCTCGACCTCGTGGGGCGCAAGCCGGTGAAGCACGACCTGCTCGCAGCTCGTGAGTTCATCGCGGGCAAGACCGTGCTCGTGACGGGCGCCGCAGGCTCAATCGGCTCTCGCATCGTCAAGCAACTGCTCGGCCTCAACGCGGCCAAGGTCGTGGGCATCGACTTCTCCGAGAGCGGCATCTTCTTTCTGGGCCAGGAACTCGCGCACGAGTCGAGCCTCACCCTTCGCATCGGCGACATCACGAGCGTGCCCGCCCTCAGCGCACTCTTCGACGAGCATCGCCCACAGATCGTGTTCCACGCGGCGGCATACAAGCACGTGCCGCTCATGCAGAGCAATCCCGTCGAAGCGGTCAACAACAACGTCGGCGGCACCCTCAACGTGATGCGGCAGGCGGTCGCTCACGGCGTCGAGAATGTCGTCTACGTGTCAACCGATAAAGCGGTGAACCCCGTCAACGTAATGGGGGCGACCAAGCGCCTCGGCGAGATGATCATGCAGGCTCTCGATCACTCGGCCACTACTCGCTTCAATGCCGTGCGGTTCGGCAACGTCATCCAGAGCAGCGGCTCGGTGATGCAGATATTTCGGGACCAGATCGCGAATGGTCGCGCGCTCACCGTCACCGATGAAGAAGTAACGCGCTTCTTCATGACCCTCGACGAGGCGAGCCAGCTCGTGATCCAGTCGGCCTTCGTCGGCGACGCCGGCGAGCTTTTCGTGCTCGACATGGGTGAGCCGGTCAGGATCATCGACCTCGCGCGGAGCCTCGTCGCGGCAGTCGACCCGAGTCTGGAGATTCAGATCACGGGTCTGCGCCCGGGAGAGAAGCTCTTCGAGGAGCTCAGCTATGAGCCCGACAAAGTGGCCCCCACGGTCAACCAGAAGATCTTCGTCGTGCGCGACAACGTTCCGTTCGACTCGGCAGCGTTCCTCGCCGAGATCGATGCGCTGCTGCAGCTCACGACGAGCTACGGAATCGATCGCCCCCACCTCATCGAGCGCTTGCGCGGTTTCGGCTTCACAATTCAATGACCCGCGTACTTGTCACGGGTGCGAGCGGGCGTTTGGGGCGTGCGGTCGTCGCGCACCTGTCGGCAACCGGATTCGACGTGAGGCCAGCGCCATCGCCTCGTGAGGGCGGCGCTGATCTTGATGATCGCAACGCCGTGGCAGCCCTGCTTGAGGCATCGAAGGCAACGGTCGTTGTTCACCTGGGCGGGGTGGTGCCCAGTTCGGCCAGCGACCCGGCCAGCTTCGACGTCAATTGGCGCTCCGCCAAGTGGCTGGCAGAACTCGCGCCCGCCGCGGGCATCGCCCGCATCGTGCTGGCGTCCACCGCGGCTATCTACGGCGACTCGCGTACCAGTCCGGTGACTGAGCAGGCCGCCCCCGACCTTCGTTCGCCCTACGCAGAGTCGAAGCTCGCCGCCGAGCAAGCCCTTCAGGATTCCTCGTGCGAGACCGTCTCGCTGCGCCTCTTCAACGTATTTGGCCCCGCACTCGATGACTCACTCGTGGCACGCCTGGAGCGCTCGACGGTCGATGAACCCGCTCACCTTCGAACCCTCGACGACTTCGTGCGTGACTATGTGCACAGCGACGACGTCGCCCGCGCGGTCGAAGCGGCCATGGTTCGCCCGCTTCCGGAACGCCACACCGTGCTCAACGTGGGCTCGGGGGTGCCGACGAGCAACCGCGCCGTTCTCGAGGCGGTCAGTGCCCGGCAGCCCGTCCACTGGCAGCTCGTCGACGGACCGCCCAGCTACAGCGTCGCCGATATGTCCCTCGCGGGTAGGGTGCTCGGCTTTGTTCCGCCCGTGCGCCTCTAGGCTGGATTCGTGAGCATCCTGACCGCGCCGATGAATCGGCTCAAGGCTCGCGTAGCCGCCACGCATCGCCAGCGGCTTCTTGACGGTCGCTTCTCGCCCACCGTGAGCGTCGGCAGCCCGGCCGACGGTCACGCGAAGGTTGTCATGTGCCTCTGGAATCGCCCGTCGCGGTTGGGGCCTATTATCGAGATGCTCGCGAACCAGACCGGCACCGAGGGCATCGACCTCTACCTCTGGAACAACGCCAGGTCCGACCACGCCGCCTACGAGGCGGCCGTGCGCGCGGCCGACCTCACCGGTGCCGTCAGGTCGGTGCAGCTCGTGAAGGCCCCCTTCAACCTGGGATCAATCGCTCGCTTCTACCTCGTGCGCCAGCTCGCCCAGCGGGGCTACGCCGGCCCCGTGATCGTGCTCGATGACGACGAGGACGTCACACCCGGGTTCGTTGCCTCGGCACTGGCCCAGTACGACCCGGCGGCGATCACCGCGTGGTGGGCGTTCCGGCGCGGCGCAAGCTACTGGGATCGCACGCCGGCACTTCCGGGGGAACAAGCCGATCACATCGGGCCCGGCGGATCCGTCAGCCCTGCACGTTTCTTTCTCGACGACGGTTTCTTCACCGAACTGCCCCTCAGGTTCTGGCTTCTCGACGATCTCTGGCTCACGAGCTACGCATCGCGCCACGGGCTTGAGCTGCGCAAACTCGACGTCGAAATCGAGTTCGTCATGGACGAAACGAACCAGTACCCCACCGTCGCAAACCTCAAGAACGAGTTCTACGACTACCTCAATAACCCCGCCAACTGACACGGCTAGGGCGCACCTCCTGCATTTTTCGGGGGTGCGCGGTTACGCTTGATGCTGATCGCAGCAAGACGGGGGACCTGTGAGCAAGCACAAGATTCGCACTGGGGCGGTGCAGAAGCTGGCCGCTGTGCTGTCGACCATCGCACTGGTCGTGGGCATGTCGGCATTCGGCGCCTCGAGCGCGCAGGCGATCACGGGCGCCGACTTCGATCCCGGCTACATCATCAGCGACGCCCAGTTCTACGACAACGACGCGATGAGCGAGCAGGAGATCCAGGACTTCCTGAGTTCCCGCATCGCCGACGTGGGCGGATGCCTCACCTCGAACTGCCTCGCCAACTTCCGGATGGACACCTGGACCCGACCGGCCGACCGCACGGTGTGCTCGCAGTACACCGGCGAGGCGGGCGAATCGGCCGCGCGCATCATCTACAAGGTGCAGCGCGCGTGCAACATCAGCGCTCGCGTGCTGCTCGTCACGCTCCAGAAGGAGCAGAGTCTCATCACGGCTCGCGCACCCTCGAGCTGGCAGATGACGGCATCGATGGGCTACGGATGCCCGGATACGGCGCCCTGCGACACGCAGTTCTACGGCTTCTACAACCAGATGTACAAGGCCGCGTGGCAGTTCCACCGCTACAGCACGCCCGACCAGTTCGGAAACTACCAGCCGGGGGCGCGCTACATCCAGTACAACCCCGACCCCAACTGCGGCGGACTCTGGGTCAACATCATCAACAACGCGACCGCGGCGCTCTACAACTACACGCCGTACACGCCCAACGCGGAGTCTCTCGCAAACCTCTACGGTTCGGGCGGATACTGTGGCGCGCACGGCAACCGCAACTTCTGGACGTATTACTACGGCTGGTTCGGCAGCCCCACCTCGGGGCTCTCCAATGTGTCGGTGGCGCGCATCTCGGGTGCTGACCGCTACGAGGTCGCCGTGGGCATCTCCAAGAAGGCGTTCCCGGGCAGCGGGGGAGTGCCAGTCGTCTACATCGCCACGGGCGAGAACTACCCGGATGCCCTGTCGGCCGCGCCGGCCGCGACCAAGCAGGGTGGGCCCCTGCTCCTCGTGCCCTCAGGGGGCATACCGGCGAGCGTCAGTGACGAGATTGCCCGACTCAAACCCGCGAAGATCGTTGTCGTCGGCGGCTCGAAGTCTGTCTCCAAGTCGATCTTTGCGGGCCTTGAAGCGATGGTCGGCGCCAGTAACGTCGTGCGTCTCGCGGGGGCCGACCGCTACGAGGCATCCCGCGCCATCGCGCAGTACGCCTTCCCCGGTGTCACGTCGCGCGTGTACCTCGCGACGGGCAACACCTACCCCGACGCCCTGAGCGCGAGCGCCGCAGCGGGCACGCTGGGCATCCCCGTGATCCTGGTTGACGGACTGTCGGCGGGCGTTGACAAGCCCACCCGCGACCTGCTGACTGCCATGGGGGTCACCCAGGTGACCATCGCGGGCGGTCCGAACTCTGTGACCCTCGCCTACGCCGCGACCCTCAAAGACACCTTTGCGGTCGACCGCAAGTCGGGTGCCGACAGATTCGAGGCATCCCGCGCTATCGCGCTCGATGCGTTCGCGGGTCGCACGCCCACCGAGGTCTTCATCGCGACGGGCTACAACTTCCCTGACGCGCTCGCCGGCGCCGCCCTCGCGGGCAAGCGCGGTGCGCCGCTCATGGTTGTGCCGGGGTGGTGTGTTCCGCAGGCCACGATCGATGCGGTCAAGGCGTACGCCGTGCCGTCGGTGACCCTGCTGGGTGGGCCCAATTCGCTCGGCAGCGGCGTGAAGTACTTCAGCGCCTGCTAGCGGCTAGTCGGGAACGATCGAGAACTCGGGCGTCGCGTTGATGACGCCGTAGTTGGTGCGCGGGTCGAACCCGTCGAACGAGGTTGCCTGCAGCCAGTCGTGCAGGTGCACGCCGCTCGGGTCGATGATCGACAGGTTGAGAAAGTACTTTCCCGGCCCGAACCGGGTGTCGCGAAGCGTGAACCGCAGGGTGTGCTCGCCCACCAGGTCGGGAAGTGTGATTCCCATGCGCTTGGTGGTGGTGCCCCAGACGTCCTGGCCCGTCGTGCTGTTGGCCTGCACCGCGATGATGAGATCTTTCATGCTCAGATCGGATTGCACGCGCAGGTCGATTTCGAGGTCGGAGCCCGGCATCACGTCGCCGTTGTCGGCGGTGTCAGACGCGGTGACGGTCACCGACGAGAAGCCGACCCCGCCGTGCGCCTCCACGCCCGGCTTGAGATCGGCGAGCCGGCGTTCTTCGAGAATGTCGCGGAACGCAGCGACCGCATCAGCTGGGTCGCCGTCGACGACGACCTCGCCGCGGTTGAGCAGCACGGCGCGCGTGCACAGCTCCACGACCTGGCCGAGCGAGTGGGTGACGAGGATGATCGTGCATCCCTGCTCCTGAAACTCGCGAATCTTGTCGAGGCACTTGCGCTGGAAGGCTTCGTCGCCAACCGCGAGCACCTCGTCGACGAGCAGCACATCCGGCTCGGTGTGCACTGCGACGGCGAAGGCCAGGCGCACGTACATGCCCGACGAGTAGAACTTCACCTGGCTGTCGATGAAGTCACCGATGCCCGAGAACGACAGGATGTCGTCGAACTTGGCGTCGGTCTCTTCTTTTGAGAGCCCGAGAATCGAGGCGTTGAGGTAGACGTTCTCACGCCCGGTGAGGTCGGGGTGGAAGCCCGCGCCGAGCTCCAGCAGCGCGGCGATGCGGCCGCGGTTCTGCACCGACCCGTTCGTGGGATCGAGGATGCCGCCGATCACCTTGAGCAGGGTGCTCTTGCCCGAGCCGTTGTGGCCGATGAGGCCGATCGTTTCGCCCGCGGGGATCGTCAGGGTGATGTTCTTGAGGGCCCAGAAGTCTTCGCGGTGCGAGCGGCCGAGGCGACCAAACGTTACGAGACGCTCCTTGAGCGAGTTGTCTTTGCGCACGATGAACCGCTTGGACACATCGGTGAGGCGCACGACATCGGGTGCGGTTTGCTCGGTCATTACAGCTCCTGCGCGAAGTTGCCCTGCAGGCGGATGAACACCCGGTGGCTGATGATGAGCAGCACGAGGCTGGCGACGAACGCGATCACGATGCGCAGCAGCAACTGATCCGGGTATTCGGCGGTCGCGTTGCCGCCCGTCCAGAACGCGCGCTGGAAGCCGAGCACGGCAAGAGTGACCGGGTTGTTGGTGTAGATCTCGAGCAGGATCGAGTTGCCGAGGATGCTCTTGACCATGCTCCACGAGTAGACGATGGGCGATGCCCACATCATCACGAGCAACACGACCTCCATGAGGTAGCCGATGTCGCGCAGGTAGACGTTGACCGCCGAAAGCAACAGGCCCAGCGCGGTTGCGAACGTGAGCATGAGCAGGATGCTCGGGATCGCGAGCAACAGCTCGGGCTGCAGCGGGAACACTCCGAGAACGAGCGTGGCAAGGAGCAGGATGCCGAGCTGGATGAAGAAGTTGAAGAGCGCCGACCCCACGCTTGCGAGCGGGAACACCTCGCGTGGCAGGTAGACCTTCTTGATGAGGCCGCTGTTGGCGACAATCGAGCCCGTCGCCGAGGCGACCGTCTCGCTGAACAGGCCGTAGGCGGTGAGCCCCGTAAACACGTAGATCGCGAAGTCGGGAATTCCCTTGGCCGCCTGAAGGAAGTGCCCGATGACCACGTAGTAGATCAGCAGCTGGGTGAGGGGTCGCACCAACGTCCACAGGAAGCCGAGGGCAGAGTCCTTGTAGCGCGACTTGAGGTCGCGGCGCACAAGCAGCGAGAGCATCTCGCGGTGACGGAAGATGTTGGCGACCTGCGCGAAACTGCCGCGGAAACCGGGGGAGCGCGTATCGACCTGCCGGAAGGGCTGAGCGCTCAGAGCGGCGAAACGTTCCTGCGCGTTCATAGGGGAGCTTTCCGGTTTGGGGTGACGAATCAGTATAACTTCCCCCCATTGGTAGACTTCCGGGTGCGCAGTCTGCGCCCGTGAGAGGACCGAATGCCCCCCGTAACGCCAGGCCTCGTGTCTGTGGTTCTCGTGAACTTTCGTGGCACGGATGACACGCTCGAGGCCATCCGGGTGCTCGGTGAACTCGACTGGCCGAGCGACAAGCTCGAGATCGTCGTGGTCGAGAACGGCTCGGGAGACGACAGCGCAGAGCGCTTGAAGCGCGTCGCTGGCATCAATCTCGTGGTCTCCACGACCAACGAGGGCTTTGCGGGCGGCTGCAATATCGGGGTCGGTGCATCCTCCGGGGAGTACATCGCCCTGCTCAATAACGACGCCAAGCCGGATGCCGCATGGATCCGGGCCGCCGTCGCACGGTTCGAGGAATCCGACCAGATCGGCGCCGTCGCGAGCCGCGTGCTCGACTGGGATGGCAACCTTGTCGACTACATCGGCTCGGCCATGACCTGGTACGGCATGGGCTACAAACCCTTCACAGCAGAAGCGATCCCGGCGCTCGCCGAGGAACGCAAAGATGTGCTGTTCGGCACGGGCTCGGCCATGTTCGTTCGCCGGTCGGTCTACGAGGCTCTCGGCGGGTTCGATGAGCGCTACTTCATGTTCTTCGAGGATGTCGATCTGGGCTGGCGACTCAACCTCGCGGGCTTCCGCTACGTCTACGAGCCCGCGTCTCTCGCGTTCCACAAGCACCACGCGTCGATGAGCGCGTTCGGTTCGCACAAAGAGACCTACCTGCTCGAGCGCAACGCCCTCTTCACGCTCTACAAGAACCTCGCCGAGAGCTCGCTCGACGCGGCCATGTCGGCCGCCATCGCGCTGGCCGTTCGTCGCGGGGTCACCCGCGCTGGGCTCGATTCGACGGGGTTCGACCTGCGCAAGGGGGGCTCGGATGCCGCGACCATGGAGGTGTCGACCCAGGCCGTTGCCGCACTTTTTGCCATCGACCAGTTCACGGCAGAGCTGCCGGGGCTCGCCGAAGCGCGCCACGAGATCCAGTCGGCACGCAAGGTGAGCGAGGAGGGCATCTGGCGGCTCTTTGGCCTCGCCGACGCCCCCATCTTCCAAGACGAGGAGTACCTGCGCGGCTACGAGAATCTCGTGAGCGCGTTCGACGTCACCCGTCCGAGCACCGCGACCACCGTCGTCGTGGTGACGGGCGACCCGATCGGCGCGAAACTCGCGGGACCGGCCATCCGGGCCTGGAACATGGCCGAGCTACTGTCGCGCACCTGCACTGTGACGCTCGTGAGCCTCTCCCGGGTCGAGCCGGTGGATGCCCCGTTCGACGTCGTTCACGTGCGCTCGGGTGATGACAAGGCCTTCGCGCGGCTCGAGGCCGCCGCTGACGTGATCGTGTTCCAGGGCTCGGCAATGAGCGTGTTCGATTCGCTCGCGTCGTCGAAGAAGATCATCGTTGTCGACATCTACGACCCCATGCATCTCGAGCAGCTCGAGCAGGGGCGGCACCTGCCCACCGTGCAGTGGGACACCCAGGTCGACGACGCCACGTGGGTGCTCAACCGCCAGCTCGAGCGTGGGGACTTCTTTCTCGCGGCATCCGACCGCCAGCGCATGTTCTGGCTCGGCCAGCTCGCAGGCCTCGGCCGCATCAACCCGGCGACGTATGCGGGGGATCCTGATCTCGAGGGACTCATCGCGGTTGCGCCGTTCGGGCTGTCGTCGACGCCGCCCGAGCACACCCGTGACGTGCTCAAGGGCGTACGCCCCGGCATCGCGGCCGACGACAAACTGCTGCTGTGGGCTGGCGGGCTCTATAACTGGTTCGACCCCCGGTCGCTCGTTCGCGCGGTAGCGAAGGTGGCCGAGACCCGCGATAACGTGCGGCTGTTTTTCCAGGGCACCAAGCACCCGCACCCGGACGTGCCCGAGATGGAGATCGTCTCGCAGACGCGTGAGCTCGCGCGCGAGCTCGGTGTGCTCGACAGCGCTGTTTTTCTCAACGACTCGTGGGTCGACTACGCCGACCGCGGCAACTACCTGCTCGAGGCCGATGCGGGTGTCAGCACGCACTTCTCGCACATCGAGACGACCTTCTCGTTCCGCACGCGCATTCTCGACTACCTGTGGGCCGAGCTTCCCATGGTGGTCACCGCGGGCGACCATTTCGCGGAGCTCATCGAGAAGGAACGCCTCGGGGTCGTCGTACCCGCAGAAGACGTGGATGCTCTCGCGGCGGGGCTTGAGCGCATCCTCTTTGACGAGGAGTTCATCGCCGAGGCGCGAGCCAACATTCGGCGGGTTCGTGAGCGCTACTACTGGGATGTCGCGCTCAAGCCGCTCCTCGATTTCGTCGCCAACCCGCACCACGCCGGCGATTTGCAGCACTTCGCGGACGGCTCCGAGGCCGTGGCGCGCACCAGATCGAGCCGCAAGCGCTCCGGGCTCCGCCACGACATCGACATGGCCGTGCACTACCTGCGCAACGGCGGCGTCTCGATCGTCGTGTCGAAGGTGCGCAATCGCCTGAAACGGGGCTGAGCGTGACCTCCGTCTCCGTCGCGCTGTGCACCTACAACGGCGCGCGCTATATCGAGGCGCAGCTGCGCAGCATCCTCGATCAGACCGTGCTGCCCGACGAGATCGTCATCTCCGACGACGGGTCGAGCGACGACACGCTCGCGATCGTCGACCGCGTTCTCGGTGCGGCCGACCCATCCCTGAGCACTCGGGTGATCGCCAACCCGTCACCTCTCGGCGTCGTTGCGAACTTCGAGCAGGCGATGCTCGCCTGCTCCGGTGACGTCATCGTTCTGTGCGACCAGGATGACGTGTGGCATGCCGATCGCGTTGCCGTTGCGCTCGAGCGCCTTGAGCAGTCGCCGAGCCTGTTGCTCGTGCATTCGGATGCCCGGCTGATCGATGGCGCGGGCGTGCCGCTCGGGCACTCGCTCTTTGACGCCCTCGGGGTGAGCGGTCGTGAGCGCGCGGAGGCGGCCGCCGGCGACGAGCTCGCCGTGCTCCTGCGGCGCAACCTCGTGACCGGGGCGACGACGATGCTGCGTCGCGAGGTGCTCGACTCTGCCGTGCCGTTCCCCGAGGGATGGGTGCATGACGAGTGGCTCGCGATGATTGCGGCATCCATCGGCGACTCGGAGTTGCTGGATCGCGAGCTCGTCGACTACCGCCAGCACGGCTCCAACCAGATCGGCGTGCGGCGGCTTGGTAAGCGCGCCAAGGTCGGCCGCATCCTGGAGCCGCGCAGCGGACGCAACGTCTACCTGGCGCAGCGCGCCCGCGTGCTCGCCGAGCGGCTCGCCGCGCTGCCGGCCGCCCGACCCGATGCGGTGCGTCGCGCACACGAGAAGCTCGCGCACCTCGAGGTGCGTGCGGGCTTCTCGCGCCACCGCATTGCGCGAATCATCCCCGTGCTGCGTGAGCTGTCTACCGGCCGTTACGCGCACTACAGCCGCGGCTACGGTGACGTGCTGCGTGACCTGCTGCAGCCCGCGGGCGACGAGAACTAACCGTCACCCCTCAGTCGCACCCCCGCGAGTGTTCTGTTATTGCGGCCTCAGAGCCACTGGAGCAGCAATAACGGAACACTCGCGGGGATGGGGGCTAGATGGTGCCGTCGGCGATCGCGTTCTCGATCCACGGGATGACCTCGTCGAGCATGTCGTCGAGGGTGGTCGTGGCCTCGAACCCGAGCACATCACGGGCCTTCGAGACATCCGGAACGCGCTTCTGAACGTCGTGCTCGAAGCCCTCGTCGCTCACGATGTTGAGCGGAACATCCGCGCCCTTGATCTTGTGCCAGATCACCTCGGCAAGCTCGCGCACCGTGTGCCCGGTCGCGGTGGAGATGTTGAAGTCGTTGTTGGTGGCATCAGGATGCTCGAGGCTCAGCACAATGCCGCGGGCGAGGTCGCCACCGTAGGTGTAGTGACGCACCTGGTCGCCAGCGCCGAGGATGTGCAGCGGGTCCTGGCCCTTGAAGATCTTCTGCACGAGGTCGGGAACGACGTGGCTCATGGCGAGCTGCACGTTGCCGGAGTGAATCTCGACGTCGCCGAGCGCACGGGATTCGCCAATGCCGACGCAGTTGAAGGGGCGAAGGATCGTGTAGGGCAGCTTGTACTGGTCCCACGCGGCACGAGCGAAGTACTCGACGGCGAGCTTCTGGAAGCCGTAGGACGACAGCGGCGGCGGAACGATGCGCTCGTCGCCCTCCTTGCTCGGCCAGCGGTCGGTCGATTCGAAGACCATCGAGCTCGACATGTAGGTGACCTTCTTGAGACGACCGTGCTTGTGCGCGGCGATTGCGGCGTCGACGCTCGACGCGATGATGCGTTCGTTCTGGGCGAGCAGGTCGTAGGCGTAGGTGTGGAAGTACGAGATACCGCCGATGAGGGCCGCGCCGGCAATGAAGTGGTCGGCGTCGCTCAGCAGGCGCGTCATGAGCTCGACGTCTTGAACGTCACCCACGACGAGCGTGTAGTTGGGGTTGTTGTCGTATGACTTCGTGACGGGGCCGTACTTGGAGTAGTTGTCGACTCCGACCACCTCGTAGCCCTTCTCGAGCAACTCCTCAACGATGTATCCACCGATAAAACCGGCCGAACCGGTTACAACAACCTTGGTCATGACTTCTTCTCTCTACTTGTGCGTCAGCAGGTCACACGGCACGAACGCCGGCGTGAACCACGAGGGTGCGATCGGGGCGGGAGCCACGACCAGGGTCGGATCGGCGTCGCAGTATGCGGCGGCGGTGGCCAGGGAGGTCGGCCAGGGGTCGGCATCAGAGCGCGAGTCGGCGACGCGATAGTCGACGACCCCGGGGATGACGACGATCGCGGCGAGCAGCGCGACGGGGATCCAACCCGTGCGCTGAGTGCCCGCAAACCGGTCGGCCGCGATCGCGTACACGCTCACGAGCAACAGGATCGGCACGACGAGGTAGCGGCCACCCGGCGTAATTGCCCCGGGCGGGGCCCCAACCAGACCGTCCCACTTGAGTACGAACACCACCACGCTGAAGCCGACGGAGGCGAGGGCGAAGGCCAGGGTCATCCACCGCCTGCTCGGGTCGCGCCACATGACCACGGCGACGATCCCCACGGCAAGCGCGGTCGCAAGCACGAGGGCCACGGCACCCAGCAGAGCATAGAGCGCCGTCGAGCCCGAGACCCCCACGAAGGACTCGAGCACAACGCGGCCCGTGTAGGCCTCCACGAATTCGACAGCGTTGGGGCGGATCGCGCTGGGGCTGCGGTTGCGGTCGATGAAGGTCGCGATGACGGATGCCACGCCCTGCACGACACTCGCGCCGACGAAGGTGAACGTGACCGCGTGGGCGCGGGACAGCAGGGGGCGAACGGCCAGCAGTCGCACGAGCACCAGGGGCGCGACGATGAGCGCAGCCAGCGGGTCACTCAAAATCGCCGACGCGACCACGACGCACTGCACGATCGTGAGCCAGCGACTGGTCGGCGTAACGATGGCGGCCCAGAACGCGCCGAAGATCAGGTACCAGTGCAGGTTGGCGACACTCAGCGCCACTTCGCCACCCGCCATCGGCAGCACAACGACCGCGAGGGCGAGCAGGCCCGCGACGATGGCGGAGCGCAATCTCAGTCGCGCGAAGAGAAACACTGCGGTCGCCACCGCTCCAGCAATGACGGCCGCCGCCACGGCCATACCCAGCGGAACCCATTCCACGGGCACGACGGTGGTGACGAGGCCCGCAATCAGGCGGGGAATCACGTGCAGGTAGCCCACGAAGGTCTCGCCGATGACGGCAGGGTTACCGCGGTAGGCGCCCGTGACGAAGATGGCACCGTCTTCGGCCCAGAGGATGTTCCAGTGCGCGGGTGGCACGCGGAAGAGCGCGATGAGGGTTCCCAGTACCGCGGGCACCACGACGTGCCACCAGCGCACGCGTGGCGGGGGCGGGGCATCCACCCCCAGCAGTGAAGAGCCGAATCGGGTGATCACTGGGCGCGAGCCTTCGCCTGTAGTTCGTCCAGGGTGAGCGCGCGACCGAACGCGAACCGATACCAGCGCAAGTACTTGGGAATCCAGCGCGTGAGCTTGAAGTTGGACTCGCCAAACACGCGATCGAGCCAGATCGTGGGGATCTCCGCTACCGGCAGACGCAAGCGGCGCGCCTTTGCGGTGAGCTCAAGGCCGATTTCGAAGCCGTCACGGCTGTCGATGCCGACGTCTTGCACAAACTGGCGGCTGTAGGCCTTGAACGAGTTCGTGGCGTCTCGCGTTCCCGCGTTCGCAAAAAGGTACAGGCTCTTGCCCGCGACCCGAGAGAGGAAGCTCTTGAAGCGGGGGCCGCCCACCTGCTGGCCGCCCGGCATGTAGCGGGATGCCGCGGCAACCACCACACCGCGCTCCACAAGCCGAACGAGCTCGTCGATCTGGCGCGGATCATCGCACCCGTCAGACATCGTGACGACAACCGTGTCGGCCGACGCCGCGTCAATCCCGAACCGGATCGCCTGAGCGGGCCCTCGCCCGTAATCGTTGACGACGTGGCGAAGGCGGGTCTCCCGCTCCCGATAGTGGGCCACCGCGGGAATGGTCGTGTCGGTGTCGGCGTCGACGACCACGAGCACCTCGCAATCGACGGTGACCGACTCGAAGATGCGGTCGAGCCCAACGATGATGTCGTCGCCCTCGTTGTAGGCAGGGATGACGATCGACACGCGTGGAGGCGTCACACCACGACCCCGTTGCCGAGCAGGTTCCAGACGTCGGCGACCGGCTTGGAGGTTGCGAGATCGCGGTATTCGTCGTGCGGCGTCGCGATGATGAGAATGTCTGCCTTGGCGAGCACGTCGTCGAGCGGCAGGAGCGTGTCATCCGTGTCTTCGCTCACGTACGGGTCGGTACCCAGCACGGCCTTGGCCTTGAATTTCAGCACCCGGCGCAGCTTGTACGAGAGGCTCGAGCGGATGTCGTCCGACCCCGCTTTGAACGCCATGCCGAGAATTCCCACCGTGAGCTCGGCGAGGTCGAAGCGCTTCTCGAGCTGGCTGACGATGTACAGCGGCAACCCCTCGTTGACGAGCATCGCCGAGTGCCCGAGCGAGAACTTGTTGTCACTGAATGCTGCGAGCTGCATGGTGTCTTTGAACAGGCATGGTCCGGCAGCGAAGCCGGCACCCGGCATGTCTTTCGCGCGCGGGTAGTCCTGCGTGAGCCCCAGCCGGATCTTCTCGAAATCGAGGCCGCGGTCGTTGGCCATCATGTAGAACTGGTTGGCCGTTGCGAACTTGATGTAGCGCCAGGTGTTGGTGAACAGCTTGGCGAGTTCGGCCTCTTCCGGCTCGAGGTGCACGATCGTGTCGGTGAGGGTGCCAAAGAGTTCGGCCGCGCGTTCGCGGCCCTCCGGCGTGCGCGCCGACACGATCTGGGGCAGGCTGTACAGCTCCTCCATCGCCTTGTGCTCGGCAATGCGTTCGGGGCAGAAGGCCACGGGCACCGCTACGCCCAGGTCGCGGATCATCCGCTCGACGAGCGCGGTCACACCGGGATACACCGTGCTGCGCAACACGAGCAACTGTCCGTCGCGGAAGTATGCGCTGCAGTCTCCCAGCGCGCGGGGGATGGCCGACGGGTCGGGGTTGAGGTGCTCGTCGACCGGCGTGCCAATCACGACAACGACGTTGCGTGCCGTCGAGA
Organism: Rhodoglobus sp.; assembly: GCA_965279645.1. Lineage (GTDB taxonomy): Bacteria > Actinomycetota > Actinomycetes > Actinomycetales > Microbacteriaceae > Rhodoglobus. The sequence goes on from OZ257254.1 coordinate 257,323, forward strand.
CAACCGAGGGGTCGGTCGATGCGGTGAATCGCCCCTCGGCGATCACTCGTTGCAGCACCGCTTCGGCGCCGGGCTCCTTGAACGGGACGGTGCCGGCGCTGATGGTCTCGACCGTAATCGCGTTCACGTCGTACACGACGACACGCGATCCGCGGTCGGCGAGGGCAATGGCCAGCGGAAGGCCAACATGGCCGCCGCCTCCGATAACCACGACATCGTTAAGGAAGTCGCTCGGCATAGAAGTCTCCCCGGGTTAGTCGGTCTTGAGTCTAGGGGAGTCGCTCAACGCCAATTTCAGGCCGAGCCACGCCGTTGCGGCAGCGGCCACGGCAAACAGGGCAAGGCTCGGCAGGATGCCCAGCACCGGTGACCACGGGGGAGCGGTGATCATCTCGAGCCAATCACCGGAGACCCCCACCACGTAGCGGTGAAGGGCGGCGGCGAAGGCGTAGAACTGTGCGCCCGCCCACCCGACGGCGATCGTGATGGCGATGGTCCGCGTCGTTCGCGCCTCCATCGACTCGAAGGCGTCGGAGAGAACCGCACCCGCGCCGACGAGCAGCATCACCAGGAGGGGGAGGGTGTACCGGCCCTGCCAAATCCACCCGCCGCTCGTGATGTAGACGGCCTGCGCTATCGCAGGCAGGATGAGGAACGAGCCGAGCAGGGCCACCGAGAACCGCAGCGCGGGGCCGCGGGTCGTGAAGAGGGCCCATGCGACGATGCTGCCGATCAGGATGATCCAGAAGAACAGCACCTCGATCGGCGAAGGCGTGTCGAGCCATCCGAACGTTCCCACCATCTCGATGAGGTTGTCACCCGTCTTGGCGAGCATCCCGAAGAAGCCCACGAGGGGTGATGCGCCAATGTAGTCGGGGCCGCCGGGAGCGTCCGGGTCGCTCGCGCCAGCAACGGAACCCGCGATGCGCAGCCAGACGATCGCAAACGCGACGGCGGCCGCCACGACGGCGATCGCCACCTTGACCACACGGGAGCGCCAGAGCTCCGCGATCTGCTGCCGCGAGGCGAGGAGGAACGGAATGAGCAGTGCCGCCGCGATCCACAGGGGCGAGATGCCCCTCGTATTGACGGCGAGGGCCGCTGAGACAATCAGGATGACCGACCGCTGCACGAGCAGGCTCGGATCGGGATACCGCACCACGCTGAGCGCCGCCACGAACGCGGCAAGCGTGGCCGTAATCTCGAGCGCGTTGGGGTTCACCGACCCATTGAGAAACAGCACCATGGGCGTGACGGCGGCTGCGAGCGCGAGCAGGGGCATCGTGCGCCGACGCCAGCCCGCGATCATCATCGTTGCGAGCCCGAGAAAGGCGCTCACGAGCACGCCGCTGACGATGCGCATCGCGAACGTGCCCGTCGAGTCGCCGAAGATGAGGCTCGGCCAGCCGACGAGCGCGTAGTAGACGGGGTTGTAGCGGCCCGCCGTGGTGGTCGAGTCAACGAGCTCCGCCGGGTCGCCCGGCACGTCGGGGATACAGTCGGCCGTCACCGACCCGTTCATGGCGAAGCACGTCTGCGCGTGGGTCCAGGCGATGTACTGGGGAACCTGCACGATGCTGCCGTCAGGGCCATCCGGCGGTGCCAGCTGGCCGCGAACCACCGAGGCCGCCTTGACCATGTGAGCGGGCTCGTCTGGCGACGCCGAGATCGGGGTCGCGAGCGACCACATGATCGCAAGCGCGGAGAAGAGTGCCCAACTCGCGACGAACACGAGCCATGGGCGGCGGGAAGGCATGGTGTCGATAGTAGCTTTATGGCATGGATGATGCCCGCTCCGGCCTGCGGGCGATCCTTGTCGCGACGGCCATCGCAGGGGTCGCGTCGTACCTTGTGACGTGGTTTGTGCCCCGAGTGATCGGATTCGCGGACTACGCGACCTTCGCTGTCTTCTGGGCGGCCCTGTACCTCGTCGTCGGCACCCTGTCGGGGCTGCAGCAGGAGGTCACGCGGGCCACGGTTCCCCTCAGTGGGGATGCACCCGCCCACGTGAACCGCGCCCGCAACTTCGGTCTCATCGCCGCGGCCGTCACGTTTGTCGTGGTGCTCGCCGTGGCATTCACGTCGCCGTTCGCGTGGCCGCTCGCCTTCGGAACCGCGAGCTACGCGCTCGTCGCCGTGCTCGTGGGCACCCTGTTTGGACTGTCACGCTGGCGGGCTGCCGCCGCGCTCGTGCTCGTCGACGCCCTGCTCAGGCTCGTGGCAATCCTGCTCACACTGCTGTTCACCCACGAGATCGTCGCGCTCGCGTGGGCGGCGGCCGTGCCCTTTGGGCTCGCACTGCTCGTGGTCTGGCCCTTCGCGCGAAAGGCCGTCGTCGGCAAAGCGCAGTTGGATGTCGGCTACGGTCGCCTCAGCTGGAACGTCTCCCGCACCCTGCTCGCCGCGGCATCGACGGGCGTCATGGTCTCCGGATTCCCCCTGCTGCTCGGCCTCACCTCACCCGGCGCCGACTCGGTGCAGCTCGGGCTGTACATTCTCGCGGCCACCCTGGTCCGCGCGCCCCTCGTGGTCGTCGCCATGTCACTGCAGAGCTACCTTGTGGTGCAATTTCGGGATGCTGCGGATCGGGCATCCCGTCGGCTGCTGCTGGTTCTTGGCGGCATCGCGGCAACGGGCGTCGTGCTCGCGGCTCTCGGCTGGCTCATCGGGCCCGCGGTCTTCGGCTGGCTCTTCCCGGGGGAACCGGCACCCGATGGCTGGTTCGTCGCGGCCCTGGTGATCTCGTCGGCTCTCGTCGCGGCCATGTTTGTGAGCGGTGCGGCAGTGCTCGCGCGCTCCCAGCACTTCGTCTACAGCGCGGGCTGGGTCGTGGGCGCCGTCGTGACCGTAGTGGTGCTGCTGCTTCCGCTCGATCTCGCCACTCGCACGATCCTCGCCCTGATCGCCGGTCCCGCGGTGGGCCTGGCCGTTCAGGTGGGCTATCTCGTTAGTAGTCGCCGACCGTAACGGTGTAGTCGGTTGCGTCGCACACGGCTTCGAGGTCACCGGCGGCCGCTGCATCCGCAGTCTTGATCACAACGTCGGATGCCAGCAGGTCGACAATCTCGCACATCTGCTCGGGTGTGAAGACAGCCGCCTGGTACGCGTACGTGCGCACGGGATTGTCCCGGATGTCGTCGATATCGAGCTGGAGCACCCACAGGTTCATCAGGTTGTCGCCCGTGGTGGTGCGCCAAAAGACGTCCTGGCCATTGTCTCGACCGGATGATTCGAAGATCAGGTCAGCGGCGCGCTGCGGCATTCCGCCCACCGAGCCCGTGAGCACGCCAGTGAGCGGGAACTGCCCCGTCGGCTGAACGGGCGACCACATGAGGCCGCCCAGCACACCAACGGCGAGCACCGCGATCGCGTAATCGAGAAGCTTGCCTCGCTCGATCTTCGCGAGGAATCCCGCCGCCCCGCCGACGGTGATGGCCAGCAGCAGGATCGTGACCGTCCAGCCGTATTTGGCGGGGTAGTAGCCCCAGCCAGACTCTGCTCCCGTGCGCTGGGCGAGCAGGAACGCGAGACCGATGCCGCCACCGACAACCGCGGCGAGTGCGCCGAGCACGGCGTAGCGCAGCCCCAGCAGGCGAGCCCCGAGCACCGCGACGAGTGCCGTGACAACCATGATCGTGACGACCTGGCCGGCCCCGAACGCGGGGAAGCCGCCGTTGGCACCCAGGAACGACGACTTCACCAGAAACTCGGGAAGCGTGACGAGCAGCACATAGAGCGCGAGGATAACGACACCCGCGCCCACCGCGAGTAGGCGAAGCAGCCCCGACCTCAGGAGCTCGCGGAAGCGGGTTACCACGATCACGACGCCGAGTGCAGCGATCACGATGATGAGCGGGCTCCAGACCGCGAGCACGACGGTTCCCGCGAGAAGCAACACGGCCAGCGCGATCGCGGGTCGCTTCTCACCGTCGAGGTAGACAAGCCACGACGACAGAAGCACCGCGACGGCAAACGCCGACGACACGAAGCCGTACTCGATCTGCACGCCGATGACGTACCACGACAGCATCGCGACCGAGGCAATCACGGTTGCCGGCACCGCGAGCGTCAGCCGCGCGGTTGCGGCCCCTCGAGCGGCGATGACACCAGCGAGCAGGCAGGTGAGCGCGATCATGAACACCCAGACCTGGGCGAGCCGAATCACGTCGTGTTCGGTAAGGGCGGCGTCGGCCACTGCGTCGCGGCCGGGCGACAGCGTGAGGGCGACCATTCCGAAGGGGAGGGGCGTGGGGGAGGTATCGGCTGCCGTCGACGCCGACGCGAGCCCGTTGCTGGAGAGGATGCCGCGCGAGAATGTCATGACGTTCACGGCATCCGAGTTCATGGCCCAGGCGAGCCGCACGGCCCCTGGGACTACCTGCGCGAGCGCAATCGTCACGACAGCAATGACGCTTCCGGATAGCGCGGCCGCACGCACCCACCAACCCCTGCGCGTGGGGAGGGCGACCCCGCGGATGATGAGCCACACGGCACCGCCGAGGATGACGGCCGACCACACGACCACGTCGAGCACGGGCATGGGCAGCCCCGTGAGCGGGTTGAGGTACAGCAGTCCCAGCTCTACGGCGAGAAACAGCACTGTCGAGTAGCCGAGGGCGCTTGCCGCGGGTACCCAGCGGCGCACCACGAGAAAGAGTGCGAGAACGGCGAACGCCCACAGAATGACGATGCCCGGAACCATGCCCACTACCCTAGCTTCGAGAGCCGCGGGCACCCCTCCGTTAGTATCTACGAGTGACTTCCGCCGGTACTTCCGACCTGGAACGGCAGCCGCTTCCGGGAGTCCCCACCGGCAAGGGCCCCGCCGTGTCGATAGCGCTCGCCCTCAACGGCACGAATAACTCGCTCGGCCTCATCCGGCTCGTACTGGCATCCCTGGTGATCTTCGATCACGCCTTCCCGCTCGGCGGCTTCGGTGTCGACCCGGTGATGGCGGCCACGCAGGGCCAGGCATCGCTCGGCACGCTCGCGGTCGGCGGATTCTTCGCCATCAGCGGCTATCTCATCGCCAAGAGCGGCATGTCGGGTGATGTCGTGCAGTTCATGTGGCGACGCACCCTGCGCATTTTTCCGGCCTACTGGCTGGTGTTGCTCGTCACGGGCTTCATCATCGCCCCGCTCATCTGGTGGCTCGGCTACGGGCGAGAGCTCATCGGCTACTTCACTCCGGGCGGCGGTGCGACGTACTTCCTGTCGAACTTCACGCTCACGATCGGCACCTACGGCATCCATGACCTGCTGGCCACGACCACGCCGTACGGCCAGGCCGTCGGCGCGAGCGTGTTCAACGGCTCGATCTGGACCTTGATTTACGAGTGGAACTGCTACCTGATCATCGCCGTGCTCGTGCTGTTCGGCGTACTGCGCAACGCTCGCATCATCGTTCCGATCATCACGACCTTCTATCTGATCGTGCAGATCGTCGCGATTGTCGACTTCAATGCCGTCGCGGGCATACTTCCGCGCCTCGCCGACCCGTACACGATCTCGCTCGGGTTCACGTTCCTGCTCGGTTCGACGATTGCCGTGTACTCGAAGCACGTGCCCTACACGAACGGCCTGGGCATCCTGTCGGGAATCGTGCTGCTCGTGACCCTCCGAGTGGGCGGCTTCTCGACGATCGGCACGATTGCCGGCGCCTATTTCGTGCTGTACCTCGCCGCGCGCCTGCCCAAGGCCGTGCACTGGATCGGCCAAAAGAACGACTACTCCTACGGCGTGTACATCTACGGATTCCTCGTGCAGCAGGTGCTGGCATACCTCGGTTGGTATCGCCTCGGATACGTGCCCTACGTAGTGATTTCGCTGCTGTTCTCGCTCGGATTGGCGTGGATAAGCTGGCACGCCGTTGAGAAATGGGCAATGAGGCTCAAAAACTGGGGACCGGGTCGCGGCGTGCGATTCTGGTTCGAGTCCGCTCGCGCGAAGCTGCGCGGCCCCAGGCAAACCCCCACCGATACTGAGGCCACGCAATGACCCTGGGCACCGTTCTCGTCACGGGAGGCGCGGGCTTCATCGGCTGCGCGCTCGCCGATCGACTCATCGCCCAGGCCGAGCGCTGGGTCGTGCTCGACAACCTGCACCCGCAGGTGCATGCGGGATCGAAGCGCCCCGACGCGCTTCACGAGAGCGCCGAACTCGTGGTGGGCGATGTCACCGACCCGGCCGACTGGGATCGCACGCTTGCGGCGGCCAGGCCCGACGTCGTCGTGCATCTCGCGGCCGAGACCGGCACCGCCCAATCTCTCACCGAAGCCAGTCGACACGCGCGAGTCAACGTCGTGGGCACGACAGAGCTCACCGACGCGCTCGGCCGCGCTGGGCACCTGCCGTCTCACGTCGTGCTCGCAAGCAGCCGCGCGGTCTATGGCGAGGGTCGCTGGCAGCGGTCCGACGGCACGATCTACCAGCCCGGCATGCGGTCGCACGCGCAGCTCGAGGCGGGCCAGTGGGACTTTCCCGACTCCGTCGCCCTCCCGAACGCCGCTGCCTCAACGGCGTCGGCCCCCACGAGTGTCTATGGGGCAACCAAACTTGCGCAGGAGAACGTGTTGGCGGCCTGGAGTGGCTCGCAGGGGGTGCCCGTGAGCGTGCTACGGCTGCAGAACGTCTACGGGCCGGGCCAGTCGCTCATCAACTCCTACACGGGAATCGTGTCGCTGTTCTCACAGTGGGCCCGAGAGGGCACGTCCATTCCGCTCTACGAGGATGGCGCCATCATCCGCGATTTTGTCTTCATCGACGACGTAGCCCAGGCTCTTGCCGCGACGATTGAAGCGGGGCCGGATGCCTCGCGCCCGGTGCTCGACGTGGGCACAGGCGTCGCCACCACCATCGCCGACATGGCCGTGGCGATCGCGGCCTTCTACGGAGCGCCCGAGCCCGTGGTCAACGGAAAGTTCCGCGACGGCGACGTGCGCGCGGCATCGGCCGATATCTCGCTCACGACCGAGTTGCTGGGCTGGCGCCCGACTGTCTCACTCGAGACGGGCGTCGCCGAACTGCAGGAATGGATCGCGAAGAACCTCGTTCGCTGAGGTTCGCTGAGGTTCTCCAGGCGTTGCCTTCGAAAACCTCAGGCAACGCGGTCTATTTCTCCCGATCGCCCTCGAGCTCGCGAATGCGCAGTTCGAGCAGGGCGACCTGCTCGGCCAGGGTGCGCGTCTTGCTCTCGAGTTGGGTGAGTTCGGAGCTGGACTGCAGCGCGACGAGAAAGAGGATCGCAATGCTCACGAAGAACACGAGGTTCGTCGGAACCTGAATGCCGAGCACACCCGCGGCCCAGTCGAGGGTCGCGGGGAAAATTCCGATGATGAGCGCGAGCACACCCGCGACCACCCACCAGATGGCGTGACGCTCGCGCAGTCGGTGGCGCCGCAGCATCTCGATCACGACGATCAGGATGAGCGCGGCCGCAACGATCCCGAGAACGTAGGTGGCGACGGTCATGGCGTTTCGGCCTTCCGGTAAGCGGATGACGGGCGGATGAACGCGAAAAGCAGGGCGATGAAGGCTCGCCCCAGGTAGGCCGCCGCCTTGAAGGGGTTGTGCGAGGGCACGCCGCCCGCGCGCGGACGCATTGCAACGGGCACCTGCCGGATCACGAGTCCCGCTCGCGAGGCGATCACGAGCGCCTCGATCGTGTCGCCGAGGTATTCGGCCGGGTAGTGCTCGGCGAAGATATCGACGGCGCGGGGTCCCGAGGCCTTGAAGCCGCTCGTCGTGTCGGTGAGTGTCGTCTTCGAGGTGCGGCTCAGCACGAACGCGAGCACCTTCATGGCCCAGGCGCGCGGACCCGAGGTCGTGTAATCGCCTTCGCCGGCAAATCGCGCTCCGAGCACGACGTCTGCCGTGGCAAGCTCGGCGAGCAGGGCGGGCACGGAGCCGGGGTCGTGCTGCCCGTCGGAATCGACCTGCACCACGTTGTCGAAACCGTTCTCGATCGCGTACCGGAATCCGAGGCGCATCGCGCCCCCGACCCCGAGGTTGAACGGAAGGGTCGCCACGAGGGCGCCGGCATTGCGTGCCACGGCGGTCGTGTCATCCACCGAGCCGTCGTTGACCACGAGTACCGAGATGCCCGGGAGTTTTTCCAGCACTTCGTGCACCACCGCAGCAACCGTTGCCTCCTCGTTGAAGGCGGGCATCACGATCAGGGTGCGATCGTAGTTGGCGGGTACAGCGGCGGATGTCACTCGCCGATTGTACCGGCGCGCTCGGCGTCGACCGGTCGATACTCGCGCCCCAGCACGTGGCGCGTCAGCGTGCTGCGTCCCACCTTGTTGCCCTTGACGATGGCCCCGGGCAGTTCTGTGAGCGCATTGAGGCGCGACGTGAGGTGGTTGCGTGCCGCTCGCGCGGCCTTCGACCAGCCCCGCTCGCGAGCCGACTTCTCGACCTCACGAAACAGGGTGCGCTCCTGGCGGAACTTGGATCCATCGGGGCCCGTCACAGCAGAAACGCTCGTCGAGTGTCGGCGGTAGTTGAACACGATCGTGTCGTCGAGCACGAGGCTGCCGCCGCGCATGGTGATCTCGAGCAGCTTCGCGAGATCCTGCACGACGTCGAGGTCGGTGCGAAAGCCGCCCGCGAGCTCGCTCGTTCGCCAGACGAGAGAGGGAAAGTAGGTCCAGTTGCCGCGCAGCAGGCTCGTCGCGAGAGTCTCGCCTCGATAGTCGCGTGCCCCCGAGCCCGCGAAACGGTAGCGCGCCTTCACCCGGTCGGCGAGCGGCCGGCTCGCCGTGCCGTTCTCGTCGATGACAGACACGCCGGGCTGGATGATCGAGGCATCCGGAAACTGCGCGATCAGGTCGTTGACGCGCGCGACGTAGCCCGGCAGCATCACGTCGTCACAGCCCATGATCACCATGAACTCGGACTCGGCGAGCGTGATGGCCTTGTTGTAGTTGCGGCTGGGCCTGAGGTTCTGATCGTTGCGCAGGTAGGTGATGCGCTCGTCGTCGATCGCGGCCGCCCACTCGCCGGGGACGGGGTCAGGGTAGACGTCGTCGATGATCACGAGACGCCAGTGGGGGTCGGTCTGGGCGATGACGCTGTTGACGGCTGCGACGAAGTGATCGAAGCGACCGTAAAACGGCATCATGATGTCCAGAGTCACTCGGATAGGCTAGCAAGGCAGGGCCAACGCCCTGACGGGTTGGCCATGCCCCCGCAACGACATCAGCCTCACAGCCAGGGCACATTGGAGCAAGACACTATGAGCGAACAGGCCCGCAAACGTGCCATCGTCACCGGAATCACCGGCCAGGACGGCAGCTACCTCGCGGAATTGCTCCTGAGCAAGGGGTATGAGGTGCACGGACTCATCCGTCGTTCCTCAACCTTCAACACCGACCGCATCGACCACATCTACGAAGAGCCGCACGTAGAGAACCAGCGGCTCATCCTGCACTACGCAGACCTCACCGACGGCTCTCGCCTCGTGACCCTGCTCAACGAGATCCAGCCCGACGAGGTCTACAATCTCGCAGCGCAGTCCCACGTTCGCGTGAGCTTCGACGAGCCCGAGTACACGGGCGACGTCACGGGCCTCGGCACGATCCGCCTGCTCGAGGCAATCCGCGCCATCGGCCTCAAGACGCGCTTCTACCAGGCCTCCAGCTCGGAGATGTTTGGCGCCACCCCGCCGCCGCAGAACGAAGAGACCCCGTTCTACCCGCGCTCGCCTTACGGCGTCGCCAAGGTGTACTCCTACTGGATCACCCGCAACTACCGCGAGGCCTACGGACTTTTCGCGGTCAACGGCATCCTCTTCAACCACGAGTCCCCGCGCCGTGGTGCGACCTTCGTTACTCGCAAGATCACGCGCGCCGTGGCTCGCATTGCGGCAGGCGAGCAGTCGGAACTGTGGATGGGAAACCTCGACTCCGTGCGTGACTGGGGCTACGCGCCCGAGTACGTGGAGGCAATGTGGCGCATGCTGCAGGTGGATGAGCCCACCGACTACGTCGTGGCCACCAACACCGCCTACACGGTTCGCGACTTCCTGCAGTTCTCGTTCGAGCGTGTGAACCTCGACTGGGAAAAGTACGTCAAGTTCGACGAGCGCTACCTGCGCCCGACCGAGGTTGACTCGCTCATCGGCGATCCGACGAAGGCGAAAGACCTGCTGGGCTGGACTCCGACCGTGCTCACGCCGCGCCTTGCCGAGATCATGGTCGATGCCGACATCAAGGCGCTCGAGCTTGAGGGCGCGCATTACGTTGATGCGGTAGCAACCGAATAGTGCGAGTACTCGTCACCGGCGGTGCGGGCATGCTCGGCGCGTCCATCTCGGATGCGTGGAAGCACTCCCGCCCCGACGACGACTTCGTCTTTCTCACCCGCGCCGAGGTAGACCTGAGAGATCGCGTCGCGACTCGAGCGGTCATCGACGAGGTGCGTCCCGACAGCATCATCCACGCCGCGGCCAAGGTCGGGGGAGCGGGCGCCAAGGTGGCCGCACCCACGGGCTACCTTCTCGACAACCTGCTGATCGATTCGAGTGTGCTCACCGCCGCCCTGGAGACGGGCGTGGGCGAGTTGCTCTACGTGTCGAGCGCCGCGATCTACCCTGCCGAATACGAGAGACCGTTCGTTGAGAGCGACATTCTCGGCGGCGAACTCGAGGGCGTGAACGAGGGCTACGCGATCGCCAAGCTTGCGGGGCTCAAGATCTGCGAGTACGCGAGTCGTGAGTTCGGCCTCAACTACCGCAGCGTGCTGCCCTCCAACCTGTACGGTCCGCACGATCACTTCGACCTCGCGAGCGCACACCTGGTCTCGGCCGCCCTCGCCAAGATCCACCTTGCCAAGGCCGAGGGGCTCGATGAGGTCACGGTCTGGGGTGACGGCACCGCCCGCCGGGAGTTCACCTATGTGGGCGATGTCGCCTCGTGGATCGTGTCGCAGATCGGTTCCCTCGGCGACTGGCCGAGCATCCTGAATCTGGGATGTGGCGAAGATCACACGGTGGCCGAATACTACGAGCTCGCGGCAGGCGTAGTCGGGTTCGAGGGCCAGCTATCCTTTGATGTGTCGAAGCCGTCTGGTGTTCCTCGCCGATTGCTCGACTCGAGCGCCGCCCGCCAGTTTGGCTGGAACCCCACGACGCCCCTGGAGCGCGGTATGTCCGCGACGTACGCTGACTACCTTGCCCACGCCGGCAGCTAAGAAGGATTCAATGCAGGACCGCAACCAGATCACGGACTTCCCTCTCGCCACCTCATCGTGGGACGAGCTTGAGTACGCCGCCATCCAGCGGGTAGTCGACAGCGGGCACTTCACCATGGGTCGTGAGGTGGCGCAGTTCGAGCGGGATTTCGCAGCCCAGGTCGGCTCGAAGCACGCCGTCATGGTCAACTCCGGCAGCAGCGCCAACCTCATCGCGATCGCGGCGGCAGTCTTCAACCCTGAGATCGACCTCAAGGCCGGCGACGAGGTCATCGTTCCCGCGGTCTCGTGGGCGACCACGTACTACCCGTTGCAGCAGTACGGTCTTCGCCTGGTCTTCGTTGATATCGATATCGACACCCTCAACGTCGACCTCGACCTGCTTGAAGCCGCGATCACCCCGCGCACCAAGGCGATCTTCGCGGTCAACCTGCTCGGAAACCCGAACGACTTCACTCGCCTGCTGTCGATCGCGGCCGAGCACAACCTGCTGGTGCTTGAAGACAACTGTGAGTCGCTCGGCGCGGTCTTCGACGGAAAGCAGGCGGGAACGTTCGGCACCATGGGAACGTTCAGCACGTTCTTCTCCCACCACATCGCCACGATGGAGGGCGGAGTGATCGTCACCGACGACGAGCGTCTGCGCCAGATGCTCACCTCCCTTCGCGCACACGGCTGGACCCGCGAGCTTCCCGACAAGAACTTCGTGCACGACAAGACCGGCGACCCGTTCCAGGACTCGTTCTGCTTCGTATTGCCCGGTTACAACGTGCGCCCCGTCGAGATGTCGGGGGCCATCGGCATCGAGCAGGTCAAGAAGATTCCCGACATCATCGCGGGCCGTCGCGTCAACGGTGCCCACTGGGTCGAGACCATGTCGGCCGTGCCCGACGTTCGCATCCAGAAAGAGACGGGTGAGAGCAGCTGGTTTGGCTTCTCGATGGTGCTCGAGGGCGGTCTCGCAGGTAAGCGCCGCGAGATCGGTGCGGCACTCACCGCGGCGGGAGTCGAGTCCCGGCCGATCGTCACGGGCAACTTCACGAAGAACCCCGCCATGGAATACCTCGATGCGGATGTTCCTGCCGAGCTGCCGGCCGCAGACAAGATCCACGTCGACGGACTCTTCGTGGGCAACCGCCACTTCGCCACGCGCGAGGGAATCGACCGCATCGCGCAGGTCGTGTCTGAGGCCGCCCGCTAGGAACGCCCCGCTGTAGCGAGGGCTTTCGCGAAGCTCTCGGCGGTCTTCTGCGCCACCGTGTCCCACGAGAAGGTCGCCGCGCGCTTCAGGCCGGCAGCACTCAGTTCGGCGCGCCGAGCGGGATCGGCAGCAAAGGCCTGCACGGCGCGGGCAAGGTCGACGGGATCACCCGCGCCAAAGTAATCGGCCGCGTCGCCACCGACCTCCCGCAATATCTCGTTGTCTGCCAGCAGGACGGGTAGCCCGATCATCATTGCCTCGATCGTGGGCATCGAGAAGCCGGTCGCGAGCGTCGAGTCGATGAGGCCCGTCGCGGTGCCGAAGAGTTCGGCGAGCTCTTCTGTCGAAACCCACGAGCGAAGGTCGATCCATTGCTCGAGCCCGAGTTGCTCAACGAGCGGGCGCAGCGGGTCATCGCCGAAGCTGCCCGTGATCACGAGGCGGGGGCGATTCTCGGCGGGGATGTGTGACCAGGCCTTCACAATCGTGGGGAAGTTCTTGTACGGGCTGCGCTGCCCGAGTGCGAGGAACAGGTCATCGACGCGCGTCATGGGCGCGGTCTTTGCCTGCGCGCGCCCGGCGAGGGGGATCACGTCGATGCGGTCTTTCGGAAACTTGAGGTATTTCAGAATCGCGCGCTCGGAGTACTCGCTGATCGTGATGATGCGAGTGGCATTGGCCGCCCCGCGGCGCTCCATCCACTTGACCGGCCCGGTGAAGAGCTTGGTTTGCATGAGCTCGGGATGCGAGAAGTACAGCAGGTCGTGAAAGGTAATGACCGTGGGCATCGACGACCGCAGAGGCCCCAACATGGCCGGGCCGTGGATCAGGTCGGCATTCTGCCTGCGGGCCTCGCGCGAGACGCTGAAGAGCTCTCCCACGGCCCAGGAGAAGCGGTTCTCCCCGCTGATCCCCGAGTCGATCACGCGACCGGGAAACCAGTCGGCGCCCGAAGCCGCGAGTTCTTTGCTCGCGTAGCCGACGAACTCGTACCCCGTGTCGAGGGCGCCGAGCCGCTTGTACAGCTCGCGTGCGTAGATCTCGATGCCGCCCTTGGTTCCCGTGGATTGCAGCAGGTTGACGAGAATCCGAGGCATCCCGCCATGCTATCCGAGGCCCGCGCTGCCCCTATGTGATGCCGGCGTCGTCCGGTTCGGCGGGCGACGCCGCAAACGCCTGTCGCCAGCTCAATTGCTCCGCGGCCTTGACCGTACACACGACGAGGGTGAGCCAACCCAGCTCGATGAGGATGGTGCTTTCGGCCAGGGCCGTCGTGACGAGGGTGACGAGAATGAGTGCAGGCCACGTGAACACGAAGCTGCGGCGCCGCGACGCGAGCAGCCACGACCGCACGAACGCGAGCCCCGCGAGGCCCACGAAGATCGCCAGTCCCACGAGCCCGAGCTGGAACCAGACGTCGAGGTAGGCGTTCACCGCCGACGTCGTCGGGCGTCCTCCGATCGGGCCGAACAGCACGAACGGCGGGATGTCTTCACGCCAGTCTCCGATCCAGCCCCAGCCCTGCAGGGGGTTGAGCACGACGAGCGCCCACGTCTGGCGCCACACCTCCAGTCGGTAGGAGAGCTCACCGCCCGCATTGAGCGATGCCACGATCACCGAGCGGAACGCCCACGCAAGAGCTGCGCCGATGACGGTGGCCGACAGCAATCCGACCTGCCAGAAGCGGCGGCGTTCGGGTGCGACCCGGCGTAGTCCATAGAGGGCCGCCGCCGCGATGACGACGACGATGAGCGCGCCGATTGCCACGGGGGAGCGAGTGAGCATGAGGGCGATGCCGGCGAGCACGAGAGATCCGATGGCGAGCCCGCGCGGCACCGACCTGGTGCGCAACTCGGTGAAGAACGTGATGAGCGCCATCACGGCGAGGATGCCCAGTTGGTTGCGCGCCCCCGCGATTCCCTGGATCGGCCCCAGCACGTCGAGGTTGCCCGCGATGTCGAGAAACTTAATCGGTGCGTCGATGAGCACGCCCGAGATGATCTCGAGGCCGATCGAGACGGCGAGTGCGAACCGCAGCACGTCGCCGTAAGCGCGAACGATCTGGATCGTGTCGCGCATGAGGGCAACGTACAGCCCCAGAAGGGTGAAGCACCCGAGGTAGGCGAGGCCGCCCAGGGTGGCCCATTTGTAGGAGCTCCAGAAGACCGAGATGCCCGCCCAGCCCACGAAGATGATGAGCGAGATCGGCAGCAGGCCCCGCCACTGGATCGACTCACGTCGCGCGAACGCCGAACCGGCAGCGAGCACGACGAGCCCGGCGATGATGGCGACGAGCCCCGCCCAGCCGATGAGTTGCCTGAGGGCGAAGGCGAACACCGCAGTTCCCACCGACACCGAGGTGAGGGCGGTCACGAACCGGGGGGACGAGAGAAACGCGGTGGCCGCCGCGATCACATCGGCGCGCTTCATCCGCCGGATCTCGCCAGTTGGTCTGCCCGGTCGCCGCTCTTCGTCTTGACCGCGATGAGCACGAGAAAGAAGAAGCCGAACTCCACGAGCAGCCGGCTCTCGGCGATGCTCTGCACGACGAGTGCGGTCATCAGCAGGAGAGGAAAGACTGCGGCTGCCGTGTACGGGAGGGGGCCGGCGGGGGAGACCTGGGGTTGGTCAACTGCGAGCGACCAGGATCGCTGCACCGTCGAGACCACGAGGGCGGCGAACACGATTACCCCAACGATGCCGACCTGCAGCCACACGTCGAGCCAGGCGTTGTGGGCCTGCAGCTGGCGCACGCCATTGCGGAAGGCGAGGTTGTCGAACGGCTCGGCCCACGGCATCCAGTAACTCACCCAGCCCCAGCCGAAGACGGGGCGCTGCTGGGCAAGCTCGATGACCTTCTGCCAGATGCCCAAGCGGCCCGTGAGATCGTCACTCTTGCCGAGGAGCGCGAGAAACACGTTCGAGAAGGCGAACACCGAGGCGATGCCACCGACGACCACGGCAACGATGCCCGCGAGCGTGAACGCGCGCGCTCGCGGAGTGCTCGCACGCCTCATGAGCACCACCGCGAGGGTCGCCAGCGCGACCGCCAGCAGCGCGGTAGTGACCGTCGCCGATCGCGTGCACAACAGCGAAACGCCCGCTATCACGATCCAGAAGATCGACCAGCGGCGAGTAATCGTGCGATCGGCGAGCTGGATGCCAAACACGATCGCGGCAATGAGCGCGAGAAATCCGAGGTGGTTGGCGTTGCCGACGAGCCCCTGGATGCGCCCCGCGTCGAAGACCTGAAAGAGTTCGTTGCGAGACCAGTACAGCATCTGGGGGATCGTGTCGTACGACTCGTAGTCCACACCGGGCTGGCCGAAGAACGGCAGGATCGGTCGCCGCAGCACCACCGAGACGAAGAGTTCGAAGACCAGCGACAGGGCGAGAATCCACCGCAGGAAGGTGCCGAGCGCCCGCAGAATCTCCGCCCAGCTGTACGTGATCGCGATCCCCAGGGCCGACACGACGATGAGCCAGGTCGTGAACAGTCCCAGGGCGGTCGCGGGTCGATAGAACGACCACGCGAGCGACAGGGTGATGAGCACGACGAATGCGACGAACGGGTTCGGCAGGCTGCTGATGCGCCAGTGGTCGCGCTGCACGATGAGCAACCAGACGGATGCCCCGGCCATCGCCACCGCGAGCACGCCAAACACCCACCAGCCCAACGTGAAGCGCCAGGCGTCGCCCGCCATGAGCAGGCTGAGCGCGAGGATCAGAAAAGCAGACCGTGCCCGCTTGTTCTCAATCACTCGCATCCCGTAAGGGTACCTATACGAACGCGGCCTTACCCGTGATCGCGCGACCGACAATCAGGGTGTTCATCTCGCGCGTGCCCTCATAGGAGTAAATCGCCTCGGCATCGGCAAAGAACTTCATGACGCCGTAGTCGAGAACGATGCCGTTGCCGCCCATGAGTTCGCGGCACCACGCCACGGTCTCGCGCATGCGACTCGCCGCATACTCCTTGGCAAGTGCGGAGTGCTCGTCTTTCTGAATTCCCTCGTCGAGCATCTCCGAGACGCGCGTGACGAGGCCGATCGAGGCAGTGATGTTGCCGAGGCTCTTCGCGAGCAGCTCCTGCACGAGCTGGTGGCTGCCGATCTCCTTGCCGAACTGCATCCGCTCCTTGGAGTACGCCACGGCGGCGTCGTACGCGCCGATCGAGTTGCCGATCGCGGCCCACGCCACCTCGGCACGCGTGAGGCGCAGCACGGCCGCGGTCTCGCGGAACGACTTCGACTCCTGCAGGCGATTGGCCTCCGGTACGACCATGTCGGTGAAGGTGATGTCGGCGTTCTGCACGATGCGCAGGGCCTGCTTGTTCTCGATGCGGGTCGCGGAGTAGCCGGGGGTCGAGGTGGGGACGATAAATCCCTTGACCTGGTCGTCGTCGACATCCTTCGCCCAGACGATCGTGACATCGCTGATCGAGCCGCTGCCGATCCAGCGCTTGGCGCCGTTGATGGTCCAGCTGTCGCCCTCACGCTTGGCGGTCGTGCGCAGGCCGCGCGCCGAATCGGAACCCGACAGCGGCTCAGTGAGCGCGAACGCGCCAAGCAACTCGCCGCTCGCGAACTTCGGCAGCCACTCGGCGCGCTGCTGCGGCGACCCGGCGACGGCGATCGAGCCCATCACGAGGCCGTTCTGCATGCCCACGAGGGTCGCGACGCTTGCGTCGACGCGAGCGAGCTCGAGCGCGACCCAGCCGCGGAAGACGGCACTGTTGGCGAACTGCTGGGTCTCGGCCCACGGCTGGCCAAACAGGCCCAGCTCGGCGAGGCCCTTCACGACGACCTCGCGGTCGAAGAACTCGGCCTTCACCCACAGGTCGTTCGCAACCGGTCGTACGTGCTCCTCAAGGAACGCGCGCAAGCGCACGATGACGTCTTTCTCCTGGTCGGTGAGTGAGTTCTCGAAACCGTAGAAGTCGGCGGGGATTGTCTCAAATGACATGATCAGGCTCCATTGCGTTGGCGAAATCCTCAGAAAGCCTACGACCGGCGCACGGTGGCGCAGTAGGCGGTTGGTAGTTTGATCCAATGCGATTCAGGGAGGGGGCCCGATGTTTGTAGGCATCACCAATACGCCTCGCGACTACGCGTGGGGCTCGAGCGGAGCCATCTCCGCACTGCTCGGACGCACACCGACAGACGCCACCGAGGCCGAGCTCTGGCTCGGCTCTCACGCGGGCTCACCCGCGGTCATCGTTGATCCCGCACAGGCGGGCGGCGCGGGCCACGTGGGCGAGCTGATGCCGTTGCCTTTCTTGCTGAAAGTGCTCGCCGCGTCATCCTCGCTCTCCCTTCAGGCCCACCCCACCGATGAGCAGGCGGTAGCCGGTTTCGAGCGAGAGAACGCGGCCGGAATCCCGCTGGATGCTCCGTTCCGCAACTACAAAGACGCCTCAGCCAAGCCGGAACTCATCTACGCCGTGAGCGACACCTTCGAGGCGCTCTGCGGTTTTCGACCGGCCGCGCAGCTGCACGAGGTGATCGCTCGACTCATCGAGCTGGATGCCGCGAGCCCGACACCGAACAGCGGGCCCCTGCACCGCTGGCTCGACCACACGGGCGGTGACGACTCCCTCGGCAGCGTGTTCGAGTGGCTCATCTCGCGCTCCGACGGGGTAGACGAGCTCATCGCTCGTGTTGTCGAGCTTGCGCGCGAGCATCCTAAGGAGTTCTCGACGGTCGTTGACCTCGCCGAGGCTTACCCGGGTGACCCGGGGATCGTGATCTCGCTCATGCTGCACAATGTGACGCTGTCGCGCGGCGAGGCGCTGTACCTGCCAGCGGGCAACATCCACGCGTACCTGCGCGGCGTGGGGATCGAGCTCATGGAGTCGAGCGACAACGTGCTGCGGGGCGGGCTCACGCCCAAGCACGTCGACGTGCCCGAACTCATGCGCGTACTTGACTTCACCCCGGGGCCGGTTCCGTACCTGCGGCCCACGATTGCCCCGGGAGTCGAGGTTTTTGCGCCCCAGGGGCGCGCGCTCGCGCTCGCCCACGTCACGGGTGATGTCGAGTTGGCTCCTCAGGGCGCGGCAATCCTCTTGTGCACCGCGGGAAGCGTCACGGTGACGGGTGCGACCTCCTCGGTGACACTCGACCGCGGTGATTCTGTGCTCGCCGTGGATGAGGGTCAACTCGTTATCTCGGGAGACGCAGAAACGTTTGTCGCCGCAGCTAGATTGTGAGCATGACTCGTCGCTTAGGCATTGTGGCCGTCGTCGTTCTTCTCCTCGCGGGCTGCGCTCCGGCCGCCACGCCCGGTGAAACCCCGGCTGCCAGCCCCACCGCTTCGCCGACGGCTGAGCCTCAGAGCGACCCGCAGCCGATACTGCCGCTGACCTGTGACGGGCTGCTCAGCGATTCGGAGGCTTCCGAGGTTGTGCAATACGGCGTCAGCCTCAAAGTCGATGCCGAAACGATCTACCGGCCCTACCAGGTGGGCGCGCATCAGGTCGGCGCGACCCTCTGCTGGTGGGGGGCCGAGAACAAGACCGACAACAACTGGGACCAGCACGTGCAGGTCACGATCCTGCCGGGCGCAGACCAGGACTGGCAGTCGGGTGTCTGGCAGGTCGACGACGGGGCGATCGTGTACCCCGACGGCTCGACGACATCCGAATACCTCTGCAGCCAGGTGCTCGACTACTACTCCAAGTGCATCGCGAACCTCTTGGTGAACGGCTACTGGGCGCAGGTCGATGTCCAGAGCATCGGCATCAGTGATGGCCGCACGGCGGAGTCGGCCGCGGCAAGTATGCGCACGGTTCTCGACCTGTTCGCGGCACGAATCGCCGCAGCGGCCGAGCCGCGCGCTGCGTGGGTCGAGCCAGCGGGATCGCTCAAGGGTAGTTACTGCACCGAGTCCGCCCCCGCGATCCTGACGCACGCAATGTATGTGGCAGCGACTCGGGCCGGATACGTCACGTGCTCGACCGAAGGCTGGAACGTGGCCGTCCAACCGGGCGGCGCGTGGGCGATTCCGCACCTCGTGGGCCAGGACTTCTCGTACGCCCTCAAGAACGCGCAGCCCGCCACGCTGGAGGGCGCCGACGGCGGAGCGTGGGCGTGCGGGGATGGCTGTATGGGCGTTTACGCGGTCAACGGAAGTGCTGTCTCGATCTCCGGCGATGTGAGGGATGAACCAACATTCAGCGCTAAGGCAGCCGAGATCCTCGCGGCCGTAGTTGCCGCGGGCTGAGATAGATTATGAGCATGACTCGTCGTTTTGCTGCAGTGGCCGCGGTGGGACTTGCCTTGGTGCTCGCGGGGTGCGCGTCCACGCCTCCCGTGAGCTCTCCCACGCCGTCCGCCTCATCCACGCCCACACCGACTCCGACTGCTGCGGCCGAGCCGAGTCCAACAGTGCAGCTCGCCTGCGCGGAGCTTTTCAGTGATGCCGAGGCCTCCGCGCTCGCCGGCGAAGCGGTTGCGGCCGTAGCGGACGCATCACTTCTCACCGGTGTTTCGGCGATCGCGGCGCGGCAGGGTGGCGTGCTCGAATGTGCGTGGAGCGCTGGCGGGCAGCCCGAGCCCTACTTCGGCTCGCCCCTGTACGTGAGCATCATCAGCAACGCCGAGCAGGATTTTGCGGCGAGCAGACCGAGCCCGAACCCCGCATGCTCTGTCGCGACCGACAATTCGTACTGTGCGACCGGCCAGCTGGTCAACGGCTATTGGATGGCGGCACAGCTCAGCTCCCGTACGGTCGGCACCAATTCCGGCCTCACCGTCGAATCCATCGCCGCCAGCTGGGACGCGGCAATCCAGAAGATCGTGGGCCTGATCGAGGGGGCCGGCCAGCCGCTGGATCCGTGGGTCGCACCGGCGGGCACCTTCGCAGGAGCCTTTTGCGATTCACACGATGCGGGTCAGGCGTACGTTCCCCAGTCACCCGTGGCAGCGGCAGCGGCGAGAGTCGCCCGGAGCTGCGGCGTCGGGAACGAGTGGTACGTCTCGATCGTGCCCGGCGGTGCCTGGGCGCTGCCGATCATGGCCCAGACACTCCCACCCGCCGACAAAGAGGTCGGCAACTGGACGCCCTTTGACGTTCCCGGGGCAGAAGTGGCCTTAAGGGCCTGCGGCGAGTACTGCATGGCGATCATCTCCGTGGGCGGCAGCGCGGTGAGCGTCAGCACGGGAACGTACATCGACTACGTGCCGATGCCCCCTGACGCGATCCCCTTCGACGACGCAGCGCGAAGCATCCTCGCCGAGATTCTCGCGGCAGGGTAGGGGCTACAGCCCCGCGAGCTTCTTTTCTGCAGCGAGGTCGTGCTCGACCATCATCGTGACGAGCTCCTCGAACGAGACCGTGGGCTCCCAGCCCAAAACCGTGCGCGCCTTCGTGGGGTCGCCCACGAGCTGCTCGCCCTCGGTGGGACGCAGAAAGCGCGGGTCGAGCTTGACGTACTGTTCCCAGTCGTCGATTCCGGCAGCGGCGAACGCGAGCGTGAGAAAGTCGCGCACGGCGTGGGTCTGTCCCGTGGCAATCACATAGTCGTCGGCCTCGGGCTGCTGCAGGATGAGCCACATCGCGCGCACGAAGTCGCCCGCGAACCCCCAGTCGCGACGGGCATCGAGGTTTCCCATCGACACCGATTCGTCGAGGCCCAGCGAGATTCGGGCGACCGCCCGGGTGATCTTGCGCGTGACGAACTCCGGCCCGCGGCGCGGCGATTCGTGGTTGAACAGGATGCCCGAGGCCGCGTACAGGCCGTAGGACTCGCGGTAGTTGATGGTCATGAAGTGACCGAAGGTCTTCGAGACACCGTAAGGGGAGCGCGGCCAGAACGCCGTGCGCTCGTGCTGCGGAACCTCCTGGGCCTTGCCGTACATCTCTGAACTCGAGGCCTGGTAGAACCGCACGCGATCCATGTCACTGCCCACGTGGATGCGGATGGCATCGAGCAGGTGCAGTGCGCCCTTGCCCGTCACGTCGGCGATTGCGCTCGCATGCTCCCACGACGAGCCGACAAACGAGATGCCACCGAGGTTGTAGACCTCGGAGGGATCGGAGGCTGCGAGCGTGCGCACGAGGCTCACGGGGTCGGTGAGGTCGGCAACATGGAGGATCGCCGACGGAACCGCCTCGACGACCGCGTCAAAGCGCGGACCGCTTGCGCTGCGCACCATGCCGTGCACTTCGTAGCCTTCGGCCGCGAGCAGCTCTCCGAGGTAGAGACCGTCCTGGCCCGTGATGCCTGTGATCAAAGCGCGCTTCATAGTGCTCACACGCTAGCAGTGGCCACCTGCGTGACTACCCGGCCGCGCGCGCGCCGAACGCCCTGCGGTAGGCCATGGGTGACACCTGCAGCACCCGCACAAAGTGATGGCGCATGACCGCGGCAGTTCCAAACCCGGTGTCCTGGGCGATGGTCTCAAGCCCGTAGTCGGTCGCTTCGAGCAGGTGCTGCGCGCGGATGATCCGCTGGCGATTCAGCCACGCCGCGGGCGTCGTGCCCATGTCTGCGCGGAATCGGCGGGCAAACGTGCGGCTCGACATGAGGGCCTTGCGGGCGAGCTGGTCGACCGTGAGGTCTTCACTCAGGTTCTCGAGCATCCACTGGGTCACGTGCGCGAACGAGTCGCTCTTGCACTCGGCGATGGGTGCTTCGATGTATTGCGATTGGCCACCATCGCGCTGCGGGGGCACGACCATGCGCCGCGCGATTACGTTTGTCGCGGCCGCGCCGTGCTCTTTGCGCACGATGTGCAGTGCTGCGTCGATTCCTGCCGCTGTTCCGGCGCTCGTCACGACCTTGCCGTCTTCCACGAACAACACGTCGGGGTCGACCTCGATGGTCGGGAACTGGGCGGCGAGGCGGTCGGTGTGCATCCAGTGTGTGGTCGCGCGGCGGCCGTCGAGCACGCCGGCCTGTGCAAGCGCAAACGCTCCGCTGCACACGCTGAGCACCCACGCTCCGCGGGCGACGGCATCGCGGATGACGGCGAGATACCGCTCGTCGATCTGCTCGAGTTTGTGGGCGGGCACGGCGATGAGGTCGGCGTCACCCACCGCGTCCAGTCCCGTCATGATGTGCATGTCGTAACCCAGGCTCGTGGTCACGGGCCCTGGGTCGGCCGTGGCGATCACCAACTCGAAGGCGGGTCCGCCGGTATCGCTGCGGTCGATGCCGAAGACTTCGCACACCACACCGAACTCGAACGGGGCCACCCCGGGGATGGCGATGAGAGCGACCTTCTTGAGCACGCGAACTCCTTTGGCAGCAATTATTCGATAGATGCAAATCCTGCCACTCGTGGCGGAAAACTGCAATGCATCGCGTTACTGCCAAGCGCGCGAGCCGCGCTACCGTTGTGTCATGACATGGCTCGTAACCGGCGGCGCTGGATACATCGGATCCCACGTAGTACTCGCGTTGCAGGAGGCCGGCCTGTCGGCGGTCGTGCTCGACGACCTCTCGAGCGGTCACGAGGAGTTCGTGCCGCGCGACGTTCCCTTCGTGAAGGGCTCCATCCTGGATGGATCACTCGTGCTGCAGGCCCTCGAAGACCACGACGTCACGGGCGTCATCCACGTTGCCGGTTTCAAGTACGCGGGCGTCTCGGTCGCCGAGCCCCTGCACACCTACGATCAAAACGTCACGGGCACTGCCCGCCTGCTCGCCGCGATGCAGTCGAAGGGTGTCGATCGAATCGTCTTCTCCTCGAGCGCTGCCGTCTACGGAACCCCCGATGTCGAGCTCGTCACGGAAGACACCCCCAAGAACCCCCAGTCGCCGTATGGCGAGTCCAAACTCATCGGTGAGTGGTTGCTGAAAGACCAGGGCGTCGCTCGAGGGCTCAGTCACACCTCGCTGCGCTACTTCAACGTCGTCGGATCCGGTCAACCGCACCTGTACGACTCGAGCCCGCACAACCTCTTCCCGCTGGTCTTCACGGCTCTCGTCGAGGGACGCACCCCGAAGATCTTCGGCAACGACTACCCGACGCCCGACGGAACCAACGTGCGTGACTATCTGCACGTCTCCGACCTTGCCCACTCCCATGTTGTTGCCGCCCAGCGACTCGACGCCGGCGAGCCGATCGAGGCCGCGTACAACCTCGGCAGCGGCGATGGAGTGTCGGTGGGGCAGATCATGTCGACGGTGGCGGAGGTCACGGGCATCCCGTTCACGCCCGAGATCGCCGCGCGCCGCCCGGGCGACCCCGCCCGAATCGTTGCTGCGGGCGATCTGGCGGCGAGGGATCTGGAGTGGACGATGCGCCACTCGCTGCGCGAGATGGTCGAGACCCAATGGATAGCAACACGCGGCGCGTCACAACCTTCACAACCAAGTTGAGCCATTTATGATCTGCGACTTGACTCAGGGCTAACTACAACGGTGTAATTATCCCTAACGCGTTCAACGACTGTTGATCGCAGTGGGGAGACAGACATGGCGAACAACGGGTATCGCACTGGTGTCCCCGATGACTGGTTCGTTGATCCGGTCAGGCTGGGTGTTCCGGGGGTACGGCAGCAACCGATCGACGAAGACGAGAATCCTCTCGCCTGGCAATCTGATTCGCTCTGCGCGCAGACCGACCCAGAGGCCTTCTTCCCTGAAAAGGGTGGGTCGACGCGCGACGCCAAAAAGATTTGCAGCTCGTGCGAGGTTCGCACTCGCTGCCTCGAGTACGCGCTCGAGAACGACGAGCGGTTCGGAATCTGGGGCGGATTGTCTGAACGAGAGCGTCGCAAGCTGCGCAAGCGGGCCTGAGCGGCGTTTCGACGCACTAAGCGCGGGTACCGCCGCTTAGTCTCGAACCGACATGCAGCCCAGAGTCACCGCAGTACTCGTCGCTCGAAACGGCGCCCAGTACCTGCCGAGAACACTTGCCGCCCTTGCGGCCCAGGTTCGTCGACCCGATTCGATTATTTACGTCGACGCAGACTCATCGGATTCCACGAGCCAGCTGCTCTCCGACTACCAGGTCGTCACGACTCCCGGTCGGCGTTCTTTCGGTGGCGCTGTCACCCACGCGCTTCAGGTTGCCGCACCGCCCACCGCCGAGAACGAGTGGCTGTGGTTGCTCGGCCATGACAACGCCGCCGACCCCGGGGCCCTCTCCGCCCTGCTGGGCGCCGTCGAGGTTGCGCCGTCGGTCGCTATCGCCGGACCGAAGCTCATGCGGTGGGACGAGCCCGATGTCATCGCAAGCTTCGGCGAGACCCTGACCAACTTCGGCCGGTCACTTCCCCTTGTCGCCAACGAGCTCGACCAGGCCCAGCACGATGTGCAAAGCGACCTGCTCGGCGTCGCGGCGGGCGGCATGCTTGTGCGCCGCTCGGTCTGGACAACCCTCGGCGGCTTCGATAACGCCCTGCCCACAGTGGATGCCGCTCTCGACTTCGCGGTGCGGGCGCGTCTTGCCGGGCACCGCGTGATCGGCGTGCCGTCGGCGAAGGTCGCGAGCGCCGGCCCACCAGAGCTGTTCGGCCGCAAGTCCCTCTCCGCAGGGGCGCAGAACCGCGCGCGCAGGTCCGCGCAACTGCATCGTCGACTCGCGTGGGCGCCCGCGCTCGCCGTTCCCCTGCACTGGCTCACGCTCGTGCCCCTCGCGATCCTGCGATCCCTCGTGCACCTCGTTGCCAAGCGCCCGGGGTCGGTCGGGGGCGAGCTCGCCGCTGCGATCGCTGCAGCCTTCGACGGTGGCATCCCCGCCGCACGGCGCAGCATCCGCAAGACGCGCGTGCTGGGCTGGGCCGCGGTGGATGCCCTGCGCATGCCATGGGCAGAGGTGCGCGAGCGTCAGGCACACGAGCGGGCGGCCGCGGCGGTGGCCGCTTCTGGTGGGCGTGAACGCCCAGGATTCTTCGCAGGAGGCGGCGCGTGGGTCGTGCTGCTTGCGGCGATCGCGGGCCTCGTGGCGTTCGGTCGATTCGTGGGTTCCCCGGCCCTCACGGGCGGAGGCCTCGTGCCCCTCGGATCGACGGTGTCTGACCTGTGGTCGCACGTCGGCTACGGGTGGCGAGACGTGGGCGCTGGATTCCTCGGAGCGGCCGACCCCTTCGCTTATGTGGTTGCCGTGCTCGGCACGATCACCTTCTGGCAGCCCTCGTTCAGCATCGTCGCGCTCTACCTCGTAGCCCTGCCCCTTGCCGCCCTCACGGCGTGGTGGTGCGCCGCCCGGTTTAGCCTGCGTCCATGGGCACCGGCCGTCGCCGCCGTCGCCTGGGCCGCCGCACCGCCGTTCCTGACCTCGCTTGGGGGCGGGCACCTCGGTGCGGCTCTTGCCCACATCCTGCTTCCCGCGCTCATCATGTGCGTCGTGGGTGCTGCTCGCAGCTGGGCCATGGCAGCGGTTGCTGCCTTGCTGTTCGCCGCCGTCGCCGCATCCGCGCCCGTGATCGTGCCAGCCCTCGTGCTCATGCTCGTGGCCTGGATGGCGGCACGACCCAAGAGCATTCACCGACTTGTGGGAATTGTGATCCCCGCGGCGGCCCTCTTCGCGCCGCTCGTCGTGCAGCAGTTTGGTCGAGGCAACTGGCTGGGGCTCTTCGCCGAGCCGGGCGTGCCCGTCGTGAGTCCCGCTCCGTCGGGCTGGCAGCTCGCGCTCGCCGCTCCTGCGGGTGCGCTTCACGGCTGGGACGCCTTCCTCGCCGCTCTCGGAGTGCCCGCGGCGTTCGGCCCCGTGATCGTGATCGTTCTGCTGGGCCCGCTCGCAGCCCTGGCACTGCTCTCGCTGTTCGTTCCCGGCTCGCGTCGGGCGATTCCGGCCTTGCTCATCGCGCTTCTGGGGTTCGCGACCGCGGTGATCGGTGCACACATCGAGGTCACGATTCTCGGGTCACAGACCACGCCCATCTGGCCGGGTGCTGGCCTCAGCTTGTACTGGCTCGGCCTGCTCGGGGGTGTGATGGTTGCGCTCGAAGCCCTCGGCAGGGGTGCGGCCGTTCCGGCATTCGTGGCGGGCCTCGCCGTGGTTGCGGTCGCGGTGCCGCTCTTCACCGCCGCCGCGACCGGGACCATCCCGGTCGTCGAAAGCAATGGCAGGCTGTTGCCCGCGTTCGCCTCCGCGGAGGCGGCAACGCGCCCCGACCTCGGCACGCTCCAACTCACGGCACAGCCCGATGGTGGCATCGGCGTCACCGTTCATCGCGGCCAGGGCACCACGCTCGATGAGCAGTCCACGCTCGACTCCACCTCAACCGAGATCAGCGACGGGGATGCCCGGCTCGCGCAACTCGCGGGCAACATCTCCTCCCGTAGCGGCTTCGACATCGCGGCAGAGCTTGACGAGCTGCAACTCGCGTTCGTGCTGCTTCCGGATGCGACGA
Organism: Rhodoglobus sp.; assembly: GCA_965279645.1. Classification (GTDB taxonomy): domain Bacteria; phylum Actinomycetota; class Actinomycetes; order Actinomycetales; family Microbacteriaceae; genus Rhodoglobus. The sequence goes on from OZ257254.1 coordinate 284,027, forward strand.
CGGCCGGTGCCGAAGTCGTGCACCAGCGAATCGCCGAGGCACTCGACGGCAACCGCATCCTGACGCCCATTGGCGACACCACCACAGGCTACTTGTGGCACTACGAGGGACTCGCGCAGGGCGAAGCTCCCGGGGGTCCCTCCGCCGGAGCGACCCCCCTGGGGCTCGGCATCCTCATCGGGCAGGGCGTCATCTTCGGTCTTACCTTGCTGCTCGCCGTTCCCACCACCCGACGCCGCAGGGTTCGGGCGGCCAAGGTCACGGGAGACGAACCCGTCGTTCTCGAAGGCGGTGAAACCCATGACTGATTCACTCGATGATGCTCCGGACAACCCGGAAGAGCCCGACATCTTCCCTGAGCAGCAGGAAGAGATCCGCGACAAGCGCGTGATCACGGCGCGCGGAGTAGCCGTCGTCGGCGTTCGCGCGGTAGCGGGAGCGGTCGGTATCGGAGTCGCGGCTGCGGCGATCATCGCCTCGGCACTGCTGCCCATTCCGACGGTGCGATCGGTACCGCCGAGCCAGCTCATCACTCCCGTGCCCACGGCGCAGCAACTCGTGTGCTCGGGCGCCATCCTGCGCCTCTCCGACGAGTCCGGAGCTGGCGCCACCCAGGCCTCAGCGATCGGCGGCGCGACCGTGCGCTTCGACTCCAGCTCAGGCGCCGTCGAGTCCACGCCCCTGGAGCAATCCGACGCGGGCACCGGTGGCACGAGCGAAGCGCCATCCGTGATCAGCACTCCGCCGAACCCAGCCGACCCCACCGAGCAGATACTGCTGAGCGGTGCGCAGGTGCAGAACGCCAACGAGGGCGACTTCGTGGGCATGGCCGCCGCCGACTGCGGCGTGGTCTCGGGTGACATCTGGCTCGCGGGCGGCGCCACCACGGTCGGGCGCACGACGCTGCTGACGCTCAGCAATCCCACCGAAGTGCCGGCAACCGTCGACCTCGAACTCTTCGGCGAGAACGGCGCCATCACGGCACCCGGCACGAGTGGGATCGTCGTGCCCGCGAGCGGCCAACGTGTGCTGTCTCTCGCCGGCTTCGCTCCCGAGGTCGAGTCGCCCGTCGTGCACGTCACGAGCAGCGGCGGCCAGGTTGTCGCCGAGCTGCAGCAGGCGATCGTGCGCGGCCTCCAGCCGGGCGGGCTCGATATCGTCGGTCAGACGGTGAGCCCGTCGCTCGAGAACGTGATGCCAGGGCTGCTGATCTCCAACGGCGTGGGAGTTGAGGTGCTGCAGGGCGGCGGAACCGGCTTCGACGACCTGCGAACCGTTCTGCGGATGTTTGCACCGGGCACAGGCACAGTGCAGGCGACGATCAGCGTCATCCCCGAAGACGGCGTAGGAACGGGAACCTCGTTCCTGTTCGAGGTTGACGCCGGCCGCGTCACCGAGATTCCCATCCCCGAGCTCGAAGATGGAAGTTACACCGTGCGGGTGCAGTCCGACCTGCCGATGATCGCAGCGGCGCGCGTCTCATCCGCCGACGGCACCGCCTCTGACTTCGCGTGGCTGTCGTCTGCCGCCGAGCTGCAGGAGCGCGCCCAGGTCACCATCGCCGCAGGCCCCGCGCCCACGCTGCACCTCGCCAACGGCGGTGAGGCCCCCGTGACCGTGACGCTCGCCGCGTCCACGGGCGACGACCTCACCGTAGACATTGCCGCGGGGGCGACGGCCAGCGTGCGCGTCGTCGGCGGCACGACCTACCAACTCGCAGGATTCGACAGTCTCTTCGCGGCCGTCACCCTCGTCGAGAAGGGCATGATCGCGCGGTATGCCGCCCACCCGCCCGGTGTCGGCTCGAGCGCGGTACTCGTTTACCCGTAGCCCGTTACATTCGCCTGCCCATAGCCCATAGCCCATAGCCCGTGGCCCGTTGCACTCGCTGCCCGTAGCCCGTAGCCCGCTACAGGTGGCGGAAGCGCTCCGGCGCCAGATCCCAGGGGTCTTTGCCGAGCAGCTCGGCGACCGCCCGAAACACGCAACTCTCGACCATCATGCGCTTGTGCAGGTCGTCGTAGCGGTGCAGTCGCGAGAGGCGTTCGATCGGCAGGCGGTACAGGATGACGCGGCGCTCGTTCTGCACGACCCGCCACCGGTCGACGGCGGGGGAGATGCCGAGCTCGGCCGGCAGGCCAGCGACCTCAAAAGTCACATCGGACAGCTCATCCGGCCACAGGTCTTTGAGGTACTCGGCCGTTGAGGCCACCGTCATCTCGAACGTGTCGGCGCGGCTGCGCAGGAGGGGAAGGTGTGGACCCGTTACTGCGGCCCTGATGCCGCGCCCGTGACGGTCACGCCAGCTCGGCCGCACGGAGTGCGAGCTGCCTCGCCCAGTCGACTTTGCCACGTGGATAATCTTACGGCGCGCTGCGCGGCATGAGCCGTGGCGCAGTCGTAGGCTAGCCACAATATGAGTGGTCGCCCGTGTAGCAAGGTCGCCTGTAATGAGGATGCCGTCTCGACGCTCACCTATGTCTACGCCGACTCGATGGCGGTGCTCGGCCCCCTGAGCCAGAGTGCGGAACCGCACAGTTATGACCTCTGCGAGCGTCACGCCGAGCGTTTGAGTGCTCCTCAGGGCTGGCAGGTAGTGCGTCATGTAGTTTTGGGTGCGTGAATTCACCCACTCCGCAGTCCCTGAAGGCCGTAGTTTTCGACCTCGATGACACGCTTGCCGCGTCGAAATCGACGATGGACCCCGCGATGAGCGCGTCACTGGCGCGCCTGCTCGAACGAGTGGATGTCGCCATCATCTCGGGCGGTCGTTTTGAGCAGTTTGAGGCGCAGGCTCTCAACGGCTTCACCGCGAGCGACGAAGCCCTGAGTCGGCTGCACCTCATGCCCACGTGCGGAACCCGTTACTACCGCTGGGGCGGCGATGGTTGGGCCATGCAGTACGCGGAAGACCTCACCGAAGACCAGAAGCGCCGGGCCATGGCCGCGCTCGAGGAGGGCGCTCGTGCCCTCGAACTGTGGCACCCGGGGGAGTGGGGCGACATCATCGAGGATCGCGGCAGCCAGATCACCTTTTCGGCTCTCGGGCAGAAGGCGCCGGTTGATGCCAAGGTCGCCTGGGATCCCGACGGAAGCAAGAAACGTGTGCTGTGGGAGTACGTCGCGCCCCGCCTTCCCGACCTCGAGGTGCGTGGCGGCGGCTCCACCTCCATCGACATCACGCGCAAGGGCATCGACAAGGCCTACGGCATCGACAAGCTCACGACCGCCATCGGAGCCACTCTCGACGAGTTCGTGTTCATCGGCGATCGACTCGATGTGACCGGCAATGATTACCCGGTCTACGCGATGGGTGTGACCTCCGTGCCCGTCGATCACTGGACCGACACCTTGAAAGCCGTCGACGCCCTCGTCGACTGGATCGACGCTGGGGAGGGTGACCTTCCTGTCGCCGCTCTTCCTCCCATGAATGATGCGAGAGAATAGACCTATGACAACCGCCACCGCGCTCAAGTTCAAGGTCGCTGACCTCTCCCTGGCTGAGGCCGGACGCCACCAGATTCGCCTCGCCGAGAACGAGATGCCGGGCCTCATGGCGCTGCGCGAAGAGTTCGGCCCGACGCAGCCGCTCAAGGGCGCTCGCATCATGGGCTCGCTGCACATGACCACCCAGACCGCGGTTCTCATCGAAACCCTGACGGCCCTCGGTGCGCAGGTGCGCTGGGTGAGTTGCAACATTTTCTCCACGCAGGATGACGCGGCTGCCGCGATCGCGGTCGGCCCGACGGGCACGCCCGACGCTCCTGCCGGTGTTCCCGTCTTCGCGTGGAAGGGCGAGACCCTCGAGGAGTACTGGTGGTGCACCGAGCAGGCGTTCGACTGGAGCGCTGAGGGCTTCGATGGCCCCAACATGATTCTGGATGACGGCGGCGACGCCACCCTGCTCGTGCACAAGGGCCGCGAGTTCGAACTCGCTGGCGCCGTGCCCGAGAAGGAGGCCGGTTCGAGCTACGAGTGGGGAGTCATCCTTGACACCCTGAGCCGCTCGCTTGCTGCGTCGGGAGACCGCTGGACCAGGATCGCCGCCGCAATCGAGGGTGTCACTGAAGAGACCACGACGGGCGTGCACCGCCTGTACGAGCTCGCCAAGACGGGCGACCTGCTGTTTCCTGCGATCAACGTCAACGACTCGGTGACGAAGAGCAAGTTCGACAACAAGTACGGCATCCGCCACTCCCTGCCCGACGGCCTCAACCGCGCCACCGATGTGCTCATCGGAGGCAAGGTTGCGTTCGTTGCGGGTTACGGCGACGTGGGCAAGGGCGCGGCCGAGGCGCTCCGCGGCCAGGGAGCTCGCGTGATCGTGAGCGAGATCGACCCGATCTGCGCCCTGCAGGCGGCCATGGACGGCTACCAGGTGACGACGATCGAGAACGTGCTCGACCAGGTCGACATCTTCGTGACCGGAACGGGCAACGAGAACGTCATCACGGTCGACCACCTGCTGGGCATGAAGCACCTCGCGATCGTCGCCAACGTCGGCCACTTCGACAACGAGATCGACATCGCGGGTCTCGAAGCTCTTGCCGGTGCCGAGAAGGTCGAGATCAAGCCTCAGGTGCACGAGTGGCGCCTGCCCTCGGGTCGCAGCGTGCTCGTGCTCAGCGAGGGTCGACTGATGAACCTAGGCAACGCCACGGGCCACCCGTCGTTCGTCATGAGCAACTCGTTCACCAACCAGGTGCTCGCGCAGATCGAGCTGTGGGCCAACAATGCCGACGGTCACTACGCGAACGAGGTCTACGTGCTGCCCAAGCACCTCGACGAGAAGGTGGCTCGCCTGCACCTGGACGCACTGGGTGTGGTTCTCACCGAACTGACGCCGGCTCAGGCCGCCTACATCGGTGTCGACGTTGCCGGCCCCTACAAGGTCGACCACTACCGGTACTAACCCCCCAAGCCAGCAGCTCTCACAAGCAGCTAAATCCCCCTGGTGCCCTCGAGGGGGTGCCGCGGGCGCGCTTAGGTGATGAGGGGGTTGCGGCTTCTGAGGGGTATGGGTTGTTGTCCTAACCCGGGTTGGGGTACGAGCCAGTAACTGTCGTCGGGATCTCTGCGGATGGCCCATCGGTTGGTGTGGAGTTCCATGTGGTGGAAGCGACACAGGGGGATGCCGTTTTTGAGGGTGGTGTTGTGTCCGTTCCAGGGCTTGATGTGGTGCACTTCGGTCATGGAGGGTGGTCGGTCGCAGTCACCGACGGGGCAGCCGTTCCAATGGGCGGCCAACGCGATGCGGTCTTTGATCGAGTGCAGCCTCTGGGTTTCCCCGGTCGCGATGGCTTTGTTCTGTCGGAACACGATGGGGAGGTACCCGGTGTCGCACAGGTACCGTTTCGCGGTCTGGATTGAGATGGCTGCGGGCTGGCCTTCGAGGTAGGCGACCCCGTTGTTGTCGCGCAGCGACTCGGCTTGCACGTGCACCCGCACCGCCGGAGAGCGAGTGCCGAGCAGTTTCTGGGGGTCGATGTCGGTGCCGGCGGCGCGCACTCCGAGTCGGACGAGGTCGAGGAGGGCGTCGTGGGCGAGTTGCTCGTTGCTGCGCGGATCATCCACCACCGACCGGGCGCGTTCGGCCTCGTCGGGGTCGGTGAACCTGGGGCCACCCAGGCGTGGCGAGAGCATGGCCGGCACGGGCCCGATCAGTTCCGCGGCGGACTCGGGGTCGCTGATGATCGTCGTGACCTGCATGCCGTCAGCCCGGATAAACCACTTCAACGATCGCTGCGACCTACGGTGCGCCTCAAGATCGTCTATGCCCGCCACGTCGAGGCGGTCGCGCATCTGCCGGGCCGCCTTGCCCGTGTGCTCCGGCGTCGACGTGGCGGCGAACTCCACCAACGCCGCCGCGGCATCCTGCAAATCATCCGCCGCCACCCGCTCGCTGGGCGCACCCAGCCCTGCGGTGATTGCCGCGGCAGAGGCAACGGAGAGCGTGCCGTCCTGCACCGCTTGCTGCATCGGCGCCAACCACGGCGACCCGGACGCAGCCCCCACGGTCGCCAACGCGCGTGCTTCGGAGAATGAGACGCCCGTCAAGGACTGGATCGCTTTCTCCGCAGACGGCGCACCCAGCCGGGATGCCAGCCCGCTGTGGCCGAGCGCACGGTCAGAGCGTCGCGCGAGCTCTCCCGAGATCGCCGCGAGCCGAGCATCCACCTGCTGGCGCACCGCACCGGCTGACCGGTGCAAGGTGAGCAGGTCTTCGTCGGAAAGATCACAGAGCCCCTCCACGCACGGCAGCACGATTACTTCGCGAGCGGTGGGGAGGAAGGTGGGCATAACACGATTTTATCAAAGCGGCGAACTGGTGTTCTAGTTATCCACACAGTATTCTGCGGTAGTTTCGTAGTTAGATTCGTACAATGGGCGCCCAGAAACCGGGGTGCCGCTAACCCCTGTCGGGAAATCCGCGCGGCATTCCGCCGAGCACGGGGGAGAGGCGCTCAAGGCCCGATCGCTCGAGGCTCAGTGCCGCGAACTCGCGCTCGCGGCGCACTGCCGTGACCGCGGCGAGAAATAGTTCGGGATCGGCCTCAGGCACGGGAGACACGTAGACCGACACCTCGTTGGCGAGCGAGCGGCTGAAGCCTTCCCGCGTGGCGGGCGAGAATCCGCTCGCGGATGACAGGAACTGCGTCACCCGGCGGGCGAGGGCGTCAGGCATCTTCGCGACATCCGCCGTCTTCGACCACTCGACGAGCGGCAACGGTACGCCGTAGACCGGCGACGCCATGGCGCTCACGCGTTCGTTCTGGCTGTAGGTTCCCGCGACGAGGTCGCCGAGCCGCTTCGCCTTGCCGTTGAGCAGGGCCACCGCCGCGGCGAGGGCCCCGAAGGTCATGTAGATCTCAAAAACGCCGATGAGGGCACGGATGAATGCGTGCCGGAAGCCGATCGAACCGCCATCGTCGCGCACCACCCGAGCGCCGATCGCGAGCTTGCCGAGCGACTTTCCCTGGGACAGGGTTTCGACGGCCGTGGGGGCAACAACCAGGCACAGCACCGCCCCCGTGACCGCCACGGCCCTGGTGAGGGCGTCGTCGAGGCCGAGCTGCCCGGCGAGCGTGAGAAAGACGATGATCAGCACGATGTAGCCGCCGAAGTACACGAGATAGTCGATGATCGCGCCGGCCGCCCGCAGCACGAAACCCGACGCTCGCAGGTCGAGGGCGACGGCCTCGCCCGTAATCAGCTCACCGCTGTCGTCCTGATGGGGGACGGAATCAACGGGAGCTGGCTTGGCCATGACATCATTTAAGCAGATGGACCTCGACGCCTATTCAGCCGCTCACAGCGAAGAATGGAATCGGCTTGCCCAGTTGGGCTCCAAGCGCACCTTCACGGGGGTCGAAGCCGACGAACTCATTGAGCGATACCAGTCCGGCGCGAGCCAGTTGTCGGCCATCAAGACGACGACAGGGCAGTCGGTGCAGGGCGACAGGTTGTCGCTGTGGCTCTCGCGTGCACGCCTGCGGTTTACCGGTGCATCCGCCAACGTGCTGAGCCAGCTTCCCCGATTCTTCGCCCTGCAGCTGCCCGCAGCGCTGTATCGCATTCGTTGGCTCACGATCGTGATCGCCGCGGCGTCGGCCCTCATCGCGTTCCTGTACGGGTGGTGGGTCACCGCGAATCCCGCCGTGCTCGCGTCCCTCGGCACGGAAGCCGAACTGCAGCAGTACCGCGAAGACTTCGTGAACTACTACTCGGACTACTCGGGTGGCTCGTTCACAAGCGTGGTCTGGACGAACAATGCCTGGATCGCGGCCCAGTGCATCGCCTTCGGAATCATCGGCGTCTTCGTGCCGTACGTGCTGTTCTCCAACGCCCAGGGCATCGGCTTCAGCGCCGCGGCCCTGCACCACTTCGGTGACCTCGACCTGTTTTTTCTGTACATCGCCCCGCATGGCCAGCTCGAGTTGTACGCAGTGTTCACCGCTGGGGCTGCGGGCATGCGCATCTTCTGGGCGTGGATCGCGCCGGGTACCCGCACTCGCGCCCAGTCGCTCGCCGAAGAGGGGCGCTCGATGTTCACTGTCGTGATCGGGCTCATTCTCGCGCTGCTCGTGTCGGGCGTGATTGAGGGATTCGTCACGCGGCAGGACTGGCCCTGGGTGATCAAGATCGGAATCGGAACGATCGCGCTTGCGGGCTTCCTTTTCTACCAATGGTTCGTCGGTGGCAGGGCTGCGCGCGCCGGCCAAACCGGTGACCTCGACGAGTTCGAGGCGGGTGCCCGCCAACTCGTCGCTGGCTAGAATCGCTGCCATGCACCGCATCTTCACCACGAGCGTGGCAGCCGTGTACCCGCCCTACGTGACCAAGCTCGAGCGCAAGGGGCGTAGCCAGCGCGAGCTCGACGACGTGATCACGTGGCTCACGGGGTATGACGAGGCCGAACTGCAGCGCCACCTCGCCGAGGGCACGACGTTTGAGGAGTTCTTCCGCGGGGCCCAGCTGAACCCTCGGGTGGCGGCGATCACAGGGGTGATCTGCGGTGTGCGGGTCGAAGACATCGAAGACCCCCTCATGCAGAAGATCCGCTACCTCGACAAGCTCGTCGACGAGCTCGCACGGGGCAAGGCGATGGAGAAAGTGCTGCGCGCCTAGGCGAGTGGCGCATTAACGACGGATGCCCGTGACCGAAGCCACGGGCATCCCTTTGTGACGAGACTTACGCGTTCTTGTTCTTGGCGTCGAATAGGCGACCGTACGTGACGCCGGCGATGAGCGCACCCACGATGGGAGCGACGATGAACACCCACAGCTGGCCCAGCGCGTCGGGGCCGCCGTAGATGGCCGAAGCGATCGAGCGGGCCGGGTTGAAGGATGCACCGTCAACGGGGATCGCGACGAGGTGCAGCAGGGTCAGCGTGAGGCCGATGGCGAGCGGCGCGAAGCCCGAGGCTGCACGGCGGTCGGTGACGCCGAGGATCACGTAAAGGAACACCGCCGTCAGCACGACCTCAGCAACGAGCGCCGAGACCAGGCCAAAGCCCGAGGGCGAGTGGTCGCCGAAGCCGTTGGCAGCGAAGCCGCTCGAGGTGACGTCGGCCAGCAGGCCGTCGGGCCCACCCGCGGCGAGCACGTAGATGAACGTGGTCGCGAGGGCGCCACCGACAATCTGTGCGAGCACGTAGTACGGCACGTCTTTCCAGGCGAATCGGCCGGATGCCGCGGCACCCAGCGTGACAGCCGGGTTGAAGTGCCCGCCCGAGATGTGGCCCACGGCGTACGCGCCAGCCACCACGGTGAGGCCGACCGCAAGTGCGATGCCGAGGATGCCGACGTTGTTGCCAGCGAAGAGTGCGGTGCCGACGACGCCGGCAACGAGCAGGAACGTGCCGAATAGTTCGGCAGTCACCCTCTTGGGGAGGGCGGTCGTGGGGTCGACAGTGACGTCAGAGTCGGAAACAGGATTCTCAGCCAAGGCGAAAGCCTTTCTTGGGTCAGGGGCGGTTCGCCTTCGACCATACTGCGGCTCACAGCGTTTGGTCAGCTTTGAGTCGCCGCGTTGCTAAAGCCTGCCCGCGGCCTTGAGCGCGATATAGCGATCGGCGAGTGCGGGCGGCAGGTCTTGTGGGGCGGCCGTGACGACCTCCCCGCCGAGCTGGCGGATGGCTCCGGCCACTCGCGCCTGGTCGAGTAGCGCGCGTTCCGCGGCGGCGGCTCGGTAGACGTCGTCGCGCGTCGCGCGGTCGAGCGTGGCATCCAGCACTGTGGGATCGGTGACGGATGACACGACCACCGTGTGCTTGCGGGTGAGCTGCGGCAGCACGGCGAGTAGCCCGCGTGACGCGCCAGGAGCGTCGATTGTGGTCGCGAGCACCACGAGGGCGTGGTGCGCCGTGATTGAGCGCACGAGGCTCGGCACGCTCGACCAGTCCATTTCAATGAGTTCGGGTTCAACGGGCGCCATGCTCGACACCATGCGCGAGAGCAGCTCCGGCCCCGAGGCGCCCTGAACGCGCGCTCGCACCCGGCGATCGAAGATGACGAGGTCGACGCGGTCGCCCGCGCTCGACGCGAGCGCCGCGAGCAGCAGCGCGCTCTCAAACGCAGTGTCGATGCGCGGTTCGTTGTCGATTCGCGCCGCAGAGGTGCGGCCACTGTCGATAATGATCACGACCCGGCGGTCGCGTTCCGGGCGCCAGGTGCGCACGACGAGATCTTTGCGGCGGGCGGTCGCGCGCCAGTCGATCGACCGCACGTCGTCGCCACGCACGTAGTCACGCAGGCTGTCGAACTCGGTGCCCTGCCCACGAACGAGCACGCTTGTGGCCCCGTCGAGTTCCCGCAATCGCGCCAAGCGAGACGGAAGGTGCTTGCGGGAGTTGAAGGGGGGCAGCACGGTGATTGCTCCGGGCGCCGCGATCGTGGCCTGGCGAGCCACGAGCCTCAGGGGCCCGAATGAGCGGATGGTGACGTGCGCGGCCCTGCGTTCGCCGCGCCGAAACGGTCGCAGAACGGTCGTGAGGGCGCGGCGTTCGCCGGGGGGAAGAGTCAGGGGAGCGCGACGCGTCGCCGCTCCGGCAGAGGGAGGCCACCCGTCGCGCACGATGCCCCGGATGCTTCTGCGCCCCGTATTGGCCAGCAGCAGGCGCGATTCGACATCTTCGCCGAGACGCACCCGCGACGGAAGGTCGCGCGTGACCGTGACCTTGCGCGGAGAACCCGCGAAAGCGAGATCGATGGCGCCCACAATCACGACGGCGAGCAGCCAGATCCAGAAGACGACAGGCTCGCCCGTGATCACGATCGGCACGATGCCGAGCGCCACGAGTGCAACGAACCAACCGGAAATGGCCACTACGTGCTCTCCTTTCTCACCCTCGTGCGCCGGTTCACTCGGCGCTGGCGTTGCGCAATCGCAGAAGCGATTGGCGTAGCTCCCGCGCGCACCTAGATCGGTACCTGAACCTGCTGCAGGATCGATCGGAGGATGGCGTCGGGGGAGACACCCTCGAGCTCGGCCTCGGGTCGCAGCTGGATGCGGTGGCGCAGCACGGGAAGCGCCATGGCCTGCACGTGGTCGGGCGTGATGGCGTCGAAACCGTTGAGCCACGCCCACGCCTTCGCTGCGGCAAGAAGCGCAACGGCGCCACGAGGGCTCACTCCCAGCTTTACCGAGGGGCTCTGACGAGTGGCGCGCGCGAGGTCCACGGCGTAGCCGATCACGTCGGGGGAGGCCCCCACCCGTGCGACGGCGGCCTGTGCATCCGCGAGCTGCGTGGCATCGAGCACAGGGGTGACGCCCGCGGCCACGAGGTCGCGGGGGTTGAAGCCCGCAGCGTGGCGCGTGAGCACTTCGACCTCTGTGTCGCGCTCGGGCAGGTCGAGCACGAGCTTGAGCAGAAAGCGGTCGAGCTGGGCCTCGGGCAGCGTGTACGTGCCCTCGTATTCGATGGGGTTCATCGTCGCTGCGACCATGAACGGCACGGGAAGCTTGCGAGTCTCACCGTCGACCGACACCTGGCGCTCCTCCATCGCCTCGAGCAGCGCCGATTGCGTCTTGGGTGGGGTGCGGTTGATCTCGTCGGCGAGCAGGATGTTCGTGAACACCGGGCCAGCGCGAAATTCGAACTCACCTGCCTTGGCGTCGTACACGAGCGAACCCGTGACGTCGCCGGGCATGAGGTCGGGGGTGAACTGCACGCGCTTCGTCTCGAGCCGCAGCGCGTGGCTCAGGGTGCGCACGAGAAGGGTCTTGGCCACGCCGGGCACTCCCTCGAGCAGCACGTGGCCACTGGCGAGGAGGGCGATCGTGAGGCCGGTTACCGCGGCATCCTGGCCGACGACAGCCTTGCCGACCTCCGTTCGCAGGTTGGCGAATGCCTCGCGCAGTTGAGCATCAGTCGTCATGGTGTGATTCTTCCGTATCTTTCTCGTCAGGGACGGGCCGCGCGAGCGGCGTCCCTCTCAAGGGTGAGCAGGGCATCCGAGTAGAAGAGCAGGTCGCGGTCGGTCGCGGGCACGGCGTCGACAAGCAGGATTCGAATCTCGCCGGGCTGGGCGCCCGTGAGGCTAGCAACCCCGGCAATCACGTCATCGACGGTGGCCGTGCGGGGCAGCCCGCAGATACCAGCAAGACGCTGCACGGAACCGATTCGCAGGGAGTCGAGAGCGCGCAGGCGAGACGACGACTTCTCGTAGAGTCGCGCCCGACCGAGCATCGTTTCGCTCGCGCGCACCGTCACGGGCAGGTTCTCGATCACGAGCGGGCCAAACCGACGGCCGCGCCACACGGCGGCGGCGATGAACGTGAGGGCGAGCAGGAACATGACGGGCACGACCCACCCCGGAGTGAGCTCGGCAACCGTCTCAGGGGTGGCCGCTTCGACATCACCAAAGCCGGGCAGATACCAGATGAGCGTGTCGTTCTCGCCGAGCAGACCCAGGGCGAATGCCGCGTTGCCGTCGTTCGAGACACTCTCGTTGGTCAGAGCGCCGGTTGCGCCGAGCACGGTCAGTTTCGTGCCGTCCCGGTCAATCTGCGCGAGGGAGTAGACGTCGTCGCCACTGCCGAGGCACATGGTTGCCGCGGCGTCGTCATCGACGAGGCGGTAACCGGATCCCTCGCCAGAAACGGTCTCGGCGCGCTCAACCACGGCCACCGAGCAGTCGGCCTCCAGCACACCGCTCACGTAGCCCGCCATCGCGAGTTCGGGGGCCACGATGCGCAGGTCGCCAAAGTCGGGATCGGCAATCACGACTGTGTCGGCAAGGCGCAGGGCATCACGCAGCCCCTGATCAGACAGGTTTCCCTCGAGGTCGTAAAGAAACAGTGTCGTGCTATCGGCGGCCTCGATGGCATCGCGCGTCTCGTCGAGGCTCGACGTTGCCGTCACGGTCACGCCCTGCTGGCGCAAGACCTCTGCCACCGCCATGGCGCCCTCGGGCGCGGCGTTGGTCGAATCGAGCGGTGGGCCCCCGGCGTTGGATCCCGTGACGGCGATGGAGATGATTCCCAGAATCACGACGAAGACGGCCACGCCGACCCAGAAGACGAGGCGCCTGGCCACTGTGCCCACTCGCGGAGTCAGCACCTCCTGCGGGCCGACGGTGGTCGTCACGCGGGCACCGTCTCGAGTTGCGGCTTGGCCGCGCGAAGGTTGCCCTCAAGCTGTGCGACTGCCAGATAGGCGGATTCCGTGCCCGGCTGGGACAGATAGCGCACGTCGTCGAACGATGCAGCGGATGCGACGAGGGCGTCAGCGTACGCGGGGAACACGAGGCCCGCCCGCCCGGCAAAGCCCCGCGCGGTCGTGCCGGGAGTTGTCGTGACGATCGTGCGCTCGGCGAGTCCGCGCGCGATCGCTCGAAACATCTCCTCGATGGCCGTGTCGTACTCCCCGCGGGAGGCCGCCGCCGCAGCATCCGCTCGGATGCGCGCAGCATCGCGGTCATCGTCGTCGCCGAACAGCGTGCCCGCCACAGAGCTGCGTCGGTTGAGCCGCGGCACCCCGAAGATCAAGAAGGCGACGACGAGGCCCACGATCACGAGTGTGACCACGACGGCAATGCCGACCGCGGGAGGGCCCTCGGGGCTGCCGACGGTAAGCGATGCGAACCAGTCGCTGATGGCCTTGGCGATCTGGTCGAACAGGGTCGGCCGTGCCGCTTGGTACTGCGGCTTCGAGAGTTCCCCGAGAATCCACTCGCGAGCCTCCGGGGGCTCCGGATCGACCGGGACGTCGAACGGCAGAATGATCATGCGGGCTGCGTGCGCGGAAGGTAAGGGTCGGGCACCGTGGAGTCGCCGGCCTGGCGTGCCTCGACAAAGCGCGTGAGCTCGAGATCGAGCCCCTCCTTGCGCATGCGGATGTCGATGTAGATGAGCGCCGTCGTGGCCGACTGCACGACAGCGGCAATCGCCCCGAAGATGAGGGTGACGACGGCCGTCACGATGTACAACACGACGAGCGTGCCCACCATGGCGTTGGGATCTCCGTTGGGGTTGAGGAAGGCCGTCGCAAACCCGAACACGAGCGACAGCGGAGTCGTGATGACTCCAGCGACGGTCTGCACGATCACGGCGACGAGAAGCTGGATGCCGAGGGTGCGCCAGAAGAACCCGGTCGTGAGCGACCATGAGCGGCCAATGGCGGCGCGCAGCGGCAAGCGCTCAAGCATGAGAACGCTCGGCACGAGCGCGAGGCGGGTTCCCAACCAGAACGAGAGCACCACGGCGCCGAGTGCCGAGAGAATGCCGATCAGGATGCCGACCCCCACGCCAACGGCGCCACCGAGAGCAACGAGCGCGCCGATGATGACCGCGACCACGGTTATGCCGATGATGACGGCCGCCATCACGAGCAGTGTCCAGCCGATGAGCGCACCGAGGCGGCCGCGCGCGGCTCGCCAGAGTCCGCCGAGCTTGAGCTTTTCGCCCACGGTTCCGCGTGCGACTTCGAGGGCGACGATTCCCTGGAGAATCGCGGTGACGACGATCGAGAAGACTGCAGGCACGAGCGCGGACAGGCCGAGCGCCGCGAAGGAGCCCGCCGCGACGGTGTCGGCATCGGCGCTCGACGCGCTGTCGAGGCGCGAGAAGGCGAACACCGTCACGAGGCCGACAGAAAGCAGCGTAAACACGAACACGATGCCCGTGAGCAGGAGCGCAAACCCGAACATCGGGCGCGGGTTGCGGCGCAGCACCTGGAACGAGGCGCCGAGCAAGGTGCCGAGCGTGAGCGGGCGCAACGGAATGAGGCCCGGCTTCGGGGGCGGAGTCCACCCGGGGGTGGGCTGCTGGCCCTGCTGCTGCGGCGGCAGTGGAGCTCCGGCGGGCGGCGCAAAAGGAGGTGCCGACGGGGTGGTCGGTGACCCCAGGTCGGCGGGCGGCTGCCATTGCGGGCTGTCAGTCACGTACTGCCTCTCGGTAACGCGGACACAAGGATCGGTCACAATCATGCTTTCACACTCGACTACTCTTGTGCGAAAGCTTCCACGGTGTTCACACCTGGGGTATCGAGCGAAGTTGCGAGGACTAGTGAACGCGCGAATTCTTGTGGTCGATGACGACACCGCACTCGCGGAGATGATCGGAATCGTGCTGCGCACGGAAGGGTTCGAACCCTTCTTCTGCGAAGACGGCACGGGCGCGGTCGACGCCTTCCGCGCGGCAAAACCCGATCTGGTGCTGCTCGACCTCATGTTGCCGGGCATCGACGGCATCGAGGTGTGTGCGCGCATCCGCGATGAGTCGGGCGTGCCCATCATCATGCTCACCGCCAAGAGCGACACCTCCGACGTCGTGAAGGGCCTCGAGAGCGGGGCCGACGACTACGTCGTCAAGCCCTTCAATCCCAAAGAGCTCGTGGCGCGCATCCGCACCCGCCTGCGCCCAACGCCGGAATCGTCGACCGGCTCACTCAACGTCGGCGACCTGGTCGTGGATGTCGCGGGCCACGAAGTCAAGCGCGGCGACACCAAGATCAACCTCACGCCGCTCGAATTCGAGCTGTTGCTCGCACTCGCGCTCAAACCCCAGCAGGTGTTCACGCGCGAGATGCTGCTCGAGCAGGTGTGGGGATATCACTACAAGGCCGACACGCGGCTCGTGAACGTGCACGTTCAGCGACTGCGCGCCAAGGTCGAAGAAGACCCTGACAACCCGAAGATTGTTATGACCGTGCGCGGGGTCGGCTATCGCGCGGGCGCTTCGACCTGATCCAATGCGCGAATTCGACTGGCGCGCGTGGCTCGACCAGCTCGCGAGGCTGTGGCGGCGGTCGTTAGCTGCGCGCACAATCGCCTTTACTGTGCTGATGTCGGCGCTCGCCGTCTTCCTGATCGGCGGATACATGTCGTTCAGCGTCGGGGCCAACCTGTTCGATGCGCAGCGGGCCACCCTCACGAGCACATCGGCTAACGCCACGCTCGCCGGCCAGGCAGTGCTCGACGAGGCCGCGGAGCAGGCGGGCACCGACGATCTGGAGCTCACGATGGGCGCCACGGTCGAGGCCATCCTGAGCGCAGCAACGACTCCGCCGCCGGGTACACAGTTCGCAATCATCCGCTTTCCCGGGCAGGACGGCCCGCGCACCCCCCAGGACATCAACTCCCGCACGCTCGACGTCGACAGCGTCATCAGCCAGGAGCTGCGCGAGTCGGTCGCCGGGGCGAGCGAGCTGCGCACGTTCTCGCAGTCCGTCTCTCTTGTCGGCGAAGGCGGCTCCACCCAGCCGGGTCTCGTGGTGGGGTCGGTGCTCGACATCCGCGGCGCCGGCTACGGGTTGTATCTCGTCTACAGCCTTCAGGATGCCGCGGACACCCTCGGCTTCGTGCAGCAGACGCTCGTGCTGGGCGGGCTCGCCCTGATCGTACTGATCGGTGCCGTGACGTTCGTGGTGGTCCGGCTCGTTGTCGGGCCGGTGCAGCTCGCCGCCGAGACCAGCCAGAAGCTCGCTGCGGGCGATCTCGCCGTGCGCATTCCCGTGAAGGGCGACGACGTGATCGCGACGCTTGCGCGTTCGTTCAACGGCATGGCCGCGAGCATGCAAAACCAGATCACACGTCTCGCCGCCCTGTCGCAGGTGCAGCAGCGGTTCGTGTCGGATGTCTCGCACGAATTGCGCACGCCATTGACGACCATCCGCCTCGCGGGTGATGTGCTGTACGACCAGCGCGAAGGATTCCCGCCCGCGACCGCGCGCACGGCGGAGCTATTGCACACCCAGGTCGAGCGCTTCGAGCTGCTGCTCGCCGACCTGCTCGAGATGAGCCGTTACGACGCCGGCGCTGTCGATATGGAAACGGAACCGACCAACCTCGTGCGTCTCGTTGAAGATGCCATCGACTCTGTGAAGTCCCTCGCCACCTCGAAGGGCTCCGACCTGCGGCTCGTGGCCCCCGGTGGCTACTTTGAGGCCGAAGTCGACGCCCGGCGCATCCGGCGCATCCTGCAGAACCTGCTCGGCAACGCGATCGACCACGGCGAAGGCAAGCCCATCGTCATCTGGGTCGACAGCGACAAAGACGCGGTAGCAATCGCGGTGCGCGACTACGGCGTGGGGATGACCGTTGCCGCAATGGAGCGCGTCTTCGACCGGTTCTGGCGCGCCGACCCCTCGCGCCAGCGCACGACCGGCGGCACGGGACTTGGGCTCGCCATCTCACTCGAAGACGCCGCGCTCCACGGCGGCTGGCTCGAGGTGTGGTCGGAGGGCGAGGGCGGTTCGTGCTTCCGGCTGACGCTGCCCCGGGTGCGTGGCGCCGAGCTGCGGTCGTCTCCGCTCGAACTGCCGCCGGACGAGAACACCGGCCTGGAGGTGAACGATGCGTAGGGTCGTCGTGGTGTTCGTCGCCGTGAGTGTGATGCTCACGGGATGTGTGGGCATTCCCACCTCGGGAGGCGTCGAGCCCGGGCCCGTTATTGACGACCAGTCATCGCCCGACTTCGTCATCGTGCCCAACGGCCCCACGCCCGGCGCCGACCAGCAGGAGATACTCGAAGACTTCGTGCTCGCGCAGCGCAGTCCGCAGGGCGGTTATGCGATCGCGAAGCAGTTCCTCACCTCCGACTTCGCGACCGAATGGAACCCGGAAGAGGGCGCGACCGTGCGCACGGGCATCCCGGCATTCCTGCCCGGCCCGCAGCCCGACACCATGACCTACACGGTGACGAGTCGCGCGTTCATCAACGAGCGCGGGCAGTACGTCGAGAATCCTCCCGTCTCCCAGACCTTCGACTACAGCTTCGAGCAGGAGGGCGGGGAGTGGCGCATCAGTTCGGCGCCCAATGGGGTCGTGCTGTCGCAGGCCAGTTTCCAGCGCGTGTTTACCGAGCGGGCGCTCTACTTCTTCGATCCGAGCTACGGGTTTCTCGTGCCCGATGTGCGCTGGTTCCCCCAGCGCCCCACCGTCACGAAGAGCGTCGTGAGCGAGCTCATTCTCGGGCCCGCAACGTGGCTGAGCCAGGGGGTCGTACTGAGCGCGTTCCCGATCGCGACCGCCGTGGAGAGCGTGGAGGTCGTATCGGGTACCGCGACTGTTGAGCTGAGCGGCGAAGCGCTCGCGGCGTCCCCGGAGGATCGCGATCGCATGCGGCAACAACTCGCCGCGAGCCTCGACGTGACCACGGTGGTCATGCGGGTCGGCGGCCTCGTGCTGCAGACCCCGGACGTGACCGTGGGAGCGATCAAGAACCCGCAGGTCGAAGGCGCAGTCCTCGTGGGCACGGGCGACCAGTTCGGCTTCGACAGCGCAGAAGGCATTTCGACGATCGACGGCATCAGCGACCTCGTGGTGGCCTCGGGCGCAACCGCAGCGACGCTGTCCAACGACAAGCAGTTTGCGGCCGTGCTCACGCCAGCTGGCGTGGCACTGGCGCGTGCCACGAACGACGCGGTCGCGCTGCTCGATCCGCGTCCGGGCCTCGTGCAGCCGTCGCTCGACCCGTTCCGCTTCGTGTGGTCGGTGCAAGCGTCGAGCGCCGCCACCCTCACGGCGTTCGGGGCCGACGGCCAGGAGTATCCCGTGCAGTCCGCATTGCCACAGGATGCCGCGATCGTATCGATCGACGTGTCGCGCGATGGCACTCGGTTGTTGGTCTACGCAACCACGCCGGTGGGGCCCAAGCTGTACGTCGCGGGCATCATTCGGCAACAAGGCAGCAACGAGCCGACCGCCCTCGGCGTGCCGCTCGAGCTTCCTGTCGCCACGAGCAAGCCGGTCGACGCGACGTGGGTCGACGAACGCACCGTGGCCACCGTGTCGCAGGGAGGCGAGGCCGCACCCGTGACCCTCATCGAAATTGGCGGCCCCAGCACGGCGCTCGGCACGGTGTCGGTGGCTGACGCAATCGCGGGTGGCAACAACGGAACCGACGGCCTGCGCGTGCTTCGACCCGACGGGGAGATCTGGCGCACCCAGGGCGGTGGCTGGGTCAGCACGGGGCTCGTCGCGTCGTTCATGGGCACGAAGCAGTAGGGGTTATCCCCAGATACGTCGGTTCGGCGTCATGGGATGCACTGGCGGGGCATCCTCAATAAGTGTTTTATGACTCACTCCTAGACGCATGGTCGCTGCTGTTCCCCGTGGAATGCGCGGGGTGTGGTGGCGAAGACCGCGGTCTGTGTCGGCAGTGTCGCGCCGAGCTCGTCGCGAATGTGACACCCCGTGTGGCGCCCGGTGGGTTGAAGGTGCACACGGCCCTGCGCTACGAGGGCCAGGTACGGCGGGTCATCCTCGCCTTCAAAGAGCAGGGGCGCACCGATGTCGCGGCGGCCCTCGGTGTGCCGTTGGCCCTGGCGCTGAGCACGGCCGGAGCGACTCGCGCAGCCACGATCGTGCCGGTGCCCACGAGCCACTCGGCGTTCCGTCGCAGGGGCTACGACCCCGTGCGGCTGTTGCTGCGCAAGACCGGCGTGCACCACGAGGTGCTGCTCAGACAGGGGCGGGCCACCGGCATCCAGAAGTCTCTCGGCGTTGCCGAACGAGCCGACAACCTGCGCGGGGCATTCGTCGCGCGACGCACCCTGCACGGGCGTCGCGTGGTGCTCGTTGACGACGTGATGACCTCGGGGGCGACGCTCGGCGAGGCCGCGCGAGCCGTGCGTGCGGCCGGCGGAGAGGTGCTTGGAGCGGCAACCTTGGCTTTCACTCCGAGGTTGTTCGCTTTCAGTGACAAGACCACAACGGAGGACTACGGTGGTGCAAAAGGCGCGCGAATGACCGCCCGGTAACCTCAGGCGGCCAGCGCCATTAAAGGCTGGGAGGTCGCCGTGGAAATCACTATCACCGGACGAAACCTAGGGGTTACGGACCGCTTTCGCGAGTACGCAACCGAGAAGGCCGAGAAGATAGCTCATCTCGCCGAGAAGGCCATTGCCTTCGAAATCAAAGTCAGTCGCCACCACGAAACGCGGGGGTCGAGCGGCGATGACCGGGTCGAACTGACCCTCATCGGGCCGGGACCGCTCGTGCGTGCGGAGTCCGACGGATCCGATAAGTACGTGGCGTTCGACCTCGCGATGGCGAAGATCGTCGAGCGCATCCGCCAGTCGAAGGATCGCCGCAAGGTGCATCGCGGCAACCACCGCCCCGTGTCGCTGCGCGAAGCGTCGGCCGATGGTTTCAGCGTTGTCGACATCACCCCGGCGACCCCCGACGTGCTCGCCAAGGTGCGCACGGGCGAGATCGCTGTTCAGTCAGAAGAAGAGACAGAACAGGATTACTCGCCAGTAGTCATTCGCCAGAAGGTGTTCCCGACGACCCACATGACGGTGACGGATGCCGTCGACCACATGGAACTCGTCGGTCACGACTTCTTCCTCTTCATTGATGCCGAGACCGATCGCCCGAGCGTTGTCTACCGCCGCAAGGGCTGGGACTACGGCGTGATCGGCCTGGAAGAGCAGCCGGAGCCCGTCGTGGCGTCCGGTCGGCGCAGGTAAGACCCCGGCACTGGGGGAACCCGTTCGGCGGGTTTTCCCAGTCGCGGGTTGGTACGATTACAAACGGGTAACGCTGCTCTGAAGGCGTTCCATTCAGTCGGGATATCCCCGACGACAAAAGGAGTAATCGGTGGCCAACGTTCTCGAACGCGCTCTTCGGGTAGGTGAGGGTCGACTTCTGCGTCGCCTCAAGAACTACGCGGATGCCGTCAATCACCTCGAAGATGACTTCAAGGAGCTCACCGACGACGAGCTCAAGAACGAGACCGTCGAGCTGCGCGAACGCTATGCGAACGGTGAATCCCTCGACGACATGCTGCCCGAGGCTTTCGCTGCCGTGCGTGAAGCCGCGCGCCGCACCCTCGGCATGCGCCCCTTCGACGTACAGATCATGGGTGGCGCTGCCCTTCACCTCGGCAACATCGCCGAGATGAAGACGGGTGAAGGCAAGACCCTCACCGCTACCTTCCCCGCGTACCTCAACGCCATCGCCTCGCGCGGTGTGCACGTGGTTACCGTCAACGACTACCTCGCGAGCTACCAGTCCGAACTCATGGGTCGCGTGTTCCGCGCGCTCGGCATGACCACGGGCGTGATTCTCTCGGGCCAGACCCCCGCCGAGCGTCGCGAGCAGTACGCCGCCGACATCACCTACGGCACCAACAACGAGTTCGGTTTCGACTACCTGCGCGACAACATGGCGTGGCAGGCCATCGACATGGTGCAGCGTGGCCACTTCTATGCGATCGTCGACGAGGTCGACTCGATCCTCATCGACGAGGCTCGCACCCCACTCATCATCTCTGGCCCCGCATCGGGCGAAGCCAACCGCTGGTTCACCGAGTTTGCTGGTCTTGCCACGAAGCTCATCCCGGATGTCGACTACGAGGTCGACGAGAAGAAGCGCACCGTCGGCGTGCTCGAGCCCGGTATCGAGAAGGTCGAGGACTACCTCGGCATCGACAACCTCTACGAATCGGCCAACACGCCTCTCATCTCGTTCCTCAACAACTCGATCAAGGCCCGCGCCCTGTTCAAGAAAGACAAGGA
The DNA here is from genome assembly GCA_965279645.1 of Rhodoglobus sp. Lineage (GTDB taxonomy): Bacteria > Actinomycetota > Actinomycetes > Actinomycetales > Microbacteriaceae > Rhodoglobus. The sequence continues at coordinate 305,494 of OZ257254.1, forward strand.
CTACGTCGTGATGAACGGCGAGGTGCTCATCGTCGACGAGCACACCGGTCGCATCCTCATGGGTCGTCGCTACAACGAGGGCATCCACCAGGCGATCGAGGCGAAGGAGGGCGTGGCGGTCAAGGCCGAGAACCAGACCCTCGCGACCGTGACGCTGCAGAACTACTTCCGCCTGTACAGCAAGCTCTCGGGCATGACCGGTACCGCCGAGACCGAGGCCGCCGAGTTCATGTCCACCTACAAGCTCGGTGTGGTTCCCATCCCCACCAACAAGCCCATGCTGCGCAAAGACCAGGGCGACCTCGTGTACAAGAACGAGCAGTCCAAGTTCGAGCAGGTTGTCGAAGATATCGTCGGTCGCCACGCTGCCGGCCAGCCCGTGCTCGTGGGAACCACCTCGGTCGAGAAGAGCGAACTGCTCTCGAAGATGCTCGCCAAGAAGGGCGTGCGCCACGAGGTGCTCAACGCCAAGAACCACGCGCGTGAGGCCGCGATCATCGCGCAGGCCGGCCGCCTGGGAGCGGTCACTGTCGCGACCAACATGGCCGGTCGTGGAACCGACGTCATGCTCGGCGGTAACGCCGAGTTTCTCGCCGTCGCCCAGATGAACAACAAAGGCCTCAGCCCCGTTGACACCCCTGAAGAGTACGAAGCCGAGTGGGATTCCGTGTACGAGGCCGTCAAGGCCGAAGTGCAGGTTGAGGCCGAGAAGGTCATCGAGGTCGGTGGGCTTTACGTGCTCGGAACCGAGCGCCACGAGTCTCGCCGCATCGACAACCAGCTGCGCGGACGCTCCGGCCGCCAGGGCGACCCGGGCGAGAGCCGCTTCTACCTGTCGCTGCAGGATGACCTCATGCGCCTGTTCAACTCGGGCGCCGCCGAGGCCCTCATGGGTCGCAGCAACGTTCCGGACGACCTGGCCATCGACTCCAAGATCGTGAGCCGCGCCATCCGCAGCGCTCAGGCGCAGGTCGAGGCGCGCAACGCCGAGATCCGCAAGAACGTGCTCAAGTACGACGACGTTCTCAACCGCCAGCGCGAGGCCATCTACGGCGACCGCCGCCACATCCTCGAGGGCGACGACCTGCAGGAGCGCGTCTCGCACTTCCTCGAAGACGTGATCACCGAGGTCATCGAGGTGCACACGGCCGAGGGACACTCGGATGACTGGGACTTCGATGCACTCTGGACCGAGCTGAAGACGCTCTACCCGATCTCGCTCACGGTTGACGAAGTGCTCACCGAGGCGGGCGCGCGCGGCAAGGTGACCGCCAACTTCCTCACGAAGGAAGTTCTGTCTGACGCGAAGATCCAGTACAGCCGTCGTGAGGCCAAGCTCGGCGAGCCCGCGATGCGCGAGCTTGAGCGTCGCGTGGTGCTGTCGGTAATCGACCGCCGCTGGCGCGATCACCTCTACGAGATGGACTACCTGAAAGACGGCATCGGCCTGCGCGCCATGGCGCAGCGCGACCCGCTCGTCGAGTACCAGCGTGAGGGCTTCGCTCTTTACCAGTCGATGATGGGCCAGATTCGCGAAGAGGCCGTCGGATTCCTGTTCAACCTCGAGGTTGAAGTGACCGGCGGCACCAACGTCGAGGCTCGCGGTCTCGCGGCTCCCGCGGCCCCCGTGAACCAGCTCAGCTACTCGGCTCCGAGCGAGGATGCCTCGGGCGAGGTCGAGGTGCGCAACCAGCGCGGCCAGGTCGAGCGCGCGGCAACCGCCAAGGCGCAGCAGGCCCAGCAGGCGGCAGGACAGGGGCGCGTTCAGGCTCCGCCGGCAGCACCTGCTGCTCGTGGTGCCTTCGGCCAGCGCGCTGAGCCGGCGGGCCCGCCGCCCGCCAACCGCGCCGAGCGTCGCGCCCAGGAGAAGAAGCGCTAGCTAGAGCACGTTGATGGCGCTCGCGCGCCAGCGCTTATCCATGCCCTCGAGGCGGATGGCGACGGCGCGCGTGCGCGCACGCCCGCGCACAATGACAACAGCCTCGACCACGCCGTCGCGCGGCTCGCACATGGTCGTTGAGCCGATCGTGAAGGTTGGGCGCGTGACGGGTTGGCCCTTGGCCTGACGAGCGCGTGCGCTCAGCACCACGCGCTTGAGAAGGTGCCGGTAGACGTCATCAGTCACCCAGCGGGCGACCTGTTCCAGATCTCGTGCGCCCGCGAGAATCTCGATAACGCACCGGGTGAGATTGACGATGAGCGGCTCGGGGTTGGGAAGGGTCGCGCTCGATGCGGGTTGGTGGCCGAAGAACTCGTCTTCGACGAATCGGGGCCGAATGACCTTCGATGGCAGTGTTTGCTGGCCCGGGAGTGCTCCGGGTGACGAGGCCCGTCGGGGCGCGTCGTCAATGGGAAGTGCTGTACTCACGGCCACCTCGATCCGGGTTGAGAGACTTGGTTGTCTACCCCCGCGGATGGGTACTGACACCATGCCAGCAGAAGACAGGTCTGTCTACGACGGATGCCGCAATGTGAATAACTCGTCCCGTGTCGCGTTGTGCAGGCATAGGTTCGGCGCATGCGCTGGCAGAATCTCTTCACCGATCTGGAGTCTCAGCTCGAGCGCGAACTCGACGCAGAGGCAATTGACGTCGAGGGCGAAGAGGAGCGGCTCCGCCTCGGCGAACTCACGATTCGCGACCGCCTCGCCGCGCTAGTGGCGGCCGGGCCATCCCTCGGTCCCGTGCACCTGACGCTCGCCGGGGGAGACCGCATCTCGGTTGTGGCTCACACTGTCGGAGCGGATTGGATGGTGGGCGTCGAACGCAGTAGGCACGCGGTGGTGCCGTTCGCCGCCCTCTCGGGCATCACCTTGACGACGCAGCAGGTCGCAGCGAGTGTCGCGCGAGTGGGCACGAGAGCCGGTGGCCGCGTAGGTTTCGGTGTCGTGCTGCGAGACCTGTGTCGGCGCCGGCGCCCTGTTGACGTGACCATGCGCGAGGCAGCCCTGCACGGCACGATCGACCGCGTGGGTGCCGATCATTTCGACCTCGCGCTGCACGAGCCGGGCGTGGCGCGGCGTGATCGCGCGGTGACCGAGTATCGCGTGGTTGCCCGCGCCGAGGTGGTGCTTGTCAGGGTCTAGAACGCGCGGGGCGACCCGAAGGTCGGCTCCGTGAGATCGGCGAACTCAGACTGGTTCCAGAGATTCATGCGGCGGGTGGACTCGTACATCGCCTCGATGTACGACTCGAGAACAGCCCTTTCAACGCGCCAGCTCGAGCCCACCTTGATGGCGGGCAGTTCGCCCGAGCGCACCAGAGCATATGCCTGCGTTACAGCCACGTTGAGCAGCTGCGCGGTGTCTGCAAGCGTAAGAAATCGCGCGACGTCGTCGGTTGCGGGGGCGTTCATGACTCGATTATGAGTGAGCGCCAAACACCGTGGAGGGCATGTGGATAACTCGCGGCAGCGCAACGCGAACCTCGCGAGCATGGCCGCCATGACACGTGCACGCGGCCTGGCCGTCGACCCTCGGCTGCTGATCGGCATCATCCTCGTGGCAGCGTCGGTCGCCGGCGTATGGGCGATTGTGGCGGCCGCCGACGAGACCGTGGCCGTTTACTCAGCATCCGAGGCCCTGTCTCCGGGAGAGCGGGCGAGCGACGCCGATTTTGATGAGGTGCGCGTGCGGATGGATTCCGCACAGCTCTACCTCGCGCCGGGTTCGGTGCCCGCCGACGGTGTGGTGATCACCAAGCCCGTCGCCAAGGGCGAACTGATTCCGTTGTCGGCGGCCGGCAGCGCGCGGGGAGTGCGAATGACCTCGCTCGTGCTCGACGTCGAAGGCCAGCTCGCGGGCTCGGTCGCTGCGGGCTCCTCGGTAGACGTCTGGGCCGCCCACGAGTCGAAGTCGGGCGTGTTTGATGAACCGACCACCCTCGTGACGAATGCCACGGTGGTTCGCCTCGTGCAGTCTCAGGCCATCGTCGGCGCTGGCCAGACCACGGCGGTGGAAGTGCTCGTGCCCCGGGCGAAGGTCGCGAGCGTGCTCGAGGCGATCGCCAATTCTGACGCGATAGCGGTGGTGCCGGCGACCCTGCCGCTCGCGAGTGCGCTGCCGTGACCCGCATTGCCTTCGCGCTGCCGGTTGACCTCGAGCGCGTCTTACTCGCCGACGCCGCGCGGCACGGCCACGAGGTCGTCGCTCGCACCACCGGGGCCGACGAACTTGAGCGCGCGGTCGTGGCGGAGAGCCCCGCAACTGCACTGGTGCTGTCGTCCGATCGCTACCTGACCGCATCGTTGATGGCCGCCTGTGATCATGCCGGCACTCGGTTGGTGGCTCTGGTGCGCAACGACGAGGGACGGCGGCTCGCGGCATCCCTCGGCCTATTCGAGACGGTGGATGCCGCGGCCGACTGGTCCGCTATCGAAGCGATGCTCGAGGTGTCGGTGGCGTCGACGCGCGAGTCACTGCCGGTGCGCGGCGAGGTGATCGCGGTGTGGGGCCCCTCGGGAGCGCCCGGCCGCACCTCGATCGCGATCGCGCTGGCCGCCGAACTTGCGGCGCTGGGTCACAGTGTCGCGCTCGCGGACGTCGACACGCACGGAGCATCGGTCGCGCCCGCGCTCGGCATGCTCGACGAGGCGCCGGGGTTCGCGGCCGCCTGCCGGCTGGCCGGCAGCGACAGCCTCACGCGATCCGAGTTCGAGCGGATCGCTCAGCGCTATGAGTCGCCGGCCGGCAGGTTCTGGGTGCTGACCGGAATCGGTCGACCCAGCCGATGGCCCGAGTTGTCGGCGGATCGAGTGTGCCGCACGATTCAGGCGTGCCGGGAGTGGGTGGACTTCACGGTGCTCGACACGAGCGCGAGCCTGGAGAACGACGAGGAGATTTCGAGCGACCTGCATGCGCCGCGGCGCAACGCCGCCACGATCACCGCCGTGCGCGAGGCTGATCGCGTGGTTGCGGTGGGATCCGCCGACCCGGTGGGCTTGTCGCGGTTCTTGCGAGCGCACGTCGACCTGCTGGAGGCGGCAGGCGCGTCAGAGGTCACTGTCGTGATGAACCGGGTGAGGGCATCCGCCATCGGCATGAACCCCGCAGCCCAGGTCACGCACACCCTCTCCCGCTTCGGCGGCATCCAGTCGGCTGTGCTCATTCCCCACGACCAGGCGGCGTTCGACGGGGCCCTGCTCAGTGGAAAGACTGTGTCGGATGTCGCGCCCCGCTCGCCCGCGCGCATCGCGCTGCGTGATCTCGCCGCACGATTGGCCCCGCAGTCGCCCGAACCACGCACGGGCAGGCGGCGCCGCAAAGGCAAGTAACCTGTAACGGTGTCGACCCTCAGTGATCTCGTTCAGGCGCAGGGGCGCTCCAGTGATGCAGACATCGAGTGGCTTCACCTGCTCGTCGGCGACTGGCAGTTGCTCGCCGACCTCGCCTTTGCCGACATCGTGCTGTGGGTTCCGAGTGCCGAGGGCAGCTTTGTTGCCGTCGCTCACGCCCGGCCATCCAGCTCGGCAACGCTCTTCTATCCTTTGGCTCGATAGCCTGAGCCCATGAATATTGGCGCGTGGTGGGGCGATGTAATTGCCGGGTGGAACGCATGGATTCCGACTATCAATTGGGGCTCAGCGGCCGATTGGGTCGCTGGAATCGGCACCGTGGGTGCTCTCTTTCTGGGTTTGAGCATCTTGAACGGCGATCGGCGAAGACAGAAGCACGAGCTTGCAGATGCCTTCTCAACATGGTGGGAGGTCGTCGTCGAAGGAACAAGTGACGACAACGGAATTACGAACACGCACGAACTTCGCGTGCGCGCCTACAACGCTGGCCTCATGCCGGTGCAGGGCGCCGCCGTCAGCCGCTCATCGAACTCCGGCGAGGACGGTATCTTCCACGTATTCCTCAAGGAGACGGGGGTGGACGAGATCGAGCTCATCGCACCCGGGGAACGTACCGACCGGGTGATCAGCTTCGGTAAGACACCTGATGTGAAGGACTTCTATGTCACGTTCACTGATGGACGAGGTCGCACCTGGTTCAGAGAACTCGGATCAAGCAAATATGTGACCCGCAAGAAGGCACTCGGTTTCTGAGGCCCTGACGCGGGAGTCGATCGCCATGGGTGCTTTTCTATTTGGGCTCGTCATCCTGCTTGCCGATCTGCTTAGCGTACGTATGAATCATCTCCGCCGTCTTTATGTCGCGACCAGGGTCTCGTTTCGAGAGCCCTAGTGAATCGAGTCCTCTGTACTGCCTGATAGCGTCGCGGAAATCCGATACCGCCTGATCCAAGTCCCTGATCAACTTCCGAAGCCCTTGGTCGTCGAAGATTGGCATGAGCATGAGGGACGCTTGCCCGAGAAGCTCATCCGATGGTGCGATGAGCTCCCTCGGACTCGCTAAAAGGAATCGGCTGTGAGCGTCTTGTAGACGAGCGAGTAGCGGTGGACTACGAACACCTCTTGCTTTACCTTTCTCGGCGGCTTCCGTATGCGTGGAGTCCACGGCAAACTTGCGAACGTCGCCCGCTGCGGCCATGAACTCAATCGATGCGTCTAGTACCTCGGTTTCCAATACTCGGTGTCGCTCTCTTTTTGACTTCACGAAGTCAACTAGGGCCGATCCACCAATGCTGATCAGGCCACCGAGGATCGTAAAGGCCCCCGCTAGAAGTGCCACGAAAAACCAAGGCGCCGTCGACGTAGTGAAATCCATGCTGCACGGTATCAGGACAGTGACGTTCTTCTACTTGTGGCCCAGGGGATCAACGCGCAGGTGTTCTCGGATCGCGTCAACGAGCTTGTCCATTGCCTCGGCGTAGCCGTCAGGTTGGGTCAGAGGGTTATCGAGGATGCTTTGGGTTGACGCAGCGTTCCAGGTGAACTCCAGTAGAGGCTCTAGTGCATCTTGAACAGCCGGCGGTGCTATTAGCCTTAAATGCGCTTGAATCGATCTGATGCGATCCCACAAAGCTTCCACACGTTCGGCCGTCGCCTTGAGAGTTTGATCTTTCCAGTCAATGCCGCGAGATTCGCTCTTGATGTAGTCGGCTCGACTAGTTCCCTCGGGTATGGCTTTGGCGTAATCCTCGGCCGACATGCGATCGAGCTCATGGTTGACCGAAGAAATGAACCCTGCATAGAAGGCCCGCCGATACATCCCTTCTTTCCGAAGTTCGTAAACGCACTCAATCAGCTCAGCTGCATACTTACGGAGATCCGCGTCCCAACGAATCGCCTCGGCTCTGCTCGCCTTCCTGCCCTCTAACACCCAATTGAAGAGAAAACCTAGCAACGCACCGATTATGAGGAAGCTTCCGGCGACTACAGGGACACCCCACCATGGAGCGTTCACGCTCATCGCGGCCTCAATGAGAACAGGCGAAGGACGAGGAGAGAGCATGGCGACAATCTAGCGCGCCGATCACGTCGTTGCGGTGGGATCCGCCGACCCGGTGGGCTTGTCGCGGTTCTTGCGAGCGCACGTCGACCTGCTGGAGGCGGCAGGCGCGTCAGAGGTCACTGTCGTGATGAACCGGGTGAGGGCATCCGCCATCGGCATGAACCCCGCAGCCCAGGTCACGCACACCCTCTCCCGCTTCGGCGGCATCCAGTCGGCTGTGCTCATTCCCCACGACCAGGCGGCGTTCGACGGGGCCCTGCTCAGTGGAAAGACTGTGTCGGATGTCGCGCCCCGCTCGCCCGCGCGCATCGCGCTGCGTGATCTCGCCGCACGATTGGCCCCGCAGTCGCCCGAACCACGCACGGGCAGGCGGCGCCGCAAAGGCAAGTAACCTGTAACGGTGTCGACCCTCAGTGATCTCGTTCAGGCGCAGGGGCGCTCCAGTGATGCAGACATCGAGTGGCTTCACCTGCTCGTCGGCGACTGGCAGTTGCTCGCCGACCTCGCCTTTGCCGACATCGTGCTGTGGGTTCCGAGTGCCGAGGGCAGCTTTGTTGCCGTCGCTCACGCCCGGCCATCCAGTTCGGCAACGCTGTTCTATCGCGACTTCGTGGGCCAGGCCATCAAGCCCGAGTGGAAGGCGCAGGTCACGGAGGCGTTCGAGACCTCGCGCATCGTCGACACCGCCGCACCCGACTGGTACGAAGAGACGCCCACGCGTGTGCGCGCCGTTCCCGTGCTTCGCCGCCTGAGCCCGAGCGGCAGTGCCACGACCGATCACCCCGTTGCCGTCATCACGCGCCACACCAACCTCAGCGAGGCTCGCACGCCGTCGCGCCAGGAGCTCACGTTCAACGAGTGCGCCAACGACCTGTTTGCGATGATCGCGGCGGGGGATTTTCCCGATCTCGGCGCTCCGAGCGGACCGCGCCGTGGCGCGCCCCGAGCATCCGACGGCCTCATTCGCCTCGACGTCGATGGCATCGTGACCTTCGCAAGCCCCAACGCACTGTCGGCGTTCAACCGCATGGGCTTTGCGGGCGAGCTCGAGGGGGAGTCTCTCGCCGAGGTCACCACCACGCTGCTGCACGGGCGCCTCACCGTAGACGAGTCGTTGCCGTTGGTGGTCACCGGCCGCGCACCCTGGCGCACTGACATCGAGGCGCGGGGGGTGACCGTGTCGCTGCGCACCATCCCGATCCGCAATCGTGGCGAGCGCGTCGGCGCCATCGTGTTGTGCCGCGACGTGACCGAGGTGCGCCACCAGGAGCGCGAGCTGCTGACGAAGGATGCCACGATCCGCGAGATTCACCACCGGGTGAAGAACAACCTGCAGACGGTGGCATCCCTGCTCAGGATCCAGGCCCGCCGAACTCACTCCGACGTCGCTCGCGACGCACTCGGCCAGGCAATGCGTCGCGTTGCCGCCATCGCCGTCGTGCACGACACGCTGTCGGAGGGGCTCAACCAGAGCGTCGACTTCGACGTGGTGTTTGATCGCGTGCTCATGCTGATCGCCGAGGTCGCCTCGAGTCACAACACGACAGTGCATCCCAAGTCGACGGGAAGCTTCGGCCCGCTGCCGAGCGAGTATGCGACTCCGCTCGCGCTCGCGCTGACCGAGCTCGTGACGAACGCCGTCGAGCACGGGCTCGCGGGCAAGGCCGACGGTCGGGTCGAGATTGTCGCCAAACGCAGCGAAGAGCTGTTGAGTGTGAAGGTTCGCGACAACGGCGTGGGCCTGCCCGAGGGCAAGGTCGGGTCAGGTCTCGGAACCCAGATCGTGCGCACCCTGATTCAGGGCGAACTCGGCGGAACGATCGACTGGCACACGCTAATGGGCAGCGGAACCGAGGTCACGATTGATATTCCGCTGACCTGGCTCACGAAGAGTTAGGCAGAGCGGGCGACGAGAACTGAGTCTCGTATGGCGGATTTCGTCGAGCTCAATCCGCTAGATCGGGTCAATCCGCGAGAGGAGCTCAATCCGCGAGAGCGGCTCGAGCCGCGGGAGCGCTAGGAAGCGCGGCGGGCGCGGGCAGCGCGACGCTTGAGGGCGCGACGCTCGTCTTCGCTGAGGCCACCCCAGACGCCGGAATCCTGCGAGGTGTCGAGCGCGTACTGGAGGCACATCTCGGTGACGGAGCAGCGACCACACACGGCCTTCGCCTTGTCGATCTGGTCGACGGCAGGGCCGGTGTTGCCGACCGGGAAGAAGAGCTCAGGGTCTGCCGTGAGGCAGGCTGCTTTGTCGCGCCAATCCATGGTGGTACTCCTTCGGTGCACGCGGTGGACTAGACCGCGAAGAGGTCATAACAATGACCAAATGGTTCGGGTGAGAGAATCTGGGGGATCCGCCCGCGACACTGGGAGCGTGAAATCAACCTCACATAGACTCTCATATCGATAGATGCAAATCAATGGTTTTGTATGGGATAACACTGTGAGTAGATCCGGCAAACATCCGCTCCTGGTGAGCCTGGCGGCAATATTGTTCGTCGAGTGCGCCCTCGCGGCCGCAGCATCCATCTATCTCGTTATCGAGCTATTAATCGCGAAGCCCGCCTCGTTTGCGAGCGCTGTGGTGCTGACAGTTCTCACCATCATCGCCACGATCTGGTGCGGTTTCATCGCCGTGCACATCCTGCGTGGCAGCCCCTGGGTGCGAGGTGCGACGGTCACCTGGCAGGTACTGCAGATAGCGATCGCGGTGGGATGTTTCCAGGGACTGTTCCTCAGCCCCGAGCTGGGTTGGGCGCTGCTGGCCGCCGCCGTCGTCGCGCTCGTGCTGCTGTTCACGCCGCCCGTGGTTGCCGCGACAACTCGTCGCGACGAGCCGCATTACGACCCGGAGCCTTAGGCGTCGAGCTTAAGCTTCTTGCGCAGCATCGCGACGTGGCCGGTGGCTTTCACGCTGTAGAGCGCCTGCGTGATGGTGCCCTGCTCGTCGATGACGAAGGTCGAACGGATGACCCCCACGACCGTCTTGCCGTAGAGGCTCTTCTCGCCCCACACGCCGTAGAGCTCGTGCACCGTGCGGTCGGGGTCGCTCAGCAGGGTGAAGTTCAGTCCGTCTTTCTCAGCGAACTCGGCGAGCTTCGCGGGCTCGTCGCGTGAGACGCCGATGACCGTGTATCCGGCCGACTTGAGGGAGTTGAAGTTGTCGCGAAAGTCGCACGCCTGCTTCGTGCATCCCTCGGTCATCGCCTCGGGGTAGAAGTAGAGGATGACCTTCTTGCCCGTGAAGTCGGAGAGGGAGACGGATGCGCCGCCCTGATCGGTGAGGGTGAATGCCGGTGCTGCGGTGCCGGATTCGAGTCGAACTGACATGGGTCTCCTTGCGTCTGCACTCATGCTAATCTTGTTCGTCGGCCCACGATTCGCGGGTCAAAAGCCAAGCACCTCTAGCTCAATTGGCAGAGCAACTGACTCTTAATCAGTGGGTTCCGGGTTCAAGTCCCGGGGGGTGCACTCTCCCGTCTGTAGCCATTCGAAGTCCACGCCGGTCGCCAGCGCATACGCCGCGATAATCGTGTACTTGGGGGAATCAGTGCCCTCGGCCCTCATGATGCTGTCGCGGTGCACGCCAATTCGTGCCGCCAGCTCACTCTGGGTGAGGTGTGCTACTTCCCGGGCTTTGCGCAGTCGGTCGCCAGCGATGAACGCAGGGACGCGCCGTGTGTCGGTTGCGATACTCATGTGCCGATACTACGACATGGCCAGCCGGCAGCGCCACGAGGTGCTCACACCGATTTAGGCCGTGTCATCTGACTCGACACGCCGAACACAACAAATGTCGGCATTGTCGAGACTGCGACTTTAGAGTCCACCTCATGACAGCACAACAAAAGTTGCTATCGACGGTAGAAGTAGCAACCATGCTCAACGTCGATCCTCGCACCGTTCAGCGTCGAGCTGAGGCTGGCGAGCTGCCCACGGTCGCGAAGATGCCCGGTTCGACTGGCGCTTACATCTTCGATGCCGCCGTGATCGAGCCGATGGCGGTGGCCTCGTGAGACCTCGTTACCGCCGGCGCTCGCGTGAACGTGAGCTGCGCGAAATCCCGCCGTGGTACGCCAACCCGATCGTGTTCGTGCCTGTCTCAGTCGCGCTCGCGCTCGCCCTCTCTGCGCTCGCGTGCGCCCTCATCGTGATCTGGGCAGGCCGTTGAGCATCGAATCAATGTCACTCGCGTGGCACCATGCGCCGGTGGTCAACGCCACCCAACGCGTCGTGCTGCTCGGCATCGCAAACCACGACGGCGACGGCGGGGCATGGCCAACGATGGCGACCCTCGCCGACTACGCATGTGTGACGCCCCGCCAGGCGCAGCGCATCGTCGCGGAGCTGGAACGCATGGGAGCCATCAAACGGGATGTGCAGGCCGGCGGAACCGCTGAGATCGCACACTACGACCGCCCCAACCTCTACCACTTCCTGCTCAAATGCCCCGACAACTGCGACCGATCGAGGAACCACAAACTGCTCTGCCGGGAGTGCGGAAAGCCAATCCCTAAGAGCGCTCGCGGCACCGGCCTACACCCGAAATGCGAGCCGGCTGACCCCCTGACACCAGTGTCACCCGGTGACACCCATGTCGCCCGGGGGGTGTCACCCATGTCACCCAAACCATCCTTAGAACCTGACCTAGGACTATCAGAAGAAACTCACGTAATCGCGCGCGCGGGTATCGGAGTTGACGACGCCTACGGCGACGACCTCCCGGCGGCTACCGCCGCCTCGCACCCGGCGGAAAGCCGGATGCCCTCTGAGAGTGAGCGGCAGAGCCGCGCGCCTGCTGCAAGCGCCGGCTACGCCGACGCGACCCACTGCCCCAAGCGAGTCAACATGCCGCACTCGTACAACCGCGCAGGGGAGTGCATCGACTGCCACGCCCTCGCCCCAGAACTACAAGTCATCAACTACGAAACAGGAGAAGTCGCATGAAAAAGCTCTGGCAACGCAACCCGACCGCCCGGGCCTCGAAGTGCCGCGACCTCTCGCGACAGGTCACCGCTGAGGCCGCACGCTGGCAGCACGGTCGGGTTCACAGGCAGCTAATGGCGGCGTCGCTCCAGCTCGCCTACCTCGCGAGGGCGGCTCACGGCCTCGACAGCCAGGTCGTTGAGTCCTACATCACGACCGCCGAGGAACTGCTGGCCAAGACCATGACCGACCGAGCTTTCGGAGGCACCCGATGAACGGAGCGATCGACCCCGAACGGATGGCCTATCTGTTGCCCAGCATCATCGCCGGCGACTACGAGCCGACGATGGCGTTCAGGCGCGAACACGTGATCGACCGGGCCTCCAACATCTTGTTCATCTGGTCGATCGCGGGAGCCGCCGCCGTCACGATGAAGAACCAGCCCGAGGGCGCGCACATGGCCGAGGTTGAGCTGCCCTCGACCGTGCAACCGCGGAACGTCGAAACAGCGCTCCAGCTCGTGAGAGCAGCGGCCTCCGAGGACTTCGAAATGATGGACGCCCTCACCTCCGCACTTTGCGATGACGCCGAGGTGACTGGCGACGGTCGCGGTGTCGCCGGCGTCACCGTCGTGCTGCTCCGACTGCTCACAGCGGTGCTCAATGGATAACCCGCTCTACTGCGCCGAGTGCAGCAACCGTCACGGTGAGCGCTCCACGAGGCCGCGTGGCCGGCCTGCCGAGGAATCCAAGCGCCCTAAGCATGTGGCCATCAAAGACGGTCTCGTGTCGTGCCGGCATCGTGGATGCCACTACGAATCGGGGCCGTATCTGACCCGCGCCTATGCGGTGGCCATCGCGATCGACCACTACACAGCGATGCATCAGCGGGGCACCCGTGCCCAGTAGCCACACCTCACGAGGTGCCAAGTGGAACGCGCTCAGACTGCGCGTGCTAGAGCGTGATGGTCACGCGTGCAACTACTGCGGCAACGAGGCGACTGAGGCTGACCACATCATCCCGAAGATAGCCGGCGGCAAGGACGAGCTGTCGAACCTCGTGGCTGCGTGCAAACCCTGCAACGGCAGGAAATCCGACCGCCAGATCATCCGAATGAACTGGGTCAATCGCCGTTGGCTGGCCTCGACATGAGGCCCGGTTTTTCCCTAAAGGGGGCCTCCGCACCCCTCCTCTCTTTTTTACGCCGGGAACTCAAACATTTCGGCGAGATCGGAACCCATCGTGAGCGATGAAATCGAGAACAACATCAGCGACCTCGTAGACGGGTTTCTGGCCGAACAGCGCGAGAGCCACGCGGCCTCTCAGGGCAACATGAGCTATCGCCGATCGGTGCAGGCGTTCATCTCGGCATCCGACTGGCTCGGTGCTGAGCACATGCCCTCGATCGTCGCGCTGCTCTCGCTCGCCGACAAGCTCGACCGCGAAGTCACCGCCGCGATGGTCAGCCAGTTCGGTGTGACGTTCCGCGATCTGCGCGCGCAGTCGCCCGGCGGTGCACCCGACAAGGGCGACCCGCTTGAGGATGATCTGGAGCGTGCCGGCAAGTGACCGCCACGGCTACCAGGGCGAAACGCCCGGTGCCGCTCGACTGGAGCGCCGACCGGCAAGCGTGGGGCGTCGCCGCGCCCACGAGGTACACGCCGCCGCTCTCGCTGAACTTCACCACTGACGCCGACTGGTTCCTGCCGATCATCCAGCGCGCGTGGACGATCGCCAACCCCGGGTTCGAGCTGGACGACTGGCAAGTCGAACTCATCCGCCGAGCGCTGGAGACCTACCCGCCCGGCCACGCTCGCGCCGGCGAGCTCCGGTTCCGCCAGGTCGTCGTTTCCCTCGCCCGGCAGAACGGCAAATCCGTCATCGGCGCCATCCTCGGCATCTACGGGCTGCTGCGCGATCTCGGCCAATCGCTGGTCGTCGGCATCGCCTCCAGCGCCGAGCAAGCGCGCATCATCTACGACCGCACCAACCAGGTCATCGCCGCCAACCCCGCGCTCAAAAAGCGGTTCGCCGCCCTCACCGACACCCGAGGCATCCGCGCTCGTGCCGGCGGCAAGTACGAGATCAAAGCCGCGAAAGCTGCCGCGCTCCAAGGTCTCGCCATCACCCTCGGCGTGGTCGATGAGCTGCACCTACTCGCGGCCTCGCTGTGGAACGCGCTGGTCTCAGGAACCGGTGGCCGCGCCGACTGCCTCGTTGTCGGCATCACGACCGCCGGCGACGACGACTCCGAGCTGCTCATCCAGCTCTACGCCACGGGCGATAAAGCCATCGCCGGCGACCCCGAGCTGGCACGGTTCGGGTTCTTCGTGTGGGAGGCACCCGAGGCGCGCATCCCCGACACCCGCGCCGAGATCATCGCCTATCTCGAAGCCGCGAACCCATCACTGGCGGAGGGCCGCATCGACATCGAGAACGTGATGTCCGACCTCGCCGGCATGCCGCCCGAGGAAATCATCCGCTACCGGTTCAACCGGTTCACGGCAGCCATCGCCGTGTTCATCGACCGCGACCTGTGGAAGCGCTGCGAGCGTGGCGTAGACGACCAGTTCCCCACGACGGGCCGGCCCGTGTTCTCGATCGACCGAACCCCAGACTGGGGCTACGCGACGATCGGCGTGACCGTGCGCGACAGCGACGGCATCACCCATCACGAGCTGGTTGCGTCGATCGTCAAGCCGACGCTGGAGCAGCTCGCCCGAATCTGTGTGCAGCTCTCACGCCACGCCCCAACGGTCTACGCGATGGACGGTTACCAGCTCAAAGACCTCGGCGCGGAGCTGAAAAAACGAGGGCTGCCCGTGTTCCTCGCCACCCAGGGCGACAACCTCAACGCGGCCTCGCTGCTCTACGCGAAAATCAAGCAGCGCCTACTCCGTCACGGCGGAGAACCGCTGCTCGCGCTCCAGATGCCGCGCACGATCAAGAAGAACGTGGGCGACAACTTCCGCATCAGCCGGAAAGAATCATCGGTCGAAATCGACGCCGTAATTCAGCTCTCGCTAGGTGTGCTCGCCGCCGAAAAACGGCAAGACACGCCGATGCAAGTTTTTTAGCGACCCGCGAATTTAAGTTCACCGGCCCGGTCACTCTCAGCGCATGGGAGTTCGCGAGTTCTTTGGTCTGTCGGTGCGTGAGGATGTGCCGGGGCCGTCTGACCCCTCGACGGCGCTGGCCATCCCGAGGCGCTCCGAGGCGCTGCGCTCGGTGACCGCCGCTGACGCGTTCAGCCTGTCGATGGTCTACCGGGCCGTTCAGATTCACGCCACCTCGATCAAGCAGCTCTCACTCGACACTAAGCGCGCCGGCGTCGTCATCCCCAACGAGGCACTCATCCGCCGGCCCGACATCGACCAGTCCCGCTCGGCGTTCTTCGAACAGACCGTCGTGTCGCTGGCCTGCTCCGGTAACGGCTACTGGCGCATCTACCGCGACGACCTCGGCAAGGTCTCCAACCTCAAGCCGCTCAATCCGCTCGACATGCGCGTCAACACCTCGCGCGCCGGCAACGTGACCGGCTACGTGTACCAGGGCAACGACCTCGCGATCGAGGATGTCAAACACCTCAAGCTGCTGCGCGTGCCCGGCACGCCCTACGGCCTCGGCCCCGTGCAGGCCGCTCAGAAAGAGCTACGCGGAGCGCTCGACCTCCGCGACTACTCATCCAACTGGTTCGAAGAATCCGGCATCCCCAACGGCGTGCTCAAGACCGAACAGGTGCTCGCACCCGACCAGGCACAAGCGGCCAAGGACTCGTGGAACAGCTCGCAGGGAGCCAAACAGGGCGTGGCCGTGCTCGGCAACGGCATCAGCTACGCGCCCGTCTACCTCAACCCCAAAGACGCGCAGTTCCTCGAGTCCCAGCAGTTCACGGTCACCCAGATCGCGCGCCTGTTCGGTGTGCCGTCGTCGCTCATGCTCGCCACCGTCGAGGGTTCGACCGACACCTACCAGAACGTCTCGCAGGACTGGCTCGGCTACGTGCGTTTCTCGCTCATGGCCTACCTCATCGAGATCGAGGACGCGTTCACCGATCTGCTGCCGCGCGGTCAGGAGGCCACGTTCAACGTCGAGGCGCTGCTGCGCTCCGACACCGCCACCCGCTACACCGCGCACAAGACCGCGCTGGAGGCCGGTTTCATGACCGTCGATGAGGTGCGCGCGATCGAGAACCTGCCGCCCCTCACCGCAACCGCCCAGACCATCCCGCAGCCCACACCCATCAAGGAGCCAGCAGCATGACCGAGACACAGACCGAGTACGAGCTGGAGACCCGCCAGTTCGAGTTCCGAGCGCGCACCGTCGATGTCGAACGGCGCGAGATCGTCGGCACCGCCGTGCCGTTCAACCAGGACGCCAACATCGGCAACTGGATCATCGAGCGCTTCGCACCCGGCAGCGTGCAGGACTCCGAGAACGCCCTGCTGTTCTGGCGTCACTCTGAGCCGATCGGTCGCCTCACGGCCTCCGAGGATTCCGAGGCCGGCTGGGAGATCGTCGCCCGGGTCTCAGAAACGACGCTCGGCAACGATGCGCTCATCCTCGCTCGCGACGGCGTTGTCGTGCAGCTCTCAGTCGGGTTCGAACCCGGCGGTGACTACACCGTCGAGGAACGAGACAACGACATCCCCATCGTCACCCGTACACGCGTCCGCGTGCGCGAGGTGTCACTAGTCCCGTTCGGCGCTTATGGCGACGGGGCGACAGTAACCGAGGTGCGCGAGCGCCCCCAACCCAAGGAGAACCGAATGACCGAACAGGTGCTCGACGCCGCCGCACTCACCCTTGAGGTGCGCGAGCTGCGCGACGCGATCGAGGAATACGAGCGCCGCATGGCGGCGTTCACCGTGCGCGAGGAAGAGCCGGCATGCGACACCCGCTCCGCCGGCGAGATCGTCATGGCGCTGGCCGCCGGCGACGCTGACACCCTCCGCGCCTACAACGAGCTGCTGGAGCAGCGCGCCTACACCGGCGGCACCTCCGCCGACAGCACCGTTCAGGATGCGTGGGTCGGCGACCTTACGCGCATCTTCGACGCGTCGTCGGGTGTGCTCGCGTCGATCTTCGCCAGCGACACGCTGCCGAGCAACGGCAACAACATCGAGTTCGCCGAACTCGCGTCGAACACCACCCAGTTCACCGAGCAGGCAGCCGAGGGCGACGACCTCGCGTTCGGCAAGGTGACGATCACGACCCGCACCGCCCCGGTCAAGACCTACGGCGGTTACACCCAGCTCACCCGCAAGGAGATCGAGCGTTCCACGCTGCCCATCCTGAACCGCACTCTGGAGGCGCTCGCACGTGCCGCCGGCGCGCGTTCCAAGGCTGTGCTGCGCGCGGCTTACGAGGCGCTCTACACGGCGCGCACGGCCATCGCAGCCAACGGGGGCGTCGTCGTGCTCGGCGCGACCCTCGGAGCCGGCACGCTGGCGAACTGGGAGTCGGCCCTGATCGACGCCGCCATCAAGTTCGAGGCCGAGAACCTGCCGATGCAGGGACTCGTGGTCTCGACCAGCGTGTTCAAGAAGTTCTCCAGCTTCTACGACTCGACCGGTCGGCCCCTGTTCGACCGTCGTGACGGTTCCAACACGCTCGGCGAGCTGCGTCTGCCCGGCCTCAAGGGTGACCTTGACGGCCTCACGGTCGCGTGCGACACCGGCGCGAGCGGAGACAAGGCTGCGTTCGTCAACGGCCTCGCCATCCGCCACTACACCAGTGGCCTCGTGCAGCTCCAGGACGAGAACATCATCAACCTCTCCAAGGACTTCAGCGCCTACCGTTACGGCGCTGTCGCAGCGGAGATTCCCGCCGGCGTCGTGCCGGTCAAGCTCGCCGCCAGCTAGGGAAACGTCGTGCCACTGGACTGGAACAGCCTCAAGGCCTACGTGGGCGCGTCGTCGGAAGATGACGCGTTCACCGAGGCCTGCTGGAGCGAGGCAACCGCGCTCGTGACGAGGGAGATCGGCACCTACGAGGTGCCGGCTGAGATCGTCGGTCGCGCAACGCTGGAGGTGGGCGCGGAGCTGTGGAACCGCCGCCAGGCACCGAACGGCGTGTCCCAGTTCGCAGCGTTCGATGGCTCGGCCATCAGGGTCGCTCGCGACCCGATGGTCGGCGCTCGACCGCTGCTCGCCCCCTACCTCGGGCTGGGGTTCGCGTGAACGAACCCCAGCCCGACGGCCTGACACTGCTCCGTCAGGAACTCGCCGGGCTGCTGGCCTCCGCAACCAGCAGCCCGGCAGTTGCCCACCTCCCCGGCAAGCTCACCCCGCCGGTGTCGATCGTGCAGCCGGGCACCCCCTACGTCGTGCCCGGCGACACGTTCGCATCGTTTCAGGTGCGCCTCAAAGCCACGATCGTGCTGCGAAACAAGGCCAACGAAGTCATCACGACCGAGCTGGACAACCTCATCACCGAGTGCATCGTGGCCGTCGTCAACGGCGGGTTCGCTGTCGATTCCGTCTCGGAGCCGTTCGCCCTCGAAAGCGGCGGTTCTCAGTTCTTCGCCGCCGAACTCATCACCATCAAAACCATCACCCTCTAAGGAGAAAACCAGTGTCAGCACGCATCAAGGGCAAAGCCCTCGGCCTCACCATCGGTGGCGTCGATTACTGGGCGGACATCACCGCCTGTGAGTTCGACAACGAGGAGGCTGACGGCGACGTAACAACGTTCGCCGATGCCGCCGCCGGCGGCGCACGCCAGCACTTCGCGACGATCTCGGCCATCCAGTCAACCGAGTCGGCATCGTTCTGGCGCACCGTGTGGGCCAACTCAGGGCTGGAGGCAGCGTTCAAGTACGCCGTTCACGGCAACACCGAGGCGACCTCCGACCAGCCGCACCTCACCGGAACCCTCAAGATCGGCCCCAAGCCGAAACTGGGTGGCGAGGCCGGCGCGACCAACACGTTCACGTTCGAGACCCGATTCGATGTCAACGGGGAACCGGTGCTCGACACCGGCGCATCCGATGCCGCCGCGATCACCTCGATCACGCCGGCGGGACAGAACGTCGGCGAGGCCGTGCAGCTCGCCGGAACCCGGTTCACCGGTGCCACCGATGTCAAGTTCGGGGCGGTCTCGGCCACCTCGATCGTCGTCATCAGCGACAGCGTGATCGTGGCCGTCATCCCCGCCGGAACCGGCGTCAAGTCGGTCACCGTCATCACCCCATCCGGCACCTCCGCCGGCGTCAACTACACCGTCGTCTAGACCGTGTACGACGGCGAGTTCGGCTCCGGCAACGGTCGGCTGCGCGTCCAAGGCTTAGCCAAGGCCGTGCGCTCGATGGAACGTGCCGGGGCCGACTCGCAGGACATGAAAGACCTCATGCAGCAGCTCGGCCAGATGGTCGTTCGCGCTGCTAGTCCGCCCGTCGTGTCGGGCCGGCTCGCCGGCACCATCCGAGCAGGCAAGGGCAAGACCAAAGCTGTCGTTCGCGCCGGCGGTGCTCGCGCCCCACACGCGCCGATCATCCACTACGGATGGCCGGCCCGAAACATCGCACCCAACGACTTTCTCACTCAGGCGCTCAACGCCGAGCGTGGCGACATCCTCGCCGCGTTAGATGCCGGCCTCGCCGACATCTTGTCCCGCAACAACCTCACCTAAGGAGCAGAACCATGACAACCAGCACCGCACCCGCACCCGCCCTCGACCTCACCAACCTCACGCTCGGCGAGACCGCCGAGATCGAGGAACTCACCGGCCAGGCGGTCACGGCCATGGCCGACGACACCGCCCCCAAAGCCAAGCTCATGGCCGCGATGCTGTACGTCGTCAAGCGCCGCAGCGACCCCGAGTTCACGTGGGAGGACGCCCTGAACTCGACCATGGCCGACCTCAGCGAGGTTCTCGGGAGTGAGACCGACCCAAAAGAAATCTCCGCCTAGCCAGGGCGCGTGAGCTGGCGGTGGCCGTCGTGAACTTCGGCATCGCGCCGACCGAGTTCTGGTCGCTCACCATCGCCGAGCGCGACGCGCTCATCACCGAGTTCAACCGAGTCAACAAGAAGAAAAACCGTCGATAGGAAAGGGGGGCGACCCGTGGCCGGACAAACCGTCATCATCAGCGTTCTCGCTGACACCAAGAAATTCGCCGATGGAATGTCCGCCACGGGCAAGCAGGCCGGCGGCCTCTCGACCGCCATGAAAGGCATCGGCGTGGCCGCTGTCGCCGGCCTCGCCATCGCCGGCGCAGCCATGGTCGGCTTCATCGCCACCTCGATCAAAGCAGCCGGCGAATCCGAGAAGATCGCCGCCCAAACCAACGCCGCGATCGCCTCGACAGGCATGGCGGCAGGGCGCACCGCCGAGCAGGTCTCCGACCTCGCGCTGCGCCTGTCCCGCGTCTCAGGCATTGACGATGAGGCCATCCAGTCGGCCTCAAACCTGCTGCTGACGTTCACCCAGATCAAGGGCGTCAACTTCGACGCCGCGACGAAAGCCGCCCTCGATATGTCGGTCGCCCTCGGAACCGACCTCGGCTCCGCTGCGACCCTCGTGGGTAAAGCGCTCAACGACCCGATCAAGGGCATGTCAGCGCTCTCACGCGTCGGCGTGGCGCTCACCGACGACCAGAAAGCGCTCATCGAGTCTCTCGTGGCCGTGGGCGACACCGCCGGCGCTCAGGCCGTCATCCTCGGCGAACTCAACACCCAGTTCGGCGGCTCCGCCGAGGCGTTCGGCAACACCTATCTCGGCTCGATCGAGCGGGTCAAAAACGCGTTCGGCAACATCCAGGAACTCGTGGGCGGCGCGTTCCTGCCCGTGCTCACCCAAGTGTTCGGAAAGGTCGCCGGCGTTCTCGAGTCCGTGGCCGACTCGCCGGCGTTCGCCGCGTTCCTCACCAACTTCACGAGCTGGGTGACCGGGCTGCTCTCGGGCCAGTCCGCGATCGGCAGTCTCATCCCGCAGCTCGCCGGCCTGCTGTCGTTCTTCTCACCCATCGGCCTCATCATCAAAGTGCTGTCGCCGCTGCTGCCCGTTCTCGCTGACGCTTTCATGCAGATCGGCACGACACTGGCCAGCGCCCTGCTGCCCATCCTGCCGGTGCTCTCAGGGCTGCTCCAGCAGGTCGTGGGCGTGCTCTCCGGTGCGTTCGCCGCCATCCTGCCGGTGCTCATCCCGATCATCATTCAGCTCGCCACCGTGTTCGCCGACATCGCCGCCGCCGTGCTGCCGGCAGTCATGGCCATCATCACGGCGCTGCTGCCGATCATCACCCAGCTCGCCGAGTTCCTCACCCAAGTGTTCGTGGCCATCGCCCCGCTGCTCGGCTCCCTCGGCGAACTCATCGCCTCGCTACTCACCGGCCTCATGCCGATCATCACGGCGCTGCTGCCGCCGATCATGGCGATCGTGTCGGCCATCCTCAGCGCCCTCATCCCCGTGCTCGAATTCGTCATCGGCGTGATCGTGGCCGTGGTCAAGGGGATCGTGGATTTCATCACGTGGCTCGTGAACCTCGCGACCAGCTCCGACAACCTCGGAGACTTCCTGCTCAAGCTCGCCCAGGGCGTCATCGACTTCTTCGCCGGCATCCAGGGCGCGATCGGCAACCTGTTCGCCGGCGCGATCAACTGGCTGTTCGACATCGGCAGAAACATCGTGCAGGGACTCATCAACGGCGTCACTGCCGTCGTGCAGGGACTGTTCAACCTCATCGGCGGCATCGGCCAGAACATCGCCGACACGTTCGCCAACGTGCTCGGCATCCACTCACCTAGCCGGCTGTTCCGCGGATTCGGCAAGAACGTCATCAAGGGTCTCGAAATCGGTCTCGCCGGCAACAACCGACTCGACAACATCATGGGCAGCCTGTCCGAACAGGTCGCCGGCGGGTTCTCCGCAACCCTCGACGCCCCGACCGGCTACCGGGCCTCCAGCGCCGGCGGGAACACCTACAAGATCAACGTGTCGGCCATCGCGCCCAACGCCGAGGTGGGCCGAGCCGTGGTCGCTGCCATTGACGACTTCGAACGTGTATCGGGCCGGCGATGATCTCCGAAACCGCTCTCGCCGGCTTTCTTGAGCTGGAGACCTACATCGGCGGAGTGTGGGTGCCGTGGCTGGCCAAAGCCTCAAGCGTCGAGGTGAACCGAGGCGGCAAACGCAACGGGGCAACCTCCACCGTGGACGTGGGCATTCTCACCCTCGTGCTGGTCAACGCCGGCGACCCTCTCGCCGGCGGTCAGCTCACCCCGAACATGCCGGCCCGGCTGACCCTCACAACTGTCACGCCGGCGCTGCCGATCTTCACCGGCAACATCCTCGACGTTGACACCGCCTACGCGCTCAACAAAAAGACCGGCAAGCTCTCCACCTACGTCACCGTGACGATCGTGGATGCCGTGGCCGCGCACACCAACGTGACCCGCTACGGGGCCGTCACCGCCGGCGGTGCCGGCTATGAGTCGTGGGCTAACCGCATCATCCGTCTCGCGGCATCATCCACCGCCACCATCAACCCGCCCATCGACGACAACCCCATCGCGAGGTACGGAATCTAATGCCACAAACACAGTCGTGGGGCGGTGCCGTCACCAGCATCTACACCTCTTACTGGACGGGCGATGTCGTCTATCGCGACAGCACCGGCCCCATCCCGACCGCCCAGGTCGCGGCCAACGGCAAACGCCCCATCACCATCCACTCGTGCTCTGCCGCCTCGCTGTCGAACGGCTCTCCCGAGGTGGTCTATCAGGGCCAGCCGTGGTCACCAGGGCGCACGTTCGCCGACTCCACACCCGGCGGCGCGTTCCGGTTCCAAGTCCGCAACACCGGCGGCGGAATGGCCGTGGGGCGCTCCGAGCCTGACGGCGGAACGATCGTGGACAACGGCGACGGCGACACCCGCGTCGGCTCGATTCCCGGGTCGTTCTCATGGTCAGGCGCACCCTCGCCGGCGCGCACCGTCACCGCCACGGCCTCGGCCTCGGTCGCCGGTCGAATCACCGTGGGATGGTCGGCCCCATCCACAGACGGCGGCAGCGCGATCACCGGCTACGACGTCTACCTAGGAACCACCCTCATGGGTTCCACCGCCGGCCTCTCGCTGGTCGTCAACAGCCTCAACCCCGGCGAGTCCTACACGTTCACCGTGCGCGCCAAGAACGCCGTGACGACCGCCGCCGGCACGACAGCAGCCGCCAGCAGCTCGGCTACCGCCGTGGCGCGAGGCGTGCCCACCGCGCCGCAGTTCGTCACCTCCAGCCCCGTGCAGAGCACCACGACCGCGATTCTCGCCGAGTGGATTCCCGAGTACGACGGCAACAGCGCCATCACCGGGTTCACGCTCCAGCTCGCCACCAACAGCGGGTTCACAACCGGCCTCCAGACGTTCTCGGTCAGCTCCAGCAGCGTCAGCAAGCAGGTAACCGGGCTGACACCCGGGACGACCTATTACGCTCGCGTGCGCGCCACCAACGCCCTCGGCGATTCGCCGTGGTCGGTCGTGCGCTCACGGTTCGTGGCCATCGCCCCGAGCGCCCCGACTCTCTCGACACTGGCCCAAGCATCGCTCACCTCGTTCTCGATGTCGTGGACGACGCCGGCATCGAACGGCGGCAGGTCGATCGACGGCTACCGCATCCAATACGCCACCAACGCCTCGTTCAGCGGAGCCACCACCCTCGACATCGGCGTCACTAACTCGCGCACGATCAGCGGCCTCGCACCGGGCCGGCAATACTGGGTTCGAGTCGCCGCGAAGAACGCCGTTCACAGCATGGGCGCCGCGTTCGTCTACTCCGCCAGCTCCAGCGTCATCATCGTCGCCGAGATCGGCAACCTCGACGGCTGGGCAAGCTACGGGAGCCTGCCTGCCGGCCTCACCCCGCTCATCGGCGCAGGCCTACGCCGAGGCCAGTTCCCGACCGTCGTCGGCACCCCGACCGGCCTCATCCGCGAAATCCAGTCGAGCGGTTCGGGTTCGGTTGCCGCCGGCGCTCTCGGTATCCAGCGCACCATGACCGGCCTCAAGATCGGCAACACCTACCGACTCGACGGCAAGATGGTCGCCCTTGTCAGCTCGACCCCGCCGGGCAACATCTACCGCTGGGCCGTCGTGGGCATCGGTGCCGGCACCGCCGCCGGCATCCCGAACCCGTCGTCAATCACGACGATTCCCAGCTACACGTTCGTGGCCACGGCCACCTCGCACGTCGTGCAGATTCAGCTCTACGAGGCCGCGAGCTGGAGCGGTGCCGGCTACTTCGAAAACACCGGGTTCTACCAGATCAAGCTCTACGAGATCCCGAACGTCTCGCCCTACCGCCTGCAAGACACCGCCTACGAGGGGCCGCTGGCCAGCCACTTCTCGATGGCCTGCAACACCGTGGGCGCGTCGTGGTGGGTCGATCGGGAGAACGTGACCCAGTTCCGCCAGGCGGACTCTCAAGACGGCGTGCTGGCCACGTTCACTGACAAGCGCGCGATCGGCAAGCTCGAATACACCGACATCGGCGCGACGTACAACACCCGCGATCTCGTGAACATCCTCTCGGTCAATAACCATGGCCGCGACGCCGGCACCGGAAAGACCGACGACGCCACGACCGCCTACAGCGACACCGCCTCGGTCACCGCGTGGGGCGCGCGCTCGGCCGAGATCGAGATGTCGATGAGGCGCACCACAGTGTTCGAGGCCACCAACCTCGCCCCTGACCCCGAGTACGCGTTCTCGGCCACGCCACCCGGCCTCGTGGTCGTGTCTCCCGCCGGCGGAACGTACACGTTCTCTCGCATCACCTCGGCGACGAATGACACCCCCTACGCCGGCCAGATATCGGTGGGCACCGCGCCGACCGCAGCCACCGCGTTTCGCATCCAAGACCTCACGACGGGCCTGCAGGGTGGCGACCCGTTCACCCTCTCGTTCCTCGTGTGGTCGAGCGCTCCGATGACTGACATTCGCGCGCGCGTCTACGCCTACCAGAACGCTGACGGCTCTGGCACTCAGTACACGTTCAACGGCGTGGCCACCGCCGTGAGCTCCACCGCCGTGCGCGTCACGGTCTCGGGAGTTATGCCGGCAGGAACGCTCTCAGCGCGCCCTGCCATCCTCATCAACACGGCGATGGCGGCAGCGCAGACCATCCGCCTCGACAACGTGATTCTCACCAAGACCGCCACTCAGGTGCCGTTCTTCGACGGCGCGACAGCGAGCACCCAGGACTACGTGAACGCGTGGTCGGGCACGCCGCACGCCTCCAGCTCGACACGAGGTAAGACCCTCACCGCCGTGCGAGCTGAGGAACTGCTGGCCAGCCATGCGACGCCGGCGGTGTCGGTTCGCCTCATCCGGTGGAACGCGCAGGAAGACCCCGAGCTGGCCGCGCACCTCGACATTCAAGACCGCGTGCGAGTCGAGTTCCTCGGCGTCGAACAGGACTGCCGCATCGTCGGCCTCAAACACACCATCAAGGCAAAGCGCTGGATGGTCGATCTCGCGCTCATCCCCAGTTGAAAGGAATCACCATGCTCACCCCAGCTCAGTTCTATGCCAAGTACGACGCCAACGACCCGTTCGGAAACATCCGACCGGCCACGGGCCGCGCTCACCTCGGCTCCGATTTCCCGTGGGCCGAGGGCACCGAAATTCCCTCATGGGTCGCCGGCGTCGTGTCGGCTGCCGGCTTCAACAGCGTCATCGGCTGGTACGTCATCATTCGCACCGCGCGAGGCTGGGCCGGCTTCTACCACCTCCGCGCAGCATCCCCGGTCCAGGTCGGTCAGGCGGTCTCATTCGGCCAACTGGTCGGCATCGTCGGCAACACCGGCAGCGCCTCGATCGGCGCACACCTCCATGTCATGTGGAGCACCACAGACGGAACCCCGGGCACCGGTTCGGTGTCCGACCCCTACCCCGCCATCAGAGCGGCATTACGAAAGGAAAGCAACATGCAGGGCTGGCAGTTCACCCCGGGGGGTCAGCGTGTGCTGGCCGACCCGATCTCGATGACCTACCGCTACGTCGGCGGGTTTGAGGCAGACGTGTTCATTCAGGACGGCGGTTCATTCCACCCGCTCGGCGAGCCGCACTGGTCGCAGCAGTTCGGGAAGTACCGGGAGATCAAGAAGCCGGACACCCCGACCGCCGGCAGCTCGACGCCGGCACCCAGTGCGCCGGCGATCGACTACGGCAAGCTCGGAGCCGCGACCGCCAAGGCGCTCGTGGATGGCGGCGCACTCAACCTCGTGCTCGCCGGCACGGTCAAGCCGGCGGCGGTCAAGAAGTGAACAAGACGTTGCTGTTCATCATCTTCGCCGTGCTCGCCGGCGTCGGCCTCGTGCTCTACGCGCTCATTCTGCTGTTCGCTCCCGAGCACGCGCCGGCGTTCGCGGGGCAGGTGATCGTCGTGCTCGGCCTTGTGTCGGCCTCGGCCACGACGTTCTACATGCTCGGTAAACAGCAGACGACTCTCGAGGAAGTCAAGACCAACACCAACGGCAAACTGTCCGCTCTCATGGCCACCAACGACGCCAAGGATGCCACCATCGCCGACCTCCAGCGCAAGCTTTTGCAGGTAGTCCAGGCGGCACCCTCAGCAGACCAGTAACGCAACGAAATCGCTCTACGCGGCCCTGTGCGCCTCGTAGAGCGATTTTGCGCGCCCGGCGCTGGACGGGAGGCGGGTCAAAAAGGCGTCAAGATTTGTTGTCAAAACGCTGCTGGGCAGCCTGCCGAGACACCCCGACGATCGACGCGATCTCGCCCCATGAAACCCCGTCACGGCGCAGGCCTGCGACGGTCGCCATGATGGTTCGGTTGGCGTTGTCGCGCAGCTCGACGGCCTCGCGGAGCTGCTGCCGGCGGCTCGTTACGCGGTCAGATCGTCGCGCCTCGCGCAGGCTCTCGGGTCGGGTGCTCGTGCTCATGCTGCTCTCTTTCGAACCGCCATGCGTTTCTGGTCGTTGTGGATGAACGTGTAAATCTGCGTCGTGGCCACGCTGCTATGGCCGAGTAGTTCCTGCACGACGCGCAGGTTGCCGCCCGACGATTCGAGCCAGTCGGTCGCGGCTTTGTGGCGCAGCGGATGCCCGGTGCCGTGCTCGCCCATCCCTCGACTCATGAGCTTGGAAACGTGGCCGGCGGACAGGTGGCCGTCGATCTGGCCGGGGAACGCGTAGCCGGCGAAGTCTCGGATGAGGTGAGGATTTCTACGCCCATTTCGGGGCTAGGCGTGGACTGTAACGCGCTCGTGCGCGGCCCGGTGGCTGTTCTCGCACGACGCCGGCAGCCAGCACTCGCACGCGCCGCAGTAGGTCACCGCTACACCGCCGTCAGTAGGCGCAAGCGCAGCGGGATAGCGCCCCTAGACCCATAACCAGTGGGTTCCGGGTTCAAGTCCCGGGGGGTGCACCACAGATAAGCCCACGACGATCTAGGGCGATACCCCAGCAGGCAGCGAGTCGAGAAGGCGCTTGGCCTCCTGTTCGCGGGCGCGCGCGCCGGCCTCGGCTGTTGCGGATGATGGCGTGCCGATGCTCGGCAGCCAGAAGATGAACTTGCGGTGGTGCCCCGTGAGCTCCTGGTACTCGGTCACGAGACTCATGCGCGGGAAGCTGTTGATGAGCACCGAGTCGGGCACGAGGCGGTCGACCATGCGCGCCCAGGCGGGGTTCGGCAGCTCTACGGGCTTACCCTCGCGCTTGGCGATCAGGTAGGCGTTCTTCTGTGCGGTTCGCTTGTACGCGAGGAGGGTCAACACGATCGAGAAGAGCGTTGCCAGGATGAGCAGAAGAAGCACCGGCAGGCCGATGATCACCGGGATCTGCATCAACACGTTGACGTTGAACACGTCAAGCACGTACAGCAATACGAGCGACAGAAGCCCCCAGATCACCGCGTACTTCAAGCAGACCCGGCCCTGGATGTTGAGGAACTCCTTGCTGTAGTCCCAATAGACGGCATGGAAGAGTTTTTCCATCAGCAGGCTGGTGAAGTATTCGAGCACGGTGCCCACAACCAGGCCGAGGCCGAACACGGCGAACGGATTGTCGAAGACCGGCAGGAGTACGAGCGTAATGATCAGGCCGCCTGCCCCGTAGAGCAGATTGAACGGCACGTAGAGCAACCCAAGCCGCGACTCGATCACTCCGCGATACTCGATCGTCCAGCAGTAGACCATCTCGATGATGACGCCGACGAATGCGTAGATGAAGAACAACCACAGGGCGACATACGTGCCGCCCACGATCAACTCAAGGCTCATTGCGTCTGCTCCTTTGCGATGTTGCCACGACACTATCGGCGCGACCGCCGAGCGGGCGTTATTGGGTGCGGGGTAGTTGCTTCTCGATCGGTACCGTGCGCTCGGACTGCACCGACCCGGTGTGCGCCGTGGTGACGGTCTCGATGAGCACGATGCCCACCTCGTCGTCGGCCACCGGGTTGTGCTGCACGCCCTTGGGCACGACGAAGAACTCGCCCGGGTTGAGCGTGACCTCCCGGTCGCCCTCGAGCTGGATTCTGAGGCGGCCGTAGACCACGAGGAACATCTCGTCTTCGTTGTCGTGCGCGTGCCACACGAGTTCGCCCAGGAGCTTCGCGACCTTCACGTACTGGTCGTTGACCTGGCCGACCACTCGCGGGGTCCAGTGATCGGTGACGTGCGCCAGCTCGTCGGCGATGGCCGTTGCGGATAGTTGCTGCATGACCACAAGATAACGCGTGCAGAGTCGGGGTGGTCATCCTGCTGGTTCCGCCAGTCTTCGGGTTTATGCGATGAGGAGAGTTACGCTGCCCTTGTGATCAAGGAGTCGAAAGCCAGTCGTCTCTCGGCGCGCATGCAATCGTGGATAGAGCGCGAGGGCTTCGAGCCGGGCACCCGACTCGGCACCAAGCCCGACCTCATGGCGGAGCACAGTGTCTCGAGCGGCACGCTCAACGAGGCCCTGCGACTGCTTCAGTCACGCGGATACGTTGAGGTCAAGACGGGCCCCGGTGGTGGAGTATTTGTTGCGCGCGTGCTCGATCGAGTTCGTCTGTCGTCGTCCTTGTTGGCCGAGCAGGATGACCCGCTACAACTTGACTCCTGTTTCCACGTCCAAGACGCCCTGCAGGATGCCGTGTGCATTGAGGCCGCTCTCGCGTGCGACGAGGTTGATCGAGTTCGTATCCAGCGCGCACTCGATCGTATGGTGGCCACGGATGACCCCGAAGAGGCTCTCAGCAGAATCTGGGACCTCGACACCGAGATTGCTCGCACGGGCCAAAACACTGTGCTCGCCACCGTGTACTGCATGGTGCTCGACACGATACGTGCGTCGGTGCAACGCTGGCCGCGCTCGGGCGCAATCGCCACGAGCACCATCGGCGTGCACGTGCGAATGGCGGAAGCGATCATGGCCAATGACATCGACGCGGCACGCGCGGCGGCTCGCGAACATTCGCCGATCGACTACGCCGCAACGGCAAAGGAGCGACAAATGTCGCGACCGGTCACTCGGTCCTGAGAAACTCGATGTCTCCCGTGTAACCCACGAGCTGCAGTGCCATCGTTCCGTACTCCACTCGAAGCGTCGGTACGTCGAGGGCGCCCTCCGGTCGGTACCACGAGGCGACGCCCGAGGCCATTGCCAAGAGCGCTCTGGCGGCGAGAATGGGGTATTCCACCGAGAAGATTCCCTTGTTCAGCCCGTCGCGGATCGCCCGGCGGAACAGGTCTTCTTCTTCGTCACGCAGCTTAACGACGACCGCGCGACCTGCCTCTTCCAGACTCCTCAACTCCGAGCCACCGACGAACGCCTCGGCCTGATGCTGGGTGTGATAGTCGACGATCGCGGAGATCATGCTGAACAGTTGCAGTTCCGGGCGATCCCCGCTCGCGCGGTAGGCAGCGCGCACGGCGACGAGGTTGTCTTCCATCGCTCTGGTCATGATCTGGGCGAGCATTTCTTGCTTTGAATCGAAGTAGTGGTACACCGCGGCGACGGTCATGTCGGCGCCCTGGGCGATCGTTCGAACCGACGTGCCGCCGTACCCAATTGAGTAAAAACTCGCGAGCGCTGAGTCAAGCAGGGGACCGGGGCCGCCCGGTTTGCCGCGCAGTCGACCGTCCAAACGTGGGGATGCGGATGTCTCAGGTTTTGGCGCAGTCATCGTTTCTCATCGGTCTAGAGGGGCTTTATCGCAGGTTACCGCGCCACCTTGCGGTACGCGGAGCCATTTCGAGCCAAATTGCCGGAAGCTATTGACTGTATTTAATATAAGAAATACAGTGGCGACGAGCCCGGAGCATTGCCAGGCCCGACATTGACGTCGTAGGAGGACCATCCCGTGCAACTGCCACTGGACGCATTCGCCCTCAATTCCCTCGCTGCCGCTTCTTCACGGGCCGCGATCGTCGATACCCCCGGCCTCTTCGTTGGCATCAAGACCTTCGAACCGGGTGAAGTCTTCGCCAACCACTTTCACGAGGGATACGACGAGTACTTCGTCGGACTTGAGGGTGAAATCACCATCTGGCAGGCGAGAAGCGGACGGTTTAGTCTGGCGGCAGGCACGTCGCTATTGTGCGTTCGCGGCATGCACCACTACCTCGAAAACGAGACTGGAGAACCGGCACGGCTTGCGTTCGTGAAGGTGCCGCCCATCGACGGCGACACCATCTGGGTCGATTGGACCCCACCCGCGGCAGTGGGGGAGTAGGGATGCAGCTGGGCACTCTCGAGCGGGACGGTCGCACCCGCGTGTTTCGGCGAGACGGTGACGAGGTGATGCTCCTGCCCTTCTCTGACGTCGCAGCCTTGCTCGACTTCGAAGGCTGGCGCGCTGTCGACGGTGAACCTGCTGCGGCACCCGAGCCGCACGAACTGCGGTCGCCCATTCTTCACCCCCGGACGGTGTTGTGCGTTGGACTTAACTATCGGCAGCACGCTTCTGAACTAGGCAAGTCGGCTCCGGAGTTTCCAACCCTCTTCGCCAAGCTCCCAGCGGCGCTCGTCGGGCCCGCCGACGACCTGTTGCTGCCGTCATCCACCATCAGCGCCCAGGCCGACTGGGAGGCGGAGCTCGTCATCGTCATCGGGACTCGCGTCAAACACGCGAGCCCCGAAGAAGCTGCCGCCGCGATTCTCGGATACACCGTCATGAACGATGTCTCGGTTCGAGACTGGCAAAATCGCACTCAAGAGTGGCTCCAAGGAAAGAACTTCGACCGCACTACTCCCATCGGGCCGGTGATCGTCACGGCCGACGAATTTGACCCAGCCGACGGCCACAGCGTCGAGACCATAGTCAACGGTGTTGTGCAGCAGAGCGGCAAGACCGACGACCTCATCTTTACGTGCGTCCAGGTCGTTGAATATGTCTCTCAGTTCATGACCTTGACACCCGGAGACCTGATCGCCACCGGCACGCCCGCGGGCGTCGGTGTCGCGCAACGACCGCAGCGATTTCTTTCGGCCGGCGATGAACTGGTGACGCGGATTTCCGGCATCGGCGAGCTGCGAAATCGATGCATCAGTGACGAGGGGGCGTCCACTCCATGAATCACGAAGTCTCCGGACGCTTCACACCTGTCGACACCGGCGCCGCGCGCGTAGTGGTGCTGGATTCGGCCACACACTCTCACTTGCACGCCACCTCGCACGAGGCCCGACCGGGCACGGAGGTAATCGTGAATGCCTCCTATAGCGGCGTGTACTGCGCTCGGTTGCTTCAGGAGGCAAAGCCCGTGGGCGCGATCGGGTTGGACTGTGGCATCGGCAAGGACGGCGCTGGAATTGCGGGCCTGTGGTACTTCGAAGCGCTTCAGATCCCGGCTGCTGCCGCTGATATCAGCACTCTTGAGCACGGTAACGGGGAAGACCTGTACTCCCGAGGAGTGCTGTCGCGAGTCAACGCATATGCGCGTGCACTGGGAATCGAACCGGGCATGACGGTGGCGGATGCCGCGCTCATCATGCTTGAGGCGAGCGGCACGACACCCCATATTGACAGCACGAACCGCGCAACCGTGCTCGCGGGGCCCGATGGGCGGGCGGTCGTGTGCACGAACTCGATCGCTGACGCACTGCCCGAGGATCGAAACCACAACGTGCTGTGCACCGCGGGCCATACCGGGCGAAGCGTCGTCGACTACATCATCCAGTCGCGACCGTACGGATTCATCTGCTCAGACGGGGGCATGGGGCGCGACTCATCAGGAGTTGCCGCGCTTGCTCCCACCAACGCTGCAGGCATACCGGGAGCAGCGGTGTCAGCACACACCGCTCGCATGGGTGACGGGCACAGCACGTACTTCGACGGTGTGATCAGCGCCGTCAACGACCTCGCGCACCAGGCCGGTGTGCGGGTGGGACAACCCGCATGGGAGGCGGCGCGCCTGCTCGTCGAGCGCGCGCCGTGGCCGACGGAATCAGGAGAGGTGCAGACGAAATGAAGTGGTGGAACAACTCGGAGCAGTCTCACGATTTCGACGCCATCGTCGTCGGATCGGGTGCAGCAGGGCTGCTCGCCGCTACAGCAGCGGCCGAGGACGGCAGTCGGGTTCTCGTGCTGGAGAAAGCAAAATGGCTCGGGGGCACCTCAGCCATTAGTGGGGGAACCCTGTGGATTGCGAACAACCGGTACATGATTGAACGCGGCCTCACCGACTCCCGCGAGGCGGCCATCGAGTACCTGCGCGCGGTGTCGCGAGGGCAGACCGCCGAGGAAGTACTTGAGGCGGTTGTCGATGTTGGCCCCCAGATGATCGATTGGCTGGCCGACAACGTGGGGCTTCGATTCGCCTCGGCGCACGACTATCCCGACTACCGGCCCGATCTGCCCGGGTCGGTTGCCGGTGGGCGATCGCTCGATCCAGCCTTCTTCGATTCGAAAACCCTCGGTGCGCTGCGCGAGGCCCTGCGCGCCGATCGCCGCATGCCGTTTTCGATGCAGGAGTACGAACAGTGGGTGGCGTTCACCAGATTTCCCTGGGAGAAACTTCAGGAGCGATTTGACGAGGGGATCGTGAGTCGTGGGAACGCGGTCGTTGCCCCCCTTATCAAGGCGGCAGCAGAGCGAGGGGTGACTCTCGTGACCGAAGCGACCGCAGAACGGCTCCTCACCGAGAACGGTGTCGTAGTCGGTGTCATCGCTGGCGGGGAGCGCTTCACCGCGACCAAGGGAGTACTGCTGGCCTGCGGAGGCTTCGAATGGGATCACGCGATGGCCCAGCAATTTCTGGGCGGGCCGCTTCTGGCGCGCTGCTCCCCGCCCAACAACACGGGTGACGGAATCCGCATGGCGCAGCGCGTGGGCGTCAAGCTTGGCAACATGAGGGAGGCCTTCTGGGCACCCATGTCGGTTATCCCGGGAGACATCAGCGAGGGAGAGCAACTCGGCACCCTCCTGCGATTCGAGCGTCAGGGCCCAGGGTCGATCATCGTCGACAAGCATGGCCGCCGATTCGTCAACGAGTCCCAGAACTACAACGACATGACTCGCGCCTTCCATGCTGTCGATCCCATAGAGCACAGCTTCGAGCACCTCCCGGCCTACGTGATCGTTGACGACGAGTACATGCAGCAGTACGGCTACCTCACTTATCGGTCGGGGGATCCGGTGCCCGAGTGGATGACCTCTGCCGCAACCCTCGACGAGCTGGGCGTACTGCTCGGTTTGCCCGAGGGCTCGCTCGCCGAAACCGTCGAACGCTTCAACGCTTTCGCGCGAGCCGGCGTTGACGAGGACTTCACCCGCGGGTCTAATGACTATGACCAGTATTGGGGAGACGGGGACCGCGGATACCCGAACCGGTCGCTCGCACCGCTGGAGCGCGGACCGTTCTATGCGGTTGGCGTCGTTCCTGGGGCATTCGGAACTAACGGCGGAATCGTGACCGATGCACGAGCCCGCGCCCTCGATGTCGACGGCAATCCCATCGAAGGGCTGTACGCCGCGGGCAACACGACCGCGCATCCGGTTGGCGGAGGCTATCCGGGCGCGGGGGGAACTCTGGGACCTGGAATGACCATGGGCTTCATTGCAGGCAAGGAGCTCGGGGCGACCGTCGCCGCGAGCGCGATACAAGAAAGGAGCATTTCATGAGCGACCAGTTGCGCTGGAATGCCAAACCCGAGGTGACCACTGCGGGAAACGAGGACTCGCACACGATGTCATCCGGAGACTGCATTCGGGTGTCCGGGGTCGGCCCACAGCACACGTCGGCCACCAAGATCTGGTTCGGTCAAGTGTTCAATGCGCCGGGCTACCGGTCGCTGCCGCACCACCATGGCGAGGCGGAGACCGGCGGCTACGTACTTCGTGGTACCGCGCGCATCTACTTCGGCGAAGGCTACAAGGAATTTCTCGACATGAAGCAAGGAGACTGGGTGTTTGTGCCTCCCTACATGCCGCACGTTGAGGCCAATATGTCTGTAACCGAAGAGCTCGTGTGGCTCACCACCCGAACACCCGACAACATCGTCGTCAACCTCGAAGAAGTCGACGATTCCATACTCGAAGGATTCCGTCGCGCCTGAGCGCGACTCCACCACACCAAACACGGTCTGACATCAAAGGAGATACATCATGGCCGAAGTACCCAACGTTCGCGATCTGCTCGCTGCATCCCCGACCAACTGGGGTCGGTGGGGAGTCGACGATCAGCTTGGTGCAGCAAACCTGCTGACCCCCGAGGTGGTTCTCGCCGCCGCATCGTGCGTGCGATCTGGCAAAGTCTTCACACTTGCGACCGAGTTCGGCGCGGGCAACGATCCGATTTGGCCGGGGCGCGCCCAGGCGCAGCGGTACAACACCCAGGATCGCAGCTCTTATACGGC
The DNA here is from genome assembly GCA_965279645.1 of Rhodoglobus sp. GTDB lineage: Bacteria > Actinomycetota > Actinomycetes > Actinomycetales > Microbacteriaceae > Rhodoglobus. The sequence goes on from OZ257254.1 coordinate 340,570, forward strand.
GGGCAAGAAGACGACCAACCCTGGCGGCACCGAGTACGCAGACGACTACATCGCGATGTTCCTGCAGGGGGCCACTCACTATGACGGGCTCGGGCATGTCTGGTACGACGACAAGGTCTACAACGGTTTTCCCGCCGACAGCACAACGCTCGGTCTCGACAAGGCCTCCGTGCTGCCCATTGCGCGCAAGGGTGTCGTCGGCCGCGGCGTGCTGCTCGACATGGCTCGGCACTTCGGGATGCCGTACATGGACAAGGGGCAGCCGATTGGCCTCGACGACGTGCTCGCGTGCCTGGAGAACCAGAAAGTCGCGATGACGCCCGGGTCGATCCTGCTCATTCGTACGGGCGAAATCGGAAGCTACAACTCTCGCGACAAAGATGAGTTCTATGCGGACTTCATCGAGCCTGGACTGACCTTCAGTCCCGAGCTCGTGCAGTGGTTCGCCGACAACGATGTCGTGAGCCTTGCGACCGACACGATCGCCAACGAGCGCACCGTGCACGAGTCGGGCGCCGCTTTCGTGCTGCATGCCGCACTCATGCGCAACCTTGGAATCGCTTTCGCCGAGATCCTGTCACTCGACGAGCTGGCCGACGACTGCGCCAGTGACGGCCAGTACGACTTCCTCTACGCCGCAGCGCCGCTCAAGGTCGCCCAAGCGACGGGTTCACCGGTGAACCCGATGGCCATCAAGTAGTTCCGGGGCACCGATGACGATCTTCGATGACCGCCCGTGGGCCGCGGTCTGGGGCGAACGCCCGGGATTCCATGATGAGTCCGAGTGCGCTTCTGTGCTTGAAGCATTTCTCACGCACGCGAAGAGCCACCCGCAGCGTGCTCTGCTTTCCTACTTTGATCGCACCTGGACTGCGGCTGAGGTCGATGCGGAGTCGGATGCGTTGGCTCACCTCTTCGCGGAGGCGGGCGTAAGTTCGGGGCAATCGGTGGGACTGTACCTGCAGAACATGCCGGAGTTCGTCATCGGTGCGATCGCTGCATGGAAGTGCGGCGCCGCAGTCGTGCCGATCAACCCGATGTACCAGGAGCGGGAGCTGGGCCACATCGTGCGAGATTCGGGGCTGCGCGTGATTGTTGCGCTCGAGGAACTCGTGGGTCGAGTTGACTCGGTGCGCACCGACTCTGCCATCACGCTGGTCGTTTCGACAAGTGGAGTTCGCTCGATTCGCGATCAGGAACGGCCTCACGTTGTGCCCGAGAGCGTGGCATCCGAGCACGCCGACGTGGTGGCCTACGACACGGCAATCGCTCGGTTCGCCGGCCGGGCCCGTGAGGTGCGTTTGCCCGCGTCGGGCGACACGGCCTTTATCGCGTACACCTCCGGCACGACCGGTACCCCCAAGGGCGCGATGCTCAGCCACGGCAACGTCGTGTTCAGTGCGCAGACATTTCGCAGCATGAGGGACCTTTCGTCGGCCGACGTGATTTTCGCGATGGCGCCGCTCTTTCACGTCACCGGCCTGATTTGCAGCGTCGCCATCTCGCTGCTGACAGGGGCGCGCCTCGTACTGGGTTACCGGTTTGACGTCGCGACGGCGCTCATGCTCATCGACAAATACCGGGTGACCTTCACTGTCGGTGCAACGACTGTCTTCATCGCCTTTCTGGAGAGTCCGGTGTTCGCCACCGTGGACATTTCCTCGCTCTCCAAGATCATCTGCGGCGGCGCGCCGATTCCGCCCAGTGTCGTGGAACGGTATGAAGCGGCGACCGGCGTGTACCTGCACAACGGCTACGGGCTGACCGAGTCCACGTCCCCTACGTTCGGCACCCCACCGGGCAGGCGCAGTCCCGTGAACCCGCAGTCCGGCTCGCTCGCGCTTGGAGTTCCAATCCCGGATACAGAGTGCAAGCTCGTCGGCGATGACGGTGCCGTTGTGGCGATCGGCGAACCGGGCGAGATCGTGGTTCGTGGGCCTCACGTCATGACCGGATATTGGAACAACCCGCGGGAGACCGAACTCGCCATTCGCGACGGATGGCTCAGCACGGGCGACGTGGCCACCATGGATTCAGACGGCTGGTTCTATCTCGTTGATCGCAAGAAAGACCAAATCAACGCGGCAGGCTTCAAGGTGTGGCCACAGGAGGTCGAGGAGGTGCTCTACGAGCACTCCGCGGTGCGCGAAGCGGGCGTGGTCGGCGTGCCCGACGACTACCGCGGCGAGACCGTGAAGGCCTTCGTAAGCCTGCGTGAGGGCGCAACGGTTACGGCAGAAGAGCTCATTGAGTTCACGCGGGAACGACTCGCCGCGTACAAGATTCCCCGAGCGGTCGTGTTCCTGGATGATCTGCCGAAGACTGTAACGGGCAAGATCACACGACGCAGCCTTCGCGAACTCAACTGATCGGAGCACGATGGATCACGTCGAACTAACGTCCCGAAGCGACCTGTACGACAGCGAGTCGCTGCTAACCGCCCGGGAGCACGCGACCAGGGAGCGGGTTCGCCAGTTCAACGAGACCTACGCGGCCCACGGAGTTGCGCAGCGCTGGTCGGCGGGGGAGATGGCCTCACACCTGATTCCTCATATCGCGGCGCTCAATGTCGTAGGTGGGGGAATCGAGGGGTTCGGGTGCTCCGGTCTCGGGGATGTTTCGGACGGCCTAGTCGCAGCCGAACTCGCTCGGGTCGATTTCGGGCTGAGTGCATTCTTCGGCATTCAATCCGTGTTGTCGATGCGAGCGATTTCGTCGTTGGGCTCGGAAGAGCAGAAACAGCGCTGGCTGCCCCGAATGGCCCGCGTAGAGCTCGTCGGATCAATGGGGATCACGGAGCCCGACCACGGGTCCGACACCTCTGGGATCGAAACGACCGCGACAGAGGTCCCGGGCGGCTTCAGGCTGAACGGCCGCAAGCGGTGGGTGGGAAATTCGTCGTTTGCCGACGTCAACATCATTTTCGCCAAGGATCGGGAGGGGCAGCAGGCGGCATACGTGGTCGAGACTCCGGCGGAGGGCTACTCCGCCCATCCCATCGAGGGGCGCATTGGCATGAGGTCGTCTTGGCCGAGTGACATCGTGCTCAACGATGTCTTCGTGCCTCTCGCCAACCGCCTTGATGGCGCGCGTGACGCACGCCAGACCGCGGGAGCATTCAACGCGGTGCGACCGATCGCGGCGTGGCAGGCGCTGGGGTTATCGATCGGGGCGTTCGAGGCGACGCTCCTGTACCTCACCGAGCGCGAGCAGTTCGGCCGCCCCCTCATCGCGTTCCAGCTCAACCAACAAAAGCTCGCAGAGATCGCTATCGCGATCTCGACGATGCGCCTCACCTGCATTCGAGTGAGCCGACTTCTGCAGGACGGCCGGATGACTCATGTGGCCGCGTCCGCGGCCAAGATGTCCACGGCTCGACTCGGTCGAGAGGTCGTAGCGAAGTGTCGAGACCTCATGGGTGGTAACGGGTTGCTCCCTGAGTTCGGAGTTGCGCGGTATTTCGCCGACATGGAGGCCGTCTACACCTACGACGGCACCGACCACATCCAGAGCCTGATCGTGGGCAAGGCCGTCACCGGCGTTTCCGCTCTGCGCTAAGCCTTGATCGCGCTAGGGCTTGACACCGGGGCAATCCGTTTCTAACCTACTGAGCAAGCGTTCGCTAAGTTAGTCAATGAGGACAGATGATCGAGACCCAGGTCGATGACCGCATCGCGGTGCTCACGATCGCGCGTGCACACGTGCACAACGCGCTCGATGCTGCCGACCTTGAGGGGCTGCGTCTCGCGGTGGCAGAGTGCAATGCTCGATCGGATGTGGGCGCCATCATCATCACGGGCGCCGGTGTCAAGTCCTTTGTCGCAGGAGGCGACATCGCAGAGCTGAGTGCCGACATCGGCCCCGCGGCTGCTCTCGAGCTTCCCATGCAGCCCGTGTTCGACACGATCGCCGCCTCGGCCAAGCCCGTCATCGCGGCCGTCAACGGATATGCACTCGGCGGCGGTTTCGAACTGGCGCTTGCGTGCGACATCCGCATTTGTGATGACACGGCGAGCTTTGGCCTTCCTGAGCTCGGGTGGTCAGTCTTGCCGGCCGCCGGCGGCATAACCCGACTGACGCGTCTTGTCGGACCGGGTCGTGCGCTGGAACTCATTCTCACCGGCCGACGCATGCCGGCGGCCGAGGCTCTTGCGACAGGAGTCGTGACTCAGATCACGACGAAGGCTGAACTCATGGACGCCGCACGAGCACTCGCCCGCCGAGTGCTGTCACAGGGGTCAGTCGCGGTACGCATCGCACGACTGACTGTGGCCCTCGCCGCGGAATCGAGCACCGCGTCAGCGCTTGTCGCAGAACGACTGGGTCTCGCCGCTCTCTATGGCACGTCCGACAAGGCCGAGGGAACAGCCTCGTTTCTTGACAAGCGCGAACCGAAATTTCAGGGAAAGTGAGTTTGTCGATGGATCAGATTGATCGGATACTCGTCGTCGGCGCCGGAGCAATGGGATCGCAGATCGCAATGCTCGGTGCGCTGGGCGGCATCACCACGGTACTCAACGACCTTGACCCGGCCGCTTTGGTGCGGTCGGAAAACGACCTTCGCACGCGCATGGCGAGCAATGTGACGAAAGGTCGAATGACCCAGGACGCGGTCGACTCGGCTTTCGAGCGTCTCACTTTCGAGGCCGATCTTGCCGTTGCGGCATCCGATGCGCAACTCGTCGTTGAAGCGATCATCGAGAACTTCGAGGCGAAGGTCGCGCTGTTCGAGAGGCTCAGTGCCGTCGTGCCGGCCACCTCGATTTTCGCGACCAACTCGTCGAGTCTCGTGTCGTCGCTCATCGGCAACGGAACCGACCGACCGCAGCTTACCGTGAATATGCACTTCTTCAACCCCCCGCTGGTAATGGATTGCGTTGAGATTGTCGGCGGCGAGGCCGTCGAGGCGCGCGTCATCGACGCGGTAGTGAAGGTGTGCGAGCGAATGGGGCGCACGCCGATTGTGCTGACCAAGGAGATTCCCGGCTTCATCGCCAACCGCATTCTGAGTGCCATGGTTCGCGAAGCCGTCTCGCTCCTAGAGGGCGGATACGCCTCTGTCGCGGCGATCGATGAGATCTGTCGACGCGCCCTCCGCCACCCGATGGGGCCGTTCGAATTGCTCGACATGGCCGGTCTCGACGTCAACAAGCAAATGCAGGAACTGTTCTACCTGCAAACCAACGATCCCGTTGACGTACCACAGCGCACAATCGTCGACCTAGTGGAGTCGAACCACCTGGGGCGAAAGACCGGCGAGGGCTTCTACCGGTATGAAGACGGACGAAAGGTGATCGCATGATCGAGAGCACGATTGAGGTCTCACCGCGCGCGCAGTTTCTGGAGTACTGCAGCCGCGGCGAGCTTGCCTATCAGGTATCCATAGCCACGGGCGACCCCATCTTCTATCCGCGCGTGATCGAGCCGCTGACGGGCAACACCGACCTCGAGTGGCGGGTCTCGTCGGGCGTGGGCGAGGTCTATGCGACCACGACGGTGCGGCCGCGGGGAGAAGAACCGCACAACGTCTCGATCATCGAGATGGATGAGGGTTTTCGCCTTATGTCGACCGTGACCGATGTCGAGCCCGACGAGGTGCACATCGGCATGAAAGTTCGAGTCGTGATGGACGCTGTTGATGCCTCCGGTGCAGCGCTTCCCACCTTTGTCACTGTCCACCACGGAACCGCATCATGACCCGAGAGCTTCGCGGAAAGACCGCCATCGTCGGTGCTGCAGAGTCCGATCTCGGTGAGGTGGCTGCCGGAGTGACCCCCGGTGATCTCATGGGCCAGGCCGCCATGCGCGCGCTGGATGATGCGGGCCTCACGCTCTCAGACGTGGACGGCCTCTTCGCGGCGGGCACTCAAATGATGATGGGCTCCTTGAGCCTGGGAGAGTACCTCGGCATTAACGCGCGGTATTCGGACGGATCGAACACGGGCGGATCGTCGTTCGAGGCCCACCTTCATCATGCGCAAGCGGCCATCGCCGCAGGCATGTGTGATGTCGCCCTGATTGCATACGGCAGCACGCAGCGTTCATTGCTCAAGTCGGGTGGCACGATTCCGCAGGAGGCTCCCAATCCGTACGAGGAGCCGTACGCCCCCATGAACCCGATCAGCGCCTACGCACTCGCGGCCTCGCGGCACATGCACCAATACGGAACGACGCGCGAGCACCTTGCCATGGTCGCCGTCGCGGCTCGCGAATGGGCCGTGATGAACCCCAAAGCCTGGTCGCGCAAACCAATGACTCTCGACGAAGCGTTGGCAGCGCCGATGATCAGCGACCCCTTCTCGACGAAAGACTGCTGCCTGCTCACCGATGGCGGTGGCGCGATCGTGGTCACGTCGGCCGAGCGAGCCAAGGACCTGCGTCGACCACCCGTATTCGTTCTGGGTTCGGGGGAGGCCCAGAGCCACCTGCACATCTCGAGCATGCCAGACCTGACGACAACTTCAGCGGTGCAATCGGGCGAACGCGCCTACGCCGCCGCCGGTCTCGGACCGGCCGACGTCGATGTCGTCGAGCTGTACGACGCCTTCACGATCAACACGTTGCTGTTCTTGGAGGACCTCGGATTCTGCGCCAAGGGCGAGGCAGGTGCATTCGTGGCGGAGCAGGGGATCGGCCCGGGTGGCGCCTTGCCCGTCAACACGAATGGCGGCGGATTGTCGTACGCGCATCCCGGAATGTACGGCCTGCTGCTATTGGTCGAGGCTGTACGTCAGCTGCGGGCCGAGAGCGGTGATCGGCAGGTGGCCGATTGCAATGTCGCCCTCGTCAACGGCAACGGTGGCTACCTGTCGAGCCAGTGCACCACGATTCTGGGCACAGAGTCGACCCTGTGATGGTGAGCGGGCTGTTCGATCCGCTCGACGTTCGTGGTGTTCGATTTGCCAATCGGGTGGCTGTGTCGCCGATGTGCATGTACTCGGCGACGGCAGACGGAATGCCGAGCGCGTGGCACAGCGTGCACCTGGGTAGCCGGGCGGTCGGGGGCGCAGGCTCGGTGTTCGTGGAAGCCACCGCAGTCAGTCCTGAGGGCAGGATTACCGACGGCGATCTCGGCATGTGGAACGACGAGCAAGCGGCAGCACTCGCCCCGATAGCCGAGTTCATTTCGTCCACGGGGTCCGTGCCTGGCATTCAACTCGCCCACGCGGGTCGTAAGGGCGGCCGAACCACCCCGTGGTCGGGATATGAGCCGATCCCCTCCCATCTGTGGGGAAAGCTGCCCGCGCCGTCCGCTGTGGCTTTTCGGGACGGCTGGGAGAGCCCGGTAGAGATGACCGAGCATGACATCCGGCGCGTGCGTGATGATTTTGCTGCCAGCGCCGCGCGAGCGGTCTTGGCCGGCTTCCGGGCGATCGAACTGCATTTCGCTCACGGCTACCTCGTGCATCAGTTTCTCTCACCTCTCGTCAACGAGCGGGCGGACAGCTACGGCGGCTCCCTGCAGAACCGAATGAGGCTGGCCGAGCAGGTCGTGCTAGCGGTGCGTTCGGCGGTTCCCGACCACCTGCCGCTGTTCGTGAGACTCTCCGTGGTCGACTGGGCTCCGGGTGGCCTGACAATCGACGACTCGATCGAGATCTCCCGAGCGCTCGTCGCGGCGGGCGCCGACGTAATCGACTGCTCGAGTGGCGCGGCCGTCGCAGAGGAGAAGGTGCCCGCATCCCCGGGATACCAGGTGGGCTTTGCACAACGCATTCGCCGCGAAGCGGGCGTGCTCACTTCAGCCGTGGGGCTCATCACTGAACCCGTGCAGGCGCAGGACATCCTGCAGCAAGGCTCCGCTGACATCGTATTCATTGGGCGGGCGATGCTCAGGGACGCGTACTGGACTCGCCACGCCGCCACCCAGCTCAAGACTGAAAACGGTCTCCAACTGCCCCTGCCCTACCGCCGAGCGGTGGAGCGCATGGATCGTCCGAGTCAATGGTGAAGATTTGATGTTCGAACGGGTTGACAGCGAGCGTACGTTCAGTAGATCATAAAGTCACATACCGAACGCTCGCTTAGTGCGGAAAGTATCTACCCTGCAAAGCAGCAGACCCCGAAAGGACAATGATGTCTTCACCACAGAGAGCGGTACGACGGGGAGCAATATCTGCCCTCGCTATCGCTAGCGTCTTCACCCTCGCGGCTTGTAGTGCAACTTCCGAGCCAACTCCTTCCACCCCAGCCACTGATGCCAGCGAGCTCATCGAGCTCGTCGGAGCGAATCCCGATGCTCTGGGCGGCGACCTGACTATCCCCGTGGGCATCAACGTTGCCCTTTCCGGGCAGGGCGCTTACTTCGGCGACGTGATGGTCAAGGGCGCTGAACTTGCCGCCCAACAGATCCGCGACGCGGGTGGGCCCGATTTCCAGCTTTCGATCAAGGACCACAAGTCGGGCGATGCCGCCGCTGGCGTGCAGACGACTCGCGAGTTCTCGCAGGAGGGCGTGCACATGGCGCTGTACTCCTACATCGCCGTGCTGGGTTCGGCGCTTGCACCGATCGAGCAGTACAAGATTCTCTCGCTTGACGGGGGCGGTGGAACTCAGGAATTCGCCAAGGGCATGCCCTACTTCTACGGCACTCGGGCGCTTCCACCGAACGACACCTTCGTGGGCACCGCGCAGTACATCGCCGAGGCCATGCCCGAAGTGACGAAGGTCGCCATCATCATCGGCGATACCGGCGCTGAAAACACGGCAGATTCCGTGTCCAAGGCCGAAGCTGAACTCGAATCCAACGGCATTGATCTGGTGGACACCGAGATCGTCACCTACGGCGGCACCGACTTCACCAGCGCAGTTAGCAAGATTGTGGCCAGTGACGCACAGTTGCTCATCTCTGCCCAGTACGGCACCGACACGGGCTACCTGCTCAAGCAACTGCGTGCGGCGGGCTCCGACCTCCCGGTGATCGGCGTTGACTTTATTCCTGATGCAGTTGAGATCGCGGGATCCGCCGCTGACGGGTTCATGTTCTCGCTTGACTACTTCGATGCTGCCAACCCCACCAACCAGTGGGCGGAATACATGGTTGAGACCGCAGCTGAGGCGTACCCCGACCTCGTCCCCGACTACTACTTCGCTAACTACTACCAGGACATGTTTGCTCTGTGGGAGACGGTTCAGCGGGTAGTTGCCGACGGCGGCGATGTCAACGACTCGGAGGCCTTGCTCGCTGCATTCGAATCCGATCTGACGTTCCCCTCGGTCTACGGCGGCACGCTGGATGACCCGAGCGGCACGCAGACAATCGACGCAGACACGCACAGCCTCTCTGAGCGCACCATGGGCGTGTTCCGCTACGACGGCGGCACCGTGACCCCGCTTGCCACTTACGGCATCGGCGGCGTGGACTTCGCCCTTATCCAGTAGAGCCGGTGAGGGGGCGGGCCCGGCGCCCGCCCCCTCATCACACCCCGCCCAACCGCGTCAACCCACCACTCACCCACGTCTCGAGCAAAGGAGCTCACCAGTGGACGTAACACTGTTCGCGCAGCTCGTGCTCACCGGAGTCGTCTTCGGAGCCCCTCTGGCTGTGCTCGGCCTCGGTCTATCGCTCATCCTTAACGTTGCCGGTCGTTTCCACTTCGCATACTCCCTCACCTACACACTCGGCGGATTCGTTGCGGCGCTGCTCGCAACAAGGCTCGGGGTTCCCATCCTGGTGGCAGTCATCGTGGCGACCTGTGCCGCAGCCGTGCTTGGCTATCTCATCGAGGCGTTCATCTACCGACCGCTCGCTCGACGCAGCGGCGACGCCGCACTGCTGCCCATCTTTGTGAGCGGCCTCGGCCTCGCGATCGGTGGCCAGAGCCTGATCCAATTTCTTTGGGCGCGGGAAAGTACAAGCATTCCACTCGACTTGGTCGACATCTCACTCATTCCACTGCCCTTCGGTCTGAGAATGACCACTCTCGACCTGCTCACGCTGGTCGTCTTCTCTGCCATCGCGTTTGGCGCTGCTGCCGTTCTGCGGTACACCCGTGCCGGCCAGGTCGTGCGCGGAGTGCGAGTCAATCGAACGATGGCCCAGGTGGTCGGTATCAACTCCGAACGAGTGTTCGCGGTGATCTTCGCCCTCGCTTCCGGTGCCACGGGCCTCGTCGCTACTTTCTCCGCCGCGCGATACTCGGCGACACCGACGATGGGCTACGACCCCATGTTCTCGGCCTTTGTCATAGCCTTCCTGGCGGGATCCCGCGCGCCGGCCCTGCGCATCGTCACCATCGGGTTCGCCCTCGGAATCGTGCAATCGGTGAGCGGCCTGTGGATCCCGTCGAACCTCACGAACATAGTCGTGTTCGGCATTCTCTTCGTGTATCTGCTCGCCAGGGGCACCGGATTCGTCGGCGCGTTGCGCCCCGCGACGGCGAGGAGCTGACATGGAGTACTGGATCGGTTACCTCGACCAAGCGTTGATCTTCGCGATCTTCGCGGTCTCGCTTAACGTCCTTGTGGGATACGCGGGCATCTTCTCGATCGGCTCATCGGCATTCGGCGCTTTCGGCGGATACGCGTTTGCGCTCGTGACGCTGCATCTGGGCTGGGCCACGCTGCCGGCGCTGATTGGCGGAGCGATTGTGGGTGGCCTGTTGGCTCTCGCGCTCGCAGCTCCCATCCTGCGGCTCAGCGCGGAGTACGTGATGCTCATGACACTTTCACTGTCTATCCTGACCATCACCATCATCGTCGCGATTCCGGAGCTCGGAAGCCAGCAGGGTCTCATCAACCTCCCGCTGCCGGACTTTATCGGCACCGAAATTCTGCGGCCGACCGAATACCTGCCCTGGCTCGCCCTCTTTCTGTTGGTCGCGGTTGCGCTGTGCCTCTGGATTGGTGAGTCGCCCCTCGGTCGACTCTTGCGGGCTTCCAAAGACGATCTCGTCGCAGTTCGAGCGCTCGGCAAGCGCCCGCTCGCTGCACGACTGTTCGTCTTCGGCGTGATGTCGGCGCTGACTGCATTTGCTGGCGGGGCGCTCGTCGCCTACAACGGAATCGCCGCGCCGTCGCTCTTTTCGATCGACCAGACGATGCTTGTTTTCGCAATGGTGGTGGTCGGTGGCATCGGATCGATTCCCGGCTCAGTGCTCGGGGCACTCGTGATCGTCGCAATCTCCCCGCTTCTTCAGCAGGTGCTGCGGTTGTCTCCGGATGACTCCGCTCTCATCCGCCCCGTCATCTTTGGCGCCCTGCTCATCCTGGTCATCAGGTTTCGGCCGGCAGGGCTCATCCCCGAGCCCAAACGTGTTCCGAGGGTGTTGCGCAACGAAGCGAAACAGCCTGCGCTGCCCCCGGAGGTGTCAGAAGTGCACACCCACGTGGGCGCCGTCGAAGGTCGGCCTGTCGCAGCGACCCGCGGTGACGTTGTGCTCGACGTGGCCGCTCTGAGCAAGAGCTTCGGTGGCGTTCGAGCAGTACGCGATCTCACGATCCAGCTACGCAGGGGCGAGATCACCGCACTTGTCGGCCCCAACGGTGCGGGCAAGAGCACGGTCTTCAACCTCGTCACGGGCGAGATTCGCGCAGACTCTGGAAGAGTCACGCTGGGCACCGCCGATATCACCAAGTCGACGCCCGATCGGGTTGCTCGAATGGGCATGGTCAGGTCGTTTCAGGATCTCCGCATTTTCCCCACCCTGACCGCGGTAGAAAACGTCATGATGGCTGGCCGACCCCACCCGGGAGAGAATGCTGCCCTGCTCTTTGCACGACCACTGCGGTGGAAGCGTCGGGAACGTGAGCTCGCGGTTGAAGCGAAGGAATGGCTCGACTTCGTCGGGTTGACGGCCCCGCTCAATACTCCGGTCTCCGACCTCTCCTTCGCGCAGCAAAAGCAGGTGGCCTTTGCTCGCGTGCTTGCTACCGGCGCAGAAATCTACCTGCTCGACGAGCCTCTCTCCGGCATCGAGGGCAGTGCCGCCGAGGAGATGCTGACTCTCATCGAACGAATGCGCGACCTCGGGCACACCATCTGCATCGTCGAGCACAGCATCCAGGCCATCAGCAGACTCGCGGATTGGGGCTACTTCATGGAGACGGGAACCGTCACCGCTGAGGGGCGCATCGCCGACCTCATCGCCGACCCTCGACTTACGGAGGCATACTTTGGAGTCTCCTGAAGCGACCGCGATCACGCCTCCGCGCCTCGAAATCTCCGGTCTGAGTGCGGGCTACGGTTCCAAACAGATCGTGTTCGACCTCGATCTCGTCGTACGTCCCGGTGAAATCACCGTGCTGCTCGGCCACAACGGTGCTGGCAAGACCACGATGATCTCTGCAGCGTTTGGGTTGATCCCGGCGGCGTCGGGAACGATCAGCTTCGACGGCAAGCCGGTTAGTCGCCTTACGACAGGGGACCGGGTGCGCGCCGGGATGGGTTTTGTGCCTGCCGATCGTTTCGTCTTCCCCGACCTCACCGTCGAAGAGAATCTCACGCTCGGCGGATTCACGGAGCGGGACTCCGCGGTTCGTCGAGAGCGACGCGACTGGGTGCTGGGGCGCTGGCCGATTCTTGCGGAACGGCGCTCGCAGTTGGCGGGCACCATGTCGGGCGGCCAGCGCCGCATGCTGAGCCTGGGCATTGCTCTCATGTCGTCGCCCACCTTGTTGCTGCTCGACGAGCCGTCACTCGGGCTCGCCCCGAATATTGTCGACCAGCTGTTCGACGATCTTCGCGTGCTTGCACGGGAAGACAACCTCGCAGTGCTCCTCGTCGAACAGAGCGTCGCGAAAGCGCTCAATGCCGCAGATGATGCTTACGTCATGAGGTCGGGGCGCATCATCGCCCACGAGCCCGCGGCGCAGTTGGCTTCGCGCGAGTCGCTGTGGGAACTTTTTTAGTACATCCGTAACAACACAAAGGAGTGGACATGGCAAGCAAGAAGGTGCTCGTTTTTGGAGCGTCGGGAGTTGTGGGTTCGGCGGCCATCACGGCTTTCGCCGAGACGGGCGAGTGGGAGATTGTGGGCGCGTCGCGCCGCAAGCCTGCATTCGTCGACGAGTCGACTTATCAGTTCATTCCCATCGACCTGCTCGATGCCGAGAACGTGTCGGCAGCGATCGGCTCGCTGTCGGGGGTGACTCACATCGTCTACGCAGCGCTGTACGAGGCACCCGGGCTCATCGCCGGCTGGTCGGATGACGAGCAAATCCGCATCAATCGAACCATGCTGACCAACGTGCTTGACGCGGTCGACGCATCGGGACAGCCCGTCGAGCACATCAGCCTGTTGCAGGGCACGAAGGCGTACGGCGTGCATGTGAAGCCCATGCGGGTTCCCGCTCGCGAGTCCCAGCCCCGAGTCGAGCACAAGAACTTCTACTGGGAGCAGGAGGATCTCGCCAAAGAGTGGACCTCGCGCACAGGCGCCTCGTACACAATCTTCCGTCCGCAGTTCGTTTTCGGCACGCCCACCGGCGTCGCCATGAATATCGTTCCGATCATTGGGCTCTATGCAGCGATTCGAAAGGAGCAGGGGCTGCCCTTCTCGTACCCGGGCGGTGCCTCCTACGTCGCCGAGGCGGTGGATGCTCGCCTCATGGCCAAGGCGTTGGTGTGGGCCGCAACGGCCGTCAACGCGCGCAACGAGACGTTCAACCTGACCAACGGGGACGTGTTCGAATGGCGCGACCTCTGGCCTGCGCTCGCCGACCATTTCGGCATGGAAACCGGCGAAGACGATCCCCTGCAGATCGCGACTTGGCTGCCTGAGCAGGAACGAATCTGGTCGGAGATCGTGGAGCGATACGGCCTGCGCGCCACGACGATCGCAGACCTTGTTGGAGAATCCCACCACTACGCCGACTTCGCCTTCGCGTACGGGTCCGACGGGCGCGACAACAAGCCAGCCTTCGTCAGCACCGTCAAGCTTCGGGCGGCCGGCTTCACCGACGTAATTGACACCGAAGTCATGTTCCGTGAACTGCTCGATGAACTGCGCGACCAGCGCATTCTTCCCCCCGCACCCTAACTAACGAGGAAACAAAAATGACCAACAAACTCGACAACAGGACCGCGTTCGTGACGGGCGCCGGTTCGGGCATGGGGCGCGCGATCTCTCTGCTCTTCGCTAGCGAGGGCGCATCCGTGGTGGCCGTCGACGTCAATCTCGAGACCGCCGAGGCGACAGCGGCCACGATTGTTGAAGCGGGTGGCAAGGCGATCGCGCAATCCGCCGACGTACGTGATCGTGAGCAGGTCCAGGCAGCAGTGGATGCGGGGCTTGCCGAGTTCGGGGGATACAGCATCCTCATCAACAACGCGGGGATCTTCGACGCACAGGCGAAGCTGCTCGACACGAGCGACGAGCTGTGGGACCGCGTCATGGGTATCAACCTCATGTCTGCCTACGTTGTGACCAAAGCGGTGCTGCCGCATATCATTTCGGGCGGCGGTGGATCGGTCATCAACACGGCGTCGGTCGCATCGCAGGTGGCGGGCTCGGGTGGTGCTGCCTACACCACGTCGAAGCACGGCATGCTCGGCTTCACTCGTCAGCTCGCGCTCGACTACGCTGCCGACGGTGTGCGGGTCAACGCGATTTGCCCCGGGGCGGTCGATACCGGGCTGACGCGGCCGTTCTGGGAGCAGGACCCGGAGTCGCTCAAGCTGTTCTCCGCAGTACCGGCAGGGCGCGTGGGTGCTGCTGAAGACATCGCCAAACTCGCCCTCTTTCTCGCTAGCGACGACTCCTCGTTCATCTACGGCGTCGGAGTGGTAATTGATGGCGGATTCCTTCTCACCTGAGACCGCGGTGCCGGCGGCAGCAGAATCGGCTCTGAGAAACCTCAAGGCCAGATATTTTCTTGCCGTCGACACGCGGGACTGGCAGGCACTGTTAGCCCTGTTCACTGAGGATGCCCAGTTCGACGGTTTCGCCTTTACGACTGCCGGCCCGCGGGGTTTTGTCGCAGGAGTGTCGGAGTACCTGACCGGGGTGCAATCCGTACATCACGGATTCACTCCGGTCTTTCGGGCCCGAGCCGACGGCACGGTGCGGGGAATCTGGGTAATGGAGGACTATCTCTACTGGCCGCCCGGTTCGCGCGGATACAAAGGCATCTCGTTTGACGACCAGTGGGGCATCCACGGGTTTGGCCACTATGAGGAGGAGTACCGCTTCGAGGGCGGCGCGTGGCGTATTTCGTACATGCGATTGAGTCGAGTGAGGGTCGAACCGCTCAGGGGAGCAGGCTTCCCGACGCCGGCGTACGTCGTTGATGCACTGCGTCCATCGTGGCTCGCGAATTAACGGGGTGGAAACACGACTCTCAGGGCCCTCCAAGGTCAACGCGAAAGCATGCAACGAGTGACCAAGGAAACGCATTCGGGCGTTGCCGTCGGTTTCACGGTCCGGCGGCCCGAACTTCAGGCACTGCGAGCGCTCGCAGTGGTCGCTGTCGTGCTCAACCACTCGTGGCCCGGGATCGCGCCCGGCGGGTATGTGGGCGTCGACATTTTTTTCGTCGTGTCGGGCTTTCTCATCACACGCCACCTCGTTCGTGAACACGAGCGCACGGGCACCATCTCTCTGAAGTCGTTCTACCTGCGTCGCGCTCGTCGCCTGCTGCCGGCCGCGACGATTGTGCTCATGGCCGTTGCGGTGATGACCTTTCTCGTTGTGCCCATGCGCGACTGGCAGAACTACTTCAGCCAGATCGGGGCGAGCGCCCTGTACGTGCAGAACTGGGCACTGCTCGCCACCACCAACGGCGCCGACACCGCAGTGCGACACTTCTGGTCACTGTCGGTAGAGGAGCAGTTCTATCTGGCATGGCCGCTGCTCGTGCTCGCAGGCATCGCGGCGGCGAGCTACGTGCGCAGGGCACCTCGGGGCGTGCTGCTCGTGGTGCTCGGAACGGTGGCCGCGGCATCCTTCGTCTATTCGATCCTGACGACCCCGGGCGACTACCAACTCGCGTACTTCAGCACCTTCTCTCGCGCCTGGGAGTTCGCGGTGGGGGGCCTGCTCGCCCTGCTGCCCGCAGCGTGGCGTGTGACGGGGCGGGCGGCTGACCTGCTGTTCTGGGTGGGGCTCGCGCTCGTCATGGGCTCGATCGTCGGATTCACCGATGCAACCGCCTTCCCTGGGGTGCTCGCGCTCATCCCCGTGGTGGGAACCCTCGCGATCGTGTTCGCAGCAAACGAGGCTGTGCCGGCCTCCGCCCGAGCGATCACGAATCTTGCGCCCGTGCAGTGGACGGGCGACATCTCGTACGCGCTCTACCTCTGGCACTGGCCCGTGCTCGTATTCGCTCCGCTCATCACGGGTGTGCCAAGCGAGAGCTGGTTCATGGTGTTGCTGCTCGGGTTCGCGGTCATGCTGTCGTGGGGCACGACACGCTTCATTGAGAACCCCGTGCGGCGCACGCCGCTTCAGGGCGCGCAGTTCAAGACGCGGCGGGTCGTCGCGATGTCGGGAGTCGTCGCGGGCCTGGCGCTCGTGGTGAGCCTGTCGGTGGCGGGCGCGTGGCTCAATGCCGAGCGGCTTGACCAGCTCGCGTGCGTTGAGCGCGGCGCGAGCGGGCTCTAGCTACTCCGCGAGGAGTACAGCTTCTTCATCCTTTCGCTGGATGCTCGGAGGCGACCCATCGGCGAGAGTGGGCACA
This sequence comes from Rhodoglobus sp., assembly GCA_965279645.1. GTDB lineage: Bacteria > Actinomycetota > Actinomycetes > Actinomycetales > Microbacteriaceae > Rhodoglobus. The sequence goes on from OZ257254.1 coordinate 357,187, forward strand.
TGACCTCAACAGTGCGAGTCCTGGTTGTCGACGAAGAAGAGCCGCTCACCCACGTGCTGACGCTCGCGTTGCAACTCGAAGAGTGGAGCGTGCGGGTCGTGGCGGATGGTGCGTCGGTGGCGGCGGCCGTCAACGACTTCGAACCGCACATCATCCTGCTCGACATGATGCTTCCCGACACGACGGGCGTGGAGGTCGTCGCTCGGCTTCGCGAGGCAGGGGTAGCGACCCCCGTCGTGTTTCTCACGGGACGAGCATCCGACGAGGATCGCCTCGCTGCGTATGCCGCGGGCGGCGACGACTACATCACCAAGCCGTTCGGGCTCGAGGCCGTCGTTGATCGCCTCAAGCCCATCGTTCGACGCCTCGGCCTCGCGCCCACGAGTCGCCGCTACGCCGACCTGGTGCTCGACGATGCGACCGACGAGGTGTGGCGCGGTGACGAGCGCATCGTTCTCGCTCCACTCGAGGTGGAGGTGCTGCGAGCACTTGTCGCCTCCGCTGAGCAGCCGCAGAGTCTCGTCGACGTGTTGCGCAGCGTGACCGCGCGTGGCGCCCGCATTCCGCGGGAGCTCGCCCTGCGCATGCTCGAGCGCGTGCGCCGCATCGTGAACGGCACGCGCGCCCCGCTCGTGCACCTCATCGGGGTGGACCGCTGGATGATCGCAGCGGCGTGACCCGCGCCGGGTAGCCTGAGCCCATGACGGAGCTAGTTCTCGGGCCCTGGGCCAAGTCGTTCCCCGTGAGCAGTTGGGGACAGACGCCCGCCGAGTTCATCGCGACGAAGCCGACGCGCGATGAGTTCGCTACGCCGCTTCTCACGCTGGATGCCCCGGCCATGGCCAGCAACGTGTCGCTCATGGCCGAGTGGCTCGACGCCCGAGCCCTGCACATTGCGCCGCACGGCAAGACCACCATGGCCCCCCAGCTGTGGAACCAGTTGTTGAGCGCGGGAGCCTGGGGCATCACGCTCGCGACCCCGTGGCAGGTTCAATTCGCGCGCTCGGTGGGGGTCACGCGCATCATCCTCGCCAATGAACTGATCGACCCGGCCGCTCTCGCGTGGTTGGGGGAGGAGCTCTCCGACCCTTCGTTCGACTTCGTGTGCTGGGTAGACAGCATCGAGAGCGTCGAACTCATGCGTGCGGGTCTCACGCGTGCGGCGCGACCCGTTGACGTGATCGTGGAGCTGGGGTCGAAGCGCACCGGTGCGCGCACGGTGGAGGCCGCGCTCGCCGTGGCCGCGGCCGTCGAAAACTCTCCCGAGCTGCGGCTGGCCGGGGTGGGCGGTTACGAGGGTTCGGCCGCGAGCGTGCGCACGACCGAGGGTATTGCCGCGGTCGACGACGCCCTCGCATCGATCGTTGAGGTGCACGACGCGATCTATTGGCAGCAGCGACCCATCGTCACCGCGGGTGGCAGCGCGTGGTTCGATCGGGTTGCCGACGCATTCGCGCCGCTCGTTGACCGCGCAACGGTCATCCTGAGGTCGGGCGCTTACCAGGTGCACGACGACGGCTTCTATCGCGGGATCACCCCGCTGCCGGGCTTCCGCTCGGCCATGCATGGATGGGCGCGGGTGTTGTCGCGCCCGGAACCGGGCCTTGCGATTCTCGACGGCGGCAAACGGGACTTTCCCTACGACGAAGGCATGCCCGTCACCGAATTCGGCGTGATCGAGAATCTCAATGACCAGCACGCCTACCTGCGGTCGGACTCCGTCGAGGTCGGGCAAGTCGTGCAGCTGGGGCTCTCGCACCCGTGCACTGCCTTCGACAAGTGGAGGATCATCCCGGTGTTCGACGCAGGCGTCGTCGTCGATCTGGTTCGAACCTACTTCTAGCTACGGCCGCCAGACCATGAGTACAACGACGGCAACGAGCATCAGTGTCGTTACCCCGCTGAGGGCTGCGACGGTCCCGTAACGCGTCGCGCTCGCCGTCGATGCCGCTCGTGCCAGCAGCGGCGCCGTGCCGCTGAGCACGATCGTGACAGCGGCGGCGTACAGGATGATCGAGGCGAGCAGCCACGGTGTGCCGAACGTCAGCTTGTCTTCGGGGTCGATGAACGCCACGAGCCCGAACCCGAGCAGGGCAACGATGAGCGATAGCCAGCCGGTCAGCGCGGTGGAGCGGGCTATCGAGGCGACCTGATCGAATGATCCGGCGCGCATGGCTCGCATGCCGGTCATGGGCAGGATCGCCATCGGCCCGATAATGAACACCGCTGCGGTCACATGAAGCACGGCGAAGAGAGTTTCCATGAGTGGATCATGGATGCGCGCGCAATGCGCCTGACAGGGCCGAAAGTCCCGGAACACGACTGCGGCCCCGCACCCGGAAGGATGCAGGGGCCGCGGCCGCTATTGCGTGGCTACTTCTTGTTGTCGAACATCTCGCCTTCCATGGCGTCGTACCCCTCAACCTCGGGGTCGCCGTGGAGGCCGCCGCTCAGGGCGTACTCCTCTTCCGGCGACAGCACGAGGCGGTGGCGACCCCAGATCGCGAATCCGGCAAGGATCACGATGTAGACGATCGCGATCGCGATGATCGCTGGCTGGAACGCTGCATTGAGCAGGAAGCCCAGGAAGATGAGCGCCGAGATCACTGCAGCGATCACGGCACCCGGGATTCCCCACGGGCTCTTGTAGGGGCGCTTGGCGTTCGGGAACTTCTTGCGCAGGATGATGAACGAGATCATCTGCAGCAGGTAGGCGAGAACGGCACCCCACACGGCGATGTTGAGGATGATCGCTCCTGCGACAGCACCGGCGCCCTCGGCATCCGCCTTGCTCAGCAGGTCGAGCACGACGAGCGCGATGAAGCCAATCACGGCACCCACGACGAGCGCGACCCACGGGGTCTGGCGCTTGCCGGTGAGCGAGAAGAACTTCGGGTAGTAGCCGGCGCGAGACAGCGAGTACATGTTGCGCCCGTAGGCAAACATGATTCCCTGCAGTGACGCGAGCAGGCCGATGAGTGCGAAGAGCGCGAGCACCGCGGCCGCCTGGTCGCCCACGATGGCACGGAATCCGTCGAGCAGCGGCTCAAGCGAGACACCCGTTGCTTCGGCCCCGAGCACACCCGTGTTGAGGAAGAGCACGAGAAGACCCGTGATGATGAGCGTGCCACGAGCCCAGAGGCCCGCGCGAGGGATGTCCTTGGTGGGGTTCATCGACTCTTCGGCGGCGAGCGGCAGCTCTTCGATTCCGAGGAAGAACCACATCGCGAACGGCAGAGCGAACAGGATCGGGACGACGCCGTGCGGCAGGAAGGTGGACTGGCCGGGGTCGGGCTCGATGTTCCAGAGCGAGTCCCAGCTGAACAGGCCCGAGAACGCCGCCATGGCCGAGAACACCAGGAGGATCGCGATGGAGATGATCGACACGACGATGGCGAACTTGAAGGAGATGTTGGCGCCCGCCGCGTTGATGCCAATGAAGACCAGGTACAAGACGACCCACCAGATCCACATGTTGGCGGAGAGGTCGAAGTTCAGCAGCTCGGTCGTGATGCCGTTGGCGTACTGTGCCGAGAAGAACACGATCACGCCCGTCGTTGCGACGTATTCGATGGTTTCGGCGAGGCCCGTGACGAGGCCACCCCACGGTCCCATGGCGGAGCGGGCGAACGAGTACGCGCCTCCCGTGTGGGGCTGGGCCGCGGCCATCTCGCCGATGGAGAAGATCATGCCGTAGTACATCGCGACGAGAATCACGAACGCGATGAGCATTCCGCCGAACCCGGCGAAGTCGATACCGAAGTTCCAGCCCGAGAAGTCACCCGAGATGACGGCGGCGACGGCGAGACCCCAGAGGCCCCACACTCCGGCGCTGCGCTTGAGTTTTCGCTTCTCGAAGTAGCCTTCGCCTGCCTTCGTATACGTGACGCCAGACACCTTGGTGCCGTCGTTGTCCGCCATTCTTCCTCCATATGGGTCGTACGGAGGCAGGCAACGCTGCCTGCCGAATTCCCATGAGTTTGTCGGCTATTGGTACCTGTTGTCTACCTTTGGATGTAAATTGCGCGTTACGGTATCCCAGTGTTTGTAATGGGGCACATGATGTAATGGTCGTCAGCGAAGTCGGAGGAGATACAACCGTGACAACAGGAAACCTGACGGTTAAACAACTAACGGCGCTTGTCGATGCGAAAGAGATCGACACCGTCATCATCGCCTTCACCGACATGCAGGGCCGACTCATCGGCAAGCGAGCATCCGCTCGACTGTTTCTCGAAGAGCTCGCAGAGCACGGCGCGGAGTGCTGCAATTACCTGCTCGCGGTCGACGTAGAGAACAACACCGTCGGCGGATACGCCATCTCGTCGTGGGAGCGCGGCTACGGCGACATGGCCATGATGCCCGACCTCGACACCCTGCGGCTCGTGCCCTGGCTGCCCGGCACCGCCCTCGTCACGGCAGACCTGCACTGGCTCGACGAGACCCCCGTGAACCCCGACCCGCGCCAGGTGCTCAAGCGCCAGATCGCGCGCCTCGCCGAGAAGGGCCTGCACCCCTACGTGGGAACCGAGCTCGAGTTCATCGTGTTCGAAGACACCTACCGGGATGCCTGGAAGAAGAAGTACAACGACCTGTACCCGGCAAGCGACTACAACATCGACTACGCGCTCATGGCGTCGAGCCGCATGGAGCCACTGCTGCGCGACATCCGAAACGGCATGGATGCTGCCGGAATGTACTGCGAGGGCGTCAAGGGCGAATGCAACCTCGGCCAGCAGGAGATCGCGTTCAAATACACGGATGCCCTCGGCACGTGTGACAACCACTCGGTCTACAAGAACGGGGCCAAGGAGATCGCCGACCAGCACGGCAAGTCGCTCACCTTCATGGCCAAGTTCAACGAGAAGGAGGGCAACTCCTGCCACATCCACCTCTCGGTGGTTGGCCCCAACGGCGAGCCCGTCATGGCCGACAAGGATCGCAAGTACGGGTTCTCCAAACTCATGGAGCACTGGATCGCCGGCCAGCTCGCCACGATGCGCGAACTGAGCCTGTTCTTCGCGCCCAACATCAACTCGTACAAGCGATACGTCGAGGGCAGTTTTGCTCCCACGGCGGTGGCGTGGGGCCTCGATAACCGCACGTGTGCGCTGCGCGTGGTCGGTCACGGCCGATCGCTGCGGGTCGAGAACCGCGTGCCCGGCGGCGACGTCAACCAGTACCTCGCAGTGGCTGCCCTCATCGCCGGTGGGCTCTACGGCATCGAGCACGAGCTTGAGCTCGAGCCCATCTTCGAGGGCAACGCCTACGTGTCGGATGCCCCGCGAGTGCCGTCGTCGCTGCGTGAGGCGGCCCAGCTGTTTGCCGGATCGGAGATCGCGATCGAAGCGTTCGGCGAAGACGTTGTTGAGCACTACCTCAACAACGCGAAGATCGAGCAGGCAGCGTTCGACGCGGCCATCACCGACTGGGAGCGGGTGCGTGGTTTTGAAAGGTTCTAGGCCACTCATCGGGTTGACCACCTACCTCGAGCAGGCGCAGACGGGCGTGTGGGACGTGCAGGCGTCGTTTCTGCCCAAGGTGTACTTCGAGGCCGTGAACAACGCGGGGGGAATCGCCGTGCTGCTTCCTCCGCAGCCCGTCAATCGCGAGATCGCCGACGCCGTGCTCGATGGCCTTGACGGCCTCATCATCACGGGTGGCAAAGACGTAAACCCTGCGCGTTACGGCCAGGACGCGCATCCCGAGACCGACGAGCCGCGACTCGATCGCGACGAGTGGGAAGACGTGCTGCTGACCGCGGCGATCGAGCGGGACCTGCCATTCCTCGGTATTTGTCGGGGCGCCCAGATGCTCAATGTGGCGCTCGGCGGCACGCTCGTGCAGCACCTGCCGGATGTGCTCGGCACGACGCGGTACAACCTCGGCGGTGGGGAGTTTGCCGACAACCCCGTGATCGTCGACACCGACTCGACGCTGGGCTCGCTCATCGGTGATTCGATCGAGGTCAAGTCGTACCACCACCAGGCCATCGACAGCGTGGCCGAGGGGCTTACCGTCACAGCGCGATCAGACGACGGGGTGATCCAGGCCGTCGAGCTCGCGGGCGCCACCTTCGGGCTCGGCGTGCAGTGGCATCCGGAACAGGGCGCGGAAGAAGACGCGAAACTCTTTGCGGGGCTCGTGGACGCCGCGCGCGACTACCGCGAGAGGAAGCCATCATGACCTCGACCACCCTCATCAACCCGGCCGACGAGACCGAGTTCGAGACCGTAGAACACACCACGCTCGAGGGAGTGGATGACGCGGTCGCTCGTGCCCTTCACGTCCAGCGCGCCTGGGCGGCGCTGCCTCCCGCCGCACGCGCCGAAGCGTTGCGCTCCTTCGCGACCGTGGTCGGGCGCCACATCGAAGATCTCGCGGCGCTCGAGGTGATCAACTCCGGGCATCCCATCACGCAGGCTCGCTGGGAGGCGGGCCACGTGCGCGACGTGCTCAACTACTACTCGGCCGCACCCGAGCGCATGATCGGCAAGCAGATCCCGGTGGCCGGTGGGCTGGATGTCACATTCCTCGAGCCGCTCGGCGTCGTGGGTGTCATCGTGCCGTGGAACTTTCCCATGACGATTGCGGCCTGGGGTTTCGCCCCGGCGCTCGCCGCGGGCAACGCGGTCGTGCTCAAGCCTGCCGAATGGACGCCGCTCACGGCGATCCGGCTGGGCGAGCTCGCGCTCGAGGCCGGCCTGCCAGAGGGGCTGTTCCAGGTGCTTCCGGGTAAGGGGTCGATCGTGGGCGAGCGCTTCGTGACCCACGAAGACGTGCGCAAGATCGTCTTCACAGGCTCAACAGAGGTGGGCAAGAAGGTGATGGCGGGGTGCGCCGAGCAGGTCAAGGCGGTGACGCTCGAGCTGGGGGGCAAGAGCGCCAACGTTGTCTTCGCCGATTCCGACCTGGAGAAGGCCGCCGCAACCGCGCCGTATGCGGTGTTCGAGAATGCCGGCCAGGACTGCTGCGCTCGCAGCCGCATTCTGGTGGAACGCAGCGCCTACGACCGCTTCATGGAGCTGCTCGAGCCCGCCGTCAAGGGCGTTGTCGTGGGCGCGCCGGGTGACCCGGCCACCGAGATGGGGCCACTCGTGTCGAAGGCACACTTCGACTCGGTCACGTCGTATCAGCCTGACGACGCGGATGTCGCGTTCCGGGGCACGGCACCGACCGGACCGGGGTACTGGTTCGCGCCGACCGTCGTAACGCCCGCCTCGCGCACCGACCGTCGGGTCACCGACGAGATCTTCGGCCCGGTGGTGACGGTGCTGCCGTTCGACGACGAGGCCGACGCCATCCAGCTCGCCAACGCGAGCGTGTACGGGCTCAGCGGTTCGATCTTCACGCGTGACGTCGGGCGAGCCATCCGGGTCGCCCGCGGCATCGAGAGCGGCAATCTTTCGGTCAACTCGCACTCGAGCGTGCGCTACTCCACCCCGTTTGGCGGGTTCAAGCAGAGCGGCCTCGGTCGCGAGCTCGGGCCCGATGCTGCAACCGCCTTCACCGAAACCAAGAACGTCTTCATCAGTACGGAGCCCTCATGAGCATTGCCAAGATCGACCTCACCCAGCGCCTGGCCGGAAAGGTTGCCGTCATCACGGGCGGTGCCAGCGGGATCGGACTCGCAACCGCCCGGCGCTTCGCTGCCGAGGGTGCCACGGTTGTGATCGGCGATTTCAACGCCGAGACCGGTGAGATCGCCGCAGCCGAGGTCGGCGGCCTGTTCGTGCAGGTGGATGTCACCGACGAGGCCCAGGTCAACAACCTGTTCGACACCGCGCAGTCCACCTATGGCAGCGTCGATATCGCGTTCAACAATGCGGGCATCTCGCCCCCCGACGACGACTCGATCGAAACGACCGAGCTGCCCGCGTGGGATCGCGTGCAAGACGTGAACCTCAAGAGCGTCTACCTGTGCTCCCGCGCCGCCCTGCGCCACATGGTCGCCCAGCAGTCGGGATCGATCATCAACACGGCATCCTTTGTTGCGGTGATGGGGTCGGCGACGAGCCAGATCTCCTACACCGCCTCCAAGGGCGGCGTGCTCGCCATGACGAAAGAGCTCGGCGTGCAGTTTGCCCGCCAGGGCATTCGCGTCAACGCCCTGTGCCCCGGACCGGTCAACACGCCCCTGCTGCAAGAGCTCTTCGCGAAAGACCCCGAGCGCGCCCAGCGCCGACTCGTGCACATTCCCAAGGGCCGGTTTGCCGAACCCGAGGAGCTCGCCGCGGCCGTCGCGTTCCTCGCGAGCGACGACGCCTCGTTCATCACCGCCTCGACGTTCCTCGTCGACGGCGGCATCAGCTCCGCCTACGTGACTCCGCTGTAGCCAGCATGTCTGGGGCGGGGGAAGCGGATGCCACCTACGAAGGCTTAGCCGACGAGGTGCTCTTCCGACCCGTGCGCTCGGGCAACTCGTTTGAAGACACGGTCGCGCGGCTGCTGCAGACGATTCGCCTGGGTGTGGTGCAGCCGGGCGAGCCGCTGCCGGCCGAACGCGAGCTCGCGGCGCGGTTCTCGGTGAGTCGAGACACGGTGCGCGAGGCGATTCGATCGTTGTCGGATGCCGGCTACCTGGTGTCTCGTCGCGGCAGGTACGGGGGCACCTTCGTCAGTGACACCCTCCCCGACCCCGTGCCGATCGGCGAGCTCGTGCTCGACGCGGCAGAGATCGACGATGTGCTTGGGCTGCGCGAAATCCTCGAGGTCGGCGCTGCGCGAGCGGCCGCAGGCCGCGACCTCTCGGCGGCGGAGCGCGAGCAGTTGTGGACGCGCATGCGGGAGACAGCAGCGGCATCCGTCGACGACTACCGGCGCTTCGATTCCCGCCTGCACCTCACGATCGGGGAAGTCGTGGGAACCCCGTCGCTCGTCTCGCTCCTGGCCGACAACCGCACGCGAGTCAATCAGCTTCTCGACGGAATTCCGCTGCTGGCCCGCAACATCGAGCACTCCAACCAGCAGCACGAAGACATCGTGGTTGCCATTCTCACGGGCAACGCCGACCGGGCTGCGGCGGCAATGACCGAGCACCTCGCGGGAAGCGCGGCCCTCTTGCGCGGCTTTCTCAGCTGAGCTGGATCAGGCCGATCACTTCGCTGCGTCGAGTATTTTCTGCAGGTTCTTGTCGCGAGTGGCGTCGGTCTTGGCGGCGCTCCACGGCTCAATGAGCGCGCGCTGGCGGGAGTACGAGAGGCTCGTGAACTTCTCGAGTGAGCCTGCCGCAGTCAGAGCAGCGGATACCTCGGCGGGCAGGTCGACCGTGCGCGGAGCGTCATCCAGTTCGAGCGAAACCTCCACCGTGTCGCCCTTCGACACCCCCGAGGCCTTCTGGTTGTCGGCGCTGAACGCGATTCGGAACGCGCCTTTGTACCAGCTCACCGAGTTGCGGTAGGTGTAGCCGTTGATCGTCACGACCACGGGGTAACGCTTGGCGGGCCCGAGTTCGGCCATGCGCTCTTCGGGCACGGTGATGCCTATCGGGCCGTCACCCGAGTCAAGCGTGAGCTCGAATGTAACCACGTCAGGGCGTGGGGGGAGTCTTCGGCGTGCGGGGCTTGGTTGCCGGCTTGGTGGCGGGCTTCACGGCGGGAGCTGGCGCGGACGCTGCGGGCGCTGCGGGCGGTGCTGCGGCCGCAGGTGGGGGAGTAGGAGCCGCAGCTGCAGGTGCTGCAGGTGCTGCAGGTGCTGCGGGCGCCGCAGTCGGGGCCGGCGCGACCGGTTTCGGAGGCGTGTTCTTGTGCACGTAGATCTGAGCTGCCTTCGTCGCGACCAGCAGGAAGCGCACAAGGATAAAGATCAGGGCGACGGCGACGAGGAACAGGAAGATCGACACGAGGCCGCTCACGATGAATCCCACGACGTGCACAAAGCCCCCGCCGATTCCGGGACCGTAACCGATCATGTCAGTCCTCCAGCTCGAGCGGGTCTTGCGAATCCTTGATGACCGTTCCCACGGCGATCGCCACGGCGAGGCCCCAGCTGATCCACATCAGGATGAGGCGCCAGTCGCGAGGGCCGCTCGTGGTGGCCTTTACCACCCCGACGCCGCCGAACAGGGCACTCAGAATGCTTGTATTGAAGATGAACCTTCGCACGTGATCCTCCCAGACCGTCACATCCACGCTACCAGCGGCTCGTTAGAGTGGAGTGTGAAATCTGCTGTTCTGGGTGGCGCACTGCTCGTCATCGCTGCAGTTCTTATCGCAACCGGGGTTCTTCCACTGGCCGATGCCGCGGCCGTGGCCGATCGTGTCTGGCCGATCCTGCTGTTTGTCGTGGCGATCACGGTCGTGACTGAGCTCGCAGCTGAGGCCGAGTTGTTCCGCGTGATCGCCGAGCGCGCGGCTCGCTGGGGACTCGGCCGCACGTGGTTGTTGTGGCTGCTCGTGGTGGCAATCGCCGTCGTGAGCACGGTGTTCCTCTCGCTCGACACGACGGCGGTGCTGCTCACCCCGGTCGTGGTGCTGCTGGCGCGCCATGTCGGGTTGCCGCCCCTCCCGTTCGCGCTCACCACCGTGTGGCTTGCGAACACCGCATCCCTGCTGCTGCCGGTGTCGAACCTCACGAACCTGCTCGCGCAGCACGAGCTGGGGGGCATCTCGCCGTTCGCCTTCGCTGCGCTCATGTGGGCTCCGGCAGTGGCGGCCATCATCGTTCCGCTCGGGGTGCTCGTCGTGGTGTACCGGCGGGAGCTCTTCACGACCTATGTTCCGGATGCACCGGCCGCGGCATCCGACCGCGTGCTCCTCATTGCGAGCGCCGTCGTGGTGGGGGCGCTGCTTCCCGCGCTGGTGTCGGGAGTGCCGGTGTGGATCCCCGCGGCAATCGGCGCCCTCGTACTCCTGGGCTTCTTTGTGGTGCGTCGACGCGCGGTGCTGAGATTCGGTCTCGTGCCGTGGCAGCTCGTGCTGCTGGCCGCGGGGCTGTTCCTGGTGGTGGAGTCCGCGCACTCCCTCGGCCTCGAGCAGCTGCTCGCCGCGTGGGTCGGCGACGGCGACGATCCCCTGAGCCTCGCGGCCCTCGCCGGGGCATCCGCAGCAGGAGCCAATGTCGTCAACAACCTGCCCGCTTATCTCGCGTTCGAGTCGATTGCGGGTAGCCCGATACGCATTGCGGCGGTGCTCATCGGCGTGAACGCAGGCTGCCTCATCACTCCGTGGGCTTCGCTCGCGACCTTGCTGTGGCACACGCGCATGACGGCGATGGGAGTAGAGATCTCGTGGCTGAGATACGCGGCGCTCGGGCTTGTCGTTGCGCCGCTCACTGTTGTGATGGCGGTGCTGGCGCTCGTTGTGGTTAACGGAGGCTGGTAGTTTCCTCTGAAACTGACCGATCGGACAGTTTCTGACCGATCGGTCAGCTAGCGTCGAAATCATGTCATCGAGCCAGGAAGACCTCCGCGCCATCGCGCTCAACGAGTTTGCGCGCGCTGGATACGGTGCAACCTCGCTTCAGCACATCGCCGAGCTTGCCGGCCTCTCCAAATCGAGCGTGCTCTACCACTACGCGTCGAAAGAGGCCCTGCTCGAGGCGGCCATCGGCCCCGCGATCGATCGCATGGCGACGATTCTCTCGGAGGCGAGCGTGGCGGGTCTCGCTGGCGAGAACCGCACGGCCTTTCTCGAGTCGTTCGTTGACCTGCTGCTCGACAACCGACTCGAGGTCAACCTCTTCATCAATCAGGGCCCGTCGCTCACCGACGTGCCCGTTATCGACAGGGCCAATGCGCTCGTCGTGGGTATCGCCGAGTTCTTCGCGACGAACGCCCAATCGCTCGAGGAGAAGATGCGTTTCGGCATCGCCCTCGGCGGCGCGGCATACATGCTGTGCACCGTTACCACCCTCGACCTCGTCGATGGCGCAACACGTGATGAGACCAGGGCTGCTCTCATTCACATCCTGAGCGACCTGCTCACACCGGTATCCATCCCTCAATAATTTCGACACGCTCGACCACCGGAAGGCCCCCATCGTGGCAACACTTCTTTACCGTCTAGGCCGTTTCTCGTTCCGCCACGCGTGGCGGGTCATCGCGGTGTGGATCGTGCTCCTGCTCGCGTCGCTCGGTGCCGGAATCGGCCTGGGCGGGCAGACCCAGGACTCCTTCGCCATTCCCGGCACGGAGTCTCAGGAGGCGCTCGATCGCCTCGAGGCGGTGTTCCCTTCGGTTGCGGGTGCTGCGGCTACGGCAGTAGTGGTGGCTCCGGACGGTGAATCCATCGACGACCAGAAGGCGACCATCGAAGAGATGGTGACCGCGATCGAGGATGTACCGGGCATCGACTCAGTCGTCAGCCCCTTCAGCGAATACGCCGGCAACGCCATCAGCGAAGACGATTCGATGGCGATCATCCGCGTGCAGTTCGACGGGGCATCCACGGATGTCACCGACGACACTCTCACCCAGCTGGTCGACACCGCCGAGATCGGCCGCGACGACGGGCTGGTTGTCGAGTTCGGTGGGCAGGTGTTCTCGGAGACGAGTGTGCCCCTCTCGATCACCGAGGTGTTCGGTGTGATCTTCGCCGGTGTTGTCTTGTTCATCACCTTCGGCTCCCTGCTCGCGGCGGGCATGCCGCTGCTGAGCGCGCTCGTGGGCGTCGGCATCGTGATGGGCGGCATCATGACGTACACGGCGTTCGCCACGGTCTCGAGCTCCGCGCCGCTGCTCGCGCTCATGATCGGCCTTGCCGTCGGAATCGACTACGCCCTCTTCATCCTGTCGAGGCATCGAACGCAGCTCGCGAGGGGTGAAGACCCCGAAGAATCGGCCGCGATGGCCGTGGGCACCGCCGGCAGCGCCGTCGTGTTCGCTGGCGTGACGGTCATCATCGCGCTGCTCGGCCTGCTCGTGGTCGGCATCCCGTTCCTCTCGGTGATGGGCGTCGGGGCGGCCGTCGCCGTGCTCATTGCGATCGGTGTCGCCACCACGCTGCTGCCCGCGCTGCTGGGCCTGGCGAAGGGGCGGCTCACGCCGAAGACCGGATCCCGCGCCTGGCGGCGTGCGAACCCCGTCGAGGGCGACAAGAAGACCATGGGTATGCGCTGGGTGACCGGCGTGATGAAGCACCCGATCCTCGCGACCGTTGGTGTCGTCGCGATCCTCGGAACCCTCGCAATTCCCGCGGCGAGCCTCGACCTCAACCTTCCCGACGGCGGCTCGCAGCCGGCTGACTCGACACAGCGCAAGGCGTACGACCTGATCTCAGAGGGCTTCGGCCCCGGATACAACGGCCCGCTCGTCATTGCCGTCGACATCACCCAGACCATCACGATCATGGAAGACCTCGACGCAATCCGGTCCCAGCTTCAGGGGCTCGACGACGTGGCCTACGTCTCGCAGGGCTTCCCGGATGAGGGACTCGACACGGCGATCCTGCAGGTCACCCCGTCGAGTGGCCCCGCATCGGTCGAGACCAAGCAACTCGTTCAGACAATCCGCGATCTCGCGCCGTCAATCGAGGCGAAGTACGACACGCCCATCGCTGTGACGGGCACCACCGCTGTCGGCATCGACATCTCCAACCGCCTGACGAACGCCCTCGTGCCGTTCGGGTTGATCGTGGTGGGCCTCTCGATCGTGCTGCTCATGGCCGTGTTCCGGTCGGTGCTCGTGCCCATCAAGGCCGCGCTCGGCTTCCTGCTCTCGGTCGTCGCGTCGTTCGGTGTGGTCGTCGCGGTCTTCCAGTGGGGCTGGGCGAGCGAACTGCTCCACGTGCAGAACCCCGGTCCCATCCTGAGCTTCATGCCGATCATCCTCATGGCCGTGCTTTTCGGCTTGGCCATGGACTACGAGGTCTTCCTCGTGAGCGGCATGCGCGAGGAGTTCGTGAAGACGGGCGATGCGAAGTTCGCCGTCAGTCACGGCTTCGCCAACGGCGCCCGCGTCGTCACGGCGGCCGCGCTCATCATGTTCTTCGTCTTCTTCGCCTTCGTGCCCGAGGGCAGCGACATGATCAAGCCGATCGCCCTGGGCCTCGCCGTGGGTATCGCCTTCGATGCGTTCCTCGTGCGGATGACGCTTGTGCCCGCGCTCATGACCCTGTTCGGCAAGGCCGCCTGGTGGATGCCCCGGTGGCTCGGCCGTCTGCTGCCCAACGTCGACATTGAGGGTGAGGAGCTGCGCAATCACAAGGCAGCCCTGGACTGGGCGACGTCGGAGGGACCCGTGGCGCTCAGCTCCGAGTACCTCATCGCGGGATCGCGTGAGCACGAGGTGGGCCCGCTGTCGGTCCTGGTTCCCCAGGGTGCCATCGTGATCGCGAGCGGTGATCCCACCGACCGCAGGCTCGTCGCCGCGACCCTGTCGGGACGCCTTGACCCCGTGTCGGGCCGAGCACAGGTTGCCGGGCATCCGCTGCCGTCGGAGGCCGCCCGCGTTCGATCGCTCGTCGCTCTCGCCGACGTCGGGGGAGCGCAGCGCACGGAAACGACCGTGACAATCGGCGAGCTTCTCGTGGAGCGCCTCGAGATGACGCTGCCCTGGTACAAGATCACCACGCGCAATCGCGCCGCCAACCGCTGGCTCGCCCGGGTGAACGCGACCCTGCCGGAGGTCACCGGTCGCGAGACCACCGAGGTGCGACGCGATTCGACCCTCGTCGAGCTGCCCCAGCTGGAGCGTGCAGTCGCCTTGGCCTCGGTCGCCCTGGCGGAGCGCACCCCGGTTGTCATGCTCGATCAGCTCGACTCGTTCGCCAATCCCGAAGACGAAGCGGCCTTCATCGCCGCCGTCGCGAAGCTCGCACCAGCGACCACGACGATCGTTCTCGGTACGCCACTACCCGCACGGGCCCTCGATGCGCACAGCGATCGCGAGCTCGTCGAAATCGACCTCTACTCACTCAGCACTGAAGAAGGGCTCGTCCGATGACGCGCAAACAGAATTGGCTCCGCTGGACGGGGCTCGCCGCGGTGGTACTTGTGCCACTCGCCTTTGCCGGACTGTTCGTCGGCGCAATCGGGCAGGGCGACAAGGCCCTCGACTCGATTCCCGTCGCCATCGTGAACGCCGACAAGCTGCAGGTGGTCGAGAACGCCGACGGAACCGAGACGAACGTGTTCGCGGGTCGGCAGCTCGTCACCGAGCTCACGGGCTCCGACGGGTTCGACTGGACCATCACGAACGCCGACGACGCGCAGGCCAAGCTCGACAAGGGCGAGGTCTACGCGGTGCTGACCGTTCCGGCTAACTTCAGCGACAGCATCCTGTCGTTGTCGAGCGACAACCCGCAGAAGGCCGACATCTCCATTCACACGGATGACGCGCACAGCTACCTCACCGGATCAGTCGCCCAGGTCGTGGGCCAGACCATGACTGACACCTTTGGCAATGCGATCACTGCGCAGTACATCGGTGGCATCTACTCGAGCCTCGGCGACCTCGGTACCGCGCTCACCTCGGCGGCCGATGGCGCGACGCAGCTCGCTAACGGCGGTGCGCAGCTCACTGCCGGAGTTCAGCAGTACGTCGACGGTGTCGGCTCGCTCGAAAGCGGGCTGTGGACCCTCAGCGACAGCACGGCGCAACTCGGCCAGTTGTCGAGCGGCGTTTCGAGCTACACGAGCGGTGTCAGCCAGGTGTCGCAGGGGCTCAGCGCGATCGCGCCGGCCATGACCGCGCCGACTCCCGAGCTGCAGGCACAGTTCAACGCTCTCGTGGGCGGTCTTGCGCAGGCAGCGGCGGGCGGTCCTGCCCTCGCCTCGGGCGCTGCCGGTCTGCCGCAATTGCACGACGGAATTAACCAGGTCGCATCGGGAGCGTCACAGCTGACCGACAGCGGGTCGGCCCTCGTGTCGGGAGCTTCGGGGCTCACGTCGGGTGCCACGGACCTTGCTGCCGGCCTCACCTCGGGCGCATCGCAGATTCCGGCCACCGACGCCGACGCTGCTGCTGCTTCCGCCGAGGTCGCGGCCGACCCCGTGGGGCTCACCGTCTCGACGGCCAACGCCGTTTCCGACGTCGGGCAGGCTGTCGCCACCTTCTTCGTGCCGCTCGGCCTGTGGCTCGGTGCGCTCGCGGTGTTCCTCGTGCTTCGGCCGGTGACGCGTCGCGCTCTCACGTCGACGGCGAGCAACGGTCGGCTCGTGGCGTCCGCCATCGGCCGCGCGAGCCTCATCACGGCCGCGCAGGCCGTGCTGCTTGTGGCGATGCTGCACGGAGCCCTCGGGGTGGCGTGGTCGCTTCTGCCCGCGACCCTCGCGTTCTCGCTGCTCACGGCCGTGGCCTTCACCGCGTTCCATTACCTGCTCACGATCGGTCTCGGTCGTGCGGGTCTCGTGGTCTCGCTGTTCGCCCTCGCCGTGCAGATCACATCGACCGGTGGCATCTACCCGATCGAGTTGCTGTCGTCGCCGTTCCAGATTGTGAGCCCGTTCCTGCCCCTGACCTACGCGGTGCAGGGCATGCAGGGCATCCTTGCGGGCGGAAACCCGTCAGGAGTAGTCTCGGCCGCGCTCATCCTGCTCGCGTTCGGCGTGGGCAGTGTGCTCATCTCGCTTATCGCGATTCGACGCACGCGCCGCGCGAGCGCGCTGGGCCTGGTGCCGAGCGCCGCGTAGGGGATCCGCGTAGAGGATCTCGCGTCGGAGATTTTGCGTCGGAGATTTCGCGTAGGGGATCTGTGCTCCCGACGCTCGCTAGCACCCAACGCAGCGCCCCGACGGAATCAAGTAGACCCGGCTTCTACCCGTTCACAGAGAACAGGAGACGAGAGGCTTTCTCGCTCATCCTGTTTTCTGTGAACGCTGGGGCAGGGCAGTCTCGTCGCTAGCGTGGTGCGGCCATTCGCGAGGACGTGAGTTGCGGAGAGCGCCAGACCTCGAGGCGTCAGACCTCGAGAGCGCCAGATCCCGAGAAAGCCAGACCTCGAGAACGCCAGATATGTGGATGCGTGCGGCGTCGCATCCACAAAAGTGGCGTTCTCGGGCCACAGCGGGTGCCCGCGCGAACTGAGGGGAGGTCAGGCAGCGCTGCGGGTACGGAAACGGCTCGCGGCGGCCGCCACTACTTCGCGTTCGACGTCAACTTCGATTGAGTCGGGCCCGGTGCGGCGGATGAGCAGCGACTCTTCGATGTGACGCCACAGCTCATCGTGCTCGGCCTGAAGCACTGCGGGGTCGGCAGTGTGGAGTGCGGGTTGCGCGCGCGGTGCCGATAGCGCTGACGTCACGTCCCAGGCGATGGTGTCTGCCACGGTCGAGACGAAAACGGCGTCGTCTGCGGTGGGGCGACCAAGCGTGATGCGGAAGCTGCCGCCCGGACCGAAAAGGTCGAACAGGCGGGATCGCATCAGGTCGTAGACGGCCTGCTGGTCCGGTGCATCAGCGCTGTGTTCAGCCACGTCCCCAGTGTGGGGGACTAAACCCGCGGTTGAAGGCCGACACGCCGATTTTCGTGGCCAACGAGCCCGGCCAGCCAGCGAGCCCGGGCGGCCAGCGAGCCCGGCTAGAGCCAGCCGCGCTTCTTGAACACGAAGTAGAGGGTGACGCCCGACGTGAGCATGAGACCAAGGGCGAAGGGATACCCGAGGGTCCAGTGCAACTCGGGCATGTAGTCGAAGTTCATGCCGTAGATGGCGCCGATGAGCGTTGGGGCGAACAGGATCGCCGCCCATCCCGAGATCTTCTTGACCTGCTCACCCTGCTCGATCGACGTGCGGGACATCAACCGCATCTCTTCGTTCTGCTCCTGCATCACGAGCGTCGACTGCACGGTGAGCGCGTTCTGCAGGATCGCCCGAAACGAGTCGGCCTTGGCAACGATCTGCAGGGTGTGGTCGAGCACGTCGCGCAGGTTGCGCTGCAACTCGATGTCGACGTCGTATTTGTCGAAACCGGCCTCAAGGGAGTTCAGGATGTCGACGAGCGGGTGTGTCGCGCGCTGGAATGCCATCGCCTCGCGCGCGAGCGCGTAGATACGACGGGAGACGGCAGGATCGCCCTGGAAGATCTGGTTCTCGATCTCGTCGATGTCGTTCTCGAGTCCCGCGATCACGGGCTGGTATTCGTCGACAACTTCGTCGAGCACCGCGTACAGCACGGCCTGCGGGCCGAGGCCCAAGAGATCGGGGTTGTGCTCGAGACGCTTGCGCACGCGGCCCAGATCGGGGGATTCAGCATGCCGCACGGTGATCGCGAAGTTCGGACCGACAAAGAGGTGCACCTCACCGAACTCCACCTCTTCTGCCGCGTCGAGGTAGCGCGCGGGGCGAAGCACGACGAAGAGGGTGTCTCCGTAGCGCTCGATTTTGGGACGCTGGTGGCCGGTGAGCGCGTCTTCGACAGCGAGCGGGTGAAGGCTGAACTCTGTCGCGACCGCGCGCAGCTCGTCTTCGGTCGGACGGTACATGCCGATCCACGCGAAACCGCCGTGATCCCGCAACTCTTCGAAGCTCTGGTCGAGCGTGACGGGCCGGGCCTCACGCACGCCCTGACGATAAATAGCGTTGTCCACGATCGGCATGTGCTTAGGATATGCCGCATGAACCGTCGCACCCTGCTAGTCGTTCTCGCGGGCATCGCCGTCGTGGGAGTGGTCGCCGTCGCAGTCATATTCAAGCCGTGGTTGCTGTTCGTCAACGTCGAGGTGGATGACGCGCTGCCTAGTGTTGCGCCCACCGCTGCCCCCGAGCCCGACCCCACCGAAACCACGAATATCGAGCCAGCGCCCGTGCAGCTGTCGGCGGGGACGTTCATCAGCCACGAACACGCCACGACCGGATCAGTGCGCGTCGTGCTCAACACTGACGGGTCGCGTGTGCTCGCCATCGAGAACCTCACGACCTCGAGCGGTCCCGACGTGCACGTCTGGCTCAGCGCGTCCGACGTCGTCGAGGGCGTCGACGGCTGGTACACGGCGGGCTCGGCACCGTATCTCGACCTCGGCCCCATCAAGGGCAACCTCGGAAACCAGGTCTATGAGATCCCCGAGGGAGTCGACATCTCCAGCTACCGCAGCGTTTCGCTCTGGTGCGTCCAGTTCTCGGTGTCGTTCGGAGCCGCCCAGCTGGTCTGACCGATGTGGCGGCGAGCGAACTGCTCAGTCTCCACGAGCATCTCGAGGCGTTCGCGGTCGCTGCCGTGGGTGTGCACCTCGGCGATTAGTGATCCGTTCCAGCGGCGGCCAGCCAGGTAGCCCAGCACCTCGGCTACCGGCTGCGTGCCGCGGCCGGGAACGAGGTGCTCGTCGAGCAGCCTGCCCTCGGCCTGCGATGCCGACCCGTCGCACAGGTGCACGTGCCGAAGTCGATCACCCATGGCGTAGGCAAGCTGGAGGGAATCCCGGCCCGCGAGAGAGGCGTGCGAGAAGTCGAGAGTCGTCGCGTCGCAGTCAACGAATACCGGGTCGGGACTCGGCGAGTAGCCTCGCGCCGTGACGGGGCCGATCCGGAACGGAAACATGTTCTCCACGGCCATCGTGACCGAGTAGCGGTAGCCCAGCTCTTCGATGCAGTCCTCGAAATCGCGGGCGTAACGCCACTGCCAGCGGAACGGTGGATGCACGACCACCGTCGACGCGCCGAGCTGCGCCGCGAGCTCTGCGGACTTCTGCAGCTTGCGGGTCTGGCTCAGCCCCCACACGAATTGCGTGAGGAACAGCACGGGAGCGTGAACGGAGAGCACGGGCATCCGGTACTTCTCGACCAGCCTGCCGAGGGCCTTCACGTCGCGTGTCGTCGGGTCGTTGGTGATCATCACCTCAACACCGTCGAAGCCGGCGGCTTTCGCCATCCGAAAGGCGCTCTCCGTGGAGAGCGGGAAGACGCAGGACGTGCTCATGCCGACGCGAATCATCGATTCTCAGGCTAGGTCGCGCACTTTACAGCTCGATGAACCCGGGGTGAAGCCCGAAAGGCCGGGTGGTGCTCGCTGGTAGTCTGGGACTCGATGACTTCTGAGACGCACTCTGGCAGCCAGGAGTACGACTTCGTCGTTGTATCCAACCGGCTCCCCGTTGACCACGTAATTGACGCCGACGGCAATGCAAGCTGGACGACCTCGCCCGGTGGCCTTGTCACCGCTCTCGAGCCCGTCATGCGGGCGGCCGACGGTGCCTGGGTCGGGTGGGCCGGGCAGCCCGAGCTCGAGTACGAGCCGTTCGTCAATGACGGCATCCACATCATCCCCGTGCCGCTTACCGCCGCCGACATTGAGAACTTTTACGAGGGGTTCAGCAACGACACCCTCTGGCCGCTCTATCACGACGTGATTGCGTCTCCCGGCTACCACCGCATCTGGTGGGACAGCTACGTCGAGGTCAACCGCAGGTTCGCGAACGCCGCCGCCTCGGCGAGCGCCCAGAATGCGACCGTGTGGGTGCAGGATTACCAGCTGCAGCTCGTGCCCAGCATGCTGCGAGCCAAGCGCCCCGACCTCACGATCGGTTTCTTCAACCACATCCCGTTTCCCCCCTACGGCATCTTCTCGCAGCTGCCGTGGCGCACCCAGATCATCGAGGGCCTGCTGGGCGCCGATGTGATCGGCTTCCAGCGTGTAGCGGATGCCTCGAACTTCTCGCGAGCGGTGCGCAGGCTCACGAGCCACCCCACCAGGAATCCGGCCATCGAGGTGTCTGCTCCCGGCCAGCCCACCCGCCGCGTGATCGCGCGCTCGTTCCCCATCTCGATCGATTCGGCGAGCTTCGAGGCGCTCGCGCGCGAGCCGCACATCCAGGCGCGTGCTCGCGAAATTCGGGAGGGCCTCGGCAACCCCGAGACCGTCATGCTCGGGGTCGACCGCCTCGACTACACCAAGGGCATCGGCCACCGGCTCAAGGCGTATGGCGAGCTGCTCGCCGAGGGTCGACTCTCGGTCGAAGATGTCACCCTCGTTCAGGTCGCCGTTCCCAGCCGGGAGCGCGTCGATGCCTACATGCATCTGCGTGACGAGATCGAGCTCACCGTCGGCCGCATCAACGGTGACTTCGGCACGATGAGCCACCAGGCGATCAGCTATCACCACCACGGCTACCCGCGCGAAGAAATGGTGGCGTTGTACCTGGCCGCCGACGTCGTGCTCGTTACGGCCCTGCGTGACGGCATGAACCTGGTTGCGAAGGAATATGTGGCCAGCCGCTTCGATGACGATGGCGTGCTGATCCTGAGTGAGTTCGCCGGGGCATCCGACGAGCTCAAGCGCGCGCTGCTCGTGAACCCGCACGATATCGACGGCCTCAAGGAGAGCATTCTCACGGCGATTGAGATGCCCAAGCGCGAACGCCAGGCCCGCATGCGCACGCTGCGGCGACGCGTGCTGGAGTACGACGTCAAGAAATGGTCGACGCACTTTCTCGCTACGCTCGAACAGGCGAGGGCCGATCGCTTCGATCGCATCGCTCCCACCGAACTGCCCGAAGAACTCGAGTGGACGTTAGATCGGCGAAAGGCGCACTGAGCTCCACAATGGTCGACGTAGATACACCCCCCAGATATTCACGACTACCCGAGCCGCTCGTCGGCGCCCTTCGCGAACTGGCTCGCACCAAGCACCTGTTGGTCGCGCTCGACTTTGACGGCACCCTTGCCCCCGAGGTGGATGATCCGGAGCAGGCGCGAGCACTGCCCGAGGCTCGCGTGGCAGTGCTGCGCCTCCTGGGCATGCCGAACACGCGAGTCGCGCTCGTATCCGGACGCGCACTCAGAAGTCTCGAGCAGGTGGCCGATCTGCCGGACAACACGATCCTGGTGGGATCGCACGGCATCGAGATCCGTCTCGATTCGCCCGAAATTCGGTTGACTCTCGACACGGCCGAGATCCGTCAGGTCGATGTTCTCAGCACCGTGCTCGGCGAGGTTGCCGACGCGGTCGACCAGGTCTGGCTCGAGCCCAAGCCCGCGGGCTTCGCGCTTCACACGCGACTGGCGACCGACCACAACAGTCGCGTCGCCCATCTCGTGGCGCGCAGCGAGGCCTCCGCAGAGATCGCCGAGCTCACCATCCGTGAGGGCAAGAACGTGCTCGAGTTCTCGGTGCGGTCAACGACAAAGGGCGAGGCCGTCGAGCACCTGCGCCAGTACACGGGCGCCGATGCCGTGTTCTATGCGGGCGACGACGTGACCGACGAAGACGCGTTCGCGGCCCTCACGGCCGACGATGTCGGGCTCAAGAGCGGAGACGGGCCGACGCTCGCCAACTTTCGGGTTCCGGGGCCCACGCAGGTTGCCAGGGCGCTCGCGCTGCTTGCCGACCTGCGCGAGGGCGACGTTCACGAGCAGTAACTACTCCCAGACCTCCCGGGTAGAATAGACGCGCGGCCCCGCCGGGAAACCCCGGGTGCTCCCCAGTGACGTGCACCTGCCGCCCGAACGCCCTGGGAGGAACCATGCTCGCGCTCCTCGGCGTTTTCGGGGCTGTGGCTATTGTGATGCCCGGGCTTGTGCGGCTCTGGGGTCGCAGCGCGTTTCTCGCTGCCGCAGCAGTGCCACTCGCCGCATTCGTCTACACGATCGCCTCGGGTCCCGCCGTCATGGCCGGCAACCCGGTGCTGCAATCGGTGCCGTGGATTCCCGAACTCGACTTCACTATCTCCCTGCGCATGGACACGCTGTCGTGGGCGATGGCCTTGGTTGTCACGGGGGTCGGGACCCTCGTGCTCGTCTACTGCGCCCGATACTTCCGGAGCGACGAGGATTCGCTCGGCAGGTTCGCCGCGGTGCTGCTCGCGTTTGCGGGCGCCATGTATGGGCTCGTCATCGCCGACGATGTGTACCTGCTCTTCGTGTTCTGGGAAGCCACGAGCGTGCTGTCGTACCTGCTCATCGGCCACTCCACGGCACGCAAGACGAGCCGCGGAGCGGCGCTCCAGGCCTTGCTGGTGACGACGCTCGGCGGGCTCGCGATGCTCGTCGGCCTGGTCATCCTCTCGGTCTCGACGGGAACATCGAGCCTCTCGGGAATCATCGCAGCGGCACCGGATAACACGCTCGCGGTCGTCGCTGTGATGCTCGTGCTTGTTGGTGCGCTGTCGAAGTCCGCGATCTTCCCCTTCCACTTCTGGCTTCCCGCAGCGATGGCCGCGCCGACGCCCGTGAGCGCCTACCTTCACGCTGCGGCCATGGTGAAGGCGGGCATCTACCTCATCGCGCGCATGGCGCCCGGCTTCAGCGACATCCCCGGCTGGAAAGAAGTGCTCATTGGGCTCGGCGTCTTCACGATGCTGCTCGGTGGCTGGACGGCGCTCAAGCAGCACGATCTCAAGCTCGTGCTTGCCTACGGCACGGTCAGCCAGTTGGGCCTGCTGACGGTCGTGGTGGGCTTTGGCACGCGCACGGCCGCCCTCGCGGGACTGGCGCTCCTGCTGGCGCACGCCCTCTACAAGGCAACCCTGTTCCTGGTGGTGGGCATCATTGATCACCGTGCCGGAACACGTGACCTGCGCAAGCTCTCGGGCCTGGGCCGCGCCTCCCCGGCTCTCGCCGTCATCACGGCGCTCGCGCTCGCATCGATGATCGGACTACCGCCCCTTCTCGGCTTCGTCGCCAAGGAGGGCGTGTTCACGGGGCTGCTCGAGGGCGCGCAGTCGGGTGATCCGCTCGGCTGGGTCGCGGTTGTCGGTATTGCTCTCGGCACCGTGCTCACCACGGCCTACAGCCTGCGATTCTTCTGGGGCGCGTTCGCCACGAAGCCCGGCGTCGACGCCGTGTCAGACGTGCGCGGTCATCCCGACTTTCTCCTGTCGCCGGCGCTGCTCGCGCTTGCCGGGCTCGCCCTGGGAATCATCGCGCCGCTCGTGGACGGCTGGCTTGTCGGCTACGCCGATTCGTTCCCCGAGTCGGGTGAGAGCTACCACCTCGCGCTGTGGCACGGCTTCGAACCCGCGCTCGCGATCTCTACCGTGACGATCGCGCTCGGTGTGGTGCTCTTCGTGGCCCGAAACCCGGTAGGTGCGGTGCAGGCACGGCTCGGCACGGGGCTGTCGGCCGCCAACGCCTACGGCGCCTCGATGCGCTTCATTGATCGCACCGCGGCGCGCACGACGAGCCTCACTCAGCGCGGCTCGCTGCCGTTCTATCTCGGCGTGATCCTGCTCGTCTTTACTGTCGCCATCACGGCCGGTCTCGTGCTCAACCGCACTTGGCCCACCGACATCCGCCTGTGGGACTACCCCGGCCAGCTCGCCATCGGCGTCATCATGATCGTGGCCGCCATTGCGGCCACGCGGGCGGGCAAGCGATTCCAAGCGGTCGTGCTCGTGGGCGTGACAGGGTTCGGCATGTCGGCGCTGTTCGCGCTGCAGGGTGCACCCGATCTCGCCCTCACGCAGATTCTCGTCGAGGTCGTGACGCTCGTGGCATTCGTGCTCGTGCTGCGGCGGCTTCCCGCCAAGCTGGGGGCGCGCAACGGCAGCAAGCGTCGAGTCATCCGCGCCATTCTCGGTGCTGCGGTCGGCGTGCTCATGGCGTGCGTTGCCGTGGTGGCGCTCGGTGCCCGCACCGACCTGCCGATCTCGCTCGAGTGGGCCGAGCTGGCCTACAACCAGGGCCACGGTCGCAACGTGGTGAACGTCGCGCTCGTCGACCTGCGCGGCTGGGACACGATGGGGGAGCTGTCGGTGATCATCGCGGCAGCGACGGGCGTCGCGAGCCTGATCTTCATCAGCGGCCGCACCGACAACCTGCCGCGCCTGGCCCGCAAGGATGCCCGCAAGACGGGACACGACCGGCTGCTGCGCGCCGCCGACCCGAGCAACGCCGACCGCGGCTCCTGGCTGCTCGCCGGGCGCACACTCGCCGCACACAACCGCTCGATCCTGCTCGAGGTGGTCGTGCGCCTCATCTTCCACCCGATCATCGTCGTGTCGATCTACCTGCTGCTCGTGGGCCACAACGCGCCCGGGGGCGGGTTCGCGGGCGGACTCGTCGCGGGCATGGCACTCGTGGCTCGCTACCTCGCGGGGGGCAGGCACGAGTTGGGTGCCGCCGCGCCATTCGACGCGGGCAAGCTGCTCGGAACAGGGCTCGTACTCGCGGTGGGCACGGCCCTCGTTCCCCTGTTCTTCGGGGTGGACGCGCTCACGTCAACGTGGTTCGAGTGGAACCTCGGGCCCTTCGGCGAGCTTGAGTTCGTGACATCCACGATCTTCGACATCGGCGTGTACCTCGTGGTCATCGGTCTCGTGCTCGACGTGCTGCGCAGCCTCGGCGCCGAGGTCGACCGCCAGCAGGAGAGCGAGGTCGCGTCGTGAGCGTCTCGCTCGTACTCCTCATCGTCATGGCCGTGCTCTATGCGTGCGGCGTGTATCTGCTGCTTGAGCGCAGCATGACTCGAGTGCTGCTGGGGTTCCTGCTCGTGGGCAATGCCACCAACCTGCTGATCCTGATCATGGCGGGCAAGGCCGGGGTCGCTCCCATCGTCACGGATGGAGTCGAGGCGGAGCAGATGACCGACCCGCTGCCCGAGGCGCTCATTCTCACCGCGATCGTGATCACCTTTGGAGTCTCTGCCTTCCTGATGGCCCTCATCTATCGCTCGTGGCGCCTGTCGCGAGAAGACCACCTGGAAGACGACGCCGACGACATCGCCATGCGCGATGGCTCGATGATCATCCCGGGCGAGGGTTCAGACGACCCGAGTTCGGGGCCCGATGAACCGGACACCGAGTTTCCCGTTGGGGAGGCCTCGCGATGAACCTGATCGTGCCCCTCGTGGTGCTGATCCCGCTCGTGGGTGCCGCCTCAGCGCTCATCCTGAGCCGCAGCCCGCGTGCCCAGCGCATCGTCGCGATCCTCGCGCTCGTCGCCGTGCTCGTGATCGGCTGCGTCATGCTCGCCGCTGTTGACACCTCGGGTGCGCTCGTCATGGAGGTGGGCGGATGGGCCGCGCCCTTCGGCATCGTGCTGGTCGTCGACAGGCTCGCGGCCCTCATGGTGGTCGTCTCCGCACTCGTACTTCTCGCGGTGCTCGTCTTCTCCGTCGGCCAGGGTCTCGCCGACGGCGATGATGAGACTCCCGTCTCGATCTACTACCCGACCTACCTGATCCTCGCGACGGGCGTGTTCAACGCCTTCATCGCGGGCGACCTCTTCAACCTCTACGTGGGCTTCGAGATCCTGCTGGTGTCGAGTTACGTGCTTCTCACGCTCGGCGGAACCGAGGCGCGAATTCGAGCCGGCACGACGTACATCGTCGTGAGCCTCGTGTCGTCGATGCTCTTCCTCGCGAGCATCGCGATGATCTACGGCGCGGTGGGCACGGTCAACATTGCCCAGATCTCACTGCGCATGGCCGATATCCCGATCGACGTGCAGATACTGCTGCACATCATGCTGCTCGTGGCGTTCGGCATCAAGGCCGCGGTGTTCCCGCTGTCGTTCTGGTTGCCCGACTCTTATCCCACCGCTCCCGCACCGGTGACCGCCGTCTTCGCGGGATTGCTCACCAAGGTCGGTGTCTACGCGATCATCCGCACCGAGACGATCATCTTCCCGGGGCCGGAACTCAACGTTGCCCTCATGGTTGTTGCGCTGCTCACGATGGTCGTCGGGGTGCTCGGTGCGGTGGCGCAGGCCGACATCAAGCGACTGCTCTCGTTTACCCTCGTGAGCCACATCGGCTACATGATCCTGGGGGTCTCGCTCGGCTCGGCCATCGGCACGTCTGCCGCGATCTACTACATCGTGCATCACATCATCGTGCAGACCACGCTGTTCCTCGGGGCGGGACTGATCGAACGCCAGGGTGGATCCACGTCGATAACGAAGCTCGGAGGGCTACTGAAGTCGGCCCCTGTGATCGCGCTCCTGTTCTTCCTGCCCGCGCTCAACCTCGGCGGCATTCCGCCGTTATCGGGCTTCATAGGAAAGCTCGCGCTCTTCGAAGCGACAGCCCAACAGGGCACCGCTCTCGCGTGGGTGCTCATCGGGGCCGGAGCGCTCGTGTCTCTGCTGACGCTATACGCGCTCATGAGGGTCTGGAACATG
This sequence comes from Rhodoglobus sp., assembly GCA_965279645.1. Taxonomy (GTDB): domain Bacteria; phylum Actinomycetota; class Actinomycetes; order Actinomycetales; family Microbacteriaceae; genus Rhodoglobus. Next base: position 384,114 of record OZ257254.1, read on the forward strand.
GCGTTCTGGCGCCCCGCCGCCGACGTCGAGGGGTACGAATCCGACCTGCTCGACAACGTGAAGGAAGCGCCCGACGCCGAGACAGTGAAGCAGAAGCGACGCATCCCGGCGCTCATGACGGCAGCCACGGCAGGAATGGTGGTGGCGAGCCTCGCGCTCACGGTGTTCGCCGGGCCGCTGTTCGGGATCAGCTCGCGCGCGGGCGAGAACCTCGAGGGCCCGTCCACCTACGTCGACATCGTCTTCCCGGAGGCGATCAATGAGTGACGACGTGAACGGCACCGACAAGCTCGATCGCAGCGTGGTGCGCTGGCGACTGTGGCAGCAGCTTCCGCTGCTCGTCGCGCTCATCGTGCTGTGGATGTTGCTGTGGGGCGCCATCAGCTGGCTGAGTCTTGCAAGCGGCGCGATTGTCGCGCTCGTCGTCACGCGCCTGTTCTACCTGCCGCCCGTCGAGCTGTCGGGACGCTTCAACCCGTGGTGGGCGCTCGTGTTCCTCGTGAAGTTCGCATTCGACATCGTCGTCGGCTCGTTCAGTGTCGCGTGGCAGGCGGTGCGACCGCATCCCGTGCGCACGAATGCCGTGATCGCGGCCGAACTGGTGACCCGATCCGACTTCATCCTCACCCTCACGGCCCTCGCGATCTCCCTCATCCCGGGCTCACTCGTCGTCGAAGTCGACCGCGGGCGAGCGGTGCTGTACCTGCACGCCATCGGAGTCGCCTCGCCTGACGAGGTCGAACGACTGCGCGCTCGAGTGCTTCAGGTCGAACGCGGCATCGTTCGCGCGCTGGGTTCGGCCGACGATGTTGAGAGGACTCGAGCATGAGCATCCTGTACCTCGTCATCGGCCTCATGTTCACGGCCGCAGCGCTCATGGCGCTGTACCGCATCGTGCGCGGGCCATCGATTCTTGACCGGATGATTGCATCCGATGTCTTGCTGACGACCCTGATTCTCGTGGTCGGCGCCGAGATGGTCTACAACGGTCACACGCGCAGCATCCCGTTCATGCTCGTGCTCGCGGCAATCGCCATCTTCGCCACCGTCTCGGTCGCGCGATACGTGTCAAAACAGGACCGCAAGGAGGACCCGTCATGACCTTCGACGACGTACTCGACCTGATCGCGGCGCTCTGCCTGCTGCTCGGCGCCCTCCTCTCCGTTGCCGCGGGTGTCGGCCTCATGCGCTTTCCGGATGCCCTGAGCCGACTGCACGCGGCCACCAAGCCACAAATTCTCGGGCTGGTTTTTGTGCTCGCAGCGATCGCGCTGGAGTCGCGCAACTGGTCGACGTTGCTCGTGCTCGCGCCGATTCTGGTGTTCCAGATGCTCACGGCCCCGATTTCGGCCCATATGGTGGGTCGCGCCGGGTATCGCACGGGCAACTATCGCGCAGACATCATGCTCGTCGACGAACTGGAGCCGGTGGTGGAACGGGCCACCAACGAGCCCGGCTAAAGTGCTCGGCCCAGTGGTTCTACACTCGTAATATGCTGGAAACGCACGATATGAAGCCGCGCTCGCGCACCGTCACTGACGGTATCGAGGCCACCACGTCCCGCGGAATGCTTCGCGCCGTGGGAATGGGTGACGCTGACTGGGACAAGCCCCAGATTGGCATCGCGAGCTCATGGAACGAGATCACGCCCTGCAACCTCAGCCTGGACCGCCTGGCGCAGGCCGCGAAAGAGGGCGTGCACGGCGGTGGGGGATACCCGCTGCAGTTCGGCACCATCTCCGTATCCGACGGCATCTCGATGGGTCACGAGGGAATGCACTTCTCTCTTGTCTCGCGCGAAGTGATCGCCGACTCGGTCGAAACCGTCATGCAGGCCGAGCGCCTCGACGGCTCGGTGCTGCTCGCGGGCTGTGACAAGTCGATCCCCGGCATGCTCATGGCGGCCGCTCGCCTCGACCTCGCATCGGTATTTCTCTATGCCGGCTCGATCGCTCCGGGCTGGGTCAAGCTGAGCGACGGCACCGAGAAAGACATCACGATCATCGATTCGTTCGAGGCCGTCGGCGCGGTCAAGGCCGGCAAGATGAGCCTCGAAGACGCCAAGCGCATCGAGTGCGCGTTCGCGCCCGGCGAGGGCGCGTGCGGTGGCATGTACACCGCCAACACCATGGCGAGTGTGGCCGAGGCTCTCGGCCTCTCGCTGCCCGGTTCCGCGTCCCCGGCCGCCGCTGATCGCCGCCGCGACTACTACGCGCACCGCTCGGGTGAGGCTGTTGTCGGCATGCTCGAGCGCGGGCAGACCGTGCGCGACATCCTCACGATCAAGGCCTTCGAGAACGCGATCGCCGTCGCCATGGCACTGGGAGGATCGACCAACGTCATCCTCCACCTGCTCGCAATCGCCTATGAGGCCGAGGTTCCTCTCTCACTCGACGACTTCAACCGCATCGGCTCGAAGGTTCCGCACCTCGGTGACCTCAAGCCCTTCGGCAAGTACGTGATGAACGATGTCGACCGCCAGGGTGGGCTGCCGGTGCTGATGAAGGCGCTGCTGGATGCCGGACTCATGCACGGCGATGCGCTCACCGTCACGGGCAAGACGATGGCAGAGAACCTTGCCGAGTTGAACCCCGAGCCGCTCGACGGCACGGTGCTGCGCACTCTCGACAACCCCATTCACGCCACCGGCGGACTCACGGTGCTGCACGGCTCGTTCGCACCCGAGGGCGCCGTGGTGAAGACGGCTGGCTTCGATGCCGACGTCTTCGAGGGCCCCGCCCGCGTCTTCGAGCGGGAGCGCGCGGCACTGGATGCCCTCACCGAGGGTTCAATCAAGGCCGGCGAGGTCGTGGTCATTCGCTACGAGGGACCCAAGGGTGGCCCCGGCATGCGCGAAATGCTCGCCATCACCGCTGCCATCAAGGGCGCTGGGCTCGGCAAAGATGTACTACTCTTGACGGACGGCAGATTCTCAGGCGGCACAACCGGCCTGTGCATCGGCCACATAGCTCCCGAAGCGGTGGACGCAGGTCCCATCGCCTTCGTGCGCGATGGTGATCTGATACGGGTCGATATCGCAGCTCGCTCGCTTGACCTACTGGTCGATCCCGCAGAGCTCGAAGCCCGCCGAAACGGCTGGGCTCCTCTTCCTCCTCGCTACACCCGTGGCGTTCTCGCGAAGTACTCCAAGCTGGTGCACTCCGCGGCTCTGGGCGCTGTTACGGGCTAGATCACTATTCATCAAAGGAACTACATGTCCACGGACTCATCCCCGAGGCCGAAGTCAACCGCACCCGAGATCCTCACCGGTTCGGGCGCGATCCTGAAATCCCTCGAGCACCTCGGAATCACTGACGTCTTCGGCCTGCCCGGCGGCGCCATCATGCCCTTCTACGACGAACTCATGGCCTCCACGGCCGTTCGCCACATCCTCGTTCGCCACGAGCAGGGTGCTGGCCACGCTGCCGAGGGCTACGCGTCATCCTCCGGCCGCGTCGGTGTCGCCATCGCGACGAGTGGCCCCGGTGCCACCAACCTCGTCACGGCGATCGCCGACGCGCACATGGACTCGGTGCCGCTTATCGCGATCACGGGCCAGGTCTTCTCGACCTCGATGGGAACCGACGCGTTCCAGGAGGTCGACATCGTCGGCATCACGATGCCGATCACCAAGCACTCGTTCCTCGTGACTCGCCCCGAAGACGTGCCAGCGACTCTCGCCGCGGCGTACCACATCGCCACGACCGGGCGCCCCGGCCCCGTGCTCGTGGATGTCACGAAGGACTGTCAACAGAACAGCGCGCCGTTCATCTGGCCGCCCAAGGTTGACCTGCCCGGCTACCGCCCCGTCATGAAGGCGCACGGCAAGCAGGTGCAGGCCGCGGCAGCGCTGCTCGCCGAGGCCGAGCGCCCCGTGTTCTACGTGGGCGGCGGAGTGATCCGCGCTGGCGCATCCAAGGAGCTGCTCGAGCTCGCCGAGAAGGTGGGTGCGCCCATCGTCACGACGCTCATGGCTCGTGGCGCGTTCCCCGACTCGCACACCCTGCACCTCGGTATGCCCGGCATGCACGGCTCGGTTCCCGCCGTGCTTGGCCTGCAGGAGTCCGACCTGATCATCTCGCTCGGTGCCCGCTTCGACGACCGCGTGACCGGCAAGCCGAGCGAGTTCGCGCCGCTCGCCAAGATCGTGCACGTCGACATCGACCCCGCGGAGATCGGCAAGATCCGAGCGGCGGATGTTCCCATCGTGGGTGACGCGAAAGACGTGATCATCGACCTGACTGCGGCGTTTGGCGAAGCATCCAAGAAGGCCAAGCCCGACTACACCGCCTGGTGGAAGCGCCTCGACACGCTGCGCGAGCAGTACCCCCTCGGCTACACGATGCCCGACGACGGGCTGCTCTCACCGCAGCAGGTCATCGAGCGCATCGGCCAGCTCACCGGTCCCGAGGGCATCTACGCGGCAGGCGTCGGCCAGCACCAGATGTGGGCGGCACAGTTCATCAAGTACGAGCGCCCCAACGCCTGGCTCAACTCCGGCGGTGCAGGAACCATGGGATACGGCGTTCCCGCCGCCATGGGCGCCAAGGTTGCCAACCCCGACCGCGTGGTGTGGGCGATCGACGGCGACGGCTGCTTCCAGATGACCAACCAGGAACTCGCCACCTGCACGATCAACAACATCCCCATCAAGGTCGCGATCATCAACAACTCGTCGCTCGGCATGGTGCGCCAGTGGCAGACCCTGTTCTACGACGGTCGTCACTCGTTCACCGACCTCAACACCGGTCACGACACGATCATGATTCCCGACTTCGTCAAGCTGGGTGAGGCCTACGGTTGTCTCGCGATCCGCGTGACGAAACAGTCCGAGGTGGATGCCGCCATCAAGCTCGCCCTCGAAACCAACGACCGCCCCGTGGTGATCGACTTCGTGGTGAGCCGCGACGCCATGGTCTGGCCGATGGTGCCGCAGGGCGTCGGAAACTCGAGCGTTCAGTACGCTCGCGATCACGCCCCCGAGTGGGAAGAGGAGTAGGGAACATGAGCCACGTACTTTCACTCCTCGTCGAAGACAAACCCGGTCTGCTGACCCGAGTTGCTGGCCTGTTTGCCCGCCGCGGGTTCAACATCGAGTCTCTTGCCGTGGGCAAGAGCGAGATCGAGGGCCTGTCGCGCATCACCGTGGTGGTGGATGTTGACGAGCTGCCGCTCGAGCAGGTCACGAAGCAGCTCAACAAGCTCATCAACGTGATCAAGATTGTCGAGCTCGACCCCGACCAGTCGGTGAGCCGCGAGCACATGCTCATCAAGGTGCGCGTCGACAACACCACCCGCTCGCAGGTGCTGGAGGCGGTGAACCTCTTCCGCGCTCGTGTGGTGGATGTTGCCACCGACGCTCTCGTGATCGAGACCACCGGTGACACGGGCAAGATCCAGGCGTTCCTTCGCGTGCTCGAGCCGTACGGCATCAAGGAGATCGCACAGAGCGGACTCCTCGCGATCGGCCGAGGCTCGAAGAGCATCACCGAACGCGTTTTCAAGAACTGATTTCCCCGTGGGTCGAGCCTGACGAGACCCCAACGAATTAATCACCAAACAGAAAGTACGAATATGGCTGCAGAACTTCTTTACGACAACGACGCCGACATCTCGATCATCCAGAGCAAGAAGGTCGCCATCGTCGGCTACGGCTCGCAGGGTCACGCGCACGCACAGAACCTGCGCGACTCGGGTGTTGAGGTCAAGATTGCGCTCAAGGACGGCTCGAAGTCGACCGCGAAGGCCCAGGAGGATGGCTTCGAGGTTCTCAGCGTTTCTGACGCGGCCGAGTGGGCAGACCTCATCATGATTCTCGCGCCGGACCAGCACCAGCGCGGCATCTACAGCGACAGCATCAAAGACAAGCTGACCGAGGGCAAGACGCTCGCTTTCGCTCACGGCTTCAACATCCGTTTCGGCTACATCGACGCTCCCGAGGGCGTCGACGTGATCCTGATCGCTCCCAAGGCGCCGGGTCACACGGTTCGTCGTGAGTTTGTGGCTGGCCGCGGCATCCCCGACATCATCGCCGTCGAGCGTGACGCTTCGGGCACCGCATGGGACACCGCGCTGTCGTACGCGAAGGCCATCGGCGGAACCCGCGCGGGCGTCATCAAGACCACCTTCACGGAAGAGACCGAGACCGACCTGTTCGGTGAGCAGGCCGTTCTCTGTGGCGGAACCTCGCAGCTCGTACAGTACGGCTTCGAGACCCTCACCGAGGCTGGCTACCAGCCCGAGATCGCCTACTTCGAGGTGCTGCACGAGCTCAAGCTCATCGTTGACCTCATGTGGGAGGGCGGCATCGCCAAGCAGCGTTGGAGCGTCTCCGACACCGCTGAGTACGGCGACTACGTTTCGGGCCCGCGCGTGATCGACCCCTCCGTCAAGGAGAACATGAAGGCCGTTCTCGCCGACATCCAGTCGGGTGCTTTCGCGAAGCGTTTCATCGACGACCAGGATGCCGGAGCACCCGAGTTCCTCGCCCTGCGCGAGAAGGGCGCGGCGCACCCCATCGAGGCCACCGGCCAGAAGCTGCGCGCGCTCTTCGCGTGGAAGCAGACCGACGAGGACTACACCGAGGGCAGCGCAGCGCGCTAACCCCCAGGCGGGTCGAGCTTGACGAGACCTGCCCCCTGTACCAACGGCCGCCCTCACAAGGGGCGGCCGTTGTACTTTGGTGACATGAAACCTGTCACGAGTGCGGCAGAGCTTGAGCAGATCCTGGGGCGGCCCGAGCCGCGGGTCGCGAACAAGGCGCGAAGCACGCTGCACGCGGTCGACCGGGAGTGGTTGGCGGCGGCATCCCTCGCCTTCATGGCCACGAGCGATGCCGAGGAACCCGGGGCGCGGCGACACCCTGCGCATCAACGGGCGCGCGACGATCGTGAGCGACGCGCCATTCTTCGACCACGGTCCCTGAGGTTCTCTACGGTCCCTGAGGTTCTCGAAGGGAACGAGCCAGTCACGGGCGTTCCCTTCGAGAACCTCAGGGAACGGGTTACTTCTCGAGCACGTCTTTCGCGTACGCGGCACGAGCAGCGGGGTCACCGCCGAGGCCGATGCTGTCGCTTCCCGCGCGGTCGTCGATCCAGTCCTGCCAGCTCGTGGGCAGCGCCTTCGAGAAGCGCAGCAGCGGTCCAAGGCGCCGCGGCACGACCACCCAGAAACGCTTCTTGTCGAGCGCCCGCATGACCGCGGCCGAGACATCCGACGCCGACACCGAGCCGGTCAGTGACGGGGGAGTGATGCCCGCGCCCATGGCGGTGCGCACGAGGTTGGGGTTCACGACCGTGATGCGCACACCGGTCGTGCGCAGCTCGCGGCGCAGCGCGTCGCTGAAGGCGATGACGGCCGCCTTGGTGCCCGAGTAGACGGCAACGCCCGCAAGCGGTTTGATGCCCGTCGCGCTCGCCATGTTCACGATCGTGCCGGTGTTGCGGGCGAGCATGCGGGGCAGAATCAGGCCGGTCGCCGAGACGACGCTCGCGTAGTTGATCGCGATGATGCGCTGGGATACCTCGGGCTTCTGTTTCGCAAACGGCTCGGTGGGCATGATGCCCGCGTTGTTGATCCACAGGTCGATCGGTCCGACCTGGGACTCGACCTCGTCGATGACGGACTCGACGAGCTGCGGGTCGGTCACGTCGAGCCGCACGGCACTCGCGCCCTCGCCGAGCTCGCGGGCCGTCGCCTTCGTCGCCTCAAGGTCGAGGTCGCCGATGACGACTCGATATCCACGGGCGAGCAGGTCGGTTGCGAGCTGTTTGCCGATGCCGCGGGCGGCCCCGGTTACGACTGCGATGGGACTCATGATCGCTTCACATCCATTCCGAAGATGATTGACGCGTCGCGGATCGCGGCGCTGAAGAACGGCTGTCGACCGGCGAGGTAGCCGAGGGGGCCGGCGGGATCGAACGTCCACGCCGCGCGCAGGGCGCTCACGCGACCGATGACCCGGTTGTGGGAGATGGTGCGTGTGCCGTCGAGGCTCTGCATGGTTGTGAGGGGCAGCTGCGTCATCCCCGGCAGCAGGCGGGCGCCATAGCTCGCGGTCAGCGACGCGACCGAGCCCATGGAGACGGTCGCGCCCGTCGAGGTGTCGGTGCGCTCGAAGTCGGCGAGCTGCTTCGGGATGCCCCAGAGTTCGCGACCGCCGGCCATCGATGCCGCGCTGTCGACCCAGATCTGGGGGATCGTCACGCGCGGCCCGCCCAGGCTCGGCACGGCGACGAGCAACTCGTTGTATTCGAGCACCCCGCCGGGAACGTACTCGACGAAGGCGGTTCCCACAACGGCGTTGCCGCGCCAGCGAATCGCGCGTCGACCCCGCGGGATGGAACCCGCGGGAAGACGATCGAGGGGAACGAGAAACGCTGAGACGAGCAGTGAGCCCCCGAGGTACCAGGGCTCCGGGGGATACGGGGTCATCAGGTGGTGATCTCGAGCGCCGTCAGCCCCCGCAAGTCAACGCGCAGGCGCACGTCGGTGCGCACGAGAGTCATGAGGGTCTCGCCGCATCGGTGGCAGCGAACGCACCACCCTGGTGCGGCGTCGTACACGAGTGCCTCGGCGAGCACACTCACGTCACCGCAGGCTGCGCAGCGACCGGTCGCCGTTGTCATGTCGTCGCGGAACAACTCAGAGAGCGGGCCCGCGAGAGCATTGCCGTCGACGTGACTCGTCATCAGTTGCCTCCGAAACGCTCGGTCTTCACTGTCACCGGATCGTGGCCGAGCTCCACCAGCCACGTCGCGACCGCCTCGACAAATCCGGTGGGACCGCACACGAACACGGCGGGGTTCTCGTGCGCGGCGAAGGTTGCCTCGGCGAGCAGCTCACGGCTCACGCGACCGGCAGGCACGGGCCATCCCTCGGGCGCCGTGCGAGTGTAGACGTAGGTGACCTCGAGCAGGGGGCCCTCGAGCGAGGCCAGTTCGTCGGCGTAGAACACGTCGCCGGGCTCGCGCACCGAGTACAGCAACCTGAACTTCGCCGTGCTGCCGGATGCCGCGTGTGCTCGGATCATCGCGAGAAGGGGCACGACTCCCGAACCACCCGCGAGCAGCTGCACAGGCGCGGTGATCTCGGGCTTCCAGACAAACCACCGACCGAGTGGGCCACGAAACTCGAGCTGATCGCCCTTCCGCAGCTCGCCCACGAGGTAGGGCGACACCTCGCCATCTTCGATCAGGTCGACGGCGAGCTCGACGGTGGAACTCGGCCCGGTGGATGCGAGCGAGTAGGCCCTCACCGCGGTGTAGCCGTCTTCCGCCGTCAGCCGCACGTCGACGTGCTGGCCGGCGGTGCTGCCCTTCCAGCCCGGAACGTCGAGCACGATGCCCTTGGCGCTCGGCGTGAGCTCTTTCGTCTCGATCACGGTGCCCACCAGCCAGTCGCGAAAACTCATTCGTCGCTGCTCGGGTAAAGCATCACCAGTAGCGCTCCTCGCGCCACGGGTCACCATAGATGTGGTACCCGTTCTGCTCCCAGAACCCCGGGCTGTCATCGCGTTGCATCACGATTCCGCGAACCCACTTGGCGCTCTTCCAGAAGTACAAGTGAGGTACGAGAAGGCGCGCGGGGCCGCCGTGGTCGGGCTCGAGCGGTTCGCCCTCGAACTCCGTGGCGATCCAGGCCTTGCCGTCGAGCAGGTCCTCGAGGGGCACATTGGTGGTGTACCCGCCGTAGGAGTGCACCATCGTGAAGTCGTAGCTCGACTCGACATCCTCGAAAAGCTTGTCGAGCGAGACGCCGCGCCAATGGGTTCCGAGCTTTGACCAGCGCGTCACGCAGTGGATGTCGGTTGCGACATCCTCGACCCCGAGGGCGAGCATCTCGTCCCAGGTCCACGAGTGTTTGGCACCCGTCTCGTCTGCGATCGTGAACGACCAGTCGGCAGTGTCGATTGTGGGGGTGGGTCCCGCAGACAACACGGGAAAGTCCTCGGTGAGGAATTGGCCCGGAGGCAAGTCAGGGTTGGACTCGCGAGGGCGACCAGAGAAACCGCGAGAGAAGATGGCCATGATTGAGACTACAAGGCAGAGCCATGCTATTTTCCTGCCATGACCGAGATTAATCCTCAGATCCCTTATGCCTACCCTGTCGCAGCTCCCGCGGCGGAGAAGAAGGGGTTCGGGCTCGCGTCAATGATCACGGCGATCGGGCTGTTCATCATCTCCCTCGTGTGGGCGGTCGCCAACGGCATCGCCCTCGGCAGCATCACGGGCGCCACCGACAGCTTCTCGAGCGGATTCGAGGCGGGATACGACGCGGGTCAGACGCCCGCGGGGGCACTCGCGGGATTGAGCATTGGCGCCCACATTCTGATCGGAAGCCTCGTGGGCATCGTGGCGATCGTGCTCGGCATCATCGCCATCGCGACGAAACGCGGTCGCGTGTACGGCATCGTGGGGGTGGCGCTCGCGGCAATCGCTCCCATCGTGTCGTTCGTCGCTTACGCGATTGCGGGAGGGCTCTCCGCCACAGCCTAGGCTTGCACCATGGCTTCCGCGCAGCTGATAGACCAGTTCGGTCGAGTCGCGCGCGACTTGCGTATCTCGGTGACCGAGAAGTGCTCACTGCGGTGCACCTACTGCATGCCCGCCGAGGGTCTTCCCGTCATCCCGCGCGATCAGGTCTTGACCGCGGTGGAGATTGCACGGCTCGTCGGCATCGCCGTGCGCGATCTCGGCGTGCGCGACATCCGCTTCACTGGGGGAGAGCCGCTCATGCGGGTCGATCTCGTGGACATTATTTCGTTATCGCGCGCCGTCGCGGGGGATGCCAGCATCTCGATGACCACGAATGGCATTGGGCTCGACAAGCGCATCGACGCCCTCGTCGCCGCGGGCCTCACGCGCATCAACATCTCGCTCGACACGGTTGACCGTGACCACTTCGCGAGGCTCACCCGTCGTGATCGACTCCCCGCGGTGTTCGCCGGCATCGAGGCCGCCAAGCGCGCGGGAATCTCGCCGCTCAAGATCAATGCGGTGCTCATGCGTGACACCCTCGACGGTGCCGCCGACCTGCTCGAATGGGCGCTCGCCAACGGTGCCCGGTTGCGGTTTATCGAGCAGATGCCCCTCGACGCCGACGAGACCTGGGTTCGCGAGAACATGGTCGAGGCGACCGAGCTGCTCGACGTGCTGGGCTCCCGCTTCACCCTCACGTCGCCGCACCGCGACGACCCCTCGGCCCCCGCTGAAGAATGGCTCGTTGACGGCGGACCGGCAACCGTGGGCATCATCGCGTCGGTGACGCGCTCGTTCTGCAGTGCCTGCGATCGCACTCGCGTGACCGCGGAGGGCACGGTGCGTTCGTGCCTGTTCGGCGACGACGAGACCGACTTGCGCGCAGCGCTGCGCAGCGGGGCGGATGACGCTCAGATCGCGGCACTCTGGCAGTCGGCGCAGTGGAAGAAGCAGGCGGGGCACGGCATTTCGCTGCCCACGTTCGTGCGGCCCGTGAGGAGCATGGGGGCCATCGGTGGTTAGCGTGCGCTACTTTGCCGCCGCTGCGGAGGCCGCGGGCGTGCTCGAGGAGCAGCTGGCCGGGGTGTCCACGGTCGGTGAACTCAAGGCCGCGATCGTGGAGCGCTACGGCGACGAGATGGCGCGAGTCGTGGCATCCGGATCGTTTCTCGTCGACGGCGTGGTCAGCCGCGATGATGCTCGGGATCTCGGCGCGCGCGTCGACGTATTGCCGCCCTTTGCGGGCGGCTAGCGCTCAGGCGACGGGCTCGAGAAATACCAGCGGAATCTCTCGGTCGGTGCGTTTCTGGTAGCCCGCGTAGTTGGGGTGCTTCGCCGTGATCTGTGGCCACAGCTCGGCGCGCTCCTGCGGGGTGGCAACTCGGGCCAGGTAAGGCTCGGCGGGCTCGCCCTGCAGCACGACCGACACGTGCGGGTTGGCCACGAGGTTGTGAAACCAGCCGGGGTGAGTGTCGTCGCCACCGCGCGACGCCACAACGATGTAGCTGCCGTGCAGCCGCATGGGGGAGCTGAGCATCGTCGAACGCTTCTCGCCGGACTTGGCTCCGGTCGTCGTCAGTTCGAGCATAGGCATGCCATTGCCGTGCCAGCCGAAACGACCGCCGCTCAGCGTGAGCATGAGACGGTGCGCCCGGTTCATGAGACGAAGGCTGCGGTCAGAGGGCATTACAGTCCCACCCATTCGGTAACTCCGCCGGCAAGGTGCTGGCGCTTCCAGATCGGCACGCGGTGCTTGATGAGCTCGACGAGCTTCTCGCAGGCGGCAAACGCCTCGGCACGGTGGGGTGCGGCGACGGATGCCACGAGCGCGGTATCGCCGACCGTGAGCGATCCCGTGCGATGTGCCGCGGCGACCCTCAGGCCGGTTGCCGCGGCGATCTCCGCACAGCATTCCTCGAGAAAGCGCTGGGCGTCGGGATGGGCTTCGTAGTCGAGAGCCGACACCGCCTCGCCGTGGTCATGGTCGCGAACGATGCCACGGAAGGTGACGAGTGCGCCGTTGGCGCTCGTCAGCACGAATGCGTCGAGGGGCGCCGCGTCGAGGGGCTCGTCGGAGATGAGGGCGAGCGTCTCGACAGGCCCCGCAGCCGGATCACTCATGCGCGCCGCCGCCCGCGATCTGGGCGACAAGGTGTTCGAGCAGCTCGTCGAGCACCGCGAGCCCGTCTTTCACCCCGCCGGTCGAGCCGGGCAGGTTGACGATCACGGTGTCGCCCGCGGTTCCCGCGAGTCCGCGGCTCAGGGCCGCCCGGGGAACGTGCGGCAGTCCGCGCGCGCGAATAGCCTCGGCAACACCCGGCAACTCGCGATCAAGCAGGGGTCGGGTCGCCTCGGGGGTGCGGTCGGTGGGGCTGAGGCCAGTGCCGCCCGTGGTGATGATCACCGCGGGGCCAGCCGCCACGGCCGCCTGAAGTGCCGCCGCGACATCCGCGTCGGCCGCAACCGTGAGTGTGACGGCGTAGCCGCGCTCGCGCAGCCACGCTTCGATGCGCGGCCCGGTGGTGTCATCGCGCGTGCCCGCGGCCGACGAAGTCGAGACGACGAGAACCTGCGCGGTTTCAGCAACGACGGTCGGGCGAGACTTGCCGCCCGCCTTCTCGACGAGCCGGATGTCGCCCAGCACCGAGTACGGGTCGACGGCCTTCGTCATGTCGTGCAGGGTGAGCCCGGCGATGGTGACAGCAGTGAGGGCCTCCATCTCGACGCCCGTCTGGCCGGTCGTCTTGGCCGTGGCCGTGATCTCGATGGAGTCGTCATCGAGAAAGAAGTCCACCGTCACGCTCGTGAGCGCGATGGGGTGGCAGAGCGGGATGAGTTCGCTCGTGCGCTTCGCGCCCTGGATTCCGGCGATGCGGGCCGTGGCGAGAACGTCTGCCTTGGGCAGCCCGTCGCGGCGCACGAGGTCGAGCACCTCAGCTGTCGACCTGAACCGGCCCTTCGCGACAGCAACCCTCTTTGTTACGGCTTTGTCGCCGACATCGACCATGCGGGCACGGCCGTCGGAATCGAGGTGGGAGAACTCAGTCACAAAGCCCATGTTTCCACGAGATCGCCCGCATTCAGAGCGGTGACCTCTTCGGCAACCACAATCAGGCAATCGGATGCAGCGAGACCAGCCACGAGGTGCGACCCCGGCCCGGCGACGAGGGCCACCGTGCCGCCGTCACCCGTCCGACCGCGAAGGAATTGGCGCTTGCCGGCGACGGACGCCGTTGCCGTGGTGAGGGTGCGCCGTTCGCGGGTGGCCGTCGGCAGACCCGCACGCCGTCGCAGCACGGGTGCCACGAACACCTCGAACGACAACTGGGTGCTCACAGGATTGCCCGGAAAACACACCACGGGCACACCTTCGAACACCGCAGTGGCCTGCGGCCCGCCGGGCTGCATGGCCACGTGACCGACCCGAGCTCCGAGGGGTTCGAGGGTCTCGCGCACGACCTCGTACTCACCCATGGAGATTCCGCCGGACGTGAGGATGAGGTCGGCCCCGGCCGCCGCGACCACCAGCGCGTCAGTCATGAGGGCAACGTCGTCGGCCACGTGAGCGCGATACGTAACCGACCCGCCCGATGCGTGCACAGCGGCGACCAGGGCGGTGCCATTCGAATCGAAGACCTGGCCAAGAGAGGGAGTTGCCCCGGGGTCAACCAGTTCGGATCCCGTGGTGAGCACGGCAACCCGGATGGGGCTCAGCACATCAACGCTCGCGAGTCCCGCCGCGGCGAGCACGGCAAGATGGCGGGAGGCGAGCCGGAGACCTGCGGGCAGCAGTTCGTCGCCCGCGCGTACGTCGCTGCCACGCTCTCGCACGTACTCGCCCGCCGATCGCGCCCGGCCGATCGTGACCTCGTTGGCGTCGGTGGTCGTGTCTTCAACGGGCACGATCGCGTCGGCGCCCTCGGGAACGAGGGCACCCGTCATGATGCGCACCGCGGTGCCCGGGGCGAGTGTGAGTGGCGACGAGGGTCGGGCCGCCACCTCGCCGACGATCGGCAGTGTTATCGGCGCTGGGGCGACATCCGCCGCTCGCACGGCGAAGCCGTCCATCTGTGAGTTGCGAAACAACGGCAGGTCGACGGGGGAGAGCACGGTGCTCGCGGTCACACGACCCAGGGCGTCGTCGAGTGCGACGCGCTGCGCCGAGGGCTCGAAGGCCAGGAGGCTCGCGATGTGGGCCGCGTGCTCGTCGACGCTCGTCATGGTCAGTAGCGTGCCAGGGTCGAGTCGACGTCGCGTGACCACGCATCAATTCCGCCGGCAAGGTGACTCGCGGTGAAGCCGTTGTCGGCGAGCAGCTGGCGGGCGCTTGCCGAGCGCACGCCGTGGTGGCAGTAGACGATGACGGGCACCTCGTGGTCGAGAGCGTCGAGGTGTGACGAGAGAATGCCGAGGGGGATGAGGATCGAACCGGGGATGCTCGCGATCTCGGATTCCCACGGCTCTCGCACATCGAGCAGGGTGTACTCGTCGGTGCGCACCGACAGCTCGGCGGGGCTGAGGGAGTCGAGGCCGCAGAAGGCTTCGTAGTCGATGAGCCGGGTTACGGCAGCTGCAGAGGGGTCGGCCGCGTACTCGAGCTCGCGGAATCCGCCCGTGAGCGCGTCGTAAAGCGTGACGCGGCCGATGAGCGGCGAGCCGATTCCCGTGATGATCTTGATGGCCTCGTTGGCCATGATCGAGCCGATCACCCCGACGGTCGTGGGCAGCACGCCGCCCGCCTCGCAGCTGGGGATAGCGCCCGGCGGCGGCGAGACAGGAAAGAGGTCGCGGTAGGTGGGACCGCGCTGCGCCCACGACACGCTCGCCTGGCCGCCGAACTGCGACACCGAGCCCCAGACGAGCGGGATGCTCGACAGGCTCGCCGCATCGTTGGCGAGGTAGCGCGTCACGAAGTTGTCGCTGCCATCGATCACGAGGTCGTATTCCGCGAAGATCGATAGCGCGTTTGACGCGGTGAGGCGATCCTGTCGCGCAACCACGAGGGTTGTGGGGTTGAGGGCAGCTACCGCGTCGACGGCCGAGAGGGTCTTGCTGCGGCCGATGTCGGAGACGGAATGGATGTGCTGGCGGTGCAGGTTGGTGAGCTCGACGCGGTCATCATCGATGATGCCGAGGGTTCCGACCCCCGCACCCGCGAGCGCCGGGATCACCGTGCTGCCGAGGCCGCCGGCTCCGATCACGAGCACGCGTGCGCGCTGCAGTTTCTCTTGTGCGTCAACGCCGAAACCCGGCAACGCGATCTGGCGGGAGTAGCGGGCATCCATCCCACGATTCTCGCAGCCCGATTGCGCGCACGCCCGTTTTCGCAAAAGCGGCTAGAATCCGTGTCTATGACCGCAAAAACGGATCGATCATGACGGATTTCACCGTCAAACAGGCCGCCGCCCTGCTCGGGGTGAGTGACGACACCGTGCGTCGCTGGGCCGACGGTGGCCGGCTCACTCTGCTGCCGGGCATCCCGTCGACAATTCGTGGGGCCGAGCTCGCGGCGCTCGCCCAGGAAATCGCCGCGGAGACGGCGCTGGATGAAGCGTTCCCCACGTCGCGCGCTTCGGCACGCAACCGCCTCACCGGCATCGTCACCAAGGTGACGAAAGACACGGTCATGGCGCAGGTTGAGCTGCAGGCGGGCCCCTTCCGCATCGTGTCGCTCATGAGTTCGGAGGCCGCAACGGAGCTGGGCCTCGAACCGGGAAGCCTTGCCACCGCGAGCGTCAAGGCCACCAACGTCGTGGTGGAGCTGCCGTGAGACGGGCCTTCGTGCCCGCCGCCGCTGCCGTTGCCGCCGCGGTGCCCGCCGCCCGCGCCGCGGTGACGGCCACCCGCGCCGCGATGCCGGCCGCCGTCGCCGCCGTGCTCGTGCTCGCGCTCGCGGGCTGTGCCCCCACCATTGCCGAGTCCACGCCGTCGGACGAGGCACTCTCCGGCACCGTGACGGTGTTTGCCGCGGCGTCGCTCACCGACACGTTCCCGGTGATAGCCCATGAGTTCGAGGCGCAGCATCCGGATGTCACGGTCGTGCTCAACTTTGCGGGCAGCTCTGCCCTCGCCACCCAGATCTCGGAGGGCGCACCCGTCGACGTCTTCGCCGCAGCAAGCCCGTCGACGATGGATGCCATCGGAGACCTCGCGATCGACCCCACAGTGTTCGCAACGAACACTCTCGAGATCGCCACGCCCGCCGGCAATCCCGGCAAGGTCACGGGTCTCGCCGACTTCGCCAACGCCGACCTCGCGATCGCGTTGTGCGCCGTGGAGGTGCCGTGCGGTGCGGCATCGAAGTCGGTGCTGGATAACGCAGGCGTCGTGCCATCCGTCGACACCTACGAGCAAGACGTCAAGGCGGTGCTCACGAAGGTCGCGCTTGGCGAGGTGGACGCGGGGCTGGTCTACCGCACCGACGTGCTCGCGGCGGGCGACGCTGTTGACGGCATCGACGTTGACGAGGCGGCGACCGCCATCGGCAGCTACCCGATCGCGGCGATCACCGACAGCGACGTGGCGGCCGCATTCGTGGCCTTCGTGCTGTCGGATGCCGGCCAGCAGGTGCTGTCAGACGCGGGCTTCGGTGCGCCCTAACGTGCAGCGCCGCGGCTTTCTGGCTCCGGCGCTGTGGATTCCGGCGGGGCTGGCCATCGCGCTGCTCGGGCTGCCGCTCGTGGCGCTCGTCGTGCGCGCGCCGTGGGCGCAGCTGCCTGAGCTGCTGAGCCGCACCGACGTCGTGCAGGCGCTGCTGCTCTCGCTCGGCACGGCAGCGATTGCGACTGTCGTGAGCCTCGTACTGGGCATCCCGCTCGCTCTGGTTCTCGCTCGCTCTGCCGAGTGGCCGGCCGTGCCGCGGCGCCTGTTGCGCGCGCTCGTCACGGTGCCGCTCGTGTTGCCGCCGGTCGTCGGAGGGGTTGCCCTGTTGCTGCTGCTCGGGCGCAGGGGACTCATCGGGCAGTTTCTGCCGTTCCAGATTCCGTTCTCGACCGCGGCGGTCGTGATCGCCCAGGTGTTCGTTGCGATGCCGTTTCTGGTGCTGGCCGTCGAGGGTGCGGTTCGGGCATCCGATCGCCGGTTTGAGGTTGCCGCAGCGACTCTCGGTGCTTCGCGCTGGACGGTGCTGCGCCGCGTGACCCTGCCGCTCGTTGCGCCGGGCGTCGCCGCGGGCGCTCTGCTGTGCTTCACGAGGTCGCTCGGTGAGTTCGGGGCGACGATCACGTTCGCGGGCAGTTTTCCCGGTGTGACGCAGACTCTGCCGATTGCCGTCTACCTGGAGTTGCAGCGAGACCCCAATGCGGCGATCGCTCTGTCGCTGCTGCTCATGGTCGTGTCGGTTGCCGTTCTCGTCGGATTGCGTGACCGCTGGGTTCCGGGGCTGGTTCGATGAGCGGCTTGAGCGCGCACGTGCGCGTCGAACGGGGTAACTTCGACCTTGAGCTCGACCTGGAGGCGTTACCCGGTCGAACACTGGCGCTCGTGGGACCGAACGGGGCGGGCAAGTCGACGGCTCTCGGTGCCATAGCGGGGTTGCACGAGAACGCCGGCACGATCACGGTTGGCGATCGCGTGCTCGATCACCTGCCGGTGGAGCAGCGCCGGGTGGGCTACGTGTTTCAGGACTACCTGCTCTTTCCGCACCTGACCGTGCTGGACAATGTCGCCTTCGGTCCCCGGTCGGTGGGGGCGGGCCGGTCCGTTTCGCGCGAGATCGCAGCGGGATGGCTCGAGCGCCTGTCGCTCGACAGGTTCGCCGCCCGGCGCCCCGCTGAGTTGTCGGGCGGCCAGGCCCAGCGCGTGGCCCTCGCGCGTGCCCTCGCCGCATCGCCCGATGTGCTGCTGCTCGATGAGCCGCTCGCCGCGCTCGACGCCGAGTTGCGGCCCGATGTTCGTGCCGAGCTCGCGAGCCACCTGGCCGACTGGGGAGGCATCGCGATCGTGGTGACTCACGCGCTCGACGACGTCGCAGCGCTCGCCCACGATGTCGTGGTGGTCGAGGCCGGGCGTGCCACCCAGCGCGGCTCGCTCGCGTCGCTGCAGGCTGCTCCCGCTACCGGCTACGTGGAGCGGCTCGTAAGCTCGGGGGCATGACTGAGCGCCCAGCACTAGCAAACGGAGCCGCAGTGCTTGTCACCGGCGCCTCCACCGGAATCGGTCGCGAGACCGCGTTGCTGCTTCAGCGAGATGGCTTCACCGTGTTTGCGGGGGTGCGCAAGGCGGTCGACGGCGAGGCGCTCGCGGCGGCGGCATCCGGAATCGTTCCTGTGCTGCTGGATGTGACGAAACCCGAGCAGATCGCTGAGGTCGCCGCCTTTATCGCCGAGCGCGTGGGTGATGCGGGTCTCGCCGGGCTCGTCAACAATGCAGGAATTGCGTCGGCCGCTCCGCTCGAGTTCGTTCCGATCGACGACCTGCGCTACCAGCTCGAGGTGAACGTGGTCGGCCAGCTCGCCGTGACCCAGGCCGTGCTGCCGCTGCTGCGGTTGGCGCGGGGACGCATCATCAATGTGACCTCGATCGGTGGTCTGATTGCGGGCCAGATGCTCGGGCCCTACAACGCGTCGAAGTTTGCCCTCGAGGCGATCACTCACGTGCTTCGGCAGGAGCTGGCGCCGTGGGGCATCGAGGCGATTGCGATCGAGCCGGGCCAGATCGCGACTCCCATCTGGGGAACCGCGCAAGCCAACTCCGATCGGATGCTCGCGGGGCTGCCCACCGAGGTGGACGAGATGTACGGCGAGAAGATCGCGGGCGCTCGTCGGATGGCGGCGAAGGCGGCAGCGGATGGCTTGCCACCCATCGAGGTCGCGAAGGTGATCGAGAAAGCCCTGACCGCGAAGAAGCCGAAGACGCGTTACACGGTGGGGCGCGATGCCGCGATCGGTTCTGCCCTCATAGCGCGGCTGCCGGATCGCCAGCGCGACAAGCTCTTCGGTGCGCGCCGGATGCGCTAGCTGTACGACCAGCGCCGAGCGCTGCCGCCTCGTCGGGCTGCAACTCGTCGAGCCGCTACCTCGTCGAGCCACCGGCCGGGCTACTGGCAAACCGCAAACAACTAGCTCGCCTCGCGCCCCTCGCGCTCTGGGGCCTGCGCCTCGAGCTCTTCGACGCGCTTGAGCAGGTGCCCGACCATGCCGAGCAGGTACTCGACCTTCTGGCTCACGCGGTAATCCTGCTCCACCCCCGACAGCGCGAAGGTCGCCTTCATCGGCACCTTGAGGGCGTTGAGTTTGGCGCGATCTTCGCCGTACTGTTCGTAGGTCTTGTTGTCGTTCGGTCGGTCGTGGGGCGGTTCGTGAGTCGCATCCGTCATGGTCGGACTCTACCTGTCGACGCCTGTCGCGCCCCCGCAGCGCTCGCGCACTGCAGTGCCAGCGCTCCTGCAGCGCCCGCGCAATGCAGCGCCAGCCCCCAGCAGCGCCCGCGCCTCCGCGCCCCCGCACCCCCGCGCCCCGCGCCCCTCATTGCCGCCCCATCCGCACCGGCTTTTGCTGTGCGTCGACGCTCACCGGGGGAACGAGCCGATAGTCGCCTCGGTCGTGAGTGATGCGCCAGGCGTTGTTGTGCAGGAGCAGGTGATGGTGCCGGCACAGCAGGATGCCGTTCTCGATATCGGTCGGACCTTCGTGCCGCCATTCGATGATGTGATGAGACTCGCACCACGAGGGTGGTCGATCGCACCCCGGCCACATGCATCCGCCGTCTCGCGCCGCGAGCGCCTGCTGTTGGCGATAGGTGAAAAGGCGCTGGCTGGGGCCGACGTCTAGCGGCTGCCCTGCGTGGAAAAGTATCGGCAGGTAGCCGGTGGCGCACATGTTGCGTTCGATCGTCTCGATTGAGACGGCGACCGACTGACCTTCGATTGTTGCGGCGCCCTTACGGGCCTCGAACTCGGCGAGGGTAACGTGCATGCGAACGGTCGGCGCCTTCGATCCGAAGACGCGGCCGCTGTCGGCTCTCGTCGCGATCGTCACCATGTCGACCAATGCATCGACTGCGAGCTGGTCGGTCGTGCGCGAATCGTTGACGATGCGCTCGGCGCGCTCGATGTCGGCGGGGTCAACGAACCGCGGACCACCGCGACGCGGCGAGGTGACCGCATCGACGGCCGCGACAACGATCGCGGCCTGCTCCGGCGCGAGCAACCCGACGATTCTGGTGAGACCGTTGGCTTGGGATATCAGCTTGAGGTACCGCTGCTCTCGCAGACTCGCCTCTCGATCAGCGACGCCCTCGGCGTCGAGCGCGTCGCGCACCGCGCGCGCCGTGGTGGCTAAGCGCTCAGGCGTCACCGAGGTGGAGCACTCGACCAATCGCGCTGCGGCATCGGCCAGATCATCCGCGGCAACATGAGCCGAGGGAGCGCCGAGGCCAGAACTGATTGACTCGGCCGCGGCGACGGGCAGTGTGCCATTCTGCACGGCCGTCGCAACCGCAGCCAACCACGGCGACGAACCGGAGAGAACATCGCCCACGCGCACGAGAGTGCGAGCCTCGCTGTGGGTCACCCCCGTGAGCTGCTGCACAAGCTTCTCGGGCGTTCGCGCTCCGGTGCGCTGAGCGAGCCCCTGAGAGCCAAGATCGGGGTGCGAGCGCCGCTTGATCTCGCCGGACACCGCTGCTGCGGCGGAATCGAACCGACGACGGGCATCGGCAATCTCGCGAGCAAGAGCGAGCAATTCACCCTCGGGGAGGGCGTGTAAAGACGTGGTATCCGGCACGACCACAGAAGCGATCGTCATGCCCTAATTGTATCAGACATTCGAATATATGTACACCCCTGTTGGGCTCACAGAGCGGCGAGATCGACCTCGACAAACTTCGCCCACATCGACACCGACACGACACCCCATTGATGCCATCCGTTCACATGGTCGCGGGATCGTTGCCGCGTGCTCAGGGCCTCGCTTGCCATCTTGCTCGTGTCTACGTTCACCGTCGGGGGAGTTGCGGCGACGGCCGCGGCAGACGATGGCCCGAGCATCCTCATCAATGAGCTCGCCAATGGCGGGCCCTCCTCGAGTTCGGACAGCTTCTTCGAGCTGCGCAACTTCGGCGACGAGACGGTCGACCTCACGGGATGGCACGTGTTCCGATGCAGCCCGCAGGGGCTTCGCAGCAACGTGGGTCGCCCCGAGTCCGACCTGACGGGCGTCACCCTCGCCCCCGGCGAGATCTACACCGTGTCGAAGATCGGTCTGCCGGGCGACGCTCACATCACGCAGCCCTATGGCGCGACCGGCTTCGGGCTGTACCTGGAATCGGCGGATGCCCAGCTGGTGGATGCCGTGGGCGTCTACCCGAACACGCCGTGGCCCACCCAGAGCGAGTGCACTCGCGGCGACAACCTGCCGAACCGCCTGAATTTTGCTGCGGGCGAGTCGTGGCAGCGCACGAGCGCAACCCAGTTCATCGTTGCCCCGGCCACCATCGGCGAGCAGAACGCGACTCGGGAGCCGACTCGCGAGGTGACGGGCGTCGTGATCAACGAGGTCGCGTCATCCGGACCGACTCGCGGTGACGACGAGTTCATCGAGCTGCTCAATACGGGCGACACGACGGCCGACATCGGCGGCTGGGAGCTGTACCGCTGCACGGCCGCGGGGCGACTCACCGCAGACACCCACGAGCTCACGATCGCGGAGGGCACGACCATTCCTGCGGGCGGTCGCTGGCTCATCGCCGGGCACGGCTTCGTCGGCGAAGCGAATGCGACTATCGAACACTCCCTTGCCGACGTGAGCTTCGGGGTGCTCCTGCAGTCGGAGCAGGGGCGACTTGTCGACCGACTGAGCGTGTCATCCCACGACGACAGCGCCTGTCAGAACGGCGACGAGAAGCTGCCGGCCCGCCTCGACGCCGTCGCAGGGGAGTCGTACCAGCGCAGCGGCGGTGCCTACATCATCGCGCCGCGCACGCCCGGCGCGCCCAACGCGACCGTCGAGAAGAGCGTCGCCGCGCAGCCCTTCAGCTACGGGCCGATCGCCATCAGCGAGCTCGCGACCGACCCGTCCACCGAGGGCATGCCGGCGGGCAGCGTGCAGCGCAACTACATCGAGCTCGGCAACTACGGAGACGCGACCGTCGACATCGGCGGCTACACCGTGCGGCGCTGCGAGGCCGACGGAATGAGAAGCCGCGAAACGCAGTTCACCGTGCCCGCCGAGACGCAGCTGGCACCTGGAGCGGTCTTCCTGGTCGCGCGCGAGGGAACGGCCGCGGCATCCGCAGCGCAGCAGACCTACTCGGCGAGCCTCAACTTTCTGGGTACGGGCATCTGGGTGACGGATGCCGCGGGCCGCCGCATCGACAGCGTCGGGGTCTATGCCGCGAACGAGATGGACTCGAGCAACGTCATCGACAGCCCGTGCACCAAGGGCGCGAGCCTCACGACCTACCTCCCCGACCGGATGCTCGCCGAAACCTTCCAGCGCGCCCAGTTCACGGGTTCTGACGCCGACGACTTTCTCGTGTCGGAGGCGACCCCCGGAGTGATCGACCTTCTGCCTGTCACCGATCCGACCGCGCGCGTCGTCACGGCATCGACCGCGGCGATGGGCGCACGCACCCGTGCAGTCACGCTCTACCGCGAGGCACCGACGACCGCAGCTACCGTGGTCGAGGCATGGTCGGGCGTGAGCGCGGCACCCCTCGCGACGCTGGCGGGGGAGAACGAGACGGCACTTGACCCCACCGCACCGGGAGCAGTCGCCGACGACTCCTTCGGCTACCCGTACCAGCGCTTCGTGCTCGACGCCGCGACCCTCACGGTCGGGTCGACGGTCGGCTGGGCGGGCTCGAGCGCGGGGCGCAACGAACTGCAGCTCTCGGTCTGGAACGGATCCTGGCGCCCGCTCGACGCGGGCACCACCGAACTGCAGGGCGAGCTCGAGGCGAGCGACGTGATTGATGGCCGAGTGACCCTGCTTGTGCAAGACGGCCCGCGCACCGAGCCGAGCCTCACGACCGCGGGCGACGGGCAGCTGGAAGATCCCGCAAGCTACGACCTCGCGATCACCCACATCACCGACACGCAGTACCTCTCGGAGAGTTATCCCGAGGTCTACGGCCAGCTCGTCAGCTGGATCGCCGACAACGCCGCTGACCGCAAGATCGCCTTTGCAACCCACACCGGCGACCTCATCCAGAACTGGGTCGACCCCGACCAGAACCAGACGAGGGCGCGCACCGAGTTCGAGCGGGCATCCGCGATCCAGTCGATTCTCGATGACGCCGGCATTCCCAACAGCGTGCTGCCGGGCAACCACGACAACAAGCGCGGCGTGAGCAACGACCTCTTCAACGAATACTTCCCGCCCAGCCGCTATGAGCAAACCGCGTGGTACGGCGGGTCGATCGCGCCGGGCGACAACAGCTCAAACTTCTCCACCTTCGAGCAGAACGGCACGCGCTTTCTCATGCTCTCCCTGCCGTACGCCTATGGTGAGCGCGAGATCGCCTGGGCGGAGACGATCGTCACGAGCCACCCGGAATTCAACGTGATCATCTCCACCCACGAGCACGTCATGCCGAAGACGCTCGACGAGTCGGCGCACCGCTCCGCGAACTCGCGCTGGGTGTCGCGTGGCCAGCAGTTGTGGGATCGGGTCGTTGCCCCCAACCGCAACGTCGTCGTCGTGCTGTCCGGGCACTTCCACGGCATCGGTCAGCTCGTCACCGAGAACGCGGGCGGCATCGAGGGTCACACGGTGGTGGAACTGCTCGCGGACTACCAGGAGTTCCGCACTCACACGGGCGAGCGCGCCACCGGATTTTTCCGGATGCTCCAGCTCGACCTCGACGCGGGAGCGATAGCCGTCGATACCCGCTCGGTGCGCCTCGCCGCGAGCTACAGCTTCGACTACGACTATCGGCAGTTCCTGCCTGACAACGGACTCGCGACCACGCCCTCCAACGCTCGCCCGTGGCGCATCGTGGAGTCGGGGTTGCAGGGCCGTTACTCAGAGTCAGACGACGAGTTCACGGCTCGGGTCGAGTTTCAGCACCCGAAGCTGGTGAGCACGACGGGGGTTTACTCGTCCGCCGCCGAGTAGTCGCCCTCGTCCATCGGCGGCATCTGCTGCGTGAGTTGCTTCGCCCGGTTGGGATGACGCAGCCCAGCGACGAGCATTTGGCCGAGGGCCGTGCGGCGTCCGTCGCCGTGCAGTCGCCCCTCCCACCCGTTGGCCTGGTGGAAGGCATCGGCCACGTAGAGCATCGTTGACGCCACGAACTTGCGACGCCACGCGGTCGAAACGTACACCTGGTGCACCTGCCCGTCGGCGGGATACCAGCGCACCGCGCCCGCCTGGTCGCCGTTCGATACACCCGCGGTTGCGAACGTGTAGCGGTTGATGATCGTTCCGGGCGCGAACCGGTCTCCGCCGAATGCGACGAGATTGGTCGCCGCTGGAGCAGCTTTCGGCTCGTCGACCCAGACGTACCAGAGCGCCGGCGGCGAGGGGATCAGGTAGCTGCCCACAGTCACGTGAACGAGCCCGGCGGCAGGTTCCGACACCCGCCACGCGGCCTCGTAGTCGGGCTCATCTCCGCCGTGCTGCAGGGTTCCGTCGGCCGCAGCATCCTGTCCGAAAGCGCTGACGTTCCACAGCCCCGACGACAACTTTCCCCGGCGGATGTAAAGCGCGTTCCTGGCGGTCTTCATGCTGCTATTGTCGTGCCCACGGCACATCCGTTCTGCCGTTCCTGACCCGTATCGGGCCATCTCTGGGGGACTCTTGAATAAGACGCTTGCCGCCGTAGGCGCTTCCGTGCTTGGTCTGGCCTCGGCCACCATGGTCGGTGCTCCCGCGCAGGCGGGGTTGCCGACCGCTACCGACCCGTGCACCGACATGAACGCGCAGGTAGACGCAACCGGCAAGATCACCACGAACTGGTACCAGAACTGCGTGCCTCAGTACGGCTTGGGCAAGGCCGAGTTCAGCATCGTCGCCGATGAGGATGACCCCACCGTCGAGTTTCCCGAAGGTTTCGTGTCGCTCGAAGAGCTCGACGCCGACGCCTTCTCGACAACGCTCGACCAGGACGCGATTGATACCTACCTCAGTAGTGACTCCAGCGTTCCGACCCTGTCGCCCATCACCCCCGTGGTCTCGTTCCTGAATGACCCCACCGTGCAGCGTTACTACGCGGTCGTTGTCGCTCCCGTCGAGTCGATCGAGTTCGCCGAGGTTCCGAGCGATGAGGCTGCAGCACAGTGCGGCCTGGGAGTCGTCGACTACAGCGGGCGGTGGCGCGCAACGTTCGGCTCGGTCGACACCACGATCACCCAGACGGTTGGTGACGAGATCTGGAGCTACACGGTCGAGGCGCAGCCCGCACCCACCTACTTCTTCGGCACGTTCTCGAGCGGTGAGCTTGTGGGGGACTGGTGCGTTACCGACGGCACTCACACGATCACCTCCGACAACGCCGACTTCACCACAGGCGATCAGCTCTTCGGTCTCGTCTTCAACAGCCTTCCGGATGTCGCGGGCGATGGTGTCTTCGGCAGCCTGGGCACCTTCGCCCCGGTCATCTCCGCAGCGCCTCCCGTCGACCCGCCAGTCGACCCTCCCGTAGATCCTCCGGTCGACCCTCCCGTGGATCCTCCTGTCGACCCGCCGGTAGATCCGCCTGTAGACCCGCCCGTCGACCCCCCGGTTGATCCCGACCCGCCCGTCATCGACGACGAGCCGGTTGTGCGGCAGGCACTTCCCAACACAGGCGTGAACATTGCCGAGACCGCGGTTCCGGCCGCGATCGCGGGCGGAGTCATCCTGTTGGGTGGCGGGCTCATCGCGGGCGCCGCGATCAGGCGTCGCCGCAACCGCGTCTAGTCGTCGTCAGTCTTGCGATGCCGGGGGATCTCTTCCCCGGTGACCGCATCGAGCGCGGTTTGCCCCTCGGGCAGGTTCGACAGGTCGGGCGCTATCACCTCGGGCATGCGGCCTGAGTCGGGCAGGCCGAAGGTGGCCTGACGCCCGAGTCCCGGCGCAAGCACGAGATCGTCGGACCGCTTGGTGAGCGTTTTGCCCCTGAAGAAGTCGGGCTGGCGGATCGCCCAGATGCCCATGAGCACAGCGCCGATCACGAGGGCGCCGATTCCCACGACGGCGGTTGCCCCGATCCCGAAGATCGTGATGTTGTTGCCGTCGCTGTCGACGAGCCAATCGGGGGTCGCGAACTGCACGAGCCCGTATCCAAACACGGCCGCGAGCATGAGCCCGCCCGCGAGCGGGAAGAGCCCGCGCATGATGAAGTTGCGGAACGACGAGGTGAGCGTTTTGCGGTAGTACCAGACGCATGCGAAGCCGGTCAGCCCGTAGTAGAACGCGATCATCAGGCCGATGGACCCGATGAGAGCGCTCAGCAGGTCGGGGCTGATGAGTGTGAAGATCAGGTAGAAGGCGGCCGAGACGATTCCCATGCCGATGGTCGACCAGGTCGGCGTGAGGAACTTCGGGTGGATGCGCGCGAACTTGGCCGGCACAGCCTTGTAGACGGCCATCGAGAGGGTGGTGCGCGCGGTCGGCAGAATCGTTGTCTGGGTGGATGCAGAAGCCGAGGTCAGGATCGAGGCGGCGAGCAACAGCAGGAAGATGTGCCCGATCACGCTGTCACCGAACAGCTCAGGACCAATGGCCGAGAACACGTCATCCGCGTTGCCTTCTGCGCCAAGCCCGATGCCCTCGGTGCCGACGCCCGCGAACGAGACGGCGGCGACGGTCACGAGCGTGTACGTCACGAGCAGCAGCACCGTGCTGAGGATGGCGGCACGCCCGGGCGTCTTGGCCGGGTCATCCGATTCCTCGTTGACGCTCACGGCGGTGTCCCATCCCCAGTAGATGAAGATCGCGGTGAGCATGGCGGGAGCGATGATCGAGCCGAAGTCGAGGGTGAACGGGTTGAACCAGTCGAGGCTCGGCATGATGGAGTAGCTCTCGGCAGTGCCCGAGTACACGCGCACGAGGGCGAAGACGGCAAACAGGATGAGCACGACCACCTCGACACTCAGCAGCACGTACTGCAGCCGGGCCGAGATCTCGATACCGCGGTAGCAGATGTAGGTCATGATCGCGATCCAGGCGAGGCCGGCCACTGTCGACCACAGGGTGCTGTCGGCGAGTTCCGCGACGCCGGGAACGCCCAGCTGTCCCACGAAGGTAAACGAGTACGAGCCAGCGATCTGGGCGAGGTTGGCCATGACGATCACGTCGGCGGCGATGATGCCCCAGCCGCCCATCCACCCGGTGATCGGGCCGAACGCGCGGGATGCCCAGGTGAACGTGGTGCCGCAGTCGGGCTCGGCCTTGTTGAGCTCCTGGTAGGCGACCGCGATGAGGTACATGGGAATGAACGCGAGCAGCACGATGCCGGGGGCCTTCACTCCTGCGAGGAGGGCGCCACCGCTCGCGACGATGAAACCGAGGCTCGCCGCGAGACTGTACGCGGGGGCGGTAGACGCGACGCCCACCACCACGCTCGAGAGCAGCCCGAGGGCTCCGCCCTTGAGCCCTTTGCCATCTACTGCTCCGCCGCTGGCCTGAGTTACGGGTGTTGACATGGTTTCCGCCTTCGTTGCCGTGGCCCCGGAGGGTGCGGTGCCCTGAGGTGTGAGGCTGGAAAATCTACTCCCGCACACGGCCCGAGAACAATGAGTATACCCAACTGACCGCCGTAGGATCGGCTCATGACCAAGACAGCGGTGCACTTCGGGGCTGGGAATATTGGGCGTGGCTTCGTCGCGCAGTTTTTGCACGAAAGCGGGTACGAAGTCGTCTTTGCCGACGTGAGCGAAGAGCTCATTGGTGCCTTGCAGAAACAGCCGAGCTACCTGGTGATCGAGGTCGGCGAAGGAGCCGTCACCAAGATCGTCGACAACTACCGCGCGATCAACTCGAAGAGTCACGAGGCCGACGTCATAGCGGCCATCGCATCGGCCGATGTCGTCACGACCGCGGTCGGCGCGCGCATCCTGCAGTTTGTTGCGCCCGTAATCGCGAAGGGACTTGCGGCTCGTGAGAACAGCGAGCCGCTCGTGGTGATCGCCTGCGAGAACGCGATCGGCGGCACCGACATGCTTGCTGCTGAGGTGCGCAAGCACGACCCCGCGACGAACGCGATCTTCGCGAACTGTGCGATCGACCGCATCGTGCCCGAGCAGTCGGGTGGGCTGGATGTCACGATCGAGTCGTTTTTTGAGTGGGTCGTAGACAAGTCCCCGTTCCCTGAGGCGCTCGAAGGGAGCGGCAAGCAACTGCCCGACATCTACGGCATCACCTGGGTCGACGACCTCGAGCCATTCATCGAGCGCAAGCTCTTCACCGTCAACACGGCGCACGCAGCGGCGGCCTACCACGGCATCGACCGTGGCTGGGTCTCGATTCGTGAGGCGCTCGCGACTCCCGAGCTGCAGGCCGAGATCCGCGCCGTGCTCGCCGAGACCAAAGAACTGCTCGTGGTCAAGCACGGCTTCGATCCCGACGAACAGCAGGCCTACATCGAGAAGACGCTCAAGCGCATTTCGAACCCCGCCTTGCCCGACACGTGTGAGCGCGTCGGCCGCGGTCCATTGCGCAAGCTGTCGCGTCACGAGCGGTTCATTGGTCCCGCGGCAGAGCTCGCCGAGCGCGGCCTTGAGGTGTGGAACCTGCTCAACGCTGTCGGAGCAGCGCTTCGGTTCGATGTCGAAGAAGATGCCGAGAGCGTAGAACTGCAGGCGTTGCTCTCGGGCGGGGCGCCGGCGGATGCCCTGGCCGAGACCATCACGGGACTTGAGCCGAGTCATCCACTCTTCCCGTATGTTGTCGAGGTCATCGAGCTGCGACTGAATCGATGACGGCCGACATCGACGACGACTCTGAGGCCCTCGCCTGGGCGGGTGACGATCGACTCAACCCCGAGCCACTCAAACGCGCAGACCCCGAGGAGCAGGTTGAGGTCGACGACAGTGCCTCCGACGCCGCCAGGCCCATGCCCGCGCCGCTTCTCGTCACGTACGGCATCCTCGCCGGGTTTTACCTGATCTACACCGTCGGCTGGGTGATCACCGTGACGCGATCGACCCTGACCCAGGGCGACCTGCTCGCCGAGATCATGTTCCAGCTGGGGGAGTTTCTCGCGATCGCGAGCCCCGCCATCTGGTTCGGCGCGGTGCTCTACCTCACGCGCGGGCGTCGCCCGGTCGTGCGACTTCTGCTCTTGCTCGCGGGTCTCGTCGCTACGCTTCCGTGGCCGCTTCTGTTGGGAGTCTGAGATGACTGACACCACGTTCCCCGAGGCTCTCGAAGGGAAAAGCCCGAGAAGCTACGGCTTTCTATCCCTCACGATCGCGGCGGCGTTCGGCCTGTTTTTTGCCTACGACCTGTGGGAGGCGGTCTCGACCCTCATCGCCCTTCCCCAGTTCTATTCGGCCTTCGGCCTCGACGCCTCCTACATTCCGTGGTGGCTGCTGTGGCTCGGTGTGCTGATTCCCCCCGTGCTGTACGGGCTGGCGCTGCTGATCGGTCGCAAGCAGGGCGTGCTTGCGCGCACCCTCATCCTTCTCGTGGGTCTCGCGTTGTCGGCGGCACTCAGCCTCAGCGCGATCGCGCTCGAGCAGGTGCTGCGGCCCGAGTTGATCGCCGTTATCGGTTAGGCGATCGCAACCAGAATCAGCACAATCAGCGCAAGCTGGGCGAAGTAGCGTCGCCAAAACGGGATCGCTGCACGCCCGAAGCGCTCGGGATGCTCGGCAGCGAAGGCATTCGCCGGAAACACCGCAATGAGAAACACGATGAGCGCAATGCCCGCGGCGAATCGCACCTGCGGGATCAGCAGCCCTATCCCGCCAGCGATCTCGCACAACCCGGTGAGTCGCACGAGCGTCTTGCCGCTCACGCGCTGCTTGAGAGCGGGCGGGATGATCGCCGCCATGCCTTTGGCGGCGGCCGGCAGGAAGTGGGCCACTCCCATTCCCACGAAGATCAGGGCGAGCGCGATGCGGATGACCCACTGCAATGTCTCGACCATGTCACTATCGTCGCATCCGGAGGTCACATGGCGGTCGGGCTTGCGCCACCGCAGTAAAGTGGCTTGCGTTGCGCCAACAAGCGCCGGACACCCTCTCCCCAACTGAAGGACTCGATCCGTGGCCAAGCCGATCGTGCTGATCGCAGAAGAACTTTCCCCCGCTACCGTTGAGGCCCTCGGCCCCGACTTCGACATTCGCTCCGTGGATGGCACCGATCGACCAGCGCTGCTCGCGGCTCTCGCCGACGCGAGCGCCATCCTGATCCGCTCCGCCACCAACGTCGATGCCGAAGCGATTGCTGCTGCCAAGCAGCTCAAGGTTGTCGCGAGAGCTGGGGTTGGTCTCGACAACGTCGACATCAAGACGGCTACCGAAGCCGGCGTGATGGTCGTCAATGCTCCAACGTCGAACATCATCTCGGCCGCCGAGCTCACGGTCGGTCACATCCTGAGCCTCGCCCGCCACATCCCTGCGGCGCACGCTAGCCTCGCTGCCGGCACGTGGGCACGCAGCAAGTACACCGGTGTCGAGCTGTTCGAGAAGACCGTGGGCATCATCGGCCTCGGTCGCATCGGTGCGCTCATTACCGCTCGCCTCCAGGCATTCGGAATGAACGTCGTCGCGTACGACCCCTATGTCACGAGCGCGCGCGCCCAGCAGCTCGGCGTCACGTTGCTGACCCTCGACGAGCTTCTCTCCCAGAGCGACTTCATCTCAATCCACATGCCCAAGACCCCCGAGACCACGGGCATGATCTCGACCGATCAACTCGCTCTCATGAAGCCCACCTCGTTCATCGTGAACGTTGCCCGCGGCGGCCTCATTGACGAGGCCGCTCTCTATGTGGCCCTCAAGTCGCACCGCATCGCGGGCGCCGGTCTCGACGTGTTCGTCTCCGAGCCGCCCACGGCATCGCCGCTGCTCGAGCTCGACAACGTCGTGCTCACCCCGCACCTCGGTGCCTCCACAGATGAGGCGCAGGAGAAGGCGGGCGTATCGGTCGCGCGCTCCGTGCGGCTCGCCCTCGACGGCGAGCTCGTTCCCGACGCCGTCAACGTCGCGGGTGGCCTCATCGACCCGAGCGTGCGCCCGGGCATCCCGCTCATGGAGAAGCTCGGCCAGGTGTTTGCGGGCCTCGCGGGTTCGCCCATCACGAGCGTCGATGTCGAGGTTCGCGGTGAGATCGTCGAATTCGACGTGAGCGTGCTCAAGCTCGCGGCCCTCAAGGGCATCTTCTCGAACACCGTGAGCGAGTCGGTGAGCTACGTCAACGCGCCCATCCTGGCCGAGGCTCGTGGCATCACCGTGCGGCTCATCACCGACGCGGCGAGCGACGAGTATCGCAACCTGCTCACGATCCGCGGCGCGCTGAGCGACGGCTCACAGATCTCCGTCTCGGGAACCCTAACGGGCACCAAGCAGACCCAGAAGATCGTGGAGATCAACGGTTACGACGTCGAGGTTCCGGTAGCGGAACACCTCATCGTGATGGTTTACACCGACCGCCCCGGCATTGTTGCGGTGTACGGCAAAGAGTTTGGCGAGGCATCCATCAACATCGCTGGGATGCAGATCGCGCGCCAGAGTGCGGGTGGCCAGGCCCTGTCGGTGCTGACGGTGGATTCACCGGTTCCGGATGACCTGCTCGAGAAGGTCCGC
The DNA here is from genome assembly GCA_965279645.1 of Rhodoglobus sp. Classification (GTDB taxonomy): domain Bacteria; phylum Actinomycetota; class Actinomycetes; order Actinomycetales; family Microbacteriaceae; genus Rhodoglobus. The sequence continues at coordinate 416,268 of OZ257254.1, forward strand.
GTCGCAATCGACGCAGACCTCCTTCGAGAGATCGATATCGTCGACGCTTAGGCGCCCATCGCCCCCGAGCCCGAGATCGAACTGACGCAGACCGCGGCTCTGGGCATACCAAAGCGACGATCTGCGTCAGGTCGACAGCGTTAGGCGGTCTCGGTTAGACGGTCTCGTCGGGGGTGACCGAGGTGCGGCGCTCCGTGACGTTTCCGCCGCTCACCGGGTCAACACCCGAGTGCACGGTGGTCACCGACTGGCGCTTGCGTGCCATGAGGATGATTCCAATGATGAAGACGATGAATCCGGCACCCATCAGCAGGTAGCCGACGAGGTCGAGGTCGATCCAGTCCAGCTGGAGGTTGAGCGCAAAGGTAAGAACTGCGCCGATAACAAACAAAACAATTCCGGTTCCAATACTCATGGTCCACACGCTAGCCCGGCGCTTGGCGGGACCCCCGGGGGTTGTTTTCTGTCGCACAGGTGCGCTAGAGGCTCTCCGTGTCCGTCGCGCTGGCGACGAGACCACGCATACGCGCGAACGACGAGCATTTCGACAACTACTGTAAATACATGCCCAGCACCCTCAATCTTGCAGTGATTCCCGGCGACGGTATCGGTCCGGAGGTGATTGCAGAGGCCCTCAAGGTGCTGCACGCGACCGGCGTCGATGTGCGCACCACCGAATACCCGTTTGGTGCGGGGCACTACCTGGCCACGGGCACGATCCTCGAGCAGAGCGACCTCGACGCCCTCAGCGCGCACGATGCCATCCTGCTCGGCGCCGTCGGGGGAGACCCGCAGGATCCGCGGCTGAAGGGCGGCATCATCGAGCGCGGCCTGCTCCTCAAGCTGCGATTCGCCCTCGACCACTATGTCAACCTGCGTCCCACCACGATCTTCCCGGGCGTGACATCGCCGCTCGCCGAGCCCGGCGCCGTCGACTTCGTCGTGGTGCGCGAGGGAACCGAAGGCCCCTACGTGGGCAACGGCGGCGCGATTCGCGTGGGTACACCGCAGGAAGTCGCTAACGAGGTATCCGTCAACACGGCGTTCGGCGTCGCGCGCGTCGTGCGCTTCGCGTTCGAGCAGGCGGCCAAGCGCCGCGGAAAGCTCACGCTCGTGCACAAGACGAACGTGCTCACCCACGCTGGCGGGCTGTGGCAGCGCCTCGTGCAGGCAGAAGCAGCCAATTTTCCCTCCGTGGACTGGGATTACCTCCACGTTGACGCTGCAACGATCTTCCTCGTGACGAACCCTGCTAGATTCGACGTCATCGTCACGGACAACCTCTTTGGCGACATCCTCACCGATCTCGCTGCCGCTATCAGCGGCGGCATCGGACTGGCGGCCTCGGGCAACATCAATCCGGATGGCACCTATCCCTCGATGTTTGAACCCGTGCACGGCTCGGCTCCCGACATCGCTGGCAAGCAGTTGGCCGACCCCACTGCCGCGATCCTCTCTGTTGCACTGCTGCTCGCCAACCAGGGCGAAGCGGATGCCGCAGCACGGGTCACGGCGGCGGTCGAAGCCGATCTTGCCGCTCGAGGCACCGCGAAGCGCAGCACCACCGAAATCGGCGACGCCATTGCGCTCGCCGTGACGCAGAATTGAATTGACCTAAGGACGCACCATGAAGAACCTCCTCGCACCAGCGACCCTGCAGTTTCTCGTCAAGCCGAACACCGAAGCGCGCTCGGCCGCCGAGCACGCCGACATCATCGCCGAGCCGGGGTTCGGCCAGCACTTCACCGATCACATGGTCGACATCTGCTGGAGCGAGCAGGGCGGATGGCATCGCCCGCGGGTTCAGCCATACGGGCCGATCTCACTCGACCCCGCCGCCGCGGTGCTGCACTACGCGCAGGAGGTGTTCGAGGGCCTCAAGGCGTACCGGCACGCCGACGGTGGCATCTACACGTTCCGCCCCGAGAAGAACGCGGAGCGCATGAAGCGCTCGGCCGCTCGCCTCGCGCTGCCCGAACTGCCCACCGAATACTTCATCGAGTCGCTGCGCCAGCTCATCGCTGTGGATGCCCGCTGGGTGCCCACGGCCGAAGACACGAGCCTGTACCTGCGCCCCTTCATGTTCGCGAAGGAGGCTTTTCTCGGTGTGCGCCCCGCGAAGAAGGTCAACTACTACGTGATCGCGAGCCCCGCCGGCGCCTACTTCAGCGGGGGAGTTGCCCCCGTGTCGATCTGGGTGTCGACCGACTACGCACGCGCTGGCAAGGGCGGAACGGGCGCGGCAAAGACGGGCGGCAACTACGCTTCGTCGCTCGTCGCCCAGCAGGAGGCGTACGACCACGGCTGCGCCCAGGTGCTGTTCCTCGATGCAGAGAAGAGCGAGTACCTCGAAGAACTCGGCGGAATGAACGTGGTCTTCGTCTACAAAGACGGCCGCGTCGTGACGCCCGAGTCGTCGAGCATCCTCGAGGGCATCACGCTCGACTCGATCCTGCAGCTCGCGAAAGACCGCGGGTTGAAGGTCGAGCAACGCAAGGTGAGCATCACCGAGGTGCGCGAGGGTGTGGCATCCGGCGACATCGTGGAGATGTTTGCCTGCGGCACCGCTGCGGTCATCGTTCCGATCGCAGCGTTCAAGGCGGATGACTACACGATCGGCGACCCGGAGGCCCCCGCGGGCGAACTCACGATGTCACTGCGCGACGAGCTCACCGACATTCAGTACGGCCGCATCCCCGACCGTCACGGCTGGCTCACCCGCCTCGACGCGTAGCAGTCAGTCGCGAGGAAGGCGCGGTACTCGCTCGGCGAGATCGTGGATGTTGTCGGAAGTTGACTCGAGATACTGCGTTATCGCCGCAGTGTGATCCCCGCCGGGCAAGGCGGCGCTGAGCGCTTCGTAGTAGTGGCTGATCACCCAGGCCATCGTCTCGCGGCCTGCGTCGGTGAGGTCGACCACGACGCTGCGGCGGTCGACGCTGCTCTGTTCGCGCGCCACGAGGTTGTTGAGCACGAGCTTGTCGATGGTCGCGGTCATGCTTCCCGACGTGATGCTTGCCGCGGCGGCGAGTGCCCCGGCGGTTGACGGGCCCTCGCGGTTGAGGATGCTGATCGTCTTGAGCCCAGTGACGCCGATGCCGAGGCGCTCGCCCATAGCGGAGCGCGCATCATCCATCGTGAGTATGAGGCGGAACATTGCGCCGGCAAGCCCGGCGAAGCCGTCATCTGCGGAAGTGTGTGGCATGTTTCCCCGTCTGGCACCTCGCGGTGCGTTCCCCGCCATCCACACTACAGAGAGATGTGCGTATTTCTATGCGTTTGCAATGAACGATGCGACGGCCGAGGCCGCCTCAGCGAGGTTCTGCTCGTTGGTTCTTCCACTGATCTTTACACGGGGTTTGAAGCCGTGCTCCCCGTCTTCGAGCCAGTGCAGCTCGATGGCGGGGGAGAGCCCGTAGCCGGGAACTTCCTCGATCGTGCCGAACTGGTCGCGCGTGCCCTGGCATATGAGGGTCGCGGTCTTCAGGGTGAGCAGGTGCGCGGTGCGCAGCGCGTCGGGCGTGCCCGGCGGGTGGAACGGATAGCCGAGGCACACCAGGCCCGCGATCGTGCCAGCCTCGAACAGCTCGTCGGCGACCATGCTTGCGACGCGCCCACCCATCGACTTGCCGCCGATGAACAGCCGCTGCGCGCCCACCGTGGCAACGGCGTCACGAAATTCGCCCACGAGCGTTTCGGCGCGGGGCGGCGGCTTGCGCAGGCCCTGCCGGCGAGCGGCCATGTAGGCGAACTCGAACCGGGCCACCCGAATACCGTGACCCGCGAGTCGCTCGGCAAAGTCGGTCATCCAGCCGTTCTCCATGCCGGCGCCGGCGCCGTGAGCGAAGAGAAATGTGGCGCTGTAGCTGTCGGGGGTGTTCCAGAGAATCTCGGTTGCCATGAGGTGATGCTACGGCCAGCCCGGCAGCAGCCGTAGGCTCGACGGGTGAAGATCGCACGGTTCAGTACAGGCGGGGATCCCCGATTCGGCATCATCGACGGCGATGAATTGGTGGTGCTCAAGGGCGACCCCATGTTCATGGGCTTCGACACCATCGACGAGCGCGTGCCGCTGTCGGCGGCGAAACTCCTGGCACCCGTGATCCCTCGCTCGAAGGTGGTGTGTGTCGGTAAGAACTATCGCGACCACGCGGCCGAGATGGGCGGCGAGGCCCCCGCCGAGCCGTTGCTGTTTCTCAAACCCAACACCTCGGTAATCGGCCCGGGTGACGCCATTGTTCGCCCCTCGCAAAGCGACCAGGTGGACTTCGAGGGCGAGCTCGCCGTGGTTATCGGCAGCATCGCCAAGAACGTCGCCGAAGCGGATGCCGCGTCGGTCGTGTTTGGATACACGATCGCCAACGATGTCACCGCTCGTGACCTGCAGAAGCGCGATGGACAGTGGACGCGCGCCAAGGGATTCGACACGTTCTGCCCGCTCGGCCCGGTGATCGAGACGGAGTTCTCACTCACTGGCCAGACCATCGAGACGAGCGTTAACGGCGTCGTCAAGCAGTCGGGTTCGCTTGACGACATGGTGCACTCCGTCGCGGCCGTCATCGCCTACGCATCGAGCGTGTTCACGCTCCTGCCCGGCGACGTCATCCTCACTGGCACTCCCGCGGGCATCGGTCCGATCGTCGCGGGTGACGTGGTCGAGGTCACGGTGTCGGGCATCGGTACCCTCAGTAACCCCGTGCGCTAGCCGCCATCCTGCTGCGGCACCCTCGCTCAGGCGAGGCAGAGTTCGCGGTATCTTGCATTGCACGCTATTGTGTAATGCATGGTAGTTGCAGACATTGGAGCACAGCTTCGCAAGGGCGTAGTGGAGTTCTGCGTACTCGGGCTCCTCGAGCGCGAGGCTATGTACGGCTGGCAGCTCTCAGAGCAGCTCACCGAGCACGGCATGATCGCGAGCATCGGCACCCTCTATCCGGTGCTCACGCGCCTGAGAGAGAAGGGCCTCGTGTCGTCATTCGAAGAGGCATCCGGGTCGGGCCCGGTGCGTCGCTACTACCGCCTCACGCCCTCGGGCACCACACACTTACAAACATTCCGCACCCAGTGGGCGCCGTTCACGGCGACCGTCACAGGGATCGTGGGAGAAGGGAAAGACCATGACTGACACGACACCCCAGGTGGTTCGCAGCTACCTGAGCGAGTTGGATGCGGCGCTGCGCGGGCTTCCCGAGCCGGTGCGCCAGGAGATTCTGGGCGGCGTCACCGAAGAACTCACGGGGCTGGATGCCTCGGCCGCCGCCGCGCGCATCGAGGAGCTGGGCGATCCCGCGTTCATCGCCGCGGAGGCGCGGGCGGAATCGGGCGTGACCGATGCGGCCGCGCCGACGCATCCGGATGCCCTCTGGTACACGGTGATCGCGAGTCTGCTCGTGGCCTTCGGCGGCATCGTCGTGCCCGTCGTGGGCTGGATTGCGGGCATCGCAATGGTGTGGTTGTCGCGAGCGTGGTTCACGTGGGAGAAGTGGGTTGCGACGCTGGCGGCTGCTGTGCTCGCCGTCGTCGGTGCGTTAGTGGTCTTCGGGCTCACCTGGGTGTTCACCGCGGGAGAGAGCGCTATTTCGTTGTGGCACAGCAGCGTGCTTGGCCTGGCGCTGCTCCCGGGCGTGCTCAACATCGGCGTAGGACTCTGGTTGCTCTGGCGAGTGCGCCGCACGCCGCGGCCCTGATCAGGCGGGCTGGTTTCTCAGGCCGCAAATCCTCAGAAAGCCACCACGGCTAGGATTGAAGGCGATGTCAGCCCCATTTTCTACCGCAACCGGAACCGACGTTCGCGTTCGTTTCTGCCCCTCGCCGACCGGTACGCCGCACGTCGGTCTCATCCGCACAGCCCTGTTCAACTGGGCGTACGCGCGCCACACCGGCGGCAAGCTTATCTTCCGAATCGAAGACACCGACGCGGAGCGCGACAGCGAGGAGAGCTACCTGCAACTGCTCGACGCGTTGCGCTGGCTCAACATTGACTGGGACGAGGGAATCGACGTCGGCGGCCCGCAGGCGCCGTACCGCCAGTCGCAGCGCACCGACATCTACCTCGGTGTGATCGAGCAGCTCAAGGCGGCCGGTCACCTGTACGAGTCGTACGCGACGGGCGAAGAGATCGAGGCCCGCAACGTGGCCAACGGCCGCGACCCCAAACAGGGTTACGACAACTTCGAGCGCGACCTCACCGATGCCGAGCGGGAGGCGTTCCGCGCCGAGGGGCGCCAGCCCGCCCTGCGTTTGCGGGTGCCCGACACCGACCTCAGCTTCGACGACCTCGTGCGCGGCGAGATCACCTTCCCGCAGGGATCATTCACCGACTTCGTCGTCGTTCGGCCCAATGGCGCTCCGCTGTACACGTTCGTCAACCCCGTGGATGACGCGCTCATGGGCGTCACGCACGTGCTGCGCGGTGAAGACCTGCTCTCGTCGACTCCCCGGCAGATTGCGCTGTACACCGCGCTCATCGAGATCGGTCTCACCGACTTCATCCCTCGCTTCGGCCACCTGCCCTATGTGATGGGGGAGGGCAACAAGAAGCTCTCGAAGCGCGACCCTGAATCGAACCTCTTCCACCACCGCGACCGCGGGTTCATTCCCGAAGGCCTCGTCAACTACCTGTCGCTGCTGGGCTGGTCGCTCTCGGGTGATCGAGACGTGTTCTCGATCAACGAGATGGTCGCGGCATTCGACGTTGTGGATGTCAACCCCAACCCCGCGCGTTTCGACGTGAAGAAGGCCGAGTCGATCAACGGCGACCACATTCGCCTGCTCTCGACGGAGGAATTCGCCAACCGTTTGCTGCCCTACCTCGGTGATCTCATTCGCACCGAGGCCGACCGCGAGGTGCTGCTGTCGGCCGCGCCCCTCGTGCAGGAGCGCATGCAGTTGCTCGGCGAGGCACCGGGCCTGCTTGCGTTCCTGTTCACCGCCGACGACGACCTCGTGTTTGAGGCGGATGCCCTGCCCGGTGCCGAGGGCCCCGAGGTGCTCGACGCTGCGCTCGCCGTGCTGCCGGGCATCCCGGAGTGGACCCACGATGCCATCGAGGCTGCGCTGCGCGCCGAACTTATCGACGTGAAGCAGCTCAAACCGCGCCTGGCCTTCGGGCCCCTGCGCAGCGCCATCTCGGGGCGCCGCATTAGCCCGCCGCTCTTCGAGTCGATGCAGATTCTCGGTCGCGAGTCGTCGCTCGCTCGGATCGCGAGGCTTCGGGCGCAGCTGTGAGCGACTGGGATGTCGTGATTGTCGGCGGTGGACCCGCCGGCCTGAGTGCCGCCCTCAACCTCGCGAGAGCTCGGCGTCGGGTGCTCGTGCTCGACAGCAACCGTCCGCGCAACTCGGCGACCTTCCGGTCGCACGGGTTTCTCAGCCGTGATGGCATCTCGCCGCTCGAACTGCGCCGTCTCGGTCGCGAGGAACTCGAGGCGTATCCGAACGCATCATTCGAGAAGACCGTGGTGAAGCGGGTCGAGCCGACCTCGCGGGTCGAGCCTGGCGAGACCACCCCCACCGGTTTCATCGTCGACGACAAGTACACCACCACGACCTTCGTTGTCGCCACGGGACTGCGCGAGCAGCAACCACCACTACCGAGCCTGCGCGCGTTCTACGGCACGAGCATCCATTCGTGCATGGAGTGCGACGGCTACGAATACAGCGACAAGCCCATCGCTCTCATCGGCGAATCGGGCGACCTCGCCGACCGCGCCCTGCTGCTGTCGCAGTGGAGTCGCGACCTCATCGTGTTCACCAACGGCGTCGGTGTCGTGACCGACGAGCAGGAGGCGAATCTGGGCACGCTGGGTATTCGCGTTGACCGTCGACCCGTGGCGGATGTCGCGGGCGATCGCGATGGAGTCACCGGTGTCACGCTTGCCGACGGTGAGACGGTGCCGCGCGTGGGCATCTTCGTGCGCCCCATCTACACGCCTGCGCTCGATTACGTCGAACCGCTCGGTCTGGCCCGAGACGCCGACGACCTGATCGTGGTCGACGACGTGGGCCGCACGAGCGTGCCCGGCGCCTACGCAATCGGCGACTGCACTCCTCCTGGCCCCCAGCAACTCATTGTTGCCGCCGGACAGGGCGGCCGCGTTGCTGCTGCCATCAACAGGGATCTTCTGCACTCATGACCGTCAAGAAGCGACCGTGGTGGAAGGGCTGGATTCCGGCCGCTGGCCTCGTCGTGATTCTCGTGGGCGTGGGCATCGCAACCTCCGTCATGATCAACAACGGTCTCGGCCAGCCCGCACCCAAGCCCACCGAGGGGCAGGTCACCGACCTCAACTGGTCGAGTTTCAGCGAAGACGGCTTGGATTACATTGCCCGCACCCGCCAGGTGCGCATCGACATGTCGACCCAGCCCGTGGATGCTGCGGCCATTGGCCTGGCCCCTGACGACACCCTCGTGCTGGAGCGCATAGACACGGGTGACACCCTGCTCGACTACGACCTCATCATCAATGGGGGAGGGGAGGGTTTTGGTGGTGGCCGATTCGTGGTCACCGACATCACCATCGTGACGCAGAGCGGTGTCGTGACGAGCGTGAGCGCGCCCCTGCGCGACGTCGTCAACTTTCGCCAGACGCTCGACATGCTGACCGAGAAGGCAGAGATCTGGGGGTGGGATACGGCCGCCCGCGACGAGGCCTTCGCGATCGCCGACCAGGCGACCCGCGACGGCGTGCCCTACGAGTTCACGTTTGGCCCGGCAGACAAGGCGGGAGTACCGATGGCGGCGACCGCGAGCTGCGACACGAGCGGCTTCTGCGTCGTTACCTACACGGCCACTCCCGCGACAGAATAGTCAGATGCAGATCAGGCCGGCCACCGAGAACGACCTCGACGAGATTCTCGAGATTCACAACACGGCCGTTCGTGATTCGCTCGCAATCTGGACCGAGACCGAAGAGACTCGCGCCGATCGTGCGGCGTGGCTTGCGGCTCACCAAGAGGCGGGCGAGCCGGTGCTCATCGCCGACGTCGACGGGCGGGTTGCGGGGTACGCGACGTACGGTCGATTCCGCCCGAAGACGGGCTATCGCTACTCCGTCGAGAACTCCGTTTATGTGCACACTGACTTTCACCGGCAGGGGATCGGTCGGATGCTCATGGTCGAGCTCATCGCCCAGGCTCGGGCAGCGGGCATCCATGTGATGGTGGCGGGAATCGAGGCGGGCAACTCTGCGTCGATCGAGCTGCACCGAAAGCTGGGATTTGAGGAACCTGTCGTGGTGCGCGAGGTGGGCACGAAATTTGGCCAATGGCTCGACCTCGCGTTCATGCGTTTGCCCCTCGATTGATACGCTAAAGTAGACAGTCGGCCCGCTTAGGCGGAACCGCATTGGGGTATGGTGTAATTGGCAACACGGAAGATTCTGATTCTTTTGTTCTTGGTTCGAGTCCAGGTACCCCAGCTTTTGTAAGCTTGCTCAAACCGTTAGCAAGAAGAACCGAATGGTCAACATCAGTTTCCCCAGCACCCAGGTCGCTTCCGCGCGTCGGGTTTTTGGTTTGCTGGCCCGGTCGCACAATGGCGAGCCATTCCGATTGCCGCCGGCCGCGGTTCAGTTTGAGGTGGCACATCCACGTTGAGCCAGATTCGACGGAGAACCTGCCAAAGGAATCCACGACGCGACGAATCTGTCGTGTGCTTGAAAATGCTCAGATGGTTGGAAGAGGAGGCCTAGATACGCCGGCACTCGTCTGCACGACGAAGTCGTCACTCCAGTCCAACAGAAGACTAAGTTCTCCATGGTGGGACCGAAACCGCTGGTACTTGGTCGCCGCAGACCCTCGTACACCGTCTAGAGTCAGTTCGGTAGTCCGTTGAGTTGAATTCCAGTGTTACCGAGTGGGGGCACCTGTGTCCGTTGAACTGACACCCGCGCACCAGCTTGCATCAGTTTTTAGCACACGGGTGTTTCGTGCTCTCGCGAGCGAGCGTATCGAAGTTCTCGCGCGACGTCTCGCGCCGCTGCTTTCTGTTGAGACGGTGCCCGATACGCCCGTTGCTCAGCTTTTTGATCTGGCGCACGCACGACTACTTCGCGAGTATCGGTCGGAGTACCTGTATAAGAACACCCTAGTTTCTAAGATCGTGTTCGGCAGGCATCGTCCGTCCACCGCCTCCGCACTTCTTGAGCAGCCAATGGGGGAATCCGAAGCCGATGTGTTGGTTTTAAATGGGACATCTACTGTCTACGAGATTAAGACCGACCTAGATCAGTTTTCACGTCTTAGCGGGCAGATTGCGGACTATTGCAGCCGCGCAGAGAGAGTGTACGTCGTAACATCCGAGCGGCGATCAGCGGCCGTCGAGGCGCGGGTTCCGGACCATGTGGGAGTCATCGCGCTCCGCCGGAGCGGTGTCCTGACTACGATCCGCGAGTCGGAGTCCAACCTTTCGCGTCTGAATGGACACCACTTATACCGTCTCCTGCGACGCGACGAAGCCTTAGCTCTCATGGGGGAGACAATTGGCTACTCGGCTGATGTCGCGAGAGGTGACCTATCAGCGCGCCTTCGCGAACTTTTCTGCGAGCTGGACATCGAGGTTGCGCACCGAGGCGTCGTCAATGCGCTTCGAACGAGGAATGAATCTGCGGTCAGGCTCACGGCAGAACCTACCTTCCCAGCTAGCCTCAGAGGGCTTGCATTTGGAACTGAACTTTCCCGAGTTGGTGCGAAGCGAGTTCTCGAGCGGCTAGCCCAACCCCTGTACCTACTCTTGGGGTCTTGAGTCGGGCACACCTTAACGCGAGGATGACTCTAGATCGATCGGAGCTCAACGTGTATGTGCCCTATCTTTACGGCCGCCAGGAGGAGACTCTCGCCCTCGCCGAATTGGCGCCAGGCTTGGCCTCGCACGGACGCGTTGTTCCGCTCGTGGAGCCCGTTCAACTCAACGATCAGCTGCACAAAAAGCTATCAATTTTGCGCACCGCGGGGGCCAAAGCTATGGTTGTGGCCAACCCGACGCGGGGCCACATCGACACGGTCCGCAAGCAAAGTGACGTCCTGACGCTCTTGGCCCCGGACTTGGCCGATGTAGCCCACATACGGCCTGTGTTTAGGGAATCTGAAGGACAAGGCCTTCCCGAGTTGCTGTCTTTTCTCGCGAGCTATCCGGCGCGGCCCGTTGGCGTTCTACTAACCACAAACCTCATTTCCGAAGTTGATTTGGCGGCTGCTCTGAGTGGGTTGGACTATCTCGTCCTTTTTGCACCGTCAGTGAGTGCAATGGGGTACTCGACGCTCATTCCGCTAAACCGGACAATTGACGTTGGCGAGCGGTTCATCGGAAGAAGTCCGAATGCCGAGTTCATCGGGTTGCCGGACGAGTTCTTTGGAAATGATTTGCTCACATGGAGGGCCGCCGGCAGGGCGGGTTTCTCGGACTACACCGTCCTCCCGCCAAGCTATACGGAGGGTGGTGGGGGTGCCGTTGCATTGGTCGTTCACCTCACGTTTATGGACACCGCAGGACTGCGGGTGCAGCACTTCGCGTCATCCGCAGGATCAAGGGGAGTCAACTCACCGAAGTGGGCGGAGCTCCTTCAAGAGTTAGAAGACACCCTGGCCGCCCACCCGACCAGGTTTGAGGCGACAAGCGGGTTGGCCTCGTTTCGGGCTCAGTACTCGTCTCGCTCCTACACAAGTCCGGGATCCAGCAAGCGTCAGCAGATCATTCATCACATACAGACTGTCGCCGCGCGCATGACTATTTGATCCTCTAGAGAGGCAGTCTCGAATGGCAATCACGGACGACGTGGTCATCGGTCGTCGCACCAAGAGCGGACATTCATGAGCGTGGACAGCTTCCAGTCGCTCGTGCAAGCGGTCGTTGCGTCTTCCAGGTCGAACGTGTGGGCAGTCGCAGTCAACGAGTGGCAGATAGTCGATTTAGAGGAAGATAGTTCGGGCACGGGGGTATGCGTCTGTGGCCAGCAGAACTTGGTGAAGCTCTTCACTATAAGGAACGAGCTGAATGGTTCCGAGCTGTTTCCGATAGGAAGCGTTTGTGTGAACAAGTTTGGCCGAGCCGATCTTGACCGCGATGTTGACCTGCTCAGCGGACTTCATGCTCTTCGTAAGGCGATCCTCGATGCGAGTGAAATCCCGCTCACCTCGGAGTACTTCTCCCGCGCGATGCTAGAGGATTTCTTCTTTCATGACGTCTTTACGCCAGATCAATGGAATCGCGGTGATGGAGAGAGTGACTACGAGTTTCTTGTGAAGATGTTCAACAAGCGAAACAAGGACTCAATTACGAGCCGACAGCATTACAAGATCCACATGCTCTTGCAAGAGAAGGTCTTCCCCGCCGTATTGGCCGATGACCGACTTCGATAGCTGTACCGGTTGCGCTTGACCTGCGGTAGGCACCGGTCACAATCAGGTCAGCATGGGAAATCACGAGCAGAAATCACTTAACCTATGATCAAAGTCGTCTACTTCGACGGCGAATCCGCATCTGACTACCTCAACATCTCCGCTGGCGCTGAGACTCTTTCAACGACTGACCTTGGGAGAAGACTGCGACTCGATACCTAGGACTTCTTGCGCGGCGCCTTCGCGCGCATCTCGACGCCGCCTCGGCGCAGGGCTCGAAGTGCGACACCCTGCTAGAGATCGAAATCTGACTTGATCTCCCGCATCCATGCTCCATCGGCGTAGCGCTTCACCATGCGCCGTTCCTTTGCTTCTGGGACCCGGCGCTTCTTCACAACCACCTTTGCGCACGAGGTTGAGGACTGCCGACGCTCTGGCGCCACGCCGCTTCCAATCAGGCCAGCTTTTGTAAGACAGAAATAGCCCCGGAAATCGGGGCTTTTTTGTTTGTCCGGCGATGCGTGCTTTAGGGTAGCCTTACCTAACAGCCACTACCGGAAGAAGATCTTGAGCCACCTACGCACCCTTGGCCTGGTCGCCGTCGCGACCGTTGCACTCACTCTCACTGCCTGCTCCACAGCACCCGCTGGCGAGCAATCCGTGGGCGGTGACGGGGTCTTCCCGGTGACCATCGAGCACGTCTACGGAACCACGACGATCAACGAGAAGCCCGAGCGCGTCGCCACCGTCGCCTGGTCAAACCACGAGGTTCCCCTCGCGCTCGGTATCGTGCCCGTGGGCATGAGCAAGGCGACCTGGGGCGACGACGACGGCGATGGCGTGCTGCCATGGGTCGAAGACAAGCTCGAAGAGCTCGGCGCCGAGACGCCCGTGCTCTTCGACGAGACCGACGGGATCGACTTCGAGGCCGTGGCCGACACCGAGCCCGACGTGATCCTCGCCTCGTACTCCGGCCTGACGCAGGAGGAGTACGACACCCTCTCGAAGATCGCCCCCGTGGTCGCCTACCCCGACGTCGCATGGGGCACCTCGATGGAGGACATGATCCGTCTGAATTCGACGGCGCTCGGTCTCGCGAGTGAAGGCGATGCGCTCATTGCCGACCTCGATGCCCAGGCCGCCGCATCCCTGGCTGCTCACCCGGAGCTCGAGGGCAAGAAGCTGCTCTTCTCGTACATCGACCCGACCGACTTCAGCCAGATCGGTTTCTACACGAGCCACGACACGCGCCCGGGCTTCCTCGCGAACCTGGGGCTTCCCCAGCCGACAGTCGTCGACGAGGAGTCGGCCAACACGCAGGACTTCTATGTGACCGTCAGCTCCGAGCAGGCCGACCGCTTCGCCGACGTGGACGTCTTCGTCACCTACGGTGAGGCGGACGGCGCGATCATCGCGCAACTGCAGGCCGACCCGCTTCTGAGCCAGATTCCGGCCATCGCACGCGGTTCCATTGCCGTGCTCGAAAACTCGACGCCGCTCGCGGCCTCGGCCAACCCGTCGCCGCTGTCGATCGGCTGGGGAGTAGACGACTACTTCGCCCTGCTCGCTGGCGCGATCACCCCGGCCGGTTGAGTTCGACACAACCGGATGCACTGACGTCGGACGCCGCCCAGCGGCGGCGTCCGACGGTCGCGCGGCTGGCGTGGTTGAGTGCCGCTGCGGCGGTGCTGCTGCTTCTGTGCGCGGCATCCCTCGCTTTCGGTGCCCGCGATGTCTCGTTCGCCGAGATCGTCGCAGCCCTGGGCGGCGACGCGAGCACGGTGTCGCAGGCCGCTGTCGTGTCGCGCGTTCCGCGCACGGTGCTCGCGGTGCTCGTCGGGGCGGCCCTCGCCGTTTCGGGCGCGACCATGCAGGCCGTAACTCGCAATCCGCTCGCTGATCCAGGCATCTTGGGTGTCTCGAGCGGCGCCGCCCTCGCGGTCGTCACGGGAATCGCCTTCTTCGGGCTCGTCAACCCGTTCGCCTACATCTGGGTCGCGATCGGCGGTGCGGCCGTGGCCGCTGTGGCCGTGTACACGATTGGATCACTCGGGCGCGGGGGCGCGACACCGCTCAAGCTTGCCCTCTCGGGCGCCGCGATCTCGGCCGCCCTGAGCTCCCTCATCAGCGCCATCCTGCTTCCGCGCGCCGATGTGATGACCACGTTCCGCTTCTGGCAGATCGGTGGGGTGGGCGGAGCCGACTGGCAGCGCATCGGCCTCGTATTGCCCTTCCTCCTCATCGGCGTGCTCGTGTGCCTGCTGAGCGCGCGCGGGATGAACACGCTCACCCTCGGCGATGACCTGGCCGCGGGTCTCGGCGAGCACGTGCTTCGCACGAGGCTCATCGCGTCGGCCGGCGCGGTCGTCCTGTGCGGCGCCGCCACGGCCATCGCCGGCCCGATCGGCTTCGTGGGACTCGTGGTTCCGCACTTCTGCCGGCTGCTCGTCGGAACCGACCTGCGCTGGCTTATCCCATTCTCGATCGTCGCTGGGGCAGCACTCCTCGTGGCGGCCGACGTGATCGGGCGCGTCGTTGCCCGGCCCTCGGAGATTGAGGTCGGCATCATCACGGCTCTCATCGGTGCACCGTTCTTCATCTGGATCGTTCGACGCCAGAAGGTGCGCGAGCTGTGAGCGTCGCCGTTGTCGCTGAGGGGCGCCGTCGCCGAGCCCGGGGCCGCGTTATCCGCACTGCCGTCATCGGGCTCGCGGTGCTCGCAGTGTTTGCGATCACCCTCATGCTCGGCAAGACGTTTTACGACCTCGGCGAGGTGGTGCGCGTCATCCTGGGCGAGCAGGTGCCGGGGGCATCGTTCACGGTGGGTGAACTGAGACTGCCCCGTGCGACCCTCGGCCTGCTCGCGGGCTTCGCCTTTGGCATCGCGGGGGTCACCTTCCAGACGATGCTGAGAAACCCCCTCGCTTCCCCCGACATCATCGGCATTAGCTCGGGTGCGAGTGCCGCCGCCGTGATCGGCATCGTGGTGCTCGGGCTTGGCGAGACCGCCGTGTCGTTCCTCGCCCTCGCCGCGGCACTACTGACGGCGGGCGTGATCTACCTGCTCGCCAATCGTCGTGGCTTCGCGGGCACGCGGCTCATCCTGATTGGAATTGGCGTCGCCGCGATGCTCGACAGCGTGATCACCTACGTCTTGTCGCGCGCGGCAACCTGGGACCTGCAGCTGGCGATGCAGTGGCTCACGGGCAGCCTCAACGGCGCGACCTGGTCGGGCGTGCTCCCTCTCGCCGTCGCGTGTGCCGTACTCGTGCCCCTGCTCATAGCGCAGCAAGGCAACCTGAGCCTCCTGCAGCTGGGGGATGACCCGGCGGCCGCCCTCGGCGTACGCGTGCAACGCACCCGGCTGATCCTCATCCTTGCTGCCGTGGGACTGCTCGCTTTCGCGACAGCCGCAAGCGGGCCGATCGCCTTCGTTGCGTTCATGGCGGGACCAATTGCCGCGCGCCTTCTCGGCCCGGGTGCGCCCCTGCTGATCCCCTCGGGGTTCGTGGGCGCGCTGCTGGTGCTCGTCGCCGACCTCATCGGCCAGTTCCTGTTCGACAACCGATACCCCGTCGGCGTTGTGACGGGCGTGCTCGGTGCTCCATTCCTCGTTTTTCTTCTCATCAGAACGAATCGTTCGGGAGGCTCCCTGTGACCGACACCCATCAGCTCTCTGCCGAGAACATCACCCTCGCCTACGGGGATCGCACCGTGGTCGAGGGCCTCGACTTCACTGTCGCGGCCGGTCGTATCACCGCGATTGTGGGAGCGAACGGCTGCGGAAAGTCGACCCTGCTGCGCGCACTGTCGCGGCTCATCACGCCCAGGCACGGCCAGGTAGTGCTCGATGGCAAGGCCCTCCACTTGCGGCACTCCAAAGAAATCGCGCGCACCCTCGGCCTGCTTCCGCAGAGTCCCGTCGCGCCGGAGGGCATCACGGTGGCGGATCTCGTGGGGCGCGGAAGGCACCCACACCAGCGATTGCTCGCACGGTGGACGGCCCACGACTACGAGGCAGTCGCCGCAGCGCTCGCCTCGACCGGCACCCAGGAGCTGGCCGACCGCTCGGTCGACGAATTGTCGGGGGGCCAGCAGCAGCGCGTGTGGATTGCGATGGCCCTGGCCCAGGAGACCGACATCCTGCTGCTCGATGAACCGACCACCTTTCTCGACGTCGCCCACCAGATCGAGGTGCTCGACCTGCTCACCGACCTCAATCGGCAGCGCGGCACGACGATCGTCATGGTGCTGCACGACCTGAACCTGGCCTCGCGGTACGCCGACGAGCTTGTCGCCGTTCGTGACGGCCGTGTGCATGCGATCGGAGACCCTGAACGCATCGTCACGGCCGAGCTCGTGCGCGAGGTCTTCGGGCTCGAGAGCACCGTCATCCCCGATCCTGTGTCGGGCAAGCCACTTGTACTACCCGCCGGGAGGCACCATGTCCGTTGAGTCGCCCTTTGTTCTTGCTCGTGCCACCGTCGAGGCGGTTGAACGGGTATCGCCGACCTTCGCGCGCATCACGTTCGGCGGCACCGACCTGGCCGACATCGGCACGGTAGGTCGAACGCTCGACCAGCGCATCAAGCTGATGTTTCCCGGCACCACTGAGCGCCCGGCAAACTTCGCGAGCGCTGGCAGTGACTGGTACGAGGCATGGCTCGCGCTGCCCGATGAGGCGCGCGGATCGATGCGCACGTACTCGATTCGAGACCTTCAGGTGGATGACGCGGGCACCCGTCTCATCATCGACTTCGTGCTGCACCTCGATCCCGAGTCGAGTGGACCCGCGTCACTCTGGGCTGACGCCGCGGAGCCGGGCCACGAGCTGCTCATCGTGGGACCGCGCCGCGGTCGCACCGACGGCGGCGGGATCGAGTACTCGCCCGGCGACGCGCGCAGCATCTTGCTCGTTGGCGACGAGACCGCGGCTCCCGCCATCGCCCGCATCCTCGAAGACGTCGACCGGGATGTGCGAGGCGTCGCCTTCATCGAGGTGCCGCTCGATCGCGACATCCTGCCCATCGACGCCCCCGCCGGGGTCGAACTGCGCTGGCTGCCGCGCGCCGAGCGCACCAGGGGCACGACCCTGATCTCCGAGGTGCTCGACTACCTGGGTGCGCCGACGGAGGCGAGCATCGGGGATGTGCCGACCGAAGACCTGCTGTGGGAGACCCCCACGTACTCCGGACTCGGTGAAGAGATCATCGAGGCCGACAATCGGGCCGAGCGGTATTTCTGGATCGCGGGGGAGAGCGCGGTCGTCACGACGTTGCGCCGCCACCTCGTGAAAGACCTCGGGATCGATCGGGCCCAGGTGGCGTTCATGGGCTACTGGCGCAAGGGCGTGGCGATGCGTGCGTAAATCTTGATATAGACAGCGGCACTATCGGATAGTTACACTATCCGTCATGAAGGTGTCGCAACTGTGTGAGGCGAGCGGGGTCTCGCTCCCATCGATCAAGTACTACCTGCGCGAAGGGTTGTTGCCCGCTGGGGAGCGCACGA
Source organism: Rhodoglobus sp. (assembly GCA_965279645.1). Lineage (GTDB taxonomy): Bacteria > Actinomycetota > Actinomycetes > Actinomycetales > Microbacteriaceae > Rhodoglobus. The sequence goes on from OZ257254.1 coordinate 434,115, forward strand.
GCGCCAACCAGGCCGAGTACGACGAGAGTCACGTCGAGCGCCTGCGACTTATTCGCGCCCTCATCGACGTGGGGGGACTGTCGGTCGCAACCGCCCAGAAGGTGCTCGCGGCCGTCGACGACAAGTCCATGCCGCTCAGCTACATCTTCGGTGTCGCCCAGTACGCGATCTCGGATGCGTCGCTCTACGACCCCGTCGATCCCTCAAGCCCCGGCGTCGAGATCGTGAACAGCACGATTGAGCGCATGGGCTGGATGGTGCCGCCAGACAGCCCGGGGCGAGAGGGTGCTGCGCGCATCATCAACACCTACGCCGAGCTGGGGCACGATCACCTGGTCGAGATCTCCGATGAGTACGCGCAGGCCGCGGAACTCATCGCGCGATCAGACCTGCGCGCCGTCGGTCGTCGAGCCGAGATCGGCGATATGGCCGAAACGGTCGTCGTCGGCACCGTTCTCGGCGACGGCCTCGTCGCCTCCCTGCGCCGCATGGCGCAAGCCCACGTTTCTTACGAAGTCTTTCCCGTACAGGAGTAACCACCATGAGCACCACGCTGTCCCTGCCCTCCACACTCGCCCTGCCCACCACTCGCTGGCACCGTCCGTTGCTGCTCGTCGCGGCATCCATGGTGCTGCTCACGATCGTCTGCATCGTCGGTCTGGTCGTCGACGACCGCACGCTGCTGGGGGTGAACGTGTGGGAGAAACCACTCAAGTTCGCGCTGTCGACGATCATCTACTGCGTTACCTGGGCGTGGCTCATCGGGCAGCTCGACAAGTCGCGTCGCGTGGCGTGGTGGGCTGGCACCGTCAGTGCGATCCTGCTCGTGATCGAGCTCGCGATCATCGCGGGTGCCGCAGCGTTCGGCTTCACGAGCCACTTCAACGTCTCGACGGGCTTCAACACCGTGCTCTGGTCGGTGATGGCGTTCTCGATCTCCACCCTGTGGGTGGCGACCCTCGTCGTGAGCATCATCCTGTTTCGCAATCCACTGGGTGACCGCGCGCGCAATCTCGCCATCCGCGCAGGCGCCATCATTGCCCTCGTGGGCATGGCCCTCGCGTTTCTGATGACCGGTCCGACCTCGGAGCAGCTGAGCAACTTCCAGGGCATCGCGGGAGCGCACGCGGTGGGGGTCGCTGACGGCGGGCCGGGCATCCCGTTGCTGGGTTGGAGCACGGTGGCGGGCGACTTGCGCATTCCGCACTTCATCGGGATGCACGCGCTGCAGGTCATCCCTCTTGCCCTGATCCTCATCGAACTGCTCGCGCGCAGGGTGCGCCGCCTGCAGGATGTCACGGTGCGATTCCGGCTCGTAGCGATCGTGGCAGCGGCTTACTCGGCCGTGCTCGCGGTGCTCACCTGGCAGGCCCTGCGTGGCCAGTCGATCGTGAGCCCGGATGCGACGACCGTGACGGTTACCGCGTCGATCGCCCTGCTGGCACTCGTGGGTTTCGTCGTGGCCATCGCCGCTCCGGCACGCCAGCGCGGCGCGGTCACTGCTTAGAGATCGAGGGACTCGCCAGGCTCCAGCACGAAGAACTCGCCGCCGCCCTGCTGCGTGGCCCACTCGATTCGAGCCTGGGTCATGCCCTTGCCGATCTTGGAGAGAGTGGCGTCGTGCACGGGGAATGAGCGCCGCGGCTTCACTGCGAGCACGTAGTCCATGGCCTCGCCGATCTTGAGCCACGGGGCCCCGATGGGCGCAGCGAGCGTACCGACGGGCTTGCCGGGCACCGTGTAGGAGTCGCCCCCGTAGTAAAACTCGTCATCGACCATCACGCCGACGTTGTCGATCACGGGGATCGACTCGTGAATCACGGCGTGCTTCTCGCCGAAGAACTCGAGAGTGAAGGGGTCGATGGTGACGACGTCACCCGCTGCGACGACCTCCACGCCCAGGTCGGGTGCCGCGGCGGCGACGCCTGCGGGGCCCAGGATGCGTGCATCCGGATTGCGCTCCTGGATGCGCGCGATCTGGTCGGCCGTCCAGTGGTCGGCGTGCTCGTGCGTAATCACGATGGCGACGACGCCCGTTACGTCGGTGAGCAGTGTCGTGAACGATCCGGGGTCGATGATCAGGGTCGCCCCTGCCTTCTCGAGAACCATCGCGGCATGCTCAAACTTGGTCAGCTTCATGGTTACAGCGTATTCCCGCATACTGTACGCATGGGCCGCCTGTTACTCGTAACGGTGGTGCTTGCCGTACTCGTGCTCGGTGTCGTGTGGGCCAGCGCGTCGACCCGTCCTGCGGCAACCCAGACCTTCAGCCGTCCTCCCGCGACGGTCACTGAACCGGCCGCGCCCGTGACGACGCCAGCGGCGAGTGCGCCGCCGCCGACCTCGCTTGTCGACTCCACCTGGGCTGCGGCGGTCTCCTCAAGCACGGGCATCCCGATTCGAGCGCTCCTCGCCTACGCCTCGGCCGATCTCGCCCTCGACGTCGAGCAGCCGAGCTGCGATCTCGGCTGGAACACGCTCGCCGCGATCGGGTGGGTTGAGACCGAACACGGAAGTCACGACGGCGCGGTGCTCGGCGAGAACGGCATTGTGACTCCGAGCATTCTGGGAGCGCGGCTCGACGGCGTAACCACTGACGCGATCAGTGACACCGATGGCGGCGTCTGGGACGGCGACACCGAGTGGGATCGGGCGGTGGGCCCGATGCAGTTCATTCCGGACACTTGGTCTCGCTGGGGCTCGGATGGCAGCGGCGACGGGGTGGCCGATCCCAACCAGATCGACGACGCCGCGCTCACAACGGCGCGCTATCTGTGCGCGGCGGGGTCGATGAGTAGTCCTGATGGCTGGCGCGCCGCCGTGCACAGCTTCAACCACCTCGATAGTTACGTCGATCGCGTCGCAGACATCGCCAACGAGTACGCCTCACGAGCGCAATAGCTTAAATACCCCCGGGGGGTATAATTGCCTCATGATCGCCGATATTAAAAAGAGGGCTCTCCATCGCAGCAAGATCCTCGAGGGCCAGATGCGCGGGCTCGAGAAGATGATCGAGAACGAGGACTACTGCATGGACATCATCACGCAGTCGCTCTCTATCCAGAAGTCGTTGCGCAGCCTCAACAAGCTGCTCGTGGAGAATCACCTGCGCACCCACGTAAGCGAGATGTATGCGGGCGGTCAAGAAGACATGGCAGTGGATGAACTGCTCAAGGTGTACGAGCTCAACAACAACAGGGGCGAATAGCAATGGATCACAGTCATCACGAGCCCAGCGCTCACGAGCACAGTGCTCACGACCACAGCGCTCACGACCACGGTGCCCACGACCACAGTGCCCACGACCCCGCGCAGTTCAAGCGCAAGTTCTGGCTGAGCCTCGTTCTCACCATCCCGACCCTCGTGTTCTCCGAGGGGCTCCAAGACATCCTGGGGCTGAGCGGCCCGCGGTTCCCGGGCAGCCAGTACATCCCCGCCGTGTTCGGGCTCGCCATCTTTGTTTACGGTGGCCTCGTGTTCCTCAAGGGGGCGCTCGCCGAGCTGCGATCGCGCCAGCCCGGCATGATGACCCTCATCTCCCTCGCGATCCTCGTCGCGTTCGGGTACAGCCTCGCGGTGACCCTCGGCCTGCCCGGCATGGACTTCTGGTGGGAGCTCTCGACCCTCATCACGATCATGCTGCTCGGCCACTGGATCGAGATGTCGGCGGTCATGGGCGCGCAAAACGCGCTAGGGGAGCTCGCGAAGCTGCTTCCGGATGAGGCGGACATGGTGCACGGCGACCACATCATGACCGTGCCGGTGTCGAACCTTGTCGTCGACGACGTCGTGCTCGTGCGCCCCGGTTCGGCAATCCCCGTCGATGGCGAGGTGATCGAGGGGGAGTCAGATGTCAACGAGGCGCTGCTGACTGGCGAGTCGAAGACGGTCGCCAAGGCGGTCGGCTCGACGGTAATCGCGGGCGCCGTCAACGGCTCCGGATCACTCACCGTGCGTGTCACGCGAGTGGGCGACGACACCGCGATCGCGGGCATCATGAAGCTCGTTTCAGACGCCCAGTCGAGCAAGTCGAGCGCACAACTTCTTGCCGACAAGGCCGCTGCTCTGCTGTTCTACGTCGCGCTCGGCGCAGCTCTCATTACCCTCGTATCCTGGCTGATCCTCGCCCCGGGCGACCCTGCGTTTGTGCTCGAGCGTGTTGTCAGCGTGCTTGTCATTGCCTGCCCACACGCCCTGGGTCTCGCCATTCCGCTCGTCTCGCAGATCTCCACCGCTCTCGGCGCGCGCAACGGCATCCTCGTGAAGAACCGACTCGCCCTCGAAGAAGCCCGTGACATCGACATCGTGCTCTTCGACAAGACCGGAACGCTCACGACCGGCACCCAGAGCCTCGCGGCAATCGTTCCCGTCGAGGGCGTGAGTGAAGACGAGTTGCTTGCTGCTGCCGTTGCCGTTGAGAAGAAGTCCGAGCATCCGATCGCCAGGGCAATCGTTGCCGAGGCCCAGGCACGCGGCATCAAGACACCGAAATCGAAGACCTTCGCGGCGCTCGCCGGAAAGGGCGCCCAGGCGACCGTCGACGAGCAGCTCGTGGTTGTGTCGAGCCAGCGGGTGATCACCGAGCAGGGCGCGACGCTGCCTGCGGAGCTCGTGCGAGCGGCCCGCGACGTGGCATCCATCGGCGCGACCGTCGTCTACGTGACGCGCGATGGCAAGATTCTCGGCATGCTCGCGCTGGCCGACACGATTCGGCCCGAGTCGGTCGAGGCGGTCGCCGCGCTCAAGAAGAAGGGCGTGCGGGTGGCCATGCTCACCGGCGATTCGCACGAGGTCGGCAAGTGGGTTGCCGACCAGCTCGGGATCGACGAGCTCTTCGCCCAGGTGCTGCCGGGGGAGAAGGCGGCGGTCGTCAAGAAGCTGCAGGAGAAGGGGCGCGTTGCCATGGTCGGTGACGGCGTCAACGACGCACCCGCGCTCGCTCAGGCCGATGTCGGCATCGCGATCGGTGCGGGAACGGATGTCGCGATCGAGTCCGCCGGGCTCGTGCTCGCCTCGAGCGACCCGCGTGGGGTCGCGAAGATCCTCACCCTCAGCAAGGCGACCTGGCGCAAGGAGCTGCAGAACCTGTTCTGGGCAGCCGGATACAACGTCGTGGGCATTCCGCTCGCCGCCGGTGTGCTGTTCGGAGCGGGCATCCTCTTGCCGCCGGCGCTCGCTGCCGTCTTCATGTCGGTCTCGACGATCATCGTTGCCCTGAACGCGCAGTTGCTGCGATTCACGAAGCTCTAGTCGATTGGGTGGGTCGCGCGTGACGAGACAGCTGGAGCCGAACGGCGAAGCGGGCAGAAAGCCCGCGTCCACACTGAACCTCAGCGCGACCGCCACCCGCGCGGGGATTGCTGCGCTCGTGCTTTCTTCGGCGGGATTTGCCTACCTGCTTGTGCTCTTCGTGCTCTCCCGGATAGTTGAGCTTCAGGGCGTGCCAAAGGACGAGGATCACAGCGTCACTGGCGAGGCGTACTGGTTTCTCCAATTGTACTTTTTCAGTGCGATCCCCATGGTGCTCGTGGCCGCGGCGATTCTGTTCTGCGCGCCCCTCGCGATGAACGGGATTGATCGCAGCACCAAGAGGATGGGCGTTACCTCATTCATCCTGTTGCTCTGCGGGGTGCCCATCGCGTTCTTCGTTTTCCGCACCTGGGCGGGTTCCGGGTGGTGAGCGCGTGACGACATCGATGCCGAGTTCCACGAGTACCGACGACCTCATTCGGCCTCGCGCCGAGAGGGAAAAATCTCAGTCGGGAATCGCCGGGATCGTTATGGCAGTTCTCGGGTTGGCTTTCATCCTGGTTGTATTCACCTTGTCCCGAGTCGTTCTTGCCCAGTTCGACGGGGTTCCTCGCACTGACGACGTAAACACGGCGGAATCTGTGTGGTTCAACTACGTTTCGCTGTTCGGGATGATTCCTCTGGTGGTTCTGGGAGTCGGGGCCGCGGTGAGCGCACGCGTGACGCTGATGTCCTCCCGCGATGGAACGGGTCGAGTGCTCGCGTGCGCAACAATCGCGATCCTCGTTCTTGGTGTGCCCTTCGCCTTGGCGGGCTTTCAGCTCTGGCTCGCATCCGGGTGGCGGCAATAAAGTCCTTCCGACTCGTGGTGGCCATCAACCCGACCGCATTATTCGGCCAGGGACTCGAGGTCGGACCAGCGGTCGTTCAGGCCGACATTACGTGGGGCGCGAGACCGTCATACTTACTTCCATGACGCAGAAGTCCCTCCGGCTCGTGGTGGCCATCAACCCGAGCGCATCATTCGGCAAGGGACGCGAGGTCGGACCAGCGGTCGTTCAGACCCTGCGCGCACTCGGTCACGACGTGACAAGCCTGCAAGAACCCGACTTCGACCAGCTCATGACCGCCGCACGCCGCGCCGTGGCCACGAAGCCCGACGCCTTCATCGTGGTCGGCGGCGACGGGATGGTGAACCTCGGCACCAACCTCGTCGTGAACACGAAGGTTCCCCTGGGCATCGTGCCGTCGGGCACCGGCAACGACATGGCTCGCGGGCTGGGCATCCCGCACGACAACACCGAAGCGGCAATCGAGGCACTCGTGGCCGGGCTCGGCCGGCCAGCGCGCGCGATCGACGCGGGACGCATCTCCTACGTTGATGCCGACGGTGACGAGGCGAGCCGGTGGTTTGCGTGCGTGGTGTCGGCAGGGTTCGACTCGGTCGTCAACGAGCGCGCGAACCGAATGCAGCGCCCCAAGGGCGCGAGCCGGTACACGATCGCCCTGGTGCTCGAGCTTGTGGGGCTGAAGCCCATCCCGTATCGCCTCGTGCTCGACGGCACGCCACTCGATACCCGCGCAATGCTCGTCACGGTCGGCAACAACCAGTCGATCGGCGGCGGCATGCGGGTGACCCCCGACGCACAAGTGGATGACGGCCTGCTCGACGTACTCGTGGTGCGACCGCTCGGCCGCGTCGCATTCATGCGGATCTTCCCCCGTGTCTTCAAGGGAACCCACGTGACCGATTCTCGCGTGACGATCCATCGAGTCAAGCGAGTTCGCATCGAGTCGGATGTCGCGATCGCCTACGCCGACGGCGAGCGCATCGGCGCATTGCCCATCGATGTTGAGGTGGTAGCGGGCGCGCTCAGGATCCTCAGCTAGAGGCGTCGGTCGCCACGCACGAGTACTTGGTGAGCTTCTCGCCATCGACCTCCGTGTCGCTCACGATGAACTGCTGCTCGGGTTTCACGCCCTCTGGTGCCGCCGCCTTGAATTCCGCGAACGGATCGTCACACGCAGCGTTGACGGCGTTCTGCAGGCCCCCTGCCGAGTCGACGGTTGCTGCATCCAGCACACCCTGGTCGATCACGATGTAGGTGTGGCCGTCTGAGCAGGGGCCGACCACCGACTTGGCGAGGTTTGTGTTGTCCACAAACGTGAAGCAATCGCCCACGAGCAGGTCGGCGGAGTTGATGGTCGCGGGCTCGAGAACCTGCCCGTCGTCACCCCGCGCGGGAGCGAACAAGGCCGGGCTCAGCAGTGAGCATCCGGCGAGAGCGACGGCCGCGAGTATCGCGAGCGTTGCGGCAAAGGTAGTGCGGGCGTGCCCCTTCATCGTTCCCCCAGGTATGGATGTGTCGGCTGTTTTGGTGTGCCTCTGTCGGGTGTGGCATACTCGTGTAGTTGTCGTGACGGCCCCATCGTATAGAGGCCTAGTACGCCGCCCTCTCACGGCGGTAACGCGGGTTCGAATCCCGCTGGGGTCACAATAAACGAAAAGCCCGCGAATCCTGGTGATCGCGGGCTTTTGTCATGTTCGTGTCTTACTTCTTGAGGCGCTCGACTTCGGCGTCGATCTTGCTCTGCGGGATGACACCGGCCGCGGGGCCGAACACGCCAATGGCCTGGAAGACCGCCGCGATGCCCATGCCCGCGATGGCCCATGCCGGCCAGAAGTAACCGCCCGGGTTGGTGAGGGCCCAGATCACGGTAAGCACGATCGACACCCCGAGCCACACGAGCAGGTAGTGGTAAAAGTCTGAGCGCGCCTTGATGCGCTTGGTTGCGATAGCGCGCAGTTCTTCGTCGTCCATGAGGCGATGCTAGTGGGCGGCGGCGAGATCGGCGAGAGTCTCGCCCGACAGCCGCTGTGTGGTCCACTCGTCCATCGGTGCGGCGGCGAGTGAACGGTAGAACGCGATGGCGGGGGCGTTCCAGTCCAGCACCGTCCACTCGAGCCGCGAATATCCACGCTCAATACAGAGCGCGGCGAGCGAGGCGAGCAGAGCCTTGCCGTATCCGCGCCCGCGTTGTGCGTCGTCGACATAGAGATCTTCGAGCCAGATGCCGTGGCGTCCGGTCCAGGTCGAGTAGGTCAGAAACCACAGCGCGATGCCCACGATGGCGCCATCCCTCTCAACAACGTGCGCGAAGGCCTTGGGATCATCGCCGAAGAGCGTGTCGGTGAGCGCCTCAACCGTGTTCTCGACGGCATCCGGCTCGCGCTCGTAGTCGGCGAGTGCCTGGATGCACGCGAGAATGCCTGCCTCATCTCCGGGACGGGCTGCGCGAAGGGTGGCGGTTTCATCCAGTGGGCGTGACTGCATGAACCCAGCGTAGAGAGTAGGATTATGCCCGCGAAGGGGAGTATCCCACCTCGCTGTTTCCGTCAGTACGAGTCCCACTGCTGTGGCTCCGGGGCAGCGGCATCCATTCACTCGAATCGGTGCGGGAGAGACTTTCGGCTTCAGCCGTACCCTCTCCCTTAACTGGCCCCTCTTTCGTAAGGATTTGCATGGAAGCCGCACTCCCAGCCTGGTTCGAGATCACCTCGTTCGTCGTTCTGTTGCTCATCCTCGCGGCTGACCTCGTGCTCGCCTACAAGCGCCCACACATACCCTCCACGAGGGAGTCGGCCCTCTGGGTTGGCTTTTATGTGGGCCTGGCGCTGATCTTCGCGCTGCTCATGCTCACGATCGGCTCGCCGCAGCACGCGGGCGAGTTCATTGCAGGCTGGGTCACCGAGTACTCCCTCAGCATCGACAACCTCTTCGTGTTCGTGATCATCATGGCCAGGTTCGCGGTGCCCCGTAAGTACCAGCAGGAGGTGCTCATGGTGGGCATCCTCATCGCGCTCGTGCTGCGTGGGCTCTTCATCCTCGCGGGCGCCGCGCTCATCGAGAACTTCTCGTGGATCTTCTACATCTTCGGTGCATTCTTGCTGTACACCGCAGTGCGCCAGGCGTTCGAGAAGCACGACGACATGGAAGACACCGAGAACGGCATCATCCGTTTTCTGCGCAGGCGGGTTCCGATCAGCGACACCTACGACGGCGCCAAGCTGCGCACGGTCATCGACGGCAAGAAGGTCTTCACGCCGATCCTCGTCGTGTTCATCGCGCTCGGCCTCACCGACCTGGTGTTCGCGATCGACTCGATCCCGGCCATCTTCGGTATCACGCAGGATCCGTTCATCGTCTTCACGGCCAACGTGTTCGCGCTCATGGGGCTGCGGCAGCTGTACTTCCTGCTCGGTGACCTCATCGACAAGCTCGAGTACCTGCACTACGGAATCGCCTTCATCCTCGCTTTCATTGGTGTGAAGCTGTTCTTCCACGCCCTGCACGTCAACGAGCTTCCGTTCATCAACGGCGGCGAGCACGTCGACTGGGCACCGGAGATCTCGACGTGGACGTCGCTTGCCGTCATCCTCGGTGCGATGGCTGTCGCGGTGATCGCGAGCCTCATCAAGATTCGCATCGACAAGAAGCGCACGGTCGCCGAGCCCGTCGACGCGCCCAAGGACTAGGCGACCAACCTCGCGTCCGACAGGGCCTCCGCCGCTTCGAGCGTCGTGATGCCCTGCTCGTTCGCGACCCCGAAGATGCGGCTGATCGTGTCTCCGATCGCGGCAACCCGTGCGTCGATCGCCGCGGCGTCGGGGTTGGCGGCAGAAGCCATCGAGAGGTAGATCACCCCGCCCGCGTTCACGACAAAGTCGGGAGCCCAGAGGATGCCCCGCTCCGCAAGCTGCGCGGCGCCCTCGCGCCGGGCGAGCTGGTTGTTCGCGGCGCCCACAACTCCGAGCGCACCGAGCTCGGAGATCACCTCGGGGGTGAGCACCCCGCCGAGCCCGCACGGCACGAACAGGTCGGCTTCGAGGCGATGCGCCTCGGCGACGTCGACCCACTCGGCGCCGAGTTCGTCTGCCAGCTGCTGCTTCGCGGGGTTGACATCGGCCACGCTGAGTCGCGCTCCAGCGGCGGCGAGCGATCGCGCGAGGCGTCCGCCGACCTGTCCGAGGCCCGAGATCACGATGTGGCGACCGGCCACCGAGGGCATGCCGTGGATGGCGTGGAGAGTGGCCAGTACGCTCGCGTGAACCCCAGCGGCAGTGGCATCCGCCGGCTCCCCGACGCCGCCCTCCTCGGGGGGCAGGCCGCACACGTGCGCGGTGCGCTCGGCGACGATGCTCATCAGTTCGGCGCTCGTGCCCACGTCTTCGGCAGTCATGTACGCGCCGCCGAGGCTCTCGACAGCGTCGCCCAGATCGAGCATGGCGTCGCGCTTCTGCGCGTCAGACAACACGGTTCCCGTGGGTAGGAAGATCACGGCCTTGCCGCCGCCCCGCTCGAGTCCGGCGGCGGAGTTCTTGAGTGTCATGGCGGCGGAGAGGCGCAGCGCGTCGGCGAGTGCATCCGTCCAGGAGTCGTATTGCCACATTCGTGCTCCACCGAGGGCCTGGCCCAGCTTGGTGGAGTGAATCGCAACGGTGATCACGAGGCCGGATCGGGGGCCAGTCGTGACGAGAACACGCTCGTGCGTGAATTCAACGGTCGAGAGGGGGTCGGGCGACGTCATTGTCTTCTCCTGCTGCGGGCTTTGTGAGCCCTGCGTTTTGTGAACAGTGGGTGGCGGCGCGTTGTGGGCGCCACCAGCATGCTAACCCCGTATTCGCGGTGATACGCTCGAACAATGCGTTTCGATCGACTCCTTCTTCGTCGCCGCGACGAGGCCTAGTCACTGGCCTCCCTCGTCGCGGAGTTCGGCGTTGGGCTAGGCACTCGATCGAAGAAGGATAAGCATCATGACTACGGTTTCTGACAAAGACAGTGCGCCTCGCACCCTGGCGGAGAAGGTCTGGGATGACCATCTGGTCGTCAAGGGCGAAGACGGCTCTCCCGACCTCATATACATCGACCTCCACCTGCTGCACGAGGTCACGAGTCCGCAGGCCTTCGACGGCCTTCGCTTGGCCGGCCGCCCCGTGCGTCGCCCCGACCTCACGATCGCCACGGAAGACCACAACACCCCGACCCTGCTGATTGACCGGCCGATCGCCGACCCGATCAGCCGCATCCAGATCGAGACCTTGCGCAAGAATGCGGCCGAGTTCGGTGTGCGCCTGCACTCCCTTGGCGACATCGAGCAGGGCATCGTTCACGTCGTCGGACCCCAGTTGGGCCTCACGATGCCCGGCATCACGGTCGTGTGTGGCGACTCGCACACCTCAACCCACGGCGCGTTCGGTGCGATGGCGTTCGGCATTGGCACGAGCGAGGTCGAGCACGTGCTCGCGACCCAGACCCTGCCGCTCAAGCCCTTCAAGACCATGGCGATCACGGTCGAGGGAACCCTGCGCGAGGGCGTGACCGCGAAAGACATCATCCTCGCCGTCATAGCCAAGATCGGCACCGGCGGCGGACAGGGCTACGTGCTCGAATACCGCGGCAGTGCCATCCGCGCGCTCTCCATGGAGGGCCGCATGACGATCTGCAACATGTCGATCGAGGCTGGCGCACGCGCTGGCATGGTCGCGCCCGACCAGATCACCTACGACTACCTGAAGGGTCGCCCGCACGCACCCGAGGGTGCCGACTGGGATGCCGCCGTCGAGTACTGGAACACGCTCGCCACCGACGACGATGCTGTGTTCGACGCCGAGGTCTTCCTCGATGCCAACGAGCTTGAGCCATTCGTCACGTGGGGCACCAACCCGGGGCAGGGAGTCTCGCTGAGCGACTCCGTTCCCGACCCCGCGAGCTACGACGATCCCAACGATCGCGCCGCCGCCGAGCGAGCACTCGAGTACATGGACCTCAACGCAGGCACCCCCATGAAAGACATCCGGGTGGATGCCGTGTTCATGGGTTCGTGCACCAACAGCCGTATCGAAGACCTGCGCGCGTTTGCGTCGATCATCAAGGGCAAGAAGAAGGCCGACCACGTGCGCGTCATGGTCGTGCCCGGATCGGCCCGCGTGCGCATCGAGGCCGAGGCCGAGGGCATCGACAAGATCGTCGAAGAGTTTGGTGCCGAGTGGCGCTTTGCCGGCTGCAGCATGTGCCTCGGCATGAACCCCGACCAGCTTGCGCCGGGTGAGCGCTGCGCATCCACCTCAAACCGCAACTTCGAGGGACGCCAGGGCAAGGGCGGGCGCACCCACCTCGTCTCGCCCCTGGTCGCGGCGGCAACCGCCATTCGCGGCACGCTGTCGTCGCCATCCGACATTGCAGCGCTCCCTGAGGTTCTCGAAGGGAGCACCGCGGCGCCGTTCGCTTCGAGTGCCTCAGCGAACGGGGGCCTGTAATGGAAGCCATCAACGTCGTATCGGGAATCGCGGTGCCTCTGCAGCGCTCCAACGTCGACACCGACCAAATCATCCCGGCCGAGTTTCTCAAGCGAGTCACCAAGACCGGCTTCGAGGATGCCCTCTTCTACGGGTGGCGCCAAGACCCAGAGTTCGTGCTCAACCGCGAACCCTTTACCTCAGGTCGAATCCTTGTTGCCGGGCCCGACTTCGGCACCGGATCGAGCCGCGAGCACGCCGTCTGGGCGTTGCGGGACTACGGATTCCAGGCCGTGCTGTCCGCGCGGTTCGGCGATATTTTCCGTGGCAACTCGGGCAAGCAGGGACTGCTAGCGGCCCAGCTCAGCGAGAAAGACATCGAGACAATCTGGCTCATCATCGACGAGCATCCCGGAATAGAAGCATCGGTAGATCTGGTTGCCAAAACGGTGACCGTCGGAAAGACCAGCTTTCCTTTCGAGATCGACGATTACACTAGGTGGCGTTTGCTTGAAGGACTGGATGACATCGGACTAACTCTGCGCGATGAGACGCAGATCACCGATTTTGAATCCCGCCGTGAAGGCTGGCGGCCGAGAACTCTTCCGGCTAAGTAACAAAGACCGAGGTGCACATGAACTCTCTTACCAAGGATGCTCAGAAGGCGGCGGAAAGAGTGGGACTACTGTCCGACAAGATCGTGATCAACGGCGGCAAACCGCTGAAGGGTCGCGTTGATGTACGTGGGGCCAAGAACCTCGCGACGAAGGCAATGGTCGCGGCGCTCCTGGCCGACACCCCCAGCCACCTTCAGGATGTCCCCGACATCAGCGATGTCGGCGTGGTCACGGGCATGCTTGGCGCCTACGGCGTCACCGTCACCAAGGTCGCCGAGGGTGAACTGCTGCTCGACCCGTCGAACGTGCTCAAGGCACACTTCGCCCAGATCGACGCGCTCGCCGGCTCCAGCCGCATCCCGATCCTGTTCTGTGGTCCGCTGTTGCACCGCCTCGGCGAGGCCCTCATCCCCGACCTCGGTGGCTGCCGCATCGGCGACCGCCCGATCGACTTCCACATGGATGCCCTGCGCGCGTTTGGCGCTGTTGTCGACAAGAGCTACGAGGGCATCCGCCTGACCGCTCCCAACGGTCTGCACGGCGCGAACATCGAGCTGCCGTACCCGAGCGTCGGTGCGACCGAGCAGGTCTTGCTCACGGCTGTTCTCGCGAAGGGCACGACAGAGCTGCGCAACGCCGCCATCGAGCCCGAGATCATGGACCTCATCGCGATTCTGCAGAAGATGGGCGCGATCATCAACGTCGAGCCCAACCGCGTGATCTTCATCGAGGGTGTCGACAAGCTCGAGGGCTACACCCACCGCGCGCTCTTCGACCGTAACGAGGCAGCCAGCTGGGCATCCGCCGCCCTCGCCACCAAGGGCGACATCTTTGTCGCCGGTGCGAAGCAGCAAGAGCTCATGACCTTCCTCAACATCTTCCGCAAGGTGGGCGGCAAGTTCGACATCCACGAAGACGGAATTCGCTTCTACCACCCGGGCACGCCGCTCAAGCCTGTCGTGGTGGAGACCGACGTGCACCCCGGCTTCATGACTGACTGGCAGCAGCCGCTCATCGTGGCTCTCACGCAGGCCGAGGGCCGCTCGGTCGTGCACGAGACCGTGTACGAGAACCGTCTCGGCTTCACCGATGCGCTCATCGAGATGGGCGCCGACATCGTCGTTCACAAGGATGGGCTCGAGTCGGTCACTCGCCGGGTGCCGCGTCGCCCGCTCGAGCAGGCCGCGGTCATCATCGGCCCGACGCCGCTTCATGGGGCGGATGTCGAGATCCCCGACCTGCGCGGTGGCTTCAGCCACCTCATCGCGGCGTTGACCGCCGAGGGCCAGTCGACGGTGACCAACATCGGCATCATCAGCCGCGGGTACGAGCACTTCATCGACAAGCTCACCGACCTGGGCGCCGACTTCATCTACGAGGGCTAAACCACTGGTGGCAGCCGTCGTCAAGAGCGAGAAGACCGCGATCTTCCGCACTTTCGCGTTCCTGCTCATCCCCTTCATGGAGCTTGTCGGGCGCTACCGCACCGTGGGCGCGGAGAACCTGCCCGCCACCGGCGCGGTCGTGGTATCTCCCAACCACTACAGCGATATCGACCCGATCGTGATCGGGTACGCGATGTACAAGCTCAAGCGCATGCCGCGGTTTCTCGCGAAGCAGTCGCTGTTCGACGTGCCCGTGCTGGGCTGGATGCTGAAGAAGGCTGGACAGGTTCCCGTGCAGCGGGAGAGCGGCCGCGGCGCCGACCCGCTCGCCGCGGCGAAGCGCATCGCCGAGGCCGGCCACGCGGTCGTAATCTACCCGGAGGGCACCCTCACGCGTGATCCCGACCTGTGGCCCATGCGCGGCAAGCTCGGTGCTGTGCGCACGGCGCTGGAGGCGGGCATCCCGCTGATTCCTGTGGTCAGTTGGGGAGCACAGAAAATTCTGCCGCGGTACGGCAAGATCAGCCTGTTCCCTCGAAAAGACGTCACCGTGGTGTTCGGCGAGCCCCTCGACCTGAGCGAGTTCGCGGGCAAGTCGAGCGATGGCAAGGCTCTCGCTGCCGCCACCCTGTTGCTCATGAACACGCTCGCGTCGATGGTTGGCGAGCTGCGCGGCGAGACGCCGCCCGCGGAGCGCTGGGATCCGGCCGCCCACGGCCAGGCCGAGACCGGCCGCATCTAGCGATCGGGCGTCGCCTAGGCGGCGCGAGGTACTCCGGGGCGTTGCCGAGTCCATTCGGGGATGCCCGGACCCCTCACCTCGGGGAGCCCGTCGACGGGGCCCGGTGCACAGTCAGAACGAGGTCAGCGCAACGATCGAGCGCTATCTACGCACGAGCGACCAGAGAGATGCTCGCTCAGGCGGAGGTTTCTGAAAGACTTTGGGATTTTTGCCGGGCAGCGATTAGGTGATGCGAAAGCGTCTGCCGCACGTCCAGCGCTAGCGCGCCCGGCGCTTGCCGCCGCTGTAATGGGTGTTCCGAGTTATGTTGCTTATTCACGTAAAACGCGGCGCCTACGGCGCCGCTGGCGCGGACGCGATTGGCACCAGTGTGGGCTTGCGACGCCCCAAAAACTGCCCCGCGAACAGCTTGCTCTTTGCTAGGCGGTCACGGGCCGATCCCGACCTCCGCATTTCCCTTGCAAATGCCTTTCGCAGATCCCCGAGGGACGCCGCCACTTCAGCCTCGCTAATCACGTCGTCCACGTCTCCCAGAGTCAGGACATGCTCTGCCGCGGACGGAGAGTATCCCAGGCGCTGCCGAACTACGTCAGCCGCGACCAAGAACCGAGAGTCATTCTTCTCACTGGTCGTCATCCCGGGGACCCCAGACAAGAACCCGTCTACCAACTTCTGTGCGCGGATTGCCCACGGATAGATCTCTACTTTGGCGTGAATAGTGAAAACCGTCTCGTATTGAGCATCATCACTCAAGTAGTCCCCGGGGCGCGCTCGCGCATCGTCGGGTTTGCCGAGCACCACAGCGAGCATCGCTTGGGTGAGTGCTCGTACGCCTACGATCTTGGCGCGGGGCTTGCCGATGTTCTTGTAATAATTGCGGCGCCGGTCGTAATAGAGGCCCTCGCTCAACATGTGGCGGTCAATGAGAAGCTGCACCTCATCGGTTGCGCGCAAGCTCTCTTCGCGAACCGGGGTCTGTCGGTTGGTTGCGCGAATCACCTTGTTGACCGTGGCGGGGTCGTCCGATTCGATTATCCGAACGAGAACATGGCGTGCCAGCGCGGGATCCGAAGGATCCGTTGAACCAAGCGTGTCGTAAATTGTGCGGGAGGTTTGAAGTCCGTTGACTATCTGCACGTCGTCTAGCGCAAATGTCTTCCCTTGGGATGAGGCAGCCGAGCAGATTACCGTCACGCCGTTGTTGAGCCACCAGAATTCCGGTGCGCCCTCATCGGCCAAACCCTCGCTAATCTCTCGGTTGACGCTCGCCTTCGAGCCTTCGTGATGGCGCACGTTGCCATCAAACAAGTAGTCCCTATATGACCCGTCATTGTCGTCAGTGATGAAGCCCAGATAGTCCTTGAGGGTCACGAGACACACATAGCTCCTTTCGCCATCCGCTGTCTCATGCGCGAAAGATTCGAGGACGCGCAATTCGGATCCGTAGTTCGGCGTCTCCTTAAGCGCATCCCAGATCTCCTCGGCACCCATGAGGCGGACTGTAGGGGTGCCGATCGAGAGTTCGTCCTTGATGAGCGTTTCGAGAGCGCGAGACTTGACCTTGACTGTGTTGGCGGTTGTCGAGCTGTCGCCGATGGCAACGTAGGCGAAATTGACGCTTGCTGAGGGGTGCACTCGGCGAAGAGCGACAAGCGCATCACGGAACTCGAAAATGCGGTCCAAGATCAGTTCTGAATAGCCGTCGGCCTCCAGGCGTGGCCGGTCCTTTTGCAGGTCTAGCATGTCGCGAAGTCCGTCGATGACGGTGACGAGTGTCCCGGACTTGAACGACTTCTCTTCCTTCGCCTGAATGAGCCAAATGGAAAGTGAAGCACCCCGGTAGGAAGATCCCGCGACGAAACCTGGTTGCAGCACCTCGTGATCTTCAGTGACCAACTCCTGATTTAGAAAGACGTAGGCGGCATCGACGCCGCCATCCCCGCCACCGTCAGTCAAACCGGCTTCGATCTCGTCCGGTGTCAGGTCGAAATGCTTGAGTGCAACCTCGGTCGCGAGCACGTCAAACACCCTGCTTCGCGGCAAGGGTGACGGCAGATCCGCGATTCGTGCCTCCAGCTCAGCGTTGACGATGGTGAGGTAATTCGACACGGTGGTCACCTTTCTGAGCGAGATTCGCTTGCTCAGTATGCCCGAATCCGTTTCATATCAGAGGGATGTATTGGTGTTTGATCCCGTTGATCGCCGTGGTGGGCCCACCATCTCGCCACGGGATTACGCCATGTACAAGCTCAAGCGCATGCCGCGGTTTCTCGCGAAGCAGTCGCTGTTCGATGTGCCCGTGCTGGGCTGGATGCTGAAGAAGGCTGGACAGGTTCCCGTGCAGCGCGAGAGCGGCCGCGGCGCCGACCCGCTGGCCGCGGCGAAGCGCATCGCCGAGGCCGGCCACGCGGTCGTGATCTACCCCGAGGGTACCCTCACGCGTGATCCCGACCTGTGGCCCATGCGCGGCAAGCTCGGTGCCGTGCGCACGGCGCTGGAGGCGGGCATCCCGCTGATTCCCGTGGTCAGCTGGGGAGCACAGAAGATTCTGCCGCGATACGGCAAGATCAGCCTGTTCCCTCGAAAAGACGTCACCGTGGTGTTCGGCGAGCCCCTCGACCTGAGCGAGTTCGCGGGCAAGTCGAGCGACGGCAAGGCTCTCGCCGCCGCCACCCTGCTGCTCATGAACACGCTCGCGTCGATGGTCGGCGAGCTGCGCGGAGAGACGCCGCCCGCGGAGCGCTGGGATCCGGCCGCCCACGGCCAGGCCGAGACCGGCCGCATCTAGCGATCGAGCGTCGCCTAGGCGGCGCGAGGTACTCCCGGGCGTTGTCGGGTCCATTCGGGGATGCCCGGACCCCTCACTTCGGGGAGCCCGTCGACCATGCGGTAGTGCCACGGGCCGTCGTCGACGCGTTGATGATCCCAGTAGCAGAGCAGGATTCCGTTGTTTGTCGTGGTGGGCCCGCCATCTCGCCACGGGATGACGTGATGCACCTGAAGCGTCGTGTGATCGGCGGTGCATCCGGGTCTGGAGCATCGGTTGCCGTCGCGGGCCGCGATCGCCAGTCTTTGGCTGGTGGTGAAGCAGCGTTCAAGGCTGCTGATTCCTGTAACGGCGCCGTCGTTGTTAGTGAATACCCTGCGGTACCCGTGTGCATCGATGAAGCGTTCGACCTGTGCGCGTGACACCGGCAAAGTGGAGCCGGACATGGTGCCGATGGGGTCGCCGTCGAGACCGTCGGGCTGAGTGAGATCGTCGCGAGTGACGGTAACGAGCACGGTGACGGGTCGCCCATCGAGCTGGGGTGCGTCTTTCGCTGCGGCGGCGGCCATCACGATTTCGGCGAAGGCGTCGTGGCGGCGCTGGTCGGGGGTACGCGAGTCGCCCAGACCGAGATCGTGAGCGCCGTCGGCATCGGCAGGGTCTACGAACCGGGGGGAGCGACGCCACGCCTCGAGCATGCCGGCCAACAGCGCTGCGATGTTGGGCTGCAGCCGGCCGCTCACGGGCACCAAGCCGTCTGCGTCTTCGACTCCCAGTCGTACGCTGCGACGCCGCCGCGCTCGCTCTTCCCGCGGCCGTGCCCCATCGGGATCGACCGCGGCACCGATCTGGCGCACCTCGCCGGCGAGGTAGTCGACCGACACCGGGAGAATGTGCTGCTCACCGCTCGGATCGAACCCGCAGGCCAGGTTGACCATCACCGTCTCGGCCGCGGCCAATACCTCGCCGGGCACCCGGGTGTGGAGCGCGTCGAGCTCGCGGGCCACGAGCGCCGCAGCATCCACCCCGACCTGGCCGGCATCAACGGCCGTACGCAAATGCGGGAGGAGCGGTGGCAGCACTGCGCCCGTGATCGAGCGGTCCTCCGAGATTGACGCTGCAACCCGCAGCCGCTCCCGGGCGGAGCGTTGCGACACTTGCGCAAGGCACGACACCGCGGCGATTGCCGACGGGTATCCCATCCGCTCGGCCAGCACCGGATCGGCACCCAGTGGAGCCACAGCGTGCACACGCGCCGCATCCATGAGGCGACCCGCCGCCTCAACCGCAACAATCGTCTCTGCAGAAGTGGCGGAGCAACCGGCCAACAACCCCAGCAGTTCTCGCAGCTCAGCCGACACCCGCGCCGCGGCATCTGCCA
The DNA here is from genome assembly GCA_965279645.1 of Rhodoglobus sp. Lineage (GTDB taxonomy): Bacteria > Actinomycetota > Actinomycetes > Actinomycetales > Microbacteriaceae > Rhodoglobus. The sequence continues at coordinate 453,554 of OZ257254.1, forward strand.
CGGTGACTGCCGGAGTGAGGTTCTGAGCCATAGCTCAGCATACCATACATTCGAACACGTGTACTAATAAAAACGCGGAGAAATCAATAGTTTTCCGATCCGCCGGGCGAACTCAGGCCGATGCAGCAGAATGGACTCGTGACCGATCCCACCGTTTCACCCCAGCGTCGCGTCGCCGTTCTCGGCGCTGGCTCGTGGGGCACCACCTTCTCGAAGATCCTCGCTGACGGTGGGGCGAATGTCGCGATCTGGGCCCGCCGCCCCGAACTGGCGCGAGAGATCTCGCAATCCAAGCGCAACAGCGACTACCTGCCGGGCATCAACCTTCCTCGTAACCTCTGGGCCTCGACGAGCATCCCCGAGGTCATGGATGGCGCGGAGCAGGTGTACCTCGCCGTCCCCGCCCAGTCGTTGCGCGAAAACCTGCGGATCGTGCGGGAGATCATTCCCGCGAACGCCATCGTGGTCTCGCTCATGAAGGGCGTCGAGAAGGGCACCGGTGCCCGCATGAGCGAGGTGATTCGGCAGGAGCTCGGCATCGACGCAGACCGGGTTGCCGTGGCATCCGGGCCCAACCTCGCCCTTGAAATCGCCAAGGAGCAGCCCACAGCGGCCGTCATCTCGAGTGAGAGCCTCGAAACCGCCACCCTCGTCGCGATGACCGCGACTAACCGCTACTTCAGGTCGTTCGTCAACACCGACGTGATCGGCACCGAGTTCGGCGGCGTGCTCAAGAACCTCATTGCCGTCGCAATCGGCATCGTCGACGGCGTCGGCTACGGCGAAAACACGAAAGCCTCGATCATCACGCGCGGTCTCGCCGAGATGACCGATTTCTCGGTCGCCTACGGCGCTCGGGCCGAGACTCTCGCGGGACTCGCGGGGCTCGGCGACCTCATTGCGACGTGCGAGAGCTCGCTGAGCCGAAACAACACGGCAGGCCGACTGCTTGGCCAGGGTTACAGCTATTCCGAGGTCATCAAGCAGATGAACCAGACGGCCGAGGGCCTGTCATCCGTCGCCCCCGTGCTTGAGTTGGCGCTCGCGAAGGGTGTCGAGATGCCCATCGTGAGCCAGGTCGCCGAGGTGCTTGCGGGTACTCTTGACCCGCGGGACATTGCCCCGCACCTCACGACTGACGACCTGCCGCAGGGAGAGTAGCTGTGTCCGTTGCCGGACCCCAGACCGTCGTTCTCCTTTTCGGCGGACGCTCATCCGAGCACACCATCAGCTGCGCGACGGCGGGTGGCGTGCTGGGCGCGATAGACCGCGACAAGTACACCGTCATTCCCGTGGGAATCACGACCGACGGTGCTTACACGCTGCAGGATGACGATGCCGCGGCGTTTGCGATGAACCCCGACAACATGCCCGTCGTGCACGACAACGGCACGCGAGTGCAGTGGCCGACCTCCGCGGTGTCGCGCGAGATGACGTACACGGATGCCGAGGGCCAGAGCCACTCGCTCGGCGAGGTCGATGTGGTCTTCCCGATCCTGCACGGACCGTACGGCGAAGACGGAACGGTGCAGGGCCTCCTGGAGTTGCTGGGGCTTCCCTACGTGGGTAACGGCGTGCTCGCCTCATCCCTCGGCATGGACAAGCACTTCACCAAGACTGCCCTCGAGGCCGCGGGCGTCTCGGTTGCTCCCTGGATTACGCTCACCCCCGCGAACTGGGCCGCCGACCGTGACCTCTGGTACGGGCGGGCCGTCGGGCTCGGGCTGCCGCTGTTCGTGAAGCCGGCACGTGCCGGATCTTCGGTGGGCGTAACGAAGGTGTCATCGCTCGACGATCTTGATGCCGCCCTCGCCGTCGCGTGGGCCGAAGACTCGAAGGCGCTCGTCGAGAGTGCTGTCGTGGGCCGCGAAGTGGAGTGCGGTGTCTTGTCCGGGCATCCGGGCGAGCCCGTTCGCGTGAGCCTCGCGGGCGAGATCATCATGCACGGTCGCGACTTCTATGACTTCGAGGCGAAATACATCGACCCGGATGCTGCCGAGCTCGTGTGCCCCACCGACCTGCGCGACGGTGAACTCGCCGAGATGCAGCGCATCGCTGCGCGGGCCTTCGAGGCGATCGGCGGCTACGGACTCGCGCGCGTCGACTTCTTCTTCACCGGTGACGAGTTCATCGTGAACGAGCTCAACACCATGCCGGGCTTCACGCCCATCTCGATGTATCCGAAGTGCTGGCAGGCGAGCGGCCTCGGCTACACCGACCTCATCGACGAGCTCATCCAGCTGGGGCTTGAAGCGGTTCGCTAGCCTTCTGGCGTCACGCAGGTGCCATCGACGGGGAGTCGTCCGACGGCGGGGGCGAGGTCGGTGAGAGTTGTGTTGCCCGAGACCACGTCGTAGTTGACGATCACTTCGACGGCCGGGGTGCGGCCATAGGTGGTGAAGACGTAGTTGGGGGCATCCTTGTCGTCGATCAACCAGTCGATGCCCTCGACCGTGTAGCAGGGCAGGGTCGCGGTGGGCGCCGGCGAGGGAACGCCGCAGCGCAGGATCACCGCAACCGGCTCACCCCAGGCACCCGTCGCCTGTGCGTTCGTCTCGCGTGACGGCAGTTCGGCGACCGTCTCGGGAAGTCGCACGCTCACCTCGGCGCAGATCGGGTTGATCGCGTCATCCGCGGGCTCAAGGGCAACCGTGGGGGTGCAGCCCGCGAGCAACGCCGACAGCAGAACCAGGGAAGCAAGCGCGGCGTATCTCATGTCGCATTAAGGCTACCGTGGTGAGCATGACCGATGCCGCGACGAACCCCGAGTTGGCGGGCCTGCGAAGGGGCCTGTTTATTGCGGCCTGCGTGAGCTGGGCGGTCGCGGTGGCCGTTCTCATCGGATATCTGGTGGCGGGTTTCGACCTGCTGGGACTAATAATTCCGGCAGCATTCGTGATTCTCGGGTTTAACATGATCGTTTGGCGGAGCATGTCGATCACGATCAGCCGCATGGCCACAACGCGGTTGAAGGTCGCGCTCGCAGTCGGCACGGGATCGCTTATGGCCGGGATGAGCGTCGTGGGCGTCTTCGTACTCACACTCGCTGCGTTCTATGTATGGGCGCTCACGGGCCTATGAGTGACACTCTCGGCTCGCTCGGTGAGGGCGCAGTGCTCGGCCGCATCTTTCCCAAGCTGCCCGAGGCGGCCGCGCAGATTCTGGGCCCGGGGGATGACGCGGCAGTCGTGGCCGCCCCGGACGGGCGCTTCGTGGTGACGACCGACATGATGATCCACGGCCCCGACTTTCGGCTTGCGTGGTCAAGCGCCCACGACCTGGGCTGGAAGGCCGCGGCCTCCAATCTCTCCGACGTCGCCGCGATGGGGGCCGTGCCGACGGCGCTCGTCGTTGCGCTCGCGGCCCCGGCAGATACTTCGATCGAGTTCCTCGAAGACTTCGCCGAGGGCTTGCGCGATGGCTGCGACGCCATGGCTCCCGGCTGTGGCGTCGTCGGGGGAGACCTCTCGGTGTCGGCGACCCTGACGATTGCCGTGACCGCGTTCGGCGACCTCGAGGGGCGCGCCCCGGTGCGTCGATCTGGCGCCCGCCCGGGCAACATCGTCGCCGTCTCGGGCGAGCTCGGTGCCGCAGCCGAAGGGCTGCGACTGCTCTTCACCGAGGGCGTGGTCGGCGGCGAGCCGGATGCCGCGGCAGCAGCACTGCTGAAAGACCAGCACCCCTTACCGATCGCCGCCCAACTGAGGCCACACCCGCCCATCGCGGACGGCACAGCCGCCGCGCTGGCGGGCGCCACGAGCATGATCGACCTGAGCGACGGCCTCGCCCTCGACTCGCGTCGCGTCGCCGAGGCGAGCGGTGTGGCGTTCGAGTTCACTGGCGTGAGCGCGAGCGAGCTGTCAGGCGGCGAGGACCACTCGCTGCTCGCGACGTTCCCCGCGGGCACGGCACTGCCGGGCGGATTTCGCCAGATTGGCGTGGTGACCGAGGGGGAGGGCATCCACGCCGATGGTCACCCGGTACCGGAGTCGGGCTGGGACCCCTACGAGGGCTGGGACGGCGGGCGCGGCTAGGTCGCGCTGAGCCAGTACAGCGCGGTGTCGCCGTAGTCTTTGCGGCGGTCGAGCTCGAGGCCCTCGGGCCACTCCGGTTCGGGGGAGCGCGAGCCGCGTTCGAGCACCACGATGGCGTCGGGCGACAACCGCGGCACGAGGGCGAGCAGATTGTGCTCGAGTTCGGCCCCGCCCAACTCGTAGGGCGGGTCGATGAAGACGAGATCCCAGAACGCGCGAGCCGAGGTCAGGAACGCCTGTACGGGCTGACCGGTCGTCACAATCTCGGGCCGTGATCCCTTGGGCGCCGCCCGCAGGATGAGCGCCGCATTCTGCTTCGACGCCTCGATGTTTCGGTCGACGAGCGTGGCATGCACGGCCCCGCGCGACACCGCTTCAAGACCGAGAGCGCCCGACCCGGAGTACAGGTCGAGCGCTCTCATGCCGTCGATGGCGTCACGCGACTGGAGTGCGGAGAAGATCGCCTCACGCACCCGGTCGCTCGTGGGTCGAGTGCCGAACGAGGGAACCTTGAGGGTGAGCGAGCCTGCGAAGCCCGCGATGATGCGCGTCACTCCTCAACCCTACTGAGCGCGTCAGTGGCGTACCGACTTGCGCTCGTACAGCACCATCGACCACACGTAGCCGATGAGCGTGATCACCACGCACCACCCAATCGCGAGCACCCCGTTGATACCCATCGGGGTTCCGAGCAGCAGTGAACGCACAGCCTCAATGAACGGGGTGAAGGGTTGGTACTGGGCGAAGCCCTGCATCCATTCCGGCATCGACTCGGTCGGCACGAAGCCGCTGCCGAGCAGGGGCAGGATCGTGAGGATGAGGGGCAGGTTGCTCGCCGTCTCAACGGATTTGGCCTGCATGCCCATGGCCACGCCGAGCCAGCTGATGGCGAATGCGATGAAGGCGATGAGCCCTGTAACGGCGAGCCACTCGATGGGGCCGGCGGTCGGCCGGAACCCGATCAGGATTCCCACGCCGAGCACGAGAGCGACGGCGATGATGCCCTGAATGGTGTTGCCCAGCACATGCCCGGCGAGCACCGACGCTCGGGAGATGGCCATCGTGCGAAACCGCGCCGTGATGCCCTCGGTCATGTCCATCGACACCGTCGTTGCGGTGCCACCCGCGGTACCGGCGATCGTAATGAGCAGGATGCCCGGAATCACGTAGGCCAGGTAGGCCTCGCGACCGTTAGCGGGGTCGACGCCGGGCAGCCCAGCCCCGAGCGTGCCGCCGAACACGAACACGAACAGCAACAGGATCACGACCGGCCCGAGGATCGTGAAGACCGACAGGCCGGGGTAGCGCACCATGTGCAGCAGGTTGCGACGCAGCATCGTGATGGCGTCGGCGATCACGTGCGACGTGGGGCGAGGGGCGGTGATGGTGGTCATGATGCGATCTCCTCTTCTTTCTTGACCTTGCCCGTGAGGGCGAAGAACACGTCGTCGAGGCTGGGATTCTCGACGTCGGGAACGAGACGCTTGAGTTCGTCGGTCGTGCCCTCGGCCACGATGTGCCCATCGTCGAGCACGGCAATGCGATCGGCGAGTTCATCCGCCTCGGTGAGGTACTGAGTGGTGAGCAGCACGGTCGTGCCTTCGGCGACGAGGCCGCGCACGATGTCCCACACGGTGTGGCGGCTGCGCGGATCGAGTCCCGTCGTTGGCTCGTCGAGGAAGATGACGCTGGGCCGTGAGACGAGGGTCATCGCCAGATCGAGGCGGCGCTGCATCCCACCGGAGTAGGTGGCGAGCGGCTTGCGCGCGGCCTCGACGAGGTCGAACTGCTCGAGCAGCTCGGCCACGCGCGCCTTGGAACGCTTCGCGCCGAGGTGGCGCAGCCGTGCCATGAGCATGAGGTTCTCCTCGCCCGTGATGAGCGTGTCGACGGCCGAGAACTGCCCCGTGAGTCCGATGGCGGCGCGCACGCCGTTCGGGTCGCGTACGACATCGGCACCGGCCACAGACGCGGAGCCGCCGTCGGGTCGCAGCAGGGTGGAGAGGATGTTGATGATCGTGGTCTTGCCGGCACCGTTGGGGCCGAGCAGGGCCGAAACCGTGCCTTCGGCGACGGCGAGGTCGACGCCGTCGAGCACGACCTTGTCGCCGTATGACTTGCGCAGGTCGCGCACGTCGATTGCGTTACTCATTGCGTGTTTCCCTTCTCTCTGGTGGTTGTCAGTTCGCTCGCCGAACCGCGATGTTGCCGAACTGGGTGCGCGCTCGCACAGCGACGCTGCCTTCGGATGTTTCGGGCCCGCGGTCACCGTCGAGCTCGTTGCGCACTCGCCCCTCTTTCGAAGACAGGTCGAGCCACGCGGCGACTCCGGCACGCACGCCGATGGTGATCTCGCCGAAGCCGCTATCGAGGCGGATAGAACCGCTCGACACCTCGTGCACCTGCATGCTGCCGTAGGAGGTCTTCGCGGCGACCGAGGCGAGCGCCTTCGTTATCTCCAGGTCGCCGTAGGCGAGTTTCGCCTCGACCTCGCCGCCCGCTTCGCCGATCGAGACGGCCCCGTGTGACGCCTTCAGGATCGCGTCGCCGGCCACTGACCCGATGCGAATCTGACCGTGGTCTGCCGTGATCTCGGTCTGCCCCTCGATCGCCTGCACCGTGACGTAACCGTGGGATGCCCGCAGCCACAGGTCACCCGTCGTATCGAGGTCCACGGTGCCCGTGGAGGCTTTGATGCGGGTGGCGCCCAGGCGCCCCTTCGTGCGCACAGGCCCGACCGAGATCTCGGCGGTGAGGCGTGATCCGGTGGGGAGGTCGACTCTCAAGTCGACCGACTCGGTAGGGCCGACAATGCTGAAGCGCGGCTTGGGGCCGGTGACGGTGAGCCGTTGGCCGTCGAAATCCACCTTTGTCTCGTCCGCGCCGCGCTGGTCGACGGGCTTCGACGGATTCGTCGGGCTGACGGTGACGACCGTGTCGGTGCGGTCACTCGCGAACACCTCGATGATGCCCACGGGCAGGTTGATGGCGAGATCGATGGGGTCGGGGGTGCTGAATGTAGGCATGACGAATAACCCTTTCTGTGGGCGTAGTTGTTTTGCCCGGCGGGGTCGCTGGGCCGTGAAAGGTGAGTGGAGTTGTTAGCGAGCCCAGCCGGCGAAGTTGTCACCGGTGCGCAGGGTGCGTTGGGCTGCTCGTCGTTGTTTGGGCAGCAGGGCGGCCGCGACGGCGCGCACGAGCCACGTGTTGACCGACAGGCCGTCTGCGGCGGCCGCCTCGTCAACGCGAGCCTTGAGTGCGTCGGGCAGGCGCAGGGTCGTGCGTGAGGTGCTCGCATCGTCGAGGTCGACGGATGCTGGCAGGTCGTCGGCCTCGGCCTCGACCGTGGGGGAGGAGACCACGAATTCGATCTCGCGCCCGCGCAGGCGCACATCGACCGATCCCGGGGCGAGGTCACGGGTGATCTCGGCGGCGGCCGTTGAGAGGGCATCGAGCAGTACCAGTCGGGTCGCTGCATCCAGCGAGGCGGCAAGCCGTTCGGCGACCGCGCGGGTGTCATCCGCTCCCGTCGTTGCGGCATCCACGAGCCGATCCTGCAGCTCGGCGACGTACTGTCCTAGTTCCATGACACAACAATGACACCACAGTGGTGTCATGTCAAGCCAAAGTGGTGTCAACCGTCGTGAGGCGCGTTATCCGAGCCAGAACCGATACAGGTTGTAGCCGCTACCCACGGCGATCGGGGGCACCCCGAGCACGGCAGTGATGCCGTCGATGAGACCGAAGAACGCCTGGTTGATCGCGGGCACCCACAGCAGTGCGAAGAGACCAAGGATCGCGAAGGGTGCGATGCGGTATGCCTGTGCCGCCCAGTTTCTCGGAAGGTACGGCTCGATGATGCCGTAGCCATCGAGCCCCGGGATCGGCAGCAGGTTGAGAATCGACGCGGTCACCTGCAGAAAGATCAGGAACGCGATAGCGGCCCAGAAGCCGCGATTGTCTCCGCGGAGGGCGAATGCGATCGTGAGCAGGATCGCCACCGCGACATTCGTGAGGGGTCCTGCCGCCGACACCGCCGTATTCGCGAAACGCGACTTGAGGGCCGAGCGGTCGATGAAAACGGCACCGCCGGGAAGCCCGATGCCTCCCAGCACGAGAAAAACGATAGGCAACACGAGGCTGAACACGACGTGGGTGTACTTGAGCGGGTCAAGGGTGAGGTACCCGCGAAACAGCACCGAGGTGTCGCCGTTGCGGTAGGCGACGAACGCGTGCATGAATTCGTGCAGGCACAGGCTCAGAATCCAGGCAAACGTCACGAACACGAACGTGAGGATCCCCTCGGGGAGCAGCCGCGTGTACAGCGCCCATCCCGACAACACCGTGATCGCGACAATGCCCAGGAAGAGGGGGCTCGGGGCACGGCTTGAGCGTCGCTTCGTGCTCGGGGTGGTGGTCACCTCGCAATACTGCCACCCCCTCGCGTTACCCTCGAACCGTGGCATCCTTCCTCGACCAGAAGCTGAGCGCAGTGCTCGGCGGGCGCACCTCGGGTGCATTCGCCAAGGGCCTCGGGCTTGAGACTGTCGGCGACCTGCTGAGCCACTACCCGCGGCGCTACGCCCGCCGCGGCGAGCTCACCGCGCTCACCGAGCTGCCGATTGACGAAAACGTGACGATCGTGGCCGAGGTCGTCGACGTGCGGTCGCGTTCGATGCAGGCGCGTCGGGGCTCGATTCTCGAGGTCAAGATCAGCGACGGCAAGGGCATCCTCACCCTCACCTTCTTCAACCAGGCCTGGCGAGCCAACGAACTCAAGCCCGGCGTTCGCGGAATCTTCGCGGGCAAGGTGGGTGACTATCGAGGAACCCTGCAGCTCGCGCATCCCGACTATGAGCTGTTCGAAGCCGAGACCGATCCGCTCGCCGCCAAGGCGTGGGCCGAGCTGCCCATTCCCATCTATCCCGCGACGTCGACGGTCGCGAGCTGGCAGATCCAGAAGGCGATCGGCGTCGTGCTCGACACCCTGCCGCTCATCGACGACCCGGTTCCGGATGCCGTGCGCTCCGCGCGAGGGCTCATGCCGTTCAGCCGTGCGCTCCAGCTCGTGCATCAGCCTCAGGTCGACTCGGACTGGGGCGCGGCGCGCAAGGCGCTGCGCTTTCAGGAGGCGTTCGTGCTGCAGGCCGCGCTGCTGCAGCAGCGGCAGAAACTGCGCGAGATCGCCGCGACGCCCCGTGAGGCTGGTGCCCTGCTTGAGGGCTTCGACGCTGCGCTCCCGTTCACGCTCACGGGCGACCAGACGTTGGTCGGCAACGAGATCTCGCGCGACCTCGCCGAGCCGGTGCCCATGAACCGCCTCATCCAGGGCGAGGTTGGCTCGGGCAAGACTCTCGTCGCCCTGCGGGCGATGCTCGCGGTTGCCCAGTCGGGCGGGCAGTCGGCACTGCTCGCTCCCACCGAGGTGCTCGCACACCAGCACTTCCGCTCGATCGTGCGCACCCTGGGGCCCGATCTTTCGGCGAAGCTGCGGCCGACACTCATCACCGGGCAGCTCTCCACGGCGGAACGCAAGCGGGCGCTGCTCGCGACAATTTCGGGGTCGACGTCGATAGTGGTCGGCACTCACGCCATCCTGGGCGAGAAGGTCGACTTCATCGATCTCGGACTCATCGTCGTCGACGAGCAGCACCGCTTCGGCGTCGAGCAACGCGAGACCCTGCGCCGCAAGGGACTGAGGCCGCCGCACGTGCTCGTGCTCACGGCCACTCCCATCCCGCGCACGGTCGCCATGACCGTGTTTGGCGACCTCGACATCTCGTCGATTGCCGAGCTGCCCGCCGGGCGCTCGCCGATCTCGAGCCACGTCGTGCCGCTTGCCGAGAAGCCCGGCTGGATGTCGCGGGTCTGGCAGCGCGTCGCGGAAGAACTCGCGCAGGGGCGCCAGGCCTTCGTGGTGTGCCCGGCGATCGACCCCAGCACGCCCCCTGAGGGACTCGACGGGGCTGCCGAGAGCGGGGGTGCCTCGAGGGCGTCAGCGAACGTGGTGGAGGTGCTCGCCTCGCTCCAGGCAAACGAGGTGCTCGCCGGCAAGCGCATTGAGGCCCTGCACGGGCGTCTGCCGTCGGATGAGAAAGACGCACTCATGCAGCAGTTCGCTGCGGGCAAGATCGACGTGCTTGTCGCCACCACGGTGATCGAGGTGGGCGTCGACGTGCCCAACGCGTCGGCCATGGTTGTACTGGATGCCGACCGCTTCGGCGTCTCGCAGCTTCACCAGCTTCGTGGTCGCGTCGGTCGAGGGGGAGTTCCCGGAGTGTGCCTATTCGTGACCGCGGCCGAAGAGGGCACCCTCGCGCGCGAACGGGTCGAGGCCGTCGCCGCCACCCTCGACGGTTTCGAACTCGCCAACAAAGACCTCGAACTGCGCCAGGAGGGCGACGTGCTCGGCAGCACGCAGTCCGGTGGGCGCTCGAGCCTGCGGTTGGTGCGTGTGGCGAAAGACGGCGAACTCATCACGGCCGCGCGCGAATTGGCGGCGACGGTACTCGCCGACGACCCGAAGCTCGAGGCGCATCCCGCGCTGCGGGAGGCGCTCGCCCGGCGCCTCGACGAAGAATCCGAAGCGTTTCTCGCAAAGAACTGACGCATTAACGTCGCCGTAACGTGCGCCAAGTAGTCTGGACAGCATGAGCAGGATCGCCGTGGTTCCTGGGTCGTTCGACCCCGTCACTCTGGGTCACCTTGACGTGATTGGCCGGGCGGCAGGCCTGTTCGACGAACTTCACGTGCTGGTGGTCCACAACCCCGGCAAGACGGCACTCCTGCCGATCGCTCAGCGTGTGTCGTTGCTTCAGGAGTCGATCCGTGAGGCCGCACTGCCCGACAACATCCTCGTGACGAGTTGGAGTGTCGGCCTGCTCGTCGACTACTGCACCGACGTGGGGGCGAGTGTGCTGGTCAAGGGCATCCGGTCGCAGATCGACGTTGCCTACGAGACGCCCATGGCGATCGTGAATCGCAACCTCGCGGGGGTCGAAACGGTCTTTCTGCTTCCCGACCCGGCCAATGCGCACGTCTCGAGTTCGCTCGTGCGCCAGGTGAACTCCCTGGGAGGCGACGTGAGCCCCTACGTGCCCGCGGCGGTCAGTCGCTACCTGTCGTCGTCGCGGGTCTAGGCTTCCGCCTACCCTTGAACGGTGATCACGAGACGGGAAGCTGCGCTTCGACTGGACATTCCATTGGAGATGGCCACGAGGCACGGCATCCCATCTCGCCTCTCAGAAGCAGAGTTCGCTGAGCTCGACACCAACCCGCCGGCCTGGCTCGCGCAGTCGCGTGCGAACCGCACCGGCAAGCGTCCGGTGTGGACGCAGCTCACCTGCACGATCTGCGGCTACACCGAGGCCGCGCGCCCCAAGAAGTGGTGGCCGGCCTTCACGTATCTGACGTGCGACTTTCACCCGGCAGAAGAACTGCCGGCACCGGCGCCCGGGATGTGCCGCTCCGAGGTCGACGGAATCGGTAGTCGATTCGTGGGAATCGTTGACGACAAGCCCTGACATCAGGGGCCTAACGACCAGCCCGAAAGGGGTACAGATTCACCCACTGTTCACCCCCTAGGGTGGGTTCAAGGAGTGCGGAGCCGCTAACTGGTTTCCGCGCTTTTCCTGTTTAAGCGGCACTTCCGGGGGGTTTGCAGCAATGACCGATGCTCCATTCGCGAGCGGGCCAACGCCACCTCCGCCACCACCCGGCGCCGACGGCTGGGCGGGGGCCGCCACGGCCATCCACGCACTCCGTCAGATCCCTCGGCCCATCCTGATCTCGTTGACGCCGCGCGGGTTCTCGTCGATCGCGATCGACCCGCGCACCAACGAGTTCGTGTGGGATGTTCCGCTCGCCGAGTTTCCCGTCGACCCCGGCAGCGTGACCGTCGGCACGTACCCCATCGAGGGCGACGCGCCCGGCCTCGGTGGCAAGCGACTCGGCATCGACCCCCTCCTGTGGATGATCGGGCTCCATGCCTTTCCCGGAAAGTCCGCCTCATGGCTGCGTCCGGGCGACAAGTTTCGACTCCGGTGGTGGCCCGACTTCGACTTCATCCCACACACTCCCGTGCAGAAGCACATCATCAAGACGTCGGCCAAGGCCATGGTCTCGGTGGAGAAACTCGCGACGTCGGCGAAGGTCGAGCTCGCCGAGGCACAGCAGGTCATCAATGGACTGAGCCTCATGGGGGCGCTTCGCCGCCTCGAGTCGCCCCGGGGCTCGCCCACCCTTCCGCCCGTCACGGCGGAATACGAAGCACCCGACCGCAAGAGTGGCCGACACGTGCGCCGCGGCGGCTAGCCCGGCGGATAATGGAGGGGTGACCCTCAAACTCGGATACAAGGCCTCAGCTGAGCAGTTCGACCCGCGAGAGCTGGTCGAGATCGCAGTTGCTGCCGAAGCGCACGGCATGGAATCGACAACGGTGAGCGATCACTTCCAGCCGTGGCGCGACAACGGAGGCCACGCGCCGTTCTCGCTCAGCTGGATGGCGGCCGTGGGTGAGCGCACGTCGACGATCCAGATCGGCACCTCGGTGATGACTCCGACGTTCCGCTACAACCCTGCGGTGCTCGCGCAGGCGTTCGCCACCATGGGCTGCCTGTACCCGGGTCGCATCATGCTCGGTGTGGGCACGGGCGAAGCCCTCAACGAGATTGCAACGGGCTGGACGGGTGAGTGGCCCGAGTTCAAGGAGCGCTTCGCGCGCTTGCGCGAATCCGTCGACCTGATGCGGCAGCTGTGGACCGAGGATCGCGTCAACTTCGACGGCGAGTATTACACGACGGTCGATGCATCCATCTACGACCGCCCCGACCAGCCGATTCCCGTGTACATCGCGGCCGGTGGCCCCACGGTTGCGCGCTACGCGGGTCGTGCGGGTGACGGCTTCATCTGCACCTCGGGCAAGGGAATGTCGCTCTACAACGACGAACTCATCCCCGCTGTCAAGGAGGGCGCCGAGAAGGCCGGCCGCACGTTCGAGCAGATCGACCGCATGATCGAGATCAAGCTCTCCTACGACACCGACTACGACACGGCCCTCGAGAACACCCGATTCTGGGCACCGCTGGCACTGTCGAAGGAGCAGAAGCACGACATCACCGACCCCGTTGAGATGGAGAAGGCCGCCGACGCCCTGCCGATCGAGCAGATTGCGTCGCGCTGGATCGTCGGCAACGATCCTGACGCGGTCGTCGAGCAGATCAAGCAGTACACGGATGCCGGGCTCAACCACCTCGTCTTCCACGCGCCCGGCCAAGACCAGCGACGCTTTCTGTCACTCTTCGAGAAGGACCTCGCCCCGCGCCTGCGCAGTCTCTGACCTTGGCTCTACACTCGTAACCAGCAGGGCCGGCTGCTTCCAACATCTTCACGGGAGCACGCGGTGGGCACGAACAAACGGTACGCAGACAGCATCGACGAGCGGGCCGCGGCCCGTCGGCAACAGCCGGCCGACGAGCGGGCGCGTCTTCGCACAGATGCCCCGCCCGAGCCGCGTCCCCAGGCCCGTGCGCCCCAGGCAGCACTGCGCGACTGGCAGCCGCCGTGGCCGCCGATTCGCGTGGCAGAAGCCGAGTGGGTGCTCATGCGCGAGAGCAAGTCCGACCCCGCAGCCGTGGTGCGGGTGGTGCGCATGGGGCCCCGCAACGAGTCCTTCTACCGTGTCGTCACGTGGGCGCCGACATCCGAGGGCCGCACCCTCGTGGGGTACTACACGACCCTCGCCGAGGCCGATCGAGCGGTGCTATTCACGCCGGGCAACGTGACCCCGAAGTAGCCTGAGCGATCAGGTCGTCATCTTGGGCTGGGTCTTCTTGGCCGGCAGCTGGCTCACCTGGGCAAGGGCCACGAGGGCCCACTCGCTGATGAGCTCGGGCTGGGATGCCCACGCCGCCGGCACTGTGACGATCTGCTTCATGGGCCTGCCGCCCGGCGCGAAGAACTCGGTGCCCGGCACGGCGAGCAACTCGGCCCGGGACTCCTCGTCGATGAGTTTCACGCCAATCTTCGAGCCGAGCATGCACGCGAACATGTTGCCGTTCACGAAGGCCCCGAGTTGGCCGAACATCGGCTTGACCGTGGCGTCGGCGAACACGCCCATGATCGACCGAAAGCGGTCCTTCTCTTCCTCGGTGGGGCGATCCATCGTCATGGCGCCCATCCTAGCCAGATGTATACGATGTTCACATGGTTGATCTCGACCGGAACGAAGAAGACGCGTGGTCGTCGGTCGCGAGCGAATGGGTGCAACTCTGGGGCTCGTTCGGGGGCCCCGTGCGCGCGGCGATCGTCGCGGCGACGGGCATCGGCGAGGGCACGCGAGTGCTCGACGTGGGGTGCGGCAGCGGCGAGTTTCTCGATCTGCTCGTGCAGCTCGGCGCCGATCCCAGCGGGGTCGACCCCGCGCCCGCGATGGTCGCCCTGGCCGGCCCGCTCGCCCAGCTCGGGCAGTGGGAGCAGCTGCCCTGGGCCGATGACACCTTCGATGTGGTCACGGCCGTCAACTCCCTGCAGTTCGCCGAAGACACGCTCGACGCGCTCGCTGAAGCGAAGCGAGTAACGCGCCCCGGCGGTCTCGTCGCCGTCGCCAACTGGGCAGAGGGAGCGCTCAACGACCTCAACGTGATCGAGGCCGCCGTGGCCGACAAGGCGGGAGAAGAGACGCTGCCCGACGGTGACCTGAGGCCGGAGGGAGGGCTCGAGCGACTCTTCCAAGACGCCGGGCTCGAGGTCGTGACATCCGGCCTCGTGAGCATGCCGTGGCATGCCCCAGACATGGCAACGCTCGTGCGCGGTGTGCTGCTCGGAGAGGACGACGAGGTCATGGCAGCCCTCGCGCCGGTAATCTTGGACGCCGCGCAACCCTTCCAGGTCGAGAACGGGTACGTGCTGAACAACGCGTTCCGATACGCAGTGGGGCGGGTTTCATGATCACGTACACGGGCATCACGAGTCTTGACGGGTACATCAACGACAGCGAGGGCACCTTCGACTGGAGCGAACCCGACGCCGAAGTGCACGAGTTCGTCAACGAACTGTCTCGCCCCGTGGGCACGTTCGTCTTCGGGCGCCGGATGTACGAGACCCTCTCGGTCTGGCAGAACATGCCGCTCGACGTATATCACCCGTACATCAACGAATACGCGCGCATCTGGCGTGCCGCCGACAAGGTCGTGTACTCGACGACACTCAAGAAGACGACGACCGACCGCACCCGTCTCGAGCGCTCGTTCGACCCCTCAACCCTCGCGCAACTCAAGGGTGAGGTGAGCATCGGTGGGCCCACACTTGCGGCACAGGCCATCGACGTGATCGACGAGATCCGGATGCTCGTGAGCCCCGTCATCGTCGGGGGCGGCACGCGCTTTCTTCCGGCGGGCGCGAATCTTCAGCTTGAGCTGCTCGGTGAGCGGCGCTTCGCGAACGGCGTGGTCTTCCTGAGGTACGCGCGCCGCTAGGCCGGCGGGCGGCAGACGAGCACCTCGCCGCGGCCAGCCAGCACGAGTTCGCCCGCGTCGTGGGGCACGACGGCCGTGCTTCCGCGCGGCAACTCCTGAGCACCCGCGCGCACCGCGCCGTCAACGACGACGAGCACCGCGAACCCCGGTTTGACCACGTGCTCCCCATCGACGCGCGCGCGTTCGAGTCGAAAGAACGAATCGGCTTCGAGGGGCAGCACCGAGGGCCCGAAGCCGGCCGGATGAACGAGCTCTGCGAGCTCGTCGTCGGTGCGCTCTCGTCGCTCCACGGCGCTCAGGGCGAGGGGAAAGCCGAGCCCAAGGTGGCCGTCTCGCGCGCCATCAAGTTCGAATCCACGCCATTCGAGCAGGATCGAGAGGTCTTCCGGCTCCTGCAGTTCCACGAGCAGGATGCCCGCGCCCACGGCGTGCAGCACTCCGGCGGGCACGAACACGATGTCACCCGGGTGCACCTCGACGTGGTGCATGAGGGCGAGCATCCGGTCGCTGTCTTGCTCGGCCACCACCGAGGCAAGCTCCGCCTCGTCGAGCGTGTGCCTCAGCCCCAGGTGAACGCTGCCCGCGGTGAGGATGAACCAGGCCTCGGCCTTGCCGTGCGCGCGCCCGAGGTGGTGCTTCGCAAACGCGCCGTCGGGGTGAGCGTGCACGGGCAGCCGCTGGCCCGCGTCGAGCAGTTTGACGAGCAGTCGCGGGTCGGCGCCGAAGCGGTCGAGGTGCGCCTGCCCGAGCCATCCGACGGGGTCGGCGGCGATCGCGTCGATGAGCATGCGGCCGTCGGGCAGAGTCGTGAGGCCCAGGCTGGTCTCGCCCGCGAGGGTCGTGGTCGAGGCGACCCAGTCTTCGGGCTGCCGATCGGAGCCAGCGGGCTCGCCGCGAAACTCGGTTATGCGGGGCCCGCCACGGTAAAACCGGTCGGGTGGGCGGTTGGACGCCAGCACAATCGGGAGCACGACTGCGACACTACTGCCCGCACTGGTGCTCGCGGCAGGTGCGCTCGAGTCGGGTGGCATGATGTGGGGGTGGTTACCCCCGAGATCAGGTGGATGCGGTCTCGAGACCAGCATGCCGACGGTCGCAGGATGCTGCGTGAAATGGTCGCAGCGCGAACCGGGCAGAGCCCCGCCGAGGTGCGGATCACCGCGACCTGCCCCGACTGCGGGGGAGCCCACGGGCGCCCTGTCGCTGACGGCTCGGCGTTGCACCTCAGCGTCTCCTACTCGCCGGGCGTCGTCGTTGCGGCGGTAGCGGCGAGCCCCGTCGGCATCGACGTTGAGGAGCGCGCGCAGTCGAAGGAGCGTCTCGATGCCGTGCTGAAACTCACCGGGGTTCGGTCGATCGAGCGGTGGACACGCACCGAGGCGATACTCAAGGCCGACGGTCGTGGGTTGCGGGTCGACCCCGCCGAGGTGACCTTCGACGGCGATACGGCCTCGCTCGCGGGCGCGAGCTACGCGGTCAGCGAGGTCGCGATCCTGCCCGAGCTCGTGGTCAGCGTGGCAGTCGCGGAAGAGCCGTAGCAAGCAGCCACGAGTCGAACAGCGGGTCGAGTGACTCGGAGCTGAAGGTGTCGGCGAGGTTGCGGAAGTCGTCAGTCGTGACCGTCGAGTAGCGGTACGTCGAGCACCAGGCCTTGAGCAGTTCGAAGAACGAATCATCGCCGATCGTGAGTCGCAGCGCGTGCAAGGTGAGGGCACCGCGCTTGTAGACGCGGTCGTCGAACATGAGGGCGGGGCCCGGGTCGCCCACCACGATGTCGGTCGCCTGGGTGCTGAGTCGGCGGCGAAACTGCTGCGCGAGCGTGTCGGCCGTCGGGCCGCCCCTGTGCTCCGACCAGAGCCACTCGGAGTAGCACGCGAACCCCTCGTTGAGCCAAATGTGTTTCCACTCCGCGAGGCCCACACTGTTGCCGAACCACTGGTGGGCGAGCTCGTGCGCGATGAGTCGATCCCACGTGCCCTGGCCGTCGATGAGGTTGGCCCCGAACGTTGCGAGCGACTGCGACTCGAGGGGAATCTCGAGGTCGTCGGCGGTCACGATGAGGCTGTACTGCTCGAACGGGTACGGCCCGAACAGGGTGGAGAACAGCTCCATCATGCGCGGCACGGGGGCGAAGTCGGCGTCAACGCGCTCGCGGAGGGCGTGCGGGAAGGCGAGCACTCCGGGCACCTCGCCGAAGCTCGTCTCCACCCGGTCGTAGCGCCCGATCTGGAGGGTCGCAAGGTAGGTCGACGTGGGTTCCGGCTGCTCGTAGTGCCAGTGTCCGCGGCCCGCGATCACCCGATGGTCGGTCATCCGCCCGTTGCACACAACCGTGTAGGCCTGCTCGGTGGCCACGCGAATCGAATAGGTGGCCTTGTCGGCCACGGCGTCGTTGCAGGGGTACCAGGTGGGGGCTCCGGATGGCTGTGCCGCAACAATCACGCCGTCGGTGAGCTCCTCCCATCCCACGAGTCCCCACTGGCTGCGGCGGGGCGCGGGGGAGCCGGAGTAGTCGATAGTGACGGTGATCTGCTCGCCCACGACAAGCGTGGATGCGGGCACGATCGTGAGTTTGTGAGCCGTCTGACTGAAGCGCGTGGTGCGGGATCCCGCGATGCGCACCTTGGTCACGGTGAGGCGCGCGAGATCGAGCGTGAGTTTGGCCAACGGCGCGGTCGGCATGATGTGCAGCACTGCCGTCGCATCCAGTCGATTCGTTGCCATGCGGTATCGCAGGTCAAGCTCGTACCGGTCGACGCCGTAGCCGAGGTTGCCGCTGGTGGGTACGTACGGGTCGCCCGCCACTAGCGAGTCTTCGCGTGGTAGTCCGCGAAGGTCACTTCGCGCCACGGTCCGATGGGGTTACCGCTCCAGCGACTGCCGACGGGAACGAGTTCTCCGCGCATCACGAGCGAGGCCGGTCCTACGGTGCCGTGTTCACCGATTCGAGCCGCGGGCAGGATCACGCTGTGCGGGCCGAGGGTTGCCCCGGCGTCGAGCGTGACTGTGTCCATGCTCATGATTCGATCATGGAACAGGTGGGTTTGCACAACGCAGCCACGGTTCACGGTTGATCCGTCGCCCAGATGTGCGAGATCGGCCTCGGGCAGCCAGTAGGTTTCGCACCACACGCCCGTGCCGATGTGGGCGCCGAGGCTGCGCAACCACCAGGTGAGGGCGGGAGTGCCGGTCGCGGCCTGGGCAAACCACGGTGCGGCCACCATCTCCACGAAGGTGTCGGCGACCTCTGAGCGCCACACGAACGACGACCAGAGCGGATGCTCCGCCACGGCGATGCGCCCCACGAGCACCCACTTCGCCGCGGTACTCACGGCCGCGGCCACGGCACCGGCGGCGAGCATCACGATGCCCGAGAGCAGCGCGGCGACGATCGCGCCGAACGTCACCGTGAGGATGCCGAGCGTGAACAGCACCCCGAGGCCGATGGCACACGTGACGATCACGGGGATGATGCGACCGAGCTCCCAAAAGACGCGCGCGGCACGCAGCCCGGTGTGTGGCCGGAACGTGCGGCCCTCGTCGGCCACGGCGACGGTGCGCCGCAGTCGAACCGCGGGGGAGCCCAGCCACGACGAGCCGGCCTTCGACTTGGCGGGCGCTGCCGACAGCACGGCGACGAGTCCGTCTTTCGGCACCGTGTGTCCGCCCGCGGCCATGCCGGAGTTGCCGAGGAAGGCGCGCTTGCCGATGTCGGCGCGGCCCAGCCGCATCCAGCCGCCGCCGAGCTCGTAGGTGCCGATCATGGTGTCGTCGGCGAGGAACGCGCCGTCGCGAATCGTCGTCATCGACGGAACGAGCAGCACCGTCGACGCCTCGACGTCGCGGCCAACACGCGCGCCGAGCAGCCGCAACCACACCGGAGTAAAGAGGCTCGCGTAGAAGGGGAACAGGATCGCGCGCGAGAGGTCGAGCACGCGTTCGGTGCTCCAGGCCTGCCAGCCGATGCGGCTGCGAACGGCGTAGGTGCCCTCGGTGAGGCCGATGCTGAGCAGGCGAACCGTGAGCACAACGAGCGCCGCGAGCACGAGACCCGCGACAAGCGTGGCGGGGACGACCGCACCGAGCAAGCGCCACGCGATGTCGCTCACCGTCACGGAGTCGCGGATCGCGATCGCAACCACGAAGCCGCCCGCCACGAGCGCGAGGAGTGGCAGCAGGGAGAGCGCGACGGATGATGCGCCGTAGGCGGCGACCCACCGCCGTGCGCGCGGCGGGCGCCGCTCGGGCCACCACGCGGTGCTCTTGCCTTCGCGCTGTGCCGGCGACCCCGCCCACAGCTGCCCGGCAGGCACGCGACCGAACACGGCCGAGCCGGGCGCAATCTCGGCGTGCTTGCCCACCCGTGTGCCGGGCAGTAGCGTGCTGCGCGCACCGACCGAGCTGTGTGCGCCGATGCGGATGGCGCCGATGCGCAGGATGTCACCGTCGATCCAGTATCCGGAGAGGTCCACCTCGGGCTCGATCGAGGCCCCAAACCCGATCTCGAGCATCCCGGTGATGGGTGGCAGGGTGTGCAGGTCTACCTCGTGGTCGATCTTGGCGCCGAGCGCGCGGGCGTAGTACGTGATCCACGGTGCGCCCGCGAGGCTGATCGCGCCAACGAGGTGGGCGGCCTGTTCGGCGAGCCAGAGCCGCAGGTGCACGCTGCCACCGCGCGGGTAGTCGCCGGCCTTGAGGCCCACGAGCAGTGCTCTCGCGCACACCACGGCGATCGCCATGCGTCCCACCGGTGTCGCGAAGATAATAAGCGCGGGGATGAGCACCGAGAGCCAGACGACGGGCAGAAAGTCGAAGCCACCGAACGGCACCAGAATGGCGCCCGCGGTGAGCAGGTAGACGAGCCATCGCGTGCCGTTGAGGGCGAAGAGGGGAACGCCGAGAAGGGTTTGGGCCCACTGCATCCGTCGCGGTGTGGGCTTTACCCGGTGAAACTCCGCGTTGGCGGGGGCATTCGTTCCGAGGCGGGCGGCCAGGGCATCCGCCATCGCGCCCAGGCGCGGGTGCGTGTACACCTCGGCGACCGTGAACTCCGGGTCGAACTCGCGGATGCGCGCGACGAGCTGGGCCGCGGCAAGGCTGCCCCCGCCCAGGTCGAAGAAGTTGGCCGCCGGATCGTTCACGGGGATGCCGAGCACGGCCTGCCACTGCTGGGCGAGCCGTTCGAGGGCAGGGTCGAGGTCGCTGGTTTCGTCGCCGAGCCCCTCCAGCGGCCACGGCAGGGCGGCCTTGTCGACCTTGCCCGACACCCGCACGGGCAGTTCGTCGAGCACAGCGAGCAGCGGAACGAGCGGAGCAGGCAGCTGCTCACGGAGTCGGGCGATGGATGCTGCGCGGTCAAAGTCACCGGGAACGGCGAGGTACCCGACGAGCACCTGGTTGCCCGCCTCGGTCGTGCGAACGACCACGGATGCCGCGGAAACACCGTCGAGCTCCTGCAGCGCGGCCTCGATCTCACCGAGCTCCACGCGGCGGCCGCCGATCTTCACCTGGTCGTCGGCGCGCCCCTGAAAGACCAGCCCGGCCGACTCGAAGCGCACGAGGTCACCGCTGCGATAGGCGCGATCCCAGCCGAGCTGGGGCTGCGGTGCATACTTCTCGGCATCCTTTGCCGAGTCGAGGTAGCGCGCGAGCCCCACCCCGCCAATGATGAGCTCGCCGACCTCGCCCTCGCCGACGGGGTTGCCGTCAGCGTCGACCACGGCGAGATCCCAGCCGTCGAGCGGCAGGCCGATTCGCACGGGAGCGCTGCCGTCAAGCAGGGCCGCGCACGCGACGACCGTGGCCTCGGTGGGTCCGTACGTGTTCCAGACCTCACGGCCATCGACGGCGAGACGTTCGGCGAGGTCGGGCGGGCACGCCTCGCCCCCGAAGATCAGCAGACGAACATTCTCGAGCGATTCAGCGGGCCACAGTGATGCGAGCGTGGGCACCGTCGAGACGACGGTTATTCCCCGGGCGGTGAGCCACGGCCCGAGGTCCATTCCGCTGCGCACGAGCGACCGGGGGGCCGGAACCAGGCAGGCGCCGTTGCGCCACGCGAGCCACATCTCCTCGCAGCTCGCGTCGAATGCCACAGACAGGCCCGCGAGCACGCGGTCGCCGGGGGCGAGCGGCTCGGCGGAAAGAAAGAGGCGAGCCTCGGCGTCGACGAACGCCGCCGCCGAGCGATGGCTGACCGCGACACCCTTGGGTGTGCCGGTCGAGCCGCTCGTGAAGATGACCCAGGCGTCGTCGGTGACCGTGGGCGGCTCAACGATGGGGGTCGACGAGGTGCTCGGGTGCGGAGGTCGTCCCTCGAAGAGCGCGGCCTCGGAATGGCTGAACGTGATGCTGAGGCTGGGGGCATCCGGAACCTGCGCGGGCGGCTCGGATGGTGTGAGGGTGAAGGCACCGTTGCCCGTGATCACTCCGCGCACATCGGCCTCGCCAAACACGAGCTCCGCGCGTTCTTCGGGATCGTCAGCGTCGACGGGCACGTAGGCCGCGCCCGCCGCGATCACGCCCAGGATGGAGATGTAGAGCTCGCGGGTTCCGCTGGGCATTCGCACCCCAACGCGGTCGCCGCGGCGCACACCGGCCAGGCGCAAGCGGGCCGCCGTGGCGAGCACCCGGGCCATCAGCTCGCGGTAGCTGAGCGCGCCCGCGCCGTCGTCGAGGGCCGATGCTTCAGGATGCCGTGCGGTCGTTTCGCGCAGGATGTCGAGCAGTGTGCGCGGTGCGGGCGCCCGGTGTGCAGCGCTCAACACGGTCTGGAATGTCACACCGAATCGTGTCGCGGTCGGTGAAACAACAGGTGAACAGGTGCGTTAGGCGTTGACGAGTTTTCGGAGGCGCTTCTTTGCTGCGCGCTCGGTGAGCACGGAAAGGTAGTCGCGCACGGGGCGACCGGCGAGGGAGGCGAACTCTTCGTCAACCAGTTCCTCAATCATCAGGAGCGGAATCTCGGGATTCTTGGTAGCGAGGTTCGCGACTACTTGTGCCTTGACTTCTTGATCAGTCATTTCAGTCGTCATAACCAGAGCCTGTCCCTGATCGCGCGGCGCAGCAATCGCTGCGTCGCATTCACAGCAACTGTTTACTTGACCTTGGCGAGCAGCTCCGCCTTGGTGAGGCGGGAGTAGCCGACCACACCCTGGGCGCGTGCGCGGGCGCGAAGGGCGACGACCGTCCAGCCTTCGTTGGGTGTGAGCACGGCGCCGGGGGCCGGGGCCTTAGCAGGAGCGCTCGCTGAGGTTCTCGAAGCGGGCTTCGCGATTGGCTTCGCTGCCGGCTTTGCCGCTGGCTTTGTCGCCGCGGGCTTAGCCATTGGCTTTGCAGGCGCCTTCGCCTTGGCCACGGTGTCGGCGATCGCCGTCTTCACGGCTTTGGGGGCATCCTTCGCCGCCTTCTTGGCGGTCTTGGCATCCTTCTTGTCTTTCTCTTTGGCCTCGGTGGCGGCTTTCTTAGCCTTCTCCTTGGCCTTCGCGGCATCTTTCTTGGCGCGCTCTTTAGCTTTCGCGGCGTCTTTCTTCGCGCGCTCTTTAGCTCTCGCCGCGTCTTTCTTGGCGCGTTCCTTGTCTTTCTTGGCCTGCTTCGCGAGCTTCTTGGCCGCGACGTCTTCGTCTGACTTCTTGGTCTTCTTCGACTTCTTAGATGCCATCTGCGTCCCAACTCTCCGCGGGTCCTCCGCGCCGCCGATACTACTCAGCCAAAGTGAACAGGCCACGGGTTACCTTCGCCGCACAGCGTGGTCACTATATTGATCCGCATGAGTAGTCCCGCCGAAGTTCGACAGCAGCGGGGCAGGCGCCGGAACATCGGCAAGCTCCTTCTCGCGGTCGGGATTGTCGCGCTACCACTCGCGCTGATTGCAGCGCTCATCGATGTCGGGGTATTCGGTTCTGGAGTCAGTTCCACTTTGTTTGCGACGTGTGGCGCCGTGATTGCTCCTGTTCCGCAGGTGGGCGCCGCGGCTACCGCCTGCGCGGAGGTTCTCCAGCAGCACGCCGTGTTCGCAGCGCTCGCGGGGGCGTTGGGCGCGGCAATCGCGGTCGTTGGGATCGTGGTGTGGGTGCGTAACCGCGACTAGTACGTGGGAGTTACCTCCGAATGGGGCTGTGAGCTTGATAGTGGGGCCGAGGTTTGGAAGCGTGGCTGACTCGTTGCTGCACAAGGAAAGGAAGCACATGCTCACCCTCACTGAAACAGCCGCCACGGTCGTCAAGTCGATCGTTGATCGGGATCCGAATGTGACGGACGGTGCCCTGCGCATCGGAACCGGCCCCGGAGGAGATCGCGAGTTCGAGATTGCTGTAGTTGCCCAGCCCGAAGCTGGTGATGCCATCGTCGAGAACGATGGTGCACGCCTGTTTGTCGCGGAGTCGGCATCCGCCATCCTCACCGACAAGGCGCTCGACGCCCAGGTCGGCGAGAACGGATCCGTCACGTTCGCGCTTGTGCCGCAGGTCGCATAGCGCAACCCGTGACACAAGAACGGCCCGGCAGCTCCCACTGCCGGGCCGTTGTTCGTGTGCGCGGGAGGTAGAACCATGCGCGGGTGCTGTGCCACCCGCGAATGGTTGTAACTCCCGCGCAAACACCGCGTGACTCGCGCTGGCGTTTCGTGACCACCGAGGTGACCTCTCAATAGCGGGAGAATGGACACATGCCCACCACCCCGCACATCGGCTACGCCGCAATGCTGGAGCGCTTCCACCCGACTGAGATCCTCGAGCTTGCCCCGCTCGCCGAAGCGAGTGGATTCCGGGGCGTCATGGCCGCCGACCACTTTCAGCCGTGGGTGCCCGCGCAGGGGCAGGCGAGTTACGTGTGGAACGTGCTATCCGCCCTCGGTCAGCTGACCACTGGCGATCTCGGCACGGGCGTCACGGCCCCGACCTTTCGCAGTCATCCGGCCCTCACGGCGCAGGCCAGCGCCACGCTAGCGGCCATGTATCCGGGGCGGCACTGGCTTGGTCTCGGCAGCGGCGAGGCGCTCAACGAGCACGTCGTCGGGCAGTACTGGCCCGAGGCGCCCGAGCGCATCAACCGCATGTTCGAGGCCGTCGAGATCATCAAGAAGCTCTTCGCCTCTGGCCTCAACCAGCGCGAGACCCGACATGAGGGGCAGTACTACCGCCTCGAGTCGAGCAGGCTGTGGACGATGCCGGATGTCGCGCCCGAAATCCTCGTGGCGACGGCCGGGCCGGTGGCAGCCAAGCGCGCCGGGCGCACCGTCGACGGCCTGATCACCGAGGCCGCGCCGATCGAGAAGGTCGCGCAGCTGCTGCAGAGATTCGCCGAGGGTGCTCGCGAGGTCGGGCGCGACCCCTCGACCCAGACCCGAGTGCTGCGACTGCATCTCAGCTGGGCGGCCACCGACGAAGAGGCCATGGCGAACGCGATTCGCGAGTGGCCCAACGGCGCGCTCAAGTTTCCCAAGAGCGACATCCGATCGCCCTTCGAACTCGAGCAGCTCGCGCGCATGGTGCGCGCCGACGACTTCGAGGGGCGGATGCCCGTCTCGGCCGATCTCGACGTGCATCGGGCGTACATCCAGAGCTATTTAGACCTCGGATTTGACCGCATTTACCTGCACAACGTTGGCCGTAACCAGGCAGAGTTCCTGCGCACGTTTGGGCAAGATGTGCTGCCTAAGCTGAACAGATGATGCTCACCGTTTTTGCCGTCGCCAGAATCCCCGAGATCGTGGCGGGCGACGATCTTGCGCGCGTGATCGGCGACGCCCTCGACGGGGTGCTGCAGAACGGCGACATCCTCGCGATCACGTCGAAAATCGTGAGCAAGGCTGAAGGGCGCAGCATCCTCGCCGCCGATCGCGAAGATGCGATCACGGCCGAGACCGTGCGGGTTGTGGCCTCGCGCGTGCATCCGCGTGGCACCACGCGCATCGTCGAGAACCGCCTCGGCATGGTGCTCGCGGCCGCGGGCGTTGACTCGTCGAACACCCCCGATGGAACCGTGCTGCTGCTGCCCGTCGACCCGGATGCCTCGGCGCGGGCCATCGCCCAGGCCCTGCGCGCCCGCTTCAACCTCACGCTCGGGGTCATCATCTCTGACACGCTGGGCCGACCGTGGAGGCAGGGCCAGACCGACGTTGCCATCGGAGCGGCTGGCGTGCGCGTGCTCGACGACCTTCGCGGATCGGTGGATGCTGGCGGCAAGCCGCTCGAAGTCACCATGGCCGCCTCCGCCGACGAGATTGCTTCTGCCGCCGACCTCGTGAAGGGCAAAGCGTCAGGATTGCCGGTCGCTGTAGTGCGCGGCCTTGGTCACCTCGTGGGGTCGCTCGACGAGCCTGGCGCGTCTGCGATCGTTCGTGCCGCCAGTGAGGACATGTTCCGCTTGGGTACCGCGGAGGCCTACGACGAGGGCTACGCGGCAGGGCTTGCTGCGCGCTAAAACGGTGGGTGGTGCGCGCTCGACGAGAGCGGCGCCGGTGGCTCTCTACTCCCCAACATCCCAGTAATTCACAGGGATGTGGATCAAATCTGTGGACAAGATCTTTCATTTTCCCTTCGAATCAGTGTTCGAATGTGAGAAAATTGACCCATGACAAACCCCGCCCAGCAGCTCCGCGATTCAGCGGAAGCAATTGCGCGGCTGGGGGCCAGCTTGGGCGATTTCGAGGCGCTCTCTGACGACGAATTGATAGCGGCCGAGCGGCTCATTGGGCAGCACCGTAGTGCTGTCGATACCTACTCCAGTTGGGTTGCGGGCCAGCTTGCACATCGCTCTCGCCGGGAGTTGGGCTACACGGGGCTGGCGATCAGTAAAGGCTTTACGTCGCCGCAGGCGCTCATTCAGTCGATCTCTGGGTCGACGCGGGCCGAGGCCAGCAAGTTCGTGCGCACGGGTGAGTTGTTGGTTGAGGCGGGTGGTCCGGCAAGCGAATCGGGTCCGTCGTGGCTTGCGCCCCTCGCGGCTGCGCTGTCTGCCGGCACGATCAGCGCAGACATTGCCGAGTCGATTCGACGGGGCTTGGGGCTTCCAACGGGCGGTGTCAGCGAGTCGTCTCTCGCGGCCGCCCTCGAGACCCTCCTCGCCACGCGTCTCAACGCCGACGACATGTTCAAGCGCGCTCGCCGCATGCGCGACGACCTCGACAGTGAGGGAGTCGCGCTGCGCGAGGCCGAGCTGCACGACCAGCGCTACCTCCGCATGCGTCGCTTGCCCGGCGGGGGAGTTGCCGGCAGTTTTCGGTACGGTCCCGAAGACGGCGAAGAACTCATGGCGGGCATCGAAGCCGACATGAGCCCGAGATTAGGCGGGCCACGGTTCACCGATCCCGCCAAGGTAGCTGCCGCTGAGGAGTTGGTGGCAGACTCGCGCACCAACGATCAGATCGCGGCTGACATTCTGATGGGCAAGGTCCGCCTCGCGAATCGCACGAATCCGAGCAAGCTGGTCGGCTCGGGGGCGCCCGTGCGAGTGATCGTGACCGAAACCACTCTCCTGAACCGCGCCGGATTCGGCCGTGTTGAGGGCACCGCAGACGCCGTCTCACTCGACACCATCGACCGCATGGTGTGCGATGGAGGCATCCTGGGCATCAGATTCGACAAAGACGGCAAAGCCCTCAACCGGGGCCGAGATAATCGCCTCTTCACAGAGGTTCAGAAGGCCGTTCTCGCCGTACGGGATGGCGGCTGCCGCTGGCCCGGCTGTGATCGTCCGCCGTCGTGGACCGAGGCGCACCACATCAACCAGTGGGCGAGGGATCGCGGTCGAACAGACGTGGATGATGGCATCCTGCTGTGTCGACGCCATCACATGCTGTTGCACAACAACCATTGGCAGATCGTCCGCGACGGCGGCACCTATTGGCTCAGGCCGCCGCGCGCGATAGATGCCGCACAGACACTCATCCACATGCCGAGCCGCACGCCGGAGATAGCCGCCCTCGACAGACGCGCAGGCTAGAGGTGGCGGGCTAGAGATGGCGGGCTAAAGGTGGCGGGGCTGGGCGGGATGGCCTCGACCAGACCGGCACCCCGCCCCGCCCCGCACGGCACTGCACCACCCCACCCCGTACCGCACCGCATGGAATTGGGCCAAACCCCCACCGCACCGCGCACGAAATTAGACCAAACCGCCCACCCCACCGCACCGAACTGGGAAGTGGGGCGCGGCTCCGGGGGTACGACGTCAGTAGAGCCGCGCCCCCTTTCTGGGACTGCAGGGGGCGCCGTGCACGGTGATACTTTTCCGGTATCCGGCCGGATGTTAGCCCGATAGCCGGGGGGGCTCGCGCAATGCGTGGGCCCTCTCGTGCGTGGGGGTGCCGGCCTGGCACGGCGTGGCACGGGCGTGCGGGCCGCGCACGTAGCTAGCACGAGGGGCACGGGCGTGCGGGCCGCGCACGTGGCTAGCACGAGGGGCAAAGGGCGGGCCGGCCGCGCAGGTGACTGCGCGAGCGTGCCGGCCGCGCAGGTGACTGCGCGAGCGTGCCGGCCGCGCAGGTGACTGGCACGATAGTGCGGGCATCCCCGAGTCCGCGACGGCCGCAACAGCGCGAGCAAGCGTGGCAGACTCGATCAGTGCAGAACTGGACCATCATCATCCCGGTCAAAGGCACGCCCCAAGCCAAATCACGGTTCGCGCCCGGCGACAACCAGGCGCTCGCCCTCGCGATGGCGCTCGACACGGTCGAGGTGGCCCTCACCGTGGCTCCCGTGATCGTTGTCGCCTCGCACGGACTCCCCTTCGAAGAGCTGGGCGCCCAGGTGGTGCGCGACCCGGGTGGCGGCCTCAACGCAGCGATCGCGGCCGGGGTCGCCGCGGCCAGCGGTGCGACCGCGATCCTGCTCGGCGATCACCCCGCGCTCACGACCGCAGAGCTGGGCGAGGCACTCGACCGGGCCGCGAACTACGAGCGCTCTCTCGTGGCCGACGCTGACGGCACCGGCTCGGCGCTCACCACGAGCCGCACCACTCACGACCCGCACTTCGGGCCCGACTCGCGCGCTCGCCACACTGCGGCGGGCTACGTCGAGCTCGACGGTGACTGGCCGGGGCTCCGCCGCGACATCGACACGGCCGATCAGCTCGCAGGTCTCACACTGGGGCCCCGCACGGTTGCCCTACTTCAGGCCCAGACGCACAGCTAACGCGAGCGCGTCGCCCGCCACCTGCGCACTCGACACGGGATCGCGCATCCAGAGCGGAACGGCGGATGCCACAATCCCGCCGCCCTCGATGGCGCCGAGCAGGCCGTCATCCGTCGAGTCCACGAGCCACCCGTCGAGCACACCGCCCGACGACCGGGACCCGTAGTGCAACGCCACCGCGTCGGCGGCGGTAGCAACGCCGATCGCGGCGAGGCAGGCATCCGCCATCCCACGCACGACGGAACCGTTGATGATGCCCGAGACGCCCACGACGGGGGCGGCAGTCGACTGCACCGCGGCACGAATGCCCGGAATGGCCAGGATGGGGCCGATCGACACGACCGGGTTGGAGGGTGCGAACAGCACGACATCCGCGTCGGTGATCGCCGAGATGACGCCGGGAGCCGGAGTTGACGAGGCGACCCCCCGATACTCGAACGCGCGAGCGGGGATCGCCGCGCGGTGGCGGGTCCACCACTCCTGAAAGTGCATTGAGCCCTCGTCGGTGACCACCCAGGTCTCGACCTCGTCATCCGTGGCGGGCAGCAGGGTCACCCCGAGCGGCCACCGCGCGCTGATCAGCCGCGTCGCCTCCGAGAGCGGGAGCCCCGACCGCAGGTAGTGGGTGCGGGTGAGGTGGGTGCCGATGTCGAGATCGCCGAGGGTGAACCACGGCCATCCGACGCCGTAGGCGCGCAACTCGGCAGAAACACGCTCGCTCTCGCCCACGCGTCCCCACCCGCGCTGCTCGTCATTCTCGCCAGCGAGCGTGTACATGATCGAGTCGAGGTCGGGCGCGATGCGCACCCCGGTCATCCACATGTCGTCGCCCACGTTGACGACCGCGGTGATGTCGGCAGACGGCGCAGCCGATCTCAGTCCGCGCAGAAAACGTGCGCCACCGACGCCCCCAGAAAGCACTGTGATCTTCACAACCAGCAACGCTACCGGCACATTCACAGGGTGACCTGTTCGTTATACATGGCAGACTCACAGAGTGGATACCGTGCCGCAGAACCTCGAAGAAGAGACCGCCCCGACCGAGGATGGGATGCCGGTCGACGAGTTCTACGCGAAAACCCGCGCAATTCTCAGGTCGATAGAGACCGTGATCGACGGCAAGCGCGCGGCGGTCGAAATGGCCCTCACGGTGCTGCTAGCCGAGGGGCACCTGCTGATCGAGGACGTGCCCGGAGTGGGCAAGACGATGCTCGCGCGCGCCCTGGCCAAGTCGGTTGACTGTTCGGTCAGTCGCATCCAGTTCACCCCCGACCTGCTGCCTGCCGACATCACGGGCGTCTCTGTCTACAACCAGGCCGATCGGCAATTCGAGTTCAAGCCGGGACCGGTCTTTGCCAACATCGTGATCGGCGACGAGATCAACCGCGCAAGCCCCAAGACGCAGTCCGCGCTGCTGGAGTCGATGGAGGAGCGCCAGGTCACCGTTGACGGCCGCACCTACGCCCTCGCGACCCCCTTCATCGTTGTGGCGACCCAGAACCCGATCGAGATGGAGGGCACCTACCCTCTGCCCGAGGCGCAGCGCGATCGGTTCATGGCACGCATCAGCATGGGATACCCGGATGCCTCGGCCGAGCTCACAATGCTGCGCAGTCGTGACACGACGAGCCCGCTCGATGCGGTCGATCCCGTCGTGAGTGGCACCGAACTGGGAGCCATGATCACGACGACCCGCCGGGTCTTCGCGAGCCGGGCGGTCGAGCAATACGCGGTCTCTATCGCCCAGGCCACTCGCGTCGACCGCGAGTTGCGCCTGGGGGCGAGCCCTCGCGCCACCCTGCAGCTCGTGCGCGCCGCCAAGGCGCGTGCGGCCCTCGACGGGCGTGACTTCGTGCTTCCCGATGACATCGACGCTCTCGCGATCCCCGTCTTGAGCCACCGACTGATTGCGAGCCGCACGGTCGGTGCTGGCAGCACGGTGCTGAGCGGCGGCAACGTTTCCGACATCATCGCTCGTATCGTCGCCGACACCCCGGTACCGCTGAGCGCGGCCGGCCCAGCCTGATGGCGCGAGCGGCGCCACCGAGCGGAAGGCTGCCCGACAGCACCCGACAGTGGGGTCCGGCGGCCATCAGCATTTTCGGTGCCCGCCTCACTCGTCGCGGCTGGTGGTTCGTCGGACTGTCTCTCGTGGCGTTCTTCGCCGCCTACATGGGTGGTCGGGCAGAACTGCTCTACGTCGCGTGCCTGCTATTCGCCCTTCCGCTCGTCGCGGTCATCGTGGTGCGTGCGCGTCGGCCCCGGCTCGCTGTGACGCGCGCGTTTGCGCCCCACATCATCCAGGCCGGCACCACCACCGCCGTGACGCTTGCGGTTCGCAACACCGCGCCGTCGCGCACGATCCGGGCCCTGTGGTGGGATCGCGTGCCGTGGCATCCCGGTTTCACGCTCGAATCGGAGCTGCCGTCACTCGAGCCTCGTGGACCCCGCTACCGGCGCAACATCACGAGCGTGGGTTACGACCTTCGCCCGCCGCGCCGGGGAGTCTTTCCCATCGGCCCGCTGCACGTGCAGGTCGTCGATGCTTTCGGTCTCGCGACCGCGTCCGCCGACGTGGGGGAGCAGCAGCCGATCATCGTCACGCCCGAGGTGATTCCGCTCGCCGACACGGGCCTCTCCATTCCCGCGGGCGACGGCGAATCGCGTCTCGTGCAGCGTCGCGCCACCGGTGATGAAGACGACGTCATGACGCGCGAGTACCGCCAGGGCGACGCGATGCGCCGGGTGCATTGGCGGGCAAGCGCGCGCCACGGTGACCTCATGGTGCGTCAGGAGGAACAGCGCAGCTTTCCCGAGGCACGAATCATCGTCGACACGTGCCGCGCGGGCTATCGCGACCTGTCGAGCGACGATCTCGACGATGTTGCTGAGAGCGATGCTTTCGAGTGGGTCGTGCGCATGCTGGCGAGCGTCGCGGTGCATTTGCGTCGCACCGGATTTCTCGTCACCATCGACGAGACGGGGCCCGCCCAGCTCGATTCCATCGGGCGGGGCCGCCGTCGAACCTGGGGCGACGAGGAGTTTCTCGGCAAGCTCGCCTCACTCGAACTCACGAGCGCGGAAGGCAACCACGCCGGGCGCGAGCGCGGCTCCAACGGCCCGATCTTCGCCCTCGTGGGCACCCCCGAACCCGAGACGGTGGACTGGATGCTCGCGCAACGCCGCCCGGGTGAACTCGCCGTCGCGTTCATGGTGCGCAACACCTCGGCGCTCGACGTTATCGATCGCTCGTTTGGAGTGCCGACTGCGGCACCCGCGATCGCCCAGCGGTTTGCGGATGCCGGCTGGCTCGTGGTTCCCGTGCGCTCGCACGACGACCACGCCGCGGCCTGGGAAGCCGTCGTAGTGGAGACGGGACGAGCCCGTGGCACAGCGTAAGACCCTGAAGGCGGCGCCACGGCGCGACCACGGCACGGAGTGGCTGCTGAGCGGACTCATGCTCGCGGGCATCGGTTCGGCCGCGGGTGCCCTCACGAGCGTGCTCAACGACTTCCAGTGGTGGTGGGTGGTAATGCTGCTCGCGGCCATCGTGTTTGCTGCGGCCGCGGTGGTGCGCCACCTGGCACGCAACCGCTGGTGGGCAACGCTCGCCGCCGCCGTGGCGGCCGTCGTGGGTCTCACGGTCTTCTTCGCGCCGGGTACCGCCCTGATCGGCCTCATCCCGACCGCCGACACTCTCGAGGCATTCCGCGACCTCGAGGCGAGCGGCCGGGACTCGATCGCGAGCCAAACCACCCCGGCCGACGCCACGACGGGCATCGTCTACCTGTTGTGCGTCGGTATCGCGATCATCGCGTTCGCGATGGACCTGCTTGCCCACTCGCTCAAGCTCGTGGCGGCGGCGGGCATTCCGCTGCTCGCCCTGCTCCTGGCTCCCAGCTTCGTGCGCACCGAGCTCAACGACCCGTTCCTGTTTGCCCTCACCGCCGTCGCCTACCTAGGGATGCTCCTCGTGACGTCACGACCGGTGGGCCGGCGCACGGCCGTCGGAATCGGCGCGGCGGCCCTCGTCGCCTCGCTCCTCGTGCCGATCGTGCTTCCGCGGGTGGATCCGGGTGCCGCGGCCGAGGGCACGGCGGGCGGCGTCACGACGGGCGTCAACCCGATCATCACGCTCGGGCAGGACCTGCGCCAGGGCACCGCGACGCTCGCCCTCACCTATACGAGCACCGAGCCGGGTGGTCTTTATCTGAGGCTCACGGCGCTGGATGACTTCACGGGAACCCAGTGGGCGCCCACGTCTACCGAGGTGATCCCCGAGAACGATGTCGCGGCGATCGGCCCCGTGCCCGGGCTGGCCGAGGGGGTCGCGACGAGAGCCGCCACGACGCAGATCGCGGTTGCGGGCATCCTGAGTCGCTGGCTGCCGCTGCCCTACGCGCCCGCCTCGATCACGGGACTCGAGGGTTCGTGGGGCTGGGAGCCCGACGCGCTCGCCGTGCGCACCGAGCGCGCCAACGCCCGCGGGCAGGAGTACACCGTCGAGTCCGTTCAGGTGACGCCGTCGGTCGAGCAGCTCGTCGCGGCGGGAACGACGGTCGCGCCGGGCATGGAGCGCTACCTCGCTCTTCCCGATGAGCTGCCTCCCGTTGTGGCGACGACGGCCGCTGAGGTGGCGGGCCAGGCCGCGTCGAACTACGACAAGGCGGTGGCCCTGCAGGACTTCTTCCGAAGCGGAGACTTCATCTACTCGGAGGAGGCGCCCGTCGAGGAGGGCTTCGATGGCTCGGGTGCGAGCGTGCTCGGCCCCTTCCTCGAGTCGAAGACCGGCTATTGCGTGCACTTCTCCTCGGCGATGGCCTCAATGGCCCGCACCCTGGGCATCCCGGCCCGCGTCGCGGTCGGCTTCACCCCCGGCGACGCCACGACGATTGGCGAGAGCGGCCCGGTTGAGTACCGGGTGAGCACGCACAACCTGCATGCCTGGCCCGAGCTGTTCTTCGAGGGCGTTGGCTGGGTGCGCTTCGAGCCAACCCCGGGCCGCGGAACGGTGCCCGAATTCGCACCGCTTTCTGAGGACGACCCCACGACTCCCGACGTGGATGAGTCGGTGCCGCCTGCACAGCCCACGCCCGCCCCGACGAGCACCTCGACGGCCGCCCCGAACCTTCCCGATGAGCCGACCGATCCCACGAGCGCACCCGATTCCGCGGTTCAATCGATCAACCCCGCATGGATCGTCGGCGCCGTCGCGCTGCTCCTGCTGCTGACCCCATGGGGCGTGCGCACCATCAGGCGCAGTCGCCGGATGACGGCCGTCGACGACGGGTCTGCGGTTGCCGCGTGGGAGGAGCTTCGCGACACCGCCGATGACCTCGGGCTGCGGCCCAGCGACTCGTGGACCCCGCGGTACCTCGCACTCGAGCTGGCTCCCGCGCTTGATGACAAGTCGGCCGCGGCGCTCGCTCGCCTGCGAACGGCCATCGAACGCGAGTCTTATGCCGAGCAGACCGTGACGCCCTCGGTGCGCGACGTGCGAACAGTTTCTCGCTCGCTGCGACGGCACGCGGGGCTCGCCTGGCGCCTCGCTGCGGCGTTCGTGCCGCGGTCGGTGCTGGCGCGGTGGATGCCCAGGCGCGCGCAACTCGATGAGACCTACCGCTAGTCAGCTCAGTCCGCGATGGCGCTGAACGCAATCACCGGGCGCCCGGTCGTGGGGTTCTGAAGCACCGTCGCCTCTACGCCGTAGACCTCACGAATGAGTTCGGGCGTGAGCGTCGTCGAGGTGGCACCTGCCGCAACGACGCGCCCGTCGCGCAGCACGATCACGTGGTCGGAATAGGTCGCGGCGAGGCCAAGGTCGTGCAGCGCGGCCAGCACGGTGGTTCCCGCTGCGGCGAGCGAGACGAGCAGCGCGAGCACGGCCAGTTGCGCTCCGATGTCGAGGTGATTGGTCGGTTCGTCGAGCAACAGCAACTGGGGCTGCTGTGCGAGCGCGCGCGCGAGCATCACGCGCTGGCGCTCTCCGCCCGACAGGGTCGAGAAGTCGCGATCCGCGAAGGCCGCGACGTTCGCCTGTTCCATGGCCGTCGCGATGATCGCGGCCGCGTCGCCGGGCTCATCGCGCCAGAGGGACTGGTGGGGGAGCCTACCCAGCGCCACGACCGCCCGCACGCTCAGCGAGGTCTCGGTCGACGCATCCTGTTCAACGAGGGCGACTCGCCGCGCGCGCTCTCTCCTGGCGAGGGCCAGCAGGTCGTCGCCAGCAAATGTCACGGTACCTTCGAGGGGCCGGTGCACGGCGGCCAGCGCTCTCAGCAGAGTGGACTTGCCTGCACCATTGGGCCCGACGAGGGCCGTTACCGCCCCCGCGGGAGCGGTGCAATCCACCCCGTCGATGATGAGCTTGTCGCCCGCAGAGATGCGCAGGCCCGCGGCATCCAGACTCATGTGTCGCTCCGCCGGCGGGCAAGCAGCACGGCAAATACCGGTGCGCCGATGAGGGCTGTCACGATGCCCACGGGCAGTTCGCGCGGCTCGAACACCGTGCGGGCCAGGGTGTCGGCCCACACCAGAAAGATCGCGCCCACGAGCGCGGAGAGGGGGAGCAGGGCCCGATGACCCGGGCCCACGAGCAGCCGCACCGCGTGGGGCAGCACGAGCCCGACAAAACCGATCGACCCGCTTACCGAGACCATGGCTCCCGTGAGCAGGGCGGATGCCGCGAGCAGCCCCCACCTCGTGGCCCCGACGTTCACTCCGAGCGACGCAGCAGACACGTCACCGAAGGCGAACGCGTCGAGCAGTCGACCGGTGAACATGATGGGCACGCCCGCGATCACGATCGCCGCGAACGCGATCGCAACGGCGGGCCAGCGTGCGCCCGACAGTGAGCCGAGCAGCCACCCGAGAATCTCGCGGTACGAGTCTCCTGTCACGGTCCAGAAGATCACGAGGCTCGTGATGGCGCCGGCGAATGCTGAGACGGCGAGACCCGCGAGCACGGTGCGGGTCGGGGTGATCGCGCCGAGTGCGCTGGCCAGCAGGAGTGTCACGACGAGGGCCGCCATCGCGCCGACGAACGCGGCGAGCGGCAGCAGCAGGGATGCACCGAGCAGCAGCACCGACACCGCCCCGAGTGACGCGCCCGACGACAGCCCGAGGAGGTACGGGTCGGCAAGGGGATTGCGCGTGATGGCCTGCATCACGGCACCGCTCAGCGCGAGCCCCGCACCCACGGCCGCGGCCGTCAGCACGCGCGGAAGTCTCAGCTCCCACACGATCCCGTCGCGCAGCACATCGAGCGGGCTTTCGCCCAGCCCGAGGTGCGCGGCAATCGAGGCCCAGACATCACCGAAGGTGATGTCGGCGGGCCCGATCGTGACGGCGAGGGTCACCGACACCACGAGCAGCACCGCGAGTGCGACACCCCACGCGAGTGGCCTCCTACGGACCATCCAAAGTCTCAATCTGCTTCTTCAACGACGCCGCGGTTTCGACCGACCGCACGCCCGCCTCCGATGCCGCGAACGGAACAGTGAGGTAGCG
The DNA here is from genome assembly GCA_965279645.1 of Rhodoglobus sp. GTDB lineage: Bacteria > Actinomycetota > Actinomycetes > Actinomycetales > Microbacteriaceae > Rhodoglobus. The sequence goes on from OZ257254.1 coordinate 489,701, forward strand.
CCCGTTCTTCACGGCGGTGAGGTTGGCGGTGGCCGGGTTCGACTCGAGCGACGCGATCTTCGAGTCGGCGGTGTTCCACGCTGCGTCGACGAGCACGATGAAGTCGGGGTCAGCGTCAACGACCGACTCCCACGTGAAGGGCGCCCACGTGGCATCCACATCGCCCGCGACATTCGTGAGGCCGACCGATTCGAGCACGAGCTGGGGTGCGCCGATGCCTGCGCCCACGTAAGGCGTGTCGGTTCCCGAGGAGTACCACAGCGCCGTGCGGTCGAGTCCAGGCTTTCCTGAGGTGACCTCCTTGAGGGTGGCCTTCTGGTCGGCGATGAGCTTCGATGCGTCGACCCGGAAGATCGACGCGACCTGCTCGATCTCGTCGAAGACCGCGTCGAACGTGAGCTTGGGGGGCTGGATGCTGCGGCACGCCGAGGGCGACACGAAGGTCTGTACCCCGAGCGACTCGAGCTCGTCACGCTCGCCCGCGGCATCGGCGGTAAACGCCGACTCCCAGCCCGAGTAGATCAGGTCTGGTTCGTTCTCGAGCACGACCTCTTCACTCGGGAACTGTTCCGAGATCGAGACGAGATCTGCCGCGTCATCCTTCCACTGGCTGGGCACGGGGCCGTCCTGGAACGCGGTGCCGACGATGCGGTCACCGAGGCCGAGGGCGAGCAGCATCTCGGTGGTCGACGACTTGATGGTGATCACTCGCTCGGGCGCTGAGTCGAAGGTCACTTCGACGCCACAGTTGTCGACCGTGACCGCGGTTTCGGGCGTGGGCGTTGATGAGACGAGCGTGGTCGAGGCACAGCCGCTGAGTGCGAGAGCGGCGATGACCACGACGGGAATGCTGCGGGATAGGGCGTGCAATTGAGTCCTCCGTGTCGGTTTTCGGCAACGGCGTAGTCAGCCGTTTCGAAGACCGACCGCCCCAACCTGTGAGCGGAAAACCACGCCATACACGGCGCACGGGTCTAACACCACTTTAGAGGCAATATCCCGTGAATCTTCGACGGTCGAGCAGAACCGAGGCACACTGGAAGGTGTGAAACGTCTTCTCGCCTTCGTCTCGGTCGTCGCCCTTGGCGTCACCGTGACGCTCCCGGCGACCGCTTTCGCCGATCCGGACGACGTCACCGCCACCCTGAGCTACGCTCCGACGGGGCCCGCGCAGTCGGTCACCGCTCACGAATACGCGGCGGCACAGCTCACCCGTGATGCGTTCACCGTCGAGCTGCCGAAGCCCCCGGAACCCGAGGTCGTGCAGTACACCGGGCCGCCCATCGTCGGCCTCCTGTCGACCTGGCCGTGCTACGCCCCCGTCAACGACGGGTTCGGCCCCCGCGAGGGCGGCATGCACAACGGCATCGACATCATGTGCGGCCACGGAGCGCAGTTGGTCGCCACGGCGGCGGGCTCAGTGGTCGAGTCGGAGGTCGGCGGCAGCTGGGGCCAGTACATCAAGATCGATCACGGCAACGGGGTCGCAACCCTGTATTCGCATCTCATCGAGGGATCACAGACGGTGGCCGTCGGCCAGGTCGTTGCGGCGGGCGAACCGATCGGCCTCGTGGGCGCGAGCGGCAACGCCACCGTCTCGCACTGCCACTTCGAGGTGTGGGTCGACGGGGTACGGGGCGACCCGATTCCCTGGCTTCCCTGATCCTCAGGCCCGGGACGCCGCCGCCAGCGCCGCCGCGATGGTGTCAACTTCTGCCGCCACCATGCCCACGGTGACGCGCACCCTCGGCGCGATCGTGCCGAACTGGAAGGGCGCACCGGGCGCAACGCGGATGCCCGCTGCCGCGAGGCTCGCCGTCGCCGAGCGCTCATCGTCCACGCTCAGCCACGTGTTGAGTCCGTCGCCGGGAGTCTGTTCGATACCGTGCGCGGTGAGCGCGGCGGCGAGCGCCGCCTGACGCTGCCCGTACGTGGCGCGGGCGCGCGCGACATCCGCGACCGACACTTCGTCGGTGAGCAGGTCGAGCAGGATCACCTGGATCATGCGCGCCGTCCAGCCGGGCCCGATCATCCTGCGCGACACGATGGGGTCGACGAGAGCGCGCGGCCCGCCGAGCACACCGACGCGCAGGTCGGGACCGTGTGACTTCGAGTAACTGCGCACGTGGAGCACGCGCTCCGGCAGCCACGAGGCAAGGCTCACGTCGGGTGCCGTCGTGATCGACCCGGAGTGGTCGTCTTCGATCACGACGGTGCGCTGCGTGTGCGGATTGCGGCGCAGCATGCCGGCGAGCTGCTCCGCGCGGGCGAGGCTCATGGAGATTCCCGTGGGGTTGTGCGCGCGCGGCTGCAGCAGCACGATCGCGGGATCGCGGGCCAGTGCCCGGGCGAAGAGGTCGGGCCTCATTCCGTGCTCATCGAGGTCGACGGGCACGGGGTCGAGACCATAGTGCTCAAGCAGGTCGAAGAATGGCGGAAAGGTGGGGTTCTCGACGATCACGCGATCCCCGTAGCGCACGAGGGTGCCGAGCGCCCGGTCGATTGCGTCGAGGGCGCCGTTGGTGACCGTGAGCGACTCGACGGGTGCGGGCCAGCTCTCGCGCAGGTAGTCGTGCAACTGGGGGATGTCGGGTTTGAGTTGGTAACTCGTCGTCTCAGCGTGATGCGAGACGCGTGAGAGGGCGCGGCCGAGGCTCGGCAGGAGCGCGGGATCGGGGGTTCCGCGCGAGAGGTCGAGCTGGGCATCCAATGCGACATCGAGTCCGCGGTAGCGAGCGGGCAGCCATTCGCGCGGTGCCGATCGCACGGTACTGCCGCTGCGGCCCCGGCTCACGATGAGCCCAGCGCCAGCGAGGCGCTGCCAGGCGTGGCTGACGGTCGCCGGGGAGACCCCGAGATCGGCCGCGAGTGCCCGCACGGTGGGCAGCCGATCACCGGGGGCAAGGTCGCCGCTCGTGATGAGACGCGCGATCGCACTCGCGATGCCGTGGGGCGTGGGTTCCTCAACCGCGAGGGCTACCGACTTCATGAATACCGCCGTAGCGTCGAAGGAACGGGTTTAACAACAAAGACATAAAAAGTAACGTTCGAGAAATGTTTAGGCGTAAGAATAACAAAACGCAAGACGCAAGGAGTTCATGTCATGACCGTTGTACGTGCAGCACTCACTCAGACCACCTGGACGGGCGATAAAGAGTCCATGATCGCCAAGCACGAGCAGTTCGCTCGGGATGCGGCGGCCGACGGTGCTCAGATCATCTGCTTCCAGGAGCTCTTCTACGGCCCCTACTTCGGCATCATCGAGGATGCCAAGTATTACGACTACGCCGAGCCGGCGGACGGCCCCACGGTGCAGCGCTTTCAGAAACTCGCGAAGGAACTGAAGCTCGTCATCGTGCTCCCCATCTATGAGGAGGACATGCCGGGTGTGTACTACAACACCGCTGTCGTGGTGGACGCCGACGGCTCGGTGCTAGGTAAGTACCGCAAGCACCACATCCCCAACCTCGACCGCTTCTGGGAGAAGTTCTACTTCCGCCCGGGAAACCTCGGCTACCCGGTGTTCGACACCGCGGTGGGCAAGGTCGGCGTCTACATCTGTTACGACCGCCACTTCCCCGAGGGCTGGCGCGAGCTGGGCCTCAACGGTGCCGAGATCGTTTTCAACCCCTCCGCAACCAAGCCGGGCCTGTCGAACCGCCTCTGGGAGCTCGAGCAGCCCGCCGCGGCGGCCGCCAACCAGTACTTCATCGGCGCCAACAACCGCGTGGGCACCGAGTCCGATGAGTTCGGTGACCTCGCCGTCACGTTCTACGGCTCGAGCTACTTCGTCGACCCCCGCGGCAACTACGTGGGAGACGTCGCGAGCCAGGACCAGACCGAGGTCGTCGTTCGCGACCTCGACCTCGACCTCATTCGCGAGGTGCGCAACTCGTGGCAGTTCTACCGCGATCGCCGCCCCGAGAGCTACACCGCGACGGTAAAGCCGTAACGATCATGACGACGACACTCATCACTGGTGGCACGGTCGTTACCTCGACCGGCCGTTCTCGCGCCGACGTGCTCATCGATGGCGAGACCATCGTGGGCGTTCTCGCCCCGGGCTCTGTGCTGCTCGGCACCGACCTGTCCCGCGGCGTCGACACCGTCATCGATGCAACGGGCAAGTACGTGATTCCCGGCGGTGTGGATGCCCACACCCACATGGAATTGCCCTTTGGCGGCACCGCGGCATCCGACACCTTCGAAACCGGCACTCGTGCGGCCGCGTGGGGCGGCACGACCACCATCATCGACTTCGCCGTGCAGACCTACGGCCAGCGCGTGATGGACGGCCTGTCGGCGTGGCACGAGAAGGCCGCGGGCAATTGCGCGATCGACTACGCGTTCCACCAGATCATCGGTGACGTGAACGAAGACTCGCTGCAGGCCATGCGTGCGCTCCCCGAGGAGGGCATCTCGAGCTTCAAGCTCTTCATGGCCTATCCCGGCGTCTTCTACTCGGATGACGCGCAGATTCTCAAGGCAATGCAGGTGTCGGCCGAGACCGGCCTCATGACGATGATGCACGCCGAGAACGGCCCCGCGATCGACGTACTCGCGGCACAACTCGCCGAAGCGGGCAAGACCGACCCCCTGTACCACGGGGTCGCGCGTGCCTGGCAGATGGAAGAAGAGGCAACGCACCGCGCGATCATGCTGTCGAATCTCACGGGTGCACCCCTCTACGTCGTGCACGTGAGTGCCAAGCAGGCCGTGCAGCAACTGGCGTGGGCGCGCGACAACGGGCAGAACGTGTTCGGCGAGACCTGCCCGCAGTACCTCTACCTGTCGATGGAAGAGCAGCTTGGCGCCAGCTCTGACGAGTGGGGCGCTTTCGAGGGCGCCAAGTGGGTGTGCTCGACGCCCCTGCGCTCCAAGGAGGAGGGCCACCAGCACGCCATGTGGCAGTCACTGCGCACGAACGACATCCAGATGGTCTCCACCGACCACTGCCCGTTCTGCATGAAGGGCCAGAAAGACCTGGGGCTCGGCGACTTCCGCAAGATCCCCAACGGAATCGGCTCGGTCGAGCACCGCATGGACCTGCTCTACCAGGGCGTTGTCGACGGCCAGATCTCACTCGAACGCTGGGTCGAGATCACGGCGACGACCCCTGCTCGCATGTTCGGCCTGTACGGCAAGAAGGGCGTCATCCAGCCGGGGGCCGATGCCGACGTCGTGATCTACGACCCGAACGGTCACACGAGCATCGGCTACGAGAAGACCCATCACATGAACATGGACCACTCTGCCTGGGAGGGCTTCGAGGTCGACGGTCACGTCGACACCGTGCTCTCGCGCGGCAAGGTGATCGTCGACAACAACCAGTACCTCGGTGCCAAGGGTGACGGCCAGTTCGTCAAGCGCGGCCTTTCGCAGTACCTGATCTGAGAGATATCCATGGAATTCGGAGCAGTCCTCCAGACCCACCCGCCGGCCTCGCGCACTATTCACCTGGCCAAGCTCGCCGAGCAGCACGGATTCGAATACGTGTGGACGTTCGACTCTCACCTGCTGTGGGAGGAGCCGTACGTGATCTACTCGGCGATCCTCGCGCAGACGCACCGTGTGATCGTCGGCCCCATGGTCACCAACCCAGCCACCCGGGACTGGACCGTTACCGCGTCGGTCTTCGCGACGCTCAACGAGATGTATGGCAATCGCACGATCATCGGCATCGGGCGCGGAGACTCGGCGGTACGCGTGACCAACGGGGCGCCGACGACGCTCAAGACGCTGCGCGAATCGATCCACGTGATTCGCGAGCTCGCCAACTCACGTTCTGTGGAGTACAACGGCGCGCAGCTGCAGTTTCCCTGGTCTAAGGGATCGAAGGTCGACGTGTGGGTGGCGGCCTACGGCCCGCTCGCCCTCAAGCTCACGGGCGAGGTCGGCGACGGCTTCATCCTGCAGCTCGCCGATCTTGACATCGCAGAGTGGATGATCAAGACGGTTCGGGATGCCGCGGAGAAAGCCGGCCGCGACCCGATGTCGGTCAAGTTCTGTGTTGCAGCTCCCATGTACATCGGCGACGACATTGAGCACATGCGCGATCAGACTCGCTGGTTTGGGGGCATGGTGGGCAACCACGTCGCCGACATCGTTGCCAAGTACGGAGAAGGCTCGAACGTGCCGAAGGCGCTCACCGACTACATCAAGGCGCGCGAAGGGTACGACTACAACCAGCACGGTCTCGCGGGCAACACGCACGCCGACTTCGTGCCCGACGAGATTGTCGACCGTTTCTGTGTGCTCGGCACCGCCGAGCAGCACATCGAGAAGCTCACCGCGCTCAAGGAGCTCGGTGTCGACCAGTTCGCCGGCTACCTGCAGCACGACAACAAGGAGGAGACCCTGCGCGTGTACGGCGAGACCGTCATGCCGGCCCTCCGCGAACACATCACCGCCAAGGCCTGAGCGTGGCCACTCGACGAGCCCAGGACCGCAACCGCAGGGGCGCTGCGATTGCCTGGGGAGTACTGGGTGTACTCGCCGTCATGGCGATCTGGGAGCTCTACAAGTTCCTGGGTCCCGCCGAAGGCTTCGTCGTGGGTGCCGTGAGCGGCGAGACCGGGTCGGGAATCATGCTCCTGCCCCGCACCAACGACCGCGCAATGCCTCACATCTGGGAAATGTTCGGTCGGCTGGGTGAGTCCACCAGCGGCGGCAACACCCCTCCGCTCATCGTTCCCGTGATCACCGCTGCCCTCACGACCCTCGGGATCGCCGCGGTGGGATGGCTCATCGGAGTCGCCGTTGGGGTCGTGCTGGGCGTCGTCATGCAGCGCTGGCGCCTCGCCGAGTGGGGGCTCCTGCCGTGGATCGTCGTGAGCCAGACCGTGCCGCTCATCGCCTTTGCCCCGCTGATCGCGAGCATCGGCACGCAAATCGATCGCGGCGGGTTCCCGTTTCCACAGTGGCTTTCTGTCGCCGTGATCGCGTCGTACCTGGCCTTCTTCCCCGTCGCGGTCGGCGTACTCCGGGGGCTTGAGGCTCCAGACAACATCCACCTCGATCTCATGCGCACGTATGCCGCGGGCTACTGGCCGACGCTCGTGAGGCTGCGGTTTCCGGCAGCCGTGCCGCACCTGCTCCCGGCCCTGCGGCTGGCCGCGGCCAGCGCGGTGCTCGGTGCGGTTGTGGCAGAAGTCTCCATCGGAATGCGCGGCGGTATTGGCCGCATGCTCATCCAGCTCGCGGGGCAGGGTTCGAGTGACCCGGCCGCCCCGTGGGGACCGACCTTCGGCGCAATCGCGCTCGGGCTCGTGGCAGCAGGATCGGTCGCGCTCGTGGGCGTGGCCCTCAAGAACTACCGCAGGGGAGAAGCGACAGTATGACCCAACGAGAGCCTCAGGGCAGCGCCGAGCTGGCGGTCAACGCCGCGTCAGTGGGAAAGGTGTTTCCCACCAAGACCGGCGACGTGGTTGCCCTCACGCACGTCGACCTCACCGTGCACGCGGGCGAGTTCGTCTCACTCATCGGTCCGTCGGGCTGCGGCAAGTCCACGCTGTTGCGTCTCATCGCCGATCTCGACCCCGCGTCGTCCGGCACACTCGAGATCTTTGGCAAGCCCGCCCGCCAGGCGCGAATCGACCAGGACTACGGCATCGCCTTCCAGCAGGCCGGCCTGCTGCCGTGGCGCACCGTCGCGGGCAACATCGAGCTCCCGCTCGAACTGCACAAGGTGGGCAAGGCCGCCCGTTCCGCGCGAGTGAAAGAACTTGCCCAACTCGTTGGACTCTCCGATTTCATCGACCGCTACCCCGATCAGCTCTCGGGCGGTATGCAGCAGCGGGTCGCAATCGCGCGAGCACTCGCCGAGCAGCCTCGCCTGCTGCTCATGGATGAACCGTTCGGAGCTCTCGACGAGATGACGCGTGAATACCTCCAGGGCGAGCTCACCCGCATCGCGGCCGAAACGGGCGCCGCAGTCGTCTTCGTCACGCACTCCATTCCGGAGGCGGTGTTCCTCTCTGACCGGGTCGTCGTCATGAGTCCTCGCCCGGGGCGAATCACCGACATCCTGACCACAGACCTGGGGGCGGTGCGCGATGACGCGCTGCGCGAGTCGCCCGAGTTCTTCGAGCGCGTCACCGCGGTGCGCGAGGCCCTCCACGGCGCCCCGGTCGAGCGGGCGAACGAGCGATGACCGCCCTTCGTGAGCAAGCGACGTTGCCCGGGTGGGTTCGCATTGCGGCCCCCGTGGCTGTCGGCGCGCTCATGCTGCTCATCTGGGTGCTCATCGTCGACGTGTTCGATGTCGCGCCCCGCGCGCTGCCCAGCCCGGGCGCCATTGCCGACGATCTCGTCAATCACTGGGACATCATTTCTGAAGACATGGGCATCACGGCCTCGAACGCCCTCATCGGGCTGTTGGCCGGCACGATCGTCGCGATCGTGCTCGCCGCGATCGCCGCGACCTTCCGCCCGGTCGACGGCATGCTGGCACCCCTCGTTGCCGCGATTGCCGTCGTGCCGATCGTGGCCATTACGCCGATCCTCAACACCATGTTCGGCGCATCGAGCCAGTTCGGGCGCATCGCCGTGGCATCCCTCGCCGCCTTCGTGCCCGTGTTCGTCAACGTGCTGCGCGGGCTTCGCCAGACGCAGCCCGTGCACCGTGACCTGCTGCGAGCATCCGGAGCCACGGGCTCGCAGACCTTTCGGGTGCTGACACTGCCGACAGCGCTTCCCTACCTCATGACGGGCCTGCGCGTCGCGAGCTCTCTCGCCGTGATCGCCGCTCTTGTCGCCGAATACTTCGGCGGCCCGGCCGACGGAATCGGCACGGCGATCGCGAGCTACGCCAAGTCGGGTCGCGCGTCGCTCGCGTTCGCGTACGTGGCCGGCGGAATCCTGATCGGCCTCACCTTCTTCCTCGTCACGTCGCTGCTGGAGTGGCTCGTGACGAGGCGAAAGCCGGTCTGACCGGCAGCAGCACCACCGCACCATCCATTCACGAAAGGAACAGCAATGAGACACAGCACCAGGCGCGGCCTCACCGTCGCATCCATTGCCGCCGTCACGGCTATCGCGCTTGCCGCGTGTGCCGCGCCGAGCACGGCACCCGAGGATTCGGGCGACTTCGAGCCGCTCACCTCGATCAAGCTGCAGTTGCAGTGGCTGCCGCAGGCACAGTTCGCGGGCTACTACGTCGCGCTCGACCAGGGCTACTTCGAAGAGGAGGGTTTCGACACTGTCGACATCGTGCCCTCCGGTGGTGACATCGTTCCTCAGGATGCCCTCGTGGCTGGCGACGTCGATTTCGCCATCGCGTGGGTACCCAAGGTGCTCGGCACGCTCGAGGCAACCGGTGCAGAGCTCACCGACATCGCGCAGGTCTACCAGAAGTCCGGCACCCTGCAGGTGTCGTTCGCGGGAACCGGCGTTGACACTGTCGCGGCGTTCGAAGGCAAGCGCATCGGCTCGTGGGGCTTCGGCAACGAGTGGGAGATCTTCGCTGCCATGGCGGCGGAAGACCTTGATTCGTCGACCGTCTCCATCACGACGCAGGACTTCTCGATGAACGCCCTGCTCGATGGAGACGTCGACGCCGCGCAGGCAATGACCTACAACGAGTGGGCGCAGATTCTCGAGGTGGTCAACCCCGCCACGGGCGAGCTGTACCAGCCCGAGGACTTCGATGTCGTGTCGTACGAAGACACCGATGGCGCCATGCTCCAGGACGCCATCTGGGCCGATACCGTGCGCCTCGAAGACCCGGCATACGCCGACGCGGCCGTTCGCTTCCTGAAGGCCGTGACCAAGGGCTGGATCTTCGCGCGCGACAACCCCGAAGAGGCAGCGGCGATCACGTATGACGCTGCAATCAACGCAGAGGCCGCCTTCCCGGTCGGCCCGACGCACCAGCTCTGGCAGATGAACGAGGTCAACAAGCTCATCTGGACCGGCGCGGACTTCGGTCTCGTCGACTCCGCGGCCTGGGACAAGACCGTTGCGGGCGCGCTCGCGGCAGTCAACCAGGACGGCCTCAACCTCATCACCGAGGAGCCCGCCGACTCCGCGTACTCGAACGAGTACATCGAGAAGGCGCTCGCCGAGCTCTCCGATGAGGGCGTCGAGGTGGGTGGCGAGTACACGCCCATCGACGTCGTTCTCACCGAGGGCGGCCAGTAACCGCTCTCTCATGAGCACGCACTAATGTGAGCGGGCGGTCGACCCTGTCGGCCACCCGCTTGCGCGGTCGCTGCGATCCACGAAGCGACCTCTTCGAGAAAGAAAAGCACCATGACCAACCTCAATCCGGCCGACGGCGAACGCGCCTACGAGCTCGACCGCGCACATGTCTTCCACTCCTGGTCTGCCCAGGGCGCACTCAACCCGCTCGTTCTCGCGGGGGGCGCCGGCAGCACGGTGTGGACCTTTGACGGCACCGAATACCTCGATTTCTCCAGCCAGCTCGTCAACACCAACATCGGGCACCAGCACCCCAAGGTGATCGACGCGATCAAGGCACAGGCCGACATCCTCGCGACGGTCGCACCGGCGACGGCAAACCTCGCGCGTGGCGAGGCCGCCCAGCGCATCCTGTCCAAGGCTGGCGCCCACTTCGGCAAGGTCTTCTTCACCAACGGCGGTGCAGATGCCAACGAGAACGCCATCAGGATGGCGCGCCTCACGACGGGCCGCGACAAGATCCTCTCGACCTACCGCTCCTACCACGGCAACACGGGCGCCGCGATCGTGGCGACGGGTGACTGGAGGCGAGTGCCCAACGAGTTCTCGCGTGGCCACGCGCACTTCTTCGGCCCGTTCCTCTACCGCTCAGAGTTCTGGGCCGAGACCGAGGAGCAGGAGTCGGAGCGCGCGCTGCACCACCTCGAGCGCGTCATCCAGTCGGAGGGGTCGACGTCGATCGCCGCGATCCTGCTCGAAACGGTGCCGGGAACGGCGGGCGTTCTCGTTCCGCCGGCGGGCTACCTCAAGGGGCTTCGCGCGCTGTGCGACAAGTACGGCATCCTGCTGATCTTTGACGAGGTCATGTGCGGCTTCGGTCGCACGGGGCAGTGGTTCGCCTGGCAGGGCTGGGATGTGGTTCCCGACCTCGTCACCTTCGCCAAGGGAGTCAACTCCGGCTATGTTCCGGCCGGTGGCGTACTCATCTCGGAATCGATCGCGAACGTGTTCGATGACCAGGTCTTCCCGGGCGGGCTCACGTACTCGGGCCACCCGCTCGCCATGGCCTCGATCGTGGCATCCATCGATGCCATGGAAGAGGAGGGCATCATTGAGAACGCCCGGATGATCGGAGAGAAGCACCTGGGTCCTGGCCTGGCCGCCCTCGCCGACAAGCACCCGCTCATCGGCGACGTTCGTGGTCTTGGCGTGTTCTGGGCGCTCGACCTGGTGGACGATCGCGAATCGCGCCAGCCTGTGTCGGGTGGAGTCATCCTGCAGGTCAAGAAGGCCCTCATGGATCGCGGTCTGCTGCCGTTTGCCGCCGACAACCGCATCCATGTCGTGCCGCCCTGCAACGTCTCCGCAGACGATGTCGCTCGCGCCCTGACGATCTACGACGAGGCATTCACGGAGGTCGAAGCCGCCCTTTAGGGGGCTTTCGGGGGCACACGGTTCTCTGCCACTCTCGGGGCACCACCGCAGACCCAGAGAGCCAGACCCGTGCATTCACCCGTGTTTCGTCGCATCGCGATCGTCGCAGCGATCTCGGTGACCGCGGCGGTCGCCAGTGTGCCGTCCGCCGCGGCCGCAGCGAACATCACGGGCAACGGCACGTTCGTTGTCGGTAGCCAGGTCGCGGCATCGACCTACCGCTCGACCAACAGCGCCTCGACCTATTGTTCGTGGAAGCGCCTGAAGAACCTGACGGGACTCTCGACGGGAATCATCGAGAGCGGCATCGGCGTCGGCCCCCAGATCGTGACGATCAAGTCCACGGACAAGGCCTTTGATACTCGCGGCTGCGGCACGTGGGTTCCGCTCTCGCAGCTCGCGACCGCACCCAAGAGCACGATTGGTACCGGTACCTTCTCGGTGCTCAAACAGATCGTTCCGACGACGTATCGATCGTCGAACAACGCGTCGACCTACTGTGCCTGGAGTCGGCTAAAGAACTTCGAGGGCTCGTACCTGTCGTCAATCACGAGCGACATCGGCACCGGTCCGCGCATTGTGACGATCTCGTCGACCGACAAGGGATTCACGTCGAGCGGGTGCGGCACCTGGCTGCGACTCGGAGCACTCGGCACCGACCGCAAGTCATCGTTCGGCGCGGGGGTGTTCTCGATCTCAAAGCAGATCATCCCCGGCACCTACACCTCGTCGAACGCGAAGTCGGTCTACTGCTCGTGGAAGCGCCTCAAGAACTTTGACGGGTCGTATCTCTCGTACATCTCATCCGGAATCGGTCTCGGGCCTCGGGTCGTGACGATCCTCGCCTCAGACCTGGGGTTCGACTCCAACGGCTGCGGCACCTGGAAGCGCATCAGCTAGCAACCACGGGTAGAATTGATCCTCGTGTCTCACATCATTCCCACTCCGTACACGGTTGCCGTGTTCGATCTCATGCACCGCCCCGGCGAGATGCGTGAGAAGTCGCTCGACTTCGCCGTGCCCGAAGGCTTCGGCAATGCAGTCATCGGCGTGCGCACGGGGTCACCGATGTCGATCGAGGCCCGCCTCGAGTCCCTCCACGACGGCATTTTGGTGTCCGCAGAAGTGGATGCAACGGCCGAAGGTGAGTGCGTGCGCTGCCTGATCGACGTGAGTCTGCCCATTCAGGTCGAATTTCAGGAGCTTTTCGCGTATTCTGTGGACGAAGCTTTTGACTACGCGGTTCACGACGATCACGTCGACCTGGAACCCGTTGTCAGGGATGCGGTGGTTTTGTCACTACCGTTCCAACCGGTCTGTCAGAAAGATTGCCTTGGTCTGTGCCCGCAGTGTGGGGTGCGACTGCTAGACAATCCGGGCCACGAGCATGAGGCTCCCGTCGATCCACGGTGGGCTGCCCTCACCGGGCTCGACGTTCTGAACGAAGACTAAACACCTCCAAGAAATGAGATAACCATGGCTGTACCGAAGCGCAAGATGTCGCGGGCAAGCACCCGCATGCGCCGCGCCCAGTGGAAGGCAGAAGCCCCCACCCTCGTCAAGACGATCGAGAACGGCAAGGTCACCTACAGCCTCCCGCACCGCGCGAAGGTTGTTGAGGACTCCACCGGAACCCCCCTGTACCTGGAGTACAAGGGCCGCAAGGTCGCCGACGTTTAATTCTGCTGTGATGCCCGAACGTGACGAACTATCGTCCGTTCTGGGCGTCCAGATAGATCCGGCTCTTCTTGAGCTGGCTCTGACTCACCGCTCTTTCGCGTACGAAAACGGCGGTCTCGCCCACAATGAGCGCCTCGAGTTTCTCGGCGACTCAATTCTCGGCCAGGCCGTCACGGTGATGCTTTACAACGAGAATCCCACCCTCGACGAGGGCGAACTCGCAAAACGGCGCGCCAGTCTCGTGTCGAGCGTCGCGCTCGCGGAGGTCGCACGCACGATCGGCCTTGGCGCACACATCCGCCTCGGCAAGGGTGAGGAGCAGACCGGCGGTCGCGACAAGTCGTCGATTCTCGCCGACACGGTCGAAGCCGTCATCGGCGCCTGCTACCTCTCGGTCGGCCCCGATGCCGCCACGGCACTCGTGCTTCGCCTCATCGTGCCCCTGCTCGACAACCCGGAGCGGTTCGGCGCGGCGATGGATCCCAAGACGAGTCTGCAGGAGCTTGCGGCCCGCCTCGGTCGTGGCCTGCCGAACTACACGGTCACCGACAGTGGTCCCGACCACTCCAAGCGTTTTCACGCGATCGTGCTTCTGGGCACGGATCCGATCGCATCAGGCGACGGCTCGAGCAAGAAGCAGGCCGAGATGGCCGCGGCTCTCGACGCCTGGACGCAACTGCAGACCGCGTAACTCGCAGTGCCTGAACTTCCCGAGGTCGAGGTCGTGCGCGCGGGTCTCGCGCCCGCGGTCACCGGTGTACGCGTGTCAACCGTCACGGTCTACGACGAACGATCGCTGCGCCGCCACGACGGCCCGAGCGAGGACTTCATCGATCGCCTGACCGGCGCAACGATGCTCGAGCCGCAGCGCCGCGGCAAGTTCATGTGGATTCCCGTGGATGACGGCCACGCGCTCGTCGTGCACCTCGGCATGTCCGGCCAGGTGTTGCTGCGCGACCAGACGATGGATGACCCGCTCACGCGCATCCGTCTCGACCTCGCGTCCGGTTATCGGCTCAACTTCGTCGACCAGCGCATTTTCGGATCCATGGCGATCGACACCCTTGTGCCCGCGAGTGACCACCCCGAGCAGCTCGTGCCGAGCCAGGTCGCTCACATCGCGCGTGATCCGATCGACGAACTGTTCGACGACGCGCAGTTCTTCGCCCGCCTGAAGTCCAAGAACACCACCATCAAGCGCGCACTGCTCGATCAGACCCTCGTGAGCGGCATCGGAAACATCTATGCCGATGAGTCGTTGTGGGGCGCGAGGGTGCACTACGACCAACCAACAGCGACGCTCAGTCGGCCCAAGGCGAAACTGCTGCTCGCCGAGGTACGCGCGGTGCTCGCGCAGGCGCTCTCCGAGGGCGGCACGAGCTTTGACACGCAGTATCTCAACGTGAACGGCCAGTCCGGCTACTTCGCGCACTCGCTCAAGGCCTACGGCCAGCAGGGCAAGCCGTGCCCGCGCTGCGGCCGCCCGATCGTGCGCGAGCAGTTCATGAACCGTGGTTCGCACTTGTGCCCGTACTGCCAGCGCCTGCGTTTGGTCACCGGCTAGGCTCCGACCATGAGTGTGTCGGAGTCGACCCTGGGTCTTGATCAGCTGCTGACAGCCGAGCAACTCACTTGGCGAGATCGGGCTCGTTCCGCCGCATCCGTCATCGCGCAGTCGATCGACGCGGATGCCGAATCAGCTGTCTTTCGGCGCGAGTACGTGACCGTGCTCGCCGACGCGGGACTGCTCGGCATGGGTATCGCGGGCGCCGGGGCCACGGCCGACGCCGTCAGTTACGGCCTGGCCTGCTACGAGCTGGAGGCCGTCGACTCGTCGTGGCGCACGTTCGTGAGCGTGCAGGGTCCGCTCGCGATGGGCGCGATCGCGAAGTTCGGTTCCGAGCAGCAGAAACAGCGATGGTTGCCCGCGATGGCCGCGGGGGAGAGCATCGGATGCTTCGCACTCACCGAACCCGAGGGCGGCAGCGACCCCGGGGCGATGCGCACCACCGCTACTCACGACGCCGACGGGTGGCGCATCTCGGGCACCAAGCGGTGGATCGGTCTTGCGTCGATTGCGGATGTCGCGGTCGTCTGGGCGCGCACCGATGACGGGATCCGGGGGTTTCTCGTCGACACGACCGACGAGGGTTTTCGGGCATCCGACATCGCCGGCAAGTTCGCGCTGCGAGCGTCTATCCAGTGCGATGTTGTGCTCGAGAACGCGCGAGCGGAGCTGCTGCCCGGCGCGGTCGGGCTCTCAGCGCCGTTCAGCTGCCTCACCGAGGCCCGCTACGGCATCAGCTGGGGCGTGATGGGCGCCGCCAGGGCGTGCCTCGATGCCGCGATTGCGCGTGCGGGCACGCGCGAGGTCTTCGGAGCGCCGATCGGCACCAAGCAACTCGTGCAGCAGCGCCTGGCCGACTCGTTCGTCGAGTACGAAAAGGGAATGCTCCTCGCGCTGCACCTCGCGTCGTTGAAAGACGCGAAGGCTCTCACGCCGACCCAGATGAGCGTCGGCAAGCTCAACAATGTTCGCGAGGCGATCGCAATCGCGCATGCCGCCCGGGAGGTGCTCGGTGGCGATGGCGTGACCGACGAATTCCCGGTCATGCGACACCTGGCCAATCTCGAGGCGGTGCGCACCTACGAGGGAACCGACGACATCCATGCCCTCGTCATTGGTCGGGCGTTGACGGGCCTGTCGGCGTTCTGACCCCGCGCTGCCACGCGCCCTCGTAGGCGAAAGCGACAAACCCGATCGCTTCGTTGACGGCGAGCATGTGGCGATTCTCCTCGGCGTTGAACGTGATGACCGAGGGATGCCCCGGCGAACCGTAGGCGAGGGCCTCGAGGTTCGCGAGCTTGACGAGCATGCCGAGCCCGTGACCGCGGTGCTCCCGCAGCACGAGCGTGTCCTGCTGGTGCACAGCGAGGGTGAGGGGCGCGGGAACCGACAGCTCGGTGAAGGCCACGAGCCGGCCCGTCGGCAGGTGCTGCGCGGCAGCGATGAGCGTGAGCGACCCCGACCTGGCGCGCAGTTCGTCGAGCTTGCGCACGCGGTCGGCGTCCCACGACTCCTCATCGATTGCGAGCCCGGCCGACGGTGCATCCGTGCTCATTCGGGCGTGGAGCCGCGCTACGTCACTCAGCCAGCGGTCGTGCGTGGCGCCGTCCCACGTGACTATCGCGAAGTCGGGCCCCGAGCGAGTGATGGCGGCTTCGAGCTGGGTCGAGACATCAACGGGCAGCACGAGTCGGCTCGCCCGATAGACCTGCTCGAGGGTGAATCCACGCGCGAGGGCGAACCGCGTGGCCGGGCTGTCGGCCGGTACGGCTCCGAAGCCGGTTGGCGCGGCAAGCATCTCGCCGCTCGAGGCAACGCTGGTCGCATCACCCTGCAGGACTGACCGGCCCTCGCTCGTGGCCTTGGCCTCGAGGGCATCGAAGAGCGCGGCGCCGATTCCCCTGCGGCGGTATTCACTGAGCACTTCGACCGACACGTAGGCGACGGTGGCGCTGTCGAGGGACGTTCCCAGCACGCCTCGGCCCACAATTCGCCCGTCAACCCGGGCGAGGAAGAGCGACTGTGGTTCGTAGGGATTCTGCCAGTTCGGCAGCAGGTCCTCCGCGGTGGGTGACACGTCCTCGGTGCCCATGACCTCCGCTTCGATCTCGTTGCGCACGGCAACCATCTCGCGAAACTCGGCCCCGCCTGCGCCATCAAGCGTGGCGGGGATGAGCGCCTCTGTGACCTCGAAGTAGTTCATCGCAGATCCTTGCGCCACGCGCTCTCGTACCCGATCGGTTCGAATCCCATGGTCTCGTTGACCGAGAGCATGTGGCGGTTCTCCTCGGCGTTGAACGTGATGATCGAAGGATGCCCGGGCGAATGCTCCTGCAAGAAGGCGAGGTTCGCGACCTTCAGCAGCATGCCGAGCCGGTGGCCGCGATGTTCCTTGAGCACGAGGGTCGCGTACTGGTCGACGCTTCGCTCGCGCTGGGCTGGCACCGAGAGCACCGTGAACCCCACGAGTCGACCCGTGGGAACGTGTTCGACAACGGTTTCGAGACGCGTGCGCGGGCTGAGTTTGTCGCGCTCCACCGCCGCGGCAACGCGCGCGACATCCCACACATCCTCGGGCTCCTCGAGGCCGGCCGTGGGGGCATCCGTGCTCATTCGGGTGGCAAGCACGGCGAGGTTCTCCCACCAGCGTTCGGGGGCCGGCCCGGCCCAGCGGTGCAGCCGGTAGTCGCTTCCGCTGCACGCCTTCGCGCGCTCCACGTGGTCATCGATAGCCTCGACGGGCAACGGTAACCGGCTGATGCGCTCCACCTGCTCGAACGAAAAGCCGCGTGCCTGCAGAAACGTCACGTCGCGCGACCGCGCTGGCACAGACCCGAAACCCGTGGGCGACGCAATGCGCTCGCCCGCCACGTCTTGAATGCCCGCGTAGGCGAGCACCTTCGCCTTGCCCTCAGCAGTCGCGACCTGCTCCAGTGTCTCGGCGAGGGCCGTACCGATGCCCCGCCCGCGAAAATCGGGGTGCACTCCGACGGTGAGCCAGGCCGAGTCCATGTCGTCGCTCGTGGTCGTTTCGTAGACGCCGCGCCCGACGATGACACCGTCGAGTCGAGCCACGAACAGCCGGTGCGGGTTGTACCGATCGTTGTAGTGCGGCAGTTCCTCGCCCGGCTCGTAGGCGAGTTCGGTGGTGCCGTAGCTGAGTGCATCCACGGCATTGCCGAGCTCGATCGAGGCGATGAAGTCTGGTGCGCTCGCGTCGTCGAGCGTTGCCGGTAGTGCCACCTCGTCGATGATGAACATGCGGTCTCCTCGCCGTGCTGTCACAGTCGGGGGCAGCCGACCAGACTACGATCCGGTAGCTTTAACCGCAATCTCCACGCGCAATTTTTGAAGGGCGGCGCCTTGTACCTGAAGAGCCTGACCCTGAAGGGGTTCAAGTCCTTCGCTCAGCCGACCACTTTCCAGTTCGAGCAGGGTGTCACGTGCGTCGTCGGGCCCAACGGTTCCGGCAAGTCGAATGTGGTGGATGCCCTCGCCTGGGTGATGGGCGAGCAGGGGGCCAAGACTCTCCGCGGCGGAAAGATGGAAGACGTCATCTTCGCCGGCACCGCGACGAAGGGGCCACTCGGCCGCGCCGAGGTCGTGCTCACGATCGACAACGCCGACGGCGCACTGCCCATCGAATACACCGAGGTCACGATCAGCCGCACCCTGTTCCGCAACGGGGGCAGCGAGTACGCGATCAACGGCGAACAGTGTCGACTGCTCGACGTGCAGGAACTGCTCTCCGACAGCGGGCTCGGGCGCGAGATGCACGTCATTGTCGGGCAGGGCCAACTTGATGCCGTGCTGCACGCGTCGCCCGAGGATCGCCGCGGGTTCATCGAAGAGGCCGCCGGAATTCTCAAGCACCGTCGCCGCAAAGAGAAGACCATCCGCAAGCTCGATGCGATGCAGGCCAACCTCACGCGCCTGAGTGACCTTGCGGGAGAGATCCGCCGCCAGCTCAAGCCCCTCGGCCAGCAGGCTGAGATTGCGAAAGAAGCGGCATCCATCGCGTCAATCGTGAGGGATGCCCGCGCCCGACTGCTCGCCGACGAGGTCGTGGAGCTGCGCGCAGCCATCACCGATTTCAGTCGCAGCGAGTCGGAACGCAAGACCGAACGCATTGTGCTGCAGGAGCAACTCGATCAGGCCAAGCTGCGGGAGGGCCGCCTCGAGCAGGCGCAGGTGGGCGACGCCGTCGACATTGCCCGCCGCACGGCTTTCGGGCTCGAGAGCGCCCAGGAGCGGTTGCGCAACCTCTACACGCTCGCCAACCAGCGACTGTCGCTGCTGGGCCAGCAGGGCGAGGGTCCCTCGATCGGTGGCACGATCAGCCAGGCCTCGGTCCAGGAGGCCATCGACGAAGCCAATCGCCTTCAGGCGGGCGTCGGGGAGGCCGAGGAGGCCGTGGGTTCCGCGGCCGCGGCGACAGCGACCGCCAAGGCGAGCCTCGATTCGCTCGACGAAGAGATTTCGGCACAGAGCGCGCTCGTGTCACGCCATTCCCTCGAACTTGCCGGTCTCGCGTCACGCGTCGATGTGGCCAACTCGACGCTCGCCGCGGCTCGGGCAGCGGTCGCTCGCCAACAGGATGCACTCGCCGAGGCCGAGCAGCGCCGCGACTCGACGCGCGCCGAATTTGTCGCGCTTGAAGCCCAGGCCGCGACGAGCGAAGAGGGCGACGGCACGCTCGACGCCGCATACGAAGAGGCTGAGGCCATGGTTGCCTCGCTGCAGGGCCAGATTGAGGGTCTTCGCGACGACCTGCACGCCGCGGAGCGCGAGCGCGACGCCCTCGCCGCGCGCAACTCCGCCCTGTCGCTCGCCGTCGACCAGAAGGATGGCTCGAGCGCCCTCGTGAGTGCGAAGCTCGCGGGCATCCGGGGTCTCGTGGCCGAGCACGTCAAGGTCGAGCCCGGCTTCGAGGCCGCGATCGCCGCCGCTCTCGGCTCACTCGCCGACGCCGTGCTCGCCGACAGCCGTGACGCGGCCTTCGACGCGCTAGCGCATTCCGCCGAGAAAGACTTTGGGCGCGTCGAGGTCGTCGTGGCCGACGCCTCACACGCACCCACCTCGGCCGTCACGGGCGACGGCGTGCGGGCCGCGGCAGACGTCGTGACGGCGCCCACGGGCGTGCTCGGGCTTCTCGCCGGTGTGGTCATTGCCGACGACCTCGCGTCTGCCCGCGCCGCCTGGAAGGGCGCTCCGGATGACACGACCTTCGTGACCAGGCAGGGCGACGTTCTTACGCGCTACGTGCTGCGCGGCGGCTCGGGAGCCAAGCGCAGCCGTCTGGAGCTCGTGGCCGAGCGCGACGCTGCCGCGACGAAGCTCGCGAGCGTCACGACCCAGATCGAGCGCACCAAGTTTGCGCTCGCCGAGAAGCGCGGGCTGCTCGAGACCGCCAAGACGGATGCCGCGGCAGCCCTGTCAGCCCTGCGCGAGTACGACGCGACACTCGCCGCCCAGAGCGAGCAGTTGGGGCGATTCCGCGTGCAGCTCGAGGCGGCGCAGGCCGAGTGGGAGCGACTCTCGCAGGCCGTGCAGGTGTCGACCGAGTCGGTTCGCGACGCCGAACACGAGGTCGAGCGAGCGCAGGCCAGCCATGACGAGTACGCGGCAGTGCCGCGGCCCATGCTGGATGTGTCCGCCCGCGACGGCGTGCTCGCCGAGGTTGAGGCCGCCCGTGCGCGTGAGCTGGAGCTGCGCATCCAACTGGAGACCGTGCGGGAGCGGGTGCGCGCCGAGAGGTCCCGCGCCGAACAACTTGCCCAGCAGCTCGTCGCCGAGCGCGAGGCGGCCGAGGAGCAGGCCCGGCTCACGGTCATCCGGCAGCGCCAGGTCGCCGCCGCCAACGATGTGATTGCCGCCCTGCCGGCGGTGCTCGATGCCGTCGACCGCTCGGTCTCGCAGGCGCGCCTCGAGCTCGCCTCGGCGGAGTCGGAGCGCAGTGCGCAAAACGAGGAGCTTGCCACCCTGCGGCGCGAGGAGAGCTCGCTGCGCGAACGCCTCACGACGATCAGTGAGAACGTGCATGGCCTCGAGATGCAGATCTACGAGAAGAAGCTGCACCTCTCGACGCTGCTCGAGCGCGCCGGTGAGGAGCTCGGTCTCGTCGAGGACGTGCTCGTGGCGGAGTACGGTCCGCACCTGCCCGTGCCCGATGACCTTTCTTTGTCCACTTCTCCGGAGGTTTCTGCGGGTGGAGCGCTCTCAGAGGGCGACACGCCGGGCGACGAGGGTGAAGCTCCGGAGAAACGCGCAGAGGTGCCGTTCGTTCGGGCCCAGCAGCAGCAGCGCCTCGCCGCAGCCGAGCGCAAGCTCGCGCAGCTCGGCCGGGTCAACCCGCTCGCTCTCGAGGAGTTCGAGGCGCTCGAGCAGCGGCACAAGTTCCTCACCGAGCAGCTGACCGACCTCACGAACACTCGCAAAGACCTGCTCACGATCATCGAGGAGATCGACGAGAAAATGCAGGACATCTTCGGGGCCGCCTTCGAAGACACGAAGGCCGCGTTCAACACCGTCTTCCCGATCCTGTTCCCTGGCGGCACCGGCAGCATCCACCTCACCGATCCCGAGAACATGCTCACGACCGGTATCGAGGTCACCGTCAAGCCTGCCGGCAAGAAGATCGAGCGCCTGTCGCTGCTGAGCGGTGGCGAGCGGTCGCTTGCCGCCGTCGCGCTGCTCATCGCGATCTTCAAGGCGCGCCCCAGCCCGTTCTACATCATGGACGAGGTGGAAGCGGCCCTCGACGATGCCAACCTCGGTCGACTGCTGACGATCTTCGAAGACCTGCGACAGACCTCGCAGCTCATCGTGATCACCCACCAGAAGCGCACAATGGAAATTGCTGATGCCCTCTACGGCGTCAGCATGCGGGCCGACGGCATCAGTGCCGTCGTGGGCCAGCGCGTCGGGGACCGAGCATCCAAGGAGGCACGCTAGTGGCAGCAACCTGGTCACTGTCGAGCGCGCTCAAGGGCATGTTCGCGCGCCCCACGATCGACGAGAGCACGTGGGAAGACCTCGAAGACGCGCTCATCTCGGCGGACTTCGGCCCGGATATCACCGACTCCGTCGTCGACGAACTGCGGGCATCCGTCGCGAAATACCGCACCACAGATCCCGTGGACCTGAAGCGGATGCTGCGCGAAACGCTCGAGGAACGCCTCGCCCGCCTCGACCCCACCCTCCACCTCAGCGCGCGCCCCGCCGTCGTGCTTGTTGTCGGCGTCAACGGCGTGGGCAAGACGACCACGATCGGCAAGTTCTCGAAGTTTCTCACCAACTACGGCCGCACCGTCGTGGTGGGCGCGGCCGACACCTTCCGTGCCGCCGCGGTCGAGCAGCTCGCGACGTGGGCGGAACGCGGGGGAGCGCAGATCGTCAAGCCGCAGGCGCAAGGGCAGGATCCGGCATCCGTCGCGTTCCAGACCGTGGAGCGCGCTCAGCGCGAGGGCATCGAGATCGTGCTGATCGACACGGCCGGCCGCTTGCAGACCAAGAGCGGGCTCATGGACGAGCTCGGCAAGATTCGCCGCGTGCTCGAAAAGCAGGTAGAGATCGCGGAGGTGCTCCTGGTGCTGGATGCGACGACCGGCCAGAACGGGCTCGCGCAGGCGGAGGCGTTCATTCAGCATGCCGGTGTGACGGGGCTCGTGCTCACGAAGCTCGACGGGTCGGCCAAGGGCGGCTTCGTGCTCGCCGTTCAGGAGAAGACGGGCATCCCCATCAAGCTTGTCGGCCAGGGCGAGGGCATTGGCGACCTCACGGGATTCACCCCGCATGTGTTCGTGCAGGGGCTCGTCGGCTAATAGTCTTCGACCATGACTCTGCGCAGCCTCATCCCGTTGTTCGTTGCGGTGCTCGGTGTCGCGCTGCTGTTCTGGTCTTTCGCGTCGGGCATTTCTGCCTCGCTCGACGGCAGCGGCAGCGGCAGCCTGTTCTGGCAGGTGCTTTTCGTGCTCGCGGCGCTGTGTGTGCTCGGCACCGTGGTGGTGTCGATCATCAACCTCGTGAAGAAGCGCAATGTCATCGCTTCAGTCGGCACGCTTTTCGTGGTGTTTCTTCCCCTCGCGATCGTGCTGATGTTCGTCGTGCTGGCCGCAACGCTCGTCGGTCGCTGACATGTCGGATGCTGTCAATCGCGGGCGCATCATGTTTGGCGTCGCGATCGCGTCGATGGTGCTGTTTGTTTGTGCCGTGCTCGCGGTGACCGGCATTTTTGACGATGCCGACGTGACGCTCTGGACGGTGCTTCTCGCCGTGTCTGCCGTCGTGTTCCTGGGGGTCATGGCGGTAGCCGTTATCGATCTCGCGCGGGGTCGCGGGGGAGTGATCGCGATCGCGACGCTCCTCGTGCCGGTCATTCCGGTCTCGGTCGTCGTGCTGCTGTTTGCCACCGCGACCACCGGGTCTGCCAGCTGACGAAATGAGTTCGCACGGGCGGGCAAAAAACCGATAAGTTGTCACTTGATTGGCCTCCGGGCACAGTTTGCTCCATCTGCTTTTCGCGTCTGTTCCGCCCGACCTCCCGAGTTCAGTAGGTAGCCAATGTCTTCTCCCGCCCGTACGGCACGCCCAATTCGCAATCGCACGCTTGCCTCCGTGCTGGCGATCGTCGCCCTCATCGCGTCCGTGCTGGTGGCGCCGTCTGCCGCCTTCGCCGACCCGACCTCCTCGATGTCGGGCGTGGTCTACGACGCCAATGGTCCGGTCGCGGGAGTGCAGGTCACGCTGTTCGACGGTTACAACCAGGGTCCGACTGTGTCGTCGGACACGAACGGCGTGTATCTGTTCGAGGGACTCGAGCCGGGCACTGACTACAGGCTCGATTTCTCCGACGCGCTTCCCGTAGTGGGAACGCCACACGTGCGGTCTTACTGGCCCGGGGTTCCCGATTTTGAGTCCGCCCCGACTATCGAGCTGCTTCCCGACGAAGCACTAGACACCCTCGACATCACCCTCGACATCGCACCTTCCCTGAGCGGCACGGTCACCGGTCCGGATGGCCCCCTCGAGGGCGTGTCGATCTACGCGTACCCCGATACCGATCCCTTCAACCCTCGCGAATCGGTGACCGATGCGTCGGGCGCCTATCAAATCGTGATGCAGGTCGCTGCCAACTACACGGTGCGTTTCGTGCCCCCGGCCGGATACCTGAGCGAGTGGTACGACGACGTGGCAACGCAGGATGACGCACAGGTCATCCCCCTCGCTGTGGGCGATGCGGTGGTGGCCGACGCTACGATCGCCGCCGATGTTCCCGTCACGGGCACGATCGCAGGCAAGGTGACCGGACCCGGCAGCGTCGCAGTGGAGGACGCGACGGTCTCGGTATACGACGTGAGCGATACCTGGATCACGAGCGTCACGACCAACAGCTCGGGCAACTACGTGACACCCGCCCTCGCTGCGGGCTCGTACTACCTCGAGATCACCGGTCCCGCGGGCGGCGACTACATCACCGAGTGGTACAACAACAAGACCTCGTTCGCCACGGCGACTGCCATTGCCGTCGCAGCGGGCTCGGCCATCACCGGCAAGAACGTGCTCCTCGCGACCTCGGCGAGCATCTCCGGCACGGTGACCGATTCCGCGGGCAATCTCGCGGGCGTCGACGTGGTCGCCGAGACACTAGACGGAACGTGGGCAGGCGAAGCCGTCACCGACGCCTCGGGCGCGTACAAGATCAGTGGTCTTGGCGCCGGCACCTACACGCTTCAATTCCGCGGAGTGGCGCCGACCTACGACTACATGACCCAGTGGTGGAACGGCGCGACCAGTCTGGGCGCCGCGACCCCCATCACGGTGACCGCCGGGCAGGCCGTCACCGGCAAGAACGCCCTGCTCGTCAAGGGCACGTCAATCTCCGGCAAGGTGACGGGCGCGGGTGGTGCTGCTCTGCAGGATGCCAGCGTGTACGTCTACGACGCCTCGTACGACTACGTCTCGAGCGCCTTCACCGACGGGTCGGGAAACTACCGGATCAGCGACCTCCCGCCCGGTTCGTATCGGCTGCAGTTCAACGGCCCGTGGGAGGCGGGTTACATCACCGAGTGGTACAACAACAAGTCGTCGTTCTACGAGGCGACAGTACTGCCCCTCGCCGCGGGTGCTCAGCTCACCGGCAAGAACGTCGCCCTGATCAAGGGTGCATCCATCTCGGGCAAGGTGACGAGCTCGAGCGGAAATGTCAACGGTGCATCGGTCACGGCCTACGCAACGAACGGGGGCTGGGCCGGCAACGCGTACACCGATGCGTCGGGCAACTACAAGATCACGTCGTTGCCAGCGGGCACCTACACGCTCGAATTCAGCGGCGGATCGTCTGAGAACAACCTCATCACCGAATACTGGAGCGACAAGCCCGACCGCGAGGATGCCAACACCATCACCCTGACAACGGGCCAGGCTGTGACGGGCAAGAACGCAGTCATGACCAAGGGTGCCAAGATCTCGGGCACCGTGAAGAACGCCGCGGGGGCCGCGCTGTCGAACGTGATGGTGAGGGTCTACAACGCGACCAGCTCGTCGACCTCGTACACCGACTCTGCGGGCAAGTACACGGTCGCTGGCCTGCGGGCGGGCACCTACAAGGTGGTCTACGAGCTGTACGAATCCGGCCAGCAGCCCGTCTACTACTACGAGTACTGGAACAACAAATACCTCGAGAGCGCGGCCACCGGTATCGCATTGGTGACGGGCCAGAGTTTCGCTGCCAACGTCGTACTTGACAAGCGGCCGACCATCACGGGCAAGGTCACCAACGCGAGCGGAGCCGCACTCTCGGGCGTCGTGGTGACGGCTCGATCGGCAACGGGCCAGGAATTCAAGGTCACGACCAGCAGTTCGGGTGTCTACACGGTGAAGGGACTCGAGGCAGGCAAGTACACCCTCGAGTTCGACTCGCCGGGCAACCACATCACCGAGTGGTACAACAACAAGACGAGTCTTGCCGCTTCTACTCCCGTGACTCTCACCACCTCCCAGGCGCTCACCGGCATCAATGCCGCCCTCGCCACGGGGGCGACAATCTCGGGAACCATCAGGGGTGCATCCAATGCGCTGCTCACGGGGGCGGTGGTGACCGCGTACACGCCGACGGGTGATGTCGCGGGCACCGCGACGACCACGAGCACGGGCAAGTACACGATCAATGGTCTTCCTGCGGGCAGCTACAAGGTGCGGTTCTCTGCGTCGAGCTACATTCCCATCTGGTGGGCGAGCAAGACCACGCTCGCGACCTCCACGGCGATTCCGGTCTCGACTGCCCAAGCAGTTGTCGGCAAGGATGTCGTGCTGAGCAAGGGTGGATCCATCTCGGGCAACGTGAAGGGCTCCGGCGCCAACCTCGCCGGCGTCTACGTCACGGCATACAACTCGTTCGGTGACTTCGCGGGATACACGCAGACGAACTCGTCGGGCAACTACACCTTCACCGGCCTCTATCCCGGGCAGTTCACCCTCCAGTTCCGCGACTCCGGCGGACTCTTCTACGAGCAGTGGTACTCGGGCAAGAGCTCGCAGGCGACAGCGACCAAGGTGACCGTCTCGGCCGGGGTGGCAACCACGGGAAGAAACGTGGTGCTCATCGAGGGCGGCACGATCTCCGGCACCATCACGCTCGCGGGAAGCACCCCCACCAACGCCACCGGGGCGACGGTGACCGCCTACGACACGGCTGGCCGCATCGCGGCGAGCACGACGACTGACTCCTCGGGCGACTACGCGCTTGAGGGCCTGAAGGCCGGCACCTACAAGCTCGAGGTCAGGGCGCCGTGGGACGCGACTTCGTACTCCGACCAGTGGTACCTCAACAAGACGAGCTTCGCGACGGCAAACTCGGTGACCGTCGCGGCGGGCGCAACCGTCACAGGCAAGAATGTGGCGCTCGCCAAGTACAACCCCGGATCGATCTCCGGCAACGTCAAGGGTGGCTCGACCAACCTCGTGGGCTACTGGGTCTACGCCTACAAGGCGGGTTCCGAGGAGAGCGTCGCGTCGGACGACACCGATGCATCGGGCAACTACAAGATCACCGATCTCGAGCCGGGAACCTACAAGCTCTACTTCTCTCGCCCGTACGACGACGAGACGTGGATTGGCGAGTGGTTCAGCGACAAGGCGACGTTTGCCGCAGCCACGACCATCACGGTGAGTGCCGGCCAGGCTGTCACGGCCAAGAACGCTGTACTCGGCACCTCATCGAGCGTGTCGGGCAACATCAAGGGCGGGAGCCCCGCAACCAACCTCGCGGGAGTGCAGGTATTTGCCTACTCGACAAACCATGACGGATACGCGTGGGCGGTCACAGACGCCTCAGGCAATTACAAGATCGTGGGACTCGACCCCGGCACCTACACCCTGTCGGCGGAGTACAGCAAGAGTGCGTACGCCGAGACCTGGTGGGGTGGGAAATACACGCAGTCGGAGGCGACCACCTTCACGGTGGGAACCGCGGCGGCGGTCACGGGCAAGAACGTCGTGATGGCGAAGGCCGCGACGATCTCCGGCTCGCTGTCGGCGACGACGGGGCAGAAGCTCGACGGCATTCAGGTGCTCGCCTATCGCAAGACGAGCGCTGGCTACGAGCCCTACCCCGTTCACTACGCGAACTCCTCGACCAATGGCCTGGGTGCTTACAGCGTTCCCGGGCTTGCCCCCGGCAGCTATGCGCTGCAGTTCCTCGACAACGCGACGGGCAACAGCTACGGCGCAGACGCGGGCTTGCAGTACAACACCGAGTACTGGCAAGACAAGTCAACTCTCGCCACGGCGACCGCCATTACGGTGAGCGCCGGGCAGGTGCTCACCGGCAAGAACGGCGTGCTGCTCAAGAAGTAACGCGGCCGGGTCAGCGGCCGAGTTCGCTGACCCGTTCCGCTGCTCGCTGGGCCGCGGCCGTGTCACCCTGCTGTTCGTAGACGTACTGCAGGGTGAGCCACGCGTTCACGAGGTTCGGGTCAAGGTCGACGGCCCGCTCGAGGGCGGAGCGAGCGCTCGTGAAGTCGCCGCCGAGCGCATACAGGCCGCCGAGGCGGTGCAGGAGCGATGGGTCGTTCGGGGAGAGCTCAAGCCCCCGCTGCAGCGTCGAGATTCCGGCGGTGAACTCACCCGAGTACTGCTCGCCGGTGGCCCGCGCCGCGAGGGTCGCCACGGAGTCTGGGGCTAGAGCGAGAGACCGGTCGGCCCACTCGACTGCGAGCGGGGCGGCGGGCACGACGCCCACCTCCGCGGAGGCCGCAAACGACTGCGCTGCGATGGAGAGCAGGTCGGCGTCCCACGGGCGCAGCGCGTGCGCGACCTCGAATGACCCGGTGGCGGACTCGGTGTCACCCCCCGACGACGCATCCAACCCCGCCTGAAGGGGGATCTCGGCGGCGCCCGCTACCCCCAGCAACGCAACCCAGACAGCGAATGCGGCCGTGCGCACGCGACTCCACGCCACGCGCACCGCGCTCGCCGCGGGCACGGCCACCACCACTCCCACGAGGGTCGCCGCAAGAATTGTGTTGCCGGGGCCTGTGAAATGGGTCAGCAGTATCGCCGCCCACGCCACCAGCGCGAGCAGCGAACCCGTAAGCAGGTCGGACCTGCCCCGATCCGCCGACCGGATGCCGCGCACCGCCGCATAGACGACAGCACCGAGGAGGGCCAGCGCCACCAGGAGCAGCGGCCAGCCGCCTGCGGCCAGACTCTGCAGCATCCAGTTGTGCGGAGAGTCGACCACGGTTGTGGCGCCTACCTGCGCGAACCACGTGTCGCTGTGAAACAGGGGGATGCGGTCGACGTAGCCACTCGATCCGACGCCGAACGGGTGCGCCACGACCAGGTTGAGGGTCTCGGACCAGCCAGCGAAGCGGTCACTCACCGTGTCTCCCGACAGCTCGCTCAGGCCGAGCACGCGGTCGCGGGCGAGCGGAACCAGCGCGATCGCGCCCATCACCGCAGCGAGCGCGCCCGCCGCGGTAGCGGCTGCTCGCGCCTTGCCGCGAGCCCGCACAACCATGACGACGCCCGCGATAAGGACGACGCCCACGAGCGCGAGAATCGCGGCGCGCGATGCCGATGCGACCGCCGTGATGGCGGCGAAGGCGGTGCCGGCGAGAAACACCCACCGCCACGCTCGATCGGCGGGTTCGCGCAGTGCCGCGAGCGTGGGTAGCCACAGCACAGCGAGAAACATCACGCCGATGATGCCCTGGTCCGTCGCGTTGCCGAGCAGGGCGCCGGGGCGCTCGAGGTTGCTCGAAATGGGGCGCAGGCCCGCCGCTTCGATGAGCGAGACGGCGCCGAGCAGCACCGACGCGATGGCAACCGCCCTCGTGAAGGATGCCCGGCGCGAGGCGTCGGCCCCGGGGCCCAGCAGGCGAGCACCAGCCCACCCCGCCGCGAGGTAGACCGGCAGCGTCACGATTCCCTCAAAACGCGGCCAGCGACCCATGAGCTGGGCCAGGGGCGCAGCGCCCGTGAGCGCACCGATGACGAACAACGCGCCAGCGGCCGCAGCCGCGATCCACAGCCACCGCGGGAGTTTCCCGCGGGCCGCGGCAAACGACGCGAGCAGGCACGCGACACCGACGGCAATCTCTTTCGGAAAGACCCACCGCCCGAGCCCCCACGGCACGAACGAGATCGACGCAAAGACCAACACCCAGGTGGCCCAGGTGGCGAGCCTTCCGGCGCGCACGGCTAGGTCAGCTCGCGGTGCGCAGCGCTGATCGTGAGGTAGTGCTCCGCGTTGTGCTGGATGCCCAGCTTCTCGTCTGCGGTGAGTTCGCGTCGTACCTTCGCCGGCACCCCCGCGACGAGGGATCCGGGCGGCACGATCGTTCCCTCAAGCACGACCGCACCGGCGGCAACGAGCGACCCCGCGCCGATCACGGCGTGACTGAGCACGGTCGAGTTCATTCCGATGAGGCACCCGTCTTCGACAGTGCAGCCGTGAACGACGGCGCTGTGGCCCACGCTCACGTCGGCCCCGATGGTCGTGGGGGCATCGCGGTCGACGTGCACGACGACGTTGTCTTGCAGGTTGCTGCGGTCGCCGACGGTGATGGTGTTGGTGTCGGCGCGCAGCACCGCGCCGTAGAAGACACTCGCGCGCTCGCCGAGCGTGACCCCGCCGACGAGGGTGGCGTTGGGGGCAACCCACGCGGTGCTGGTTACGTTCGGGCTGCGGTCACCGAAGGGCAGAAGGAGGGCCATCACACAAGAGTAGTTTTGATTACGTGGATCACTTCGATGTCGTCGTTATCGGTGCAGGACCTGCGGGAACGGCGGCAGCCCTGAGAGCGGCCGAGCTCGGTGCCTCTGTGGCCGTGCTCGAAGCCGATCGCACGGGAGGAACGTGCGTGAACACGGGCTGTGTGCCCACCCGTGTGCTCGCCAAGACCGCCCGTCTGGTGCGCGAGGTGCAGACCGCCGGCACCTATCAGCTCCTCGACAGCGCTCCCCGGATCGATTGGGATGCCACGGTCGTGCGAGTGCGCGAGACCGTCGAGCGGGTGCGCTCGATCAAGGCCGAGGCCGAACGGTTCGCGGCCGCCGGTATCGAGCTCATCCTTGAGGGTCGCGCCCGGTTTGCCGACGCGACGACCCTTGTGCTCGACTCGGGTCGCCGCGTCACGGGCGACTCGATCATCGTCTGTGTCGGCGGGCACTCGCGTCGCCTTCCCATTCCGGGCGCCGACCTCGCTGTCGTGCCCGAGCACGTGCTCGACCTGCCCTCGCTTCCCGGTCGGGTGGCGATCATCGGCGCGGGCAACACGGGCGCCCAGCTGACGACGGTCTTCAACGCGTTTGGGTCGACCGTGACGTTGCTGGATGTCGCGCCGCGCATTCTCATCGCGTCGGACGAACGTATCTCGCAGCACGTGTCACAGGCCTTCGTGGAGCAGGGCGTCGCGGTGCACACGGGCATCGAGACGGTCTCGTCGCTGACCGAGGGCCCCGATGGCATCGTCGTGGAGTGGCGGATGGACGGGCATCCGGTCACCGAAACCGTCGACGCCGTCGTGATGGCGACGGGCTGGCCCGCAGACGTGGACGACCTGGGGCTCGAGAACGCGGGAATCGAGGTGGTGCGCTCGGCGATCCCCGTTGACCAGTACTTCCGCAGCTCGGTGCCGCACATCTTCGCCGTCGGTGACGCCAACGGACGCGACATGCTCGTGCAGGCCGCCCACTTCGAAGGCGAGGCCGCGGCAGAGAACGCCGTGCTCGACGCGAACCGGCGCACGCCCCACCACCTGCTGCCCGCCGGCGGGTTCACCGACCCGGACTACGCGGGTGTAGGGCTCACCGAGGCGGGGGCGCGCGAACGCGACCCCCAGTGTCTCGTCGCCACGATTCCCTACACGGCCCTCGACCGAGCCGTCATTGACGACCGGGAGCGCGGGTTTCTCACTCTCATCACCGACCGCCGTCGCGAACTCATTCTGGGCGCGCACGCTGTGGGGGAGAACGCAGTCGAGGTCGTGCAGTCGGTGACGACCGCGATGGCCGCAGGAGTGGATGTCGCGACCCTGGCGGGCGTGAAGTTTGCCTACCCGACCTACAGCGCCGTGATCGGCATGGCGGCCAGGGCACTGCTCGCCGAGCCGAGCCGATAGCCGGATAAACTGGCCAGACCATGGCCATTTTCGGAAACCTCACTGATCGCCTCGCCGATACGTTCAAAAACCTGCGCGGCAAGGGCAAGCTCAGCCCCGCGGATGTCGACGCAACGGTTCGTGAGATTCGTCGCGCCCTGCTCGACGCCGACGTCGCCCTCGAGGTCGTCAAGGCCTTCACGGGTCGCGTGCGCGAGCGTGCCCTCGGCGACGAGGTGTCGAAGGCGCTCAACCCTGCACAGCAGGTGGTACAGATCGTCAACGACGAGCTCGTCACCATCCTCGGTGGCGAGGCCCGCCGCATCCAGTTCGCCAAGAACCCGCCGACCGTCATCATGCTCGCGGGCCTCCAGGGCGCGGGTAAGACGACTCTCGCGGGAAAGCTTGCCAAGTGGCTCAAGAGCGAAGGCCACACGCCCATGCTCGTCGCGGCCGACCTCCAGCGCCCCAACGCCGTCACCCAGCTGCAGGTGGTGGGGGAGCAGGCGGGCGTGCCCGTGTACGCACCCGAGCCCGGCAACGGCAAGGGAGACCCGGTCAAGGTCGCCAAGGACGCCATAAAAGAGGCCAAGCGTAAGCAATACGACACCGTGATCGTTGACACGGCCGGTCGTTTGGGTGTCGACGCCGAACTCATGAAGCAGGCGGCAAACATCCGTAAGGCGATCGACCCGGATGAGGTGCTGTTCGTCATCGACGCGATGATCGGGCAAGACGCGGTTCAGACCGCGCGCGCCTTCCAGGACGGCGTGGATTTCACGGGCGTGGTGTTGTCGAAGCTCGACGGCGACGCCCGTGGTGGCGCGGCGCTGTCTGTGGCATCCGTTACCGGACGCCCCATCCTGTTCGCCTCGACCGGTGAGGGACTCGACGACTTCGAACCGTTCTACCCCGATCGCATGGCGAGCCGCATTCTCGATCTCGGTGACATCCTCACCCTCATCGAGCAGGCCCAGAAAAACTTCGACGAGGAAGAGTCGCGCAAGGTCGCCGAGAAGTTTGCGACCGACACCTTCACGCTCGAGGACTTCCTCGGCCAGATGCAGCAGCTCAAGAACATGGGCAGCATCAAGAACATGCTCGGGATGCTCCCGGGAGCCAAGGGCATGCGCGAGCAGCTCGACAACTTCGACGAGAGCGAGCTCACGCGCACCGAGGCCATCATCCAGTCGATGACCCTGCAGGAGCGCCGCGTGCCCAAGGTGCTCAACGGCTCGCGTCGCGTGCGCATCGCGCGCGGTTCGGGTACCACCGTGACCGAGGTCAACGCGCTCGTCAACCGCTTCGAGCAGGCCGCGAAGATGATGAAGACAGTGGCTAAGGGCGGCACGCCCAACATCCCCGGAATGGGTCCCATCCCCGGGCAGAAGTTTGGCGCGGCCAAGCAGCAGCCCAAGAAGAAGGGCTCCAAATCGGGCAACCCAGCCAAGCGCGCGGCCGAGAATGCGGCCCTTGCGGCAGGAACGGCGATCAAGCCCGCAGCGACCGGCGGATCCGGGTTCGGACTCGGATCGAAGCCGGGCGGCCCCAGCGAGGAAGAGCTCGCGAGCCTGCAGAAGTTCCTCGGTCGGGGATAGCCGCGGGCCGGTCTGGGACGGGAACGCACCCCAACCCGAGATAGCCTGAAGCAATGACTTCTCGCCCCATTCGCCTCGGTGTCCAGGTGGCACCTCAGCACGCCACGTACCCGAAGATCCGCGAAACCGTCCAAGAGCTCGAGCAGCTCGGCGTGGACATTCTGTTCAACTGGGATCACTTCTTCCCGCTCTCCGGTGACCCCGACGGCCTGCACTTCGAGGCCTGGACCGAGCTCGGATCCTGGGCCGAGCTCACGAGCAGGGTCGAGTTTGGCTCGCTCGTCAACTGCAACAGCTACCGCAACGCCGACCTGCAGGCCGACATGGCTCGCACGCTCGACCACATCTCGGGCGGTCGCTTCATCTTCGGCACCGGTTCGGGCTGGTTCGAGAAGGACTACGACGAATACGGCTACGAATTCGGCACGGCGGGCCAGCGGCTGGATGCCCTGGCCGAAGCCTTACCGCGCATCGAGGCCCGCTGGGAGAAGCTAAACCCCGCTCCCGTGCGCGACATCCCCGTGCTCATCGGCGGCGCGGGGGAGAAGAAGACCCTCCGCCTGGTCGCTAAGCACGCCGATATCTGGCATAGCTTCAAGTCGGCCGACGAACTGCCGCGCTTCATCGGCATCCTTCAGGAACACTGCACCGTGGTGGGCCGCGACATCAACGAGATCGAGATCTCGAACGAGCTGCGCGGCCGTGACGAGAACGATGCGGATGCCCTGCGTGAGGGCGGCGTTACGTTGTTCACCCTCGGTATCAGCGGCCCGGATTACGACCTCGCGCCCGTCAAGAAGTGGCTCGCGTGGCGCGACGCCCAGAACGGGTAATCTCACGGCATGACGCATCGCACCGCAGTCGAGATCGCCGAATCAGTTCGCTCAGGCGAGTCGACTGCCGTGCAGGAGGTCACCCTCGCGCTCGAGCGCATTGACCGGTTCAACGACGAGGTTGGGGCCTTCCAGGTAGTGCGTGCCGATAAGGCGCGGGCCGAGGCTGCGGCGCTGGATGCTCGTGCCGACCGTGCCTCGTTGCCGCTCGCGGGCGTGCCGATCGCCATCAAAGACAACATTCCCGTGGCGGGCGAGCCGCTACGTGACGGCTCGGCCGCGACCGCGGCGGCCCCGCAACCCACGGACCACCCCGTGGTGGCGCGGTTGAGGGCGGCCGGCGCGATCGTCGTGGGCATCTCGAAGGTTCCCGAGCTGTGCGTCTTCGGCGCAACCGACTCGGTCTACGGCATCACGCGCAATCCGTGGAACCGGGAGCGCACGGCTGGCGGCTCCTCGGGCGGTTCGGCGGCGGCCGTCGCGAGCGGCCAGGTCGTGCTCGCGCACGGCAATGACGGCATGGGATCCATCCGCATTCCCGCGGCGAACTGCGGCCTGTTCGGCATCAAGCCGGGGCCGGGGGTGGTGCCCCAGCACATCGGCGTCGACGCGTGGTTCGGCATGAGCGAGAACGGTCCGCTCGCCACGACCGTCAGAGACGCAGCGCTCATGCTCTCGGTCATGGCTGACCGCGCGTCCCTGGCCACGGTGACGGAGCCCACGGCACCACTGCGTATTGCGGTCGCCGGGGGTGTCGCCTCGCCGCTTGCGCCTCTCGACCCCGAGTGGGCGCGCGGGCTCGCGCAGACTGCGGCGGCGCTGCGCGAGGCAGGTCACAGCGTCACCGAGGTTGAATTCCCGTACCCGAGCAACCCCCTTCCCCTGTTGGCTCGCTGGTTTGCTGGCACCAAGACGGATGCTGACCTGCTCGACCGCTCGAAGCTTGAGCCGCGCATCCGGATGCACGCCCGAATGGGCGCGTTGTTTGGCCGCGCTGCCCGCAATCAGAAGCCGCGCGACGCGTTTCGGCGCACCGTCGAAGCGTTCTTTGCCGACGTCGATGTGCTTCTGACCCCCACCCTCGCGCAGCCCGGAATTCCGGCCATCGAGTGGCACAAGAAGAGCTGGCTCAGCAACGTTCGCGCGAACGTTGCGTACGCGCCGTATGCCTCCCCGTGGAATTACCTCGGGTGGCCGGCGGCGAGCATCCCGGCCGGATCACATGCCACGGCCGGGGTTCCACTCGCGGTGCAGATCATTGCACCACCGCGCCCCGATGCGGCGGGCGAGGCCCTGATCCTGAGCCTCGCCGCACAGATCGAGCGCCTGCGCCCGTGGGAGCGGGTCGCTCCGGCCTACGCGGGATAGCTGCCACACTTCGGCGGGTTTCGGACAGGGCGCGCCAGAGCGCTCCCCGGTGTCGCTCGCTGGCACTACCGTGATCGAGTGAGCACCCCTGCACCGCCCTTCCGCATTACCCCGCTCGTCTACGTCGCGATCGCGGTGACGATCCTCGCGTGGGCAAGCGCCTTCATCGTTATCCGGGGCACGGGCCAATACTTCTCGGGCGGTGCACTGGCCCTCGGGCGCCTGCTTATCGGTTCGCTGCTGCTCGGCATTGTCGTGCTGCTCGGTCGCCGCTGGGTGGCACCCAATCGTCGGGAGTGGCTGCAGATCATCGGGTTCGGTGTGCTGTGGTTTGGTGCCTACAACGTCGCTCTCAACATCGCGGAGCAGACGCTCGACGCGGGCACGACCGCCATGATCGTCAACATTGGCCCCATCCTGATCGCCCTCGGCGCGGCCGTGTTCCTGCGCGAGGGCATCTCACGGTGGCTCGCCATCGGCGCCGGCGTGGCGTTCGTCGGCGTTCTGTTCATCGGCTTCGGCTCGGGCGGTGCATCCTTCGCCAATGTGGGGGTGCTGTGGTGCCTGCTCGCGGCCTTCACCTACGCCGCGGGCGTGCTGCTGCAGAAGCCCACGCTCAAACGCCTGCCCAATGCCCAGGTCACCTGGCTGGGCTGCACGATCGGAATGCTCGTGTGTCTCCCGTTTGCGGGCAGCCTGCTGGGCGATCTGCAGGATGCCCCCGCTGCGGCCATCGCGGGAGTCGTGTATCTCGGTGCCATTCCCACGGCGCTCGCGTTCAGCACGTGGGCCTACGCGCTCAGCCGGATGCCCGCCGGGCAGCTCGGCGTATCGACGTATATCGTGCCGCCGCTGGCGATCATCCTTGGCCTGATTGTGTTCGCCGAAGTGCCGAGCCCGGTCGCAATCATCGGTGGTGTGATCTGCCTTGTAGGGGTGGCACTGTCGCGCCGCAGGAGCCGGGTACCCGAACCCGCCGAAAGTCTGGCAGAATAGACGCTTGAGTCTTTCCGGCCCGACCCTCTAATCAGGCCCGAACGGATTCCATCAGAGCTTTTGTGCCGAGTGTGCCCCCACGCTCACGGCTAGCGGTTCGCCACCCAAACACTGTCTGTGAAGACACACACTTAATTCAGGAGAATTGTGGCTGTAAAGATTCGTCTCAAGCGCCTCGGCAAGATCCGTGCGCCCTACTACCGCATCGTCGTGGCTGACTCGCGCACCAAGCGCGATGGCCGCTCGATCGAAGAGATCGGCAAGTACCACCCCACCGAGGAGCCCTCGTTCATCGAGGTCAACTCCGAGCGTGCCCAGTACTGGCTGAGCGTCGGCGCACAGCCGAGCCCGCAGGTCGAGGCCATCCTCAAGCTCACGGGCGACTGGGGCATCTTCAAGGGCGACAAGAACGCCAAGAGCACCGTGAAGACCAAGGAAGCCAAGGTCGAGTTCCAGGCTGACGAGAAGAAGAAGCCCGTACTCAAGCCCAAGGCAGAGAAGCCCGTCGAGAAGCCCGCAGAAGAGGCTCCCGCGGCCGAGGCCGACGAGGTCGCCGCCGAGGCTGTCGTTTCTGACGGTGCTGTCGAAGAGGCTCCCGCCGCAGACGTTGTTGCTGAGCCGGCCGCTGAGGTCGTTGACGAGGCTGCAGCCGAAGAGCCCGCAGCTGACGCTGACAAGGCCTAGGCCTTGCTCGCTCCCGCTCTCGAACACCTGGTCAAGGGGATCGTTGATCACCCCGACCAGGTTCAGGTCGTCGCAAAGAACTCGCAGCGTGGTGAGGTTCTCGAGGTGCGTGTGCACCCCGAGGATCTCGGCCGCGTTATCGGGCGCGCTGGCCGCACGGCGAAGGCGCTTCGCACCCTGATCACGGCTCTCGCCGATGGTCGTCGTGTGCGCGTCGACGTCGTCGACACCGACTTCTAACGAAGTGCCTGCTTCTAGCAAGGTGTCCGCTTCCACCAAGGGATCAGGCGACAAGTCCACCCAACCGGCCAACACGCAGCTGCGCGTCGGCCGGTTGACGAAGGCGCACGGTCTCAAGGGCGCCATCAAGATCGAGCTGTTCACGGATGCCCCGGAGCGACGTTTCGTTCCGGGCGCCGTGTTCTCGCTCCAGGTGCCCACGAGCTCACCGTGGCACGGCAAGACCCTCGAACTGAACGAACTGAAGTGGTACAACAGCCACCCGGTGGCGTTCTTCAAAGACATTGACGACCGCACCACAGCAGAGTCGCTCATCAAGGCCATCCTGTGGATCGACGCCGACCTCGCTGAGGCCTCTGACGAAGAGGACGCCTGGTTCGATCACCAGCTCGTCGGCCTCACCGTGCTTCGCGACGGCACGCCCGTCGGAACCGTCTCGCAGATCGACCACTTCCCTGCGCAAGACCTGCTCACGGTGAAGACCGCGACGGGCGACGTGCTCGTTCCGTTTGTGAAGGCGATCGTGTCATCCGTCGACATCTCCGCCGGCACTCTCATCGTGACGCCGCCTCTGGGGCTCTTCGAAGAAATCGACGACGACCAGGCGCCCGAAACCGACGAAGAACCCGCCAGCGAATAGGGTCGTCACGTGCGCATCGACATCGTGACGATCTTTCCCGAGTTCTTCGGGGTGCTCGACGTCTCCCTCCTGGGCAAGGCGCGCGAGCGCGGCATCATCGAATCGCACGTGCACGACCTGAGGGACTTCACGCACGATCGCCATCGAACCGTGGATGACACGCCTTACGGCGGAGGCGCAGGCATGGTCATGCGTCCCGAGCCCTGGGGTGAGGCGCTGGACCAGGTGCTCACCCCCGAGTCGGTGCTTATCGTTCCGAGTCCTGCGGGGGAGCGATTCACACAGGCCACGGCGCGCGAGCTCGCGCTCGAGAAGTCACTGGTCTTCGCCTGCGGCCGGTACGAGGGCATCGACCAGCGGGTGAGCGACTACGCGACATCCGTCGCCCGGGTGCGCACGGTGAGTCTCGGCGACTACGTGCTCAACGGGGGAGAAGTCGCGGTGATGGCCATGATTGAGGCGATCGGCCGTTTGGTTCCCGGCGTGATCGGCAACCCCGAGAGCCTCGACGAGGAGAGCCACGAGGGTGGCCTGCTGGAGTACCCGAGCTACACCAAGCCCGCCGAATGGCGCGGTCTCGCGGTGCCTCCCGTGCTCCTGAGCGGCAACCACGGCGCTATCGCGAAGTGGCGGCACGAGCAGCAGCTCGAGCGCACGCGAAACGTGAGGCCCGACCTACTCGACTGACGTCGACGTGCGGGCACTGAGCACCCGCGGGCCGTCGTCGGTGATCGCGACGGTGTGCTCGAAATGGGCGGCACGCGAGCCGTCGGCCGAGCGCAGCGTCCAGCCGTCTTTGTCGGTGTAGATGCGGTCGGTTCCCAGCATGAACCAGGGCTCGATCGCGAAAACCAGTCCCGCGCGCAGCGGGAGTCCGCGCGCCGGTCGCCCATCGTTGGGCAGGTGCAGGTCGCCGTGCATCGTGCGGCCCACGCTGTGACCGCCGAAGTCGGTGTTGATGCTGAGGCCCGCGGATCGGGCGACATCCCCGATTGCGGCCGAAATGTCTCCCAGCCGGTTTCCGACCACCGCTTGGGCGATTCCGGCGTCAAGAGCACGACTCGTCACCTCGATGAGTTCGAGGTCTTCGGGGCGCGGAGTGCCCACGACGATCGTGATGGCCGAGTCGGCAACCCATCCGTCGACCGACGCAGCGAAATCAAGGGACAGCAGATCGCCGTCGCGCAGCCGGTAGTCGTGCGGCAGACCGTGCAGGGCCGCGTCATTCACCGAGGTGCAGATCACCTTGCCGAACTTTGAACCGCCGAACGAGGGGTGGTAGTCGATGTAGCAGCTCTCGGCGCCGCGCTTGCGAATCATGTCGTGCGCGAGCTTGTCGATCGTGAGCAGGTTGGTGCCGACCGTGGATGCCGCGGCCGTGGCCGTCAGCACGCTCGCGACGAACTCGCCCGCCGCCGCCATCTTCTCGATTTCGGCGGGGGTGCGCAGTTCGATCACTGAGCGGGAGCGTACGGCGCCATGTACTCGCGCACGATGTTGCGAAGCCTGGCGATGAAGCGCTCGTCGCCGTCGCGCTCGTAGAGGAAGGCGCGGTGCAGCAGAGCGTCGGCAATCTCGACGAGCACTTCGAGGTCGAATGCCAGTTCGTCGGACGGCACCAGCCCGTACTTGCTCGTGAGTATGTCGTTGAAGCGGCGCGACATGTTGTTGCTGTTGGAGACATCCGGCTGCATGAATCGCTCATCGATGATGTCGCCGAAGCGAAGCGCGCGGAAGCCGGGCTCAGTGCGGGCGAGTGCGAGGTAGGCGTCGACGATGTCGTCGAGGGCCACGAACCAACCGGACGGCTCCGCATCGAGGGCGTCGGCGATGCGAGCGCTGAAGCGATCCATGTTGCGGGCGGCGAGGGCACGCAGCAGGGACTGGATGTTGGGGAAGTACCGGTACACGACACCGACCGAAGAACCTGAGCGGGTGGCCACATCACTCGTGGTGAGGCCGTCGATGCCCTGCTCGTCAATGAGGTCTGCCGCAGCATCCAAAAGCGCTGTGATTCGCTCGGCACTTCGCTGCTGCACCGGTTCGGCGCGCACGGAAAGCGTGGGGGTGGGCTGATTCATGAGAACTCCGCTTGTAGAAAGATCAGGTCGTAAGGATAGCGTGCGCTCCTCAGCTTTTGCTGAGTGGCACGGCGCGTCGGTTCTATGAGAGAATGGCCCTTCGTGTTCGCATCCGGTGCTGCCACAGGGGTTCCCGGTTTCGTGTCTGAACACATTCCCATCTTCTTGAAACACTAATCAGCGCGTTCGACCTGTGGCGGTCGCAGAGAGCGAAAAACAATGCACATCCTCGACAGCGTCGATGCAGCTTCACTCAAAGACAACATTCCTGACTTCCGCGCCGGCGACAACGTCAAGGTTCACGTCAACATCATCGAAGGTACCCGCGCCCGCATCCAGGTCTTCCAGGGTGTCGTCATCGGCCGCTCCGGTGAGGGCGTTCGCGAGACCTTCACGGTTCGCAAGATCAGCTTCCAGATCGGTGTCGAGCGCACCTTCCCCGTGCACTCCCCGGTGATCGACCACATCGAGATCGTCACTCGCGGTGACGTGCGTCGCGCCAAGCTTTACTACCTGCGCAACCTGCGCGGCAAGAAGGCGAAGATCAAGGAGAAGCGCGACTTCTCGTAACTCGCTTTTCACAGCTTTACCTGAGCTCCCAGCAACATATGCTTGCTGGGAGCTCAGGGGTTTAATGACACAGAACACGCAGGATCCGGCCGCGGCAGAGGCCGAGTCTCTCCCTACCCGCAAGGGCAAGGGATGGAAGATCTTCATCCGCGACATCCTGCTGATCTTCCTTGCGGCGTTGTTGATCTCGTTCCTCATCAAGACGTTCCTGATCCGTTCGTTCTACATTCCGTCGTCGTCGATGGAAGACACGCTGCACATCGACGACCGCATCATCGTCAATCAGCTCACCCCCGATCTCATGCCCCTCGAGCACGGTGACGTTGTCGTATTCAAAGACCCGGGCGGCTGGCTCGACCCCCAGGTCGACGTGCCCGTCAACTGGTTTGTGGGCGCGGTCGACGCGTTCCTCGCTTTCGTGGGGCTGAGTGCTCCCGACTCGAACGACCATCTGATCAAGCGCATCATCGGCATGCCCGGCGACACCGTCGTGTGCTGCAACGACTTCGGCCAGCTGACCGTCAACGGCGTGCCGCTCGAGGAGCCCTACACGAAGCTGCCCGAGGGTGTGACCCAGGCCACCCGCGATGAGTGGGAGGTGACCGTGCCGGATGGCTCCCTGTGGGTAATGGGCGACAACCGTTACAACTCCGCCGACTCGGCCTTCCACCGCAACGACCCGACCGGTGGATTCGTGCCACTCGACAACGTTGTCGGTCGCGCACTGCTCATCAGTTGGCCCGCGAGCCGCTGGGCGTGGCTCGACAACTACCCGACCACCTTCCACGGCGTCGAAGAAGCGGGCACCAGGTAGATGGCCGTTGCCGACCCAACCCTTGAGGTGGAGCGTTCGCTCCACACGGCGGGGGCGCGGTTCGTGATTGGCTGCGATGAGGTGGGGCGCGGGGCCATTGCCGGGCCGGTCGCCATCGGACTCTCGGTCGTCGATCGATCGGTGGGCGTGCATCCTGCGGGCCTGCGCGACTCCAAAATGCTCAGCGAGAAGCGCCGCGAAGAGTTGTCGCCGCTCGCGCAGTCCTGGTCGCTGTTCTCAGTGGTGGGGCTCGCGACCGCCGACGAGGTCGATTCGATCGGCATCATCGCCGCCCTCGGCCTCGCCGGGCGCCGCGCACTCACCGAGCTTCACGCCGCTGGCGTCGCGATCCACGAGAGCGTCGTTCTGCTCGACGGCGCCCACGACTGGCTGTCGCCCGCCCTGACCAAACCCCCGCGCGTGCAGTTGCGCGTCAAGGCGGATCGGGACTGTGCCTCGGTCGCCGCGGCATCCGTTATCGCCAAGGTGCATCGGGACCGCATCATGATTGACGCCGACACCGTGCATCCCGGCTATGGCTGGCCCGGAAACAAGGGGTACGGCTCCGCCGACCACTACGCCGCGATCGAGACCCTGGGCGCGTCGGCGATGCATCGCCACACTTGGCTGCACGCGCGGTCGGCCTAGACTTATCGCAATGGATGAGGACGAGTTCGAAGACTACGACCGCGAGGTCGAGCTGGCGCTGTACCGGGAGTACCGGGATGTCGTCAGCCAGTTCCGCTATGTCGTCGAGACCGAACGCCGCTTCTACCTCGCGAATGAGGTGGAGCTCGTGCGCCAAGACACCGAGCACGACTTCTACTTCGAACTCACCATGAACGACGTGTGGGTGTGGGATGTCTACCGCTCCGATCGCTTCGTGAAGTCGGTGCGGGTTCTCACGTTCAAAGACGTCAACGTCGAGGAGCTCTCGTCGAAGGAGCTCGAGCTTCCCAAGGAACTCGCCCTCGACGAATGATCCTCTGGATCAACGGCCCGTTCGGGGTCGGCAAGACGACGCTCGCGGAGCATCTCGTCCACCGTATGTCCGGAGCGCATCTCATCGACACCGAGCGCGTGGGCTACCTGCTGAGGCCCGTGCTCGATGGCCCTCGGCCCGTGAAGGACTTCCAGGACTGGCCGGCCTGGCGGGCAGTCGTCGTCACCTATCTCGCCGAGCTGCACGCCGAACTCGGCACTCTCGTGGTGCCTCAGTCGGTGTATGTGGAGGCCTACTGGGCCGAGATTCGTGACGGGCTCGCCGCGCATTCAGTGCCGCTGCGGGCCGTGACACTCGATGTGGACGACGCTGTACTCGCGCGCCGCATCCGGCGAGATCTGGTGGAGTTTCGTGCGGTGCGGTGGCGTCTCGATCACATTGCGTCTTTTCGTGAGGCTCTGCCGTGGCTGCGCCGTGAGACCGAGGTGCTTGACGCGTCGGCGCCACCCGCCGAACTCGCGGGGTTTCTGCTCAGGTGAGGCTGCGGGCGGCCGCCGCGCCGATGGACTGGGCCACGCGCTCGAGAGCCTGCGTGTGCAGCGCCCACTGTTGCCAGTAGAGAGTCACGTCGACGTGATGTTCCGGATGCAGCGCCACGAGCTCACCGCTCGCCTCGAGCCCTGCCGACTGGATGTCGGGCAGCATCGCCCAGCCGAACCCGAGCCGCACCGCCTCGGCGAAGTCAGCGGAGCCCGGCACATAGTGCCGTGGGGGATCGAGGGGGGAGCGGGTGCGCGAGCGCAGGTACTGGTCCTGGATGTCGTCTTTACGATCGAAGACGACCACGGGCGCTGTCGCGAGGGTTGAGGCATCCACCCCCGCTGCAAACCACCGCTCGACGAAGCCCGGCGTGGCCATCGGCCGGTAGCGCATCACCCCCAACCGCCGCACCGTGCAGCCCTGCACGGCCTGCACCTCGGTGGTGATGGCCGCGACGACGGTGCCGTCGCGCAGCAGGGCGGCGGAGTGATCCTGATCTTCGCGGCGGATGTCGAAGGTGACGTCGCCCGCGAGTTCGGCGAGGGCGGGCATCACCCAGGTGGCGAGCGAGTCGCCGTTGATGGCGAGCGGAATGGCTGGCCGGTGAGAGGCGGCCGCGTCGAGCGCTGCCTCGGCAGCCGCCTCCGCCGTGAGGGCGTCGATCTGGCGCGCGAGCCTCAGGTACGCGAGCCCCGCGGTCGTGGGCGTGATGGGCTTGCCGCGTTGAAGCAGCACCCCTCCCACGCTGTTCTCGAGAGCCCGGATGCGCTGGCTGATCGCCGAGGGCGTGACGTGCAGTGCGCGCGCGGCCGCGTCGAAGCTGCCTTCGTCGACGGCAGCGGCGAGGGCACGGAGTTGGGCGAGATCCAGCACATTAGCGATTCTAATGGTGCGCGCGAAACATGAACTGGAGTGTTGACCGAGGCGGCCGTAGCGTGAGATCGTGCCTGCTGCTCTCGCCTCCCTCTTCGCCGGTCTCGGACTCGGTCTCTCGCTCATCGTCGCGATTGGGGCTCAGAACGCGTTCGTGCTCCGGCAGGGGTTGCGGCGCGAGCACGTGCTCGCGGTGGTTGTCGTGTGCGCTGCATCCGACGCCCTGCTCATCGCGCTGGGGGTCGGCGGTCTTGGGGTGCTCATCGAGCAGGCGGGCTGGCTGCTCGTGGTCGCAAGCCTTGCGGGCTCTGCGTTTCTCACCTGGTACGGCGTCAAGTCGGCGATTCGCGCCTTCAAACCGGCCTCACTCGACACCGATCCGGCGGGTGCGCCAATCTCGCTGCGCACGGCTGTCGTGACGGTGCTGGCCCTCACTTGGCTCAACCCGCACGTCTACCTCGACACCGTGGTGCTGCTCGGCTCGATCGGTGGCACTCACGGCGACACCCGCTGGTGGTTTGCGCTCGGGGCCATGGTCGCGAGCGTCGTGTGGTTCAGTGCGCTGGGCTTCGGGAGCAGGATGCTGCGGCCGCTGTTTGCTCGCCCGGTCTCGTGGCGCGTGCTCGACGCCGTCATTGCGATCGTCATGATCGCTATCGCGGCGAGCCTGATTGTCGGGCTGTTCTAGCGCACAGTACTTGCTGCCGAGGGCGTGACTTGCTGCCGAGGGCGTGCGCCTTGATCGCGTCGAGCTCTCGGGCGGAGATCCCGCTGAGGTCTCGTTAGCTCGAGGTCGAATCGACCTATCCCCATCCTGCCCAAGTCTTTAGAAAGGCAAACGTCGCAGGCCTGCCAAAGGCGTGTCAAAGAACCGAGGCGTTAGCTGACAAGAGGTCATAGCCGCAAATGTTGCCGTGCCGAACGCAAAGACCTCCTAGCCCAC
This sequence comes from Rhodoglobus sp., assembly GCA_965279645.1. Lineage (GTDB taxonomy): Bacteria > Actinomycetota > Actinomycetes > Actinomycetales > Microbacteriaceae > Rhodoglobus. The sequence goes on from OZ257254.1 coordinate 534,249, forward strand.
TTGCGTATGCATCACTGGACGAAGGCCGAGGCGAAGGCATTTGTTGACCGCCATGCCGAGCTGATCGGCTCACTCACCTTTGACGACTGGGAAGTCTTGTCCGTTGAGTACGCGGAGGCGGACGCGTGAGTGGGTTAGCCGGGCACAGCGGGAGTGGTGAGTGCCGTCCAGATGATCTGGAACAGGATGGTGCCTCCGATGCCGACAACGAAACTGGCGATGGCAAGGCCGATTTGGAACTTCTTGTCACTCTTGCCGCGAGCGTTGAACTCCGACTTGAGTTCTTCGCGCAGTTCGGAGCGCAGCATCGCTCGCATCGCGACGACGACTTCTTCGTTCGCGCTCATGAAGGCCTTCGCATCCGCGGCATCCGCCTTCAAGCGCTTAGTTTCGGCAACTTGTGCGTCGAGCGCCTGAGTGATCTCGCCCGTGAGTGTTGCAAGCTGCTCGCTCGCCCTTACTGCTCGCGCAAGCTTGTCGTCCAGAGGGTTGCTGGGTGGCGCCATCGACGCGATTGCGTGATCGAGCATGCGGGCGAACTCGCGATCCTGCCGTCTATTGCGAGCCTGCGAGATCCAGCCTGCGACGACTCCCGCCCCCGCTGTGGCCAAGCCGATCAAGACGGAAATGAGGCTTACGGCGAACAGGTCCATTTCTTTCCTCCAGAGCGCGAGCTTAGGGGATTCATAGCATGAGAGTGATCGGTTACCTTCGTGTCTCAACAGCAGACCAAGAGCACGGCATCGACGCACAGTGTGCCTCGATAGCTGGCGAGGCATCGAGGCGAGGCTGGGAGGTCGTCTGGTTCGAGGATGAGGGCAAGTCCGGCAAGGACATTGATAGACCAGGCATCACGGCCGCGCTCGAAATGCTGAGGCTGGGCGAGTCGAGCGCACTGGTCGTTGCCAAGCTCGACAGGCTGTCACGATCTCTGCCTGATTTCGCGCGCTTGCTCGAAGTCTCGGGCAAACAGGGCTGGGCAATCGTTGCTCTCGACCTCAACTTGGACACGTCAACGCCTACAGGCAAGCTCGTCGCCTCGATCATGGCGAGCGCCGCTCAATGGGAGCGCGAGGTCATTTGGTCTGCGAACCAAGGAAGCACTCGCCGCAGCCAAGGCCAAGGGGATCCACGTAGGTCGGCCGGCATTGCAGGACCCTGCCGTAAGCCGTCGCATTCGCGGGCACGCGAGGCATGACCTATCGGGCGATAGCTGATCGCCTCAATGCAGAGTCCGTGCCGTTTGCCGGGCGGGGGAGCGCGCTGGCACCCCAACAGCGTTAGGAACTCGGAGAGGAAAGCGAGATGACCACGCTTGCTCAAGCCCTCCTTCTCGCCGCGTTTGACTCTCGGCGCGAAGCTCTTTCGGATCGCGAGTGAGTAGCCGCATTTCGGGCTGAGGGATACTTCGTCTTCACCGCCGACGAGAGCTGGACACCGCCTGAGCTGCCCGAGACTTTGCAGCTTTACCGGGGCACGTGGCCGGGAGGCGAGCGCGGCTTCTGGTGGTCGCCCTCGGCCGCGTATGCCTCGCAGTACGGAGGCGGCCTGGTCTACACCGCGCTGGTTCCTCGCGAAGCCGTACTGATGATGAAGCGCGCCTTGTTCACTCACGAATTTGAGTTCGTGGTCGAGGTTCCCGGCTATACGGAAGTCTGCGAGATCAAGTGACCGCTCAAAACACCTGTTCGCCGCGATCTACCTCGGCCACACCGGGGTCTTCCCAATCCTTCTCAAATTCCTCTTGCGCTTTCTTCCGCTTTGTTTCTTTCCAATCGTCCGCTTCTGCAACTTGCTTGACGAACGCGGTCCATCGAGTTTGGAGGTCTTCGCCGGGTTCCTGCCCGCGGGCGTATGTGGACGCTAGATCGAAGCCAAGGCGTAGCAAGATCTCGACCTGATCGCCCGCCTCTTCGAACTCCATGATCGCCATGTCGCTGTGGTCGAGAATTGCATCGCAGACTTGGGTGACGCGGAGTCGGTGGTCGTCGTCGGTCAACACCGCGATAACTCGTCGGAAGCGCATGTCTGCTTGTACGGGCCATTCTTTGTCGAACCACTTGCTGAACTTGTTGTATGTGCGTGCAGGGTTGTTGACTCGTTCCGCGCGTAAGGCAGATAGCTCGCCCACGAACATTTGAGCGATCTGGTCGTAGGACTCAATCTGCTTCCGCGCTCGCGATTCCTCGTCTGCTCGCCGTTCGGCAGCGTCTTCGCGATAGAGCCGGGTTTCCTCGCGTTGCTGTTCGAGCGCGAGCCGCTTATCGTCAGCCCTTCGAGTGGTTCTAGCCGTTATCCACACGCCGCCAAGCGCAGCGAGCGAGCCCAGAACACCAGTGAAAAGAGGGATGAAGGGCGTCAGGTCCACAACACGCTCGCGACGTCCTCAATGTGCGCTTTCGCTTTAGAGACGCTCGGCCAGTACTTGTTGGGGTGTCCGCACTGGTTTCTTAGGTCGAGTGCTTGGCCGAGAATCTTATGCTGCGCTTTGTCGACGATGTTTAGATCCTGCGCGACCTTCAGCAGGTCAACCTCCTGATATTTCAGTAGATCGTCCATGGAGGCCAACGGCTGGGACTTGACGTAATACTTCTGAATCGCCGCGGAAACGGCGGGAGCACCCTTCGCCCAGATCCGAGCTTTCACATCGGCTAGAGCTCCGACCCATACAAAGACGATCGCCGCTCTTAGAGCGTTCACGCTGAGGCACAAGATTGCCTCGTCGATGTACTTCTTCGCGTCCGGATCTTTGATCTTGACGGCGGTCTTTTCCAAGTCGGCCACACCGTGCTCCAGTTCTGGCTCGACTTCGGGCAGACCGTGCACATTGCGGATGAGTTTTCTTCCGGTTTCCGTGAGTTGCCAGCGCTTTGCCCCTCCCGCAGTGTTGCCCACGACATCTACATTTGCCCCCGCCTTGGCGAGTACGTCAGGAACATTTATGTTCTTCGCATTCGTCACTCGCGCTTGAACCAGAGAAGTCTTGACGTCGGCCGCAGTCATCGCCCATTGAGGGCCGTATCGTTCGTTCCAGTACAAGACTGAGAGAGCAAGGGTTTCGCGCTTTGCCGTCTTGACAGCCACGAGGAACTCGACGAGAGTCACGCGCCTACTTCTTGTCGTGAGGCAGCACGTTCAAGATGTGAGCCGTGCCGCCTGAAGTCAATTTGATGTTGTTCGCGTCAGCTGTGTCGAGGTAGCCGTCGCTACCCGCCATGTGCAGCTTGTTGCGCGGGTTGGCGGGGACGGCCCACTTCGCAGTGAGGAAAAGCGTGTAGACCTGATTGAGGGTCGCCGCCGGAAGTTCTGCAACCTCTAGCAGCCAGTAGACCCCAGTGGCGTACTTTTCGGAAAGATTGCCCGGCTTCTTCAGGGCAGCGAAGTCAACCCAAGGCTGCTTTCCCTTGGGGGCGATGTCGAGCGACTTATCCTGCGAGACGGAGGTCGCCTTCGACGCTCGCTTAGTGCCGCCGTTGCGCGGCTTGGCTGCCGCCGCGCCGCCCTCCGCCGGAGCGGGTGCGGCAGGCGACGTTGGCGCGGCCGCTGGAGTTCCGAACAGAAGATTGAAAGCCGCCACCTGAAGATCTGGATTGCTCTCTATCGAAGCAATGATTTTCAGTGCGCGATCGACTTGGTCGAGACGCTCATCGAAGGCGTTCGTCATGGTGCCCTCCTTTCGGGTTGCCATATGGTAGCGCTCAAAACGAAGCTAGCTCACGACTGACACGACTCGCGCACAATGCGAGCACCACCACGCGACAACGACGGCTTCCGCCGGCTCTAGGCACATCGTGCAGTTGGGCACGTCGAGTAACCAGAGGTCATCGAGTTCGATCACAGTGTCTGCCATGACCCGGAAGATACTCGGAGGGGCATCCTGGTCGCCTGAGTTATCCACAGAGTTGAGGCGCGGGCGAATACCCACACCTCAACTCTCGGATGCGCCTAGGCGCTTACGCGATCTTGCCGATGCCGAGTACTACCCACGAGAGGAAACCATGCCAATCAAGAGGGCCGCCAAAGCGGCACCCGAACAAGACCCCGCCGTGACCCGAGCGCTCGCCGACCTCGCCGAGACCTTGGGCGTCGGCCCGATCGCCACGCTCGATCGCACCAAGCGACTCACCGAGCTCGTGACGCTCGATCGCGAGTTGACTCCCGAAGAGGACGCCGAACTCGCGGCCGAGGCCAAGCGCCGAGCCGACCGTCGCCGTGCCGCTCGCGAGGGCGAGAAACGCCGCGCGAAGTGGATTCGCAAGCACGGCCCGCTAGTCACGGTTGACGACAACCTTGCCTATCACCTATCAACTCAAGGGCGGCAAGAAAGCCCAGGCCCGAGAGGCGGTCAAGCCGACGCCCTACGTGACCCCGCGCCCCGCTGGTCGTCGGCCCGCGACTCTCACCAAGGCCGCTTTGCCGGAGCCAGCTAAGCCGGACCCTCGCAAGCCTCGACGCGGCCCCTCGGTGGGTTTCGTCGGCTACCTCGACCTCAACAACACCGACGACTAGGAGAAACGACAATGACCAAGCTGACCGACAAAGAACGCGCCGCCCTCCGCGCCGAGCTACTCGCCGAGGCCGAGGCGCGGGCCAAGGCCGACGAACGCCGGGACGTGCGACGGGGCGACCCTACGACACGCCAGGCGGCGCCAATCCTCAAGCGCGTCGAGGCTGAGAGGGCCGAGCGTGAGGCTACCCGCGGCAAGCTCGATACGGCGATAGACAAGGCCGCTGACTACTTGCTCGGGCGCGACCTTTAGGCCGCTTATTCGTCGACTGTGATGGTGACTATCCGCGGGGCGGCAGTGTTTTGCCGGGCCTGATGAAGTTGCGTGAGAGTGAGGTCGCCACGGAGATAGGCGAAGAGTGTATCGGCGAGCTCGTCGACCGCACTCTCAGCGCCCGTCACGGTCTTGTCGATACCAATCAACTCGGTAGTTACGAATGTTGCGACGGCGCCCTCGCCCTTTCGCAAAGTCGCTACGAATTCAGTGCGTGCGGCCGCCCGCGTCGCCATGAACGCGCCCGACAAGGTGGCTCTGCGCCCAGCTACGGCCGCGCTCGTCGCCTTGATTAACGCCTCGGCGCGATCGAATCGTCGGTCATCACGAGCGAGTTCGCGCTCGGCTTTGCGTTGCCTTGCATCCCGGTACGTACTCCCGAAGATCTGAGTGAACGCGTTTGCTACGGCAACGAGTACGGTGGCGCCAGCACCGATAAGGGCAACGAGCGCAACGTCTGAAAGCATGCTCAGAGTGTAGGACTGAGAATCGGTACAGCAGACTTGAGCTTCCAGAACATCGCGAGTGTTGCCCTCTTCCGCATGCGCTAAGCCATGATGTAGCAATGGACGCCGCGACCATTTTGACTCTGGTAATCACCATTCTTTCGAGCACGGCGCTTGCCGCGACCATTACGGGGATCGTGACGTGGCGTGTTCAATCGGCCGCGCAACGTCAATCCAAGCTGATCGAGACAACGCGGTTGTTCATGGAGATGGCGGCGCTAGCCCACGCTCGCGATCCGCAAGGGAAGAGAGAGGCGATCGGCCTGAGCGAGATGATCGCGGCAATCGAAATTGTCGCCGCGCTCGGGGTGAATTACAAGCCGATCAAGCCTGCCGCGATCGCTTTTCTTGACGCCCACATCATCTCCTACTCCGACGAAAGCCGATGGATTGCCGACCCCGCACTGGAGAGCAATCGGACAGTGATCGTTGATGCGAGCAAAGCTGCCCGCGCCAGGTTCAAGTAGGGCCCTCGCGCATGCTCGGGCCATCGGTACGCTGGCATCGTGACTGACCTCATCAACGGATTCTTCGGCATCCTGTCGCCTGAGCAGTGGGAGATGTGGCGCAATTGGCTCGCCACCCTCGGTGGGCTCATTGCACTAGCAATCGCGCTCCGCACTTACTGGCGAAATGTTCGCCTGAAACGCGAAGAGCAAGCTCGACTTGTCTACGCAAAAGTCGTCCACGTCATCCAATATGACAAGGGCGACGAAATCCACTTCAATGCTCACGGCTCGACCAGTGGCATCGCGGCGGCGAAGTACGACGTAGTACTGGGCGCAGGCGGGAAGCCCACATTCGTCGCAAAAGAGTCGATCATCCAGCCGGTGCTTGCCGTGCACAATGGCAGCAAAGAACTGATTGGCCCGCTAAAAATTGAGCTTGTAAACAGGGGCAAGAGCACCGTTTACCAAAATAGCGCCCTGATGGCTCTGGCTGATCCGGAGGTCGACACGCTCGTCGAACTAACACTCACAAATGACGTTGCGCCGGGCTTTCCCCCTCTGGGCGCCAGGGTCATTTTCCGGGACGCTAGTGGGTCTTGGTGGCGTCGCCATCTAGCCGAGCCCATCGAGCCCGTGCACGACGACCCAGAAAATTGGGTGCAAGGGCCGGTCGAGCGGGAGTCGATTCGGGCGTCTCAACGCGCCCGGGGTATCGAGCCGATGGAAGAGCCCAAGGTATCGCTCAAGGTTCGGTGGCATCGATTCTGGCGAGCGCGGCGAGGGAAGTCGCCCGTCCCCTAGCTGGGCCATGCTCGAAAGCCTGTCCGACATGCGTACGACCGTTTTTACCTACGTCTTAGCTCAATACGTTGCTCGCCTGGACGATCGCCGATCTCGAGGGCGCAACCGCTCCTACCGCCGCTCACCTCGGGCAGGCGCTCTATCTGCGAAAGGCGATGTCGAGTTGAGCATGTTTGGTTTTAAGGATGCGGAGGTCGCGCAGCTCGTGCGCTCCGTCGCTGGCGACGAGCTGGATCGCGCGGCGATCGAGGATCGATTCGCGCGGGCGAGCTGGACCGGGATCGCTGAACCGGGGGACCGCGTAGCGGGCGACCTCATCCGGGCGATCGGTGCTTCGCGGGCGCTGTCTGCTCTCATCGACCGCACGTCAGTCGAGCAACTCCTCGTTCAAGTGAGCACGCCCGGCACCATCAGCGAAGCAGACCTGACAGAAGCGCTTGCGCGATGGGCACCTCGGGTCACCTCGGGCGCGGCGCTTGTCGCGCTCCGCCAAGCGGCGCGATACGGAGTGCGACTATGCACGCCAGACGAGTCGGACTGGCCCGCTGGAATGTGGGGCTTGAGCACCTAAGGTCCGATTGCCCTGTGGCTGCGCGGAACCCTCGAGGGCTACCGTTCCCTCGACACATCGATCGCCCTCGTGGGCGCAAGAGCTGCGACGGGCTACGGGGAGCACGTCACGATGGAAGCCTCCGCGGGGCTCGTTGACCGTGGCTACTCGATCGTGTCGGGTGCGGCCTACGGCATCGATGGGATGGCGCACCGTGCCGCCCTCGCCAGCAGCGGACTCACTGTCGCGTTCCTGGCCGGGGGAGTGGACCGGTTCTATCCAAGCGGGCACGACGCGCTGCTGGAGCGCATCTTGCAGCGCGGCGCGGTGATCTCCGAGCTGCCGTGCGGATCGCCGCCGACGAAGTGGCGGTTCCTGCACCAGAAACGCAAATTGACATAGTTATGATTCGGGCGGGAAGGCTCCGACTGAATGCATGAACGCGTTTAGCTTTTCGCACCAGCTATTGAAGGTCGATTCGACCGGTGCGGGCACGTTCACCAGAAGCATCCAAAGTTCGAAGAACAACATCAGCTCTATCGAGAGGATTTGGGCTGTCTCCTTCAGGTCGTTGTTCAGGACTTCATCCGCCCAGCCGGGTTTCCCCGCTCGGAACATTGAATCGATCAGCGCCCCCGGCGCAGCGTGAGTTTCCTCGGACCAAGCTGAGAAGAGTTGCCTGTACTGGGCGACTCGGATTTTGTTCGATGATGCATCAGCCATGTCCCATGCGGACTTCTTGTTCCAACTCTTCGCCCAGTTGATGTCGCCGTTTGCCTTCGGCTTACCTTTGAACTGATCGAAGTGGGGTCCTTCCAGAAGTGCGACCATGCGCGCAGCGTGTTCTGCATCGACCGGACGACCGGTTGCAGCCGCGTAGTCGTGCTCCAGTACCTTCGCCCGAGTCTGTTGCAAAAGGCCGAAGAGGGCGTACTGGAATGATGCTTGTTCCCGATCGGGCATTGATCCCAAAGCTTCCATGTTGATGACCAGTTCGAACATCTGGCGAGCGCATGAGGCCGCCACTTCCCAGTGCAGTTGGTTAGCCAACATTCGTGATGCTTTGAGCAGGTTCATCGCTCGGATAAGGATCGCGCGGTCGAAGTTGTCGTATCCCACTTGAGCCGGGCCGACTGCGAGCAAAGCGCTGTCTACGCTCGCGCACACTTCTTCGACAAGACTGAGCAACGGTTTCAGCTTCTTGGCAGGTTGTGGGACGTATACGACCCTCGGGTCCGCGTTCGGCTTCTTTGAGTTTGTTTTGCGTCTCGTGCTCACAACCGCAACGTACAGCACGCGTACTCTGGAGCTTCACGAGTGGCCGGACTCCCGTCGAAGGGAACTGGTCATGCGAGTGTTTCTATCGCCTCGCGGCAAGTCATTTGCTGTGCGCGATGATGACGGGCGAGAGCTTGGCGTAGTGCTCACTTATCTCAGTGGTCGCGGCTTACGTTTCTACTCGGGCTACAGCGCCGTTGAGGGCGGCCAACGGTGGGCTCTCGGAGCGAACGTGGACCTGGACGTGACGGTCGCGGCAATCGCACGATGGGCGTCGGGGGAGCGGTGGCCCCAACCTCACCAAGTGAGTGCCGAAGCAATCGAGAGGGATCGCTAACGCAGCATGCACTCCAGGCAAGGCCAGACCACTATGCCGGGATGTAGTTCCAAGGCGGCAATTGCGCCTAAGCAGTCAAGACATATGGGGTCAGCCATCTTTTCCATGGTTCGACTTTCTCAAGCCTTCCAAGAGATTGAGCTCTTCTATCCACAGGCTCGTTTGTCAACCGGGCCTTCACACGTGTACGGGTGAACCGGACACGCCGAGGGTGGGTAAACCACCGAAATTCCCTGAAAATACGCGAAATCAACTGATTCCGAAGCAAGTCGAGTGTCGGCGGGTGGTGCGCGGGCAAAAGCGGCCTAGGTCGATTGTGCTGAATCCGTCGTTCAAGCACTAAATGACGGAGGGCTGCACACAGCCGTCAAGGAGAGAAAATCACACGGTTGTCATTCCCCGCGATATTATGTGTACATGCGAAAGGCTCCGGGAATCCGGAGCCCTCGCAGTTACTGATCAGTAGCGCCGAGTGAAAGCGGCAAAAGTAAACGGTGACCCATTACGGGGCCAGGAGACCGTCCACAGTTAGCGCTGTGGGCGGTCTTTCTTTCTGTGCTACGGAATTAGTTTACCTACGTTTGACAATGTTTGACATACAAAGTCGTTTGCTAAACGCACTCTAATCCACGTTGTCAATGGTTACGCGAATTGCGATGTAGTTAGTGACGCGGTTCCGTGCGTAGTTTTCACTGTTGTTAGTTACCCAGATCGGGTAAACGTTGGTTCTAACACTGTCCTTCAATGAACGAGCTTGATTGCGTCGTTGTTGCGCACAGCGATGCCGCGCTTCACGAGACGTTCCATGAGGTCGTCAATTGATAGTGTCGCGTCTGTGTAGGACACGCGCAGGATCTCCTCCGGGAGTGGCGTTACGTATGCCTTTCCTTTCGACAGGTAAAGGATGACGTGAACCAACTCGGATTCGTCGTCATTGAGCAGCTTCAGCGCGAGTAACGCCTTCGTGAACACGGAGACAAGAGACTGGGGGCTCGGGGTTCCTGCGATCGCAAAACCTAGGCCGATCGCAACGTCAAGCCAGAGAGTCTTCATCGTGTCGAGAGTGATGTAGAGCCGAGGGATGGCCGTTTGCAGTTGGACGCTATTCGGGTCAGACACTGGGGCTAATTCCTGATAGATGGCGTTAACTAACGCTTCCGCCTCGGGCGTGGGGCTGTCCAAACCCAGTTTCGTCGCAATCTCGCCGCTGGGGTTTCCGTAAGTCATGGGCCAATCATGGCTGAGCCCACGCCGTGGACAACGGTTCACCCCCAGCGCTGACTCCGCTGTATTGGTGCCGCACGCTTTCGTAAAGGGCGAGCCGGTGGAGGTCACACTGTGGCGCTCGGTCAACGTCGATACCTACGATCGTGTCGAACTCACCCGATGCCACGCGGCGGAGCATGCGACCCCAGTTCGTCGTGTCGTCGCGCACGCGAGATGCACTAACCGCGTTGTCGGTGAACTCCACCGCTTCCGGCCAGCCACGCGACTGGACCAAGTTGCGGGCACGTACTAGCGCCCGCTCGATTCCCTCGGGATGATCGACTGACTGGCGTACATAAGTGGCTGGAGAAGTTACTATGTCAATCTACGCTTCTGCCAGCGCAACCGACTGATCGCAGCTGCAAGCCGTGCGACGGTAGTGCTTGAGGCCGGGTGGCGTTCGGGCTCCCTCAACACTGCCAACCACGCGCTGCAGCTCGATCGACCCCTGGGCGCGGTGCCCGGACCGGTCACGAGCGCAGCATCAGCCGGATGCCACCGCTTGCTGCGCGAGGGCCAAGCGCTGTGCGTGACCAACCCGCAGGAGATGGCGGAGCTAGCTCCGCTCGGCCAGCTCGACATTCCCGCAGACCCGCCCCGCGGCCCTGACCCGACAGTCACTCGGGTGCTCGATGCCATGAGTGCCCACGCGCCCCGGCCGGCGGCAGACATCGCGGCTCGATCGGGGCTGTCGATTGCCGACGTGCAGTCGGTGCTCGGCAGACTCGAACTGGTCGGACAAGTGCGGGAGCTTGAGCGGGGGTGGAAGCGTCCCGCGTCGGACGACGCAAGCGGGCCCGCGGAATCAACCTGACCCGCTGGCCCCCGACAACCGCTGCATCTAGGGTGGATCCGTGATCCAACTTGGGCAGTATCCGGCAGCGTCCCACGTCATCGCTCACGTGAGCGACACCCACCTCCTCGCGGGTGGCCGGCCGCTCTACGGCAAGGTGAACACGATCGATCACCTCGCCCAGGCGCTCGCGCAACTCGAGCGTTCGATCGCTCAGCCCGAAGCAATCGTCTTCACGGGCGACCTCGCCGACCTCGGCGAACCTGACGCGTATGAGCGACTGTTGTCCGTTGTTGAGCCGGTAGCCGCGCGCATGGGGGCGCAGATCATCTGGGTCATGGGCAACCACGACGAGCGCCCCGTATATTCGCGGCTGTTGTTCGGCGAAGAGTCGACTGCACCGCAGGATCGCGTCTACGACATCAACGGCCTGCGCATCATCTCGCTTGACACCACGGTTCCGGGCTACCACCACGGCGAGCTCGAGGATGCCCAGCTCGAGTGGCTCGCGGGAGTGCTCGCCACCCCCGCCCCCCACGGAACGCTCGTCGCCGTGCACCACCCGCCCATCCCCACCCCGCTGCTCGAAGCGATGGGCATGCTCGAGCTGCACGACCAGTCCCGGCTGGCCGACGTGCTGCGGGGCACCGACGTGCGCGGCATCCTCGCCGGCCACCTGCACTACTCGACGCACAGCACGTTTGCGGGCATCCCGGTCTCGGTCGCATCGGCCACCTGCTACACCCTCGACCTCAGCGCCGAAGATCGCGTGCTCTCGGGCGTCGACTTCGGGCAGTCGGTCAACCTCGTGCACGTCTACGAGGAGCAGATCGTTCACTCGATCATTCCCGTCGGCGACACCGCCGAGGTCACGGGAGTGCCCGCTGCCGGCTGGGAGCAGATCGCCGCCATGACCCCCGAGCAGCGCATCGAGACCTTCTCGCGCAAGGATTCCGCGTTCAACTCAGCCGAAGTCGACAGCTCGGGTTCCTAGAACACGCCCCGCGTGCACGCGTCCCGTGGCTCGCGTGCACGACCATGGAAGCGTGGACCTGCAGCGCACGGTGGACGACTTCGCGTCGTACCTCTCAGCCGACCGCGGGTTCAGTGAGCACACGGTGCGGTCGTACCGCTCTGACCTCAGCCAACTCGCCGATTTTGCGATCGCGCGCGGTGCCACCGACGCTGACGATCTCGACCTCGAACTGCTGCGGGACTGGCTCTGGCGTGCGTCGCAAGACGGGCTCGCCAAGTCAACGATCGCCCGTCGGGCCGCTGCCGCGCGCAGCCTCACCTCGTGGCTCGCGCGCACGTCGTCGACCCCGACGGATGCCGCGACACGACTCAAGGCCCCCAAATCCGACCATCACCTGCCGCGAGTGCTCACCCGAGAGCAGATGGCCGCCATCCTCGGGCGGGTCGACGAGCGTGCGCAGACCGGCGACCCGGTGGCCGTTCGCGACGCTGCGATGATCGAGTTGTTGTATGCCTCTGCGCTGCGCGTAAGCGAGCTGACCGGCCTGGCGATCGGCGACGTAGACCTCGGCCGTCTCACCGTGCGCGTGCTCGGTAAGGGATCGAAGGAGCGCGTCGTGCCGTTCGGCATCCCCGCGAAGCAGGCAATCCTGGCCTGGCTTGACGTGAGACATGCGCTCGCCGACGATTCCGGCGCCGCCGCGCCCCTGTTCGTGGGCGCGAGAGGCAAGCGGCTCGCAAGCCGCACCGTCTATGAGCTGGTGTCGAACCTGCTCGCGACCGTTCCGGGAACCGGGCCATCGGGCCCGCACACGCTGCGCCACACGGCGGCAACGCACCTGCTCGACGGGGGAGCAGACCTGCGCGCGGTGCAGGAGATGCTCGGGCACGCGAGCCTCGGCACCACCCAGTTGTACACGCACGTGTCGACGGAACGCCTCAAAGAGAGCTATCGGGTGGCGCATCCACGGGCGTGACCGCGTGAAACGGCGACGACTTACGTCGGGATCTGGGCCCGATAGACCGCCAGCACTCGTTCCAGATACTCGGTAATCGTCGCCTGTTCCTGCTCATCGAAGTCGTCGAGCACTTCGTCGATGCCGGTGATCATGGGCATGAGCGTCGACATCGCTTTGACTACCGAGCCCGGGGTCGGTACGACCACCACTCCGCGGCGGTCGGTCGGATGCTGCGTGCGAGTGGTGTGGCCGAGTGCCGTCAACCGATCCACGACCGCGGTAGCAGCTGCCGTCGAAATGTCGAGACGCCGCGCGAGTTCGGTGGGGCTCAGGGGACCGCTTTGGATGAGGTGTTCCATCGCGTGAAGGTCGGTGATGTTGACCGTGAGCTCGCGCCCGACGTGTAGCTCGAATTCCTGTCCGACCTCGTGAACTTCTCGAACGAGCTGGGTCGGTCGCCGCACCTGTGGGCGCGTCAGAGCATCCGCCGCGGCCGTCGCCGCGTCATCCGGAAGCTCGTTTGGCATGTTTGCTAGTTTAGCGCTATGTTCTTCGATTGATTAGTAGCTAAGCTTTCGAATTACTTTCGTCCCTTCGAATCACTGCAAAGAGAGCCATGCGCCGCCTCACGACTTTCATCACAGCCCGTAAGACCTCCTGGATCGTGCTCGTGGGTGCGTTCCTGCTCGCGGGCGCAATCTTCGCCCTGGGCTCCGGAGCAGACGGCGAGACCTCACCCGGGGTGGGCCTGCCCGACTCGGCCGAATCGGCCCAGGCCGCAGCTGCCCAGGAAGACCTGCCAAGCGCCGACTCGACGAGTGCGCTCCTGGTGTTCAGCAGGGATGGCGCTGAGCTCACCGACGACGACATCGCTGCGATCACCGCCACCACTGAAGACCTCACGGAGCTCTCGAACTCCGACTTCCTGCCGCCGCCCAGCGTCTCCGATGACGGCACGGCCGCGTTGGTCGTCGTACCTCTCGACATCGAGTCGGATGTCGCGGCACAGGAGGAGCGTGCGGCCGAACTGCGCTCGATTGCCAACGCCGACCTCCCCGACGGTCTCACGGCCCTGCTGACCGGACCCGAGGGATTTGCCGTCGACATCGCCGCGGTCTTCAAGGGTGCCGACTTCACTCTGCTGCTCACGACCGTGATCGTCGTGGCCGTGCTGTTGCTCATCACCTACCGCAGCCCGTGGCTGTGGCTCGTTCCCCTGATCGTCGTGGGTGTGGCCGATGGTGTCGCGGGCATTGCTGCCGCGCGCGTGGCAGGCCTGATCGGAATCACCCTCGACGCATCCGTGACAGGAATCCTGTCGGTGCTAGTCTTCGGCGCCGGCACCAACTACGCCCTGCTGCTCATCGCCCGCTATCGGGACGAATTGCGCCTGCATGAGGATCGCCGCGACGCGATGGCGCGCGCCCTTCGCGGCGCCGGTCCCGCGATCATCGCGAGCGGCAGCACCGTCACCCTCAGCCTGCTCACCCTGCTCTTCTCCCAGCTCGAGGGCAACCGCGCCCTCGGCATCGCGTGCGCAACGGGCGTGGTCGTGGCCATGATCTTCGCGCTCTTCGTGCTCCCCGCAGCCCTCGTGCTGTTTGGCCGCGGACTGTTCTGGCCGTACATCCCGAAGTTCGGCACCGAGGGCAGCACCGAGCGGGGAGTGTGGCACCGCCTGGGCACGGCCGTTTCGCGCAAGCCCGTCATTGTCGTGATCATCGGCGCGGTCGTGCTGGGCGGGTTCTCGCTCGCGGTACCGCAGATCCAGATCGGCCTCTCGCAGACCGAGCGCTTCACTAGCGTGCCCGAGGCCGTCGTCGGCCAGGAGATCATTGCCGACGCATTCTCGGCGGGCAGCGGCTCGCCCGCAGTTGTCATCACCAACGCCGACTATGCCGACCAGGTCGCCGCGGCGGCAGAGTCCGTAGACGGAGTGACGAGCGCGACGGTGGGCGAGACCAACGGCGACATCACTCAGGTCAATGTCGTGCTGGATGCAGCGGCGGAGACGCCCGAGTCGTTCGCGGCCGTGACCGCCCTGCGAGACGAGCTTCACTCCATTGATGGCGCCAACGCCCTCGTGGGTGGCCTCGACGCGCAATCCCTCGACGTCAACAAGGCGCAGCTCGCCGACCAGGATCTCGTGATTCCGCTCATCCTCGGGCTCGTATTCCTCGTGCTCGTGGTGTTGTTGCGCGCACTTGTGGCACCCCTGCTGCTGCTGGCAACCGTGGTTGCGAGCTTCTTCGCGAGCCTCGGCGCGAGCTGGCTGCTGTTCCAGTCGGTATTCGGTTTCCCGGCGATCGACACCAACGTCGTGCTCTTCAGCTTTCTGTTCCTCGTCGCGCTCGGTGTTGACTACAACATCTTCCTCGTGACGAGAGCGCGGGAGGAGGCGCTCACCTACGGCACCCGCACGGGCATGATCCGCGCGCTGTCGTCGACCGGCGGGGTCATCACGAGCGCGGGCATCCTGCTTGCCGCCGTCTTCGCCGTGCTGGGCGTGCTGCCGCTCATCACGCTCACCCAGATCGGAATCATCGTCTGCATCGGTGTGCTGCTCGACACGCTGCTCGTGCGCACGCTCATCGTTCCGGCCCTCGCGTTCATCACGAACGAGAAGTTCTGGTGGCCGGGGCGCGCGATCTCGGTGGGTGCTGAGGTGAAGTCCTCCCGCTGACGCATCCCGCGTCGGCAACAGCACAGACCGGGGGATGCCTCCCAGCCACGCGAGCGGAGAGACGTACTCCCCGTCGACGCGAACGCCCATGTGCACGCACAACACGGAACAGTGCCCTGGCTGCACGCTACCGACAATCTGGCCCTGCGAGACGGTGTCGCCGGCTCGCAGGTCAGAGTCGACCGGCTCGTAGCTCGAGATCACGCCCCCGGGATGCTCGATCGACAGCACCGGCCGATCAACCACGACCCCCGGAAAGTGCACCACTCCGTCGGCCGGCGCGTACACCGAGTCGCGTGCAGCGCGAATGTCGATGCCGCGGTGCCCGGCCGCGTACGGGGTCGCGGGAGCGATGAACGGCCGCACGATCGCTCGGGGGTCATCCACGGGCCACGCCCAGCGCGTCGCCGCCTGAGTGGGCGCAGCCGCAGTCACGAGAAGTGCTGACAGCAGGAGTGCAAGAGCGCGGCGCATCCATCGATCGTCGACGAACGCGGCCCTGCCCACCCGAGCCACTGCCGATCGGTGGAGAATGCGCACGCGTGGGGGAGCAGTGATACGATTACCACAGCATTCCTAGCAATGGGAGTGACTACGCGTGCCCACAGCGCTTGTTGAAGGCCTAAAGAGCCTCCGTACAGCCAAGAGAATCGCCACCTCCACCAGTCACAGAATCCCCAAAGATTCGGTGCGGATGTGCGCGCAGGGCACCAGGTTTCGCGCCAACCGGTCGCGAATAACAACTGAGAATAGGCACCCGCGTCGAACGCGCGTGCCGAGAAGGAGCACGGCCATGGCCGTTGTAACAATTCGCCAGCTGCTCGACAGCGGCGTTCACTTTGGACACCAGACCCGTCGTTGGAACCCGAAGATGAAGCGATTCATCCTGACGGAGCGTTCGGGCAGCCACATCATCGACCTCCAGCAGTCGCTCAAGCACATCGACACGACGTACGACTACGTCAAGGAGACCGTCGCTCACGGCGGCACCATCCTCTTCGTCGGTACCAAGAAGCAGGCTCAGGGTTCGATTGCCGAGCAGGCGCTTCGCGTCGGCCAGCCCTACGTCAACCAGCGCTGGCTCGGTGGACTCCTCACCAACTTCCAGACCGTCTCCAAGCGTCTTGCGCGCATGAAGGAGCTCGAGGAGGTCGACTTCGACGACACCGCCAAGAGCGGCTACACGAAGAAGGAACTCCTCATCCAGAAGCGCGAGCTCATCAAGCTCCAGAAGAGCCTGGGTGGTATCCGCAACCTCACGAAGACCCCGTCGGCCATCTGGGTTGTCGACACCAAGAAGGAGCACCTCGCCATTGACGAGGCTCACAAGCTCGGTATCCCGATCATCGCGATCCTCGACACCAACTGCGACCCCGACGACGTGCAGTACCCGATCCCGGGTAACGACGACGCGATCCGTTCCGTTGGCCTGCTGACCCGCATCATTGCGGATGCTGCTGCCGAGGGTCTCATCCAGCGTCACCAGAAGCCCGAAGAGGGTGCAGAGGTTGAGCCTCTCGCCGCGTGGGAAGCCGAGCTTCTCCAGGCGTCGGAGACCCCCTCCACCGAGGCCGAGAAGATCGAGGCCGTTGACGGCCTCGTCGAGTCGACCACCCCTGACGCCGCAGCTGTGGCTGAGGTTGTCGCCGCTGAGACGCCCGTCGAGGAGAACGACGCCGACGCTGTTGCCGCCGAGCACGAGGCCGCCGCTGACGCGACCATCGTTCCCGAGCACCACGTCGAGTCTGACGCCGAGACCGAGGCGAAGATCGAGGCCGAGGCTGCTCCTGAAGAGAAGAAGCCCGCAGCCAAGGCAGCTCCCAAGAAGCCCGCCAGCAAGTAGCCCACACACAAGCAAGCGAAGTAAGGATCGAAACGATGGCAGATTTCAGCCTCGCAGACCTCAAGACCCTGCGCGAGCGCCTCGGCACTGGCATGGTCGACAGCAAGAACGCCCTGGTTGAAGCCGGTGGTGACCTCGAGAAGGCAACCGAACTCCTGCGTCTCAAGGGTGCGAAGAGCAACGCAAAGCGCTCCGACCGCTCCACGAGCGAGGGCCTCGTTGGCGCCGTCGAGTCCGCTACGGCAACGACCCTGATCGAGCTCGCGTGCGAGACCGACTTCGTCGCGAAGAGCGACAAGTTCGTGGCTCTCGGCAACACCGTGCTTCAGGCCCTGGCCGACTCGGGTGCCGAGACCGTCGAGGCGGCTCTGGCAACCAAGGCCGGTTCCGGCACGGTTGAGTCGGTTATCGCCGACGAGGCCGCCATCCTCGGCGAGAAGATCGAGCTGCGTCGCATCGCGCGCATCCCGGGCAACAAGTTCGCCGTCTACCTGCACCGCACGAGCAAAGACCTGCCCCCGCAGGTTGGCGTTGTCGTGGCGTTCGAGGGTGACGACGCGGAGACCATCCGCTCGGTTGCCCAGCACATCTCGTTCGCTGACCCGCAGTACCTCACGCGTGACGACGTTCCGGCCGACCAGGTCGAGAACGAGCGTCGCATCGTCGAGGAGATCAGCCGCGGAGAGGGCAAGCCCGAGGCCGCGCTTCCGAAGATCGTTGAGGGTCGCGTTTCTGCGTTCTTCAAGCAGGTCTCGCTGCTCGACCAGGACTACGCGAAAGATAACAAGGTCTCGGTCGGCAAGGTTCTTGCCGACGCGGGCCTGACCGTGACGGGCTTCGCCCGCTTCAAGGTCGGCGCCTAACCACACGATCATGGAATCAGGACCAGGGACACTACGTTCCTGGTCCTTTTTTCGTGAGCGCACCAATTAGCATTTAGCGAACAAGAAGGACGTGGCATGACAGACAAGAAGCGCAGGGTTCTGCTCAAGCTCTCGGGTGAAGCCTTCGGTGGTGGATCCCTCGGGGTGAACCCCGACGTGGTGGCCGCTCTCGCGAAGGAGATCGCGGCAGCGGCTCAGGATGTCGAGATCGCCATTGTCGTCGGTGGCGGAAACTTCTTCCGTGGGGCCGAGCTCAGCCAGCGCGGTATGGACCGCGGGCGCGCCGACTACATGGGCATGCTTGGCACCGTCATGAACGCTCTTGCTCTTCAGGACTTCCTCGAGCAGGCGGGGGCCGCCACTCGCGTGCAGTCCGCCATTTCGATGACCCAGGTCGCGGAGCCGTACATCCCGCGTCGCGCCGAGCGCCACCTTGAGAAGGGCCGCGTCGTGATCTTTGGCGCAGGGGCGGGTCTTCCCTACTTCTCGACCGATACTGTTGCGGCCCAGCGGGCCCTCGAGATCAGCGCCGATGTGGTGCTCGTCGCCAAGAACGGTGTCGATGGCGTCTACGACGCTGATCCCCGTAAGGATGACTCGGCCTCCAAGCTCGACCATGTGACGTACCAGGAGGCCCTCGTGCAGGGACTCAAGGTCGTCGACTCGACAGCATTCAGCCTGTGCATGGATAACTCGATGCCCATGGTGGTGTTCGGCATGGAGCCCGGTGGCAACGTCACCAAGGCGATCCGTGGCGACCGCATTGGCACTCTCGTCTCCAACTAGAGCCTCGTGCTCGTCGCACTCCTCGTCGCCGGGGCGGCCATCGCCCACGCAACGTGGAACGTTGCTATCAAGCGCGCCGGCACGAGCGGACCGAGCTTCATCTGGGCCGGCATCGTCGTAGGCGCCGTCGCCTTCGCGCCGTTCGGGATCGCCTCGCTCGTTGCCGAGGGCACCAACCTGGCCGCGTGGTTGCCGTTGGCAGCCGTGAGCGGCGCGCTCCAGGTCGTCTACTTCCTCGTGCTGCAGCGCGGCTACCGGCTCGGGGATGTATCGGTCGTCTACCCACTCGCGCGTGGCACGGGACCCCTGCTCGCGGTGATCCTGGCGATCGTGATCCTGGGGGAGAGGCCCACCTGGGTGGGGCTGCTCGGGGCGGCCATCGTGATCGCCGGTGTCGTCGTCATCGGGCTGGCCGGCGGGCGGGTGCAGGCGAGGAACAACAGGGCGGGCATCCTGTACGGACTCGTGGTCGGGGTGCTGATTGCCGTGTACACGCTGTGGGACGCCTCCGCCGTCACGGTGCACGCGATGCCGCCGGTGGGGCTCTACTGGGGCAGCATGGTCTTCCAGCTGCTGTTGCTCGCGATTCCGGCGATGAGGCGATGGCCCGAAACGGTCGCGACCGCGCGCACGCACTGGGTGGCAGTGCTTGCCTTTGGAATTCTCTCGCCCCTTGCCTACATCCTGATCCTGATGGCAATCCAGCTGGCTCCCGTGTCGATCATCGCGCCGGCCCGTGAAATCAGTGTCGTGCTCGTGGGGTTCGCGGGCTGGCTGCTCTTCAAGGAGCCCAATCCGGTGCAGAGACTCATTGGCGCGGGCATTGTGCTGCTCGGGGTTGCACTGCTGGCCGCCGCCTAACAAGTAAACTTGCCCACGACACAAAGGAGTCCCGTGATCAGCGACGTTTTGGCCGAAGCCAAAGAGAAGATGAATAAGGCCGTCGAGGTCGCCAAGGATGACTTTGGCACCGTTCGCACGGGCCGTGCCAACCCCGCGCTCTTCCAGAAGGTGCTTGTGGATTACTACGGCACCCCGACACCGCTTGCGCAGCTCGCATCCATGGTCAACCAGGAGGCTCGCACGCTGCTCATCACGCCCTACGACAAGGCCGCACTCAAAGACATTGAGAAGGCCATCGTGGGCGCCACCAACCTGGGCGCGAGCGTCGGCAACGACGGCAACGTGATTCGTGCGACCCTGCCCGAGCTCAACGAAGAGCGTCGCCGCGAGTTCGTGAAGATCGTGCGCGACAAGGCAGAGCAGGCGCGCGTGAGCCTGCGCAACATCCGTCGCAAGGCAAAAGACGATCTCGACGCCCTCAAGGAGGTCGGCGAAGACGAAATCGCGCGCGCCGAGAAAGAGCTCGACGCTGCCACCAAGTCGCACGTTGACGCCATTGACGACGCGCTCAAGAAAAAGGAAGCCGAGTTGCTCGAGGTCTAATGGTCTCCGACTTCGAAGCTCAGGTTCGCGCGACGAACGACAAGATCAACGCGCGTACCGGTCGACCCCTCGGGATGGCTCTCGCGGTGGGGCTCACCCTCGGCGCGGCGCTCCTGTTCAGCCTGATCTTCTTCAAAGAGCTGTACATGGTCTTCGCGGCCGTGCTCGTGATCTTCACCTCGTTCGAGCTCGCGAGCGCGCTGCGGTTTGCCGGTCGGGATGTTCCGCGGGTCGCAACCGTCATCGCGGCCGTCGCGGTCATTCCCGCGGCGTTCTATTGGGGAGCCGACGGACACTGGCTGGTCACGCTCGCGGGTATCGCGTTCATCACCCTCTGGCGACTCGTCGAACTGGTGCGCCCGAGCCACCGCGTGTCGGGCCTCGAGTTGCTCAAAGACATCGGTGCGGGCGCCTTCATCATGGCGTACGTGGCATTCCTCGCCGGGTTCACGGTGCTGCTCACGGCACAACCGGGCGGCCAGTGGTGGACTCTTGCGTTCCTCATCGTGGTCGTCTCGGTCGACACGGGGGCGTACGCATCGGGGCTCGCGTTTGGCAAGCACAAGATGGCGCCCGTGATCAGCCCCAAGAAGACCTGGGAGGGTTTCGCGGGATCCGCGGCCGCCGCGATCCTCGCGGGCATACTCACGGCAATCTTCATGCTCCAGCAGCCGTGGTGGGTGGGGCTCATCCTCGGTGTCGTGATCGTGGGCACGGCTACAGCCGGTGACCTCGCCGAATCGCTCATTAAGCGCGACCTCGGAATCAAAGACATCAGCACCTGGCTACCCGGCCATGGCGGCTTCCTCGACCGCGTGGACTCGTCGCTGCTCTCGGCTGCGGCGGCCTATGCGCTTTTCCTCATCTTCACGTAGGGCAAGATAGTTCGGTGAGCACAACTTTTCCGCGCAGTCGTAAGTCACGCCTCGGGTACAACGTCGACCAGGTCGAGGATTTTCTCGAAGAAGCTCGACGTGCCTACGCGGCCGATCGTGGCGACCTGTCGGTCGTGAATGCGGCGAGCATCCGCCACACCGCCTTCGCCATGCAGAAGGGTGGGTATTCAACCAGTCACGTGGATGCCGCGCTCGAACGACTCGAGGATGCCTTTGCCGCTCGTGAGCGCGAGCGGGCCGTCGCGGCCGCGGGCGATGCCGCGTGGTACGCCCAGGCTCGGGGCGCCGCGCAGCAGATCCTCGACCGCCTTGCTCGGCCTGCCGGTCAGCGGTTCTCGCGCACCGGTCCGCTCACGTGGGGATACCACCCTAAAGACGTCGATGCCTTCGCGGATCGTCTCGTGGGCTACTTCCAGCACGGCAAGCCCATGAGCGTCGACCAGGTGCGCACGATCGTGTTCCGCAGCAAAAAGCGCGGCTACAAAGAGGCCCAGGTTGACCTGCTTCTCGATGCCGTGATCGACGTCATGCTGGCCGTTCGCTGACCGTTTTCTGCGCACGCCCCGACTCATGGTCTAAAATCGATCAACTGTGGGCACACATTCGCGAGTAAGTGAGCTCCGCGCGCAACGCAAGAGTGCGGGGGGAGACGTTTCGGGGCGCCATATTCGCGCGCCGTGGTCGCTGCCGCTGTTCGCCGCCCTCGTCACGATGGCCTTCATCTTCGTCACGATCGTGCCGCCGACGGGCACCTCCCCAGCGATGGCCGTGACTGCTCCCGCGAACAAGAAAGACCTCCAGCAGCTCGCCGTTGCGGGGGAGTACACGCACTCTGCCCCGCGCGACACGTTCACGACGAGCGAGATCTACGTTCCCCCGCCCGCCCCGGTGGCTCCCGCGGCAGGCACGCCGGATCCGGGCTCGGCCCAGGCGATAGCGTTCCAGCTTCTCGCGGAGCGCGGGCTCGGCCAAGACGAGTACAGCTGCCTCGTGGCCCTGTGGAACAAGGAATCCGGGTGGAACGTGTACGCGTTCAATGCCTCGAGCGGCGCCTACGGCATCCCTCAAGCCCTCCCCGGCGAGAAGATGGCCTCCGTCGCAGGCGACTGGGCGTCGAATCCCACAACCCAGATTCTGTGGGGCCTTGCCTACATCGAGGGCCGCTACGGCACGCCCTGTGGCGCCTGGTCCACCTCGGAGGCGCAGGGCTGGTACTGACCCTCCCTTAAGCTCTCGGTATGGAGCTCATGGAGATTGGGTTGTTCGGGGTCGTCGCCCTCGTCACCATCGTTGCCGCAGGTTTCTACAGCAAGAAGCTCGGCGTCGCCGCCCCCCTGATCCTCATCGTCATCGGCATTGGCTTCAGCTACATTCCCGGGGCGCCGACGACGGTTCCGCACGAGGTGATTCTGTTCGGGCTGCTTCCGCCCATCCTGTACTCGGCGGCGATCCAGGTTCCCGTCGTGGACTTCCGTCGCAACCTGTCGAGCATCACCGCGTTGAGCGTCGTGCTCGTGCTCGTCACGGCGTTCGCGACGGGGTGGATCCTGTACACGATCTTCCCGGCACTGTCTCTTGCGGGCGGGATTGCAATCGGTGCGGTCATTAGCCCGACCGACGCGGTGGCGGCAACCGCGCTGGGCAAGAAGTTCGGATTGCCGTCACGGCTCGTCACGATCCTCGAGGGCGAGAGTCTCGTCAACGATGCGACGGCGCTCGTGCTGCTGCGCTCGGCGATCGCTGCGACCGCTGCATCCGTCGACCTGTGGGGGGTCGCGGCCGACTTCCTCTACGCCGTTGCGCTCGCTCTCGTGATCGGACTCGTGGTGGGAATCACCACGGTGTGGGTGCGCTCCAAGCTGCGCGACCCCTTGCTCGACACCGCGATCTCGTTCGCCGTGCCGTTTATCGCGTTCATTCCCGCCGAGTACTTCAACGCGAGCGGCGTGATCGCCGTCGTGGCCGCGGGCCTGTACTCAGGACACAACGGTGCGCGCCGCTTCTCAGCGCAAGCCCGCATCTCGGAGCGCCTCAACTGGCGCACGGTGCAGTTCGTGCTCGAAAATGGCGTCTTCCTGCTGATGGGTATCGAAATCAGCGCCATCATCGGCACCGTCACTGAGGATGACCTCAGCGTCTGGCAGGCGGTGGGGCTGGGCGTGCTCATGACGGGCGCAGTCATTCTCATCCGGTTCCTTTTCATGCCGCCCCTGCTGTGGTCTCTACGGCGCCAGGAGAGGCGGTCAGAGCGCAGCCAGCGGCGATGGCGCAACTTTCTCGACATGCTCATGGGCCGCGACGACCTTCCCGAGCGTGCGATCAAACGCCAGGAACGCGCCGAGAAGAACTATCACCGACGGCAGACCGACCTCGAGCAGCTTCGCGCCGAGGGGCTCGGCTGGCGTGGTGGAGTGATCCTCGGGTGGGCGGGCATGCGTGGAGTGGTCACGCTCGCGGCCGCACAGTCGCTGCCCGAAGAGACGCCGTATCGCGCCCAGCTGGTGCTGATCGCGTTCACCGTGGCGATCACGACCCTGCTCGTGCAGGGGCTCTCGCTGCCGTGGCTCATCAGGAAGACGGGCATCCGGGGATCGGATGCGGCTGCCGATCGTCGCGAGCTCGCCTCGCTGCTCGACGAACTGGGCGCCGCCGGGGTCGCCGCCCTGGAGAGCCCCAGCTTTGAGCTTCCCGAGGGAGAGCAGATCGATCCTGCAATCATCGAGCGAGTCCGCAGCGATACCCTCCTGACGGCCGAGTCGGCGTGGGAGCGGGTCGAGCACGGCCCGGGAGTCGACGGCATCGCCCACTCGCCGCAGCGCCAGTACCGCGCGTTGCGTAGGGAGGTGCTCGACGCTGAACGCGAGGCGCTGCTCGAGGCGCGCTCCGAGGGAAGCTACCCGTCGCGGATCCTGTCGAAGGCCGCCGCGATGCTGGATCTCGAGGAGACACGGCTCGAACAGATGGACAATCCTTCGGCCTAAGCTGGAATCATGCCTCGTTCGAATCGTCACCGCGGGCGGCGCTCCAGCGGGGGAGATGACGAGATCGACCTCAGCCGAGCGCTCGTTGGGCGAATGCACACCGAGCAGCGTCGCGACGGCCTGTGGAACGTGCAGCCGCTCACGGCTCCGTCCGCGACCAAGTTCTACACCTGCCCGGGCTGTGGCCTCGAGATCGCTCCCGGCGTCGCCCACACTGTTGCCTGGCGCGCCGACGGGCTCATGGGCGCTGAAGACGATCTTGCGGGTCGCCGCCACTGGCACCTGCACTGCTGGAAGATTCGACCGTGACACTGAGACCTGAGCAGTGAGATATGAGCAGTGAGACATGAGCATTGAGATCAGGGGCGCCGTCGAGCTGCCCGCCCGCCGCGAGAGCGTGGAGCTGCACACGCGCGACGGCCTCACCCTCATCGGTGAGTTGTCGCTGCCGGTATCTGGCCAGCCCGTCGCGACGATGGTCGCGCTTCATCCCCTGCCCACTGCCGGCGGGTTCATGGACTCGCACATCATTAGGAAGGCGGCAGCTCGGCTACCGGCGCTCGCGGATATCGCGGTGCTTCGGTTCAACTTTCGCGGCGTGACGTCGCCGCACGGCACGTCGGACGGGGCGTTCGGCCATGGGGTCGACGAGCAGTGGGATCTCGCTGCGGCCATGGACCTCGTGCAGCAGCGACACCTGCCGCACCCGTGGCTCGTGGGGTGGTCGTTCGGCACCGAGGTCACCCTCAAGTACGGGCTCACACACCCGATCGACGGGGCGATCCTGCTGTCTCCGCCGCTGCACCGCACGACCCCGGACGAGATTGCCGCGTGGGGTCATTCCGACAAGAAGCTCGTCGCGATCATCCCCGAGCTCGATGACTACCTGAGGCCCGCTGAGGCCGCCGAGCGCTTCGCGTCGGTACCCCGCATCGACTTCGTCGCAGTCGAGGGTGGCAAGCACCTGTGGGTGGGCGAGGAACAGACCTACCGCGTGCTCAGCGAAATCGTCGCGCGACTCAATCCCGCGGCACTGCCACTGCCACGCACCTGGGAGCAGTGAGCTAGAGCTCTTCCTGCCTCGGCACGAAGACCTGATCGATCACGAGCATGATCGCAGCAGCGATCGGGATAGCGATGAGCGCACCAAGGATGCCCAGCAGGGTTCCGCCGGCGAGGGCCGCGATGACGACCACGGCTCCCGGTACCTTCACTGCCTGCGCCATGATGCGCGGGTTGAGGATGTACGCCTCCACCTGCATGTAAACCACGTAGTAGATCGCGACGACGATCACCGACGGCGGACCGTTGAACACGAGCACGAGCAGCGTGATGATGACGGATCCCGTGATGGTTCCCACGAGGGGGATGAGCGAGCACAGGAATGCGATGAAGGCGAGCAACGCGGAGTACGAGACCGGCAGGCCGAAGAGCGGCAGGATGATCGTCAGCACGATGAACGACAGCACACCGTTGCAGAGTGCGAGCAGGAACTGCCCACTCACGAAACGGCCGACGGCTTTCGAGACCTGTTCTGCGAGGTCGATGAACGTGGCACGCTTCGAGGCCGGCACCATGCGGTAGATGCCGCGCTTGAGGCTCGTGAGCGACGACACGAAGTAGAGCGTGAGGATCAGCACGATCACGGCGCCCGTGATGCCCGTCGCGATGCCAACGCCGACCGTCAGCACGCCGCCGCCGATGCTCGTCACATCGAGCGTTCCCAGCCAGTCGATCGCGCCCTGCAGCAAATCGTCGACCTTGATCCACGGGAACGTGGTCTCGATCCACGTGCGCACGGTGCCGTCGGTGAACGCATCGACGATCTTCGGCACGGCCTTAATGGCGGTCTGCACCTGCTCGGCGATGACCGGGATGATCGCGAGCACGAGGCCGGCAAACACGGCAAGCACGCCCACGAGCACGGTCACGATCGCCAGAGGGCGGGGGAACTTGTGGCGCTCCAGCCAGCTCACCACCGGGTCGAGGCCCAGGGCGAGGAACAATGCCGCGCCCACGTAGGTGAGGATCGTGGCAAGGTTGCCGATCGTGGCGCCGATGGCAACGGCCACCAGCACCCCGAGTCCGCCGAAGAGGCCTACTCGGAACGCGTTCTGTATCTTCACTGTTCTGACGCCACCTTTTCAGCCTGGGAGAGCACTCCGCGGAGATTCTCAAAGTACCCCGCCACGCTCTCGCGCTCGGCCTGAATCTTGGTGAGTCGGTCTTCTGCCTCCGCAACGAGGGCGGCGCTTCGCTTTTCGGCTTCCGCGAGCATTGCCTTGGAGCGAGCCTCGGCGTTGTCGAGTACCTCGCGAGCGTGAGCATCCGCGTCGGCCCGAACCTGCTTGGCTTCGGCCTTCGACTCCGTGCTGAGGGCGTCTGCTTCCTGGCGCTTCTCGTTGGCGCGGCGAATCGCGTCGGCCAGTTGCGCCTGTGCCTCGTCGAGATACTTCTGGGTCTGCTCCGTCGCTTCCTTGTGCTTGGCCAGGAACTCCTTCTCGGCCTCGTCGCGACGCGTCTTGAGCTCGAGCTCGAGCGCGTTGCGTGCCTCTTCCGCCTCGCGGGCGAGAGTGGTGCGCGTTTCATCCGTCTGGTGGGCGAGCGCCGCCCGGGTCGTTTCGGTCTCGGCCGCGAGCTGCGCACGCTGGCGCTCGATGTCACGGGCCAGATCGGTGGTCTGCTGCTCGATGTCGTGTGCAAGCGCCGCGCGAGCCTGCGTCGTCTCCGCTTCGAGCGCCGCGGTCTTCTCTGCGATCTCGGCCTTGAGCGCGGCACGCTTTTCCGCCTGATCCGCCTCGAACTCGGCCTTGGCCTTGGCGGTGCGCGACGCGAGGTCGTTGAGAGCGGCCTTGGTCTGTGCAGCAAGCTCATTCTGCGCGGTGGCCGTATCGGCCTCAAGGGCGTTGCGGGTCGTGGTGGTGTCGGCTTCGAGTGCTCCGCGTGCCTCCGCGATCTCGTTCTCAAGGGCGGCGGTGCGCTGGGCGACTTCGGCATCGAGGGCGGCCGTGCGCTGCGTGACCTCGGCATCGAGGGCCGCGGTGCGCTGGGCCACTTCAGCTTCGAGCGCCGCTCGACCCTGCGTGAGCTCCGCTTCGAGCGCCGCGCGAGCCTGAGAGACCTCGGCGTCAAGGTCGGCCCGCGTCTGGGTTGTCTCGGTCTCGAGCATCGTGCGGGTTTGCGTGCGCTCGGCCTCGAGGGCAGCGCGACCCTGCGTGGTCTCCGCTTCGAGTGCCGCGCGAGCGGCGGCGGTCTCGGCTTCGAGGGCCGCGCGGGCGGCGGCGGTGTCGGCCTCAAGAGCCGCGCGGGTTGCCTTGGTCTCGGCCTCGAGCGCTGCGGTGGCGGCCTCCACTTCGGCCTCGTGCTGCGCGCGAGCTGCCTCGGTGTCGACGCGCAGCTTCTCCTGCGCGGCCGCGGTCTCGTTGGCGAGCTTCTCGTGAGCGGCCGCGGTCTCGTTGGCGAGCTGCTCACGCCCGGCGCTGATCTCGGCTTCGAGCTGGGCGCGCCCCGTCTCGAGTTCGCGCGCGAGGTCGGTGCGACCCTGCTCAAGATCCCTCGCGAGGGTGGCGCGGAGGGTGGAGTTCTCGTTCTCGTAGTTGGCGCGACCGAGTTCGGAGTCGCGGGCGAGGGAAGCCGCTGCCTCGCGCGCCTCCGCCGCCTCGGCTGCGGCCGACACCTTGAGCTCTGCGGCCTCGCGCTCGGCGTCGGCCCGCAGGGCTGCGGCCTCGCGCTTGGCGGTGGCACGGGTCTCGGCGGCTTCGGTGGCGACTGCTCCGCGGATCGCTGCCGCTTCGCGCAGGGCATCCTGACTCTGCGCTTCGGCGTCTGCGCGGGCGCGCGCCAGGGTGTCTTCCGCTTCGGACTGCGCGTCGGCCAGCAGCTTCGTCGCACGAGCGTTGGCGTCATCCAGAGTCTTCTGGGCGGTTTCGGCGGCCTCGCTGCGCAGCTTGTTGACCTCGGCCTGAACGCCGCTTCTGAGCTTCTCCGCGTCAATGTCGGCTTGGGCGATCAGGCGCGTTGACTGCTCTTCTGCAACCCGAAGCGTGTTCTCGAGCTTGGTGCCGAGGCCGCTGTAGGTGGGGCTGCCGGTCTCATCCAGCTCGGCCTGGAGGTCTTCGTTGACGGCGAGCAGGCGCTTGACCTCTTTGGCGGCGTCGGCGCGGTCTGAGTTGGCCTTGATGAGCTCGCGGCGCAGCTCCTGGATCGCCCTGTCTACGTCGTCTTTCTTGTAGCCCCGCATCTCGGTGCCGAAATCGGTGTCATCTGCAGCCATGACTTCTCCTTGGATGTTGAGGGGGCCGTGTACGGGCAACGGACACGAGTTTACTGGGGTGTAGCTCGCCCGGTTCTCCCAGACGTTTCCCAGCGGTTGTTAGGCCGGAATCAGTGCCATCGGCTATTCTTGAACGTCTTTGTTGTTGCCACTCCCTGTGATTTCGGGAGCCCCTCCTCTCGTCCCTAGTGCGAGCGGCCTGCCTGAAGGCGGAGGGTGTCACGACCACGAGTCGGGCCGGGCAGCACGAAAGGAGTAGTTCGTGCGATTTGTTCTCGCAATAGTTAGTTTCGTCGTGGCCGCTCTCATGATCGGTCTCGGCATCGCTCAGCGAACCATTTTGGCCGAGCCCGATGAGTTCGCGCTTTCCGTAGCCACCTCGTCCGAGGCGACGGTCACCGTCGTCGACGGCGCTGCGCTCAATGCCTTCGACGGCAGTCAGACCCTCTCCGTGCAGGGCGACGGCCAGGTCTTTGCCGCGTACGGTCGCAATAGCGACGTGATCGCGTGGATCGGCGACACCACGTACAACCTCATCACTTTTGATGCTGAGACCGGCGAGCTCGTGAGCGAAACCGTTGACGGTGCCGAGACGGTCGTTCCGAGCCCCACCGACTCCGACCTGTGGCTCGACGACTATGTGAAAGACCGCGACCTGACCCTCACGGTGAATGTGCCGGAGGATGTCTCGTTCATCATCGCCTCAGACGGCACCCTTCCCGCCCCCTCCGCCATCCAGTTGTCGTGGCCGCTCGACAACTCCACGCCATGGTCCGGACCGCTCATCGTGGGCGGTGCTGTCGTGCTGCTTCTTGGCCTCGGATTCCTGCTGTGGGCCACCAACCACATGCGCTCGTCGCGTGGACCGCGTCGAAAGATGCCCAAAGTTCCCAAGAAGGCCGTTGTGAAACCCGCTAAGTCGTCGCGCCGAGCCAGCATGATTGCCGTTCCCGTCGTTCTCGTGGGTGCGCTTGCCCTCAGCGGCTGCAGCGCCGATTTCTGGCCGCAGCCCGAGGCGGCCCCCGTCGCACCCAGTCCCTCCGCATCGGGTGCACCTGCGGCCGCCGAGCTCAGCCCGCCCGCCGTCACGGTGCGCCAGGTCGAGCGCATCATCGCGCGAATCAGTGCGACGGTTGCTGACGCCGATGCTGCGCGCGACCCCGAGCTGCTCAAGACCCGCATGGATGGTGCGGCCCTCGAGCTTCGGCTGGCCAGCTACACGATCCAGACGAATGACCCCACGCTCGCCGGACAACCCGCGATCCCCGAGGGCCCCGTGAGCGTCGTGGTTCCCCAGCAGACCGACTCCTGGCCGCGCACGGTCTTTGCCGTCATCCAAAACGACGAAGACACGACCGTTCCGCCGCTTGGACTCTTCCTCGAACAGCAGGATCCCCGCTCCGACTACAAGGTGAGCTACGCGATCACGCTCGAGCCGGCCGCCGTGCTGCCCGACCTCGCACCTGCGAGCGTTGGTGCGTCGCGCCTCGCCGCCGACAACGGCGTGCTGCGCTACTCGCCCGATGACCTCGCGCTTGCCTATGGCGAGATTCTCGAAGAAGACGTCGAGTCCGCCGCCTACCTCGACTTCGAGGCGGAGGGCGACAGCCTGCGCGCAGCGGTTGGGCTTGCCAAGAAGAATGAGATTCGTGCATCCCTGCCGACGACCGCGAGCGTGACCTTCGGTCACCAGATCGGCGCAGCAGAGCCGATCGCACTCGCAACCAACGACGCGGGCGCCATCGTGGCCGTCAACCTCAACGAGACCACGACCGTCGCGCCCGTCGAGACCGGTGCGGCGATCAACCCCTCCGGCTCGGTGAAGGCGCTGTCGGGCCTCGCCATCAGCACGAAGGGAATCGTGGCAACCTACGGCGATCAGCTGTTGTTCTACGTGCCTGCCGCCGGCAGCGATGCAAAGATTGTTCTCCTGGGCTACAGCCAGGGCCTCGTCAGCGCAAAGGAAATCGGATGACCAACGCCCCCCTCAGCGGCGCGAACCTTCGCGGCGCTGTTGACCTCTCGTCTCTCGTGCGGCCGCCCGCACCGGCAGGGGCTCCTGCGGCGGGTGGGGGAGGCGTGGTGCGCGATGCCACCGACGCGTCATTCACCGAGGTGCTCGATCTGTCGTCGACCGTTCCCGTGGTCGTGGAGTTCTATGGCCAGGGCGTCGAATCAACCCTCGCCTCGTTCGTCGAGCAGTACGGCGGCCGAATCGCGCTGGCAACAGTGGATGCCACGGCCAACCCGCAGCTCGTGCAGGCCTTCCAGGTGCAGCAGGTGCCGACCGTCGCCGCTGTCGTCGGAGGCCGCCCCATCCAGCTCTTCGCCGGCATGCTCGCCGAGCCCGAACTGCGCGACGTATTCGAGCAGCTCCTCCAGCTTGCGGCGCAGCAGAACGTAACCGGCTCGATCAGCGTCGACCCCTCGGGCGCGCCCGCCGAGCCCGTGGAAGAGCCGTTGCCCCCGCACCACCAGGAGGCCTACGACGCCATCTCGGCAGGCGACTTCGCCACCGCCATCAAGGAGTACGAGACAGCGATCGCGCAGAACCCGCGCGACCTGCTCGCCGTCGCTGGCCTCGCGCAGGTGTCGCTGCTGGCCCGGCTCGACGGACAAAGCGCCGCCGACGTTCGCGCTGCCGCTGCGGCGAGCCCGCAGGACGTCACAGCGCAGCTTGCCGTTGCCGACCTTGACGTATCGGGTGGTCACCTCGACGACGCTTTCGGTCGCCTTCTCGACCTGTTCCCCACCCTCGATGCCGCGGGCAAGAACACCCTGCGCACGCGCCTGCTCGAGTACTTCGAAATCGCCGGGGCCGAAGATCCCCGTGTCATCGCGGCGCGCCGCCGACTGACCGGTCTTCTGTACTAGTGGCTACCGAACTCGTGCCTGGTCGCTCGGCGGGCCGGTACGACTTGTGGCGCCGGGCGCTCAACCTGGGATCGATCGTGGTTCCGCTCATCGTGGGCGTCATCATGGCTGTCGCGGGAGCACCGGGGGCCGCAATCGCCATTGTCGTGATCGTGCTTGCCGTCGGAGGTTTCGTCGCCTCGCTCGTCGCGGGCCACTTCACAACCCAGACCATGCGTCGCGAGATGGAAGCGGGTTACTCGACCCTTCTCGATGTAACCGACTTCGAGCTGCGAGACGAGCGCACGCTCGAGCTGCTGCGTGCATCCAACGTCGTGCCCGACAACCCGGGCAGGCGTTCACTCGTCGCCGGACTGTTCCGGGTCAAGCCCGGCACGGTGCTCGCGAAGCGCATCGACGACGAGAAGCGTCCTACCGACGAGGCTTGAGCCAGAGCCCGGCCAGCGGCGGCAACGTCAGTTCGACCGAGGCCGGTCGTCCGCCCCACGGCTCGTCGCGTGCCTCCACGGCACCGTAGTTGCCCACTCCTGAGCCCCCGAATTCCGTGGCATCCGTGTTGATCACTTCATCCCACGTGCCGGAGAAGGGAAGCCCGATCCGGTAGGGACCGACGGGTGTTCCGCTAAAGTTGAACAGGCCGACGAGCGGTTCACCGTCTTTCGACCAGCGCACGAACGCGAGCACGTTCTGGCCCGCGTTGCCGCCATCGATCCACTCGAAGCCAGCGGGATCGTTGTCCTGCTGCCACAGCGCGGGAGTTGCCGCGTAGGTGCGGTTGAGTTCACTGACGAGCTTCTGCAGCCCACGGTGCACCGGCTGGTCGAGAATCCACCAGTCGAGGCCGCGCTCTTCGCTCCACTCGGAGGGCTGGCCGAACTCGCTGCCCATGAAGAGCAACTGCTTTCCCGGGTGCGCCCACATGAACGACAGGTAGGCACGCACGTTGGCGAGCTTCTGCCACTGGTCGCCGGGCATCTTGTGCAGCAGCGAACCCTTGCCGTGCACGACCTCGTCGTGGCTGATCGGCAGCATGAAGTTCTCGCTGAACGCGTAGAAGAACGAGAACGTGATGTCGTTGTGGTGGTACGAGCGATACATCGGGTCTTCCTGCATGTACTGCAGGGAGTCGTGCATCCAGCCCATGTTCCACTTCAGGCCGTAGCCGAGCCCGGATGACGCGGTGGGCTTGGTCACTCCGGGCCAGCTCGTCGACTCCTCGGCGATCATGACGATGCCGGGATTGCGCTTGTAGGCGGTGGCGTTGACCTCCTGCAGGAAGCTGATGGCCTCGAGGTTCTCGCGACCCCCGTAAATGTTGGGCAGCCACTCACCCTCTTTGCGCGAGTAGTCCAGGTAGATCATCGAGGCGACGGCGTCGACTCGAAGCCCGTCGATATGGAACTCCTCGAGCCAATACAGCGCATTCGCAACGAGGAAGTTGCGCACCTGCGACTGCCCGAAGTCGAAGATGAGCGTGCCCCAGTCCATCTGCTCGCCGCGGCGGGGATCGCTGTGCTCGTAGAGCGCCTGGCCGTCGAACTTCGCGAGGGCCCACTCGTCTTTGGGAAAGTGGCCGGGAACCCAGTCCATGATCACGCCGATGCCCGCGGTGTGCAGGCGGTCGATGAGGTACTTGAGGTCGTCGGGATGCCCGAACCTGCTGGTCGGGGCGTAGTAGCCGGTGACCTGGTAACCCCATGAGCCTCCGAAGGGGTGCTCGGCGAGCGGCATGAACTCGACGTGCGTGAAGCCGAGCTCGGTGACGTAGGCGATGAGCTCGTCGGCCGCGGAGCGGTAATCGAGACCCGGGCGCCACGAGCCGAGGTGGAGTTCGTAGACGCTCATGGCCGAGTTGTGAGGGTCTGTCGCGGCACGACGCGTCATCCAGTCGTCGTCGCTCCAGGCGAACAGGGACTGGCCCACCTTCGAGGCGGTCGCGGGGGGAATCTCGGTGTAGCGGGCCATGGGGTCGGCGCGCTTGACCCATTCGCCGCCCTGCGTCAGCAGTTCGAACTTATAGCCGTTGCCGGGCTGCAATCCCGGCACAAAGATCTCCCACACCCCGTTGTCGTCGAGCCTGCGCATGGCGTGCCCGACGCCATTCCAGTCGTTGAAATCTCCGACCACGCGAACCGCCTGCGCGTGCGGCGCCCAGACACTGAACGAGGTGCCCTCGACGTCTTCGTGGGGGCGGTAGTGCGACCCCAGCACGTGCCACAGCTGCTCGTGGCGGCCCTCGCCCCACAGGTACAGGTCGATCTCGCCCACTGACGGCACGAATCGGTAGGGATCTTCGGCCGTCCACGTGGGGCCGCCGTCATAGTCGGTCTCGATGACGTAAGCCTGGCCGGGTGCGGGCGCGTAGCCCTGCCAGAGACCGTCAGCGACATGCTCGAGGGTGACGCGCGTCCCATCGGCGCGCACGGCGGTCACACCCGCAGCGAGCGGACGGAGCACGCGAATGACGAAGCCGTCGCCGTGCGGGTGCTGGCCGAGCGTCGCATGCGGCTGGGGATGGGCGCCACCGGCGAGGGAGGCGATGTGGTGCGGGTGCAGCTCGGCAAGCGCGGGCGTGGTGGTCTTTTTCTCAGCCATGATCAGTGCCCTTTGTTGTATTCCACGTGGAGGATATGAACGGGTTCGCTAAATGCGTCAAGCCGCACATAGTTGTCGGAGCCCCATTCGAATTCTGCCCCCGTGATGAGGTCGCGCACGAAGAAGGTGTCGTGCTGTTCGAGCCCGATTCGTGTGAGGTCGAGGTGCACGACCGTCTCGCGCACGGAGTGTGGATCGACGTTCACGACCACGATGAGTGCATCCGTCGTGCCATCGCCGGTGTAGGCGCCGTCGAGGAACTTCGTGTACACGAGGATCGAGTCGTCGTCGCTCCAGTGAATGTCGAGGTTGCGCAACTGCCTCAGCGCCGGATGGGCGGCACGAATCAGGTTGAGTCTCGTGAGAAACGGTGCGAGTGTTTTGCCGGATTTCTCGGCACCAGCCCAGTCCCGTTGCTTGTACTCGTACTTCTCGTTGTCGATGTTCTCTTCACTGCCGGGTCGCGCGACGTGCTCGAAGAGCTCGTAGCCCGCGTACACTCCCCAGTTCGGGCTTGCGGTGGCCGCGAGGGATGCGCGGATCTTGTAGGCCGCCGGCCCGCCGAACTGCAGGTACTCGGTAAGGATGTCGGGCGTGTTCACGAAAAGGTTGGGCCTGAACCACGCTGCCGTGTCGTGCGCGATCGAATCGAAGAACTCCTCGAGCTCGGTCTTGGTATTGCGCCAGGTGAAGTACGAGTAGCTCTGCTGGTAGCCGACCTGCGCGAGCGACTGCATCATCGCGGGGCGCGTGAATGCCTCGGCAAGGAAGACGACATCGGGGTACTCGCTGTTGATCTCGTGCAGCACGATCTCCCAGAACTGGAGCGGCTTCGTGTGCGGGTTATCGACGCGGAAGATGCGCACGCCGAGCGTGATCCAGTAGCGCAGAAGGCGCAGCACCTCGGTGCGAATGCCGATGGGGTCGTTGTCGAAGTTGATCGGGTAGATGTCCTGGTACTTCTTCGGCGGGTTCTCTGCATACGCGATCGTGCCGTCGGGCAGGGTCGTGAACCACTCCGGATGCTCGGTGACCCAGGGGTGATCGGGGGAGCACTGCAACGCAAAGTCGAGCGCCACCTCGATGTTGTTCTTCTTCGCAACACCCAGGAAGTAGCTGAAGTCTTTGATGGTGCCCAGATCCGGATGCACGGCGTCGTGCCCGCCGTCGGCCGAGCCGATCGCCCACGGTGATCCGGGATCACCCTCCTGCACGACGAGCGTGTTGTTCGGGCCTTTGCGGTACGCGTGGCCGATGGGGTGAATCGGCGGCAGGTAGAGCACGTCGAATCCCATGTCGGCCACCGCCGGAATGCGCTTGGCGGCCGTGCGGAACGTGCCGCTCGTCCACCTGCCGTCTTTGCCGAGCTTCGCGCCCTCGCTGCGGGGGAAGAACTCGTACCAGCTGCCCACGCCTGCTCGCTCGCGCTCGACGCGAAGTGTGAGTGTCTCGCTGTCGGTCGTCAGGCTCGCGAGCGGT
This sequence comes from Rhodoglobus sp., assembly GCA_965279645.1. GTDB lineage: Bacteria > Actinomycetota > Actinomycetes > Actinomycetales > Microbacteriaceae > Rhodoglobus. Next base: position 569,684 of record OZ257254.1, read on the forward strand.
TTCGCGTCGATGGCCGCGGTGAGCCTGGGATCCAGGGCGAGCTCGAGCTTCGCCGTGGGGGAGAGGTCGGGGTTAGCGAACGCATCTGCGGCATCCTTGATGATTTTGCGCGAGCCGGCGCGCTGGAGCAGCTCACGCCCCATCTGCACCATGAGGTCGACATCGACCCGTGCCGGAATCTTCAGTTCCGCGTTGTGCAGCCACGTCGCCCAGTCGTCGCTGAACGCGCGCACGAGCCAGCTCCACTCGCCTTCGGTGGTGAGTTGTACGTGAGCCTGCCAGCGATCGGTGCCGGGTGCGATGGGCCGCATCGGGTAGGTCGTGGACTGCCCCGCGGGGTCGGTCACGACGAGACGCACGCCCAACTGGTCGTGCCCTTCTCGAAAGACGGTGGCCTCGAAAGGCACCACTTCGCCTCGAAAGGCCTTCGCGGGCCAGAGGTTGCCGGGCTGTTGGGGCGCAAGATGGCGGATCGGGATGCGACCCAGCCTTGGTTCGTACTCGATTACCACCTTTCGAACGTACCCTCTTTGGCGCCTCGGATGTCGCAGGAGTGTGCCCCAAATGGGTGGCGCTCGTACTGGGTTATGTACCCCACTAGCCATTATTTTGGCTGCCAAATAAAATCGTGACTGCAAGAGACACCTAGCAGGCCCCCTCGATACCTAGTCGAGGTGGTTGATTTCTTGCACTTGGAGTGCGGTTTCGGTGGGGCGATTTGTCATGCCCTGGGGGGGACCGCCACACGCAAGGAAAAAACAAAAAAATGAACAAGATCACCAAGGGCGCCATCGCTGGCGCCGCCGGAATCGCGCTGCTCCTCGGGGGAGCCGGAACGTTCGCACTGTGGAACGACAGCGCAACCATCAACGCCTCGAGCGTCTCGTCGGGCACGCTCACCATCGCCGCAGGATCCGCCGGAACCTGGGCGAACGTCACGAGCGGCACGCCCGTGTCGATCCCGTCCATCTCCGCTTTCAAGATCGTTCCTGGCCACAAGCTGACCTTCACCCAGACGGTCAACATCGTTGCCACCGGCAACGACCTGAAGGCAAACCTCACCTTCGATCCGACGACAATCACGGGCACGCTCAAGCCGTACATCACGAGCACGCTCACCGCCACCGCAGTGCCGTCGGCCGCTCTCACCGCTGGCGGCGCGAACACGTACGTCGTGAGCCCCGCTGTTGGCACGATTGCCGTGACCGTCGTTGTGACGGTCGAACTGCCGTCGACGACCACCGGTCTCAGCGGCCAGGCGAGCACGCTTGATCTCAGCGCGCTCCAGCTCACCCTTACCCAGATCGCGATTCCGTAACGCTGAGCGCTGGCCGGCCCAGGGTCGGCCAGCGCTCGCCCGCACATTCACTATCTGACCCGCATCACGTGAGAGGGGCACCCCGTGCCCGGTAGCGCCAGCGCAAAGCACCGCCTCGCCCATCGCCACTCGGCGATGCGCCCGGGCGTGCCTTCGCCGCGCCTCTGGATGATCACGGCCGCACTGCTGGCCGTGATCGGCCTGGCGCTGGGTGGTGCGGGAACGTTCGCCCTGTGGGCAGGCAACTCAACGGCGAACGCTGGCACCATCACGGCGGGGAGCACCGGACTCACCCTCAACGGCGTGCAGTCAGCGACTCTCACCGACCTGAACGCGGGCCGACTCGGTCCCGGTACCTCGATAGTCGCCCCGGTTACTGCAACCAACACGGGTACGACTCCCATGACGATCGCCGTCACCAACTCGGTCGTCACGAGCCAAACCAACGCCCTCGCGGCAGAGCTGACCGTCACCGTCGTTCAGGTCGCGACGACCGCGGCGTGTGTGCCGTCGGTTACGGGAGGAACCTCCGGTCGAATCGCGGGCTTCACGACCGCATCATCCTCAGCCCTGGCCGCCGGGGCGAGCATGGTGTTCTGCCTCAAGCTCACCCTCGATCTGGATGCTCCCGCAACAGTCCAGGGCGGAACGACCGCATTCACTCTCACGGCGACAGGAACGCAGGTGGCACCGTGAGAATCATCCCTCGCCTCACCGCGGTCGTCGCAGCCGCCGTCGTGCTTGCGCTGGGCGCCTCGGGCGTGACCTACGCGCTCTGGAGTTCGACCGCGACCGCCACGGCGACCGCGACGGCGGGCTCGATCGGCGTTTCGCTCACGGGAGGCAACACGCTCGCGGTCACGTACTCCTCGTCGGTGCTGTCGCGCGCGGGCACCCTGGTCGTGACGAATACCGGCACCGTGCCGGTCAGCTACAGCACCGCCGCAACCCTCGGCTCGGGTTCATCCGCGGGTCTCGCGGGTGCCGTGCAGGTGACCGCCTGGCCCATGGTTACCTCGTGCCCCACGACTCCACCCACGAGCGCAGTTACCGGCACGTGGAGCAGTCTCCCGGCCATCTCCGGTTCGGTTGCCGCCGGCTCCGCCGCGACGTGGTGCGTGGTCACGAGCATCACGAGCGCGCAATCGACAAGCTTCGCGAGCGCGCAAGTGCTTCCCGTGCTTACGGCCACGGCAACGATTGGCACCTGGTCGGCGATGTCGTCGACGAGCGTCACGCAGACCGTGAGTGGGTCCGTTGTCGCATCCGGCCCGCCCGTGGATCCGGCCGCGTGGGGCTACATCAAGACGAGCCTCGACGTGACAAAGTGCGTGTGGCCCCAGTACTCGGGCGGCACGAGCCTGTCGCTCACCACGTGTGGCACGGCCAACCAGCAACAGTGGCGGTTCAGCTACGACGTCGCGGGCAATGCGACGATTCTCAACCGCAGCGCGCCCACGAGGCACTGGGCGGTGGCCTCAGCCGCCGTGGGTGCAGCCATCTCGGTCACGACGGCAACGGGAACCCTCGCGCAGTGGATCGTGGTCACCAACGCCAACGGCTCGACGAGCTACAAGCTCGTGGCCAACACCGCGCTGTGTGCCCAGGTTCCGACGCCGCTCGCCAACGACACCACCCTGCTGGTGCTCGCAACGTGCGCGAACACCGCGTCGCAGCAGTTCCAGGTCGCGGCAATCTCGAACCCGAGCCCGCCGTCGATCGCACTCACGTGCACGGGAACCGACTACACGCGCTACTTCAGCTGGCCGCAGCTTACGGGCTACGAAGACAGCGTCGTGTACCGGGTGCGCATGGACGGTGCACTACTCACCAACAGCGAGTACTCGCGGGGCACCGCGTACGACACCACCATCCAGTTCTCGGCGAGCAATTCCGCGCTCATCGCCAAGGGGGTGGGCAGCCACGCCATCGCCGTCGAGCAGTCGGTGAACGGCGCCGGCTGGACGACGACCGGAACGGGCACCCTCATCATCACCTCGGCGGCCCTGCTCGGGTGTGGATGATGCGCGCTCGCCCCGCGCGCTGGGTCGCACTGCTGGCGCTGCCGGTGGTGCTCACGCTCTCCGCCATCTCGAATGCGCAACCGGCCCGCGCCGATCCGAGCGATCGCGTGCTCGTGAGCGTCGACGGGGTGCACTGGCACACGGGCAACATCACGGGATTGCTCGGAAACCTGGGCGAACTCGTTCCCGGGGCATCCATCAGTCGCGTGATTCTCGTCAAGAACGACTCGAGCTCTGCTGCCGTGCTGCGGGTTGCCGCCGTCGTGGGGCCGGGGTCATCCGCCCAGTTCATTGACGATCTGCGGCTGGGGGCCGCTCGTGAGGAGGTCGAGCCGACCCTTGTGAGAGTCACGGTCGACACCTGCCTGCCGCTCGTCACCGAACCGACCCTCGATCCCGGCGAGGTCACGAGCATTCGAATAACGGCCGGTCTCGACCCCACGGCAACCAACCAGGCCCAGTCGGGGGCATCACCTGTCACGGTCTTCGTGTCCCTCGTCGAAGCGACGGGCGGCGCGCTGCCCGCCGTGACGTGCACGGTTGCCCTGCCTCGCGTGATCGCGGCGACCGGCACAGAGGTGAGCGACACCCTGACGGCGGGGCTCGGGCTGTCGCTCTCACTGCTCGCGGCGGGCTGGGCGGCGCTCGCGGTTCGCCGACGCGATCGGCGGGAGCCGTGAGCGGGCGGCGCGTGCGACGGAGTGTGTGGCACTACATCCGGGTTGGCTTGAGCGCGGGCTTTCTTGCGCTCATCGTGCTGCTCGCCGCGGCGGTCATCGTGGTGCCGCGGTTGACAGGGGCGGTACCCCTCACGGTGCTCACGAGTTCTATGGAGCCGACTCTTCCGCCGGGAACCCTCATCGTGGTGCGTGAGACCCCTGTCGAAGACATCCGCATCGGCACGGTCATGACGTACCAGATCAAGGCGGGGGATCCCGCGGTCGTGACCCACCGCGTTGTGGGACTCACCACGTCGACGAGTGGCGAGATCAGTTTCACGACCCAGGGTGACAACAATCCCCAGCCCGACCCGAATCCGGTGATCGAAGCCCAGGTCAAGGGCACTCTCTGGTACAGCGTGCCGCTCATCGGCCACATCGCGGTGGGGCTCAACGGCGCCGACAAGACGTGGATCGTGACGATCATCGGCGTGCTGCTGCTCGGATGGGCGGTGTGGCTCATCGTCGGTGGCGTGCGCGATCGACGTCGGCGGCGTCGCACACCCGTCGGCAACGACTGACCAACAAACATCTGTATGCAAGCGCTTTACATACTCGCAACCTCAAGCCCATAAGGTTGTCGGGTGAAAGCAATACGAAGGTTTACCGTCCGTACTGTGCTGCCGCAGGCACTCACCGCTCTCGATGAGCTGTCCACCAACCTGAGGCGATCGTGGCATCAGCCAACGCGCCAACTCTTCAAATCGATCGACCCTCTCGTCTGGGAAGAGACCGGTCACGACCCCATTGCGCTGCTCGGCGCCGTCGGGCCCGAGCGGCTTGCCGAACTGGCCGCCGACGATGCCTTCGTCGCGCGGGCCAACGAGCTGCGTGATGAGCTTCACCGCTACCTCACCGAACCGCGCTGGTACCAGTCGCTGACCGATGCGCCCGCCGCAATCGGATATTTCTCTCCCGAGTTCGGCATCGCGGCGACCCTGCCGCAGTACTCCGGTGGACTCGGAATTCTCGCCGGCGACCACCTCAAGAGTGCGAGCGACCTCGGGGTGCCCATCATCGGCGTCGGGCTCTTCTATCGTGCGGGCTACTTCCGCCAGGCCATTTCTCGCGAGGGCTGGCAGATGGAGAGCTACCCCGTGCTGGATCCCGACGGCCTTCCGCTGTCGGTGCTGCGCCACCCCGATGGAACGGCGGCCCAGATCGCGCTCGCACTGCCCGACGGTCGCGCGCTCTATGCGCGCGTCTGGCAGGTCGCTGTGGGGCGCATCACCCTGCTGCTGCTCGACACCGACATTCCCGAGAACGAAGAGGAACTGCGCACCGTCACCGACCGCCTGTACGGCGGCGGCGGCGAGCACCGCCTGCTGCAGGAACTGCTGCTGGGCATCGGCGGAGTTCGCGCGCTCAAGGCCTACGCCGAGCTCACCTCGAACCCGTTCCCCGAGGTCTTCCACTCCAACGAGGGCCACGCCGGGTTCCTCGGGCTTGAGCGCATCTCCGACCTGATCGGCGAGGGACTCACCTTCCCGGCCGCGCTCCAGGCCGTGCGAGCGGGAACGGTCTTCACCACCCACACGCCCGTTCCGGCGGGAATCGACCGCTTCGACCTCGACCTGATCAAGAAGTACTTCGCCACCGACCTGTTGCCGGGTGTCTCCGTCGATGACGTCGTCGCGCTGGGCACCGAGAACTACGACGACGGTGACCCCACCAAATTCAACATGGCGGTCATGGGCCTGCGCCTCGCGCAGCGCGCCAACGGTGTCTCGAAGCTGCATGGCGAGGTGTCGCGAGGCATGTTCGGTGCGCTGTGGCCGGGCTTCGATTCGTCGGATGTTCCGATCACCTCCGTCACGAACGGCGTGCACGCGCCCACCTGGACCGACCCGATGCTCGTCGAACTCGCCGCGGAACTGTTTGGCTCGGGCGACACCACAACGGTGGACTGGGCATCCGACACCGTCAGCGACGAAGACCTGTGGTACGTGCGCGGTCGCATGCGTGAGCAGCTTGTGCACGACGCTCGCCGCCGCGTGAGCGCTGCCTGGCAGGAACAGAACCCGGGAGTGGGCGACCCCGCCTGGTTCTCGGAGCTGCTCGACCCCGGGGTGCTCACGATCGGCTTCGCGCGTCGAGTGCCGACGTACAAGCGGCTCACGCTCATGCTCCACGACCCCGAGCGCCTGCGTGCGCTCCTGCTGCACCCCGAGCGCCCCATCCAGCTCGTCGTCGCAGGCAAGTCGCACCCCGCAGATGACGAGGGCAAGCGCCTCATCCAGCGCCTCGTCGAATTCGCGTCGGAGCCCGAGGTGCGCAAGCGCATCGTGTTCCTGCCGAACTACGACATCGGCATGGCAAAGCTGCTCTACCCGGGAACGGATGTGTGGCTCAACAACCCGCTGCGCCCGCTCGAGGCGTGCGGTACATCGGGAATGAAGGCGGCGCTCAACGGCTCGCTCAACCTCTCGATTCTCGACGGCTGGTGGGCCGAGTTCTACGACGAAGAGAACGGTTGGGCCATCCCCTCGGCCGATTCTGCGGGCGACAGCGCTGAGCGCGACAAGCTCGAGGCCGACAGCATGTACGACCTCATCGAGCACCAGATCGCGCCGCGCTTCTACGACCGAGACGCGGCGGGCGTGCCCAAGCGCTGGGTCGCATCCATTCGTCACACGCTCTCGACCCTGTCGCCCGAGCTGTCGGCCGATCGCATGGTGCGCGAGTACGTGGAGCGTCTTTACGTTCCCGCGGCCGCGGCCGAGCGCACGATCGGCGCCAACGCCTACCAGCCCGCGCGCGAACTTGCCCAGTGGAAGGATCGCGTGACGGCTGCCTGGCCCAAGATCCATGTGGCGCACGTCGAGTCCGGGGGAGTGGACAGCGTGCCTCAGGTGGGCGACGACCTGCACTTGCGTGCGACGGTCGAGCTCGATGGGCTGTCGGCCGACGACGTCGAGGTGGAGGTCGTTTACGGCCGCGCCACGATGAGCGACCGGCTCGATGACGTGACGCACCAGAAACTGGTGCTCGATTCCGCGGATGCTCGTCCCGCGGTATTCGCAGGCACCGTGCCGTTGGCGCGTGCGGGCAGCTTCGGATACACGGTGCGCGTGGTTCCGAAGCATCCGCTGCTCGTGTCACCGGCCGAACTGGGCCTCATCACGGTAGCCGAGTAGTCAGCGCGCGATCGCGGCGAAGGTCGCGTTCGTGATTGATGCGAGGTCCCGGGGCGCGAGCTCGAGGTCGAGACCGCGGCGCCCGCCCGACACGAACACGGTGTCGAAGAGCTCAGCGGTCTCGTCGATGACGGTGGCGTGCTGCATCTTCTGCCCGATCGGACTGATGCCACCCACGACATAGCCCGTTCGGCGTTCGGCGAGCTTTGGGTCGGCCATCTCGGCCTTCTTGCCCCCGACCGCCGCGGCCAGGGCCTTGAGGTCGAGCTTGCCCGTGACGGGCACGATGCCGACGACGAGCGAACCGTCGACATCGGCGAGGAGGGTCTTGAACACCTGCTCGGGGTCGAGCCCGAGCGCCGACGCGGCCTCGAGACCGAAGTTGGTGTTGGCCGGGTCGTGATCGTAGGCGTGCGCCGTGAACTCGATGCCGGCCGCGGTGAGCGCGACCGTTGCGGGAGTGGCGTTAGTGCGCACGGAACAGCTGCATCGAGGCGCCGGACACCTCTCGCTGGGATCCCGGCAGGTAGTCAACGAGGGGGTCCACGTGCTCTTCGAGCGCCGAATCCCACAGCAGCGAGTAGCCCGCAACACCCTCGTGCTCGGGCAGCGTGACGGTCACGTCATCTTCGAGACCGTGCACGATCAGCAGGATGCGGTTGAAGTCCTCGAACTCGGGGGTCGACGCCGCGAGGTACTGCAGGGTGCGCTCCTCGGGTGAGTTCCAGTCCTCGTCATCCATCGAGAGGCCCTCTTTGTTGTACCAGTCCATCTGCGTCGCAGACGGAACGGTCTCGCCCCACTTTCCGTAACGCACGGGGCGCAACGCGGGGTTCTCTCGACGGAAGCGCATGAGCATGCGCGCGACCTCCAGCAGGTCGTCTTGCCACTCCTCGTGGTGCCAGGGCAGCCAGGTCAGCTCGCTGTCGTGACAGTACGCGTTGTTGTTTCCGCGCTGGGTGCGACCGAACTCGTCGCCCGCGGTGAGCATCGGGATTCCCGCCGAGAGCAGCAGCGTGCCGAGAAGGTTGCGCATGGCCTTGCAGCGTGACTCGCGGATCGCCGGATCATCCGTCGCTCCCTCGACACCGTGGTTGAACGAGTGGTTGTTGTCGGTGCCGTCGCGGTTGTTTTCGCCGTTGCCGAGGTTGTGCTTCTGGTTGTAGGCGGTGAGGTCGGCCATCGTGAAGCCGTCGTGCGCCGTGATGAAGTTGACCGAGGCAAGCGGGCCGCGCTCCTGCGAGAAGACGTGCGCCGAGCCGGCGAGGCGACGTGCGAGCGAGCCGATGCCGTTGGGCGCTGTGCCGTCGGCTCGGGATGCTCCGATATCGGTGAGCCAGAAGTCGCGCATGCGGTCGCGGTAGCCGTCGTTCCACTCGCTCCAGCCGTCGGGAAAGTTGCCGACCTGCCAGCCGCCCATTCCCACGTCCCAGGGCTCGGCGATCATCTTGACGCCCTGCAGCTGGGGGTCGTCGAGGATCGCGCGCAGCAGGGGATGCTCGGTCTGGAACTCATTGCCCGCGTCGCGTCCGAGCGTCGCTGCGAGGTCGAAACGGAAACCGTCGACCTGCAGGTCGTTCGCCCAGTAGCGCAGTGAGTCGAGAATGAGGCGCTGCGTCGCCTCGGTGGCGGTGTTGATCGAGTTGCCGCAGCCCGTGACATCCACGTACGTGCCGTCGGGGGTCTGCCGGTAGTAGTTGAGGTTGTCGATGCCGCGGAACGAGCTGGTCGGCCCGCCGAGCCCCTCTTCGGCGGTGTGGTTGTAGACCACGTCGAGCACGACCTCGAGGCCCGCCTCGTGCAGCAGCTTGACCATTCCCTTGAACTCGCGCAGCACGGCGCCGGTTCCGCCGAACTGGGCCTCACGGCTCGCGTAGGCGGCGTGCGGGGTGAAGAAGTTGAGCGTGTTGTAGCCCCAGTAGTTGGTGAGCCCCTGCTTGATCAGGCGCTGCTCGCTCACGAAGGCCTGCACGGGGAGCAGCTCGATCGTGGTGACGCCGAGGTCTTTCAGGTAGGCGATCGTCGACTCGTGGGCGAGCCCCGCGTAGGTGCCCCGCAGCTCCTCGGGCACGGCGGGGTTGAGCTTGGAGATGCCCTTCGCGTGCGCTTCGTACATGACGGTGTGGTCGAGGCCGATGCGCGGCTTCTGCGAGGTGCCCCAGTCAAAGGTGTCGGGCTCCTGCACGTAGCCGCGCCACTCGCCGTTCTTGGTGCGCAGAAGGCCGCGAGCGTAGGGGTCGATGAGGTGCAGGGCGGGGTCGAATGCGTGCCCGGGCGTCGTGGGGCCGTTCGCGCGAATCGAGTAGCGCGTGCCCGGTTTGAGGGCTTTTGACGTGACCGACCAGACGTCTGCGTCGTCCTTCGACATGGGCAGGGTCTTCGAGACCCAGCTCGCGTCTTTGTCGTCGAACAGGCACAAATCCATGCTTGTCGCGCTCGCCGACCAGACGCGCAGCTCCCCGCCTGAAGCGCTCAGGCGCACTCCGAGGTCGGCGAGGTGATCGGGCATGGGTTCTAGAGTAATGAACTGTGGCGATCTACCTTGACCACGCAGCCACCACCCCCATGACCGCCGAGGTGATCGCCGCGTACACGACTGCACTGGGCGTCGTCGGCAACCCCTCGTCGATCCACTCACAGGGGCAGCAGGCCAAGCGCATGCTCGAAGAGGCGCGTGAAGCGGTCGCCGCCGCCGTCGGCGCCGACTCCGTTGAGGTGACCTTCACGTCGGGCGGCACGGAGTCGATCAACCTCGCGATCAAGGGGCTCTTCTGGAGTAGAAATCCGACGGACGAGACGCCCGTCGGCGCTGGCGTCGCGGCGACGGCCAGAAATGGCCGTCGCTCCAAGCTCCAGCGCGCCCGCATCCTCTCCACTCGTGCCGAACACCACGCCACGATCGACAGCCTCGAGTGGCTTGAGAAGCACGAGGGCGCGATCATCGACTGGATCGACGTGGATGCTCGCGGCCGCATCGACCTCGCCGCGCTCGAGTCCGCGCTCTCCGACGAGGTGGCTCTCGTCACGACCCTCTGGGCCAATAACGAGGTGGGTACCATCCAGCCGGTTGCCGAGATCACCGCGCTCGCCGCGGTGCACGGGGTGCCCGTGCACGTCGACGCGGTGTCGGCCCTCGGGTATCTGCCCATCGACTTCCACACGTCGGGCGCTGCGGCCATGAGCATCTCTGCGCACAAGGTCGGCGGGCCGGTGGGCGTCGGCGCGCTCCTGATCGCCCGCTCCGCGACGGTTACCCCGCTGCTGCACGGCGGCAGCCAGCAGCGTGCACGCTCAGGCACACAGGATGCCGCGGGTGCCGTCGCGTTTGGCGTGGCCGCGGTCGAGGCCGAGCGAAGTCGGCGTGACCACACCGACGACTTGCGGCGGCTCAGGGATCACCTCATCACGGGCGTTCGCGTGGCCGTGCCCACGGCCATCCTGCGCGGCGACCCGATCGACCGGCTCGCGGGCAATGCGCACTTCACGTTCCCGGGGTGCGAGGGGGACTCGCTGCTGTTCCTGCTCGACGCGGCCGGATTCAGCGTCTCGACGGGCTCGGCCTGCCAGGCGGGCGTGCCCGAGGCATCCCACGTGCTGCTCGCCATGGGACTCAGCGAACCCGACGCTCGCGGGGCGCTGCGAATGACGCTTGGCCACAACACCACCCAGGCCGACGTCGACGCGCTCGTCGCTGCCCTGCCGGCCGCCGTTGCGCGAGCCCAGGTCGCCGGACTCGCGTAACTCGCCCCCACCTTCGTCCCCACCCCCGCCCACCCCCCCTCTTCCCCACCCACCCCACCTCGCGCGCCCGTATCGCCGGTGAACGGGCAATAACTGTGCCACCCGGCCCTCGTTGCAGCAGTTTCTGCACGTTCGGTGGCAATGCGAAGCCAACGTAGGGTTAACACCATGAAGGTTTTGGCAGCGATGAGTGGCGGCGTGGACTCCGCGGTTGCTGCCGCACGCGCCGTCGAGGCCGGCCACGAGGTTGTGGGGGTGCACCTCGCGCTCAGCCGCCAACCCGGCACGCTGCGCACGGGCGCTCGCGGCTGCTGCACGATCGAAGACTCGATGGATGCCCAGCGAGCTGCCAACATCATCGGCATTCCGTATTACGTGTGGGACTTCTCCGAACGCTTCAAGGCCGACGTCGTTGACGACTTCATCGCCGAATACTCCGCGGGTCGCACCCCCAACCCGTGCATGCGCTGCAACGAGCGCATCAAGTTTGCGGCCCTGCTCGAGAAGGCGCTCGCTCTGGGCTTTGACGCGGTAGCGACGGGCCACTACGCCACGATCGTCACCGACGAGAACGGCAATCGCGAGCTTCACCGCGCTGCCGCGTGGGCCAAAGACCAGTCCTACGTGCTGGGCGTGCTCACCGCTGAGCAGCTTGCGCACAGCATGTTCCCGCTGGGAGCAACCCCGTCTAAGGCCGAGGTACGCGCCGAAGCCGCGGCCCGCGGATTCTCGGTAGCCAACAAGCCCGACTCGCACGACATCTGCTTCATTCCCGACGGCGACACCCGCGGCTGGCTCGCCGACAAGGTCGGCTCGGTCGACGGTGACATCCTCGACCGGTCGGGCGAGGTCATCGGCAGCCACGAGGGCGCTCTCGCCTTCACAATCGGCCAGCGCAAGGGGCTCAACGTGGGCTTTCCCACGGATGACGGCAAGCCTCGGTTCGTGCTCGAGATCCGCCCCAAGACCAACGAGGTCGTTGTCGGACCGCGCGAGGCGCTCGAAATCGCGCAGATCGCGGGCTCCACGTTCAGCTGGGCGGGGCTCGCTCCGGATGATGCGACGGTGCCGTTCGACTGCGAAGTGCAGATTCGCGCACACGCCGACCCCGTGCCCGCCGTCGCCATGGTGTCGGATGGCGAGTTGGTCATCACGCCCGCGACGCCCCTCAATGGTGTCGCCCCAGGCCAAACCGCCGTGGTGTACGTCGGCACGCGCGTGCTCGGCCAGTGCACGATCGACCGAACCGTGAGCGCCGTTCCCGTCGAAGTCAACGCCTAACCCACGTCAGTGGCTGGCCGTACTCTGGACTCGTGGCCGAAAGCACCCCCCAGCACGTTGATCCCGAACTGATCGCGGCGAAGGCCGAAGTCGATCAGCTGACCACGCGCATCCTCGAGTTGCGCGACGCATACTACGAGCGCGACGAAGAGCTCGTGAGCGATGCCGATTACGACCAGCTCATGCGCCGGCTCGAAGAACTCGAGCGCCTGTTTCCTGAACTGCAGGGGCAGGACAGCCCCACGCAGACCGTCGGTGGCCGTGCCGCGACCCTCTTCGACCCTGTGACGCACGCCGAGCGCATGCTGTCGCTCGACAACGTGTTCAGCCTCGATGAGTTCGCCGCGTGGGCGGCAAAAGTGGAGCGCGATTCGGGTCGCTCGGTCGACTACCTGTGCGAACTCAAGATCGACGGGCTCGCGATCAACCTGCGCTACGAGAACGGGCGACTCACGTCTGCTGCGACGCGCGGCGACGGCGTTGTGGGCGAAGACGTCACCGAGAATGTGCGGTACATCAAGGGCATCCCCGCGCGGTTGACGGGCAGCGGGCATCCGCCGATCGTCGAAGTGCGCGGCGAGATCTTCTTTCCCGTTGAAGCGTTTCGCGAGCTCAACGCCGAGCAGGCAGAGGCGGGGGAGCGCATCTTCGCGAATCCTCGCAACGCGGCATCCGGATCCCTGAGGCAGAAGGCGGAGGGCAAGAACGCTGCGGCGCTCGATCTGATGCACCGCCGGTTGTCGAGGCTGCGGATGCTCGTGCACGGCATCGGGGCATGGCCCAACCCACCCGTGGCGAGCCAGAGCGAGATCTACGACGTGCTCAACGGTTGGGGGTTGCCCACGAGCACGCACTACGCGGTGAAGCACTCTGCAGCAGACGCCGCCTCGTTCATCGAGTACTACGGCGAGCACCGCGACAGTGTCGAGCACGAGATCGACGGCATCGTGATCAAGGTCGACGAGCTCGCGCTGCACGAAGAGCTCGGCGCCACGAGCCGCGCACCGCGGTGGGCGATCGCCTACAAGTACCCACCCGAGCAGGTGAACACCAAGCTGCTCGACATCGTCGTCTCGGTCGGTCGCACCGGCCGCGCCACGCCGTTTGCCGTGATGGAGCCCGCGCGGGTTGCGGGTTCTGTCGTGCGCCAGGCAACCCTGCACAACCAAGACGTCGTGAAGCTCAAGGGCGTGCTCATCGGTGACACGGTTGTGCTGCGCAAGGCCGGTGACGTGATTCCCGAGGTGCTCGGGCCGGTCGTCGAGCTGCGCGACGGCACCGAGCGGGAATTCGTGATGCCCACCCATTGCCCCGAATGCGGCACGCCGCTCGCGCCCGCGAAGGAGGGCGACATCGACCTGAGGTGCCCCAACGCGCGCAGTTGCCCCGCCCAGGTGCGGGGTCGGGTCGAGCACGTGGGCAGCCGTGGATCACTCGATATCGAGGGTCTCGGCGAGGTGAGTGCTGCAGCGCTCACGCAACCACTCGAGCCTGCCGTTGCACCGCTCGAGACCGAAGCGGGGCTCTTCGCGCTCACGCTTCACGACCTGTTTCCCATCCGCGTCGAAGTGCGTGACAAAGAGACGGGCCTGCCCACGGGCAACATCGAGACGCCCTTCCGCCGCAAGCGCCGCACGAGCGGCAAGGACGCCGACCCACCCTTCGACCCGGATGGCGAATTCTGGGGCGACGCCGAGTCAGTGCCGTCCAGCCAGGCCGTGCAGCTGATCGAAAACCTCGAACGCGCAAAGACGAAGGAGCTCTGGCGCATTCTCGTGGGCCTGAGCATCCGCCACGTTGGTCCGGTTGCCGCTCGGTCGCTTGCGGGATACTTCGGATCGCTCGACGCGATCCGGGCGGCCACGCGCGACGAGCTTGCTGCTGTCGAGGGTGTCGGCGCAATCATCGCTGACGCGCTCATCGACTGGTTTGCTGTCGACTGGCACCAGGACATCATTCGCGAGTGGGCGGCGGCGGGCATGCAGTTCGCGACGCCCGGTCATCCCGGCCCCGGGGCAGCGGCGGAAAACGACGGGCCGCTCGCGGGCCTTACAGTCGTCGCTACGGGCAGCCTTGAGGGCTTCACGCGCGAGGGCGCGGTGGAAGCAATCATTGCCGCGGGAGGCAAGTCGGCGTCGAGCGTGAGCAAGAAGACCGACTTTGTCGCGGCGGGGCCGGGCGCCGGGTCGAAGCTCGGAAAAGCGGAAGAGCTGGGCATCCGGATCATCGATGCGGAGCAGTTCGCGAAGCTGCTCGAGGGCGGTCCCGCGGCGCTCGAATAGGCCGACCGCAGCATGAGTTTTGGGGGGCACCCGTTTCGGGACTGGAACGTTCCGTACGCCCCACGTGGGCGCGTTCCCATGCCAGCAAACGTTTGATGGCAAGAGTTTTCCTTACCGAAACAATTTTGTCCCCCATACGGGGCGTTCTATCCCCTACCATGGGTGTGCGCGAGTAAGTGCTTTTGGGGAAGCTCTTTCATGTGCAAGCGAGGGGATTGACCCGAATTGCTGTTTGACGTCGCAGCTGTTCTAACTACCTCGGCGTATCTGGGACCCGTCGCCGAGGCCTTCGGCGTGCACGAAATCAGCGGCTATATCGTGACCTCAGCCGCCCCCGCCGCCCTCGACCTGTCGAAGCCCATGGTGATTTCTGCCGTGCCCGACCCGATCGTGGGCCCCGAGCCGTCGCCGAACGAGATCGTTCAGGGCAACCGGATGCTGCAGCAGCTGTCGCTGCTGTCGGTGTCGGCGATGGCCGACTACATCGCCTCGCACCCCACGGCGGTCGCGGACCTGCTGGCGCATCCCCCGGCCGCAACCGACGTGACCATGTGGTGGCGGTCGATGGACTTCGATCGGCGCAACGCCCTGCGGGAGGTGAGCCCGCAGCTCGTGGGCAACCTCGACGGAATTCCCTACGTCACGCGCGACCTCGCGAACCGTGTTTATCTGGCCGACTCCATCGCGGGGCTCGAGAAGACGATCGCAAGTGAGCCGGGTCGCACGATCGTCGAGAACGCGAAGTACTCGCTGCGGATGCTCACGTCGATCGACAGTGCGCTCGGAAACGATGCCTCCCAGCCGCGTCGCACACTGCTCAGCCTCGACGTCGAAGGCCAGGGCCGTGCCGCGATCGTGCTGGGCGACCTCCGCACCGCCGACTACGTGAGCTACCTCGTGCCGGGCATGTTCTTCACGATCGAGAACCAGATGGGGGACTGGTCGGATGCCGCGGCCCGCCTCTACGAAGAGGAGCTCAGCTGGCTCGAGCTCTTCGGTGACGCCGACAGCACGGTGGCGACGGTGGCATGGATCGGATACCACACGCCCAACCTCACGAACGTGGGCGGAATCCAGAACGCGGAAGAGGGCCGAGACACCCTCGCGAGCACGATCACGGGCCTGCAAGCGATCCGTGGTGCGGATCAGCCGTACATCTCGGTGGTCGCGCACTCCTACGGGTCGACAGCAGCGCTCATGGCGCTCACCGAGTACGATTTTTCGATCGATGCGCTTGCGCTTGTCGGCTCCCCGGGCAGCCCCGCCAAGTCGGCCTCTCAGCTTCACGTGCGTGACGGCAATGTCTACGTGGGGGAGGCGGCGTGGGATCCAATTCCGAACAGCGCCTACTTTGGAAGCGATCCCGGTTCTGCAAACTACGGTGCGAAGACGATGGGTGTGGGCGGCGGCCTCGATGTGATCACCAACGAGGTGTTGCTCGCGTCGACCGGTCACAACGAGTACTTCAGTTCGGGCACCGAGTCGATGCGAAACTTCGCGCTCATCTCCATCGGCAAGGGCCAGTTTGTGACCGACGGCACCGCCACGGATTCGGCGAAGACGCCCGCACTGCTCAAGTAGCGGCACGACGGCCCTGCCCCGCCGGGTGCCTCGCCGCACTGAAGTAGCCGCACTAGGCGCCCGGCACCCTGCACAGCTCGCCGCACTGAAGTGCCCCGCACGACTGACGTACGCCGCTGTACTGAGGTAGCCCGCCGTACTGAGGTAGCCCGCGCTGCGGAGAGCCATTCACCGGGGCTTTTGCTAGCCTCAACCTCGTGCGGTTACGAACGAGGCGGTTCCTGTACGCAGCGGTCGCCGCTGTGGCTCCGCCCATGCTTGCGCTCGGCGGGTGCTCCCTCAACGCGGGAAGCGGGCTCAGTCCGCTCGAGGCCCGAGCCGAACTGTACGACGCTCTCGATGACACGCAGGAGCTGATCGGGGGCACCTGGGACAACCGCGACGACCCCACTGCGCGGGGATGCATCATCCCGCTGTGGGTCGACGGAGAAACCTACCCCGCCCTTCGCGTGGGCATAGCGCCCGCCGATCCCGATGCCGTGATCGAAACCGTTCAGGATGCCTGGGCCGACTGGGACTACAGCGTGGAGCACACCCTCGTGGGTGAAGTGAACGAGCTGCAGGGTCGCAACTCCCTCGACGAACTGCTGATCTTTCGGGTGAGCGACGAGGCCATGACGCTTCAGGGCGAGAGTGAGTGCCGCCCGGACGAGGGCTAGGCGTGCCAGCCAGCGCCGGGTGTGCCCCGTAGAATTATCCGGTGTCTGAAATAACCCCGGATGTTGTCACCCACCTCGCCAATCTCGCGCGGATAGCGCTCACCGACGAGGAGATCCAGACCCTCACGGGCGAACTCGGAGCGATCGTCGACTCCGTCGCGAAGGTCAGCGAAGTCGCAACCCCCGACGTGGCCGCAACCTCCCACCCGATTCCGCTGTCGAACGTCTACCGCCCCGACGTGCCCGGCGTGACCCTCACGACGGCCGAGGCCCTGGCCGGTGCGCCGGAGCATGACGGCAGCCGCTTCAAGGTGAGCGCCATTTTGGGGGAGGAGCAGTGAGCGACCTGATCCACCTGTCTGCCGCCGACCTTTCATCACAGCTCGCGTCGGGCGCCATCTCCTCTGTCGAGGCCACCCAGGCACACCTGGATCGCATCGCCGCCGTCGATGGTGACGTGCACGCCTTTCTCCACGTATCAGCGACCGCTCTCGCAGACGCTGCTGCCATCGACGCGCGTCGAGCGGCCGGCGAGAAGCTCGGACCACTCGCGGGCGTGCCCATCGCCATCAAAGATGTGCTCTGCACGATCGGCATGCCGTCGACCGCTGGCTCCAAGATTCTCGAGGGCTGGATCCCGCCATACGACGCGACGCCGGTGGCGCTGCTCAAGTCGGCCGGACTGATCCCGCTCGGCAAGACCAACATGGACGAGTTCGCGATGGGCTCATCCACCGAGCACTCCGCCTACGGGCCCACGAAGAACCCGTGGGACTTCTCGCGCATTCCCGGCGGGTCCGGTGGCGGTTCTGCCGCTGCAGTCGCAGCCTTTGAGGCCCCGCTTGCGCTGGGATCCGACACGGGTGGCTCGATTCGCCAGCCCGCCGCCGTCACCGGCTCGGTGGGCGTCAAGCCCACCTATGGTGGCGTCTCCCGGTATGGCGCGATCGCGTTAGCCTCGTCGCTCGACCAGGTGGGGCCCGTCTCTCGCTCGGTTCTCGATGCCGGCCTGCTTCACGATGTGATCGGCGGTCACGACCCCCGCGACTCCACCTCGCTGCGTGACGTGTGGCCCTCGTTTGCTGACGCCGCACGCGCGGGCGCCGCAGCCGAGTCGCTCAAGGGATTGCGCATCGGCGTTATCAAGGAGCTCGACAGCCCCGGCTTCCAGGCGGGCGTTTCGCAGCGATTCCATGAGGCACTCACCCTTCTTGAGAACTATGGCGCCGAGATCGTCGAGGTCAGTGCGCCCCACTTCGAGTACGCGGTTGCTGCGTACTATGTGATTCTTCCGGCTGAGGCATCCAGCAACCTGGCGAAGTTCGATTCTGTGCGGTTCGGGCTGCGGGTCAACCCTGTTGGGGGAGGCACCGTCGAAGATGTGATGGCCGCCACCCGCGAGGCAGGTTTCGGGCCCGAGGTGAAGCGACGCATCATCCTCGGAACGTACGCCCTCTCGGCCGGCTACTACGACGCCTACTACGGCAGCGCGCAGAAGGTGCGCACGCTCATCCAGCAGGACTTCGATGCAGCGTTCGAGAAGGCCGATGTGCTCGTCTCGCCGTCGGCCCCGACCACGGCGTTCGAGTTTGGCGCGAAGCTCGCTGATCCGTTGGCGATGTACCTCAACGATGTGACCACGATTCCGGCGAACCTCGCGGGTGTGCCCGGCATGGGCCTGCCCATTGGGCTTGCTCCCGAAGACGGCCTGCCGGTCGGCTTCCAGATCATGGCGCCCGCGCGAGAGGATGCCCGGCTGTACACCCTCGGAGCAACCCTTGAGCGACTGCTTGAGGACTCGTGGGGTCACACGCTCCTGTCGCAGGCGCCTGCGCTTTAAGTACTCTCGCTGCGCCTGCGTTCTAGGGGCTACGAGTTTGGCGCCGCGTGCTCTCACAGGCGCCCGCGCTCTAGGGCAGTAGCGGCATAGGGCACCGTCGGTACCGGGGGGACCCGCGGCACAGCGCGTTAGCGGCGTAGGCAAGCGCGCCACAGGGCACCAGCGGCACAGGGCGTTAGCGGCGCAGGCACGCGGGCCACAGGGCACCAGCGCCTGATCAGCTATTCGCCGGCGGCGCGCTCGCGGAACGCCAGCTGGTTCATCCGGTTTCCGCAGCGCACACTGCAGAACCGTTTGGATCCGTTGCGGCTGAGATCGATCAGGAGTCCGACGCAGTCATCGGCTTCGCAAACCCGCATGCGTGACATCTCATTCGTGCGGATCACGTCGGCCAGCGCAAGGGACGCCTCGACCCGGATGCGCTCGGCCAGGGGCGCGTCGTTCTCGGTTGCGTGAAGGTGCCAGTCGTAGCGGTCGTGCTTGATGAGGTACGGCATCGCGCGGGCCTCGCGCAGCATGCGGTTTACCTCGAGCACGGCGTCGTCGCGGGAGAGGCTCCACACTCGGCGCAACAGCTCGCGCGTTTCATGCACTTCGCGCAGCTCCTGTGCGTCTCGCCGCATCACGCCGGAGTAGTCGTTGGCGTCGAGAAGTGCCGTCAGTTGGGCCTGAGTGGCGATCTCATCTTCGCCGGACTTCGATGCGCCTGGGTCGGTGTTTCCGAGCGCGACGACAAACTCGAGAGTGTCCTCTGTGTCAGGGGCAAAATGCAATTTGACTCCTTATCTTCGCGAGGTCTACCGTCAGGAGTGTAACCCAGTTAGCTCCTGACTGAGGGACCCGCGTGAATCGCGTGACCGCACGAACTGCACGAACTGCACGAACTGCACGAACTGCACGAACTGCACGAACCGCACGAACCGCACGAACCGCGTGAACCGCACGAGCTGCGTGAATCGCAAAACCGCACGAACCGCACGAGACGATCCGAGGACACCATGAAGCTCACCATCACCACCCGGGGCCTCATCATCGGCGTGCTTGCTTCGCTGACGTTCGGCACGTCGGGCGTGTTCATCAAGCCGTTGCTGGAATCTGGCTGGAGCCCCGCCGCGGCCGTGACCGTGCGCGCTGGCGTCGCCGGCCTGATTCTCGTGCCGTTCGCTGTCTCGGCGTTGCGCGGCCGCTGGTCGTCGGTGTGGCGCGCCCGCTGGCGCATCCTCGGTATGGGCTTGATTGGTGTTGCCGGCACCCAGCTTGTCTACTTTGCCGCCCTGCAGCGTATTCCGATCAGCACCGCCCTTCTCATTGAGTACCTTGCCCCCCTGTTGCTTGTCGCCGCGGCCTGGATCATGACCCGTCGCGCGCCCAAGGCCGTTGTGCTCGTCGGCGCTGGCGTGGCTGTGGTGGGCCTCGTGCTGGTGATCGGGCCAGGCAGCTTCGGCGCCACCGACGGCCTCGGCCTGCTCTTCGCGGGCCTCTCGGCGGTGGGATGCGCCATCTATTACGTGATTGCTGCTCGACCGAGCGATGGCCTGCCCCCCGTTGCGTTCGCGGCGGCCGGACTTCTGCTCGGAGCCCTCGTTCTCGGTCTCGTCGGTGTTGTCGGCCTCGTGCCCTTCACCGCGGACTTCAACGCGAGCGAGTTTCTTGGCAACGACGTTGCGTTTTGGGTGCCACTGCTCTGCGTCGCAGTGATCAGCACCGCCTTCCCGTATGTGGCGAGCATTGCGGCATCCGAGATGCTCGGCTCGCGGCTCATGTCGTTTGTCGGCCTGCTTGAGGTGGTTTTTGCATCGGTCTTCGCGTGGCTCATTCTCGGCGAGGCACTCACCTTCGTGCAGTTGATCGGTGGCGTCGCGATCCTGGCAGGCATCGCTCTCGTGCGTTCGGAGAAACAGAACGACGCCGAGCTCGAGCCGGGCTCGATCAACGAGTCGGCTGACGTTGACGGCCGCAACACCTCGGTCACCCTCCCGCACTAGCGAGCTCGCGCTGGTGTGACAGCATCCGTCTCATCGCTGGACTCGTGCTCGGGCTCGGGATGGGGCGCTGAAGCGGGTCGACACTGCTTGGCGGCACCAAGAAGTAGTTCGCCGCACCTTCTCGGATCACCCGCCACCCGTTGTTGTGCACCATGAGGTGATGGTGTTTGCAGAGCAGCACGCCGTCGGCGATGTCTGTTCTGCCTCGATCACGCACCCATTCGTTGATGTGGTGCACCTCGCACCATGATGGTGGCCGGTCGCAGCTGGGCACGATACATGTGCCGTCTCGCATGGCGATCCCCATTTTCTGGAATCGGGTGAAGAGCCTGCTGTCGCGACCGAGATTCACGACTTGCCCGTCCGTCATCAGGATCGGCAGGTAGCCGTCTGCGCAGATGAAGCGTTCGGCGGTGTTGATGCTCACGGCATCGGTCTGCCCCTCGATGGTTGCGAACCCGCGTCGCGCTCGAAGGTCGTGGTCGGTGACGAGCACCTGTACGGGCGCGCGGCGGCCAACTAGGAGCTTCGTGGGGTTGGTGGACGCACCCAGCTCAAGCAGCTGAAGGAACGTGTCGAGCGCGATCTGGCCAGTGGTTCGCTCGTCGGCAATGAGCTGCTCGGCACGATCCTGTGCTGCTTCGTCGGTGAACCGCGGCCCGCCCAGTCGTGGCGACGTAGCGGCATCGAATAGAACTCGAGCGCGCGCGGCCTTCTCCGTGGCAAGAATGCCGTCAATTCGTGAGAGGCCCGTGCCCAGATCAACGATGCGCAGATACTCCTGGTCGCGCAGGGCGTTCTCTCGCTGCGCCACTCGGTCGACGTCGAGCCCGTTACGGAGCTCGCGCGCGAGTGCGGCCAGCTTCTCGACAGTGAGGTCGGCGGCGGCCGTCACCAAGGCCTCGGCCGCCATCCCGAGCATCTCGGGGGTGAGCTCATCGTCGGGCGTTCCCAGGCCGGTGCGAATGGCGTCGGCAGCCTCCAGGGTGAGGCGGCCCTCGGTGACCGCGTCGGCCACCGAGCGCAGCCACGGCGTGAGATTCGGGGTCTGGGTGGGGTCGCCGTCGTGCGACGAGCTGGTGATGAGTGTGCCGACGCGGGCAAGCGTGCGTGCTTCTCGGGAGGTGAAACCGGTGAGCTGCTGCACGAGGGCTTCGGGCGTGCGGGCGCCTCTGCTTTGTGCGAGGCCGCTGTAACCCAGCTCGGGCCGCGAGCGCCGAGCGATCTCTGCGGCGACGAGCGCTGCTGACGCCTTCACGCGCCGATCGATCTCGGCAAGAACTCTTTGCGCCTGCAGGAGAGATTCGTCGTCTAAATCGGCGGGCGGCGGCGGTGAGAAAGCAGCCGAGACATCCGCGAGGGCGGCGTAAGTGTCGGCTGAAAATGGCATATTCCATGATCCCAAAGATCGAACATATGTTCTAGACTCGCGCGCAAAGTGGTGGATAAGTCGTCGGCTGCGATGGTTGTTGGGGAGAAGTGCGGCGCGCGGGCCGCGAACTCGCCCCGCAGGGGAGAATCCGCCTTGCCGCCACACGCGCTCCGCGCGAGCTCACCCGGCTGCGGAGCATCCGCCTCGACGGCCCCCGCTCGCCGGGCCGCCTAGAATCGTCTGGTGGCTAAAGCTGAATTGATGGACTACGACAAGGCCCTTGAACTCTTCGAGCCGGTGCTCGGTTTCGAGGTGCATGTCGAGCTGAACACGCAGACGAAGATGTTCTCGGATGCCCCGAACCCGGCGGCACTCGGCGCAGACCACTCTGTAGAGCCCAACACGATGATCACGCCCGTCGACCTGGGTCTGCCGGGCAGCCTTCCCGTGGTCAACGAGCAGGCCATCAAGTACTCGATCAGCCTGGGTCTCGCGCTCGGCTGCCAGATCGCGCCGACCAGCCGCTTCGCGCGCAAGAACTACTTCTACCCCGACCTCGCCAAGAACTACCAGATCAGCCAGTTCGACGAGCCAATCGCGTTCGAGGGCAGCGTAGAGATCGAGCTTCCCAATGGCCGCAAGCTCACGATCCCGATCGAGCGCGCCCACATGGAGGAAGACGCAGGCAAGCTCACCCACGTGGGTGGCGCGACCGGTCGCATCCAGGGCGCCGAGTATTCGCTCGTCGACTACAACCGCGCGGGCGTTCCGCTGGTCGAGATCGTCACCCACATGATCGAGGGCGCCGAGCACGACGCGCCCGAGGTCGGCAAGGCGTATGTCTCCACGATCCGCGACATTGTCGTGGCGCTAGGCATCTCCGAGGCGAAGATGGAGCGCGGCAACCTGCGTTGCGACGCCAACATCTCGCTGCGTCGCCGCGGCACCGACACGCTCGGCACGCGCACGGAGACCAAGAACGTCAACTCACTGCGTTCGGTGGAGCGCGCGATCCGCTACGAGATCCAGCGCCAGGCCGCGATTCTCGAAAAGGGCGGCACGATCATCCAGGAGACGCGCCACTGGCACGAAGACACGGGGGTGACCTCGGCTGGCCGCCCCAAGAGCGACGCCGATGACTACCGTTACTTTCCAGAGCCTGACCTCCTGCCTGTCGAGCCGTCAGAAGAACTGATCGAAGAGCTGCGCGCCGCGCTTCCCGAGGCGCCCGCCCTTCGCCGCAAGCGTCTCAAAGACGCATGGGGCTTCACCGACCTCGAGTTCCAGGATGTGCTGAACTCGGGTCTTCTCGTCGAGGTGGAGGAGACGACAGCCGCGGGCGCGAGCCCCGCCCAGGCCCGCAAGTGGTGGACCGGCGAGATCGCCCGTGTTTCCAACGAGCGCGGGGTGGATGCCGCCTCCCTCGTCACCGCTGAGAGCGTCGCCGCCCTTGTCAAGCTCGTGGAAGACGGAACCCTCACCGACCGCCTGGCCCGCCAGGTGCTTGAGGGTGTCATCGCGGGTGAGGGCACCCCGGCCGAGGTCGTGGAGAGCCGCGGTCTCAAGGTCGTGTCTGACGACACCGCACTGATCGCCGCAATCGACACCGCGCTTGCCGCGCAGCCCGACGTGCTCGAGAAGATTCGTGAAGGCAAGGTGCAGGCTGCCGGTGCTGTCATCGGTGCCGTCATGAAGGCGATGTCGGGCCAGGCCGACGCCGCGCGCGTGCGCGAGCTGGTACTGGAGCGCGCCCAGCAGTAGTTAGGCTCCAACAATGAGACCTCGCCCCTCGACGAGGTCAGCCCTCCTCGCCTTCGTCACCGCAAGCGCCGTTCTGCTGAGCCTCACGGGCTGCGTCTATTTCGCGAATGCTGACAGGGAGATCGCGGCCCTGCGCAGCTTCGCACTGCAGCTCGATGGCGTTACGGCGGTCGACGAGGCCAGCAATCGGCCAACCTACGTCGCGAATCCGTTCAGCATCGACGCCACCGCCGTCGCCCTCGTGACGATCGAGGGTGACGACTGGCACGACACCCTGCCGGCCGTTGCCGACGCCGTGATCACCTGGCTTGCCACCGAGCAGACGAACGACCTCGTGACTCTCACGGCGGGGGTGCGCTTTCCCGGCGGCGTGATCGGGTTGTCCGACAAGGAAGCGACATCGTCACGGATCGAGCTTGCCGAGCAGTTGGTCGCCGATGACCGCATCTCGCACGCCGCGATTGGCTGGAACGCCAATGACGTCGCGGCATCCAACGCCGACGCGCAGGTGGAGCTTGAGCGAGTGCCCGGCGCCACGGTATCCGAGGTTGCAACCGACTGGTTGCCCGGAGTGCAGGGGTTCGGGCCGTTGCACATCAGCGTTGCGTTCACTGCGCCGGAGGGCAGCCGCGTCGACGCCACGACCCTCGGGGAACGCACGATCGTGGTCACGCCCGATCTAGCCGACCTCGCCGGCTACCTCGCATGGATCGACATCGTCGATGAGACCGAGGGGGTGGCCGGATGGCGCGCTGACGCCGAGGGCATCACGGTTGCCGTGCACCCCGCGGCATCCCTCTCGGGCGTCGAGGCGCAGCTGCGCGCCGCCCCAGGGTTCGATCAGGCGGGCATCCTCACCCTGATCCAGGGCGACCTCACGATCGTCTCCGATGGCTCCGTTTCGGTGGCGCGGTCGCTGGCGGAGCTGCTCGCAGGCGATGCGCGCTTCAGCGAGATCGCCCCGGGCACCGATGAGCTGTCGGTCGAGGTGACCGACATCGCGGCGGCCACCGACCTGCTCGCCATCGCCTCCACGGTCGATGACTCCGACGATGTGCTGCTCACCCTGCGCTCGGCCGGCCCCGGCAACCGACTGACGCTCAACGACGTGAGCATCGCGGATGCTCGCGAGTGGGTGAGCGCGCTCGCCGAGCTCGCCGCCCCCATCACGTGGGATCGCGTGACCATCTGGGAGCGGGAACGCGTCGTGCTGCAGTTCGAGGGGGAGTTCGACACCTCGAACGCGTTCCCCATGCTGGAGGCCATTCACGACCAGGCAATCGCGCTCGGGTCGACGGTCGAGTTCGAGGCGCGGGCGAGAGATTCGTTCCTGCTCGCGCAGTTCGTGGCGAAGCCGCAGATCGCTCGAAGTGACCTGTGGGTGGGCCGCAACGTCGAGTTCGAGCGCGGCCATGACGAGCTCATCGAGTTCTGGAATTCTCTGGGCTAGAACGTAAGGTGAGTCACAACCGAGGTGACGAGCACCCAGGTGACGAGAGGGGCATCGACGTTGGCTAAGCCGCCCACCGTCTACGACGTCGCCGCCCGCGCCGAGGTGTCGATCGCCACCGTCTCGCGAGTGCTGACGAGCCCCGACACGGTCAAGGCCAGCACGCGTGAGCGCGTCTTCGCGGCGGTGGCCGAGCTCGGATACGTGCCAAGCGCAAGCGCCCGCGGGCTCGCCGCCCGGCGCACCAAGGTGATTGGCCTGTTCCTCCCCGGCCGCGCCGACGAGCTGCCCCCGGTGAGCGTCGGCCACGGTGAGGTTCCCGTGGTGACAGACGATGGTGACGAGCCCGAAAACGAGAGCCTGTACTACGACGAGGTGCTGCGCGGCGCCGAGCTGGAGGCAAGCAGGCGAGGGTATGCCCTCATGATCGCTTCGGGTGCCGGGTCGATCGGCGATCTCGCCGGTCGGGTCGACGGAATGGCGGTGCTCGCGGGCGCGGTGCCGCACGACGTGCTCACTTCGGTAGCCCGCCGAATTCCGATCGCCATTCTGGGCGGTTCGGGCGACGCCGACGAGTTCGACCACGTGCATGCCAACAACGGTCCGGGTATGCGCGCGCTCGCCGAGCATCTCGTCGCCAGAGGCGTCACCGACTTCGTTTACCTCGCCGGCCCCGAGGGCACTCCCGACGACGGGGAGCGATTTGCAGGGTTTTCACAGGTAACGTCCTCCGCGCGGGTCGAGGTGCTTCGATCCGACTTCACGAGAAGCGGCGGCCGCCAGGCCGCCCAGGGCATCATCCACATGCCGCAAGCGATCGTGTGCGCGAACGACCAGATGGCCCTCGGGGTGCTCGATGTGCTTGCGGCACGAGGCATCCGGGTGCCCGAAGAAGTGCTGGTCACGGGCTTTGATGGCATCTCGGCGGGCCGCCACTCGCAGCCGAGCCTCACGACGGTGCACCAGCCGATGGCCGACCTGGGCCGGGCCGCGATCGACGCGATCACCTCGCGAATTCTTGCCCCGGATGCTCCGCGTCAACAGCTCACGCTTCAGGTGCGCGTGGTGCTCCGCGAAAGTTCACCCTGACGTCTCAAAAAAATGCAAGGGGTTGCCCTCCCTGAATGTATGCGCTTACAGTCCCATAGTTACCCCCGTTAGGGGGACATCTCAAGGACTGAGAAAGCGTAGGCAACGATGCACACGAAAAAGCTGCTGGCAATTGCCGCGGCCGCGACGCTGAGCCTCGCCGGCTGCAGCATCCAGATTCAGAGCGCGCCCGACCCCAGCATCCCCAGCGACACGATGCTCGTGGCGGCCGACAACGGCTCACCGCTGTTCGAGCGCAACTTCAACCCGTACCTCGCCAACAAGCGAACCGCGGCGTTCTACATCTACGAGCCGCTGATCATTCTCGACAACGTGACGGGTGACGAGTTTCCGTGGCTGTCGACCGGCTACGAGCTGCCCGACCCCTCCACGATCGTTTTCACGATCCGCGACGGCGTGACCTGGCAGGACGGCGAGCCCTTCACCCCTGAGGACGTGGTGTTCACCCTCGACATGCTCAAGGAGTTCCCCGCGACCGACACGCAGGGCGTGTGGGGCTTCATCGAGTCGGTCGAGAGCGACGACACCACCGTCACCATCCACTTGCAGGCGCCGAACGTGCCCGCCGCGCAGCTCATCGCGACCACGCTCATCGTGCCCGAGCACATCTGGAAAGACGTCGACGACCCGGCGAGCTTCCGCAACCCCGATCCCGTAGGCACCGGCCCGTACATGCTCGGCAACTTCGCGCCGCAGCAGTACACGGTCGACAAGTACGAGGACTACTGGCAGGCCGACAAGGTTGCCGCCGAGCACATCATCCTGCCCGCGAACAATACCCAGCTCGACGTCGCAACCAAGGGTTACGACTGGGCGTACTCATTCATCAGTGACGTCGACGAAGTGTGGGTCGGCGCCGGCAACCAGAACACCTACTGGTTCCCGCCGGGCGGCACGATCGCGCTCTTCCCCAACCTCACCAAGGCTCCGTTCAACGACCTCAACATGCGCAAGGGCCTGTCGCTCGCGCTTGACCGGGCGTCGGTGGGGGATGCCGCGGCCGAGGGCTACATGGACGAAGCGGGCCAGACGAACATCCTGTTGCCGTACCAGCAGGATGACCTCGATCCGAGCATCCCGAACCAGGGGCTCATCGACCAGAACACCGACGAAGCGATGAAGTACTTCGAGGCCGCCGGATACACGCTTGACGGCGACCGCCTGGTCGACGCGAGCGGCACCCAGCTGCAGCTGAGCATCACGACGGCCAACGGGTACACCGACTGGCTGCGCGGCGTGCAGGAGGTGCAGCGCCAGTGGGGCGCCGTGGGTATCGACGTGAAGATCGATACTCCCCAGCCAGCCGCCTACCAGCTCGCGCTGCGCAACGGCGAGTACGACCTCGCGATGGGTGGCACGGGTGGAACGGGAAGCCTGTTCCGCGACTTCAACGCGCTGCTGTCGAGCGACTACCTGAAGCCCGCGGGGGAGGAAGCGACGAACAACTTCGAGCGCTACGACAACCCTGCCGCCCAGGCGTTGCTCGACGACTACAAGGTGGCCATCGATCCCGAAGAACAGAAGCAGATCGGGTACGAGCTGCAGAACATCGTCTACAACGACCTGCCCGTGATCAGCCTCTACTACGGCGGTTCGTGGGGGCTCGTGAGTGATGCGAAGTTCACCGGCTGGCCCACCGCTGAAGATCCGTACGCGTCGCCGAAGACCTACGAATCCACCCCTCTTATCGTTCTCACCCATCTGAAGGCGGTCACCAAATGACTAGCACTGTAGCGGCGCCCAGGGGCGTCGACGGGAAACCACCCACGGTCGACGAGGAGTTGCCCGAGAAGGCACACAACTCGGGTCGAGGCCGGGCCGCGTTCGGCTTCGTGCTGCGCAAGGTGGGGCTGTTTCTGCTCACGCTGTGGGCGGCCGTGACGGTCAACTTCATCCTGCCGCGTCTCATGCCCGGTTCGCCGGCGGATGCCGCGCTCGCCAAGCTCGCACAGAACGGCCCCGTGTCAGATGCCACGAAGGCCGCGATCGAGGCTCAGCTGGGTGTGCCAAGCGGCAACCTCTTCGAGCAGTACGTGACCTACCTCGGGCAGGTGCTCACTCTCAACTTCGGGGTGAGCTACACCTTCTACCCGCAGACGGTCTCCGAGCTCGTGAGCACGGCATTGCCGTACACGCTCATCCTCGTGGGCACCGTCACGATCATCGCCTTCGTGTTCGGCACCCTGCTCGGTGTGCTCGCGGCCTGGAAGCGGGGCACCTGGCTCGACACCCTCCCCACCGTGGGCGGATCGTTCGCTAGCGCGTTCCCGTACTTCTGGACGGCGCTGCTGCTGCTGTTCTTCTTCGGGTACGTGTGGCGACTGTTCCCGACATCCGGAGCGTACGGCCCCACGGCGACACCCGCATTCACGTGGGACTTCTTTGTGGATGCCCTGTACCACGCGGTTCTGCCGGCGCTCACGATCCTCATCACGAGTCTCGGTGGCTGGATTCTCGGCATGAGAAACACGATGATCTCAACCCTCGGCGACGACTACGTGACGTTCGCGGAAGCGAATGGACTCAAGCCCCGCACCGTGGCCCTGCGCTACGCGGCTCGTAACGCGATCCTGCCAAACCTCACCGGGTTCGGGCTCGCGCTCGGTGGTGTGGTCGGTGGCTCGATTCTGGTGGAGCAGGTCTTCGGCTACCCGGGTGTCGGTTACCTGCTGTTCAACGCGGTAACCAACCAGGACTACCCGCTCATTCAGGCCCTGTTCCTGATGATCACGATCAGCGTGCTGGTCGCCAACTTCTTAGTCGACATTTTGTACGGCGTACTTGACCCGAGGACACGACGATGAGCTCAACAATGGAAGTCAAGACAGTCCAGCGCCAGCAGCAGATTCCGGATGCGCCGAGCCCCTGGAAGGTGTTTGCTCGAGTCGCTTCGACCATCTGGTCGAATGGCAAGGCACGCCTGGGCGTGATCATCCTGAGCCTGTTCGTGCTCATCGCGATCTTCGCGCCTCTCATCGCTCCGTACGGCGCGACCGAGAACGGCTTCGATCGCAGCGCCGATCCCACCGGGGAGCACTGGCTGGGCACGACTGCCGCCGGTGAGGATGTACTGAGCCAGCTCATCTGGGGCTCACAGATCAGCATCCTCGTGGGTCTCGTGGCGGGCCTGCTCTCCACGATCATCGCGGTACTCATCGGTCTCAGCTGGGGCTACACCCGCGGGTTCCTGGGCGACGTGATTAACTTCATCGTCAACCTGTTCCTCGTGATTCCGGGCCTGCCGCTCATGATCGTGATCGCGGCCTACCTCTCGGGTGGCGGCATCGGCGTGATCATCGTGGTGATCGTGATCACCGGCTGGGCGTGGGGTGCGCGAGTGCTGCGCAGCCAGACGCAGTCGCTGCGTTCGCGTGACTTCGTGACCGCCGCGGTGTTCAGCGGTGAGCGGCCGTTCCGCATCGTGTTCCGCGAGATTCTGCCGAACATGACCTCGCTCATCGTCGGCAACTTCTTCGGCGCCGCGACCGCCGCGATCCTCGCGGAGGCGGGGCTCGAGTTCTTGGGCCTCGGTGACTCGAGCATCGTCAGCTGGGGAACCATGCTGTTCTGGGCGCAGAACTCGAGCGCCCTCCTCACCGGCCAGTGGTCGCTGCTGTTTGCGCCCGGTCTGTGTATCGCGTTGCTCGCGACATCCCTCACTCTCATCAACTTCGGTGTCGACGGGATCTCCAACCCCCGCCTCCGGGAAGGAAAGCAGCGATGACCACCATTCTCGAAGTGATCGACCTCGACGTCGACTACAACTCCGGC
Organism: Rhodoglobus sp.; assembly: GCA_965279645.1. Classification (GTDB taxonomy): domain Bacteria; phylum Actinomycetota; class Actinomycetes; order Actinomycetales; family Microbacteriaceae; genus Rhodoglobus. The sequence continues at coordinate 599,715 of OZ257254.1, forward strand.
GACGAAGCCACCCACGCGGTGCGCAATGTGGCGTTCTCCCTGCAGGAGGGCGAGTTCGTCGGCCTCGTGGGCGAGTCGGGCTCGGGCAAGTCGACCCTCGGGTTTGCGATCGCCGGGCTCTCGAAGCCGCCGGCACACGTGACATCCGGTCGCATCATGCTCGACGGCGTGGATATCGCGAGCCTGAGCGCCGCCGACCTGCGCAAGCAGCGTCACGGGGGAGTCGCGATGGTGCTGCAGTCGGGCATGAACGCGCTCAACCCGGTGCGCACGATTCGCAACCACTTTCGCGACATCTTCGAGGCCCACGGGCACGTGGAGAAGTCGCAGTGGGATGCCCGCGCCGCCGAGCTCGTCGCCAAGGTGGAGCTGCCCGCCGAGGTGCTGCTCCGCTACCCCGGCGAGCTCTCGGGAGGTATGCGCCAGCGCATCTCGATCGCTCTGGCCCTCTCGCTCGAGCCGCGCCTCATGGTGTTCGACGAGCCGACGACGGCCCTCGACGTGCTCGTGCAGCACGCCGTGATGAACACGATTATCGAGCTGCAGAAGCGCGAGAAGTTCACGGCGCTGCTCATCAGCCACGACCTTGGCATCGTGCTCGAGAGCGCCCAGCGCGTGCTCGTGATGCACGAGGGCGAGATCGTGGAGGATGACACGGCTCACGACATCCTCAACAAGCCAAGCGACGACTACACGCAGATGCTGTTGTCGCACTATGCGGACCCGCGCGGCGAAGTCGTCGAGCTGCCGGGGTTCGAAGATCGCTCCCGTCGTGCCGCGGAGGGTAAGCCGCGCGCGGCGGGGGCCGCCGCTCCCGCGACAGTGTCGTCGCGAGAGCGCCGTACCGACCAGAAGACGATCGTGGTCGATCACGTGTCGAAGATCTATCCGCCGCCCCGCCGCGGTGAGGCCGAGGTCGTGGCAGTGGACGACGTGTCGTTCACGCTCGAACCGGGCGCATCGCTGGCGCTGGTGGGGGCATCCGGTAGCGGCAAGTCGACAATCGCGAAGCTCATGACCGCGGTCGAGAAGCCGACGTCGGGAACCGTGAAGTTTGGCGATCTGGATGTGGGCAAGCTGCGTCGCAGCCAGTTCCGCCAGTTGCACAGCGATGTGCAGATGGTCTTCCAAGACCCGTATGCCGCGCTCAACCCGCTGCACACGGTCGAGTACACGCTCACGCGACCGGTCGTGAACTTCACCAAGCAGCACGGCAAGGATGCGCGTCGTCGCGTGCTCGAGCTGCTTGAGATCGTGGGCCTCACGCCCGTGGAGGAGTTTGCGGCCAAGCTGCCGCACCAGCTCTCGGGTGGCCAGCGCCAGCGCGTGGTGATCGCCCGGGCGCTCGCGAGCGACCCGCAGGTGATCATTGCCGATGAGCCCGTCTCGATGCTTGACGTGTCGCTGCGGGCTGGCGTGCTCGCGCTGCTCGAAGACCTGCGCGAGCAGTGGGGTGTGTCGATGCTCTACATCACGCACGACCTGCTCTCGGCGCGTCTCGTGACCGACAACATCATGGTGCTCAACAAGGGGCGCGTGGTGGAGCGTGGTGACACGGCCGAGGTGCTGCAGCACCCTTCAGACGAGTACACGATTCGATTGCTCGACGCGATCCCGAACCCGACGCGAGTGGCCTCATGAGTCTGGCGTTCCCGCCCGGCTTTCTCTGGGGCGCGGCCACGGCCGCGCACCAGGTGGAGGGCAACAACATCAACAGCAACTGGTGGGTGCACGAGAACGAGCCCGGCACGACGATCGTCGAGCCGTCTGGTGACGCGGCGGACAGCTATCACCGGTACCGCGACGACATCCGGCTTCTGGCGGAATTGGGGCTCAATAGCTACCGGTTCAGCGTTGAGTGGGCCCGCATCGAGCCCGAGCGTGGCATGGTTTCGCGAGCATCCATCGATCACTACCGGCGCATGGTCGACACGTGCCTCGAGTTCGGCATCGAGCCGATCGTGACTCTCATGCACTTCACGGTGCCTCGGTGGTTCGAGCGCGACGGCTTCTGGAGGGCTCCGGATGCCGCGTCGCTCTTCGCCCGCTACACCGAGCTGGCGCTGCCGATCGTGTCGTCGGGCGTGAACTACGTGTGCACCATCAACGAGCCCAACATTGCCGCGATGCTCGCTGGGGGAGAGGATGCCTCGAACCTCGTCGCGTACGGACTGCCCAAGCCCGACCTGCAGGTGGCGGATGCCCTGCTCGCGTCACACCTGTGGAGCCGTGCCGTGCTCTCTTCGGTGGGCGGCCTGCAGTCAGGCTGGACGGTTGCGACCCAGGCCTACGAGGCTGCCGACGAGGAAGGCGCCGCCGAGAAGCTGCGCGAAGTGGCCTACGCCTCGGAGGACTGGTACCTCGAGAACGCCGCGGCCGACGACTTCGTGGGCGTGCAGGCGTACACGCGCAACATTGTTGGGCCCGAGGGCGTGCGGCCGCCGGCTGATGACGTGGAGAAGACGCTGACGGGTTGGGAGTTCTGGCCCGAGGCTGCGGCCACGGGCGTTCGCGCCGCGTGGACTCTCAGCGATCACACCCCGGTAATGGTCACCGAGAACGGAATCGCGACGGCGGATGATTCGCGTCGCATCGACTACATGCAGGGAGCGCTTTCGTCGCTCTCGGACTGCATCTCGGAGGGCATCGATCTGCGCGGTTACATGGCGTGGTCATTGCTCGACAACTACGAGTGGGCGTCAGGGTACGCGCCGACGTTTGGGCTTATTGCGTGGGATCGTGAGACGTTCGAGCGCACGCCGAAGCCGAGCGCTCGGTGGTATGGGGATGTTGCGCGGGCGAACGACGTTTAAGCGTCCGGCGGTTGGGGCGCGTGCATCCCGTCGGAGATTTTGCGAGACGCGCCGTCCTACGGGCTGGAATCGCCTGGTCGCGCCGAAAATCTACGACGGGGTGCACACACGCTACCCGCGGTCGCGCAGCCGGACCCGGCGAACTAGCCCGTCCTCGTGCAATTCCACGAGAGACTTTTCTGCTTTCAAGAAGTCCGTAAACGACTTGAAGCCGATCTTCTTCTCGTCGAAACTCGTATCGAGTCGTTTCATCTGTTGCTTCAAGGGCGACGCATTTACCCAGCCGTCGTCATCCTTGATGTGACTCACTCGTAGTGCAGTCACCAGGGCGGTTCTTGCGACCTTGCGCAGGTCAGGACTGCGGTCGGGTGACTCCGCCTTCGCCGCGACCGGTGGCTTGGTGGCGGGTTGTTCCGGTTCCGGTTCTATCTCGGGCACCGTTTCGACTCCTGCGAGATCGCCGTAGTAGGTGAACTCATCCACGGCGCTCTTGAACGACGCACTCGTCGAGCCCTCGACTCCGATGCCGATGACGGTGCGACCGAGACGGCGGGCTCGCTGCGCGAGGGGGATGTAGTCGGAGTCGCCGGCGACAATCACGATGTGGCTGATGTCCTGGAGGCGGAAGAGGTCTTCGGTCACGTCGATGGCGAGGCGGATGTCGGCGCCGTTCTTGGTTCCGGAGGTGTTGAAGAGCTGCACGAGGTCGATCGCCCGGTCGACGAGCTTCTTTTGGTAGCGGTTGTTTGCGGGCGCTGACCAGTCGGCGTACGCGCGGCTGATCGCGACTGCGCCGAAGGATGACGCGTAGTCGAGCACGGCACCAATGTTGACGTCAGCCTGGGCGAGCTTCTCGGCCGTCTTGCCTGCACCGGTGCGGGCTTTCTCCTTCATGAAGAGGCCGCGTCCGTGAACGTTGTCGTACTGCGAGATGACGATGTTGTCGAAGTCGATGTAGACGGCAACGCGTGGATCGTTGAGCTCAGGCATGTGGTCAGTCTCGCGGGTATGTGGCGGTGCGGCAATCCGGGTTCTAGGCTCGCGACGTGAGTGAGCCCCAAGCAAGCGCGAAATCCGAGCCCTCGGTCGGAAGTAGAAGGGTCGTATTGCGGAGCGACCAAGCCAACGCGCTCGGAATCGAGGCCGAGTATCGCGCTGACTTGCTACGAGCGAAGCGGGCTCTGGAGCTAGCGTGCCTTCAGTATGAAGTCCCCGACGGCTCCGGAATCGAAGTCGCCATGGCTTTGGTCGATCTCGCTGTGATGTCGTACTGGCTTTGTTTTGCGCAATCCGATTCGCGCCGCAGCCTCGAGCTTAGCGATGTCCCTGAAGAGTTGCGTGTCGCTCACGCGGGTGTGAAGAGGTACCGGAATCAGACACTGGCCCATGCCGACAGTCGATTGCATGAGTCTGCTGTTGGAACAATCTTGGATCGCCGAAACGACACGATTTCTGCCCGCGAGCCGATCCTGCTCACAGCTCGCTTTAGCCCGCCAGTCGAGTTTCTCGACAACTTGGCCGCGCTCATCGAGTCCCTGCTTGTGCGCGTCCAGACCCGCGTTGACTCGGCTCATCTCTCGTTGACTTCGGCGCTGCAACAGGAGGATCTTCACAAATTGTGGGATCAGGGCGAGGACCTAGAGGCCTAACGCGCCCGCGATATCTACCGCCGCACCGACCCCACCCACAGGCCGTCGCGTGCGCGAGTCATCCCGACGTAGAGCTCGCGGCGCATGAGCTCGCGACGCTCGAGCTCGCCGTCATCCTTCGGCAGTTCTGCGCCGAGCAACGACGGGTTCACGTTCACCAGTAGCACCTGCTTGAACTCCAGGCCCTTGGCACGCTTGATCGTTCCGACCTTCACCGCGCGCACGTGCTCACCGGTGTACTGGTCGAGCTCGAGGCACGGCACACCTGCGGCGGCGAGAGCGACCATGGTCGGCTTGAGCGCCCAGCCGTCGAGACCGAGCACGGCCACATCGCCCAAGTCGGTGCCCAGAATCGCGGTTACCTCTCTCAGATGATCGACGAGTGCGCGGTCGTGGTCCGCATGGGTCGAGTACTCGCGGATGACGGGCTGCGAGCCACTCCGCAGAACGTCCGGCGCGGCATCCGAAAGCCCTTCCAGGTCGGCAAGCTCCAGTCCGTCGACCATGCGTGCTGCACTCGTCAGAATCTCCGCAGTGTTGCGGTAGTTGGTCGTCATCACGACACCACGGCCAGAGAGCGAAATGCCGACCTCCGCGAGCGTGAAACCGCCGGGGTAGATCGTTTGGCGTCCGTCGCCGATGAGGGTCAGGCCATCCGATCTGTTGCCCACCAGGTGATGCAGCATCTTGATCGCCGAGCACGAGAGATCCTGGGCTTCGTCGACAATCACCGAGGTGTAGCCCTCGAGCGGCGTCGTACGCAGCGACGCTTCGGCCATTGTGATGAGGTCGCTGAAGTCATTGACGCGCGCCGCGCGCAGGTGGCTCTGGTAGCCCACGAACAGATTCCACATCGCGCGGCGCTGCTCAACCTTGAGAGTGCGCTTGCGCCCCGTGCGAGCAAGGTTGGCGTACGCCTCGAAGGTGGTGATGCCACGACCCTTGATCACATGGTCGATCTCGTCTCGCCAGTAGCGCTTGTTCGGATCGAGAGCGGGCAGGATGCCGGATGCCGAGCTTTCGCGCCACGCCTCTTCGAAGGCCGCATCCGCCCTCTTGGGATCGATCTTGAAGTTGATGCCTCGCGCCTGCAGCAGTCGGCGAGCGAAGGCGTGCACGTTGACGAATTCGACTCGGTCGCTGACATCCGGTGCCATCCGCTGCAGCAACGTCGCGAGTACTGCGGGCAGCGAACGCACGTAGGTGGTGACAAGCACCCGCCCCGGCGACGACCGCGCAAGGTAGGCGGCGCGGTGCAGCCCAACAACCGTCTTGCCGGTGCCGGCGGCCCCACGGATGCGCGACGGCCCCGAGAAACTGCGCCGCACGAGCTTTGCCTGGTCGGGGTGCAGGAACGACATCCAATCTTCGATCGGGGTGGCGAGCATCCCCTCGAGAATCGCGGACTGCACCTCCTCGTCAGTCGCCAGCTCAGGAGTCTCGGTCGCTTCGGGCATCACGGGCTCGGGGATCGAGATCTCGATTGGTGCGGGCGAGCCCAGCACGGGGAAGTGCCGGAGCGCGGCACCCAGAACCAGATCGACTTGAGCCGAGGTGAGCCGCATGCCGCCCGAGGCGATGTGGCGCAGAATGTCTTCCTCGCCCACGACATCGACGGTGCCCACCTTGGTGGTGATCTTGCGCATCCCCGCGAGAACCGCGACCGCATGAACCTCGCCCGGGGCGAGACCGACCTCGGCCATCGCTGCCTCCGTTGAGTAGGCGAGGTCGGCGAGGTTGTCGAGGTCTTCGGTGACATCCTCTTGTCCGCGGAAAATGTGGCCCGCGGCAACAGTGACGTCTTTCCACGCCTTCGTATCGACGATGAACAGGCCGGCGGGGCCCACCACGACCAGATCGACTTGGGCGCGACGACTGCCTGGCCATCCGCGATCGGGGAGCAGGTGATATCCCATGGCGCTCAACGCGACGAGTCGGCGGGCAACGTTGGCTTCGGTAACAGCTGCGACTCGGTACCGCGCCGCAGTGTCTCGAGCTTCTGCGGCGGCGCGCTCGTGCTCGCCAGCGATCGCTAGCTGCCTTTCAGACTCTGAATGAGCGGATGATCCCGCGAAAGACATGGCACCCCCGAGCCAACCGGCCCGGCCGCCGGTAGCTACAGCATCGCTCACGGCGACGATGAGCGTAACTCCACATTCGGGGGACACGTCCCGAACGCTCGGCGCCGCGCTGTCACGCAAGGCCTCGGGCATTCTGCTAGCGTCTCAGCCGACATGGATCGAATCACACCCGGGCTCATCGCCGTCGCCATCGGTTCGGTGCTCGCGATACTCGCGTTTGTGCCGTTCGTCTTCGTGAGTTATCGCCGCCGCGGTGGGATGACCCTGTGGCGCACGATCGGCTGGGCGGCACTGCTCGTCAGCTCGATCGCGATCCTCACCTACACGACCCTTCCCGCGCCCGACACCCTCGACTACGTCTGCCGCGGAACGCAGCTCAACCCGCTTGACGACCTCCGCGCAATCATTGCCGAGCAATCCGACGGCAGCAGCATTATCGCCAACGCCGCGCTGCAGGTCGTGGTGTTCAACGTGCTGTTCTTCATGCCCCTGGGCTTCCTGCTGCGCGCACTCTTCCGCTTTGGGGTCGCTCGAGCGGCACTCGTAGGTTTTCTGGTGTCGCTGTTCGTGGAGACCACCCAGCTCACCGGAATCTGGGGCATCTACCCGTGCGCCTACCGCCTCTTCTCCACGGGCGACCTGATCGACAACACCCTGGGCGCCGTGCTTGGCTCGCTGCTCGCCCTCGTTGTGCTGCGCGGGCGCGGCGAGCATCCGGCCCCCGTCTCCCGCGGGATCACCGTGGGGCGTCGCGTGCTCGGCATCGCGTGCGACGTGCTGTTCTCGCTGCTGTTGTCTCTCATCGTGGGACTCGGCATCCGCACGATCGAAATGCTCGCTGGCGGCGCGAACATCGACGCGCTGGATGAAAGCGCGCAGACCTGGATCGGCACGGGCGTCGTTGTGATCGCGCAGTTGGTGGTGGTTGCTGTCACGGGGTCTACTGTGGGCGAGCACGCCGTGCAGCTGCGTGGCATGGGTGGATTCGCGCCCCATTGGCTCGCGCGGGTGGTGCGCACGATGCTGGGCTTCAGCGGAGTGCTCGTGCTCGACGCGATCGGGCATCCAGTGGCGGATGTCGCGACCGTCGCCCTCGTCGTCGCTTCCGTCGTAATGATCTTCACCACCCGCGATCACCGCGGCCTCGCCATGGTGGCGTCGGGCATGCGGCTCGAGGATGCCCGCGAATAAGTTCTGACGGGCTGTCGAAACATCCCTTTCCCGTTCGTCGCACTAGCGAACCGAGGAAAGGAGGAGTCAATGCGTTCAGCACTCAAGAGGCTCGCGAAGTGGTTGGTGGAGTTGCCGGCATCTGGGTGGATCCGGGTGCTCTGAGTACACTGCTTGTGGGGAATCCAGGGGTGGGGGATACATGGGGCTTGTCGACTTCGACGAAGCAATTGTTCGCATCGACTTTGGTCATTTCGTGGTGACTACAGCCGAGCAAGATCAAGCTCTTGGCGGAGTGCCCCGAGGTGTCGTGAAGGTGTGCGACGGAAGTGAGGCAGGCAAGCTCGCCTGCTTCACGGTCGATCAGCACTCGCCGATCAGTGTGCGACTAGAGGTGCATGACTCACGGCCCTCTGACCTCGAGATCGAGCAGTGGCCCGACATCGCAGAAGTGTCGATCGAGTCGTGGGGCGAGGCCGCGAAGATCTTCCACTGGGAAGAGTTCGAAACGCCGGTGGTAGAAGTTCCCATCGATGAGGGAAGTTTCCGCGCTCGTTACGCGGTTGCTGGCGCTGACGTTCAGTTCGACGTTGCGCCCTCAGATACGAGCGGCGTTCGTAGCTACCTGATCCAGTTGTGGCCCGAAAAACCCCGGCACGCGCGGGTGGTTGCCCAGACCTCGCAGTGGGCTCAAAATACGAATCGCCATGTCGGCCGCGATGAGCAGTTCGAGATCATGCTGGCTGCGCTGCCACTCGATGAGCAGATCGCGGCGGCCATCGATAGTCCGCTTTCTCACGACCTCACTCGCGAAGCCCTCATCGGCAACGACAATCTCGCGAGCATCATCGCGGGCAACCTTGCGCTCAGGCTGAAGGGTCGATTCAGCCAAGAACAAGTCTTCGCCGCCCTGGTGCGGGCGCGCGACGAGCTCACAAGCTGAGCAGTAACCACACGATCAGCGCAACGGCGATCACGTTGCCGATCACCGTGAACCAGAACCTGACGCGAAACTCGCGTTTCACCGTCTTATGCCGCAGGCGCTGCTGGGCCGCGATCGCCCCGGGCCAGCCGCAGAGAAACCCGAGCAGCAGCAGTGTCGCCTCGGGGATGCGCCTCGCGCCGGCCCTCTTCGCACGCGACTTGTCGACCGCGTAAGCGACGTAGGTGATGACGCTCATCGCAGCGAAGAGTGCGGCGATCCAGATGGCGGTGGTGAGGAGCATCCGCCGATCGTACCGGCCATTCAGCGGGCACTGAGCAAACGTCCAGCACGGGTCTACCCCTGTTCGGGTGACAATGGAGCGAACGACAGGGACGGGGAATCCATGCCAGTGTTCACAACTTCCGCTCGCACCAAGGCCGATCGCATCGCAGCGATCGTGGGCCTGGTCGCCTTTCTCGCTGGCATTGCCGCCATCGTGTTCGGCGCGCTGAACGTGCAGGCGGTGCCGACGGCGGAGACGACGGTGGTGTCATCACCGATCCCGGGAGACCCGATCACGATGACGGTTCAGGAGACCTCGCCGCCCGTGAACGCCACGCGCGAGCCGAGGGTGACACAGGATGTCACGATCACCGAAGGCACCGGGCCGGGCACCGTGACTGTCACTACCTACCCGACCGCGGCCGTGCAGCCGCTGCTCGGAAGCACCGCCGCCGACCTCGCATTCCAGGTGTTGCTCGTGACGCTGGCCGCGCTGTTGCTTGCGTTCGGCACCCGGCGCGTGCTGCTGGGGGAGTACGGGGGGCGCGCAGCCGCGGCATTCGGCGGCCTGCCGTTCGTTGACGAAGAAGAAGCCGCGACCGTCAAGCGCGAGGTGGGTGCTGCGGGGGAGGCGCCCGACCTGTCGCGCCCGCTGTTTGAGAAGGCGCCCGTCACCGACCCGCGCCTCGCGCTGCTGCAGAGCCGCATCGCGCTCGAACTCGAGGTGCGCAAACTCGCGCAGCACAACGATCTGCCGAGCGGGCTCACGATCCCTTACGTGCTGAAGGGTCTCGTGTCGAAGAAGAAGATGACGCCCAAGCTCGCGGGTGCCGTGGTTCAACTCAACACGATCGGCGACAAGCTCAGCCGCGGCGCCGAGATCTCGCTCGACACGACGACGCTGCTCACCGAGGCCTACGCGCAGGCGCTCGCCAAGGTCGGCGGCAAGATTAAGTAGGGCTTATTTATGCCGGATATTAGTTCTGAGCTAATAGCGGAACGAGCACCAACGCCAACCCCCAGCTCACGAGACTGCCGATAAGCACGTACTCGGCGAGGGCCCCGCGGTTCTTCTTGCCCTCGCGCTCGCTGATCTCCGGGTAGCGCAGAATGCCCTTGGCGGCCACGATCGCGCCGATCGCGAGCAGCTGGCCGGCGAGGGCCATCCAGAAGAGGAAGATGCGCTCGATCGGGCCGATCAGGCGGCCGCCCTTGATACGCAGCTCACCTCGCTGGATGCGCGCATCCGTGGTCGACAGCGCCTCGCGCACCATGATGTTCGCGGACTTCAAGAGGAACACACTGTAGGCCGCGATGAGCGCGGCCTGGTCGAACGGCGTCGAATCAAGGGCCGGGTAGGGCAGGCCGGAGTACCAATCGGTGAGCCAGCCGGATGCCACGGGCAGCACGGCACCGCTCGCAAGCGCCACCGCGACCAGGATCGCGAGCCCCACCGACGGCCACGCGCCGAAGCGGTCGGAGCCCGTGGTGAGCACCCACGCCGCCACTGCAGCGATCAGCAGGAGCGGCCACAGCCAGCCGTAGCCCGTGCCCGAGACCAGCAGCACGGCAACCACCGAACCGAGGATGATGCTGACCACGCGAACACGTGCGCGCGAGTCTTCTGCAGACCTGACCAGATCGGCGACGCCGATCGAGGCGAGCAGCGCTGCGGTGAGAAACACGTCAGACCCCCTTCGCCAACAACTCTGTGCTGGAGAGTATTGCGTAGACCCCTGACCGTGCCAGCTTTTGCGACACGGCCGATTGGCTGATGCCCTCGGCGAGAGCCAGTTCGGTCTGGGTGTCGCCGCGCACGGTTCCGTGCAGCAGACGCTTTCCGCGCTCGTCGAGGCCACTCAGAATCTCGTCTCGGCACAGCAGGTAGGCGTTGGTGAGCGCAGCGTCGGGGGAGCCGACAACCCACGTGCGCGACGACCGGTTCTTGCCGGCCGCGAGATCTTCGGTGGAGGTAATCGCGTCGCGCGCGTTCCACCAGGCCGATCCGTCTTGCAGCCGCGCCGCACCCGAGGTCTCCACAGCACGCACCTCGCCAACCCCGATGCCGAAACGGCAGTCGAACGGCTGGGGCAGCAGCAATCGCATGAGCAGGGTCGCCTGAATCGCATGGGCGACGGTTGCGTAGAGCCCCTGGAATTCGTCTCCTACCGTGGGGGCGAGCGGCTCACGATGCGGCACTGCCTCATTGATCGAGGCAATGACACGCTCGAACACCCGCTGCGCCTCGCCTCGGTCGGGGTAGGTGCGCGAGCCGACGATGTCGCCGATGAGGGCTACCGCTGTGTCATCCATGGCATAACTATATTACTTATTTATGCAAAATATAAGCCCAAATCTAATTCGATAGCCATGCGGCAATCACCGCAGACGCCGCATCCCGATCCGCGCTGCTCGCCAAGCTCGCGCGAATGTCGGAGTGCCAGGTCAGGATGCCCGCCGGGTCGCCAGTAAACGCAGATGCCGCCCCCTTAGTCTCCGCCACCGCCGTGCCGCGGTGCAGGATGAGGCGAACCTCACCGTTACGGCCGACGTTGACGGTGAGGCGGTCCTGCCCGTCGAGCGTGTAGCTGGGGGAGTTCCACTTGATGATCTCGACCAGCCTGGGCTCGGCATCCATCACCAATGCGCGCAGGGACTGCACCGACGCGCGAGCCTCGGGCGTCTGCGCGTCGAGAAACTCGTCAACGTTGGCGAACGCAGTAACCATGCCGCAACGCTAGTAGCTACTTTGAGCGGCGTGACACATCGATGACTCCAGCCGCGGTCGGAATCAGGAACGCAATGTAGGTGAGCACCAGCGGCAAGACGACGATCGTGAGGGCCGTCCCATACAGAGTCGCCGTGTTGAGCCCGTCCCCTGCGGTGCCGATAAGGGTGATGGAGCGCGCCACTGCTTGGGCGACCCCTAGGAACGGGTTTTCGCTCAGCACCGACGCCCCACTAGTGCTTAGTGCATCGGTGCGAAGCGCGGCAAAGCAGATAACCCCGGCCATTGCGACGAGCGTGATGATCGCCGCTCCCGCCGATACTTTCAACAGCTGGATAACCTCGATAGATCTTGTGTTTTCTTTAGGTAGCCCACTTCGTGGCACCAAACGGTGGAAGTAGGGGAGCCAAGGACCGAGGACAACCATCAGCACCACCATCTCCACGCCAATGAAAAACATAAGCCCGAGGGTGAGGAGACCTGCAATGAAGATGAGCAAAGTGGTTACCTTATCCAAGTCGAACGAGGCGTAGGCGAGCAGCACCAGGGCCAGCGCCGATAGCGGCACGAACACCCATGCCCGCCAGTAGAAGCGAAACAACCAAAGAGCCATAAGCCGGCCGTAGCTATTGCTACGTGTGCTGCGCGCTATCGCATCGTCAAGCCACAGATCCTTTACGCCGAATGGCAGGCGGATGGAACGACGCGACGCGCCTTGTGCGCGGAAGGCATCCCAGAACACGCGCACGTTTTTCTCAGTGTCGGTTTCAGGCCTGCCACACGTCTTGGCAATCGTCGGGCCGTGAAGTTCCAGCCATCGGATGACCAAGACGGTATGGCCGATCTTGACGCAGAGCATCAGGATCCAAAAGCTCACAAGCACAATGGCCACAGGTCAGTCTCTCGTCGGTTGCCTAGATTCTAGGATGGCTCACGGGTTCTCGTTGTGCGTCGGGACTAGCCTGACCCTGTGACCGACACCCACACCTTCACCGCAACGCTCTGGCGGGCACCGAGCATGGAGCCCTGGGTGTTCGTGAGCTTGCCGCACGAGCTGTCAGACGCCATCCGCGCGATGCCGCGCCCGCCCAAGCCGGGCTTTGGATCGATCCGAGTCGAGGTCACGATCAGCGCGACCACCTGGCGCACGTCGATCTTTCCGGAAAAGAACGAAGGCCCCTACGTGCTGCCGGTGAAGAAGGCTGTGCGCGCGGCTGAGGGCGCGGAGATCGGTGACGAGCTCGAGGTGACTCTCACGACGCTGGACTAGGTGCAGCGCTGCGGAGATATTCGCGACACGCGGGGCGCGGATGCATCGCTGCGGGGTGTCGACGAAAATCTCCGCAGTTGCGTGCCTGGGCCACCGGCCAGCCCCTTGCGACCGGTCTCGTCAAGCTCGACCCGCGTGGCTCGACGTGCCTCGACGTGCCTGAGCCACCGGCCCGCGCTACACCTGCACCACGCAAAACCGGTTGCCGTCGGGGTCGGCGAGCACGACGTAGTCGGCGTCATCCGCATAGTCCCACTCAACCTCGCTCGCTCCGAGCGCGAGCAGTCGCTGCACCTCGGCCCCCTGATTGTCGGCGTAGAGGTCGAGGTGGTGGCGACGCCGATGCGCGGCGTCGTCGTGCACATGGGAGATGGCGACCTGCGGCCCCTCGCCGGTGATGGGCACGAGGATCGCCCAGTCGTGGTCGGGTTCGCGCAGCGGCTTGTAGTCGAGGGCGGCCGTCCAGAATTCGATGGCGAGCGGAACATCCCGCACGCCCCAGACAATCGACCCGACCGAGAGCGACATCAGGCGGTCGCGTACCGCTTGGCCGAGCGCTCCTTTGCCTTCGCGGCCTCAACCTCGCGATCCTTCGGCGGACCAAACGCCACGAGGTCGTCGAGCAGGTGTTGGGTGATGTGGGCGATCTCGTGCACGGCGCGATCGAACGCTTCCTGGTTCGCTTTCGACGGCTTGGTCGACCCGCTCACCTTGCGCACGTACTGCAGTGCAGCGGCGTGCACCTCCTCGTCGTTGGCGGCGGGCTCGAAATTGTGAAGAACATGGATGTTTCGGCACATGCTTTTACGCTACGCCCGACCACCCCCGCTCGCTAGGGTGAACCCATGGCAGCCGCACCCCGCCCCTGGATTCGTCGACCCGGAGTCATCGTTGGGCTCTCCTTTCTTGGAGCAGGGGTGCTCGCCGCGCTCGTCTGGACGCTCAGCCCCTGGCCCGCCGCCCTGCTGATTCGGGCGATGTTCGAGAAGGGCGCGGCCGACACGGTCGCGGAGATGACGCCCTACGTGCCCGACGACATCGACGAGCAGCTCGACATCTCGTACGGCGACGCTGGCTCCGACACCACGCTCGACATCTTCCGCCCCGAGGGCAGCACGGAGCAGCTACCCACGGTCGTGTGGATTCACGGTGGCGCCTGGATCTCGGGCGACAAGAGCAACGTTGATCCCTACGTGAAGATGATCGCGTCGCACGGCTACACCGCGGTGAGCCTCAACTACACGGTGTCGCCCGAAACGACCTACCCCACCGCCATCACCCAGCTCAACGACGCTCTCGACTTTCTCGTCGACAACGCGGCCGAGTATGGAATCGACCCCGACCGCTTCGTGATCGCGGGGGACTCCGCTGGCGCGAACCTGACGAGCCAGCTCGCGCTCATCACCACCAACCCCGAGTACGCCGATCTCGTCGGAATCGAGGCGGCTCTCGAACCGGAGCAGCTGCGCGCGGTTGTGCTCAACTGTGGCATCTACGACGTGAGCGAGATACCGAACGCCCCCGGCATCGGGGGATGGGGGTTCCGCATCGCGCTCTGGGCCTACCTCGGCGAGAAGGACTGGTCGAACACGGCGGGCGGCCAGCAGATGTCGACGCTCGACTACGTCACCGACCGGTTCCCGGCGACGTGGATCTCGGGCGGAAACGGCGATCCGCTCACTGAGAGCCAGTCCAAGCCGCTTGCAGCCAAGCTCGACGAGCTCGGGGTGGGCGTGAAGTCGGTGTTCTACCCCGAAGGCCTGACTCCGGCGCTGCCGCACGAGTACCAGTTCAAGCTGAATTCGCCCGAGGCGCAGACCGCCCTCGAGTCGACGCTCGAGTTTCTCTCCGCCGCCACGGGCACCGACGACTAGCCCGCGGTGCTGGCCCGCACGACGAGTTCGTAGCCGACCGAGATCTCCTGCTGCGGGGATTGGCCGCCCGCGCCCTGGCGCTCGGCGAGCAACGCGATCGCCTGCTCGGCGATCGCACGCATATCCCACGCGATCGTCGTGAGCGGCGGCACGGAGTACGGGGCTTCGGCGATGTTGTCGAAACCGGCAACGGCAATCTCGGCGGGAATCGCGACGCCCGCCTGGTTGAGGCAGCTGAGGGCCCCCATCGCGAGCACGTCGTTGAAGCAGATCACGGCGTCGGGGCGCTCGGGCAGGTCGAGCAGCCCTGCCATGGCGGCGGCGCCCTGGGCGCGCTTATAGTCGTCAACGTCGATCACGAGTGACTGGTCGAGGGGCATCCCGGCGTCGGTGAGAGCCCGCACGTATCCCTGGTACCGCAGCGCGCTCGTGGTGAAGCCGCTCGCATCTTCGATGCCGATCACGGCGATGCGGCGACGACCCGTATCGAGCAGGTGCTTAGTGAGCTCGTAGGCGGCAGACACGTTGTCGGCAACGACGTGGTCGGCCACATGGTCGAGGCTCTTCTCGCCGATCAGCACGAGCGGGGTGCCTTCACTGCGCCCGGCGAGGTCTGCGGCGGTGAGCGACTCGGGGTGCAGCACGATGCCGTCGACGAGGTAGGGGGTGGTGCCGCCGACGACCTCGGACTCGGGGTCGCGGTTACCGCCGGTCTGCTCGATCAACACTGTCCAGTTCTGGGCCGCGGCGGCCTGGATGACGTGGCCGGCGAGCTCGGCGAAGTAGGGGTTGTCGAGCCCGGGAACCGCGAATGCGATGAATCCGGTGCGACCGCTCGCGAGGCTGCGAGCCGACAGGTTGACCTTGTAGTTGAGATCGGCGAGCGCGGCCTCGACCTTCGCGCGCGTCGACGGGGTGACGTGCTGGTACTTGTTTATGACGTTCGACACCGTCTTCTCAGACACGCCCGCGCGCGCAGCAACCTCGCTCAGGCGGGGTCTCATCGGTGCGCTCATGACGCAACTGTAGTACGAGCTGTCTAGTTTTACAGCGCTGGAAAATAATTCTGGACTTACGTTTACAGCGGTGTAAAGATGGACCAACCCCGGATGATTCCTGCCACAGCTCACGGAACGTCCTCCATATGACAAGGAAGTCAGAATGAAGAAACCTTTGCGTCTCGCCGCGGTCGCTTTAGCGGGAGTTCTTGCAGTCACAGTCACCGGATGCACGGGAGGGGCGCCCGGTGGTGGCGACTCGTCCGATCCCAACTCCATCACCTTCATGATCGGCAACCCGGAAGACCCGGCCGACCTGGAGCTCACCGAAGCCGACATGGCGAAGTTCGAAGAGGAATCGGGCATCCACGTCGAACTCAAGGTCATTCCGATCGAGAACGTGCAGACGATCGTGCAGACGCAGCTGCGTTCGGGCGAAGGCCCTGACGTCTTCGGCTACGACACCGGCCCCGGCTTCGCGGGCGCCCTCGCCGAGGCTGGCCTCGTCTTTCCGCTCACCGACGCCTACGAAGAGTACGACTGGCCGATCTACGACTTCGCCAAGGAGCGCGTGACGTTCGGCGGCGAGATCGTCGGCATCCCGAACGACATCGAGACCCTCGGCCTGTACTACAACGCGACCGTCTTCGACGACCTCGGCATCGACCGTCCCGAGTCCACGGGTGACCTGCTGGCCGCGTGCCAGACCATCCAGGACGCCGGCCTCATCCCGATCGCCCTCAATGACCTGGATGGCTGGCAGGGTGGTCACTACCTGAGCGTGATCCTCTCCAGCATGGTCGGATCGGCAGGCATGGAGGAGTTCATCAACGGTGGAAAGAGCTGGGACTCGCCCGAAGTGATTGATGCACTCACCCTGCTGAAGGACTTCAACGACGCAGGATGCTTCCCGCCGTCGCCCGTCGCGATCGACTACGACAACGGCAACGCGCTGTTCTACTCGGGCCAGGCCGCGATGAACCTCACGGGCAGCTGGCTCGTGAAAGACACCGAGCGCAACGTGGACTTCGAGGTGGCGTACATCCCGTTCCCGGCGCCTGACGGCCCCGGCATCTTCAGCGGTGGCCTCGGAGCTGGCGTGTTCATCAACGCCACGAGCAAGAAGACCGACGCCGCGGTGAAGTTCCTCGACTACCTGATGACGCAGGAGCACGGCGCCTGGGTGATCGAGAACGCCCAGAGCATCCCTGCCTTCCCGATCGACACGAGCGGCATCGAGGCAACGCCATTGTTCACGCAGGTACTGGATGACGCCGCGAAGATCGCGGACGGCACCGGTGACTTCGGGTACAACATCGACGTTCTCACGAGCACCGAGTTCAACCAGGCGATGTGGGATGGCGTGCAGGGAGTGCTGACCGGACAGTCGACGCCCGAAGAGGTTGCCGCCAACCTCGAAGCGAACCGCTAGCCGCTCAGGAGCACCAGAAAAACATGTCTATTGCCAGCCGCAGTCTGGCACCGACGGTGACGAGGCGGGCGCAAGCCCGCCTCGGCATCGTGCTGGTGCTCCCCGTCATGATCATGACGGCCCTGTTCTTCCTGTTCCCACTCGCCAATGCCCTGTACTACTCGGTCGTCGACTTTGACGGCCTCAACCCGAACCCGCCGTTTGTGGGGCTGGGCAACTTCATCCGCATGGTCAACGACCCCGCGGTGTGGCATGCCCTCGGCAACAACCTCATCTGGATCGTCGTTGGCACGGTATCGCCCATGGTGATCGGCCTGCTCGTGGCAATGCTGCTCTGGACGGTGCGACGCGGCGGGGCGATCTACCGCGTGATCTTCTTCCTGCCGTACGTGCTCCCGGGCGTTGCGATCGGCATCGTGTGGGGCTGGATCTACGACCCGGTCAACGGCCTTCTCAACCAGTTCCTGCGCGCGATCGGTCTCGGCGACCTCGCGACAGGGTGGCTGGGCGAGCCAGACCTCGCGCTGTACGCCGTGCTGCTCACGGCCATCTGGGCGGGCACCGGATTCGCCATCGTGATCTTCCTCTCGGCCCTGCGCAACGTGGATACCGAGCTGGTGGATGCCTCCCGCATCGACGGCGCGAACAGCGCCCAACGACTGTGGTTCATCATCCTTCCGCAGATCATGCCGGTGTTCCTCATGGTGCTGACCCTCACCCTGGTAGGCGGATTCAGCGTCTTCGACATCGTCTTCATCATGACCGGCGGTGGCCCCTCCAACGCCACCGAGGTGCTCGGTACGTATGCGTACGACCAAGCGTTTGTGCTCAACAACATCGGCTACGGCACGACCCTTGCCCTGCTAATCACCATCCTGTCGGTACCGATCGCGGTGCTGCTCAATCGTCTGCAGCGACGCCTGTCGCTGCAAGGAACCGGGGCATGATGACCGCCGTAGCACCTGACCAGCGGGATCGCCGCATCACCCAACTCGCTGACCCGAACTCGGGCCAGGACCTCCACCGCGTCACGAGCACTCGCCGCCGCCCCGCCCAGGTCGCCCTGCACGTGCTGCTCGCGGGCATGGCGATCTTCGTGCTGATGCCCGTGATCCTGGTGATCTCGACAACGCTCAAGACACCGGCCGACGTGCGCGTGAACCCGTTTGGGCTGTTCACCTCGTTCTCGTTCCAGAACATCATCGACGCCTGGACGGTGGGCCGCTTCAGCGACTACGTGCTCAACAGCTTCCTGCTCACCGTGCCGAGCACCGCGATCGTGGTGATCGTCTCGGTCATGGCCGGGTACGCGTTTGCCCGCCTGCCCTTCCGCGGCCGCACGTTGCTGTTCTACCTGGTCGTGCTCGGTTTGCTCGTGCCGTTCTTCACCTTCATGATCCCGCTGTACTTCCAGCTGCGGGGGATGGGGCTGCTCGACACCCTGCCGGGAGCGATCCTCGTGCTCGCGTCGACCGGAACATCGTTCGGCACCTTCTTCATGCGCGCATTCTTCTCCGAACTGCCGCAGGAACTCGAGCAGTCGGCACGCGTCGACGGAGCGTCGGAGGTGCAGATCTTCACCAGGATCATGCTGCCCCTCGTCGGTTCGGGCATCGGGGCTCTCACGGTGTTCACGTTCCTCGCGAACTGGAACAACTTCCTCATCCCGCTGCTCTACCTGCCGAGCGGAGACTTCCGACCGCTCACGGCCGGCCTCTACATGTTCACGAGCGGTCGCTCGCTCGACATCGGGCCGCTCGCGGCGGGCACCCTCATTACGATCCTGCCGATCATCGTGCTGTTCGTCATCCTGCAGCGACAGGTCACGCAGGGCTTTATATCCGGTGCCGTCAAGGGCTAAGACCCTGGCGCCCGGCATCCTCTCAACCGCATCACACCCCACAAGAAAGAGACAAGTTACATGTCAAGAATGGTGAGCTTCACGTCGGCACGAGTCGCTGAGGTCGTCGACGAGGAGTCGAGGGCACTGGAGGCGGATGAGGTGCGGATCTCGACGCTGTACTCGGGCATCTCGGCGGGAACCGAACTGACCGCGTACCGCGGCACGAACGCCTACATGAACAAGAAGTGGGATGACGAGCTTCGCCTGTTCGTCGACGGATCCACGAGCTTTGAGTACCCCGTCAACGGCTGGGGCTACGAAGAGGTGGGTGAGGTTGTCGAGATCGGATCCGACGTGACATCCGTCGCCGTGGGAGACGTGATCTGGGGCACCTGGGGCCACCGCACCGAGACCATCCAGAAGGAGGAGCGCGCGGCCAAGCGCATCCTCAAGCCCGGCACCGACGCGCGCATCGGCATCTTCTCGCACATCGGCGCCATCGCCCTCAACGTCGTGCTCGACGCTGACATCCACGTCGGTGAAACCGTTGTCGTCTTCGGCCTGGGCGTTCCCGGGCAGCTCGTTGCTCAGCTCGCTCGCCTCAACGGCGCTCGCGTAATCGGCGTCGACGGCGTTGCGTCGCGTCGCGAACTCGCGCTCAAGCTCGGTGCCGACATGGTGATCGACGCGACCGAGGGTGGCGTGGCCGAGAAGGTGCGCGCACTGACCGATGGCCGCGGAGCCGATGTCGTGCTCGAGGTCACCGGCAACTACCACGCGCTGCAGGAGGCGATCCGCACGGTCGCCTACAACTCGCGCGTGTGCGTGGCGGGCTTCATGCAGGGCGAGGGCATCGGCCTGCGCCTCGGCGACGAGTTTCACCACAACCGCGTGCAGCTGGTCTGCGCGCAGATCTCGGGAGTGAACCCGTCGATCGACCACCGCTGGAACGAGTACCGCCTTCAGCGCACATTCATCGACCTCGCCGTCGCAGGCAAGCTCAACGTGACCGACCTCATCTCGCACGAGATGCCGCTCGAAGAGGGTGGGGCAGCCTTCGAGCTGCTCGATACCGCCACGAGCGACGTGCTTCAGGTTGTACTCGACGCTCGGGCGGGTGCGTAATGGCGTTCCGTCTCGCAGCCCAGGAGTCAACGTGCGAGGGTGACACCCTCGTCGAGAAGTTCGCGTTTGCCCAATCAGTGGGATTCGATGGCATCGAGCTCTCGGGTCGGGGCGACGGAGTTTTCGTCGGCCGCACCGACGAACTCGTTGCCGCCCGCGAGGCCGGCGTCGTGATGCCGAGTGCCGTCGCGCACGTCGACTACTTCATGGGGTCATTCGATCCCGCGCTCCGCCGCGCGGCGATCGACGAACAGAAGGCCATGCTCACCACCCTCGGCAAGGCGGGCGGCATTGGCTTCGTCGCACCGCACGCGTTCGGCCAGTTCTCGCGCCACCTGCCACCGTTCACCCCGCCGCGCAGTGACGAGGACTCCCGAGCGCAGTTGCTCGAGGCGCTCACCGAGGTGGCCGAGCACGCGGCATCCGTCGGCACTGAACTGTTTCTCGAACCGCTCAACCGCTTCGAAGACTTCGTGGTCAACACGCTCGCGCACTCCTCGTGGTACGTCGACCAAGTCAACTCGCCCGGGCTCAGCGTCGTCGCCGATACGTGGCACATGAACATCGAGGAATCCGACATCGGGGCCGCGATCCGCACCGCGGGCGATCGCATCCACCACGTGCAGTTGGGTGACTCCAACCGGCTCGAACCGGGCGCGGGCCACTACGACTGGGACGAGACGCTCACGGCCCTCGAAGACATCGGCTACGACGGATGGCTCGCGATGGAGTGCACGCTGAGCGGGCCGGCACGCGACGTGCTGCCCCGAGTATCAAAGCTTCTCAAAAGGTAGGTGGGGCAATGTCGCTGTCTGTAATGGTGTGGAACGAGGGTGTGCACGAACAGGTGGACTCGGCGATCGCCGAGCGCTACCCCGCGGGCATCCACGGGGCAATTGCCGAGGGTTTGCGCGAGTTGCTGCCCGCTGACAGCGTGATCAGCACGGCGACGCTGGATGACCCCGAGCACGGGCTCAGCCGGGCCGTGCTCGACGCCACCGATGTTTTGCTGTGGTGGGGGCACGTCGCCCACGACAAGGTAAGCGACCATGTCGTCGAGCGCGTTCGCCAGCGCGTGCTCGGCGGCATGGGTCTGCTCGTGCTGCATTCGGGTCACTTCTCCAAGATCTTCACGACCCTTATGGGAACCACCTGTTCGCTCGCGTGGCGCAACGAGGGCGAGCGCGAGCTCGTGTGGAGCGTCAAGCCGTCGCACCCCATTGCCGCGGGCATCGAGCATCCCATCGTGATCGACCACCAGGAGATGTACGGGGAGCTCTTCGACATTCCCGACCCCGACGACCTGGTGTTCATCAGTTCGTTCGCCGGGGGAGAGGTGTTTCGCTCGGGCGTTACCTTCACGCGCGGGGCGGGCAAGATCTTCTACTTCAGCCCCGGCGACCAGGACTATCCCGTCTACTTCCACCCCCAGGTGCGGCGCGTGCTCGCCAACGGTGTGCAGTGGGCGCGACCGGCCGTGGGCGCAGCCCTGCCCGACGTGACCAATCCCGCTCGCGAATGGTTTGCCCAATGATCGACGCCAGCTACCCGCGCCCCCAGCTGCGTCGCGCGAACTACGAGTTGCTCGACGGCGCCGCGGGGTTCGCCTTCGATAACGACAACGTGGGGGTCGCCGACGGCTGGTTTGCCCGCAGCGACGTGTTCGATCGGCAGATCGTGCTTCCGTTCGCGCCAGAGTCGGAGGCGTCGGGCATAGCCGACACCGGGTTTCATCGGGTGGTGTGGTACCGCATTGCGGTCACCTCGCGTGCCGCCGCGGGGCAGCGCGTCATCCTGCACTTCGGCGCGGTCGACCGCATTGCCGATGTCTGGGTCGATGGCACGTTCGTCGGTCGCCACGAGGGCGGGCAGACCGCCTTCAGCTTCGACGTGACCCACGCGATCACCGACGGCGTCGTCGTGGTGCGGGCGCAGGATGACCCGCTCGACGCGCAGATCCCTCGCGGAAAGCAGGACTGGCACGAGAAGCCGCACGCGATCTGGTACCACCGCACCACGGGAATCTGGCGCAGCGTCTGGGTCGAGGTCGTGCCCGACCTGCACATCACCGACCTTGCGTGGACACCGGATGTCGCGGGCGCGAGAGTCCACCTTGAGGTGGCCCTCTCCGCGCGCCCAACCGCGCCCGTGACCGTGTCAATCGACCTCGCCGGACTCAGCCGGCTGACAGTCGACACCGACTCCGATCGCGTCGTCGTCGACGTGCCGATTGCCACCCTGCGCAACGGGCAGGCCGCCGAGGAGTTGCTGTGGTCGCCCGACTTTCCGCGGCTGCACGAGGCGACGGTCGCGCTCTCGACGGGCGACGCGGTCGCCTCATACGTGGGGCTGCGCAGCGTATCGATCGGTCACGGGCAGTTTCTGCTCAACGACCGTCCGTTCCCGGTGCGCTCGGTGCTGCAGCAGGGCTACTGGCCCACCTCGCATTTCACGGCGCCGAGCATCGATGCCATGCGCCGCGAGATCGAGCTCATCAAGCGCCTCGGCTTCAACTCGATTCGTATTCACCAGAAGGTCGAAGACCCGCGCTACCTCGCCCTGTGCGACGAGCTCGGTGTTACCGTGTGGGCCGAGGCCGCCGCGGCCTACGAGTTCTCGGCGCGCGCGATCGAGCTGTACTCCGCAGACTGGATCCGCATCGTGCGATCGCAGGTCTCGCACCCGAGCATCATCACGTGGGTGCCGTTCAACGAGTCGTGGGGCATTCAGCACGTGTCACGCGATCCCGCGCAGGCCGCCTACTCGCTCGCCCTCACCCAGTTGACCCGCGCGCTCGACCCGAGTCGCCCGGTTATCTCGAACGACGGCTGGGAGCACACTGGCTCTGACATCACCACGATCCACGACTATGAGGGCGTTGGCGAGGTTCTGCGCGAGCGTTACGGCAGCGCCGCCGCGATCGACGAGCTCATCGCGGGAGTCGGCGCACCGGGTCGGCGGATGCTCGCTCCCGGAGCTCACGCGGGAGACGCGCCCATCATGCTCACGGAGTTCGGGGGAGTACGCCTCGGCGGCACCAACGGTGACTGGGGCTACTCGACTGCGCACACCGCGAGCGAGTTGCGCGAGAAGCTCGAGTCGATCTTCGGCGCGATCCACGCCTCGCCCGTGCTCTCTGGCTTTTGCTACACGCAACTCACCGACACGGGCCAGGAGGTCAATGGCCTGTGCGACGAGAACCGCGTGCCGAAACTGCCCGAGGAGATCATCCGCGCGCTCGTGGTCGGAAGCTGACGTCGGCGTACCGGCCTAGGCTGGACGCACGATGAGCACCACCAAGCAGACCATTCTTTCTCCGGGCCTGCTGTGGACGACGATCGGCTCGATCGCCCTCATCTTTCTCGGCGCCTTCGAGACCCTCGCGGTCACCACGATCATGCCGACGATCGCCCGCGATCTCGACGGTGAGTCGCTCTACTCGCTCGCCTTCTCGGGCACCCTCGCCGCAAGCGTCATCGGAATGGTCGTCGCAGGCCGCCTCTCCGACAACAATGGCCCCGTACGCCCGCTGATCATTGCCCTTGTGGTGTTTCTCGCGGGCTTGCTCGTGTCGGGCACCGCCCTCAGCATGGACGTGTTCGTGGTCGGCCGCGTGCTGCAGGGCCTCGGCAACGGCGCGATCACGGTGGCGCTCTATGTCGTCGTGGGGCGGCTTTACCCGCCGGCGCTGCATCCGCGCATCTTCGGAGCCTTCGCGGCGGCCTGGGTGTTGCCGTCGCTCATCGGTCCGCCCGTCGCGGGCGTGGTCGCCGACCTGTTCAGCTGGCACTGGGTGTTTCTCGGGGTCGCAGGTCTTATGGTGGTGGCGTCGGCATCGGTCATCCCGGCACTGCTTCACCTGCGCACCATGCCCGCGTCGCAGCTTCCGCCGGAGACGAAGAGCTGGTGGAGTGTCATCTGGTCGCTCGTGGTCGCTGTCGCAATTCTCGCCATCAGTGTGAGCGGTGAGTTTCACATCTGGTGGCTCGTGGCCGTGGCGTTCGTGATCGTCGTGATTGCCCTGCGCCCGCTCGTGCCCGTCGGAACGCTGCTCGCGCGTCGCGGGCTGCCGTCGACGGTGCTGTTACGCGGCATCATCGCCGCGAGCTTCTTCGCGGCCGAGATTTACCTGCCTTATATGCTCAACGTGAAATATGACCTGCCGACGTGGTTGGCGGGGCTGATCCTCACGATCGGCGCGATCTCGTGGGCCGCGGGCTCGCAGTTCCAGAGCCGCATGGGCGACCGGATGCCGCACGCCACTGTCACGCGCATCGGCGCCACCCTT
Organism: Rhodoglobus sp.; assembly: GCA_965279645.1. Classification (GTDB taxonomy): domain Bacteria; phylum Actinomycetota; class Actinomycetes; order Actinomycetales; family Microbacteriaceae; genus Rhodoglobus. Next base: position 624,193 of record OZ257254.1, read on the forward strand.
CTTGTCATCGGAATCTCCACACAGTTCATCACCGCGCTCCTCACGCTCTCGCCGATCGTTGCCGCGGCGGGCTGGTTCGTCGCCGGCGCCGGAATGGGGCTGCTGTTCCCGCGCATCAACACCCTCGTGCTGAGCTACTCGAACGAGCGCAACCAGGGCTTCAACAGCGCGGCCATGTCGATCACGGATGCCACGGGCGGGGCCACAGCAATCGCCTTCGGCGGGCTCATCTTCCTCGCCTTCGGCGGACCATCCGGTGCGGGCTTCGCGGCCGCCCTGGGCTTCACGGCACTGCTCGCCCTTGTGGCACTGCCGGTTGCGTCGCGCGTGCGCGCCTAGCGCGGCGTCGCCTTCCTGCCTGCATCCCCCTTCCTTCCTGCCCTGCATCCCTGCATCCCTCCTTCCTTCCTGCCCATCTCCCCATCTCCCTCCTCCCTCCTCCCTCCTCCCACCTCCCCCCTCCCACCTCCCACCTCCCACCTCCACTTCTTCCTTCCCTCCCTGCATCCCCACCCCCCTCCTTCCTTCCTGCGTTCCTCGGCCCGAGAACGCCCCTTCTGTGGATGCGCGCGCCCAAACATCCACAGAAGTGGCGTTCTCGCAGATGTGGGGGGCCGCGACTCCGCTATGTCGCTTGAGGCGGGGCATCCGCGGAGCCGGATGCCCCGCTGTAGCCGATCTCGCGGATGCGCCGCGCGGCCAGCGTGCTCACCCGCGCCGAGAACGCCACTTTTGTGGATGCGCGCGCTCGAACATGCACAGAAGTGGCGTTCTCGGTGGAGGGATGCTGCAGGGTGGCGCGGCGAACGCGTGGCGGCGACTGCGTGGCGGGGCGAACGCGTGGCGCGGCGAACGCGTGGCGCGGCACCGCGATGGCGCGGCGGGCGTCGCGCGGCACGCGGCCGGCGCCCGCCAGGCGAGTGACGGTGGCCGCTCGTAGTGTGCTGGCATGCCGGAACAGGTCGAGGCGTGGTGGGCGCGGCGCCAGTGGTCCAAGCAGACCGACAAGCCCTACGCCGTCGGGCAGTTTCGCGAGCAGTGGCAGCAGTATCCGGTGTTGGTGCGCCAGTTTCATCCCGACCTCAACGGCGGGGTCACGCTCAGCCAGATCCCGCCGGCCGCCGACGTATGGCTTCTCTGGCAGTGCGACGTCGGTCACCAGTTTGTCGCGACGGCGTGGGAGCAGCGCCAGAAGCCCGGCCGAAGTCGCCGCCGCTCGACGTGGTGCCCCGAGTGCGCAACGGGTGCGGTGATTAAGACCCCCAAGCCAGCGAAGCCCTTCGAGGAACGAAAGCGCAAACCTCCCAAGCCGTTGTGCGCCCGGTCGGATGCTTCGCGCCGCGAGCTCGGCGAGGCGTTCGCCAGCGCGTGCGCGCCGGCTCGGGCATCCGCCGCCGAAGCCGACCTGCAGTTCCGCTTGGCAGAGCGACTGGATTACACGGCCGACGCCACCGCCGTGCGCCTCGCCCGTCCGTTCTTCGACCACCTCGAGGCGTGGCCCGACATCATCATTCCCGAGCTGCGCGTCGCGATCGAGTACGACACCACCGGTCGCGACGGCCTCGAACACGTCGGCAAGCGCGAGCCCGTCGACCGGCGCAAAGACCGCGCACTGCGCGCGGTCGGCTGGGAGGTGATCAGGGTGCGCACGGGCAAGCTCCTGCCGCTGGGCCCGCACGATATCCAGGCCGGTTCGATCAGCAACAAACTCATCGATCGGCTCCTCGACGAACTGCGTGACGCGCGCGGGCATCTGTTCGTGGACTGCTACCTGCGATAGCGGGGTCGATGGGAGGATGAACCCATGACCCTGCACATCACCGGAGACGACGCCGCCGACCAGCTGCTGACGACCAACCCGTTCGCCCTGCTCACGGGAATGCTGCTCGACCAGCAGGTCACGATGGAGACGGCGTTCGCGGGCCCGAAGAAGCTGGATGAGCGTCTGGGCGAATTGACGCCAACGAGCATCGCCGCCACCAAGCCCGACGCGCTGCTCGAGGCGTTCAAGCAAACCCCCGCGGTTCATCGTTTTCCGGGGTCGATGGCCGAGCGACTCCAGTCGTTGTCCCAAGCGATCGTCGACAACTGGGACGGTGATGCGGCAGCGATCTGGACGCGCGGCAACCCCGGTGGTCCCGAGGTGCTCGCGCGGCTCAAGGCGCTGCCGGGGTTCGGCGAGCAGAAGGCCAAGATCTTCCTTGCCCTGCTCGGCAAGCAGTACGGTTTCGAGGGTGCCGGATGGCGCGAGGCCGCCGGACACTACGGGGTTGAGGGCAGCGAGATCTCGGTCGCCGACATCTACGACGAGGCCTCGCTCGGCCGGGTGCGCGAGGCCAAGAAGGCCATGAAGGCCGCCGCAAAAGCCACATGACCCAGGAGATCACCGCCCTCGTCAAGAAGACGCTCGTGCTCTATCCAGTGCGGGTGTGGCGCCACTTTCTCGACAAGAACGGTTTTCTGCTCGCTGCGGGGATGGCCTACCAGGCGTTGTTCGCGGTCTTCGCCGCGCTGTACGTCGGTTTTACGGTCGTCGTGCTCTGGTACGGGGCGCAGCCGTACACGCTTGAAGCGCTCATCACGATTGTGAACACGGTCATCCCGGGCCTCATTGGCGAGAACGGGGCGGTTACCCCCGAGGCTCTCGCCCAGGCCGCCGCCGCGAGCACCGGCGTGCTCACGTGGGCGGGTGTGATTGCTCTCGGCGGCTTGATCTGGACCGCGATCGGCTGGGTCACGTTCTCTCGCATGGCCGTGCGCACGGTGTTTGGGCTGGAGAAGGATCGCCGCAACTACGTCTTCCTGAAGGCGAGAGACCTGCTCGCGGCGCTCGTGTTCGGGGCTGTGCTGCTGATCGCCTCGGCGATCTCGGTCATCAGCACGGCAGCGCTCGGTGCGGTTGCCGAGTGGCTGGGCATCAGCACCGCATCCGGGGTCTTCACGGCATCGGTGCGCACGGGCGGATTGCTTCTCGCGTTCGTGATCAACTCGCTCGTGCTCGTGGTTATGTACCGCTACCTGTCGAGCGCAGCGATCCGCTGGCGTCGCATGTGGGGCGGTTCGCTGCTCGGTGGCGCCGCACTGCTCGGGCTGCAGTTGCTGACCTCGCTCCTGGTGGGCGGAGTCACGAACAACCCCCTGCTGGCAACCTTCGCGGTCTTCATCGGTCTGCTGCTGTTCTTTCGCATCGCGAGCATCATCACTCTCGTCGGCGCCGCGTGGATTGCTGTCGGCGCACAAGACCGTGACGAATCTCTGCGCAAGGTCAGCGAGCAGCAGCTGGCCCGCGAGCGCCACCAGGCCGAGCTCGAGGCACTGTTGCTCGCCGCCGATGTGCGGGTGCGAGAAGCCGAACTCGAACTCAAGAACGCCAGTTGGATCACCCGGCCTGCGGCCGCCGTGCGCCTGCGTTCCCTCCAGCGCGACCGCGAGACCATCCTCGCGCGCAAGGACGACTAAGTCTCACGGCACTCTCACGCGCCTCATAGGGATGTCATAGGGCCGACTGGCCTGATGGTTGTCATGGAACAGACAATCATGATCGCAATCGACCTCGTCGCCGTCTCGGTGATGACATTCGCACTGTACTTCCCCCGTCACCGTCGCCGTGACCTCGTGGTCGCGTACCTCGTCGTGAACGTGGGGGTGCTCGCGGTGTCGGCCGTGCTCGGCACAACAGAGGTGGGTCTGGGGCTCGGCCTCGGGCTGTTCGGTGTGCTCTCGATCATCCGTCTGCGGTCGTCTGAGATCGCCCAGCACGAGGTCGCGTATTACTTCGCCGCGCTCGCGCTCGGCCTGCTCGCTGGCCTCTCCACCACTGTCAACCCACTCATCGTCGGGCTCATGGCGCTCATCATGCTGGTGCTGTTCGTGGGCGACAACCCGCGGCTGTTCAGGCAATACCGCCTGCAAACGGTCGTACTCGATACCGCTTACACCAACGAGATCGACCTGAGGCTTGCCCTCGAACGGATGCTCGGCGGGCGTGTGCATCGCGTAACGGTGCAGCACCTCGATCTCGTGAACGACTCCACGACCGTCGAGGTCAGGTACCAGGTTGGCGCGGATGTCGCAGCGGCGCTCGAGGTGACCCGATGACCGCCGCCCTCGACACCATCACCCTCGAACAACTCGTTGAGGTTGCGTCGCTACAGACGAGAGTCGACCGCAAGTACGTGCTCGACCGCGGTGATGCCGACCAGGTGCTCGCCGATCTCGACCCGACGACGCGGGTGCTCGAGATTGCGGGGGAGCGCGACCTTGCCTACGAGTCCGTCTATTTCGACACTCCCGACCTGCTGAGCTATCGCATGGCAGCCCACGCCCGACGGCGGCGGTTCAAGCTGCGCACCCGCAACTACGTCGACAGCGCAACATCCTTTCTCGAAATGAAGACCCGAGGTGCACGCTCGACCACCGTCAAGGATCGTCTCGAGTACGACATCGAGCACCGCGACGTGTTGACGGCCGAAGGCCGCGAGTACGCGGATGCCGCGCTCGACAGCCTCGGAATCGATCACGCCGCGCAGCTCGACCTGGTTCCCACGCTGGTCACGCGCTACAACCGCATGACGCTGTTTCTGCCGGGCTCGGCGAGCCGGGTCACGCTCGACACCGAACTCGCGTGGGAGGTGGCGTCGGGGTCCACTCGCTCCACCCCCAACCTCATGATCATCGAGACCAAGTCGGGCTCGCGCACGTCGGAGTTCGACCGGTTGCTGTGGTCGCACGGGCACCGCCCGGCCACGATCTCCAAGTTCGGCACGGGCCTCGCCGCCCTGCGTTCAGACCTCCCCTCAAACAAATGGGCGCGCGTTCTGCGCCGCCACTTCTAAGGACACCTCATGACAAAGAACCGCTATCTACTGACCGCGACCGGCCTCCTGTTGGGCAGTGTGGTGTTGGCCGGCTGCACTGCAGTTGCCGAGTCCAGCGCACCGTCGACGGCGACGAGCATCGAAACCGTCGAATCGTCTCAGGGTGGACTCGCCGCCCAGGCCGTGCTCGACGCGAACGAGAACTCGACAACGGTGAATGACGACGAGTGGGATGCGACGACCTCGGTCGCGATCAGCCTCTCGAGTCCGACCGCCACCGACGGCGTCACGGTAGACGGTGACACCGTCACGATCACCGCCGCCGGCACCTACACGCTGTCGGGAGATCTCGACGGCCAGGTGGTCGTGGCCGCCCCCGACGATGCGGTTGTCGCCCTCGTGCTCGACAACGCCACGATCTCCAGCTCGACGACCGCCGCAATTGCGGTCACGAGCGCCGATGATGTCGTCATTTCCCTCACGGGCGACAACGCAGTGAGCGACACCTCCAGCTACGCGTCCGACGCAGACGTGAACGCGGCGATCTTCAGCGAGGCCGACCTCACGATCTCGGGCGACGGCACCCTCACGGTGAACGCCAACGGCAATGACGGCATCACGAGCGAAGATGACCTCGTGATCCTGTCGGGAACTCTCGCCATCAACGCGGTCGACGACGCGCTGCGCGGTAAGGACTCACTTGTCGTCAAGGGCGGCGCCATCCGGGCTACCGCGGGCGGCGACGCCCTGAAGAGCGACAACGGCGAAGACGCCACCCGTGGCTACGTCTGGATCGACGGTGGCACGATCGCGCTGACCGCCTCCGACGACGGCATCGACGCACTCACCGACGTTGTGCAGACCGGCGGGGATGTCTCGATCGCTGCTACGGATGACGGGGTTCACGGTGACACGCTCGTCGTGCTGGACGGCGACGGCACCCTCGACATCACCTCGTCGTACGAGGGCATCGAGGCGCCCGCCATCACGGTCGCGTCGGGCGACGTGCAGGTCACCTCGAGCGACGATGGCCTCAACGCCTCTGGCAACGCCGCGAGCACGGGCGAGGGCGGCGGGATGAGCGACACGGGCGAGCTCATCACGATCTCGGGAGGAACGACCGTCATCAACGCCGACGGCGACGGCTTCGATTCAAACGGGTCGGCCGTGATCACGGCAGGCACGCTCATCGTCAACGGCCCGACCAACGACGGCAACGGCGCGCTCGACGTCAACGGCACGCTCACGGTGTCGGGCGGCACCGTGCTCGCGGTGGGTAGTGCCGGCATGGCGGTGTCGCCCACCGACGGCACCCAATCGTGGATTTCAGCGCTCGCCTCGGGCGCATCGGGAGATGTCGTGCAGCTTCTCGATTCGAGCGGCACGGTCGTCTACGAGTTCACGGCGACGAAGTCGTTCTCGTCAGTGGTGTTCTCCTCAGCCGTCCTAGCGGATGGGGCGAACTACTCGGTTACCGTTGGCGGCTCCTCCGCGGTGACGGTGACCGAGGGCACGGCCACCGCCGGCATGGCGGGTGGCCAGGGCGGGCCAGGCGGCGGCCAGCGCCCCTAGTCCGGTTGTGACACGCCGAGGCGAGCCGTTCGGGCGGCCGCCTCGGCTTCGTCGCGCTCCGACGACGCTGCCTTCAACTGCTTCTCGGCTTCAGCGAGGCTGCGCTTGATGCTCTTGACCGTCTCCTGGGCCGCTGCCAAGTGCTCTTCGATAGCGTCACGGGCGCGCAGGGCATCGGCCACCCGTCGCTCCGCCTTCGAGTGCTCGGTCTCGGCGGCCTCGAGCGCGGCCCGCGCCTGCGCCTCACGTCGACGCTTCTCGGCGCGTTTCTCTTCGAGTTCATCGGCGGGGGCGGATGCCCGTGCCCGGGGCCTCGCGTCGTCGCCCGCGACCGCTCCCTCCAGATCCACACTCAGGCCAATGGCTTCGAGTGACCGCACCAATCGTCCGGAGCTGACGGCGGCCGCGGCATCCGCGTCGGCCATGGCCGCCTGCAGCGTCTGCGCAACTTCTTCGACCGCTGCGGCTGACACCTTGTGGCCCCGCACCTCGGCGAGATCGGCGCCCTGCCTCGCAAGCGCCGCGACCAGCGCGCGGCGCTGTTTGGTCAACTCGGCGAGTGACGCACGGTCGAGGTCGGCCTGTGCCTCGCGCAGCTGTTCGCCCAACTCGAGGGCCGCCGTCACGTCGGCGTTACGCTGCCGAACGAGCAGATTGACGACCCACGCGGCCGCCGACGGCTTCGCCAGGGCCATGATCTCGGCGCGATCCGGCGAGTCCTTCGCAGCGGCATTGCGCGCGGCCGTGAACTCGCTGGGGTGCAGGTCGTAGAGCTCGTCTGCCGTATCGGAGATCACCGCATCGCCCGCGCGACAGTTGCGATCGCGTCTGCGACGTCGTCGTCGTCGGTCGACCAGTTCGAGACCGAGATACGAAGGATGTCGCGGCCGGCCCAGTGTGACCCGCTCATCCAGATGTGGCCTTCGTCGATGAGGTTGCGGGTGACCTCGTTGGTGCGCTCATCGTCGCCGAACGCGAGACTCACTTGCGTGAACACCACGTCGTTGAGCACTTCTGCTCCGGGCAGGTCGCCGATCCCGGCGGCGAGGGTGCGAGCGTGACCGCCGAGTCGATCGACGAGGGCGATCACGCCGTTTTTTCCCAATGACCTGAGGGCTGCCCAGACGGGCACGCCACGAGCGCGGCGCGAGAAGTCGGGAACCTTCTCGAAGGGATCACCGGGGCCCTGCTCGTCGGGATTGATGAGGTAGCTCGTACGCGTGCCAAAGGCGGCGCGCACGGCCTCGGCACTGCGCACGATCGACACTCCGCAGTCGTAGGGAACGTTGAGCGTCTTGTGCGCGTCGGTCGCCCACGAGTCTGCGAGTTCGACGCCATCGATGATGTCGCGATAGGTCGGGCTCGCGGCGGCCCACAGTCCGAACGCCCCATCGACGTGCACCCAGGCGCCGTGCTCGTGAGCGATGGTGATGCTCTCGCGCATCGGATCCATGGCACCGGAGTGCAGGTTGCCGGCCTGCAACATCACCATGACGGGGCCGTCTATGCCTTCAAGCGCGTCGCGCAGCGCGCTCGGGATGATGCGACCCTGCTCATCGGCGGCGACGAGCTGCGGCAACCCGAGGCCCGCGTAGCGCAGGGCGAGGTCGACCGAGGCGTGACGCTCGGCCCCCGCGAGCACGGTGATCTTCGGGGCGCCCTGGAGGCCGTGAGTGTGCTCGTCCCAGCCTGCTCGCCTCAGCACGTCACCGCGTCCCGCCACGATGCCGGTGAAGTTGGCCATGGTCGCACCCGTCGTGAATCCGACGTCTGACTCGGGCGGCAGCCCCAAAATGTCGAGCAGCCACTCGCCGGCCTGCTGCTCCGCGGCCGCGGTCGCGGGCGTGGCGAAGCGCATGGCGGCGTTCTGGTCCCATGCGCTCACGAGCCAGTCCGCGCCGAGCGCGGCAGGCAGGGTGCCGCCGATGACCCAGCCGAAGAAACGGCCGGAGGGCATTGCCATGAGCCCCGGCTCTGAGAGCCGCGCGAGTTCATCCACGACGGCCACGGGCTGCATCGGCTCGGGCTGCAGGGGGAAGTCGAAGCCCAGGTCGCCCGCGGACTTGGAGAATGCGACATCCCTCGTCGGTATCGACTCGAGCCACTTATTGGTCAGCTCGTGTGCTCGGTTTAGTGCAGCGTCGTACTCGCCCAGGCCAGTCATGGTGTCAGGCTACGACTCCCCACAGGCCGCCGCCAGTGCCAGCAGACATACGCTGGGACCGTGAGCGAACTATCGGGTGCCATTGTCTTCGTCGTCGGCGCTTCGGGCGACCTCGGTTCCCGGCTTTCGGGGCAGCTTGCCGAAGCGGGTGCGACCGTCATCAGGGGGTCGCGTTCGCCGCAGCCGGGCGGTGTCGCGATCGACCTGCGCGACCCCGCGAGCATCGCCAGCGCACTGGCGGAGGTGGTGTTGCGTCACGGTCGGCTCGACGGAGTGGTGATCGCTGCCGGGGTCGTGGCCTTTGGTGCCGCGGATGCCGTGCGGAACGACACTCTGCAGGAGCTCTTCGAGGTGAACGCGACCGGTCCCATGCAGCTCATTCGCGATGCGACGCCGCTGCTGGCCGCGTCGGCCGAGCACGGGCACGCGCCGTTCATCGTCACCCTGAGCGGTGTCGTCGCCGAGTCGCCCACGGCGGGGATTGCGGCATACTCGGCCGCGAAGTCCGCCCTGTCGGCGTTCACGAAGGCGGCGGCTCGCGAGTTGCGGCGGTCGGGCATCCGCATCATCGACGCGCGCCCCGGCCACACCGAAACGGGCCTGTCGCAGCGGGCAATCCAGGGCACGCCCCCCGCGTTCGGCGTGGGGCTGTCTCCCGACGCCGTCGCCGAACGAATTGTGCGCGCGATCCGCGACGACGAGAAAGACCTGCCGAGCAGCGAATTCGCCTAACGCTCGACTACCACCCCATCGTGCCCGGTTCGCCCTTGAAGGGGCCCACCACTCGGCTCGTAATCCAGCCTCCGTAAAAGCCTCCGGCCTGCGGCACCACGGTCTCGCCGTCGACCTCACACGAGTCCATCGCAGCGGGATACACGGCGACCCGATCGGCGAGCACTTCGTAGCCGGGGGAGGGTGAGGGGTAGTACCACGCGGCCCGTTCGGCGGTCGCCTGCTGCGAGCGCAGGGTGAGGTACCGTGCAGCCCCCTTGAACTCGCAGAAGCTGCTGCCCGCGGCGGGTTCGAGCACACCGTCGGCGAAGGCCGAACGCGGCAGGTAGTAGACGGGCGGATGACTCGTCTCGAGCACCCTCACCACGTCGCGGGTGTCGACGATCACCGAGCCGCCCAGCCGAACCACCACGCGTTCGCCCGACTCCTCCACCCGCGGAGGTCGCGGATAATCCCACACCGACTCCTGGCCGGCCGCCGGCTCTATTCGTCGAACCATTCCGTCGACTCCTGTTCTGCTTTCGTGTCGTGGGTGCCGGGCACGAACCACAGCACGAGGCCAACAACGCACCACACGATGAAGCTTGCGAGGGCGAGTGCCCCGACCAGGATCGCAATGACCTGGATGAGCGGGCCGTTGATGATGAAAAACTCGATCATGCCGGCACCCCCTCGTCGTAGGGCTTCAAGCCTACGTCGCTAAGCCCAGACGACGGCCCTGCTGGAGAAAAGACTGACCTCGCCGTAGTCCACGCGGTTGCCGAAGCTCGCTCGTTTGTAGCGCTGGAGCACCACGAGCGAGGCGCCCTCGCCGTGTTCGAGACGGATCTCGATCGCGTCGGTCTTCTCTTTGCTCAGGCGTGTGTTGATGATGAGCGCGGTGCAGCGAGCCGACTTCTTGATTTGGCGCAGGTTGACGAGGGCGCTGTCGATAAGCGTTTGCATGTCGGGATGCTTGCCGAGGGTCGACGTATCGAGGGCCATTTCGAGCACCCTCCCGTCGACGTCCATCAAAATCGCCACGGGCTCGAATTCAGCCGCTTGCCCCAGTTTGCCCTGCGCCACCCTCAAGGCCGAGTCGAGGAGTCGATCCAGTTCGGCCTGCGCGGTGTCGCTGACATCGTCCCTCCACGAATGCATAGGTAGACCGTATCGACTACCGCGGTTAATTGCTGACGACACAACGGGGGTCAAACGTGTTGGGGATAACTCACACCCGTCAATTTTTCGGACACGTTCCATAGCCTCTCGGCGTCGTCTGCGCTCAGGGCGGCCTTGGGAATGCTCGACAGTCCGGGGGCACCGGTGAGTTCGAGCAGCCCTTTCGGGCCGTAGTAGGCGCCGGGCGTGGCATCCGGGCTCGTTGCCGCGAACAACGCGGGCAGAATGCCCTGGGCGACCTCCTGCCACATGAAGGTCAACCCCATCGTCGCATCCATCAGCCGGGTCTGGATGTTCTCGCCCAACTGCTTGGGTCCCGTCGACTGCAGGTTCGTCTTTGTGGCGCCCGGATGCGCCGCAGTGCTCAGGATGCCCCACCCCGCTGCATCGCTTCGGCGCTGAAGCTCGCGTGCGAACATCAACATGGCGAGCTTTGAGAGACCGTACGCTCGGCTCGGCGAGTACTTCTTGTCGCTCTGGAGGTCGTCCCACTGCAATCGTCCCTGCCGCGCGAGCGCCGAGCTGAGCGATACCACTCGCGGGGCACGTGCCTGCTGCAGCAGTGGAAGCACCTGCGCCGTCAATGCGAAGTGACCGAGGTAGTTTCCCCCGAACTGGAGCTCGAAGCCGTCGGCCGTCTCCTGGCGTTCGGGTGGCATCATGATTCCCGCACTGTTGACGAGAATGTCGATCGGGCGGCCTTCTGCGACGAGCCGCGAAGCGAGCCGGGCGACGCTGTAGAGCGACGTGAGGTCGAACTGTCGCACCCCCAGCGCAGCCCCCGGAATATCCCGTTCTATCGAGGCCACAGCGGCGGCGCCTTTCGCGGGATCACGCACGGCGAGAATCACCTCGGCCCCTGCGGCAGCGAGGCGACCCGCAAGCCCCAGCCCGAGCCCACTGTTGGCACCCGTGATGAGCGCGAGCTTTCCCGTGAGGTCGGGCACGGTGATATCAGCGAGGGGCTTCGCCACTGCTCTCCATTCGGTAGTACGGTCTCAGTATGCGGTGGATGCGCGACCGAATCGTCATGATGACGACGCTCGCCTTTGTCGCGCTCGCTGTCGCCCAGGGCGGCTCGACCGCCAGCATCGCTTTCGGTATCGCCCTCGTCGCGGTCAGCGTTGTTCTCGGTGCCCAGCACGCTGGCGCAGCGGTGCGCGGCCGCGAGATCACCGTGGGTGGTCGGGCTCGAGCGCACCGCGAGTCGATGACAGGCATGGCCTCGCCGCGGCATCCCTCCACTCCGGGTCGCCCGCTGTCGCGTGCGCCGGGACGGGCACTCTCGGCCGCGTGACTTCGTCTCCCGTCGGGGGAGGAGTGCGGCCAGACGGCCCATCCTTCACTCGACTTCAGGGAGACTCCCATGGATTTTTACTCGTTCGCCCCCATTGCCACGGCACTCGACGTGGCCTATCAACTCGTCATGACGCTCTCGAGCTGGCTCGCACCGCTCGCGGGCGCCAACAGTGCGGCCCTCGCGATCGTCGTGCTCACGGCCCTCGTGCGCACCGTGCTCATCCCCGTCGGCCTCTCGCAGGTGCGGGCCGAGATCACCCGCCGTAGGCTTGCGCCCCAACTGCAGCAACTGCAGAAGAAGTACAAAAACAACCGCGAGCTGCTGCAGCGCAAGACCCTTGAGCTCTACACATCCGAAAAGGCATCACCACTTGCCGGCATCATGCCCACCCTGCTTCAGGCGCCGGTTCTGACCCTGCTCTACGGGCTGTTCATCGTTCCCACGATCAATGGTCACGCCAACGAGCTGCTGACCCACACGTTGTTCGGCGCTCCGCTCGGAACGTCGCTCGTGAACGCGGTCGGGGCGGGCATCGGCGTCTCACACCTCGCTGTGTTCGCCGTATTGCTTCTCATCATCGCGGTCGTGGCGTGGCTGTCGCGCCGGGCCGCGGTGCGGGCGACGCCACCGCTTGCCGAGGGCACCCCGGCAGCCATGACGCAGGTGACCGCGGTGCTCAGCTGGCTGCCGTTTCTTACCGTCGTGTTCGCATCGTTCGTGCCGCTCGCCGCCACGATCTACCTCGCCACGACAACAACGTGGACGTTCGTCGAGCGCACGGTGCTCAGGCGGGTTGTGACGGCGTAGCCCCCTCGTCAACAATGGGGCATGACTAAAGCCAGACTCACGGCCGGGCAGGTCGTCGCGGCCGTGTTCGCGGGAATCTTCGGCCATCTGCTCTTCGCGGCGGGGTGGATCACCCTCGGCTTCGTGCTGTTGGGGGGACTGCTCGTCTCACTGCTGGGCGTCTCCGCGGCGAGCATCGCCGAGCAGGTCACGGCAGGGGCTGGCGAGTTCTTCGATAGTGCCGGCGGGCTGTTGAGCGGTGTGTTCTTCGGGTTTCTCATCGGATCGCTCGTGCTGATCGTGCTCGGCTTTCTTGTGAGCGGTCTGATCCTCAGGGGCGGAAAGGTTCGTCGGCCGTGGGCGACAACACTCAGTTCCGTGCTGATCGTGGCTGTGCTCAACCTGCCATTGCTGGTTGCCTATGCGGCGATCGCCAACAATGACCTGCCCTACGTGCTCGTGGCGGTGCTCGGCACGCTCATCGTGGGCATCCTCGTGTGGGTGTGGATGACGTGGGGCCACCGTGGACCCGCGGTCGACGCGGCACCGACCGCGGCGGGGCTAACCGTCGTTCCCGAAGAAACCCGTTAGCGCCTCGGTGATGCTCGCCCGGGCTTCGTCGCTCGAGATCGTCGCGACGCCGTCGCCCGACTGCACGCCGTAGTTACCAAAGCCCGCGTGGTTGAGGCCCTCGATAACGACGAAGTCGGTGTCACTCGGCAACAGGGGAGCGGCCGCGTCGATCTTGTCGGCCGTACTCAGGCCGTCTTCGCTTCCGGCTATCGAGAGCACCCTGAGGGAGGTCTGGGAAAGGTCGTTGGCACAGTAGCTTCCGAACAGCACGAGGCCTGTAACATCCGGGGAATCGGCAAGCTGGCACGCGCGAACGCCCCCGAGTGAATGACCGCCGACCGCCCAGGAGGTGACATCGGGAGCGTCGCCCGTGAAGAGCGAGAGCGGCCTCTGGTCGAAGAACGCGAGGTTGAGCGTGGGCTTGGTGATGACCACGGTCACCCCGCTCTCCTCGACGATGCCAGACAGCGTGAACATGTAGGCATAGGGGTCGACCCTGGCCCCGGGGATGAAGACCAGCCCGTCACCGGATGCCTCGCCCGTGGGCTCAAGCACGATCGAGTGGTCGGTTGAGGTGACCGAGATCGCGGGGTTCTGCCACACCTCGAGGGCGGCCTCGCGCTCGCCACGCATTACCAGGTTGGCCCAGAACAGGAAGCCCACCGTAATGAGCACGAGGGCGACCACGAGAACGATGAGGGCCTTGCCAAGCCTGCGGCCAAAAGTGTTCATGCTGACATCTTCCCCGAGAAATCTTCGTGCGATGTCGAAAATACGCCCACCCGTTCGTCGCCCATGCGTAACGTTCCTACAAGGAGGAAACCACCATGCAATATCTGTTCCTGATCGGATTCGACTCGGACTACACGCCCGACCCCACCGCAGCGCAGGATCCGAACTATCCCACGATCGAGCAGTGGGGCGCCGACGTCGATGCCAAGGGGGTATGGCTGGCCGGTGACCGGCTGCGTCCGGCCTCGGATGCGACGACGGTGAGGGTACGCAATGGCGAACTGATCGTCACCGATGGTCCCTTCACCGAGGGCAAGGAGTACATCGCCGGCTTCGACGTGATCGAAGCGGACGACCTCGACGCAGCGATTGATATCGCGCGCGGCCACCCGCAGGCGTGGGGCGGCATCATTGAGATTCGGCCGGTCTGGCCGCTGGGGCTCTGAGCGAGCAGACCGGCGCGGCACTCAGCCGGGTGCACCGGGAGGAGTGGGGGCGCATCGTCGCCACGCTCATCCGGGTAACCGGCGACTGGAGCCTCGCCGAGGATTGCACCGCCGACGCGTTCGAGTCGGCACTCACACGGTGGCCGGTTGACGGCGTACCGCGCAATCCGGGCGCGTGGCTCACGACGGTGGCGAAAAATCGCGCCATCGACAAGCTGCGCCGGTCGAGCACCGAGGCCTCGAAACTGAGGGATGTCGCGATCATGACCGAACTCGACGAGCTGCCGGCCGACGACATCACCGACGACCGGCTCCGACTGATCTTCACGTGCTGTCACCCGGCCCTGACGATGGAGGCGAGGGTCGCGCTCACGCTGCGCACCGTAGCGGGGCTCACCACGGGCGAAATTGCGCGCGCGTTTCTCGTGCCCGAGCCGACCCTTGCCCAGCGCCTGGTGAGAGCGCAGGCAAAGATCGCCAACGCGGGCATTCCGTACCGCGTGCCCGAGGGGCACCTGCTGGGGGAGCGCCTGCCCGGGGTGCTCGCCGTGCTGTACCTGCTGTTCTCGGAGGGCTACGCGGCGAGCTCGGGTGACACGCTCGTGCGCGTCGACCTGGCCGACGAGGCGATCCGCGTGGCGCGAGTGCTCGTGGCCCTCATGCCCGACGAGCCAGAGGCTGCGGGTCTGCTCGCGCTCATGCTGCTGCAGCACTCGCGGCGACTCGCGCGCGTGGATGCATCGGGAGACCTCGTGAGCCTGGAGGAGCAGGACCGGTCACTCTGGCACGCCCCCTCGATTGACGACGGCACGGGCATCCTCACCGCAGCTCTCAGGCGCGGCAGAATCGGCCCCTACCAACTGCAGGCTGTGATTGCTGCAACGCACGCCGAGGCGGCAACGTTCGCTGAGACCAACTGGGCCGACATCGTGCAGGCCTACGACGATCTCGTGAGGCTCGACCCCTCGCCCGTGATAGCCCTCAACCGGGCCATTGCGTGGGGAGCGCTCACGGGGCCGGCGGCGGGGCTCGACGCCGTGAACGCCGTAGCCGCCCGGCTGCCCGGCTACTACCTGGTGCCCGCCGCGCGCGCCGACTTTCTGCGCAGGCTCGGCCGCGCGGATGACGCGGCCGCCGCCTATGCCGAGGCGCTCAAGTTCGTGAGATCCGAGCCCGAGCGCCGATACCTCCAGCGCAGGCTCGCAGAAGTCGGATAGGTTCGCAGAATGGCTCAACGCATTGACACCCTCGTGATTCTCGGAGCCGGGGGAGACCTCACGGCGCGCCTCCTGCTGCCGGGCGTGGCATCGTTTCTCGGCTCCGCCCGAACTCAGCCGCTGAACATCATCGGGGTCGACCGCGAGCCCATGACGGCTGCCGCATGGCGTTCGCGAGTGACAACGGCGTTTGCTGGCGAGAAGTCGACGGCTGCAACATCCGTGGCGAAGGCCTCGACGTACATCCAGGGGGACGCGACCAACGCCGATGACCTGCGCAAGGTGCTCGCGGCCGCCCCGGGTCGCATCGCCCTCTACTTCGCATTGCCCCCGGCGATCGCCGAGCTGGCCTGCGAGGCGCTGTCCGAGGTGGAGTTGCCGGCGGGCATCGTGTTCGCCCTTGAGAAGCCGTTCGGCACCGACCTCGCGAGCGCGCAGAAGCTCAATCGCATGCTCGAGACGATGCTGCCCGAGACGCAGCTGTTTCGGGTTGACCACTTTCTCGGCAAGTCGACCGTGCTCAACCTGCTGGGGCTGCGCTTCGCCAACCGCATCTTCGAGCCGCTGTTCTCGGCCCCCAACGTCGAGAAAGTCGAGATCACGTTCGACGAGACGCTCGCACTGGAAGGTCGCGCCGGGTACTACGACAAGGCTGGCGCCCTCACCGACATGATTCAGAGCCACCTGCTGCTTGTGCTCGCGCTCGCGGCCATGGAGCCGCCATCGACCGTGGATGCCGACGACCTGCGTGGCTCGATGGCACAAGTTCTTCGTGCCACCCGGCCGTGGAAGAAGAACGGCACCTCGAGCCGCCGGGCGCGGTACGGCGCGGGAGCGATTGACGGCCGAAAGTTGCCCGCCTATGTCGACGAAGCTGGCGTAGACCCGAGCCGGGCAACAGAAACACTCGCCGAGATCACCCTCGCGATCGACAACTGGCGCTGGGCCGGGGTGCCCTTCATCCTGCGCTCTGGCAAGGCTCTCGGCGACGCCGTGCAGGAGATTCTCGTGACCTTCCGCGAGGTGCCCCACCTGCCGACAGGGCTCACCGGCGCGGCCGGCCCCTCCCAGCTGCGCATCTCGATGAAGCCCGCGCACGTCGACCTCGATCTCGTGATCAACGGTGAGGGCGACCCGTTCACGCTGGATCGCGTCGTGCTTCACACCGAGCTCGGTGCGGGCGAGCTCAGCGCCTACGGCGAAGTCATCGACGGCCTTCTCGATAGCGACCCCACCCTGTCGGTGCGCGGGGATGTCGCGGAGGAGTGCTGGCGCATTGTCGAGCCCGTGCTGACGGCGTGGCGAAAGAACGCCGTTCCGCTCGAGACCTACCCCGCCGGATCATCCGGTCCCTGGAGCTAGCGGAAGAAGGCGACCAGCTCCGGGGCAATGGCCTCGTTGCTCACCTGGTGCGTCTGGCCCGCGAGGGTCTTGTGCACGGAGCCAGGAACTGCCGCCGCGACATCCTGTACGGCCTTGACCATGTTGGGCTTGGCCTTGCTGCCGCCCATGACAAGAGTCGGCACCGTGACGCGCGCGAGCAGGTCTTTCGGCACGGTGAAGGTGTTCATCACGCGAGTGTCGTGGGGCAGCGTGGGTGCCACCGCTTTGAGCTGCCGGTAGACCTTCGGCATCAGGCGCATCATGAGGGGCAGAAACGCGGGGCCGCCCACCATGTCGACCATGAAGTAGCCCACCGCGCCACCATTGTCGCCCTTGGCGAGGCGCGCGTTCAGCTCGTCGAGGTAGTTGGGCGTTACGCCGTGCTTGGCGGTGATGCCGACGTATGGCGCTTCATACGACGCAAGCTTTTTCATCGGCACGCCGGATGCCGCGGCCTGCAGTGCCAAGGCTCCGCCCGATGAGTATCCGAGTACATAGGCGTCGCCGCCGGCCGCGTCGATAACGGCCGCCAAGTCTTCGTACTCACGCTCGGGTGCGTAGGGCTCGGTGTTGCCACTCTCGCCTCGACCGCGACGGTCATAGAAATAGACGGTGAACTTGTCGGCGAGGTATTCGGCCGCGGATCGACACGGGCCGAACTCGCGGTAGCACATGGCCCCGTCGACCAGCACGAGCGCGGGCCCGGATCCGATCTTCTCGTAAGCGATGGTCGTGCCATCTTTCGATGTCGTGGTCAGCGTGGTCATGCTGCTCCTCCCGCAATGATGGTGTCGATCTTCTCGAACGATTCGGCCCAGCCCGCGCGAGTCGCGTCGAGAAACTCGACAGTATCGAAGGGGCCCTGGTGCAGGGTAATGCGCGTCTTTTCTCCGTGATCATGGAACTGCACTCGCAGCACGACGTCGACGTCGGCTCCCGTGATTCTTCCCTCGAGGTACTCGTGCTCGATCACGCGCACGAGGGTGGCGCGAAGCGGGTAGACACCGTTCTCGTCATGCATGTCGAGGTTCCAGGCGCCGCCTTCGCGCGGCTCGACCTGCACGGTTGCAGGGTCGACAGACACGGCGTGCGGGCCGAACCACTGTGCGAGCAGCTCGGGCTGGGTCCAGAACTTCCACACGACGGCAACAGGAGCGTCGAAGCTCCTCGTGATGTAGACGTCGTCGTCGGTGACCGCGGGAATGTAGTCAGTCATTGTCATTGTCTTTCTGGTAGGCCGCGAGGGCGGCATCGAGGCGGTCGAACGAACTGTTCCAAAACTTCTTGTAGCGCTCCATGTACTCAGTCGCCTCCTTGAGGGGCCGCGCCTCGAGGTGGCTGTAGCGTGCGGTGGCCACTCGGCTGCGCGAGATCAGGCCCGCTTGCTCGAGCACCTTGAGGTGCTTGGAGATGGCGGGCTGGCTCATCGCAAACGGCTCAGCGAGTTCGGCGACGCTCGCGTCAGACGCAGTCAGCCGCTGCAGGAGCGCGCGACGCGTCGGGTCTGCGAGGGCCGCAAAGACGCTCGAGAGCTGATCCGTTTCCATTGATAACCATTCGGTTTTAGAAGCAATGGGTTACAGAATAGAAAACAGGGCCAACCGTGTCAAGCACCTGCTACGAATAGGGGTTGTGACCAACAGTGCGAGTGCGACAGTGGATGCCGTGGCCCAGGCGACCCCGAAGCAGAGCTTCGAGATATCCGGCCCCATCGACCCAACCGGGTTTTACCCCAAGTTCGGGCCACTGCCCGCGGTCGTCGAGGTGCGCGACCAGTCGGGGTCGTGGGATGCGGTCGGCCGCACCCGCCGCCTCATGCTCTCTGACGGCGGGCACGTGATCGAGACGATCACCGATGTCACCTCGCCCAACCTGTTTGCCTACGAACTCAGCGGCTTCCAGAAATTGTTCGGGATGCTCGTGCTCGGCGCACGCGCCGAGTGGCGCTTCGAGCGGGTGGCCGAGGGCACGCGCATCCGCTGGACCTACACGTTCTTCGGCAAGCCCGGCCGCGCCTGGATCGTGAAACTCATCGTGAAGCTGTGGTGGGCGCCGTACATGGCGAGAGTGCTGCCGCCTATCGCTGCAGAGGTCGAGCGCACGGCGGCGGGCCAGCGCGCCTAGCGCCTACAGTTCGACGACGCGTGCCTCGCCCACATCAGGGGTGGTGCGCGTAATCAGCGCCTTGACCGATTCGAAGGCACGCACCACACCGGGCTTGTCGACATGCCAGTACTCCACGCTGTCGGCGGTGATCTCCAGAAGGGCGACCTTGGGGTCGTCTTTGCCGTCGGGGAACCACGCGGCCACCCACGGGTTCCAGAACTTCTCGATGAGAGCGGCATCCCTCGTGATCGTCGCGGTGCCCGCGAGGGAGATGTGGCTCGCGCCATCGGCGTAGCTCACGTTGACGTGGCTGTCGTAGGCGACATCCTCGGTCTTGGGGCTGGGCTCTTCGGTGAAGAACCAGACGGTGCCGGTGAAATCGGCGTCGAGTACCCCGAGCGGTCGGCTGTAAAGCGAGCCATCAGAACTGTGCGTCGTCACGATCGCGAACTGGGTCGACTTGATGATTCCGTTTACGGTTTCGAGTTCTTCGTCGTGTGTCATCCCTCCACGCTCGCAGCGAGAAATGGGCCGGACAAGGGCTGTCGCGAGGGCGATCGGCGAGGTAAAGTACCGCCCCCTACGCGGTGCGCATCACGTCGGCCGTGAAGCCGTTGACTCTCGCCAGCAGGCTCTCGCTTCGCGCAGCGAGTTGCTCTTCTGGCGTGGGCTGCATGGGCGATGCGGGGGGAAGAATGCGGATGAGGTGCGAGCACGCGAGGTCATCGCAGATGTAGGTGCCGATCGTGTTTCCGTTGCGCCCCGCCTCACCCGCGCGCGGGGCTGAGAACAGCGTGACCTGGTCTGAGGGCTGGGTGATGCGGCACAGCGAACACATCGCCGAGATGCCGGGCTGCAGGTTGAACTCCGAGGCGCGCAGAACAATTCCGACCAGCACATCATCGCGCCAGTGCACGAGGTAACCGCGTTGGTGCGCCTGCAGGTCACGCCAGCCGAGGTATTCGCGGTCTGCCCAGATCACCTCGTGAAGTCCCGGCATCGGGATGCGTTCGATCTCGCCCTGCGAGGCATTCACGAAGCTCTCGCGGATCTGCTCGGGGGTCACAGGCTGCACGTATCAAGCCTAAAGCGCGTCGAGCCCCCCGCGACAACCACAGAACTAAGCCGTAAAACCGGCCTCGACCATGTCGATAACGCGTTGGGTCACGGCATCCGCCTGCGCTCGGGGGAGTGCCCGCAACGGGCCGTCAATCAGCAGCATCGAGAGTCCGTGCACGCTCGACCAGGCCAGAAACTCGGCTTGGGGGCGGCGCTCCGGCGGCATGATTCCGGATGCGACGAAGGCATCAAGCGCGCCCGTCAACAGCTCAAATGGGGTGCGACCGCTTGGCCCCGCTCGGGTCGGCAACGCGGCCCCGGCAAGATCGGTGGGCACCGAGAACGCCGTGCGAAACAGCCCGGGTTCGTCGAGGGCGAAGCGCACGTAGGCCGTGCCCACGGCACGCAACTGTGCTCGCGCAGTCTCGGCCGGATCGCCCTCGGGGATGGCAGCGAACTCGTCATCGATTGCCGTCGCGAGGGCCGCCTGGGCGGCATCGCAGACGTCGGCGAGCAATGCCTCCCGATCAGAGAAGTGCCGGTAAGCGGCATTGGGGGAGACACCCACTCGACGGGTGGCCTCGCGCAGCACGACAGCGTCGGGTCCGCCGGCGCGCGCGAGTTCGATCCCTGCTGCCAGCAGGGCTTGCCTGAGGTCCCCGTGATGATACGTGTCGCGGGCCGTAGTAGTCATCGCACACATCATATGGCAGTGTTGACAGCGTAAACATGAAACGAGGTCAGGCATGTTCGACAGTTCACCCGCCTTCAGCGGATTCTCCGTCAACGACATCGACGCCGCAGCCAGGTTCTATGGCGACACTCTCGGTCTCGACGTCTCGACCAACGAGATGGGCATTCTCGAGATACGACTCGCCACGGGCGGCATGGTGATCGTCTATCCCAAGTCCAACCACGAGCCCGCAACGTTCACGGTGCTCAACTTTCCCGTTGACGACATCGATGCTGCGGTCGATCAGCTCGTGGGCCTGGGCGTCGTGTTCGAGCGCTATGAGGGCATGCAGCAAGACGACCGGGCCATCTCGCGCGGCAAAGCCGCGAACATGGGTCCGGATATCGCGTGGTTCACCGACCCTGCGGGCAACATCCTGAGCGTGCTGTCGAACTGATTGACTGGGTGGCGTGGATGCTGCCCTGATCGCTCGCCTTGCTGCCGACCTGCGGGCCGCCAACTTCACCGTCGACGCGCTCACCCAGCTGTGGGGTGAGGATGCCGCGGCGGCCCTGCACCGCGGGCACCGGGTGCCCGCGCTTCGGGCGCTGCGAGCGTCGGAGGGAACCTCACTCGCCGAGATCGCACGAGTGTTCGTGCTGGGTCTCGCCAGCGATTACCTCGCGACGGCCCTGCCCACACTCACCGTCGACGGCGCCGTCGCGCTCGGTCTCGTCACTCCCGAGGGCAGCCCCCTGCTCGACCTGCGCCCCTACAGCGTCGTTGATCACGACGGCGTCGCCAGTTGGTGGATCGCGTCTGACCTCGGGGAGCTCGCTCTCGGCCACGCCATTCCCGAGCACCACGTGCTGGGCGTTGGCGGGGCATCCACCACTCTGAGCGCTCTCATGATGCCCGCGCCCGTTGACCTCGCCCTCGATCTCGGCACCGGCTGTGGCATCCAGGCGCTGCACGCTGCTCGCCACGCGAGCAGGGTCATCGCCACCGACATCTCAGAGCGAGCGCTCGAGCTCGCTGCGCTGAACGCGACTCTCAACGGGTTCACCAACATCGAATTTCGGCTCGGCAGCCTCTTTGAGCCCGTCGCCGACGAGCAGTTCGGCCACATCGTCTCCAACCCGCCGTTTGTCATTACGCCGCGGGGAGCCGACGGCGTGCCCGCGTACGAATATCGCGACGGGGGCATGGTCGGCGACGGCATCGTGCGGGCCGTGATCCAGGGCGCGGATGCCCGGCTGCAGCCCGGCGGTGTGGCGCAGCTGTTGGGCAACTGGGAGTACGGCGGCGACGACGGCCTAGAGCGCGTGCGGGGCTGGGTCGAGCAGACCGGGCTCGACGCGTGGGTGGTGGAGCGCGAGCGACAAGACGTTGAGCAGTACGCCGAGACGTGGATTCGCGATGGCGGCACCCGACCCGGCCCGGAGTTCGACCGTCTCTACGAGGCGTGGCTCGACGATTTCGCGGAGCGCGGCGTGACCGAGGTGGGCTTCGGTTATGTGACCCTACGCAAGCCACTCTCGGGTGCGCCGACCTTGCGTCGCTTCGAGCACTACGGTGAGCCGCTCGGTGGTTCGCTCGGCGACCACATCACTGCCGTTCTCGCGGCTCACGACTGGCTCGCCTCCCACGACGACGCGGCCCTCGCCGACGCTGAGCTGACCGTCGCGCCAGACGTCACCGAGGAGCGGCACTACTGGCCGGGGGAGGAGCACCCCACGGTCATGGTGCTGCGCCAGGGCGCCGGCTTTGCCCGCCAGGTTCCGCTCGGCACCGCTCTCGCGGCGGTCGTGGGAGCGTGTGATGGGGAGCTGAGCATCGGCGCAATCTGTGCCGCGGTGGCCGAGATTCTTGAGGTGGACGAGAGCGCGCTTCTCGCCGAGGTGCTGCCCGAGATAAGAGAACTCGTGTTGACGGGGTTTCTTGTGCCCTAGTGCTGGCATGCTGGTGCCATGTCCGCGACTTTGCCTGCCCCCACGAACAGGAAGGTCATCGGTCTCGCGGTTGCGGGAGCCGTTGGCGGCTTCCTCTTCGGCTTCGATTCCTCAGTCATCAACGGCGCCGTTGATGCCATCCAGAAAGACTTCGCCCTAGGGCCCGGACTCACCGGTTTCGTCATCGCCATTGCCCTCCTCGGCTGCGCGGTGGGTGCGTTCGTCGCTGGTCGCCTTGCCGACCGCTGGGGGCGCATCCCCGTCATGCTCATCGGCTCCGCGCTGTTCGTCGCGAGCGCCCTCGGGTCCGGGCTCGCGATCGGGCTCGTCGACCTGGCGATCTGGCGCGTGATCGGCGGCCTCGGCATCGGCATCGCGTCGGTGATCGCGCCCGCCTACATCGCCGAGATCTCGCCGTCCGGCTTGCGTGGCCGGCTGGGTTCCCTCCAGCAGCTCGCGATTACGATCGGTATCTTCAGCGCGCTGCTCTCCGACGCGTTATTTGCGACCGCGGCGGGCGGGGCATCCGAAACTCTCTGGGTGGGCCTCGCGGCATGGCGCTGGATGTTCCTGGCCGGTGTCATCCCCGGTGTCGTCTATGGGCTCATCGCGCTGCGACTGCCCGAGTCACCCCGCTACCTCGTGCTCAAGGGCCACGACGAGAAGGCGCTCACGGTCTTCAATAAGTACTGGCCGGGCCAGGACTCGGATGCCGCGCTCGGCGAGATTCGCGCCTCGATCGAATCCGACGCAATTGCCAAGCGAACGGGAACACTGTTCGGTGGGCGATTCGGGCTCAAACCCATTGTCTGGATCGGCATCATCCTGTCGGTGTTCCAGCAGTTCGTGGGCATCAACGTGATCTTCTACTACTCGACCTCGCTGTGGTCGGCCGTCGGTTTCGATGAGACCGACGCGTTCTCGATCTCGGTCTTCACGGGAGTGCTCAACATTCTCGTGACGCTCGTGGCGATCGCCCTCGTCGACCGCATCGGGCGGCGGCCCATCCTGCTGACGGGCTCCATCGGCATGGCCCTGTCTCTCGGAACCATGGCGCTTGCCTTCAGCCAGGCGACGGCCGGGGCATCCGGTCCGCAGCTCACGGGAGCCTGGGGACCGATCGCACTCGTCGCAGCCAACCTCTTTGTTGTGTGCTTTGGCGCATCGTGGGGACCACTCGTGTGGGTGCTTCTCGGCGAGATCTTCCCCAACTCGATTCGCGCAAAGGCGCTCGGGCTTGCGGCCGCGGCCCAGTGGATCGCCAACTTCCTCGTGACCGTCACGTTCCCGGCATTCTCGGCCGCGTCGCTCCCGTTGACCTACGGCGGCTACGCGCTCTTCGCGGCTCTCTCGTTCTTCTTCGTGTTGCGACTTGTTCCCGAGACGAAGGGCACGAAGCTCGAAGACGCGGACTCGCTGCTGAACCGAAATGCGGGGGCAATAAAAGCCTCGTAAGGTGAATAAATGGCGAAAACCCCGCACGAGCCGCAACAACCGAGCAAGCCGTCGCGCCGAGCCTTCCTGAAGTCGACGGCGATCGGTGTCGGGGGCTTCGCGGCTGGTGCCGGTGTCGCCACGGGCGTCGCCGCCGCGGTCAACGCCAATCAGCCGGCCTCGGTGTTCGACCCGCTCGAGCCGCGCAGCGAACCAGGCTTCGACCACGTCGTCGTGCTCATGTACGAAAACCGGTCGTTCGACAACATCCTCGGATACCTCTACACGAACGACGAACTCGACGGCGGAAAGACCTTCGACGGGCTCAACCAGGGCACCTACTCGAACGTCGGTCCCCGGGGCGAGACCATCGAAGCCCACGTCTACATCGGCGAGACCGATGAGGTCATGCGTCATCCGCAGCCCGACCCCGGCGAGCACTACCCGCACGTCAACACCCAGATCTACGGAATCATCGACCCCGAGACCAATGCAGACCTGTACAAGGAGGAGTTGAAGGAGCCGTTCAACGCTCCCGTCAAAGACTCGATCGCCGATATGGCGGGCTTCGTGAAGGACTATGTCGTCAACTTCAAGGAACTCAAGAAGGGCGTTGACCCCACGTACGACGAGTACCGCGTGGCGATGGGGAGCTTCTCACCCGAAATGCTGCCGGTGTTCTCGATTCTCGCCAAGAGTTTCGCCGTCTACGACGCCTGGCACGCCGGGGTGCCGTCGCAGACCTTCTGCAACCGCTCGTTCTTCCACGCCTCGACCTCCCACGGTTTCGTCACCAATAAAGACGGAGGCGGTTACGACAAGTGGATCGACGCCCCCGCCACCCCCACGATTTTCAACCGGCTCGAGGAAGCCGGGCTGCCCTGGCGCGTCTACTACGACGTTGATCAGATGGTCTCGTTCACGGGCATCCTGCATGCCGCGGTTCTTCAGCCCTACTGGAAGACCAACTTCCGCAGCATGGAGCAGTTTCACGACGACGTGAAGAACGGCAACCTGCCCGCGTACTCCTTCATCGAGCCGCGCATGATCTTCAATCACAACGACATGCACCCTCCCTTCGGCACCCTCCGCGAGGGCGAGTACGACGGGCACAAGGTCTACAACAGCGCGCTCTCCGATGTGCGTGCCGGCGAGGCGCTGCTTCATTCGGTGTACACCTCGCTCAAGGGTGCACGGTCGGCGAAGGGCTCGAACGCCCTCAACACGGCCTTTCTCGTGACCTTCGATGAGCACGGCGGAACGTACGACCATGTACCTCCGCCCAGCGCGGTGCCGCCGACTCAAGCGGCTCCGCAAGGCGAGATGGGCTTCACGTTCGACCGGTTGGGATGCCGCGTTCCGGCCATCCTCGTGAGCGCCTACACCGAGCTCGGCAGCATCATCCACGACGAGATGCATCACGGTGCGCTCATCGCGACCCTCAACCGGCTGCACGGGCTCGAGCCGTTGTCGAGGCGGGATGCCACGGCTAACAACCTCTTCAATGGCATCAACCTCACCACTCCGCGCCAGCCCTATGAGTGGCCCACCACGCACCCGTCATACATTCCGCCGAACCCCGAGTCGGTTCCCACCCCGCCGCACGAGGAGCACAAGCACCGCCCCCTGTCGGCTCCCGCCCAGGGGTTGCTCGGGCTGCTGCTGGCCAAGTACGAGCCGAAGGCCGACGTACCGCAGACCTATGGCGATGCCTACAAGACGCTCGTAAAGCACGGCAAAGGGCTGTTCGGAGACCGCGACTAGCACCTCCGCACACGTACACCGGGCATCCACCTTTCTCCCATGGTTCGCAGAGGAGAGTTTGCGACACTGGGGTCATGTCTGCGCGGCGCTACCTCCTCACCGGGCTGGCAGCGCTCTACTTTGGCACTCTCATCGGGCTCACGTTCATGCCCGGCTCGGCCGCGGCTCGGGCGAGCTGGTTCTGGCCGTTCGTGCTCTTCGTACCGGTCGGCGTGTTGCTGCTGCTCATGATGGGCCGCCGCCGCTGGTGGGTTGCCGTGGGCTTCGGGGTGCTCGGTGCCGCCTGGATCGAGGCCGCACAGGTGATCTGGATGCCCGACGGTTACGCGAGTGTCAGTGACATGGTCTGGGCCAGCGCGGGTGCCGTGCTCGGGGTCATCCTTGCCCTGGTTTTCAGCGTCAGTCGCAGCAAAACGATGCGTTCACATGAGTCTCACAGAATGGTGGCTCAGGCTAGTAACAGGGAAATTCCCCAGGACTAGTGCCTGCCGGTGCGACCAAACCGCCGGCTGTTGAGTAACGTCCTCACCGTTCAGTGCCGCGACGCACGCAATGCGTACTCGTGTGCACGCCGGAGATTTACTGTGCCCCAGCCTCATCCCAAACTGCTTACTCTCACGTCCGTGCTCTTCTGCGGCACTCTCCTGGCCATGCCCGTGCTGGGCGCGGCAGCCGACCCGTTCGTCGAACCGGCCCCCGTGACGAACGCGCAAAGCTATGTCGCTCCCGCGACCGCAACCGCTCCGTCCACGGTGCGCGACGCGTTCGGTGTCTCCAGCTACACCGTCGTTCAGTGGCCCCTGCCTTCGAACACCACGATGTCGAGCGGCTTTGGCTACCGCAACTGTGCCGGGTGCAGCGCTAATCACCTCGGGATCGATCTCAACCCCGGCGAGGGATACCCCATCCAAGCCATCGCTGACGGCACGGTCGTGGTCGCCCAGGAGTCCAATGCCGGACTCGGCGTGGAAGTCGTGATCGAGCACGTTGTCGACGGCCAGACCGTGCAAAGCCTGTACGGGCACATGCAGTTCGGGTCGCTCGGTGTCTCGGTGGGCCAGACCGTCAGCCGTGGACAACAAATCGGTCTCGTCGGCAACACCGGTGCCAGCACGGGTGCCCACCTGCACTTCGGCATCCTGATCGACGGCGTGGAGCAGGACCCGTACCCCTGGCTTCTCGCTCACGCTAATAGCTGAATTCCCAGCATCCCCCTAGTTGGTCTTTCTAGAGTTGTCTCATAGCGGGCGCGTGCCCGCACAGGGAGAACAACACCATGGGCCTGTTTGACCGTCTTTTCGGCACTGAACAGCAGTCAGAAGCGCCGCGCCCGCCGCAGCGCCCCCGCACCGATGACGAGATCGCCGTCGAGCGCTACCGCTACCTGCTGCGCACCGCCCCTCCCGAGGCGATCGAGCAGGTGCACGCTGAGGCGTTCGCCAAGCTCACCGACGAACAGCGCGCCCTGATCTTTACCGAGCTCTCCGAGAATGCACCGGCGGGCGAAGCGCCGCGAGGAGCGGACCCCCAGTCTCTTGCCCAGGCCGCGACGCGCTCCGAACTGCGCCAGCCCGGCACTCTCGAGCGCTCGTTCCAGGGCCCGAGCTTCGGCAGCATGGTCGGTAGCTCATTGCTCGGCACCGTCGCGGGTTACGTGATCGGGTCTGCGATCGTGGGCGCATTCATGCCCACTGATGGCGGTGGCGACCAGGCCTCCGACAGCGGAGCTGACTCAACGGATGCCTCGACCGATGCGTCGGCCGACAGCGGCAGCGCCGACTACGGAAGCGCCGACGCGGGTGGCTTCGGGGACTTCGGTGGTGGCGGCGATTTCGGCGGGGGCTTCGACTTCTAGCCGCGTAGCCTCGACCGGTGACTGACGATCGCTACGGTAACGACGTTCTCGCCGATTTTCGACTAGCGCGCGGGCCGGTGGCAGTGCCGCCGCTCGCGATCGAGCCCGGGCTCGTCGTCGAGGAGACGGCGACCGGATACGTGGGTGCCGTCGTTCGGTACGCCAACGGACTCGTCGAACTTGAGGATCGCCACGGAAAAGTGCGCGCGTTCCCCCTCGGCGCGGGATATCTCGTCGACGGGCGTGCGGTATCGCTCGTCAAGCCGGCCCCGTCAGCCCCACGGCAGTTGCGCAGCGCGAGCGGATCGGTCGCCGTCACCGATCACAAGGCGCGGGTTGCGCTGCCGAGCCGCATCTTCGTCGAGGGCCGACACGATGCCGAGCTCGTAGAAAAAGTGTGGGGGCACGACCTCCGAGTCGAGGGCGTCGTGGTCGAGTATCTCGAGGGCGTCGACCTGCTTGAGGAGGTGCTTCGCGAGTTCGCACCGGCACCCGGTCGAAAGGTCGGGGTGCTCGTCGACCACCTGGTTGCCGGGTCGAAAGAGAGCCGCATCGCCGACGCGGTGGCGCGTGGCCCCTACCGTGCACATGTGCTCGTTGTCGGGCATCCGTTCATCGATGTCTGGCAGGCCGTGAAGCCGTCAAGCTTGTCGATTGCGGCCTGGCCCGTGATCGCGAGGGGCACTGAGTGGAAGCACGGCGTGTGCGAGGCCCTGGGCTGGCCGCACGAAGACCAGGCCGACATCGCGCGGGCGTGGCAGCACATCCTGTCGCGAGTGAACAGTTTTGCCGACCTCGAACCGGCGCTGCTTGGACGCGTCGAACAACTGATCGACTTCGTCACCACCGACTAGCGCACACTGGGTGCATGACTGACGATCGCACCCGCACAATCTCCTGGCACGACCCGATGGTGGGGGCCTCCGCGATGACCACGATGAGTGGCCTGGAGTACATGCAGGCGCTCGTGGCGGGCGACGTTCCGCCCCCGCCCATCATCACGGTCATGAACATGACCCTCGTTTCTGTGGCCGAAGGCACTGCCACGTTTACGGCCCAGCCCGACGAATCCCACTACAACCCGATCGGAGCCGTTCACGGCGGCTTCGCGTGTACCGTGCTCGATTCCGCGGCCGGATGCGCGGTGCAGACGACTCTTGCGCAGGGCCTCGGCTACACGTCGCTCGAGATCAAGGTGAGCTACCTCAAGGCCCTCTCGACAACCACGGGACCTCTCACTGCGGTGGGACGGGTCATCAAGCCGGGCAAGCGTGTCGCCTTCGCCGAGGCCGAACTGCGCGATTCATCCGGAACTCTCGTCGCGACCGCGACGAGCACCCTCCTGGTCTTCCCGATCCCCGCGACGCCCTAGCCACAATTCGGGGGCTGCCGGGGCCCCAGTTCATCGCCGATCTCGTGATGTGGATCGTGATTCCCACCGAGCCCGAAGTGGTTCGCGTGGAGGCAAGCGCATAGCCTGATCGGGTGACCGCTCTCGACCCCGTTGCTGTCGCTCGCGAGCTCATCGCGATCGACTCCGTGAATCCCGACCTCGTTCCACGGTCGGCAGGCGAGGGCGCTGTCGCGACCTGGTGTGCCGACTGGCTTGCCGCTCGCGGTTTCGATGTCACGACGTACGAGTCGAGGGTTGGCCGCCCGTCGCTCGCGGCTATTTCCCGCGGCTCGGGTGGCGGCCGTTCGCTCATGCTCAACGGTCATCTCGACACGGTGGGGGTAGCCACGTGGGTGGGGGAGCCCTTCACTCCCGAGCTTCGAGACGGCAATCTGTACGGGCGCGGCGCCTTCGACATGAAGGGCGGAGTCGCCGCGATGCTCGTCGCCGCGGCGCGCACCGCGGGCCAGAGGCGAGGCGACGTTATCGTCACGCTCGTCGCCGACGAAGAATTTGGCAGCCACGGCACGGAAGAGGTGCTGACGCACGTCACCGCTGACGCCGCGATCGTCACGGAGCCGAGTGGGCTCGAGGTCACCCTCGCGCATCGAGGATTCGCTTGGTTTGAGATCGAGATCACCGGTGTGGCTGCGCACGGCTCCCAACCCGAGCGCGGGATCGACGCGATCGAGCACGCCGCTCGCGTCATGACAGCCCTCGATGACTTGCGCTCGAGCCTCGAGCGTGGCCCCGGACATCCCGTGCTCGGTCACGGCACGGTGCGTGTCTCGACCATCGACGGGG
Source organism: Rhodoglobus sp. (assembly GCA_965279645.1). GTDB lineage: Bacteria > Actinomycetota > Actinomycetes > Actinomycetales > Microbacteriaceae > Rhodoglobus. The sequence goes on from OZ257254.1 coordinate 654,116, forward strand.
GAGTGGATGCCGCGACCGTGGCACCCTTGTGCACCCTCACGGTGGAGCGGCGATTCCTGCCGGGCGAGACGCCCGCGTTCGTCGAGCAGCAGCTGCGCGACGCGATTCTCGCCGTGCCAGGGCGTGCCACCACAGACGTTCGAACGCTCGTTGCGCGAGGCGCTTTCGAGGCCGACCCCGATTGGCCGATCGTGGCCTCCGTCTCAGCTCACGTTGAGCGGGTGCGGGGCGCGCCGGCAATCACGCGGGGCGAGCCCTTCTGGGCCGACGCGGGCCTCATCCTGGAGGCGGGCATCCCGTGCCTCATCATCGGCGTCGATGGCGGCGGAGCGCACGCCGACATCGAGTGGGCGACGACGCGCTCGATCGAGCAGCTGACCGACATCCTCGAGGGAACCATCCGCGACTTCTGTGGGTAGGTGGGTTACCGTGTCTGCATGCCCGTGAGTGTTTCGATAGTGATTCCTGCCTACAACGAGCAGGAAACGATCGAGGCGTGCGTTCTTGCTGCGCTGCACCAGACGTCGCCGGCGAAAGAGGTCATCGTCGTCGACAACAAGTCGACCGACTCCACCAAGGCAGTCGTGCGAGCGCTGCAGGCGACCTACCCGGATGCCCCGATCGTGCTGCTCGAGCAGAACGAGCTGCAGGGCCTCATCCCCACCAGGAATTTCGGGCTCAATGCCGCGTCGGGCGACGTCATCGGTCGCATCGACGCTGACTCTGTTCTCGAGCCCAACTGGGTGGAAGCGGTGCAGGCGGGATTCGACGACCCCGAGGTGATGGCCTTGACCGGCCCCGTGATTTATTACGACATGCCACTGCGCCGCTTCGGTGCTATCGCCGACGATGCCCTGCGTCGTGCTGTGATCAAGGTGGCGCGGGAGTTTCACCTGCTGTTTGGAAGCAACATGGCGCTGCGTTCGACGGCGTGGAAGGCGATTAAGCATGAGGCATGCCTCGACCCCGACGATGAGTTCCACGAAGACATCGACCTCGCAATCCACCTCGATGAGCACGACCTCAAGGTGACGTACTCCTCGGACATGGTCACGGGCATGTCGGCCCGGCGGCTCGATGATTCACCGCGGGAGTTCTACAACTACGTGATGCGCTTCGAGCGCACCTACGACCAGCACAACATCAAGAGCCTGTCCCTCCGGGCTCCGATGGCGATCTTCCTGTCGGCCTATCCCGCGCTCAAGGCGATGCGCGTCGGCCAGAATCGCTGGACGGCTCTCACCGAATGAGCGCGTTGCCGGCATGACCCGTCACGTCGCGCTCTTGCGCGGAATCAACGTTGGCGGCAATTCGAAGGTGCCGATGCCCGTGCTGCGGGCAATCTTCGAGGAGCGCTATACCGACGTCGTGACGCTCATCAACAGTGGCAACGTGGTGTTTGACGCGGCGGAAGCGGTCGATGTCGAGTGGCTTAAGTCTCGCGTCGAGCACGAGACCGGTGTCAGGGCGCACATGCTCGTGATGGAAGCATCCCGGTTTCGGTCGATAGCCGACGCCATGCCATTCGAGGGCGACGGTTCCCGCATGCTGGTGACCTTCATGCCCGCGGTGCCGGCGAGCATCGACGTGCCCGAGCTCGACGGCGAGTTCATTCAGGTCGGGCCGCACGCCGTGTACCAGTCCCTGCCTGACGGCATCCTCTCGACCAAGCTCACGCCCGCGTTCTGGAAGCAGTTTCCGCCCGAGCAGACGGGCCGCAACTGGAACACGGTGCAGAAGATGCTGGCGCTGCTACCCGAGCACGAGTAGCAGGCTCGTGTCACCCACCGGGATCGTCTCTCCCGCGGCATCCGCTCGCAGGATCGAGCCGGTTGGGCGATGCGGATCCGTCGACACCACGACTCGACGCGATGCGTTGATGAGGGTCGCTGGCCGGCCAATGCCGCGCACCGGCGGCAAGAGGGTGCGCTCGACATCGTTCACATAGAGATCCGCGCCCACGACGCCGATCATGGTTCCCGCGTGCACTGCGGGCATGGTGAGTGTGAGTGTGTAGTCGTCGGTGCAGAGGTAGTCGACGTAAGGCCCGGTGATGTGTCGCGCTCCGGATGAGGCGGGCACCCGCCACCATTCAAGCGTCGTGTAGTCGCGAAAGCTCTCGGAGCTCGGGTCTTCCTCGGCCTCGAGCCGTCGCAACGACGGGTCTGCCGAGCCCGTCCCGAACGTGTTCGAGTGGCCAAGCCACCACGCGAGGTGCCACTCCGCGTCGACGAGAAATCCGGGCGAGGAGACGAAGCCCGCCCCGATGATGAGGGCATTGTCTCGGGAGAGACCCGGCACGACGAGAGTCTCGGTGAGTTCGTCGACCGTTGCCGCCGTCACGGCGCCATCCGACGACGCGACAAGCGCCTCGAGTGACTCCCGCCACGCCTCGATCTGCTCGAAGACGGTGCCGAAGGTGGCGCCGACGGATTCCACGCAGTGCTGCACCGTGGATGTCAGTGTGGTCACGCCCGCTCCTCCAACTCGGCTTTCGCGTCGAGCAGCCACTCTATGGCTTCAGCGATGTGGTCGACGGTACGGGTTCGGGCGGTGGCGGCATCCATCGCTTCAATGGCTGACACCACGTCGAGGTGCGCCGCCCGGCTGGAGTCGCGGTAGCGCTGCTCGCGCAGGCTGAGCCACAACAGGGGAGCGAACTCGGCTTGCAGGCGCAGCTCTTCTCGCACGAGACGCGCCGATTGCGACAGAGCAGCGATTTCGAGGCGGAAGGTGCCTTCACCTCGGCGCGCCGACAGTTCCGACGTGACATCGGCTGCATCGATCACAGCGTGCAGGTGGGCGATGTCGTCATCCGTGGCTCGATTGGCGGCGAGGTCTGCAGCCATCGCGGCGATGGCCGAGTAGTAGACGCCCATGTCGCGCAATTCGACGCGAGAGAGCGAGAGCACGCGTCGCTCTATGCGGGATGCCCGTGACCCCTCTGCGAGCACGAAGCTACCGCCGTCTCGCCCGCGCTTGGTCTCGACGAGCCCCTGCTCGCGCAGCGACTCGAGGGCCTCCCGAGCGGTCACCGTGGCCACCCCAAACTGGCGGGCCATCTCGGCTTCGCTCGGCAGCTTCTCGCCGTGCGAGAGGAGCCCCAACTCGATCGCGTCGGTCAACCGCTGCGCGACAAGCTCTGCCCGCCCGCCGCCCGCGAGGGGAGCAAAGACGGCTGCGCGAGCTGCGGTGGTCGAGCGGATGGACTGAGGCATGGATTCCCTGGGTCAAAACCTTCGTGACACGACCGTAACATCCCGGAGACTTGCATGACATCTGCTTCCATATGATTTACTACAGGACAGGCAAGGAGGCCCTGCGTGACAACAGCTACACCCGCGATTCGGCTCACGGCACTGACCAAGACATTTGGCACGGTGAACGCGGTGGACCACCTCGACCTCGACATCGCCGAGGGGGAGTTTTTCTCCATGCTGGGGCCCTCCGGCTCGGGCAAAACCACCGTGCTTCGCCTAATCGCCGGCTTCGAACTGCCCACCTCGGGCACCGTGCAGCTGCAGGGGCAGGATGTCACGACTCGCGCCCCCTTCGACCGGGACGTGAACACCGTCTTCCAGGACTACGCCCTGTTCCCGCACATGACCGTGCTCGACAACGTCGCCTATGGTCTTCGTGTTCGCGGCGTGGCCAAGAAGGAGCGGCTCGAGCGCGCCAGTGCCGCTCTCGAAACCGTTGCACTTGGCGGCTTCGGTGCCCGCAAGCCCAGCCAGCTTTCGGGCGGGCAGCGACAGCGAGTCGCCCTCGCCCGGGCGACGGTCGTGCAGCCCAAGGTGCTTCTGCTCGACGAGCCGCTGGGGGCACTCGACCTCAAACTTCGCGAGCAGATGCAGGTCGAGCTCAAAGAACTGCAGCGCAGCCTCGGCATCACCTTCATCTTCGTGACCCACGACCAGGAGGAGGCTCTCACGCTCAGTGACCGCATCGCCGTGTTCAACAACGGTCGCATCGAGCAGCTGGGCACGCCCACCGAAATCTATGAGGCGCCGCAGTCGCCGTTCGTGGCGTCGTTCGTCGGCACATCCAATCTCTTCGACGGCGCCGAAAGCGCAGAACTGCTCGGGATGCCCGGGCCCGCCTCGGTGCGTCCGGAGAAGATCACCCTCCACAGCTCGCCGTCCACCGCCGACGGCCTCGTCGACCTTTCCGGCACTATCGCCGAAGTCATCTACCTCGGCACGAGTACTCGCATTCTTGTGGAACTGCCGAGCGGCAGGCGGCTCACCGTGCTCGAGCAGAACGCGACATCCCACTCCACAGTCGATCGCCGCGGCGAGGCCGTGCACGTGCGCTTCTCGAAGAGCGACGTCGTATCCCTCAGTCCCGTTCCCGCCTAACCACCAAGTAAAGGAGCACAGCAATGCGAAATACAGCACACAGGTCGGCCCTCATGGCCGGCCTCGCGATCGCTTCGGTCGCGCTACTCACCGCCTGCGGCACCTCATCGAACAATGCCGGCAGCGGCGATGAGGCCACCGAGCTCGGCGAGATGGAGGGCAGCGTCTCGATCTTGGCGTGGCCCGGCTACGTCGAAGACGGCACCAACGATCCCGCTGTCGACTGGGTAACTCCCTTCGAGGAAGAGACCGGCTGCATGGTCGACAGCAAGTCCTACGGAACATCTGATGAGGCCTTCAGCCTCATGAAGACGGGTGACTACGACGTTGTCGCAGCATCCGGGGATGCCAGCCTGCGCCTCGTGGCGGCCGGCGACGTTGCACCCGTCAATACCGACCTGCTCGAGAACTACGACGGCATCTTCGACTTCCTCAAGATGCAGTCGTGGAACAGCGTCGACGGCGTGAGCTACGGCATCCCGCACGGTTACGGCGCCAACCTCCTCATGTACAACACGGAGGTCTTCCCGGACGGTCTCACGTCGTGGAGCGCCGTCTTCGACGACGCCTCGGCCAACGCGGGCAAGGTAACGGCCTACGACTCTCCGATCTACATCGCGGATGCGGCTGTCTACCTCATGGCCACCAAGCCGGAGCTCGGCATCACCAACCCGTACGCACTCGATGAGACCCAGCTTGCTGCGGCCGTCGACCTGCTGAAGGCGCAGCGCGCGAACATCGGCGAGTACTGGAGCGACTACCTCAAGGAGATCCAGGCCTTCGAAACCGGCGACTCGGTTGTTGGTACCACCTGGCAGGTCATCCAGAACTCGGTCACGACCGGCAACACCGCGGTGGTACTTCCCGAGGAAGGAACGACCGGATGGTCTGACACCTGGATGATTTCGTCGCAGGCGAAGAGCCCGAACTGCGCTTACGCGTGGCTCGACTACATCGCCAGCCCCGAGGCCAACGCACAGGCGACCGCGTACTTCGGTGAGGCACCCTCCAGCCTGGCCGCGTGCGACTTCCGCGACGATTGCGAGTCGTACCACGCCGGCGACGAGGAGTACGCGTCGCAGATCTGGTACTGGTCGACCCCGATTGCCGAGTGCCTTGATGGGCGCACGGATGTCGAGTGCACCGACTACTCCGCCTGGACGACCGCCTGGTCAGAAATCAAGGGCTAACAGCTAGATGACGAGCAACGTGGCGACGCCGACCGAGCGCACAGCGGTTCCCCGACCCCGGGAGACCCCTGCGCGCAAGGTATCGGTGTTTCTCAGCCAGCACGCCCGCGTACGACTGGGGCTGCTGCTGTCAGCACCCCTGTTCTGGCTGGGGCTGGTCTATATCGTGGCGCTCGCCACGTTGCTCATCACTGCCTTCTGGACCGTCGACAGCTTCACGGGGCAGGTGTCCACAAACTGGACGCTCGAGAACGTCATCACCGTGCTCACCGGCTCGCTGTACCAAACGGTCACCCTGCGTACCGTGGGCATCGCCCTGCTCGTGACGATCATTGACATCGTGATCGCCCTACCCATCGCCTTCTTCATGGCGAAGGTCGCAAGCCCTCGCATGCAGCGCATCCTGGTGATCGCCATCCTCATGCCACTCTGGGCGAGCTACCTCGTCAAGGCGTACGCGTGGCGCTCAGTGCTCAGCCAGGGCGGAATCTGGGAGTGGCTCGTCTCGCCCTTCGGTGGGCAGTCGCCCGGATACGGCATTCCCGCGGTGATCATCACGCTCAGCTACCTCTGGCTGCCCTACGTGATCCTGCCCATTTACGCCGGCCTTGAGCGGGTTCCCAACTCGCTCCTCGAGGCATCGAGCGACCTGGGTGCCAAGACCTGGCGCACGCTCGGATCCGTTGTTCTGCCGATCCTGTGGCCCTCGATCATCGCGGCATCCATCTTCAGCTTCTCGCTTTCGCTCGGTGACTACATCACCGTGAACATCGTCGGCGGTGCCAACCAGATGCTCGGCAACCTCGTCCACACGAACGTCGGTGCGGCCAATAACCTGCCCCTCGCCGCGGCCATCTCCCTCATCCCCATCGCGATCATGATCGTGTACCTGACCGCAGCTCGCCGCACCGGCGCGCTCGAGAACCTGTAGGCGATCATGAGACTCAGTCGTACAGCTCGGGTAACTCTCGGGGTGATCACGGGCCTGATCCTCGCGGTGGTGTACCTGCCGCTACTCGTCGTCTTGGTGAACTCGTTCTCGACGAGCACGAACCTGACCTGGCCTCCGCCCGGATTCACCCTCGAGTGGTGGGGCAAGGCGTTCCAGAATCAGGGCGCGCTCGAGGCCGTGCTTACGAGCACCCAGATCGCGTTGGCCGCTACGGCCATCTCGCTCGTGCTCGGCACGATGATTTCGCTCGCTCTGCAGCGATTCACGTTCTTCGGTCGTGACGCAGTGAGCCTCCTCGTGATCCTGCCGATTGCGCTCCCCGGCATTGTCACGGGTATCGCGCTCAACAACTTCTTTCGCACCATCATCGACGTGCGACTCGGGCTCATGACGATCGTGGTGGCTCACGCCACGTTCTGTATCGTGACCGTCTTCAACAACGTGATCGCGCGGCTGCGACGAATGGGCACGTCTCTCGAGGAAGCATCGGCAGATCTCGGCGCGGGCGTCTGGACGACGTTCCGCCTCGTCACCTTCCCTCAGCTGCGGTCGGCGCTGCTGGCCGGTGGTCTGCTGGCCTTTGCCCTGTCGTTCGATGAGATCATCGTCACGACGTTCACCGCGGGAGCAGGCGTCACCACGCTGCCGATTTGGATTCTCGACAACCTGTTCCGCCCCAACCAGGCGCCGATCGTGAACGTCATCGCCGTGGTGCTCGTGGCGGTCTCGGTCGTGCCCATCTACTTCGCGCAGCGGCTTGCGGGCGCGGAGCAGCTACAGAAATAGTTTCGATTTCGAAACAATCTCGTAAGGCGAAGGCGTTTCACATTACGATGGCGCCATGCGTAGGACTTGGGCAACCCCGCGAGGCATCCTGACGCTTGGCATTATCGACCTCTCGGCGGCGGCCTTGCTCATCATCGCGAGCGTCGTTCTGTTGATGGACAGAAACCCCGGATGCATCGTCACGCTGCTGCTCGGACTGGTGGCCCTCATCGGCGGCGCCGTCGCTCTCTACGCCTACAGCGCTGCCAAAGCCGCCGAGGAGTAGCGCTACACTGGTCGCGTACACGGGAGTCCGGTGAGCCGGGCTGAGAGGAAGCTTCTCCAAGCTTCGACCGTCGAACCTGATCTGGATCATGCCAGCGCAGGGAGGCCTCTTTCACAAATCCCGTGCCATTTCACTCGAAAGGCACATCATGTCACCGTCCTCTATCCGCTTCAGCTGGCGCGTCGTCGATATCGTCGTTGCGAGCGTGATCGGCGTTGCCGCCGGCCTCGTCTTCTTCGCCTGGAACCAGATCTACAACCCGCTGAGTGCGCCACTCGAGGCATCCCTGCCCGGGTTGCAGGCGCTCGTCTACGGCGTCTGGCTCTTCGCGGGAGTGCTCGGTGGGCTCATCATCCGCAAACCGGGAGCAGCGCTCTTCGTCGAGCTCGTCGCGGCCACCGTCTCGGCATTGCTCGGCGCCCAGTGGGCGTTCCTCACCCTTGAGGCAGGCCTCATCCAGGGTCTCGGGGCCGAGCTCGTGTTCGCGATCTTCGCGTACGCCAACTGGCGCGCCTTTGTTGCGGTGCTTGCCGGTGCGGCATCCGGGCTCGCCATGGCGATCAACGACCTCATCCTCTGGTACCCGGGCGCTGCGGCCACCTTCGGCGTGGTCTACACGATCTCGGCAGTGATCTCGGGTGGACTCATTGCGGGTCTGGGCTCGTGGGCGCTCGCCCGAGGCCTCGCAAAAACCGGGGCGCTGGGCAGATTCGCTTCTGGTCGAGAGTCAACAGCACGCGTGTGATCCGGCCAGCGCGGGTAGACGCGCGCGGGTGGGGATGGCGGCACTCCTCGCGACTCGCGTGGGCCGTCTCCGACCTCACATTTTCCATCGAACCGGGAGAACGGGTGCTGCTTCTGGGAGCATCCGGTGCAGGCAAGTCGACGCTCATTCAGGGGATCGCCGGCGTGCTCGGCGGAGCAGACGACGGCGAGTCCGCGGGCGCGTTGCTCGTTGATGGCTCGCCGCCCGCCGCTGGTCGGGCAGGGCTCGTGCTGCAGGACCCCGACTCGCAGGTGATCCTCGCGCGGGTGGGCGACGATGTTGCTTTCGGTTGCGAGAACCTCGCTGTGCCGCGAGACGAGACGTGGCGTCGCGTTGGCGAGTCGCTCGATGCGGTCGGGCTCGACCTTGCGCTCGACCATCCCACGAGTGCCCTGTCGGGCGGGCAGAAGCAGAGGCTCGCTCTCGCGGGAGTGCTCGCGATGCGTCCAGGCCTGTTACTGCTCGACGAGCCGACGGCCAACCTTGATTCATCGGGGGTTCGCGAGGTTCGGGATGCGGTCGCGCGAGTGCAGGCGGCGACCGGCAGCACCCTTATCGTGATCGAGCATCGCGTTGCCGTGTGGCGAGAGCTGGTCGATCGCGTCATCGTGCTGTCGGCAGACGGTGGGGTGCTCGCGGATGGCACGCCCTCAGCGGTACTCGAGCGGGAGGGGGCGGCTCTCGCGGCATCCGGAATCTGGGTGCCCGGCGGCGAACCTGAAGCGCCACAGCGGGTGCGTCAGCCCATGAGGCCCGTGCTGCACACCGAGGCGCTCGCTATCCAGCGAGTGCCAGCAGCCGTGATCGCAGAGGGCATCACCCTCACGGTGGGAAGCGGTCGAGCGCTTGCCATCACCGGCCCCAACGGGTCAGGCAAGTCGACCCTCGGGCTCACCCTGGGAGGTCTCCTGCCCGCAGCATCCGGGCTCGTTGTTGCCGACACCTTGGCGGATGGGCTCGACAGGTCGCCGATTCGCTGGAAGTCCCGCGAGCTGTTGACCCGAATCGGAACCGTCTTTCAAGACCCCGAGCACCAGTTCGTGGCAGCCACGGTGCGCGACGAACTCGCGGTCGGGCCGAAGGCGCTGGGGCTGGCGCACGACGAGATCGACGCCAGAATTGAGCAGCTTGCGGCACGGCTGCGGCTCGACCGCCTGCTCGGTGCGAACCCCTTCACTCTCTCTGGCGGAGAAAAGCGGCGGCTCTCAGTGGCCACGGCCCTCGCGACGCGGCCGGCGATGCTCGTGCTCGACGAACCCACATTTGGCCAGGATGCTCGCACGTGGCAGGAGCTGGTAGCGCTCGTAGCCGAGTTGCTCAATGACGGTTCCGCAGTCGTCGCAGTCACCCACGACGCAGAGTTCGTGGCAGCCGTAGCCGACGATGTATTCGAACTGGGGGCGGCGTGAGCATCCTTACCCCGACCCGGGGCGACCAGCTGATCTACCGCATCAATCCCATCGCCAAACTGGCGGCAAGCGCCGTGATCTCGATCGCGCTCGTGTTGTCGATCGACTGGGTCTCGGCAAGCGTTGCGCTCGCCCTCGAAGCCCTGCTGTTTGTATTCGCCGGCCTGGCGTGGGCGCAATTCTGGCGCCGCACGCTCGCCGTCTGGATTGCCGCCGTGTTGGGGGCGTTCACGATCCTGCTGTACGGACGCCCGTCAGGCACCGTGCACTTCCAGTTGCTGCTGGTGCAGGTCACCGATGGCTCGATCGAACTGGCAATTGCAACCCTGCTGCGCGTGCTGGCGATCGCCCTGCCCGCCGTGGTGTTGTTCGCGACCGTCGACCCCACAGACCTTGCCGATGGTCTCGCCCAGGTGCTGCGCCTGCCTGCCAGGTTCGTGGTGGGCGCCCTCGCCGGACTTCGACTGGTGAGCCTGTTCGCGGAGGACTGGAAGAATCTGGAACTCGCTCGACGAGCCCGCGGAATCGCCGACTCGGGAAGGCTCAGAAGGTTCGTGGGGCAGGCCTTTGCCCTTCTTGTTCTCTCGATCAGACGGGGAAGCAAGCTCGCCACCGCCATGGAGGCGCGCGGGTTCGGCAGCCAGCGCACCAGGACCTGGGCACGCGAGTCGCGGCTTCGGCCGATGGATGCTGCGCTCATCGCGATCGGTTGCGCAATCGCGGCGACTGCCGTTACCGTCTCTGTCGCCACGGGGAACTGGAATTTCATCGGCGGACAATCGTGATCGTGCTCGTCGACGGCCGCTCGGGCAGCGGCAAGACAGAGCTTGCGGGGCTCATCGCTCACACGCTCCCCGAGTTCCAGCTCGTGCGGCTCGACGACATTTATCCGGGCTGGGATGGCCTGGATGCGGGTAGCGCCCAGGTGGCCGCCATCATCCGTGATCGGCGGTGGCGCTCGTGGGATTGGGCCGGGGATCGGCCAGGGCAGTGGCACGAACTCGACCCCGAGCGCTCGCTCATCATCGAGGGGGTCGGAGCCATCAGTCGGTCCTCCCGGGGCCTCGCCGACGTCGCGATCTGGGTTGAACTCGACGACGCGACGCGCAAACAGCGCGCTCTTGCGCGCGACGGCGAGACGTACGCACCCCACTGGGATCGATGGGCCGCCCAGGAGGTCGCGTACCTGCTGCGGGAAGACCCGAGATCGCAGGCGAGTGTCATAGTGGAGGCATGACTTCACCGTTCATTTCAGTCGGGGACCTTGCAGAGGCGATTGTGTCGTCCACCCCGCCAGCCGTGCTCGATGCCAGCCTCGTGTTGCACCCGGCGACCTTCGACGGTGACTATCGAAAAGATTCGGGCAGGCCAAGCTGGCTCGCCGGCCACATCCCCGGCTCGCAGCACGTCGACGTATCGACCCAATTCAGCGATACGACGGCGCCGCTGCACTACACGCACCCCGAGCCCCAGGCGATCGCAGACGAGTTGGCTCGATTGGGCATCCGAAAGTCACAACAGGTCGTCGTCTACGATTCGACCTCCACGATGTGGGCTGCTCGCCTGTGGTACTTGCTCCGCTGGATCGGCGTCGATGTTCGCGTGCTCGACGGCGGGTTCGCGGCATGGCAGGCCGCGGGCGAACGCGTCGAAACGGGGGAGTCGAAGGCCCCCGAGCCCGTTGCCTCGTGGCCCGCTGAGGCGGTGCGCGGCGCGTGGGTGAGCAAACAGGAGCTCGCCAACCGGGCCGCCGACGACACTCGGCCGCTCGTCTGCGGGCTGCCCGCCGGGTCATTCACCGGTGAGTCGCCCACGCGGTACTCCCGGCGGGGGCGCATCCCGAACAGCGTCAACGTCTCGAGCCGCGACCTGTTCACCACAAACGGGCACGTCAAGAGTCGCGTAGAGCTGATTCTCGCCTATGACGCTGCGGGGGTGGATGTGGCGGAGAACACACCCGAGGAGGTGCTGCTGTATTGCGGGGGCGGCATTTCTGCCGCGGCCAACGCGCTCACGCTCGCGGCGATTGGCACAACCGCGGTGCGCATTTACGACGGATCACTCGAAGAGTGGTCGGCTGACCCGTCGCTGCCGCTCGAGACCGGGCAACCGGCCTAGCTCGACCAGGTCTGCGTGATCTGCCCACCGCGAGGGTGGGTGGTTAGTGCGCCGCTGGTGCACGTGAGCTCGAGACCCACCGAGTCGTCGAACGTCGCGTCAGGAATTCCGAACGGAACCGGATCTACGGCGGCGCCATTGTTGTCGGCGACCGCGGTGACGCTCACCTTCGAGCCATCCCATTTGCGCGGGATAGCGACCTCGCCGTTGATGTAGGCCGCGCCCGTTGCTTCACCCGAATAGGTCTGCACGACCGTGAGCACCTGGTCGGCCGCGGGGGTCGCCTTGATCGTGAGCTCGAAATCATTGGTGAGCACGACGTGCCCTTCGACGCTCCAATCGAGGATGAGGTCTCCCGACGCCGTGACCTCGGTCGCCGGCACGCCGGAGCGCTGGAGGCCCGCGAGCACCTGCGCGGAAAGGGCCTCGAGGTCGGCCTTCCACGTGTGGCCGAGGGCGCACGCGGCGACTCCCGTGAGGGGCGCGGGCGCGGGTGGCGTGAGCACCGAGCATCCGCTCAGGGAAATAGCGACCAGAACTGGCAGCGCGAGCGCGGTGACACGCTGTCGGTAGTACATGAGAACTCCTTACGGATCTGCAATAGACAGACTAGTCTCCGCGTGAGGGCAGTTTACGTTCACACCCCGCGACGCCGTAACACCGTTACGGCTTTGACATCAATCCCAACCGAGTTCGTGCAGTTGCTCGTCGTCGATCCCGTAGAAGTGAGCGATCTCGTGAACAATCGTGACGTGAATCTGGTCTTTAAGTTCGTCGAGATCGGCCGAGATGGAAAGCAAGGGCTCGCGGTACAGGATGATGCGGTCGGGTAGCTCCCCGAAGCCGTACTGTCCCCGTTCCGTCAGCGCGACGCCGTCGTAGAGGCCCAGCAGGTCGAGAGAGCCGTCTTCCGGGCGATCCTCGGTGACGAACACCACATTGTCGAGGCCGTCGATCATTTCATCGGGCAACAGATCGAGCTCATCGATCACGAGCTTCTCGAACTCGTCGGCGGTCAGGTCAATCATCGAGTGCCTCCAGCAGGGTGCCCTGAAGGTACCCGAGCCAGTCGTAGAGCATGAGCATGTTCTCGTCGCCGACGCCCTCGTCGTCGTCATCCTCAATCTGCAGCCGCGCGGCAATCACGAGCCGCAGGTCGGTGAGGGTGCGCAGCCACGACTGCACCGCAGCGTTGTCGAGGGTTATCGACTTGGTCGCGAGGGAGGCGATCACCGCGCGGGCGTTCACAATCTTTCGATCGACGAGCCCGCGTTCGGTCAGTCGGCGGTGGTCTGAGGCGGCCTCGTCGTCACCGCGGTAGGCGTCGGGCAACAGCCGTGCGAGGGCCGGGTCGAGCGGGGGAGTGGATGACCCGCCGATACCCAGCTGGGCGTAGAGCATGTCGCCAGCGGCATCAGCCGACTCGCGTTGCTCGAGCATGGCAACCAGTTGCGTGCACAAGTCCGCGAGCACCGAGGCTTCGACGCGAGTGAACCGTGCGGTGATGGACGCGCCGTCGCGGGCGAAGGCGATCACGAGCCGCTCCTGGTGAGGGTGGCCCACAGGCCGAAATCGTGCATCGCCTCGACATGGCGTTCCATCTCTTCACGGCCGCCGGATGCCACGACCGCTCGCCCCTCGGTGTGTACCTGCAGCATCAGCCGCTCGGCTTCCTCGCGCGAGTGGCCGAAATAGCTCCGGAATACCCAGGAGACGTAGGTCATGAGGTTGACGGGGTCGTTCCAGACGATCGTGACCCACGGGGTGTCGGGCAGCGTCGCCTCAAACAGGTCGGTCGACGGGGACTCGATTGTCTGAGACATCCGACCTTCCTGAAAAACGAAAACGGCCCGACATGGTCGGGCCGTTTTCACTTGGGGTGAACGACGGGGCTCGAACCCGCGACATCCGGCTCCACAAGCCAGCGCTCTGCCAACTGAGCTACGCCCACCAAGCACGCCGCACCCTTAAGCGCGGCCTGAACAGTGTATTACAACCTTGAGGCGAATCCCTCAACGACCTCGGCCGAGATCGCCTGCACCTGTTCGGTCGACGGTCCGGGCTCGGGCACAAAAGCCGCTTTTCGGTAGTACTCGAGCTCTCGAATCGACTCGAGAATGTCGGCGAGGGCACGGTGGCCGCCGTCTTTGGTCGGGGCGTTGAAGTAGACGCGAGGGAACCACCGGCGCGACAACTCCTTGATCGATGAGACATCGATCGAGCGGTAATGCAGGTGGCTGTCTACCCGCGGCATGTACTTCGCGAGAAATGTGCGATCGGTGCCGATCGTGTTGCCCGCGAGCGGAGCAGTCTTGGGCGTGGGCACGAATCGAAGAATGTACTCGTTGACCGCGAACTCGGCGTCGGCGAGTGACACGCCGTGCGGAATCTCGTCGAGCAGCCCACTCGACGAATGCATGTTGAGCACGAACTCGGCCATGTTGTCGTAGGCGGACTGGTCGGGTTTGATCACAATGCTGAAGCCGGGATCCACGGGCTTCAGGTTGTAGTCGGTGATGACCACCGCTACTTCGACGAGCTCGTCGATCGAGACGTCCAGCCCGGTCATTTCACAATCGATCCAGACCAGTAGGTCAGCGCTTGAAGCCATCCCCGAAGTCTACCGTTGAGGGCCGACTACGGCTCTCGTAGTACGGCACCCCGAGCGCGTGCGCGGCGCGGCTGGCAAGATGCGGAGTACGCCGAGCGTTTCGGGTGCCCCACAGGTCGAGCATGATGGCCGCGTGGTCGCGGGCGATTTTCCACAGGTGCGCGTTGAAGCCCGCAAAGCGGGGTTCGGCAGACGTCACCAGGAGAACATCGCACCCGCTCGCGCGCAGCGAGGCCACACCCACCTCGAGCTCGTGAGCGAGAGCTTCGGGGTCCGCGCCGGGGCGGGCGAGATCGAGCGCGCCAGTGTGGATTGAGACCAGGTCGACGCCCAGCGCGATAGCTTGAGGCACTTGGTCATCCACGACCTCGCGCACGTCGCCAGTGAACCCAGACACAGTCGCGACCTCGAACGGCGCGCCGCGCAACTCAGCGTCGCCCTGCAGGATCTCCGCAAGGCGGCTCGTCCACTCACCGGTGTCGCCGAGCGCGGCGTAGCGCTGCCAGTGGAGGAGGGTCACGACGACCAGTGTTGTCGACCCAGACACTGCGTTCTACCCGCGCCGTGGCAGTGTCACCGACTCGCCACGAGATGTTCACTCGTGCGATTACGCCGATTAGCTCGCCGGGATCCCCTCGGCAAAAACTCGCCCGAGCGTCGGGTTTGATCAGCGAAGTCTGTTAGGACTGTCACATGACTGACAACGCCCCACAGCTCGCCCGCGGCGACGAGTACATCGTCTTCTACGCCGGCGGCCCCTACGACGGACAGACCGATCACCGCATCAGCACCGACGGCAGCTGGGACGACGAGGTAACTGTGATCGCGGCCGTTGACGGCAAAGAGACCCAGCTCGTCTACTCCTCGCCCGTCGTGAAGCACGTGGGCGACCAGGTGCAGGTTCACTACACGTGGGACAAGCCAGACAGCGACCCGATCGAAGCGCTCGACGAGCGCAACGACGACTAGGCAGGAATCATCCGAGCTCTGGGGTCGTTGGAGACAGAGTGAATCTGCTCTTCTTCTCATCAAGCTTCTGCGAGCCGTGCATGGCGACGCGGGGGGTTCTGGCCGAGGTCGCGAAACTCGTTCCTGCGGCACGTATCGCAGAGTTGGATGTTGCGGTCGCCAATGATGAAGCGGAACGCGCGGGCATCCGACTCACACCCACGGTCGTGGTGCTGTCTGACGACGGGCATGAGGTCTTTCGCGCGGAGGGTGTACCTACCGTGAATCAGGTGCTTGTCGCGCTGGCTAAGGCCGTGTAGCGAGGCTCTGCGATAGCCTGATAGCTCCGCCCCCGTAGCTCAGCGGATAGAGCAGGAGCCTTCTAATCTCTTGGTCGCTGGTTCAATTCCAGCCGGGGGCACCACGGCTCAGCGCTCGATGTAGCGGTCATGCCAAGTGCGAGGTAGTCGCGTGATCGTGGCTATCGTGTGGCAGTTGGCACACCGAACTTCGCATTTTGCGATCTCGGCTCGAATCAACTCGATAGCGAGACCGCGTCGCACCATGGTGGTGATGCTGTCGACCTTGACCCCGCGCACGTGGTCGAACTCCAAGACCCTAATGTCGGTCACGCCGCAATCGACGCACCCACCAGCCATAGCTTCGACGAGTATCGATCGAAGAAGCACCAGTCGTGCTCGCGCCGTGCGTCGAACGTTCGCCTTGTGCCTGATGACGTTGAGTCGATAATGGGCCTTGGAGCAGTCGCGACAGTATCCGTGCCTGCCGTCTTTGTTTCGGCTGGACCGGTTGAACTCTGCTAGCGACTTCACAATGCCGCAGCGTGCGCACTTCTTCATGGCCGCACGCTAGCTCGCGGCTCCGACAGGATGGCGCTGTCTGTGGAGGGCGATTCCCGACTAGATTCTGGGGAGGAGGAGTAGATGAAACCGCATCGCCTAATCGTTCCCGCTGCACTCGTGGCCGTCGCGTTCGCCCTCAGTGGATGTGTGGCATCCGGGCCGACTGTCGCGACCTTCGAGGTCGCCGGAGACCAGACCTACAAGATCGAGCTCGCGACACCCGAGTTGGTGCAGCACGTCAAAGACCTCATGGCGGGCTCTGAAGACGGTCGTATTCCGGTGGGCAAGATCGTGCGCGACGATCCGAGCGTGAACGCGCCGTGGTCGTGGCATATCGACCCAGCGACGCTCGAATTTGCCGACGCGACCACCGAGGTGTGTGACGGTCTGCCGGAGTATGTGGAAGACGGCACGCTCACATCAGACATCTACTGCCCGTGGATCGCGGTACCGATAAAGCTAGAAGGGCCGGGCGTCTGAGCACCCGACCCTTCTCCAGCTGAAGTTGGCGGAAAAACTTAGCTCGTGGTCTGAAGTGTCTCGGTGGACTGTGCGGCCGCCCACTCACGCTGCTTGACGACGAGGTCATCTTCGATGGCCCCGCCTTCGTACTTCCAAGACGCGAGGTCTTGAGCGAAGAGCTTCTTGGCCTGTGACGGCTTGGCGTGCCAGGCGATGAGACCGTCCTGGTACTCGACGAGGTCTTGCTCGGCCTGGAACGTGTAGTTGGCTGAGTTGCGCTTCATGCTGGCCAGCTTGTGGGCGGACCAGTCGGCAGCGAGGCTCGCGCCCGAGGACGGCAGCATGCGCACGCGCACCTCAGCCTGGGCGATCTGGTGCTCGACGTACTCTTTTTCCTGAGCCGTGAGCGTGTGCCACTCGGCAGCCTTGCGGCCAGCAGCGATCAGCATCTCAACGGCCGACGACTTGTAGCGCCGCTCATCCTGGGCGAGCAGGCGCTTGATTGAAGCGCGCGCTATCAGGCCAGCAATAATGCCGGCCGCGAGGATCGCGACGAACGGCAGGATCGCGGTCGTAAAGACTTGCGATCCTGCGTCAGAGTTGAACCAACGGACAATGTCATTCCACCACTCCAGTAACATGCAGGCACACTAACCCCGGCCGTCAAGCGAATTGCTTAGCGACAGGCCGAAGCCTGAGATTCAACTAGAACCTGAAACAATCCATGGCGGCGTCCACCGACCAGAACTCACCGACCGGCAGGAAGCGGCGCTGGCGCTGCAGCATGCGCTTGGCGACAAAGCGGTGACCGGCGGGCGTAGTCGTGCGTTCGACATAGCCCAGCACTTCACCCGACGTGCGTGTGATGCGCCACAGGTCGTCGTTGAGTTGGATGGTGGCTACCCCGGCACGGATCGTGGTCGCCGACGAACCCTCGTAGGTAGTGGCAAAGTCGAGCATGGTCACGTGTGTCTCCCTCTGTGATGCCGGCCCGGATGATCAGTGGTTCGAATATATGTTCGACCACTGACATTCGCAAGCTCAGAGAATGACTTTGTCCGATGTGAACGCGAGATCCGCGTCGAGCGCCCTGTTCTGGCGAGACGTCTGGGCGAGGATGATGCCCACGAGCACAATCGCGGCTCCCGCCACCTGAAAGGCACTGAGTTGCTCACCGAGCCAGAGCCAGGCGACCACGAAAGCGAAGATCACTTCAGATGACGCGACGATGCCCCCTGCGGTCGCTTTGAGCCGGCCAAGCGCCGCGAACGACAGTAGGAACGGCAGGAACGACCCCATCACGATCATCCACACGACGGGAGCCCAGAGCGGCACGATGACGGCCTCGAGATTGCCGCTCAGCGACACGGGTGTGGCGAAGATCGTGGGATCGACGTTCCACCATCCGCTGAAGAATGCCCAGAACAGGGTGGCGAACCCGCTGGTCCAGAAGGCAACGGCAAGCGGCGACGTCGCGGTCACCTGCCTTTCGCCCACCAGAAAGTAAATCGCCAGGGAGACCGCAGCGGCGAGGGCCATGATCACGCCGAGCGGGTCGAGAGTGCTCGCCCAGATCTGGGCAACAATCGTCAGCCCGATGATGACGCAGCCAATCGCGATCCACAGGCGCGGCTTGACCTTCTCTTTGAGGAAGAAGAATGCCACGAGGGCGACGATGAGCACGGCGAGGTACTCAAGCAGCAGCGCGATACCCACGGGAAGCAGCTGGATGGCGAAAGCGTAAGTGACCTGCAGCACGGCAACACCAACGACTCCAAGAATCGCCATGATTCCGACCTGTTTCCATGGCAGCCGAAAGGCGGAGCGGTCAATGAAGAGCAGGATCGCACCCGCGATCAGGCACGTGCCGAGAGTACGAAATTGCGTCACCTGCGTGGGGCTCAATCCGCTCTCGAGCACGACCTTCGTTACGCTGCCGTTCGCCCCAAAAAATAGCGCGGCAAGCAGGCCGTAGACGTAGCCCACTGCTAGCGGCGTGAACCGGTGCCGTGCACCGCAAACGGCTCGATGGCCGCAATCTCTTCTGCGCTGAGCGGCGCGAAGTCGAGCGCCGAGAAGTTGTTCTCGAGCTGGGAGACACTCGACGCACCGATGAGCGCAGAGGTCACCTCGGGAACCCGCAGCACCCAGTTGAGGGCAAGCTGGGCGAGGCTCTCGCCGCGGCCCTTCGCGATCTCGTTGAGGGCGCGGGCACGGTCGAGATAGTCGTCGGTGAGGTTGTTCTCGGTGAGCCAGCGGCCCGTTGCGACGCGGGAGTCTGCGGGAATTCCCGAGAGGTATCGATCCGTGAGCAAGCCCTGGGCCAGGGGCGAGAAGACGATGCTACCGATCCCCAGTTCCGACAGCACGGGAAACAGTCCGTCTTCGATGTGGCGGTCGAACATGTTGTATCGCGGCTGGTGAATGAGCAGCGGAATCTTGTGTTCCGCGAGAGCAGCGTGCGCCGCGCGGGTCTGCTCAGGGTTGTAGTTGGAGATGCCCACGTACAGGGCCTTGCCCGACTGCACGGCCGTAGCGAGTGCCCCCATCGTCTCTTCGATAGGGGTCTCGGGATCGGGCCGGTGGGAGTAGAAGATGTCGAAGTAGTCGAGTCCCGTGCGCGTGAGGCTCGCATCGAGCGACGAGAGCAGGTACTTGCGCGATCCCAGGTCTTGGTAGGGGCCGCTCCACATGTCGTATCCGGCCTTGCTCGACACGATGATCTCATCGCGATACGGCACGAAGTCCTGCGCGTAGATCGTTCCGAAGTTGCTCTCGGCTGAGCCCTGCGGCGGTCCATAGTTGTTCGCGATGTCGAAGTGGGTGATGCCGAGGTCGAACGCGCGGCGAAGAATCGCCCGCTGGTTCTCGATCGGGCGGTCGTCGCCGAAGTTGTTCCAGAGGCCGAGAGAGACCTTGGGGAGTTTCAGCCCGCTGCGGCCCACGCGCGCGTACTCGGTTGTTTCGTAACGGTCAGCGCTGGCTTCGTAAGGCATGAAGCCAAGCCTAGAGCGGCCGGGTCACTACCCAATCACGTTGTTGCGGCGTAACGTCGTTGGGGGAAAGAAAAGGAGCTCAATGATGAGCAACATGACACTGACCGGACAGACCTGGGTTGCGATTGGACCCGCAGGAGTTGTCGGATCGATCCACCGCATCGAGGGCGGCTTCACGTACAAGTTGATGTCGGATGCCGGCTTCCGAGCCGTCTATCCCACTCTCGAAGCGACCAAGGGGGCCTTGTATTCAAGCCTGCTTCCGGGATCGGACTGGCCCGACTTCCGCGAGCATTAAGCCGCTCCTCCCTAACGGGTACACCTACGCCAGCCGTTTCCCCAGATGGGGCGGCTGGCGTTCGTGCGTTCTGCGTCGCTCGCACACTGGTGTCAGGAACCCGGGGCGGCTTCCCGGCACGAGTGCCGACCCCGGGCTCCGACCACCTTCGAGACGGAGCAGAAATGACAGACACAATCACCATCACCGGAATCGTTGCAACAGAACCGCGGCACGTCTTCACGAACGAGGGGCTGGCCATCACGAGTTTTCGGCTGGTGTCACCGCATCGCCGGTACGACAAGGCGACCCAGAAGTGGGTGGATGCCGAGAGCAACTTCTTCACCGTGACGGCCTTTCGACAGCTGGCCATCAACTGCGCAACCTCGCTCAAGCGGGGCGAGCGCGTCGTCGTCACTGGCCGGTTGAAGATTCGCGAGTGGGACAACGGTGAGAAGAAGGGCACCAATGTCGACCTGGAGGCCGACGGTATTGGACACGACCTTGCGTGGGGCAGTTCGACTTTCTCCCGCACGGTAGCCTCCGCAGCCCCGACATCACCCGACGAGTTTCCCGCGAGCGCCTCAGCCAGCCAGCCAGCCGAATTCTCGGCAGGCGTCGCCGCG
Source organism: Rhodoglobus sp. (assembly GCA_965279645.1). GTDB lineage: Bacteria > Actinomycetota > Actinomycetes > Actinomycetales > Microbacteriaceae > Rhodoglobus. The sequence goes on from OZ257254.1 coordinate 674,743, forward strand.
GAGGGCGCGGCCGAGGCGATCGTGCTCGACCCGCACCTCGAAGCGGCAGCGCCGTTCTAGCCTGTGGGCGCGTTCAGCGTCGCGCGGGTCGTCGCCACCTAGAATGCTTCGAGTGACGACGACTCGCGTTCCCCGGCTGTTGGGCCCTGTGGCGATCGTCGCCGTGCTCGCCGCGGTACTCGCAGGGTGCGTCGGAACCACGCCAATGCCCACTCCCACCCAAAGTGAGTCGTCGAGCGCCACCCCCGCTCCCTCATCCACCGCCAAGCCCAAACCAGAGCTTCGCCCCGACGGTAGCGCGGCGGCCAACAAGCAGTTCTTCGACTTCGTCAATGCCGAGTTCAACGCCACCCACGGCATGTCCGATGGGCGCAGCATCATCGACAATCTGGTCGCGAACGGCTTTGTCAAAGCCGACATGGAAGTGACCTTCGACACCACTGCGCTCGACATTCCTGCCGACATGATCGTGTTCTCGGTGCGGATCAAGGGCGAATGCCTCATCGGGCAGTTCGACGCGTCCGGGTATGTGAGTCTTGAGGCTCCGCTGCTCGGAACAGGCACGTGCTTGGTTGGAACGACCCGGCCCATCGACTGGTAGCCGATCGGGCGGCCCGGCTCGCGCTCCTAGAATGGGAGCATGGCCGAATTTATTTACTCGATGGTGCGCGCCCGCAAGGCGGTTGGCGACAAGCTGATCCTGGATGACGTCACCATGTCGTTCTACCCCGGTGCGAAGATCGGTGTGGTCGGCCCGAACGGCGCCGGAAAGTCCACGATCCTCAAGATCATGGCGGGCCTCGACACTCCGTCGAACGGCGAGGCGCGGTTGTCGCCCGGCTACAGCGTGGGCATCCTGATGCAGGAGCCCGAGCTCGACGAAACCAAGACCGTACTCGAGAACGTGCAGGAAGGCGTTCGCGAGATCAAAGACAAGGTCGACCGTCACTCCGCCATCGGTCTCGAGATGGCCGAGCCGGATGCGGACTTCGACGCCCTGCTCGCCGAGATGGGCACCCTGCAGGAGGAGATCGACGCGGCCGACGCGTGGGATCTCGACTCCCAGCTCGAGCAGGCGATGGATGCCCTGCGCACGCCCCCGGGAGACGCCACCGTCGCCAACCTCTCCGGTGGTGAGAAGCGCCGAGTGGCCCTTACCAAACTGCTGTTGCAGAAGCCGGACCTGCTGCTTCTCGACGAGCCCACCAACCACCTCGACGCCGAAAGTGTTCTGTGGCTCGAGCAGCACCTCGCCAAGTACCACGGTGCAGTTCTCGCCGTTACCCACGACCGGTACTTCCTCGATCACGTGGCCGAGTGGATTGCTGAAGTAGACCGTGGTCACCTCTACCCCTACGAGGGCAACTACTCCACCTACCTGGAGAAGAAGGGGGAGCGGCTCAAGGTTCAGGGCAAGAAAGACGCCAAGCTCGCCAAGCGCCTCTCGTCAGAGCTCGAATGGGTTCGCAGCAATGCCAAGGGCCGGCAGGTGAAGTCGAAGGCTCGTCTCGCTCGCTACGAGGAGATGGTGAACGAGGCCGAGAAGACTCGCGTACTCGACTTCGAGGAGCTCGTGATCCCCGTGGGTCCGCGCCTCGGCTCGCAGGTCATCGACGCCAAGGGCCTGAAGAAGGGCTTCGACGATCGAATCCTCATCGACGGCCTCAGCTTCACCCTTCCTCGCAACGGCATCGTCGGCGTTATCGGCCCCAACGGTGTGGGAAAGACCACGCTCTTCAAGACCATTACGGGTCTCGAGCCGCTCGACTCGGGTGACCTCAAGATCGGTGACACGGTCGACATCTCCTACGTTGATCAGAACCGTGGCGGAATCGACCCGAACAAGACGCTGTGGGAGGTTGTCTCCGACGGCCAGGACTTCATTAAGGTCGGCAAGACCGAGATCCCGTCCCGCGGCTATGTGAGCCAGTTCGGCTTCAAGGGCCCAGACCAGCAGAAAAAGGCGGGCGTGCTCTCCGGTGGTGAGCGTAACCGCCTCAACCTCGCGCTCACCCTCAAGCAGGGCGGAAACCTGCTGCTTCTCGATGAGCCTACTAACGACCTCGACGTTGAAACCCTCGGTAGCCTCGAGAACGCGTTGCTTGAGTTCCCCGGGTGCGCCGTGGTCATCACCCACGATCGGTGGTTCCTTGACCGCATTGCGACCCACATCCTGGCCTGGGAGGGCACGGAGGAGAACCCGGCCCAGTGGTACTGGTTCGAGGGCAACTTCGAGTCGTACGAGGAGAACAAGATCGCTCGCCTCGGTCCGGACGCCGCCAAGCCCAACCGCAGCGCGTACCGCAAGCTCACCCGCGACTAATGACCCGCATCCACGTCGCGATTCCGCTCCGCTGGAGCGATTTCGACGCGTACGCGCATGTCAACAACGCCGAGATGCTGCGCTTGCTTGAGGAGGCCCGCATCCAGGCGTTTTGGCGACCCGATGAGGGCGCGCCCGCGGGTGCGGAAACAGCGGTTCTGGATGCCCGTCCCGGCGCTTCGACGATCTCTTTGATCGCTCGCCAGGAGGTGGAGTACCTGGCTCCGATTCCGTACATGCGTGCCCCGATCGACATCGAGATGTGGATCGGTCGCATCGGTGGCGCGAGCCTTGAGATCTGCTACGAGCTCTACTCTCCCGAGGGGAGTGAGCCGCGGATTCTGTTCACCAAGGCGGCAACCACCCTCGTGATGGTCACGGCCGCTACGGGCCGCCCGCAACGAATTCCGGATGCCCTGCGCACGCTCTGGGCACCCTACGTCGAAGAGCCCGTGCAGTTCACGAAGCGGGGTTAGGTACCCGCACCATGCCCTCCTGGGCGACGCTCGCGAGCAGCTCCCCGGCACGCGTGTAGATGCGCCCGAGTGAGAGTCCGCGCCCGCCGCGAGCATTGGGCGACTCCTGCACGTACAGCAGCCACTCGTCCACACGGCCGTACCGGTGCCACCACATGGCGTGGTCGAGGCTCGCCACTTTGATACCCGGAGTCGCCCACGGGTACCCGTGGCGCCGCAGGATCGGTTCGAGAATCGAGTAGTCGCTCGCGTAGGCGAGCGCCGCACGATGGAGGTTCGGGTCGTCAGGCAGTGTGCCGATGGCCTTGAGCCATACCGCCTGGTGCGCCACGTGCTCGCCCTCAACCGAGAGGTAGATGGGCGACGGGATGTGCCGCATGTCGAACGGTCGCTCCGTTGCCCAGAACCGCGCGACGGGATGATTCACATCCCCGAGCGACTCGGCGACGCTGGGAAGTGATTCGGGATCGGGGATGTCGGCGGGCATCGTGACCTGGTGCTCCAGCCCCTTATCCTCGTCCTGGAACGAGGCGATCATCGAGAGAATCGGCACGCCGTCCTGGTATGCCTGCGTGCGTCGCGTCGAGAAGGAGCGACCGTCGTGGATGCGGTCCACCGAGAAGGTGATGGGCAGGTCGACCTTGCCGGGGCGAAGAAAGTAGCCGTGCATCGAGTGAACGAAGCGGTCGTCTGCGATGGTGCGCTGGGCGGCAACGAGAGACTGCGCCAGCACTTGCCCGCCGAAAACCCTGCCGAGCGGCATCCACTGGCTGGGGCCGGTGAAGATGTCTTCGTTGGTGCGCGCCCCCGTATCGGTGAGATCGAGTGCTGCAAGGAAGCCGGACAGCGGGTCGCTCATGCCCTGTAGTTTAGAAGACCTATGACCCGTTCGTTCACCCTGGTCGACTCCCTCGCACTGGGCGACCTTCACGTTTTCCTTGGCCGCGCGCTGCGTGTCGAAGACGGCTCCGTGCGCCTCATCGCCGGCTCCGGTGTGCTTGCGGTGTACGTCGCCGTGCTGCACCCCATGGGCCTGCTCGATGAGAGCCCCACAGTGCTCGGACTGCGCACGTTCGCCCTGTCGAGCAAAGACGACTTCGACGTCGTGGTTCCGGTTCGCTCACTCCTCATGCGGGTGGAGGGTCAGCTCGACTCGGCAGCGGCGGCCGACGTCGCCGAGGGCATCACCGTGAGCCTGCCGATGGAGGTCAACACGGTCACGTGGGCGGCGATCTCACCGCCGCGCGGTGGCTGGCATACGCTGCCGGGCACGAACGCCGACGTGTTGGATGCTGTTGCGCGCAAGGGCATCGACGAGGTCGCCGAGGTGATTCCCACGGGAACGGGCGAGCAGATCGTGCACCGAGTGCGCAGTGAGATCTGGGGTCGACCGATCGACGGATTCGACCATGTTCCGGCCGGGGCGGCGTTTGCCGCGCTCAGCCTCGGGTTTCTTTACGAGGGTGAAGCGGTGTCGATCTATGAGTCGGGCCCGTGGACGCGACTGACCACCAAACGCGGGCACGTGCTCATCAAGCGACGTGCCTGGGCTCTGGCCCGCTAGAGCGCCGCAACGGCACGCCCGGCCGCGCGGCCGCTGAACAAGCAGCCGCCGAGGAATGTGCCCTCGAGGGACCGGTAGCCGTGCACTCCGCCGCCGCCGAAGCCGCTCGCTTCACCCGCGGCATAGAGACCCGTGATGGGCGTGCCGTCGGCCGCGAGTGCCTGCCCGGACAGATTCGTCTCGATGCCGCCAAGGCTCTTGCGCGTGAGGATGTGCAGTTTCACGGCGATCAACGGACCCGCCTGGGGGTCGAGAATTCGATGCGGCTTGGCCACGCGGATGAGCTTGTCGCCGCGGTAGTGCCGCGCCTGGCGGATCGCGTTGATCTGGGCATCCTTCGAAAAGGTGTTGTCGAGCTCGCGATCTCGGGCCTCGATCTCGTAGCGCACGCGCGCGGTGTCGAGCTCGACGCCGGGGGAGAGAGCCTTCATGCCCGCGAGCAGCTCGTCGAGAGTGTCTGCGACAACGAAGTCCTCGCCCTTCTCCTTGAACGCTTCGACCGGTCCGGTCGCACCTTTGCCGAGTCGTTGCTTGATCAGCTCGCGCACGCTCCTGCCCGTGAGGTCGGGGTTCTGCTCGCTCCCCGAGAGGGCGAACTCCTTCTCGATGATCGCCTGCGTGAGCACGAACCACGAATACTCATGGCCCGTCGCGACGATGTGCTCGAGGGTTCCCAGGGTGTCGAACCCGGGAAAAAGTGGCACCGGCAGCCGCGCGCCCGTTGCGTCGAGCCACACACTCGACGGCCCGGGCAGAATGCGAATTCCGTGGTGCTTCCACACGGGCGCGTAGTTGGTGATTCCCTCGACGTAGTGCCACATCCGATCGCCATTGATGAGGTGCGCCCCTGCGGCTTCACTGATGCCGAGCATCCGGCCGTCGACGTGTGCGGGCACCCCGCTGAGCAGGTGCTTCGGGGCCGCCCCCATACGCTTCGGCCACTGCTGGCGCACGAGGTCGTGGTTGCCGCCAATTCCGCCGCTCGACACGATCGTCGCGCCCGCACGCTCGTCGAACTCGGCCACGACGTCGCGGTTGCTTGGCCCGCCACGCTCGGCCGAGTCGGGCGCCAGGATGCTGCCCCGAGCACCCACTACAGCTCCGCCCTCGACGACGAGTTCGTCGACGCGATGCCGAAACTTGAGGGTCACGAGACCGCGCTCCGCCCCCGAACGCACCGCTGCGACAAACGGCTCAAGGATGCCCGGCCCGGTGCCCCACGTGATGTGAAACCGGGGCACTGAGTTGCCATGGCCGGTCGCCGTGTAGCCTCCGCGCTCCGCCCAGCCGACGACCGGAAAGAACTTCACCCCCTTCTCGGCCAGCCACGCGCGCTTCTCCCCAGCCGCGAACTGGAGGTAGGCCTCGGCCCATTGGCGGGGCCAGTTGTCTTCATCGCGATCGAATCCGGCGCTGCCAAACCAGTCCTGGCGCGCCAGTTCGATGCTGTCGCGGATGCCCATCCGACGTTGCTCGGGGGAGTCGACGAAGAACAATCCGCCGAACGACCACCATGCCTGCCCACCGAAGCTCGCCTCGGGTTCCTGCTCGAGGATGGTGACGCGTTTTCCCGCGTCGAGCAACTCTGCAGCGGCCACGAGCCCGGCGAGGCCGGCGCCGATCACGATGGCATCTGAGGGGGCGGTTGCGGGCATGCGGACTCCTTTGTCGTGAGCAATCCTAAAGGGCCGAACGGGCACTAACTTTGGGTCATGAAACACCACGACGAACTCGCCCGAGGCAAGGCCGCGCGGTCAGAGGTGCCGCGGGTGTCGCTCGCCACGAGCGGCTCGCGCGACCGCGATCCTGTTGAGATCCTGGCCGCCCAGAACGCCTCGCGACTTGCGGATCTCGTGCCGTTGCGCATGCAGCGCATGACCTCCAGTCCGTTCGCGTTCTACCGCGGCACGGCCGGAATCATGGCCGCCGATCTGGCCGCGGATCCCACGACCGGTATCTCGATCGTGAGCTGCGGAGACGCCCACATCAGCAATTTCGGCGTCTACGCGTCGCCCCAGCGCACTCTCGTGTTCGACCTCAACGACTTTGACGAAGCAGCGTCGGCGCCGTTCGAGTGGGATGTCAAGCGTCTCGTGACGAGCGTGATCATCGGCGCGCGCGACAACGGTTATGACGAGGCCGCCGCGCGTGCGCACGCTGCCGTCGCGGTCTCCGAATACCGCCTCAATCTCGCCGAGCTCATGAAGCTGCCCGTGCTCGAGCGGTACTACCGAAGTGCCGCGGTCAAGCGCATCCGCAAGGCGCTCTCGCCGGCGGGCCGCGAGATGGTCGATCTCGCGGCGCGGCAGGCCCGCAAACGCACCTCACAACAGGCCGTCGCGCGCATGTCGACGCTGGATGCCGAGGGCAACCGTCACTTCGTCGACGAACCGCCACGTCTCACCCGTATGCATGAGGACCAGCAGGCCGCGGTGAGACATCTGTTTGACGAGTACCTCGATACGGTGCCCGCAGATGTTGCGCTGTTGCTCGCGCAGCACGAGCTCACCGACATCGCTCTTCGCGTGGTGGGTGTCGGAAGCGTCGGAACGCGCTGCTTCGTGCTGTTGCTGACGGGCCCGGCCGGTGGCACGCTCGTGCTCCAGGTCAAGGAGGCAGAGACCTCCGTGCTGCAGGCGTGGGGCTGCCAGCCGAACGATTACGCCCACCAGGGTGCTCGAGTTGTCGACAACCAGCGCATTCTTCAGGCGATCTCAGACCCATTCCTGGGCTACCTCACGGGGCCCGCGGGTCGGCACTTCTATGTGCGGCAGTTTCGCGACATGAAGGGGTCTATCGACCTCACGACCCTCACTCCCTCACAGTTTTCAACCTATGTGGGCGGATGCGGCGCCATGCTGGCGCGAGCCCACGCGCAAAGTCCCCACGCGCCCGCAATTGCGGGCTACCTGGGGGGCTCGGCGGCGTTTGATCGTGCGGTCATCGCGTGGTCGCTCGACTACGCCGAGCAGTCTCTCGACGACTTCGCCAGGGTTGTCGCCAGCATGGCTCATTGATATCCGCCTCCGAGCGAACTAGCGTGGCCTCAGCGGGCAATGGGGCCCGGAGACGGCCAGGAGTCCACCAGACACCGGCCGTCGTGTATCGCATGACCCGTGACTCACCCGTCGCGGTCGTGGGAAACGAGGTACCGTGCGCACGACCATTTCCGCTGATTTTCCGGCTCGAATCATCGCCCCCTCGGGTGAACGCGCCAGCAACGATGAGCTTGATCCATGGATCGCTGATCTCACGGGCGAGCAACTCACCGCCCTCTACGAAGACCTCGTGGTCGTGCGTCGCATCGATGTCGAGGCCACTGCCTTGCAGCGCCAGGGCGAGCTGGGCCTTTGGCCGCCCCTGCTCGGCCAGGAGGCCGCCCAGGTTGGTTCGGCCCGCGCGCTGCGCGCCGACGACTTTGTCTTCACGAGCTACCGCGAGAATGCCGTCGCCTATTGCCGCGGTGTGGAGCTCGAAGACCTGCTGCGCGTGTGGCGCGGTACGGGCCTGAGCGGCTGGAACCCCTATTCGGTCGGCATGGCCACCCCCGCGATCATCATCGGAGCGCAGACTCTGCACGCCACGGGCTACGCCCTGGGCTGCCTCAAAGACGGCGTCGACTCGGTCGCGATCGCCTACTTCGGAGATGGCGCGACGAGTGAGGGCGACACCAACGAGGCCCTCGTCTTCGCCGCGGCGTTCAGTGCGCCCGTGATCTTCTTCTGCCAGAACAACCAGTGGGCCATCTCCGAGCCCGTGGGATTGCAGGCGCAGCGCCCCATCTCCGAGCGAGCGCCCGGCTTCGGCATCCCTTCGATGCGGGTCGACGGCAACGACGTGCTCGCGGTGATGGCGGCCACACGCATCGCCCTCGACCGCGCCCGATCGGGTGGCGGCCCCACGTTCATCGAGGCCGTCACGTACCGCATGGGGCCGCACACCACCTCAGACGACCCCGGCCGATACGTCGATCCTGCCCAGCGCGAAAAGTGGGAGGCGAAAGATCCGATCGTGCGGTTCGAGTCCTACCTGCGTGGCCTGGGCGTGCTGGATGACGTGACCGCCTCGGCCGTGGCTGCGCGTGCAGACGACGTCGCGGCACGATTCAGGGCGGGATGCCTCGCCCTGCCCGATCCCGAGCCCTTGAGCGTCTTCGACAATGTCTACGCCACGAAACATCCGGGCATCGAGCGACAGCGAAGCCAGTACGCGGCATACCTCGCGGGGTTCGAGGGGGTAGCGGAATGACCGAGCTCACTCTCGCGAAAGCGATCGGTTCTGGGCTGCGCCGCGCGCTCGAGGACGACGACAAAGTGGTGTTGCTGGGAGAGGACATCGGAAAGCTGGGGGGCGTGTTCCGGGTCACCGACGGCCTGCAGCGCGACTTCGGTCCCGACCGCGTGATGGATGTGCCTCTAGCCGAGTCGGGCATCATCGGAATGGCCGTGGGGCTCGCCTTTCGCGGGTACCGGCCCGTGTGCGAGATCCAGTTCGACGGCTTCATCTACCCGGGATTCGACCAGATCGTCGCGCAGGTCGCGAAGCTGCACTACCGCACGGGCGGCAACGTCACCATGCCCATCACGATTCGCGTGCCGTACGGCGGCGGGATCGGCGCGGTCGAGCACCACTCCGAGTCGCCCGAAGCGTACTTCGCTCACACGGCGGGCCTTCGCGTGGTCACGTGCTCTACCCCGCAGGACGCCCACTCGATGATTCGAGAGGCGATCGCCTGCGACGACCCGGTGCTCTTCTTCGAACCCAAACGTAGGTACTGGACGAAAGGCGAGGTCGACGAGTCGGTGCGCGTTCCCATGGGGTCCGCGAGAGTCGTAATGGAGGGCACGGATGTGACGCTCCTCGCATACGGACCACTCGTCGCGACCGCCCGTGATGCCGCGATTGCCGCGGCGGACGAGGGCATCTCAATCGAGGTAATCGACCTGCGGTCGCTCTCACCGGTCGACTTCGAGGCTGTCGAGGCGAGTGTGCGAAAGACAGGGCGGCTCGTGATCACGCACGAGGCGGCCCAATCGGGCGGCCTCGGGGCGGAGATCGCTGCGAGTATCGCCGACCGGTGCTTTCTGTACCTCGAAGCCGCGCCCGCCCGGGTCACGGGATTCGACACGCCCTACCCGGCGGCTCGGCTCGAAGAACACTTCCTGCCCGACCTCGACCGCATCCTCGATGCCGTCGACCGCGTGCTCGGCAGGGCCAACTCCCTCACGGGGTGGTCGGCATGATCCGCGACTTCGCCCTGCCCGATCTCGGCGAGGGCCTCACGGAGTCCGAGCTGATCGAGTGGCACGTCGGCGTGGGGGATCACGTGACGCTCAACCAGCCGATCGCCGAGGTGGAGACGGCGAAAGCAATAGTCTCCCTGCCTTCCCCGTTCGACGGGGTTGTCACCTCGCTCTACGTCGAGCCCGGCAGCACCGTGCTCGTGGGCACGCCCATTCTGGCGATCGAAACGGCCCCTGCCGAGCATCCGCCCACTCGCAACTCGGTGCTCGTCGGCTACGGCGCCCCCGTGGAGTCGGGAAACCGTCCGGTGCGAAAGGCGCGACGGGTCTCTGAGCCGGTGTTCGTGCCCCCTCGCGGCGCGGCCCTCTCCACGCCGCCGGTGCGCAAGCTCGCGCACGACCTTGGCGTCGACCTGTCGCGGCTGGCGGGCACGGGCGAGAGTGGCGCAATCACGCGAGATGACGTGCAGCGTGCGGCATCGCCCACGCCTGTCGTCAACGATGAGACCCGCACCCCGGTCAGGGGCGTGCGAAAGGCGACCGCTGCGGCCATGGTCGAGAGCGCGTTCAGCGCACCGCACGTGACCGAATTCCTGACTGTCGATGTCACGCGCACCATCGAGCTCGTGGCGCGGCTGAAGGCGCGGGGCGAGCGAGCGAGCACGCTCGGCGTGGTGGCGAAGGCCCTGTGTATAGCCGTCTCGCGCAACCCCAGCCTCAACTCCCGATGGGATGCCGCAGCGAATGAGATCGTGGAGTACCGCCGTGTGAACCTGGGTATCGCGGTGGCGACGCCGCGCGGACTCATGGTGCCGAACATCCGGGACGCGGGCGCGTTGGCACTGGGTGACCTCACCGCGGCTATCGCGGCGCTCGCCGAGGCCGCTCGCGGGGGCTCGACGCTGCCCGAGGCCTTGTCGGGTGGCACGATCACGATCTCGAACGTGGGCGTTTTCGGAGTAGATGCCGGAACGCCCATCCTCAACCCGGGCGAGGCCGCGATTCTCGCGACCGGCGCCGTGCGTCGGGTGCCCTGGGAGTTTGAGGGCGGTATCACCCTTCGTGAGGTGATGACGCTCAGCCTGTCGTTCGATCACCGGCTGGTCGACGGCGAGCAGGGCGCGAGGTTCCTGACCGATATCGGCGGCATCCTCTGCGACCCGGCAACCGTATTGGCGATGGCGTGATGGCCACTCCCGGGCGCAACCTGTTCGACGCGGGATCGGTGCCTGACAACTACCGTCGCTACCTCGAGCCCGTTCTGTTCGCGCCGTGGGCCGAGCGTTTCGTCGCGTGGGCGGGCGTGCGTGCTGGCGACGTCGTGCTCGACCTCGCCGCGGGCACAGGCGTCGTCTCGCGGGTGGCCGCTCGCGCGTCGGGCTCAACGGGCCGGGTCATCGCCAATGATGTGAGCGCCGGCATGCTCGAGCAGGCGGCGCGCGCACGTGAACCACGAGCCGCTGTCATGGTGCCATTGCTGGGCGCGGCTAGTTCCCTCGACCTGCCCGATGCCTCGGTTGACGTGGTGCTGTGCCAACAAGGGTTGCAATTCATGCGCCACCCGGGTGTGGTGCTGGCCGAGTGCGCGCGCGTGCTGCGGGCGGGTGGCACTCTCGCCGTCTCGGTGTGGGCCGATGATGAGCCCCTCGAACCGTTCGACTCCTACGCCGAGGCCGTCGAGCGCGACAACCACACCGTTGTCACGCCCGTCCACGGCATCATCGATCGGCTCGTTGGCGCGGGACTGACCGAGGTCACGGTCACTCGGCACAGCCTCGTCGTGCGCTGGCCGACGCTCGAGGCCGAGGTCGCGGGCATCTTCGGCACGCCGTTCGGCCCCATGGTCGAGGCGATGACTCCCGCACGGCGGGATGCCGTGGTGTCGCTGCTCCGGGAGCGGCTCGGTGCACCGGGCGGTCGCACTCGCGACCATCGCACGACGGCCGTGTTCGGCCGCGGCATCCGGTAGCTAACTCGCGAGCGCGGCGCGCGCCATTCGCTCGAGAATGACGCGTGTTTCGCGAGTGCTGCCGCTGTGCGGGGTCGAGTTGATGAGACCGAACGTGGCGTGAGCGCGCGTGCGCAGGCCGGCGCGGTCGTCGGCAGGCCGCACGCGTTCGAGCACGTCGACCCACAACTCAACGTAGCTGCGCTGCAGGGCGCGCACCGAGTGCCGGTCCGCGTCGGCCAGGCTGTCGAGGTCGCGATCCTGCACGCGGATGACATCGGCGTTGGCGAGAGCGAAATTCACGTGGAATGCGACGAGCGCGTCGAGCGCATTGTCGGCATCGGATGCGTCGGCGACCACCGCCTGGCCACCCGCCCACAGCCCTTCGCTCACCTCGATGAGCAGGGCGCCGAGCACGGCGTGCTTGCCAGCGAAGTGACGGTAAACGGCCGGCCCACTCACGCCAACAGCGGCACCCAGGTCTTCGAGCGACACCCGCTCAAACCCTCGCTCGGCGAAGAGGCGCGCGGCGGCCGCGAGCAGGGCTTCGCGCCTGTCGGCCTTCGCTCGCGCGCGCACGGTGTCGGTCATACGCCGAGTCTAGACAGTTCAGTTAATCAACGCTAACCTAAATTCAGTTAGTGACGACTAACCCAGCAGACGATGGAGTCTCGATGAATGACAACGAACGGGCACAGAGGGCCCTCGTTGGTGAACTTCGGGAACGTCTCGCGGTCGCGGCCCTCGGCGGGCCCGAGCGCTCGCGCGAGCGCCACCTCTTTCGCGGCAAACTGCTTCCGCGGGAGCGCATCGACGAGCTGCTCGACGAGGGCAGCCCGTTTCTCGAGATCGCGCCACTGGCCGCCGATGGGTTGTACGGGGGAGAGGCGCCCGGTGCTGGCGTCATCGCGGGCATCGGACTCGTGCACGGCCGTCATGTGCTCGTCATCTCCAACGACGCGACCGTCAAAGGCGGCACGTACTTTCCGCTCACGGTCAAGAAGCACCTCCGAGCGCAGGAGATCGCACTCGAGAACCGCCTGCCGTGCGTCTACCTCGTTGACTCGGGCGGCGCATTCCTGCCCATGCAAGACGAGGTGTTTCCCGATCGCGACCACTTTGGGCGCATCTTCTACAATCAGGCGCGAATGTCGGCCGCGGGCATTCCGCAGATCGCATCCGTGATGGGATCCTGCACTGCCGGTGGCGCATACGTGCCCGCGATGAGTGACGAGACCGTGATCGTGCGAAACCAGGGCACGATCTTTCTCGGCGGCCCGCCGCTCGTGAAAGCCGCAATCGGCGAGGTCGTCACTGCCGAGGAACTGGGCGGGGGAGACACTCACGCACGCATCTCGGGCGTTACCGACCACCTCGCGGATGACGACGCTCACGCCCTCGGCATCGTGCGCGACATCCTCTCGACCGTGCCCCGACCGGCGGAACCTGCTTGGGATGTGCTGCCGGAGCGCGAGCCTCTGGTCGACAACATCTACGCGGTGGTGCCCCCGGATGTGCAGTCACCCTACGACGTTCGAGAAGTGATCGAGCGCCTGGTCGACGCGAGCGAGTTGCACGAGTTCAAACCCGAGTACGGCACGACCCTCGTGACCGGGTTCGCTCGCATCCACGGTCATCCTGTGGGAATCATCGCCAACAACGGCGTGCTGTTTAGCGAGTCGGCCCTCAAAGGCGCGCACTTCATTGAGTTGTGCGACCAGCGCGGCATCCCGCTCGTGTTCCTGCAGAACATCTCAGGATTCATGGTCGGGCGCGATGCGGAGGCGGGCGGCATTGCCAAGAACGGCGCGAAGATGGTGACCGCCGTCGCGACCACGCGCGTGCCCAAGCTGACGGTGGTGATCGGTGGATCATTCGGTGCGGGCAACTACTCAATGTGTGGCCGCGCCTACTCGCCGCGATTCCTCTGGATGTGGCCCAACGCGCGCATCTCGGTGATGGGCGGCGCGCAGGCCGCCTCGGTGCTGTCGAGCGTGGGAGACAGTGATCCCGAAGCGATTCGCGAGCAGTACGAAACGCAGGGCAGCCCGTACTACTCGACGGCTCGACTCTGGGACGACGGCATCATCGACCCCGCCGATACCCGCACGGTGCTGGGTCTCGCCCTCGACGTCTGTAGCCGCACCCCGCTGCCCGAGCCGGCCTTCGGGCTCTTCAGGATGTGACGGCCGTGTTCACCTCAGTGCTCGTTGCCAACCGCGGTGAGATCGCGTGTCGCGTCATCCGCACCCTGCGCACGATGGGCATCCGCTCGATCGCCATCTACACCGACCAGGATTTCGGTGCCCGACACATTGGACTTGCCGACACGGCCGTTCGGGTCAAGGGCTATCTCGACATTGCGTCGGTGCTCGACGCGGCCGCCCGCACCGGCGCGCAGGCCATCCACCCCGGCTACGGATTCCTCTCCGAGAACGTCGAATTCGCACGCGCCTGCGCCGCAGCCAGGGTGGTCTTCGTGGGTCCGGGAGTTGATGCGATCGAGGCCATGGCCGACAAGATTCGAGCGAAAGAACACGTCTCCGCTCGCGGCGTGCCCGTCATCCCCGGCGCCGGCACGTCAGAGATGGGGGATGTCGACCTCATCGACGCCGCGAAGGATGTCGGCTTCCCCTTACTCATCAAGCCGAGCGCGGGTGGTGGGGGCAAGGGGATGACCGTCGTCTCCGACCTGGCGCAGCTGCCGGACGCGCTCGTGGCCTCGCGCCGCGTCGCCACCAAGGCGTTCGGCGACGACACCCTCCTACTCGAACGGCTCGTCGAGACACCGCGTCACATCGAGGTGCAGGTGCTCGCGGATACGCACGGCAACACTATTCACCTGGGCGAGCGAGAGTGCTCGTTGCAGCGTCGCAACCAGAAGGTCATCGAAGAGGCGCCGTCGCCCCTGCTTGACGAGGTGACTCGAGCAGCGATTGGCGAGGCCGCGTGCGAGGTCGCCCGTTCGGTCGGCTATGTGGGCGCGGGCACTGTCGAGTTTCTCGTGTCTGATGCTGCGCCGGGCGAGTTCTTCTTCATGGAGATGAACACGCGGCTGCAGGTCGAACACCCCGTCACGGAACTGGTCACGGGCCTCGACCTCGTGGAGTGGCAACTGCGCATCGCGGCGGGAGAGCCGCTCGCCTTCGGTTCACGCCCTGCCCTGGGTCACGCCGTCGAGGCACGCCTGTATGCAGAAGACGCCGTCACCTTCCTGCCGGCCACCGGTCGGGTCGATGTGCTTCGCGAGCCCGCCGGCGACGGTGTGCGCGTGGACTCTGCGCTCGTACTTGGGTTGGCCGTTACGTCTGACTACGACCCCATGCTCGCCAAGATCATCGCGTGGGGGTCGACGCGCGACGAAGCGCTTGACCGGCTCGACCGCGCTCTCGGCCAGACGACCGTGCTGGGCGTGCGCACCAACCTCTCGTTCCTGCTCGCGCTCGTGCGCGACGACGATGTGCGGGCCGGGCGCCTCGATACGGGGCTCATCGAGCGACGTGATTTCGAACCACCTGCTCCCGATGCTGCCGCCCACGCGGCCGCAGCACTCATCGAGCATGACCACAACTGGAGCAATGACCTCTGGAGCAGGCCGAGCGGATGGCGCGTCGGCAGTCACCGCCCGGTGCGGTACAACGGTGTCGCGGTGGCGGGATCACCGCGGGATGCCACGGTGGACGGCATCCCAACGCGCTTCTCACTCACGTCAGACACCGTCACCGTCGAGTTCGACGGCGAAGCCCGCACCTACTCCTACCTGCGCGCCGACGACGAGACCTGGCTGAGTCGTGACGGCGTCGCCGTTGTCATCCCGCGCCCGAGCCGCCAACAGCGACTTGCAGCACACCGCGCCACGCTTGGCCGGGTGGAGGGCGCCGCGAACCCCGAGGTGCGCTCCGCCATGCCAGGCACGGTCGTGAGCGTGGTCGCGGGCACAGGAACTGTCGTCGAGGTGGGCACGCCCCTCCTCACGATCGAGGCGATGAAGATGGAGCACACAATGCTCGCGTCCGTCGCCGGGGTGGTGTCCATCACCGTCTCAGAAGGCGACCAGGTCAGGCTCGACCAGGTCGTCGCACGCATCGATCCCCACGAAGGAGCATCATGACCGCCACTCTCGCCCGCACTCTTCCGGTGAACCTGGGGCTCAGCGATGAGCAGCTGCGTCTCGCCGACGAGGTGCGCGACTTCGCCGACACCGTGGTCGCTCCAGCGGCCTATGAGTACGACACGAAGCGCGAACTGCCCTACGGCATCATCGCCCAAATGGGCGAGATGGGCCTGTTCGGACTGCCGTTCCCCGTGGAGTACGGCGGCCAGGGCAAGGACTACGTCTCACTGTGCGTCGCGATCGAGCAGTTGAGCCGCGTCGACCAGTCGATCGGCGTCACGCTCGAAGCGGGTGTTGGGCTCGGTGCGATGCCGGTCTTCCGGCGCGGAACCGAGGCGCAGAAGCGGGAATGGCTTCCCATGCTCGCGCAAGGCCGCGCGCTTGCCGGTTTCGGACTGACCGAGGCGGATGCCGGCTCCGATGCCGCAGGAACCAAGACCACCGCCGAACTTGTGGACGGTGAGTGGGTCATCAACGGCACGAAGCAGTTCATCACCAACTCCGGCTCTGAGATCACGCGGCTGGTCACCGTCACGGCCGTGACGGGGCGGGATGATGCGGGCAAGCCCGAGCTCAGCGCCATTCTCGTGCCGAGCGGCACCCCGGGGTTCACCGTGCTGCCTGCCTACGACAAGGTCGGCTGGCACACCTCCGACACTCATCCGCTCGTGTTCACCGACGTGCGCGTTCCCGAGGCAAATCTCCTGGGTAAGCGCGGGCGCGGCTTCGCCGACTTTCTGCTGTCGCTGGATGAGGGCCGCGTGGCGTTCGCCGCACTGTGCACCGGGGCGGCCCAGGGTTGCCTCGAAGAATCCATCCGGTACGCGGCATCCCGCAACGTTTTCGGCCACCCGATCGGTGAGAACCAGCACATCGCCTTCAAGATCGCACGGATGCAGGCGCGCGTGCACGCCGCAAGGCTGGCCACCTACGACGCCGCCCACAAGATCGTGGCGGGCATGCCGTTCAAGCTCGAAGCGAGCCTCGCCAAGATGATCTCGAGCGAAGCTGCGATGGACAACGCTCGCGATGCCACCCAGATCTTCGGCGGCTACGGGTTCATGAACGAGAACCCGGTGGCGCGCCACTACCGCGATTCGAAGATTCTCGAGATCGGCGAGGGCACCACCGAAGTGCAGCTCATGGTGATCTCGCGCGAGCTCGGATTCGTCGTCTAGGAGGCACGTATGGAAATCGAACAACGCGGACGCTACTTCGAAGAACTCGAGGTGGGGGACCGGTACCTGCATCGGCCGGGTCGCACGGTGACCGAGGCCGACAACGTGTTGTTCTCGACGCTCACGATGAACTCGCAGGCGCTGCACCTCGACGCACACTGGGCCGCCACCCAGCCCTACGGGCAGCGGTTGATCAACTCGATGTTCACACTTGCGACGATCGTGGGTGCCTCGGTGTCGCAGATCACGCAAGGCACGCTCGTGGCGAATCTGGGCTTCAGCGAGGTCGCTTTTGCCGCGCCGCTCTTTCAGGGCGACACGCTGTACTCCGAGACGCTCGTCGAGGCGAAGCGGCTCTCGCAATCACGACCGGGACAGGGGATCGTCACGCTGCGCCACATCGGACGCAACCAAGACGACGTGATCGTCGCGGAGGCCCTGCGCAGCGCGCTCATGTGGTGCGAGGGCGCGCGGCCGTGAGTTTCGAGCTTGGGCCCGCCCTGCTGTTCTGTCCCGCAGATCGGCCGGAGAGATACGTCAAGGCGCTCGACCGGGCGGATGCGGTGATCCTCGACCTTGAGGACGCCGTCGCGCCGCGCGACAAGGCGGCTGCGCGCTCGGCTCTGGGTGCGCATCCGCTTCCGCCTGAGCGCGTGATCGTGCGCGTGAACCCCGTCGGCACGGATGACCACGCGCTCGATCTCAGCGCGCTCGAGGGCACGAGCTACCGCACGATCATGCTGGCGAAAGCCGTGGGCGGTCTCGATGCCCTCAGCGGCTTCGATGTGATTGCGCTGTGCGAGACGGCCGCGGGCGTGCTCGCGGCGCAGGCCCTCGCGGCACACGACAGCGTGGTTGCTTTGATGTGGGGCGCCGAAGACCTCGTCGCGTCGCTCGGCGGCAGTTCGTCACGCCACGCAGACGGCCGCTACCGCGATGTTGCCGCCCACGCCCGATCCTCGGTGCTGCTCGCCGCGGGGGCACACGGCAAAGCGGCGATCGACGCGGTTCACGTCGACATTCCCGATGTGGCCGGGCTCGACGCGGAGGCACGGGACGCCGCAGCAAGCGGGTTTGCCGCCACCGCGTGCATCCACCCCTCCCAGGTCGCCACGATTCGTGCCGCCTACGCGCCGACGGCCGCGGAACTCGAGTACGCTCGCGCGCTGCTTGCGGCCGCCGCCACGGAGCGCGGTGTTTTCACGTTCCGCGGCTCCATGGTCGACGGCCCCCTCCTGGCCCACGCGCGTCGCACCCTTTCTCGCGGGATCTAGCCCGCGAGGATGTCGTCGGCGTTCGCCGCGATCCAATCCATGAGGGGCAGCAGGCGCTCGGCAAGGGCGTGACCTCGGTCGGTGAGGCTGTAGTCGACGCGCGGGGGGATGGTCGCCTGGGCATCCCGGTTCACGAAGCCGTCTTTCTCGAGAGTGCGCAGCGTCTGCGCGAGCATCTTCTCGCTCACGCCGTCAACCACGCGCCGCAGTTCGCCCCAGCGCAGGCTCTGCTCCGAGAGGGCGATAATCACGAGCACGCCCCACTTGCTCGTGACATGATCGAGAACCGTGCGCGAGGGGCAGTTGGCGGGCAGGATGCCGGCGGTGAAGCCATGGGCGTTGCTTACCTTCATGCCACCAGCTTACTTATTAGTGCGTACCTTCCGTTGGGAAGTAACACTGCCGTCGGTGAGTTGCACCACATGATCGTCGAAAGGATCATCATGACAATTGTTGTAACCGGTGCCACCGGGCACCTTGGCCGTCTTATCGTCGAAGCGCTTCTGCGCGACGGAACCCCTGCGAGCGACGTCGTCGCGGCCGGGCGCAACGTCGAGAAGCTCGACGACCTCGCGGCGCAGGGTGTGCGTGTCGCCCGCATCGACTACACCGACGCAGCGAGCCTCGCAGCGGCGTTCGAAGGCGCCGACACCCTCATGCTCGTCTCCGGCTCAGAGGTGGGTCAGCGCTTCGCGCAGCACTCCGCGGCGATCGACGCGGCGAAGGCCGCTGGCATCTCGCGCATTGTGTACACGAGCGCACCTGCGGCCACCACGTCCGCGCTGGTACTCGCGCCCGAGCACAAAGCCACCGAGGAGTACCTCGCCGCGTCGGGCATCCCCTTCACGATCGTGCGCAACGGCTGGTACACCGAGAACTACTTCCAGGCGGCACAGCAGGGCGCCGCCACCGGAGTGATCGCGGCCAGCGTTGGCGCCGGCACAGTCGCCAGTGCCGCACGAAAGGACTACGCGGATGCCGCGGCAGCCGTTCTCGTCGGCGAGGGTCACGAGGGCAAGACGTACGAGCTCAGTGGTGACACCGCGTGGGACTTCGAGGAGCTCGCTGCCACTGTCGCCGAACTCGCAGACACTCCGGTGGTCTACAACTCACTCACCCCGGAGCAGCACGCCGAGCTGCTGGCAAGCTTCGGCCTCGACGAGGGAACGGTCGGCTTCGTCGTGGCGCTGGATGGAAACATCCGCGACGGCCTTCTCGGCCACACGCCGGGTGACCTCTCGAAGCTCACCGGTCGCCCGACCACGCCGCTCCGCGAGACGCTCGCGACGGCGCTCGAAGGTTAGTCCTCGAAGGTGTTGACCATCGCGTGTGCGGCGCGGTCGAAGTAAGCCCAGAGGGTTGCATCCTGCAGGGGAGGCAACTCCAGGCTGTCGACCGCGGCGCGCATGTGGAGTAACCAGCGGTCGCGGGCATCCGGATTGACCTTGAACGGCATGTGGCGCATGCGCAGTCTCGGGTGGCCCCGCTCTTCGCTGTAGGTGGTGGGGCCGCCCCAGTACTGCTCGAGAAATCCGGTGAGCCGCTGGATGGCACCCTCAAGGTCGGGCTGCTCCGGATACATCGGCAGCAGCACTTCGTCGTCTTTGATGCCGTCGTAAAACGCGCGCACGAGCTTCTCGAAGGTCGGGCGACCTCCCACCTGTTCCCAGAAGTTACCCTGCACGGCCTCGCCGCCGAGCCCCATGCGCAACTGCACAGGGTTGGGCTCGTGGGGCTCAGTCATTCGGTTGCCTTCGGCTGGTTGGGGCGGTTCACGGCATCGGGATCGATGAGCGGCTTGGGCTTTTTCTGGGAGCGCGAGCTGCGAAGGCCCGCGGCGCTGTCGAAGCCCGACAGCGTGATCGAGTTGAGTGCGGGCAGCCGTACGCCCATCTCGTCGAGGGCACGCTTGAGCCGCAGCCGCAGCTCGCGAGCC
Source organism: Rhodoglobus sp. (assembly GCA_965279645.1). Classification (GTDB taxonomy): domain Bacteria; phylum Actinomycetota; class Actinomycetes; order Actinomycetales; family Microbacteriaceae; genus Rhodoglobus. The sequence goes on from OZ257254.1 coordinate 694,799, forward strand.
ACGTCGTCTTTCGAGCTCGAGCGGGTCTTCACGACGAGCCGCACGACGACGGCTTCGGCAGAGATCGACTCGATTCCCCACAGGGCGGGCTTCTCGATGATGCGGTACTTCCACTTCGAGTTCTCAGCGAGTTCGGTGGCGACCGACAGAATCCGATCCTGGATCAAGTCGACGTCAGAGTCGTACGGCACCGCGAGGTCGATGATCACGCGTGCCCAGCCGTGCGACATGTTTCCGAGCCGCAGGATCTCGCCGTTGCGCACGAACCAGAGGGTTCCGTTGACGTCACGCACCTGCGTGATGCGGATGCCCACATCTTCGACAACACCGGTCGCGAGCCCGAGGTCGACGACATCGCCGATTCCGAGCTGATCCTCGCCGACGATAAAGATGCCATTGAGCACGTCTTTGACGATGTTCTGTGCACCAAAACCGAGCCCGGCACCGACCGCCGCCGTGATGAGAGCGAATGCGCCCGTCGCGCCGGGGAACACGATGAAGAAGATCAGCAACACCGTGATGACGACGATCACCCCGGTGACTGCGTTGCCGAAGACGCTGCCGAGCGATCGCGTGCGCTGCACGACTCGCACCGCCGCGAGAGGCGACGCTGACAGCTCACGCGTGTCGTCGACGTTGTGCTTCTTCTTGACTCCCGAAACGACGCGATTGACGACGCGCTTGATGATGAAATGCAGGATCAAGCGAATGACGACCGCGCCCACAAGAATCAGCACGACCTGCAACGGGATGGCCCACGGCCCCTCCCAGAAGGTCGCCCAGAACGCTGCCCAATCCATGTACTACGCCTTGTCCCGGGCCTGGGCCTTCAGCGCGCGCTCCACACCAGCAAGGTTCTCGATCACCAGTCGGCGGAGTGCCGGGGTGTCGGGGTTTGCGTCGAGCCAGGCGTTCGTGGCATCCACCAGCTCCTGCGACGCAAGCGGCGCGGGGTAGAGGCCCAGCACGACGTACTCGGCGATCTTGTAGCTGCGGCTGGCCCAGATGTCGGTGAGCATCGCGAAGTACGGCTCGATGAATCCGGCGAGCACCGACGGGTCGTTGGTGTGCTGGAAACCGAGCGTCACGTTGCGCACGATCACGTTGGGCAGCGTGTCTGCCTTCACGAGCGAGTCGAACGCCGCTTGCTTGGCTTCCACGGTCGGGAACGTGGCCTGCGCGCGGGCCGCAGCCTGCTGGCCGTTCGACGTGTTGTCTGCTTCGAGTGCCTTATCGATTGCGGCCGCGTCCGTTGCCGAGTTGAGGGCGAGACCCTCGACGAGCTCCCAGCGCAGGTCGGTGTCGATCTCGAGGTTGTCGAGCACGATCGACCCGTCGAGCAGCCCCGTGAGCGCGGCGACATGCTCGGGGGTTGAGGCGATCTGCGCGAAGAACTTCACGAACTGGAACTGCGCGTCACTTCCCGCCTCAGCCTGGTTGGCGAGCGACCAGAGGCCGTCACCAACGGCTTCGATGGCGGATGCCCGGCGCTCCGGGTCCACGTAGAACCGAGCAACGGTCAGCAGCTGCGACAGCGTCGTGCGGATCGTGGTCGACTCGGTCTCGGCCGCGATGTTGTTGATGACGAGCGCAAGGTAGTCCGAGGGGGAGGCCTCGGCGTCGCGCGTGGCATCCCAGGCGGCACCCCACACGATCGACCGAGCGAGGGGGTTGTCGATGTCTTCGAGGTGATCCATGGCGACGGCGAGCGACTCCTCGTCGAGACGAATCTTCGCGTAGGCGAGGTCTTCGTCGTTGACGAGCACGAGGTCGGGGCGCTTGAGGCCCACGAGCTCAGCAACATCCGTGCGAACGCCGTCGACGTCGAACTCGACAACGTGGTCGCGCAACAGCTTGCCGCCGCGCAGGTTGTAGAAGCCGATCGCGAGTCGGTGCGGGCGAATGGTGGGGTAGTCGGCGGCGGCCTCCTGCAGCACGGCGAACGACGTGATCGTGCCATCCTCGTCAGTCTCGATCGACGGACGCAGCGTGTTGACACCCGCTGTCTCGAGCCACAGCTTCGACCACGTAGTGAGTTCGCGACCGCTGGTCTTCTCGAGCTCGACGAGCAGGTCGCTTAGCTCGGTGTTGGAGTGGTGGTGCTTCTTGAAGTACGCGGCAACACCGGCCATGAAGGCCTCGATGCCCACCCACGCCACAAGCTGCTTGATGACCGAGCCGCCCTTTGCGTAGGTGATGCCGTCGAAGTTGACCTGAACGTCTTCGAGGTCGTTGATCGTGGCGACGACCGGGTGGGTCGACGGCAGCTGGTCCTGGCGGTAGGCCCAGCTCTTCTCCATGGCGTTGAAGGTGGTCCACGCCTCGTGCCACTCGGTGGCTTCGGCGGTCGCGAGGGTCGAAGCCCACTCGGCGAATGACTCGTTAAGCCAGAGGTCGTTCCACCACTTCATGGTCACGAGGTCGCCGAACCACATGTGCGCGAGCTCGTGCAGGATCGTGACGACTCGACGCTCCTTGATGGCGTCGGTCACCTTGGAACGGAAGACGTAGGTCTCAGTGAACGTGATCGCGCCGGCGTTCTCCATTGCGCCGGCGTTGAACTCGGGCACGAAGAGCTGGTCGTACTTCTCGAAGGGGTAGGGGTAGTCGAAGTTCTTCTCGTAGAACTCGAAGCCCTGGCGGGTCTTCTCGAAGATGTAGTCGCTGTCGAGGTACTGGCTGAGCGACTTGCGCGCGAAGATTCCGAGCGGGATCACTCGGCCGTCGCTCGACGTGAGCTCCGAGCGCACTACCGCGTAGGGGCCGGCAACGAGGGCGGTGACGTAGCTGGACAGGATGCCGGTGGGCGCGAACGTCCACTTCGCAACGCTGTCGCGCACCTGCTCGGGCTCGGGCGTGGGGGAGTTGCTCACCACGGCCCAATTGGCGGGGGCGATCACCGTGAACTGGAAGGTGGCCTTGAGGTCGGGCTGCTCGAACACGGCGAACACGCGGCGAGAGTCGGGCACCTCGAACTGCGAGTACAGGTACACCTCGTTATCGACGGGGTCGACGAATCGGTGTAGGCCCTCGCCCGTGTTCGTGTACTCGGCGTCGGCAACGACTTCGAGCACGTTGTCAGCGGCGAGGTTGTCGAGCTGGATGCGCACGCCGTCGCTCACGACAGCGGGGTCGAGCGCGACGCCGTTGAGCGTCACCGAGTGCACTGTGCGCGTCAGTGCGTCAATGAACGTGGATGCGCCGGGCGTGGCCGTGAAACGCACGACCGTCGTCGACGCGAACGTCTCGGGGCTGGTCGTCAGATCGAGGGTGACCTCGTAGCTCTGGGTGTCCACGAGCGCCTTGCGCTCCTGGGCTTCGATCCGTGTGAGGTTCTCTCCGGGCACAGCGCACTCCTTGGTTCAGTTGATCGGTGTGCAGCTCGTGACCACACCCGCTCAAGCTTAGACAAGGGACGGTACGCGCGCCTCTGTGGGAGCCGCGAGCATGGCCTCGGATGCCTCGATGACCTCTTCGAGCAGTGTCGCCAGCCGGGCATCCGCGTCGGGCTCGTCTTCGCTGATGCAGGCAAGCGCGATGCCGATCGCAGACGTGTGCACGATCGCCTCCATTGCGCGGTCGGCGTGGCGCGCCGATGCCACAGTCGAGCCCAGATATTTCTGAGCCCAGCGCTCGGCGTCTGGAGCCTGCGCGAATGCGTTCTCGGCGATCGCCCACAACTCGGGGCTGCTCTCGCGTCGTAGCTGGGCCAGCATGCCCGCCGCGAGCGCACGCTGGCGCTCCATGTTGACGATCGGCAGGGCCGCGCTGGCCGCGCGCACAGCGACGTTCGCAGCAAACAGGGGATCGCTGGTGGTGAGGCCCACGACGCGGTGCACAAGGGGCATCAGCCGGTTGCGACCCGCGTTGGTCGTGAGGTCGTTGACATCACGAGCGAGGGCGGCAAGAAGGTAGTGCGTGCAGGCGGGACGGTCGCTCCAGCGCTCCCCGGCTAGGTAAGAGGCGAACTCCATGAAGCACGCGCCCTGGCGCGGGCTGCGGTGTCTGCCTGCCGACAACAGCGGCACGACTTCTGGACTCATCGAACTTGGGTGTCTCACGGCGACCTCCGACTCTCGAAAACGCACTTCCAGTCTGCTCCTCATCACCGACAAAGACCAGATGTGGGTGGTGCCAAGTACCGTGGCCGCCATGAAGCAGAAGAGATTGTTTATCGAGGCGGATGCCGCCCTCCGCGAAGTAATCGATCAGCTGACGCCCGAGCAGCTTGACCTCCCCGTTCCCGCCGCGTGGTCGCAGAAAAAGAACCCCACGTTGCGCGACATCCTCGCCTCCCATGCCTACGACGAAGCGTGGGTGCCCGATCTGCTCGCCGGTCGCACGATCGACGAGGTGGGGGATGCCTTCAGTGGCGACCTTTTGGGGGCAGACCCGATCCGCAGCTACGACGCGTTTCATGATCGGGCGTCAGATGCGATCGCCGTCGACGTGCTGCCGTCGGAGGTTGTGCACTTCACCTACGGTGACTATCCCGTGGCAGAAGGGCTCGAGCACATCACCTGGTATCGCGCCTTCCAGGCGCCACTGATTGCAAAGCTCGCGGGCATTGAGTTCACGATGTCGGATGACCTCATTGACGGTCTCTACGAGCAGGTCACGCCGCAGCTGGAGTTCATGCGCTCCATCGGGGTTTTTCCGCCCGAGATCGAGGCTCCCGCGGGCGCGAACCGCGAGACGCAGCTGCTCTGCCTCGTGGGCTACTACACGCCCTAGGCGTCCCTAAACTTGTGGCTATGCGCATCCATATCGCAACGGACCATGCCGGCCTCGAGTTCAGTGAAGACCTCCAGCAGCACCTGCGCGCGGCGGGCCACGAAGTGATCGACCACGGTCCCAAGACCTACGACCCGCTCGATGACTACCCGTCGTTCTGCATCAACGCTGCGATCGCTGTGGTCGCCGATCAGGCCGCGGGCGTCGAGTGCCTCGGCATCGTGTTTGGCGGCTCGGGTAACGGCGAGCAGATCGCGGCCAACAAGGTAAAAGGTGCACGCGCGGCCCTCGTATGGAGCGAGAGCACGGCACTGCTGGCTCGCCAGCACAACGACGCCAACCTCATCTCGATCGGCGCGCGCCAGCACACCGTTGAGGAGGCCAAGCACTTCATCGACCTCTTTATCGCAGAGCCGTTCTCGGGTGAGGAGCGTCACGCGCGCCGTATCGCGCAACTGGCCGAGTTTGAGTCCACGGGCCTGATTGCTGGGCACGAGATCGGTGCCTGATGCCTGAGGGCCATTCCGTCCATCGGATTGCGCGCCAGTTCGGCTTGCACTTCGTGGGCAAGCGGGTCGCGGCATCCTCTCCGCAGGGGCGTTTCGCGGCGGGGGCCGCACAGCTCGACGGCCACGAGATGGTCGACGCGAAGGCCGTCGGCAAGGTGATGTTTCTCGAGTTCGATCACGACCTTTTCCTGCGGGTGCACCTCGGCATTTACGGCGCCTGGGACTTCGCCGGTGACATCACCGCCGACGCAACCATGGCCTCGGCTGCGGGCCGAATCGGCCAGACCAATCAACGAGGAACGTTCCCTGAGGCTCCGTTCCCTGAGGCTCTCGAAGGGAACCCCCGCCCAACGGTGGTCGGTGCCTTCGAAGACTCCGTCGCGAGCATCGGCGCCCCGCGCCGAACGAGACTCCGCATGGCCGAGCAGGAAAAGCTCGAAACCCCGGCCGACGAGTTTCCCCCGCCCCCCATCGGCGCCGTGCGCGTACGTCTGCTGACGGATGCCACCTGCGCCGACCTGCGCGGACCAACCGCCTGCGACGTGCTCAGCCCCGAGGAGGTACAGGCCGTCATCAACAAGCTCGGACCCGATCCTTTGCTCGACTCGGGAAAGGCCGCCGAGGATCGCTTCACCGCGGCCGTGCTGAAGAAACCGACTCCGATCGCGCTCCTTCTGATGGACCAGTCGGTCGTTGCCGGTATCGGAAACGTGTACCGCGCGGAGATGCTCTTTCGTGCTCGCCTCAACCCGCACATCCCCGGCCGCGACTTGCCCGAGAAGACAGTGCGCGCTCTCTGGAAAGACTGGGCGAAACTTCTCAAGATCGGCGTCGAGACCGGCCAGATGATGACAATGGACGGCCTGAGCAAAGAAGCCTACGACGGGGCAATGGCCAGCCGTTCCGATCGCCACTGGGTCTATCACCGCACCGGTCTACCGTGCCGCGTCTGCGGAACCCCGATCGTGATGGAGGAGCTCGGCGGTCGCAAGCTCTACTGGTGCCCGAAAGATCAGGCGTAGCGGTGGAGTACACCCTGCAGTTCTGGGGTTCGCAAGGTCGCGTGGGGGTGATCACCGCCGGCGAGCTTTCGGGCCGCAACATCTTCGTGTACCCGGACACGTTGGAGGATTGGTGGACGATTGTGGTCGAGCCAAGCCCTTATGTCGGTCGGTCCGGCGAGGACCACACCCATGGCTCTTTTCAGGCCGCTGCGATCCTTGATCCGCTCGCAATCGAATGGCTTCCTCAGGGTGAAGCTGAGGCTCAGGTCGAACGCGAGTTCTTCGGGCGGCGTCCGCTGCTGGGCCCCGTGAGTTGGCTCGATGGGTAAGCGCGTCTTGGTTGTCTCCGCCGCTGCAACTGGGACCATTATCGGTGGCGTTGGCGGCTTGGCCGTATCTGCACTCAGCGGAGTTGAGCCCTCGCTCTCAGCCCTGATCGCGATCGTCGCGGCGCTGATCGGTGCAGTCGGTGGGGTACTCGGCGCGATGACAACGATTCTGTTAGGGCACACCGCCGAGCCACAGTACAGGGACTTCCTGCTTGGTTCGATCGTGGGTGGCGTTGTGACCTACCTGATCTTCTTCGCTCGCCAAGACTCTTTGCCGCCAGCGGCCATGGTTGGCCTACCGGCACTCATCGTGGCTTTCGCGATGTACAACGCAAGTTCGGCCGGTTCAACCGTCCGCAGACGTTCGGCGCCTCGTCGTTTGACTGATCTTGCCTTGGGAAGTGCCGCTTCCGTGGCTGGCTGTGCCCTCACAGTCTTCGTCGCGGTCGTTTATGTTCCGTCAGCGTCTTCTGCGCAATTGCTTCCCGGCACAGTTCTTGAGGAACTGGTGAATCGGGCTCTGGTGTTGGCGCTGGTCACAATCGCCATCTCGAGCGTGGTCTGGTTTTTCGCCTGGTCACGCGAGCCGAGCGTGATCAGAAACGTCGCGATAGCCGCGATTTGTTTTGGGGGAGTAGCCGTTCAAGTCGGTTGGCTCGCCGCCCCCGTGAGCGCCGGACTGGCATTGGCGTCGCAGATCGATCCGCCACCATTCCCCCTGATTCTTATCGTGCAGGTCTTCGCGTGGGCGAGTCTCCTTGGGGGACTTGCCACACTCGTCGTCCTCGCGCGCACATCACGTGGCTCTCGCATTCGCGTCGTAGGTCGGTTGGCGAGGTAATGCACAGATGACCGAGTTGGATATGACCCGTGACCGACTAGGTGTGCTGCGACAGCAAGAGCCACCGTGCTACATCCTTGTTCATCCAATGGGGCCGACTAAGAAGTGGGGCTTCACTTGGGCGGTCGACTTGAGTGACCTCGTGTTGTGGCGGGGGCGGGAGCTCGACGAGTTATTCACTGTTGCCGAAGGCTTAGGGGACAGTCGCGAGTGGTTCGATGAGGTTGAGATCGAGTGGGCCCCCGACCGCGAGATCGAAGTGGCGGCCGCGAGGCAGCTGTTTCCCCGCTCAAGCCTCGCCAAAGTGGTTGTCGGACGGCCCGGCGGGACTTACTCAGCCGAGTGGTCACGATTTCTAGAGAGCTAACCGGCGGTTGATGCAGGACGCTGACGGAACGGTGCGGCTCCGAACGACGAGTGTGAATGGGATGAAGATGGCGAGGATGAGTCGGCTGTCAAGTGCGTTCGTTCTACTGTCTGTAACTGTTTTGCTCGTCGGCTGCGAATCGTACGCAAACGGACCCGCAGCCATCTCGCGAGACGAGCAAGAATTGCTCATAGCATTGTGCAAAGCAACGGATGTCGTTGAGATCTATGGAGAAACTTCGTCGCCCTCAGGAGTATCACCAGTCGTCGACTTGGCGGGCCTCGCCGAGTTGGAGAGCGAGGTAGTTATTCGGTCGGGCTCAATCCCCGGAGGGCTTGAGGGAACCTTCGGTGTCATCGAGTTCAGCAGTTTGAACAGTGTGTCTCTCAAGGTTGTCGCCACGAATCTTGGCAATGGGTTCTCTGCCACCTTCGGAAACGGCAGGGACTTGTTGAGGGTTCCCGAAGATGCTTGGCTCCAAACGGATGGAACGGAGACGATCGATGCTTGTCCCTGACGACTATTTCCAGCTCTTGCTGCCGTGATTGTATTCGGCGCCGAGCGATGAGGCACGACCGGATGATCGCGGCTGTCGCAATCGCTCGCCAAGGTGTCTTCTGCAGCATGAAAAGCAGGCTTACTTCCCTCGGTCGCCGAGCAGTCGAGCCCACACAGCTCGATGCGTTGCAGCGTCGCGCAGTGGGCGCCGCCGAGCTAAGGAGGCCAGCGTGTCAATATCCGTCGGGTCGTCGCCGTTGGCTGCGGCGATCCACCCTAGTTGCGGATCATCCGCGCCTTGCGCCAGCAAGTAGCGCGATAACTGGCTGGCCTCTGGAAGCCGAGCCCATCCTTTTCGATAAGCGAAGAGAAGGTCGGCGGTCGAACAGAGAGGAGCCCCAGACGCGGCGTAATCGCGCAGAGAGGCAACAAGACCGGTCAATCTGGCTAAGCCGTCTTCCTGGCCGAAGTCACCGGACTCTTCCATCCATCGATCCAACGACGTCCGTGAGGCGGGATCACCGTCGGCGAGGTGCTCAGAAAAGTACGGGTCGCGAACTAACTCCGGCGGCCCCGTAACGAGTCGGCGCGGGCCGACCGCGGACCGTTCGCTAATCCAGAAGTCAGGAAGGACAGACGCCACCTGAAAGAACAATTCGCCGGGGACGTTCACTAGGAATGGCAAGTCGCTGGGGTCGCGAAGGTAGTAGAACCGTTGTTCATCCTCATTCTCGATTCCGTACACGACGTAGTCCACGTTGGCCTGGAACCCCACATCAAAAACAATCTGGTGACTCGCGGCCGATTCGACAAGTGCAACCAACATGCGCCTACCTAATCACGTGTCCGGCGGACTCTTCGCGACGAAGTGACATTCGATACGGAACCATCGGAACCACTTCCTCTCACGACGCCTTCCCCGATAACAGCGAAGGTGAAGCCGACCACAGCTGGGTCGGGCAGCACCGGAAGCTTCATGAACACGCGGGATGTATCGCCTCTCGGCAATCCGACTTGGCAAGGGCGGCGATGGAGTGGTTCCCATGTACGTGAACATGATCCCGAAGAATCCGGCCAACGATCCTGCGCAATGGATCATTACTCTGAGCCCTCGCGGTGGGTTTAGCTTGTGGCATCAAGGTATTTACTAGTACACGTGATCTGGCCACTGGCGCCCGTCGAGAGCGAACATCTGTTGTCGACTATTCGTGCCGAACTCTTGTTGCCAAGCGTGCTCCTTTTCGGAATTGAGGCTGGGGCGGTGACCTCAGGTTCCGCCGTCGAAGTTGAACTTTTTCGCCTCATGCAGGGCGTGACAATGACCGACACCGAGGAGGCCGTAGCCACTTCTCTGCACCGCGATTCTGCGGAGGTAGTGGACCTCTTGGCTCAGGCCGTAAAGGACGTCGAGCCGCAGCAAGTGAGTGTCCAGCGCCTGTGGACATACGTTGGCATCGTGCAGATTCGCCATACTGCCTCCGACCCTGTTGAGTTGAAAACACTGGTCAACAGCCTGATCTTGAACCTGGGCGACGTCAGAGAGTATCGAGAGTTCGTGTCTTTCCGCCCGATGAAGGAATTTCGCCAAAGATACGGGAGAGTGGACTTTCTCAGTGCCCTCGATGCAAGACTTGAGGCAGACAGACTATTTTTTGGCCCAGGTGCGACCAGCCCTTCGCAGCCAGATTGATCGGACTCCTTCGCTACTCGCGAGCGGCGGGGTGGGCGTACCAGGCGTCGGCACTAGAGGAGATTGGCCATGCCTAGAAGACTCGGAATGAGTCTTGTAGTTTTCCCGATCGTTCTTTTGTCCCTGAGTGGTTGCTATGTCAACCATCAACAGGGTCCTATAGCAATCCGATCAAGCGGTGGCGTACTGGAGATCGCGGTCTGCGAGGATATCGACGTTACTCGCATTGTGGGGGACATCTCTTATGGGGCCGGCCCTGACAACGTCTCCTACTTCGTGAACGCCACCACCCCGTCTTGGCCGCTTCAGGCTGGCACAATTTTCTCTGTGTCCGACATCGACGCCGATTTTCACGACGTCAGCGTTGCCATTGAACCTGATGTCGAGCGTGTCACGGGGCTGACAATTGTAATTGAGGGCACGAACGAGAAGATGATCGCGGCCTTCGACACCCCCGCTAGCTTCTCCTCCGATTCAAGATGGCTGCAATCGTCGGGCGGCACCACAGACGGCCCGTGCTGACATATGGCGTGCTTGGCTGACGTGCACCACGCATGAAAAGCCCCCAGCCGTGGACTCCGGCATCCGATCTGTCAGGCTTACCCCCATGAGACACACACCCGGCTACGTCGTCACCGATCCTGACGAGATCAAGCGGCTCATCCGCGAGAATCCGTGGGCGACGATCGTGTCGAATACAGCAGCGGGCCTCGTTGCCTCGCACTACCCCGTCATCCTCGAGGAGAACGCCGAGGGCATCAGCATCGTCAGCCACGTCGGCCGCCCCGACGAGAAGCTGCACGAGCTCGGGGAGCACGAGGTGCTCGTGATCATCCAGGGTCCGCACGGCTACATCTCGCCGAGCTGGTATCCCAAAGACGACTTCGTTCCCACGTGGGATCACGTCACCGCCCACCTCTACGGCGTGCCCGAGATCCTGTCTGAGGAAGAGAACTTCCGCGTGCTCGGCGAACTCGTCGACCACTTTGAGGAGCGGATGCCCCACCCGGTCAGCCTCGACGTTGACGAGCAGGCCGCCCGCCGCATCGCCAAGGGCACCGTTGGTTTGCGCCTCACGGTCACGCGCTTCGACGCGCGTCTCAAACTCAGCCAGAACAAGGCGCCCGAGGTGATCGACCGCATCATCGACGAGCTTCAAGCCGGCGAAAACTACTCCAACACTGATCTCGCCCGAGAGGTACGCCGAGTGCATGGAGGGGAATCAGCGTCATGATTCTGAGCAATGCGCGAATTTCCGATGGATCAGGCGACCGCACGGTCGACCTGCGCATCGAAGACGGCACGATCGCCGAAATCGGCAGCATCGGCACGGGCGATATCGACCTCGCCGGTCGCTGGCTGTCGCCTGGCCTGTGGGATCACCACGTGCACTTCACGCAGTGGGCCCTGCACTCGCAGCGCATCGACCTGTCGAACGCGACGTCCGCCGCCGACGCCGCCGCCATCATTGGTGCCGCGATGAGCGGTCGCACCACCGGTCTCGTGATCGGTGGGGGATTCCGCGACAGCCTTTGGAGCGACGCCCCCACCCTCGATCTGCTCGACCGGGTCTCGGGCGACCTTCCCGTCGTGCTCGTGAGCGGCGACCTGCACTCGGTATGGCTCAACTCGAACGCGCTCGCCCAGTACGGCTACGCCGGGCATCCCACCGGCCTGCTCAGCGAAGATGACGCGTTCGCCGTCACCAAACAACTCGGAACGTTCCCGGATGCCACCATCGACGCCTGGGCAGAAGCCGCAGCCGAAGATGCCGCGCGCCGTGGCGTCGTGGGAATTGTCGACCTCGAGATGGCGTGGAATGTCGAAGCCTGGGGCCGCCGCATCGCCTACGGCGCCGACCAGCTGCGGGTCGAGTTCAACGTCTACACCGAGCACCTCGATCGAGCGATTGCGGAGGGCTTCCACACAGGCCAGACGTTCGGCGACCTGCTCACGATGGGCCGTTACAAGGTGCTGAGTGACGGGTCGCTCAACACCCGCACCGCTTACACCTACGACGAATACCCCGAGGGCGGGCGCGGCCAGCTGACCGTTCCGCCCGAGCGCCTTATCCCTCTCATGCAGAAGGCAGCCGACGCGGGCATTCTGCCAGACGTGCACGCCATCGGCGACCACGCCACGAGCCTCGCGCTCGACGCCTTCGCTGCAATCGGCTCAGGCGGCCGCATCGAGCACGCCCAGCTCACGAGCGAGGGCGACTTTGCGAGGTTCGCGCAGCTGGCGGTCGAAGTCAGCGTGCAGCCCGAACAGGCGATGGATGACCGCGACGTGGCTGATCGCCTGTGGGCGGGTCGCACTGGCCGCACGTATGCCTTCCGCAGCATGCTCGACGCTGGCGCGACGCTCGTCTTCGGATCTGACGCACCCGTGGCACCGCTCGACCCGTGGGTCACGATGGCGGCGGCCGTCAGCCGCTCGCGTGATGGCCGCGAGCCGTGGCATCCGGAGCAGTGCGTCACCAATGCGCAGGCGCTTGCGGCCTCGACCCACACGACTGTTGAAGTGGGTCAGCCTGCCGACCTCGTCGCCACCGAGCTCGACCCGCTCACCGCGACCGGGGAGCAGTTAAGAACGATGCCAGTCGCACTGACCCTGCTCGAAGGCAGGGTCACGTACGACGGGCGATGACGTTCGGGGAACGCTACTTCGTGGCGATGTGAGCGAAGAGGAACCAGCGGTCCTTCTCGAGGCCGCGCGCGATCTCGATCACGACGTCTTGGCTCACCGGGTCGAGCTCGGCGAGCTCGGTGACGGCGGTGCGCACGGTGACGAGGGTGGCGTCGATGCTCGCGATCACCTCGGCGATGGCGTTGTCGGACTGCTGGAAACCAGCGGTCATCTCAGGGGTGGTCGCCTTGGCGCCCACGGTCTGGGTGCGTGCGTCGAGCGGCAGGCCGAGGGCCACGATGCGCTCCGCGGCGGTGTCGGCGTAGTCGCGAGCGTGCTCAACCACCTCGTCGAGAAGCTCGTGCACGGCCTGGAAGTTCGCGCCGCGAACGTGCCAGTGCGCCTGCTTGCCATCAATCGACAGGGCGGTCAGGTCAACCACGACGGGGCTGAGAAACTGCGATACGGCGGTCGTGACATCCGGGTCCGCTGAGGTCTGGGGAACTGCCTTGACTTCGGTCATTGTGTGACTCCTTCTCTGCGAATACTTCAACGCTACGCACGCCCCGAAATTCCGCAAGCAAGCTGAGGCAACGCTAACCAAGGGGGTTATCCCCACCCGGGTTCGTGTGGCAGCCCGATACCGTGGGTCTCGTGGCATCAGCAGGCTGGACCTGTTGACATCACAAGGAGCACACCATGAGCACGACCACTGAATCCGCGCCCGGCATCGTTGCCGCGCCCAAACGCACCTACTGGGATCGCTGGCGCACGGTGCCGCGCGAACTTCTCTACCTCTTCATCGCCTTTCCGCTCTCGCTTGCCGGTTTCGGGCTCACCATCGGACTGTTCTCGGGCGGCGTCGGCACGATCGTCACCTTCTTCATCGGCCTGATCCTGATCATCGCCGCGCTGTACGTTTCGCGGGGCTTCGGCACCCTCGACCTGATCCTGCTCGAGTGGGCGGGTCGCCCCCGCATCGCACGCCCTGACTGGATGGATGCTCGCGCACGCACAGGCTTCTTCGGATGGCTGCGCGCCGTGGTCGGCAACGGCCATTACTGGCTTTATCTGCTGTACGTGATGGTCGTGGACTTCATCGTCACCACGGTGACCTGGTCGATCATGATCACGTGGGTCGCAGTGGGCCTTGGAGGCGTCTCCTACTGGTTCTGGGACGGCTTCATCCCCGACAGTGAGCGCGAGTTCTACGTAATGGAGTGGGTGGCCGACCGGTTCGGTGTCACGCTCGCGAACCCCGCCCTCGCCGACAACCTCATGAACCTGATTCTCGGCGTGATCTTCCTCTTCACTCTTCCATTCATCTCGCGTGGGCTCACGAGCCTGCACTGGGTGATCGCGCGCGGAATCCTCGGCGCCTGGAAGTCGGATGCCCTCGAACGTGAGGTGGCAACCCTGAGCGAGTCACGCGGTGCCGCAATCAGTGCCGAAGGCCACTCGCTGCGACGCCTGGAGCGCGACATCCACGACGGCCCCCAGCAGCGTCTCGTGCGCCTGCAGATGGATCTCGCGGCCGCCGAGCGCCAGCTCGACGCCGACCCCGACAAGGCGCGCGGCCTCATCGCCGAGGCGATGCAGCAGTCGAAGGATGCCCTCGAAGAGCTTCGGGCGTTGTCCCGTGGTTTTGCACCCCCGATCCTGCTCGACCGCGGTCTTGTCGCGGCCCTCGAATCCGCAGCGGTGCGCAGTGCGATACCCACTCGAGTCGTGAGCGAGCTGCCGGCAGACGTGCAGCTTCCGCAGGAGATCGAGCGCAACGCGTACTTCATCGCGAGTGAGGCGCTGGCGAATGCGATCAAGCACTCGGGGGCGACAGACATCGAGGTGCGGGTGTCGGAGCGCCTCGACGCCGACACCACGTGGCTCGACGTGATCGTCACAGACAACGGCAACGGGGGAGCGGCCGCTATCCCCGGTCACGGCCTCGCTGGCCTCGAGGAGCGCCTGCGCGGCCTGGGCGGAAGCATCGAAGTGCTGAGTCCCGCGGGCGGTCCGACGATCGTGAGCGCGCACCTGCCCCTAACCTAGGAGCCATGACCCTTCGCGTTGCTGTCGCCGACGACTCGGTGCTGCTGCGCGAAGGGCTCGTGCGCGTGCTCGTGGAGGCCGGTTTCGACGTGGTGGGCTCGTACGGCGACGCCGTGCAACTGCTTGCCGAACTCGACACCGTCAAGCCTGACCTCGTGGTGCTTGACGTGCGGATGCCCCCGACGTTTCGTGACGAGGGCGTGCGGGCCGCGATATCCGCTCGCCAGCTGCTTCCAAGAGTGCGCATCCTGCTGCTGTCGCAGTACGTGGAGGTCGCCTACGCGCAGGAGCTGCTCTCGAGCGGCAGCGGCGGCATCGGCTATCTGCTCAAAGACCGCGTGGCCTCCCTTGCCGAGCTTCAGGACGCGGTCGAGCGCATCGCGGCGGGCGGCACCGTACTCGATCCGGAGGTGGTCGCGCAGCTACTGGGTCGACGCCACGATCCGCTCACGACTCTTACGCCGCGCGAACACGAGGTGCTCGCGCTCATGGCCGAGGGTCGCACCAACGCAGCGATTGCGGGCGCGCTCGTGATCGGCACGGGGGCCGTGGAGAAGAACGTCACATCCATCTTCCAGAAGCTGGGATTGGATGATTCGGGCAGCGACCATCGACGAGTACTTGCGGTACTCGCCTGGCTGCAGCGCTAGCTAGGAAGCGAGCTGGCCTGCACCGTAGCCGAAGGCGGGCTGCACTTCAGGGCGGTGCCGTTCAAGGTTTTCGGTCCAGGTGGATCCGTCCCACCAGCGCAGCAAACCGCTGCCAGCGGGGTCGGGGTACCAGCCGAAGGGGGGTAGCTCGGTACGGGTTTCAGAGGTAGACATGAATGTCCTTTGTTTTTCGGGGTGTCCCCATAGTAGAGGACTCTGTCTGTCCCCCCTTACCCCCAACTCGGGGGGTATTGACCGCCCGATATGATTGCGACGTGAACATCTTCGCCTTCGTGATTTCCCTGGTGCTTTTCGTTGCGGGCTTCTACGTCATGGGTTCGGCGTTCTACGTCACCGGGCTTGAAAGCGTCGTCTTCTTCGCGGGGCTGATTGTCTCCTCGATCGGCCTGTTCATTCCGATCCACATTCTCAAGCGCATCGACGGTTAGCGTCACTCGTGACGAGCTTTCTGGCGCGGCTCGCGCCGCTCGTCCTCACGCTCCGCGGCTCGAAGCGGCAGTTCAGTTCTGAGAAGCGCACCCTTGCTGCAGTAGCTCGAGAGCGGGAGCATCCCAAGTCATTCGAACCTCCTCGAGGCGTTGCCGCCACCCGCCGCGATGGTGGCGGCTGGCCCGTCTTCGAGGTGGGTGAGGCTACCGCCGAACGCCGCGCGATCTTTCTGCACGGTGGCGTCTACTCCTTCGAGATCGACCCGCTGCACTGGAAGCTTGTCGCCGAACTCGCCTCGCACGGGGTTCGAGTGACCGTGCCGATCATGCCCCTCGCGCCACGGGGAACGGCGTCGGTGGTCGTGCCAGCGATCGCCGACCTCACGGCTGCGCTCGTCGACGAGGTCGGGGCCTCGAACGTGAGCATCGTTGGCGATTCATCCGGGGGAGGGATGGCCCTGGCCGTCGCCATGCTGTTGCGCGACCGTGGTCTTCCGCCTCTCCGCGCGACCGTGCTCATCTCGCCCTGGCTCGACATCAGCGGAACCGATCCCCGCCTCGCAGAGATCGCGCCGAGCGACCCGTGGCTCGCGGTGCCGGGAACGCACGCCGCCGGCGCCCTCTACCGGGCCGAGTTGCCCGAATCACATCCCTTTGTGAGCCCCATCAACGGTTCGCTCGAGGGGCTCGGGCCGATCACGATGTTCAGCGGAACGCGCGACATCCTCAACGCGGATGCTTCGCGGCTGGTCACGCTCGCGGCACAAACGGGTCACCCGCTCGACTACCACGAGGGCGTCGGGATGATCCACAACTACCCGATCCTGCCGATGCCCGAGGGCGCCATGGCACGGAAGGTGATTGCGGCTGCGGTCTGCGCCAGCTGACCAGTTCTGAGGGAATGACGAGAATCCCCTACTGAGCCGCCGGCACACGGCTGCGCCGCGAGCCGGACTGCTCAGCGGGGGCCCATTCGATTCGCTCCACCGTTTTCAGATAGACAAACGGCCCCCGCCGAGGGCGAGGGCCGTTTCTCTATCTGAGGGGATGACGAGAATCGAACTCGCGTAACAGGCTTGGAAGGCGCGTGCTCTACCATTGAGCTACATCCCCGTGCACGACCCGAAGGTCGAATGCAACGCGTGCAATCCTATACGACCCAGCCGACCAGTAACATTCGGTGACAGCACGCTTACCTAAACATGGGGAACGATGACCAACCCGAGCTTTAAAGAACGTTTCCGCTACTGGTTCGACAACTGGATGTCGAAGGGCACCATCGCCCTGATGGCCCTTCTCGGCATCGCCACCGTCGTGCTGGTGCTCGTCGTCGGTGCCATCACCTGGGTCGTGCTCGCGGTGCTTCCCGACAAGTACAACTCGTTCGGTGAGGACTACACCCCGTTCGACATCTTCTGGGGCGGCCTCATGCGCACGCTCGACCCCGGCACCATGGGTGGCGACCAGGGCTGGCTGTTCCGACTGCTCATGCTCATCATCACCATCGGCGGCCTCATCATTGTGGCGAGCCTCATCGGAATCATCTCGGGCGCGTTTGACTCCAAAGTCGAAGAGCTGCGCAAGGGCCGCTCCAAGGTGCTCGAGAGCGACCACACGCTGATTCTCGGCTGGAGCAGCAAGGTGTTCCCGATCGTGAGCGAGATCGTCATCGCGAACGAGTCGCGCGGCAAGAGCGTGATCGTCATCCTCGCCGACAAAGACAAGGTCGAGATGGAAGACGAGATCAAAGCCGAGGTGGGCGACACGGGCAAGACCCGCATCATCTGCCGCACGGGTGATCCCATGAACCTCACCGACCTCGACATCTCCAACCCGCAGACGGCCCGCAGCATCATCCTGCTCGCGCCCGACGGCAGCCCCGACCCCGACGCCGACGTCATCAAGACCGCCCTCGCGCTCACCAACAACCCGCACCGCAAGTCTGAGCCGTACCACATCGTCGGTGAGCTGGATGATCCGGCCAACCTCGAAGCGGCCCGTCTCGTCGGTCGCGACGAAGCTCACTGGGTGCTCGGTGACGAGCTCATCGGACGCATCACGGTGCAGAGCTGCCGCCAGTCGGGACTGAGTGTTGTCTACTCCGAACTTCTCGACTTCGATGGCGACGAGATCTACTTCACCGAGCAGCCCGCGCTGTACGGCAAGACCTACTTCGACGCCCAGCTGGCGTTTGCGGACTGCTCCGTCATGGGCCTCGTCAAGGCGGGCGTCGTGCAGCTCAACCCCACCGACTCTGCGCTCTACGAGCTCGGCGACCTGCTCATCGTGATCGCCGAAGACGACAGCACGATCAAGCTTGCGAGCCCCGGAGTTCCGGATGCGACGGCGGTCTCGACCGTCACTGCCCCGGCCGCGGCCCCCGAGCGCACGCTCGTGCTGGGCTACAACTCGGGACTCGCGGGAATGCTGGGCGAACTCGACGAGTATGTCGCGCCCGGATCATCCGTCACCGTGCTCGCCGATGTGGATGAACCGCACTTCG
This sequence comes from Rhodoglobus sp., assembly GCA_965279645.1. Classification (GTDB taxonomy): domain Bacteria; phylum Actinomycetota; class Actinomycetes; order Actinomycetales; family Microbacteriaceae; genus Rhodoglobus. The sequence continues at coordinate 713,050 of OZ257254.1, forward strand.
CCGACTACGACAACCTCACGATCGAGTTCCGCCGGGGAGACGCCACGAGCCGCGCCCTGCTTGACGGTCTCGAGGTGCAGAAGTATGACCACATCATCGTGCTGGCTTACCGCCAGACCCTCGACACCCAGCGAGCAGACGGCAAGACGCTCATCACCCTGCTGCAGCTGCGCGACATCGAGGAGCGCACCGGGGTCGACATGAACATCGTGAGCGAGATGCTCGACGACCGAAACCGCGAACTCGCCGAGGTCACGAACGCCGACGACTTCATCGTGAGCGACAAGCTCATCAGCCTCATGCTGTCGCAGGTCTCGGAGAACAAGAAGCTCACCGACGTCTTCGACCAGCTGTTCTCGAGCCAGGGCGCGGAGATCTACCTGAACCCGGTGGAGCACTACGTGACTCCGGGGGAGAGCGTGTCGTTCTACACGGTGCTCGAGGCCGCCCGCCGTCGCGGGGAGACGGCAATCGGCTATCGAATCGAAGCCAACTCGCACAAGGCAGACCAGGGATACGGCGTTGCCGTGAACCCGCTGAAGAGCCAGGAAGTCAGCTTCACAGCCGGTGACAAGATCATCGTGCTCGCAGAGGGATAGACTTACGCGGTTGCTTTGGCGCTGTTCCGGGGCGTAGCTCAGCTTGGTAGAGCGCTCGGTTTGGGACCGAGAGGTCGCAGGTTCGAATCCTGTCGCCCCGACACATACTTTTTTGCCACGAATACACACAGGAGATACACGACGTGAAGACCACCGTTGAGAAGCTGAACCCCACGCGCGTCAAGCTCAACATTTCTGTTACGCCCGACGAGCTCAAGCCGAGCATCACCCACGCGTACGAGCACATCGGCTCGCAGGTGAACATTCCCGGCTTCCGCAAGGGCAAGATCCCGCCGCAGCTTATCGACCAGCGCGTCGGTCGCGAAGAGGTGCTCAACCACGCGGTGAGCGACGGCCTCGACAAGTTCTACCGCCAGGCGGTTACCGAAGAGAAGATTCGTGTGCTCGGGCGCCCCGAGGCCGACATCAAGACCTGGCCCGAGATCAAGGACTTCTCGGGCGACCTCGAGATCACGGTCGAAGTTGACGTGCGCCCCGAGTTTGACCTGCCGAAGTACGAGGGGCTGACCCTCACCGTTGACGAGGTCAAGGTCTCGGCCGACGACGTCAAAGACGAGCTCGACAACCTGCGCAGCCGCTTCGGCACGCTCGTTACCGTCGACCGCCCCGCGAAGACGGGCGACTTTGCCCAGCTCGACCTGGTTGCCAAGATCGGTGACAACGAGGTCGACTCCGCCACGAGCATCTCCTACGAGGTTGGTTCCGGCGAGCTCATCGAGGGTATCGACGAGGCTCTCGACGGCCTGAGCGCGGGTGAGGAGACGACCTTCGAGTCCACCCTGCTCGGTGGCGACCACGAGGGCGAGACCGCACTCATCGCCGTGTCTCTCATCGCAGTCAAGGAGCGCGAGCTTCCCGAGGCCGACGACGACTTCGCCCAGATCGCCAGCCAGTTCGACACCATCAAAGAGCTCAAGGCAGACATCAAGGCTCAGGTCGAGCGTTCCAAGACCTTCGGCCAGGGCGCACAGGCTCGCGACCAGATCGTTGACGAACTGCTCAAGCAGGTCGAGATCCCCGTGCCCGCCAAGCTCGTTGAAGACGAGGTGCACCGTCACCTTGAGAACGAGAACCGCCTCGAAGACGACGTGCACCGCGCAGAGGTCACCGAGTCGAGCGAGAAGACCTTCCGCTCGCAGATTCTTCTCGACACGATCGTTGAGGCCGAGGAGATCAAGGTGAGCCAGCAGGAGCTCACCAACTACCTCATCCAGGGTGCCTCGCAGTACGGCATGGAGCCGGGCGAGTTCATCCAGGTGCTCGACAAGAACGGCCAGATCCCGGGCATGATCGCCGAGGTCGCCCGCGTCAAGGCTCTCGCAGCCGTGCTGTCGAAGGCCAAGGTCGTTGACAGCAAGGGCAAGGCAGTGGATGTCTCGGAGTTCACCGCCTCGGCGAGCGACTCGGCCGACGACAGCGAGTTCATTGAGGCCGCCGACTTCGGCGGCAGCGACGACCACGAGCACAACACCGGTGGCGCCAAGGATGCTCACGGCCGCAAGCAGGGCCACGAGCACTACGGTCACGACCACAAGTAGTCAACCCGTAGTAGCCGGAGTCTTTCAGAAGTAGATTGATTGTGAGCCGAATCCGGCCCGCAACGACTACTTCGGAGGTCTCCATGGCTATTGACGACGACGACATCAGCACCACCGGAGGCGAATCTGCCGAAGGCACCGCTGACGGCGGAGCAAACGCACACGGTCACGACGGCGGCGCCGACGGATCGGCAGCCAAGGGCGAGGGCACCGCTGACGGCGGCGCAAACCCCGGCGGTCACGATGGCGGTGCTGACGGCTCTGCAGGCGAGGGCACCGCTGATGGTGGCGCCAACGCCGACGGTCACGACGGCGGGGCCGACGGCTCAGCTTGAGCAGTGACGCGCTTGCGCGCTGCATTTCGATAGGCGCCGACGAGTTCGCTGCCGATTACTGGGGGCACAAGCCCCTGTTGTCGCGCGCTGCCGAGCTTGGTCAGGACTTTTCTGACCTCTTCTCGATTGACGCAGTAGACGAACTGGCTTCCACGCGGGCCATCCGTACGCCTTTTGTGCGGATGGCCAACGAGGGCGATCTGCTCGCGCCCGGGAAGTACACGGGCCCGTCGGGTTTTGGCGCCGAAGTGGGTGACCAGCTCGATGCCGACAAGGTACTGACCGAGTTTGCGGGCGGTGCGACACTGGTGCTGCAGGGGCTGCACCGCACGTGGGCCCCGTTGCGGGAGTTCACTCGCCGGCTGGTGGCCGAACTCGGGCATCCCGCGCAGGTCAACGCCTACGTCACGCCCGCGTCGTCGCGTGGCTTTGACCCGCATTACGACGTGCACGACGTGTTCGTCATTCAGATTTACGGCGAGAAGCACTGGGTGATTCATCCGCCCGTGCTCGAGAACCCGCTGCGTGACCAGCCGTGGTCGGATCGCGCTGCCGACGTGGCTGCGCAGGCCAGCGGAACACCGGCGATCGACGCCACCTTCGCTCCCGGCGATGTGCTGTACCTTCCGCGCGGATGGATCCACTCGGCGACCGCCCTGGGCGGAACATCCATTCATCTCACGATCGGAGTCTCGGCACTGACTCGCTGGGACATCGTGGAGCAGCTCGTCTCGAAGCTCGGTGACTCGAGCCTGCGCAGTTCGCTTCCCCTGGGTTTCGACCGTGCCTCTGCCTCAGAGCTCGAGCAACTCGTCGGCGACACGACCGCCGCCATGCGGACCGCGCTGGGGGATGGCCTCGATCCGGCGTCGATCGGCCGCTCCCTCAAGCGCACGCTCGCGGCCTCAACTCGCCCCGAACCAGTGGCGCCGATCTCGACGGTCGAACGGCTCGCGGGTCTCTCGTCAGTCGACGTTGTGCGGTGGCGTGAGGGCTTGGACGCGACGGTTGAGCGAGGCACCGCCGACGTGCGGATCGTGCTGCGCACGAAGACGGTCACCTTGCCCCTCGAGGCAGCCGAAGCAGTGGAGTATCTCGCGAGCGGGCTCGCGAGCGCCGCGACATCCCTTGCTGGCCTCGACGAGAAGTCGTCGCTCGTGGTCGCGCGCAGGCTCGTGCGCGAAGGCGTGCTGGTTCTGGAATGACAACGCCGGGGTGGATGCCGTGCAGTGATCGTGCACTCGAGCGCGATGATCCACTCGCGGGCACCGCTGGCTACGGCGAACGCTGGTTTCTCGTCGAGATCGATGGGGCCTGGGGTGAGCACGCATTCCTGCAGTCACGGCTCGACCCGGAGCTCGGCCGCGCCCTCGTTCGACGCATCGAGGGGGCACGCATGCGCCCGCTCGCTATCCGTCGTACCGGCCGCCGGACCGAGGAACGCCGCGAACAGAAGCACTGGCGGTGGGCGATCGTCGATCCGCGCATCGGTTTCGAGAGCGTGCGCTGGGGGAGGGTGGATGATCCATCCGAGCTTCTCGATGTTCCGCTCGATGGGTCTTCCGGCGTCGAATCGGCGGAGCCGGTGATCTGCGTGTGCACCCACGCGCGCCACGACCAGTGCTGCGCCGTCAAGGGGCGCCCCGTTGTTTCGGCTCTCGCGAAGCGCTACCACCACGAAACCTGGGAGTGCTCGCACCTGGGCGGCGACCGCTTCGCCGCCACGATGATCGTCTTTCCCGAGGGGTTGCTCTACGGGCGCATGAACCCCGCCGAAGCGCACGACGTCGTCGAGGCGCACGCGCGCGGCGAGGTCGTGCCCCAGTGGTTGCGCGGGCGCACGTCGCTCACCAACGTCGCGCAGGCGGCGCAGGCCTTTGCCCGCGAGGCGACGGGTGACAATCGCATTGCTGCGCTGCATCCGCTGCGCGAGCATCGCGTTGACGATGCCTGGCAGGTCGAGTTCGACGTCAACGGAGCCACCCGCACAGTCGAGGTGGTGGCAACGATGTCTGAGCCTCTGCTCAGCACGTGCGCGGCTACCGTCGCGTCTCCCGTGCGCGAGTTCGCGCTTCGGTCGATGAACTAGCGGCTAGGAAGCCTCGGCCAGCTCCCCGGCGTCGGCGGCCGTTGCACAGTCGTGCGCCTGCTGCCACGCGAACGCCATGAAGGAGCTGGTTTCGATCGGCCCTGTCGCGCCGCAGTCTGCACAAAATGGCTCGTAGGCGACGAGCTCGCGGATGTCGATGTCTGCCATACCCACAGTCTCACCCCACCCGCCGACATCGGCTGGCTGAAATGTCAGCGCGCCGCGAGCTCTATCGCGTACGTGCGCACTGAGGCCGAGTACACCGGCAGGTAGTTGGCAAGTGCCGCGAGGGCGACGGATGCGGCGTCTCGTTCGTCACCGCGGCTGGCCAGCGAGAGCGCGAGAAACGCGGCACCCGGGCCCGTCCACTGGTCGTCGGGATGCTCGTGCAGGTGGCGCTCGAGCAGCCCGATCGATTCATCCACCTTGCCAAGATTGCGCAGAGTGCTGGCCAGCTGGATCGTGGCACGCGGGAGTGTGTCGTCATCGAGGCCGAGTTCGATCGCCTTGCGGTAGAGCGGGGCGGCCTCGGTTTCGAGATCCGCGTAGTCGCGAGCTGATGCCGCCTCGAAGATGGCGACCGCGTCATCCGGGTCGCGCTCGGCTACGAGCCCATCGATCGCGGCCAGCACGTCGAGGTCAGCCATCTCGCCGGCGTTGGCCCATACGGCGCTTACTCGGGCATACCAGTCGTCAACCATGCAGCCCACGATAGACGCGCCGCTCTGCCGTAGGCGAACAGAGCGATATGGCCCCTCGCGCTCAGATAGATTCGACGCAGCGACAAACTGAATGGGAGCGCAACAATGGCCCAACCGGCATTGGTATCCAGCATTTTCGACCAGCTTCTGGCCGACCGCATCATCTGGCTTGGCTCAGAGGTGCGCGACGAGAACGCCAATGAGATCTGCGCAAAGATCCTGCTGCTCGCAGCTGAGGACTCGAAGCGCGACATCTTCCTCTACATCAACTCGCCCGGAGGCTCGATCACTGCGGGCATGGCGATCTACGACACGATGAAGTTCGTGCCGAACGACATCGTCACCGTGGGCATCGGACTCGCGGCCTCGATGGGCCAGTTCCTGCTTTCGTCGGGAACCAAGGGCAAGCGCTACATCACCCCCAACGCTCGCGTGCTGTTGCACCAGCCGTCGGGCGGCTTCGGCGGTACCTCTGCCGACATCCAGACCCAGGCGGGCGTCATCCTCGACATGAAGAAGCGCATGGCCGAACTCACCGCCGAGCAGACCGGCAAGACGGTCGAGCAGATTCTCATCGACAACGACCGCGACAACTGGTTCACGGCGCAGCAGGCGCTCGAGTACGGCTTCGTTGACCACCTGCGCGAGTTTGCTTCCGACGTCGTCGGCGGCGGCGGCACCGTTACCGAGACCGGCAAGTAAGGACACACCTCATGAATGACTTCACTTTCGGCTCGACCGCCAAGTCCGCCGAGTCGCGCTACATCCTCCCGACATTCGAGGAGCGCACGGCCTACGGCTACAAGCGACAGGACCCGTACGCCAAGCTGTTCGAAGACCGCATCATCTTCCTCGGTGTGCAGATCGACGACGCCTCGGCTGACGACGTGATGGCCCAGCTTCTCGTGCTCGAGAGCCAGGATCCCGACCGCGACATCGTCATGTACATCAACTCTCCCGGTGGCTCGTTCACCGCGATGACGGCGATCTACGACACGATGCAGTACATCCGTCCGCACATCCAGACGGTTGTTCTCGGCCAGGCGGCCTCCGCCGCAGCCGTGATCACTGCGGGTGGCACGAAGGGCAAGCGTCTTGCGCTTCCCAACGCGCGCATCCTCATCCACCAGCCGAGCGGCGGCTCGGAGGGTTCGAGCCAGGCGTCCGACATCGAGATTCAGGCACGCGAGATTCAGCGCATGCGCGAATGGCTCGAGAACACGCTTGCCTTCCACTCGAACCGCACGGCTGAAGAGGTTCACAAAGACATCGACCGCGACAAGATCCTGGGTGCAGAGGAGGCCGTCGAGTACGGTCTCATCGACCAGGTGCTCTCGAGCCGCAAGAACCTTCCGGTGGCACTCACCGCGAAGTAGTCAGCAAGAAGGGCCGCCCCCGAGGGGAGCGGCCCTTCTTGTCGTTAACCCGCCTAGCTCGTGCTCTTGCGCCTGCGAGCGACGAGGAACGTCACGCCTCCCGCGATCAGCACCGCGAGAGCCGCACCGCCGATCCAGAGGGCATCCGAGGTGGGTGCGTCGCCGGTGACGGGCACGACCGGTTCAGCCGTGGCGGATGCCTCGGGCGAGGGTTCCTCCGTGGGCTCGGGCGTGGCGGTCTCAACGGGCTCCACTCCCGTCACTCCGCACACGGGCGGAGCGGACTCGCCCACGGTCGGCTCCACTCCGGCGGCGGGCGCGTACGTGAAGCTGAACGACTCGGAGGTCGGATGACCGTCTTCAGAGATGATCTGCCAGACAAACGTGTAGTCACCAGCCTCACCGAGTGTCGCCGGCATCGACAAAGTCGAGCCTTCGATGCTCAAGCATCCGGTTCCGTAGAAGAGCCCCGCCGCGTCGGTGACTTGCAGCGCAAATCCGCTTCCGTCGCCGGCAAGGTCGAGCAGCGGCGCGTTCATTGTTGCTGAGAACGCCGACGGCACTTCCGTAACCGTCGTGCCTTCGCCCGGAGTTGAGCTGACGAGGTAGTCGTGAGCCGAAGCCGGGGCGATGCCGAGCATCCCGAACCCGACGGCGAGGGCTACGACAGCGGCACCGGCACGCCCCGGCCGCATTACTTCGCCGCCGTTCGGCGCGTGGTGAAGGCAAACACGAGGCCAACGATACCCACCACGAGACCTCCGATTCCCAGCACGCGGGCCAGAACGTCGGGGCTCGAGGCAGCCTCAGTCTCGGTGTGCTCGCCCGCGGTGTCGTCCGAGTGCTCCTCCGTGGCTCCATGGCCGTGCTCGTCGCCCTCTACCGCTGCAGTGAGGGTCACCGACGGTACCTCGTCTCCGATCCACAGCGTCTGGCCTTCCACGCAGTCCTGGGTCACAGGAAACTCGACGACATCTCCGGCTTCACCGTCGGGCAGCTTTACCGACAGCTCGAACGTATCCCGTTGGTCAGCCGCGAGCGGGTCAGCCTTTGCCGTATAGGTCACCTGGCTGGTGCGCTCGGTCTGGTCCTCCACCGCGGGCTCAAGCGGCACGCGGGTGGTGGCGATCGTCCAGTTCGAGTTCACGGTGGGCGTTACGGACACGATGTCATCCGGAATATCGATCGTGATGGCCGTCGTGGCCGAACCGTCACAGCCGTGAGGAACGCTGAAGGTGATGACCGAGTAGGAGCCCGCTGCGGTCGATGAGGCGCTCGCGCCCACGTGGGCACTAGCGCTCAAGGGCACGGCAAGCGCGAGGGTTACGCCAGCTCCGATTGCGAGCGCGGCAAGACCGATTTTTTTGGTGTTCATAGAAATAATGTCCTTCGATTGAGGCGTCGCGAAAGCGCGACAAATAGTGGGTGGGCGGATGCCCGAAAGCTCGAGTGCTCGCCTAGAAGGCGATGCGCTCCTCGGGCGGCCCACGGTGCCTCATCGGTGACAGGAGTTCGCGCAGGGGCAGCAGCACCGGCTCGCGAGAGGGGAAGATCGGGGTGCATGGGGTGGCGGGCACGGGGGCCACGAACGCGAGCAGGCGGGCAAGGAACAGGCGTGCCGTCGCGGCCAGTCCCCAGAACGCCACCTCCGCATAACGGAAGGCGAGAATCGTGATCGCCCCCGCGGCCGCATGCGCAAGCCACATGGTCGAGTGGGCGTGGGATGCAACATCCGCCAGCATCACGGTGTCTGTGCCGTGATGCCCCACGGCGACCGGCGTGCCCAGGCTCGAGAAAAGCGAGTGGAACATCACCTGGCTCGCGGCCATCGACACGGTCAGCCGCACGATTGACAGGGTGCGGCCCGTGAGCGCCGTGCACAGCACGGTTGAGAGCAGTAGCGAGGCGCCCAAACCGAACACGGTCGGCGCCTCTCCGCCCGCAAGCACATGCGAGAGTGCGGCCACGACGGTGGCGAAAACGGCGGCAGCCCACCCGCGAGCAACGCGTGCCCACCGTGATTGCATTGCCGCTCCCTGCCTCAAGACGTGATGCTCCCATTCTGCGGCACGCCGAGACTCAGTTGACACAGTGCCGGGTAGTGTCGCCGACTCGGGTTAGGCTCGCTTATGCACTCATTCACTGGGGAGAGGTACTAGACATGGCTCGGATTGGCGAAAGCGCCGACCTGCTCAAGTGTTCCTTCTGTGGCAAAAGCCAGAAGCAGGTGCAGCAGCTGATCGCTGGCCCCGGTGTCTACATCTGCGACGAATGCGTCGAGTTGTGCAACGAGATCATCGAAGAGCGGCTCGCCGAAGCGGGCGAAGAGGTCTCGAGCGAGTTCGACCTCCCCAAGCCCCGCGAGATTTACTCCTTCCTTGAGGAGTACGTCATCGGGCAGGAGCAGGCCAAGCGCGCCCTGTCTGTCGCGGTGTACAACCACTACAAGCGCATTCGCGCTCGCAACACGATCACCTCCGCCGACGCGGTTATCGACGATGTCGAGATCGCCAAGAGCAACATCCTGCTCATCGGACCAACCGGGTGCGGCAAGACGTATCTTGCCCAGACTCTCGCGAAGCGACTCAACGTTCCGTTCGCGGTCGCGGATGCCACGGCTCTCACCGAGGCCGGATACGTCGGTGAAGACGTTGAAAACATCCTGCTCAAGCTCATCCAGGCCGCGGACTACGACGTCAAGCGCGCCGAGACCGGCATCATCTACATCGATGAGATCGACAAGATCGCGCGCAAGGCCGAGAACCCGTCGATCACGCGAGACGTCTCCGGCGAGGGCGTGCAGCAGGCGCTGCTGAAGATCCTCGAGGGCACGGTTGCCTCCGTTCCGCCGCAGGGCGGCCGCAAGCACCCGCACCAGGAGTTCATCCAGGTCGATACGACCAACGTGCTTTTCATCGTCGCCGGGGCCTTCGCGGGCCTCGAGGAGATCATCTCCCAGCGCGCGGGCAAGAAGGGCATCGGCTTCGGGGCTCCGCTGCACAGCAAGGGCGACGACGTAAACCTCTTCAGCGAGGTTCTGCCCGAAGACCTCCACAAATTCGGTCTCATCCCCGAATTCATCGGCCGACTCCCTATCGTGGCGACGGTCACCCAGCTCGACCAAGTCGCGCTCATGGACATCCTCACAACGCCGCGCAACGCGCTCGTGCGCCAGTACCAGCGCATGTTCGAGATCGACGGCGTCGAGCTGGAGTTTGAGCACGATGCCCTGGAGGCCATCGCCGACCTGGCCGTGCTTCGACAGACGGGTGCTCGTGGCCTGCGCGCGATCATGGAAGAAGTGCTCGGGCCGATCATGTTCGATGTGCCCTCCGACGAGGAGGTCGCGCGCGTGATCGTGACTCGCGCGGCCGTTCTTGAGAACGCCGCACCCACGATCGTTCCTCGCAAGGCGCCGCGCGCCGAAAAGTCGGCCTAACTCCACCCCAGCCGATGTCGCACGGCGGCCAGACCGCGGTGCGGAAACCCATCCCATGCGCCGAGCTGTTGCTCGGTAATGGTGAGAAGCTCGCGGGCGGCCGACTCCACGTTGCGCTCGAGCGCTTGCGCGATACGGGCAGCAAGCTCGGGATGCACGAGCTCGAAGCGGCGACGCGGGTCGAGGGTATCGAGCATCCGCTGATCGCCGGGCAGGCGACGGCCGAGCACGCGCAGCAGGTGCGCTAGCGCCTCGGAGCGAACGCTCTCGCCCGCGCTGAGCACTTCACCGCGCCGGTAGCGACCCATGCCCACGAGCACTTGCGTTAAGACGAGTCGCACATCTGCTGCGTCGTTGCGTTCACCGGTCGGCAGTGGCCGCGCGACCATCGCGGCGAAGGCCTTGGCAACTCCGCCGGCGTCGTAAAACACGTCGTAGCTGTTGCCAGCCCAGTGGCGCAGGTCGTCGACGGAGGTGATTCCAAACTCCAGCACGTGGCCATCGTCGTAGATCACCTTCACCCCGCCGTGAAACTCGACAACACTCAAGGCGATGTCTGAGGCCGCGGGCAGCCATGACAGGTCGTAGCGATACCGATCCTGCGCGCCATCCACCGTCACTAGCGCAAAGTCGTGGTCACTCCACTCGTCGACGCGGTGCCGCTGCGCCGTCGATCCCATCCCGACAAATCCGACGATGTCGGCGTTGGTTCGTGCCGTTTCGGCCAGAACTTCGATGAATCGCGCGAACCGTTCGGGGGTGTGGGCGACCGCCATCTGTTTCTCCTTCTGCATCGAACTTGACGACAACACTACATAGTTCTATTGTTTATTTAGTCCTGAACAAAGCCGATCAGAAGAGGGTTCGACCAATGGCGATTCGTCCCACCGCTCGCACCGATGTCAACCGGTCGGCGATCCTCGCGCACCTCGGAGCCCACGGCCCCGCCTCCCGCGCCGACCTCGCCCGCGCGCTCAACGTGTCGCCGGCCCTCATGACTGCACTGACCAAAGACCTCATCTCCGATGGCCTGCTTCTCGAACTCGAGCACTCGCCCTCCCAGGGCGGTCGCCCTGCCCGAATGCTCGGTCTCGTGTCGTCGGCCGGTCGCGCGATCGGCGTCAAGGTCGTCGCCGATCACGTCGCCTTCGTCGAGGTGGGAATCGACGGCACTGTTCGTCGCAGCGCGAGCGAGCCATTCGACGCGTCGGCCTCCACCATGCTCGCCGACCTCACGGCCCTGCTGCGCCGGTTCATCGCGGGCGGGTCCAACGAGCCGCTGCTGGGAATCGGCGTGGGTGTGCCGGGCAGCGTTGACCGCCAAGGCAACGGCCTTGTCGACTCCTCTCAGCTCGGCTGGCAGCAGGTTCCCATCGGATCCACCCTGCGCCGCGAGTTCTCGCTCCCCGTGCTTGTCGAGAACAACGTGAATGCACTCGCTGTCGCGGAGAGGCTCTACGGCGTCGGCCGCCAGCACGAGAACTTTCTCGTCGTCACCATCGGAACCGGTGTCGGCGCGGGAATCGTCGTTGACGGCGTGGTGTTGCGCGGCAATGCCGGGGGAGCGGGCGAGATCGGTCACATCCCGGTGGCCGAAGACGGCCCCCTGTGCAGCTGCGGAAACCATGGCTGCCTCGAATCGTTCATCGGGGAAGCAGCGCTCGTGCGCTCGGCCCGAGACCGCGGCGTGATCGGCGAGAACAGCGGGATGTCGGCGCTGCGCGCGGAAGCCGACGCAGAGAACCCGGATGCCGCTGCGATCTTTAGCGAGGCGGGACATCGGTTGGGGCGTGCCCTCGCTGGCATCATCCACACCCTCGACCCCGAGATCGTCATTGTGCTCGGCGAGGGCACTGCAGCATGGAAGCACTGGTCGTACGGGTTCGAACCCGCACTTCGTTCGTCGCTCATTCAGAGCCGGCGGGGCGTTGCTGTTGCTGTCGAGACCTGGCAGGACGAGAGCTGGGCGCAGGGCGCGGCAGCAATTGTGTTGGCGACCCCCTTCGACTCCGACGGCCTCGCGGGCGACCAGGGGCGGCTCGTGCGGGAACGCCTCGTGGAGCAGTCGTCGCCGCAGGGGGAGGACACATGAGCGTGTCCAATCTGCAGACCAGCCTGCTCGATCGGGCGGCCCCTGCGAAGATCACTCCTCCCGTGCGCCGAGCGACCCGGTCGGTGCGCGTCAAGTATGTGCTCACCGTGCTCGCCTTCCTGCTGCCGAGCGCGATCCCACTCGCGATGTTCGTGCTCGGCCCTATGGTGGCCGCAGCGTGGATCAGCCTGCAGAAGTGGAACCTGATCTCACCCATGCAGTTCGTGGGCCTCGACAACTACGCGAATCTGCTCACCGATCCCGAGACCGGTGCGGTCTTCCTGCACACCGCGTACTACATCGTCGGCTACCTTCCGCTTGTCTACGTGGGTGGTCTTGCTCTCGCGCTTGCCCTCAACGCGGCGCTCAAGGGCCGATCGTTCCTGCGCGGCATCTACTTTCTCCCTGTCGTCACGAGCTGGATCGTGGTTGCGCTCGTCTGGCGGTGGCTGCTCAACCCTTCCAACGGCATCGTCAACACCGTGCTCGCGTTCTTTGGTATTGAGGGCCCGGGATGGTGGAGCGATCCTGCGTGGGCAATGCCGTCGATCATTCTCGCCTCGGCGTGGAAAGACCTCGGCTTCGTCATGGTGATCCTGCTCGCGGGGCTCCAGGCGATCTCACCCGACCTGTACGACGCTGCAAAAGTCGACGGTGCGGGCTGGTGGCGACGACTCACGAGTGTCACCTTGCCCCTTCTCTCGCCGTCCACCTTCTTCGTGCTCGTGATCTCGCTCATCAACGGTTTCCAGGTGTTCGACCAGGTGTACGCCATGACCGGGGGCGGCCCCAACGGCGCAAGCGAGGTCGTGGTCATGCGCATTTACGACCTCACCTTCCGCTACGGCGCGGCGGGCGAGGCATCCGCGCTCTCCTGGATTCTCTTCGTCGTCGTGCTTGCGGTCACCCTCATTCAGGTGCGCGGCCAGCGGAAGTGGGTGAACTATGGTTGAGCGCCGCCTGGGCTGGATTCTGCTGCACGTCGTGATCATCGTCGGCGCGGCCGTGATGTTCTTCCCGTTCCTCTGGACGCTCGTCACCTCCCTCAGCCCCGGAGCCGGGCTCGGGGTCGCGCCCTCGCTCATCCCCGAGAACCCCTCGCTCGAGGCGTACATCAGGCTGTTCAGCGAGCTGCCGTTCCTGCGCATCATCGGAAACAGCCTGCTACTGGCCGTGGTCACGACGGTCGTGCAACTCGTTACGAGCTCGACAGCCGCCTACGCCTTCAGTCGGCTGCCGTTCAAGGGCAGCGGAATCGTGTTCGCGGTCTACCTCGCCACGATGATGATCCCGTTGCAGGTGCTCATCGTTCCGCTCTTCGTCGAACTCAAGAACTTCGGGTTGCTCAACACCTACCTGGGCGCACTGCTTCCGACCTTCGCGACCGCGTTCGGAATCTTCCTGCTGAGGCAGGCGGTCAACCAGGTTCCCCGCGAACTCGATGAAGCGGCAACGCTCGACGGGGCCGGACACTTCCGGATCTTCTGGACGATCATCCTTCCCAACATCCGACCCGCGCTTGCAACTCTCACGGTCTTCGCCTTCATGGGCAGCTGGAACAGCTTTCTCTGGCCGCTCGTCGTGCTGCGCAAGCCCGAACTACAGACCCTGCCCATCGCCCTCGCCGGGCTTCAGGGGCAGTACACCACCGAATGGGACATCATCATGGCCGGTTCGGTGGTGAGCATCCTGCCGATGCTCGCGCTCTACATCTTCGCCCAGAAGTACGTCATCCAGGGCGTAGCCAGCTCAGGGATCAAGTGACCTGAGCTCGATCAACCCACAGCACCACTCGAGGAATATCAAAGGAGATACCAGCACCATGAACCGCAAACTATTGGCCACGATCGGCATCGTGGGCGCAGCTGCGCTCGTGTTGTCGGGATGCGCGCCCGCAGCCGAATCCGGCCCGGTCACCATCACGTACACGAACTTCATCTCGAACGATGGCAACGAAGAGAACCTCCAGAAAATCGTCGACGCCTTCGAGAGCGAAAACCCCGACATCACGGTTGACGTGACGACGCTGCCGTACGGCGACTACGGAACCGCCCTGCAGACCGACCTGGCCGCTGGCACGGTGTCGGATGTCTTCGACATCGAGTACTCGAACTACGCCTCGTACCAGGCGAATGGCGTACTGGCACCGCTCGAGGTCGCGAACCCCGACGCGTACCGCCAGTCGCTGCTCGAGGCCTACTCGACCGACGGAACGAGCTACGCGCTGCCGAGCTCGTTCTCGACGGTCGTGCTGTACTACAACAAGGACCTGTTCGACGCGGCCGGGCTCGACTACCCGACGAGCGACTGGACCTGGGCCGAAGAGAAGGAGGCCGGCCTCGCGTTGACCGACCAGGCCGCAGGCGTGTGGGGAGACCACCAGCCGGTCAGCTTCTACGAGTACTACAAGGTGCTCGCACAGAACGGTGGCGAGTTCCTCGCCGCGGATGGCAAGTCCGTCGCATTCAACACGCCCGAGGGCGTCGAGGCGGCCGAGTGGCTCGTCGGAAAGAGCGGCACCACGATGCCGACGATCGAGCAGGGGCAGGGCACGGCCGACTTCGACACCAACCTGTTCAAGGATGGCAAGCTCGCGATGCTCCACACCGGCATCTGGGTCTTCGGCGCAGTAGCCGACGTGCCCTTCGGCTGGGACATCGCCGTGGAGCCGGGCAACACCCAGCAGGCGAGTGCCGTCTTCTCGAACGCGGTCGGAGTTTCGGCTGCGTCCGAGCACATCGACGCGGCAACGAAGTGGGCCGAGTTCCTGACCTCGTCGACGACGATGGTGGATGCCCGCCTCGACTCAGGCTGGGAGCTGCCGCCCATCTCGGATGAGGCCAAGCTCGCCGTGTACCTCGAGAAGGACAACCCCGCCAACCGCCAGGCCGTTTTCGACTCCCTCGACAGCATCGCGCTGCCGCCCGTCGTCGCAGTGGGCCAGACCGAGATGCAGGACATCATGGGCGAGGAGCTCGTGGAGGCCCAGGCCGGACGCAAGACGGTACAGGAGGCGCTCGACTCTGCCGAGGAGCGCATCAACGCCGTCATCGGCGGCTAGTTAGTACCAGCACCATCCCGGGCCTCGGGGTTGTCCATGACCCCGAGGCCCTCTCACACTTCTAGGAGAAAGTCCGTAATGACCACCGACCTCGCAGCGCTCGCCAAGAGCAGCGTCGCCCTGATCGTGTCGCTCCAGGACGAATCGGGTGCCTATCCGGCGAGCCCCACGTTCTCTGCCTACCGCGGGTTCTCCTGGTTCCGCGACGGCGCCTTCATCGCCGATGGCGTCTCCGCTTACGGCGAGGTCGAGTCGGCGACGCGCTTCCACGACTGGTGCGCGCGGGTGCTCGAGTCGCGTCGTGATCGGATCGACGCGATCGTCGCGGCAGCGGCATCCGGCACCCCCGTCGACGGGGAAGACATGCTGCCCGCTCGCTACACGTTCGCGGGCGACGACGGTGACGACGACTGGTGGGACTTTCAGCTCGACGGTTACGGAACCTGGCTGTGGTCGGTCGTGGCGCACGCCGACCGGCACGGCCTCGCTGCCGACCAGTGGCAGGGCGGCATCGATCTGACTGTCGACTACCTCGTGAGTTCATGGTCCCGGCCCTGCTTCGACTGGTGGGAGGAGCACGCTGAAGCCGTTCACGTCTCGACGCTCGGCTGCATCGCCGCGGGGCTCGACGCGGCTATGCCCTTCCTTGACGCAGGTCGGGCGCTTGCCGCTCGGTCGGCCGTGCGCGATATCCGCGCCCTCGTGAGAGATCGAGGAGTGGTCGATGGCCACCTCACCAAGTGGCTCGGCTCGACGGACGTCGATGCGAGCCTCGCGTCGATTGTCTATCCGCTGTCGGTCTACCCCGCGACGAGTTCTATCGGTCGCGCCACAATCACGGCGATTGACGAGCAATTGAACGTCGGCGGGGGAGTGCATCGCTTCGTTTTCGACACGTTCTATGGCGGCGGGCAGTGGCCGTTGTTGAGCTGCATGCTCGGACTCGCGTTCTCTGCAGCAGGTGAGCGCGACCGCGCAGTCGAGCAACTGCGCTGGGCCGCGGGTACGGTGACGCCGGCCGGTGACATGCCCGAGCAGGTCGCCGATCACCTTCTCGACCCCGCGATGGTGGGCGAGTGGGTGGAGCGTTGGGGCACCGTGGCAACTCCACTGCTCTGGTCTCACGCCATGTTCGTGCGCCTGTTCGTCGAGCTCGAGAGCGAGGGCGCGCTGTGATCCGCCACCGTCCGTTCGGCTCGGGGCACCCTTACTCCGTCGACACTGAGCAGCGGCATCCCGTCGATCCCGTTGCGGGCGAGCCCCTCACGCTCGGCGTGCGCACGTCTGGCAGCGTGACGGATGTCGCCCTCGAGTACACGATCAACGGCACGCCCCAGGAGCGGCTGGCCCTTGCCCCCGCCGCGAGGAGATCTCGTGGGCAGGCCGTCGACGGCGGCCACCTGGCGTCAGCTCAGGCCCGACTCGCGCGCGCCGCGAGCGGGTGGCAGGTCACCCTCGATGGACTGCGGTCTGGTGACATGCTGCGCTACCGATTTGTTTCGCAGGCCGAGAAGACTCGCTGGTTCGATGTCGTCGTGTCGGGCTGGGTTGCGGGCGAGCTTGAGGGCGCACTGCCCGGCTCCGTGACGGTGCTGACCGATGGGTCTGTGACCCGTCGCGTGCGCTTCGCTCTGCCGCTTGCGCCCGGCGAGCATGTGACGGGGTTCGGCGAGCGGTTCGACGCCCTCGATCACCGCGGCGCGAGTCTCGACTCCATCGTCTTCGAGCAGTACAAGAACCAGGGCGCCGAGCGAAAGACCTACCTCCCCATGCCGTTCGCGCATGTCGTGGGCGGCGCGGGGTGGGGTTTTCACGTGCGCACCTCTCGACGCGTGTGGTTCGACATCGGCGAGACGACGGCCGACCGGCTGTGGATCGAGGCCGAGACGGGCCCCGACGGCGCTCTCGACGTGGCGCGCTACACGGGAACCCCGACCGAGGTGCTCGACCAATTCCTCTCCGAGGTGGGGCGCCCAACCGAGCTGCCCGACTGGGTATTTCGGCTCTGGGCGAGCGGCAACGAGTGGAACACGCAGGCCGAGATCATGCGGCAGGTCGACGCCCACCGCGATCATGACATCCCCGTGGGATCGGTCGTGATCGAGGCGTGGAGCGACGAGAGCACATTCACGGTGTGGCGCGATGCGCAGTACGTACCCGCCGAGGGTGCGCACACGGCTTCTGACTTCACTTTCCCGCCAGACGGCGCCTGGCCTGATCCGAAGGCCATGATCGACGAGCTCCACGAGCGCGACATCCGCCTGCACCTCTGGCAGATCCCGCTCATCAAGATGCGTCCGCATCCGCGCAACCAGGTTGCCATCGACGCCGCCGAGGCAATCGCCCAGAAGGTGCTGATCGACGAGGTCGCGCCCGACGGCAGCCTGCGTCCCTATCGCAATCGCGGCTGGTGGTTTCCTCTCGGGCTCATGCCCGACCTCACCGACGAGCGCGCCGCGCGGTGGTGGGCCGATCGTCGCCGGTACCTCGTTGAGGAATTCGGGGTCGATGGATTCAAAACCGACGGCGGAGAGCACGCCTGGGGCCGCGACCTTCGATACCTCAACGGCATGCACGGCGACGAGGGCAACAGCCTCTTTCCCGTGCACTACGCCAAGGCGTACGGCGATCTGTTGGTGTCGGCAGGCAAGGCGCCCGTCACGTTCAGCCGCGCCGGCTTCACGGGCAGCCAGTCTCACGGCGCCTTCTGGGCGGGCGACGAAAACTCCACCTGGGAGGCCTTCCGCTGGTCGATGTTCGCGGGGCTTTCTGCAGCATCCAGCGGCATCGTGTACTGGGGCTGGGACTTCGCCGGGTTCTCGGGTGAGGTCCCCGATGCGGAGCTGTACCTGCGGTCAGCCGCAGCGGCGACGTTCGTGCCGATCATGCAGTACCACTCCGAGTTCAACCACCACCGCACCCCCTCCCGTGACCGCACCCCGTGGAACATCGCGCAGCGGCATGACGACGAGCGCGTCATCCCGGTCTTCCGCAGATTCGCCCACCTGCGCGAGCGGCTCGTTCCCTACCTCGCGGATGCCGCGCGGCAATCCATCGCCTCGGGTGCTCCGCTCATGCGACCGCTCTATTTCGACCACCCCGGTGATCCTGCGGTGTGGGATCACCCGCTGCAGTGGATGCTCGGACCAGACCTGCTCGTAGCGCCTGTGCTCGAGCCGGGGGCGACCGAGTGGCAGGTCTACCTTCCCGAGGGGCGCTGGATCGACGCATTCACGGGCGATGCCGTCGAGTCTGGCCTCGTTGTGCGCAGCGTCCCGCTCGACGAACTGCCGGTATACGTGCGGGCAGAAGCGTGGGATTCTATGCGGAGCGTGTTCGCGCCCTAGGCTAGACAGCATCGCCACGTCATCCATTCTTCAGCCGATTTCGGCGGGGTTTGTCGCTGCCATCTCGGGGTTCGCGAGCTCGTTCGTGCTCGTCATCGCCGGGCTTCAGGCGGTGGGCGCATCCTCGGCTGAGGCAGCCTCCGGCCTGTTCGCGCTTTGTCTCGCGGTCGCGATAGCTAACGTTGTTGCGGCACTCGTGCTGCGCATCCCGCTCGCATTCGCGTGGTCGACTCCGGGCGCTGCCGTGCTGCTCGTCTCGGCGACGCCGGGCATGAAGTTCTCCGACGCGGTTGGCGCGTTCCTGGTATCCGCGGCCCTCATGGTGCTCGCGGGATTGTGGCCCCTGCTCGGACGGGCGATCACGAGCATCCCGAAGCCGCTCGCGAGCGCTTTGCTCGCTGGCGTGCTGCTGCCGATCTGCCTCAAGCCGATCGAAGCAGTCAAGGATCTTCCGCTGCTCGCGGTGCCGATCGTGCTCGTGTGGCTCATCCTGTTCCGCCTCGCCCCGCGCTGGGCGGTGCCTGCGGCCATGGTCGTCGCGGTCGTTGCGATCCTGATCTCGGCCGGCACCGACTGGGTGGGCGAGGCAGCGATTGCTCCGCAGCTGACGTTCGTTGGCCCCACCTTCGACCTGTTCACGATCCTGAGCGTGGGGCTCCCGCTCTTCGTCGTGACGATGGCCGGACAGAACGTGCCCGGTTTCGTCGTCATGTCGACCTACGGTTACGTCGCCCCTCCGCGGTTCGCCCTCGTGACGGCCGGTGTCGGCACTGCGGCGTTCTCGATTTTCGGCGCCCATGCCATCAACCTTGGTGCGATCACCGCCGCGATCATGGCTGGCCCGGAGTCCGACCCCGACAAGAGCCGCCGCTGGATCGCGACACTCACCAACGGCCTGCTGTACATTCCGCTCGGCCTCGCCGCCGGCCTCGCAAGCGCACTCATCGGCGCGGCACCCGCCATCCTCGTGACCGCTGTCGCGGGTCTCGCGGTGCTCGGCGCTCTCATCACGAGCATCGTCAATGCGCTCGAAGACCCGCGTCATCGGGTCGCCGCGATCGTCACTTTTCTCGTCGTCGTGTCGGGCATCGTGGTGCTCGGCATCGGCTCGGCCCTGTGGGGTCTTCTCGCGGGTGGTGTCGTGATGGGGTGGCTCGGCTGGCGTCACCGCGCTCCCGCTTCGAAGTGACGCGCGGGTTAGGCTGACCGCATGACAGACCCATCGCTCAAGGGCATCCGTCGAGTCGCGATCATCTTCATCATCGTTTCGCTCGCAATCGCTGCACTGTTTGGCATCGTCACTCTTCTCACAGGGGATTTCGGGGAGCTGCAGGGAAAGATCCTGCTCACGACCCTGTTGCTCGCCGGGTTCAGCATCACGGCGCTCTGCCACCTCGCGGTGGTCGGTCGATCACTTCGCATCGTTGGCTTCGTGGGTATCGCCGTCTCGGTGCTGGCATTCGTCAGCGGGGCAGTGCTCATCTGGCGCAGCTGGGATAACTGGAGCGAGCCCTGGGAGATCACGCTCAAGGCGTTCTCGGTGTTCTCGATCCTCGCGGCGAGCCTCGCCCAGGCCAACCTGCTTCTGCTTCTCGCCGAGCGCCGCAACCGAATCGTACGCACGGGCCTATTCGTCACTGTCGCACTCATCGGCGTGCTTGCGCTGCTCGTCATTCTGCCGATCGTCACCGACGGTGATATTCCGGGCGATAACGGCGACGGCTACTGGCGCTTCTTCGGGGTGGTCGCGATTCTTGATGTGCTCGGCACGATCGTGATTCCCGTGCTCGGTCGTTTTCTGCGCGATGGGGGACCCATCGCAAGTATTCGCCTCGATGTCGACTCGACGGCAAAACTCGATCGCATCTCCGCCGCGACCGGGCTGTCTCGTGACGCAGTGGTGGCTCGCGCGATCTCCGAGCTTTCCGAGTAGCGGAATGGTGAGGCCGCGCCAGCGGTTGGCCCCACCATGACCGTGCCGCTCTCCGTACTTGACCTGGCCTCCGTTTACGAGGGGATGTCGCACTCCGAAGCGATCGCCCAGACGATCGCCACGGCGCAAGAAGCGGAGCGTCTCGGTTATTCGCGATTCTGGGTGGCCGAACACCACGGAATGCCCGCGGTCGCGAGCTCGTCTCCGGCGGTGCTCATTGGGGGGATCGCGGCGGCAACATCCACCATCCGAGTGGGTTCGGGTGGCGTCATGCTGCCCAACCATTCGTCACTCGTCATCGCCGAGCAGTTCGGCACACTCGTCGCCATGTACGGTGATCGCATCGACCTGGGACTTGGACGCGCCCCCGGTACTGACGGGCTGACCGCCTCCGTGCTGCGCCGCGCGGCGACCGAGACCGAGGCAGATTTTCCCAACCAGGTCATCGAGCTGCTCGCGTGGTTTGGCACGATCCCCCCGCTCGACAACGGCATCGGATCGCGCGTCGTTGCCATCCCGGGGCTCGGCGACGCGCCCGAAATGTGGTTGCTCGGATCAAGTGACTTCAGCGCACGGCTCGCGGGACTCATGGGGCTGCCCTTTGCCTTCGCTCACCACTTTGCCGGCGGCGCCAATACGAGCGTGGCGTTCGAGATCTACCGCGACAACTTCACCCCGTCCGTCGTACTGCGTGAGCCGCACTCGATGGTTGCCGTCGCCGCCCTGGTCGCGGATGACGCAGCCGAGGCTCATCGTCTCGCGCTGCCCAACGGACTCATGTTTCTGCGCATGCGCCAGGGCGGTCGCCCGTCGCGCATCCCTACGCTCGCCGAGGCGGAGGCGTACCCGTGGTCGACGCAGGAGCTCGAGTGGGTTGGTGAGCGCAACTCGCACCAGGCGGTGGGCGATGTCGATCACGCGCGCCAGCGAATTGCTGACCTCGCAGCGGCGACTGGTGCCGATGAGGTCATTGTCGTGCCGCAGGGTCCCGACCTCGAAACGAAGCTCAGGACCCTGCGCGAGATCAGTTGAGTCCGCGACGATCCAGCAGGGGCTGGATGTCGGCATCCTGCCCGCGGAAGTCGCGGAACGCCTCCAGCGGATCCTTTGATCCGCCCACGCCGAGCAGCCGCGACCGGAACCGGTCGCCGTTCTCGCGGGTGAGCCCACCGTTGGCCTTGAACCACTCGACCGTATCGGCGTCGAGCACCTCGCTCCAGATGTAGGAGTAGTACCCCGCGTCGTACCCTCCCGAGAAGGTGTGCGCGAAGTACGTGCTCGAGTATCTGGTCGGTACGGCCGGGTTGTTGAGGCCCGCCGCGGCAAGCGCCTGCGCCTCGAAGGCCGCCACGTCGGTCACCGTCGCATCGCGACCGAATGCGTGCCATGCCTGATCGAGAAGCGCGGCTGCGAGGTACTCGCTCGTGGCGAATCCCTCGTTGAACGCCGACGACGCCTGAATCTTGTCGACGAACTCCTGAGGCATGGGCTCGCCGGTCTGGTAGTGCACCGCGTAGTTCGCGAGCACCTCGGGCCAGAGCATCCACATCTCGTTCACCTGGCTCGGGAACTCCACGAAGTCGCGGTAGGTGTTCGTTCCCGCGAACTTGGGGTAGGTAACGCGCGCGAACAGGCCGTGCAGCGCGTGGCCAAACTCGTGGAAGAACGTGTTGACCTCGTCATACGTGAGCAGCGTGGGCTCGCCCGCCGCGGGCTTGGGCACGTTGAGGTTGTTGGTGACGATCACGGGATGATCCATGAGCGTCGACTGCGAGATGAGCGAGTTCATCCACGCGCCGCCCCGCTTCGAATCACGCGTGTACAGGTCGAGCGTGTACAGCCCCACGGGCGAACCGTCTTCGTTGTGTACCTCGAAGACGCGAACGTCGGGGTGGTAGGCGATGATGTCGGCACGCTCGGTGAACGTAATGCCATAGAGCTTGGTCGCGGCGAAGAAGACTCCGTTCTGCAGCACGTTCTCGGCCTCGAAGTACGGCCGCATGGCGACTTCGTCGACGTCATACTTGGCCTGCCGCACCTTCTCGCTGTAGAAGGCCCAGTCGTGGGCTTCGATGGGGGAGCCTGCCTGTGCCTCTAGGTCTTTCTGCTCCTCGAGGGCGTTGCGCGCGGCGGGAGCCGCGAGCCGGTTGAGCATCGCGGCGACATTCTCGGGATTCTTGGCGGTCTCATCGGCCGTCACCCAGGCGGCGTGGGAGTCGAAGCCCAGCAGCGCGGCGCGCTCGGCGCGCAAGCGAGTGATCTCCAGCACGATGTCAGAGTTGTCCCAGTCGCCTCCGCGGCTGCCGCGCGCCCGCGAGGCATCCATGATGCGCTTGCGAACGTCGCGGTTGGTCAGGGCCGAGAGAAATGGATGTCCCGTGGGAAGCACGAGAGTAACCAGGTACTTGCCGTCGAGACCGCGGTCTTTGGCCGCCTCCGCGGCAGCGGAGATCTCGCCCGGCTCGAGGCCGTCGAGTTCGGCGACATCCTCAATCACGACCGCGAGATCGTTCGTGTCGGCAAGAAGGTTCTTCTCGAATCGCGTGGTGAGGGTCGAGAGCCTCTGGTTGTACTCGCGCAGGGTTGCCTTCTGCTCTTCGTTGAGACCCGCACCGGCGACTGTGTACTCGACGTAGTAGCGCTCGACGAGGTACTTCGACTCGGCGTCGAGATCCAGCTGGTCGAGCTGGTCGTAGACCGTCTTGATGCGCCAGTACAGCTGGGAGTCGAGCTTGATCGCGTCGGAGTGCGAGGCGAGCACGGGAGCGATCTCTTCTTCGAGCTCGTTGGTGAAGTCGGTGCTGTCGGCCGACGACTTGTTGTAGAACACCGTGGCGACGCGGTCCAGGATCTGGCCGCTCTTCTCCAGCGGGATGAAGGTGTTTTCAAAGGTCGGCATATCGCGCCGACGCGTGATGTTCGAAATCTCCTGCAGGTGCTCTTCCATGCCCTTGTCGAAGGCCTCGCGGTAGTGCTCGTCGCGAATGTCAGCGAAGGGGGGCATTCCGTAGGGAAGGGTGCTGGGCTCGAAGAAGGGGTTGCTCATGCATCCACCCTATTCGGCCTCTATGGGCTCGCCGGGGATCATGCCGATCGCCACGACGGCAGCGGACTCGTTCGTCACCGTGAAGCGGTAGGGCGCGGTGAAGTCGAGAGACGCGAGCTCCGTTGTCGTCGTGGATTCGGGTGCGGATCCACAGGGAGAAGAGAACTCGAGCGGATCTTGATCGCCGATTGTCAGCGTGATCGATACCTCTGAGCCGGTGTCGGCCGAACACGCGACTCGTACCGTGGCAGGCCCCACGGGTTCTGTGCGGGAGTCTTCGAGAAACTGGGATTGGCTCGCCACGAGCACGACACCCAGTCGGGTGGTGGGCCGACGGTCGTCGTTGGCCACCGAGTCGAGAGCGGAAAGCACGGACTCGAGCGTGGGCAGGGGCGGGGCGCTGATGGGCACCGACGCGGTGGGGGTCGGTTCCACGGGAGGGGCGGCGGACGGTTCTGGCGTCGGCGTGCATCCCGCGAGCAGCAGCGCTGCCGCGACGAGGGTCATGAGCAACTGTGGTTTTCTCATTCATCCACGCTAGCCGCGGCCAGGTCACCGAACGGATACTCTCAGGGAATGCCCCGCGAGAAATACACCCACGGCCACCACGAGAGCGTGCTGAAATCGCACACCTGGCGCACGATCGCCAACTCGGCCGCCTACCTTGCCGAGAGCCTCGAGCCCGGCCTGTCGTTGCTCGACGTCGGGTGCGGGCCGGGCACGATCACGGTGGAGTTCGCCGACCGCCTTGCGCCGGGCCGTGTGGTCGGGCTGGATGCGTCGGCAGAGGTTATTGGCAAGGCTTCGGCCGACTTCACGCGTGACAACCTCAGCTTTGTGACCGGCGATGCCTATGCCCTGCCGTTCGATGACGACAGCTTCGACATCGTTCACGCTCACCAAACATTGCAGCACGTGGCCGATCCGGTCGCCATGCTGCGCGAGATGCGGCGCGTAGCCAAGCCGGGCGGTCTCGTTGCCGCACGCGACGTCGACTACGCGGGCACAATCTGGTATCCCCGGGTGCCGGGTCTCGACCTGTGGCTCGACCTGTACGAACTCGTGCACCGCAGCAATGGCGGTGAACCCGATGCGGGCCGACACCTCAAAGCCTGGGCGCGGGAAGCGGGTTTCGCTGACGTGCAGGCCACGGCATCCATCTGGAACTTCTCCGACTCGATCGACCGGGAGTGGTGGGGCAGCATGTGGGAGGCCCGCGTGCTGCAGTCCGCATTCGCGGGGGACGCGCTCACCAAGGAGCTCGCGACGCAGGACGATCTCGACGAGATCAGTCGCGCGTGGCGGCAATGGGCGAATGACGAAGACGGCTGGCTGGCGATGCCGCATGGGGAGATCATCGCCCGCGCGTAAAGGTGCAAAGAAAGTAATGCAAAGAAAAACTTGCAAAGATATCTTTGCAACAGTATCTTTGCATTATGGAAGAAAACCCGCAGCCAGCTCCGGCTAACCGTCAGCTGGACATGGAGAGCCTCAAGGCCCTCGCCCATCCGCTGCGCGTTCAGATTCTCGACACCCTGTCGACCTTTGGTGACTTCACGGCGAGCGGCCTGGCCGAGCGCCTGGGGGAGTCGAGCGGGGCCACGAGCTACCACCTGCGACAGCTCGAGCGCCACGGGTTCGTGCGCGAGGTGGAGGGAAAGGGCACGGGACGCGAGCGCTGGTGGTCGCGGATGCCCGGAGCCATCAACCTCGACGCAACCGAAATGGACGACAGCCCCGCGGCGCGAGCAGTTACCAAGACGGTCGTGCGGGAGTGGGAGCGCAGTCGCTCCATGCTGCTGAGCGACTTTCAGGAGCGCGGCTGGGACGAACTGCCCAAGCAGTGGCTTGCCGCGAGCGTTGTCTCCACGGTCAACCTTCGACTCACCGCCGAACAGCTCAAAGAACTGACCGACGAGTGGGACAGGTTCATGGATCCCATCATCGAGAAGTATCGCGGGCAGACCGGGCCGGACGTGCGCCCCGTGCAGGTGCATTTCAACGCTTTTCCCGTCGTCGACGGGCATTCCGACGCCTCCGACAGTGTCGGTGGCTAGCCGTATTTTGACCGTAGAGAAGAGGTGAGAACAATGACTCCAGTCAACTCGACACGCAAGCACGCCGACCGTGAAGCACTCAGCCGCGATCACTACATTCGCCTTCACTCGCAGGCGGTAGAGATCCAGCGCCGCGAACACGAGTACTCCCTGCGCGCGTCGCGCGTGATCTGACATCGCGGCACGTCAGCCGCGGATGATCGTTCCGTCGTCAAGCTCGACGACCGGCCGGCCTTCGAGCCAGGTGAGGGTCCAGCGCCAGCCCGTGGTGTCGATGCCCACGAGTTCCGCTTCTGTTGCGGCGACGGCCGCACGCACCTCGTCACTCAGCCGTGCCGGCGGTTCGTCTCCCACGCTCCAGCGCGTTCCGAGCTGCATCAGGGGTGAATCTCGTAGGTCACCCACGTTGCCTTGGTGGCAACGCGGTCGTACACCCGCTGGGCGCGCTCATTGTCGGCTGCCGTAATCCAGCGCAGCGTCGACGCGTCGCCCTTGTCGCGAGCCAGTTGGACGATTGCCTGGATGAGCGCCGTCGCATAGCCCGATCCGCGCGCCTCCGGTGCGACGAACAGATCGTCGAGAAACCAGTCCCAGCCGCCCGAGAAGGTGTCGGGGTGGTAGCGGTAGTGCGCGATGCCCACCACAACGCCATCCTGTTCGGCGACGAGAGCGTGCAGCGCCTGATCCTGCTGCAGGATTGCCCACACCCGATCGAGAGTCTCGTCGCTGAAGTCCGTCTCATAAAACACGCCATACGCGCGAAACAGCTCTCGCCACTTCTGCGCGTCACTGGCCGCCAGCGCGCGAATCATTCGGCGCTCTCCGCAAGCACGATGTCGCGTACTTCGATCGTGTCGGATTCGACGAAGTCGACCGCGGCGATGCGACCCACGGCCTTCAGGTCGTCGAGACCGCCCTTCAGCAGGGCCGGCCCCGCGATGGTGGCCGACACGACATCGGTCTTCTGCGAGGCCTTGGCATCTGTCTTGGCGCGGCGGATGCCGATGAGCGCTTCGCTCACCGCACCGAGCAAGCCGCTGGGTGCTGCATCCGTGCCGATGTCGACTCGGGTGGGCCACGACGCGGTGTGCACGGATCCCTCGTGGGTCCAGCTCCAGACCTCTTCGGTAGCGAAGGGCAGGTAGGGAGCGAAGAGGCGAAGCATGACGTCGATGGCCGTGCGCAGCGCTGTGACGGCGCTGGCCTGCGCTTCGGCGGTAGCCGCGCCATAGGCGCGTTCCTTGACGAGTTCCAGGTAGTCGTCGCAGAACGTCCAGAAGAACTGCTCCGCCGCCTCGAGCGCGCGAGCGTGGTCGTAGTTCTCGAGCGCCTGCGTCGCGATCTCCACGACGGCACCCAGTTCTGCGAGCATGTCGATGTCGAGGGGCTGCGTGATGAGGCTCGTCGAGTCTGACGTTACGGGCGCCTCAGGGAACGCATACACAAACTTCGCGGCGTTGAGCACCTTGATCGCCAGTCGTCGGCCGATCTTGATCTGCTTCGGGTTCTGGGGGTCGAACGCAGCGTCGGTGCCGAGCCGGGATGATGCGGCCCAGTAGCGCACCGCGTCCGAGCCGTGATCATCGAGCATTCCCTTGGGTGTGACGACGTTGCCTTTCGACTTCGACATCTTCTTGCGATCGGGGTCGACGATGAATCCGGAGATTCCCGCGTTCTTCCACGGGATCTGGCCGTGCTCGAGTTCGGCGCGCAGCACGGTCGAGAACAACCAGGTGCGAATGATGTCTTGTCCCTGGCTGCGCAGTGAGTAGGGGAACACGAGGTCGAACAGCTCGGGATCAGTCTCCCAGCCCCCCGCGATCTGCGGGGTGAGCGACGAGGTGGCCCAGGTGTCCATGATGTCGAGTTCACCGACGAACCGTGTTCCGCGGTCGGCTTCGGTGTAGCCCGTGGGAACGTCGGAGGAGGGGTCGATGGGCAGGAGGTCTTCGCTGGGAACGATGACCGCGCCCTTCTCTCCGTCGGCATCGAGCTCGTACCAGACCGGGATGGGCACTCCGAAGAAGCGTTGGCGCGAGATCAGCCAGTCGCCCGTGAGGCCGCCCACCCAGTTCTCGTAACGCACGCGCATGTGGTCGGGGGTGAAGTTGATCTGCGTGCCAGCGTCGAGGAGCGTGGAGCGGAGCTTCTCGTCGCGCGCGCCGTTGGTGATGTACCACTGGCGCGTCGAGATGATCTCGAGGGGCTTGTCGCCCTTCTCGAAGAACTTCACTGCGTGGGTGATGGGCTTCGGGTCGCCGATGAGCTCGCCAGACTCCCTCAGCAGTTCGACGACGCGCGCCTTGGCGCTGAACACGGTCTTGCCCGCGAGCTCCGCGTACAGGGCCTTCGCGGCATCCGTCTCGATGGCGGCCGGGGGATCGGCGATGATTCGCCCGTCTGCGCCGATGATCGTGCGGTTGGGCAGGTCGAGTTCGCGCCACCAGATCACGTCGGTCACGTCGCCAAACGTGCAGATCATGGCGATGCCGGAGCCCTTGTCTTGCTGCGCGAGGTGGTGCGCAACGATCGGCACTTCCACACCGAAGAGCGGCGTCGTGACCGTCGTACCGAAGAGATGCTGGTAGCGCTCGTCGTCAGGGTGCGCGACGAGAGCCACACACGCGGGCAGCAGTTCGGGCCGCGTGGTCTCGATGTCGACAGTCGTGCCATCGGGCTTATGGAACGACACCCGGTGGTAGGCCGCGGGCTGTTCCTTGTCTTCGAGTTCGGCCTGGGCGACGGCGGTGCGGAAGGTGATGTCCCACAGGGTCGGAGCATCGGCCTGGTAGGCCTCGCCGCGAGCGAGGTTGCGCAGGAATGCCCGCTGGGCCGCGAGCTGTGCTTCGCGCCCGATGGTGCGGTAGGTCAGGTTCCAGTCGACGCTCAAGCCAAGTTGGCGCCACAGGTCTTCAAACTGCTTCTCGTCTTCGGCAGTGAGGGTCTCGCACAGCTCGATGAAGTTGCGTCGCGAGATCGGCACCTGATCGGCAGCCTTGCCGCTCGACCCCTCGCCACCCTGCAGGGGCGGGGTGAAATCGGCGTCGTAGGGCAGAGTCGGGTCGCAGCGAACGCCGTAGTAGTTCTGCACGCGACGCTCGGTGGGCAGGCCGTTGTCGTCCCAGCCCATGGGGTAGAAGATGCTCTTGCCGCGCATGCGCTGAAAGCGGGCGGCGAGGTCCATGTGCGTGTAGCTGAAGACGTGGCCGATGTGCAGGCTGCCCGAGGCTGTCGGCGGTGGCGTGTCGATCGAGTAGACCTGCGCGCGTGGATCGAGCGCCGCAGCACGATCGAACCGGTAGGTGCCGTCGGCCTCCCACTGAGGCCCCCACTTGCCTTCCAGCCCTTCGAGGGCGGGCTTGTCAGGGATGATCGACATGGGTAACTCCGGTTCGATATGTGCGGCACCGAGTCCGAATGAGGTGCCTGAGTGTGGATGTGCTGCAATTCTAACGGAGCCTGCACCCCCGTAGTCTGAAGCAGTGACGACACCCGAGCGACCGGCCACTCGGCGACTCACGATCACGCTGCGCCGTGGCCCCTGGCTGGGCATCCGGCCGACGATCGTGATTGCGGGTCGCGGGCAACCCACACAGTGGGGCACGGGCACCTGGCAGGTTGAGGCCCATACCGATGCGAGCGTGGCGGTTTATCTGCACGTGCGAGGGCTAACCTGGGGCCGCGCTACCTGCACGATCGGCTCGAGCGACGGGTCGTTTCTTCAGTACCGCGCGCCGTGGTTGTTGTTCCGGCGCGGCACTCTGGAATTCGTTACTCCGAAATAACGACAGTCTTGCTCTCGATGTCGCCACCCGACTGCACTGTAATCGTGTAGATCTGGCTGCCGGACTCCTGGCCGCACTGGTAGTCGAATTCCATCGTGTAGTTGAGCGGGAACTCGTCGAACGGCTCATCCTTGGCGTTCTCGGTGCCGACCCCGAACCACAGGGTGTCGCCCGTCGCCGCCCAGCTGAAGGTCACGGGCACCGACGTCTCGCCGTCGCAGTCCACGCTGTCGGTCGACGCAGTGAACGTCGTGATGAGGCTCGGCGGCGTCGGGGGAGGCGTGGGCTCGCTGGTCTGGGTCGGTGTCGGGGTGGGGGTCGGTGATTCAGACTCAGTGGGAGTGGGCGTGGGAGTCGGCGACGCGGAACTCGATGTGGGGGTGGGTGCCGGTGCCGGCTGCCCACCGCGCGTGAGCAGCACGACGATGACGATGATCAGGGCGAGCAGGAGCGCGCCGCCGATCGACGCGAGGATGACTACGAGCCGCTTCGACTTCTTGGCCTCGTCTGGCGGGGTCGCCCCCGGGGGCGTGGCCGACGGCTGCGCCAGAATCTCGGTCGGGGCATCTTCGCCGGGTGTTTCGAACCTCTGTGTCGGAGTGTCGTCGCTCATAGCCTGCCCCTCAGCCTCGGTTGAGGGACAGCCTAGGCGCTGCGCCTCAACCGAGACAACGGTGCTATCGCAGTGCCGGTTCGGGCAGCAGCTCAGGCAGGATCTCGTCTTCGGCGTCAACCGGTCGCGCCCAGCGCGACGCGATGAGGGCCGAGACGAGCGTGATCACCGAGAGTGCCGCAAGCACCACACCGGGGTGCCACCAGGCGAAGTCGGTCTGGATGCCGAGGCCCTGCGTCGCGATGGGAACGATGCCCGACAGTGCCGCGGCAACGGCATAAGCAATCGACATGGCGCTGTAACGGATGGGGCCGCCGAAAATGTCAGCCATGAGTCCGCCAAGACCCGCCCACGCGAGAGTCGGCAGGATGCCTCCGATGATCATGGTCGCGACGAGCACCTGGAAGGTCGCGGCCTGCAGCACGAAGTACATCGGGAACGCGATCAGGAGGGTGCCGATCGCTCCGATCACGACGACGCGCGCTGATCCGATGCGGTTGGCGAGAACGCCGAACAGCGGGATCGTCACGAGTTGCAGCAGGCTTCCGATGAGAGTTGCGAGTGCGAGATCCGGGTATGAGAAGCCGAGCACGCTCACCCCGTACCCGATCGTGTAGGTGTTCATGAGGGAGTACGAGCCGATTCCGAGCAGCGCAGCACCGATCGCGACAAGAATCGCGAGGGGATACTTCTTGAATGCCGAGAGCACGGGAATGCGCTCGCGGCGATCGGTTGCGAGCAGCGTCTTGAAGACGGGTGTCTCGTCGATCGCGAGTCGGAGGTAGAGCGACACGGCGAGCAACGGGAACGCAAGCAGGAACGGGATGCGCCAGCCCCACGCGAGCATGTCGGCGGCAGGGATGGTCGCGCTCAGGATGAGCAGCAGGGCGCCCGTGAGCGCGGTGCCGATGGGGGAGCCCAGCTGCGGCAGCGCTGCGTAAAGGCCTCGACGCTTCGGTTCGGCGTGCTCCACGGCGACGAGAATGCCGCCGCCCCACTCGCCGCCGAGCGAAAGTCCCTGTACGAGACGCAGGAGCACGAGCAGGATGGGCGCGGCGAGGCCGATCGTGCTGAAGTCCGGCAGCAGGCCGATGGCGCCCGTCGCGAGGCCCATCACGGTGATGGTGATGAGAAGCGTGCGCTTGCGGCCGATGCGGTCGCCGAGGTTGCCAAAGATGATGGCACCGACCGGGCGGATGAGGAACGCGACCGCGAAGATTCCGAACGAGCCGAGCAGCGCGGCTGCCGTGTCGAGTTCGGGGAAGAACAGGGCGGGAGCGAAGATCGCGCTGAAGTACGCGAACACGTAGAAATCGAACGATTCCAGGGACGAGCCGACGAGTGCGGCCCAGACGGCCTTGCGGGCCGCGGTGCGGTCGGAAGGGGATACGGATACTGCTTCTGAAGTGGTTGGCGCTTTGCCACTGTTGATAGTCACAAGTAGGTAAGCCTAGACAGGGGTGGGCGCATTCCCCGACTTGATCTAATTCAACTAGAACAATAGAATCAAGTCGTGTACTTTTCCGTAGACCCAGCGTCGCCGCTGCCGCTCTTCGAGCAACTCGAGACGGGCATCCGCGGTCAGATCATCGCGGGCACCATCGCGGCGGGCGAGCGGCTGCCGGCCGCACGCGAACTCGCGGAGACCCTCGACATCAACGTGCACACGGTGTTGCGCGCGTACCAAGACCTGCGCGACGAGGGATTCATCGAGCTGCGGCGTGGCCGCGGTGCGGTCGTGGCCGATCGAGCACGCGACTATCACCAGCTCACTCGCGATCTTGATCGGGTTATCTCCGAGGCCAAGAAGCTCGAACTCACACCCGGCGCGCTGAGCGCTCTCATCAGGGAGGCCTGGGAATGACCCGCACCGAACGCGCCCGCATCATGGTCATTGGAGTGGTGGTGCCCGTCGTGATCGGGCTCGCAGGGGTAATCGCCATCCTCATCGCCCTACCCGACCTGCCCGATCCGATTGCCGTGCACTGGGGGCCGTCTGGCATGCCCGACGGGTTCGGGCCAGCATGGCTCTCGGTCGTTCTGCTGATCGTGGTGGTGGGCGGATACAGCGCGTTCGCACTCGGCTTCGCGCGCGGCGAGGGAACGTTCACTGTCAACCAGCGGATGATCCTCGCGATCGGGCCATTTCTCGCCACGGTGATGACGGTGCTGCTCGCGGGCTCAACGCTCATGCAGCGCGGACTCGAGAGTGGGGCCGACGCGGCATCCATCGGGCCCTATGTCGTCGGCGGGTTCGCCGGGGGGCTGGCCGCTGGCGCGCTCGCGTGGCTGCTGCTGCCGGCCTCGGCTCCACTGCCGCCACTCGACCTCGAGAATGCCCCCGTGCTCGAGCTCGGGGCGACCGAACGAGCGGTGTGGATGCAGCGCATCGAGCCGCAGCGCTGGCTGGGGGTGTTCGTGCTCGGGATCCTCGGTCTTGCGATCATCGGCGGCGGAGTCGCCCTGTGGCTCGTGGCACCGCTGCCCGCCTTCACGGTGTACGTGCTCGTGCTGCTGCTCGTCGCGGTGCTCGTGATCTCAACTCTGTTTTGGCAGGTGCGCGTCGACGAAGCGGGGTTCCGCGCGACCTCGGCGGTGGGTGTTCCCCGCTTCGTGATTCCGCTGGCACAGGTGCGTGGCGCCGCCGTCGTCGAGGTGGTGCCCGTGCGTGATTTCGGCGGCTGGGGCATTCGGTGGGGAGGCGACGGACGGCTGGGGGTCATTACCCGCGGCGGCCAGGCGATCGAGGTGCAGCGCACTAGCGGAAAGTCTCTCGTGGTGACCGTGGACAATGCGGCGCAGGCGGCTTCCTTGCTCAACGCGCTAAAGGCGCGCGCAGTCGCGTAGAATTGCAGCACAGGCAGTGATCCGCTATCCACGGGGAGCCTTCGGAAGAACCCTCCGGTGATCGAGCGACGTCGCTATCCGGAGTCACTAGAACCGATCTGACAAGAGTGGCCGGGGCAACCTGGCAAGCGGGGTGGTACCGCGGCAGCAATGTCGTCCCTGTGTAGAGCAATCCACAGGAGCCACATGTCGTACCCCCGCCACTCGCCCGATGACAGCGTCACGCCTTCGCCGCGCTTTCCCGCGATCGAAGAGCAGGTGCTCGCATTCTGGAAGCAGGATGGCACGTTCCAGGCGTCGATCGACAACCGCGAGGGTGCCGAGGAATGGGTGTTCTATGACGGCCCGCCCTTCGCCAACGGTCTTCCTCACTTCGGTCACCTGCTGACCGGATTCGCGAAGGACCTCTTTCCTCGCTTCCAGACGATGCGCGGCAAGCAGGTGCACCGTCGCTTCGGCTGGGACACTCACGGGCTCCCCGCGGAACTCGAAGCGATGCGCGAGCTCGGCATCAACGAGAAGAGCCAGATCGAAGAGATGGGCATCGGCACGTTCAACGATGCCGCGCGAGCCAGTGTGCTGCGCTACACGGCGGAGTGGGAGAAGTACGTCACGCGTCAGGCGCGCTGGGTGGACTTCGAGAATGATTACAAGACTCTCGACGTGACGTTCATGGAGAGCGTCATCTGGGCGTTCAAGCAGCTGCACACCAAGGGCCTCGCCTACGAGGGCTTCCGGGTGCTGCCGTACTGCTGGCACGACGAAACGCCCCTGTCGAACCACGAACTGCGCATGGATGATGACGTCTACAAGATGCGTCAGGACCAGTCGGTCACCGTGACCTTCCCCCTCGACGGATCCAAGGCTGAGGCGATTGGCCTCACGGGCGTCAAGGCGCTCGCCTGGACGACGACTCCCTGGACCCTCCCCACCAACTTTGCGCTCGCCGTGGGGCCAGCTATCGAGTACTCGGTGCTGCCGAGTGGACCGCTCGGCGCCGCCGACGGCTCTGACGAGGGCGTGAGCGAGTACCTCCTCGCGACCGATACCGTTCCCGCGTATTCGAAAGACCTCGGGTACGCCACACCCGCCGAGGCCCTCGAGGCGATCTCGCGCCGAGTTCTCGGAGCTGAGCTCGACGGCGTGCGGTATGCCCGCCTCTGGGACTACTACGCCGACGCGAGCGAGTGGGGCACCGAGAACGCGTGGCAGATTCTCGTGGCCGACTACGTCGCCACCGGTGAGGGCACGGGCATCGTGCACCAGGCACCCGCGTACGGTGAAGACGACCAGGCGGTGTGTGCCGCGGCGGGCATCCCCGTGATCCTCTCCGTTGATGAGGGCGGCAAGTTCCTGCCCCTGATCTCGGATGTCGCAGGCCTGCAGGTCTTCGAGGCAAACAAGCCGCTCACCCAGAAGCTGCGCGCCGACGGACGCTTGCTGCGCGTCGCCAGCTACGAACACTCCTACCCGCACTGCTGGCGATGCCGCAACCCGCTCATCTACAAGGCGGTCTCGAGCTGGTTCGTGCGAGTGCCCGAGATCCGCGACCGCATGGGCGAACTCAACCAGCAGATCAACTGGGTTCCCGAGAACGTTAAAGACGGCCAGTTCGGCAAGTGGGTGGGCAACGCCCGCGACTGGTCGATCAGCCGCAACCGATACTGGGGAAGCCCGATCCCGGTCTGGAAGAGCGACAACCCCGACTACCCACGCATCGATGTCTACGGCTCGCTCGACGAGCTCGAGGCCGACTTCGGCGTGCGACCGACCGACCTGCACCGGCCCTACATCGACGAGCTGACGCGTCCCAACCCCGACGACCCCACCGGCCAGTCGACGATGCGTCGCATCGAGGACGTGCTCGACGTGTGGTTCGACTCTGGCTCGATGCCGTTCGCACAGGTGCACTACCCGTTCGAGAACCAGGATTGGTTTGACGGCCACAACCCCGCCGACTTCATCGTCGAGTACATCGGGCAGACCCGCGGCTGGTTCTACGTGATGCATGTTCTGTCGACCGCCCTGTTCGATCGCCCGGCCTTCAAGAACGTCATCAGTCACGGCATCGTTCTGGGCTCGGACGGGCAGAAGGCTTCGAAGAGCCTGCGCAACTACCCCGACGTCTTCGATACCTTCGATCGTGACGGGGCAGACGCGATCCGGTGGTTCGAGATGTCGTCATCCGTGATTCGGGGCGGCAACCTCATCGTCACCGAAGAGGGCATCCGCGCGGGTGTGCGCGAACTGCTCCTGCCTCTGTGGAGCACGTATTACTTCTTCACGCTTTACGCCAACGCCTCCGCTTACGAGGCAACCTGGCGCACCGATTCGACGAACCTCCTCGACCGGTACATCCTGGCCAAGCTGCGAGAGCTCGTGACCGATGTCACGGCAGATCTCGAGGCGCTCGACAGCCCACTTGCTGCCGAGAAGCTGCGCGACTTCGCTGACGTGCTCACCAATTGGTACGTGCGCCGCAGCCGCGACCGGTTCTGGGACGGCACCGATACCGACGCCTTTGACACCCTGTACACCGTGCTCGAGACGGTCACCCGGGTGGCGGCCCCGCTTATCCCTCTCATCAGTGAGGAGATCTGGCGCGGCCTGACGGGCGAGCGAAGCGTGCATCTCACCGACTGGCCCGACGCGCAGGCTTTCCCGGCCGACCACGAGCTTGTCGCGCAGATGGACTACGTGCGCGAGATTGCGTCGTCCGGTCTCGCCCTGCGCAAGGCGCGGGGCCTGCGAGTACGCCTTCCGCTGGCAGGGCTCACCGTCGTGAGCGACCGAACCGATTGGGTGGGAGCCGTCGCCGACATTCTCAGCGACGAACTCAACCTCAAGGCCGTGGCGTTCGAGCCCCGTGAGGATGGGTCACTCGACGCGTTCGGAATCACGCGCAAATTGACCGTCAACGCGCGCGCTCTCGGCCCGCGCCTCGGCAAGCAGGTGCAGCAGGTCATCCAGGCCGCGAAGGCGGGCGACTGGGTCATTGACGGCGAGACGATTGTCGTGGGCGGCATCCCGCTCGAGCAGGGGGAGTTCGACCTCGAGCTGGAATCGGCCGACCCCACGAGTGCGATCGCGTTCCTCTCCGACGGGGGATTTGTGGTGCTCGACACGGTGACCACCCCCGAACTCGAGGCCGAGGGTCTGGCGCGCGACGTGATTCGCGCCATCCAAGACACCCGAAAGGCCGCGGGGCTCGATGTGAGTGACCGCATCACTCTCGCCATCAACGGTTCGTCGGCCGCCGACATCGCGGCCCTCACGACTCACGCCGAGACGATCTCGGCCGAGACGCTCGCGACGAGCTTCACCTTCGCGACGAGCGAGCATCCCGAAGTTGCTGCGCTCGACTCCGCGGCGGGACAGCGCGCGACGCTGGCCGCCGAACAGTACTCAAACTCTGGTGTACTGGTAATTGACGTGTGGAAGTCGGGAGCAGTTGATGTCTGATCGGGATGACGAGTTCGCGGGCGACGACGACCTCGGCGACGACGACGCCAACCCGCTTGCCGACCTCAGTCCCTTCGTGCAGGGCGATGAGGGCACCAACCTCGACGACGACTCCGCGTGGGAACTCGAAGACTCCGAGTACCAGGCCGATGCTGATCGCGCGTACGCCGAGATGCTCGCGCGCATCGGCGAGGCCGCGCCTCAGCCGCGCCTTGAGGCGACCCGTCGCGTTGTTGAGCTGCTCGGTGATCCCCAACGCAGCTACCCGATCATTCACGTGACGGGCACCAACGGCAAGACCTCGACGAGCCGCATCGCCGAGTCGATCCTGCGCGCCTACGGCCTGCGCACGGGTCTCATGACGAGTCCCCACCTCGTGCGCGTCAACGAGCGCATCGTGATCGATGGTGCCCCGATTTCGAATCGCGCGTTCGCCGAGAACTGGGCCGACATTCGCCCCTTCCTCGACATGGCCGATGCCGAACTCATCGCTAACAGCGAAGAACCGCTGACCTTCTTCGAGGTGCTCACGGTGCTCGCGTTTGCCGCGTTCGCCGATGCGCCCGTGGATGTCGCGATCATCGAGGTGGGCATGGGTGGCGAGTGGGACTCCACCAACGTTGCCGACGGGCAAGTCGCCGTGTTCAGCCCGATCGCGCTGGATCACACCCAACGCCTCGGTTCGACGATCGCCGAGATCGCCCGCACCAAGTCGGGCATCATCAAGCCGGCCGCCAACGTCGTGTCGGCACGCCAGGTGCCGGAGGCACTTGCCGAGCTTGAGCGCGCCGCAGACCTGACCGAGTCGTCGCTCGCAGTCGAGGGTGACGGCTTCGCGCTCGAGAGTTCGACACTTGCGGTGGGCGGGCAGCTCATCACCGTGCGTGGTCTCGCAGCGACCTACTCCGACCACTTTCTCCCGCTGTTTGGTGATCACCAGGGTCACAACGCGGCGCTCGCAATCGCGGCAGTCGAATCGTTCCTCGGCTCAGGTTCGCAGCCTCTCGTGGGCGACGTGCTCGCCGAGGGACTCGCGACCGTGACTTCTCCCGGCCGCCTGCAGATCATCGGCACCGATCCGACCGTGATCGTCGATGCCGCGCACAACCCGCACGGCGCCGAGGCTCTCGCGAAGGCGATGAAGTCGTACTTCGACTTTGACGAGATCACGGTGGTTCTCGGCGTGCTGCAAGACAAGGACGCGCGCGGAATCATCCAGGCGCTTGCCCCCATCGCCGAGCGATTCCACGTGACCCAGTCGCACTCGGAACGCGCGGTCAACTACGTGGAGCTTGCCGAGTTGGTGCTCGAACTCACCCACGAAGACGCGACGTACCAGTTCGGCACGCTTGAGCACGCGATCGCGGATGCTCGATCCTGGGCCAACGAGGCGCCCCGTCGAGCTGTCGTCGTGACAGGGTCGATCACGCTCGTCGGTGAGGCGATCGCGTTGGCCGCTGCGGAGGGGTGGAAGTGAGACGAGAGCGCTCGGCGACCGAGTCGCTGCTGAGCATCACCCTCGCGCTTGAGGCGATTCTCGTTTTCTTCGTGACGCTCACGGCATTCGGCTTGAAAGCACTCGAGCCCGTGCCCGCGTTCGTCGGTGGAGCGGTGCTCATCGTGTTGCTCGTGCTCACCGGTCGCCTCGTGCGGTACCCGTGGGGCATCTGGATCGCGTGGGTGCTTCAAGCGGTGCTCATCGCCACGGGCTTTCTCATCCCGATCATGTTTTTCATTGGGGCCGGGTTTGCGGGCCTCTTCATTTTCTGTTTCGTCAAAGGCCGCCAGCTCGACCGAGCCAAGGCCGACTACCGTTCAACCCACCCTGAGGAGTTCGTATGACCGCCGTTGAAGAAACCCTTGTGCTCGTGAAGCCCGACGGCGTCGCCCGTAACCTCACGGGAGAAATCCTGCGCCGCATCGAGGCGAAGGGTTACCAGCTCGTCGACATCCGCATGGTTCAGGCCGATCTCGACCTGCTCGCCGCTCACTACGAGGAGCACCAGGGCAAGCCGTTCTACGAGCCCCTCGTTGAGTTCATGCAGTCTGGTCCCGTTGTCGCCCTGCGTGTTGCAGGCAACCGGGTGATTGAGGGCTTCCGCTCCCTCGCGGGCACCACCGATCCCACCACAGCAGCCCCCGGCACCATTCGTGGCGACTTCGGCCGCGATTGGGGTCTCAAGGTTCAGCAGAACCTCGTGCACGGCAGCGACTCGCCCGAGAGCGCCGCCCGCGAACTCGGCCTCTGGTTTTCCTAACTAACGCTGCAGCAGGATTGCGATCTCGGCGAGAAAGTCGAGGCGCAGCTGCGCGATGATCGCCACGATGAGGTAGCTCGCGAGAGTGATCACGGGCGTCCAGCTGAACAGGCGAGCGCCGAGAGGCTGCAGGCGCGAACCGAAGACTCCCGCTTTCGCGTTGGACAGTGTGAGCGTCCAGAACATCAGGATGGTCACCGACCAGACGATCATGCACCAGGGGCACAGCGTGCCGAGGGAGAAAATCGACTGGCTCATGAGCCAGATGCAGAAGCCGAGCGCGCCGGCGACACCCACGTTGAAGGCAATCCAAAACCAGCGGGCGAATGTCGCCCCGGCGAGCAGCGCAACACCGACCGCTATCGGTGCGACGAAGCCGGAGAGCCCGAGAACCGGGTTCGGGAATCCGAACACCGCGCCCTGCCACGACGCAAGGTTCGCTCCGCACTGCACGAGCACGCTGAGGTTGCAGTCCAGATCGGCTTCGGGATTGACGAGCACCGCGAACTTGTCGAGCGTCAGTTGGAAGGCTGAGTACCAGCCAATCAGCCCCGTGATGATGAGAACGATAGGAAGGGCGAGGGGTCGGCGCTGCGGCACGGCGTCAGTCATGCTCGGATTATTGCACGCGCTCATTGGGGGATCGCTGGGCCGAAAGTCCCGTTTATCGGAATGCATGCGATAATTTGGTGTAGTCAGTTGAGCCGCGCTCATCCTGACGCCAAAACAGCTTTACCAGGCAGTGTTTCTGAGGCACGTTGCTACAGATGGCACACACTGGGCCGGTCGGATAGCCAGTTCCGCCCTGAGACATCACAGAATGTCTGGACCTGAAGAATTAGAAGCGGTCTTCCCGTGAACCAATCACGGTGAGGTAGCGCACGAGAGAGTACCCGGTGGGCGGCGCGGCCCCCACCCGGGCAAGGAGTACACCAGTAATGGTGAATGAAACGAATGACGAAAATCCGAAGAAGCGCAATCGCCTTTTCGGTGGTCGAAAGAATGTCGAACCTGTCGTTGAGCCAGCAGCGGAGCCGGTAGCAGCGCCCGTCGCTGAGGTTGCCGCCCCCGTAGAGGCAGAGCCCAAGGCAGCGGCTCGCAAGCGTGCCCCCGCAAAGAAGGTCGAGCCGCAGGCCGCCGTTGCCGACGTTGCCGAGCAGCCGAAGGTCGAGGAGGCGCAGAAGCCGGCGACGACCCGCAAGGCGCCCGTCACGACGTCGCTGCTCTTCCAGGCGCCCGACCTCCCACCGCTGCCGCCCATCGCCACGCGCACCAACGCTCGCGGCGTCAACGGCAACAACACTGGTCCTGACTCCCTGCCCGAAGACGCCGGCACCGTGCGTCGTCGTTCGCGTCGTCGCCCCGGCGAAGAACTGCGCCCCGGAGACGAAGCACCCAACACGGTCGTTCGCGTGCGCCAGCCGCGCCCCGAGCCCGTGCTCAGCAACGAGCCCACGCGCGTCAAGGGATCCACTCGTCTCGAGGCCAAGAAGCAGCGCCGCCGCGACGGTCGCGATGCAGGGCGCCGTCGCCCGGTCGTCACCGAGAGCGAGTTCCTCGCTCGGCGTGAGAGCGTCGACCGCGTCATGGTCGTGCGTTCCAAGTTCAACCGCATCCAGATCGCCGTTCTCGAAGACGGCGTGCTCGTCGAGCACTACGTCGCCAAGGCGCAGGATGCGAGCCTGATCGGCAACGTCTACCTCGGCCGCGTGCAAAACGTCTTGCCGAGCATGGAAGCTGCCTTCGTCGACATCGGTCGCGGACGCAACGCCGTGCTGTACTCCGGCGAAGTCGACTGGGATGCTGCTGCCGCCGAAGGCGACGGTAAGAACCAGGCCCGCCGCATCGAGCTCGCGCTCAAGCCCGGCGATCGTGTTCTCGTGCAGGTCACGAAAGATCCGGTCGGTCACAAGGGTGCCCGCCTCACCTCGCAGGTCTCCCTGCCCGGTCGCTACCTCGTCTACGTGCCGAACGGCTCGATGTCGGGAATCAGCCGCAAGCTGCCCGACACCGAGCGCGCTCGTCTCAAGAAGATTCTCAAAGAGGTGCTGCCCGACAACGTGGGCGTCATCGTGCGCACCGCGGCCGAGGGTGCAACCGAAGCACAGCTCACTCTCGACGTGCAGCGGCTCACGAGCCAGTGGGCGGAAATCAGCCATCAGGTTGAGACCGTCCAGGCTCCCGCCATGCTGCACTCCGAGCCCGACCTGCTCATCAAGATCGTTCGCGATGTCTTCAACGAAGACTTCGGCAAGCTCGTGATCGAGGGCGACGACGCTCGCCAGACGATCGAGGGCTACCTGCGCGGTGTCGCGCCCGATCTGCTCGATCGCATTTCGAGCTACGAAGGAACTGTCGACTCCTTCGACGAGTTCCGCGTCTCGGAGCAGATCGAGAAGGCTCTCGACCGCAAGGTCTGGCTGCCCTCTGGCGGTTCGCTCGTCATCGACCGCACCGAAGCAATGACCGTGGTCGACGTCAACACCGGCAAGTTCGTCGGTTCGGGCGGAAACCTCGAAGAGACAGTCACCAA
Source organism: Rhodoglobus sp. (assembly GCA_965279645.1). Lineage (GTDB taxonomy): Bacteria > Actinomycetota > Actinomycetes > Actinomycetales > Microbacteriaceae > Rhodoglobus. The sequence goes on from OZ257254.1 coordinate 754,182, forward strand.
GAACAACATCGAGGCGGCTGAAGAGATCGTTCGCCAGCTGCGCTTGCGCGACATCGGCGGCATCATCGTTGTCGACTTCATCGACATGGTGCTCGAATCCAACCGCGACCTCGTGTTGCGCCGACTCGTCGAGTGCCTGAGCCGCGACCGCACCAAGCACCAGGTCGCCGAAGTGACCTCGCTTGGTCTCGTGCAGATGACCCGCAAGAAGCTGGGCCTCGGTTTGCTGGAGACCTTCAGCGAGACCTGTGAGGTCTGCGCCGGTCGCGGAATCATCGTGCACCACGACCCCGTGACCAAGCATCGCCAGCAGACCCAGACGGCCCAGCCCGAAGTTTCCGGTGGCGGTCGTCGCAACCGTCGCGGCAGCGGCGGCAACGGCGGCGGCAGCCAGCCCGTTGCATCCCCCGCGGTCAAGAACGGCATGGGCAGCAATGGAACGCATGCCATCACCGAAGACGTGCGCAATGCGCTCGCGCGCGTCGCGTCGGTTACGGTGACGCACACCACCGAGATCCCGATCATCAAGGCCGACGGCTCCGGCCCGGTCGAGCCGATCGCAGAGCCCGCAGTCGTCATGGAGTCTCTCGAAGGCCCCGACATCGAGACCGCCGACACCGAGACTCCCGTCGCGATCCTCGACATCCCGGTTCAGAAGCAGCAGCGCCAGGCACGCAAGATCTCAACGCACGATGCCGAGCAAATCCTCGACTCGGTGCTTGATGCCCTGCCAGAACCCAAGCAGCCGGGACAGGGGCGTTCGCGCGTCTCGCGACGCGCCGGTAGCGCGGGCCAGGTCGTCAGCGCGCCAGCGACCGAGGATTAATCCGTCAACGTAGAATTCGAGAATGGGTGTGCAGACTGACGTTCAGCCGCACACCCATTCACATTCCACGAGGCCCTCGCGTGCTCGCGTAGCGTGGTTAGTCGGCGGTTCCCTGGCAATCGTGGCCCTGCTTGCGGTGCGAGCGTTCGCAACCGACATCAGCCTGCCCGGCCAGCTTCAGGATGTTCTCACCCTCAGCATCAGTGTGATCGTCGAGTCGCTGCCGTTCGTAGTGCTCGGAATCATCCTGTCGATCGTCGTGCAGGTGTGGGTGCCCGACGGCGTGCTGATGCGTTACCTTCCGCGCACCCCGGTGTTGCGTCGCTTGTGCATCTCGCTCTTCGGGATCGCGCTTCCCGTGTGCGAGTGCGGCAATGTGCCGCTCGCGCGAGGGCTCATCGTCAAGGGCTTCACCGTGCCGGAGTCGATGACCTTTCTGCTGGCGGCACCGATCATCAACCCGATCACGATCATCACGACGCACCAGGCATTCGGATTCGACGATGGCATTCTTGTCGCGCGAATTCTTGGCGGGCTCGCTATCGCCAACATCGTGGGCTGGCTCTTCAGCCTGCACCCCCGCGAGTATGACCTTCTGACCCCAAATTTCGCCGCGGAGTGCCGCAGGCCAGACGATCACGAGCACCCCCAGACGCGCACCGGCAAGAGCCTGGACATCTTCGTGCGAGAGACGGGCGTCATCATGCCCGCGCTGTTCATCGGCGCCCTGCTCGCGGGGGCGATTCAGGTCATCGTGCCGCGGGAGGTGCTCGTCGCCCTGGGCAGCGACCCTCTCTGGTCGGTGCTCGCGATGATGGTGCTCGCGTTCGTGATCGCGGTGTGTTCGAGCGTGGACGCGTTCTTCATCCTGCCGTTCGCGAGCACCTTCATGCCGGGGTCGATCGTGACCTTCCTCGTGTTTGGTCCCATCATCGACATCAAGATGCTCGCGATTCTGCGCACAACCTTCACCACGCGGGTACTAATACAGCTCACCGTGGTCGTCGCGCTGCTCAGCGCCCTGATCGGGCTGGTCGTGAACTATGTGGCCTAAACTCCAACGCTGGCGCGGGGTAGTGCTCGTGGCTCTCGCGAGCATCGCCACCGTCTCGCTCGCGCTCGGCAATCAGCTCGTGCTGTACATCCATCCTCGGTACATCGTGTTCACGGCAATCCTCGCCGTCGCGGGTCTGGCTCTCGCCGTTGCGAGCGTGCTGACGCGGCCGGCTCGTGACCCGGATGAGACAGCTGACGCTCGCGGGCGAACGCGGATCATCGGGCTGGGCGCGATCGTGGTTGCTGGCACCATGGCGCTCGGGATGGTCGTGCTGCCACCGGCGACACTCTCAAGCGCCACCGCCCAGCAACGTGACATCAACGCGAGCACGATCGGTGCCGACGCCCAGGACGTCGATTCCGCGGCCTCGGCGCCCGTGGGGGCGTCAAAGTCGTTCACGGTGGTCGATTGGGCATCCCTCCTGCGCCAAACGAACGATGTGGATTTCTACGCCGACAAACCCGTCGATGTAGTCGGCTTTGTGACCCCTGACGTGGATGACCCCGAGAACGTGTTCTACGTCTCGCGCTTCTTCGTGACGTGCTGCGCGGTCGACGCGCAGCCAGCGGGAGTTCCGGTCTATTTGCCCGGCTGGTCGAGCACGCTGAAAGCGGACGACTGGGTGCAGGTCACGGGGGAGTTCGGAACGAATCCGAGCTCGACCAGCGCGCAGGCCCTGGCCATCGACCCGGCGGCCGTAGTCAAAGTCGAGCAGCCCAGTGAGCCTTACCTCTTCTGACCGGCGGCCGCGTTCCGCCGCACACTTTCGCCGTGCCTTCATCGGGCTCGTTGCTGCGCTAGCGATTCTGTGCGCGACGTTCGTTGCGCTCGGCTACGCGCAAGGGCCGAAGCTCTCGAGCGCACAGGTGGACACGTCAGCTGTCACCGAGCAAGCCGGCCAGCAACTGAGGTTATTCGCGAATCAACCGCTCGCCGCCGTTGACATCTCGCAGATCACGGTCACACCCGACGCTTCCGTGAGCGTGAGCACGACGGGCGACGTGGTTGCGGTTCAGTTTGACGAGCTGCTGCGATACGACACCGATTACACCGTGCGAATCGACTCAGTAACCGGGGCGTCACCGTCGGGCTCTTCCGTGCTCGAGTACAGCTTCACGACCGCAGTTCCGGCATTGCACTACGTGCAGTCCACCGATTCTGGCACCCAGATCATCAGCACAACTCTGGGGGGAGATGAGCGCGTTGTCGCTTACGCGGCCCCCGGCATCCGGGACTTCGCCGTCGTAGGCAAGGCTCTCGCAGTGCTGCGCGATGGGGACGATGATTCCAGCACCCTCGAACTCGTGAGCCTCGTCGACGGGCTCGCCGAAACCATTGCGCTGCCCGCAGACGGGCGGGTGTCTACGATCGAAGCCTCGACTGTCGGTACGTCCATCGGTGTCGGCATCAGCCGCGAGGGTGAGTTGGGCCAGGAGCTCTACACGGCGAGCCTTGAAGCTGGTCGCACCTTCACGCAGGTCGTCGACCTCGCGGGCAACCCCCTTCACGTGCTCGACTGGCAATTCCTGCCGGGTACGACCTCATTCGTCGCCCTCAGCACGGCGAGCTCCCTCTTCGTCGGCGACTCCGTTGCCAGCACCTCCCTCACACCCCTGGGTCAGCTTCGCGAGCTGGGAGGTGTATCTCGTGATGGACTCACCGTGACCGGGCGAGACACTCTCGGCCAGGTCGCGGTGTCACTCGCGGATGGCAGCCAGCAGCGGATCGCCGTTCGAGAGTTCGACGGCAACCCGTCGTTCATCGGCGAAGCCGAGGTACTTCCCAACGGCGAGGTCGTTGAGCGCGTTGCGGTCTCGGACGGGAAGGGAAACTTCCGCATCGTGCTGGCAATCGACGATGGGAGTGTTAGCCGAGTCGTTTATGACCGCAATGACACGCTCATGGATTCATTCGCGATCTCGCCTAACGCGCAGTACGCGGCGGTGGAGATTGACGCGACCCAGACCGTGATTGTTGACCTGGGCAGCGGAGCCGTCGCACAAACTCTCCCCGGTACATCCCTGCAGTGGTAGCGGCCCGCTACCCTCGATCGCGCTGGTGCACCCGAAGACCACTGGCCTCGAGGCGCTTCACCAGCTCGCGCACGCTCACGGGCTCAGCTCCCAACGCGACGAGCTCGCTCCACCTCTGGGCGGGCACGTCGTAGTGGTCGAGATCGAAGCCGCGACGGGGGATTCCGGCCGCTGCAGCGAAGGCGTGCAGTTCATCGAGAGACGTGTCGCTCACGATGTGCGCCCATAGAGTGTTGTGAGCGGGCCAGATGGCCTGATCGATGAGCACGGTCATGGGCCGATTCTAGGAGGCACAGTGGCGACACCGAATGCAGACACAGTCAAGAGGATGCTCCGCACCCGCGGAGCCGCGGTTGCCGCAGTCACAGCTGGCGCCGTGGCGGCCTGGATGCTGCTGGAGTACGTACTGCAGCAGGTCATCTCACTCATCGGCTGGGCATCCACGGCGGGCCTCTACGGGCTCACCCAGGACTCCGGCTACCTCTGGCAGGGTTTCGCCCAGCACGTTTTCCTGTACGTCGTGCCCTTCGCTCTCGGTTTCTTCCTGAGCCTCTGGATCGTCGCTCCCGTCTCAGAAAAACTGACTCTTGCCCCGGTGATCACTCGTTCCGTTCTCGCAGTGGGTATCGGATCGAGCTTGTTCTTCATCGTGCGGGTGATCGCCGACATTCTCGGCTCGGTCTTCTTCGACCGCTCGTTCTTCTCCAACTCGTTTCCGCAGATCAGCTTCGACGGTCCCAGCATCCTGGTGATCCTGAGTTCGGATTTGCAGGGCGCATTGCTCACGTTTGTGGGCCTTCTGCCGATCGGGGTGCTCGCGGGCGTGCTGCTGTGGCACTGGCGCAAGGGGCACCCGCCGGAGTTCCACGTGTCGGGCCTCATCGACGTTTGACCCGGCCCCCGGGATCGCGTATTGTTGACTCTTGGTGTCTGCTGGGCCAAGCCCGCATTCGAACACCAACAGCTTCCAAAATAAAGGGAAAACAATGGTTTACGCAGTTGTGCGCGCCGGTGGGCGTCAGGAAAAGGTAGAGGTCGGCACGATCGTCGTTCTCGACCGCATCGCCGCAGACAAAGACGGCAACGTTGAACTCGTTCCCGTGCTGTACGTCGACGGCGACAAGATCACCCACGAGGCCAAGGCGCTCGCCAAGGTCAAGGTTGTAGCTGAGGTTCTCGGCGACGAGCGTGGACCCAAGATCGTTATCCAGAAGTTCAAGAACAAGACCGGATACAAGAAGCGCCAGGGCCACCGCCAGGAGCTCACTCGTATCAAGATCACCAGCATCGCGTAAGGGGCTGAGCACACATGGCACACAAAAAGGGAGCTAGCTCCACCCGTAACGGCCGCGACTCCAACGCCCAGTACCTCGGCGTCAAGCGCTTCGGTGGCCAGGTCGTCAAGGCCGGCGAGATCATCCTTCGCCAGCGCGGCACGCACTTCCACCCCGGCGTCAACGTCGGCCGTGGCGGCGACGACACGCTGTTCGCCCTCTCGGCGGGCGCAGTGCAGTTCGGTGCAAAGGGCGGCCGCAAGGTCGTCAACATCGTCACTGCCGAATAGTTCTTAGCAGTACCGCGACGGCGAGCTTCGGCTCGCCTTCGCCGTTTAACAACAGCAACAGATTGGAGAGTGCCATGGCGTCATTCGTCGACCAGGTCACCCTTCACCTGCTTGCAGGCCACGGTGGCAACGGATGCGTGTCGGTCAAGCGCGAGAAGTTCAAGCCGCTCGCCGGCCCCGACGGCGGCAATGGCGGTGACGGCGGCGACATCGTGCTCGTGAGCGATCCCAACGTCACGACGCTGCTCGGATACCACCGTGCACCTCACCGCAAGTCTGGCCACGGCCAGCCCGGCGCCGGTGACCACAAGGCCGGAACATCCGGCGAAGAGGTCGTTCTGCCGGTTCCTGTCGGCACCGTGGTCAAAGATGCTGACGGCAACGAGATCATCGATATGGTCGCTCCCGGCATGCGAGTCGTGGTTGCACCCGGTGGAATGGGCGGCCTCGGCAACGCCTCGCTGGCAACCAATAAGCGCAAGGCACCCGGGTTCGCTCTCCTGGGTACTCCCGGCTTCGAGGGCGACGTCTTTCTCGAGCTCAAGACCGTGGCGGATGTTGCGCTCGTCGGTTACCCCTCTGCGGGCAAGTCGAGCCTCGTCGCGGCCATGAGCGCGGCCAAGCCGAAGATCGCGGATTACCCGTTCACGACACTTCACCCCAACCTTGGCGTAGTCGAGTCGGGGGATACCCGCTACACGATCGCCGATGTTCCCGGCCTCATTGAGGGCGCGAGCGAGGGCAAGGGCCTTGGGCTTGAGTTCCTGCGCCACGTGGAGCGCTGTACTGCGCTGCTTCACGTGCTCGACTGCGCCACGCTCGAGCCGGGGCGCGACCCGCTGAGCGACCTCGACATCATCCTGGGCGAACTTGCCGCCTATCCGGTTCCCGAAGGCCAGCTGCCACTGCTCGACCGCGTGCAGCTCATCGCCCTCAACAAGGTCGACGTGCCCGAAGGCCGCGAGCTTGCCGACATGGTCAAGCCCGAGCTCGAGGCGCGCGGGTACCGCGTGTTCGAGGTCTCTGCCGTCTCGCGGGCGGGGCTGCGTGAACTCTCGTTCGCGCTTGCCGCGATCGTCGAGGAGGATCGCAAGAAGCAGTCGCTCGAGTCCGAGAAGCCCCGCATCATCATTCGCCCGCGAGCGGTCAATGAGAAAGACTTCACCATCCGCGTGGAGGGTGGCAGCTTCGGCAACACCTACGAAGTGCTCGGTGCCAAGCCCGTGCGCTGGGTGCAGCAGACCGACTTCGAGAACGACGAAGCCGTCGGGTTCCTCGCGGATCGTCTCGCGAAGCTGGGCGTCGAAGAGGAGCTCTTCAAGTCGGGCGCGGTTCCCGGCTCACAGGTCTCGATCAACGGTCGTGTCTTCGACTGGGAGCCCACGCTCTCGTCGACCGCCGAACTCATCACGAGCCCGCGCGGTACCGATGAGCGCCTGGGCGAGCGCACCCGCGAGACTTACAAGACCCGTCGCCAGGGCTATCTTGATCGAATGGATGCCAAAGCCGCCGCTCGTGCGGAGCTCGAAGCCGAGCGCGAGGCGGGCATCTGGCGCGACGACGAGGGCTTTGCCGTGCAGAAGGATTCCGTCTCCGAGGACGAGGTCAGTGACTAATACCGTCTTGTCCCGCTCAGACATTCCCGGCGCACGCCGCATTGTCGTCAAGGTGGGTTCGTCGTCCGTCAGCGGCGAGAACGTGGGCCAGATCGGCGCGCTCGTCGATGCACTCGCGGAGGCGCACGGGCGGGGCTCTGAGGTCATCCTCGTGTCGTCCGGCGCCATCGCCACGGGCATCCCGTTCCTGAACCTGGACTCTCGTCCCACTGACCTCGCAACCCAGCAGGCCGCGGCCGCGGTGGGGCAAAACGTGCTGATCTTCCGGTACCAGGAGAGCCTCGATCGGTACCAGATCGTCGCCGGTCAGATCCTGCTTACCGCGGGCGACATGGAGAACCCGACGCACCGCAGCAATGCGCAGCGCGCGATGGAGCGACTGCTCGGCCTGCGCATCCTGCCCATCGTGAACGAGAACGACACCGTGGCGACCCAGGAGATCCGGTTCGGTGACAACGACCGGCTCGCGGCGATGGTGTCGGTGCTCGTGCACGCCGATGTGCTGGTCTTGCTCAGCGACATCGACGCGCTCTACACACGCCCGCCGGGTGAGCCCGGAGCGGTCAAGATCGAGACCGTTGACTTCGACGACGACCTCAGTGGGGTGACCTTCGGCGACATTGGCTCCGCGGGCGTCGGCACGGGGGGAGCGGGAACCAAGGTTGCCGCGGCCAAGCACGCTGCGGCCGCCGGAATCCCGGTTTTGCTCGCGGCAACGGGCAGCGTCGCCGAGGCTCTTGCTGGCGCCGACCTGGGTACCTGGTTCGCCGCAGCGCCCTAAACTTGGGCCATGTCTGAAACCGCAGTCGCACTGACTTTCGTCGAGAAGCTCGAGGCCGCGCGCACGGCGTCGATCAGGCTCGCAACGGCCACCTCACGCCAGAAAAACGCGGCCCTGCGCGCGATCGCCGACGCGATCATGCAGAACGAGAGCCGCATCATCCCGGCCAACCAGCTCGATCTCGCGAACGGTCGCGACAACGGACTGAGCGAAGGCCTTCAGGATCGCCTCACTCTCGATGAGAAGCGACTCGCGGCCCTCGCCACCTCGCTTCTCGAGATCGTCGCCCTGCCCGACCCGGTGGGCGACGTCGTGCGCGGCTCGACCCTCGAGAACGGCCTGCAGCTCACTCAGGTGCGAGTGCCGTTCGGTGTCGTCGGCGCGATCTACGAGGCTCGCCCGAATGTCACGATCGACATTGCAGCCCTCGCACTCAAGAGCGGCAATGCCGTCGTCTTGCGGGGCGGGTCGGCCGCCGAGAACACGAACCGCGTGCTCGTCGAGGTGATCCAGTCCGCGCTCTACGAAACCGGTCTGCCGATCGAGTCGGTGCAGACCATCGATGAGTTCGGGCGCGATGGCGCCACCAAGCTCATGCAGGCTCGCGGGTACGTCGACGTGCTGATCCCGAGAGGCAGCGCCAGCCTCATCAACTCCGTTGTGGCGGAGTCCAAGGTTCCCGTGATCGAGACGGGAGCCGGTGTCGTGCACGTATTCCTCGACGAGTCCGCCGACCTCACGACCGCCGTCGAGATCGTGCACAACGCGAAGGTGCAGCGGCCGAGCGTGTGCAACGCTCTCGAGACGTTGCTGGTGGATGCATCATCCGCGCCCCGACTGCTGCCGGCGGTGCTGTCGCGACTGCGCGAGTCGGGTGTGACGGTTCACGCCGACGAGCGCAGCCGGGCAATCTTCCCGGACTCGGTTCCGGCTACCGAAGAGGACTGGTCGACCGAGTACATGTCGCTCGACATCGCGGTGAAGGTCGTGGACGATCTGGATGCCGCGCTCGAGCACATCCGTGCCTATTCGACACACCACACCGAGTCGATAATCACCAACGATCACGCGCGAGCGGAGCGCTTCCTCGCCGAAGTGGACTCCGCGGTCGTGATGGTCAATGCATCCACGCGCTTCACCGATGGCGGCGAGTTTGGGTTTGGCGCCGAGGTGGGCATCTCCACCCAGAAGCTTCACGCTCGTGGCCCGATGGGCCTGCCGGAACTCACGAGTACTAAGTGGGTTGTGCGCGGAACCGGCCAGGTGCGGGAATAGGATGAGAACATGACGATCATCGCCACCCTTCTCACCGAGACCGAGGAACTTGCGCCGCTGATTTTTCCAGCGCCCGTGTTCGCGTTGATCGCAGTCGTCGTCTTCGCTGCCCTCGGTTTCGTCACCTGGAGCTTCCGTGATGTGGCTAACCGCCACTCCAATAAGACAAGCAAAGCGGGTAACGACTCGCACGGCGCCGGTCACTAGGTCCGCCGCAGAGTATGGCCGACGATGCACAGCGACGTGCCCGCATCGGCATCATGGGTGGAACCTTCGATCCCATCCACAACGGCCACCTCGTAGCCGCGAGCGAGGTGCAGCAGCAGTTCGATCTCGACGAGGTCATCTTCGTTCCCACCGGGCAGCCGTATCAGAAGTCTGAGGTCACGGAGGGGGAGCACCGGTACCTCATGACGGTGATCGCCACGGCGGCTAACCCCAGATTCACAGTTAGCCGTGTGGATATCGAGCGCGACGGCCCGACCTACACTGTCGACACGCTGCGAGATGTTCGCAAAAACCGCCCAGATGCTGACCTGTTCTTCATTACCGGGGCCGATGCGGTCGCTCAAATCCTCGAATGGAAAGACGTCGATGAGGTCTGGAATCTCGCGCAATTCATAGCGGTTTCACGGCCAGGACACCGCCTCACTATTAGCGGTTTACCAGAGGAGCGCGTAAGCTCGCTTGAAGTGCCGGCATTGGCAATATCCTCTACGGATTGTCGAAGCAGGGTCAGCCGGGGGTTCCCGGTCTGGTATTTGGTTCCCGATGGTGTAGTTCAATACATCGCCAAGCACCACTTGTATCGGAGTATTTAATGACCACATTCCAAGATCCCCAGCCGCAGTCGCGGCGCGCGGTTCGGCAGAGTGAGCGCGGTGAGGCCGCAGAACCCACGGTCGGGTTCACCCAGTTTCCTCCCACCACTACTGACGCACCGCAGTTCACCGACCCCGCCGCATCGGGTCGTCGTTCGGCCGGTGCCACGCCGGCTCAGCCCGCAGCCGAGCCCCTGACCTATTCGACGCAGTCTCGCGTCCCCAGCTACGACGGACCGTCGTTCCGCTCGCGCTCCAATGCTCCCGTGAGTCCCGATAACGACGCACTTCCCCCGACTCAGGCGCTTCCCAAGGCCGAGCAGCCGTCGTACCGTGTGCGCGACTTCAGCCCCGAGGGCCGTCGTGCCGCTCCGGCCTCGCCTGCGTGGAACGCCCCCGCAGCTCCCGCCCCGGTCGCTCCCGTCTCATCGACTCCGCTCGAGTACCACACCGAGGCACGCCCCGCCGCACCCGTCGCGCCGCCCGTGCCCGTCGCCGAGGTTCCCGCTGACCTCGCGGTGCCCGTCGAGCGCACGCTCACCCGTCGTGAACTTCGCGCCATGCAGCAGGCCGAGGGCGTGGCCGCCGCTGATTTGGTCGAGCCGGGCCGCACGCCCGCCGCCGCGGCCCCCGTCGCTGCCGCGCCCGTCGCCCCGGTTCCTCCCGCCCTCGTCGAGCCGACGGCAACAGACGAGCCGCAGGCCTGGCCGTTTGGCAACCTGTTCCCTGACCCCGCCGCCGCTGAGGTCGTTGCCCAGCCCATCGCGCCCATTGCCTCGGTCGTTGTTCCCGACCCCGTCTTTCCCCTTGTTGCCCCTGAGCCCACCACGAACACCGCAGTCGTTAGCGCGATCGCCGAGTTCGATGCGCTGACGCAGCAGCCGCCCACTGTCGAGGAGCCCGCCAGGGTATTCGAGGATGCCCCGACCAGCCAGTGGACGGCGCCCGTCGGGCACTGGTCAACCCAGGCCGGGCTCGACGATGAGACTCAGCCTTACGAAAACACCATCAACCGCACCGTGGGAAGCGGATCCGTCACGACGAATGCCTTGGTGCTCGGAGCGATTCCCGAGGGCAGCGACATCCGCGGACCCCTCACCGGCACGGGTGAGATCATGCTGACCGGCTCGATCGACCTGCCTCGCCAGTACACCTCCACCGGAGCAACCGCTCGAATCGAACAGCACGGCATTGACGCGCTCTTCGACTTGCACGACGCCGAAGTGGTTACGACCGACTCCCAGCCGGTGCGTGCCATCAGCGCCGTCAGCACCCACAACTCTGGGCAGGGTGTTACTCACACCCAGAAGCCCAAGGGCACCAGGGCCCTCACCGCTCTCGTCATCTCGGCTGCCTCCATGGCCGTGGTCGTTGTCGGCCTCCTCATCGCCGTCTTTGCTCTGAACATCTTCTGATCCGTGACGGCTCTTTCTTTTCTCTCCCCTCTAAGGACCCAGTGACTGCAACTGCGCGCGCGCGCGAGCTTCTCAACGTGGTGGCTCTCGCCGCCGACTCCAAGCAGGGCGAGGATCTGGTTGCGCTTGACGTCTCCGGTCCTTTGCCGCTGACCGATATCTTCTTCCTCGCCACCGGACGCAATGAGCGCCAGGTGCAGGCGATCGCAGGCGAGATCGAAGACAAGATGATCGAGGCGGGCGCCAAACCCTTGCGTCGCGAGGGTCGTGCCGAGGGTCGCTGGATCCTTCTCGACTTTGGTGATGTCGTCGCCCACATCTTCCACGACGAAGACCGCATGTACTACTCGCTCGAACGCCTGTGGAAAGACTGCCCGGCGATTCCGCTCGAGCTGCCCGTAGCCAAGCCGGCCGAGTAACCCCGCAGGTGAGCGACCTGCGACCCCGCGCGGGCAAGGCCATTCACCAGTATTCGTTTGTCGATGCACTTGTTGCCGGTCTCTACGACGGCGCGTTCACCGCGTCCGCTGTGCAGTCGTCGGGCGACTTCGGTCTGGGTTGCGGTGACGCTCTCGACGGCGAACTCGTGCTACTCGACGGCGTTCTTACGGTGTGCCGGGGTGACGGCAGCGTCGTGAGCGTGTCATCCGGCGACCTCGTTCCGTTTGCCGAGGTCGCGATGTTCGAACCGACGTTCAGCGCGCCCGTCGCCAACCTATCGGAGGGCGACTTCGAAGCGCTGGTCGAGTCTCTCGTGCCGAGCGACAACCTGTTTTATGCGATCCGGGTGGATGCCGCGTTCGAGGCCATGACCGTGCGCGAGGCCGTGCGGCAGCAGCGGCCCTTCCGCGGGCTCGCCGACGCGGTGAAGGACCAGCACGAGAACTCCATTGCGGCCACGACCGGCACGATGATCGGCTTCAAGGGGCCCGACGTCTTCCAGGGTCTGAGCGTCGCCGATTTTCACCTGCACTATCTCGACGAGGCGCGCGCGTTTGGCGGGCACGTCATGGACTTCCAGTTGTTGTCGGGAACGGTATCGATTGAGGCCTACTCGACGTTCACGCTGCACCTGCCCGAGGTGGAGTCATACCTCGATGCTGAACTCGATGACATGAACGCCGACGAGGCAATCCGCCAGGCGGAGAGCTCGTAGCTACAGCCCGCGCATGAGCCAGGGCCGCAGGGCTCGGGTGACGAACGGCATGGCGAAGTAGGTCATGATCGGGCTCACGATCAGCACGAGCAGCAAGACCCGCAGGGGTAGCGGCCAGGCGCCCGCGAACGGCGCGATGAGCCAGTTGGTGCCGAGGCTCAGTGGGAAGAACACGATGAAGATCGAAATCATCTGCTTCCACCGGGGAGGTGCAGATTTGACGGGGGCGATGACCTCCACCGATGAGGGCTCATCGAACCAGCCCTCGATGCCGGTTCGGCGTTCCTCGGGGGAGTGCTCCACCATCCCGAGGGCCGACGCCACCCACCAGGCTCGCTCGTCGGATTTCTGCCACGTCTCGAGGGCCGCCGCGTCAGCGAACCGGAACAGCATGTGCCACTCCGTGCTGTTGGGGTCTGGTCGCACCCACCCGGAACCGAGATAGCCGGGATACGTGCTCATCAGGTCTTCGCCGGAGCGGGCCCAGGCCGCAAACTGGCGCGCCTGTGCGGGGTCGACGAAGCGAGTGATGGAGACGGTGATCGGTTCTGCGGCCATGCCACCATTCTCGTGCGTGTGAACGCGGCCTCCGGATGTAGTAATCTTTACAAGTTGTCTTACGGCGACACCTGAGGGTCCATGGCGCAGCCCGGTAGCGCACCTGCATGGCATGCAGGGGGTCAGGGGTTCGAATCCCCTTGGATCCACAAACGAGAAACGGCTCCGCGAAAGCGGGGCCGTTTCTCATTTGAGAATGCAATCGGCGATGCAAACCCCCGGGGTCCCCGCCGGCGCAGATGGCTACTCGGCGGCAGCGGCGCGCCTGCGCATGAGAAGCAGCGCCGCGCCCACGGCCAGCGCGGCAAGTGCAATCAGTCCGGCAGGCACAACATCCACTCCTGTGGGCGCAAGCGCCGGGTCGGGCACGACGGCAGGCAACGGCTCGGGCTCAGGCACGACCGCGGGCGTCGTGATTCCGAACAACTTGACGCCCGCAACCTCGATGTAGTCGGCCGGTCCGGTTGATCCGTCGTTCTGGAACTGCAACATCACATAGCGGCTGGCCGTGGCGTCGAAGTCGAACGTCGTGACGGCCGTGTTGGTGTACGGCCCTGTGCCCGTCTGGTCCTCGCCTGCAGCGACGGGAGCTGCGGCGACAGAACGCCAGTCCTCGTCCGTTTGTACGGGCCACACATCGCCCATCGTGCCGTTCACGAAGAGTTCGGCTTGTGACACCGAGCCATCGGACTGGCGCATCTGGAAGATCTCGAGGGAGGTGAAGGTGCGTGATTCCCCGAGGTCAATGACGATGTAGGAGACCGTGTTGGCGTCTTGTTTGTTGGAGGTGTAACCGCCGTTGTTGTCTGCCTGCGTGAGGATTCCCGAGACGTTGGTGGTCGGTGCGGGGTCACACAGGATCTGCCGGGCATCCCACGTCGAGTTGCAGTCCACGTCGGCGGCAGCGGCAGATTCTCCCTGGGGCAGCGACGTGTAGTTGTACATGTAGGTCGCGTCACCACTGACGCCGATGACCCCCATGAGACCGTCGGTGTTTTGTACTGTGCCGTACGTTGCGATCAGATTGACCGGACTTTCTGCGGCAACTGCGGCCCCGCCCGAGGCGAGGAGGGAGAGGGTGAACACGGGTACGGCGAAGGCCGCGAGCCAATACTTGCTCATGCGAGCCTTTCGTTGCGTGTGAAGGAGCTTTGCTCAAGCTAGCACTCAGCTAAAGTAGCGCGGTGACCGACCTCAGCTTGCGCCTTCCCAATTCACGGCTCAGGGCTGTGCTCCACCTCGGCGACAAGCGCGCCGCGAAGCTCACACTGCCCGCTCGTTTCAGCGATCCCGACCTCTTCGCCGACTGGGAGCCCGACGAGCAGCTGAGCTCGATGTTCGTCGACTACGAGGATGGCCAGTTGCACCTCGAGAGTCGGGGCGACGCCGTGGAGTTTCACTTCCACACGGCTGCCGGTGACGACACCGACCGTAGCCCGTGGCCTGCCGCCGACACCGCGATCCTCACCGAGTGGGCATCGCTGTTGCTTGCCGACTTCCATGCTCTTCTTCCTGGGCTGTTCGACGACATTACACAGGCCGCAGCGTGGCACGAGGCGGGATTCGACCTCTACGTGTGTGAGGTCGAGGAGCCGGTACAGCTTGACCTGCTCGATGTCGAGGTCGAGGGCGAACTCATGACTTTGCCGTGGCTTGGCGCCGGCACCGTGAGCAACGACCACGTCGAGGGCGAGGGCCACCGCATCGCCCTGTACTGGGGTGGGGGCGACAGCGAGCCCGACCTCGCGATCGCCGAGGCGTGGATGCATCCGGAGACCGAGGAGCCACTCACGAGGTCCGTCGCGGGCGTCAACTGGAACGAGATCGGCTGGGCCGAAGACGACGTGCTCGACTGGCTCAAGGGCATTTACCTCAACCACCACGTCATCCCCGCTGCCGAGGGAACACTGCTTGAAGCGGTGCTGCGCCGCCTCGGTGGGCTCGATGGCGCATAAGCGGTCAGCCATCGCGGGAGCGGTGGTCATGGTTGTCTTGCTCGTACTGGGCGTCGGTGTTTCGGCTGGGGTGTCTGACGCGCTCGGCTTGCGAACCGAGACCGTGGACATCCCCACCGAGACTTCCTCGGTGGCGCCCGTGAGGGGCATCAACCCACCGCCCGTCTTCACATCCATCGACGTGGCGAGCAACCCGCGCACCGAGCTTGCCGTGGCAGAGCTTCAGGGCGCCGTGGGCGCCGCCGCAGTCACGTCCGGCACCGCAACCCTCACAGTCTCGTACACGGACCCTGACGGCGACGACAGCTACGCGCTCGGCGGTACCCCCAGCGCGCTCACACTCACTGCCCAGAGCCTCGACGGTGCCGTGCGGGGTATCTACGACCTGGCCGCCGCGGTGCGTGAGGGCCGCCCCGTCACCGAAAGCCTCGGGGCGTCGGTGTCGAGCGCCCTGCCGTTCCGAATGGTCGACATCGGTGCAGTCGGCGTGACCGAGAACGAGGCCGCCTACGCCGACGGCACGGACTACTCCCACAACTCGCTCGCGTTCTCTGACGCGATCCTGCCCGACGCCCCCTACGTGGATGATGCGGCCTTCGCCGTTGTCGAGAGCGAGTTCAACGCGTACATCGCACATGTGCTCGCCGAGGGGTATACGGCGATCGCGGTTCCCGGATTTCTCGAGTACGTCACGTTCGACCGCGTCGGTGACGGCGGCGACATCTACACGGAGGGCGACGACCATGTGGCGCGCGCTCTCGCGATGCGTGACACCTTCGGGTCGCTCTACGCCCACGCCCACGAGCTTGGGCTTGACGTCTACTTCCGCACCGACATGCTGGCGCTCAGCAGTCCGCTCTCCGAGTACTTCGAGCGCACGCTCGGGGGAGTGGATGCCGAGGATCCAGCCCTCTGGGATGTCTACGAGCTCGGCTTCGACGAGCTCTACGACGCCATGCCGTATGTCAGTGGCACGGTCATCCGTATCGGCGAGGCCGGCAGCGTGTACGACCTCGAGGCGTGGGACTACAGCTCAGCTCTCGAAGTGACCTCGGTCGCCGCCGTGCGCGAGATGCTCACCGCCCTCACCGACGAGGCGGAATCGACGGATCGCGAGGTGATCTTCCGCAGCTGGAGCGTCGGCGTGGGTGCCGTCGGCGACATGCACACCGACCCGGCGAGCTACGCGGCCGTACTCGACGGCATCGATTCGCCCGCCCTGATCGTGTCGACCAAATACACGCTCGGTGACTTCTACAGCTACCTGCCACTCAACAGCACGCTCGAGTCGGGCGAGCAGCGACGCATCATCGAGTTTCAGTCTCGGCGCGAATTCGAAGACTTCGGTGCCCTGCCCAACGACCTCGGTGTGCTCTATCAGCAGGCAATCCAGCGCTTCATTGCCGCAAACCCCCAGGTCGAGGGCATCTGGACCTGGACACAGGATGGTGGGCCCTGGCGGGCCGGCCCGATGTCCATGGTGCTCAAGACGGGCTTCTGGCAGCTCTACGAGCTCAATACGGTGCAGGCCGTGCGCCTCGCCCGCAACCCCGATGCCGACCCCGCAGAGATCACTGCGGACTGGATTCGTCGCTGGTTCAGCGAAGACCCCATCACGGTGGCCGCTATCGGCGATGTGATGGCCCAGTCTCGCGCGGCCATCACCCAGGGTCTCTACATCGGCCCCTTCGCCGAAAAGAAGGTCTATGCCATCGGGCTCGAACCGCCGCCGATGATGTGGATCTTCGAGTGGGACATTCTTACGGGAGACAGCGCCGTGCTCGACGTGATCTACGCGGTGAGCCGAGACCGGCTCGACGAGGCGATCGAGGGGGGCGCGCGGGCAGTCGAGACGGCACAGACCCAGCGGGATGCCCTCGCAACGACCGACCCGACCACCTGGAAAGACCCGGAGCTCTACGAGCGCTTCGCGAGCACCCTTGACTACGAGGTGAACCTGTTCGAGACCCTCGGCAGCTATCGCGAGATGGTGCTGCGGCATGCCGAGTGGCTCGACACGGGCTCGGCCCAGGCCCGGGCCCAGTGGGCCGCGGCCAGGGACGACTTCCAGGCCGCTGCGTCCGTGCACGTCGAGCGCTACGCCGGCAACCTCGACTATCCCGCCTACAACCTCACAGCGGCCGAACTGGGTGTGCAGCGCGCCGAGCTCGACGAGCCGATGGCGGCCATCGCCCGCATCGTGCTCGTGCTGCTGTTGTTCTGGTTCGCCATCGCGCTCATTCCCCTTCGAGGCGTGCGCCGGATGCCGGGAGCCGCTGCAGCCCGGGCGTCGCTCGTCGCAGCCGTCATGCCGTGGCGAGCGGCCGCCGCTGTCGCCGACCTGACCCGCCGTGACCGGGTGCTGCTCGTCGTGGTGCCCGTGTTCTTCCTGGTGCTGAGCCGCGGCATCCTGACCTGGTTCCTCGCGCCCGCTCACCTGGTGGTGACCCTCGGGTCGTGGTTGATCTTCGCGCTCGGCCTAGCGATTGCGCTGCGCAAACGCGACCCGTGGCCGGTTGTCGCGGCAGTGGGAGGTGCCATCCTGCTGCGAGTCGCCGCGCTACTCGTCGCGCTGGTCACGACGGGTCCCGGTGGCTACTGGTTCCACTTCTGGACCGACCCGGCCTCACGATCGGTGTACATCACGATCGCATTCGCCCTCTTCCTCTGGGTGATCGTGGCGGGCGCGTGGGCGCTTGCCGGTCAGATCGGTGGGCGCAGGGCCGCGGGGTGGATTGTCGCGACGGTCGGTGCTGTGTTCGCGGCGATGGGCGCGCTGATCGGTGGAATCGGCCTTGAGACCGCACTGACGACGTGGAACGACCAGCTCGCGCTGTTGCCGTGGGGGCTGTCCCGAATCCTCGGGCTTACCGTTTATCTCGAGATTCCCGCAGAAACACCGTGGTTCGCCGCGGGGTTCGGAGCGGCGTTGCTCGTGGCGGGGTTGGCGCTCGCGCTGCCTAGGTCGCGGGCTCGGTCGCGCGAGCTTCGGCAGCCAGCCGACGTCGCTTGACGGTGTCTTTGAACCACGTGGCATCCGGGATCCTGGCCAACAGGGGCCCGACAACGATCGTGATGAGCACGTAGGCGGCCGCGAGCGGCGCGAGCTGCGGCTCGACGCCCGCGGTCACAGCGAGGCCGGCGATCACGATTGAGAATTCGCCGCGCGGCGTCAGGGCAAGACCAGTGCGCCAGCGGCCGGGTATGCCGATGCCCGCGCGCTTGGCCGAGAGGTAGCCCGTGAGCGTCTTCGTTCCCATCGTGACGATCGCGAGGATGACCGCCGGGATGAGCACGGGCACGATCGACGCGGGACTCGTCGAGATGCCAAAGAAGACGAAAAAGACCGTCGCGAACAGGTCGCGCAGCGGAGCGAGCACAACCGTTGCATTGTGGGCGACCTGCCCCGATATCGCGATGCCCACGAGGAAGGCGCCGACCGCCGCCGACACGCTCACCTGCTCCGCAAGCCCCGCAACGAGCATCGTGAGCCCGAGCACCCCGAGCAGGAGCGGCTCGGCATGGTTGGCCGAGAACAGCCGGGAGAGTTGCTTTCCGAACCTGAGCGCGAGCAACAGGATGACGAGCACCACGCCCACAGCGACCACGACGGTGATGGATCCCTGCACGAAGCCCGCGCCGATCACGACCGCGGAAAGGATCGGCAGGTAGAAGGCCATGGCAAGGTCTTCGATCACCAGGATCGAGAGGATCGTGGGAGTCTCTCGGTTACCGAGGCGACCGAGGTCGCGCAACACCTTCGCGATCACGCCCGACGACGAGACCCACGTGATGCCCGCGAGCGCGAGCGCCGCGACGGGTCCCCACCCGAGCAGCAGCGCGAACGCCGCGCCCGGCAGCGCGTTGAGCAGGCCATCCCAGATGCCCGCGATGCGCGACTGCTTGAGGCTCTTGATGAGTTCGGTGGGGGAGTATTCGAGACCCAGCATCGCCAGCAGCAGAATGACGCCGATCTGAGCGCCGATCTCGAAGAACGCTTCGCTCGCATCGAGCGGGATGATTCCGCCGTGGCCGACGGCGAGACCCGCGAGCAGGTACAGGGGAATCGGCGAGATGCCGAAACGCAGCGCAACGCGACCCAGGAGGCTCAGTACGAGAAGGAGGGCACCAACCTCGATCAGCAGGACTGTGGTCTCGTGCATGAGCGCCCCGCGGCTTAGCTGGGGCCGCGGTCGATGAGCTTGCTGAGGGCGTCGAGCCCCTTGCGTGTGCCGACGGCGACAATCACATCGCCCGTCTCGAACAGCACATCAGGGGTGGGGGAGGCGATCACCTGCGGGCCGCGCACGATCGCCACGATCGACGAGCTCGTGAGGGTGCGCGCTTTGGTGTCGCCCATCGGCCTGCCGACGAATTTGGAGCCAGCGGGCAGTGAGATCTCCTCGGTGAACAAGCCGAGCGCCCGTTCGCTGAGTCCCGAGAGCCGGCTGAAGGTCAGCGACGCCCCGAGCAGTTCGGCCAGCGCGGCGGCCTCGTCATCGGTGAGAGCGACCAGATCGGTGCTGGCATCCGGATCATCCGCATCGAACAGCGCGAGATCACGCTCACCCGATCGCAGCGAGACGACAGCCACGCGTCGACCGGTCGAGGTGATTACGTCGTTGCGCACCCCCATGCCCGGCAGATCGACGCGCTCAATGCGGACGCCCACTATGCGGCCTTGACCTCTACGCCGTACTTCTTCATGGATGTCTCCACGATCGTGAGCCCCTCGAGGCCGGGCATGCGCGAGATGTGCTCGTCAAGTTTGCGGATCTCTCGAAGACCTTCGGGGCCCGAGAAGATGTGCCCCATCACGTGGGTGACCTCGGCGGGCTCCATGACGGACGAGCCGACGGGGCCCCAGGCGTTCTTGAGGGCGAAGCGCGCGAGCACCTGGGCCTTCTTGCTCTTGGCGAGGCGGTCGCGCGCCTGGGTGGCGTAAAACGCGACGTGGCGTGCTTCCTGCTTGGCGATGCGCTGAAGCAGAACGGCGAGCACGGGGTGCTGCTCGAGTTCGGCGAGACGGTTGTAGGCCGCGACGGCCGACCACTCGTTGGCCGCTCCCCAGATCATGTGCACCGCGATGAAGTCTTTGCCCACGATGTTGCCGAGCAGCGACTGCTTGATCGGGTCGAGCCGATCCTTCCACCCGAGCTTGAGGCGCGTGGCCTTGAGTTCATCGAAGTCGACGGTGATGCCGTGTGCGCCGAGAACGGCTGCGAGCGCCTCGCCATGCCA
Source organism: Rhodoglobus sp. (assembly GCA_965279645.1). Lineage (GTDB taxonomy): Bacteria > Actinomycetota > Actinomycetes > Actinomycetales > Microbacteriaceae > Rhodoglobus. The sequence continues at coordinate 774,480 of OZ257254.1, forward strand.
GAATTCCTCGCGGTTCCACATGGTCATGAACGCGCTGACGTCGGCCTCTTTGTGCGACGGCGTCACGAGCAGGTCGCGCAGGTAGCAGACGGTGTGGTACTCGATGTCACACATGTAGCGCAGGCTGCGGAGCGTCGATTCGGGCAGCGGATTGGTCTTGAAGTCGTCGAAGTCGAGGTCGCTCCAGTTCACGCTGACGGATGTCGCGGTGTACTTGTCGATATCAAATGCCATGGGATGCCTTTTCGGTCGCAGTAAGTGACTCTGGTTCGGAGGCCTCGGGCAGAGCGGCGGGTGTTGCCCTGCGCTTCCAGTCAAGCACGTTCCAGTGCTTCTCTCGTGCATGTCGGTAGAGCTGAATGTCGGGATTGACGGCACTTGGGTTGCCGAGCAGCTGCAACCACACGAGGTCGGCGTGGCTGTCGCCGTAGCCATACGATCCGTCGAGGTCGAATCCGTTCTGCTGTGCGTAGTGGCGCAGCCAGGCTGCGCGGGCCTCATCGACGAGCGGTGGGTCGGCCAGGAAGCCCGTCAGCACACCGTCGCGCTCGTGCATCCGACCGGCAACGACCTCGTCAAAGTAGGGCACGAAGGGTTCGACCATGAGGTCGATCGTGCCCGTCACGAGGATGGTGCGGTGGCCCGCATCACGGTGTTCCTGAACTCGCTGGAGCGCTTCGGGCAGGGCGCGCTTCATCATCGCCTTGCCGAAACGACCGCGCACCTCGTGCTGGATTTCGGAGACCTTGAAGCCCTCGTAGCGACGCATGAAGGTGCGGATGAACTCGCCGCGGTCACGCCGCTCGGCACGCAGGTACTTGGGAAGTGCGTAGGTAAAGGTCGCGAGATCGTGGGCGACCTTCTTGCGTGGCACGGTGTTCGACCAGAGCTGCAGGTACTGCTTGACGAGGTTGGACTCGAGCACGGTGCCCTCGAGGTCGAAGATGGCAACCACGTCGGTGCGCTGCGGCAGGGCGCGAACTACCTTGGCTTTCGCTGCCGGCCGCTTGCCGAAGGCACGCGTGAGAGTTGTCACTGCAGGAAAGTGGATCTGCTGGAAGTAGTGCTCCCAGTCGATCTCGGTCACATCGAATCCCTCGTCTTTCTGCACCTTCTTGGGCAGTGACGCGAGCAGGGCGCGAGTGTTGGTGTCGTCGAAGATGATCTCGGTCTGCACATAGGCGCGGTACAGCTCGGTGAATGCGCGCAGCTGGGCGAGGCCGTGCTTGCCTTTCGAGACCTCGTCGAGCCACTTGCGCGTGCGCGGGGTTGTGGGAAGCCGCTCGATGAGCCGCTCGGCGCGCACCACCTGGTGTTCGCGCTTGGCGAGGGCCTTGTCGACACGTTGAACACCCGGGAACCGCCAGTTGGGCACCTTGATGTCGCCCTTTTCGTCGGGCAGCGGGTTGGTGGTGAAGTACTCGTTGACGTTCTCGTACATGCGGTGGAAGGGCAGCGGGTTGGTCTTGCCCGACACCACCTGGAAGTACTTCGCCTCGTTGGGCTTGGCCGGGCGGGCCGCAACAGCGAGGGCGGCGTTGACCACGAAGTCGACGGGGATCACGTCGAGAATCGAGTCGGGCAGACCCGGGAAGTCGGGCAGCTGGCCGCGGCCATACGCGATGATGAGCGGGTCGGCGACCTTGAATCCATCGATCCAGCCGGGGAACGGGTGGTACAGGGCGCTCTCGATGATCGAGGGGCGCACGACCGAGAGGCGGTGGCCTGCCTGCGACCACAGCTCTTCTGCCGCACGCTCGGCGAAGGCCTTGGTGAGCGTATAGACGTCGGTCCAGCCGAGGCTCTCGGCGCGCGTGCGGCCGTAGTCGACGAGGCGCTCGCGCACCCATTCCTCACGCGCGGTCTCGGCAAACTGGGCGACGGCCTGCGGCCCGGTCTTGCCGTGGCGCGCCTTCGCCTTCGCGAGTTGCTTGCGCAGGGCCTCGGGCTGGCGCGACTCGAGCTCGACGCGAACTCTCGCCGACTTCGCCGCTTCGTACTCGGCACGCCAGTCGACGTCGTGAGTGAGGGACGCCTCGGGCGCGATGCCCTTGCGGATGCCCCCGACGTAGGCCGTGGAGATGTGCACGACGTGCGGGTCGCTCTTGCTTGCCAGGAGGGCACCGTAAACGCCGTGCGCGCCGCCGACGTTCGTGTCGAAGGCTTCGTCGATCGGCGGGTCGAACGACACCGTCGACGCGCTGTGCAGAACCACGTCGATGTCGTCGGGCAACACGCCCACGTTGCTCAGCGAACCCTCGTGGGCCTTGACGCGTTCGGAGAACTGCCTGCGCGCCTCGTCTTCGCCGACCTTGTCCATCCACCCCTTGAAGACCGGCTTGCGAAGCATGTTCGCGAGGCGGGCCTCCCCACTCTGGCTGCCCTTGCCCCTCACGAGCACCGTGATGCGGGTATCCGGATGGCTCGACAGCAGCCGTTCGAGAATGGCCTGGCCGACGAATCCGGTGCCGCCCGTCAGGAAGATGTGTTCGTTGGTGAGGACCTTGGCGGTCGTCGCTCGTGTGCCAGTCACAGTCGGGCGGCCTTTCGAATGAGGCCCAGTCCGGAAAGCCCTGGGAGTGTGTCGATGCGGTTGTCGAGTTCGGCGATGCGCTCGGGGGTGCCCGAGAACAGGTAGGAGTAGTAGAAGTCAGTTTCGGCGCGCGGTTCGGCCTTGGCGCCGATGGGCCACGGGGTCTTCGAGATGCGCCGGCGCGTGATCTTGCGGGCCTGCGCAGACTCGGTCAGGCGGAATCGTGCCTGGGCCTCGAAGAACAGCAGTTGGCGTTCCTTGATCTCGACAAACGTCGCGATCGTCTCTGCCAGCTGGGGGTTCGGATCGAGTTCCACGAGCCGTCGGTAGGCGGCGTGTGCGAGCCACTCGTCGATAGTGCCGAGAGTCATGTGCACGGCGATCATGGGCACGCCGACCATGTTGGCGTAGATGGATTCCCGGATGGTGCGCTCGACAGGAGTGCGGAACGGCGACTTATCGGGTTCCGCTCCTTCGGGCTGGTGGCCCAGCAGGATCTGCTCGAGTGCGTCGGCAATCCAGTACTTCTCGTACGCCCACGTCGTGAGGAACGCCGTGATGCGCGCGTCTTTGTGGGTGGCCGTCACGAGCACGCTGCGCAGGTGCGTCATGGTGGCGCGCTCCACGATCTGCAGGTACGCGAGGGTGCGGAGCGTGTCGGGGGTCAGGGGAGTGGCCCGATAGGAGGCAAGGTTGAGCGCAGAGCGGTGGCTGCCTGCTGCAGTGCGCGCGAAGTCGCGCACATCGAAGTCAGGGGCCGGGAAGTTAGTGCGATCCACAGACGCCTCTCGATGTTCCGGCATCCGAAAACCTTCCGTGAAACGCGACGAGTCGTGATGAGTCTACCGAACTGTCGCTACGGTGCCCGTAGCGTAATGTATCCGTCATGGCAACGGCTCTGATCACGGGCGGCACATCCGGCATTGGCGCCGCATTTGCTGAGCAGCTCGCTGCCCGCGGATACGATCTTGTGCTGGTTGCACGCAACGAAGAGCGACTCGCCTCGGCAGCCGCCGCACTGTATGCCTCTCGCGGCATCAACGTCGAAACCATCAGTGCTGACTTGGCAAACCGTGCGGATGTCTCGCGAATCGCCGCGCGCATCGAAGACCCCGAGCGCCCCATCGACCTGCTCATCAACAACGCGGGCTTCGGTGTGCACACCAAGCTGACCTCGACCGAAGTCCCCGTGCACGAACATGCTTTTGAGGTCATGTGCCGCGCCGTCTTCGTCTTGAGCGGTGCCGCGGGCCGGGCGATGTCACTGCGCGGGCACGGCGCCATCCTCAATGTCTCGAGCCTGCAGGGCCTGTTCACGACAGGGTCATATTCCGCGATGAAGGCATGGGTGACGGCATATTCCCAAAGCCTGTCGGTCGAGCTGCGAGGCACGGGAGTTACCGTCACCGCACTGCTGCCCGGGTGGGTATCTACCGAGTGGCACGCGCGGGCCGGGGTGCGCACGAGCTCGATTCCCGACTGGCTGTGGATCGCGCCCGATCGGGTCGCTCGCGCCGCCTTGGCAGACGTCGAACGCGCACGGGTGATCTCCATACCCACTGTTCGCTACCGAGTCATCGGGTGGTTTGCTCGTCATCTGCCGCGCACGACCATTCGCTGGATCTCGGGCAAGATTTCGTCGCGCCGAAGCAGTGCACCCCAGGACGCCGACGGCTCCGAACACACTGTTGTGAAGGCAGAGGACAACTAATGGCGGACCGCTTTACGTCATCGAGCGTTGCGGCGGTGCGATTCGTCGCGCAGCGCGGCCTGCTCAAGCCACTCGTGTGGACGCTCGTCAAGGTAAGCGTTCACGGTGAGGATCGGGTCGCAGACCTCAAGGCACCGTTCATCGTCGTGGCCAACCACTCGAGTCACCTCGATGCGCCGCTCATCATCGGCTGGTTGCCCCGTCGCCTCTCGCGTTACCTCGCCGCGGGCGCAGCGGCCGACTATTTCTTCGACGTGCAGTGGCGCAAGTGGCTCACGACACTGTTCTTCAACGCCTTCGCGATCGAACGCAACGGCGAGGGTAAGCGCGGAGGTTCCTCGCGCGCGCTGCTCGAACGCGATGTGCCGCTCCTGATTTTTCCCGAGGGCGGGCGATCCAAGACCGGCGAGATGGGGCGCTTCAAGCCCGGCGCCGCAGCCCTCGCGATCGCGACGAAGGTGCCGTGCCTTCCGATTGCCCTTGTCGGTGCATCCACCGCCATGCCGCGGGGAGTGAACTGGCCCAAACGCGGTCGACTGCCCGTCGCCGTGGTGCTGGGCGCGCCGATGCTGCCGAATGCGCAAGAATCAGCAGAAGATTTCTCTCGTCGTCTCGCAGACGAAGTACGACGACTGCACGCCTCAGTGCAAGCCGAACCCGCGGCGCACGCCCAGAAGGGAACCAAATGACCTCCTCCGTCAAGCACATGAAGTGGTGGGGCTGGGGCAAAGACGGGGTCGGTTTCCACTTTGAAGACAAGCCCGGCTTTGCTCCCTTCGTGGAGTACGCCGTCGGCCTCGACCTGCTGACAGCCACGCGCGCGGGAGAGCCATCGTTCGACGAGCTCAACGTTCCGAAGAGCAACGCCAAGGCGGCCTTCACCAAGGCGCTTGCGGCAATCGTGGGGGATGACTACGTCACGACCGATGACATGGACCGCGTCATCCACACCTACGGCAAGAGCATCCGCGACCTCATGCGCATTCGCGGCAACATGATTCTGCGCAGCCCCGATGTGGTGGTGTACCCGGCCGACGAAGCCGAAGTGCAGAAGATCGTCGATGCAGCCGTGGCCGCCGACGTCGTCATCATCCCGTTCGGTGGCGGAAGCAACATCGGTGGCAGCCTCGAGCCGGTGCCGGCAGAAAAGCGCACCGTGCTGTCACTCGACCTGGGCCGCCTGAACCAGGTCATCGACATCGATACCGACTCCGGTCTCGCTCGAATCCAGGCCGGCGCGCAGGGGCCCGACCTCGAAGAGCAGCTCAACAAGCAGGGCTGGACGATCGGGCACTTCCCCGACAGCTTCACTCACTCCACCGTCGGTGGCTGGGTCGCAACGCGTTCTTCGGGCATGCAGTCCGACAAGTACGGCGACATCGCCGACATCGCTCGCGGCCTGCGTGTGGTGCGGCCCGGCGGCATGCTCGTGCTTCGTCCGCTGCCGAGCACGTCGAGCGGCCCGAGCGTACGCGAGATGATCCTGGGCTCGGAGGGGCGCCTGGGCGTCATCACCGAGGTGACCGTGCAGGTGCACCGCATCCCCGAGAAGCGCAACATCTACGCCTACTTCTTCCCTAACTGGAAGGCAGGCATCGCGGCCATGCAGGCGATCTCGGAGTCGGATGCGACGCCGTCGATCACCCGAATCTCAGATGCGAAAGAGACCGGCTTCACACTCGCGACCAGCAAGGCGCGCACGGGATTCTCGAAGTTCACCGCAGAGACCGTACTGCCCCGCCTCATGAAGTCGAAGGGCTGGAATCTCGACGAGATCTGCATCTCCTTCATCGGTTTCGAGGGCGGCACCGCTCACGCGAAGCGCCAGAAGAAGCTCGTCGATGCGATCGTCAAGGCTCACGGCGGCATGGGCGTGGGCGAGGGGCCGGGCATCCTGTACGACCAGAAGAAGTTCGACACCCCCTACCTTCGCGACTTCTTGCTCGACATGGGCGCGGCCGGCGATGTTTCCGAGACAGCGGCGCCGTGGTCGAAGCTCGTTAACGTGCACTCTTCGGTGCACGCGGCGGCCCAGAAGGCCTATGACGAGATCGGCATCAAGGGCTGGATCATGTCGCACATGTCCCACTCGTATCACTCGGGTGCGTGCCTCTACTTCACGTTCGCGTTCGTGTTCAAGAACGACCCGATCGGCGAGTACAACACCGTCAAGAATGCGATTCAGCAGGCCTTCGTCGACAACGATGCGACCATCTCGCACCACCACGGTGTGGGCCGCGAGCACTCGGCGTGGCTGTCGCAGGACATCTCACCCGAGGGCGTCAAGATCATGACGGCTCTCTTCGAGGGCGCCGACCCGAAGGCGAACTTCAACCCCAACAAGATCCTGGCCGACTAGGCGGCGAAGGCGGGCCAGAGCAGGTCGAGCACTGACTCGACCCAGGCTTCATCCGTCGCGCGGCCGCGAATGATCTCGGCTACGACCGCGCCGAGCAAGATGCTGATGGCGAGCTCAATATCGAGATCGCTCTTGATCTCGCCACGGCTCGCGCGCGCCCTGAGGTCTTGCCGGAAGGGGCTCGTCGTGGTGCGGATCATGCCGAGCAGCAGGCTCGTGAAGTGCGGGTCGGCATCGACGATGACGGCCGCTACCGTGCCTCGGCCGACGACGTCTTCGATAGTGTCTCGAGCATGTCTAAGCACCCACCGCACCGAGTCTTGTGCAGACAGGTCGTCGGGGATCTCCACCGCGGTTGCAGCCGAGTTCACGGCGGCCGTGAGGAGAGACTCTCGGTTCTCGAAGCGGCGATAGATCGTCGTCTTCGCTACCCCGGAGGTGGCGGCGACCGACTCGATGCTGACCGCCATGGGCCCCTTATTGCGCAGGATCTCGAGGGCCGCAGAGAAGATCTGAGTCTCGACCCCAGCGCGCGCCATGGCCCCATAGTATCGACCGTCAGCGGTGAGCCTGACTCGCCTCCCGCTCTATCACGTTATACATAACATTTGTTATATCGCTTGACTTAAAGGGGTAGACGGGTCAGTCTGAGCACAGGACCGGCGGCGTAACACGGGGGTGCACACCCAGTCGATCATGAACGGTGCGTTCCGCAACCACTTTTTGATCGAGGTCCGTCATGTCTGTTCTCTCTTCGTTTTCCCGCACCCTGCTCGTGGGTGTCGGCGCGCTTGCTCTGGCGACTGTGGGAACGGTGCCAGCCCACGCCGCAGGCGTGCCCGGAGACGACGACTTTCTCGACACCGCCGCGGCGTTCACCGTAATCGGTGGCGCAGCGGTAACCAACACAGGGCCGTCGGTGCTCGACGCGAGCCTTGCGGTGAGCCCTGGCTCGGCCACGACAGGCTTTCCGCCAGGATTGTTCGGCGGCGAGCTCCACAGCAATGACGGCGTCGCCATCCAGGCCCAGCTCGACGTGACGACAGCCGCGAATGCCATCATGGCAGTGCCGTCGTATGACGTCGGCAGTGCCGACCTCGACGGACTCGTGTTTCAGGCCGGCGCCTACTCGTCAGCCAGTTCCCTGCTCAACAACGGAACGATCACGCTCAACGGCGACGCCGATGACGTCTTCATCTTCACGGCAGTGAGTTCGCTCACTACCGGGTCGGGCAGCACCATCGTGTTCACCGGTGGCGCGCAGGAGTGCAACGTGTTCTGGCGCGTCGGCAGCTCCGCCACCCTCGGCACAGGATCACACTTCGCGGGAACCCTCATTGCGCAGGCCGCGGTCACCGCCACCACCCTTGCAACGATCAATGGGCGACTGTTCGCCCAGGTTGAGGCCGTCACCCTGCAGTCCAACGTCTTCACCGCCCCTACCTGCGACGAGACGACGGGCGACGGATCATCCGACGGAACCGATGGCGAGGGCACCGATGACACCCCGCCGAGCGACGCGGGCCCCACCGGTCCCGTACTCCCCATCCCCGACGAGGGTGAAGGGGAAGGCGAGGGCGACGGTGAGGGCGAAGGTGACGGCGGCGGCGGAACCGGTGAAGGAGACGGCGGCGGTGGCTCCAGCCCCGCAGCGGTTCCGACCCTCGCGCCCACGGGCAGCGAACTCGACCCCGGCCTGGTTGCCTTCGGATTCGCGACGCTGGGTCTCGGAAGCGTGCTCGTGGTAGTCGGCGCCAGACGGCGTCGCGCTAACAACTAGCCGCGAGGTGCCGGGGGCGGAGGTACTTCTTTCGCCGCGATCACATCGGCGAGGGCAACTGTCTCGAGTCCGCGCTTGGTAACGATGACGCAGTGGGTGGCATCCGCGAGGTGCAGCCAACCGAGAGCATCCGTCGCCCGGCCATCGGGCAGCAGGTAACGCACGACCACGCGGGTGCCGCTCGGGGTATTAGCGAGATCGATCACCAGTTGCTCGGCGCGTAGTCCTTGAGGAAGACGCCGAAGAGGTCTTCGCCCGCCTCACCCCGCACGATCGGGTCGTACACGCGCGCAGCGCCATCGACGAGGTCGAGCGGAGCGTGGAATCCCTCTTCCGCCAGCCGCACCTTGGTGGGGTGGGGGCGTTCGTCGGTAATCCACCCCGTGTCGACGCTCGTCATGAGAATGCCATCGGTCTCGAACATCTCGCGCGCGCTCGTGCGGGTGAGCATGTTGACGGCGGCCTTGGCCATGTTGGTGTGCGGATGCCCCGGCCCCTTGTAACCGCGGCCAAAAACGCCCTCCATCGCCGAGACATTCACGACGTATTTGCGTCGCGCAGCGGACGCCCCCATCGACGGACGGAGTCGTGAGATCAGGATGAATGGGGCCGTCGTGTTAGCGAGCTGCACCTCGAGCATCTCGAGCGGATCGACCTCCTGCACGTGCTGGGTCCACGAGTTGACGTGGTCGAGGTCAGGAACGAGGCCACCCGCGTCGATCGCGGTGCCGGCGGCAAGACGTTCGAGGGAGGAACTGCCCGCCGTCATCGCCTGCTCGGTGAGTTCATCGGCCTGCCTGAGCGAGCGCAGCATCGGGTGGGCGGCAATCGACCGCTCGAGCGCGAGCGGATGCTGGTCGTTGGTGTGCCCGAAGGTGACGAGCTCGGGCAGCGGGCCGTCGGGCAGCGGGGCGAGCTCCGCGTCTACGAGCGGCTGGTACGCGCCGGGGGAGCGACGCACGGTCTGGGTCGCGTTGTTGATCAGGATGTCGAGCGGGCCCTGTTCAGCGACCGAGTCGGCGAGCCCGATTACTTGCGCGGGGTCGCGCAGGTCGATGCCCACGACCCGGAGGCGATCAATCCATTCGGGGGAGTCGGGCAGGCTCGTGAAGCGGCGCACGGCATCGCGCGGGAACCGCGTCGTGATCGTGGTGTGTGCACCGTCTCTCAGCAGGCGAAGGGCGATGTACATTCCGATCTTGGCGCGGCCGCCCGTGAGAAGGGCGCGCTTTCCGGTGAGATCGGTGCGGGCATCCCGCTTGGCATGGCTCATCGCCGCGCAGTCGGGGCACAGCTGGTGGTAGAAGGCGTCGACGACCGAGTACGGCTTCTTGCAGATGTAGCAGGAGCGAGGCTTGATGAGCGTTCCCGCGGTGGGGGCGGTCGTCGAGGTCGAGATCGGGATGCCTCGCGTCTCGTCGTCAATGCGATCGGGCGCTCCGGTTGCCGTCGCAGCGATCACGCTTCGATCGGCGTCGGCAACGGCGGCGCGCAGGTCGAGGCGCCGCTCTTTCTTGACGGCCTTGAACATCTTCGCCGTCGCCCGGCGCACGATCGTAAAGTCCGGGTGCTCCTGGTCGATGTCAGCCATCTGCGCCAGAACGCGCAGGGTCACCTCGAGTTCGGTGGGGTCAATTCCACTCGGTGGGGTCGCTGAGGTCACACGAGATTCTACGCCGAGGGGCACAGGAGCACGCTCACCGGTAGCTCGGGCACCGATCGGCCTGACATGCTGGGCGAGTGCTCCTGCCCGTAATCCTGTCGTTGCTTGCCGCCCTGTCGTATGGCGTGTCCGATTTTGCCGGCGCTGTCGGCGCCCGACGCCTGCGGGTGCTCCCGGGCACGACCGTCACGTACGGCTTCGCGGTGGTCGTGTTGCTCATCGCCCTGCCGATCATCGGTGGTGAGTGGTCGCAGGATGCCGTCGTGTGGGGCGCGCTCGCGGGACTCGCGGCGATCGTCGGCTTCGTTGCCTTCTATGCCGCGCTCGCCGCGGGGCCCATTTCGCTTGCATCGCCGCTCATCGCAGTGTTGGGATCACTCGTACCCGTGGCGATCGCCGTGGTGCTGGGCGAGCAGCTCTCAATGCTCGCGTGGATCGCCGTTACAGTTGCCCTCGTCGGAGGCGCGCTGATCTCGGTGACGAAGAGCGATTCGACGGCGCAGAAGATCAGACCGCGAACCGTGGTGCTCTCGGTGATTGCGGGCGTCGGTCTCGGACTATCCATTGCGGCGCTCGACCGCGCTCCCGATGAGTCCCGGGTGATCCCTGCCGTCGTCGAAATCGGCGTGGGCGTCGTGCTCTTGCTGCTGCTTCTGGCGGCCGTGCGACTTATTGCTCCACTGCGACGGGCGCTCGGGATTCTCGATGAGGAGCACGCCGAAGAGGCGATGCCCACGCCACGGAGGGCATTTCTCGCGAGTGCGGGAGGTGGCGTATTGCTCGGTGTCGCCAACGCACTCATTCTTGCCGCGCTGCAGTCGGGGAGCCTCGCTGTCGTGTCGGTGCTCGTCGGCCTGTACCCGATCGCCACGATCCTGCTCGCTCGCGTGCTGCACGGTGAGCGGCTGCTGCCGATGCAACTGCTGGGTGTAGCGCTCGCGATCGCGGCCTCCGTGCTGCTCGCCATCGCCTGAGCGACGGCTACGCTCAAGGGCATGGCACGCCAGATTTTGCTCGACTGTGACCCCGGCCTCGACGACGCGCTCGCACTGCTGCTCGCGCACGGCGACCCCAACCTCGAACTCGTGGGAGTGACGACGGTCGGTGGCAACGTCAAGCTCGAGAACACCACGCGCAACGCCCTGCAATTGCGGGAGTACCTGAGGTTTGACAAGGTTCCCGTCGCGCAGGGAGCGGCAGAGCCGCTCACCCGCGAGGTGCGCGACGCTGCGCACGTGCACGGCGCAGGCGGCCTCGGCAATGTCGTGCTGCCCGAGGCGACCCTTCCCCTCGACAAGCGCCACGCCGTCGATCTCATCATCGAGACCCTCAAGGCGCGCCCGGGCACGGTTCACCTCGTCGCAACCGGTCCGCTCACCAACATCGCCCTGGCTCTCGAACGGGAGCCCGCGATCGCGCGGTGGGCTGCATCCTTCACGATCATGGGTGGTTCGTACACGCGCGGAAACGCGACGGTGGCCGCCGAGTTCAACATCTGGGCCGATCCCGAGGCCGCTCGCATCGTCTTCGACGCCGACTGGCGGGTCACCATGATCGGCCTCGATCTCACCCTGCAGGCGCAAGCCAACGCGCGGGTCATCGAGCGGCTGAAGCAACTCGGCACCCTCGCCGACGACCTGATCGTGCCCCTCGCCACCTTCTACTTCAACCCGAGGGTGCCCGACTGGGACGGCCAGGCCGTGCACGACGTGTGTGCGGTCGCCTACGTGGCCCGCCCCGACCTGTTCACTGTTGTGCCCGCGCGCGTCGACATCGAGACTCGCGGCGAATTCACGACGGGCATGACTGTGGTGGACTTCGATCCCGCGATCGAAAACGCCCTCATTGCAACCGATCTCGACGTTCCGGGGTTCTGGGCGTACGTCGAGCATGTCTACGCGCGGGTCGCGGCCGAGCACTCCGCGTGAGTTCCCTGCTCGCGGCCGCGCCGAGCCCGTGGAATCCGGATGCCGCGTATGACGCGTTCCACGAGTGGAGCCAGTCGCGAGGCCTGCCGCTATATCCGGCCCAAGATGAGGCCCTTCTCGAGATCGTGTCGGGCGCCAACGTCATCCTGAGCACGCCCACCGGCACGGGAAAGTCGCTCGTCGCGATCGCCGCGCACTTCACCGCCCTCGCGCAGGGCAAGCGCACGTTCTACACCGCGCCCATCAAGGCGCTCGTGAGCGAGAAGTTCTTTGCGCTCGTCGACATCTTCGGTGCCGAGAACGTGGGTATGGTCACGGGCGATTCGAGCGTGAATGCGGATGCCCCGATCATCTGCTGCACGGCCGAGATTCTCGCGAATCTCGCGCTGCGCAACGGTGCCGACGCCAACGTCGACCAGGTCGTCATGGACGAGTTCCACTTCTACGCCGACCCGGATCGGGGCTGGGCCTGGCAGGTGCCCCTGCTCACCCTGCCGCGCGTGCAGTTCATCCTCATGTCGGCAACGCTCGGTCCGATGAAAGACCTGGCCGACGACCTCTCGCGCCGCACGGGCCGCGAGACCAGCCTCATCACGGGCGTCGACCGCCCGGTGCCGCTGCACTACTCCTATGCCTTAACGCCCGTGCACGAGACCGTGGAAGACCTGCTTCACACCGGCCAGTCGCCGATCTACATCGTGCACTTCTCCCAGGCCGCAGCGCTCGAGCGGGCCCAGGCGATGACGAGCGTGAAGGTCATCAGCCGTGAGCAGCGCGACGAGATAGCCGAGGCCATCGGCGCGTTCCGGTTCACGACGGTGTTCGGCCAGACCCTCAGCAGACTCATCCGCAGCGGAATCGGCGTGCATCACGCGGGAATGCTGCCCAAGTATCGACGCCTCGTGGAGCAATTGGCCCAGCGCGGCCTCCTGCGGGTGATCTGCGGCACCGACACGCTCGGCGTGGGCATCAACGTGCCCATTCGTACCGTGCTGCTGACGGCCCTCACAAAGTACGACGGCACGCGGATGCGCCAGCTCAGCGCGCGCGAATTTCACCAGGTCGCCGGCCGCGCGGGGCGCGCGGGCTACGACACCGCGGGTACCGTTGTCGCCCAGGCTCCCGAGCACGAGGCCGAGAACGCCCGCCTCGTCGCCAAGGCAGGCGACGACATCAAGAAGGTGCGCAAGATCGTGCGAAAAAAGGCGCCCGAGGGGTTCGTCTCGTGGAGCCAGAACAGCTTCGAACGCCTGATTGCCGCCGAGCCCGAGCAACTGACCTCGCACATGCAGATCAGTCACTCCATGATCCTCAACGTGATCGCGCGCGGGGGAGACGTATTCGAGAACGTTCGATCGTTGATCTTTGACAGCCACGAAACGTGGAACAGCAAGCTCGCCCTCGCCCGTCGCGCCCTGTCGATCTATCGCACGCTGCGCACGGCAGGGGTAGTGACGCAGTCGCCCACCGGCGAGATCACACTGACCGTCGACCTGCAGGCCAATTTCGCTCTCAACCAGCCTCTGTCGCCCTTCGCTCTCGCGGTGTTCGAGTTGCTCGATCCCGAGTCGCCCACCTACGCGCTCGACATGATCTCGGTGCTCGAGGCGACCCTTGATGATCCGCGCCCGGTGCTGTCGCAACAGCAATTCCAGGCACGCGGCGAAGCGGTGGCCGCCATGAAGGCTGAGGGAATCGAGTACGACGAGCGCATGGAGTTGCTCGAGCAGATCACGTGGCCCAAGCCACTCGAAGAACTGCTCGATGCGGCGTTTGCGACCTACAGCGCAACCCAACCGTGGATCGGCGACTTCGCCCTCAGCCCCAAGACGGTCGTGCGCGACATGTACGAACGGGCCATGACCTTCGCCGATTTCGTGGGCTACTACAAGCTCGCTCGCAGCGAAGGGCTCGTGCTGCGCTACCTCTCGGACGCCTATCGAGCGGCCCGCCAGACGATCCCCGACGACGCCAAGACCGAGGAGTTGCAGGATCTCATCGAGTGGCTGGGTGAGCTGGTTCGCCAGGTCGACTCGAGCCTGCTCGACGAATGGGAGGCGATGGTCAATGGCACACCGTCTCCGAGCGATGCAGCCGACGTGCTGCCGCCGGCGCCGCCCTCGGTGCTCTCCAATCCGCGCGCGTTCCGCGTGCTCGTGCGCAACGAGCTGTTCCGTCGCGTGCAGCTCGCGGCCCTCGAAGACTGGGAGGCGCTCGGCGCGCTCGACGGGGCATCCGGATTCGACGCCGACGCCTGGGCAGACGCGATGGACGCGTACTTCGACGAACACAACTCTCTGGGTACGAGTGGGGATGCGCGCGGCCCCCAGCTCATCATGATCACCGAGGGCGCCACGCAGTGGACAGTGCGCCAGATCTTCGACGACCCGGCGGGGGATCACGACTGGGGCATCTCGGCGACGGTCGACCTCGCCGAGTCGGCGGAGCTGGGCGTTGCAGCGGTGAAGGTGACCGATGTGGGAACTGTCGGCTCCTGAGGCCGTAACCGCTAGAACACGTGGCGATTGAGAAAATCGTTGCGGAACTTGCCCTGGGGGTCGAACTCGGTGGCGAGGGCGACAAAGTCGGGCAGTTTCGGGTACAGGCTCTTGTCGACGGCATGAAAGACCTTGCCCCAGTGCGGGCGCGCGTCGAACGGGGCCAGCGCCTCTTCGATCACAGGCAGCAGGGCGACGACCGCGTCGGGTTCGAACTTCCACGTGAAATGGATGCCCACCGCATCGGTCTCGTAGGCGCCGCTCAGCCACAGCGAGTCCGCAGCCATGCTGCGCAGCTCGGTGACGTGCAGGTGCGGCGCGATGCGAGGCCCGAGCGCGCGCACGGCCTTAATCGCCTCGAGCGCGTGGCGCCGGGGTACGAGGTACTCACTCTGCAGTTCGTCGCCATTGCTGGGTGTGAACTCGAGCTTGAAGTGCGGCAGCCGGTCGATCCACGGCCCGGGCACACCGCCCTGCTGTGTCGTGTTCGAGGCGGGAACATTCTCGAGCGGATGCAGGTCCTGCGGAACGGGCGTGGCGCCGTAAAGCACCTGCGGGGGCTTGCTCGATCCGATGACGCTCTTGAGCCATACCTGTCCCACAAGGTTGTCGACCCAGCGGGTGAAGATGCTCACACTGTAGGCGCGACTGGTGATCGCGTCGTAGTTGTCGAGCAGGTTCGTCCACGTGAGGCCCTGGTACACGTCCTGGCGCACCTCGAACGTTGGCTCGATATCGAGGGTGAGCCGCGTCACGACACCAAGCGCGCCGAGTGAGACGACGGATCCATCGAACTCCGGATCGACCGGTCCGATGCGTCGCAGCTCACCACTGGCGGTTACGAGCTCGATCCCGGCAACGGCACGGGAGAGTGTTCCGTTGCGATCGCCCGATCCGTGGGTTCCCGTCGCTACCGCCCCCGCGACCGAAATGTGGGGCAACGAGGCGAGGTTGCGCAGCGCCCAGCCCTCGCGCTGCAGCACGACACCCAGGTCGCCGTAGCGCAGGCCGGCCGAGAACGTCACGGTCTCGCTCTCGGCGTCGATCTCGATGGCGGGGTCGAGGTCTTCGAGCGTGACGAGTTCTGCAGAGTCGGCCAGGTCGCTAAACGAGTGCCGACTGCCGAGCGCCCGGATGCTCGGGGCGGCAGCCACGACCTCCTGCAGTTGCTCGATACTCGTGGGGCGGTGCAGGATGCTCGCGCGATACTCGTGGTAGCGCGCCCAGTTGGTGCCAACGGTCATGTGGCCACAGTACCTAGACTTCAGCAATGACCGCAGTCACGAGCCGCCGCGCGTTCGGCGACCTGACCGTCGTCGTCAAGCGTTACCCGCACAGTGTGGAGGGCTCGGGCCCCGATTTCGTGCTCGTGCACGGCATTGGCGTGTCGTCGCGGTATTTTCAGCAAGCGGCGGCCGCGCTCGCGAGTCATGGCTCGGTGTACCTCGTCGATTTGCCCGGCTACGGCTCGGCACCCAATGCCCATCGCGACGTGTCGCTCGCCGACCATGCGGGCGTGCTCGCCGACTTTCTCGACGATTCCGGCTTCGTGAATCCCGTGCTGGTCGGTCACTCGATGGGTGCCCAGATCGTCGCCCAGCTCGACGTCGACTCGCCAGAGGTCACCGATCGCATCGTGCTGATGGCGCCGTCGCTCGAGCCGAGGTTGCGCACCTTTTGGCGCGCAGTGGGGGCGCTTGCGCTTGATGCGACGCGTGAACCCGTGTGGGGAAACGCGATCACGGCGAGCGACCTGTGGTTTCGGTGCGGGCCCTTCTACGCGATTGCCCAGATGAAGCACCTGCTCGCCGATCGGCTGGAAGACCGGCTGCCGCGGGTGTCGGCCCGCGCCTTGGTGATAACGGGGGACCGCGACCCGATCGTGTCGGCGCAGTGGGCCAACCAGGTCACCGACCTCATTCCGCAGGCGACCCTGCGGGTGGTGGAGGGTGGCCACGTCATGATGTTCTCGGACCCCGTGCGAGTTGCCGACCTCATCGCGGAGCACGCGAGTCACTCATGAAGCGGCTGTGGTTGTGGTACCTCGACTACTGGTACGTGTCGTTGCTTCAGGTGCGTGCCCTGTTCTCGCGCACCCCTCCCGCCGCATTCGCCTCGGGTGACGAGAGCCCGGTGGTGCTCGTCGCCGGGGTCTGGGAGCCCTGGTACTTCCTGCGCGGGATCGGCGCACGCCTCAATGCCGCGGGGCATCCCGTGCACGTCGTCGACGCAATCGGCTACAACCGAGCGCCGGTTGCCCAGGTCGCGCAGCTCGTGCAGGCCTACCTGGACGAGCACGACTTGCACGATGTCACGGTGGTCGCGCACAGCAAGGGCGGGCTCGTGGGCAAGCACCTCATGGCCCTCAGCATTCGGGTCACGCGGCTCGTCGCGATCGCGACGCCGTTTTCAGGGTCGATCTACGCCAACTATCTGCCCTCCCGCACCCTCAGCGCGTTTCGTCCCGCAGACGCCGCGCTCGTCGCGCTCGGCGCCAACCTCGCGCTCAATGCCCGAATCACGTCGATCTACCCGAGTTTCGATCCGCACATTCCCGGGGGCAGTTACCTCGAGGGAGCGACCAATATCGAGATAGCCACGACCGGGCACTTTCGCATTCTCGCCGATGAGCGTGTCATCCGGGCCGTCGAAAATGCTCTCAGCAGGAAGGATGATCCGACCTCGGGTGTTGAATGACGTTATGACCCGTCAACAGCGACTAGTGCTCGCGATCGCCATCCTCGCTTCGACCGTGGTGTTTCTCGACGGTTCTGTCATCAACGTTGCACTACCCCGCATGACCGAGGAACTCGGGGGAGGCCTGAGCACCCAGCAATGGATTCTGGATGCCTACCTCATCACTCTGGGCTCGCTCATCCTGCTCGCGGGGTCGCTCTCTGACCTGTTCGGTCGAATCGTCATCCTGCGCGTCGGGTTGATCGCCTTTGGTATTGCCTCCCTGCTGATTGCCGTCGCACCGAGCGCCGAATTCGTGATCGTCATGCGCGCGCTGCAGGGTGTTGCGGGAGCCCTCCTCGTGCCGAGCTCCCTCGCCCTCATCATCGCGACCTTCCGCGACGCTGCCCAGGCGAAAGCAATCGGCGCGTGGACTGCCTGGACGAGCGCCGCGTTTCTTGCGGGGCCGCTGCTCGGCGGCCTCTTCGTCGACTACCTGAGCTGGCGCCTCGTCTTCGCGATCAACGTGATTCCGATCACGGTCACACTCGTGCTGCTCGCGGCGCTCAAACAGAAGGATGTGCGGGCAGAGGGTGTTCGCATCGACATTCCCGGCGCCATCCTCGGCATCCTGGGACTGGGCGGGCCGGTCTACGCCCTCATCGAGCAGGGCACCTACGGTTGGTCGAGCCCCGTCATCTACCTGCCCTTCGCGCTCGGCATCCTGTCATTTGCCGCCTTCATCTGGTGGCAGGGCAGGGCCAAGGCGCCCATGCTGCCGCTCGGGCTCTTTCGCATTCGCAACTTCTCGGCCGGGAACATCGCCACGACCTTCGTTTACGCCGCGCTTAACATTGGCGGTTTCATCACCGTGGTCTTCCTGCAGCAGGTTGCGGGCTTTAGTGCGACCATCGCGGCGCTCGCCTTCCTGCCCGTCACGGTTGCCAACATTGGTCTCTCGACCTTCTTTGGTGGGCTGAGCGGAAAGTACGGGCCGCGCCTGTTCATGACGGTTGGCCCGATTCTTGCCGGCATCGGTTACCTGCTGTTTCTGCGCATGGGCGAGAACGTGGACTACTGGTGGGATGTGCTTCCCGGCGTCATCGTGTTCTCCCTGGGCCTCTCGATGACCGTCGCACCCCTCACGGCAGCAATTCTCGGTTCGGTCCCCATGGGCCAGTCGGGAATCGGGTCCGCGACCAACAACGCGGTCGCGCGGGTTGCGGGGCTCATCGGCATCGCCATGATCGGTGTCATCGTGGGCGGAACTCTCGATGTTGCCGGGTTCCACCGGGTCGTGATCGTGACGGCCGTGCTGTTCTTCGTGGGCGCGGTTGTGTCGTTTGCGGGCATCCGCAACCCGCAGCCGACTACGCCAGCAGCGGAGCGCCCGTCAGAGCCAACACCAGCACCGTAGCGAGTGCGCCGGCGATGATCAGCCGGAAGACGAGTCGCGATCCGCGGCCGGTCATGATGCGCTGCGGCAGCCCTCGCACGCCCGTGGCGCGATCATCGTCGAGGTCGGGCAGGGCGTTGGCGAAGTGCGCGACCGCGCCGAACACTCCTCCCACCACGGTCACCCAGGGTGCTGCGAAAGCGGGGGTGGGCAGAGCCAGCGTCACGACGGAGGGCACGGTCGCAAACCCCACGATGTACGGCACGATCGAGAACACGGTGCGCTTGAGTCCGAGGTTGTAGGTCCAGCCACTCGCGAGAAAGACGAACTGGGCGATCGCGGCGGGCCAGCCCAACAGAAACGACAGGGCGATAGCGAGGCCGGCACAGACGAACGCGGTGTTGCGGGCGACGGTCTCGCTCACGACCCCGGCGGCGATGGGTTTGTCGGTGCGCCCGACCGCGCGATCACGCTCAGCGTCGATCCAATCGTTCGAGAGGCCGACCGACAGCTGGTTCGTGAGAAACATGAGACCCACGACCACGAGTCGCCACGCCTCGAGCCCAATTCCTATCCCGAGGATGATCGCGATCGCCGTCACCGCAACGGTGGGGCCCGGGTGACTCGAGCGACCGAGCGCGGCGATGGTGCGGAGCATCCTGCAATCGTAGGTCGGCATGCCAAGTAGTGTGGGAACAGTGCAGGCACCTCTTGATGAGAACACTCTTGCCGAGCTTCTGCCCGGCGAATGGAACGTGCAAGCGAGCAACTTTCCCATGTGGCTTCGTGGTGAACGTTCGAACCCGCGCTTCAGCTACGAGCTCGTGAGCCGCACGCCGCTCGTGCTCGCCGACGACGTTTCGTACATTGCGACGGAGAACGGCCAGGAGAAGCACATCGTCGGCACCGACACCCTGAAGGGTGAGGAGTTCGTCTGGCGGGGCAAGGGATTGCTGCGCATTGTCGCGAGCCACTGGAGCGTCGCGGGGGCGAGCGACGATGGCACCGTGGCAGCGATCCGCTTCTCGAAATCGATGGTGACTCCCGCGGGAATCGACATCATCGTGCGCGCGGGAACCGAGCATCCCGAGCTTCGCGCGCTCATCGCTCGCAACACGGAACTGTTCGGCCTGAGCCCCGAAGACTTCGCTTCACTCACCTGGCTTCGATAAAGAATCCGCCCGGCTGGGCTAACATCGCCGGATGTCCCATGGCGGTGTTGCTGCGCTCGCCGTGCTTGCGGTTCTCCTGACCGGATGCACGGCGGCAGCTCCCGACCCCGCACCCGCCCCCGTGTCGAGGCCGGCTCCGGCGCCCGTCGACCCCGTCGAGCAGTATGCGGACGACCGGCTCAGCGTGATGAGCCTCGACGAGAAGATCGAGTCGATGTTCATGGTGCACTACGACGGCATCGACCCCGGCGCCCAGGCGGCCGCTGCGGCAGCGAGCAGGGTCGGGGGAGTCATTCTCATGGGCGACAACGTTCCCGAGCCTCCCGGAGCGCTCGCGGCCGTAACCGCGGCGTTGAGTGCGGAGCGAGGTCTGCCGTTGTTGCTCGGCATCGACCAGGAGGGCGGCATCGTCAGCCGGGTGCACAGCGACGGATGGCCGGCCGCCGAGCAGTTGCGCTACCTCGCTCCCGCAGCGTCGCGAGACGCGTTCGAATCTCGAGCCCAGTTGCTCGAGTCGCTGGGCATCTCGGTCAATTTCGGTGTCGTGGCTGACGTGACGGCAGATCCTGCGTCGTTCATCTTCGAGCGGTCGCTGGGAGGCACTGCCGATGAGGCTGCGGCTCGCGTGGCAGAAGCGGTGCGGGGCGAGAACGGGCACGTGCTGTCGACCCTCAAGCACTTTCCGGGGCACGGCGTCTCGCCCGGTGACTCGCACTCAAGCATCCCCAGCTCGCCGATCTCGCTGCGCGAGTGGCGCACCGGTCACGCTCCACCGTTCGCGGCGGGAATCGATGCGGGAGCCCAGGTGGTGATGTTTGGGCACCTGCAGCTCGACGCGATCGATCCGCAGCCGGCCACACTGTCGCCACTGTGGCATGAGCTGCTGCGTGACGAGCTCGGCTTTGAGGGCATCATCATCACCGACGACATGGCGATGCTGCAGAATTCCGGCCGACCCGATCTGGCCGACCCCGCGAGCAACGCGATCCGCGCCATCGCCGCAGGAAACACGATGCTGCTGTACGTCGGGCCGGTGGATGTGGCGGGACTTACCGTTGCAATCCATGCGGCCGTCGACAATGGCACACTCGACGCTGCCCTCATCGACGATGCGGCTCACCGCCTGCTCGTTGAACGCAGAACGCTCTCGGGCGAGACGAGTCGATTTGTGCACTGCTTCGAGCAGTGCCAAACGATCATCGAATGACGGCGGGCTTGCCCATAAACGTCGCGTAGCGGCGAATCGCGCGCTCGAACCCCGTGAGGGCTCGGGCGCTGAGCGTCGAAAACGGCACGAGTTCGACGGCGAGTTGCTTGCTGGTCTCGCTGCGCCGCCAGGTGCCGACGACCTCGCCATCGACGACGATCGTCGGCAGAAAGATTCCGTTGCTGCCGGGCACGATGCGGTCGGCGAATTCCGAGCGCAGACCGGCGGAGCGATTCTGGTAGCCGAGCATGAACTCGTCGAAACCCGGTAGCGCGTGCACGGCGGCGCGTGCCGGCTCAAGCCCGGGGGAGAGGTAGTGCTGCACCCCGTCAAACTCTCGAGTCTCGAGGCCCGCGGCCGCGATGCCACGGCGCGCATCGCCCAGCGTGATCGATGCCCACCACGCGAAGTCGCGCTCGGTGGCCGGCCCGTGACTCGCAAAGTAGCGCGCGGCGAATTCTGCGAGCGCCTCGTCGCCCTCGAGACGGCGAGGGGAAGTGACCCATTCGTCGAGCAGCACATAGGTGGGCTGCTTGCCATCGGTGGGCCCGAACACGATGAGCCCGTCGTGGGCGAGGTTCCAGATGAGGTGGTACCCCCGCTGTGCGGCGGTCGGGATGCCGTTCGCCTCAAACAGCTCGAGCAGGTCGTCTCGACGGATGCCGCGGCCGCCCGTGAGGGCGCCGAGCGCGAGTTCACCCGCACGCGCCAGATCGCGATCGGTGACGCCGAGATCCGCCCGGCGCTTGGTGGCCCAGGTCGCCTGTCGAGTGGCAGAGATTGCGAGCATCCAGCCCAGGTCTTCGGGGGCGACAAAGTGCAGCGTGCCGCGCATGGGCCAGGATCGCACGATCTCTCCCGTGGCGAGCGCCGCTTCGATATCGGCATCCGTTGAGCCGGGAACCCGAAGGCCGACCGACCACTTCGCGCCAGGGAAGTCTTGCGCCTGCACCCCGAGCATCCAGCGCACCGCTGCCGCAGGAGTCGTGAAGTCACTCGAACCGATGCGCTGTGAGGCGAGCCGAAGTGCCGTTATCTCACGACGAGTGCGCAGGTCCATTGGCCCATTATCGCGGGCCGGTGCGACAACTCAGAGCGTGGGCAGCTGAACGTCCACGTTCTTCTGCACGAGAGCGAAACCCTTGAGCGCCTTGCCTGGCGTCGCTGCCGTCGGTGGTTGGGTAAGCGAACCACCGACGAGCAGCGCTCCCACAAGGACTGCCAATGCTGACACAACGCTGATGCCGACGGTGAGGCCGGTGGGGCGCATGGTGCGTCGGAGGGTAACGACGACCATGCCGATTGCTGCCAGAGCGGTCACCGCGACAGCGATCATCACGGCGAGGGGTAGGCCACTCACGGCTGCGGCTGCGGGGGCAGCCGCCAATACGGCGTGCATAGTGCTGATGTTCCTTTCGGGCGGAACCACACCTGTCGGGTACAAGTGTGTGGTTGCCTGAGTCCTCTTTTTGGGGGACACAAGCCAGCGATACGAAAGTACCAACAAGCCGATATACCGTCAAGGTCGCCGGTGACCCCCGTCTGGGGGGATGTCGGGGTACAAATACTCTCAGGACGCCCGAGCGATCGCATCCGCGGCGCGTACGAGCGCCAGGTGGCTGAGAGCCTGGGGAGTATTTCCGGCCTGACGGCCGCCCGCAACGTCGTATTCCTCGCTCAGCAGCCCGACGTCGTTGGCAAAGCCCACGAGCCGATCCATGAGGGCGGTCGCGTCGGCGAGCCGCCCGCTGCTCGCGTATTGCTCAACGAGCCAGAACGAGCAGGCGAGGAACGGATGCTCGCCCGCCGGTAACCCGTCGACGCCCGTCTCACTGCGGTACCGCATGAGCAGGCCGTCGCGCATGAGCTCTGATTCGATCGCGGCGACGGTCGAGAGCATCCGCGGATCGCGCGAATCGAGGTAGCCCACCTGCGCAAGCTGAAGCAGCGAGGCATCCACCCCCGTGCCGCCGTAGTACTGCGTGTAGGTGCCGCGAACGGCGTCGTAACCCTTCGCCTCAATCTCGGCAGCAACCTCGGCGCGGAGCCGTTCCCAGCGCTCAACGGGCCCCTCGAGCCCGTGCTCTCGCACGGCTCGGATGGCGCAGTCGAACGCGGCCCACAGCATCACTCTCGAGTGCGTGAAATGCTTCTGCGGCCCCCGAATCTCCCAGATGCCGTTGTCGGCGCGCTGCCAGTTGTCTTCGATGAAGCTCATGAGGGCGCGCTGCAGCGGCCACGAGAAGTCGGGTTCACCGGAGCCGTGCACGCGAGCGGACTGCAGTGCGAGCATGACCTCGCCAAACACGTCGCCCTGGAACTGCGTGTAGGCGCCGTTTCCCACTCGCACGGGAGCGGCCCCGTCGTATCCGGGAAGGCTCGGAACGATCCACTCCTTGAGTCGGCGCTCACCCGACAAGCCGTACATGATCTGCACATCGGCCGGATCGCCTGCGATCGCCCGCAGCAGCCAGTTGCGCCAGTCGTCCGCCTCGGTAACGTATCCGTGATCGAGCAGCACTTCGAGAGTGAGGGATGCGTCGCGCAGCCAGACGTAGCGGTAGTCCCAGTTGCGTTCGCCGCCGAACTCCTCCGGCAGGCTCGTGGTTGCCGCCGCGACAATGCCGCCCGTGTCTTCGTGGGTGAGTGCGCGCAGCACGAGAAGGGAACGTCGCACCGCGTCGGAGTAGACGGGCGAGGCCGTGGTCATGTTGGCCCAGTGGCGCCACCAGCGCTTCGTCTGCCGGATGCGCTTGCCCACGGCAACCGGACCCGGGGTCGTGCGATGCGCGGGGAACCAGGTGAGGCTCAGGTCGACCGTCTCGCCAGCCTGCACCGTGAAATGCGCTTCGTGCCGATGATCGGTCGCCGTGAGCTTTGGTCCACGCACGACGATCGCGTCGGGGCCGGCAACCGCGAGGAGGGCGTGGTGGCCCTGCTCTGGAGCCTGTCGCACCCACGGCAGCGCGTCGGAGTAGCCGAAGCGGATGACGAGTTGCTCGTGCATCTCGACCGTGCCGCTGATACCGCGTACTCGACGGATGACATCGGCCCTGCGATCGCCGTGGGGCATGAGGTCGGTCACCTCGACCTCGCCCGTGGCGGTCACCCACCGGGTCACGAGGATGAACGTGTCGCGCACGTACCGGCGCGACGACGTGGCCTCGCCCGTGGGGGCGAGCAGCCAGCGCCCGTGATCGCTCGTACCCAACAGGGCACCGAAGATGGAGGCCGAGTCGAAGCGAGGCAGGCACAACCAGTCAATGCTGCCGTCGTTGCCCACGAGGGCCGCAGTGTGACAGTCGCCGATGAGGGCGTAGTCCTCGATTGCCAGAGCCATCAGACCCGCAGGAGTCCCGCGTCAACAAGCTGCTCGTAGAGACCCGCACCATCGGGCGCGTAGAACCATCTCACGTCGGACTCCTCTTCGCGCTGGGCTGCCGCACTGCGTCCACCGGCGAGAACCGCCTCGGCGGTAGACAGCTGACGGATTGCGACCGCCGCGACGTTTTCGGGATGCTGTGCCACGAACTCACTGTAGATAGTTTCATCGTGTTGCCCGTCGTCGCCCACGAGCAGCCATTTCATGCTCGGAAACTCTTCGGCAATTCGCGCGAGGCTCGTGCGCTTGTGTTCCTTGCCGCTGCGGAACCACCGGTCGTGAGTGGGGCCCCAGTCGGTGAGCAGCAGCGGTCCGCGCGGATACATGTTGCGCTCCATGAAGCGAGTCAGCGTGGGTGCCACGTTCCAGGCTCCCGTCGAGAGGTAAATCACGGGCGCTCCCGGGTTGGCTTTCGTCAGCCGGTCGTAGAGCACCGACATGCCGGCAACCGCGTCCCGCGCGTGCTCGTCGAGCACGAAGGTGTTCCACGCGGCGAGGAAGGGCCGGGGGAGCGCAGTGACCATGACGGTGTCATCCACATCGGAGATGATGCCGAACGCGGCCTCCGGATCGACGATGAAGACGGGGGCTGTGACGGGCTCGGTGTCGTCGGTGTGGAAGGTGATCGTGTGCCAGCCGGGCGGCAGGTCGGTCTCCACGCGCACGTCGAGCACTCCGCCGCGGCTGGGCACGACGGTCAGTTCTGTGCTGCCCGCCGTGATGGTGACCGCCACGTCGTCGACGGGGATGCTGAAGAAGCTCCGCCAGCCCCGCACTTTTTCAGCGCGCTGTTTCTGCACCTCGCCCCGCGTGAGCACGACGCGGCAGAGCACGCGCGCCCACCCGGGATAGCCGTAGCCGGCGTAGGGAATGATCGTGGTTTTGAGGCCGCGTTTGCGACCGCGGCGTTCGCGCCAGCGGTGGAAGGTGTCCTCAATGCGAGCGGCGCGATGCAGGATCTGCTCGCCCGCGGCCGAGGGTTTTCGGGGCGAAGCCATCAGGCAAGTCTTACAGAGATACCGGGTCGATCAGGTGCGGACCTTTGTTGCGCACGTTGCCGACCTCGCGACCCACCTCGTAGAACTCGACGCGTTCAGCCTGCTCGACCCCGCCGAACGACACCTCCTCGAGCAGTTCTTCGGAACCCTCCGAGTGCGGGTCGAGCCACTCCTCCATGAGCTCTGGTGACAGGAACACGGGCATCCGGTCGTGGATGTCGGCGAGCTCGCCCGTCGACTCGCGGGTGAGGATCGACGTGGACAGCAACCACTTGTCTGGGGCATCGTCGGCCGCCGCCGGATTCCTCCACCACTCGTAAAGCCCCGCGAAGACAAGCAACTCGCCCTCAGGGAGGTGGATAAAGTAGGGCGTCTTGACGCCATCTACGGTGCGCCATTCGTAGTATCCGGTCGCGGGCACGAGCGCGCGCCGCTTCTTGACGGCCGTCTTGAAGTGCGGCTTCTCTGCCGCCGTCTCGATGCGGGCATTGAAGGCCGTCACTCCAACGCTGATGTCTTTCGCCCAACCGGGAACGAGTCCCCAGCGCGCCGCCTCAAGGCGGCGTACGGGCTCGGCACCGGCGTCGTCCCCCTTGGGAATCGAGTCGAGAATGATCGCTACCGGGTCGGTCGGCGCAATGTTCCAGGACGGCGCCGGAAGGTTCTCCGCGGCAAGGTCAACATCGAAGAGCGACACCAAGTCGCTCGAAGCTCCCGCAACTACGAAACGTCCACACATGTCATCATTGTCGCAGCCACCCCGCGATAGGATTACTTTGGATATCAAAGGAGGCGCCGTGGTCGCACACGACACCATTGCTCAGCCCATCGACACTCGGGTTGCGCTGAGGAATGAGCCCGTTCAGGCCCGAAGCACTGCGCGCCTGACCGCGCTGCTCGACGCCGCGGCCGAAGTGATCGACGAGATCGGTTTTGAGCGACTCACCACTGCGATGGTGGCTGAGCGTGCCGGCGCGTCGATCGGCACCGTTTATCGGTACTTCCCCGACCGCATTGCCCTGCTCCAGGCTCTCGGAGCTCGCAACCTCGAGCGCGTGCTGACCCGCTCGAGCGACGAGATCAGAAACCCCGAGCACGCTGATTGGCTTGCCGCGCTCAGCGCCGCCTTCGGTGTGATGGTCGAGGCGTACCGCAGCGAACCCGGGTTCCGCGGGCTAGGCGTCGGCGACGCGATCGACCTTCGGCCAGCGCCCACCGAGCGCACCTTCAACTCGATCGTCTCCGACCGCTTGCTCGACGGCCTGGTTGAGCGATTTGGAGTTCCTGACAACGATGAGGTGCGTTTCGTGTTCGAAACCGCAATCGAGGTGTCGGAGGCTCTCGCGACCCGAGCCTTCGCGCGCGACCCTCAGGGCGATGAGCGATTCCTCATCGCCGGGCGAGACACGGTGTACGGCATGCTGGTTCGTCACTTTGGTGCCGTGGACATTCCCACACCGTAACGAAATGTGTCAACCCCCATCGGGAATGCCGGGGGCTGCGAATACTGTTTAGCTAACACACTGGCAAGTGTCGATCCGCGCCGAAAACCTCCAGAGGGCGCGAGGAATGAGCCGCTAGACACATGATTGAGTTCCGTTCTGTCTCCAAGGAATTTCCTGATGGCACCCGGGCAGTGGATGACTTCAGCCTCGTAATCCCTTCGCGCAAGACGACGGTTCTCGTGGGCTCGTCGGGCAGCGGCAAGACGACGCTGCTGCGCATGATCAATCGCATGGTCGACCCCACGTCGGGCTCGATCGAGATCGACGGGCAGAGCATCCAGGATCGCGAGCCGGTCGCCCTGCGCCGCAGCATCGGGTACGTCATGCAGAACTCGGGTCTCTTGCCGCACTTCAAGGTGATCGACAACGTCGCCACGGTGCCCGTACTCAACGGCGTGCCCAAGAAGGTCGCGCGGGCGCAGGCCCTCGAACTTCTCGACACCGTGGGGCTCACGCGCGACCTTGCCGATCGTTACCCGAGCCAGCTCTCGGGCGGCCAGCAGCAGCGCGTGGGCGTTGCGCGCGGCCTCGCCGCGAACCCGAACATCCTGCTCATGGATGAGCCTTTCGGTGCGGTTGACCCGATCGTGCGTGCCGAGCTTCAGCAGGAGACCATTCGACTGCAGCGCGACCTCGACAAGACGGTGGTCTTCGTCACTCACGACATCGACGAAGCGTTCCTGTTGGGCGACCAGGTGGTCATCCTTGAGAAGGGCGCCAGGATCGCGCAGGTCGGCAGCCCCACCGAGATCATCTCCAACCCGGCGAGCGAGTTCGTTGCGAGCTTCATCGGCATCGAGCACGGCAAGCGCGCGTTGTCGATTCGATCGACGGGTCACGGGTCGATCCTGGTCGACAGCGAAGGACGCGCGGCCGGAGTGCTCGTTGAAGGTTCCGAGCCGTGAACTGGGTAATCAACAACCTGCCGCTCATCGGCAAGTTGACGCTCGAGCACATCGCCCTCGCGATCCCGCCCATCATCATCGGGTTCATCATCTCGGTGCCGCTCGGCTATCTCGCGTACCGCTTCAAGCTCACTCGGGGGCTCCTGCTCACCGTGGCGGGCCTGCTCTACACGATTCCATCGCTCGCCCTTTTCGTGGTGCTGCCTCCGTTGCTGGGCATCAGTGTTCTGAGCCCCCTCAATCTCACGGTCGCGCTCACCATCTACGCGGTCGCGATCATGTCGCGGTCGGTGGCGGATGCCCTTACCTCCGTTGATCCCGCAATTCGGCAGTCGGCCACCGCTGTCGGCTTCGGCAGCTGGCGCAGGTTCTGGACTGTCGAGTTCCCGTTGGCGGGTCCTGTCGTGCTTGCGGGCCTGCGAGTCGCAGCAGTTTCGACCATCAGCCTCGTCTCGGTGGGCATCCTCATCGGTGTTGAAAGCCTCGGCTATCTCTTCACGAACGGTTACCAACGCAAGATCGTGGCCGAGATTCTCGTCGGCGTGGTCATGGTCGTCATCATTGCGCTCGTGGTGGATGCCCTGCTCGTGCTGCTCGGCCGGGTGCTCATGCCGTGGGCGTCGAAGCGAACGGCGCGACCAAAGCTTGAGCGTCTTCCGTTGGTTCCCATGATGGGAGCTGACCGATGAACCTCTTTGCCGACGCGATCGCGTGGATCTTCTCCCCGGATCGCCTCACCGACAACGTTCCGCTGCCCGACCTCATCGCGCAGCACCTGTTCTACACATTCATTTCTGTCGCGATCGCGGCCATTATCGCGATCCCCGTTGGTTACCTCATCGGCCACACCGGCAAGGGGCGCGAGATCGCCGTGGGTGTTTCCGGTGCGGCTCGAGCCGTGCCATCCTTCGGCCTCATCCTGCTGCTCGTGCTCGTCATTGGTGTTACCCAAAAGCCGCTCGCGGCAACCATCGCATTCGTGCTGCTTGCGGTGCCATCGATTCTCGCGGGTGCCTATGCGGGCCTGGAACAGATCGATCGCCGGGTGATCGACTCTGCCCGTGCCGTCGGTATGACGGAATGGCAGATTCTCGTGAAGGTGGAGATTCCGCTTGGACTTCCCCTGCTCATCGGGGGTCTTCGCTCGGCGGCACTACAGGTGGTCGCAACCGTGACCCTCGCCGCGTACATCGGCCTGGGCGGCCTGGGCCTGCCGATCATCGCCGGCCTCGCGCTGCGTCGCTTCGACCAGATGCTGGGTGCCGCCCTCGTTATCGTGGCGCTCGCGCTCGTGCTCGACGGACTGTTCGCGCTGCTGCAGCACCTCGTGGTGCCGCGCGGAGTTACCGCGGGACTGCCCAAAGATGTCCGCTCTGCGCCAGTCCGGCGCGGGGCGGTGGTGGCAACCGCCACCGAAAAATGAAAAGGAAGAACATGTTCACAGCAAGGAACAAGGGCCGGCTCGCACTCGGTGCAGCCGTGGTCGGGGCGGCATTGGCCCTGTCAGGGTGCGCTGCGAGTGATCCCCTGGACTCGGGTACAGATGAAGGCACGAGCGAGACGATCACGATCGGTTCGCAGGCTTACTACTCCAACGAGATCATCGCCGAAATCTACGCCCAGGCCCTCGAGAACGCCGGCTTCACCGTCGAGCGCGAATTCAACATCGGCCAGCGCGACGCCTACCTGCCCTCCCTCGAGAACGGTGAAATCGACCTGTTCCCCGAGTACTCGGGCAACCTTCTCCAGTTCTACGACCCCGAGACCACTGCGACCACGTCTGACGACGTCTACGCCGCGCTCCAGGATGCGCTTCCCGAGGGTCTCGTCGTGCTGGACCAGTCCTCCGCGACCGACCAGGACTCGTACAACGTCACTGCAGAGTTCGCTGAGACCAACAACGTTGCGTCGCTCGCCGACCTCGCCGCTGTGACGGTTCCGCTCACCCTCGGTGGTGCAGCTGAGCTCGAAGAGCGCCCCTACGGTCCCGCCGGCCTGCTCGAGAAGTACGGCGTTACCGTCGGCTTCACGGCAACCGGTGACACGACCGTCGAGGATCTCCTCGCGGGCACGGTCAACATCGCCAACGTCTACAGCGCCGACCCGCGCATTCAGACCGAGGATCTCGTCACGCTCGACGACCCCGAGGGCCTGTTCCTCGCGTCGAACGTCGTACCCCTCGTGAACGCCGACATCGCCGACTCGATCGCCGACGTCATCAACGGTGTTTCGGCCAAGCTCGACCCGGCCGGCCTCGTTGCGCTCAACGTGCAGTCGACCGTCGATGAGCTGTCGTCCGCCGAGATCGCCACCCAGTGGCTGACAGACAACGGTCTGATCTAGTCAGCACGACAACAGCGGCGCCGTGCCCCCGGGGGTACGGCGCCGCTGTTGGTTAATCCTCGCGAGTGTTCGCGTCGCCGTCGCCCGGGAGCTGCATGTGCCGGGCTTCGGAGCGTTCGAGCAGTTTCTTCACCACGAAGATCCCGATCAGGAACAGGGCGATCACGGCCACGAAAATGTAGCCCGCGTAGTGAAGTTGGTCGAGCAGTTGCCTGAAGCTGCCCGCAGCGAAGGTTCCCACCGAGACGTAGGCCACCGCCCAGATGAGGCTCGCGGGGATTGTCCACGATAGAAACCTGCGATAGCTCATCGTGCTCATGCCCACGGTGAGCGGAATCACCGAGTGCAGCACGGGCAGGAATCGGGAGATGAATACGGCGATTCCGCCGCGGCGGTCGAGCCAGTTCTCGGCTCGCACCCAGTTGTGCTCGCCAATTCTGCGGCCGAGAGCGGATGCCCGAATCTTGGGCCCGAAGAACCGACCCAGGGCGAACCCGATGCTCTCTCCTATGAGGGCTCCGATCACGACGGCCGCGATGAGTGCAACGAACTCCGCGGGGGATCCGACGGCCGTCGACGCCACAATCACGACGGTGTCTCCGGGGATGATGAGCCCGATGAGAATCGACGTCTCGAGCATGATGCCGAGTCCCGCGAGCAGCGTGCGGGCCACGGGATGCACCGACTGCACCGTGTCGAGCACCCAGCTGAGCGCACCGTTGAGCCACCCGGCGACGGCGTCGATGGGGTTCGTGGCTTCGGCGAGCAGGGAGATGAGCTCGAGCATCAGATGGGCCGCCTCAGTCGATCGAGGCGAGCCCGCCAGGTTGCCAGTCGACCGGGCTGCTCGGCGAGGCTGGGTCCATCGACCCACGATGTCGCGATCCGGATGCCGTGCAGGGCGCTCAGCACCCACAGTTCGGTTCCGTCCAGCTCTGCCGGGGTTACGGCCTCCTGGTGAGTGTCGAGGCCGAGCGCGGTCGCGAGGGTGAGCACCGTTCGGGCCGTCACGCTGTCGACGCGGGCCATGTCTGCGGGGGGACCGCACAGGATCTCGCCACGCCACCACAGCAGGGCGCTGTAGGCGCCCTCCACGACGTATCCGTCGGGGGAGAGAATAACCGCCTCGTCGGCGCCGAGTTTCTGCACCGAGGTGCGCACTCCGAGCATCCGTTCCAGGTCGGGGCCCTTGACGCTCGGCTTCGTGCGTGGGTCATCCCCGGCCCAGGTGGCCAGCACGGCCGAGCGGCTGCGCTCGGGGGCGCTGCGAAGTCGAAAGACCATGCGGCCGGTCGAGTGCAGTTCGACTCGAGGAAACCAGTCACCCTCGCGCGGGATTGCTGCGATTGCCGCATCCCAGAATTCGTTGGCTGACGGGGCCGCCGCCAGGAACCGTTGTTTGTGCAGCTCAAGACCGAGCGCAGTGCCGTCCGTCACGAGCCAGGAATCCGCCGCAATGATGCTCGTTTCGGTCATGTCGCAATACTCGAGTGGCTCCAGCGCCGACTCGTGCCAGCGGTAGATCGACTGCACACTCATAGGCTTAGGTTATGCGTCCTCGGGTCCACACCGCGTCCTTCGCTGGGTGGATTGACCCGGCTGAGGCATGGTCTGCCCTGTGCGCTGGCGCAGATGCGGCCTTCTGGCTCGACAGCGGGCCACACGCCACGACAGGCATGAGCTACCTGGGCGTCGCGTCATCCGTCACGACCGACTTCGACGGCCCCGTGTTCGACTGGCTTCGCGAGCAAACGGCGTCAACTGGCTTCCCCGAAGCAGGCCAAACCCACTCGGGATTCACCCTCGGCTGGATCGGCTACCTCGGCTACGAGGTACGCGCAGAGACGATGGGCGTCGAGGTGACGCGCGAGTCGCGGTATCCCGATGCCGCCTGGATGTTCGTCGACCGCTGTCTCTCGTTCAACCACGAGACCCGTGAGGTCACTGCGCTGGGTCTCGACGACGTGGAGGAGTTCGCGCGGTCGCTCGCTGACGCACTCGAGGGCAATTCCCGCGACATCGTGCCTGCGCGAGCCTCGCGCAGCGTTGCCACCTGGGCTTACCCCGACGACGAGTACCTCGCGATGATCGAGGCCTGCCAGGCAGCGATCCGCGAGGGGGACGCCTATCAGCTCTGTCTCACCACCGAGGCGTCGGTGGATGTCTCGCCCGACCCCTTCTCGACGTATCTCGCCCTGCGCCAATCGAGCCCCACTCACCACGGCGCCCTGCTCGTCGTGGGCGACGTGGCTCTGCTGAGCGCCACACCCGAGCAGTTTCTGACGGTGACGCCGCAGGGCATCGTCGAGACCAAGCCCATCAAGGGAACGCGCCCCCGAGGTGATACCGAGCACTCTGATGCCGAGCTGCGTCACGAGCTCGAGTCGAGCGACAAGGAGCGCGCCGAGAACCTCATGATCGTCGACCTCATGCGCAACGACATCGGGCGCATTTCCCGCGTCGGCTCGGTTGCCGTCACGAGCCTGCTCGCCGTTGAGAGCTACGCCCAGGTGCACCAACTCGTGAGCACGGTGCGCGGCGAGCTCGCCGAGGGCCTGACAGCCATCGACGCGATCGAGGCGAGCTTTCCGGCCGGCTCGATGACTGGTGCCCCGAAGCTTTCTGCGACGCTCATCCTCGATTCCCTCGAGCGTCGGGCGCGCGGCATTTACTCCGGGGTCTTCGGGTACATCGGGCTCGACGGCGCCGTTGACCTTGCCATGGTCATCCGGTCGATCGTCATCGACGCCCACGGTTCGACGGTGGGCGCAGGCGGCGGCATCACGGCGCTGTCGGTGCCGACCGAGGAACTTGCCGAGGCCAAGCTGAAGGCCGCGGCCCTGCTCCGGGTGCTTGGCGTCGAACCGCTAGCCTTGTAACTTCCCTGCAATGAATTGGATTCTCTGTGACTGAGCACGACAGCGCTGGCTACGACATCGCCGCGATCGAGGCCAAGTGGGCGGCCGTCTGGGCTGAGACTAAGCCGTTTGCCTCCGACGACCCCGCCGATAAGCGCCCGCGCAAGTACATCCTTGACATGTTCCCGTACCCGTCGGGCGAGCTGCACATGGGTCACGCCGAAGCGTTCGCGTTCGGCGACATCGTTGCCAGGTACTGGCGGTTGCGCGGCTTCAACGTGCTTCACCCCATCGGCTGGGACTCCTTCGGTCTGCCCGCAGAGAACGCGGCGATCCAGCGCGGGGCGAACCCCGTCACCTGGACGTACGACAACATTGCCGAGCAGAAGGCCAACTTCCACCGCTACGGAATCTCGTTCGACTGGAGCCGCACGCTTCACACGAGTGACCCCGAGTACTACAAGTGGAACCAGTGGCTGTTCCTCAAGCTGTATGAGAAGGGTCTCGCATACCGCAAAGAGAGCTGGGTCAACTGGGATCCGGTAGACCAGACGGTTCTCGCCAACGAGCAGGTGCTCGCCGATGGCACGTCCGAGCGCTCCGGCGCGGTAGTGGTCAAGAAGAAGCTCACGCAGTGGTACTTCAAGATCACCGACTACGCCGACCGGCTGCTGGATGACCTCAACCAACTCGAGGGCTCGTGGCCCCCCAAGGTGCTCGCGATGCAGCGCAACTGGATCGGCCGCTCGGTCGGTGCTGATGTGGACTTCGAGATCGAGGGCTACGGAAAGATCACGGTCTTCACGACGCGGCCCGACACTCTCTTTGGCGCGACCTTCATGGTCGTGGCTCCCGACTCCGATCTTGCCGCTGAGCTCGCCGCGGGATCCACTCCCGAGGTGCAGGCCGCGTTCGCCGAATACCTGACCGCGGCGCAGAAGCAGACCGAGATCGAACGGCAGGATGCCACGCGGCCCAAGACGGGCATCCCGCTCGATCGGTGGGCCATCAACCCCGCCAACGGTGAGCGCATCCCCGTGTGGACCGCCGACTACGTGCTGGCCGATTACGGCCACGGTGCCGTCATGGCGGTTCCCGCCCACGACCAGCGTGATCTCGACTTCGCCCGCAAATTCGACCTGCCCGTGCGCGTCGTTCTCGACACCAATGCTCCCGTCACGGGTGCGATTCCGGTGCTTGAGCTCGACGAGAATGGTCAGGCCGTGCTGCCCGACGACCTGCCCCCGCTCGACCCTGCCGCAACGGGCAAGGCCCTCGTGGGCGACGGTCGCATGATCAACTCCGGCCCCCTCGACGGCCTGAGCAAGAACAACGCCATCAAGAAGATGATCGAGCAGCTCGAAGCCGCGGGTACCGGTCGCGCGTCGCGCACGTTCCGCCTGCGCGACTGGCTGATCAGTCGGCAGCGCTTCTGGGGTACGCCGATTCCGATCATCCACGGCGCGGACGGCGAGCTCATGACGGTGCCGTTCGATCAGCTGCCCGTGACCTTGCCGCCAACCGACGGCCTCGACCTCAAGCCTCGGGGCGAGTCGCCGCTCGCTGCGGCGAGCGACTGGGTGAACGTGCCCGACCCGCGTGACGGCAGCCCCGCGAAGCGCGATGCCGACACGATGGACACCTTCGTCGACAGCTCCTGGTACTTCCTGCGCTTCCTGTCGCCGAATGACGACTCGAAGGCGTTCGACCTCGCCGAGGCCGAGAAGTGGGCCCCCGTCGACCAGTACGTGGGTGGCGTCGAGCACGCGATCCTGCACTTGCTGTATGCGCGCTTCATCACGAAGGTGCTGTTCGACCTGGGCTATGTCAGCTTCACCGAACCGTTCAGCGCTTTGCTCAACCAGGGCATGGTGCTGAGCGAGGGCAAGAAGATGTCCAAGCGCAGCCCGAAGGGCACGACGTTCACGGCCGAGGTCGACCAGCACGGAGCGGATGCCCTGCGGCTGACCCTCGCGTTCGCCGGGCCTCCCGAAGACAACATCAACTGGGAGGATGTCTCGCCTGCGGCATCGGCCAAGTTTCTCGCCCGCGCGTTCCGCCTCGCGAAAGACGTGACGAGCGCTCCCGAGATCGAGTGGAAGACCGGTGACACGGCGCTGCGCCGCATCACCCACCGCTTCCTCGCCGACGGCCCCGGCCTCGCCGAGACCCTCAAGTTCAATGTGCTTGTGGCTCGCATCATGGAGCTCACGAACGCCACGCGCAAGGTGATCGACACGGGAGCGGGCGGCGGCGATGCTGCCGTTCGTGAGGCCGTCGAAGTCATCACGGTTGCCCTGAGCATGTTCGCACCGCACACGGCGGAGGAGATGTGGGAGATTCTGGGATATCAGCCCACCGTCGCCCTCGCGGGATGGCGCAAGGCCGACCCGACGCTGCTCATCGAAGACTCGGTGACGGCGGTCGTGCAGGTCGATGGCAAGGTGCGTGATCGCCTCGAGGTGAGCCCGAAGATCTCGGGTGACGAACTCGAGAAGCTGGCCCGGGCGTCTGCCGCGGTGCAGCGTGCGATCGCCGACCGCGAGATCGTCAACGTGATCGTGCGCGCACCTCGCGTCGTCAACATCGCCACGCGCGCGAACTAGTACACCGCCGACCGTTTCCTGAGGTTCTCGAAGGGAACACCCGCTTTAACGTCTGACCGTGGACGAACGCGGTGTCGATGAGGTGCGTGAGCGCCAGCGCGCGCGTGTGCGGGTGCGCGTGGGGCTGCGGTGGTGCTCGTGCTCGTCGGACTGGGCTGCGCCGTGCTGGTCGCGGCCCTCGGTCAGCACGGCGAGTCTCTTCAGATCACTCAGCCCACCCCGCAGGCCACAGTGCTGGGTTCCTCGGGCACGATCATTCTCGTGCACGTGCTGGGTGCCGTCGAGCATCCGGGGCTTTACGAGCTGCACGAGGGCGATCGCGCGGTAGACGCGGTGGCCGCGGCGGGCGGGTTCACCGAGACGGCCGATCAGGCGGCACTCAACCTCGCCCGATTCGTCGTCGACGCTGAGCAGCTCTACGTGCCGGTGCTGGGAGAGGTCGCCGTGCCGGGCTCGCCTCAGGCAGACGGCAAGGTCAACATCAACACGGCAGCTGCCGCTGACCTCGAGTCGCTGCCCCGGGTGGGCCCCGCGATGGCCGCCCGCATCATCGACTGGCGTGAGGCCAACGGCAGGTTCACCTCAATTGACGACCTTCTCAATGTCACGGGTATCGGCGATAAGACCTTCGAGGGATTGAAAGACCTCGTGACGGTATGAAGGTCGATCTCCGGTTGGCGATTCCGGCGTGCTTGGCCTGGGTGGCGTGCGCGATCGTCGTGGCGTGGCCGTCTGTGCCCGTCGCGATCGCGCTGTGGGCGGCTGCTGGGATTCTCACGGTGGTGTCATTGCGGCACCGGGTCGTCGCGCTCGGCGCCACCGCTCTCGTCGCTGCCGCCCTGTGCTGCACGTCAATCGCGGTTCACGCGCCGTTGCGCCAGCCAGAGGTGCCTTCTGGCGCCGTCGATGTCGTGGCCACCACGACCGAGACGGTGCGGCCGGGCGCCGACTCCTTCGAAGCGACGATGCACTCGGTCGACGGTCGGGTCGTGTCGAGCCCCGTGCTCGTTGTGGGAGAGTCCCCGAGTGAGCGCGTCGCCATTGGTAGCACGCTCGAGTTCACGGCACGCCTGTCGCCGGCCGAGCCCGGTGACGACATCGCGTTTCTCGCCTTTCCGGATGCATCGCCAGTGCTCGCCGCGCCTCCGCCGTGGTTTCTGTCGTGGGGCGACACTTTGCGCGAACGATTCCTCGCGGCATCCACGAGCCTGCCGGGGGCCGGGGGAGACCTGCTGGCCGGGCTCGCGATCGGCGACACCAGCGAGGTAGACGAATCGCTCGCGTCGGCGATGAAGACGTCGTCGCTCACGCACCTCACGGCCGTCTCCGGGGCCAACTGCGCGATCGTCATCGGGCTGATCATGTCGGCGGGCGCGGTGCTCGGCCTTCGTCGCGGGCTTCGGATCGCGGCATCCCTCGTGGTGCTCGCGGCATTCGTCGTGCTCGTGACTCCCGAGCCGAGCGTGCTGCGTGCCGCCGTGATGGCGGCCCTCGTGCTCGTCGCGCTGGGAATGGGCAGACCCGTGCGGGGGCTGCCACTGCTGTCTCTCGCTATGATCGCGCTGCTCGTCGTCGACCCCTGGCTGTCGCGCAACTATGGCTTCGTGCTGTCGGTGCTCGCCACGGCGGGCCTGCTGCTGCTCGCGAATCCGCTCGCGCGGGTGCTCGAACGCTGGATGCCCCGCCCCATCGCCCTGGGCATCGCCATCCCTCTCGCGGCGCAACTGGCATGCCAGCCCGTGATCATTCTGCTCAACGCCTCGCTGCCTACCTACGGCGTCGTCGCGAACATTCTCGCCGCACCCGCGGCGCCGCTCGCTACAGTCGTCGGGCTGGTCGCATGCGTTGTGCTCGCTCTGTCACCGCCGCTCGGGCACGTGCTGTGCCAGCTGGCGTGGGTGCCCGCGGCATGGATCGCCGCCGTCGCCCGTTTCTGTGCCGAGCTTCCCCTCGCACAGTTGCCGTGGCCTGGTGAGTTCGCCGGCGTCGTGCTGCTCGTCGCCGTGTCGTCGCTGGGGGTGTACGCGGCCCTGTCCCGCCGACGCTGGGCACGGTGGGGCATCGCCGCGACCGTCATCATCTATGTTTCGGTCGCCGGCACGAGTTACCTCCTCACCCAGTGGGGGCGTCCCGACTGGCAGATCGCCGCCTGTGACGTGGGGCAGGGCGATGCGGTAGTCGTGCGAAGCGCCGGCCAGATCGCGCTCATCGACACGGGGCGGCAGCCCGCGCTGCTCGCGGCGTGCCTTCGCGAGCTTGGCATCGGCCGCATCGACGTGCTCGTGCTGACCCACTACGACCTCGATCATGTCGGCGGGGTGCGCGCGGTCTACGGACGAGTCGACACGGTCTTCGTGGGGCCGAGCGGCGAGGCCGCGGACGACCGCATGGTTGCTGAGTTGGCGGCCGCTGGCGCGACGGTCGAGCAGGTGAGTCGCGGGCGAGGCGGACTGCTCGGCGAGTTGCGCTGGCAGGTGCTGTGGCCGCCCGAGCGACTCGCGGGCATCGAGCCCGGCAACGAAGCGAGCGTCACCGTCGACTTTCGGCCGACCGGCCAATGCGT
The DNA here is from genome assembly GCA_965279645.1 of Rhodoglobus sp. Lineage (GTDB taxonomy): Bacteria > Actinomycetota > Actinomycetes > Actinomycetales > Microbacteriaceae > Rhodoglobus. The sequence continues at coordinate 812,563 of OZ257254.1, forward strand.
TGCCGGATGCCTGAGCTCGGTGTTTCTCGGCGACCTCGGTGAAGATGCCCAAAACCGGGTGCTCAGTGCCAACCCGCGTCTGGCCGGCGTCGATGTGGTCAAGGTGAGCCACCACGGTTCTGCCGATCAGAGCCCGCACATGTACGAACGGCTGGATGCGACGGTCGGGGTGATCGGCGTGGGCGCTGACAACGGCTACGGGCATCCCACCGACGAACTGCTTGAGATTCTTGCTCGTCAAGAAACCACGCCATTGCGTACCGACCAGCACGGCCTCATCCTGATCGCGCCCGGTACGACGGCGGGGTCGGTCACTGTCTGGACCGAACGTTAAGCTTGACGCGTGGCAGCCCCCAAGTCCCAGATTCCCCAGCTCACGTGGGACAAAATGCGCCCGGCACCCGTGATTCTCGTGAGCGGGCCCGAGGAGTACCTGGCCGATCGCGCCATCCGCTCGCTGCGCGACCTGCTTCGCACCGAAGACCCCAGCCTCGAGGTGCACGACATCGAAGCAGACCAGTACGGTCCGGGCGAGCTCATCACCCTGGCGAGCCCATCGCTGTTCAACGAGCCCCGCCTGATCCGAGTGGTCAAGGTCGAGAAGTGCACCGACGCGTTCATCACCGAAACGATCGCCTACCTGCAGCATCCCGCCGACGACACCTACCTCGTGTTGCGCCACTCGAGCGGCGTACGAGGCAAGAAGCTGCTCGACGCGATTCGTGCGGGCAGCGGGGCAGGCATCGAGATCTCGTGCCTCGAGCTCAAAAAAGACACCGAGAAACAAGACTTCGCCGCCGCCGAGTTCAAGGCGGCCGGCCGACGCATCACGGGCGGGGCGCTGCGTGCTCTCGTCTCCGCGTTCTCCGACGACCTCGCCGAGCTCGCGGCGGCGTGCCAGCAACTGCTCGCCGACGCGAGTGAAGAGATCACCGAGGCCACCGTCGAGAAGTACTACTCCGGTCGCATCGAAACGAACGCCTTCAAGGTCGCGGATGCTGCGATCGCAGGCCGTCGCGGAGAAGCCCTCGTGCTGCTGCGCCACGCTCTTGCCTCGGGTGCCGACCCCGTTCCCATCGTCGCGGCCTTCGCGTCGAAGCTGCGCACGATGGCCAAGCTCTCGGGCCAGAACGCCCCCGCGGGCCAGCTGGCCCAGAAGTTCGGTCTCGCACCGTGGCAGGTGGATCGTGCCCGTCGCGACCTGCAGGGTTGGAGCGACGAGGGTCTGGGCCGGTCAATCGAATCGCTTGCTGATACCGACGAGCAGATCAAGGGGCTCGGTCGCGACCCGGTCTTTGCCCTCGAGCGCATGATCGGCGTGATTGCCAACCGCGGCGAACAGCTGCGTTAACGAAGAAGGGCCCCGCCGAAGCGGGGCCCTTCCGAAAAGTGTGGCTACAGTGCCGCAACCTGCTTGGCGATGGCCGACTTGCGGTTCGCTGCCTGGTTCTTGTGGATGACGCCCTTGCTGGCGGCCTTGTCGAGCTTCTTGCCGGCGACGGCGAGCGACGCTACGGCCTTGTCTTTGTCACCAGCGGTGATGGCCTCGCGGGTGGCGCGAACAGCGGTCTTGACCTCGCTCTTGACGGCCTTGTTGCGGTCCTGAGCCTTCTTGTTGGTGCCGATGCGCTTGATCTGCGACTTGATGTTTGCCACGTTTATGCCTTTGTTTGTCAGGGGAGAACGTCGTTCTATCCCGGGAGAGAGTTACTCGCGAAGCTCCAGAAGCGAAACTACGCGGAAGCCAAGGGTCAACATTACCATCACGGCGCGACCGAGTCCACCGCATCAAGCAGGATACGCGTGAATTCGGCGGGTCTCGTGAGCGACACCATGTGGGTCGCCCCCGGCACATGGATGAGGCGCGCATTGGGTGCGGCGGCAAGGTAGCGGCGCTCCTCGAGACGGAAGTGGTCGAGTGATCCGTTCACCACCAAGATCGGTACGTCGATGGTGCTGAGCGACGACACGGGGTGCAGGTTACGTAGCTCGCGCAGCGCGTCATCCATCACCTCGAGCGCGACCCCGCCGCTGATGACATCGTTCGCGAGCTCGGGATCGCGCACTGCCGCACGCACCGCCCAGTTGTTGAGAGCGAGCCCGCGGTCGGGAAACCTGTGGATGACGCGCGCCGCGAGCCGCCACGAGTCGAGCACGATCCGGTACGGCTGCGTGCCGCAGCTCGCGGCGAGCAGCCCCGTAATGCGGTGCGAGGCGCCCGACGGGATGCCGCCGGCCCAGTGAATGGACGTATAACCGCCGAGCGAGAATCCGCACAAGAACACGGGGTGAGACGCCGAGGCGACGGCGTCGCCGATCGCGTCGGCCGCGCCCGTGAGCGTGAAGCGCTCCGCCATGCGGCTGCCGTGCCCGGGCAGGTCGATCGCGATGGCCTCATGTCCGGCCGCTTCGAGCGCCGAAACCTGCCCACGCCACATGCTCGACGAGGTACGGAGGCCGTGCACGAGCACGACGGACTGGGGCATCCCTCGATGGTAATAGCCTGAGGGCATGCCCCAGCTGGCCCAGCACATCCTCGCCGTTCCCGGCAGCGGCATTCGCCGCATCCATGAGATCGCCATTCGCCTGCCCGACGTGATTTCGCTCGCAGTGGGGGAGCCGGATGTCGCGGTAGCGCCCCACATTGCCGAGGCAGCCAAGGCCGCGTGGAACGCCGACGAGACCAACTACACGGCCAACGGCGGCATTGCCGTGCTGCGCGAGGCGATCGTCGAGAAACTCGCCACCGTCAACAACATCCACGTCGACACCGAGCAGGTCTGGGTGACGGCGGGTGCCACGCAGGGCCTGCATCAGGCTATGGCCCTCACCCTCGGGCGGGGCGACGAGGTGCTGCTGCCCGACCCCGGCTACACGACGTTCACGATGAACGCACGCATGCTCGAGGCGGTGCCGGTGCCGTACCCGCTGCGGGCCGATGCCGGATTCATGCCGGATGTTGCTGAGCTCAAGCGTCTCGTCACTGACCGCACCCGCGTTCTCATCATCAACTCCCCGTCCAACCCTTTGGGCACGATCTTCTCCGAGCGGGTGCTGCGCGACCTGGTGGCGTTCGCCCAGCGGCACGACCTGTGGATCATCAGCGACGAGGTCTATGAGGCCTTTACGTGGGGCGAGCCGCATCTCAGTACGGCGAGCTTCGACGACGACAACCGGGTATTCAGCGTCTTCTCGCTCTCGAAGACCTACGCGATGACGGGAATCCGCATCGGTTACCTTGTGACGCCGCCCGGGATGGCGCACACCATGCGCACGGTGCAGGAGGCATCGATCAGCTGCGCGAGTGCGCCCGGACAGTACGCAGCCCTCGCCGCGGTCACGGGCGAGCAGGGTCATGTCGAGAATGCACGCGCGCACTACCGCGCAAATCTCGAGGCCGCCACAGCGCTGCTCGACGAGCGCGGCATCCACTACCTCCAGCCGGGTGGTGCCTTCTACCTCTGGATCGACGTGAGCTTCGCCTCAGGCGGAGATGTCGCGGACTGGGCCGAGCAATTCCTGCTCGAGCACAGGGTTTCGGTCGCCCCGGGCAGCGCTTTCGGGCGTTCGGGCGAGGGCTGGATTCGCGTCTGCCTTGCCTCGAACCGAGAGCAACTGGTGGAGGGGTTGAGCAGGCTCCCGCACAAAACCGGGGGTTAACCGCATACCGGGCCGCACTCCCCGTTCGTAGCCTTGAGGCATGGAAACAATCACAACCGCACCCCCGACGACCGCCACCCCCACAGCGACCAAGACGCTGGGCATCGTCTCACTCGTACTCGGCATTACCGCTATCGCGACGGGCTTCCAGTTCTGGCTGGGCGTGCCCGCCATCATTGTCGGCATTATCGCGCTGCGTCAGGAGCCCGCATCCAAGAACTTCGCCATCTGGGGAATCATCACCGGCGCCGTCAGCGCGATCGGCGTCGTCTTCACCATCATCGGGATTTCGTTGCTGCTTCCGTTCGCTGGTCTGGCCGCCCTCGGCGGGTTCTTCGGCTGACGATCAGGGCCATTGCTCCCGCCACCAGCAGGCTGAGCGCGAGAATCGACGGACCCGCGATGCTCATTCCCGTCGCCGCGAGCGGCCGGGTGGGCAACGGTGTGCCCGGGTCGGGCACCGGTGCGCCCGGGTCGGGCACCGCTGCCACCACGCGCTCGAACTCGACGGATGCAACCCACGCGGTCACAGATCCCGTGAACTGAAGCGTGTAACTGCCCGCAGGGAGGCCTGCGGGCAGCGCGATCGTGCCCGAGATCACCCCGTTCGCGTCGGCCTGGAACCAGCCGCCGAACGTGGGCTGCGGGAAGAACACCGCGGAGACATTCTCGAAGGCTCCAAAGCCGCTCGCGCTGAGCTGCAGGCTCGCGCCGCTCACGGTCGTGTCTGTGAGCTCGGCCACCGTGTCTGGGTTGGCGTCGGGCGCTAGCGGAAGTGTCGGCGGTTCGGTAGGTAGGGCAACCGCCGCCTTGGTGAAGGTGGCCGCGGCGGTGCGCTGCGCATCAGTGCCCGTTAGTTGCAGCACGTGGGAGCCGTATGCAAGATCGGCGGCGAGCACGACGGTGCCAGCGATCGCGCCTTCGCCGTCAGCCTGGAACCAGCCGCCGAAAGCCGCGGGAGCGAAGACTGTCGCGAACACGTTCTCGTAAGGCAGGTAGCCCGTTGCGCTGAAGCCAATGCTTGTGCCGGTCACGCTCGTCTCGGAAAGGACTAGCGCGGCATCCGGGCTGGGGTCGGCCTCCGCGGGGAGCGTCGGGGGAGTGGTCGGCAGCGGCACCGGGATCTTGGTGAAGGTCGCGGCCGCGATGCGCCCCGTGGTTTGTGCGGTCAGCTCGATCGTGTGTGCACCGAAAGTGAGCCCTGACGGAAGCGGCACCGTCACAGAGAGGGCACCGTTCACGTCGGCCTGGAACCAACCGCCGAACGTCGGGTCGGGATAGAACGTCGCCCAGACGTTCTCATACGGAAGGAATCCCGAGGCGGTGGCCTCGAGTTGTCCGTTGGAGACCGAGTCATCAGCAAGCGTGATGGTGGCGTCGGGCGCACCCGAGGGCGCGTCGGCTAGGTCAGGTTCGACGGTCGGTAGCGGCGGCGCCGCGTTCGACACCGCGTACGAGATGTCGGCGAACAGAAAACCGTTGCCCGCAGCAGACGGCAGGGCCGGGATGCCCGCGGTGTAGCCGATGCCCGACACGGTGGGTGCGCTCGCGCTCGACTTGAAGGACAAGGAATCGACGGAGCGGTCGCCGCCCGATGCTGCAATCGTGTTGTAGTACTCCCATGTCGTCACGCCGGAGCCACCCGAGACGAGAGCGTCGTCAACAAACACCTGCACCGCGTCCGGCTGATCGGTGAGGAAGGTTGCCACGAACCGCACGGTGTGGGGCACCGTCGCATCGACCGTTGTGAACACGGCCGAGCGCCAGTTGGCGTTGTCTGCCGTGGTTGCATCCGAGGGAACCCAGTACGACCCGATCTCAAGGCCGGCAGCCGTGTGCCTGAGGTTGATGACTCCGCCGTAGCGGGATGCGCCGTCGAGGGCGACATCCACTCCGAGACCCTCCTGAAGCAGGCCCGTCGCCGAGGCGACCGTGAACTTTGCGTCAAAGGTGTTGGCGAGGGCGGTAGTGCTGGGTTCGCCGGCAGCGTCGATGAGCGGGCTCACGAGGTGTGTGCCGCCTGACGGGATCGTGGCGTTGGAGAACTGGAGGCTGCGGCCGAACGCCGGCAGGCCCGCGTGCGCGTAGGACGAGTTCTCGACGAGCGAGTAGTCGGCGACCTTCGCCTGGATCCAGCCGTTCTGTCCGGCCGGCTTGAGTGCTCCCACCGTGTAGCCCGTCGCGCTGAAGTCGATAACCGTTGACGGCGCGGCCGCCGCAGCGAGCGGCGCGGTCGCTATCGCGAGGGTGAGTGCGAGCGTCGTTGAGAGTACGGCTTTACCTGACATGTGCGAGATCCCCAGTGCTCTTGACCAGAGCTGCCCATAGGCCCCCGCCGTTGTCACGCGCGACTCCCCGGTCACCGCGTTACCTGCACCCTACGTCAGCGATCGGAGGGTGTCGAGGGCGGTCGCGGGTCGTGAGAGAATTACGGGTCATGTCTCCCCGCGCGCTGAAGTCCCTCGAGCCTGCCTCAACCGACCCGGCGTTCATTCGCAATTTCTGCATCATCGCGCACATCGACCACGGAAAGTCGACCCTCGCCGACCGCATGCTCGGCATCACGGGCGTCGTGAGCGACCGCGATATGCGCGCCCAGTACCTCGACCGCATGGACATCGAGCGCGAGCGCGGCATCACCATCAAAAGCCAGGCCGTGCGCATGCCGTGGGCGCTCGAAGGCACGTCCTTCGCCCTCAACATGATCGACACGCCCGGTCACGTCGACTTCACCTACGAGGTCTCGCGCTCCCTCGCCGCTTGTGAGGGCGCGATCCTCCTTGTCGACGCGGCGCAGGGCATTGAGGCGCAAACGCTCGCCAACCTCTACCTTGCCCTCGAAAACGACCTGACGATCATCCCGGTGCTCAACAAGATCGACCTTCCCGCGGCCGAGCCCGACAAGTACGCGCGCGAGCTCGCTCAACTGATCGGCGGCGACCCCGACGACGTGCTGCGCGTGAGTGGCAAGACCGGCGTTGGTGTCGAAGCCCTGCTCGACCGCGTCGTCGAACTCATCCCCGCTCCCGTGGGCGACCCCAATGCTCCCGCTCGTGCAATGATCTTCGACTCGGTGTATGACACCTACCGCGGCGTCGTGACCTACGTGCGCATGATCGACGGCAAGCTCAGCCCGCGCGAGCGCATCCAGATGATGTCGACGCGCGCCGTGCACGAACTGCTCGAGATTGGCGTGAGTTCGCCCGAGCCGACCCCCACCAAGGGTCTCGGAGTCGGCGAGGTCGGCTACCTGATCACGGGTGTGAAAGATGTGCGGCAGTCGAAGGTGGGCGACACGGTCACCAACGCCGCCAAGCCGTCCACCCAGGCGCTTCCCGGGTACACCGACCCGAAGCCCATGGTGTTCTCGGGCCTGTATCCCATTGACGGCAGCGACTACCCGGCCCTGCGCGAAGCGCTCGACAAGCTGAAGCTGTCGGATGCCTCGCTCAACTACGAGCCCGAGACATCCGTCGCCCTCGGCTTCGGTTTTCGCTGTGGCTTCCTCGGTCTGCTTCACCTCGAGATCGTGACCGAGCGCCTCGAACGCGAGTTCGGCCTCGACCTCATCTCGACGGCACCGTCGGTGACCTACGAGGTCACGACAGAAGACAAGAAGCAGTACACCGTCACGAACCCCAGCGAGTTCCCGAGCGGAACCAAGATCGCGCACGTCACCGAGCCCATGGTGCGTGCCGCGATCCTCGCCCCCAAGGACTACGTCGGAACCATCATGGAGCTGTGCCAGTCGCGCCGCGGGGCGCTCATCGGCATGGACTACCTCGGCGAAGACCGCGTCGAGATCAAGTACATGATGCCCCTGGGCGAGATCGTCTTCGACTTCTTCGACCAGCTCAAGAGCAAGACCGCGGGGTACGCGTCGCTCGACTACGAGCCGAGCGGTGACCAGGAGGCCGACCTCGTCAAGGTCGACATCCTGTTGCAGGGTGAGGCCGTCGACGCGTTTAGCGCGATCGTCCACCGCGAGAAGGCGTACGCCTATGGCGTGCTCATGACGGAGCGCCTCAAGAAGCTCATCCCGCGCCAGCAGTTCGAGGTGCCGATCCAGGCGGCGATCGGTGCCCGCATCATCGCGCGCGAGTCGATCTCGGCCATGCGTAAAGACGTTCTTGCCAAGTGCTACGGCGGTGACATCACCCGCAAGCGCAAGCTGCTCGAGAAGCAGAAGGAGGGCAAGAAGCGCATGAAGATGGTCGGTCGCGTCGAGGTGCCCCAGGAGGCCTTCATTGCTGCTCTCTCGGGCGACACCGAGGTCAAGAAGAAGTAGAGCGCCGCGCCGGGTGTTTATCACACGGCAGTGAACCTCGCTCATCCCTAGAATTGCGATATGCGCGAGCTATGGCAGCAGCCGGTGAACTATGGGGCTGTTGCTGCAACCCAGGCCGCCGACTTTCTCAGGTACCCACCCGCCGGTTACCGTCCCGTGGAGCGGCGCGCGCGCATTGGGCACGGGGATGCTCGCTTTCAGTACGCCTGGCACTCGGCACTGTCCTGGGGAATCCAGAAGGGCAGCGGCTTCGCGATCGAACACGTGGACTCGCCGCCCGAGGTGCGCGAGAGCACGTACATCCCCATCAGTTTCCAAGACGACGGCACCCCGATTCCCGCTGCGACCGTGGGACTCGACGCGATGTTTGGCCCAGACGGCACACCTTTTGCCGCCCCGGGAGACACAGCCGTGCTCGTCACACCGATCTTCGGCCCGTTCTCGTTCAAGTCGCCCGTGCGGGTGGTCTACCTGATCGATGAGCCGTTCCGCAAAGGGTTTGCCTATGGCACCCTCGACGGGCATCCCGAAATGGGTGAGGAGGCCTTCGTGGTCGAGCAGAAGGATGACGGCTCGGTCTGGCTCACGGTGCGGGCTTTCTCCCGACCGAGCAATCGGTGGTGGCGAGCGATCTCACCCGTGCTGCGGCTCATGCAGGAGATGTACACCCGGCGTTACCTGCGCGCGCTTGCCGTGCCCATCGGCGATCGCGTCACGAACGAGCAATAACCTCGAGCACGGCGTCGAGACCCGAGACGAGGTCGTCGACCACGAGGATGGCGTTGGTCTCACGCAGTTCCTGGGCCGTGTAGGCGCCCGTCGCGACGCCGATGAAGGGGATTCCCGCGGAGTCTGCCGCCTCGCCATCTTTTGGGGTGTCGCCGATGATGACGGCACGCGCACCGTCGAGGCCAAGGCGCGCATCGGCCGTGAGGTGGTGCCGGGTGGGGGACTGGTGACCGAAATAGGAGTGGGTCCAGTCAAAGTCATCGGGGTTGTACCCAGCTGCCACGATCTTGTAGCGAGCGCGATTCGGCCCGTTTCCTGTGAGCAGCGCGTTCGTGTACCCACGCTCGGCGAACGCCGCGATCGCGGCGGCGGCGCCATCGGTGGCGTGACGCACGTCGCCCGCCTCGTGGGCTTCGAGCGACAGCACGTCGAGGCGCTCGAGCACCTCATCGATGTCGTTCGCGTCGAGCCCGTTCACTTCGAGAATCGCCGCGAGCAGCTGGCCCTCGGTCATGCCATGCGGGTTGGCGACCCGCTCGGTCGGCCGCACACCCGTGACGTGCTCGATCGAGTCCACGTAGAGGGCGCCACCGCTCGCGTTGTTGTAGATCAGGGTTCCGTCGATGTCCCAGAGGATGTACGTGCTCACAGTCCATTCTCTCAATGGGAGAATGGACGAATGAACCGCACGGCGCGAGCCTTTACCGCCGCGCTCATGCGAAGCCCCGCACGATTCGTGCTTCGGCCGCTCATCACCCCGGTCGACAGGGCGCTCTTCCATCTCTCGGGAGGGCGCTTGAAGCTCTCGGCCCCTATGATCCCCTCGCTCATGTTGTTCACGACGGGCGCGAAAACCGGAATCCGGCGCGAGACGCCGCTCATGTGCTTCCCGCAGCCCGACGGCTCGTGGTACATCGGGGGCAGCAACTTCGGGCTGGAGAAGCACCCGGCCTGGAGCGGCAATCTCATCGCCAACCCGGCAGCGGAAGTGCACTACCGCCGCCGGCTATACCCCGTGACGGCGCGGCTGCTGAGCCAGGCCGAGGCTGACGCGACGTGGCCCGAGCTCGAGCAGCAGTGGCCGCACTACCGGGACTACGAGAAGACCGCGCATCGAAGCATCCGGGTCTTTCACCTCGAGCCGCGCTGATGCCCAGCGCACTGCCCATCGCAGACCCGGCCCCGCTCGACGGCCACCTGCCCGAGAGTGTCGTGGATGGCGCGGGCCACCGTCACTTCGGCGTCTACGTTCATGTGCCCTTTTGCCGGGTTCGCTGCGGGTACTGCGACTTCAACACCTACACGAGCGAGGAACTTCGCGGCACCAAACGCAGCGACTACGCCAGCCAGGCCGTGACCGAGGTTGCCCTCGCCGCGGGCGTGTTGCACGATGCGGGACTGCCGCAGCGCCGCGTCTCCACCGTCTTCTTCGGCGGCGGAACGCCCACCCTGCTGCCCGTGACCGATCTGACCACGATGCTGCGCTCGATCATCGACACCTGGGGCCTCGAACCGGGCGCCGAAGTCACGACCGAGGCGAATCCCGACTCGGTCGATCGCGAGTACCTGCTCGCGCTCCGTGCCGCGGGCTTCACTCGCGTGTCGTTCGGGATGCAGTCCGCCGTGCCTCACGTGCTCGCAACCCTCGAGCGCACTCACGACCCCGCGCGCATCCCGCTCGTCGTCGCGTGGGCTCGCGAGGCCGGACTCCAGGTGAGCCTCGACCTCATCTATGGAACGCCGGGGGAGAGCCTCTCCGACTGGCAAGCCTCACTCGACCAGGCGATCGCCCAGCAGCCCGATCACATCTCGGCGTACGCGCTCATCATCGAAGACGGCACGAAGCTCGCATCACAAATCAAGCGTGGCGACGTCGCCCGGCCCGATGACGACCTGCAGGCCGACATGTACGAGCTCGCCGACTCACGGCTCGAGGCGGCGGGCTACGGGTGGTACGAGGTGAGCAACTGGGCGCGGAGCGACGAGTTCCAGTCCCGGCACAACCTCGCCTACTGGCAGGGCCATGACTGGTGGGGTATCGGACCGGGAGCACATAGTCACGTCGGCGGTGTGCGCTGGTGGAATGTGAAGCATCCAGCGGCCTATGCCGACCGTATCGCGGCAGGACACTCTCCCGGGGCGGGTCGCGAAACGCTCGACGCCGAGACGCAGAGGGTCGAGGCGATCCTCCTGCGCACGCGAGTGCGCGAGGGGTTGCCGATAGCCGAGCTCGATGCCTCCGCACGCACGGCCGTTGCCGGCCTCATCGCCGACGAACTCGTTAACGCGAGAGCCGCCCTCGCTGGTCGGATCGAACTGACCCTGCGGGGGCGGCTGCTCGCTGACGCGGTCGTGCGCCGACTGGTCAGCTAACGAACTTGATGGTGAGCGGGTACGTGTAGTACTCGCCCTTGTTGGCCGACATGGCGGCGATGATGCCGAAGATGACGCTCAGCACCCATGCCGCAAGAAGCACGAAGAGGCCGATCAGAATGAGCGACGTCACGGTGCCAACGGCGTACGCGATGATCAGCGTGAGCTGGAAGTTGAGTGCAGTCGCGCTGTGGTGGCGGATGAACGGGCCGCGGTCTTTGAGCACGATGTAGCCGATGAGCGCGGGAAGGAACCCGAACAGGATCCCACCGATGTGGATGAGGGTTGCCCAGAGCTTCTCGTCGCTCGGGCTGAGCGGCTGCACGGTGGTGTACGGATCTGCTGGCGGAGTGGATTCAGACATGCCGCCATTAAAGCAGCACACGCACTGAAGCCCGGAAGCAGTGCTCCCGGGCTTCAGTGACGAAAAGAGAAATTACTTGATGAGGCGCAGCGCGAACGGGTAGCGGTACGAGCCGCCAGCGTTGACCTTCTGGAAGGCGATGATCGAGAAGATCACCGATACGACCCAGGCCGCGAGCGAGATCAGGCCGCCGATGAGCACGATCGACAGGATTGCTCCCACGACGTAGGCGATGGTGATCGTGATCTGGAAGTTCAGCGCTTCTTTCGCTTCGACGTTCGTCACGGTGCCGCGGTCCTTGAAGACCAGCCAGATGATGAGTGACGGCAGGAAGCCGATAATTCCGCCGAGGTGTGCGAACGACGCCCACTGCTTGTCTTCTGCCGGGGTAAGCGGCGCGACCGGCTGCGGTGCGGCGGGGGGCGGGGTCTGGTCAGTCATGGGTTCGTTGCCTTTCAGGTGAACGAGGGGTGTCAGCACAAGGTAGCGCTACACAACCGCGGCGTGCAACGGTCTGGTCACGGTGTGTCACGGTACAATTGGCAGTCAGTGTTCTTGAGTGCTAACAAGGGGAGGAGGGGGACGCGTGGTATCCGATCGTGGGCTTGAAGTGCTCCGTGTCATCGTGCAGGACTATGTGGCGTCCCGCGAGCCCGTCGGCTCGAAGTCAATCGTTGATCGCCACTCCTTCGGAGTCTCCGCAGCGACCATTCGCAACGACATGGCGCTCCTCGAAGACGAAGAGCTCATCACCGCTCCCCACACCTCGTCGGGTCGCGTTCCGACCGATAAGGGCTATCGCGTATTCGTCGACCAGCTTGCCGACCTCCGTCCGCTTTCGCCGGCCCAGCGCACCGCCATCGAGACCTTCCTCGGGCAGTCTGTCGACCTCGATGACGTGCTCACACGCACAGTTCGCCTGCTCTCTCAGCTCACCCATCAGGTCGCGCTTGTGCAGTACCCGTCGCTGGCAACCTCGCGCGTTCGCCACGTCGAGCTCGTGCCGCTGAATCCCACGCGCCTCATGACGGTATTCATCACCGATTCGGGCCGAGTCGAGCAGCGTCTCATCGACGTCAACGAACCCCTCGACGACGAATTTCTTGGCGAGCTTCGCGCCAAGCTCAACTCTGCCCTGTCGGGCCAGTCGCTCACGGAGGCCGCAGCGACTCTCCGCACGTTCGACACCGTGTTCGCCCCCGAACGCCGGCCGGTTGTGACCAAGGTCACGTCGAGCCTCGTCGAACAGGTGCTCGCCAACCGGCAGGACCGCCTCGTGATGGCGGGCGCGGCGAACCTCGCGCGCACAGAAGAAGACTTCACGGGCAGCATCTATCCAGTGCTCGAGGCAATTGAGGAGCAGGTTGCCCTGTTGCGCCTGTTCGGCGAAATGGAGGTCGAGCCCGGAGGGGTTTCGACCCGCATCGGCAGGGAGAACGCGGGCTTCGGCCTGGGGGAGACATCTGTGGTGACGAGCGGATACTCGTCGTCGGGGGGAAGCGTGGCGCGACTCGGAGTGTTGGGTCCAACGCGCATGGATTATTCGAACAACATGGCCGCGGTGAAGGCGGTAGCTCGCTACCTCTCTCGCTTGCTCGGCGAAGACTGAAAATCTAAGGATCAGTAGAAGAACGTGGCAGACCATTACGAGGTGCTGGGTGTCGAGCGCAATGCGACACCCGAAGAGATCAAGAAGGCTTACCGCAAGCTCGCTCGCGAGCTGCACCCAGACGTAAACCCGAGTGCCGAGGCATCCGAGCGATTCAAGCTCGTGACTCACGCCTACGACGTGCTGAGCGATCCCAACGAACGCCAACAGTACGACCTCGGCCCCCAGCCGGGCTTCGGTGGGGCCAACTTCGGTGGCTTCGGTGACATCTTCGAGACGTTCTTCGGCGGAGGCGGGCGCACGACGGGCCCCCGCTCACGCCGCGAGCGCGGCCAGGACGGCCTCGTGCGCGTCGAGGTCGAGCTCGACGAGGTGATCTTCGGCACCAAGCGCGACATCGAGGTGAACACCGCAATCCTCTGCGCCACCTGCAACGGCTCGTGTTGCGCACCAGGCACCTCGCCCGTGCGCTGCGACATCTGTGGCGGCTCGGGCCAGATCCAGCGCACGATGCGCAGCCTGCTCGGCAACGTCGTCACGTCAAACCCGTGCGGTACGTGCCGCGGCTACGGCTCGATCATCGCCAACCCGTGCACGACGTGTGCGGGGCAGGGGCGCGTGCGCGCAACCCGCAAGATCCCCGTGGACATCCCCGCCGGTGTCGATACCGGTCTGCGCCTGCAGATGCCCGGCCAGGGCGAGGTTGGCCCCGCGGGCGGTGCGGCAGGGGACCTGTTCCTCGAGATCAAGGTGCGGCACCACGAGACCTTCAGCCGCAACGGCGATGACCTGCTCGCGACCATCGAGGTGGCGATGACGGATGCCATTCTCGGCACCCGCACGACGCTCAAGGGGCTCGATGGCGACGTTGACCTCGAGATCAGGCCCGGTACCCAGAGCGCAGAGGTCATCACGGTCAAAGACCGCGGCGTCTCTCGTTTGCGTGGCAACGGCCGGGGCGACCTCAAGATCGGCGTGCAGGTCATGACCCCCACCAAGCTCAGCGGCAAGGAGCAAGACCTCATCAAGCAGCTCGCGGGCGCGCGCAAGCAGCCCGCACCGCACTTCGCCCACTTCCAGCAGGGGCTCTTCACCAAGCTCCGCGACCGCTTCATGGGGTTGTAGGCCGAGTGGCGCACTTCTACCTCGATGAGGCGCTCGCGTCGGCAACCGTGGGCGACACGGTGTCGCTCACAGGAGCCGAGGCCCGGCACGCCGTCACGGTGAGCCGGCTCGCGGTTGGCGAGACGGTGTCGATCGGCAATGGTGCGGGACTCATCGTCTCCGGACCGGTCGTTGTCGCCGAGCACACGCAGCTCACGATCGAGGTGGCCGTCGCGACCGAGGCGCCGCGCCGCGAACCCGCCGTGTTTCTCGCCCAGGCGCTCGCGAAGGGCGACAGGGACGAGCTCGCCGTTCAGGCGGCAACCGAACTGGGAGTCGACGGGGTCATCCCTTGGTCGGCCGCCCGCAGCATCTCCCGCTGGGAGGGCGCCAAGGTCGCCAAGGGACGTGATCGCTGGTCGGCCGTCGTTCGTGAAGCGAGCAAACAGTCGCTTCGCGCGTGGGTGCCCGACGTTCTCGATCTCGTGTCCACGAAGCAACTGGTGAAGTTGGGCGAGGCCACGAGGATGCTCGTTCTCGAGCCCACCGCAGCAGAAACCCTCGCCGACCTCACCGTTGATGACCGGGACCTCGTGCTCGTCGTCGGCCCGGAGGGCGGGATTGCGCCCCAGGAGCTCGATGCGCTCGCGGCGGCCGGGGCATCCATCGTGCGCCTGGGCGACGAGGTTCTGCGCACCTCCACGGCGGGCCCCGCCGCGCTTGCGGTACTCAATGTGAAGCTGGGCCGCTGGTGATCTCGCCCTTAAGCTTGAGTTATGCCTGAAACGCCCTCGATCTTCTCGCGCATCGTCTCTAGGGAGATCCCTGCCGACATCGTGTACGAGAACGACGACGTCATCGCGTTCCGCGACATTGCTCCCCAGGCACCCGTGCACCTGCTCGTGGTTCCCAAGACGCAGCAATTCACCAACGTCACCGAGCTCGCGGCCGGGAATCCCGAGCTGCTCGCGCTTGTTGTCTTCACTGCGCAGGCGCTCGCCGACGAATACACCGACGGCGAGTATCGCCTCGTGTTCAATACCGGCGAAAGCGTCGGTCAAACCGTTTTTCACGTTCACGCCCATGTGCTGGGAACCAGCGCGGGCGAGACCCTCACGGAAGGCTCCCTTGCCCTCTAGCGACCTACCCACCAGTGACAACCAGGCTGACCTCATCCACATTGAGATCGAGGTCGACGGCGTCGCGATGGTTCGTCTGCTCGGCCCGCAGGATCGACTCCTGCAGACCATTGAGAAGCAGTACCCCCTCGTCGACGTGCTCGTGCGCGGAAACCACATCTCGCTCAGCGGCGACGCCGGGCAGGTTCACGCTGCCCGCGACCTCGTCGACGAACTCGTGCTCATGGTGCGCGGAGGCCAGGATCTCGGCCCCACCGAGGTGACCTCGTCGGCGCGCATCCTCGATGCACAGCAGGGCAGCCCCGCAGAACTGCTCAGCCAGGCGATCCTCGTCTCCAAGGGCAAGAGCATTCGACCGAAGACGCTCGGCCAGAAAGAGTACGTCGACGCAATCGACCTCAACACGATCGTGTTCGGCATCGGCCCCGCGGGTACGGGCAAGACCTACCTCGCGATGGCGAAGGCCGTGCAGGCGCTGCAGCGAAAAGAGGTTGATCGCATCATCCTCAGTCGCCCCGCGATCGAGGCGGGGGAGCGCCTGGGCTTCTTGCCGGGCTCGCTCACCGACAAGATCGACCCCTACCTGCGCCCGCTGTACGACGCCCTCAACGAGATGATGGATCCCGATCTCGTGCCCAAGTTGCTCGCGGCCGGCACGATCGAGGTGGCACCGCTCGCCTACATGCGCGGTCGCACCCTCAACAACTCCTTCATCGTGCTCGACGAGGCGCAGAACACGAGCCCCGAGCAGATGAAAATGTTCCTCACGCGTCTGGGCTTCGGCTCGAAGATGGTCATCACGGGTGACATCACCCAGCTCGACCTGCCCGAGGGCGCGAGCGGCCTGCAGCTCGTCACCAAGGTGCTGAGCGATATCGACGACATTCACTTCTCACGACTGACGAGCGCGGATGTCGTTCGCCACTCGCTCGTCGGCGAGATCGTCGATGCGTACACCAAGTGGGACGCCAAGAGGCAGCTCGA
The DNA here is from genome assembly GCA_965279645.1 of Rhodoglobus sp. Classification (GTDB taxonomy): domain Bacteria; phylum Actinomycetota; class Actinomycetes; order Actinomycetales; family Microbacteriaceae; genus Rhodoglobus. The sequence goes on from OZ257254.1 coordinate 828,813, forward strand.
GAAGTTTGAGCGCCAGGAGCGCCAGGATCGTCCGCGTAAGCGCGACCAACGCAAGAATTGGGGTCGCTGACCGTGAGCATCGAGATCAACAACGAGTCGGGTGTCGAGGTCGACGAACAGGCCATCCAGCGGCTTGCCGTCTACGCGCTTGACCAGCTTCGCGTGCATCCTGACGCGGAGCTGGCGATCGTCTTCGTTGACGAGGCAGCCATGGAGCAGTTGCACGTTCAGTGGATGGATGAGCCCGGCCCCACCGACGTGCTGAGTTTTCCCATGGATGAGCTGCGTCCCGGAAGCGACGACAACATCACGCCGGCCGGACTGCTCGGCGACATCGTCGTGTGCCCGCAGGTGGCCATCTCGCAGGCCGAGACGGCGGGCCATTCACCGCTCGAGGAAATGCTGCTGCTCACCACCCACGGAATCCTGCACCTGCTCGGGTTCGATCACGCCGAGCCCGAAGACGAGAAAGAGATGTTTGGCATCCAGCGCGACATCCTCGTGGGATTTGCGCTCGCTGAGCGACGAAAGTAGCCGACCATGATGATCGGCATCTTCATCACGGTCGCAGTGCTGCTCGTTGTCTTCGGCGGATTGCTCGCCGCAGCAGACTCGGCGCTGACCGTGCTGAGCCGATCCGATCTCGTCGAGCTTGCGGCGACCAGCCGCGCCCGCAAGTCGCTCATCGCCATCTCCCGCGACACGGGTGCGCACATCAACGCGCTCAACTTCATGCGCGTCGTGGCCGAGACGACGGCCGCGGTGCTCGTGACCCTGGCATTTGCGTACATCACTGACTGGTGGTGGGCCCTGCTGTTCAGCGCGCTCATCATGACGGCGGCGTCATTCGTGCTCGTCGGGTCAAGCCCCCGCAGTGTCGGCCGGGTGAACGCGCGCGCGGTCATGCGATTCTCCGCTCCCGTGGTGCGTGGCGTGCGCGTCATCCTCGGTCCGATCGCTGACGCGCTCGTGGCCCTCGGCAACCGGGTGACGCCTGGCCGACCCCGCACGGCAACATTCTCCAGCGAGGAACAGCTGCTGAGCATGGTCGATGAGGCTACCGAGCTGGAGGTGCTCGAAGAGGATGACCGCGAGCTCATCCACTCGATCTTCGAGTTCAACGACACCGTTGTGCGAGAGGTGATGATTCCCCGCACCGACATGGTCACGATCGAATCGGACGCCAGCATGGGCGCGTCGATGGGTCTGTTTCTCAGCAAGGGAATCTCGCGCATCCCCGTTATCGGCGATGACATCGACGAGGTGCTCGGCGTGCTCTACCTGAGAGACGTCGCTCGCGTGGTCTATGAGCAGACGCTCGATGCGGGCACCCTCACGGCGGCGCAGCTGGCGCGTGCCGCGCTCTTCGTGCCCGAGTCGCAGAAGGCCGACAGTCTGCTGCGCCAGATGCAGCTCGAATCGAACCACCTCGCCATGGTGGTCGACGAGTACGGCGGAATCGCGGGTCTCGTTACCCTCGAGGATCTCATCGAAGAACTCGTGGGCGATATCTCCGACGAGTACGACCGCGAGGTTGCTGAGGTGGAAGACCTGGGCGAGGGGCGCTACCGCGTGAGCGCACGCCTGCCCATCGACGAACTGGGCGATCTGTTCGGCCTCGAACTCGAAGACGATGAGGTCGACTCGGTCGGCGGACTGCTCACCAAGGTGCTCGGCAAGCTTCCCGTCGCGGGCTCGAGCGCAGAATTCTCGGGCCTCATCCTCACCGCGGATCGCACCGAGGGTCGGCGCAAACGCCTCAGCACGGTCATCGTCGAACGTGATCAGGCACTCATCGACGCCGAAGCGGCGTTCTCAGAACAACAGAAAGCGGACTAGACCGTGGCTACTGAACCTTTCCGCGCGGGATTCGTCTCCTTTGTGGGCCGCCCGAACGTGGGCAAGTCGACCCTCACCAACGCTCTTGTGGGCGAGAAGGTCGCGATTACGTCGTCGAAGCCGCAAACCACGCGCCGCGCGATCCGGGGCATCGTTCATGAACCCCACGGCCAGCTCATCATCGTCGACACCCCCGGAATGCACCGTCCGCGCACGCTTCTCGGCGAACGACTCAACAGCATCGTGCAGACCACGCTCGGCGACGTCGATGTGATCGGCCTGTGCATCCCCGCGAACGAGAAGATCGGCCCCGGCGACAAGTACATCAACGAGCAGCTTGAGTCGTTCCCCCGTGCGAAGAAGGTCGCGATCGTCACCAAGATCGACGCCTCGTCGCGGCCGGGGGTCGCTGAGCAGTTGCAGGCGATCAGCGAATTGCGTGACTGGGACGCGATCATCCCGATCTCGTCGTTCGACAAGGTGCAACTCGACATTCTCTCGACCGAACTCATCAAGCTCATGCCCGTCTCGGAGAAGCTCTACCCCGACGACGCCGTCACCGATGAGACGACCGAGGAGCGCATTAGTGAGCTCATTCGGGAGGCCGCCCTCGAGGGTGTCACCGACGAGCTGCCGCACTCCATCGCAGTCACGATCGACGACATGATCGAGAGCGAGACGAAAGACCTGCTCGAGATCTACGCGAACCTATTCGTTGAGCGCGACAGCCAGAAGGGCATCATCATCGGACACGGTGGCGAGCGGCTACAGGATGTTGGAGCGCGGGCACGCGCCGAGATCGAAAAGCTCGTCGGCCGCCAGGTGTTCCTGTCGCTGCGGGTCAAGGTCGCCAAGGAGTGGCAGCGCGACGCAAAGCAGCTCGGTCGGCTCGGGTTCTAGGCGTACATCCGCAGGATGATGTTGGTCGCTCACGGGCTGACATTCGCACCGGATGCCCCGCAGTGCGCATAGCGTGGGGGGCATGTTCCGTCGCCTGACTACCTTCCAGCTCGTGCTGGACATCACGGTTTCGGTGCTCGCCGTGGCCCTCCGACTGACCATGCAGATCGACAACCGTGCCTTCCTGGTGGCGATCCTGCTCATGGGCGCGGCGCTAGCGGTCAACCGGCTGAGCCCCGCTCTCGCGCTGGGGCTGGCCTGGGCGGGCGCAATCATCCAGATGTATTCCGGGGTCGAGCCCGATCTCGCCAACCTGGCGATTCTCGTGGTCTTGTACTCGACGGCACGCAACGGTGTGCCTCCTGTGAAGTGGGCGGGGTTGGCTTCGGCGGGCGTCGGCGCGGTCGTGGCATCGCTTTACGTGACGTTTCGCAGGCCGGGATACATAGCCGAGGGCGATCCGGTCTTCTTCGGCACGCCGCAGGCCCTCGTCTTCCAGTTGGTGGTCGTCTTCATCGCGTTCGCGGCGCTGCTCGGCATCAGCTGGACTATCGGGCTGCTCGTGCGCACGCGCCGCAACGCGCGTGAGAGCAAGGCGCGCGAAGCCCTCGCCGAGCACGCCGTCGTCATCGAGCAGGAGCGCAACCGCATCGCCCGAGACATGCACGATGTTGTCGCGCATTCCCTCGCAGTCGTGATCGCCCAGGCCGACGGCGCCCGCTACGCCGCCCCGAACGACCCCGACGCCGCGGACGAGGCGCTCACTACTATCGCCGCGACGGCGCGCGAGGCGCTGGCCGACGTGCGGATGCTTCTCGGCCAGCTGCGGCACAACCAGGAGCAGGGTCCCCAGCCGATGCTCGCGGATCTCGCCACACTGATCGACCAGCTGCGGGCATCCGGACTTGACGTCGCCTTCACCGAGAACGGTTCTGCGCCCGTGCTGCCGGCGAGCCAACAGCTGGCGATCTACCGAATCGTGCAGGAGGCGCTGACGAACGCCCTGCGACACGGCGAGGTAGGCGGGCGTGTCGAGGTTGTTCTCGATTGGACGCCCAACGCCGCGTCGCTCTCGATCACCAACCCGCTTCGCGCGGGGGAGGCCGACGCCCCCCACTCGGGCCACGGCATCACGGGGATGCGCGAGCGTGCCCTGCTCGTGGGAGGCCTCTTCACGGCTCAGCCTGTGGGCGACAGCTTTGCGGTTGCCGCGACAATCCCGGTGCCGGTGCACGCATGATCCGCGTCGCCATCGTCGACGACCAGGCGTTGTTTCGCGCGGGAATCCGCATGCTCGTCTCGTCGCAGCCTGACCTCGAGTTTGTGGGCGAGGCAGGTGACGGCGCAGAAGGCATCGCCGTGGTCGCCGCCACCAAGCCCGACGTCGTACTCATGGACATCCGGATGCCCGTGATGGACGGCATCGAGTCGACAAGAGGAATCGTCGCCGCTGCCAAAGGTGGCAAGCCCCGCATCATCGTGCTGACCACCTTCGACCTGGATGAGGCGGCGGCGCGCGCCATCCGGGCCGGCGCGAGCGGCTTTCTGCTCAAAGACACCGATCCCGAGTTTCTGCTCGCCTCGATCAGGACGGTGCACGCGGGTTCTTCCGTGGTCGCGGCATCGGCGACCCGCGAGCTCTTCGAGCACTTCGGTTCGACCAAGGCCGCCCCGCCGCCGAGCTTCTCGACCCTCACGAGTCGCGAGCGTGAGATCTTCCTGCTCGCAGCGCGCGGCCTCAGCAACTCAGAGATCGCGGCGCGGGAGTTTCTCAGCGAGGCCACGGTCAAGACGCACATCAGTCGCGTGCTCGGCAAGCTGCAGCTGCGCGACCGCGTGCAGCTCGTGGTCTTCGCCTACGAGCATGGGCTGGTCTGAATCATCCGCTCGATGTAGCTGCGCGAGACCGCAGGCCGATTCGCGGGATGCCCGCTCGCCGCGAGTGTTGACTCATGGAAATCACCACTTCAGATCTCGGCCTTGTGGCCCGCGTAGCTCAGCTCAGCAAGTCGTACGGATCGGGCGCCACCACGGTGACCGCCCTCAACGACGTGTCGATCGGAATTCGCGCTGGCGAGTTCACGGCCATCATGGGCCCCAGCGGCTCGGGCAAGTCGACGCTCATGCACATCATGGCGGGCCTGGACACCCCCACGAGTGGCCGGGTCTTCATCGGCAACACCGACATTACGGGCCTCACCGACACGGAGCTCACGATGATCCGTCGCCGCCGAGTTGGGTTCGTGTTCCAGTCATTCAACCTCGTGCCGACGCTCGACATCGAGGGAAACATCCTCCTGCCGTTCGAACTCGACGGCCGCACGCCCAGCGAGACCGAGCGTGCCTGGATCGATGAACTGATTGCGTCGCTGGGGCTCACCGATCGCCTGCGTCACCGCCCGCACGAGCTCTCCGGCGGGCAGCAGCAGCGCGTGGCGATCGCGCGCGCTCTCGGATCTCGCCCCGAGCTCGTGTTCGCCGACGAGCCGACAGGCAACCTCGATTCCCGCACCGGCCGGGAGGTGCTCGCCTTGCTCGCGTCGGCCGCCGCGAGCTATGGCCAGTCGATCGCGATGGTGACGCACGATCCCATCGCGGCGAGCTATGCCGACCGCATCCTGTTTCTCGCCGACGGCGCGGTTGTCGAAGACCGCGGCCGCTCCACGGCTGCCGAGATCAGCGCGTTCATGCTCGAGATGGAGGCGGCAGCATGAGCCGGTTCAGCCCGCGTGACCATGCGCCGAGCATCCTCGTCGCAACCCTGAGCTCCACGTTCGGCGTTGCCCTGCTGCAGGGCACGGATGCCCTCGCCAAGGTGATTTCGGCCGACGATGTGTTTGGTGCCAGCGCCGCCGTCGCGGTCGCCCTCGCCTCGGTCGCCTTCGTGTTCATCGCGATCGCCACCTACGTCGGAGCAATCGTCACCGCGAACACATTCTCAACCATCATCGCGGGCCGCACCCGCACCATTGCCCTCATGCGGCTCATCGGGTCTTCGGCCCGCAGCCAGCGGGAGGTCGTCGCTCGCGAGGGTCTGCTGGTGGGCATCATCGGAGCGTTACTCGGCATGGTTGTCGGCACGGTCGTGACGTTCGCCATTCTCTCGGTTGCGACCGCCACTGGTTTCGTTCCGCGACTCAGCTTCTCGTACTTCGAGCCCGTGATTCTTGTCCCTGTGTTCGCCGTTGTGCTCACCACGTGGATCGCCTCGTGGGTGGGCTCGCGGCGAGTGTTGACGGTGTCGCCGATGCAGGCAATCGGAGCGTCACACGAGCAGAGCTGGGAGGCCGTCGCGCGCCACACCGGCCGTAACGTGACGGCGGTCGTGCTCTTCGCCCTGGGCATGCTGCTGCTGGGCCTCGGAATTCTTGCCGGCCTCGTGAGCCCCGCGGGTGTACTCATCGGGGTCGTGGGCGGAATGCTCTCGTTTACCGGGGTCGTGCTGGGGTCGCAGTTCATCATGCCGAGAGCCCTTCGCCTCGTGGGGCTGCTCCTCGGCCGCAGCGCGGCGGCGCGGCTCGCCGCAGAGAACGCGGTTCGTTATCCCGAGCGCAGTTCGCGAACCACCATCGGTCTTGTGATCGGCGTCACGCTTGTGACGATGTTCGGGGTTGCGGGCGGCACCTTCCAGGCACTGTTCGACCGGCTCCTGAGTGGCGAAGAGGGCGCGGCCGAAGCGAGCCAGACCATCTACGTCGTTGTCGTCATCTTCTCGGTGCTCATTGGATTCAGCGCGTTGATCGCGGCGGTCGGGCTTGTCAATAACCTGTCGCTGAGCGTCATGCAACGCACTCGCGAACTGGGGCTCTTGCGGGCGCTCGGCTTCACCGCTCGCCAGCTGCGCCGCATGATCGTCACCGAGAGCGCACAACTCACTGCTGCGGCGGTGCTCGTGGGGCTCGTGCTGGGCACCTTCTACGGGTGGGCCGGGGCGCAGTCGATGCTCGCGCTCGTGACCGGTGGTCCCTCGTTCGTAGTGCCGGTCGTGCCGCCCGCGCTGCTCGGTGTCATCGTGGTGGCCGCTGCCCTCCTCACGGCGGTGGCGTCTCTCGCGCCCTCCCGTCGGGCCACCAAGGTGTCTCCCGTGGTAGCACTCGCCGTGGAGTAGCCGACTCTAGAGTTGAGCCGTGAAGATCTCACTCCTGGGCGGGCTGCGCGTCGAGCACGCCGGGCGTGAGCTTCACGTCTCAGGCACCATGCAGGTCGCGGTGCTCTTCCGCCTTGCCGTGGATGCGGGCTCCGCGGTGAGCTACCGGTCGATTGCCGAAGACATCTGGGCAATGGATGCTCCGGAGAACACCCGCGCGGCGCTGCAGTCGATAGTGTCACGGCTGCGCGCGCAGCTCCCGCCCGACGTCATCGAGTCGACGCCCGGCGGATACCGGCTTGCGGTCGGCCGTGCCGACGTCGATGCGCTCGCCTTCCAGGATCTCGTGGCCGCGGCGTCCGCCGCCCCACCCGGCGATGCCGCGGCGATCGCGAGCGAGGCCCTCGGCCTGTGGCGTGGCGAGCCGTGGGTTCCCTCCGACAACTTCGACTGGTTTGAGCGAGACATGCTCGCAGATCGTGACGCCGCGCTGAAGCTTGGTGGGGTCGCTGTCGCCCAGCGGGTGGTTTCGAGCATCCCTGCGCCGCTCACCAACCTGATCGGGCGCGAGCGTGAGCTGGAGGCCATTGCCGATCAGCTTGCGTCGCATCGTCTCGTGACCATCATCGGAACCGGTGGGGCAGGCAAGACCCGCCTGGCCGTCGAGACCGCTCGATCCCACGCCGGATCGGTACTCGTTGAGCTCGCTCCCGTCGAGCCGTTCGAGGTGTGGTCGGCCGTGCTCGGCGCGACGGGGCGCGAGATTCGCACGGGTGATTCGTCTGGCGACCCCATCGATACGCGAGGGAGGGTGCTCGAGGCACTGGGCGGACGCGACGTGTTGCTCGTGCTCGACAACTGCGAGCATGTTGTCGACTCGGTCGCAGACCTCGTGTTCGACCTGCTGGGGCTCGTGCCGCACCTCACTGTGCTCGTGACCAGCCGCGAACCCCTCAACGTTCCGGGTGAATCATTCGTGACCGTCGGTTCGCTGCCCCGCGCAGAGGCGGTCGAGCTCTTTTCCCAGCGTGCCGCTGCGGCAACGGGTGCCGAGCTCACGGCAGACCAGCGCGAGATTGCGGGCACGATCTGCGATCGACTCGACGGCCTGCCTCTCGCGATAGAGCTTGCGGCAGCTCGACTCCGCACGATGTCGGCTGCCGAGGTTCTCGCTGGCCTCGATGACCGTTTCAGCCTCCTGACGGGCGGCTTTCGCACCGCGCTGCCACGCCACCAGACGCTCCGCGCCATGATCGATTGGAGCTGGAGCCTGCTCTCGAGCGATGAGCGCACGGCGTTGTCGCACTTTGCGGTGTATCCCGCAGGGTCCGATGCGTCAGAGGCAGCACTGCTCGCGCGATCAATGGGCCTGACCTCGCCCGCCGTATTCGATGCCCTCGTCGATCGCTCCCTGCTGCAGCGCAATAACGGCCGCTATCGGGAACTCGAGACCATACGCGAGTACGGCATCGAGCGCCTTGCGGAGCAGGAGGCACTTGCGAACGCCCGGGCGAGCCAGGTGCGCCACATGGCGCGCACCGCGGCTCGCCGTGACGCGATGCTGCGTGGGCCCGATATTCACGACGCGCTCACGTGGTTCGACGCCGAGGAAGACAACCTCGCAGCGGCGTTGAGATTCGCGATAAGCGCGGGCATGGCGCGTGAAGCGATCGACCTGACCATTGCGTGCTTCTGGTACTGGACGATCCGCGACCGCGAGGCAGACTCCCGAGCATGGTTGTCTGCGGTGGGCCCCCTCGCGGCGGGCGTCGACTCCGACGCCGCCCGAGTGATCCATCTCGTCTATCCCGTCGTGGCCGCATTCAGCGGCAACACCGATGGGGGAGAGCGAGCCGACGACGAAGAGCAGGTCGCGCTCGCCCTCGCGGCCCTTCCCGCGATCACGGTCAGTGCGGCCGCCCCCGATATCGTGCAGCTAATCGTGCCCGTGATCGGTGCATTCTCCGCTGCGATGGATGGCGGCGAGGGATGGATGACGCGCGTGCGGTTGCCGCGGGGCGAAGACTTGGGGCTCACGGCGTGGCCCACCGCCGTGCTCAACGTGGTGCGCGCGGCGACGGCGCAGAATCGGGGCGACGTGCCAGCCCTTGGCGAGGCATCCGAGCTTGCTGTGGCCCAGTTCAGCCATCTGGGTGACTGGTGGGGCCTCGCGTTGGCCCAACAGATGCGCGCGGAATGGTTGTCGGTCAACGGCATGCTCGACGATGCGCTCCGCTTGAGTGACGAGTCCACCGAGAACATGCGCCGCATCACCAGCAGCTGGGATCTTGCCCAACAGCGCTCGCTGTCGGTCTCGCTGCTCACCCGCATGGGCCGCAGTGACGAGGCACGGGAACGAGTTGAGGCGCTTGTCGCCGAGGCCGAGGCCGGGGCCAATGTCCGCACGATCGCCCAGGTGCACGCCACGGCGCTCTCCGCGTATGTGAGCTTGGGGCAGCCCGATCGTGCTCGTGCGCATCTCGAGCGGTTCGAGGAGGTGCTGCCGGCGATGGCGCGCATGCCCGAGCAGATCCTGGCCTGGGTTGAGGCTGGTCGGGCGGGAATCTTCCTGCTGGAGGGCGATCCGGATGCCGCGGAGGTCGCCCTGCGGGCGGCGATCACGTACGCCCTCGCGAGCCACGACCAGCCTGTGATGGGGTCGGTCGCTCTCGACATCGGCATGCTTGCGATGGCGCGTGGCGACGTAGCCGAGGCGCTGCGCGCCCTCGATCTCTCGAGCGCCGTGATCGGAGCAGAGGATCCCACCGACCCGCGAGTCATCGCGATCCTCGCGGCGGGCGCGCGAGCAGCGACGGAACGCACCGGCGGATTGCCGACGCGTCCCGTCGCCGTGGAGGCGCTTCGAGAGCTGCTTCCCTAGATCTTCTTGCGGTAAGCCCAGGTCGCGAGGGGGAAGAAGACGCCCACGAGCACGACGCACGACGCGAGCACCCACAGCACCTCTCCCACGATCGTGCCGCCCGGCGCCATGTACTCCGCACCCGAGATGAGGCCGCGCATGGCTTCGATGACGTGAGTCACGGGGTTGATGGCAACCCAGCCCTGCAGCCAGTCGGGAAGCGTAGAGGCCGGCACAAAGGTCGACGAGCCAAAGGTCAGGGGGAAGACGATGAGGAACGACAGGCCCTGAACAGCGCCCGAGCTTCGTGCGAGCATCCCGATGAAGACCGAGACCCAGCACAGGCTGACGGCAAACAGGATCATGAGTGCCACGGCCGCGAGCACGTGCCACCACGGTGTCTGGAAGACGAAACCGATGATGGCGCCGAAGATGAGCGTGACCGAGATCGCAATGAAATGGCGCACGATGTCACCCACGACGGCTCCGAACAGCGGGGCCGACCGCGCGATGGGCAACGAACGGAATCGGTCGAACACGCCCTTCTGGATGTCGGTATTGAGGTTCACCCCAATGGTCAGTGAGGTGAACATGATGGTCTGCACGACGATGCCGGGAAGCACGAACGGCAGGTAGTTGGCCGTATCGCCCGCAACGGCACCACCGAAGATGAAGACGAAGAGCACCGTCATGATGATGGGCTGCACGGTGACATCGATGAACTGCTCGGGGTTGCGCACCATCTTGGTGACGGTGCGCTTGGCGAGCACGAAGGTGTCGCGGATCATGCGGCCACCTCGTCTTCGGTCGTCTTGCCGGTGAGGGAGTAAAAGACCTCATCGAGGCTCGGCAGTCGAAGCGACAGCTCAGCGACGGCGATGCGTTCGCTCGCGAGGGCGGCGACGACGGTCGCGAGGGCCGAGTCGTCGTTCACGGGCACCGACAACAGGTCGGGTGCGGGCTGCTCGGGTTCGCGCTGGGCCGTGGCAATCATCAGCTCGCGCACTCGAGGCAGGTCGGCCACGTGCGCCGGTCGCACCTCGAGAGTTTGTCCGCCGACCTGTCGCTTGAGTCCCTGCGGGGTGTCGTGGGCGATCACCTTGCCGTGGTCGATAACCGTGATCTCGTTGGCGAGGGCATCCGCTTCTTCCAGGTATTGGGTCGTGAGCAGCACCGTCGTGCCCTGCTTGACGAGAACTCGGATCATGTCCCACACGTCGTCGCGTTTGGCGGGGTCGAGGCCCGTCGTCGGCTCGTCGAGGTACACGACCGCGGGCCGACCCATGAGGCTTGCCGCGAGATCGAGTCGGCGCCGCATGCCGCCCGAGTAGGTCTTGGTGAGCCGCCTCGAGGCGTCGGTCAGGTCGAACTCGTCGAGCAATTCCTGTGCGCGAATGCGTGCCTGCGTGGTCGAGAGGTCGAGCAGTTGGCCGATCATGACAAGGTTCTGGATGCCCGTCAGATCTTCATCGACGCTCGCGTACTGGCCGGTGAGGCCGATGCGCTGGCGTACGTCCTTGGCCTGGTGCACGACGTCGAACCCCGACACGGTCGCGGTGCCGCCGTCGGGGCGAAGCAGCGTCGCGAGGATGCGGACCGCTGTGGTCTTGCCGGCGCCGTTGGGTCCGAGCACGCCGAGAACGGTGCCCTCGTCGACCTCAAGGTCGATGCCGGCGAGAGCCTGCGTCTTTCCGAAGTGTTTGGTGAGGCCGTGAGCCTCGATGGTTTTTGTCATGCCCCCACTGTGGCGAGGGGGCGCTGTCACGCCGCTGTCAGCGGCTGTCAGTGAGTCTCAGCCCAGATCTCGTTGAGGTTGGCGAGATCGGTGGTGCCGTCGGGTGCCGGGTCGTAGAGCGCGAGCAGGATCGCGCCCGTCACGGCGAGAGTCGTGCCGTCCCAGTCGCCCCACACGGCGTAGACACCCCAGGTGACGTCACTCGCGGTTTCCTGCCCGCTGACCGTGTCCCAGTCCCACCCGGTCACGACGGGACCGGTGCACTGGGGCGGGTACGACTCGGCTACGGGGCCAAGGCAGATCTGCGGCGGGGCATCGCCCACCTGGATCACGGTGCCCTGGGCCTCCACGGGAGTCAGGGCGGGGTCAGCGGGCCCGGCTACAGGAGCGCAGGCCGAGAGAAGAGCCAGAACGGTGGCGGCGGCGAGTACAGCGGACGGGTAGCGCATGCTTCAAGTATTCGCGGGTGCTGCGGCATCCACCACCCAACGTTCTGCGCGCCTTGATCGTCAGTGCTACCCTGAAGATGTGTTCGGTCTGCTCCTTCTTAGCTGCCGCGACGAGTCCTAACTTCAGGCCTCACTCGTCGCGGAGTTCGTCGTTGGTCTGACCACCCACTTCTCCAAGACGAAAGATCGAGACAATGAAGAACACACAGTCGGCTTCTGCAATGCCGATTCACAAGTACAAGCCGTACCACGAGGTATTGAACGTCGACCTCCCCGACCGCACGTGGCCGTCGAAGCGCATCACCGAGGCGCCCCGCTGGTGTGCCGTCGACCTGCGCGACGGAAACCAGGCACTGATCGACCCGATGAGCCCCGAGCGCAAGCGCATCATGTTCGAGCTGCTCGTCAAGATGGGCTACAAAGAGATCGAGGTCGGCTTCCCGAGCGCAAGCCAGACCGACTTCGACTTCGTGCGCAGTCTCATCGAAGAGAACCTGATTCCGGATGACGTGAAGATCCAGGTGCTCACGCAGGCTCGTGAAGAGCTCATCAACCGCACGTACGAGTCGCTCAAGGGTGCCAAGCAGGCCATCGTGCACCTCTACAATTCCACGAGCGTGCTGCAGCGTGACGTCGTGTTCCGCACCGACAAGCAGGGCATCATCGACATCGCGCTCAACGGCGCGCGCCTGTGCAAGGCGGCCGAAGCACTCGTTCCGGAGACTGAGATCTTCTACGAGTACTCGCCCGAGAGCTACACGGGCACCGAGCTCGAGTTCGCTGTCGACGTGTGCAACCAGGTGCTCGAAATCTTCGAGCCCACCCCCGACCGCAAGGTGATCATCAACCTGCCCGCGACCGTCGAGATGGCCACGCCCAACGTCTACGCCGATTCGATCGAGTGGATGTCGCGCAACCTGGCCCACCGCGAGAACGTGCTGCTGTCGCTGCACCCCCACAACGACAGGGGCACCGCGATCGCTGCTGCGGAGCTCGGATACATGGCTGGCGCCGACCGCATCGAGGGTTGCCTGTTCGGCAACGGTGAGCGCACGGGAAACGTCGACCTCGTCGCTCTCGGAATCAACCTGTTCACGCAGGGAATCGACCCGCAGATCGACTTCTCCGACCTCGACGAGATTCGTCGCACCGCCGAGTACTGCAACCAGTTGCGCGTGCACGAGCGCAGCCCGTGGGCCGGCGACCTCGTCTACACCGCATTCAGCGGGTCGCACCAAGATGCGATCAAGAAGGGCTTCGAGGCAATGGAGGCCGACGCCAAGGCGCAGGGTGTCTCGGTTGACGAGTTGCTGTGGGCTGTGCCGTACCTGCCCGTTGACCCGAAAGACCTGGGCCGCGGCTACGAGGCCGTGGTGCGCGTCAACTCCCAGTCGGGCAAGGGTGGCGTCGCGTACCTGCTCAAGGCCGACCACGCCCTCGACCTGCCGCGCAAGCTGCAGATCGAGTTCAGCGGAGTCGTGCAGGCCAAGACCGATGCCGAGGGAGGCGAGGTCACGAGCGACGAAATCTGGACGGTATTCCAGGACGAATACCTGCCGGCACCCGCATCCCGCCCCGAAGACAAGTGGGGGCGCTTCGAGCTGTTCTCAACGCGTACGGCAAGCGACATGACGGGCGAAGTGACGCTCGACATCACGCTGCGCATCGGAGACGAGGAGCAGGCGGCGACGGGCGCGGGTAACGGGCCTATCGCCGCGTTCCTCGGCATCATGGCCGAGCAGGGCATCGACGTGAAGCTCTATGACTACGTGGAGCACGCTCTCAGTGCGGGCGGTGATGCTCTTGCAGCCGCCTACGTGGAGCTGAACGTCAACGGCAAGCGCCTGTGGGGCGTCGGCATCGATGCAGATATCTCGACGGCATCCCTCAAGGCTGTCGTCTCTGCCGTCAACCGTGCCGTTCGCTCGGAGGCCGGCGACCGGGAGCTCGTGAGCGCCTAGCGCCTGCGGATGCGCGGCACTTTGGTGATCGCTTTCTGTTCGGGAAGCGACCAGTTGAAGAGCACGGCGAGAACTCGAACGCCGAAGGTGATCACGACGCAGATGGAGGCGGCGATGAACACCTGGGCACCGAATGCGAGCATGATGACGAGGCTCGTTGTTCCCGCGAAGGCGGCGACGGCGTAGAGCGAGCCCACGTGCATGAGCGCGATCGGGCGGTTGAGCAGCAGGTCGCGCAGGATGGAGCCGCCGACGGCGGAGAGCACCCCGACGAAGATGGCCGGCACCTCCGGCAACCCCGCCGAGAGTGCTTTTGTCGTGCCGATCGCTCCAAACAGTCCGATGGTGAGTGCGTCGAGCACGTTGACGAGCGGGCCAAGTCGAGACAGCAAGCGCTCGAGCAGCATGCCGGTCAGGGCCGCAGCAGTCGCCACCACGAGATACCAGTTGCTGCTCAGCGCCGCGGGAACCTGCGCCAGGAGCACGTCGCGCAAGATACCGCCGCCGAAGCCCGTGGCAATGCCGATTATCGCCACGCCGAGCAGGTCGAGCCGGCGGTCGCGAAACTGGGCCGCGAACAGCGCGCCTTGCATGGCGCCGATGCCCACGGCCAGAAGGTCAGCCCACAGGGGAATGACGAAGGTGGCGGTCACGCCTTATTCGTACCACGCTCGGCAGCCTTCGTCGCGGCGTACTCGGCGAATGTTTGTGTGCCGTACCCGGGCAGGGCGGTCAGGTGGTGCCCGCGCTTGAACGCCGCGATCGTCTTTCCGGGAATCCACAGCGTCAAGACCGGCTTCTGGGTGCCGTGTGCGGACTGCCACTGGCCCGCGAGTTCGCGCAGCGTGAGTTGTTGTGGTCCGCCGATGTCGGACACTCGGCCCGCTGGTCGTCCGTCGGCAAGTTCGACGAGACGAGCGGCAACCTCCTCAACCGCGATCGGCTGGTCCGAGACATCCAAGGCCACCACGAAGGGCAGCTTGAGACCGAAGAACGCGGCAACGAAGTCGTGAAACTGCGTTGCTCGCAGGATCGTGAACGGGATGCCGGATGCCTCAACCAGGCGCTCACAGGCGAACTTGTCCACGTAGTAGGGGAACGGAATCTGATCGACCCCGACTATCGAGATGTAGACGATGTGAGTGACGCCAGCCGCCCGTGCTGCCTCGAGCAATCGACGCGTCTGCTGCTCGTCGGCTTTGCGGGTTGTCGCCAGGTGGAGCACGGTGCTCACTCCGTCGAGCGCCGCGGCGAGACCCTCGCCAGAGTCGAGGTCGGCAACCACCCGACCCGGGCCGGCCGTTCGGCTGAGCACCCGGATGTCGCGGCCGCCAGACCTGAGGAGCTCGACGGTGGGGCGACCGAGGCCACCGGTACCGCCGGTCACGAGAATGGTGTTCATGCCCCCGAGCCCTTCTTCCACGGCTTTATCACCGTAGCCCAGATGCTTACCGCGACTGCCGCATAGCCAAGGTAAAGACTGACCCACACCCAGAGGCTCGCGTGCACACCTCCCCACGAGAATGGCATGGGCAGAAGCACGAGGAAGAACGCGAGCAAACCGATCGCGTATGCGCCGCCCCACGCCCACCGATTCCACTGCCACACCTCGTAGCCCGTGAGCCCGCGCAGCGGCACGAGCGCCACAGGCAACGCCGCGATCCCGGCGATCGTGATCGCCGAGAGGCTTTCGCGAGCGAACACGAGCACTGCACTCGGCTCTGCGATGCTGGCGGTGAGCGCATAAGCAATCCACGCGATCACAGCGAACACGAAGGCATAGCCCAGACCCACGAGCGCAACCCGCGCCTTCGCCGACATAGCGAGGGCGGTACCGAAACTCACTCCCGCCACGAGTCCAAATACGATCCCGGGCTCGAAGCCCGTGAGCCGGGTAAACAGCACGGTGGCGACGACCACGAGCAACGTCAGGGGAGCAAACTTAAATGATGGCGTGACATCCGGCTGGGATCGCCTGACGAGCCAGATGACCAGGAACCAGCCCAGCACGACCTCGACCCCAAACGACACGAGCACAGAAGCAAGGGTGCGCAGGCTTGCGAGATCGAACCCGAAGGCCGGGTCGATGAAGCATGAGATCACGCCCGCGGCGAGCACTCCGAGCGCAGCAGTCAGCAATCCGTTTCGCTCACTGCGGGGTCTGCGCGGCTGCACGCTGCTGTCAATGGCGGTGTTCAGCAGGTGAGTGGGCAGTGCCATCAGGATGACGAGCACGATCGTGAGCACCGCAGCGAGTGCCACCTGCGTCGGCGCCAGGGTTTGCGCTGGCGTGGCGAGAGCGCTCAGCACGCTCGGTGTCGAGGCCGTCCGCGGCGTGCTCACAGCGCCCGGCTGATCGGCCGCGACGGGCGCCACAGTGGGTTCGGGCGGGCAGGGGCCGCCGTCAAGTACGCAGGGGTTGCCCGCTGTGAACGTGCCGACAAAAGCGCCGTGGGTCCCGAACTGCTGGATCTCGCCCGGGCAGAAGTAGCGGCCGCTCGGGTTCACTTCGACTGTCGCGTTGAGGGTGTCGGCCGTGGCGACGACAGTGAGGGTTCCGCCGGCCACGAAGTTGTCGTCGCACAACGAACCCTGGTTGTCGCGGGTCCACTCGCCCGACGCCCCGTCGATCTCAAACTGGTACTCGCCACCGACTCCGATGCCCCACAGCACGCAACCGTCATCCGTGCACCTGATGCTCACGGGCTGGTCCTGCGAGAACTGGTCGTGGGTCACGCCGTCGATGTCGTAGTACGTGCCGGAGTAGGTGCCCGTGTACTCGGCGTAGCTCCACGATTCGAGAGTGGGTGTCGGCGACGGCTCGGGGGTGGCGGCCAGCGCGGCAGGCGTCATCGCGAGGGATATCGCGGCGAGGGCAAAAGCGGAAAGGACTCGGAGGTGCGGTCTCATGTCGGGCTCCACGAGGCGTCGGGTGATTGGGATGCTAGCGCCAAATCACAACCCTGGATAGACACGGCCGCATTCTCCCGGCACCAACAGTGGCTCGCTAGGGCAACCCGCCTGCACGACTTTAACTTCGATTGTCAGTTCCACTGAGGTTGCTTCATCGTCAAAGCCGAGTGCTCCAGCGGTCGCCGCTAATCTCTAAGTCGTGACGGTGAATCAACGAACGCCATGGTCACAGACCCGGAGAGGTGCGGTCACAATCGCAATCGTGACTTCGGTGCTTGGAAGTGTCGTCGGTAGCTTGGTCGGACTAGTGGTGAGCAACCCCCCGACTCCAGGGGTCGAGTCTCCAGTAGAGACTCCATCGCTTTGGTGGGTGCTAGCTGGAGCTGTGGTCGGCCTGATCCTCGCGTCGATTGTTGTTGGGCGGATTCGGTCAGTAACTTGGGGCCGCCTGCGGCGTGCAGTCCGGAGGATCAAAGGATCCGTCTAGCAACGGCGATGGTGGTCGGAAGGCGCCACCATTCGCGAGCAGGGGGATGCGTGGCCTACCGGGAAATGGACGGTGGCTCGGGGGATACTTGATCTGTGCCGACCTACCGTGATGAAGCCGTTGTGCTGCGCACCCACAAACTGGGTGAAGCCGACCGCATCGTGACGATGCTGTCGCGCCAGCACGGCAAGATTCGTGCGGTGGCGAAAGGCGTTCGCCGCACCTCGTCGAAGTTTGGCGCGCGCCTCGAGCCCTTCATGGTGGTCGACCTGCAGTGCTACGTGGGTCGCAGTCTCGACATCGTGACCCAGGCCGAGTCGCTCGGCTCGTACGGTGCCGATATCTCCGACGACTACGCGAGCTACACGGCCGCGAGCGTCATGGTTGAGACGGCCGACAAGGTGACAGACGATGACGGCTCGCTGCAGCAATACCTGCTGCTGGTTGGGGCGTTGCGGTCGCTCTCACGCAAGGAGCACCATCCCTCGCTCACCCTCGACTCGTACCTGCTGCGCGCGCTATCGATCGCGGGCTGGGCTCCCAGCTTTGTCGATTGCGCGGTGACGGGCGCTCCTGGGCCGCACACCGTGTTCGTCGCCCAACTCGGTGGCGTCGTCGCCGATGAGGTCGCCCCTCCCGGTTCCCCTCGGCTCGACCTCGAGACGCTCGGCCTGCTCGCCGCCCTTCTCGAAGGCCGGTGGGATGACGCGGAGTCGGCCGATGAGCGCCCGCGCGCCCAGGCCAGCGGTGTTGTTGCCGCCTACACGCAGTTTCACCTTGAGCGCACCCTGCGGTCGCTTCCGCACATGGACCGATCGGCGTGAGCCTCGCGATCGACTGGACAGGCATCTACCCTCCAGAGCTCCCGAAGAAGGCCGTACCCAACCACGTCGCGATCGTCATGGACGGCAACGGTCGCTGGGCCAACGGCAAGGGTCTCACTCGCATCGAGGGTCACAAGGCGGGCGAGGCGAGCCTGCTCGATGTTGTGGCGGGGGCGATCCAGCTCGGCATCAAGAATCTCAGCGTCTACGCGTTCTCAACAGAGAACTGGTCGCGTTCGCCCGATGAGGTGCGGTTTCTCATGGGCTTCAATCGCGACGTGCTGCATCGTCGCCGCGATCAGCTGAATGACTGGGGTGTGCGCATCCGGTGGGCCGGGCGCACCCCGCGCCTCTGGAAGTCGGTCATCACCGAGCTGCAGTTCGCCGAGAAGCTCACTGAGCGAAACACGGTGCTCACCCTCACGATGTGTGTCAACTACGGCGGGCGTAACGAGCTCACGGATGCCGTGCGACGCATCGCCGAGGAGGTCGCTGCAGGTCGCCAGCGCCCTTCGGGTATCTCTGAGCGCACGATTCAGAAACACCTCTACCAGCCCGACCTGCCCGACGTCGACCTCTTCGTGCGCAGCTCGGGGGAGCAGCGCACGAGCAACTTCATGCTGTGGCAGAGCGCCTACGCCGAGATGGTCTTTCTCGACACCCTGTGGCCCGACTTCACGCGCGAGCAGCTATGGCAGGCCGTCGGAATCTACGCCAGCCGCAACCGGCGTTTCGGCGGAGCCATCGACGCTCCCAGCGCCTGAGTCACGCTTGGTCCACGGCCGCACCACGACCAACCACGTGCCCACGGCAATCAGCGCATAGAGCAGGTAAAGCGTGATCCAGACGCCGAGGCTCAGCGGCACTCCCGTCCACGAGAACGGCATGGGCATGAGCACGAAGAAGAACCCGAACAAGCCGATCGCGTAGGCGATGCCCCACACCACGCGATTCCAGCTAAAGACCTCGTAGCCCGCGAGCCCGCGCAGGGGGATGAGCGCGATCGGTAGCGCCGCGATTCCGCCTATGGCCATCGCAGAGAGCGTCTCTTGGGCGAATACGGCGACGAAGCTGTTGTCTTCGGATGCCACGAGCAGGCTGTATCCGATCCACCCGACGACTGCGGCACCGAACCCGTAGGCGAGCCCCGTGAGAGTGACGCGCGCCTTCTGCGCGGCAAGTACGGCACCAAAACTCACGCCGGCGACGAGTCCGAAGACGATGCCGGGCTGAAAGCCCGTCACCCGCGAGAATACGACAGCGGCGGCCACAATGAGCAGGGTCGCGGGCGCGAACGTGAAGGTGGCAACGGCATCTTTCTGCGAGCGCCGAACGAGCCAGATCACGAGGAACCAGCCGAGCACGGCATCGATGAGGAACGACACGAGAATCGAGAGGAAGACGCGCGGACTCGCGGCGTTGAACCCGAAGTTCGGGTCGACGAACGACGAGATGAGGCTCGCCGCGAGCACGCCGGCCGCGGCGAGCGGCCACCCCGCGAACGGCTTGGTAGCGGGCTTATCCCGTGCGGCCGAGAGCTTCTCATGTCCCTTCTCCACCGCCGAGTTGAGCAGGTGCGTCGGCAGCGCGACGAGAATCACGAGCACGACGGTGAAGGCGGTTGCCCACAGCACGTTTGCGGGGCGAAGGGAATCGAGCACCGTGGCGAGCGTGCTGAAGGTGCCGGGCGTCGAGGCGGTTATCGCTGTCGATCCGCCGTCGGAGATGGGAATCGCGATCGCCGACACGCTCGGTTCCGGCGTGGGTGTGGGCGTTGCTGTGGGGCAATCGTTGGTGAGGAAGCACACGTCACCGCTCACGAGGGTCGCCGTGAACGGCGCGTCGAACGGCCCGTATTGCTCCGTCGACCCGTCGCCGCAGTCCACCTCCGCCGAGCCCGAGCCCGAGCGCGAGCCGGTGAGCGTGGTTCCGGATGCGGTTGCCGTGAGGGGGCCGGCAGAAACGAAATCGTCACCGCACACATCGCCGACGGCGTCGATAGTGGTCGACACAGTGCCGTTCACGAGCGCGACGGGGCTGGGGCCGGTCAACGACAGCGCTCGCCCCGTGTCATCCGTTGCCAGGGCTGAAAGCAGGCACGTGCCCGTCGAGCAGTCAATGGTCGCGGTGAACGGATAATCGGCGAGGCCGGAATCGTTCACGGTGCCGCTGTACTGCAGCACCGGGTCGAGGTCATCTGCCGCCGCCGACATCGCTGGCAGCAGGGCAGCACTAAGCGCGAGCGCGGTCGCGGCAATTCGGGTAAGAGCGCGAATGATGACTCCTGCGGGTGAGACTTATTCGTCTTGCTGACGCTATCAGTTTCACTAGGCTGTCGGGATGCCCACCACGCACCCGATCCGCACCGGGATTATCGGCTTCGGCCTTTCCGGACGCGTCTTCCACGCCCCGTTCATCGCCACCAACCCGGCATTCCGCCTCGACCTGATCTCGACGTCGAGTCCCGAGCGCGCTGCCGAGGCTCGTGCCCAGCATCCTGGCGCCGAGATTGTCGGCACTCCCGAGGAGCTGCTTGCACGCGCGGGCGATCTCGACCTGGTCGTGCTCGCGTCGCCCGCCCACACTCACCTCGAGCAGGGCCTTACCGCGCTTGAGGCCGGTGCGGGGATCGTCGTCGACAAGCCTTTCGTGCCCACCGTCGTCGATGCCAAGAAGCTCATCGCCAAGTCCGAAGAGGTCGGCAAAGTGCTCGCCGTCTTCCAGAACCGTCGCTGGGATGGCGACTTTCTCACCGTCAAGCGACTGCTCGCCGAAGGAGCACTCGGAAACGTGCACCGCTTCGAGTCGACGTTCGAGCGCTGGGGTGGGGCGAACCGCGACCGCTGGCAAGACACGACAACCGTCGATCAGGGTGCAGGTATCACCTACGACCTCGGCAGTCACCTCATCGACCAGGCGCTTCAGCTGTTCGGACCCGCAACGGTTGAGCAGGCAGAACTCCTGACCGTGCGCGAGGGCAGCGTCAGCGATGACGACGCATTCATCTCGCTCCTGCACTCGAGCGGCGTGCGCTCGCACATCACCGTCAGCCGGGTGGCAGGCCAGTCCGGTCCCCGATTCCGGGTGCTCGGTGACAAGGCCGCGTACACCGTCTACGGCCTCGACAACCAGGAGCCCGCGCTCAAGCTCCAGCAGTGGCCGGGATCCGACGGATATGGCGTGACGCCCGAGTCCGAGTGGGGTCTCCTGGGCGTTGACGGCTCCGACGAGGGACTCACGGCCGTACCGACAGCGGCGGGGGACTACCCCGCCTTCTACGCGGGCGTTGCGGCGAGCATCCTCGATGGCGCCCCGGCTCCGGTCGACCCGCGCGAAGCCCTCGAGGTCGTGCGCATCATCGAGCGCGCTCACGTGCTTTCGGCACTCAGCTAGTCAGTAGTCTTGTAGAACCGCCGACCGGGCATCCAGCTCGGCTGACTATTGGAGTACACGTGGCAACCCCCAGCAATCTCGACGCCGTCATCAACCTCGCTAAGCGCAGGGGGTTCGTCTTCCAGTCGGGAGAGATCTACGGTGGTTCCCGCTCCGCGTGGGACTACGGCCCCCTCGGCACCGCGCTCAAAGAGAACATCAAGAAGCAGTGGTGGCAGACGATCGTGCAGGGCCGCGACGACGTCGTGGGTATCGACTCCGCTGTCATCCTGCCCAAGCGGGTGTGGGAAGCGTCCGGGCACGTTGAGGTGTTCTCCGATCCGCTCGTCGAGTCGCTGCACACCCACAAGCGCTACCGCGCCGACCACCTGCTCGAAGCGTACGAAGAGAAGCACGGTCATCCGCCCGTCAACGGCCTCGCCGACATCAAAGACCCCGACACCGGCCAGCCCGGGGCCTGGACCGAGCCGCAGAACTTTTCCGGACTGCTGAAGACCTTCCTCGGCCCGGTCGACAACGAGGAGGGCCTGCACTACCTGCGCCCCGAGACGGCCCAGGGCATTTTCGTGAACTTTGCCAACGTGCTTGGTGCGAGCCGCATGAAGCCGCCCTTCGGCATCGGACAGGTCGGCAAGAGCTTCCGCAACGAGATCACTCCCGGCAACTTCATCTTCCGCACTCGCGAGTTCGAGCAGATGGAGATGGAATTCTTCGTCGAGCCCGGCACCGATGAGCAGTGGCAGGAGTACTGGATGCAGGAGTCGATGCGCTGGTACGTCGACCTCGGCATCAAGCCCGAAAACCTGCGTTTTTACGAGCACCCGCAGGAGAAGCTCAGCCACTACTCCAAGCGCACTGTCGACATCGAGTACCGCTTCCGCTTCCAGGGCAGCGAATGGGGCGAGCTCATGGGTGTCGCCAACCGCACCGATTTCGACCTCAAGACCCACTCCGAGGCATCCGGAACCGACCTCTCCTACTTCGACCAGACCAAAGACGAGCGCTGGATTCCCTATGTGATCGAGCCCGCATTCGGTCTCACGCGCGCGCTCATGGCCTTCCTGCTCGACGCGTACGCCGAAGATGAGGCGCCCAACGCCAAGGGTGGGGTCGACAAGCGCACCGTGCTTCGACTCGATCGCCGCCTGTCACCGGTCAAGGTGGCCGTGCTTCCGCTCTCTCGCAACGAGCAGTTGTCGCCGCTCGCGAAGGAGGTTGCGGCCGACCTTCGCAAGCTCTGGAACGTCGACTTCGACGACGCCGGGGCGATCGGTCGACGTTACCGTCGCCAGGACGAGATCGGAACGCCGTTCTGTGTCACCGTCGACTTTGACTCCCTCGAAGACAACGCGGTGACCGTGCGCGAGCGCGACACCATGGCGCAGGAGCGCATCTCGCTTGACCGGCTGCGCGGATACCTCGCGGAGCAGTTGATCGGCGCCTAGCAGCAGTTTCCACAGGCCCGGCGCGATTCGGGTTCTCCACAGTCTGCTGAGATCCGGGCTGGAGCAGGGTGCCAGTGTCAGACGCTGGCCGCATGACCCTGCGTTCGAAAACTCTTGCCCTCGCTCTCTCCTTCGCCGTGCTTGTCGCTGCGCTTACCGTGTTCGTGCGTGCGGATGAGCCCGCAGCGGCGGCAGTCACGGGAGCGGGATACTCCGGAATAACCCCCTACGGCGGCTATCTCGGCAACTACATCGCGCCCGACGGCGCGTGTGTTTCCAAATGTACCTTGGAAGCCGCGCCGCGAAAAGCGGCTCACGTGAGCGGTCCCTCGAATGGCTTGTGCCGTACCGAGAGGCCCGTTAACGTCGGCGACATGGACGAACTACTACACGCGATTATCGAGTCTGAACGCTACTGGGATGGGGTCTACGAGGGTGCAAGCTGGAAAGTGTTGGCCCCGGTCTCGATCCTGTCGGACGGAGAAGGCGGCACAGTCGAGGTCTACGCCGACGGGAGCTACTGCACGAAGCTCGACGGCGACCTCGTCTAAGTCAAGGTTGTGCTCGCGCGTGCCAGATCGTGAGCGCTAGAGTCGCGCTCATGGACTTTCCCTCAGAAATGAACCGCATCGTCGGAGCGGCACAGGCCGAGGCAAACGCCGCACTAGAAGGCGACGATTACGCCGAGGCCAAACGGGTTCTGACTGGCGCCGTGCGAGACCTTCGCGATCTGAAACGGCAACTCATGGACGACGAGCGAAAGGTCCGGGAGTCCTATCAGGACGCGCGGTCACAGACGCGCCAAAGCGGGCAGATGGTCGGCCTCTTCATGGGCAGCAAGACGCGCGGCGCTATGGCGCGAGGGCGAGCAATACAGGGGCGTCAGTTGTCGGCGAAGCAAGCGGAAGCACTCCGCCCATATGCCCACCTCAAGGCTGAGGCGGACCGCGCGATCGCCGCGGTGAACAATGCGAAAGCCCAGATCACCGAACAAGCCGCCGAGGCGAAAGAGTCCGGCGGAAGTCCGAAACCAAAGACGGTTTCGACTCCGCCTCCGCCCCCCGGCGCGCCGGTCGAGCCGCCCGCATGGCGGCCAGACCCTGCGGGCAAGCACGAGCACCGCTACTGGGACGGCGCACAGTGGACCCACCACGTCGCAGACGCCGGGGTCGCGTCCACCGATCCGCTCTAGAAGGTTCGCCTCAGACAATCCACAGGGGCACCGTCAGGCTGCGAACGTGCGTCTCTCGACTTGTCGGGCGAACGGCGAGGCCCAAGCCCTCAACAAACCACACACCCGTAGTCTCGCGGCATGGAATTTCTAGCGCTCTTGCTCGCCGCGGTCGAGCCAACAGTCGCCGACGTCGCGCCGGTCTGGACTTGGCGAGAAACGCTCGCGGCGCTCGCGATTGTGTTCTCGGCGGGTGCGCTCGTCATTAGCTGGGTCGCCTATCGACAAAGGGTGCGCTATCACCCTCAGCCCAAGATGATGCTCGAATGGTCGGAAAGGCTCGACCCTGACTCGGGCCTGTTCTTCAGGCGCGCCTACATCATCAATCGAGGCGACGCCGTGGCTCGGCATGTCATTGTCAACGTGGCCCCGTCCCAAACGACGCCGTGGACGGTCATCGAGGCGATCGAACCGGGGCAGTCCGAGCGGCTTAGTATCCCGGTCGTCGATGGAGTCAGTTGGAAGCAAGAGGCGATTGGAATCAGTTACGGCCGGTCGGGCACCCCGGAGAGCTATAAGTTCGTCACGCCGGTTGTCTCTGTCAGTTGGATACAGGTCCCACTCGACGGGAAGCCAAAGGTCCGGAAGTGGACAGCTCCGAAGACCCCTGACATGCGTTCAGGTGAGACGACCTAGAAGGGAATCGTCTCGTCGTCATCGTCGCTAGGGGCCGGAGAGACGGTGGACGCAGTCGGATAGATCGGCTCGACGACGGCGGAGCGCTGCATCCGGAATCTGACCTCGCGGCGGCGCTCGTCGTGGCTCATGCGGTCGGCAAGAGTGAAGTAGAGCGCGCCGAGGTGGCGGCGATAGTCCTTCGAGTCGGCCTCGCCGAGGGCGTGCTCGTCGGCGTAGGCGGTCGCGGCGACGATCGCGGCCCCGACCGTCCAGCCGCCCGCCGGGGCCGTCACGCGGGCATCCGGGAAGTCGACGAAACGGCCATAGCGCGGCTGGACCGACTCGACACCGACGGGGCCAGTGTCCGCCGGAGCGAGGGCGGGGCGCCTCACTTCGACCACCGGGCGCGAGCGGCGTCGCGGTTGCGCTGTGAGGTCGTCTTCGCGCCGGTCGAGGGCACAGACAAGCGGCCCAGGATTTGCGCCGCGGCGGTGCGACTGAGGCGAGCCTCGACCGCGGCAGGGTGGACGACGGTCTGACCCATAGAGCCAGTCGCGACCATGCCAGCGGCACGAGCGGCTTCGTCGAGGAGGTCTGCGGCGGAGGTAAGGGAGGCCGCATGTTCGAGTTCGCCGAGGTTCGCTCCGGCGAGGTCGGGACGTTGCTCGATCACGTCGCCGAAGAGGGCGCGAGCGTTGTCCGTCCAGTGGTCAGGGAGGTCCCAGCCGTCGGAAGGGGAGTCTGTCTGGGCAGTCATGGGGGGCCTTTCGGGGTCGTGAGGGGGTCTGGGAAAAACAGGGGGATACCGGCATCGAGAGGCAGACGCTATGCCCCTTCGGACTCGGAGGGACCGGGGAGGGGGGAGGGGATGGGGAGGGTCCAGTCGAAGCCGGACGCGCCGCCGGAGACACGTCGGGCCTACGGAATAGGCTTCACTCGTGGCAGACCCGACATACTCTCTTGCTTGGCCTCGCGAGTTATTCGTGTGGGAAGCGAACCGCATTCTCAAAATGAGTTCAGACCACGATGTGCAGAAGGCAATAGTCCCGCTGTTGGAGGAGGCCTTCGAAGACGCGAGCGTCGCGCGCTCGTCCGGGTTCGATCAGGGCGCTTGGGGAGTATGGAGCGAGGGCGGCATTCCAATGGGCGCGCGCGATTGGCTACTCGCGCTGCTCGCCGACGAGTCGAAGTTGCTCCCATACGTGGAGCCGGTCTACTGGGCGGAACGCCACGGACTCACGAACGATCAGACGGAGCCACTCTGGCTGTCGTTCGCGCAAGACGTATTGGCCCTCCTCTACGACATGCAGGACAAGGGCTATTTCCCGCGGGCACTCCCGCGAGACTGCGTAGATGACGGCACGGACAACGTGGAGGTTGCTCGCCTGATTCGCAAAGCCACGAAGCTCGCGCTTACTTGGCCCGTCGAAGACCCAGAAACTCTCTCCGAGGGCGCGGTCTACTCGCTGATCGAATACTTCAACGATCAAGCCCAGCGACCACGGACCTACACGGTCCACGGCTTCAGCGGTTGCGGACCTCACTACGACAACCACAACCGGGAGTCGGGCGGGGTTGTGTATCGCTGGCGAATGAACGAAGTCCTACGCGCCCACTCCGTCGACTTGCGGCTCGGTTCGACACCGCCGGAGCGAGGTCGCCTCATACGTCACTTTGACTCCCCGCTAGACGACCTTGCAGACGAAGAGATCGCCGAAAGGGGCGCAGACCCAGACGACGAGGTCGCTCACGCGATACGCGACTACCGTCAACGAGGCGCAACCCTGCCGCAGAAGCGGGCCGCGTTAGCGCTTCTCGCCGGGGCGCTGGAGCCGCGCCGGGGCGCAATCGGCGAGAGGCTGACGAAGAAGGACGAAAGCGACCTCTTTCAGATTGCGAATACGTTCGCCATTCGGCACCGCGGAGACTCCCAACGGACGGACTACGGAGACGAGTTCCTCGATTGGGTTTTCTGGAACTATCTCGCGACGGTGCAACTTATGGAAGCGCTGGAGGAAAGGAACTAGCCCTGTCGGTCGTCATCGGTACAGTTCCAGCGTGGAACCTATCGAGCAAACATGGACATGGACTTGGACCGCTGCGGATTGGAGCGCGGTCGCGGCGTGGGTTGCAGTCCTTGTGACAACCGTCGCGGTGGGGATCGCGTTAGTGCAATTGCACTCATTCGTCCGTGATGGGGCGGAGCGCGCGCGACCCTTCGTAATCGCTGATCTTGTCTTCTCTGGCTACATGTTGCAGTTCCAGCTTTGGAACTCCTCGCCCACGCTCGCCGCAAATGTTCGTGTCGTGTCGGACAAGCCGCTTCGGAGTTCGTGGGCGGACGGCAACGCTGGTCTAAGGGAGTTGCTGGACGGGAGGGTGATCTCTCAGCTCGCGCCGGGTCGGAGGATCGAGTGGGCGTTCGACAACGCACCGCAAGCCTTCGAGGTCGATCCACTAGAGACTTACCGAGTGACCGTGACTTACGACGATCCGCGTCAACTCCGTCGGCGAGGCGTGAGATTCTGGCGATCAGCGAAGCCTGTGACCTACGTCGACACATTCGATCTCAGCATCCGTCATTTCAACGAGGCAGCTGTAGAGCGGGACCCCGCGGCCAAAATTGTGAGTGCGATCGACAAACTCGAACACGCGGTCGGAAGACTGAACGGCACTCTGGGATCGTCTAGTTCGCTGAGATCGCCGGGGCCGCGGGGCGGCCAAGCAGTTCTCTAGCCTGATCCTGTCAGCGACGCTTTGAGCGGTGCTGGCGAGCAAAGATCGCGAGGCGGCGTTCGAGCTCTTCGGGAGTCTCGCGGGCCGCGGTCGTCTGGCCGTAGACCGGAGGGGTGCGCCGGACGTGCGCCGGGGCGGGGGTGGTGCGGACTCGGGGGGCATTGCTGTTGCGAATGTTGGTCATGTGTTTGTCCTTTCGAGTGGGTTTGTTCGGTGAAGAGGGACGCCCGCGCGGCATCCACCACGAGCGCGCGGGCGAGCATTAGGGGGCGTCGGGGGCGCGGTAGTGGTGAAGGCCCTTGCGGCGCGTGAGCGTCCAGCCCGCGGCGTCTGCGGCCTCGTAGAGCGTGCGCGCGCCGACCGACAGGCCCGACTTCGTCGCGGCCTCATGGAGCGCGGGGCGCGGCAGAAGAGCGCCGCCGGGGAACGATTCGAGGAAGGCCAGGACTTCGACCGGGGACGCGGTTGTGACGCGAACAGGGGCGGGGATGACCGAGCGGAAACGGCGAAGAGCCTCGGTCCGGACGAAGGGAATACCCCGGACCGAGCGGCCCGTAGCGGCGAACGAATCTCGCACGAGCGCGAGTTGTGCGTAGGAGATCGAGAGGGGCGCTTCAGCGTCGGCAATGCGGCGGCGGAGATCGCGGCGGGTGGAGTGAAAATCGTCGGTGCGATCTCGGTAGGGGAGGCGGGCGAGGGCGGCCTCGTCGTCGCGGATCGCCGACATGATCGGGTCCGTGTCGAGGTAGTAGCCGAGGCAGTCGGCGGAGTCCTGAAAGACGTCCGCGATCACGTCGCCGACGAGATAGGAGTCGATCGGTTCGCCGTGGCGTCGGTATCCGTGTCCGCGTCCGGGTGAGTAGGTCAGACCGGCGGCGGCGAGATCGTCGGCGAGGGCAGAGGGCGGGATCGCGCCGACACGGTAGCCGACGTTTGTCGAGTTGACGACGTCTGTCATTAGGGGGATAGGGGGCGGCCCGCTTGCGTGCGGGTCAGCCGCCCAATCGGATAGGCGCATGTGGTGGATGCTCTCTCAGGGGTGGCAGGAAGGGTGGCAGGAAGGGTGGCAGGAAGCGGCGAAAGTCCCTCGGCAGAGGGGAGCTGAATCCGCACGTTTACACGCCTCGGAAGGTGGCGAGGTGGCAGGAAGGCACAAAAGGGTGAGGTGCTATGTAAAACCGGTAACCCAATGTCGAGCGACGTCTCTTCCGTCACTACGTCACCCCTCTACGGCTGAGAGGCCGTCACACGGCGCGCGTCGGCGGCGAGAGCGACGAGATCAGCGGACGCCGACGGGGAGGACAGGACCGCGGCGGCAAGGCGGCGAGCCACGCCCACAAGACGAGCACGCTCGCGGCCCTCGCGGGCGCGGCGGGCGACCATACGGCACGCCTCAGAGCAGAAACGAGCGTCGGAGCGGGAGGCCTCGAACACAGTCGGGCATTCGGAACATTGGGGAGTGTGCATAGGGGAGTCCTTAGGAGTGAGATACGGGGAAGGCCGCCGCCCTTCGCGCGCAAAGCGGAAAGGCGACGGCCTAGGAGGTTGGAACTACTAGCTCGTGACGATGCGGACTGCGCCGCCGTGCTCGACGAGGTCGACGGTGCCGTCCTCGTTGTCAACCGCGAGCGGCATAGCCGTTACAGCGACGAGGGCCTCGACGATCGAGCGGTCCGAAGCGGTGGCGCTGTCGAACGTCTGGAGGTGGGTGAGCGCGAAGCCGCCCGACTTAACGGACGCGCCGAAGGGTGCGCCAGCGGGCACCTGCGGAGCGCGCACGACGAGCGAGAAGGCTTCTGGGATGAAGGCGACAACTTCCTTCGCCGGGATGCGCGTGGACTCGTAGACCTCGACTCCGCGAACGGTCTTGCCGCCTTCGTCGAACGTGCCGAGAGGTCCGTCGAGGAGGTCAGCCCATACGTCGGAACCGACCGCGGCGCGCATGCGTGCCCCGCTACTGACCCCGTTCGCACGGAGCGTGCTCCGGAGCTTCGTGAACGCCTTAGCCGGGGTGGCGGCGGCATAAGTGACCGTGGTGGCCGGAGTCGCGACGAGTGCAGCGGCGGCCTGGGCCTCGATGTTCTTCACGATCGCGGAGGTCTGTGGCTTGAGAATCTGAACGCCGAAGTCGACGATGTTCAGCTCCTGATCGCCCACGGAAAGCGGCACGTTCGAGTAGACGAGCGTGTCGAGCGTGACAGGGATGGACTGCTCGACGATCTCGTCGACCGCGAGCGGGGTTGTCTTGTCGAACGCCGAGCGCTCGTGAGCCTGAACCGCGCCCGGAACTCGAACGCGAATCGTTGCTCCGGTGCCGCCGCCGAAATCGGCCTCGACGTCGCGAGAGAAGAGGGCGGCAAGGCCGAGGTCCTGACCGGCGAGGCTTGCGGCAATGGTCGCGATCTCGTCGGCAGTAAGGATGGTGTTAGCCATGATGGGGTCTCCGTTCAGAGAGTTATTGGTGCAGGAAGAAGGCCGCTACTAAGCGGGACGTCTCCCGGCGAGACCTGCTCGACGGGTTCTGTCAGTTGCGCGAGTGCGCGGGAGGCGCGGGATGCGCCTAGGCCGCACGAGACCTGCTCGGACGGAATGGTGATCGCGTCGGCCTCATTGCCGAGCGGAAGCTATGGGGAGCCGCCCGCCGCCCATAGGCGGCGCTCCCTCTCGCGCGTGTAAGAAAGGACGTCAGAAACGACCACGGCGAGCTTGCGCCCCTCAGGAGGAAGGGGCGCTCCGAGGGTAACCAAGCCTCGGAAGTTGACAGCGACCGCGCTAGACGGTCGACCGGAGTAGTGAGCAAAAAGGGGGAGCGCGTCAGCCGCGAAGGCGGGCGCGCTCGGGGGAAAAAGTTCTCTAAGAGGGGGACACTTGAGTAGGTGGCCGGGGTTGCACGACACGAGCCGCCCGACGACTTGCGGCCTCACAGGAACGGCACGCGTATTTCAGACCGTCCGGGCGACGGCGGTCCGCCCCGAACGCCGACAGAGGCCGCTTCAGCGAGCACCTCGCGCACACCTTGCCGGAGTCCGCCTGACGGCGCGCTAGAGCGCGGAGAGAGCCGCGAACGAGGTCGCCCTCGTCATTGTCGTATTGGGACGCGATAGCCGCGACAAGAGCCTCGGGAGTTTTTGCGAGGACGTTGTTCTGCATGGTGGTGTATCTGCTCACTCTCAGTCGGTGAAGTCGACGGCGGTTAGGTAGTCAGGCTTGCGCTGAACATTGACGCGCGAAGGGTCCCAGTTTGTGTTTCCGCCGCGTCCGCGCGGCACCACCTCGATTGCGACGGCTGCGAGGCCGAGGAGGCGGCGTCTTGCGGCTGTATCGCCTAGGTGCCAGTCCTCCGCAAAAGTTCTCCCCGTTTCGACTAGTTCGACCACGGGCGCCGAGGGAGCGGCGTCGAGGCGGTCGCGCTCGGCCCGAAGGGCGGTCAGCCTGTCTACAAGGGCCAGCACATCGGCGTCAGGCGCCCGAAGGGCATCTGTCGTCTGACCGATCGCCTCCACGACCGCCGCAAGCCCCGCGACCTCTCTCTGAAGCGTCCGCTCCTCGATCGTGCGGAGGTGACCGTAGGCGGCTAGGAACTGTCTCTCGACCTCTGCCTCAACTCGGTCACAGTGGACCGAGATTCCACCGGGGCAGTCGAAACCCCGCGACCCCGCCGCGCACGCGTACATTGCCGCGCGAGGGGAGTTCTGGTGGCCTCTTACGGTGAGGGGATTACCGCAACCGGGGCAGAAGATCATTCCCGACAGGAGTCGGGACGCGCGGCGGCGACCCTCGCGAATGCGACCGGCGTGGTCTGGTTTTGACGTCCAGTCGGTGAGGGCGCGCACGCGCTCCGCTTCCTCGATCGTGAGAAGCGGCTCCCAGAAGGTGATCGGGAGACCCGTCTCCGGGTCGCGGATGTAGTCGCCGGGTTGTCGCTTTCCGTCCTTTGCCTTTGTGCCGGTGAGCACCCGACCGAGGACTGACCCGGAGCGGAGTAGGCGACGGACAACAGTGGGCGACCAAGTGCTGAAGCGCCGCGTCGGGATACCGTCGGCGTTCAGCCCCGCAGTGACCGCATAGATCGAACGGCCTTCGAGGACCTCCGCGACCATTCGGCGCACGACGGAAGCCTCGACCGGGTCAGGCTCCAATGCCCGTCCGGCGCCGTTGGGATGCGGAACCGTGCGGTAGCCGTAGGGGACCATCCCGCCCGGGAAGCGCCCGACGCTGCGGAGGTGCTCCTGAGAGGCGGACACACGGAGGCCTATCGTCGTGGCCTCCATGCTTGCAAAGACCTGAAGAATCTCGACCATAGCTCGGCCCATCGGATCGGTCGTGTCTACGGTCTCGGTCGCGCTTATGATCTGCAAACCTTCGTCGAGCAAGGTCCCAAGGTCAACGACGGATCGGGCGAGGCGGTCCAGTCGCCAGACCATCACGGCGTCAGCCTCACCAGAGCCGATCCGGCTCCGGACTTCGGTCAATCCGGGACGATCGAGGCGGCGCTTAGACGCCGAGACGTCTATATCCTCCACGATCCGCACTAGCTCGTGTCCGCGCGCACGGCACGTCTCCTCGATGATCTCGCGTTGGCGGACCACAGATGTGGACTCCTCGCGGACCGCTCGCGAAAGACGGACGTAACCGATTACCTTCATGCTCTCTCCATTCGCTTGCGCTCAGCAGAGGAGGTGGCCGGTACCCGTGGGGGTGCTCAACTTACTTTTGCCGACTCGTGCGGGCACGCGCGTCTACTGCATCGATTCCGGTCGCGATTGGCCCAGCGGCGCGACCGACGGTGGCACGATCGTGTCGACCGTCGACTCGCTGTCGGAGACCACGGTGCGCAAGCTCAACTTCGCGCTGCTCACGTGGGGCCAGACCGCAGATCCCATCAATGCCGCCGCGGTGAGCGCATACGTGTACGCCTACACGAGCAACTTTGCCCACGTGAATGGCGCGGGCTACGCCGCGGGCGCCCATTACATCAACGGAAACAGCGCGGTGCTCGCGGCCTACAACGTCGTCTGGAACCTTGCGGAGACGGCGTACGCCGGCCCCGCGCACGCGAGCGCCACCGTGAGCATTGCAATGGCGAATACGTATGACGGCTCCGTGACGGTAACCACGAACCCGGCTGGGGCGTCGGGCACGCTGTCGCTCACGGGCGCTGTCGTCGCAGGCACCCATGATTCGACCGTCGGCGTGAAGGATGGCGCGGTCATCCCCATCACCGGCACCCCCGGTCAGGGCGCGCAGTCGTACTCGGTGCAGGCCACCGCAAAATTCTCGATCGTTGCGGGGGCCCAACAGAATCTGGTCGTGTACTCATCGGGCTCACAGCAGCGGACCATTCGCGGCGCGTTCCCGGGTGAGCTGGCGTTCTCCGCCTCGGATGAGACGGAGGCGATCAGCCTCACCTTCTCGCCGATCGTGCAGACTCGGGTCGCGTCACGGTTCGTCGACACGGGTTCGCATTTCGTCGACGGCGTCACGGCGAGCGTCGCCACCGGCTCACCGGCCTGGCGCACCCTCGATTCGGGCGAGTTTGCTCCTATCCAGGCCACCGGCACGCTTTATGGTCCGTTCGCCGAGCACCCGGATGTTTCGGCAGAGCCACCCGCCAACGCGCCCATCGTGGGTCGGGAGTCACTCACCCTCGCGGGGCCGGGCGACCATGAGTCGCCCGGAGTGCTGACCGCCGAGAGTCCTGGCTTCTACACGTGGGTGTGGTCGATTGACGCGGGGGAGCAATCCGACGAGGTCGCCGACATGCTGCCAGACGCATACCGTTTCGCCGACGACTTTGGACTGGTCGCCGAAAGTCACGTCGTGCCGATGAGGGTGAGCGCAACGTCTCAGGTCACAGTCTCAGAGACAGGGCTCGGCGGCGAGATCGGCGACCAACTCTCGGTGTCGTTACGAGAGGGGGATTGGCTGACCAAGAACGGTGAGCCTCTTGCCGCGGTCTTCGACGGCACCGCGTACTTCATTCCGGGGGACACCGCACCGGGGCCATCAGCGACGGTGCCCGCCTCAGCCACCGCGATCGGAACTTCGCACGTCGTGGCGACGGGTCCCGGTATCTACTCCGGCACGTCGACGGTACGTGCTCCCGAGGCCGTGAGCGGATACGTCACCTGGGTGTGGGCGCTGTCTTCCGGCAGCGAGTTCGCCCCGTATTTTGAGCCGTGGTCCGACCAGTTCGGGCTCCCGGCTGAGACCACGAGGGTCGAGCCTCCCACGGTCGCGACCCAGGCCGTGCCCGCCTCAGCGATTGGCGACGAGGTGCACGACACGGCCATGGTGGGCGGCACGCTTCCCGCCGAGCCGCCTTATCTCGTCTTTGAGGCGTACTTTCAGGAGAGTGGCTCCGAGCCGGTCTGTGACACGTCGACCCTCGTGTTCGAGTCGAGCTCGACGCCCGTGACGGTTACTGCTGAGGGCAGCTACGACTCGCCTGTGACCCGCTTCACCGAGTACGGCACGTACTTCTGGATCGAGTCGTTGTACAGCCATGATGGGCAGCTGATCCACCGCGGCGAGTGCGGGCTGCCCGAGGAATCCACTCTCGTCGCTCCCGGAGTCGTCATCACCCAGGCGGTCGTGAATGCCCGACCGGGTGCTGAGGTGCACGACACGGCGTTCGTCTCCGGACTGGTTCCGCAGGGCGCAACGCTCGTATTCGAGGCGTTCGGGCAACAGGGAGTCACGGATGGTCCGCTGTGCGACGAGTCGACGCTGGCCTTCCGATCCCGCGAAGTGGCCGTGACGGGGCCGGGTCGCTACCAGTCGCCCGCGACCGACATCGCGACCCCGGGCACCTATTACTGGGTCGAGACCCTCCTCGACCGCAACGGAGAACCGCTTCACGTCGGAAAGTGCGGCGTGGCAAGTGAGACCACCACTGTGCAGAACGTCTCTCTCGCCGCAACGGGAACGCCACTCATCTCGTCGATCGTGGCCGCCACCGCACTTCTGCTGTTGGGCGGCACAGCGTGGGGAATATCCCTCGTGCGCAGGCGTTGGGCTCAGAGTGAGTGAACCCATCAAGGTAGACATTTGGTCCGACGTGCAGTGCCCCTGGTGCTACATCGGTAAGCGCAAGTTCGAAGCAGGCGCCGAGCAGTTTGGCGGCGACGTCGAAGTGGAGTACCACTCCTTCGAGCTCGCACCAGACACCCCGGTCGACTTCGATGGAACACCCGTCGACTACCTGAGCCAGCGCAAGGGCATTCCCGTTCCCCAGGTTGAGCAGATGCTTGAGCGTGTCACGGGCATCGCCAAGGCCGTGGGTCTCGACTACGACTACGACCACGTTCACCAGACGAACACCGTGATCTCACACGAGCTCATCCACTTCGCCAAGAGCAAGGGGCGCCAGCTGGAGATGAAGGAGCGCCTGCTCAAGGCCTACTTCGTCAACGGTGAGCATGTCGGTCGCATCCCCGACCTCGTTGAGATCGCCGTCGACCTCGGCTACGACCGCGACGAGGTCACCGAGGCCCTCGAGTCGCACCGTTTCCTTGCCGACGTTAAGGCGGATGTGGCGCTCGCGCAGGAGTACGGCATCCAGGGAGTTCCGTTCTTCGTGATCGATGGCAAGTACGGGGTGTCCGGCGCCCAGGAAGCGCAAACCTTCGCTAACGTGCTCACACAAGTACGAAGCGAGAGAGACTCCTCATGACCCAGGCAATGACCGCCCCGCTGCCCATCGTGCAGCCGCTGCAACAGCTGGGCGACCCGACCGCTGCGTCGTGCGAGGGTGACTTCTGCGAGATCCCCGATCATCACACCCAGGCCATCGTCAATCGAAAACTCGACGAAGACGCCGTCTAGCTCCCGCTAGTTGAGAGCGGCCGGGTTGTCGGCAAGCAAGAACGTGTACGGCTCGGTGACCTTGCCGTAGATGGTGGTGGGGCTCGCTCCCTGAACGACGCACTCAAAGGTTGTTCCCGCGATTCCGAGAGCGATGTTCTCGGGGCAGACGACATCGGCGGGCAGCCCCGTGGCCTTCGTCCACTCGGTCGCAATCTGGGTTTCCAGTGCTTCCGTCTGGGCCGTCGCCTGCGCCTGTGTGAATTTCTCAAGCTGCATGGGAACGATCAGGCCGCCCACCACGCCGCCGGCCACCACGCCCGCGATGAGGTAAACGACAAGCGGAGCCGTCGACTTGATGCCCAGTCGTCCCAGCTTGACGGCGCGTGCAATCAAGTAGGAGAACGGGAACGCCAGCAGGAGCCACCACAGGGTCGGGCCACCGATGTTCTTGCGGGCAAGGGAGACCCGATCGGCAATCGCAAGCACAATGAGGGAGACAAAAATGACCGCGCCGATCGCGATGAGAATGTCGACGCGACCCAGGTTGTCGAGTGCAATGAACTGCAGGCCGACCCCGATCAGCGGGAAGAACGCGAGGAGCCAGACGGCGACGGTGCCGCCGGATCCGGAAACATAGATGTCCTGCACCTCCGCGCGCGTCACCGGCGGCAGGTAACCGGGTGACGAGGCAATCGCGGGCACGAACTCGGCGAAGTCGTACGTGGCCGGTGCGGGAGCCGGCGCAGGCTCAGGCGCAGGTTCAGGTACCGGCTCAGCCACAGGCCGATCCTGCAGGAATTCGGTCCAGGCGACGCCGTCCCACCAGCGCAGCTGTGCACTGCCCCCCGGGTCGTCGTACCAGCCCGAGGTAGGCATTCCATTCGTAGCCAGAACGTCAGTCATGATTCCCCCGCTTAACATTCTCCCGCTAAGCGTGAGAATTTTTCGATACCCCAGTTTGGGAGTAGACCTGCCTACTGTTCTGGCACGAATCCCTGTTTCGACCACGCGATCAGGTCGGCCACCGAGTTGTCATCGCTAACCTTGCGAGCGACAGCAGACGGTATGCGCGTGAGTCCGGTCAATTCCGGTCGCGGCGTCGTCGCGGGCGTTGTTCCCGCAGCCGCCACGATGCGTTTGTTGACCATCGCGGCGATCACGACGCCGAAGGCAAAGCCGATGGGGAGCAGGAATAGGTAGAGCGCGGGGGCGATCCCCGCGGCCGTTCCGAGTCCCAGGGTGGCCGCGGTGCCCACGATCGCACCAATGACCATCGCGAGGGTCCAGTGCTCTGACTTCACGTGCGCAGCATCCCAGGCCCGCTGCGCCACGAATTGTGCGTGCATCTCTTCCCGAGGCAGTTCGCTCACCCAGAGTTTGCCCTCGTATCGAAAGACGTTGGGATGATCGTCGAGGGCCATCAGTCGCTGATATCCGCGACAGTGGTGTCGAAGCCGGCGATCAAGTCGTCGGCCTCGACCCATGCGCTGTACCCGTGCTCACCGGCACCCATCGCTACCCGCTGTCCCACGATCCGCTCGTCGACGTACACCGGCCATGCCGTCGTGCTGCCGAAGGGCGTGATCGTGCCGCGCTCGTAGCCCGTGGCCTCACGAGCGAGGGCCGCATCGGGCAACTGGAGCTTGTTGACACCCACCGCGGCGCGCAGCTTGGCCCAGGAGATCTGGCGGTCGCCCGGAACGAGCGCGAAGAGGAATGTTCCGTCATGGCGCTTGACTACGAGCGACTTGACGATCTGCGCCGGATCGATCCCGAGAATGCGCGCGGCCTCCTCAAGAGAGCCCGCCTGGGGTCGTTCGACGACCTCGATCGGGATGCCGCGCGCCGCCGCATCCGCCGCCACGCGGTTGCGACCCGAATCTTCTGGGAGAATTGCCATGTGACCATTCTCACGGCTCCCGTGCCGACTCTGAACATCGGGCCCATCGCCCTCGACGTTCCCGTCGTGCTGGCGCCCATGGCGGGAATCACCAACACGGCTTTCCGGCGCCTCTGCCGCGAGTACGGCGCGGGCCTGTACGTCTCTGAAATGATCACCAGTCGCGCGCTCGTGGAACGCACTCCCGAGAGCATGCGGCTCATCCAGCACCACGAATCGGAGACCCCGCGCAGCATTCAGCTCTACGGCGTAGACCCGAAGACGGTCGCTGAAGCGGTCACGATGCTTGTCGCCGAGGATCGCGCCGACCACATCGACCTGAACTTCGGATGCCCGGTGCCCAAGGTCACTCGCAAGGGCGGGGGAGCGGCACTCCCGTGGAAGCGGGACCTGTTCCGCGACATCGTGGAGCGCGCCGTGAAGGCGGCAGGGTCTGTGCCGCTCACCGTCAAGATGCGTAAGGGTATCGACTCCGATCACCTCACCTACCTCGAGGCGGGCAGGGCGGCCGAGGGTGCCGGCGTCGCGAGCATCGCGCTTCACGCGCGCACTGCGGCTGAGTTCTACTCCGGCACCGCCGACTGGTCGGCCATCGAGAAGCTCAAGAACGCCATCACGTCGACTCCTGTGCTCGGCAACGGTGACATCTGGAGCGCTGCCGATGCGCTGCGCATGGTCAACGAGACGGGGTGCGACGGGGTCGTTGTCGGGCGCGGGTGCCTCGGCCGTCCGTGGCTGTTTGGCGACCTGGCGGCTGCGTTCCAGGGCGAGTCGCTCAAGATCGAGCCCAACCTCGGTTTCGTTGCCCACGCATTCAAGCGTCATGCCGAGCTGCTTGTGGAGTTCTTCGACGACGAGGATCGCGCGTGCCGCGACATCCGCAAGCACGTCGCTTGGTATTTCAAGGGCTACGCGGTCGGCGGGGAGCTTCGCGCGGCGCTCGCCACCGTGCACGACCTCGCGCAGCTCGACGAGTTGCTCGCGCAACTCGATCATGAGCAGCCGTACCCGGGCGCCGATGCCGAGGGCCAGCGCGGTCGCGCGGGTACGCCCAAGAACCCGAGCCTGCCGCAGGGGTGGCTCGACTCGCGCGAGCTGCAGGAAACTCATCGCGCCGAACTCACCGAGGCGGAGCTAAACACCAGTGGCGGTTGACGGATACTCGGAGGCCGACGCCGAGCGCTGGTTGCCCGAGGAGCACTCCAGTCGCCGCAGCGACTTTGCTCGCGATCGCGGCCGCGTGCTGCACTCGAGCGCGCTGCGCCGCCTCGCCGCCAAGACCCAGGTTCTCAGCCCGACGGCTGGTCTCGACTTTGCGCGCAACCGCCTCACCCACTCGCTCGAGGTCGCCCAGGTGGGTCGCGAACTGGCCGACGCCCTGGGGCTCGACCCCGATGTCGTCGACACGGCGTGCCTCGCACACGATCTGGGCCACCCACCCTTCGGTCACAACGGCGAGCGCGCCCTCAACGACTGGGCTCGCGATATCGGAGGGTTCGAGGGCAATGCCCAAACGCTGCGGCTGCTCAGCCGCATCGAGCCGAAGGTCTTCGGGCCCAACGGCGAGAGCTACGGCCTCAACCTCACGCGAGCGAGCCTCGACGCTAGCTGCAAGTACCCGTGGCCCCGATCCCAGGGCATCCCCGATCCGAGCGGCCGCATGAAGTACGGCTTCTACGACGACGACACCGCGGCATTCGAGTGGTTGCGTGACGGCGCCCCCGATCGCCGCAGGTGCATCGAAGCGCAAGTGATGGATCTCTCCGACGACATCGGCTACTCGGTGCACGACTTCGAAGACGCGATCGTGGGCGGGTATGTGGATGTCACGGCCCTCGGCGCCCGCGTCGATCACGACGACCTCGTCAACTCGATGTTCGCGTGGATCGGTGGCGAGGTCACCCACGACGAGCTGATTGCCGCGTTTGACCGCCTCGACAGCCTTGACGTCTGGATCGATCGCTGGGACGGCAGCCGCCAGGCGCACGGCAAGCTCAAGAACCTCACGAGCCAGCTCATCGGCCGATTCGCTGGAGCAGCCACCCAAGCGACGCGGGAGGCGCACGCGGGCCCGCTCGCCCGTTTTGGTGCCGACATCGTGATTCCGCGGGAGATCCAGGCCGAGATCGCCGTGCTCAAGGGAATCGTGGCCGCATTCGTGATGTCGACCAACGCCCGGCGCCCGATCTACGCGCAGCAGCGCGACATCCTCGCCGAACTCGCCGACGTGCTGCTGTGGAGCGCCCCGCGCAACCTCGACGCGGGCTTCCGTGCCGACTGGGACGCGGCGCAGTCCGATGAGCAGCGCAAGCGCGCCGTCGTCGACCAAGTCGCAAGCCTCACTGACCAGTCGGCGATTGCCTGGCACGAAAGACTCGTCGGCTAGGGCCTTTAGAATCGACTCGTGGCTGGCCTGATTCGACGAACCGATATCGACGAGGTCAGGTCGCGCACCAACCTCGCCGACATCGTGGGCGAGTACGTCACTCTCAAGAGCGCCGGCGTCGGCTCAATGAAGGGCCTGTGCCCGTTCCACGAGGAGCGCAGCCCGAGCTTCCACGTTCGCCCCCAGGTCGGTTTCTACCATTGCTTCGGCTGCGGTGAGGGCGGCGACGTGTTCACCTTCCTGCAGAAGATGGATCACGTCTCCTTCTCCGAGGCTGTCGAGCGCATGGCAGCACGCCTCGGCTACGAACTGCACTACGAAGACGGCGGAGCGGCCGTCGATCACGGCAATCGTGCCCGCATCCTCGCTGCCAACCTCGCCGCCGAGCAGTTCTACATCGCCCAGCTGAAGACTCCCGAAGCGGAGCCCGGCCGCGCGTTCCTGGGCGAACGAGGGTTCGACCAGTCCGCCGCGGAGCGGTTCGGTGTCGGCTTCGCCCCGCGCGGTGGCGCATTGCGCACCCACCTCAAGGGCCTCGGTTTCAGCGAAGACGAACTCGTCACCGCCGGCCTGCTCGGCCGGGGCGACCGCGGCGACGTCTACGACCGGTTCAGGGGTCGCCTGATCTGGCCGATTCGGGATGTCACGGGCCAGACTCTCGGCTTCGGCGCCCGCAAGCTGCTCGACGACGACAACGGACCCAAATACCTCAACACTCCCGAGACGCCGGTGTACCACAAGAGCCAGGTGTTGTACGGGCTCGACCTCGCCAAGCGCGACATCTCCCGCGGCCGCCAGGTCGTTGTGGTCGAGGGCTACACCGATGTCATGGCCTGTCACCTCGCGGGGGTCACGACGGCCGTGGCCACGTGTGGCACTGCCTTCGGCGTCGACCACATCAAGGTGGTTCGTCGCGTCATTGGTGACGTCGACAACTCCGACACCACCGGCACGGGTGAGGTCATCTTCACCTTCGACCCCGACGATGCCGGTCAGAAGGCCGCCAGCCGCGCGTTCGCCGAGGAACAACGGTTCGTGGCACAGACCTTCGTGGCGGTCGCGCCCGACGGCCTCGACCCCTGCGACCTTCGCCTCAAGCGCGGAGACGACGCCGTGCGCCGCCTGATCTCCACTCGCAAGCCCATGTTCGAGTTCATGATCCGTCGCGTGCTTGCTGCCCACAACCTCGAGACCGTCGAGGGGCGCGTGGCGGCCCTTCGCGCGGCAGCTCCCGTCGTGGCGGGCATCCGTGACCAGTCCCTCATGATCGGCTACGTGCGCAACCTCGCGGGCTGGCTCGGGATGGAACCCAATGAGGTGCAGCGCATGGTGCGCCAGACCGGGGGAGCACCCGCGGCGGCCCCCGAGGCGCAGCAGGAGCGCTCGGATGAGCCGTCCCTCACGCGACTCGCGATCGATGCGCAGACTCGCACCGAGCGCGACGTGCTCATGGCCATGTTGCAGCACCCGGATCTCGTGGGCGTCGACCTCGCGCGCAAGGCCATGGCGTGCACGTTCACCGATTCCTGGCTCTCCACCGTGCAGGACGCCATCAAGATCGCGATGGCCTCAACCACCGGTGACGACTGGACGACGAAGGTCGAGGCCGAGGTGCCGCAAAGCTACGCGACTTTCGTCAACCAGCTCAAGGTGGGTCCCATCCTCGAGCGCGAGGATCGCATGGCGCGCTACTGCACCAAGATCGTGTCCGACTTCGTCGAGCGCGACCTCGTCTCGCGCAAAGCCCGGCTCATGGGCGCTCTGCAGCGGGTGGACTCGGCCGCCGAGCCCGAGAAGTACTCCGAGCTGCAGCGCGAGATCATGCGAGTCGAAACGGAGCGCCGGGCACTCCGAGACGAGTGAACGTTGCTTTCGTGTAAACATCCGTCACGGTAGGGCTCCTCGACGCGGGACCCATCCTCGTTGTGTGTTAGGACTGTCTGTACAGCAACGCCGGGGGGCAATCCCTCCTGTCGCGTTCCTTGCAACCAATCAGGAAGAGGTAGACGGATATGACGTCCGCATCCACACAGCGCAAGCGCCTTCTCGGCGTGCTTGCCGGTTCCGCCGCATTTGCGATCGCCCTTGCGGGCTGCGCAGCCGGCGGCAACACCGGTGACACGGGCGACGGGGCAATCCTCGTAGGAACAACCGATAAGGTCGTCACCCTCGACCCCGCCGGTTCGTACGACAACGGCTCCTTCGCGGTACAGAACCAGATTTACGCGTTCTTGCTCAACTCGCCGCTCGGTAGCCCCGACCCCGAGCCCGACCTCGCAGAGTCGGCTGAGTTCACCGGCCCCAACGACTACACGGTCACCCTCAAGCCTGACCTCAAGTTCGCCAACGGCAACGACCTCACCGCGTCAGACGTCAAGTTCTCGTTCGACCGCCAGCTCGCCATCGCGGCGCCCGACGGCCCCTCGAGCCTGCTCTACAACCTTGAGAGCACCGAGGCGGTGGATGACACGACCGTCGTCTTCCACCTCATCGCGGCGAACGACCAGGTCTTCCCGCAGATCCTCACCACGTTCCCCGGCGCGATCGTTGACGAGGACGTGTTCTCGGCAACCGAGCTCACGACCGACGACGACATCGTCGCGGGCAACGCGTTCAACGGCCAGTACTCGATCTCGAGCTACGACTTCAACAAGACGATCGAGTTCGTTCCGAACGAGAACTACGCCGGCCTCCTCGGCCCGGCTCAGAACTCCTCGGTCATCCTGAGCTACTACGCCGACTCGTCCAACCTGAAGCTCGACGTTCAGGAAGGCAACATCGACGTCGCGTACCGCAGCCTGTCGGCAACCGACGTGGCCGACCTGCGCACCGACGACAACGTTGTGGTGAACGACGGACCGGGTGGAGAGATCCGCTACATCGTCTTCAACTTCAACACCCAGCCCTACGGTGCAACGACAGCGGAGGCCGACCCGGCCAAGGCACAGGCCGTGCGCCAGGCAGTAGCGTCGCTCGTCGACCGCCAGGAGATCGCTGACCAGGTTTACAAGGGCACCTACACGCCCCTGTACTCGTTCGTTCCGGACGGCTTCACAGGAGCCACGACGGTTCTGAAGGACCTGTACGGCGACGGCAACGGTGGCCCCGACGCCACCAAGGCCGCCGACATCCTCTCCGCAGCAGGCGTCACGACGCCCGTCGCGCTGAGCCTGCAGTACAACCCCGACCACTACGGCCCCTCGTCCGGTGACGAGTACGCCCTCGTGAAGAGCCAGCTGGAGGCTGACGGCCTGTTCACCGTCGACCTGCAGTCGACCGAGTGGGTTCAGTACTCGAAGGACCGCGTTGCTGACGTGTACCCGGCCTACCAGCTCGGCTGGTTCCCGGACTACTCCGACGCCGACAACTACCTGACGCCGTTCTTCCTCAAGGAGAACTTCCTGGGTAACCACTACGACAACCCCGAGGTTGACTCGCTGATCCGTGAGCAGGGCGTCACGAGTGACCCCGCCGCTCGCACCGCGATCATCGAAGACATCCAGGCCAAGGTTGGCGAAGACCTGTCCACAGTGCCCCTGCTCCAGGGCGCACAGCTGGCGGTCTCCGGCAAGGATGTCAGTGGAGTCACGCTCGACGCTTCCTTCAAGTTCCGGTTCGCCGGGCTCGTGAAGGGCTAGCCGCCACCAGCGACTAGAGTCGTTCCAGCTAGATAGCGAGGGGCGGTCCGCGACACCGCGGGCCGCCCCTCAGCATCAGATTCTGAAGATTTAAGGCAGCGATGACGACAACCGCGCTTGAAGCACGCAAGCGAACAGGCGGCAACAAGCTGCTGCGATTTATCATCGTTCGCTTCCTGCTGATATTCCCCACCATCCTGATTCTCGTCACGATGGTGTTCGTGCTCATGCGCACGATCGGTGACCCGATCACTGCGGCCCTGGGCGGCCGGCTCCCCGCCGACCAGTTGGCGGATCGAATCGAGGAGGCCGGGTACAACCGCCCGATTCTCGTGCAGTACTTCGAGTACCTCGGCCAGGTGTTCACGGGCAACTTCGGCACCTCGATCACCGACCGCCAGCCGATCGTCGACCTGCTCGTGCGCTACGGCGGAGCGACTCTCGAGCTCGCCTTCTACGCGCTCATCGTCGCCTTCATCGTGGGCATCCCGCTCGGGATGCTCGCCGCCTACGTGCGTGACAAGTGGCCAGACGCGTTCCTGCGCGTCTTCGCGATCCTCTGCTACGCGACCCCCGTGTTCTTCGCGGGCCTGCTCTTGAAGCTCGTTTTCGCCGTGTGGCTGGGGTGGCTGCCGGTCGCAGGCCGAGCATCCGTACGCACCGAGCTTCAACTCACCAAGGTCGACAACCCCACGGGCATCTACCTGATCGACGCGCTCAAGACCGCCAACCCGGGTTCCGTCTACGCCGACCTGCTTGCCCATGCGGTGCTTCCCGGTATCGCGCTCGGACTGCTGACCGCGGGTATCTTCCTGCGCCTCGTGCGCACCAACGTGATCGGCACGCTCTCGATGGACTACGTGGATGCCGCGCGATCGCGCGGGGTTCGCGAATACCGTCTCGTGACCAAGCACGCCATCAAGCCCGCCCTCGTGCCCATCATCACCGTGATCGGACTCCAGATCGCCGTGCTGCTGGGCGGTGCGGTACTTACCGAGACGACGTTCGAATGGCAGGGACTCGGGTTCAAACTCG
The DNA here is from genome assembly GCA_965279645.1 of Rhodoglobus sp. Lineage (GTDB taxonomy): Bacteria > Actinomycetota > Actinomycetes > Actinomycetales > Microbacteriaceae > Rhodoglobus. The sequence continues at coordinate 873,059 of OZ257254.1, forward strand.
CCGAGTACCTCACGGCGCGCGACTTCGTCGCTGTGCAGGGCATCGTCGCTCTGCTCGCCGTGATCGTCGCGCTCACCAACTTCATCGTCGACATCATCGCGGCGATCGTCGACCCGAGGATCAGGTACTGAGATGGCGAAGTCACGACGTCTGTTCGACCGGTTGCCGGTCGTTCACCAGCTGCGCCAGAGTGTGGGGCTGCAGCGCGGAATGCTCATCGCAGGTCTCATCATTACCGCTGTCTTCCTGCTCACCGCGATCTTCGCGCCCCTGATTGCGCCCTACGGCTACTCCCAGCTGCGGGACGACGACGGAACCTTCGGTGCGCAGATGCCGCCCGGAGGCCAGCACCTGCTCGGCACCACGGTAGGCGGGTACGACGTGTTCTCGCGGGTGATCTGGGGCACCCAGACGGCGGCGATCGTCATCATCGTGGCGGTTGCCCTGTCGATCTTCCTGGGTGTCGCCCTCGGCCTCGTCTCCGGATACATCGGCGGCTGGCTGGATCGCGTGCTCGTGGTGATTGCTGACGCCGTCTACGCCTTCCCGTCGCTGCTGCTCGCGATCGTTGCCGCGATCGCCATCAGTGGTGGGCAGTCGAGTTTCTGGGGCGGAATCTTCGCGGCCGCGATCTCGATCACCGTCGTCTTCATCCCGCAGTATTTCCGGGTGATCCGCGCGGAGACCGTGCGCATCAAGTCCGAGGCGTACGTCGAATCGGCCAAGGTCATCGGCTCGAGCAACGGGCGCATCATGACCCAGCACGTGCTGCGCAACGCGACCCGCACTCTTCCCCTCATCTTCACCCTCAACAGTTCCGAGGCCATCCTCACGCTCGCGGGCCTCGGGTTCCTCGGCTTTGGTATCGAGCCCACGGCCGCGGCCGAGTGGGGCTACGACCTCAACAAGAGCCTCTCGGATGTCACGAGCGGCATCTGGTGGACGGCGCTCTTCCCGGGCCTCGCCATCGTGCTCGTGGTGCTGGGAATCACGCTCGTGGGCGAGAGTCTCAACGACCTCGCCGACCCGCGCCTGCGCACTCGGCGCAAGGCCGACGTGCTGCCTCACCCGACCGCCGAGACCTCGGCCGTGCCCGGTGGCAGCATGGATGACGCTGTAGACCTCGATTCACTGGAGCGCTCCTCATGACGACCGTCGTAGATATCCAGAACCTCGAGGTCACCTTCGCCACCGACGGCGGCGACGTCGTCGCGGTCGACAACGTGAGCATCACCGCCAACTCCGGCGAGGTCGTGGCCATCGTTGGCGAGAGTGGTAGCGGTAAGTCGGTGACGGCCAAGACGATCATCGGACTGCTCCCCGAGACCGCGGTTACCAAGGGCGCGATCCTCCTCAATGGCAGCAACGTCATCGGGCTCACGGGCGAGAAACTGCGCGCGACGCGCGGTCTCGATGCGGCCATGGTGTTTCAGGAGCCGTCAACGTCTCTCAACCCCGTCTATACGGTGGGCTGGCAGCTCGCCGAGGGGCTCAGGGCACACGGCAAGTACACGCGCAAGCAGGCTCGTGCCAAGGCAATCGAGTACCTCGAGAAGGTCGGCATCCCCGACCCGAAGAAGCGCGTCGATTACTACCCGCACCAGTTCTCCGGAGGCCAGAAGCAGCGCGTGGTGATTGCCATGGCGCTCTCGCTCGACCCGGAACTCATCATCGCCGACGAGCCCACGACGGCGCTCGATGTGACCGTCCAGGCCGAGATCCTCGACCTTCTGCGCCGCTGCCGCGACGAGTTCGGCACCGCGATCATCCTCATCACCCACAACATGGGCGTCGTCGCCGACCTCGCCGACCGCGTCGTGGTCATGCTCGACGGCAAGGTCGTCGAGCAGGCGACGGCGACCGAACTCTTCGCGTCTCCGCAGCATCCGTACACTCAGAAGCTGCTTGCCGCGGTGCCGCGCATCGACGTGACGCGTGAGCGCGCACCGATCGCCGAAGCCGCGCCGGTCGTCGAAGCCCGCGACCTCGTGATCGAGTTTCCCGGTCGCTTTGGCAACGCCACCTTCCGCGCTGTCGACGGCGTGAGTTTCTCGATCAAGCCGGGCGAGGTGCTCGGCCTCGTGGGGGAGAGCGGGTCGGGCAAGACGACAATCGGCCGCGCCATCGGCGGGCTCACCAAGATCACGAGCGGCTCGCTTCGCGTGCTGGGCCACGAGATGCTCGGGGTCAAGGAGCGCACCTTCAAACCCGTGCGCAGCGATATCGGGTTCGTCTTCCAAGACCCGGCCTCGAGCTTCAACCCGCTGCTGACGATCGCACAGTGTGTCGCCGAACCGCTCGTCGTGCACGGCAGGGCGGGGGATGCCGCGGCTGCTCGTCCGCGCGTCGACGAGCTCCTCGAAGCGGTGCAGCTGCCCAGGGCGTTCGGTGACCGCTTCCCGCACGAATTGAGCGGGGGCCAGCGCCAGCGCGCGAGCCTCGCGCGCTCACTCGCGCTCGAGCCCACACTGCTGATCGCCGATGAGCCCACGAGCGCCCTCGACGTGTCGGTGCAGGCGCGTGTGCTCGAGCTGTTCGCCGAGCTTCAGAAGGAGTTCGGCTTTGCGGCGCTCTTCATCAGCCACGATCTCGCGGTCGTGGACATGCTCGCCGACCGTATCGCGGTGCTGTACCACGGCAAGCTCGTCGAAGAGGGAACAGGCCCCGAGGTGCTCGGCGCTCCGAAGCATCCGTACACCCAGCGACTCCTGGCCTCGTTGCCCGTGCCCGATCCCGTGGAGCAGGCCATTCGCCGCGAGGAGCTGCGAGCCCTGAAGGCCACCGAATGAGCGGTATCGCGGTAAGCGCGCGCGACCTGTCGTTGCGCTACAGGTCGAGTAACCCCGCCGTGCGGGCGATAGCCGTCAACGGTGTGAGCTTCGATATCGCCGAGGGCGAGGTGCTCGCTGTCGTCGGCGAGACCGGCTCGGGCAAGAGCACGCTTGCCAAGGCCGTCGCGTTGCAGGCAGACCTGCCGTTCGAGGGGTCCCCTGAGATTGCGGGTGGCGGTCTGACGGTGCTTGATTCGGCAGTGCGGCACATGTCGGCACGCAGGCGCGATCGACTCGCGCTGCGGGTCGGATACCTGCGCCAGGAGGCCGGCGACTACCTCGAACCCCGGCTGACCGTGGGCGAGAATATCGCGGAACCCATCTTCCAGCGCGACCGGCGCTTCGATCTCGAGCAGGCGGGCGAAGCGGTCGCCACGATCGTGGACTCCGTTCGCCTCCCGCTCAGCGTCATGAACCAGTACCCCCACGAACTGAGCAAGGGGCAGCGCCAGCGTGTGGCGATCGCGCGCGCCATGATCCTCGAGCCAAGCCTGCTCGTCGCCGACGACCCCACCGCGGGAATCGACGTGACGGTGCGCAGCGCGATTCTCGACATCATCGTGTCGCTCCAGAAGGAGCGCGCGTTCTCCGCGCTCGTGGTCACCGCCGATCTCGGTGAGGTGCGTCGAGTCTCCGACCGCGTCGCGGTCATGCACGCCGGCACGATCGTGGGTATTGGTGACCTTGAGAGGGTGCTCGCCGACCCACGCCACCCCTACGTTGCGGGTCTCGCTCGGTCGCTCGACTCCGTCGACGAACTGGACTCGGTCGAGTGAGCGCCCGTCTCCCCGGCCAGCACCGCGATCCCGTGCTGCCGGTGTCGATTGCCGACGACCGGATGCCCGTGCCGGGCCCCATCGCGATCCTTCCCGAACCCCGGCCGACGTTCTCCGAGGCCGTTGTCGCGGCAGGAGGTTCCTTCGAGCCGCTGTCGGAGGCAACGCGCGGCGTCATCTGGCTTGGCGGAGAGGGACTCTCGGCCGTGCTCGACGAGAATCCCGGTATCGGCTGGGTGCAGTTGCCCCTCGCCGGCGTCGAGAGATACCTTGACGCGTTTGCCGCGCATCACGGCGTCGTCTGGACCAGCGCGAAGGGTTCGTTCGCCGAGCCCGTCGCCGAGCACGCGCTCGCCCTGAGCCTCGCGGTGCTTCGCCTGCTGCCTGAGAAGAGCACGTCGACCACGTGGGCGCACCACAAACGAGGTATCTCGCTCTACGGACGAAACGTCGTGATCATCGGTGCGGGCGGAATCGCGGTTGAGCTCATGAGGCTGCTCGCGCCATTCGAGGTGACGGTGACGATCGTGCGCCGCACCGCGACGCCGCTTGCCGGCGCCGATCGCACGGTGGCCGCTGAGCAGCTGCTCGAGGTGCTGCCCGGCGCCGATGTTGTTGTCGTTGCTGCGGCCGCGACCGATGAGACTGCCCAGCTGATTGGTGCGCAGGAGCTCGCCGCTATGAAGCCCACGGCTGCGCTCGTCAATATTGCTCGTGGCCGATTGGTCGATACCGATGCTCTCGTGGCGGCCCTCGCGGCGGGTCACCTGTGGGGTGCCGGGCTCGACGTGACCGATCCAGAGCCGCTGCCGGACGGGCATCCGCTCTGGAGCGAGCCCAGGTGCGTGATCACCTCACATGCCGCCGATACCGACGAGATGGTCGAGCCGCTGTTGGCCACCCGCATCCAGGCGAACGTCGCGGCGTTTCTGGGCGCTAATGGCTTTGTCGGGCTCGTTGATGCGAAGGCAGGGTACTGATGACGATGTGGCTGATCGGTGCCTATGGCGCTGACATGGACGGCGATTCCGAGGGCATCTCGCTCATGGCGTCGCGATCCGACGGCTCGCTCGACTACGTGCGGCTCGTCGCGACCGTGCAATCGCCCACCTTCCTCACCGAGGGCAACGGGCACATCTACGCGACCGCGGAGGGTTCACGACGAGTGCTGTCGTACGAGCGCGGCGACGACTTTGCTCTCGTGGTCGACGGTGATGTCGACAGCGGCGGAGGGTGGCCCTGCCACATCGAGTTCATCGAGGGCGGCCTGGTGGTCGCCAACTATGAGGGCGGAGAGCTTGGCGTCGTCTCTCTCGCGGCAGGCGGCGCGAGCGAGCTCGTTCAGACGCTCGAGGGGTCTGGCTCGGGGCCGCACGAGGCGCAGGACGGACCGCACGCTCACGCGAGCTTCCGGGTCGACGAGTCGACGGTGTTGAGCGCTGACCTGGGCGCTGATCGAATCCTCATCCACACGATCGAGGGGGTGGGGCTGCGTCGCACGGGGGAGGTGGTGATGCCTCCGGGAACGGGTCCGCGCGACATCGTGCGTCATCCGTCGGGCCTCATCTACGTGCTCGGGGAGCACGGCAAGTCCATCCACGTGTTCGAGTGGACCGCCGGTCGACTTGAGTTCGTGACATCCATTGAGCTTCCGGGCGCATCGCCCACCGACCAGGCCGCAGCGATCGGCTTCGGGCAGGGCGGCCGCTTCATCTATGCGGGCCTGCGCGGCAGCAATCGAGTGTCGGTCGTGCGCGCGAGCGACGACGGTCGCGAGCTCACTGCGGTCGGCTCAGTGTCGACCGAGGGCGACTGGCCGCGGCACCTCGCGGTCGACGGCGACGTGCTGCACGTCGCCAACCAGCTGTCGAGTACGGTGGCCAGTTTCCGGCTCTCCGACGACGGGATGCCCGTGCTGATTGCCCCGCCGACGCCGGTCGCATCGCCCACCTACCTGCTGCCTGTCTCGTGATTTTGCGCACGGCCGGATCCGGGTAAACTAGCTAGGCTGTTCCAGCAATCCTCGATAGCTCAATTGGCAGAGCAACGCACTGTTAATGCGTAGGTTCTTGGTTCGAGTCCAAGTCGGGGAGCTAAACCCCCAGTCCTCCACGACTGGGGGTTTTTTGCTGCCTGCGTACTCCCGGGGGAGTACGGGCCGCGCGCCCGCGGGCCGACGCGCGGTATGAACCCCCGCAACTACGATCGGATGCATGCACCGCAACAATCGCTGGCAGGGCGGCTGGCAGGAGGACTTCTACCACCGCCAGGTCGCCAGGTCGGGGCCGTCGTCCCGAGCGCGATTGCTCTTCCCGGTAATCGTCTCCCTGCTGCTGCAGGTGCCCGCGGCGATCTTCTGGCCGCTGTATACCAAGGTGTTCACCCCCGTCACCGTCATCACCATCGTGCTCGCTGCGGCCGGGGCCCTCGTTCTTCTCGCAGCCCGGCGCTACCCGGGGCCCGTCGTCGCGATTGTCACGGCGTTCGCGTGCGTCGACTTCATCATCGCGCCCGCCAACCAGGGGCCGCCGTACGTTGCCCTCGCCTTTGCGCTCGTGGGCGCGATCGTTCGGGGGGCTCGCGGCTGGGCGTGGATCTCGATCGGCGCGGGCTGGACAGCAACCCTGCTCATCGGAATCTTCAGCGGTATCGACTGGCACCCGGGTCGAGTGGCGATCACGACGCTCGGCATTCTGCTCACGATGGGTGTCGGCGAGGCCATGCGCACGCGCCGCGAGCACATGGCCGAGTACAGCCGGGCGTATGCCCAGCGCAAGCAGACCGAGGTGCAGGCCGAGCGCGTGCGAATCGCACGCGAACTTCACGACGTGCTTGCCCACTCGCTCAGCCAGATCAACGTTCAGGCGAGTGTGGGGTTGCACCTCATGGACAAGCAACCGGAGAAGGCCTCGGAGGCCCTCGCGAGCATCAAAGAGACGAGCAAGACCGCGCTCGACGAGGTGCGCTCGGTGCTCGGGGTGCTGCGCTCGGAGGGCGGCCAGGATCCCACGGCGCCGCTCGTGCCGGAGCCCGATCTCTCGCGGTTGCCGGGGCTCGCTGCATCCGTCACCTCGCAAGGCGTCGATGTGACCCTCAGCAACGACGTGACCGACGCCCCCAAGGCCGTGCAGTTGGCGATCTATCGCATAGTGCAGGAGTCGCTGACCAACGTCGTGCGGCACTCGGGTGCGACACGGGCGCAGGTGTCGATCACTCACGATGCCTCCGACTTTGTGGTCACCGTTGACGACAACGGCTCGGGCCTGGGGGAGCACCCCGGCGAAGGCGGCCGGGGCATGCTGGGCATGCGCGAGCGGGCAGAGTTGCTCGGCGGAACACTTGAGACGGGCACGTCGCCGCTCGGCGGGCTGCTGATTACTGCCAGAATCCCCACGAAAGAAGCCTCATGATTCGCGTCGCAATCGCCGACGACCAGCAGCTCATCCGCGCCGGTTTCCGCAGCCTCCTCGAGGCCGAACCCGACATCGAGATCGTCGGCGAGGCAGGCACGGGTGCCGAGGCCGTGGCTCTCGTCACGGCAACGCGGCCCGACGTCGTGCTCATGGACATCCGCATGCCCGATGGCGACGGCCTGTGGGCGACCGAGCAGATCGTGCAGCATCCGGGGCTCGGAGCCACCCACATCGTGATCGTCACGACGTTCGAGATCGACGAGTACGTCGGCCGGGCGATTCGTGCGGGAGCGAGCGGATTTCTCGTGAAAGACACCGAGCCCGTCGAGTTCATTCGTGCCGTGCGCGTGGTTGCTGCTGGCGACGCGCTGCTGAGCCCCGGGGTCACCCGACGGCTTCTCGAGCGCATCTCGGGAGACCTGCGCGAGGCTCCGGATGCTTCGAGCCTCAGTGTTATCACCGACCGCGAGCGAGAGGTGCTGGCCCTCGTCGGCCAGGGCCTCACGAACGACGAGATCGGCAGGGAGCTGTTTCTGAGCCCGCTCACGGCCAAAACGCACGTCTCCCGCATCATGTCGAAGCTCGCGGCACGCGACCGCGTGCAGCTCGTGGTGATTGCTTACGAGACCGGTCTCGTGAGCCCCGGCCGCTCGGAGTAGGTCGCCGCCTAAACCTGCTCCCGGCGGAGTACACACAGTGTCATCGGCGGGCAGATTCGTGGGGGAGGGCATGAGACGAGGCTGTTCACAACGGTTCACACAGAACCCCTAGTGAATGGAAATCTCGTGTTCTCATCAATCGCTCTCGCTGCTGTTGCCGCCCATGCGGGCGGTGTTGGGTTCGGCTTCGGCTGGATCTTCTTCTTCCTCATTCCGCTCTTCTGGTTCCTCGTCATCGGCCTCTTCATCACGCTGGGCCGTCGTCGGTGGGCACGTGGTGGCTGGGGCCCCGGATACGGTCACGGCTACGGGCACTTCGCCGCAGCCCGCAGCGCCGAGTCGACGCTCGCCGAACGCTTCGCCAACGGCGACATCGACGAGAAGGAGTACCGCGCTCGCCTCGAGGTGCTGCGTGCCAACAACTCGTTCGGACCGCCGTCCGCTAAGTGAGATTGGCCCGATCGAGCATCGGGCAGCTCGCGATAGAGTCTCCCTTCCGGCCCATCAGGCTGGGAGGGAGATTTTTCGTTGGGGCGCAGTACACGCAGTGCGGAGCAGACGGTCGCGATTCGCGCGGCACTCGGCGTCGGGCTCGCTGTCTCGGCCTACGGGGTCTCATTCGGAGCGTTATCCGTCGCCGCCGGGCTCGACATCTGGCAGACGTGCGTGCTGAGCCTGCTCATGTTTTCAGGAGGCTCGCAGTTCGCCCTCGTGGGCGTGGTGGCGTCGGGGGGAGCATCAGCGGGCGTCGCCGCGATCGCCAGCGCGACCCTGCTGGGCACGCGCAACGGCTTGTATGCGCTGAGGGTTGCACCCATGATCGGTGGGCCGTGGCCCAAGAAGCTGCTCGCCGCCCACTGGACGATCGACGAGACGACTGCCGTGTCCACGGCTCAGCCGACCCTCGCAAGCCAGCGCACGGGCTTCTGGTGGACGGGTGCGATCATCTACGCAGGGTGGAATCTCACCACGCTCATCGGAGCGCTGATCGGGGACCTGCTGGGAGACGTGAGCCAGTACGGCCTCGATGCTGCCGCTGCTGCTGCCTTCCTTGGCCTGCTGTGGCCGAGGCTGAAGCAGTTGCAGCCCGTCGTCGTCGCTGTTGGTGCGGCCGTTGTCGCGGCCGTGCTCACGCCGGCGCTGCCCCCGGGGGTTCCCGTGCTCGTCGCGGCCCTGGTCGCTGTGATTGTCGGGCTCACCAACTGGCTCGGCCCCAAGGGCGAGGCCTTGCCGTGACCATCTGGCAGATCATCCTCCTCGCCTCCATTGCCGTGCTCGCCCTCAAACTTGTCGGGTACCTCGTGCCGCCAGCACTGTTCGAGAAGCCCACACCCGCCCGCGTCGCGAACCTGCTCACGGTAGCGCTGCTGTCGGCGCTCATCGCCGTTCAGACGCTCGGGCAGGGGCAGGCAATTGTTCTGGATGCTCGCGTTCCCGCGATCATCGTGGCGGCCGGGCTTTACGCCCTCAAGGTGCCATTCATTCTCGTGGTCGCCGCAGCGGCTCTCGTCGCGGCTCTCACCCGGCTGGTCTTCTAGTCTTCGGGGTGGTCGACGCCCGGTAGCCAGGTCTGACCGGGCACGCCCCACCCGCGCTTGCGCACGATCTTTGTTGCGGCTTTGGAGTGCGGGTATGCGAGACGGTCGGCGTAGAGCACGCCGTCGAGGTGGTCGTACTCGTGCTGAAAGATGCGGGCGAGCCATCCCTCGGCCTGCACCTCGAACGGCCTCTGGTCGAGGTCGACGGCGCGCAGGATGGCCTTGTGCGCTCGACGCAGGGGAAACCTCTCGCCCGGAATCGACAGGCAGCCCTCGGATTCGTCGTCTTCATCGGCCTCGCCCGTGGGTGTGGGGCTCAGCCACAGTTCGGGGTTGATCGCGACTCCGCGGTGCAGCTGCTCGTCGTCGTCCGTCCAGTTGTAAACGAAGATGCGCAGGGGCACGCCAACCTGCGGGGCGGCCAGGCCGACACCCGGTGCCTCCCTCATCGTCTCGAACATGTCGGCGACGAGTTCACGCAGCGTGTCGTCAAACTCGGTCACCGGCGCGGCGACGTTGTGGAGCACGGGTTCGCCCGTGATTTGGATGGGGAGTACGGCCATTCACACAGAATATCCGGCGCACAACGGGTAGATTCGACGGGTGCCACCGGACCTCCAGGATCTCGCCGACCAGCTGACCCTCGATTCGTCAGCCGCAATTGGCATCCCGCTCGCGCTCGTCGCGGCGGTATTTCTTGCTGTCGGCACGCAGTTTCAGCACCGCGGCGTTGAGCTCGTGGATGCCAAGACTGTCGGTAACGCTCAAACTGGACTGAACTTCGGCCAACTCAAGGCGCTTATCGCTCAACCCTCGTGGTTGATTGGCACGATCCTGCTGGGTTTGGCGATCGTTCTGCAACTCTCGAGCCTCGCGTTCGCGCCGCTCATCGTCGTGCAGCCGCTCGGTGCGGTCGCGCTGGTGATCACCGCGATCGTGAACTCAAAGGTCACCAAGGTGCCGCTCGACGCCGTGTCGATCCGCGCGATCGTTACGTGTGTGCTGGGTGTTGGCGCCTTCGTGACCATCGCCGCGTTTGTGGCCAAGTCCCACCCGATCACGCAGACACAGCTCGTGACCGTGCTGATCATCCTGTCGGTCGTGCTGGCGATCTTCGTGACCCTGTTCCTGGTGCTCCGCAACCGTTCGCCGAAGCCGATCTTCTACGTGATCGCCGCAGGCGTGCTCTTCGGATTCGTTGTGACGCTCGCCAAGGTGGTCATCGACCGCATTCGCACGATCATGGCGACGCCGCTGGAGACCGACACCTCAGACATCCTCACTCTGCTGTGCCTCGTGGGGCTCGTTACCGCGGCCCTGCTTGGCACCTACTTCGTGCAGACTGCCCACTCCTCAAACCCTCCCGACCTCGTGGTCGCGGGGCTCACTGTTATCGATCCGCTCGTTGCGGTCTCGATTGGAATTATTGTGTTGGGTGAGGCTGCTGGCGCGCCCCCCTGGGCGATAGTCGCATTTGTGCTCGCCGGAGCAGTCGCGATTTGGGGCGTCATCTCGCTCTCGCGGCACCACCCTCAGGCACTAGCAAACACGGCGCTGGCAGACGCAGCAGACGCCGAGACAAGGAATCAGACATAGTGGCAACCACTCCGCGACGTTCGCCCCACGAAGGCAAGCCGCGATTGCGCATCTTGATCGGCGCAGACACTTTCTGGCCAGAAATCAATGGTGCAGCGAGCTTTATCGCGCGCCTTGCGGCCGGCCTCGTTGAACGCGGCCACGACGTGCACATTGCCGCTCCGTCGTACTCCAACAAGAAGCTCGGCCCACAGATCGAAGAGCACGAGGGTCAGAAGATGACCGTGCACCGCATCTACTCGTGGCGCTGGTACCCGCATCCGTGGTTGCGGTTCTCGCTCCCGTGGCGCATCAAGCAGAACAGCGCGAAGATTCTCGATCTCGTGAAGCCCGACGTGATCCACTTCCAGTCGCACATCATCATCGGCCGCGGCATGACGATTGAGGGCCAGGCCCGCAACATCCGCATCATCGGTACCAACCACATGATGCCCGAGAACCTCATGGAGTACACGGCGATCATTCCCGAGTTCTTCAAGCCCAAGGCCATCCAGATGGCGTGGGATGCGGCGGATCGCTCGTTCCGACGGGCCGAGCGAGTGACAGCACCCACGCAGCGCGCTGCGTCGTACCTCGAGCTGCACACATCCGTCACCAATGCACTCGCAATCTCGTGCGGTCTCGACACCCACGCGTACACGCCCAACATGACGATCGGTGACGACAATCTCATCGTCTTCCTCGGGCGTATGGTCACCGAGAAGCACATCGACAAGCTGCTTCGCGCGTTCGCGACCCTCGACCCTGCGCTGAATGCCCGCCTCGAGCTCGTGGGCGGGGGCGACCAGGAGGCGCCCCTCAAGCACCTGGCCGCGACGCTAGGAATATCCGACCGGGTGAAGTTCACCGGGTACGTTGACGAGACCTACCTGCGCGATGCGCTCACCCGGGCCAAGGTGTTTGCGATGCCCTCGATTGCCGAGTTGCAGTCGATCTCGACCATGGAGGCGATGGCCACCGGGCTGCCGATCGTTGCGGCCGATGCGATGGCGCTTCCGCATCTCGTGCATGACGGCGAGAACGGCTTCCTGTTCGAGCCGGGTAATGTCGAGGATCTTGCCGAGAAGCTCACGACCGTGCTCACGATGCCCGACGACGAACTCATGAAGTTCAAGGAAGAGAGCATCCGCATTGTCGCGGCTCACGACATCCAGAACACTCTCGACACCTTCGAGAGCCTGTACCGCGGTGAGGCCGTTCTCGAAGGGGTCGGAACGCCTTTGTCGCACGGCAAATCCTAGGCTGACCGGCACTTTCCAGAATCTCTCGGATTCTCTCGAATTTCTTTCCACAACAGCGGGTTTTGGCCAGAAAACGGCACCAAAATGTCGGTGGCCTTCGATTGATTTGATTCATGGAAACCACCGGCGTCGTTACCGACTTCAGCTGCCCCGGCCGCGCTGAAGTGCGGTTGGAGAACGCGATCGCGAAGGCCGAGTGGGAGGCGAAGGCGGCGATTCAGGCGACTGCAGCGTCGTACTCGGGGGTTCACGAGGCGCTGCAGGAGGCGCGCGACTTTCCTGAATTGTTCGTGCCCGATGCGTTCACCCACAAGGCTGATGCCGTGGAGTTCGCTGTCCGCAGTGCCGTGCTCGACCTGTCAATGCGCTTGAATCTGTCCGAGACCGCGGTGCGCGCCTACGACCACACGGTCGCGACGTTGCGGGCTCGAGCACGCCGAGTGTGGATGCTGTTCCGCGAGGGCGAGATTTCGGTCGCCAATGTGCGGGTCGTGACCGACACCATCGCTGCCTTGCCCGACCATCTGTGGTCGGCGTTCGATAGTGAGGCGGCCGCTGCGGCCTCACTGACGCCGCCCAGGTTCAAGAGTCGTATGCGCGCGGTTCGCGAGAAGCTCGCCGCGGATGCCATTGAACGCCACGAGCGCGCGGTGGAGGATCGCCGCACCTGGCTGGAGCCCGACCGTGATGGCATGTCGAACTGGGGCGTCTATGCCCCTGCGGTCGACCTTGCGCGGGCAAACGCCAACGTCGACCGCATTGCGCGCGAGATGCTCGAGCTCGATGACGAGACCCGCACTCTCGCGCAGTTGCGCGCTGATGTCGCGCTCGACCTGCTCGTCGGCAATCTCGACGCGGGCACGGGCCGCGGCACGATCACGACTGGCGTCATCGTGCCGGTCGGTACCTTGCTCGGCACCTCCGACGAGGGGGCGATCCTCGACGGGTACGGCCCCATCGATGCGAAGACTGCGCGCGAGCTCGCCGGCTCGTCAAAGACTCTGTATCGCATCCTGACTGACCCGGTCTCAGGCGACATCCGCAACGTGGAGAGCCCGAACTATCGGCCCGATGCCCGGATGATCCGCAACGTGCGCCACCGCGACCGCGTCTGCGTCACACCGGGTTGCGGCAGGCCCGCAGAAGACTGCGACATCGATCACACGATCCCGTGGCCCAACGGCCCCACTCGTTACGACAACCTGAAGCCGCTGTGTCGTGCCCACCACCGCGTGAAACACAACAGCAAGTGGAATACGGAGCAAGACGCCAACGGCGCGACCACCTGGACCAGCCCAACCGGTTTCGTTCGAGCGGCCGACCCGCCACCCTTCTGAGTGCACGTTCCACGGCTTCTCGCGCTGTAATCTGAGTATCCGCCAGCGTTCGCGCGCGGGCGCGGGGCGGTAGCTCAGCTGGTTAGAGCAGCGGACTCATAATCCGTCGAGACACCCCCCAACTCCCGCGTAAACAAAGGGATCGGAGGCGTTAGTGGTGACTACAGTGGTGACTACGGCATAATCTGGCACTCTCCACACATGGGGCGGTAGCTCAGCTGGTTAGAGCACTCGACTCATAATCGACAGGTCACGGGTTCAAGTCCCGTCCGCCCCACAACGACGAAAAGGCCCCGGCCCACCGACCCCGCAAGGGTGGGTGGACCGGGGCCCTGTCACTGCTACGCCCGCATCATGCCGGGCTCGAAAGCGATCTCCTCGAGGGTGACGGTGTAGCTCGCGATCACCGGGGCGTCGGGGTGGTCGTCGTCCGTCCCCGTGTTGTCGGTGAGGGTGTAGATCGCGGTCGTCGGCCCGGTGATGTCGACGTGCAGCCCGACGTGGGAGGCGAGGCCGTTGCGACCACCGTCGGCCGCTGCGATGACCTGCAGAACAAACGTGCTGTCGATGGGGATGTTGTTGTCGCTCAAGGTGCTATCCAATCGTCGGGTAGGTGAGTGTTGCGTAGATGATGTCGCCGCTCGCGAACACGAACGGCAAGCTCGCCGACGTCGACGCCTGCAGGACCGCTGTGGCTCCCAACGATCGGAACCGGAAGGATGCCCTGGCGCTGCTGACTCGGACCGGCACGAGGTCGACCAAGAGGTTTGCCGACGTGTCGGTGAGTCGCCCTCCACCGACGAAGCTCACTACGCCGGCCGCGCCCACAGCGGGGTAGGGCAGGTCGACCTGGATGTCGCCGGAAACGACCGACGTGCTGCCGAGTGTTATCTGCAGGTCGACGGATGCGAGCCCGCCGTGCACACTCACAAGCGACTGGTTGACCGTGCCGTTGCCGAGCGTGAAGTTGGCGAACGTCGGGGTGAACGATCCGCGCTTCTTGTAGAAGATTTCCCAGACACCCCACGTCGCCGCGTCGCTGTTGTACTCACGGCGCCACACCGACCCGAGAGTCAGCTGCGATGCCTCCTGGATGACGTACCCTCGCTGGGTGCGGATCGCTGTCAGCGAGAGGGTCGATCCCGGCACGGGGGAGTTCAGCGCAACGCTCGCCTCGAGGGAATAGCTGCCGGTATCCATCGCAAGGTTCGCGTCGCTGATGTAGGGCGCGATCGTCTGCAGCCGACCCGGCAGGCCGGCCGCGAGCGCTGCCGCGAAGTCAGAGATCGTCGCGGCCAACTGCGAGCCGGTGTGGAGCGACCGGTCCCGCAGCGCAGCATCCGAAGCGTTCGCCGTTGCGCCGGCGGCGATCGCGGCGAGCTTGATCTTCTCGGCCGCGAGGTACAGCCGGTTCGCGACTCCATCGGTGATCGTGTCGGCCGACTGTGTGCCGATGTGGAACCCGCGGTTGAGCAAGCGGGAGTCAGGAGAGTTGAGGGTGGCACCCGCCTCGATGCCGGTGAGCTTGGTGCGCTCGGCCGACGTCATGATCTTCTTGACAGCCGTCTCGAGGATCGTGTCGAGCGTCTGCGTCCCCGTGTGCGAAGCGCGGGCCCGAAGCGACGCATCCGAAGCGTTCGCTGTCGCGGTCGTCGAGATCGTGATGGTGTCACCGGCGTCATCGACCGTGACGGCGATCAGGTCGCTCCCGTGGAGTGCCGCCGCGATCGCATCGCGCGTAGCCTCGGTGTCGAGGCCCGTCGTGTCGATCGTGATGACGTTCGTCTCGTAGTTGTACTCGACGGTGATCCCATCGCCGGGCACGATCGCCGACACTACCGTCGAGTTCACTTCGCGAGCGAAGTTGTCGATCGTCGCGGCGGACTGCTGGCCGGTGTGATGGTCGCGGTCACGCAACCACTCGTCCGTGGAGTTCGCAGTCGCGCCGAACTCGATCGACCCGAGTTTGATGTTCTGCTCGTCCGTCATCATCATGCGGAACACCGTGTCGGCGATGTTGTCGGCGTTGAGCAGAATGTCGCCCTCGGCGTCGGCGATCTGCCCGTTCACAGACTTCACGAGGGACATGAGGATGATCTCGTTGGCGATCGCCTGAGCCACCGCGGCTGCAGCTTCGGCTCGCGATGCCGCTTCGATCCAAGCGTCGATCTCGGGCGAGGGCTCGAGGGGAATCTCGAGCGCCGTCGTGAGGTCGATGACCGAGTCGGCGGGGAACGGGTGCACGACCGAGAACCGGGGGATGCCCTCGAGTTCAAACGTGACCGTGTAGGACGGGATGATTTCACCGGTCGCGGCGATCATCACGTCGCGGGTGCCGTCAGGGCCGAGCAAGAATCCCTGGTCGTCGAGCCCGCACACGATGGGCCGCGGAAACAGGATCATCGGTTGCGGCAGGGCGGTCGGAATCTTGGCACGCTCGACGTTCGGGGTGAACGTGACGGTGCCGAGCATGGGGAGCATGTCGGGGGCCTGGCCGGCATCCGCCGAGTCGGCGACCGCCTGCGTGAACCAGCCGGTGACGGTCGAAAGCTTGACAGCTGTGGGGAGGTTTGCCATTGGGGGCCTTTCGGGCTAGACGTGGACGGTGCCGACGGCGTCATACCAGTCGGTGCCGTTGAACCAGAGGGGGAGCCCGAGATCGAGCGCGTACGTGGTCTGCCCGGGGACGGGGCTTTCGGGTCGGCTCACTGGCGTCGACACCGGGAAGGTCTTGGCATCCTGCGCTGCAGCCTCGGCCCGCAACGCAACGAGCGTCCATGCCTCCATGACTTCGGATGGCACGAGCGGGACTTCGAGCACGGACACGAGATCGACGATTGTGTCGGCCGGCGCGAGAAAGGTGGTCGAGAACCGGGCGACGCCCTCGAGGTTGAACAGGGCCGTGTAGGACGGGATGTACTCGCCCGTCGCGACGATGGTGACGTCGCGGGTGCCGTCGGGGCCGAGCAAGAACCCCTCGCTGTCGATCTCGCACACGATGGGCCGCGGAAACACGGTCATCGGTTGCGGCATCGCTGTGAGGACCTTCGCGCGGATGACGTTCGGGGTGAGCGTGACCGTGCCGACCATTGCGATCATGTCGGGGGCTTTGCCCTCGTCGGCCGAGTCGGCTACCGCTTGGGTAAGCCACGCGGTGACGATCGAGAACGGGATTGCTGCGGGGAGGTCCATGCGAGGGGTTCCTGTCTTATCGGGTTACTGGCAGCTGTCGCACTGCAGGAGGTCCATCGGGTCCTGCGGTACGGCGTAGCCGCCCGCTGTCTCGAACGGGTCCACTACTTGCGCGCCGCGCGCACGGCGAACGCCTTGAGCACCGACAGGGTCGTGGCGAGCGCCGCGATCGAGAGGACGGTGGTCACGTCGACCTCGAGGATGCCGAGCCCGCCGGTGGCGAGTGTGGCGATCGCGGACTGCGATGCGGTTGACACGGCGCGGTCGGCGAGGTCGACCCAGAACGCCTTGGAGTATTTCGGGTAGGTGATGTCGGAATCCGACATGGGCTGCTCCTTAGTTGCAGATGTACGTCGGCGCGGATGCGTCGAACGGGTCGGCGCGAGTACAGGTGTGCTCGACGCCTAACGCGTCAGTGGATGTCCAGCTGACTGCGGGTTCTCCATCGGCACCGTCGGCACCGTCCGCGCCGTCGGCCCCGTTTGTTCCGTCGACGCCGTCGCTTCCGGCCGCGCCGTCGGTCCCGTTGCTACCGTTCACGCCGTCAGCCCCGTTGCCGCCTGCAGCACCCGTAGCGCCCGGCGAGCCGATCCCGTCACTGCCGTTCGTCCCGGCGGCTCCTGGGCCTCCTGGCGCTCCTGCGGCGCCATCCTTGCCGTCGGTGCCCGGGCGACCGTCAGCGCCAGTGAAGCCTCGGGGGCCCGCAGCCCCCGTGACGGTCGGCAGGCTGTCGATGATCTCGCCTACGGTCGGCCCGACTGGGGCGATCCCGTTCGACTTGAGTTGATCTCGAAGCGTGTCGATCGTGTGAGCCATGTCGCTCACGGTCTGCGCCTGGGTTTGGATCGTGTCGGCCGCACTCTTGTCGGAGGCCGCGAGGCTACCGATCAGGGCGAGGGAGATCACCGCGCCGGCGGTCACTGAAAGGACGGCGAGGGCGGCGAACCACGGGGCCCACTTGCTCTTGCCGGTGGGTGCCATGATTTTCTGCGAATCAGTCACAGGGGATTACTCCTTGGGGAAGATGGATTCGGGCCACGGGCGCGGATCGCCGCCGAGCAGAGTGACCTGCAGACGTACGGCGTGCCCGTAGTTGATGAGCGCTAGGACTTGTCCCTGCAAGACGTCGTTGCGTTTCCGCTCGGCGACACTGCGGGCAGTGAGGTAGCTGAGCCACCCGCCGACTGCGCCGATAACGGCGATGACGACCGGGATGATGATGTCGGACACATGGCTCCTCGGAAGCGTTCAAGCGGCCGGCCACTTGTGGTAGCCGGCCGCTCATTTGATGGGGTGTGACTAGTTGCCTGCGAGCTTCATCTGTCGGATGACCTCGGCCCCGATCGCCTTGATGACGGCAGTGGTCAGCGGGGTCGGGCGCATGCCCGCGGCGATGGCGGACACCTGCTTCTCGGTGAGCACGAGGTCGGGCGCGACCTTCGCGAACTCGGCCGCGACAAGCTTCGCCTGCGTGCCTTCGACGATCGGCTGGTTCTGGCACGCGCGCTGGATCGAGTTGATGAGTTGCGCCTGCGTCTTGGTGTTGTACGTCTCGGTCTTGCCGGTCGATCCAAAGAGGACGTAGACGCCGGTCCCCTTCATCTTTCCGTCGACGACCTGGCTCATGGTGGGCATATCGGAACTCCTTATGGGTGGGGGCGGTTGTACTGCGGGGACTGCAGCGGCGGGTGTCGCGAGCAGTGATTGGATGCGCTCGAACGGGTTGACCAGAGTGGAGCCGAAGCCCTCGCCGTAGATCGCGCCGAATGTGGTGCCCATCGAGACGTGAAGGTGCGATCCGATGGATGCCGAGCCGGTGTTGCCCGACCATCCGATGACCTCGCCACGGCTGACCGCCTGGCCGAGCACTTGCGGGCCGTCGATCGACAGGTGGGCGAAGCCGTGGAACACGCCGTCCCAGCACTGAACCCCGACGACGCCGCCGAGCACGGGGGTTGAGCCCGATGCGACGATGAAGCCGTCAGAGATTGCGTGGACGGGCGTGCCGGTGCCCACCTTGTAGTCGGACCCCAGGTGGTTCCGGCCGGTGTCGGGGCGGACGCGGCCGAACGGGTCGTTGGTGTCGTATGTCGACGGGTCGACCGGGTGCTGGTAGATGGGTTGCGCCATCACAGCACCGCGTTCGCGTACCGCTGCAGGGCCCGGTGCGTCATGGGCCCGGGCTCGCCGTCGACGTTGCCCTCGAAACCGTGCGCGAGCAAGAACTCCTGTGCTGCAGCCCACCGCTCGACGTCGGTCGGCACGGTCAGCTGCATCGCGCGATCGAGCGCCGCGAACGTGTCGGGGCCGGGCTCGCCGTCGATCTCGCCGGCGTACAGCCAGTCACGTCGAAGCCACGCCTGCAGCCGCTTCCACGACTCGACACCTAGATCCCCGTCAAGCTCGAGCTTCGGGAACTCGGATGCCGGCGGGACGTCCATCGGGACACTGCCGGCGTGCTGCAGCCCGACGTCGGTGAGGGGTCCCGGGATGCCATCGACGATGCCGGCGTAGCCGTGCGCCGCCCGCAGCCACCGCTGTACGGCCTGCCACGTCTCGGCGGTCGCCTCGCCATCTATCGGGCCGGCGTAATCCCACCGACGCGTCAGATAGCGCTGCAGCGCTTCCCACGTACCTTTGTCGGCATGGCCGTCGATCTTGCCGGTGTAGTCCCACTCATCGCGGAGCCATCCCTGCAGGGCCCGCCATGCGGGATCGCTCGGCCGCGGGGCCGGGTTCTTCTTGTTGCTCATGGTGCTCCTCGCTCACTACGAATAGCCCCCGCTTTTGCGAGGGCGTGCCGCCAGGCGGCGGCGTGGATGGTGCTTAGACCGAGATCGGGACTTCTTCGCCGGCGGCGGCATCCCAGCGGACGAATGTGGTCACCGGGACCTCGACCCCGCTCGAGGCGTTCCACCGCATGAGAGACGCGATCGGAACCTCCTCGCCGCCCGAGAACCGCACGCCGCCCGCCTTGGTGATGATCGTCACCGCGGAGGAGGCGACGGATGTGGTGCTCGCTGCGGTTGCCGTCGAGTTCTTTGCGAACACGCGGTAGTAGTAGCGGACGCCGGGCACGGCTGTCGTGTCGGTGTACGTGAGCACGTTGCCGACTTCGACGTTGGTGACGCTCGACGTGAAGTCGTCGTCGCGGGCACGCTGGACGCGGTACCCGGTGATGTTGTCGCCGCCGGTATTCGACGGGGCTACCCACGACACTTTCGTCTCGCCTGGACCTGCAGCTGCGATCGTGACGGTGCGTGGTGCCGTCGGCACGCCGGCCCACACGAGAGAGCCGGGGATCGACCCGGGGCGGGTGTCGCCGTCGCCGCCGTCGACGACCAAGCCGCCGTCGGGCTCGCACCTGCCGACGCCCATGCTGCCGCTTGTGTTGCGGCACTGGAACCGGAAGTTTCCCGACACGTTGAACACGGTGTTGTCGCCGCGCACCCCGCCGTACTCGATCTCGGGGTTACCGCCTGACAGCGATGCCGCCGCTTTCGAGTACAGCCGAAGCGGGCGCTGACCCGAAGCTGCGAGGTTCGGGGTCGGCCACGGGATGCTGTCGCGATAGACGATGTTGCCGGGGTAGTACGACCAGTAAGTCGACGTGACGCCGCCGCCCCATGTGTGGACGTTAGCCATCGGCTACCACGCCCGCAGCGTGCCGTCGGGGGTGCCGGCCACCATCTTCGTGTTGGTCACACGGATGCCGACCTGCTCGCGAGCGACGGCGAGCGACGACGCGGCCACGAGCGCCTTCCCGCGCGTGGTGGCCGAGTCCTCGAACGCGACCAATGTGTTTACGATCGTCTGCAGGTTCGACCCACCGTGGGTGACGTCGGCCGTGATGTGGTCGTGGCTGACCGGTGCGGCGCCGAGTGCGGTGCGCGCGTTTGCGGCCGTGCTCGCGCCGGTGCCGCCCTTGGCGACTGCCAGCAAGCCGGTGTGGGAGTCGAGCGAGTGGGCTCCCGGCGGGAGCGACGTCGGTGCACCACTGAGGCGGTCGTACGGCAAGCTGCCCGTGTGCGACGCGAGGGAGTGAGCCGACGGCGCGAACGTCTCGGGGACGTCTGTCAGGTCAGAGAACGCGAGCGTGAGGGTGCGGTCGTCGAGCCGGCGCTTGCGGATGTCGAACACAGTTACAGCGGTTGACAGGTTGTTCACCCACGCCCACGCGAGCGGTTGGTCGTCCTTCACCCCGGGGGTCGACTCCCGCTCTGCGACCGATCCGCTCGGGAAGTATTCGGGGACCGCTGTGGTCGTGGTGACCCCGGGCAGAACTTCGACCGTGCAAGCGTGGCTCGACCAGTCCCGGCGCATCACGATCAGGAACCACTGCCCGGCCGTGGGGACTGGGAGCGCCTTGACGACCGCGGCCGTCACGTTGGCGACAACGCCCTTGCCCAAGCTGCGGCCGGCGGCGACACTGATCGAGCGGGTGGAAGCGACAGCGGTGACCAGCTGCGACGACTCGTACTCGACCGAGTAGTCGGTGCCGAGCATCGTCGCCAGTCGGGCCCACTGTGCCTCGTTGACGGTTCCGGTGAATCCATATGCGTCGATAGCCATGTGGTGCCTCTCTTACTTTCGGGTTGAAATGTTGCGGAGTGCCCTCGCGACGTCGGCGATGGCTTTGGCGAGCACGCGGTCAGGGTCGTCCTCGCGCTGCCCAATGAGGGGCGTGACCTTGACGCCGGCATCGCGGGTGAAGGTCAACATGCACTCGGTGACCTGGTTGCGGAACAGCACGCCGGATGTCTTGACCGTGATGAAGTCGCCCAGCTGGATTCCGTCAGCCCCGCCGAAGTGGAAGGTTTCGGTTTCCGACAGCGCCAACTCGAGCGTCGACGTCTCCGGTCCCTCGGCGAGCGACTCGGCCTGGAACCTCGCCCAGAACTCGGCGTAGTTCTCTTTGGACGTCTCGGTCACACCGACGATCCACTGGAAATACTTGGCGACCTTCTGCTCATCAGGCAGGCCCGCGGGCCAGTCGTACTCGAACGCCGGCGCTTCGCGGAATACCTCGATGACGTCGTTGTACGCCTCCTCGAGCGGGGTCTGGTTGCCCGACCCTTGGATGCCCGAGAACGCGCGCTTGGCCGTCTCGTGTGACCCGCCCATGATGGCGCGGGTGATCTCAGGGGCTTCGACGGCGTACATGCCGTCACGGACGATGTCGGCCTCGGGGGTGAGTTCCTGATCCCATTCGCCGGGCTCGACGACGTCACAGAAAATCGTGTCGCCGTACGGGTCCTGCCACATCTTCACCGCGAGTCCCGATCGGTTCAGGATCGGCTGGATCGCCTCGGACAGAGACTCCATCCGAACGATGGGCAGGTAATCCTGTGCGTCGCCGCCGCGCTTCTGTGTCGGCAGGATCGTGATGTTCCGTCCGAGACGTTCGACAAGGTTGACCCTGATGATGTGCTTGACCGCATCCTCTGCCGTCATGATCGGCATGGGGGTACCGGGACTGCCGGGGCTCTCGCCGACCGGGTACTTCGGCCATGCGAAGTACGAGTATTGACCGGTCACGATTCCGGGGGTTCCGGCGTCGCCGCCCGGCCGCGACGTCTGCCCCAGCGACGACAGTGACGTCGTCTCGAGGGGCAGGTCGGGCCGGACGAACGCGATCGTGTTGCGGAGCAACCGGTGGTCGTCGAGCACCTGATAGATGACCGAGCCGCTCTTGGTGAGGTTGCCGCGGCGGCTGCGGATCGGGCCCGACATGAGGTTCTCGCCGCGGTAGCTCACCGTAACGCGAGCGCCCTTGGCCTGCAGCGCCGCGCTGTGAGGGTTGTCGTCGGCGAGCATGAACGATCCGTAGCCCTGGTTCCACCAGCTAGGCACGAAATGGCTGTAGATCGGGTCGACGACGAACCCTACGAACTGCAGGTACTTGTCGTAGACGATGATCTCAAACGGGTTTTCCATGTCACCAAGCCCTAAAGAATCGGGGGTCGGCCCGCAGCGTGACGCTGCCGGTGCCCGTGAGTGCGATGTCGAGAACGGCGCCATCGTCCGCGGGGATCGGGGCGAAGTTCACCTCGGCAAGCAACCGGGTTGCGTTCGACCGGACCCCGCCGTAACGGAACCCCGTCTCGCCGTTGACCTCGCCGCCCACAACGAGGTAAGCGACCTGGCGATTGGGTGCGGTTTCGATCTGCAGCTGCGAGTTCGCGGCGACCGGTTCGGTGCTTGAGATCGGCTGGCCGTCGATCTTGACCATGAACGATGTCGCCGGCCCCTCGATGTAGAACACGCCCCACGCGTCGACGTCGCCGGGGTTCTCGATCTGGACGCTGCCGAGCGTGGATGCCGCGCTGATGTGGAAGTCGGGCGCGGTCCCGCCGCCGAAGAAGTCGGTGGGCGCGTCGCCGGCCGAGAACTTGCGCGAGAACGTCGTGCCCACCCACCACGGGTCGTCGGCAACCATGTTGAGCACTGCCGGCATGAGCCGATCGGCGGTTGGGTCGTGGTCGAACAGCATCCCGCCGTCGTCGACGAACCGGAGCTTGATCGACCGGCTCGTGCCATTGGGTGCGGTGACAATGAGTGTGCCCGGCTTGTCGGGCCGCATGGTGCGCCACCACGCGTTGTCGGTGGCGATCCATGCTTCCTCGTTGAGCGACTGACCGATGAGGACTGGCAGTAGCACGGTGCGCGGCTTTGCCCGGTAACCCATGTAGCGCTGCCCGTCCGACAGCGCCGTGTTCTGGTAGAAAATCTCGAGATCGGGGTGACCGAGCCCGACGACGCCGCCCTTTGTCATGACGACGTCGCCGGTCTGCAGGTTCCACTCGGACCCGTCCCAGCCGATCCACTTGACACCGATCACACTGGGCCTACCTTTCGGATTCCGGCGAGGATCGCCGCCTGCTTCTTCTTCTTCTCGATCTCGTCCGCGATCTCCTGCGGGTTGTAGCCCACGTCGCCCTGCACCGTGACGTGCGTGCCGGCTTCGCTTGTGGCTGCGGCCGAGACACTGTCGACGCGCACCTGAGAGGCCGTGGCGGGCATCGCTGCGCCGATCATCGTCCGCGCTGCAGCACGCACAGCTGCGGTGCGCGACTCCATGCCGTCGACAAGGCTTTCGCCCATCGCGCGACCGGAGTAGAGCGTCCATCCGCGACCCGAGAACGGGCCCTCCTTCGCCGGCGAGTGCGGGAAGAAGTTGGCGATGGCATCCATGACGCCCTTGGCCGCGTCCTTCGCCATGCCGATCATTCCGTTTACCCCGTCGATGAGGCCCTGGATGATCGAAGCGCCGGCGTTGTACAGCCACGTACCGGCGTTCGCGAACGCCTCGCCGACCTTGGCCGGGATGCCCGCGAGGGTTTCACCGATGTCGCCGATCATGTCGCCGATGCCATCCGTGATTGACGTCACGAACCCGCTAATCGCGGTCCACGCGTCGCTCACGACCTGACCGATCGTGTCCCAATACGCCGCCCACGCTGAGGCGATCGCCTCGATGACAGTCCGAATTACGGTCTGAACGTTGGTGATCGCTTCCCCGATGAACTTGACGATCCCATTCCAGAGATCGGTGAAGAACTTCGCGATCGCGTCCCAGTTGGAGACGATGATCCCGATGGGGTTGAAGTGGGTGAACAGCCACACCGCGCCGTCGATGACGGTTCCGAAGAACGCCACGAGGTTGTTCCACAGATCGACAAAGAACTTCGAGATCGCCTCCCAGTTGGAAATGATGATCCCGATGGGGTTGAAGTTGAAGAACACGAACATGATCGCGTCGATGACGGTCGTGATGAACGCCACGATCCCGTTCCACAGGTCGGTGAAGAACTGCCCGAGCGCCGTGAAAACGACGGTCGCAACCGCCACGATGTTGTTCCATGCCTCACCGAGAAACTTGGTGAAGTTCGCCCAAATGTCCTGACCAAGCTCGGTCTGGGTGAAGAACCAGATCAGCGCCGCGACGATCGCCACGATGGCCGCGATGATGATGCCGATGGGGTTCAGCGTCATCGCAAGGTTGAGCGCGTACTGCGCCGCCGTCGCGATGCCGCTTGCGACTGCGCCGGCGATGAGCGCGACCTTCGACCCGATCTGTGCCGCGGTGTTCGCGATCCACGCACCGGTCGACGCAACGAGCCCGACGACCGACTTGGCGAGGGCTACTACGAGGTCCTTCGCGTACATGGCAACGAGGGCCACGGTCTGCGCCTTGTTGGCGACGATCGCGGCGGTGTTCGCTGCCCACGCTGCAGCCTGCGAGTACAGGGCGCCGCTCGCGATGGCCGTGGCGATCGCCATGCCCTTCTGTGCGGCGACGCCGAGCTTCGACGCTGCAGTGTTCGCGTAGGTGCTCGCGGCCATGCCGTAGGACGCTGCTGCGTATCCCAGCTGCACGCCCTTGACGACGCCCATCACTACTGAGTACGCGGCCGTGGCGATCTGCGCTGCCTTGATGGCGAGCACGATCGCAGCGAACGCGATCACGAGCCCGCGCACGAGCCCTTCGTTGTCGGCGATGAATCCGCCGAGTCCGGCGAACACGGGCCCAAGGTTGGTCAACGCGTCGTTCAGTGCGCCCGAGAGCATGGGGATGAGCGGGGTGACTGCCTTGAGCACGCTGTCGAGTACCGGTGCGAACGTCTCCTTGATGACGGCGAGTAGCGGGCCGAAGTTCGCTGCCATCACGCCGACGGTGGTGCCCAGCTGTCCCAGGAAAGCGAACAGCGGTTCCATCGCGGGGCCGAGCGCGTCGACGCCGGTCTTGATGCCCTCGAAGAAGTCCGTGAGTCCCTTGCGGAACTCGGGCTGCTCGAGCGCACCCGAGATCGCGGTGATGAGCCCGCCGATTGCTTCGCCCGCGAGGGTGAGTACGGTGGAGATCGTCGGAGCGAGCACCTGTAGAGCTCCACCGAATGACGTGAAGCCGGCCCCGATCGCAGCCATGCCGGCGGACGCCCCAATGAGGATCGCCGTGAGCGCTTTCTGAAACTCGGGAGACTGCACTGCGGCGGATGCGGTCTGCATCGCGTCAGCGAATGACTTGAGTCCGCCGCCGCCAGCTGCGGTTGCTGCGGAGTCGATGCCGCGGAGGATTCCCACGAGCCCGTCGATGGCGGACCCGAAGTATTTCATCTGCGTAATGCCGTCCTCGATGAGTGCATCGAGTCGGCCGGACACTGCGCCGTCCTGTAGCCAGTTGTTGAAGCTGTCGCCGATCGCTACGACCCACGTCGCGAGACGGGGGAGGTAGTTGGACCCGACGGTGCCGAGAGTGGTGATCGTCTCGGCGAACGCTGTGGTGCCGCCGGTGACGATGTTCATGGTTTCGGCCAGGCGGTCGAACATGGCGAGGAGCACCCCGCCGGCGAACGTCTTTTCAAACGCGCCGGCGAGCCCTGCCGCCTGCAGCCCGAGCGCGTTCGCGACCCGACCAAAGCCGGTGTTCAGCTGCGGGAGGATCGAGTTGACGAAACTGAGGATCGGGCCCTTGGCCTTGTCCCAGAACTCGGTGCTCATGATGTCCTGCAGGTTCCCCATCGCGGGGCCGAGCGAGGCGAGTTCGGTCTTGGCATCCTTGAGCGCGAGCGCGAGCGTGGTGATTCCGACCACGAGGCCGGTGAACATGGCCGGCAGGATGAGCCCAGCGTTGCCCATCTTGGCGAGGTCGCCGGCGAGGGTGACGATGCCGGCGGATGCCACGAGCACTGTCGATCCAAGGCTCGCGATCCCGAGCGCGACTCGGGCGATCTTCGGGATGTTGATGTCGATTTTCGAGAGCTTGTCGTTGACGTCGCCGAGAATCTTGCCCACGAGCCGGGTGCCCGAGAGGGCCCCCAGCCCGGCGACGGTCTTGGCGAGCGACGCTTCGTTGACCTTGACGAAAAGCGACACCGTCCGGTCGCGGGACAGCACTGCCAGCTGCGCCTTGGCAACGAGAGTGCTGACCCCGACGCGGAGGTCGATGCCCTTCGCGGACTCGCGGTCGACGAACTTCGCGATCGCCAGCTGCGCCTCACGCGTGTCCGCCTTGACAGTGAGATTCACTGCCATCGACGACTCGACGCGCTTTATCATCAGTCGGAGGTCGTCGCGGAACTTCGTAGCGTCAGGCAGGACTCGAATCGAGAGTCGGCCGACTTGCTTTCCCATTGCCACGGGAGCCTCATTTCTGTCGGTGCATCGCAGTCATCGCGGTCACTAGATGGATCGGGAAGTCGTCGATGGTGGGGACGTCGATGGTTTCTTCGGCTTCTGCCTCAGCCATCGGACGGGGGTAGGGGTCGGGGCGCGTGGCCTTGCCGCCCGCGGCTTTGACGGTCACGACCGAGTTGTCGGTGATGGCGTCGTTGAGGTCCGCGAGCAAGGTGGCGATGCGATCCCACCCGAGATACTCACGACCGCCGAGCGCTTCGGCTCGGTAGCGAGAGTCGGGTACGTCGGCAAGCCGGGATGCGAGAACGAGCGCGCGGCGGGGGGAGAGTGCCCCCCGCCACACGTCGGCGATGTCGAGTCGGTAGAACTGGGTGAAGTCCGCTTCGATCTCGTCGCCGTACTTGTCTAGGAGGTCGCAGAGCCCGCGGATTCCCCCAGCGCCTCGATGTACCACATGGCGAGGTCGGCCACGCGACCCTGAGCGCCGGGGCCGGTGTCGAGTGCCGCGTACGCCTCCTTGTCGGTGGCGCATGCCTCGAGGACCGTGCCGAGCTTGCCGAACGCTCGGAGCACCGCGGGGGTCGTCTCGATCTCGTGCTCGCCCGGGTTCTGCAGGTCGATTCCGATGGACTCGAACAACTCGAGCAGGTCGGCCTGGGTGTCGGCGATCTCACCCGACCGGAGCGTTTCGACGGGCTTGAGGATGTTCCAGCCCAGCGGCTTCTCGCGAAGCTCGGCGATCGTGTCGGACTTCGACTGCTTGGGCAGGTGGTCCTGCGCCGGCGGGCGTACCGCGGCGGTGTCGGTGCTTGAGGGGGCGAGGCCGGTCGAGGGGGCGGCGTCGGGGAACGGGTAAGGCTGTGCGTCGGTCATTGCGGACCCTTTCGTGAGTTGAGTGGAGTTGCGGACCTGATTGGTTGGTAAAGCCCCGGCGCGGCGGGTCCGCAAAGTCATCACCGCGCCGGGGGGTTCTTGGGCGCGTCAAGAAGCCGTACGTCGCAGTGACGTACGGCTTCCTGACGCGGGTGAAGTGGTTAGGCTTCGAGGCCCGGGTGGTACCACTTCATGAGGGTGTTCTCGTCCGCGAGGACTGCCGCGGAGAGCGGGACCTCGAACAGACGGGTGGGGTCGAACGACGGGGCGTCGCCGAGAGTGATCGACACTTTCGGGAGGTAGAGCCCCATGCGCTTCGAGCCCTGCACCGCGAGGATGAACAGGGCCTTGTCGACAGCCGTGACAGCTGCCGGAACGATGTAGCCTTCGTCCTCGTCAAGCTCGCCGTTGAAAGCGAGGTCGAGCACGCCGACGTCGATCTGCAGGGCGTTGACGGTGACGGACCAGGTGTTCGAGGAGTAGATCACAGCGAGCGCTGCAGTCCACCACGAGTCGAACGACGTGATCTCGCCGCCCTCTTTGGAGAGCGCGACCGCGTTCTCCTTGGACGTGTGACCGAGCGACACCCAGCCGGTGCCGGGAGCCTCGGGGGTCATCGTCTTGTATGCCGGGGGCAACGTCGACGGTGCGGCAGTGAAGATTGCTCCACGGCCGGGGATGATGACATTGGCGGCGTTCATTCCAGCCATAGGTGGTTCCTCCATTTGGTTTTGCGGACCCAGCCCAAGTCGGGCCGATGGAGTGAGTGATGCGGGTTATGCCGAGTGAAGCTGCAGGCCGAATCGGCCGTCGTACTGGGTGACCGATCGACCGTCGCCGATGTCGACGGTGCCGACCCGACTGAACAGGGACTCGTCGGTGATCTCGGTGGCATGGCCGAGTTCGTCGATGATTCCTGCGCCGGACCAGGGGTCGTCCCACGACCAAACAGCGTCGTAGAACAGGCCCGCTTTGGTGCGGGCCAGATCGAGGGTCGTGTCGAACACGGACAGCGAAAGCTGCGCGTCCCACGCGAGGGGTCGGCCGGCGGTGCCGTCGAGCATGGCGCCGCCGGTGATGGTGAAGATGCAGAGTGGGAAGTCGTCGATCTCGCCGACCTCGTGCTCGGGCATGATCTTGAAGTCGGGCACGCTGCGGGAGAGCAGCGAGTAGATGAGCAACTCGAGGTCGAGCACTACTTCCCACCTTTCATGAGATCGAACGCGCGGTTGACGATGCGGAGGCCCTTGATCCACTTGACCTTGATGCCGAGCGGGGTGATCCACCAGTGGCCGTACTCGATCGACAGGGCGTTCGGGTCGGTGACTTCCACGAGTCGGTCGCGCACGCCGTTTCGGCCTCGCACGTTCGACGTGTGGACGCCGGATGCGTAGTGGCCGGTCTTGTTGTGGGATGCGAGCACCCCAAGGATTGCGCCGCGAGTGCGCTGCGCGGTGGCATCCATTTGTGGGCTGTTGCCGGCGATGCGGGCGGCTTCGATGCCGGCGTTCCGGTACACCTGCCCCACGTCATCGCCTCTTGATCGGCACGATGACGTTGAGCAGATTGAACGACTTGTTGTGGGTCTTGGGCGGCGCGGCTTGCAGCCACACGGCACCCTCGAACACGATCTCGGAGTGGAGATCGCCAGGCCACGAGTCGCACCACACGGCGCGCGTCTCGAACGCTTGCAGCCCGTACAGGTCGATGATGTCGGCCTCGAGCGGGTACACGTTGCACTGCACGATCTTGGGGGCCCCGTCAGGGTCCGTCCATTCGGACTGACCGAGCGAGCCTGTGACTGCCTTGTAGTTCTGAACGGTGACGATGTTCTGCCTACGCATGGCTCACCACCCCGCGTCGAGGCCGATGGCGACAGTGCCCGGGAGGGTAGTGCCGCCACGCCGGCGTTCGACGCCGGTGAGGGTCTTGTACTCCCGATCTGTGATGAACATATCGCCGGACGCGACGTCGGTGTTGACCTTGTAGGACGCACCGCCTTCGCTTTCCGACTCCATGCCGCCCGGGTTGCGGGTGACTCGGAGGATGATGTTCGTCACGACTCGGAAGTAGTCGTTGTCGGACAGAAGCCCCGACTCGCGGCGTGCTGCCGCGGCCGGGGCCTCTGACACAACGAGGGCCTCGGCATCCGCCAGCTTCGTCGCGAGGTACTGCGGCGTGAACCGGGTCAAAAGGTCGCCCTCGAACCGGTCGTAAACCTCCTGCAGAGTCATTGCTGTCGGAGCCATGAGGCCCTCCTTTCTGGTTGGTGCTACGCGCCCGCGGCTGCGGTCTGCGCGGTGATTGCCTTGTCGCGGTCGTCCGCCTCGAGGCGTGCGATGAGTGCGGCGGTGTTACCCGCTCCACTCAGTTCGCGCGTCTTGGCGAGCGCCTGCAGGGCGGGGAAGCCGATCGTCGAGTAGTCGACGACCTCAGCTGCCGGCGTCACGACGGGCGTGACGACGGCGGGCGTGCCGTTGCCGGCCGCGGCGAGGGCGTCGGCGTCGGCCTTGGCCTTCGCAGCTGCCGCGTCGGCGGTCACCTTGGCTGCAGCTGCAGCAACCTCAGCCTCAGTGGGCTCGGCCGGTGCGGGTGTCGGCTCGGGAGCCGGCTCGTCGCCGATGAAGCACGCGGGGTTCGTGACGAACTCCGCGTACTTCTCGTCGAACACCGTGCCCGCCTCGAGGACGACAGTGCCGTCCTCGAGGTGGACGTGAACGTCGGTCGCGAGGATGCGATCGGTCACGGTGCGAGCACCTGCAGGCGCAGCGTCGCGTTCGCGTTGCGGATCGCCGGGATGACGACCGCACTCGAGTTGACGTACGTGCCCTCGGGGTCGGTGTAGTCGAACGCGCCGGCGAAGATGCCAGCACGCTCGGCCGCGCCGATGTTGTAGGCGGGTCGGATCGACTCGGCCGTGATGCCCCATTCGGTCGTGCCGAGAGGGCCACCTGTGAGTACGGTCGTGCCCGAGTCCGGCAGGAACAGCACGGCGTTCTCCGAGAGGAGACGCACGCCGTCGATTGCCTCGTCGTAGACCTCGATGCCGTAGATGCCGTAGCTCCCGAGCACGGAGATCACGTCGGCGGCGCTGACTCGCGACGGCAGGGTAGCCGACGTCGGGTAGACAGCCTGGATGATCTTCGTGGCCTTCGACCAGGCGGTGATGATCTTCGTCGAAACGAGGGTCACGGCCGGGTTGACGCCGTTGGTGGCGCGGTAGACGGCGCGAGCCGACTCGAGGTCCGCGAGCACGTCGGCCGTGATGACCGAGTGCAGCACGCCGACGGTGATCGAGTGACCACCGGCGCGACCGTAGCTGACGGACAGGTGCAGTCCGTTCTCCTCGAGCGTGAGGGTGCCGAACTCGATGCCCTCGGCCTGCGCCTTCACGGCGCGAGCCGCGATCGCGATGCCGCCGCGCTGGGCGTACTCCTCGAACTTGGCGCCGATGGCCTCGCTCTGGCCGTACAGGGTGAGCGACTCCTTCTCGTCGACCCGGTACTTGCGGCCGATCGGGGGGAGCTTGCCGGTCACGCTGCGCGAGCCCTCGGTGCGACCGAGATCGGTCGACGTGTTCCAGTTGCGGAACTCGGCCGCGTCTGCGAGAGCAAGATCATTGATCTTGATGTCGTAGCTGAGGCTGTAGTTCTGCACGCTCGGCAGGTACCGCGCGAAGCGGTAGCGAGCCAGGAACAGGGTGGATGCTGCGCGCGCCTGAGCGGTCAGCTGGGGGGCGGTACGGATGTCCTGTGCGATCTGCATGGAACGTATCTCCTATTTCGGGGGTTGGTCGGCGACTAGTCGCGGTAGGTGAACTGGCCGACCGAAGCGGTCGCGGCGGTGATGCCGGTGCGCTGGGCGACGATGGGGAGGAACTTGCGACGGATCGAGCCGTGGCGAAGAACCGAGACGCCGATCTTGGTGATCGCGACGCCGGCGACGGACGCGATCTTCTCGTCCGACAGGAGGTAGCCGAACAGGACCTCGCGGCCGTCGTTCGCTGCCGGGTCGTGGAGCCCGAGAGTGTCGGAGGCCGTGATCTTGCCGAGCGCGACGCCGGACGGCAGGATGCCGAGCCCGTTCTTGTACGCCTGCACGGTCGCGGTGGTGAGCGTTGCCGTCTCGCCGGCGTCCGTGCCGTGGGTGTTGCCGATCCAGCGCTGGTCAGTACCAAGGCTGTCGATGCGAGTCTCAGGAGTCAGGTCCATGAGAGTCCTTTCTGGGTTGGGTTACTGGTTGCCGGCGGCGGCGGTCGCGGCATTGGCGTCAGCGATGATCTGCTTCTGCATTTCCGCGATCGTTGAGCCGGTCGTGATGGTGGTGCTCTGCTGCTGGTTGCCGAGTGCTGTCCGCACTACGTCGACCGGGGGGACACCGGGGATCACGGGGGCTGCGAGTCCGATGGATGTTGCGAGTGCCTGGACCTTGGCGACGTCGAGCGCGCCGTCGGTCGTGAGCTTCTGAACGTCGATGAGATCGAGCGCTCCCGCGAGGTCCTCCTCAGACTTGCCAGTCAGGAGGAGGAGGCGGCTTTTGACGGCGTCGGCGAGGTAGATCGCCGAGCCCTGGGTGACACCCTCGGCGCGTGCGGCGATGACTGCCTTTTCCGCGTCGGAGGCGTTTGCGAGCGCAAGGGCGTCGAACTGACCGGCCTTGTCTGCGTTGGCGGCGACCTGGGGCTTGAGTTTGGCAACTTCGGCCTCGTGTCGACGTGAGTGGTGCTTCCAGTAGGCGACCTTCTCGCCATCGGTCATGTCCTTCTCAGCTGTGTCAGCTGGGAATCCGAGATCGACGGGCGGCACTACCGGGGGGACAGGAACGGCAGGGGCACCCGGCGTTCCTTCGGGCAGGACATCGAAGCGAAGTCGTGCGGGGTAACGGCGGAACATCGGGTGCAACATGGGTTCTCCTGTCGGATTCCCCGTCGCACGTCGGCGGCGGGGGCAAGGGGTGGTGCGACCCGCCGGATGGCGGGAGTCATGGTCAGCGGAGCTTTGCGGTGAGCCGGGCGATGAGGTCCTCGTGGAACCTGATTGCCGCGGTGTAGTCGCGCACCTTTACCGCTGGGGTGGTGGGATCGGAGATCGCTGTCTTGAGGCCGGCGATCGCTGCTTGACTGCTGCGGATCGTCTTTTCCCAGACGGGGGACTGGTTCTCCTTGGTGGGTCGCTCGTACGGCGTGAACTCACGGCCGCGAGCGTTGCGATTGACGTCGAACACGTCGCGCCAGGCGTCGCCATCCTTGATGAGAATGGGGCCGAGTTCGCCGTGCTCGCGGATCGAGATTCGGGTGCGACGTAGGTCGTCGGCACCGGTCGATCCCGCGCCGGCGTAGATCGTCTTGAGGTCGTCCTCGGTGAGCTTGAGCCCGGGGTCGCTGCCGGCGAACACCGGGAGTTCCGTGCACTTGCATCCACCGTGGAGGGCCCGCAATTCGTCGGTGCTGTACAGCCGCGTTGCCGCGACTACGCACAGTCCGCACGTTCCACTGGCCGATCGCTCGGGGTGGATGATGCGGCGCCAACCGGTGACCTTCGACGACATCCGCCAGATCGCGTTGAGTTCGTCGCGTTCTGCAGCTGCAGCGTCGGCCTCGGCGATCTCGCGAAGCCGATCGCGAGCATCCTCGAGCGCCTCAGCTGGTGACTTGCCGTCGCGGATCGCCCGACCGTAATCCCGTGCCGGCCGCGAGTAGACCGAAGTCATCGTCGCGTCCGACCTGGGGTACAGGTCCAGCTGCCCGGCGAGCGAGCGAGGCATCGCATCGTTGTCGCGGAGAATGATCGTCCCGTATGACCGAGCCGACCGACGGATGCGCGAGAGCGCAACGTCGAGCAAGCTCGCGGAACGCGCGGCTTTCGCGTGGACCATGAGCGGGTCGTCGTAGTCCTTGAACCCGCCCCACAAACCGAGCAACAGCTTGAGTAGCTCGAGGGTGAGCGTCTGTCGCTGTGCTGCGTGCTTGTCTACTGCGGTGCGGGTGCGAGTCTCGCTAGGCAACGGCCTTCGCCGGTCGCGGCTTCGGCTTCGGCTTTGCCGCCGCCTTGGTCGGGACTACCTCGGGCTCGACTTCGGGCTCGGGCTCGTCTGCCAGTGCCGAGCCGGGCTCGGGGTCCTGCAGCGCGGCCTCGTCGACGGCGGGGGTTGCAGCGTCGAACGCTTCGTCCTCGCGGTCCTGACGTGCCTGCCGAATCTCGGCCGGCGTGAACTCGAACACCTTTTCGTCGATGAAGCGTTGCGGCATCCCGCCGGCCTTGGCCTGGGGTGCTGCAGCTGCCTTTGCCGCCATCGTCGCCATGCTGACCGATGCCCAGATCGTCTCGATCGTCGACGGGTCCGCGCGCACTGCGTCGCGCTGCGCTTGGAAGCACAGCCCGAGAGCAATCGCGAACGCCGCGTCAGCGAGTTCGTTCAGTTCATTGATGGTGAACAGGAGCATCCGCTCGGACAACTCGGCACCGGCCGCGGAGCCAGCTGCGGCATCCGGCGACAGCACGTAGAGCGGCGTCGACGTGACGGCCGCAAGGTGCTTGATGTCCTTGTCGTTGGCGGCGAGAACGGGGGTGATGTCGGTGACTGCCGACTCCCATATTTCGGCGCCATTCGGGATGAACCACAGGGCGGCAGGGCCGGCCTTGAACAGTTCGTCGTAGTCGATCGTCTCGCCGGCGCGCTCGTGCTCGGGCGGGTAGACCGTCGGGAAGTCGCCTTGCACCGCGCGCTGACGAAATGCCTGCATGCGGATGATCGTCGACCGCTGCTTGATGACGTCGTTGATGCGGTCGATGGTGTCAAGGTGCTTCTCGTAGAGCCCGAACCCGTCGAGGGTGCCGAGCCGAACGATGGGCACGTCGGTCGTGTACCCGAGCGACACGGGGCCGGTGACCCAAGTCCACTCGGTGCCCGGGTTCCAAATCTCGCCGTTGTTCGGGATCGTCGTCTTGTCGGCGATCTTGACTGCGGTGCGGATGTAGCCGGGGCGGTAGAGGATGATCGTGTCGCCGCCGAGCACGGGGTCGTAACCGATCGTGATGCCGGCCTCAGCCAGCCACGGGGTGTCGACGTACTGCTGCGTGAACGTGGTCCACCCGTTGCGCGGGACCATGAGCGGCTGATCGACTTTGCCCTCGAACTGCGGGCCGGTGCCGAGAGTCGAACCGGTGACCACGATGTACCCAGCGCCGTAGTGCCCGACGTCGTCATTGAGACGGCGCGAGCCCACGGTCATCTGCGAGTTCTTCCAGTTCTTCCAGGCGAGATCGTCGCCGATCTCGTCCCCAGCTGCCGCGGTGCGGAACCCGATCGCGCGCTGCCGGTTGGTCTTGGCTTTGACGATGAGGTCCGTCATCACGAGACGACCCTGCTTCGCTGCAGCCAAGTACGCCTCGCGCATCGCCGGCGTCGCTTCCTCGGGGATGAGGGCGTCGCCGTCGCGGTGGCGCTTGAGGCTGAACAGGCGCGGGAATCCGGCACCCATGTTGGTTGCCAAGCGCATCAGCCACCAGTCGTCGCTGCCGACAGTAAGGGCGTCCGTGAGCATGTTCACCTTCTTTCTTGGGTCTAGCGGACCTTGATTGGGACGTACGTGGATGGCTTCGGCTGCGGCTTCGCGAGGTAGTCGGATGCCGCCTCGAAAGCGAGTGCGCCCGCGACTGCGGCGTCCATCTTTCGGCTCGAGCCCTTACGGTCCTTTCCGATGACGACGCCACCGCGGCGGGGCCAACGACGGGCGTTGACGAAATGCCGGCGGAACACCTTGTAGATCGGCTCGTCACCCGAAGCGAATGACATCGAGCCGATCTGCATTGACGTGTGGAGCCGCTCGAGCGCAAGGGACATCGCAATGTCGCGGTTGGTCCACCACTCGATCGAGTGTTTGCCGGATGCGTGCACCAACAGCTGATCGCCGAACTCGCGAGCCCACTTGTCGAGGTAGTCCTGCCAGTGAGGCGGGTCCCCGTAAAAGCCGACGACCTCGTAGTGCTCGAAAGCCCACGCGACCTTTGCGTCGAACGCTTCACGATTCACCGACCACGTCGCCGCCTCGGGCCCATCGGGGACTTCTTCGATGAGCAACGGGAACAGGTGACGGTCGGCGATGCGGCACGCAACAAGCGCGGTCGCGTCGTCGTTCTTCGATCCGTCGAAGCCGAGCGTGATCTTCTCTCGAGGGCCGGTTGCCACCTTCCGCGCCGCGGGGGCGATGAAGTCGACGACCTGGCCGAGCGCGATGATCTTCTCGAGCAAGGGCAGTGTCACCCATGCGTTGAGGCCCTCGGTGAGCGCGTTCAGGAAGTACCGGCGTGAGTCAACTTCCGCCTCGCGGGGGTCGAAGATTCCGTCGATGATGCCCTCGATGGAGTTCCAAAGCATCGCCTCGCCGTACGCCTCCTCGATCGCGATGATGAGTTGGGCCTCGTCGGACAGATCCTCGATCGCACCCCAGCGGTGGTCGAACAACAGGTTGGATCGGAGGTTCTTGAACTTCCGACGACCCGACTCAGCGAGCGCGAGCTTGTTCTCCTCGAGCGAGTCCGCCAGCTGATACGTCTGCTCGGCGATCGACTCTTGACCTGGGGAGTACATGGTCGTCGTCTCGATGAACCAAGTGCCCGCGATCTTCTTGCGCTTGCGGAGGTTTCGCGTGACCGTCGAGTACATCTGCCGCAGCATCGGAGTGATGTAAAGGTGCGACTCGTCGAACACGACGAACGTCTCTTTTCCACCATCCTTCGATGCAGCGCCGGCGGTCGACGGTGTGATCTCGCCGCCGCCCGGGAGCATGACGCGGGTAAGGCCGGGGTCGCACCCGTACGCGCGCATGGCAGAGAGAGGAGCGGCTTCGTCCGTCAGGTTGTAGTAGACGGTGTCGAACACGTTGCCGGTCTGACCTTCTTCGGTCGCCATGATGCGGATGTATGGGACCGTGATGGTCTTGCCCATCGCTTCGCCGGCACGGTACGTGTACACCTGCCCGAGAAACTCGTACGTCTCGCCGCCAACGGCCCACCCGGCGAACCGAGAGGGACCGAAAGCCTCGAACAGCACGAGCTTCGCTGCGAGCCCCGACTTGTCGCAGCCCTTCGGCCGAGAGAAGAACGCGGAGTCGTAGAACCGCTTGCCGGCACCGTCGAGCGCGTAACAGTCGACTATGAAGTCAGCGAACTCGTCGACAAGGATCGACGGCTCGCCCTGGACGTCACCCGGGCCGTGGACCGTGAACGTCTCGATCCACCAGACAGAGATATGGAGGGCACGTTGGCGTTCATGGTCAGGGTGAGTGATTACCCTGCGAGGCATTACGGCGTCGAGTTCCAGCGCTCACGGCGCTTCTCGAGCGTCGAGGCTGCGCCGGGGTTGCCGGCGCTGCCTGCGGGGTACTGCTCGTCGACCGCGACCTCGAGCTTGAGCCGCAGACGGTCCTCGGGGGTGGCGCCGAACTTGGCGGCGCGGAGACGAACCTCAGCTGCGAAGTCCCACCGCTGATTCGCCCACATCGAGTGATGCATGAGCGCGGTATCGAGTAGGAAGTGCCAGTCGGGCTCAGTGACCATCCGAGTGCCCTGGGGGGAAGCGCGCCACGCTGCCCACCACGCTTTCGTCTGCGGGTGCCACTCGATCTCTACGCCGGTCTTGGCGTCGACACCGAGAACACCCTCGGGCAGTTCCCAACCACCGAGCTTGCCGTCGGACTTGACCAGATCGCGGACGTCAGTGTCTCGGGGTCGCGAGCGCGCCTGCTTCGGCGCGGGCCCGGCCATTAGAGGACCTTCTGGGGACGCGGGTAGAACGGAGTGTTGAGGAGCATGTGCATCACGAACTCCACAGCGCGCTCGGCGTCGTGGTGGCGTGCAGCTGACTCAGTGACGTAGAGGGCAGTGACCCGACCGCCGGCGAGGTCATGCTTCGCGGTGCGAGGAGTGACCACTCGCACGGACCCGCGGTAGTCGGGGTAGTCGTTCTGCCAGGCTTCGGCGTCACGAATGTCGAGAGCCAGCAAGATACGGGGCGAAACGGGGTTCGACGACTGCAGCATGACGGCTCCTGACGGATGGACGGGACCCTGTCGGTCATCGTCGCTTGGTGGGTTTTACTTCTCCCCGACCCGCGCGCACCGCGAGAGGCAGAACGCGAAGCGGTCAATAGGGAGGTAGGGGGGAGGGGTGGAGGGCCCCCCTCGAGCCGGGTAAGAACACGTGGGCGGGCGGGCGGGCGCGGGTAGTCGGCTCGGTTTCTGCCAGAAATCGGGGGGTGTATCGAAACTTGACACGGGGTCGACGTATCGAAACTTGACACGCCCCGGTTGACCCGCCGGGCGTAAGGATGCTTGACGCGGCGAGCACGTACGGGAACCGGACACGGGGCGCATGTAAAGCCACGCGACACGGTCACCGCGTCAAGCTTCGCGACAGTGTCGGCACATACGGGAAAGTGACACCACGGGGTAGCCCTCGCGTGTGCGTATGCGGGCCTGTGAGCGCGTGAGCGGGCGCATGTGTGCATGCGTGTGTGCGAGCGCGTGAGCGTGCCCGTGGGGGCCTGCGGGTGTGCGTGTGAGCGGGTGCCCGTGAGCGGGTGCGCGAGGGTAGCACGCTGATTCGCGGTGCCTTTCCGCACGGGTACGTGCGCGAGCGGTGCCCTTCCGCGTGGGCGCGTGACGCGGGCGAGTGTAAGCCCCGTTTTCGCGGTGCCTTTCGGCGCGGGGGTGCCCGCGCCCGAGCCCAAGCGCATGCCCGCAATCGGTGTCTTTCCGCGCGAGCGTGTGCGCCCAGGTGTGCGTGTGCACGCCTACGTGCGCTCGAGCCCGCATGGGCGTAGGCGGGCGCATACGCGAGCGCGCGAGGAGCGGCTCGCGGGTCGTCGGTTCGATGTACAGCGATTTGACAAGGTGTCTAACCGGTGTGTAGCTTCGCCATCATGACAAACACCGATTCTCGCCGCTCGCTCATCGTGAGCAACCCCGCCACCCGCCGCGCCTATGACGCCGGGTCGAAAGCCGCCGCCGCCGGGCTCGACGAATACGCCGCGCTTGCGAAGTGGGAAAGCCGCAACTACGCGGCGGAATGGTTCGACGGCGACGCCGTAGACGCGTTTCAGGCCGGTTTCAGCGACACCCCCGCGAGCGTGACCGCGTGACCGCGACGACGGGCGAAACGATCCGGTCAATC
Organism: Rhodoglobus sp.; assembly: GCA_965279645.1. GTDB lineage: Bacteria > Actinomycetota > Actinomycetes > Actinomycetales > Microbacteriaceae > Rhodoglobus. Next base: position 911,823 of record OZ257254.1, read on the forward strand.
GCCGCTCGCGACCGGTTGACGTATGACGACTGGAAAGCTAACGAGATTCGCCGATTTGAAGACGCGGGCAACACTTTTTGGTTCGCTGACACGCGTTCGGCGCGCTTGCGTAACCGGGGCGCGACGCCCCCGCCGGATGCTTTTTGGGGCCCTATGTGGATGGCTCGCGCTTGGATGACGGGCGAAGCAATTACATGGTTTGACGTCGACGGGAACCCCCGCTACACGTTCGCCGATTGGCAGGACTTGAAGCGCGCCGAGCGAGCCGCCGCCGCCGCCGAGATTCGCGAGCAAGCCGAAACGGGCGCGCTTGTCTCGCTCGCGTATTGGCGCGACTTGCACGACAGGCGCGGCGAGATCATCGCGAGCGCTCGCCTAAACGGCGCGACATGGGCCGAGATTCAAGCCGCTTCCGGCCTGTCGCGTATGGCCGCGTACACGCTCGCAAATGACTACCTACGCCCCGGGGATGACGTGCCCGGCGTAGCGCCGTACGTCGAGCCGCTCGACGATGACGAAATCCCGTTTTGAGCGCGCCGGTTTGGGGCCTGTCGGGTACCGGCGGGCCCGCGTCATCGCACGCGGCGGACCCCGCGCGCATGACGCCGGGTGGATTCGCGCCCGCGCTATGCCGCCGAGATATTTGGGTGTTGGTCGACCATGTCGGGAACGTGCCCGTGCTCGCGGTCGCGGACACCGCCGGGCGCGCGTGGGATGATCCCCCCGCCGAGTCGCCGGGCTGTAACCGGTGCCGATTGCACAAGCTCGCCGCGTAGCCATGACCCCCGCCGAAACGCGGGGGTTTTTGCGTTGCTCGCGGGCGTGCTCGCGAGCGCGTCGCGCGTCGCGCTCGAGCCCGTGTGCGCTCGCGTGCGGGCGCAGCTGCACGCGTGTACGCGGGTGCGCTCGCGTGTGCCTGGGCGCGTACGCGGGCGCACAGACGCGGGGGCGCGTAAAGGGGCACACGTTGTCGGCACAATGTACGGCGATTTGACATTGTGTCTAACCGGTGTGCTACTGTCGGCACATGACAAACACGAACCCCGCCGCCGCCGCTTACGCCGCCGCCGCAATTGCCGCTTACCGCTCGGGATGGAACGCGAGCAAGCGAACCACTAGCTACGATCTCGACGCCGCGCAAAGCCGGTTCATCGCCCGCAACGGCGAGACTCACGCCGCCGAGTTTTCAAAAGGCTGGGCCGACTACGCGAGCGACTACAGCCACACGCCGCCGGTCGACGGCGCGAGCGTCGAAGCTCCCGAGTCGATCGAAGCTCAGGCCGGGCAAATCGAGCGCGACGCCGAGCGCGTAGCGCGTGCCACGCTCGCCGAGCCGCTCGACAGTGACGCGGTTGTGATCCTGTCGGGCACGTTCGCGCCGGGCGATGCCGAGCCCGTCGAATTGACCGCCGCCGAGTTGCTTTATCTCGCGAATCTCTCGCCGCTCGCGTTCGCTATGGCGACGCTTACGGATGCCGAGCGCGACACCGCCGAAGCGCACCGCGCTCGCCCGGTTGGGCTTGTCGCTCACGGTGAGGACTACCGCACGATTTTCGAGATTCGCGCCCGGCTCGACACGCTCGACGATCTCGACGCCGAGATCGGCACAAGCGACGGGCGCGAGACAGAACGCCGGTTGATTCTCGACGCGCTCGACACGTTCACGGGCTCGCGCCCGGCGACGTCGCGACTACTCGCGAACGCGGTCTATCTCGCGAGCGTCGCCGCGCCCGTGCTGACCATCGCCGAAGAAATTGCGGTCGTCGCCGAGCCGAGCCACACCGAAGCCGCGCACGCCGCCGCGAAGCTGGCACGCGAAGCCGCGAAGCTCGCGGGGACTTATCCCGTGTTCGCGCCCGGTGTCGGTGCCGCTGTCGTGCTCACGATGCCCGCCGCCGCCGAGCCGGTCACGATCTCGGTACAGGGTGCACTCATCCCCGCCGAGCGCTTCACGTACGGCGAGCGGGTCGCGTATCGCACACTGGCAGACAACACCGGCGCGGGCATCCGCGCGGGTAGCGAGTTTTTCGCTGACGGGGTTGACGTAGTCGGGCCCGCGCTCATGCTCGCGGGTAAGTGGGTCGCCGGTAGCGGGCCCGCCATCGTCGAAGAATCGGCCACGTTCGCGCCCGGTCCGAAGCTTCACGGGAACACGCTCGACGCGGTCGGCGCTATCTACTCGGTGGCCGATCTCAAGCGCCACGCCGAGCGCGCGGGCTCGCCGTATTTCGCACCGGCCACCCTGAGATTCTTCAACTCTCGCGCCGGGTCGACGGTCTACGGCTCGCGGTTCTTCACGACAAGCGAGCGTTACAGCGACGACAGCCCGCGCCTGTACAGCGTGCGCGAGTTTCGGTTCTTCGAGCGCGTTCGCGAGGGTGACGGGCGCGTTGTGCTCGCCGTCGAAATCGAGACTGTCGGCGAGTTTCAGGGGTACACGACAGCCGCCGAAGCGAACCGCAAAGCGCGCTGGCTGTCGCATGAGCACGACGCCCGCGCGGCGTTCCCCGTAGCTCGCTAGCACGACCCCCGCACCCGCGTAGGCGGCACCGGTTCACGACCGGATGCGGGCACGATCCCGAGCGATTCGCGCCGGGTCAAACGAAAGGCAGAACGATGAGCACCTACACGACACGCAAGGGCACCGAAGCCGCCCGCGCGCTCACGATCGAGCGACGCGCGCGCCGGGCTGACAAGTACGCGGCGGTGTCCGCGTGACCGAGATCACCCCGTGCCATTCGCACCGGGTCGCGCTGATCGGCCCGCACGCGGTCGACTGGAACCGCGCGCTTGAGATCGCGACCGCTTGCGACCGTTGCACGGTGACCGCGTGACCGCCCGCGTTCGCGGCGTCATGTCGCGTACGGGTCACAGCGGCGTCATGGTTGCCCGCCGCGCGAGCGAAGCGCGGTACCCGGTCAAGGGGAGCCTGTGGGAGCGTGAAGCCACGCGTTCGCGCCTGTCGACGTACGCCCCGGTAGCCGCTCCCGCGCCCCTGTTCACGCTGTCGCTGTCGCTAGGCGATGGCCGGTCAACCGGCGACGACATCGCGGACGCGCTCGAAGCACTCGCCGAGACGTTGCGCGGCCTGCCCGGCGGGCCCATCGCGCCACACGCCCGGGGGCGCGCGTTCGCGGCTGACGGCGCTGACGTGGGCCTGTGGAGCGTGACCGCGTGACGCGCGAGCGGCCCGCGCACCGGGCCCCCGCTCCCGCCCCGCACGAACACACGGGATTCGAGCTAGGCGCGCTGTAGCACGACCCCCCGCACCGCGTAGGCGGCACCGGTTCATGACCGGAGCGGGGCACGAGATCAGGGCGATTCGCGCCCGGTCAAATCGAAAGGTGGAACACATGGACATCATGAGAAACGCGATGCGAGCGCTTGACGCTCAAGACAACGCGGCGAGCTTCACGGCGACGCACACGGCGACGCATGAACGCGGCCAGGACTTGCCGCCATTCGCGCCGGGCGCGACGCTGACGATGTACGGCGAGGTCTGGCAGTACAACGGGGCAGACGACTGGGAGCGCGTCGCGGGCGTCGACGGTAGCGCCGACGTGAACGGCCCGAGCTTCGACAGTGTCGGCACGATGGATGACGACGAAATGACCGGGCAAGAATTCACGTTCGCGCCCGGTGACGACGTCGACTTTCTCGCCGAGGTCGCGAAGCACTACGGCGACTATGTCGACTACGTCGCCGAGCACTTCGACGGCGACACGCTCGCGGCTTACACGGCGTACCGAAGCGTGTACAGCGACCCCGCCGCGAGCGTCGACCCGTACGCCGCCGAGCTTGCCGCGCGGGCCGAGACGATCCGCAAGGCGCTTCATGTGCTCGACCGGGTCGACGGGGTCACGTCGGCCACTTACGCGGGCGTAGAGTCCGCGCTGGCGACCGTCACCGGTCAACAGGCCGTGCACGCGGCGACAGTCGCGGCGGTGTCCGCATGATCGCGCCACGCGCCACGGTCGCGCTCATCGCGGCGGTCGTGCTCACGCTCGCTGTAGCGGGCCCTACGGCTGCGGGAGACGCCCCGCGCCCGACACCCCCCGCGCCCGGTGGCTGGACGCTGACGCCCGAGCGTGAGCCCGTGGGCACGTACTTGGTTCCGCTCGAAGCACCGCACGAGATCGCGCCCGAGCTTGAGGGCGGGCCCGCGCCCATCGTCCTGCCGATCTCGGAGGATGACCCCCGCTGGGACTGCCGCACGATGGGCAACCTCACATGCGGCGTCGAGATCAAGGGCGCTTGGTACGACATCACATTCGTCGACGGCGAGCCCGTAGGCGTCACCCCCCGCTAGACAGCTTCCCCCCGCGTAGGCGGCACCCGTTCACGACGGGAGGGGAGCCCAAAGATTCCGGCGATTCGCGCCGGGTCGAAACGAAAGGCAAGACCATGACACACAACCTCACCGCTAAGCACCTCGAAGCCGCTCGCGACTACGGGCGCACGGATGCCCGCAACGGCGTCCCCGCCGAGCAGACACGCCCCACGGTCTTGCTGACAAGCATCACCGGGCACGCGTGGACCTACTACGCGGACGGCGCCCTGATCGAGCTTCACGACGCGTACACGGCCGCATACGACGCGACCGAAGCCGCCCGCGATGAGCAGACCGAAGCCGAAGCCGAGCTAGTCGCCGAAGCTGTCGATTCGCGCCCGGTCGAAACGCCCGCGCCCGCCGGGCCCGCGACTACCGAGCGCACCGAGCTACTGGCGATCTTCCTCCACGTACTGAGCTACGGCGGGGTGAACCTCGTACCCCTCGCTTGGGCGGATGCCGAAGATGAGACGCGCGAGAACTACCGTGCCGACGCGACCGAGATCATGGCCGCGTACCCGCACCTGTCGCCGCTGCACGACCGCCGCGACATCGTGACCGGAGTCGCCGAAATTGCATCATTCGCGCCCGGTGAGCCGGTGGAAGATTCGTCGGTCGCGCTTCGACGTCGCACCCGTGAGGACGTCACCGCACTTACCGCCGATGACCCCACCGAAATGCTCGCGATCTGGTACGAGATCGCCGCCGCGCTCCCGAGCGCGCCGTTCCCCGTGCTCATCGTCGAGCCGGTCACCGACGACGGCGAGACGTTCATGGGCGCGCGTTGCCCGTACTGCCACGGGCTACTCGGCGACGACGGGATCACGGTCATCGACTGGGCCGCTGAGGGCACCGAAAGCGACGACGTGAACGCCGATGAGGAGTACCACTCGATGAGCTACGACCATGAGCCCGAAATGGAGACGCTGCACTACGAGACGTCGTGCTGCTCGCGCCCGGTGTCCCTGCCCGATGGCTGGACCGAACAGAACTAGCTCGACCGCTCTCACCCGCGTAGGCGGCACCGGTTCACGACCGGATGGGAGCCCGAAGATTCGGCGATTCGCGCCGGGTCGAAACGAAAGGCACATCATGACCATCTTCGACATCGAAGCCGCCGAGCAGGCCCGCATTGAGAACCCGAGCCTGACCGTGCTCGACACGGGAGAAATGCTTTCCCCCCAGCTGCACTACAAGGGCACCGATTCGTACGGGGCCGTCGACTTCGACGACGACGGCGGCTCGACCGCGTGCACGGTGTACGCGCACCCGTCATCCATCGACGACGACACGACCGTCATCGAGATCGACACGCTCGCGCCTGGCCGGTTCAAAATCGTCCTGAACGACGGCATCCTGTACAACGGGCACCCCGAGATCGACAGCGACCCGGCGACCACACTTCGCAACACGCTCGCACCGCTCGCCGCTGCACTGAGCGACGCGCTCGACTCCCGCACGCTCGAGGTTCGCGAGACAGGCAAGCCAGTCCGCTACCCGGTACAGGACGCCGCGCGCGAACTGCTCGCCGCGATCGTCGCGGTGTCCGCATGAGCGCGACCGTGCACGCGAACCCGGTCATGGCCGAGTTCTACGACGACCCGTTCATCGACGACCTCGCCGAGCGAGCCGCGTCATACCTCGACGTGAACTTCCTCGACATGAGCGCGGATGCTTCCGTGTGGCAGTGGACGCCCGAGCAGATCGCCGAAGCGCGCCCGATCCTCGAAGCCATCGCTGGCCGAGCCCCGTTCGTGTTCGATCGCGACTACAACAACGTCGAGCAAGTGCGCCCGTACTTCGCCGCATATTCGGTCATTCGCGCCCGGTTGGACGGGGCCGGGCAGGTCAACTACAACGACGCGTTCGTCGGCCTCATCCCCGCGATCGCGGGCCCGAGCGAGACGACTGGCATCTACCTGTTGCAGACCATGCACACGCTCGACGCGATGCGCGCCGACGTGGCCGCGTTCATCGAGTCGGGCGGGGTGCCCGCCGACGACGTCGACCTGACCGTCGAGCGTCGCGGGGACGTGGCCGCGTACGGCTGGTACGTGGGCGGCACCGGGTGGCAGCTGCACGAGAACGTGCGCGTGAGCCGCGACATCCGTGGGCGCGTCATCGTCAAGCGCAAGGGCGAGCGCCGGGGCTCGTACGTGCAGGGCACCGTGCTCGTGCGGGTGCACGCGTGACCGGCGTGGTGCTCCTCGTGAGCGCGGGCGATGAGGTTCTGGCCGTGCGGTTCACGTCAGCTGACGCGGCCCGCGACTGGGAGGACACCCACCCGCAGATCGACGCGCGCGGCATCGCTCGCCCGGTGTCGGCAGCTGAGGCGTTGAGGCTCTCGTGAGCGCGATGAAGGCCCACCTTGAGGACCTCATCGCGGCGGGCACCGCTCCCGCCGAGTGGACCGAAGAAATTGCACCATTCACGCCGGGTGAACCGGCAACCGAGCAAGGGAGAGTCATGGAAAAGATCATCGTCAACATCCGAGTGGAGCTCAACGCGTCCGCGCCGGTCACATGGGGTCAGCTGCGACGCGTAGTCGCCGGGGCTACCCCCGCGAGCGATCGCTTGCCTATCAAGCCGGATCAGGGCCCGTACCCGATCAAGGCGGCGGTGTACGGCATCGAGGGCGAGTGCACGATCGAAGCCGAGTAGGACCTCGCTCGACCCGCGTAGGCGGCATCCGGTTCGTGACCGGTTCGAGCGGCAAAGATCAGGCGATTCACGCCGGGTCAAAACTGGAAGGATCACAGCATGACGAACAACACCCCGCAGCTGACCGAAGCCGAGTGGAAGCCCCTCGCCCGGTACAACGGGAGCACGTCGCTCACGTACCTCGAGGATGCCCCCGCCGGGCGCGGCCCGTGGTTCGTAGTCACCGCCTGGTCGAAGGATGAGTTCGCCGAGCACGCCGACGCTCTCGCCCGGTTCGAGGAGTTGAACCCGGCCCCCGACTACGCGTGGATCATCACGAAAGACTTGCTCGCCGACACGTCCGAGCCCGAAGGCACCAACCTGAACGCGGTCGGCGTCATGGGCCCGGGCAGCATCACCCCCGAGCAGGAGGCGCAGCTGCTCGCCCGCAAGGGGCGCGCGTTTCGCATGTACGACGACGACGGCGAGCACTACTACAGCGGTCGGTTCATCGGCGACGACGACAGCGAGGACGCGTTCGGCCCGCTCGAGGATTTCGGGACTCCGAACGCCGGGTGCACGCGCATCGACTACGGGCGCGAGGGCGGCAAGTGGGTCACCCTGTAGTCCGCCAAATTTGCACCATTCAGGCCCGGTGAGATTGCATCATTCAGGCCAGATCAGAACGGCGCCGGGCCCTCGGGCTCGAGCGCCGTTTTGCGTTGCACGGGCTCGGGGCCGGCGAGGGTGAGCCCGGGATGCTTCGGCTTGGCCTTGGCTGCTTTCGTTCGCCTGGACAGGCCGGACGCGAGCCCGCCTTCACGGCCTGACTTCTGGTTGTGGTGCCACGGGCACAGCGCCCGTAGGTTCGAGTCGTCATCGCTGCCACCCTGAGAGTGGGGCACGATGTGGTCGACGTCCCTGGCCGGATCGGCGCACGGGCGACCGGAGTCCTCGCGGATGTGCTGGCACTGGTGACCGTCACGGGCGAGGATGCGTGGCTGAGTGATGTGCCAGTCGGGCGGCAACGCGTCGCGGCGGCTCGAGCCCTTCCAGCCAGTCATCAGTGCCCGGCGTTCGCCATCACGGCTGCATGCACTTCGGGCGACTCGCACAACCGGAGGATGTGGATGCACGGGTCAAAGCCCTCACCCAACTCGACGTATTCGTCGTCCGACTTGGGCACATCCGGCGTGGTGAGCCGGTCGTTCTCGAAAGCGATCTCCTCGTCGAGAGTCATGGGGGCCCCGCCATCGTGGGTGTCGCACACTGACGGCACGATCCACTTCTCGCCGATGCCGTACGCGAGCCATTCTTCGTAGTCCATGCGGGGACCTTTCAGTCGTTGTCGAGCACTGTGGCGATCTCGGCGCTGACCCAAGCGGTCAAGCCGATCGCAGCGTTCGGATCGCCTGGTGCGGCGACGTACTCGTTGAGGTAGCCGACTACGGTCCTGCCGTCGACGTCGACGACGTTGCTGACCGTGTAGCAAGCGACCCAGTTGATTAGGACGGCACCGGAGCGCGCGATCGTCGAGTCCTCGTCGAGAGTGTCGGCGAAGTGTGCGGCGATCGCATCCTCGACGGCCTGCACTGTGGCGTCGCTCATGGCAGTAGCCCGATCTTGTACAGGCCGCGAACGATCTCGGCAGTGATGTCGCCGACGGCGTAGGCGAGCGGCTCGTTGTCGCCCATGAGGATCGGGCGGGCTCGGGAGTGCCACCCGGGCAGGTGGTCCATCAAGTAGATGACTGCGGCCGCGTGGGTGGCTTCGTGCGCGATCGTGCGGGTCGTCAGCTGCCCGGTCCACAACCGGATCGTGAGCGCCGGCCCTGGGTCGGGGCGAGGCCACGAGAACCCTTGCTCGACCGCCATCCCGCCGCCGACATCCTGCCCATCGACCCACTCACGCCTGAGCGCTTTCGCGTGTGCCTTCTGCATGTCGACGATGTCGTCGTAGACATGCACGTACACCTGCCGCCGGATGCCCGACCCGTCACCGGATGCTCGGGTTGCTACGCGGAAGTGGGCGATCACTTCTTGCGGTTGTGGCGGGTGCGCTTCGACTGCTGCGCTCGACCGCGTGACTTCTTCGACGGGGGAGCCGTGCGGCTCGAGCCCATTCCGTAGTGCCAGATCACGCGGACTCCTGTCGGTAGACGACGAAACGCCCCCGGGAGTAGCGGGGGCGTGTCGTCGAGCTTGGGGCTAGATGGGCGGGAGGAATCCCGCCGCGATGAGTAGCGCGATGAGCGCGAAAAATCGGAGCACGTTCGCCCGCTCGGCCCGGGTCAAGCGAGCACCCACACGACGGGTGCGCCGTCATTGACCTCGGCGAGCCGCGCTGCTTCATGGAACTCGGCGGGCGTCGGGACGTTCTCGCCGGCGTCGCGGGCGTAGTCGGCGGTCGACGCGTAGTCAGCTGCGAACTTCGCGATCTCGGCATCGTCGGACCCGCCGAAGATCGAGCGAGCCCAGATTGTCGCGCCGTCGAACAGTTCGCTCACAGTTCGATCCCGAGTGCGGCTGCTTCGGCCTCGAGGGCGGCGGCGTCGATGTCGTCGAGCACTGCCTTCCGACCGAACTCGATCGCGAGCGCACGGGTGGGGTGCATGTGACCGTGCCAGCTGAACATTGTGACGCCATCGACGACGTGCTCCTGCAGGGGCGATGCCTTGTCGGGATCGCCGTCGTACACGACGTCGTCGTTGAGGTTCAGACGGAAGCGGCCGATGTGCTCGACCGTGTCGATCTGAACTACGTGAGCCCCGTCGGCACCGCGGAACACGCAGATCGTGAGCGGCCCGTACGAGACGGTGAAGTCGTCGTCGAGCACGCCTGGCTCGAGCATGGAGGAGGGCGAGGTCAATTCTGTGTTTGTCATACGGCGACCGTACACGGGGACTAGACAGCACGTCAAGTCGGTGTATGGTGTGACTACCCACTGACACACGAACAGGGGAGGCCGATTGGTCAACTACTTATTCGCAACACCGGCACTGATAGGACGTACACCCACGATGCAGACTGTAAAATCCCCACCCATGAAGAACCTCGACAAGATGACCGCGATGGCAGCTGAACGTGAGGCTGCTCAGGCAGTCGTCGACAAGCTCACCAAGCAGATCGAGAAAGAGATCGTCGCGGCTCGCGTCGACAACTGGCCTTGGCCGCAGATCATGGAAGCGTCACGGCTTTCACGTCAAGGCGCGATCGAAGCCGCGAAGCGTGGCAACGGCGGCGAGACGCCCATCCCGCGCCAAACCCGCTAAAAAGACAGCCAGCCCGCCGGCGTTGACGTATGCGATCTCGCCGTGTCGACTCGGCACCGATCGACCTTGTTCAAAAGGGCTGCGGGTGGCTGTTGATTTGGGTGGCATGGGGCCGGATCACGACTGATCCGGCCCGCCAGCAAGACGGACCTGCGAGCGGCGCGCTGTAGACAGCGAATGGTGTTGAACCTGGCCGTGCTCGGGTCCGTCGGCTTAACGCAAAAAGGGGCCCCACTGGTGAAGTGGGGCCCCTTTCTTGTGCGTGCTTTCGGGTAGCAAAAAGCCCCGCTCGTGAGGCGGGGCCGCTATGTGATGACCGTAGTCAATCTACGGGTAACCCTATCTCACTTTGTCCAGCTTTACGGTCGCGCTCGGCGGCGGGTCGCCCTCGGGTGATGCCTGCCTCTGCCTTGCGGACAGCTGCCGGTGTCGTCATCATTCCGTCAGCCGTTTCGGTGGGCTCGAGTAGGCCGCGGGCGATCCACGCGTAGATCGTGGATCGCCCCTTGCCCACTACCAACCCGGCCATGCCGACGGGGATCGGGGTGTCGGGAGGGAGGGTAGCGAAGTGCCTACGTTCAGGCATCCGCCTCCTCGGCCGCGCGAGCCTGTTTGGCTGCGAGCTTCGCGGCATCCCGCACTGCCTTCTCCTGTACCCGGCGTGCCGCAAGTGCGGCCACACGCTCGAGCCGCAGCTTCTCCTTGACGACGACGACCTCGTTGCGGGTGAGCACGACGTACCCGTCCTGGTCGATGACGAACGCGCACTCGATGTTCGTGCACGACACGTTCACCGGGCCCTCGAACATGAGCGGCGGCTTCCACAACAGCGATCGTTGGCGGCAGTCAGGGCACCGGACATTCCTGATCCGGTGCTCGTAGTCCTCCATCGGGTGCTGCACGAGAGCCGAGCGCATGGTCGCCGCGAACCGCACGGCATCCTCGGCAGGCCACACGCGTCGCACCCACCGGTCGACGTCGATGCGGTCGACGTAGCGCTCGGTGATCGCTTCGACCTCCCACACGTTCGCGTCGGACGGGAACCCCGGCGAGGGATGCCCGAGCAGAACGATGAGATCGTCGGCAGTGCGCCATGTGTTCGGGATGGGGATGACCCACCCTGACGACCCGCGTACGCCGGCGTTGTCCTGCTGCCCGGCGCGCTCGATCGACCGTAGATGGGTGATTACGTCGAGCGCGACGTTCAGGGCGTCGAGTATCTTCTCGTGGCACGAGAAACACACCAACCCCACGACCGCTTGCTCGGGCAGACACCCCTTGCACTCGAACTCCGTCGGCACCCGCTTCTCGAGATCGCGGTCGTACCGCTTCGCGAGCCCGTCGCAGTGCTCGGCGTGCTCGCCTGGCACGGTGCACGGGCGTAGGTCGGCGATGTCGTTAGTGATGCAGACCGTCACCGCAACCACCGCCGACCGCACTCCGCGCATCGCTGCTGCATGTAGCCGACCCACAGCCAGCGACGGCGGTGGAACAGCCAGCACAGGAGATCATCGAGCATCGACGGCTGTCCGCAGCAAGAACTGTTCGCCGCCGTCGATGTCGGCGACGAACGTGCGCGGGTCGCCCCTGAACTTCACGACGACATGGCCCTGACTCTGCCGGACGGCACCAACGGCACCGCTGAACACCACAGCTGGCGGTTTGTGGTGCTCCCAACCCTCGACCGGGCCCGACTTGACGATCTGGCCCTTGGCGATGATTTCGCCCCACCCGACCATCGCCGTGTTCTGCGGCAGGTTCTTCTCGGCCTCGAACGCGAGCGCCAGCTGCGCGTTCTCAAGCAACCGCTCGATCGTGTTGGCTTCGCGGGTGATGAGCGCGATGTGGGCCCGCTGCTCGGCCTTGTCGGCGAGTGCTTCCCCCAGCTGCTCGGCGAGGGCGGCGTTCTCAGCTGCCAGCTTGCGGTTACTCATACGTGCTCGTTTCGGTCGGTGCTACGGGGGGTTTGGGCTTGGGGTGGCACTTGCAGGCGAGCGCGTGCCACTCGGGGTAGGCATCGCGGCCCGTGGCGTGCCCGTACGGCGTCTTGCAGCACGACGGCCTGCACGGTGTCGACGGGATGTCGCGAGCGCCTGTGGGCGGCGCTGACGGCGCATGGCTCGTGATGAGGTTGCCGGCCACTAGAACGGCGTCTCATCGTGGAAGGCAGGATCGGCACCGCCGCCGCCGGGCTGCTCGGTGTGCCATCCACCGTCGGTCGGGGTCGACTGGGGCCGGGTGTCGGGCGAGCCGGTCTTGGTGACCCGCGTGACCTGGGCGGTGGCGTACTTGAGCGATGGGCCGATCTCGTCGACCTGCAACTCGATCGACGTGCGCTTCTCGCCCTCCTTGGTCTGGTAGTCCCGCTGCACGAGACGCCCGGTAGCGATGACCCGAGTGCCCTTGGTGAGCGAACCGGCAACCTGCTCCGCGAACTCCCGCCACAGCGACGCACGCATGAACAGCGACTCGCCATCCTTGAACTCGTTTGAGGCGCGGTCGAAGTTGCGGGGCGTCGACGCGATCGTGAAGTTCGCCACGGCGAGCCCGTTCTGCGTGTACCGCAGTTCGGGGTCCGACGTGAGGTTGCCGACGACCGTGATGATCGTCTCGCCGGCCATTAGCGGCGCACCTTGCGGGCGTGCTGCTTCCAGCTGATCGCGATGTAGGCGATGAGCATGCCGATCGCGAAGATCAGCAAGATTGCGAGCCCGAGCCCGAGCGAAATCCACAACGGCGACAGCACCCACACCCACTCCCACTGAATGATGTTGGCGAGCTTGAGCACGATGAACGCGATGGTGAGTAGGCCGACGAATCCGATGCCTGACTTCTGGGTATTCAAAGGTGTTTCTCCTGTTTCTGGGGATCTAGTGAACGATGTGGAATACGGGGATGAGATCGCACCGGTGGTTGGCCGGGCGGGGGGTGAAGCTGATGACGTCGCCGGCCTTGACGATCGGGGCGTCCCAGTGCGCGTGCGGGACTGCGGTTGCGGCTGCGAACAGGCGGATGTCCTCGGTGGGGCCGCGTAGGTCCGCTTCCTCCCACGACTCGAGCGTGGGGCCGGCGAGGTTGTCGGGCTCGGCGTCGACCTCGGCCTCGCCGACGATCCACTGCGCCATGAACAGGATGTCGGTGAGCGTGCGACTGTCGGGCACCGCGCCGACCCCCAGGATCGAGTTGCCGGCGAGGGTGTCGCCAGCGATCCGCACGGCCTCGGCGCGGGCCAGCTGCGAGGCGTTGAGCGCGGTCACGCCGCGACCTTCTTGACGCCGGCCGAGACAACCTTGATGGTCCTGGGGGTGGGCGTCACCGTGATCGGGATGCCGCGGTCGATCGCCATGCGCTCCTTCCGGCGGGGCGACGCCTCGATGAACGAACGCCGCGCCATGAGCGGGGTGCCCGCCTTCGCGGTGCGCTCGAGCTTCCCGCCCCGGTCCTTGCGGGCCTTCCGTGCTGCGTTGCTCACTTGGTGTCCTTCGACTTGATCTCGGTGGCGAGTGCGGTGCGGATGACGATGATCGCCACGGCGATCGCGAGCCCCGCGACGGCGATTACTACGCCGCCTGTGAGGGCCCAGAGGATGACTTCAAACATGGTCATGCGATTGCTCCAACTTCTTTGAGGTACTGCTCGGCGGCGACGACCTTCTGGTAGTCGCCCGGGTCGTTGTCGACGGTGATGGTGTCGGGGTGGGTGCGGAACTTCGCCCGGCGGATAGTGGCCTCGGTGACGCGGCCAAGATGCCCGACGGCGTTCTCGCCGTACCCCGCGGCCTTGTTGATTACGGTCCAGGCGGCATCCTTCGACACGAACTGCGCCCCTGACCTGGCTTCGATCGCGAGGTTGCCTTGGTACTGCTCGCCTCGCTTGGTGACGCCGTAGCGCTCGACCATCCGCAACGCGTCGAGTGCCAGAGCGAGGGCCCGTAGGTTGTCCTCCCAGCGGGGGAACGTGTCGCACGGGTACGAGAGCGGACCGTACGGCGTCGTCATCGTCAAGATGAGCCCGGGGTGAGTGGGTTTGGCATCCGATCTCGGGAACCCGTCGACGCGCCACTTGTCGAGCGGGACCGCGATCTGCAGCACGACGTCGGTCGCCTCGAGCTTGGTGAGTTCCCTGTCGAGTAGGGCCTTGGTGTCTTTCAGCGTCGAGTCGAAGTTCGAGCGGCGCCGATCGACGGTGAGGTCACCGGGCCACTGAACGATCGGCTTGAGGCGCATGCCCTCGGGCCAGTAGCTCACAGGTCGGCCACGTTGTATGTCTGCTCGACTGGCTCGTCGACGGCTCCCAGCTGACGGACCGAACTGAGATACGCGGCACCGAGCGCTTCGGTCACAGCCTTCGCGCTCGACCCCCTCACTGTGATCCTGACGTCGTAGGGGGTGGCTTCGTAGTAGCTCGACTTGCGGACGCTGACGTCACTCGTGACCGATTCCCTGGTCTGCGGCTTTCGCGCCGGCGTCGGGATGGGTTTGGGCTCGTTCACTGGTACTCCTTCGGTTGGACTTGCGGTTTAGCCCCAGCGCTCGGCGCTTGGTGACAACGGTGGATATGTGACAGCCGAGTGCTTCGGCGATCTGGGCATCCGTGAACTTCGCGGCGTAGAGGTTCGCGACCTTCACAGCGAGAGTGTCGACACGGCCTCGGTTCAGATTGCGAACGGTCGGCGTCGACGCGGATACGAGACGACGCAGATACGCCTGCAGGGTCATCCCGTGGGACTCGGCGAGTGTGGTGAGCGACTGATGGTTCTTCTTCGTCATCAAGACGACCTCGTGCATCATTCGTCGACCCAGTTCGGATCATCCATATCGAGCGGCTCGACAGCGGGGGACTCGACGAACACCACAGCTGGGGTGAGGTACTGGTTTGCCTCCCACTCCTCAGCCTTCTCGCGTGCTGTCTTGCACTGCCAGCAAGGTTTCTCATTCCGAGCGTCGTGCTTGCTGCAGTACAGCGAGGGCGGCATCCCATGAGTCCCGAGCGGTGCGGATTGTGCAGGTGTGGCTCGCGAGTGGGCCTCCTCCTGCCTCTCCTCCTCCTGCTCCACCCCACCCCCCGCCTCACTCCCTTCCCCCACGAGCACCTTCACTTCGGGGTGAGAGGGCTCGCGAGGGCTCGCGAGGACTCGCGAGGGGGGTGCAGGCAGGCGCGAGTCGGTTGGTCGGTCGATGCGCTGCCAGTAGGCCCAGTCGGCGACCTCGAGGTAGCTGCGGCCGTCGACGTCGTACAGGCGGATGAGGGGATGCTGCGCCTCAGCGAGCGCGAGCAGATGCTCCTCGAGGGTGTCGAGCGTGAGGCCGGCGTCGAGCGGGAACACAGACGACCTCATTAGCGCGAGGTTGGCTGGTGCGCGCCCGTAGTCGTCGGCGTAGAAGAACAGGCCGATGAGCGTGTAGCGGACCTCAGCGGGTACTGACTGGACGTCCTCGTTGGTGAAGAACTCGGGCTTGACCGTGCGGATGCGCCTACCCAACTGCGATCGCCGCCAAGATCATGCGGACTGCGCCGGGGAGATCGCCCGTGGGGACGTAGAAGCACTCGGTGTAGCCGCTGCCGTTGTCGCCGAGAATGTCGCGGGCTTCGCGCCAATCCTCGAACGCGGACGGGTAGTAGCTCTCCTCGAGTTTCTGCAGCGCACGACGTTCGTCGCCACGGGGGCGATCGCGCAACAGGACCATCACAGTCGCGCCGGACTTGACGTGCTTGCGTACGCGGCCCATGTGGTTCGCGACGCCGATCTTGAGCACTCGAGCTTTGGGCCAGTACACGACGTACGTGAGCGGCACGGGCGTCGGGTCGTAGGGCCGGGGGAAGGTAGGCATGGTGGGACTTTCTGTGGAGCTCAACTGGTGGGCGTTGCCCGTGAGAAACGGACTGGGTATTCGTGACGGCCGCACTGGCACTCGCCAATGACGCGGCGGTGGCAGTCGACCGGAGACTTGCAGTCGCCTGGCACGGCGATGACTTCGCCTCGAGGGCCGATCCGCGAGGAGATCGGCTCACAGGTGAGCGAGGCATCCGACAGGCGCATGAACTTGACCGGCGTAGCGCCGGCGTCGTCGAAGCGGGTGAACATGATCTCGTCCGGCGGCTCGAACGCCGGGTCGACGTAGATCATCATGTGAGCCCGGTCCTTGTTGGCGTACGTGTAGCTGGTGTCCATCAGAACGGGGGCTCCTGGTCTGTCGGGACGGCTCGGCCGTCGTCGGTGAGCCATACCTCGCCGTGTACGGCGTGGATGACGGGGATGAGTGTCGGGTCGGCGTGGATGCTGATTTTGATTCCGCGGCGTAGCGCTTCGGCCTGCAGCACGGGGTTCGACTCGATCTCGCCGTTCAGGATCGAATCGAGCCACACCACGTTCGACAGACGGTGCTTGTCCTTCCGGCCACCCATCCCGCCTTGCCGGTGCTGCGGCACAAGCCGCTCGGAATCCTCACCGGTCCAAGCGCACCGGTGCCCGTCGCGATCCTCGAGCCCCTTGAGCGTTTTCTTCGGCGTCGGGTCAGCCACGCGGCAGGTGCGTGGCTACAGCTGCGCGGAACAGGTTGAACGCTTGACCCAGGCCCGAGCGGTACCCCTTGCGGTAGTACCGTCTCGACTTCTTCGGCTCGAGGGGGTGGTTCGCGTACGGGTCGGTGAAGATCGTCGCTTGCTGCAGGTCGGCGTCAATGAGGTCGATGATCGCGGCGAACTGCCGGAAGATCGAGAGCGGGTCGGGCACGAGCAACTCGGCAAACCCGACATGGTTTCGCCACGTCGACTCTTGACCTTCACGAGCCTCCCACCCCTCGGCGTTGACCCGGGAGAGTAGCTCGGCTTCGGTGATCTCGAGCCCGCTGCTGATCTCGCGCCACAGGCCCATCTTGTGTCGGGCGTACATATCGCCGGGACGCTCGACGCGGATGACTGCCCACGACTTCGCCGGTAGCTCGGCGGCGAGAATCTCGGGGACGTCGGGGGAGTGGATCGGGCGGTGCTCGGTCATAGCGAGTTCCTTCGTTCGGTGGCTTCGGGGTCGGGGTCGACGCGGGTGACGGTGAGTTCAAGGTGGGGCTGGCTGTCGCCGCGCCACTCGACGATCGTGGAGACGTCGACGATCTGTTCGCGGTGCTGGACTACGCCGGCGACGTGGAGGCCGGCGGCGAGCGCTGCGGCGATGGCCTGTAGGTGGCCGGTGCGGCGTAGGCGCTTGTCGGACACGACCCAAGTGAGGGTGAGTTTGATCTGCCCGAGATCGGGGAGGCGGGTCGCAGCTGCGCGTGCGTGGGCCCATGCAACGAGCGAGTGCTTCGTGCTGCCGTGGAGCTTGCCGTCAGCTGCGGGCATCCGCACATTGTTGAGGACGAACGTCGTCTCGAATGGGGTGAAGCCGCCTTCGGTGGGCGGTGGTGCGGCGGGGTAGTCCATCGGGTCCTCATTTCTCGGGGAAACGCTCGAGGGCCCCGACGCGGTGTGCGTGGGGCCCTCGAGCGGGTTCTGCTGGTTGGTGCTGGTTACGCGGTGTGCCCGTAGTAGATCGGGGCGGTGATGCCGGTGAACGCGGGGCCGGTGGGGCCCTCGGGCTTGCCTTCACGAATCTCGGTCACGATGTCCGTGAAGATTCCCTCGAGAATCTCCTCGGGGCGCACGAGCACGTAGCCGATCAACAGGGTCGAGCCGTCGAGCCGGGTGCGGAGGTTGGCGACGCAATACTGGCGAGGCCCACCCACGTACGGCTGCAGGGCGAGTTTCAGTTCCTTCGGCACTTCGGTCTTGCCGAGCCCCTTGGTCGTGATCTTCTCCTTGTAGACCAACTCGGTCTGCCCATCGCTGGCACGATCTGTCGACTGGAACTCGAGGTCCTTCGTCATGTAGAACGTCTGCGCCATCGCCATCAAGTCGCCGGCGGACGGCTCCTCGACGTCGGTCGCGCGCTGCTCGATGAACTCGGCAAAGTCGGCCTGGCGGAACAGCTTGTTATTGCCGGCCATCCACGCCTCCCACGACTTCGTCGTTTCCAGCTGCAGGGTCAACCGGTGTGCCTGCCAGCCGGCGGGAGCACCGGTTCCCTCGTGGGAGTCGACGATCGCCACGACACTGCTCGCCTTGACGTTCGCGTAGACCTCCGTCTGCGGGAGCGCGTGCTTCGAGAGGTAACCGTTGAACGATCGGGAATCGCTCACCTTGCGGTGCGCCTGAGTGCGCCGGGGCGACTCGGCGTAATCGTCGGTGTCGATCACCTTGATCTGACCCTCGCCGTCGGCGATCGTGTAGATCGTCCCGGGCTCGATCACCTTGGCTTCAACACTCATCACTGCGAGCGCTGCAGCTGTCTGAATCTCGTTGACTTCGCTCATACTGCGGGTGCCTCCTTGGGCTTCGTTTCATCCGTGAACGTGGGGGCGTCTCGGATGTTGTCGCCCCGCCACAGCTGCGACGGGTCGTCTTTCTGGGGGTTGCCGGCATCGTCGGGGTAGAACACGGCACCCTTGAGTGCGTGCTTCGGGATCGACACCTTGACTACAGGGGTGATCTCGAGAGTCGACGAATCGAGCTTGCCGACGCTGATGTTGAACGTCAGCTGCACCGCCCCCGCTTTCTGGGTGGCGATGACTGCCTGGATCACTTCGTTCAGTCGGAGCGTCGCGTCCAGCTGTGCTTGCGGCAGGTCCATGAGGACCATCGCGAAGTCCCTGAGTTCGGGGACCTCACCCGCGGCGTTTGCGTCTACCATCGGTTCCTTTCTTGCCCGCCGCCTACTTGGCGGCTGGGGGCTTCGGTGAGAGTGCGGTGTACTTCTTGCGGATCGCGGCCTTGACCTCGGGGGAGGCTTGAGCGGCGGCGGCGTCGCGGCCGAGCGCTTCGACCTGAGCAAGCGATATGCACTTGTTCAGTTCGAGCGACCAATCGCGACCCGACGTGTCGAGCGCTTCGACGGTGTGCGGGTTGAGGACCGTGAACACGCGGTCGGCCGACGTCTTGCCGAGCCCCATCGCTTCCCAGATGTCGTGCATCGTGAAGTCGACGGGCAGGGCCCGGGTGCCGTTGAAGCCGAGCGCGAGCGAGTTGGCCTTGGTGAGTAGCGGCTCGCCGCGCTTCGGCATTTCGATGACGATGTCGGCGTCGTAGGCCAGCGCACGCTCGCCCTGAATCCGGTACGAGCGCTCACGGGTCGGGTGCCCGTCGGCGTACACGACCGACTCCTCGAGGCGGGCCGTCACGATCGACGGGCCCCTGTGGCGCCGCAGCGCATTGAGGATCGCCTGCCAGTCGCCCTTGCCGTCGACCCACAAGTCGGACGTGTCAGCGCCTTGCTTGTTGGTCTTGGCGAGGCGGACCTCTTGACCGATGAGGCCCCAGATCGGCGTGCTCGAGTCGACCACGATCAGGTTCGGGCCCGTCTCGGGCACTGGCAGATCGGCGATCTCGTCGAGCGCACGAATCAGGTCAGTAACCGTGCCCTCATGCTCGACCAACTCGAAGTTGGCACCGGGCAGCTGCATGAGTTCGTCAGGGTCGATCTCCCCAAATGAGAGCCAGTACGTCTTGGTCAACAGACTCGAACTTGAGGCTTGCGCCCCAAGAAAACTTTTCCCGGCGCTGGGCATCCCCGCGACCACCGTTATCGGCCAGTCGGGGAGCGCGTTCGCGGGGCGGGTTCGTAGGGTCACGGGTGCCTTTCATTGATCGGCCGAAGCCGTCGGTTGTTCTGGTGAGCATGAGTGAGTGGGTAGCGATGCCAACGGCAACGTCGATGCCGAGCGTGATCTCGTAGGTGCCGTCGGGTTTCGGCGCGAGCAACGCGTTCGGGTAGAACTGCCGCGTAGTGATCCGCTCGGCACCGAGCCGCTTTCGGCGAGCACCGCGGAGCTTCATGCGCGTCCAGCGGGTCGGCCAGCGACTACTGCTGCTCATCACATTCGTCGCAGTTGGGGTCAGAGCACATGCCGTCGATGGTGAGGCCCGCGGTGCGAGCCCGTTCGGCCATCCGCTTGCCGTTCTCCTCGACCGCGTCAGCTGCGTCGTTGAGCAACTTGACCACCGTGGCGGTGACGTTGGAGCCCCACAGCTTCTCGCCGCGCTCGAGGTACTCGATGTTCCGTACTGCGCTGCGTAGGTAGTCGGCGTCCGCTTCGTGCTCTGGCACGCCGGTCGGCCCGAACGGGACGTGGGGTGTCGGGATGGTGATGGTGCTCACGCGGACTTGCCCTGTCGGAGTCGGGCGATCGTCTCGCGGGCTTCGGCGAGTTCGACCTCGAGTTCGGCCTGCCCCGCGTTGTCGCGATCGCCGCCGAGCCCCTCGATGCCAGCGCCCACGATGTTCTTGAAGTTGTTGAGTGCCGCCGGGGCCATTTCGCGCGACTCGGCGTACTCGTACAACCCCTGGGCGACGATCTCGAGCGGGACCGACACGAGGCACCACTTGTCGATGATGAGCGACCACGTCGAGCGGTCGTACAGCGACAGCCACCACTCCTCGTCGAGTACGCCCGTGGAGGGGAGTCGGATGAATCGCTCGACCGTCTCGGGGTCACCCTCAGCTTCGCCGGCGGTGAACACGTCGATAACGACGCCGGGGGTGGTGGGCAGGTGCTTGAGCGGGGGGAATCCGGTGGTCATATCTTCGCTTTCGTTGCTCGGTGTACTCGGGTCCTGCCGGCGGGCCTGACGACCTCGTCGTATATCTCGGGGTAGTTCGCTTGGAGCAGATCGAACTCGGTGCCACGCGCTGTGTTCTGTGGTCGCAGCGTGTGGATCACGTCGCCCGTCATGGGGTCTTTGATCTCGGTCGCGTCGCCCATGAAGTTCGTGATGTCGAACTTCATCTGCCGTATCTCGTTCTTGAGTTCGCGGGCATCCGTCGTCGCGATCCGCCACTTGCCGATCGTGTCGAGAATGTCCATGTCGGCCTCGACTGCCGGCAACGAAATGTCGCCGGGCCACAGGTCCCACAGGTTGTCGTACAAGGTGGGGTCGGGCATGACGTGGGGGATCACGTTGAAGTTCCAGAAATCGCCGATGTAGCCGACCAGGTTCTCCTCGATGTACGCGTCATCGCGGTCGACGCGGATCAACTCGATCGACGCCTTCCCGAGCCACACGGCCACGTACGCGAACGGGGCACCGGTGACAGCCATCTGCTGCTGCACCTGCACCTGATACTTCTTCGGGACGTGGTACTCGGCCTTGGCGTAGGCGCGCATGTCGTCGTCATCCTCGTTGCCGCCGACCCGCCACTCGCTGATGACGAAATCGTTGACCGACTTCAACTCGAGGGGCACCTTGAAGCCGAGCGGGGTGATGACTTCCCGGTCGAGCGTGCCACCGAGCCACGGCCACGCGATCGACTGCAGCAACCCCTCGGCTTCGACGATCTGACCGATCCACCCGAACCGCTCGGGGTGGGCCTCCATGAACGCGATAATGAGCGGCTCGGCCAGGTGACCGAACTCCATGAGGTCCGTCGTGTGGTCGACGATCTCCGTCGCCCACTTCTGCTGCGCCACGGTGATCGCGGTGCCCCAAGCACTGTCACCGAGAATGGCCGCGGACTCGGATGCGCCCACGAGCCCCTGCCGGCCGGCGAGCCATTCGGGGGTGTTGGGCTCGCCGGGCAGTACCCGGTACAGGGCCCGGGCTTCCATCGTGAGGGTCACTGAACTCGAGCCCCGTCGGGGTAGACACGGGTAGCGCCATCGCGAAGCGAGATCGAGTTGGTTGCCCCTCGCGGCATGGCTGCGTTCATCGGCGCGTAGGCCACGAGCGCGTCGGAGTCCGACTCGCCCTTGAGTGCCTCGGCGAGCGCGCCGGCGATCCGGTCGGCCTCAGCCAAAGTCGCGACCACGATGCGGGCCTCGACGATGTGCCGGGTCACAGTGCGTCAATCGCGGGGAACAGGGCGTCGGCCATGCCAGCTGCGATGTACTGCAGTGGTGTGGCATCCGCCATGAGCGCGGCGTTCGGTGTCTGCAGCCACTCGACGACCGCGTCGCCGATCTTCGCCTCGGCGAGCCCACGGATGCGGATGAGATCGGCCTGCGGGGTGTCGTCGAGCACCCAGTTCAGCGTGGCTATGACTGCCTCGCGGGCGTTCTGGTACTGCGGGACGTCGCGGTGGGCGGTGTCCGTGCGCTCGGCGAGACGCCAGCTACGAATCTCTTGCTCAGTTCTCATCGTTCGGGTTCTCCTCAAGGTAGGCGAGCACTTCGGGCCACCGGTCGGCGATGGCAACCATCGCGTCGCGTCCGGCGTTTTCATGGGCGATCTCGGCGCTGAACTGCTCGATGTCGAGCACAGCCGCGATCTCGGCTTTCACGAGCGCGATGAGCACTTTGGGCTCGAGGGAGTCAAGCTCCCATGAGTCGGTGCCGTACAGGTCGCGGTAGGCGGCGAAGCGCCCGTCCGTGTCTTTCGCGTAGTTGGGCGGCGGGGCGTACTGCTCGATCTGGTCCATGTTCAGCGCGATCCGCTTGACCTCGATCTCCTCGCCGCAGAACATCGACAGGCGCGACTGGATGTCGCGGGTCATGTCGATGCCCGACGGGTCGTGGTCGCCAAGGTGGAGGATGAGCGGCTCCTGGCCCGAGCGGATGTACCCGCTAAGCCGTCGGCCTGCTCCCCACATTTCGGACTGCGAGACGTAGCCCTTGCAGGCGAAGTTGACCGTGCGGGTGCCCTCGGTGCCCTTCTTGATGACGTCGATGAGGGCTTCCTTCTCGACCCACACTTCGACGCGGCGCTCCTGCGATCGCCACAAGTCGAACGCGAAGCCCTCGGCAGCTTCCCGCACGAGGTCCTCAGCGACCGGCTCATCCATGCCAAACCATCCGGTCTGCGATGCGCTCCGGCCGCGGTCGGTCAGGTGCCGCCAGTCGATAAGGCCAGCGAGCCGGGCATCGCTGATGATCGACCCGAGACGGTCGTAAGACTGGACCGTGTTCGGGAAGAAGTCGCGGCTGATGAACTGGTAGTACAGCTGCCGCAACGTGAGGTCGAGCCCATCCGCCGCGTACGCGGTACAGATCGAATCGGCGAGTTCGATGATCTCGAGACTCGGCCGGCGGAACGCCTTGTCGATGTATGCGATGCGAGGCATTAGTTCCCCTGTTCAGCGAGCGTGCGGACAAGCTCGACGATCTGTTCTTCCGACTCCTCGGGCTCGAGCACCCCGTCGAACGGTTCCTGAATCAGCCGGCGCACTTGGGCTTCGGCTTCATCGGCGGTCATCATTCGGCGACCATCCCGTCCTCAATGACGACACCCGCGGTGCCCGACTCATCCACGCGTGACATCCACACTTGGTAGTCGTTCTCGTCGGCCAGCTGCGCGATGTGGGCGAGGCCCTCGCTGTCGAGCGATTCGCCTTCGTCGATGCGGAGCACGCGAAGCTCGGGGTTGGATGCCATCGCGATCGCGACGCCGACGATCCGCTTCTCCTTGCCGGATGCCTGCGCGAGCGGGATGCCGTTGTAGGTGACGCCGGTGTCGTCGAACGAGAGTTCCTTGAGGGGGAAGGTCGCGGTGGCGAGGCCGACGGCTTTCTCGGCGGCGATCGCGGTGAGCTTCGCGTCCTCAGCGTCGGCGATCGCCTGCACGTCAGCGAGCGCGGCGACATCCTCGAGTCGACGGTTGTTGCCGTCGATCACCTTGTTCGTGTCGTTGGCGCTCTCGATGCGCCCCAGAATCTCGGCGGGGTCGACGTCGTTGGGGCCGAACGCTGCGATCGCGGCGAGGGCGTCGGTTTGCTCACCGGACAGCGCTTGGATGCGTTCGTCGTGGCGGGCGTACTCGGCCAACAGCGCTGCGGTGACTGCGTCGACGCGTGCAGCTGCGGCGTCGCGCAATGCGATGTCCTCCATCGCAACCACGTACTCATGGGCGACAGCTGCGGCGTCGACTGGTTCGGTCGGGGTGTCGGCGGGGTAGTCGGGGTGGGCGTCGACGCGGGCTTGCGCGTTCTTGACGCCAGCGTTTGCGACGCGGCGTGCCTCGAACGCTGCAGCACGTCTCTCCTCGATCTCGACCGGGTCGAAGCCGAGTGACTTGCCGAGCATGGTCACGAGCGTTGCGACCTGGTCGGTCGGCTTCTGCTTGATGAACGCCATCGGGTCCATCGACATGCTGCCGATGAGGCCGTCGAGAATCTTCTGCGGCGATGAGTACGCGGCGCCTCGGGGCGACTCGACGGTGAGGGTGCCGACGTCATCCTTGCGCCACCGACGGGTCACGATGTACTCGCCGAGATCGAGTCGCACGGATGCGTGGGACTCGCCGGCGCGGATCGGCTGCTTCGTAAGGCGGGACGCATCGCCGCCCTCGAGTGCCGCCCAGATCGCGTCAAGGATGGATGTCTTGCCCTGTGCACCGCGGCCGGCGAGGATCACGAGTGACCCGTCGGGGGCGATCTCGACCGCCTTGATGCGCTTGTAGTTGTCGACCTGCAGGTTGATGATCTTCACTGGTTGTCCTCCGGTTCGGGGGTGAGGTTGTGGACTTCGTCGGCGACGAGTCGGAGTAGGCGCGCGTCGCTCGCCCACTTGGTGCGCGCGATGCGCGCTCGGATGAGGGCCTCAGCTGCGGCGATGCCCTCGGGGTAGCCGTTAGCCAACGTCGTCGACCCGCACGATCGCGGTCGACGGGTTCTTCGCGGCTTTCTTCGCTGCGGCCACCCGCTTCTTGCGGGCGGACTCGATCTGCGCCTCGGACAGCTTCGGCTTCGCCATGATGTAGCCGAGCACTTCGGTCATCGCCAGGATCAGCCACGGGGCTATCGAGTTCGTGGCCGCGCCGACGTAGTCACCGAGAGTGTCGAGCCCGTTAGCATCCACCGAGTGCGCGAAGTTCGCGAACGACGAATAGGCGGTGAGCGCGTAGGCGAGCACGGTGACCGCGTTGGCTGACTGCCCTCGAGCGATAAGGATGAGCCGGATCACGGTGAGGGTAACGAGGGGCGCGTCGATCATGAGCGGCGTCACGATCTGCCACCACCCCACGAGGCCCTGCCACCCGGCGACGAACATAAGTCCGTTCCATGACGTCACGAGCGCGGCGGCGAGAGTGATGAGCACGCCCACCCTGACGGCGAAGTAGTTGAACGGGGTATCGGCGGTCTTGCGAGCCGCGGCACCGGTCCTGTGCTTGACCCTCATTCGGCGATCGCCCACACGGTAGAGGGCCCGCCCATCGCCGACGGACGCTTCTCGCCCGTGTTCTTCACAAGTGAGAGGGTCGTCAACTCGGAGCGACGCGATCGGATCGACTGCGGGCTCGCCTGCCGGTACACCGACTTGTCGACGTTTTTGAAGGCGCGGTACTCGAGTCGGGACTTCTCCCAGTTGCCGATGAGTTCGTCGTCGGTCTGCGGCCCGTAGCGCTCGAGTACCTCGAGTACCTCGGCGCGGACCTGCTGCGTCTTGGTCCTGGTCTGGCCGGCGGCGGCATCCCAGCTGGTGTCGGGGTCGTAGGCGCGGACCTTGCCTGCGAAGTCCGTGTCTGGGTGGGGGAAGGTGTCTTGTGACATGCTGGTCACTCCATTCGTGTTTGTCATAGATCGCGTTGGGCTACGAACCCGGCTCTCTCAACGAGCCGGGTTCGTTTGCGTGAAGTGGACCCGTGTCTCGGGCCCCTCCGTCATGTACCGCCTGACGGTGCGTAGCCGCATCGCCTTCTCCTCAAGGTGCTCGGTGACGGCGATGACCTCACGGGTAGTGAGGTTGCGGCCGAGCCCGTCGAGTTGTTTGTCGCGCTCGAGGCGCGCTTTCACTGCGGCATCCCGCTCGGCGTCTTTGCGGGCGAGGATCACCGCCGTCTCAGCTGCGCGCTTCGCGACCGCCGCGGCTTCCCGCTTGCGGCCGGCGAGGCCCCGCTGCCGGGACTTCGATGCCACGGCTACCGACGGCCCGTGGCGAGGGTGAGCCGGATGCCCTCGGTGTTGCCGCTGATCGTCGACTCGGATGCGCGGCGCGCGAACTCGAGCGCCGTGAGCGGCTCGGCCCATGACGCGTAGTAGTTGGTGCGGTCCCACCCGTCGGGGTCGTGAACGGTGATGCCGAACTCGACGCACCATTCGTCGGCTGACTTCTCGGTGAGCGCCTGGCTCAACCCGTCGACGGCTTCGGTCGCGTAGACCATCGCGGGCTCGAGCGAGTCCATCGCCGTGCCCAAGTCGCGGAGTGCCGCGATCTGCGCTGCAGCACGGGCACCCCGACTGCGGCGCTCGGCGCGCTCGGCGCTGCGGCGAAGCTTCGACGGGCGACCGGTGCGACCGCCGGGCACTACTACTCCCGGGTGCTCGAGGTTCGCGATGTGCTGTGCTCGGTTGGCGTCGCGGTTCTTCTGCTTCCGCGCCTCGGTTGCCGGGTGGGTGGTCGTGGTTTTCTTCATGGGCTGTCCTTTCGGGTCGGATGAGCGGGTAGTGCGTCCCCTCGGCCCTGACGTGATCGGGCTGCACCGCATGGTGGCGAGGGGGAGACTGTGCCCCGAGACTTAGTCGGGGACTTCTTCGCAAGCCCTTCCCGCGTCGACACCAATCCGGTCGCGGGCCCTGACTTGCTTGTTATGCGCTCTCGCCTCAATGCCGACTGTGTCCAGTAGGGGCGAGCCGCCGCGGACCTTGCCGCGACAGCCGAATACTCGAGAGCTATGTGTAGTTGTGGCCCTTTCGGGCGCGCCGATTACCGCCCTCGATGGCGGGAGTGTCTGCCTTGAACAGAGAATCGTGGGCGGGGGTTCGGGCCCCCGCCCGGTGCTACTTCTTCTTCGGGGTGCTAGGTGGAGATTCGGGTAGCGACGTGAGCCACGCGACGAGGTCGGTGTGGAGCACTACCGGCTTCGAGTTCGCGTACACGCGGCGTAGCTCGCCGCGGTCGATCGCGCGGCGGATCGTCGCGAGACTGTGCGACGCCTGCATGGCGGCATCCGCAAGCGTGTAGGCGATCCGTGTCGCGACGTCGGCCATCAGGCGGCGAGCTTCTCTGTGCCAGTTTCGGTACGGCTGAACAGCGTCTCGAACGTCGTCCCTGGGAACGCGTCAAGGAAGAAAGCGACAGTGGTCATCTTG
The DNA here is from genome assembly GCA_965279645.1 of Rhodoglobus sp. Taxonomy (GTDB): domain Bacteria; phylum Actinomycetota; class Actinomycetes; order Actinomycetales; family Microbacteriaceae; genus Rhodoglobus. Next base: position 939,114 of record OZ257254.1, read on the forward strand.
ACGTCACCCTCGGCCGCGAGCACCGCAGCGAAAGTTCGGCGGGGGATGCCGGACTTGTCAATAAAGTCGGTCCGCGTCTTGAACCCGCGAGAAGCGCAAAGCTCCTCGAAGCGAGCCAGATTTAGAACGTAAGGCGGCTGTGCCATTTGTGAATATCTCCCGATTGTTTTGTGCTGCCGCGCGGTCCCAACCGCACAAGAAAGAGTGTGCCACATACAGCACGGTCTACCGACCATTGTGCGGTAAACCGCACACCGTGGCGTGTCGGTGGCTTGCGGTATTAGCAGGAAAACCCCTGAACAACTGGGGGTTGACAAACATGAGCGCCCCCCAAATTGGATTCAAGAAAGATTTGACATTGTGCGGTACGCCGCACATATACTGTCGGCTATGACAGATTTCGAGACTTGGCTCTACCGTGTTGCTGATAGCACATCGCAGCGGAGCATCGCCGCAGCGATCGGCGTTCAGAACACCGCATTGTCGCGATGGATTCGCGAGGAGCACGTACCCGCGGAGCGCGTCATCGAGATTGCCCGCCACTACAAGGTGAGCATCTGGGACGGGCTGAACGCCGCCGGCTACCTCACCCATGAGGACCTCAGCGCGGGCATCCCGCTCGCCGTCACCGACACGTCATCCCGAGTTCTGCTCGAGGAGCTACTCAAGAGGGCGCTCGAGACTGAACAGCTGGCATCTGTCCCCGATGAGCGCATCGTCAAGATCGTCGAACAGGTCGTGCAAAGTAAGCTGCCGCTCGGCGAGGTCTAGGCCCGCAACGACAAAAAGCCCCCCAGCTGCCGTGAGGCGCTGGGGGGCTTTGTCGTGCTACTGGGTGATCGCCGGCGTAGGGGCTCGAGCGATGCGAATGGCGCGCTCGGCCGGCGTCTCGTTGAGGCGCTCGACGAACAGGCCACCGAGCATCGCGAGAGCCTCGGCGGGAAGGCGCCGAGACTTGCTTCGGTACCCACGCGTCACGCTGATCGTCGACTGCCCGACGATGTCTTGGATCGTCGTCTCGGGCACGCCGAGATCGTAGAGGATCGTGACAGTCGTGTGCCTGGCGTCGTGCAGGCGGACCTGCGTCACGCCGGCATCGTGGAGGGCTTGGTGCCACGCCTTGTTGTCGCGCGACGGGTCGATGGGGGAGCCGTCGAGCGGGAGTAGCTTGTGCTCGCTGCCGATCCCGCCCTTGGACCGTTTCTGATCCGATGTCCACACGAGGCCGTACGGGTTGGGTTCGGTGGCCGCGACGTCGATGCGCCGGCGGATGATCGAGCGCAGCGGTTCGACAAGGGGGATGACCCGCCAGCCGGCTTTCGACTTCGGCCGCGACCAGTAGAGCGCACCGGTGATCGGGCGGTGCTCCCAGTCGGCCGGCGCGTCGATCGTCCGCTTTGGGCAGTCGGTCCCTCGGGTGCGACCGCACGAGTCGTCGCACCCGTGGAGCCAGTTGATCCGCTGCAGCTGCCACGACAGGTCGATGGTGTCGAGGTTCGCCTCGGGGTCGGGGTGGAAGTACACCCGCTCGATCTCGAGCCCGAGCAACTCGCCCTGCCGTGCGCCGGTGAGGATCGCCGCGGCGATTCGGGACCCGAGCCGCTTCTCGACCTGCGTGCCAATGAGGTCGATGCCCTCGTCGGCTGTGAGCACCGAGAGCTTCGGCACTGCCTTCCGCGGTGGGTCGATCTGTCGGGCGACATTGCGGAACACTCGCCCCTCGCGCTCGGCATCCTTGAGCGCCTTCGAGAGAACCTGATACGCCTGCCTTGCCGTGGTCGGGGAGAGGCCCTTCCGGTCGACGATGAACTGCTCGACCTTGCGAACGTCGCTGGGCGTCAACGCCGCCAACTTGATCTTCCCGATCGCCGCGTCGATGTACTTGATGCTCGAGCGATACCCCTGCCTGGTCGACGGCTGGGACTTGTTGATCCGATCCATCCAATAGGCCATCCACTTCGACACCGTCTCACTGCCCGTCGGGAGATCACCCCGGGTCACGAGATCGTTCTTGAGCGCGTTCAGCTTGGAGACGACCTCGCTCTTGACCATCGAGGTCACCTTGCCCCGCCGGCGCTTCCCAGTCTCGGGGTGACGAGGCAACTCGACGTCGGCGACGTAGAGTCCATTCGGGCGCTGCGTGATGCCGCCCTCGCCGCGGACACGGCGAGGCTTGGGCGGTTCCTTCGCCTCGGTCACTTGTGCTCCTTGAGTTTCCGAATGGCTGCGGCAAACTGCAGTCGGCCCGGGAGCGACCGCCCGCCCGTGTCCAGCCGAAGCTGCTCGATTGCGACTGCTGCGCCCTCGAGGGTGGCGTCCGACGTGGTCACTAGACCGACTGCGTGCTGCCACTGCTCGAGCCTCATTGAGAGCACTGCGGCGGTCGCTGGGGTGCCCTTCATGTAGTAGGCGTGGAAGGCAGTCTCGACCGCCCGCCTGGCAGTCCAGTCCCGCTCATGAAGCTCAAGATCGGGGGTGGATGGTTCGGGCATGAGAATCTCCTAGTGGTGACTACAGTGGTGACTACGCTACGAGTTGCTACGAGTTGCTACGAGCGTCATTGGGGTACAGAGCCCAGTAAAAAGGCGGGGAATCCGCGAAGTTTCGGGGTACGCGTGAACCCTACCACGCGACTCATAATCCGTCGGTCACGGGTTCAAGTCCCGTCCGCCCTACAAGTCCGAGAAGCAGGAGACCAGCGACATGGGCATCAGAGAGGTCGCGGCACTTGCCACCGCCGGACTGACAGTTCTGCTTCTCACGGCGTGTGATCCGATAGCCACACAATGGCGAGACGCATCCCTTGGACTCGTTGACGGTGAGCTTCAAGTTGTCTCGTGCCGCCTCATATCGGGGGATCTGGTTCTCATGGAGGCTCGCGACTTCACGGTGCGGGGCTCGGAATGGACAACGTTCTTCTCCCTGAAAGAGAGCGTTGAGTATTTCGGAGGGCAGCCGTTCGGGCCTGGTGTTGCAGTTGTCGCGGCGGATCCCAATTTCACACCTGTCCTAACACCCGGCATGACGGTGTCTGTTCTGGTGGTCACGGGGCCCAAGGATGACGCATTTCAACCAGAGTTCGTTGTGCCCGAGTCCGGGATGCCCGAGGACGGGTGGATTCGGCCTGATGGCGACGTTTGGGCTCAGCCGTGTCGGACTTAGACGAGCCTGAAACCGCGAGACTGACGCTGGACCGGTCTATGGTTGGGGGGTTGCGGGCCGAGGCTTAGTATCTCGCCATGACTGTCCTACCCGGCCCACCGTACCTGGATGAATCCTCTTCGAAGGTTCGGTCGCCGGGCTGGCATCACCTTCCGAGCACAGCAATGTTGTTCGCCAACATCCTGCTCACGGGCATATTCGTCGCTGTCCTGATCGTGGACATTCACACACCGTGGGCACTTTTCATCGGTCTACTGGCCTTTGTAGTCGCGGCGGCTTTGTTTGTAACTTCGATCCTCGACCTTTTGCGATACAGCAAGCCTGTCGCTGCGATCGTGAATCTCGTTCTGAGTGTGCTAATCAACCCCTGCATGGTCATGGCATATCTCGTGGGTTTCCGCGTCCTGGACTTCGGCTGAAAATCACGCCTGCATCGGAGATGCACTCCGAAAAGCACTCCGACCACGCCCCGCTAATGCGCTCGAGGCGTCCGAGCGTCGCGCCTGTCGCGAGCACGTCCCGCAGCGCATGGCGCATGGAACCTTTGGATTGCTCCGATACTTCCAAAGGTAGCCTTCCCAAGGGCGGCTCATTCGTCGCAGATCGGGTGGCGTATTGAGTAAGAAGGTTGAACTGGTTAGCGGGCCTTCGGTTCGGCGGCTGAGCTTTATCGTGCCCAAGATGCTCGTTGGCCTGATAGTGGTGGTGGTCATCTTCGCCGTAGTGTTCTTCACGTTTCGTCACGCGTTGGACGGTCTGCCGCTCTTGCTGATGTGGGGATTCATCATCGGGTATCAAGTTGTTATTTGGGCGACGGTGGGCCTGGTTTACATTCAGCGCAAGAGGGAGACGACTCGTGGCTATACGAGCGTTCCGAACGTTTTGCCTGAACTTCCCACGGTCGACTACAAAACCGGTCGAGTGTTGAGAGAAGCAGGCGACCCGCCGATCTCGGCCGAGGAGTATGAACTGCGACGGACCGCCGAATGACCTATGGGCGACTCTGACCCGAGCTGATCGACACAAAGATGCGCAGGATCGGTCACCCGTCGCCTGATACCTGTCCACGAGCATTCGCGATCGAGAAGTTCTAAAGCTGCCTTCACTCGATCGGATGCCAGGTCGCCTTGAAGCTCTAAGCTTGCCGGGGCGTGGCCGGACGCGGCACGACGGAGGGGAGTGGATCACCATGTCCGCTGACGACCCGGGTGGAGAACCAAAGTTCTCACCCCCATGGTCGAGCAACACTCCCTATGGCAGAAGGGCGAGAGGGCAGCTCGACCCTGCTGTCCAAGAGGTTCTTCGGCAGGCTGGTCGTGGCAAGGTCGACCCGCTTGGGTTTCGTGCAGACCGAGCCGCCCTGATCATGACACCGGCACGTCACAACCCATACTTGAACCTCCCGTTCCCAGTCCTCTTTGGAGGAGTGGCGTGGCTCTTGATCGATCGTGTACCCCTGCCCTGGAGCATTTTCGCGGGAGGGTTCTTCGTCTTGGGATCGTTGCTTATCCTTGTGCAGTCGATCCGGAGAATACCCTCGTGGCATAGAGCGCGGCGAATGGTCGCTGACTATCTGAAATCGAATCCGGGCACCTTCCCAGACGAGCTCAAGTGGTACCAGTAGGTGCGCGCCTACTGCATGGCCAAATCTAGTCGCGCCATCATCCGGGCGACCGGCTTCAAGTCCCGTCCGCCCTACTCGCCTCTGCGCGGTCGAATTCGTCTCGAAGGTACTTCGGTGCGTGCAAGCGCCATGACTCGGTAACGAGCTCGACCAAGTGCTCGGGATCCACTGCACCGAGCCGAACGATGATCTTGGGGCCGCCCCACTTCGTCTCAGACATCACGAAAGCATCTGGCCAGCCCTGCACCAGTGCGACCTTGTCATCTTCGTCGGGCACACTCACACCGATGCAGAGTTCGCTTGACACGATCATCCGCACGTGCTCGGCCTCGCTCGGCCACGGCACGGACTCCCAGACGAAGGGCTTGCGCCGAACGAACCACGCGAATCCTCCACCCGAGGTCTTCTGTTCGCTACCGGGCAGTCCTGCCGCGATGCGGCTTACGTCATCAAGCGTCGGCACGCCGCATCACCAACACCGCGCAGAATGAGATGGCCATGACTCACGATATCCACCTCGATGAAACCCGCGCGGCTTACGACACAGTCGCCGCGGACTACGCGGTCCAGCTCCGCGACCAGCTCGAGCACAAGCCAACGGATCGCGAGATCCTCGCCACATTCGCCAGGGAGACCATCGGCCCCGTGCTCGACGTGGGATGCGGCCCCGGCCACGTCACACATCACCTGCACCAACTCGGGCTCGACATCAGTGGTCTCGACCTGTCGCCCGCGATGGTCTCCACGGCACGTGCGCTGTATCCGCACATCCGATTCGAGGAGGGCAGCATGCTCGACATTGCGCAGCGCGAACTCGGCGGGGTGGTGGCCTGGTACTCCATCATCCATACCGAGCCTGATCAGTTGCCCGCCCTGTTCGATGCGTTCCACGACGCGCTGAGGCCGGGTGGATCTCTCGTCCTCGCGTTTCAGGTTGGTGATGAGCGCCGCCACATCGAGCACGGCTATGGCCACGTCGTCTCACTGGACGCATGGCGATTGCCGCCGGAACGCATTACCCAGTTGCTCGCCGAGGCGGGGTTCAGCCACATCGAGAGCACGGTGCGCGACCCCGACTCCACCGAATCGGTGCCGCAGGCGTATGTGCGGGCGACACGGTGAGCCGCCGCGCAGTCAACGCCGCAATCGCGGGCGTGCTGGCGATTCAGGCTGCCGCAGTTGCCGCGGTGCTCGCTACAAGACAGCCCACCTCGCTCGCGGTGACCGCCGACATCGGTGGGGGAATCCAGCTCGCGTCGGTTTCGCTGGGCGTCGCCGCCGTTGTCTTGCTCGTGTTCTCGGCGGTGGCGCGTGTGGCTGCGATGGTCTGGGCCAACCCGTGGGTGCGCTGGGTGGAGTGGTCGCAGGTTTCTGCCGTCGTGGTGTTTCTCGTGGCGCAGCTCAACGGCGTGCAGGATGTCGCAGCGCTCGTCGCGCTTTACGCGCTCACGGCGGGCGCGAGCCTCTTCCTGGTGCTTCACGAACGCTTTGACCGCTCAACTGGCGCGTTCTCGTGTGGGGCCGCAGTCGCGATCGTGCCGTGGGGCATCATCGCCTTCTATCAGGTTGGCGCGATTGTGCTGGGCGATGAGCCCAGCTTTCTCACGAGAGTGCTGACGCTCGCCATGCTTCTGCTCGCGGCTGCTTACTGGTTCGCGATGCGGCTCGCGATCGCTGAGAGAGCTCACACCATCATCGTCGCGATGACGGTGTCGACTCTCGCGTGGGCCTTGATCGCCGTCTGAATCGAACGTATGTTCTATTCATGGCACACCACTGGCGCGCGAGCGACAACCTGGAGCACTCGTTCCGCCCGGGTGAGTGGCGCCTCTACGACCGCGGTCAGCTCGTCGGATACATCCAGTTCGGGCGCATCAACGGTCGCGCCGGACTGAGAGGCACCACGGCAGAGGGCGTGTTGCTTGGATACGCCTGGACGCTCGAGGAGGCCTGCGATCGCATGTGGGACTGGCATGTACGGGAACGCTCGATGGGTGGCAGAATCCCTACATGAGCATCCTGGATGCGGCGTGGGCCGCATTGGGGGAAGATCCGGGCGCGGTCGCGCTCGTGCGCAGCCACGCCGACGCCGTGCCCCTGAGCTCCACACTTGCGGTCGGCCCGTTCGTGCACGACGCAATTGCGGCGGCCTCGCTCTCTGCCGCGCTGCTCGTCGCGCGCCGCAGCTCAACAGCCGCGCCCCTTGTGGAACTCGACCCGGTACGAGTCGCGACCGCCGTCACGAGCGAACGCCACTACCGGCTCGCAGGCGTGCCGATGAACGCGTGGGCCGAGCTGTCGGGCTTCTGGCCCACGGCCGACGGGTGGGTGCGCACACACGCCAACTATCCGCACCACCGGCAGCGCCTCCTCGCCGCGCTGAAGTTGGCGGATAACACGACGCCCGAGACACTCCGCGAGCACCTGGCCCATCGCGGCGCGCACGAGGTGGACGACCTCGTGACGACCGCCGGGGGAGTCGCGTCCGTTGTGCGCACCGAAGAGGAGTGGGCTGTGCATCCGCAGGCAGCTGCCGTCGCCGAGCAGCCGTTGGTGCGCGTCTCGCCCATCGGCGAGGCATCGGCTGCCTCACCGGCGTTGACCGTGCCGGATGCCCCTGCCGCGGGTGTTCGCGTGCTCGACCTCACCCGCGTGATCGCCGGACCGGTCGCGAGTCGCACACTCGCGTTGTGGGGTGCCGAGGTGCTGCGCGTCGACTCGCCACGCCTGCCGGAGCCCGAGTGGCAGCACCTCGACACGGGTGCGGGCAAGCGCTCCACCCTGCTCGAGGCCGACACTGAGCGATTCCAGCGGCTGTTGAGCGCCGCAGACGTTGTCATCACCGGCTACCGTCCGGGCGCGCTCGACCGGTTCGGCCTGTCGCCTGAGGCCCTGGCGGAGCGGTTCCCCGGAATAGTCGTCGCCCGGTTGAGCGCGTGGGGCACCACCGGGCCATTCGGTCGTCGCCGCGGGTTCGACAGCATCGTGCAGGCGGCCACGGGAATCGGCTGGCTGGAGAGTGCCGACGGCGCGACACCCGGCGCGCTACCGGCTCAGGCGCTCGACCATGCGGCCGGGTACCTGCTGGCAGCGGGAGTCACCTCTGCCCTTCGTCGTCGCATTGACGAGGGCGGCTCGTGGCTCCTCGAGACGTCGCTGGCGCGGGTGGCGCACGAGTTGCTGGCGGCACCGCGCGGGGCAAGGAGCGAGCATCCCTTCACCCCCACGGTCGTCACGCACGGCGATCTCACGACCGCCGCGGCCGCACCGCACTTCGATGGATCACCGACAGACTGGGCAACACCGGCCGTACCGTGGGGCAGCAGCCCGCCAGAGTGGCAATCTCGACCGGCCTGACGGGAATTGCAACCGTGTCGCCGAGCGTTGTGTCAGTACGTTCGACGAGGATGGACTTATGACCGACGCCACGACCACGACCGCACCCGCGACCCCAGAAGAGCGGCTCGCGACCTACCACTCCCGCCGCGAACTCGCGGTCGTGCAGCCCACGGGTAACCTGGCTCTCGTCAACACCCAGTGGGTCGATTCCGAACAGACCATCTACGGCGTTCCCGGGCGCTGGGCTCCGCTGCCCGAGGGTGAGTCGGGGCTCAAGGTCATCGCGCAGGCATCCGACAACATCGTCGTCGATGGCACTCTCGTCGAGGGCGAGGCCGTGGTGCGCGGCAAGGATGACCCGAACCCGAGCTCAATCGTGTTCAGCGACACCGTCACCGGATTCGTGATTGCCGGCGACGACAGCTACGCCCTGAGGGTGTGGGATTCCAACTCCGACGACATCCAGCAGTTCGGCGGCATCGACGCTTACGCCTACAACCCCGAGTGGGTCATTACGGCCCAGTTCACCGAGAACCCTGCGGGCACCACGATGGGTTTTGAGCACCTCAAAGACGCGGGCAAGACCAAGGAGCAGGTGATTCCCGGCGAGATTACCTTCGAGAAAGAGGGCGTGGAGTACAACCTCGCGGCCTTCAAGTCGGGCCGCGCCCTGCAGCTCGTGTTCGCCGACGCCACGAACGGTGTCGACACCTACAGCGTCGGCCGTTTTCTCTTCGTCGCCCCCAACCCCGACGGGTCGATCACGCTCGACTTCAACCTGGCAGTGCTGCCACCGTGCGCCTTCAGCTACAACTTCAACTGCCCGCTGCCGCCCAAACAGAACCGTTTCGCCGTGGCGATTGAGGCTGGCGAGAAGAATGTGCTGAAGAAAGACGGCTCCCTGCTTCACGGCTAACCATGGTCATTGTTCTGCAGCGCCGCGGGTCAGAGATCACGGCCGTTGTTGACGGTGCAGCACCCGTCGTCGTCGACGACCTGGCCGGCTTCGTTGCCGAGCGCGAGGGTGAGCACCCGCGCTGGGTGTGGGATGACACGCGCAGCTGGTACCCGCAGCTGCTCGAAGCGCGGGTGCGGGTGGATCGCTGTTTCGACCTCCGGCTGTGCCACGTCATTCTGCGCAACTCGGTGCTCACCGCATCGTCGGCCCTCGCGACCGCGTCGCCGGGGGAGTGGGATGCTCCAGCCGTCGTCGATCGGCCGGTGCGCGTGCACACCGGCACGCTGTTTGATCTCGACGACGACGCCGCTCCCGTGACGCAGCTGGACTCGTTCGCCGAGTTCGCGCTCCAGCGCGACGCCGTGGAAAGCTCAGCGCAACCCGGCCGGATCGGTCGCTTGCTCGCGGCCGAGTCAGCGGGCGCACTCATCGCGGTAGAGATGCAGTTCGCCGGGCTGCCCTGGCGCGCCCGCGAGCACGACGAGATTCTCACAGAGATGTTGGGCCCGCGACCGGCCGAGGGCGAGCGCCCCGACAAACTGCAAGCACTGCTTGACCGGCTGCGGCACTTGCTCGAGGCGCCCGACCTCAATCCAGATTCGTCCGTAGACCTGCTGAAGGCCCTCAACAATGCGGGCCTGCAGGCAACCTCGACACGGTCGTGGGAGTTGCGCGAGCTCAAGCATCCGGCAATCGCCCCCCTGCTTGAGTACAAGAAGCTGTCGCGCCTGCTGTCGGCGAACGGCTGGCACTGGCTCGACACCTGGGTGAGCGGCGGCCGGTTCAGGCCCGACTACGTTCCCGGCGGCGTCGTTACGGGGCGCTGGGCCACGAGCGGCGGAGGCGCCCTGCAGCTTCCCAAGCAGATTCGCGGGGCGGTCGTGGCCGACGACGGCTGGAAGCTCGTGGTTGCCGACGCCTCTCAGCTGGAGCCCCGCATTCTCGCGGCGATGGCGGGGGATCGCGGCATGGTGGCCGCGGGTTCGGCGGGCGACCTCTACGCGGGCATCGTCGCGAGCGGCGCAGTCAAGACCCGCGACCAGGCCAAGGTCGGCATGCTCGGGGCAATGTACGGCGCAACGACCGGACAGAGCGCACAGCTCATGCCGGGATTACAACGCGCCTACCCCCGCGCGATCGGCCTCGTGGAGGAGGCCGCGCGCGCGGGGGAGCGAGGCGAGATCGTCACGACTCGCCTCGGGCGCAGTTCGCCCCCCGGCGATGGCCAGGCGTACAACGAGGCCGCGTCGCAGACAGAACTGGCACGCACCCGCAACCGTGCTCGCGCGTGGGGTCGGTTTACCCGCAACTTCATCGTGCAGGGCAGCGCGGCAGAGTGGGCGCTGTGCTGGATGGCGAGCATCCGGCGTCGTTTGGTCGATCTCGCCGACGGCTCGTGGCTCACCGAGGGACCGCACCTCGTGTTCTTTCTGCATGACGAGATCGTCGTGCACACGCCGGCTCACCTCGCTGATCGCGTCGAGCAGGAGGTTCGTGCGGCGGCCGCGGAGGCCGGCACCCTGCTATTCGGTGAGATTCCGGCGGAGTTTCCTGTCACGGTGGCAATCGTGCACAACTACGGACAGGCAAAATAGGCCCATGTCAGTACGCCACTCACTCCTCGCGATCCTCGATCTGGGGCCCTGCTACGGCAACCAGCTGCGCCTTGAGTTGGAGCGGCGCACGGGCGCCGTCGTCAACGTTGGGCAGATCTACTCCACCCTCGAGCGCCTCGACCGGGACGGTCTGGTCGAGAAAGGCGAGGCCGCCGATGGGCAGATCCCTTATTCGATAACCCCCGCGGGCTCGATCGAGGCCGCACAGTGGCTCGCATCCCCGGTTATCCGGGCCGTCGACAACCGCGATGAGTACGTGATGAAGGTCTCACTTGCGCTCACGCTTCCCGGCGCGCACGCGGCGTCACTGATCGCCGAACAGCGTGCGGCGGCCACGCGCGCGGCCTCGGCAGAGCTGGCCTGGCTCGACGAGGCCGAGCGCCGCCTGGTCGATTCCACCCCGTTTGGACTGGCCGCCGAGTCTCCCCGGCGAGGCAGGCCGACTGCGGCTACGACTCGCGGGTAATGACATGCTTGTCATTTCCACGAAAAGTCCGCAATAATGGCACTCATAACCGAATAAGTTACATAACCGTTCCATGGGTCGATGGGGAAGTCGCATCCAAACGGAACGGAGTTATCGTGACTGCTTCAACTGCTCGCGGAGTGCTGTACGTGCATTCCGCTCCTCGCGCGCTCTGCCCACACATCGAGTGGGCTGCTGGTCGCGCTCTCGAACGCGCCGTCAACTTCGACTGGGATGTCCAGCCCGTGCTTAAGGGTGCTCAGCGCACCGAGTTCTACTGGGAAGGCCCGAAGGGCACCGGTGCCAAGCTCGCTTCTGCGCTTCGCGGTTGGGAGCACCTGCGCTACGAGGTCACAGAGGATGCGGGTCTCGGCAGCGACGGTGGTCGCTGGATGCACACGCCCGACCTTGGCATCTTCTTCGCCCAGACCGACACGGTGGGCAACGTCGTTATCCCCGAAGACCGCGTGCGGTACGCCATGGAGGTGGCCGGCGCGAACGCCGTCGAGCTGCACCGCGAACTGCGTCTCGCACTCGGACAGGCGTGGGATGACGAGCTGGAGGCATTCAGGTACGCCGGCCAGGACTCGGCCGTCGTGTGGCTCCACAAGGTGGGTTAGGAGACAAATGATGGATACGCTCAACCGTGAATTGGTCGACCTCATCGACGAGGTCGCGCCGCCACTCATCGACCTCGAACAGCTCGAACGACTCGTCACTGCCGACGAGCTGCTCGTGTTCGACGGTGAGTGCGACATCCACGACGGATGCCGCCCGATCCGCTTCTGATGTCCGACCTCGTCATCGAGCGCGTTTTCCGTTTCGCGCCCGAAGTCGTCTGGCATGCGCTCACCGATCGCGAGGAGCTCGCGTCGTGGTTCTGGCCACAGGCGTTCGCAACCACCACTGACATTGAATTGCGACCATCGGGAAGCTTCCGCATCGCATCGCTTCCCATGCAGATGGCCGTGAGCGGCGAGTATCTCGAGGTTGAGCCGCAGCGTCGCCTGTCACACACCTGGCGCTGGGACGGCGACGACTACGCCACTCGAGTGTCAGTCACGCTCGCCCCCGCCGAGGGCGGAACGCTACTCACCCTCACCCACACGGGGTTTGCGGATGATGGCGAGCGCGACAGCCACATCCAGGGCTGGAACGACTGCTTCGACCGGTTGGCTACTCGTAGCTTCTGAACGCCACGACCGAGTTGTGGCCGCCGAATCCGAACGAGTTGCTGAGGGCGAGCAGCGGCCCGTCTCCCAGCGCGCGCGGTGAGGTGACGACGTCGAGCGGAATCGCGGGATCCTGCGACGTGAGGTTGATCGTGGGGGGAGCCGTGCGGTTGTGCAGCGCGAGGATCGTGAATATGGCCTCCAGCGCCCCCGTACCGCCCAGGAGGTGGCCCGTAGCGCCCTTGGTGGCCGACACGGCGATGTTGGGGAGGTGATCGCCAAACACGCGCAGCATGGCGTTGTACTCGGCGATGTCACCAACCGGTGTCGAGGTCGCGTGGGCGTTGATGTGGTTGACGTCGGTGGTTGCCGCACCCGCCTGCTCCAACGCGGCGAGCATGGCTCGCGCCGCTGCCGAACCCTCGGGGTCGGGTGCGGTGATGTGGAACGAGTCGCTCGTCACCGAGCCGCCAGCGAGCTCGGCGTAGATGCGAGCTCCGCGAGCGAGGGCGTGTTCCTCGGTCTCGAGCACTACGGAGCCGGCGCCTTCACCGAGCACGAAGCCGTCGCGGCTCACGTCGTAGGGGCGGGATGCCGTGGCCGGGTCGTCGTTGCGCTTGGATAGCGCCTGCATGGACGCGAATGCGGCGATCGGCAGGGGATGCACGACGGCCTCGGTTCCGCCGGCAATGACCACGTCGGCGAGACCCTCCTGCAGGTGCATGTAAGCGTTAGCGATGGCTTCCGTGCTCGAGGCACAGGCCGAGACATCCGTGCGGGCATATGCGCGCGACGGAATGGACATGCTGATGGCAGCAGAAGCCGCGTTGGGCATGAGCATGGGGATGGTCATGGGAAGAACGCGACGCGGACCCTTTTCGCGCAGGGTGTCCCACGCGTCGAGCAGGGTCCACAGGCCGCCGATACCGGTCGAGTAGTCGACGCCAACCCGAATGGGGTCGACGTCGGGTGCACCCGCGTCGGCCCACGCCTCACGGGCGGAGATGAGGGCGAACTGGCTCGATGGGTCGAGGCGCTTGTACTCAACGCGCTCGAGTACCTCTTCGGGCCGCACCTTCGCCTCAGCGGCGAACGTGACAGGCAGGTCGTACTGCGCAACCCACTCGTGCTCAAGGGTGTGGGCTCCGGATTCGCCCGCGAGAAGCGCAGCCCAGGATTCTGGGGCGGTTCCGCCGAGGGGCGAGGTGGCGCCGATGCCGGTTACAACGATCTTCTTGGGGGTCATTTCACAGTTCCTGTCGCGATAAAACATGCACGCGGGGCGGTCAGCCGAGAGAATTCCCGGCTGACCCCCGCGGGTACTACTTAGCCCTGAGCTGCGGTGATGAAGCTGACTGCGTCACCAACGGTCTTGAGGTTCTTGACCTCTTCGTCCGGGATCTTCACGTCGAACTTCTCTTCAGCGTTGACAACGATCGTCATCATCGAGATGGAGTCGATGTCCAGGTCGTCGGTGAACGACTTGTCCAGCTCAACCGTGTCCGTCGCGATGCCGGTTTCGTCGTTGATCAGTTCGGCCAGGCCGGCCAGGACTTCTTCGGTGGACAATGCCATTGTTTTTCTCCTTGATGGATGTGATTTGACCGTGTGCAAGCTTATGGCAGTACGACGACCTGAGCGCCGAAGACAAGCCCAGCGCCAAAGCCGATCTGCAGCGCGAGACCGCCGCTGAGTTCAGGATGCTCGGCGAGCAACCGGTGAGTGGCAAGCGGGATCGACGCCGCCGAGGTGTTGCCGGTGGTCTCGATGTCCCGACCGATGAGCACCGTGTCGGGCAGTTTGAGCTGCTTGGCGAACTCGTCGATGATGCGCATGTTGGCTTGGTGGGGGATGAACGCGGCGAGGTCATCCGCGGTGATGCCGGCGACCTCGAGGGCCTCTCGTGCCACCTTGGCCATCTCCCAGACGGCCCAGCGGAAGACGGTCTGGCCATCCTGGCGCAGCGTCGGCCAGGCGGCGGTGCCGTCGCGGTACTCGGTGAGCGTGTGATCCATGCCCACAGCGCCCGCCTTGGAGCCGTCAGAACCCCACACGGGTGCGGCGATACCGGGGAAGTCGCTCGGGCCAACCACAACGGCGCCTGCGCCGTCTCCGAGCAGGAATGAGATGGAACGATCGGTGGGATCGACGATGTCGGAGAGCTTTTCCGCACCGATCACGAGGGCGTAGTGAGCAGCGCCCGAGCGGATGAGCGCGTCGGCCTGGGTTACGCCGTAGCTGAAGCCCGCGCAGGCCGCGTTCTCGTCGTAGGCGGCGGCCGGATTGGCTCCCACGCGATCGGCAACGACGGCCGCCATCGACGGGGTTTGCTGCACGTTGCTGATGGTCGCGACGATCACGAGGTCGATCTGGTCTGCCGGCACCCCCGACTTGGCGATGGCCTCCGCAGCGGCCTCCGTCGCCAGGTCTACCGCGCCGACACTCGCCGATGCCCGCGTGCGGGTGATGATGCCCGTGCGCTGCTGGATCCACTCGTCGCTCGAGTCGATCGGGCCGATGAGCGCGTTGTTATCGACGACGAGGTCACCGCGAGCCGCGCCGTAGCTGTAGATGCGCGTGAACTGCGCACCGTGGGACTGCTTGAGCGTGGGCTGGGCCATTACTTACCGTCAATCAGGTCGAATGCTGCGGTCAGGTCGTCCGGGGTCTTGACGGCGACCGAGGGCACGCCCTTCAGGCCGCGCTTGGCGAGACCCACGAGTGCGCCTGCGGGGGCAAGTTCAATAATTCCGGTGACGCCGGCAGCGCTGAGCGCCTCCATCGTCTTGTCCCACCGTACCGGCGACGACACCTGACCCACGAGCAGGTCGACGAAGTGCGAGCCCGATTCGATGCGGGAACCGTCGCGGTTCGTCCAAATCGGCAGGGTGGGGTCGTGCTTCTCGAGGCCGGCAGCGAAGTACTCGAGGTGGCTGACCGCGGGCTGCATGTAACGGGTGTGGAAGGCGCCCGCCACCTGCAGAGGGATGACGCGGGTGCCCGGAACGGGATTCTCGGCGAGCTGCGCGAGCGCATCGAGACCGCCCGCGACCACGATCTGCCCTCCTCCGTTGAAGTTGGCGGGGGAGAGCGACAGCTCGGCGAGACGCTCGAGCAGGGCCGCCTCGTCTCCGCCCAGAACAGCAGACATGCCGGTGGGCTCGAGGGCAGCGGCATCCGCCATTGCCGTTCCGCGTTCGCGCACGAACGCCACGGCATCGGTTTCGCTCAGGATGCCCGCGCCAGCGGCCGCCGTGATCTCGCCGACCGAGTGCCCGGCGATACCGCCCAGCTTGTCGCGGCGGCCGTCGGCGAACAGCGCGCGAAGAGTGAGAAGGCCGGCCGCAACGATGAGCGGCTGAGCAACCTTGGTGTCACGAATCGTGTCGGCGCCGGAGGTGGTGCCGTGCGCGCGCAGGTCGATGCCGACTGACTCTGAGATGGTACCGAGCTGCTCGCTCGCACCCGGCAGGTCAAGCCAGGGTTCGAGAAAGCCGGGTGTTTGGGAGCCCTGTCCGGGCGCGACGATGACGATCACCTGACTAGTCTGCCAAGGTTTCGAGGTGAGGGGCTGTCGCAACTCCACCAAGAATCGCGCAAACCGTTGTAGTTAGCGCTTACGAGCGGCATCAGGATCGGCGATTGAGCCGACGATGAGCGCCGATTGGAGGATGAGCGCCTCGCGGGCGCCGGTGGCATCCCAGCCGATGACATCGCTCACTCGCTTGAGGCGGTACCGCACCGTGTTGGGGTGAACGAACAACTCGCGCGCGGTCGCTTCGAGTGATCGGCCGTTGTCGAGGTAGCACCACAGGGTCGACAGAAGGTCGGTGGAGTGGGCCTGCAACGGACGGTAAATCTTGTTGATGAGCGTGGAGCGGGCGAGCGGATCTCCCGCGAAGGCTCGCTCCGGCAGCAGGTCGTCGGCAAGTGTCGGGCGAGGGGCGTTACGCCAGGACCGGGCAACGGCGAAGCCTGCCAGCGCGGCCTTGGCACTCTTCGAGGCATCAACGAGCGTCGCAACCTCGTGACCGAGCACGAGGTGGCCGGGTCCGAAACCCGGCTCGAGCTGCTCGGCTATCGTCAGGAACGGCAGGGGCTCCGGCGCATCGGGATCGTCACCCGTGATGGGCGTCGCGCGACCGATCACGAGCACGAGCCGACTGCCCTGAACGCCGATGAGCACGTCTGCATCGAGATGGCGAGCGGTCTTGCGAAGCTGGTCGACGTCGAGCATTTTCGGCGCGGTGCCCACCAGGACGCACACTTCGCCGTGACCGTTCCAGCCCAGTGCCGCAATGCGGCTGGGTAGCTCGTTGTCGTACTCGCCGGAGAGGATCGAGTCGACGACGAGGGCCTCCAGCCGGGCATCCCACAGCCCGCGGGCCTCGGCGGCGCGAGCGTAGACATCGGCAGCCGCAAACGCGATCTCGCGGGAGTACAAGAGGATCGCTTCGCGAAGCACGTCGTCGCCGTCTTTTACGCGCTCTTCAACGACCTCGACGGTGATGCGGATAAGTTGCAGGGTCTGTGTCAGCGACACCGACCGAAGCAACTCGCGAGGAGCAGCCCCAAACACGTCGGCCGCGATCCACGGAATCGACTTGGGGTCGTCAAACCAACTGATGAAGCTCGTGATGCCGTTCTGCGCCACGAGCCCCACCGCAGAGCGGCGTCCCGGTGGCATGTCGCCGTACCAGGGCAACGTGTCGTCGAGACGTTTCAGGGTCGCTGTTGCGAGTTCCCCCGAGATCGTCCGCAGCCACGCGAGCGTCTGCTCCTTGGTTTTCTGCACTGCAGCCGTGGCCTCGCCTAGCTTTCTCCGCCGGCCGAACCCGTCGTGCCCGCCGTGACGTCGAGAAGCTGGTACTTCTCAATCGCGGCCACAAGAACCGACCGGTCAAGCTGGCCGCGCTGAACGAGCGACTGCAGGGTGCGAACAACAAGTGACGGGCCGTCGATCTTGAAGAATCGGCGGGCCGCGGCGCGGGTGTCTGAGAAACCGAAGTCATCGGCACCCAGGGTCGCGAACTCACCGGGCACGAACGGACGAATCTGGTCGGGCACGGCATGCATGAAGTCGCTCACCGCGAGGAAGGGCCCCTCGGCACCGCGAAGCTTCTGCGTGACGTACGGCACGCGTGGCTCCGCTGCGGGATTGAGGAAGTTGTGCTCGTCGGCAGCGAGGCCGTCTCGACGAAGCTCGGTCCACGAGGTGACGGACCACACGTCGGCCGCGACGCCCCAGTCGTTGGCAAGCAGTTCCTGGGCCTCGAGCGCCCACGGAACCGCCACACCCGAGGCAAGCAACTGGGCTTTCGGACCCTGGATGCTCGCCGACTTGAGGTGGTAGATGCCCTTGAGGGCGCCCTCCACGTCGAAGTTCTCGGGCTCAGCGGGCTGCACGATCGGCTCGTTGTAGAGCGTCAGGTAGTACATGACGTTCGGGTCGGGGTGCGTGCCGCTGTACATGCGCTCGATGCCGGCCTTAACGATCACACCAAGCTCGTAGCCGTAGGCGGCGTCGTAGGCGACGACCGCCGGGTTGGTCGACGCGAGAAGCAGCGAGTGCCCGTCTGCGTGCTGCAGGCCCTCACCGGTGAGCGTCGTGCGCCCCGCGGTCGCGCCCATGATGAACCCTCGGGCCATCTGGTCGCCGGCAGCCCACATGGCGTCGCCGGTGCGCTGGAAGCCGAACATCGAATAGAACACGTAGACCGGAATGAGCGGCTCGCCGTTGGTGGCGTACTGCGTGCCGGCCGCCGTGAAGGCCGCAAAGGCGCCGGCCTCGTTGATGCCCACGTGCACGATCTGGCCCTGCGGGCTCTCCTTGTACGCAAGGAGCTGCTCGCGGTCCACCGAGGTGTACTGCTGTCCGCTGGGGTTGTAGATCTTCGCGGTGGGGAAGTAGGCGTCCATACCGAACGTGCGCGCTTCATCCGGGATGATCGGCACGATGCGGTTGCCGAGGCCCTTGTCGCGAAGCAGGTCTTTGAGCAAGCGAGCGAACGCCATGGTGCTCGCGATCTCCTGCTTGCCGGAGCCCTTCTTGACGACCTCGTAGACCGAGTCTTCGGGCATGGCGATCTGCGTGTACTTCGAACGGCGCTCGGGCACGTACCCGCCGAGCGCGCGACGGCGCTCCTGCAGGTACTGGATCGCTTCGTCGTTCTGACCGGGGTGGTAGAACGGCGGCTGGTACGGGTTCTCCTCGAGCACAGCGTCAGTAATCGGAATGTGCATCACATCGCGGAACTGCTTGAGGTTGTCGAGCGTCAACTTCTTCATCTGGTGGGTCGCGTTGCGGCCCTCGAAGCTCGGGCCGAGTCCGTAGCCCTTGACCGTCTTGGTCAGGATGACAGTGGGCTGGCCCTTGTGTTCGGATGCGGCCTTGAAGGCTGCGTAGACCTTGCGGTAGTCGTGGCCTCCGCGCTTGAGCTTCCAGAGCTGGTCGTCGGTGTAGTCCTTGACCATGTCGAGGGTGCGCGGGTCGCGGCCGAAGAAATTCTCGCGAACGTAGGCACCGCTCTCGGCCTTATAGGTCTGGTAGTCACCGTCGGGGGTGCGGTTCATGAGGTCGCGCAGGGCGCCCTCGTCGTCGTGCTCGAGCAGGCTGTCCCACTCGCGGCCCCAAATGACCTTGATGACATTCCAGCCGGCACCCCGGAAGAAGCTCTCGAGCTCCTGGATGATCTTTCCGTTGCCACGCACCGGCCCGTCGAGCCGCTGCAGGTTGCAGTTGATCACGAAGTTGAGGTTGTCGAGCCCGTCGTTTGCCGCGAGCTGGAGCGCGCCACGGCTTTCGACCTCGTCCATCTCACCGTCGCCCAGGAATGCCCAGACTTGCTGGTCCGAAGCATCCTTGATTCCACGGTTCGTCAGGTACTTGTTTGACTGCGCCTGGTAGATGGCGTTGATCGGGCCGAGACCCATCGAGACGGTCGGGAACTGCCAGAACTCCGGCATGAGGCGAGGGTGCGGGTACGACGACAGGCCGTACGGTGCGCGGGACTTCTCCTGGCGGAAGCTGTCGAGGTTCTCCTCGCTCAGGCGACCCTCAAGATACGCACGCGCGTACATGCCGGGGGAGGCGTGGCCCTGGTAGAAGACCTGGTCGCCGCCGCCCGGGTGGTCGGCGCCGCGGAAGAAGTGGTTGCTGCCGACCTCGTAGAGGGTGGCCGAACCGGCGTAGGTCGAGATGTGACCGCCCACCCCGATGCCGGGGCGCTGTGCGCGGTGCACGGTGATGGCAGCGTTCCAGCGGATCCAGGCGCGATAGCGGCGCTCGATCTCTTCGTCGCCGGGAAACTCCGGCTCGTTGTCTGGAGCAATGGTGTTGATGTAGTCCGTGGTCGGAACCATCGGAACACCGAGGTGCAAGTCTTTGGATCGCTTGAGGAGGCTGAGCATGATCTCGCGCCCACGCCCATGACCCTGAGTCGCTACGAGAGAGTCAAGCGATTCCTGCCATTCGGCGGTTTCTTCCGGGTCCCGATCGGTGTGATGTACCGAGTATGGATCCTGGTCGTTTACCGTCACCGTTGACCTCTTCCTTGTAGAGAGATGATGTGTCGCACCTGTCGGGTTACGACATGGCTTCTTCGATTCTAGTTGTCGGATTCGACACACTGATTACACGCGTACAATTGCGCGAATGGCTCTCGCGAACGACACCAAGGCACCTGACTTCGAGCTGGCGAACCAATTTGGTGAACATGTGCGGCTGGGCGAATTCCGTGGCAAGAAGCCCGTCGCGCTCGTCTTCTTTCCTCTCGCGTTCTCGTCGACCTGCACGACCGAGTTGTGCGAGCTTCGCGACAACCTCGCCCTGTTCAAGCAGTCCGGGGTCGAGTTGATCGGTATCTCCGTCGACTCGAAGGCCACGCTGCGTGCGTGGGCCGAGCACGAGGGCTACGACTTCACGCTTCTCGCCGACTTCTGGCCACACGGCGACGTCGCCAAGGAGTACGGCGTGTTCATCGATGAGAAGGGATTCGCCAACCGGGCGACCTTCCTGATCGACATCGAGGGATTCATCCGCGCGAGCTTCATCACCGCCCCCGGGCAGGCTCGCTCACTCGAGGATTACCGCGCGGCGCTCGAAGACCTGCACAAAGCGCGCGTCTAGCTCTAGGTCAGAATGTTGACGGACCGGGCGATCACGAGAGCGAGCAGCACGAATCCGGTGAGTGCCTGGTACGCCATTAGTCCCTTGGCGCGACGGCTCATGGGCATGACGTCAGTGGGGCTGAACGCCATCATGTTGCTTAGCGAGAAGTACGCGTAATCGAAGAACTCCGCGTACCAACCAGCCTGGCCGGCGGGGTTGTCTTGCTGCGGAAAGCGGAAGTCCTGCTGCGCTTCGTCATTCAGGCCCTCGATTCGCCGTGCGACGGGTCCACCCAGATCCAGCTCCCAGTAGATGAGTGCAAACGCGACGACATTCGTGATCCACACGGCAAATGCACTGAGCAGAATGCTCGGACCATCGCCCTGGCCGTTCACGAGCTGGAGCACAATCTGCACGACATAGACCTGGTTGAGGGCGGTAAGCAGCAGCGCGAATGTGATCCCGAGCCAGCGTGACCAGCGCGTCTCGCTACTGAGGCGTTTCGGGTTCACCAACACCAGCGGGGTGAGCAACAGAACTCCGAGCACCGGCACGACCCACTGCGGAAAAAAGGTGATCGAGTTAGGCAGCAGCAAGTGCAGGGCGAGGGCGGCAAGCGTCACAATGAGCACGGGCCATCGGTGCTCGGTGCGTGGCGCTGCGGTCATGTTCCGAAGTGTAAGCCTGTAGCATTGTCACGCGTCTTTCCGGCATGCCGGTTGACGGGCCTTTAGCTCAGTTGGTAGAGCGCCACGTTTACACCGTGGATGTCATCGGTTCGAGCCCGGTAGGGCCCACTGCAGGAAATGCTGCGGGGTGTTTCTGTAGCCTCGTGGAATGACCACGGCTCCCGCGACCCGCAACTCGGGCGCATGGGCCCTCGTTCTGGCATCCCTGCTCTGGGGAACGACAGGCACCGCCGCGAGCTTCATGCCCGATTCGGTCAGCCCGCTCGCGATCGGCGCGTGCACCATGACGATCGGTGGGCTGTTGCTGTTCGCCGTGTCGGCGCGGGCATCCCTCGCCGTTGTTCGGGATGCGGCCGCGAGGCGATGGCTGCTCATCGGTGCTGTTGGCGTGTTCGTGTACCCGCTGGCGTTCTACAGTTCGATGGACCTTGCCGGCGTCGCTATCGGCAACGTGATCTCCCTTGGCACGGGCCCCGTGTTCGCTGCCCTGCTCGAGTGGATGTTCGAGCGGCACCGTTTGTCGGCGTTGTGGGCGGCGTGTACCGCTGTCGCCATCGTGGGCATCACGCTGCTTGCCTTGGGCGGTCACGGAACCGCCGCGGCATCCGGCGGGTCGATCATTCCGGGCGTGCTGCTCGGGTTTGTCGCCGGGCTCGCCTACGCGCTCTACACCTACAGTTCGAGCCGTGCGATTCGAATGGGACACGCGCCGCGTGGAGTGATGGGCGGCATGTTTGGGTTCGGCGCGCTGGGGCTGCTGCCGGTGCTGTTGGTGCTCGGTGCGCCTCTCGTGCAGTCTGCACAGACCATCGGGATCTCCGCATATCTGGCCCTGGGGCCCATGTTCGTGGCCTACCTGTTGTTCGGTGTCGGCATGCGCACGCTGCGCAGCAGCACCGCCACGACGATCACGCTTCTTGAGCCGTTCGTCGCGACGCTTCTCGCCGTGCTGATCGTCGGGGAGCGCCTCGAGCCGATCGGATGGGTCGGACTGCTTCTGATTTTGGCGGCCGTAACTGTGCTCGCAACGGCTCGGCAACCACGCCAAAAGGATGCCGCGCAATAGTATTTCTGCATGGAAAGCGACGACGAGGTTAACGAAACAACCTCATTCGACCCGACTTTCGTGCCGGGGCCACGTCGATCGACGTTCACTCCACCGCCTCAGTCGGCGGAGCAGGTCGACGACGCGCCCTCAGATGACACGCCCGCGTGGATGTCGTTGCCGGCCCCTGATCCCTCGCAGGCCGTCGACATTGGTGAGACCCCGCCGCAACGCCCCGTGCGCCGTTCCCTTGCCGACGAGGAATTGATTAGCCTCGTCGAATCTCCGGCACCCGAGACGGGTGGAACCCTCGCGGCGATCGAGCAGCTCGAGAACCAGTTGCGACTTCGCCAGGAAGAGGCTCGCGAGTTCACAGCGTGGGAGTCGACAATGCTGTCGCTTGGCACCCCGGATGCCGCCGCCGCAGTCGAGCAGGCGCGCGAAGAATTCACGGGCGTGATTCCGATCATCACACCCGAGATGCAGGCTGCCGCGGTCGTCGAGCCGGTTGTCGAGGAAGCGCCGGTTGTCGAGGAAGCGCCGGTTGTCGAAGAAGCGCCGGTGGTCGAAGAAGAGCCGGTGGTCGAAGAAGAGCTTCCGCCACCGCCATTGCCGGTGTGGGTTGTTCCCGCTCCGAGCGCGACGTGGGCGCCCGGGCCGGAGTATGAGCCGGAGCCGGTTGAGCCAGTCGAGCCCGAAGCCGTCGCGGAACCGGAACCGGAGCCTATCGGGCCGCCCGCACTCGTCGAGCCGCCGCCCTATGGCGTTGTGCCCGAGCCGCCCATTGACTCGATCCCAGACTTCGGCACTCCTCCCGTCGATGACGAGGTCATTGAGGCCGAGGTCATCGAGGCCGAAGTCATGGACGACGAGCCGTTCGTGTTCGGCGCAGCTGCGGCGTCGATTACACCGGCACCAGAATTCAGTTTTGACGACCTCATCACGGCCGGCGAAGAGCCGCCCACGCGTACCGACGTCGAACCCGAGGATGCTGCGCCCGAAGCCCTCTTCATCGAACCGATGCCGGTGGCCGCGGGGGAGTCGGTACCCGCCGACACCGGTTCTGTGCGAATCATCGACCAAGCCTACGAAGAAGAGCTCGACGACGACGTCGACGAGGTCGACCGCGTCGTCACCGGAATCGCGGGTGCCGTCGCGGTCAGCGCTGTCGGCGAAGCCGTTCTCACGGGCGCAATACCCGTGCCGTCAGGTCCGATCTCAACGATGAAGATCCCCGAAGACGAACTGGTGCTGATCGACAACGAGCCGGTTCGCCAGCGCGTCTTCAGCCTCGAAGACAGCGGACTCGAGCCCACCCCGGTGGACCACCGCGTCGGCCGTGCCTCCCGGCTGTTCTGGCTGTGGTTTGCGGCAAACTCCTCGATCCTCAGCATCGGACTCGGTGCCGTCATCTTCGCCGTCGGCATGAGCCTGCGGCAGTCGATCGTCGCGATCCTCGCCGGTGTCGCGCTCTCATTCATACCGCTGGGGCTCACAACTCTCGCGGGCAAGCGCAGCGGGCAACCGACGATGGTCGTGTCTCGAGCCACATTCGGCCTCATAGGCAACATCCTGCCGGCCGGTATTGCGCTGCTGACCCGACTGTTCTGGGGCGCGGCCCTGCTGTGGGTGCTCGCCTCGTCGGTCGCGATCGTGCTGGTCGGTGCCGACCTCAGCGGTCCCCTGGGCGAGCGCCAGCTGCTGCTCATCTCGCTTGCCGTGGCCTTCCTGCTGGCACTCGTGATCGCCTTCGCCGGTTACCCCTTGATCGCGCGCATCCAGCTCATCTTGAGCATCGCATCGGGGATTCTCGTGGTCGGTCTCATCGCCATGACCGCCCGGTATGTTGACTTCGCTGTCGCGCTCACCACTCCCGACGGATCGTGGTTGCTCACGATCAGCGGCGCGGTGCTGGTGTTCAGCTTCGTGGGCCTCGTCTGGGCCAACAGCGGTGCCGACCTGGCCCGTTACCAGCGCCCGGCATCGAGCGGAGCGTCGTCAATGCTGTGGGCAACGTTCGGGTCGACCCTGCCAAGCTTCATCCTCATCGCCTGGGGCGCGCTGCTGGCCGCCTCCGACAAGGGAATCGCGAGCGGTTTCGTCACGTCTCCGCTCGACACGCTCGCCCTTATGCTGCCGGCGTGGTACCCCATCCCGCTCATCGCGGCTGCCGCGCTTAGCCTGCTCTCGGGTGTTGTGATCACCCTGTACTCGGGCGGTTTCGCCTTGCAGTCCATTGGCGTGCGCGTGCGCCGCCAGTGGTCGATCGTGATCGTGGGTGTGCTGCTGCTCGCGCTCGCGCTCGTCTTCACCTTCGGCGTCACGGGGGGCATCAACGAGCTCTTCCGCGACCTGGCAACCACGATCGCAGTGCCTACCGCCGCGTGGGCCGGAATCTTCGCTGCGGAGATGATGATCCGCAACCGCCGGTTCGAGGCGCAGTCACTCACCAACCGAGGTGGTGTCTACGCAGACGTTCGCTGGATCAACCTCGTCGGTCTCGTCATCATCACCGTCATCGGGCTGGGCCTCACGAGCGCCACCGTCACGTGGCTCGGGTGGCAGGGCTTCGTCTTCTCGCTCCTTGGTGTGCCCCTCGACAGCGATCTCGCGGGGAGCGACCTCGGCGTGCTTGTGGCGCTTGTGCTTGGACTGCTGCTTCCCATCGTTGCGGGCATCCCCGGCATTCGGCGGCAGGAAGCCGCCCGGGTCTAAAAGTAGACTGGCTGCGTGTCCACCACTGTCGCCGAAGTCAACGCCGCCGTCGAGCGCTTGTGGCCCCCGGCAGGCGCTGAACCGTGGGATGCCGTTGGCCTCATCGCGGGCGACCTCGACGCGACCGTGAACTCGATCCTTCTCGCCGTCGACGCCGTTCTCGACACCGTGGACGAGGCGATCGATGCTGGGGCCGACCTGCTGCTGGTGCACCACCCGCTCCTGCTTCGCGGGGTCACGTCGGTGGCAAGCGACCGCTACAAGGGCGCCGCACTCACGAAACTCATTCGTGCCAACTGCGCCCTCATCGCCGCCCACACCAACGCAGATGTCGTCGAGACCGGCACCTCCGCGGTCTTTGCTGCGGCGCTGGGCCTCTCCGACGTGCATCCGATCGTCGCCGGCACGGATCGGGCTCGCGGCATCGGACGAGTTGGTGTACTCCCGCAGCCCACCACCCTCGGGCGCCTCGCCCGCGCTCTGGGCGAGTTGCTGCCGGCCACGGCAACGGGCGTCCGGGTCTCGGGCGACTACGACGCCCCCATCACCACGATCGCCCTGTGCGGGGGAGCGGGCGACGCGCTGCTGTCTCACCCCGCGGTGCTAGCGGCCGACGTCTACATCACGAGCGACCTGCGTCATCATCCCGCCTCCGAGGCCCGCGAGAACGCCGTGGTCGGGGGCGGCCCCGCGCTCATTGACGTCTCGCACTGGGCAAGTGAATGGCTGTGGCTTGAGACCGCGGCATCCGAACTTCGTCACGCGCTGCCCGGCGTGACCATCACGGTGAGCGAGACGCGCACCGATCCGTGGGATTTCGTAGTAACCCAATGACTTTGTACCCAATGAAGAGAGTGAATCAATGGCACTGAAAGCCAGCCCAGACGACCAGGCGCTGTTGCTCGACCTGCAGGCCGCCGACACCAAGCTGGCCCAGCTCGATCACCGTGCGAAGGGGATCCCCGAGCTCGCGATGCTCGCCTCGCTCTCCAAGGAGGCTGACGCCCTGCGCCTCTCGCTGCTCGAGCAGACCGGCGCGACGGATGACGCCAAGCTCGAACTGAGCCGCGTCGATTCCGACGTCAAGGTCGTTGAGGCACGCATCGCGCGCGACAGCGAGCGGCTGCAGGCGAGCTCGTCGGTCAAAGACGTTGCCGCCCTTGAGCAGGAGCTCGCCGCGCTGCGCAAGCGACTGGGGGATCTCGAAGAGATCGAGTTGACCGTCATGGAGCGCCTCGAAGAGCAGCAGGCAGTGGTGGATGCCACGACCGCCCAGCTCGCGGATGTGCGCGCTCGTGCGGCCGAGGTCGAGGCCGCGCGCGACGCCGCACTCGCTGCGGTGAATGCTGAGCGCGCGACCGCTGCCGCGGGTCGCCGAACCATCGAAGGCAAGATCCCCGCCGACCTCCTCGCCCTCTACGAAAAGCAGAAGGCCCGCTACGGAACGGGGGCCTCCCTGCTGCGCGGTGGCGTGTCGCTGGCATCCGGCGTCAAGCTGCTTGAAGACGAACTCGCGGTCATCCGGGCCGCGGCTCCCGACGACGTGCTGATCTGCCCGTCGAGCGATGCAATCCTGGTGAGAACGGGCGAGTCGGGCCTCTAGCTAGACTCGTAGCGAATGGGTCGGCAAGACGGTCGCGTGGCTGGCAACAGTCCCGAGGAACGTCCGGGCTCCATAGAGCAGGGCGGTGGGTAACACCCACCCGGGGTAACCCGCGAGAACAGTGCAACAGAAAGTAAACCGCCGGCGCCGTGAGGCGCAGGTAAGGGTGAAACGGTGGTGTAAGAGACCACCAGCGGTCGTGGTGACACGGTCGGCTAGGTAAACCTCGTCCGGAGCAAGGTCAGACAGGAAGCGTTACGGGCTGCTCGCCCAGTTTCCGGGTAGACCGCTAGAGGCGTGCGGCAACGTACGTCGTAGATAGATGGCCGTCCAGCACGGCAGTGTTCGTCACTGCGGTGTCAACAGAACCCGGCGTACCAGCCGGCCCATTCGCCTACAATCGCAGCATGGCAGACGTTCCGCAGCGGGCAGGATGGTATCCGGATCCCGACGGGGCCCCCGGCGAGCGTTGGTGGAACGGCGCCGGGTGGAGCGACTCCCGGCGTGGCGGCCCAGCACCTGTCGTCGACGCACCCGTCGTCTACTCCGCTGATAACCCGGCACCCCAGGCTCCTGGGCAAGGTGTGACGCCCGTGCGCTCCGCCGTCACCATCAACGCGCGGGTCAACCCCATGGCGTTCTACGGCTTTCTCGCCGGCATCCTCGGCATCGTCTTCAACTTCCTGCTCGTGCCGTCGATACTCGCAATTGTCTTCTCGGCGCGCGGACTCGCGCGGGCCCGCCAGTTGCAGGCCGAAGGCCAGCCGAACACTCTGCGCGTGCTGGCAATCGTCGGCCTTGTGCTGGGCATCCTCGGATCAGCGTTTGGGCTCTTTCAGGCACTCCTCGTGATCATCGGCATCGTCGGCAGCTTCTCGGTCAGTATTACCTAGCCATGACCGAACCCTCGGATGCACGCATCTACCTCACGCCCGGCACCATACTCATAGCGATCGCCGCCTTCATCGCGGGATCCCTCTCGCTCGCCTTCAACCCGATCTTCTCCATGTCTCTCATCGGCGTGCTTCTCGGCGTGCTCACGGTGCGCGCGGCATCCCTGTACCGGCACTACCTCGTGCAAGGAATGCTGCGCATCGTGGGGGTGCTCGCGATCATGGCTGGCCTGGGTGGTGCCGTCGCGCTCGCGTTCCCGGGTCTCGGCGTCGACCGGTGAGTGCAGAACTCGTCGCACGACTGCGCGCAGCGGGATGCGTGTTCGCAGAAGAGGAGGCCGCTCTCCTGATCGCGACGGCCGAGTCGCCGCAGCAACTTGAGCTGTTCGTGCAGCAGCGGGTCTCCGGATTGCCGCTCGAGCACGTGGTGGGGTGGGCCGAGTTTGCGGGCATGCGCATCGCTGTCGACCCGGGTGTCTTCGTTCCGCGACCCCGCACCGAGCATCTCGTCGCCCGCGCTCGCGACCGCATGCGTGATGGCGCCGTCGTTCTCGACCTGTGCTGCGGTTCCGGGGCAATCGGCGTCGCGGTAGTCCGCGACTTCGCGGCAACCCTCGTCGCGGCAGACTTCGATCCCGCGGCCGTCGCGAATGCTCGCCGCAATGTGGAGCCGCTGGGCGGGCGGGTCTTCGAGTCCGACGTCTACGACGGCCTGCCTGAAGAGCTCCGTGGAACTGTCGACATTCTCACCGTCGTTGCGCCGTACGTTCCCACCGACGCGGTCGCGTTGCTGCCGCACGAGGCGCGCGACTTTGAGCCACTCACGGCGCTCGACGGGGGAGCGGACGGGCTCGCGCTTGTGCGTCGGATCGTTGCGGGCGCACCGGAGTGGCTCGCGGGCGGCGGCATCCTCGTCACCGAGATCAGTGAGAATCAGGTGGCGCGGGTGCTCGACGAGATCGGCGAAGCCGGCATGTGGGCAACCGTCGAGGCCGACGAAGATTCCGATTCCTGGGTGGTTGTCGCCACCCAGTTGTGAAGCGATACCGGATTCGGTCCTCGTATATGATCCGAAACGTGGACAGCGTCACCGTGGTTACCGTCGACAACTTCTGCCGCGCCGAAACCGACCGCTACTTCGCCCAATACGCGGCGCAGGGGCGTTTCGGTCGAATGGGGCACTCGCGTGCGGGGCTGGATGTAACGAACCAGGTCGTCATCCGAATGAACCGCGACACCTGGTACTCGAGCGGCATCTTCGATCTCACGGCCCCTGTCACGGTGACCGTGCCCGAGACTCAGGGCCGGTTCATCTCACTGCTGGTGATCAATCAGGACCACTACGTCAAGCGTGTCGAGCACGACCCGGGAACCTGGACCCTGACCGAGGATGCGGTCGGCAGCCGGTATGCAGCCGTGATCTTCCGCATTCTGGTCAATCCAGACGACCCCGAGGATGTCGCGGAAGTGCACCGCATCCAAGACGCGATCCACATCTCGCAAGACAACCCGGGGGAGCTGCACGTGCCGAACTGGGATCAGAGCAGCCTGGACGGGTGCCGCGCCGCCCTCCTGCAGCTCGCCAAGTATGCTCCCGCGGGTCCCGGCCGCTTCGGCGATGTTGGCGAGGTTGACCCGATCCGGCACCTGATCAGCACCGCGGCCGGATGGGGCGGCAACCCTCCCCGCGCCGCGATGTACTTCGGTGCCTACCCGACGTTCAACGACGGCACCGTGCCGCACACTCTCACCCTGAGCGACGTTCCGGCGGATGGCTTTTGGTCGGTTTCGGTCTACAACGCCGAGGGGTACTTCCAGCGGAACCCGCAGAATGCGTACTCCCTAAACAGCAGCACCGCCGTGCGCGACCTCGACGGCGGCGTCACGGTGCGCTTCGGCGGGGACCCAGCTGCGCCGAACTATCTGGCGATAATGCCCGGCTGGAACTACGTGCTGCGCCTCTACCGGCCCCGCTCCTCAGTACTCACCGGAGTGTGGACCGCCCCTGAGGCCGTGGCTACCCCATTGTGAAGCGGTACCCCATGCCGGGTTCCGTCAGGAGGTAGCGGGGCATCGATGGCTCGGGCTCCAGCTTCTTGCGCAGTTGTGACAGGTACAACCGCAGGTAGCCCGTGTCGGTCGTGTACTGCGGCCCCCAGACTTCGGTCAGCAGGGTTTCGCGCGTGACGAGTCGATCGTGGTTGCGCAGCAGCACCTCGAGCAGTCGCCATTCTGTGGGCGTCAGACGAACGGATGCCCCCGCCCGTGTCACCACGCGCGCGGCGAGGTCAACGCTCACATCGCCAAACACCACGACAGGCTCGTCCGTCGCAGCGGGAGTGCGGCGCGAGAGCGCCCGGATGCGCGCCAACAACTCGTCGGCCGAGAACGGCTTAGTCACGTAGTCGTCGGCTCCGGCATCAAGCGCCTCCACCTTGTCCCAGCTCTCGCTGCGCCCGCTCACCACGAGCACGGGAACGGTCGTCCAGCCGCGCAGCGCTTCGATCACCTCGATGCCGGTGAGGCCGGGCATCCCGAGGTCGATGACGACCACGTCAGGGTGTGACTCGATGGCCGCATCGAGAGCCGCTTTGCCGTCGGATGCGGTGACGACCTCGTATCCGCGCGCGCTCAGGGTGATGCGCAGGGCACGCAGCATCTGCGGGTCATCGTCGGCGATCAGGATCTTCATGTTCGCGCCATCGGCAGCTCAATCACCATCGTCAGTCCGCCGCCGGGAGTGTCTTCGGCCTCGAGTGTGCCGTGCATGGCTTCAACGAATCCCTTCGACAGGGCAAGACCAAGGCCGACGCCGGTGGTGTTGTCGGTGTCGCCCAGTCGTTGGAATGCCACGAAGACATCCTCTCGCCTCTCGGGTGGGATTCCCGGCCCCGCGTCGATAACTCGCAACTGCACGCGATCACCGAATTCACTCGTCGCGATGATGGGTGCTGTTCCGGCGGGCGAGAATCGCAAGGCGTTGGCGAGCAGATTGACGACAGCCCGCTGCAGGAGCACCTCGTCGGCGTTGACGGGGTGGATGCCGCTGGCGAGCTCCAGGTGAACCTCGCCGGGAGCGAGGCCGAGCTCGTCGAGCGCGCCACTCACCACTTCGTCCAGCGCGACGGGTTCGATGGACAGGCCGAGCACACCCGCCTGAAGTCGGCTCGCGTCGAGGAGTTTGGTCACCAGGTCGGCCAGGGAGTCGAGACTCTCCTCGGCGGCTGCGAGCAACTCGGCCTGATCGGCGGCGCTCAGGGTGACATCGGATGAGCGAAGGGCGCTCACGGCCGCGGTCGCCGCCGCGAGCGGTCGTCGAAGGTCGTGCCCAACCGCGGCGAGAAGCGCCGTACGCAGGCGATCGGCCTCGGCGGCGGGTCGCATCTGCTCTGCCTCGGAACTGAGCTCTCGTTGCGTGAGGGCCGCCCCAATCTGGGAAAGGAAGGCACCGAGAATCCGGCGATCCGAGGCGGGCAGGTCGCGACCGCGCAGGTACAGGGTCGCGTGATCGCCGATGGGAAAGGTCGTCTCGAGGTCGGTGTCAGAGGCAATAGCAGCGTCGGTTGCCGTGTACAGGGCGGAACCGCGGGAGCGCAAGATCACACTCGTCATGCCGAACGCTTCGCGTAACCGACTCACGAGCGCTTGCAGCGCGTCTTGGCCAGTGAGCACGCTGCCGGCAATACTCGACAGGGTTTCCGATTCTGCCGCGGCACGCGCGGCCGCGCGTGACCGCCTCGCGGCCTGGTCTACAACGATGCTGACGAGCACGGCCACGACGACGAAGATCACGAGGGCGAGCAGGTGCAGGGGCTCGGCGATGGTGATCGTGTACAACGGGTCGACGAAGAAATAGTCGAGCAGGAAGCCTGCGCCGATGGCGGCGAGAAGCGCCGGCCAAATACCGCCGACGAGCGCGACGATCACGACGAACAGCTGGAAAGCGAGCACGTCGCTCGTGATCGATTCCTCGCTGCGAAAGAGGCTCAGAAGCCACGTGAGCAAGGGCAGCCCCAGCACTGCAAGCGCGAAGCCGGCAAGACGGCGGCGCAGCGAGAGAGCGCCTCCCAGGGTGGGCAACCGACGACTGCCCGCCTGCGAGTGCGACACGATGTGCACGTCGATGTCGCCAGCCTCGCGGATGACGGTTGCGGCCGTTCCCGGTCCGCCGAGCAACCGAGAGAGGGCGCTGCGACGGCTCACGCCAATCACGAGCTGGCTCGCGTCGACACTTCGGGCAAACTCCACGAGGGCCTTGGGTATGTGTTCGCCGACCACCTGGTGGTAGCTGCCGCCGAGAGTTTCGACGAGGGTGCGCTGAGCGGCAAGGATTCCCGGATTGGTCTCCGTGAGTCCATCGGAGGCGGTCACGTGCACGGCGAACAGTTCGCCGCCGCTGCTGCGCGAGGCAATGCGGGCGCCGCGGCGCAGCAGGGTCTCACCCTCACCGCCACCCGTGAGCGCCACGACAACTCGTTCACGCGCGTTCCACGCGGCGTCGATACCCTTCTCGGCGCGGTACCGTTTGAGCGCTGAGTCCACCTCGTCAGCGAGCCAGAGCAGGGCCAGCTCACGCAGCGCGGTGAGGTTGCCCAGCCGGAAGTAGTTGCTGAGGGCGGCGTCCACGCGGGCCGCGGGGTAGACGAAGCCCTCGCTCAGACGATCGCGAAGTGATTGCGGGGTGAGGTCGACGAGCTCGACCTGGTCGGCGGCGCGAAGCACGGCGTCGGGAATCGTCTCCCGCTGCACGACGCCGGTGATCTGCCTCACCACGTCATTGAGGCTCTCGATGTGCTGGATGTTCACGGTGGAGATGACATCGATTCCGGCATCCAGGATGGCCGTGACATCCTGCCAGCGCTTCTCGTTGCGGGAGCCGGGCGCGTTGGTGTGCGCGAGTTCGTCGACGAGGGCAATATCGGGGTGCCGCTGAATGATCGCCTCGAGGTCGAGTTCGTCGAGGGATACCCCGCGGTGCTCCACGGTTCTGCGAGGGATGACCTCGAGGCCCTCGACAAGGGCGGCCGTTGCCGCGCGACCGTGGGTTTCCACGATCGCGACGACCACGTCTTTGCCCGACGCGGCAAGACGGCGACCCTCTTCGAGCATCGCGAAGGTCTTGCCGACGCCGGGTGCGGCCCCGAGCATGATCCGCAGTGTGCCCGGGGTCATGCGTTAATTGTCCATTTCAGCGAGTGCGATGTTGAGTCGGAGCACGTTGACTGTGGGCTCACCGAGGTAGCCAAGGTCACGTTCCTGAATCATAGACTCCACGAGCTGGGCGACAACGGACTCGGAGAGGCTCCGCGCCTGCGCCACTCGAGCGACCTGCAGTCGCGCGTACTCCGGGCTGATGTGAGGGTCGAGTCCCGATGCCGATGCCGTCACTGCATCGGCGGGAATCTCGTCGAGTGACACCGAGTCGTCGGCCATGACCGCGGCCTGCTGCTCCTCGATAGCCGCCACGAGGTCGCTGTTCTCGGGCCCGTAGTTCGAGCCGCTCGACGCGCCGCCGTCGTTGTCGACGGCTGACGGGCGCGAGTGGAACCACTCCGCGTCAGTGAAGCTCTGGCCGATGAGCGAGGATCCAACCACCTCACCGTCAACCCGCACGAGCGAGCCGTTCGCCTGGGCGGGCAGCAGCGCCTGGCCGATGCCGGTGATGGCGAGCGGGTAGGCGATCCCGAGCACCACCGTCATGATGAGCAGGGCCCTGAGGGCCGTGAATGCCTGTCGAAACTTCATGATGTTCTCCTAGAAACCGGGGATGAGGCTCACGACGAGGTCGATGAGCTTGATGCCAACGAATGGTGCGATGAGCCCGCCGATGCCGTAGATGAGCAGGTTGCGCGAGAGCAGCGAACCGGCCGATACGGCCCGGTAGCGCACGCCCCGCAGGGCGAGTGGGATAAGAGCGATGATCACGAGCGCGTTGAATATGATTGCGCTCAGAATCGCCGATGCGGGCGAATGCAGCTGCATGATGTTGAGCACGGCGAGCCCGGGAAAGACCGCTGCAAACATGGCGGGGATGATCGCGAAATACTTCGCGACATCGTTGGCGATCGAGAACGTCGTCAACGAGCCCCGCGTGATGAGCAGTTGCTTGCCGATGCGCACGATGTCGATGAGCTTCGTCGGATCCGAGTCGAGATCCACCATGTTGCCGGCCTCTTTCGCCGCCGACGTTCCGGTGTTCATCGCAACGCCCACATCCGCTTGGGCCAGGGCCGGGGCGTCGTTGGTGCCGTCGCCTGTCATGGCGACGAGGTTTCCCCCTGCCTGTTCGCGCTTGATGAGTTCCATCTTGTCTTCGGGGGTCGCTTCGGCGAGAAAGTCGTCGACGCCGGCTTCAGCCGCGATTGCCTTGGCCGTCAGCGGGTTGTCGCCCGTGATCATGACGGTGCGAATACCCATCGCGCGAAGCTCGGCGAACCGCTCCTTTAGCCCGGTCTTCACCACGTCCTTCAGGTGGATAACACCCAGCACTTGAGCATCACCCGATGCGTCGCGCGTCGCGACCACAAGGGGCGTGCCGCCGGACTCCGATACGGAGGTAACGATCGAGTCGAGATCATCCGGAACTGCTCCGACCCACGCCGAGACCATCGACCCGGCGCCTTTGCGCACCATGGAACCGTCGGCGAAGTCGAGTCCGCTCATCCTGGTCTGTGCCGTGAACGGCACGACCTCTCCGCTCTGAGTGGCGCTTGCGCTGAACCCCAACGACTCGGCGAGACCGACAACCGACTGCCCTTCCGGGGTCGGGTCGCTCAGCGATGACAGCCGGGCCGCCTCGACGAGTTCGGCGAGTTCGACTCCTGCGACAGGCAGAAACTCGCTCGCCTGGCGGTTTCCGTAGGTGATCGTTCCCGTCTTGTCGAGCAGGAGGGTCGTGACGTCGCCCGCGGCCTCGACCGCACGTCCCGACATGGCGAGCACATTGTGCTGCACGAGGCGATCCATTCCGGCGATGCCAATCGCACTGAGCAGCGCGCCGATGGTCGTGGGAATCAGGCACACGAGCAGCGCGACGAGCACCGCGATGCTCACGGCCCCTCCCGAGTAGGCCGCCATCGGATTCAGAGTCAACACCACAACCAGAAACACGATCGACAGTGTCGCGAGCAGAATGTTGAGCGCGATCTCGTTGGGGGTCTTCTGCCGTGACGCGCCCTCGACGAGGCGAATCATCCGGTCAACGAAGGTCTCGCCGGGCTTTGAGGTGATCTTCACGACGATGCGGTCGGAGAGCACTCGCGTGCCGCCCGTGACCGCGCTGCGGTCGCCGCCGTGCTCCCTGATGACGGGAGCCGATTCGCCGGTGATGGCCGACTCGTCGACCGAGGCGATACCCCAGACGATGTCGCCGTCTCCGGGAATGACCTCGCCTGCAGAGACGGAGACGTAGTCACCGAGCACGAGATCCGCCGACGAGACGTCGACCGCCCGCTCGTCGGAGTCGTCCGGGCCGCCCACCTTATGGGCGATCGTTGACGTGCGCGTCTCGCGCAGGCTCGCGGCCTGGGCCTTGCCGCGACCCTCGGCCACCGACTCGGCGAGGTTGGCAAACAGCACGGTGATCCACAGCCAGATCGCGATCGCTCCCGTGAAGAACGGTGCGATGTCGGGTGCCCCCAGGAGGGGCTGGGCGATGGCGAGGAGTGTCGTGAGGCCTGCGCCGACCTCGACGACAAACATCACCGGGTTGCGCCACATGAGACGAGGGTTGAGCTTGGCAAAGGCCCCCGGTAGAGCGCTGATAAAGGTGTTCATGGTTACTGCAGCCCTTCCGCCAGGGGACCCAGCGCGAGTACGGGAAAATAGGTGAGTGCCGACACGATGAGCACGGTTCCGAGCAGAAGCCCGACGAACAGCGGCCGGTGGGTGGGCAAGGTACCGCTTGTCACGGGCACCTTGTGTTGTGCGGCAAGAGAACCCGCGAGGGCGAGCACGAACACGATCGGAAGGAATCGTCCGAGCAGCATCACCACTCCGAGTGCCGTGTTGAACCACGGTGTGTTGGCCGTGAGTCCAGCGAACGCCGAGCCGTTGTTGTTTGCGGCAGAGGTGAACGCGTACAGCACCTCGGTGAACCCGTGTATGCCGGGGTTCCAGATGGAGGTGGATGTCACATCCTCACGCACCGCGGGGATCGCGAAACTCAGGGCCGTGCCCACGAGCACGAGTGTCGGAGTGATGAGGATGTACAGGCTCGCGAGCTTGATCTCCCTCGCACCGATCTTCTTGCCGAGGTACTCGGGAGTGCGACCCACCATGAGGCCAGCGATGAACACGGCAATGATCGCAACGACGAGGATGCCGTAGATGCCGGCACCCACGCCGCCCGGAGCGACCTCGCCGAGCATCATGTTGACGAGCGCAACCCCACCGCCCAGTGACGTGAAGCTGTCGTGCATCGAGTTGACGGCGCCGGTCGAGGTGATCGTTGAGGTCGTACCGAAGATGGTCGAGCCGACGATGCCGAAGCGCACCTCCTTGCCCTCCATCGCGGCTCCCGCAAGTTGTGGCGCTGTGCCGCTACCGGCAAGCTCGGCCCACGTCATGAGCGAGACCGACACAAC
This sequence comes from Rhodoglobus sp., assembly GCA_965279645.1. GTDB lineage: Bacteria > Actinomycetota > Actinomycetes > Actinomycetales > Microbacteriaceae > Rhodoglobus. Next base: position 975,091 of record OZ257254.1, read on the forward strand.
GTAGAGGGCGGCCATGGTGGCTGCAATTGCCGTGCCCTGCCGATCGTCGCCCACCATTCGGCCGAAGGTGCGCGGCAATGAGAACGGGATAGCGAGCATGAGCAACACCTGCACGAGGCTCGTCCACGCGGTGGGGTTCTCGAAGGGGTGCGCCGAGTTGACGTTGAAGAACCCGCCACCGTTGGTGCCGAGCAGCTTGATCGCCTCCTGCGAGGCAACGGGTCCGCCGGGCAACACCTGGGTGCCGCCCGAGATGGTCGACACCTCCTGGAAACCGGCGAAGTTCTGGATCACGCCGCCCGCGAGCAAGATGACCGCCGCGACCACCGAGAAGGGCAGCAGAATGCGCAGCGCTCCGCGGGTCAGGTCGACCCAGAAGTTGCCGATCGTGCCGCCTCCGCGAGAGGCGAAGCCACGGATGAGCGCGACGGCCACCGCGATTCCCACCGCCGCAGAAACAAAGTTCTGCACGGTGAGACCCACGAGCTGCACGGCGTACCCGAGGGTGACCTCGGGGGAGTACGACTGCCAGTTGGTGTTGGTCACGAACGAGACCGCGGTGTTGAACGCGAGGGGCTCGCTCACTGCGGGAAGACCCAGTGAATATGGCAGCACCTGTTGTACGCGCTGAAGAGCGTAGACGAGCAGAATTCCGAGCGCCGAGAATGCGAGCACCGAGCGAAGGTACGCGGGCCAGGTCTGGGATGAGGCGGAGTCGACTCCGATCAGTCGATAGAAGCCGCGCTCCACACGCAGGTCTCGCGTGGTGCTGTAGACGGCCGCCATGTAGTTGCCGAGCGGTCGGTAGAGGGCCACGAGGATCGCGGCGACGGTCGCGAGTTGCGCGACGAAGAGCCAGATTTCCACTAGAACCGCTCCGGCTTCACGAGCGCAAACACGAGGTACCCGATCGCCGCGAGGGCGAGCGCGACCGCGAGGATCTCAATCACAATCACAGCCGCTCCACCCCCTTGGCCACGAGGGCAACCACCGCGATGAGCGCGAGGATGCCAGCCACGAAAATGACGTCGAGCATGGGAACTCTCTTCCGACAAGGCGTGGCCGAAGTGCCACCGGATGAGAGTTAACGCGCGATACGCGGGCGCGGAGCGAGCCCTAACGGTTCCCTAACGCGGGAACGGGCATTCCTTACACGTTGGCTGCGAGGGCCGCCGCTCCCAGGATGCCCGCGTTGTTGCGGTGCACGGCCGGGATGATCGGGGTGTCGATCTTGAGCAGCGGCAGGAAGTCCTCGTAGTTCTTGGAGACACCGCCGCCCACGATGAACAGGTCGGGGGAGAAGATCCGCTCAAGGTGCTCGTAGTACTTCTGCAGGCGCTTCGTCCACGCTGCCCAGCTCAGGTCGTCACGTTCCTTGGCGGCATACGACGCTCGGGATTCGGCGTCGTGGCCGCCAATGAACAGGTGACCCAGTTCGGAGTTGGGAATCAGCACATCGTTGTAGATGAGCGCACTGCCAATGCCGGTGCCGAGGGTCGTCAGCAACACGAGACCCTTCACACCCTTGGCCGCGCCGTACTTCACCTCGGCAAAGCCCGCAGCGTCGGCATCGTTCACAAAGTGGATGTCGTGGCCGATGGCCTTCTCGAAGAGCTTCTCAGCCTTGAGCCCGATCCACTTCTTGGACACGTTCGCAGCCGACATCGTCTTGCCGTTTTTGACGATTGCAGGAAAGCACACGCCTACCGGCATCCCGTCTTCGATGCCGCCCAACTGTGCGATGAGCTCAACGACGGTGGCGACGATGTCGTCGGGTTCGCCGCCCTCGGGGGTGAGCAGCTTGATGCGATCGGTGAGCAGCTCGCCCGTCACAGTGTCGACGATGGCGCCCTTGATGCCCGTGCCGCCGATGTCGATTCCGAGTGCTTTGCCCATGTGCTTCATTGTCCTTTGGGTTGTGTCTGGTGGATCACGGGAGGGTGAGGATGTCCGCGCCGCGCTCGGTCACAACCATGGTGTGCTCGAACTGGGCGGTAATGCTGAGATCGCGAGTGACGACGGTCCAGTCATCCGCCCACATGTTCCACTCGTGAGTTCCGAGGGTCAGCATGGGCTCGATCGTGAAGACCATGCCCACCTCCATGACATCGTCATACAGGGGAGCGGAGTCGTAGTGGGGGATGATCAGGCCGGAGTGAAACGCTGCGCCCACGCCGTGGCCCGTGTAGTCGCGCACCACGCCGTAGCCGAACCGTTTCGCGTACGACTCGATCGCTCGACCGATCACGTTCACCTGACGACCGGGCGCTACGGCCTTGATGCCGCGAAACATCGCCTCCTCGGTGCGTTCGACGAGCGCGGTCACCTCAGGGGACGCCTCTCCTACGATGAAGGTCTTGCTGAGGTCGCCGTGAAAGCCGCTCTTGTAGGCGGTGATGTCGATGTTGATGATGTCGCCCTCGACAAGCACCGTGTCGTCAGGTACCCCGTGGCAAATCACCTCGTTGACGCTCGTACACACCGCTTTGGGATATCCCCGGTAGCCGACAGTCGAGGGATAGGCGTCATTGCTGATGATGAACTCGTGCGCGATCACGTCAAGTTCGTCGGTGGTGACGCCGGGGCGAATGGCGGCACCCACCGCTTCGACGGCCTGGGCTGCGATCCTGCCGGATGCCCGGATGAGCTCAACCGACTCGGCGTCGTAGATGTTTGAGCCGTCGTACCTCTGCGGCGTTGCCTTGCCGACGTACTCGGGCCGGGGGATCGCCGCAGGAACGGAGCGTTGCGGTGAAATGACGCCGGGAACGAGGTGTCCCTGTGTGTCCCGAGGCATAGTCTTGAGTCTAGTTTGGTTCCGCATGGCCCGATGGAGGTACTTGATGACCGAGTGGTGGTACAACCACAAGACCGGCGAGGTCGAAGAGGGTCCCCAGTCGCTGGGATCCGATCGCGACGGTCCCTTCGAGTCTCGCGAGGCCGCGGCCCGCGCGCCCGAGATCATTGCCGAGCGCGCCCGCAAGTGGGCTGCCGAAGACGCGAGTGACGACTAACTCGCGCCCAGTCGCTCGATAAGCGCCACCGCGTCGATGGGTGCGCGCACCTTGCTGTCGTTGTCGAAATACACGTAGGCGTCCTGGCCCGAGTCGAGCCAGCCGGTGATCGTGGCGGCCCACCGGTCGAGGTCGCCCGGTTCGTAGTATCCGTGCGGGTAGATGGCGGTGTCCGCGTGGAGTCTGGCATACCGGAAGTCGGTGGTCGCTTCGTCGATCACGGGCCACTTGCCGCCAGAATCGCCCAACACCGGCGCAACCCGGTACTTCGCCAGCAGCTCCACGAATTCGGGCTTCGCGAACGTGGTGTGGCGCACCTCGAGCGCATGGCGCACCGGCCGGTCGGCGTCGATCTGCAGGTACTCTTTGCCGGTCATCCGGGCGCTGCGCTCATTGCCGAGGGCAAGCGCCTCGGTGCTCGTGTGAGGCAGCTGCTCAAGAAACTGCTCGAGCAGGTAAGGCTCGAATTCGAAGCTGGGCGGCAGCTGCCACAGAATCGCCCCGAGCTTGCCTCCGAGCGAGAGAATGCCGGAGGCAAAGAAGTTCGCGAGCGGTTCGTGCACGTTGTCGAGCCGGCGCACATGCGTGATGAACTTGGGCGCCTTGACCGAGAAGACGAAGTCGTCGGGGGTCTCGTCGCGCCACTTCTTCCAGCTCGCTGGCTTCTGCAACGAATAGAACGAGCCGTTGAGTTCGATCGATGTCACGTGGCTCGACGCGTACGCGAGCTCGTTCTTCTGCGTCAGGCCCGCAGGGTAGAAGCCGCCGCGCCAGGCGGGGTACACCCACGCGGCCATACCGATGCGGACGCTACCCCTCGTCATGCTCAGTCCTCGTAGGAGTGTTCCGGGCCCGGGTAGACGCCGCCCTCGACCTCGGAGCGGTACTCGCGCGCGGCGTCGGAGAGAGTCGCGCGAAGGTTGGCGTACTGCTTCACGAACTTGGGGATTCGGCCCTTGGTGAAGCCCGCCCAGTCGGTCCACACGAGCAGTTGCCCGTCCACGTGCGGGCCTGCGCCGACGCCGATGGTCGGGATGCGCAGCTCCTTCGTGACTCGTGCCGCGGCATCCGCTGGCACCATTTCGAGCACGACCGCGAACGCGCCCGCGTCTTCTACCGCGTGCGCGTCGGCGAGCAGCTGGTCGATTTGTGCTCCGCGCCCCTGGATGACGTGACCGCCCAGACCGTGCTCACTTTGCGGCGTGAAGCCGATGTGGGCCATGAGCGGGATGCCCGCGGAGACGATTCGACGAATCTGTTCGGCGCTGCGAACGCCGCCCTCGAGCTTGACGGCGTGCGCCCCGGTCTCTTTCATGAAACGGAACGCCGTGTGCAGGGCCTCATCGGGGCCGGTCTCGTAGGAACCGAACGGCATGTCGGCGACCACGAACGCGCGGGTGACGGCACCCGCTACGGCGCGCGCCAGGGGGATGAGGTCATCGATCGACACGGGAAGAGTCGTGTCGTAGCCGTAGACGTTGTTGCCGGCCGAGTCGCCCACAAGCAGAAAGTCGATGCCGGCTTCGTCGAAGATGCCCGCCGTGAGCTGGTCGTAGCTCGTGAGGCCGGTGATCTTGATGCCGTTCTCTTTGGCGCTTTGAAAGTGCCGGGTGCGAACGCGCTTGAGGTTTGCCTGAGCGGCCGCCGCGGCACTGGAGTCGGTCATGGATCGAGTCTAACTAGTAGCCTAGGAACCGGTGCCGGAAGGCACATTAGCTAAAGCACAGGGAGCTTGATGGACAAGCAGCGCGACTTCGTTCTTCGCACGATTGAAGAGCGAGGAATCAAGTTCATTCGACTCTGGTTCACCGACGTCGTCGGCACGCTCAAGAGCGTCGCCATCGCTCCCGCCGAGGTCGAGGGCGCATTCGCTGAGGGGCTCGGATTTGATGGTTCGGCCATCGAGGGATTCACTCGCGCCTACGAGGCCGACATGCTCGCGCATCCCGACCCCACCACCTTCCAGATCCTGCCGTGGCGCGGCGAGATTGACCCGACCGCGCGCATGTTCTGCGACATCACGACGCCCGACGGCCAGCCGGCGGCATCCGACCCCCGCAACGTGCTCAAGCGCACGCTCGCGAAGGCCGCAGATCGTGGATTCACCTTCTACACGCATCCCGAGATCGAGTTCTACCTGCTCAAGTCGTCGAAGCTCAAGGGCGGACGCCCCGAGCCCGTTGACTCCGCGGGGTTCTTCGACAACGTTCCGGGCGGAACGGCACACGACTTCCGTCGCCGGTCGGTGCGGATGCTCGAAGACCTGGGCATCTCGGTTGAGTTCAGCCACCACGAGGCTGGACCCGGTCAGAACGAGATCGACCTCCGTTACGCCGACGCACTCACCACCGCCGACAACATCATGACCTTCCGCACGGTCATCAAAGAGGTGGCCATCGAGCAGGGTGTCTACGCCACGTTCATGCCCAAGCCCATGTCGGGTCATCCCGGGTCGGGCATGCACACCCACATGTCGCTTTTTGAGGGCGACTCCAACGCGTTCTACGACGCGGGCGGTCACTACCAGCTGTCGAAGATCGGCAAGCAGTTCGTTGCGGGTCTTCTCAAGCACGCTCCCGAGATCACCGCCGTCACGAACCAGTTCGTGAACTCGTACAAGCGCCTCTGGGGTGGCGACGAGGCCCCGAGCTTCGTTACCTGGGGTCACAACAACCGCTCCGCTCTCGTGCGTGTTCCTCTCTACAAGCCCAACAAGGGCCAGAGCGCTCGAGTCGAATACCGTGCGATCGACTCGGCAGCCAACCCGTATCTCACGTTCTCGCTGCTGCTCGCGGCGGGGCTGAAAGGCATCGAGGAGGGCTACGAACTGCCGCCCGAGGCCGAAGACAATGTGTGGGAGCTGTCGGATGCCGAGCGCCGTGCGCTCGGTTACAGCCAGCTGCCCGCGAGCCTCGACCACGCCGTGTCACTCATGGAGGAGTCCGAGCTCGTCGCGGAAACCCTCGGTGAGCAGGTCTTCAACTACGTGCTGCTCAACAAGCGGCGCGAGTGGAAGGAATACCGCGCGCAGGTCACACCCTACGAGCTGGAGTCGAACCTCGAGATTCTGTAGTCGATACAGAACCACCGCACCATGACTCGCCACCAGACGACGCTGACTGAGCTGGCCAGGCTCGGATTTGCCGAGCTTGGCGAGACGAATGAGCGACTCGGCACGCTCGATCTGCCCGAACTGCTGCCGTTGTTCGCGCGCGCCGCCGACCCCGACCAGGCTTTGCGGTTGCTGCTCGCGCTGCGCGAATCCGCCCCTGCGCAGGTGGGCGCGTTGCTTGACAGTTCGGATGCCGCGGCGCGCCTCATCCAGGTGCTCGGTGCTTCGACTGGCCTCGCCGACTTTCTTTCGCGGCATCCGAATCAGCTCGATTGTCTCGCCGTGCCACTCGTTGCACCACCCGGCCCGGTCGAGTATGACGAGAGCCTCATGGCGTCCGTCGAAGGGTTGTCGAGCGATGCGGCGTGGGTCGCCTTGCGCGTTCGGTACCGTCGGCACCTCACGCAACTGACAGCCTGGGACCTCGCGCAAAGCGACCCGCTCGCGGCGGTCTCCGTGGTGGCCGCCGCACTCGCGGACCTGGCGGGAGCCGCACTCGATGCGTCGCTTGCGGTCGCCCGGCGTGACGTCAAGTTTCCCGCTGAGGAGGTCGCCGCTACCCGGCTCGCGATCATCGGAATGGGCAAAGCGGGAGCTCGCGAGCTCAACTACGTCTCCGACGTCGATGTCATCTTCGTGGGTGAGGGTTCCGGCGAGCTCACGGATGATCGAGCTGTCGAGATCGCCACGCGGCTTGCCATGCAGACCATGCGCGGCATCCACGATCTGGCGACCGAGCCAGGGCTCTGGGAGGTCGACGCCAACCTGCGGCCCGAGGGAAAGGATGGCGCACTCGTGCGTACGCTCGAGTCGCACCTCGCGTACTACGACCGCTGGGCCAAGAGCTGGGAGTTTCAGGCCCTGCTGAAAGCGCGTCCGCTCGCGGGCGATCGCGAGCTCGGTGACCGCTATGTGGCCTCGGTAGCGCCCAAGGTCTGGTCGAGCGCGTCCCGCGAGAATTTCGTCGAATCGGTGCAGCGCATGCGCGAGCGGGTAACCGACAATATCCCCACCGACGAACTCGATATCCAGCTCAAGCTCGGGCCGGGTGGGCTTCGTGACGTCGAATTCACCATCCAGCTGCTGCAGCTCGTTCACGGCCAGGCCGACCCTGAAGTGCGGCAGATCGCCACGCTGCCGGCCCTCGTTGCCCTCGCCGAGCAGGGCTACATCGGCCGTGTCGAGGCCGCCGAGTTCTCGCAGGACTACCGCTTTCTGCGCTTGCTCGAGCACCGCCTGCAGCTCACGCGCTTGCGCCGCACCCACCTCATGCCGACCGATCCTGAGGCGTTGCGAGTGCTTGCCCGGGCGAGCGGTCTCTCCACAAATGCGGTCGACCTCACCGAGCAGTGGCAGCGAACCAAGCAAGCCGTGCGTCGACTCCACGAGCGGCTGTTCTACCGGCCGCTGCTTTCAGCCGTCGCGGCCCTGCCCGAAGACGGATTATCGCTATCGAGCGAGCAGGCTGTTGCTCGCCTTGCGGCTATTGGATTCACCGACCCCAAGGGAGCGCTCAACCACATTGCGGCGCTCACGGGTGGCGTCTCGCGTCGCGCGACCATCCAGCGCAACCTATTACCGGTCATGCTGCAGTGGTTCGCGGAAGGTGCCGACCCCGATCACGGCCTGCTGGCTTTCCGTCGCCTGAGTGACGACCTGGGGGAGGCCTACTGGTTCCTCCGTATGCTTCGGGATTCGTCGGGGGCCGCCCAGCGGCTCACCCAGGTGCTGTCTGGCTCCAGATTCGTCGGCGACCTGTTCGAGCGCATCCCCGAGGCCGCGGCCTGGCTCGAAAATGAAGACGAGTTGCGACCGCGGTCCCTGTCCAACCTGCTCGACGAAACCCACGCGACCGTCGCGCGACACGAAGATGAACCGGATGCCGCGGCACTCGCCCTGCGCACCGCCCGCCGACGCGAAGTGCTGCGCCTGGCTCTCGGCGCGATCCTAGGCATCGTCACGATCGAAGAGCTTGGGCTTGGCCTGTCTGACATCACCACGGCGGTGCTCACGGGCGCTCTCGCCCTCGCACACCGCTACGGCGACGGCATCGAGTTCGGCATCATCGCGATGGGTCGCTACGGCGGCCAGGAGCTCGGATTCGGGTCGGATGCCGACGTCATGTACGTGTACCGGGCGGCGGGGGCAACCGACGAGGAAGCCCAACAGCGCGCGGAGCACATCGTGCGCCAGCTCAGCCGCTTCACCGAAGACCTGCGGGTGCCGCTTGACCTCGACATCGGCCTCAGGCCAGAAGGCAAGAACGGCGCGATCGTGCGCTCGCTCGAGTCCTATCGCGCTTACTACGCCCGCTGGTCGCTCACGTGGGAGGCGCAGGCGTTGCTGCGCGCCCGGGGTGCGGTGGGAGACCCCGGTATTCTCGCGGCATTCGAGCAACTTGCAGACGGGGTGCGTTTTCCGGAGTCGATCTCAGAGCAGGATGTGCGCGAGGTGAAGCGCATCAAGGCCAGGGTCGAGAACGAGCGTCTTCCCCAGGCCGCTGACCCGGCCCGCCACCTCAAGCTCGGCCGCGGCTCGCTCAGTGATGTCGAATGGTTCGTGCAGTTGCTGCAACTGCAGCACGGAGCATCCGTCTCCGGCCTGCGCACGACGTCGACGCTGCGAGCCCTCGCGGCGGCGGAAGGCGAGGGGCTCGTGCCGACGACCGACGCCGCGAGGCTGCGGGACGCCTGGGTTCTCGCATCCAGGGCACGCTCGGCCATGACGCTGTGGACCTCAAAGACCTCCGACGTGTTGCCGAAGGATCGCCAGCAGCTCGAGGGCGTCGCGCGCCTGCTCGAGTACGCGCCCGGGAGCGCAACTCGCTTCGAGGAGGATTACCTGCGCGTCACTCGGCTGGCCCGCCAGGTCTTCGAGCGTCGCTTCTACGGCGTAACCAAGCGACCCACCACGACGGGTTGACATGGCTGGCGTGAGTCAGCGACATGTCAGTTTTCGTTGGATGCGCGCCCACGTGGCAACACAAACTGCCAACTCACGAGGGGCCACATAACAACGGCCGCACCCCGAAGGGCGCGGCCGTTGCGACTAGCTGAGTGTCTTACACCGAGAAGTACAGCTCGTACTCGAACGGGTGCGGACGCTGCGAGGAGGGGATGATCTCCTTCTCGCGCTTGTAGGCGATCCACGTCTCGATGAGGTCGGGCGTGAACACGTTTCCTTCGGTGAGGAACTCGTGGTCGTTCTCGAGAGCGGTGAGCGCCTCGGCGAGCGAACCGGGAACCTGCGGGATGAGCTTGGCCTCCTCGGGGGGCAGCTCGTACAGGTCCTTGTCCACGGGCTCGTGCGGCTCGATCTTGTTCTTGATGCCGTCGAGGCCAGCCATGAGCTGGGCCGCGAATGCGAGGTACGGGTTGCCCGAGGCATCCGGAGCGCGGAACTCGATGCGCTTCGCCTTGGGGTTGGTGCCCGTGATCGGGATACGGATCGAGGCCGAGCGGTTACCGGCCGAGTAGACCAGGTTGACGGGAGCCTCGAAGCCCGGAACCAGGCGACGGTAGGAGTTGAGCGTCGGGTTGGTGAACGCGAGCACAGCCGGCGCGTGCTTGAGCAGACCGCCGATGTACCAGCGAGCGACGTCGCTGAGTCCGCCGTAGCCCTTCTCGTCGTAGAACAGCGGCTTGCCTTCGCTCCAGAGCGACTGGTGGGTGTGCATACCCGAGCCGTTGTCACCGAAGAGCGGCTTGGGCATGAAGGTTGCAACCTTGCCCCACTCGAGTGCGGTGTTCTTGACGATGTACTTGAACTTCAGGATGTCGTCTGCCGCGTGCACCATCGTGTCGAAGCGGTAGTTGATCTCGGCCTGGCCGCCCGTGCCCACCTCGTGGTGTGCGCGCTCGAGGATGAGTCCGGCGTCGATCAGCTTGAGGCTGATGTCGTCACGAAGGTCGGCCTGCTTGTCGATGGGGCTGACGGGGAAGTAGCCACCCTTGTAGGGCGTCTTGTTGGCGAGGTTTCCGCCTTCTTCGACGCGCCCCGAGTTCCAGGCACCCTCCTCGGAGTCCACCGAGTAGAAGCTCTTGTTCTGGCTGACTTCGTAACGCACGTCGTCGAAGATGTAGAACTCGGCTTCAGGCGCGAAGAACGCGGTGTCGGCGATGCCGGTCGACGCGAGGTACTTCTCTGCCTTCTTGGCAACCTGGCGCGGGTCGCGAGCGTAGATCTCGCCGTTACGCGGGTTGTAGATGTCGAAGACCATGATGAGGGTGCGCTCGGTACGGAACGGGTCAACATAGGCGGTCGTCACATCGGGAATCAGCTGCATGTCCGACTCGTGGATGGAAGCGAACCCGCGGATGGACGAGCCGTCAAACAGCTGGCCTACCGAGAAGAACTCCTCGTCGACGGTGGATGCCGGAATGTTGAAGTGCTGCTGTACACCGGGAAGGTCGGTGAAGCGAATATCAAGGAACTTGACGTCAGTGTCCTTGATGAACTTGAGCACTTCGGAAGAATCACTGAACATGTGAAGGACTCCAAAGCTTGGTGCTGGACGGCAGCAAACGCGGCCACTCCGAGGTTATGCGCAAGGGGTTTCGCCAGCATCACGCAATTGTTTCGGGCATGTTACGAGGGGCTCGGAAGGTAGTCTTAATGGATGCCCGACCAGCCGATCATCGCGTCCGACTACCCGGGTAAAAGACTTGGCCTTCCCCACTCCGGCCCGCGCTCCGTTGCACGGCTCGGCAGACGCCTCGGCGCCCTTGCGATCGACTGGGGTGCAGCCGTCATCCTCTCGGTCGCCTTCTTCAGCTACGACTCCTGGGCGACACTTGCGATCTTCGCCGTGGTGCAGGCGGTATTCCTGCTCGTCATCAACGGCAGCCCGGGCCACCTGATTCTCGGCATGCGTGTCGTGCCCATCGCGGGAGGCTACCTCGGCGTGTGGCGGCCGTTCGCGCGCACGATCCTGCTGTGTCTCGTGATCCCCGCGGTGATCTGGGATCGCGACCAGCGCGGACTGCACGATCGCCTCATCGGCACCGTGCTCGTCAGAAAGTAAGCGTTAACGCGGGCGAGGCGCCCGAGCACGCATTGGGTCGACACCCTTGGGAATCGGCAGTCCGTTCTTGCCGAGCGAGTTGAGGCGGTTAGACACCGCGAGAATCTCCGGCTTGCGCAGCGCAGACTTGAGCTGGCGCAGTTTCGTGGGCAGCTTGTAGAGCGGCACGGAATCGGCGTCTGGACCCACATAGAGGAAGCTGACGGGCACATTGGGCAGGATTCGGTTGATGACCTTGCGCTCGTCTTCGAGCATGCGCTGCGTGCGGGAGCGCGGGCCTTCACCGATGAGGGCGACGCCGCCGCGGCCGACCGCACGGTAGACGGCATCCTGCGTCTTGGGGCTCACCGACACGGGCATCTCGCTGGCGGTCCAGCCGCGTCGCAGTGAGCTCTTCAACACGGCGCCCACGGCACCGGGCTGGCCCTCGATCTGCGAATAGGCCGCACGCTCGGCACGACGGCCGAGCACGATGAGAAACAGCAGCACGCCGCCGAGCACACCAGAGACGATGTACAGCACGAGCCCGAGCACGTTGTCGCTCGAGAGCAGCACGGCGAGCAGGATGCCCGCAAGCACGGGAAGCAGGAATGCGAGCAGGAGGAACCAGATAGCGAGCTTGTCGTACCGGGTCGTCATCTGGAAGACCTGGTACATCTGCTTCAAGCGGCCCGGCTCCTTGGGAGGCTTCGGGCTGGTGTCTTTGGTGCGTGCCATGTTCCTAGGATACGGCCTGACGGAACTCGGAGTTTTCGACAAGGTGCTGCAGCTGCTCCGGGATCTCCCGACCCTTGCTTTGCATCGACCGGGCCCACAGCCGTCCCGCCCGGTAGCTGGAACGCACGAGGGGCCCCGCGAGCACGCCGAGGAACCCGATCTGCTCGGCCGCCTCGCTGAACTCCACGAATTCCTGGGGCTTGACCCAGCGCGCCACAGGGAGGTGGCGAGGTGTGGGGCGCAGGTACTGCGTGATCGTAATGATGTCGGTGCCCGCGTCGTGGAGGTCGTGCAGGGCCTGAATCACCTCGTGAGGCTCCTCGCCCATCCCGAGGATCAGGTTCGACTTCGTGATGAGTCCCGCAGCTCGCGCCTGGGTGATCACGTCGAGGGAGCGCTCGTAGCGGAAGGCCGGGCGGATGCGCTTGAAGATGCGCGGAACGGTCTCGACGTTGTGAGCGAAAACTTCGGGGCGCGAGTCGAACACGACGCCGAGGAGGTCAGGATTGCCGGAGAAGTCTGTCGCGAGAATCTCCACGCCCGTTCCGGGATTCTGCTCGTGGATCTGGCGCACCGTTTCGGCATGAAGCCACGCGCCCTCGTCGGGCAGATCGTCACGGGCGACCCCCGTGACGGTCGCGTACCGGAGATTCATCTTGGTCACCGACTCGGCCACACGGCGGGGCTCGTCGGTGTCGTAATCCGCGGGCTTTCCCGTGTCTATCTGACAGAAGTCACAGCGCCGAGTGCACTGGCTGCCACCAATGAGGAAGGTCGCCTCACGGTCTTCCCAGCATTCGAAGATGTTCGGGCATCCGGCCTCCTGGCACACCGTGTGCAGGCTTTCGCCCTTCACGAGCTCCTGGAGCTGGCGGTATTCGGGCCCCATGCGCGCGACGGTCTTGATCCATTCCGGCTTGCGTTCGATGGGCGTTTCGGCGTTACGCACCTCAAGGCGCAGCAGCTTGCGGCCCTCGACGTTGTTGGCGACCGGGTGATTCATGCGTGTGCTCCCTGGAGGGCCGACTCGAGATGACGCTGCACGAGCGGTGCGACGTCTTCGGGGCTGACATCGCGGCCCAGTTCTCGTGAAATTGAGGTGACGCCGGCGTCGAGGATGCCGCATGCGACGATCTTCGAATAGGCGGCGAATGAGTTGTTGCAGTTGAGCGAGAAGCCGTGCATCGTGACGCCTTCGGCGACTCTGATGCCGATTGCCGCGATCTTCTCGGCGCCGACAGGGAGGTCGTAGCTCATCCACACGCCGGACCGGCCGGCGACCCGGCCCGCATCGAGACCAAGTTCCGCGAGCACGTCGATGAGCATCCCCTCGAGGCGGCGCACGTAGCCGACCACATCGATGGGCTCGGCGAGGCGCACGATCGGATACCCGACCAGCTGCCCAGGCCCGTGCCAGGTGATCTTGCCTCCGCGGTCGACGTCAATGACGGGGGTCCCGTCTGACGGACGCTCGAAGTCCTCGGTTCGCTTGCCCGCGGTGTAGACCGAGGGATGCTCGAGGAGGATGACGGTGTCGGGGGAGCGTCCGCTCACCACGGCACGATGGGTTGCGCGTTGAAGCTCTAAGGCTTCGACATACGGCACGGAGTTGGCGCTTAGCCCCGTGACGACAAAGTCGACCACGAGACGATCCTACGACGCATCCTCTCGTCAGTCGTGCGCGCCCGGTGACATACTCCACCGAGTCGCGAGAATCCGGATGCGCTCGACTCCGGCCAGCGCAGAATTCTGCCGTGACTATCGAATCGCTCGGCGGATACCGGCTCGTGCGCAAGCTGGGCGAGGGCGCGCGAGCTGAAGTATTTCTGGGCTACCCCGACAACCCAGACGGGCAGCCGGCCGTGCTCAAGATGTTCCGCAGGGGAGTCGCACAGCACGACGTCATGGTCGAGATTGAAGCGCTGTCGCGGGCCGCTGGTCCCCATGTGGTCGCGCTGCTCGACCTCGCCACCGCCCCTCTGGGGTCGCCGTCGCTCATCCTTCAACGACTCCCGGGCGGCAGCCTGTCAACGCTGCTGCGTCAGCGGGAGAGTCTGCGCGCTGGCGAGGCGATCACGATCCTCGCCCCGATTCTGCAGACGCTCAGCCGATTGCACGTGGCGGGGGTGGCGCACGGTGGTATCAGCGCAGAGTCCGTACTCTTCGATGCCTCCGGCGCGCCCGTGCTGGCGTGCTTCGGCTCGGCCACCCTCCACAAGCCATCACCAACGGATGCCGAGTTGCAGTCAAACGCCGCGGTCGCGGCGGATGTTCGGGCCGCAATCGACGTGGCCGAACGCGTGCTCGACCGAGTGGATGACGAGCAGGCCGCGCACCTCACGCAGTGGGCACGCGCGCTCTCTACCGAAACAGTGGGCATCGCCGAGCAGTACGCGAGCAGACTCTTCGAGTGGAGCGTGCCGCTGCCGGTGTCGTTCGAGACTCACACCATTGCCGGGGGAGGGATGCCCAATCGAGCCGTAACTGCCGCCCCGATTGGCGAGACGCCTACAAGAGCGGCCTTGGCCATCCCCGAGTGGGTACAGGGCTATCTGCCGAGGCTCACGTCTATTCGCCCGCGAGTGTGGGCTGTCGCGGCGGCCGTCGCCGTCGGTCTGGTGGTTGCGGCCCTCGCCGTGCCGACAGGAGATTCGGATGCCACGCCAGAGCCCACAACCCCGGCCACGACTTGGGCCACACAGGCGCCCGGTCACGTGGCTGGCGATGACCCCGTGGCCGCGCTGAGAGACTTGCTGGAGACGAGGGAGCGGTGCATCCGGGACATGTCGGTGCTGTGTCTCGACGCAGTCGCACAGTCGGGATCGTCGGCCCTCGCGGCCGACCAGCAGATGATCGCCGACCTTCAGGCCGGTGCCGAGTTCGACAGCACCTGGAAGGTGGGTGCACTCACCCTCGACGAGCGTCTGGGCGATTCTGCGCTCGTGCGCGTCACCGAGCCGGTAGACAGCGAACCGGCCTCGTTCCTTCTCGTGAAGGGCGAGGCCGGTTGGCGAATCAGGGACTACCTATGGCGCTAGAACTCAGATTCCGAGCTTGCCGGCAAAGTCGCCGCCCTCGAGGCGGTTCTTGACCGCGACGAGGAAGCGGGCGGCATCTGCACCGTCGACGATGCGGTGATCGTACGACAGGGCCAGGTACACCATGGAGCGAATTGCGATGGCGTCTCCGCCTGCATCGCTCACCACGACAGGCTTCTTGGAGACGATTCCGGTTCCGAGGATCGCGGACTGCGGCAGGAACACGATCGGTGTGTCGAACAGCGCGCCGCGCGAACCCGTGTTCGTGAGCGTGAACGTGCCACCGGCCAGCTCGTCTGGCTTGAGCTTGTTGTCGCGAGTGCGCTCGGCGAGGTCTGCGATCTGCGCCGCGAATCCCGCGAGGTCGAGCGACGCCGCATCGCGGATGACGGGCGTCAGCAAGCCGCGCTCGGTGTCGACGGCGATGGAAATGTTCTCCTGCGCCGGGTACACGATCGTGTCGCCCTCGATCGTCGCGTTGATGATCGGGAAGGCCTGAAGTGCTTCGGCGGCGGCGAGGGCGAAGAACGGGAGGAAGGAGAGCTTGGTGCCCGTCTTCTCCTGGAACTGCGCCTTCACCTTGTCGCGGAAGTTGGCGACGAGTGTGACATCGACCTCGACGACGGAGGTCAGCTGGGCCGACGACTGCATCGAGATGACGGCGCGCTCGGCGATGACCTTACGCAAGCGAGACATGGGCACGCTGGTTCCGCGCAACGCAGACACTTCGAGCGGCTTCGCGGTTGCGGCCGGGGCAGCGGGTGCGTCGGCCGTTGCGGGAGCGGGGGATGCAGCAGCAAGCACATCCTGCTTGCGGATGCGCCCGCCGACGCCAGTGCCGGAGACGGCGGTGAGGTCGACCCCGCTCTCATTGGCGAGCTTGCGCACAAGCGGAGTCACATAGCCGGCGTGAGCGTCGGGAGCAGGCGTGGCGGGAGGTGCCTCAGCAGGAGCAGGAGCAGCTGCGGCGGGCGCTTCTGCTGCAGCCTCGGGAACCTCGGTCGAGGGCACGTCGAGGGCCGGGGTCGGCTCGGGTGCTGCGACGGGCTCCGGGGCCGGGGTCGGCTCGGGTGCCGGGGTCGGCTCGGGTGCTGCGACGGGCTCGGGAGCTGCCTCGGGTGCAGGTGCTGCTTCAGGTGCCGGTGCTTCCGCTGCGGCTGCACCGGATCCGTCACCAATGGTGACGAGCGCGGTGCCGACCTCGACGGTCTCATCCTCAGCTACGAGGATGGCCTCGATGACTCCGGCGACGGGAGAAGGAATCTCCGTGTCGACCTTGTCAGTGGAAACTTCGAGCAGAGGCTCGTCGACCTCGACCCGGTCGCCGACTTTTTTCAGCCAGCGGGTCACCGTGCCCTCTGTAACACTCTCTCCGAGTGCCGGAAGGTTGACGGATTCGCTCATCAGTGATGCTCCTTAGTAACGCTTCTATTCAACAGCTTAGTTCCGCGCCCGACCGACAGGTCAGATCGCGTGAAGTGGTTTGCCCGCGAGAGCGAGGAAAGCCTCTCCGAGGGCCTCGTTCTGTGTGGGGTGCGCGTGGACGAGCGGCGCGATGTCTTCGGGGTACGCCTCCCAGTTGACTGCGAGCTGGGCTTCGCCGATGAGCTCGCCAACGCGGGCGCCGATCATGTGCACTCCGACTACCGGGCCGTCGTTGACGCGAACGACCTTGACCGAGCCTGCTGTGCCGATGATGTGGCTCTTACCGTTGCCGGCCAGGTTGTAGTCGTACGAGCTGATCTTGTCGGCACCATACTTCTCTGCTGCTTTTGCTTCGGAGAGCCCGACGGACGCGACCTCAGGGTCGCTGTAGGTGACCTTGGGGATGTTGACATCCTCGATCACGATGGGCGCAAGCCCGGCGATCTCTTCTGCAACGAAGATTCCCTGCTGGAAGCCGCGGTGAGCAAGCTGCAGGCCGGGAACGATGTCGCCTACGGCGTAGACGCCGGGAACGCTCGTTGCGAGGCGCTCGTTGGTGATCACAAATCCACGGTCGATGGTGACGCCGACCTCTTCGAACCCGAGGTTGCTCGTTGCGGGCCCGCGGCCGACGGCAACGAGGAGCAGTTCACCCTCGAAGGTCTGGCCGTCTTCGAGAGTCACAACGACGCCCTCATCGTTCTGGGTGACGCCCTGGAAGCGCACGCCCAGGCTGAAGTTGATTCCGCGCTTGCGGAACGCGCGCTCGAACTGCTTGCTGATTGCCTCGTCTTCGTTGGGCACGAGGTGGGGGAGAGCCTCGATGATCTGCACGTCTGAGCCCCAGCTCTTCCACACGCTCGAGAACTCGACGCCGATGACGCCGCCACCGAGCACGATGACCTTCTTGGGCACGAAGTCGAGCTCGAGAGCCTGCTCCGACGTGATGACCCGGCCGCCGATCTCCAGACCGGGCAACGAGCGGGAGTACGAACCGGTGGCGAGCACCACGTTCTTGCCGGTCACGGTGTCGTCGCCGACCTGGACGGTCGTGGGGGAGATCAGACGACCTTCGCCCTCGATGGTCGTGATGCCGCGCGCCTTGAGCAGCCCCTGCAGGCCCTTGAACTTGCTCGCGACGACTTCTTGGCGGTACGAGGTAACCGCAGCGATATCGACTCCGCCAAACGTGGAGTTCACACCGTACTTGGCGGACTCGCGAGTGACATCGGCGACCTCCGCCGAATGCAGCAGCGCCTTCGTGGGAATGCAACCCACGTGAAGGCAGGTGCCGCCGACCTTGTTCTTCTCGATGAGTCCAACGGTCATGCCCAGCTGACTGGCGCGCAACGCTGCCGCGTACCCGCCACTGCCGCCACCAAGAACTACGAGGTCAAAATTCTGCTCAGCCAATCCCAGCAACTCCTTTGTAAAGGATTTGTGCACCGGCACGCCAGGGGATGTTGTGGGCGGCCGGGTGGGCGGAAGAACCCGCCTCAAAAACCTTACTACTGTCCAGAAAATTCCTCGGCCAGTTCAATCAGCGCACGCACAGAAACGCCCGTGGGGCCCTTGCCCGTGAATCCCCACCCAGCGGCCCCGTTGTTGGCCGGCCCGGCAATGTCGAGGTGAGCCCACGGGATCGTGCGCTTGTCGTCGTCTTCGCCGCTGGTTCCGATGAAGTCGCGCAGGAATGCCGCCGCGATGAGCATGCCAGCAGCGGTATTACCGGGCTTGATGTTGGCGATGTCGGCGATGTCCGACGCCAGGAGCGGTCGAACTTCCGACGGGATGGGCATGGGCCAGAGCGTTTCACCCACGCGCGTTCCGGCGGCCACAACCCTGGCTACCAGTTCGTCGTCGCCCATCGTTCCGACGTAGCGATTTCCCAGCGCCACGAGCGCGGCACCGGTGAGGGTAGCGACGTCGATAATTGCGTCAGGCTCTTCTTCGCTCGCCGCAACGAGCCCGTCCGCGAGCACCAGACGACCTTCGGCGTCGGTGTTGAGCACTTCGACGGTCTTGCCGCCGCGCACGGTGATGACATCGTTGGGCCGCAGCGCGGAGCCGGACGGCATGTTCTCGGCGATGCACAGCCACGACGTGATCTTGAGGGGCAGCTCGAGTTTGGATGCCGCGAGCACGACTGCAAGCACGGTGGCGGCGCCCGTCATGTCGTACTTCATGCCGATCATGGACGTCGGCGGCTTGAGGGAGAGTCCGCCCGAGTCGAACGTGATGCCCTTGCCCACGAGCGCGAGGTGCTTGGTTGCCCCTGCCGGGTCGTACGTAACCTTCACGAGGCGGGGGCTGCGTGCCGAACCCTTGCCGACCGCGATGATGCCGCCGAAGCCCCCGGCCGCGAGCTCGTCGTCCGCGAGCACCTCGACGCTCACTGTTGCTGAGGAGGCGAGTTCGACGGCCGCCGCAGCGAAGCTCTCGGGGTAGAGGTCTGCGGGCGAATCGTTGACGAGGTCCCGCACGCTGTGGATCGCCTCCGCGATGATGGATGCCCGAGCCCCGAGCCCCTCGGTCGTGTTGCCCGTTGCCACGGTGATGGAGCTCGCGGGAAGCTTCGTCGCGTCGAGGGAGCTGGAGCGGTATCGCGTATAGGCGTACGCGCCGATCGCCGCTCCTTCGAGCACTGCGAGCACTTCCGCATCGGACTGGGCGGGCAGCGCGATCACGAGTGACTCAATTCCGCGCAGCTGCCGTGCAGCCGACCCGGCGGCGTAGCGCAGATCGTTGACGGTGATGTCTCCACTTCCGACGCCGATGAGCGCGAGGCTCTCGCAAGCGCCGTAGGTGCCGGGAATGCGGCGCAGTTCGTCCTGGCCGCCCGTCACGCCAATGGACTCGAGTGCGAGCTGCAACGCCTGCAGTTCGGGGGCATCGCTCAGCAATTGTGGGCCGTCGTCGGTCTTGCGCACTCCGAGTACAAGAACGTCCGCCTCGATCTCGAATGGTGATTGGGGGGATGTGGAGAGAGCGGCGACAGTCATCCCGCAATCGTACAGACGCGCTCACGTCGTGTTCGCTCAGGGCATGAGCGAACCGACCCGATGCGTTCGGTACCCCGGTTTAGAGTTGAGGCATGCGAGACCCGGCTGACCTTTACGACCTCAATCAGGACGTCATTGAGGTACCGCTCGGCCTTCCCCTCGTCGCAGGTCTCACCGGATTTGCCGATGCCGGCGCTGCCGTCACTCAGCTCAGCGAGTACCTGCTTGATGAGCTCGAGCACTCCACCATCGCCGAGTTCGACACCGATGCCCTTCTCGACTACCGGGCGCGACGGCCGGTTATCCAGTTCGACCACGATCATCTCTCCGACTATCGGCCGGCTACCCTCCGGCTTTACCTGGCGAAGGATGAGCTTCAGCAGCCCTTCCTGCTGCTCACGGGATTCGAACCCGACTTCCAGTGGGAGGCATTTGCCGCCGCGGTGCTGCAACTTGTCGACAAATACCAGGTGAAGTCCACGACCTGGGTTCACGCCATTCCCATGCCGGTTCCACACACGCGATCCATCGGCGTCACCGTGAGCGGCAATCGTGCCGAGCTCATCGAGGCGATGTCGGTCTGGAAGCCCCGCACCCAGGCGCCGGCGAACGTGCTCCACCTTGTCGAGTACCGGCTTCAGGCGCTCGATCACCCCATCGCCGGGTTTGTCTTGCTCATTCCGCACTACCTCGCAGACACCGAGTATCCCGCTGCTGCGGTGACGGCCCTCGAGAGCGTGAGCGCTGCAACGGGGCTCATCTTCCCGACGGATCGCCTCAGGGAAGAGGGTCGAGATTTCATCGCGAAGATCGACGGGCAGGTCGAGAACAACCAGGAGCTCGCCAAACTCGTGGGCAGCCTCGAGGAGCGGCACGACAGCTACATGCAAGACAACCCGCTACGTTCGCCGCTGACCGATGTCGACGGAGAGCTTCCGAGCGCCGATGAGATTGCGGCCGAGCTGCAGAACTTTCTCGCGATCCGCCGCAATGGCGACCCTGAGGGCCTCGAACAGTAGCGCTCACCGCTCGCTAGCATTGTGAGCGATGAACTCTCGGCGGTCGTGGCTGGTCTTCGGCATCGCCGTTGCCGCCTATATGGTTGCCGTGCTCCAGCGGAGTTCGCTCGGGGTTGCCGCCGTTGAAGCGACCGATCGGTTCGGTGTCACAGCCGCGGCACTGTCGAGCCTGACTGTCGTGCAGCTCGTGGTGTACGCCGTGCTGCAGGTACCGGTCGGGGTCATGCTCGACCGGGTTGGGCCCCGTTTTCTGTTGACTCTCGGCGCGGCGCTCATGTGCGTCGGGCAGACCACGCTTGCGGTAGCTCCCACGCTCGGCATTGCTGTGCTCGGTCGAATTCTCGTCGGGGCCGGCGACGCCATGACCTTCATCTCGGCCATCCGGATGCTCTCCGCCTGGTTCAGCGGACGCACGCTGCCGTTCGTCTCGCAACTGCTCGGCACCTCCGGCCAGCTCGGGCAGGTGCTCTCCGCGTTCCCGCTGTCGATTGCGCTGCACAGCTGGGGCTGGACGCCCACCTACCTCGGCGCGGCTGCGCTGTCACTCGTCGTTATCGTCATCCTCTCGGTGGTCAACTCAGACAGCGCGAGGGCGATGCCTGCGGTGAAACCGAGCTGGGGCACGTCGATGCACCACCTCAAAGAGAGTCTGGGCAGGCCCGGAACCCAACTCGGATTCTGGTCTCACTTCGTGACCCAATCCTCGGTAACGATGTTCTCGCTGCTCTGGGGTTTTCCGTTTCTCTCTATCGGGCTCGGCTACGGGCCTACGGCCGCGGCCGCGCTGCTCACGCTCGTTGTGGTGATTGCCGCGTTCAGTGGGCCCGTGCTCGGCTTGCTCTCCGCGCGGTTTCCCTTGCGACGCTCCAACATCGTGCTGGCAATCGTGGTGTCGATGGGCGTCGCCTGGGCCATGGTGCTCGGCTGGCCAGGCCAGCCGCCCGTATGGGCCGTCGTGCTGTTGCTCGCCGTGATTGCGGTTGGCGGGCCTGGATCTCTCATCGGCTTCGACTACGCGCGCACCTTCAATCCCATGCGATCCCTGGGTTCGGCGACCGGCGTGGTCAACGTGGGCGGCTTCACGGCCAGTTTCGTGCTCATGTTTCTCGTCGGCATTCTGCTCGACGCAATCGACAAGGCACGTGGGGGGTCGGGGATTCCGCAGGAGCTCTACTCGCTCGACTCCTTCCGGCTCGCCTTCCTCGTGCAGTACCTGGTGGTCGGCGCAGGAGTCGGGTTCCTTCTTCACGCCCGCCGCCGCACGAGACGTCGTTTGCACGAAGAAGAGGGAATAACCGTCGCCCCGTTGTGGGTTGCACTTGTCAGGGCGTGGCGGCGCCGTCGGGGTCCAGCCCAGTAACTGGGAGCCCTATAGCGCACCGAGTGGCCTTTTGGCGAGGGCCAGTCACAAACCGTGCAATAATTATTTCTAAGACCCGGTCTAGTCCTCGGGATCCGAGTTCGCCTTCGTGGCGCACGGGATCAGGACTTGACATGGGTCTTAGTACTGCCCAAAAACCCCGGAAAGGTGTTCGAATGGCAACCCGAACAAAGGCTGCGGCTCCCGCCGTGAGCGACGAAACTACGGCGGAGGCCGCTGCGTCAACGACGACGACCGCGCGCAAGACTGCTGCGAAGGCCCCCGCAGCCGCCAAGGCACCCGCGAAGACGCCCGCTGCGAAGGCCCCGGCGAAGGCCGCTGCTGCGAAGACCCCGGCGAAGGCCACCAAGGCGAAGGCCAAGGGCGACGATGAGGCTATCGACGAGATCGATGAGCCCGTTGAGATCGACGAGATCGACGAAGAAGAAGTTGTCGCCGTCGAGGCGGTCGTTGTCGTCGAGGTAGACCCCGACGCCGATGAGGCCAAGGACGACGACGCCGACGACGATGACGACGAGAAGTCCACGGGCAAAGACGAAGCACTCCCGACTGGCGCCCTCGTGCTGTCACTCGTGGATGACGAAGACGAAGTTCCCGTTTACTCCTCGGCAATCACGGGTGCAACGGCCGACCCCGTCAAGGACTACCTGAAGCAGATCGGTAAGGTCGCCCTGCTCAACGCGGCCGAAGAGGTCGAGCTCGCAATGCGCATTGAGGCGGGACTGTTCGCTGAAGACAAGCTGTCGAACATGTCGGCCACGGAGCTGCGTTCACCGCTCGGCCGCGAGCTGCAGTGGGTCGCTAAAGACGGCCAGCGCGCCAAGAGCCACCTTCTCGGTGCCAACCTGCGCCTCGTCGTGTCGCTCGCCAAGCGCTACACCGGTCGCGGCATGCAGTTCCTTGACCTCATTCAGGAGGGAAACCTGGGTCTCATCCGTGCGGTCGAGAAGTTCGACTACACGAAGGGCTTCAAGTTCTCCACCTACGCCACGTGGTGGATCCGCCAGGCGATCACTCGCGCCATGGCCGACCAGGCCCGCACGATTCGTATTCCTGTGCACATGGTTGAAGTCATCAACAAGCTCGCGCGCGTGCAGCGCCAGATGCTGCAGGATCTCGGTCGCGAACCCACGCCCGAAGAACTCAGCCGCGAACTCGATATGACTCCCGAAAAGGTCATCGAGGTTCAGAAGTACGGCCGCGAGCCCATCTCACTGCACACGCCCCTTGGTGAAGACGGCGACAGCGAGTTCGGTGACCTCATTGAAGACACCGAGGCGGTCGTTCCTGCTGACGCCGTGGGCTTCACGATGCTGCAGAAGCAGCTCGAGAGCCTGCTCGACTCGCTCTCCGAGCGTGAGGCTGGCGTCATCCGCATGCGCTTCGGCCTGGGCGACGGCATGCCGAAGACTCTCGACCAGATCGGCGACACCTTTGGTGTGACCCGCGAGCGCATCCGCCAGATTGAGTCCAAGACGATGGCCAAGCTGCGCCACCCGTCGCGGTCGCAGTCGCTGCGCGACTACCTCGAGTAAAGGTTCACCCCCTGTCTGCGCTGGCGATCCTCGCCGGTCGCCTCGCGCGCTTTCTGTTGAGGCTGCGAGGCGGCGGCTCTGCCGTTCCCGGCAGGGTGCTGCTCGCCTTGAGTCCCACGTTCCTGTCGCGTGCGGTCGAGCGCATGCCGTTGGGCGTTGTATTTGTGTCGGGGTCAAACGGCAAGTCGACGACGACCCACATGCTCGTGAGTGTCTTGCGCGCCCACGGGCTCAGCGTCTTCTCCAACCCCACGGGGGCGAACCTGCCGCAAGGCATCGCCTCGGCAATGCTCGCGACGGTGCCGCTGAGCGGGCGGCTTCGCGAAGACGTCGCCGTGCTCGAGGTGGATGAAGCGTACGGCGACCGCTTGGCCATACAGCTCGCACCGCACAGTGTGCTGCTCATCAACATTCAGGTCGACCAGCTGAATCGCTTCTACGAGCCCGCTCGCGTCGCCGGCATGCTCGAGTCGTTCGCTCGCGTGGCCGACCGACATCTCGTGGTCAACGCTGACGATCACAACCTCGTCGATATCGCTGATCGAGTGCGCGCCGGTGGCGGCCGCGCGGCCGTATCTGCCTTTGCGGCCGCACCGGGGCTGCTCGCAGCCGGACCGGCCTGGCTGGCGCGAGGCGACAACCCCGCTCTCGCGGTCGCAGCTGAGCGCGCAGACGCGAGTGTCGTCGTAGAAGAGCTCGACGGCCGTTCGGCAACGCTGTCGCTTGCGGGGCGGCCCGTGGTCGTGCCGCTGCCCGCGCGCGGACTTCACTATGCGGTGGATGCCGCGGCCGCAGTCGCCATGGCAGCGGCGCTGCTCGGCGACACTCTCGACCCGGCATCCGTCGTTTCGGGGCTCGCGAGCATGGAACCCGTCTACGGTCGCGGCGAAATTCTGAGGATCAATGGCGAAGATGTCGAGCTCTTGACCATGAAGAACCCGCCGAGCCTGCAGGTCAACCTCGACTATCTCGACGAGAACCCCGAGCAGGTCTTCGTGGCGGTAGACGAAGGAACCCCTGATCCGTCCTGGATATACGGCTCCGACCTCTCCCGACTCGGGCATGTCGATGTGCTTTCGGGCACTAAGGCGTGGCAGCTCGCGACTCGCTTCGCCTACTCCGAGATCCCGGTGCACGCGGTCGTGCCCGACCTGGCTCCCGCCCTCAAGCAGTTCATGGCTCTCCCGCGCCCGTCCCGCGGCATGAAGACCATGATCGTCAACTACGAGCAGATGATGCTCATCCGAAAGCAACTGGGATTTCTTGAGTTGGAGGGCGGCGCATGATCACTGTTCTTCACCTCTACCCGGCGGAGTTGGGCATCAACGGGGATGTCGGCAACGTGATGGCCCTGGCGAAGCGTGCGCAGTGGCGCGGAATGCCGTTGCGGGTTGTCAACCACAATCCGGGCGACGACCTCGTTGCTGGCGTGCACCTGGTTCACATCGGCAGTGGTCCCGCATCTGCCCAGGAGCTGGTGCGCGATGACCTGGAGCGCATTGGACCGACGCTGCGAGAGTGGGCGGCCGCGCACGTTCCGTTTCTCGCTATTGCGGGCGGCTGGCAATTGCTGGGGCAGACGCTCACCGGCCTCGACGGCGTAGCGCGGCCGGGGGTGGGTATCTTCCCGACCTCCGCGCGGCTCACCGAACAGCGCACGGTGCGAGAAGTCTGGCACGACGATATTGCCGGTTTTGAGAACTATGGCGCTGGAACGACTGGTGCGGCCTGGCCCGTATTCGAGCACGGAGCAAGTGTTGCGACCAACCTTCACGGACCGTTCCTGCCGATGAACCCGGTCTGGGCCGATCGTTTGCTGCAGCGGGCAGCGTCGCGTGCGGGCGTGACGATGGGTGAACCCGACGCACGCACGATCGAGGCAGACGAGCGTGCCGCGCTCTCTCGTCGTTCTATCCGTGGTCGCCTAGGCGCCTAAATACACTCTCGGCAGGCGCTCGCTCGCCCGAGCGACAATCTCGTCGCCGATGGTGCCAGCCCACTCTGCCCATTCTTCAGCGGTGGCCTCGCCGTGGTCACCCGGACCGAAGATCGTGACCTCGTCGCCGGCGGCGATCGCGGTGTGTGCGACGTCAATGGTGAGGGAGTCGATGTCGATCCCGGTCACCGGGTATCGAGTACCTCCAATCGCGACGCTCGCCTTTCCGACCGCGGGCACCTGGATGCCGTCAGCACTGCCAACAGCAATAGTCGCGACGCCGCGAAGCACCGACACGATCGGCGCCCGAATCGACATCACCTGGCGCAGGCCAAGGTCGGAGGCCGACTGGTCGTCAAAGGGAGAGATGCCGTACGCGGCGATGCCCAGTCGAACGAGACCGAGTCGCGCCTTCGGCATGCGGATGCCAGCGGAACTGGCGGCGAGGTGTAACAGGGGCGGTGTGCATCCGAGCTTGGCGGCGACCCCTGCCGCGGCGCGAAACTGTGCGAAAGCAGCTTCATCGTCTTCGGGGGAGGCATCGGCAAGGTGGGACCACAGCGCGACGACCTCGACCCGACCCGCCTGCTGGGCATCCATGGCGGCCGACACGAGCGCCGGCCAATCTTCGGGGCTGGCGCCGTTGCGGTGCAGTCCTGTGTCGATCTTCAAGTGAATGCGGGCGGGTTTGCCGCGGTAGGCGGCAGAAATGGCCTCAATGTGCGCGACGCTCGACACCCCGAGATCGACGTCCGCTTCGATGGCGGTCACGTAGTCGGAATCCTTCCCGAGCAACCACGCGAAGAGTTGAGCGGTGATTCCGGCACGACGCAGTTCGAGAGCCGCCGGAATTTCGAGCACGGCGAGCGAGTCGGCCCCCGATTCGAGCGCGGCGCGCGCCAGTGGTACCAGCCCGTGCCCGTAAGCATTCGCTTTCACCGCCAGCATCGTTCGCGACGGTGCGATGGTCTCCGAGAGCAACTGCACGTTGTGGCGGAACGCGTCGAGGTCGACCTCGATGCGCGCCGCCGCTACCGGGGCGCTCACGTGTACACCCGATCGATACGAGAGCCGAGGCCGGCCAGCAACTCGAGCGGGCTCCGCTCGGTGTGGGTAGCCCAGTCGGCCGCGGAGGGAAAACCTGCGTTGGCATCGCCGAACAGCACGGCGTCGTCACCCAGTTCGGGTTGTGCAGCCCCGCAGT
Source organism: Rhodoglobus sp. (assembly GCA_965279645.1). Lineage (GTDB taxonomy): Bacteria > Actinomycetota > Actinomycetes > Actinomycetales > Microbacteriaceae > Rhodoglobus. The sequence continues at coordinate 1,001,497 of OZ257254.1, forward strand.
CGACAACGAACTGATCCATCGCTACGCGTCCGACGAGCGGGTACACGCCTCCGGACACTGCGACGGATGCACGGTTCGAGGCGAGTCGAGGAACGCCGTCTGCATAACCCAAAGCCACGAGTGCGAGCGTGGTCGGCTCGGATGTGCGGTAGCTGTAGCCGTACGATACGCCCGCGTCGGCTCCAACGTGCTTGACGGCGATGATCTCACCCGAGAGTGTGAGCACGGGGGAGTGCTTGCCATCGAGACCGTAGGCGGCCGCTGCCACGAGGTGCCGCTTGGTGGGCACCGTCATGAGCGACGAGCGCTTGACTCCGGCGATGTCCGCCTCGCGAGGTGAGACCTGCACGGTGCTCACGCCAGCCTGCAGAGCGGTGCGCACGATTTGTTCGACGCCGTGTCCGTAGGCGTTGGCGCGGGCATCCAGAACGAACGCGGGATCGTCATGCAGAAGGCGCTCAATGTGGGCAGCAAATACTGCCAGGTCGACTGTGGCTGTGCGCCGCACCGATGCGGGCCTGTCGTTCACGAGGGTGGGGCGAGGAGCCCTACTCCGAGACGGACGACGAGGTCTCGATGAGACGCGACGTCTCGTCGTGCCAGTTGAGAGCCGTGGGGAACAGCTTCTCCTTGAACTTCGCACCGTGGTGGGCGCAGAACAGCAGGTCGCCGCTGTTGAGAGTCACTCGGATGTACGCCTGCGCACCGCAGCTGTCGCAACGGTCGAGAGCCGAGAGGGTGTAGTCCAGTTCGGTGGAGATCTGAGACATGTGCTGCTCCTTACGGCTAGCGGAGGGTTCCGTTACTCAATACAAGCATGAGGTTGATGGGGATATGCGTCATTTGCCGGGTATTTCGCTGAACGCGTACAGGGGGATCGGAACATAGTGTTGAAGCATGACCAGCGCTGACTACAACGCCCGACACCTGTCCGTGCTTGAGGGGCTCGAGGCCGTGCGCAAGCGCCCCGGAATGTACATCGGTTCCACCGACTCTCGCGGCCTCATGCATTGCCTGTGGGAGATCATCGACAACTCTGTGGATGAGGCGCTCGGCGGGCACGGTTCGGAGATCAGCGTCATTTTGCACGCCGACGAGAGCGTCGAAGTGCGCGACCGCGCTCGTGGCATTCCCGTGGATATCGAGCCCAAGACGGGCCTCTCCGGTGTTGAAGTTGTCTTCACCAAACTGCATGCCGGCGGCAAGTTCGGTTCCGGCTCGTATGCCGCCTCGGGCGGCCTGCACGGCGTGGGAGCATCCGTGGTGAACGCCCTCTCGGAGCGACTTGACGTCGAGGTCGACCGCGACGGCAAGGTCTGGGCGATGTCTTTCCACCGCGGCGAGCCCGGGGTATTCGACGACCACGGCGGTGCGCCGACGCCCGACGCGCCGTTCACCCCTTTCGTCTCGAACAGTGAGCTGCGAGTCGTCGGCAAAGTGGCCAAGGGTGTCACGGGAACGCGCATCCGGTACTGGGCCGATCGCCAGATCTTCACGAAGGGTGCCTCGTTCCAGACCGATGAGCTGCTCGATCGGCTACGCCAGACGGCATTCCTGGTACCCGACCTCACCCTCGACATCCGGGATGATCGGGGCGAGGAGCCGCGCCGGGAGACGTTCCACTTCGAGGGTGGCATTGGTGAATTTGTCGACCACCTTGCACCGGACAACGCCCTGACCGAGACGTGGCGCATGACGGGCGGCGGCACGTTCACCGAGACGGTTCCCGTGCTGCAAGACAACGGTCACATGACGCCCACCGAGCTCACTCGCGATTGTCAGGTCGACGTTGCGCTGCGCTGGGGCACGGGATACGACACCGTGTTCAAGAGCTTCGTCAACATCATCGCGACGCCCAAGGGAGGAACCCACCAGGCGGGCTTCGAGCAGGGCATGCTCAAGTTCCTGCGGGCCGAAGTGGAGAAGAACGCTCGCCGACTCAAGGTTGGCAACGACAAGCTCGAGAAGGATGACATCCTTGCGGGTCTCACTGCCGTGCTCACCGTGCGACTGCCGGAGCCACAGTTCGAGGGCCAGACCAAGGAGATCCTCGGAACACCCGCGGTTCGCAACATCGTCGCGAGCGTGATCGCCAAGACCATGGCAGAGAAGTACGCCTCACCCAAACGAGATGACAAAGCGCAATCAGCGCTCGTGCTCGACAAGATCGTCGCCGAGATGAAGTCGCGCATCTCTGCTCGCGCCCACAAGGAAACGCAGCGACGCAAGAACGCCCTCGAGAGCTCGTCCCTGCCGGCAAAGCTCGTGGATTGCCGCTCGAACGATGTGGCCAATAGCGAGTTGTTCATTGTGGAGGGTGACTCGGCGCTCGGCACCGCGAAGCTGGGGCGCGACAGTGAGTACCAGGCGCTGCTGCCGATCCGCGGAAAGATCCTGAATGTGCAGAAGGCCTCGGTGAGTGACATGCTCTCGAACGCCGAGTGTGCGTCGATCATTCAGGTAATCGGAGCGGGCTCCGGTCGCAGCTTCGATCTCGAGTCGGCACGGTACGGAAAAGTCATCATCATGGCCGACGCTGACGTGGATGGTGCCCACATCCGCACGCTTCTGCTCACCCTGTTCTTCCGCTACATGCCCGAGATGATTCGGGATGGTCGGGTCTACGCCGCGGTGCCGCCACTGCATCGTGTCGTCGTCATCAATCCCGGCTCCAAGCCCAACGAGACGATCTACACCTATTCCGAGGCCGAGCTCACGGCCGTGCTCGCGGGGTTGAAGAAGAGCGGGCGAAAGTACCAAGACCCGATCCAGCGCTACAAGGGTCTCGGCGAGATGGATGCCGACCAGCTCGCGACCACGACGATGGATCGCCAGCACCGCACCCTGAGGCGCGTCAACATCGGCGACGCTGAGGGTGCTGCGACCGTCTTCGAGCTGCTTATGGGCAACGATGTTGCACCCCGCAAGGAGTTCATCATCGCCGGCAACGGGTTGGACCGCGACCGCATCGACGTCTGAGATTAACCTCGCGTGCGTAGGATGCGCGCGTGAGAGTTGACGTCGCCGGGGGCGCAGTGCAGGGCGTCGTGCGCCGCGGGCTGCGCATGTGGCGGGGCATTCCTTACGCCGCACCACCGGTGGGCGACCGTCGTTTTCGAGCGCCCGCGCCCGTAGAACCCTGGGAGGGCATCCGGGATGCGTCGGCCTTCGGCCCCGTCGCGCCTCAGGATCGCAACGGGCAGTTCGCCGGGCCGCCGACGAGCGTACCCATGAGTGAGGACTGCCTCACGATCAACGTCATCGCGCCGCTCGCGGCCTCCGCGAGCCCACGCCCCGTGATGGTGTTCGTGCATGGCGGCGCCTACAGCGTCGGTTCGTCGCGCGAGATTCGCAAGCAAGGCGAAGTGCTCGTGCGTGCGGGCGATGTGCTCTTCGTCAACTTCAACTACCGGCTCGGCGCACTTGGCTACCTCGACTTCAGTTCGTTCAGCACTCCCGAGCGCCCGTTCGAGTGCAATCTCGGCTTGCGCGACCAGGTCGCGGCGTTGGAGTGGGTGCAGGCCAACATCGCGTCATTTGGTGGGGACCCGAACAACGTCACGCTGTTCGGCGAGTCTGCTGGCGGCAATGCAGTCACCACGCTCATGGCAGTGCCGCGGGCCCGCGGGCTGTTCCACCGCGCGATCGCGCAGAGTTCGCCAGCGAATGCGATCTATCCCTCAGACGTCACTGCCCAGTGGGCGCGCGACTATCTCGAACTGCTCAGCGAACAAATCGATGATCTGAGCACGGAAAGCACGTCGGCGGACGAGGCGGGTTCGCTCCTGACATCAGCCAGCGTCGAGCAACTTGTCGCCGCGACGACGCGCATGCAACGGCGAGCGCCCGACCTTCAGCCCGGAACGCTCGCCTTGTCACCTGTTATCGACGGCGACTTCTTGCCCGAGCGGCCTCTCGACGCTTTCAAGGCCGGCCGTGCGCACCGCGTTGCGCTCGTCATTGGCACCAATGATCGGGAGGGGTCGCTGTTTCGAGGGCGCCTCGACATCCTGGCGAGCAACCCGCGGCGCATCCGTGCAATCTTTGCCAAGACCCGAAAGCGCTCACGCAAGGCACTCAAAGCGCTGTATCCGGGGCTGCCGGCGCCTCGACCGGCAGCCGACTTCGGTGGAGACTTCGCGTTCTGGTACCCGAGCGTCAAGGTCGCGGAGCGGCACGCCCGGTTCGCGCCGGTCTACTTCTACCGTTTTGACATTGCCCCACGGCTGCTGAGAATCGCGGGGTACGACGCGACACATGGCCTGGAGCTTTTCGCGCTCTTCGATCGCATGGACGGCTTGTTTGGGCGGCTCATGGGAAGCCTCGGCGGGCGCGCGGCATTCAAGCGCGCCGGCACGCGGATGCAGCGGGAATGGATTCAGTTCGCGCGCACCGGAACCGTCAGTTGGCCGCCATACACGCCCCGCAAGCGCCGCACCCTGATCATCGACACCGTGGACCGTGTGGAGCAGGATCCGCGCGCGGAGCGCCGTACGGCATGGCAGGCCTTCGTGCCACACATTTAGGCGGTGGGAGGCAGTGCTCCCAGCCAGTCCTGGGCCGCGGCCAGATCCGATGGGAAGATTCCGTGTCCGCCGCCTCGACTGACCCGGTCGACCGTGGCGCCGCCAGCCTCAAGAACCTCTTGGGCTCTCGCGACGCTGTCGCTCGGTGCCATGGGGTCGCTCACGCCGTTGATGAGAAGCGCACGCGATCCGCTCAGGGGTAGCTGGGGGATGCGGTCGCCGAGCGGATACATTCCTGAGAACGCTATGACCGTGTCAATGGCGTCGGGGTGGCGCAATGCAGTCGCTAGCGCGATGTTGGCACCGTTCGAGAACCCAACTGCAACCAACCGCCGGTCGCTGATCTCGTAGGTGCTGCGCGCTAGCCGAATGAACGACGCGAGTTCATCGGCGCGAAGCTCGACATCGTCCAGGTCGAAGACGCCTTCTGCTCGGCGGGCAAACCACCGGTTCATGCCGTGCTCCGACACCCGTCCGCGCACCGAGAGAATTCCAGCAGTGGGGTCGAGAGCCGCTCCGAGCTGCGCGATATCCGCCTCGGTTCCGCCCGTGCCATGAAGGGTGAGAAACACGGGGGCACTCGCATCCCCGGGTTCGAAGAAGTGGTTCCAGTTACTGAGTTCGAGGGTCATCAGGCGTTCGCCTCGAATCGGGGATTGTTCTCTTCTGGCAATCGGACCGGTATCACCGAGTGCTCGATCGCTTCACGCGACGGCTCAAGCCACGGGGGCAGTTTCAGCGCGCGTCCCAGTTCGAGAAGCGGTTCGTCGATGTCAAAGCCGGGGGTGTCGGTCGCGATCTCGAGGAGTACCCCGCCCGGTTCACGAAAGTAGATCGAGGTGAAGTACTGGCGATCGAGAATCTGGGTGATCTGGTACCCCTTGCTCTCGAGCTCATCGCGCCAGCGTTGCTGGGTGGCTTGGTCGGGAACTCGGAAGGCGACGTGATGAACGGTCCCGCCAGCGCCGAGACCCTCGGGAGTCAGGGCAGAGCCAACAATGTCCACGATTGCACCCGGTCCGCCCTCGACTGCGGCAAGTCGGGTGCGGTTGCCGGATTGTTCGACAACACGCATTCCGAGGTCGTTGGTAAAGACCCCGATTGTCTGGTCCGGGTTGCGCACGGTCAGCACAGAGGAGTGCTGCCCCCGCACCGCGTACTCTGCGGGAACGCTCGCCGAGTCCCACGGATCCCGCGGGTCGGTGATCGACGAGGCGACCAACTCGATCGCGAGCCCATCGGGGTCGCGCACCAGGAGGCGCTCCTCAGAACTCGAGTCGCCGCTGAGCTGCGAATCGATGCTCAGGGCAGAGAAGTGTGCGCGCCACCAGCCGAGTGACCCGGCGGGTACTGAAAACGCGGTCGAGGTGGACTGCCCGGCTCCGATGCGGCCGGGGCGGATGCCCTTCCAGGGAAAGAACGTGATGAGAGAGCCGGGCTGCCCGGCCTCGTCACCGTAGTACAGGTGATACGTGCTGGGGTCGTCAAAGTTGACGGTCTTCTTCACCAAGCGCAAGCCAAGGCCCGTGATGTAGAAGTCGATGTTTTTCTGTGGGTCGCCCGCGATAGCGGTTACGTGGTGCAGGCCCGAAGTTGTGGCGGTCATGTCTATGCAAACGCATGTACTTCACGCGTTATTCCACGTCGTGGTCGAAAAGACTAGACCGCTTCTCCGACGGAGCCGACTACGGCGTCGAGCGGTGTGCCCGACGCGTCCCGCTTCGACCCGCTGTCGGGCAACTGGCGCACAGATCCGTCGGTGCCCACCGCGACCGCGGGTGCCGGGCCCACCCAGGCGAGTACGAGCACATCTTCGCCCTTGAGGAAGCTGTGCGCCCGCACCCCGCCCGTTGCGCGGCCCTTTCCGGGAAACTCTGCGAAGGCCGAAACCTTGCCACGCCCGGCATCCGCTCCGGCGATCGTGGCCGTTGACGTCGACAGCGTTACGGCGACGTTCTCGGCGCCGGGGTCGACAGAGCCGAAGAACATGACGATTGCTTTTGCTGACAGGTTGATGCCCGCCATGCCGCCCGCGGACGGACCCTGTGGTCGAACGCTGGATGCCGCGAAGTGCAGCAACTGCGCGTCTGACGTGACAAACACGAGCTCTTCGGCGTCGGAGCCCTGCGCTACTCCGACCACCTCGTCTCCCGGCTTGAGCGAGATGATCTCGAAGTCGGGTTTTGAGGGCCAGCCGCCGGGAGAGACCCGTTTGACCACCCCCTGGCGGGTACCGAGGGCGATGGGCTGGTCGGAGTCGAGGGAGACGAATCCAAGCACTCGCTCCTTGCCGCCGATAGCCAGGTAGTCGTTGATGCGGGCTCCAGCGGCCAGCTGGATCGAGTTGGTCGGCACACTCGGCAAGTCCACGGCAGTGAAGCGAATGAGCCGGCCAGTGTTCGTGACGGCCCCGATCTCGGTGCGGCTGGTCGTCACCACTCGGGAGCGGATCGCGTCGTGCTTGCTGCGTCGCCGCGCGGGAACCTGCCCGAGCGGCTCGTCACCGAGATCGACCCTGATGGCCCGGCCGGTCGTCGACAGCAGCACCTGGCACGGTGAATCGGCGATCTCGAGAATCGGAGCATTCTTGCGTGCGGCGGCTGCTGTGACGGGAGCACCGCGCGATTCGGTCAACAGAGTGCGGCGGGGGGTGCCGAAGCGCTCGGCCACCTCTTCGAGCTCATCAGAAACGAGTAGCGCAATTCTCGCGGGATCAGCGAGGATCGCCTCCAGCTCGGCGATCTCGGCGCGCAGCTTCTCTGCCTCCGTCTCGAGCTCGATCCGGCTGAACTTGGTGAGGCGGCGCAACCGCAGCTCGAGAATGTACTCAGCCTGCAGCTCGCTGAGGTCGAATACCTCGCGCAGTCGCACGCGAGCAGCTTCGCTGTCGTCGCTCGTGCGGATGACCTGGATGACCTCGTCAATGTCGAGAATCGCGATGAGTAATCCCTCGACGAGGTGCAGGCGTTCCCTGCGGCGAGCGAGTCTGAACTCGCTGCGACGACGAATCACCGACAGGCGGTGGTCGAGGTAGACCTGCAGCATCTCCTTCAGGCCGAGGGTCTTCGGCCCGCCACCCACGAGCGCGACGTTGTTGATGGAGAAGTTGTCTTCGAGAGGAGTGAGGCGGTAGAGCTGCTCGAGAACGGCATCGGGGCTGAACCCGGTCTTGATGCCGATGACGAGTCGGAGGCCGTGTTTGCGGTCGGTGAGGTCGGTGACGTCAGAGATGCCGCTGATCTTCTTGTTGTTGACGCCGTCTTTAATCTTCTCGATGACGCGCTCGGGACCGACGAGATAGGGCAGCTCCGTGACGATGAGACCCGTCTTGCGAGCGGTGATCGCCTCCACGCTCACCTTCGCGCGCGTCTTGAACGCGCCTCGCCCACTCGTGTACGCATCCTTGATGCCGTCGAGGCCCACGATGGTGCCACCGGTGGGAAGGTCGGGCCCGGGCACGAAAGCCATGAGGTCTTCGAGCGTGGCATCCGGATTCTCCAGAAGGTGCCGAGCGGCCGCCACGACCTCGATGAGGTTGTGGGGTGCCATGTTGGTCGCCATGCCGACCGCGATTCCGGAGGCACCGTTCACAAGCAGGTTCGGGAAGGCCGCCGGGAGCACCGAGGGCTGCATGAGCGAGCTGTCGTAGTTGGGCACGAAGTCGACAACGTCTTCGTCGAGATCGTCGGTCATGGCGAGAGCCGCGGCCTGCAGGCGCGCCTCGGTGTAGCGCGGAGCCGCGGGGCCGTCGTCGAGGGAGCCGAAGTTGCCGTGCCCGTCGATGAGCGGAACGCGCAGGATGAAGTCCTGAGTGAGTCGAACCATGGCGTCGTAAATCGACGCATCACCGTGAGGATGCAGCTTGCCCATCACATCGCCGACAACACGCGCGGACTTGACGTGTCCCCGATCCGGCCGCAGTCCCATCTCAGACATCTGGTACAGAATGCGGCGTTGCACGGGCTTTAGCCCATCGCGGGCATCCGGGAGCGCGCGGGAGTAGATGACCGAGTACGCGTACTCGAGAAATGAGCCCTGCATTTCGGCGGAGACATCCACGTCGTGGATGCGTTCGCCAGAGGGCACTGCTGCAGTGGGATTTTCGGGGGTAGCCATAAGATTGCCCCCATGTTACCGGCGCCCAAACCCGACGCGGTGAGCCTTGCCGATGTGATGAAAAGTTCTCTCGGCGCGGTGCGGGCAGAACCCAACCGGCTCGGTCTTGCTCCAGTGGACCACGCCATCGTGCTGCTCGTCGATGGCCTCGGGGCCGAAGCTCTCAAGGCACGATCCGGCCACGCTCGAACGATGGTGGGCGCGCTCGGCTCTCGCTCGATTATCGAGTCGGGCTTTCCGACAACCACGGCAGCATCGATCGCGACATTGGCAACCGGTGTGGCGCCCGGCCAGCACGGCCTTGTGGGGTATTCGGTGCTCGACAACGTGCATGATCGGGTCGTGAACCAGCTCTCGGGGTGGGATGACCTCATGGATCCGGCAACCTGGCAGCGCACACCGACGCTCTTCGAACGCGCCGTCGCCCAGGGCCTGCGGGCCACAGCGATTGGGCCGGCGCGCTATCGGGACTCGGGTTTCAGCCACGCAGTGCTGCGCGGTGCCAGTTATGTCTCAGCGGGTTCGATCGCCGAGCGAATGCAGCAGGCAGCCGAACTCGCGGCCCACGGCGAGCCCGGCATCAGCTATGTGTACGTGCCCGAGTTGGATGTTGCCGCGCATGCGCACGGCTGGGAGTCGAGCGAGTGGACCCACGCCCTCGAGACGACTGACTCGGCCCTCCGCGAGCTCGCGCGCGCTCTGGGCCCGCGAGACGGTCTGCTCGTCACAGCAGATCACGGCGTGCTCGACATTCCAGCGCAATCGCACGTTCTCTTCGACACCGACGCCGCTCTCGTTGACGGCGTGCGATTCGTGGCGGGGGAGCCGCGGTGCCTGCAACTGCACTTCGAACCTGACCTCGGCGCGGCGTCGCGGGACTCGTTGGTGGAGCGGTGGCGGGCATCGGAGGGCCAACGCTCCTGGATCGCCACGCGGGCCGAGGCCATCGAGGCCGGGTGGTTTGGTGAGGTCGACCCCGAGGTGGCACCTCGCATAGGCGACCTTCTCGTGGCGGCGCGGAAGGGCATCGCGTACTACGACACCCGCAGTTCGCACCCGCACGCTCGAGCGATGATCGCGCAACACGGATCGTGGTCTCCCACGGAACTGCGGGTGCCTCTACTCAGGTTTGGCGCCTTCGGGCGTTAGCTAGGCGAGGTCGTCGTCGGGGCGAGCGCCAAAGACGATCTCGTCCCAGCTCGGCATGGCCGTGCGACCCTTCTTGCGTGCCGACGGCTGCGGAGCGGTCGAACGCTGGCCCGCTTCCGGCTCTTCGATCACGAACTCGTCGATCTGCACATCCACGATGCGGATCGACCCCGTCGATGGATGAGCGGATCGGGCATCGTCGTCGTCGAAGTTTGCGGCTTCGCGTTCGCCACGTCGGCGGCGAAGTGCCTCGAGCAGATCTGACGTTTGGTTGCCCTGGATCGGCTCTTCTTCCACAGCCGTTCTCGCGATGGAGATCGGCCGGGGTTCGTCGGCTACTGGGTCGGCCTCCGAGAGGTCGAAAGCGCCGCTGTCGAATCTCGCGGACTCACTGGGCGGCTCGTGGGCCGATACGGCCCGAAGGCGTGGGATGAGAGTTCCCGCGGCCTCGCCCTGCTGGGAGAGCGTGATGGCCTCGTTGTTGAGGGGAGCGAGCGACTGCTTCTTGGGATCGAACTGCCAGCGAGCGTCGTGGTCGATCTGGTTGGCAGTGAACGAGAGTTTGACAACCCACCCGGTCGCTTCTTTCCAGCTTGCCCAGCGCTCATTGCTGCCGCCGAGGTCGACCAGCCGCTCACGAATCGCCATACCGAAAGTGGTGCCCTGTTGCATGGGGTCGGTGTCGGCGGCCGTGTGCACGGGCACCGCGAGCGCGGACTCGACGACGAACTCGCGCTCGGCGACGACAGGGCCCTCGAATCGCTGGATGTACTCGAGCGGCACACCCGTGATGTTCGCGACATCTTGTGCAGACATGCCGGATCGGATGTGCGCCTGAATCTCGCGGGGTGCGAGCTTGCGCCCGTTGCCGGGGTCGGGGACGCTCTGCCGCAGTTTGGACTGCAGCACTTCATCGATGGGAATGCGGTAGCGGGTGCCGTCGTCGGAAGCAACGAGGAGTGCCCCGTTCTCGACTCCGATAACTCGTAGGTCTTGCATGCTGAATGCCCTCCAGCCGTGACGATTCCGGTCAAGGATGACACGAGAAGCGCCCGAATCTCGGGAATAGAACAGGCGTGCCGCAAGTTGTAGATCCAGCGCGAATGCGATGGGCGTTCAGTGGTTTGCTATTCCCCTTGGGATGATGCACACTGTCCCCGCCGATTTCGTTCGTACTACCGAAATCGTGACGCTTACAGAACTGGATGGGCATGGCTACCGACTACGACGCACCTCGCAAGACCGACGACGACTCTGAGTCGATCGAAGCTCTGAAGGAGCGCGTTCCGGACAAGATGTCTGGCTCAGTGGATGTCGATGACGCCGACAACCCCGGCAGCTTCGAACTCGCTGGAGCCGACCTCTCGGACCTCGACCTCGACGTGGTGGTTCTGCCGCCGCAGGCCGACGAATTCACGTGTGTGAGTTGCTTCCTCGTAAAGCACCGCTCACAGATCGACCACGAGACGAAGCTCGGACCTATTTGCCAGGAGTGCGCTGCTTAGCAGTTGCCAGTGCGGCAATGACGGCCTCGGGCCGTCGGCTCGACACGAGCCAATACGGGGTCGGGTCGTTCTCGTCGACGAGTTCGATGCGAACGACCGGGTCGATCCACCCGCGAATCATGAGCCACGCCCGGGCATCAAGTCGCTGGCCGCGCTCAAGGCGGCCCTCATCGCCTGCTGCTGCCGTAACCTCGCCGATCACCGATATCGGCAGGCGTGCTTTGCCTGCAGTGAACTCGTCACGCGTCACCTCAATCGCGGGGGCGGCGACGAGCAGGAGCGCAACAATACCGAGGTACAGCACGATCGCGACGATCACTCCGACGGTCTGGTTGATCGGCAGGAACACCAACAGGCTCGCAGGAATAACCAACGCCGTGCTGATGAACAGCCAGGGGGCAGGCCAGAGCCGCTCGCGGTAAAGGGTGTCTGCTGAATTAGCCATGTGCCTATTCGACCAGACTTTCTGGCCGTTCAGTGTTCTGCACTACCCTCGTCACGTGGCCGACAACGTCGATGTACTGATTTCGTCCGTTCAGGTGCCCACATACGCCCATCCGGGCGATGCCGGGGCAGACCTGACGGCGGCGCAAGCCTTCGAGCTCGCGCCCGGCGCTCGGGCCACTGTTCCCACGGGTGTCTCGATCGCCCTGCCCGACGGCTATGTCGCCTTCGTTGTGCCACGCAGTGGTCTCGCTGCCAAGCACGGCATCACAATCGTGAACAGCCCGGGAACAGTGGATGCCGGCTACCGGGGCGAGATCAAGGTGACGGTGCTCAACACCGACGCCGAGCATCCCTTCGCCATCGAGGTGGGGGACAGGATCGCCCAACTCATCGTCATGCCCGTCTCTCGAGCTCGCTTCATCCCCGTAGAGAAGTTGCCCGGGAGCCATCGCGGCGAATCCGGCTTCGGGTCGACGGGCCTGCGCACAGAACACTCAACAGAATCAGGAGTCACGTTGTGACCGATTTCGTCGGCGACCAGTCGCTGCCCACCGAGCACCCGAAGTCGGCTCCCGCCGATCGCGCGACCGCGGGTCCGCTTGACGAGAGCGAGGCGAATGCCGTTCGCCCCTACGTCGATCTCGGCGGCATCAAGCTCGTCCCGCGCACCGACCTCAACATTCGACTCGAGGTGGAAGAGGCGAGCAAGCGTGTGGTTGCCGTCGGCCTCGACTACGCGGGCTCCACGCTGCAGGTGCAGCCTTTTGCGGCGCCTCGAGGGAGCGGCCTGTGGCACGAGATTCGTGACCAGATCGTCGAACAGATCCAGAAGCAGGGCGGCACCATCCGACCGGCCATGGGGCCGTTCGGGCCAGAGCTCGTGGCAGAGATTCCCGTAGCGGGGGGAGCGCCCCGCGCAGCGCGCTTCATCGGTGTTGACGGGCCGCGGTGGTTCCTCCGCGGCGTGATCGCGGGCGAGGGTGCGACAAACCCCGAGGCTGCCGCCCAGGTCGAAGACCTCTTCCGTTCAGTCGTCGTCGTACGAGGCACCACACCGATGCCCCCGCGCGACCTGATCCCGCTTCATATGCCCGCGACGGCTCAGCCGGGAACCCCCGCGTGACCGAAGAGCCCGGGCCCGTCGAGGAGTCGCAGCCGAGCGTTCGCGAGGCATTGGCGGCCGCGGCACGCAAGTCGGGCGTCGGCAAGGTCGAACCTGGGCAAGCCCCGACTGGTTCGGCGCTGCTCGCGGCGATGGGCGGAGTGCGCGGACTCGTCGAGTCGATCCTTCCCGGCCTCGCGTTCCTGGTCGTCTACACGATCACCCAGCAGCTCCTGCCGTCGGTGCTCATCCCGCTCGGGATTGCCGTGGTTTTCGTGATCGTGCGAGCGGTCATGCGCCAGCCCTGGACATCGGCGATCGCGGGAGTGGTGGGCATCGGCCTGTCGGCCGGCCTGTCGCTCATCACCGGTCGCGCAGAAGACAACTTCGTGCTCGGATTCGGGATCAACGCCGTGTTCCTCGTGGCGCTTCTCGTGAGCCTCGCGGTGCGCTGGCCGCTCATCGGTGTCATCGCCTCACTCATTACGGGCGAGGGCTCGTCCTGGCGCGACAGCAAGGCCAAGTTCAAGGTCGCAGTCATCGCGACAATCCTCTGGTGCGGGCTATTCGGAGTGCGGCTCGGAGTCGAACTCCCGCTCTACTTCGCGGGCAACACTGCGGCCCTGGCAACGCTCAAGCTCATTCTCGGCGTTCCCCTCTATGCGGCACTGCTATGGGTCACGTGGTTGTTGGTGCGAACGGCCTACTCGCGTACCGAGGCCGACTCGGAGTGATGCTAAAGTATCTTGATATCGAGATACTTTTGACCGAAGCATCCGGCACCGTCGGAGCTCTGCGGTCTTAGGCTTACCTTGCTGGCAGGCGACGCGGCTGCCAGCGAGGATGGACCGTAGTGAGCAAGGGAGACGGCAATGTCGGCAGTGAATAGCTTCGGATCGAAAGACACCCTGACAGTCGGTTCCACCGACTACGAGGTGTTCCGAATCGACACGGTTCCGGGGCACGAGAAGCTGCCGTTCAGCCTGAAGGTGCTGCTCGAGAACCTGCTTCGCACTGAAGACGGCAAGAACGTCACCAAGTCGCAGATCGAGTCTCTTGGCTCGTGGGATGCAGCAGCAGAGCCCGACACCGAGATTCAGTTCACCCCCGCACGTGTAGTCATGCAGGACTTCACGGGCGTTCCGTGCATCGTCGACCTCGCGACCATGCGTGAAGCCGTCGGCGCCCTGGGTGGCGACCCCAACAAGATCAACCCCCTCGCTCCCGCCGAACTCGTCATCGACCACTCGGTCATCGCCGACCTGTTTGGAACCGAGAACGCGCTCGAGCGCAACGTCGAGATCGAGTACGAGCGCAATGGCGAGCGCTACCAGTTTTTGCGCTGGGGCCAGACGGCCTTCGATGACTTCAAGGTCGTGCCTCCGGGCACGGGCATCGTGCACCAGGTCAACATCGAGTACCTCGCTCGCGTGACGTTCACCCGCGAGGTTGGCGGAGTGCTGCGTGCATATCCCGATACCTGTGTCGGCACCGACTCACACACCACGATGGTCAACGGCCTCGGCGTGCTCGGCTGGGGCGTCGGCGGCATCGAGGCAGAGGCCGCGATGCTCGGCCAGCCCGTCTCCATGCTCATCCCCAAGGTCGTCGGCTTCAAGCTCAAGGGCTCGATCCCCGCCGGGGTCACCGCTACCGACGTCGTGCTCACGATCACCCAGATGCTGCGCAAGCATGGTGTCGTAGGAAAGTTCGTCGAGTTCTACGGGGCCGGGGTCGCATCCGTTCCGCTGGCCAACCGTGCCACGATCGGCAACATGAGCCCCGAGTTCGGCTCTACCGCGGCGATGTTCCCGATCGACGACATCACGCTCGACTACTTGCGCCTCACGGGTCGCAGCGACGAGCAGGTCGCTCTTGTCGAGGCCTACGCCAAGCTCCAGAAGCTTTGGCTTGACGCCGACGTCGAGCCGTCGTTCAGCGAGTACCTCGAGCTCGACCTCGCGACCGTCGTTCCCTCGATTGCCGGCCCGAAGCGCCCGCAGGACCGCGTTGAGCTGAGCCACGCCAAGTCACAGTTCGAGCTAGACCTGAGCGACTACGCGAAGCAGGATCTCTCCAAGGTCGATGCTGCGCTCGAGGGTTCCTTCCCGGCTTCCGATCCGATCGGCTTCACCGCCGAGGACGAAGACACGGCGCACGAGGTGTCGCACAGCCACGTGAGCCACGCGCCCGCGAGCGTGTCGAAGCCCGTGGCGATCAGCACGGCCGATGGGCAGAACTACACCCTCGACCACGGAGCCGTAGCGGTAGCCGCAATCACGTCGTGCACCAACACCTCCAACCCGAGTGTCATGCTCGCGGCTGGGCTGCTGGCGCGAAACGCCAACAAGAAGGGCCTGAAGTCGAAGCCGTGGGTCAAGACCACGATGGCTCCGGGCTCCAAGGTCGTCACGGAGTACTACCTCAAGGCCGGGCTCACCGACGACCTCGAGGCACTCGGCTTCTACACGGTGGGCTACGGATGCACGGTGTGCATCGGCAACACCGGACCGCTCATCGATGAGGTCTCGGCCGCGATCAACGACAACGACCTCGCCGTCACCGCGGTGCTTTCGGGCAACCGCAACTTTGAGGGCCGCATCAGCCCCGACGTCAAGATGAACTACCTCGCGAGCCCGCCCCTCGTGATCGCCTACGCCCTTGCCGGGTCGATGAACTTCGACTTCGAGACCGACGCGCTCGGCGTGGACCACGACGGAAACGACGTCTTCCTGAGAGACATCTGGCCCGACGCCGCCGAGGTGCAGTCGACCATCGACAGCTCCATCTCGACCGAGATGTTCACCAAGGAGTACGGCGCCGTCTTCGACGGTGACGAGCGTTGGCGTTCGCTGCCCACGCCCGACAGCGAGGTGTTCGAGTGGGATGCCAACTCCACGTATGTGCGCAAGCCCCCATACTTCGACGGCATGACCCTCGAGACCAGCCCGGTCTCAGACATCGCTGGCGCGCGCGTGCTGGCCAAGCTGGGCGACTCGGTCACGACCGACCACATCAGCCCGGCCGGCTCGATCAAGGCCGACAGCCCGGCAGGCAAGTACCTGCAGGAGCACGGTGTCGACCGCCTCGACTTCAATTCGTACGGCTCACGCCGCGGCAACCACGAGGTCATGATTCGCGGCACGTTCGCGAACATCCGACTCAAGAACCAGCTGCTCGATGGTGTCGAGGGCGGTTTCACTCGCGACTTCACCCAGGCGGATGCCCCGCAGGCGTTCATCTACGACGCGAGCACCAACTACCAGGCCGCAGGTACTCCTCTCGTGATCTTCGCGGGCAAGGAGTACGGTTCGGGCTCGAGTCGTGACTGGGCGGCCAAGGGCACGTCGCTGCTCGGAGTGCACGCCGTGATTGCCGAGAGCTTTGAGCGCATCCACCGCTCCAACCTCATCGGTATGGGCGTCATCCCGCTTCAGTTCCCGGCGGGGGAGACTGCCGACAGCCTGGGCCTCGATGGCACCGAGGTCGTGAGCATCGCGGGAATCGTCGAGCTCAACGACGGCACGACTCCCAAGACGGTGCGCGTCACGGCAGTGCCGAGCGAGCACTCCGCGGCGGGCAAGGCGCCCATCGAGTTCCACGCGGTCGTGCGAATCGACACGCCTGGTGAAGCCGACTATTACCGCAACGGTGGCATCCTCCAGTACGTGCTCCGGAGCCTCGTCTAGACTCAAAGCATGAGTCTGCTCGAGGGAATTAACGGTCCGCGCGACCTCGACAATCTCACACCGGAGCAGCTTGTCGAGCTCGCCGCGGAGATCCGTGCGTTCCTCGTGCGCGAGGTCTCGAAGACGGGTGGCCACCTCGGTCCCAACCTGGGGGTCGTCGAGCTGACGATCGCGATGCACAAGGTCTTCGATTCGCCGAATGACGCGATCGTCTTCGACACGGGTCACCAGAGTTACGTGCACAAACTCCTGACCGGGCGGCAGGATTTCAGCCATCTGCGCGAAGAAGGCGGGCTTGCGGGCTACCCGCAGCGCTCCGAATCGCCGCACGACATCGTCGAGAGTTCGCACGCCTCGAGTTCGCTCTCCTGGGCAGACGGCATCTCCCGTGCGTTCACGATGACGGGCCAGCGTAACCGCCACGTCGTCGCCGTCGTCGGAGACGGCGCGCTCACGGGCGGCATGACGTGGGAGGCGCTCAACAACATCAGCGACGACAACAGTCGCAACCTCGTGATCGTGGTCAATGACAATGGTCGTTCGTACGCCCCCACGATCGGTGGAATGGCGCACTTCCTCAATGACGTGCGCACCCGCCGCTCCTACCGCAGCCTGTATTCGACGAGCCGCAAGGTGTTCGAGAAGTTCGGTGCGCCGGGCCGAGCGCTCTACCGCGGCATCCGCGGAGGCACCCACGGGTTCCTCGCGCGATTCAGCAACAACGAGGCCTTGTACTCAAACCTCGACATCAAATACCTCGGACCCATTCACGGCCACGACCTCAAGGCACTCACTGAGGCATTCGAGCAGGCGAAGAGTTACGGCGCCCCGGTCATCGTGCACGCGATCACTGAGAAGGGTCGCGGCTACCAGCCTGCGCTGCTCGACACGGCCGATCAGTTCCACGCGGTGGGCCAGATCGACCCCGAGACGGGCGAGCCCATCGAGGTGTCGTCGAAGCCATCGTGGACGTCGGTCTTTGCCGACGAGATGGTGCACCTTGCTGATGGCAATCCTCGTCTGGTGGGAATCACCGCAGCCATGCTCCGGCCTACCGGGCTGCACAAGTTTGCCGAGAAGTACCCGGAGCGAGTGCTCGACGTCGGTATTGCGGAGCAGCACGCCGTGACCTCGGCCGCTGGCCTGGCATTCGGTGGCCTTCATCCCGTCGTCGCCATGTACGCGACTTTCGTCAATCGCGCCTTTGACCAGGTGCTCATGGATGTTGCGCTGCACAAGGCCGGCGTCACGTTCGTGCTCGACCGTGCGGGTGTCACGGGCCCTGACGGCCCGAGCCACCACGGCATGTGGGATCTCGCGATCCTGCAGGTCGTGCCCAACATCCGTATTGCGGCGCCCCGCGATGCCACCCGCCTCCGCGAAGAACTGGGCGAGGCCGTTGTCGTCGAAGACGGCCCCACGGTCGTTCGCTTCTCCAAGGGCAGCGTGGGTACCGAGTACGACGCCATGCGTCGCACCGACGATGGCGTCGACGTGCTGCGCGAGGCACCGCACAAGGATGTGCTGATCGTGACGGTCGGACCGATGGCCAAGATTGGCCTGCAGGTTGCGGAGCGTCTGGCCGCGCAGGGCATCGGCGCCACCGTCATTGACCCGCGGTGGGTCGTGCCCGTTGCCGAGAGCGTCATCACCCTGGCTGCGGACCACCGCCTCGTCATCACCATCGAAGACGGTGTTCGCGTTGGTGGCATCGGCACGCGCATCCGGCAAGATCTGCGCGCGGCAGGAGTCGACACTGCGGTGACCGAACTGGGTCTGCCCGACCAGTTTCTTGACCACGGCAGTCGGGACTTCATCCTCGAGCAGGTTGGGCTCACCCCGCAGAACATCGCGAGGGATGTCGTGGCCCAGGTGCTGGGCAGCAAGATCCCGGTTGCCCGGCCGCTGCCCGACGAGCAGAACGTGGAGTCCGCCCGACGCGACGGCTAACGCAGCCGAGCGAGCAGGCCCGCGACGCTTTCGTGCCAGGAGTCGGGGCCGGGCGAGTCTGCCGATTCCTCCCACAGGTCTCGCAACTCTGATCCCGCCACGATGCGCGCCACGGCAACGGTCGCAAGCCCCACCAGGTCGGCGTCGACGAGGTGCGCGTGGGTGTCGAGCCACACGACGGCCTCGGTCGGGAGGGCGGGCGATCGGCGGCCGCGAGCCGAGGCGACCACTTCGGCAGCGGCAATAGCGATGCTGCATTCGGGGGCCTCGAGGTAGGTGCCGTGGTTGGCATCGGCGACCTCTCGCAGTGCCGTTACCAGGATGCTCGCGTCGTCATCGTCTTCGAGTTCCCATACCCAATCGCCCGCGTCGTCGTTGTCGAATGCCCCTGTGCCCCACGCGCCCATTTTCTAGCTCCCCAATCGTTATTTTTGACATGGCATGTGAATACCTCTCGTCTATAGGATGCGGATACGAATCCGCAACTTCGAGAGGACTACCCGTGCCATCGCAAACCTATAGCCGCAAGCGAATCCTCGGTCTGCTTGCCGTGTCGGCGCTTGGCGCCACCGTGCTCACCTCCTGTGCGAGTGATCCGACGTCGGGAGCCGTCGACTTCGAGGGCGTGCAATCCGCGACCATCCAGATTCAGGCAGAGGGAACGTTCATCGAGCCCTTGACCCTCGACCCAGTCGAGAGCGGCAGCTGGCGCGGTTCGGGATTCTTCATCTCCTCCGACGGCATCGCGGTCACCAACAATCACGTCGTCACCGGCGCGGGAACACTCAAGGTATGGGCCGGCGGTGACCAGGGGGAGACCTTCGGCGCGACAGTGCTCGGCGCCTCGGAGTGCCTCGACCTTGCCGTGATCAAGGTGGACGGCGACGCGTTCCCGTTCATGGCCTGGTACGACGGCGACATCAAGCCCGCTCTCGATGTCTACTCGGCTGGCTTCCCGCTGGGCGACCCCAACTTCACCCTCACCAAGGGCATCGTCTCGAAGGCGGATGTTCCGCAGGAAGACTCCTGGGCCTCGCTCGACCACGTCATCGAACACGATGCTCGAATTCGCGGCGGAAACTCGGGCGGACCCCTGGTCGCCGAGAACGGCCGTGTGGTCGGTGTGAACTATGCCGGCAACGACGAACTCGACTACAACTTCGCCATTCACCGCGACCAGGTGACCCCGGTGCTGCAGGACCTCAAGGATGGCAAGGCGGTACAGAGCCTCGGAGTGAACGCGCAGGCGCTCTACCCCGCTGAGGACGGCACGCCCCAGGGCATCTGGGTCTCGTCGGTGAAGGCCGGCGGTCCCGCCGACAAGGCCGGGATCGAGGCTGGAGACGTGCTCGTCGACCTGGCCGGGGTCACGCTCGCGCAGAACGGCACGCTCGAGGAGTACTGCGAGGTCATTCGCACCCAGGGCAATGATGCGGTCATCGACGTGACGGTCTACCGCCCCTCGGACGGCTCGACCCTCGAGGGCCAGTTCAACGGTGACGAACTCGTGGTGACCGCGAGCGGCGGTGGTGGTGGCGGCACCGACGAGCCCACGCCCGTTGGCAGCTTCGTGACTGTCACCGACGACTCCGGAGCCGTGAGCGTGAGTGTTCCCGACACGTGGAGTGACGTGGATGGTGCATCCATCACCGACTCGAACGGCGTCGTGTACGCGGCCCTTCTCGCCTCGCCCAGCGTCGCCGACTACCGCGCGAGCTGGGGCGTACCGGGTGTCAACATCTTCGCGTCACCCGACGCCGTTGGCGACGACGTCGCACAGTGGCTGACGCAAATGACCGACGGAGTCGATGCCGAGTGCACGCCCGATAGCTCGGGCGATTACGACGACAGCTACTACGTCGGCCAATTCGCGTACTACACGGCCTGCGGCGGCAGCACGACGGACTACGTCGTGCTCGTGGCGAAGGATGTCGGCAACACCCACCTGCTGATCCTTACGGCCCAGCTGGTGGATGACACCGACAAGACGGCGGTGCTCGAGGAGATCCTGAACACCTTCTTCGCCGACTTCAGCTAGCTGACGCCACGAATGACGGGGTGGTGGAACGTGTCCCCGAAGACACGTTCCGACGCCCCGACGCGGTCGAGGTATGGGGTTGCGCCACCCATCTGGAACGGGTAACCCGCTCCCAGGATGAGGCACAAGTCGATATCCTCGGCCGCCTCGACGACGTTGTCTTCGAGCATGCGGTGAATCTCGTCGGCGAGGCCGTCTTCGATCCGGCGCAGCAGGTCGGCTGCGGTCATCGGCGAGGTTCCCCCCTTGACGATCTCGAGCGCCTTCTTGTCGATGCCCTTGATCTTGCCCTTTGCGTCACGCTCGAAGATGTGCCCGAGCTCGGCGAGCTTGTGCAGGTTCTCGCTCTCGAAGAACCGGTCGGGGAACGCCGCGTGGTGCGTGTCGAGCACGTGAGCGCCGACCTTGAGGCCAACGAGTTCGAGAAGCTCGAAGGGCGTCATCGGCAGGCCGAAGGGGCGAGTCGATTCCTCGACCACCTCGAACGGGGTGCCGGTGTCGACCGCATGCATGGCCTCGCCGAGCACCTTCGCGAGAATTCGGTTGACGACGAATCCGGGGGTGTCGCGCGTGATGACGGCGTTCTTGCGCAGCGCAGCCGCCGTTGCCATCGCGGTCGCGAGGGCCTCGTCGGTGGTGTGCGGCGTCTTGACGACCTCGATGAGCGGCATGACTGCCACCGGGTTGAAGAAGTGGAATCCGACGACTCGCTCGGGGTTCTTGAGCTTCGCACCGATCTGCTCCACAGACAGCGACGAGGTGTTCGTTGCGAGGATCGCTTCGGGCGAGATGTACTGCTCGACGTCGGCGAAGACGTTCTGCTTGGCCTCGAGTTCCTCGAAGATCGCCTCAATGACCCAGTCACAGCTGGCGAAGTCGGCCTTGTCGGTGGTTCCCGACACGAGCGCCTTGAGACGGTTCGACTCGTCGGACGAGATGCGACCCTTTTCGCGCAGCGCGTCAATCTCGTTGTGGATGTAGGCGACGCCCTCGTCGACGCGACCCTGGTCGAGGTCGGTGATCACGACGGGCACCTGCAGGCGGCGCACGAAGAGCAGTGCGAACTGGCGGGCCATGAGTCCGGCGCCAATGACACCCACCTTCGTCACGGGGCGCGCGAGCGCCCTATCCGGTGCTCCCGCTGGTCGCTTGGCTCGCTTCTGCACGAGGTTGAAGGCGTAGATGGATGCCCGGAACTGGTCACCCGAAATGAGGTCGGCCAGCGCGTCGTCTTCGAGTTCGAATGCCTTCTTCTTGTCGACGTTCTTTGCCGCCTTGAGCAGGTCGAGCGCGCGGTAGGGCGACAGGGCCACCTTGCCGATGCGGCTGTTGAGCGTCTTTTCGGCGATGCCGATGGCGATGTCCCACTTGGCGAGACGTTCGAGCTTGCCCGGCTCGTGGGGGCGCTTGACCTTGATGCTGCCCGAGATGACCCCGTCGGCCCACTTGATCGAATCTTCAATGAAGTTCGCGGGCTCGAAGATCGCGTCTGCGATACCCAGGTCGAAGGCCTGCTGGCCCTTGAGCATGCGGTTGTTCTTGAGCGGGTTCGAGATGATGACCTCGAGCGCGTTCTCGATTCCGATGAGGTTGGGCAGCAGGTACGAGCCGCCCCATCCGGGAATGATGCCGAGGAACACCTCGGGCAGGGCGAGCGCGGGCACTGACGCGTCAATTGTGCGGTAGTCGGCGTTGAGAGGAATCTCCACACCACCACCCAGCGCGAGGCCATTGATGAAGACGAACGAGGGAACGCCGAGTTCGCTGAGCTTGCCCAGTGCCCAGTGGCCGAGTTGCGCCATCTGCTTGCCGGTCTCGCGATCGGGGATGTCGCTGACCTTGGAGAGGTCCGCGCCAGCGGCGAAGATGAACGGCTTGCCCGTGATGGCCACGCCCGCGATCTCACCCTTGGACGCGCGCGCCTTCTGCTCATCGAGCACCGCTGCGAACTGCAGCAGGGTGTTGGGACCGAGCGTGTTGGGGCGCGTGTGATCTTTGCCGTTGTCGAGCGTGATGAGCGCGAGCGTCTTGCCGCCCGAGATCGGAATATCACGAACGAATGAGTTGGTGATTACTTCGTCGGGGTCGAGAGCCGCGAGCTTTGCGAAACGGTCGGTCATTACTTCGCTCCCTTGTAGTTGGGGTTTTCCCAAATGACTGAGCCACCCTGGCCGAGGCCAATGCACATGGCGGTGAGGCCGTAGCGAACATCCGGCCGCTCGGCGAACTGCGCGGCGAGCTGAATCATGAGGCGCACACCGGATGAGGCGAGGGGGTGACCCATGGCGATGGCACCGCCCCACTGATTGACTCGGGGGTCGTCGTCGTCGATGCCGAAGTGGTCGAGCAGTGAGAGAACCTGCACGGCGAACGCCTCGTTGAGCTCGAAGAGCCCGATGTCGTCGATGGTGAGACCCGCCTTGCGCAGGGCTTTCTCCGTGGAAGGAACCGGACCGATGCCCATGATCTCGGGCTCGACTCCGGCGAACGCGAAGCTCACCATGCGCATCTTCGGCGCCAGGCCGAACTCCTTGGCGGCGTCGGCGCTGGCGATAATGCTCGCGGTGGCGCCGTCGTTGAGTCCGGATGCATTGCCCGCGGTCACCCGACCGTGTGGTCGGAACGGCGTCTTGAGTCCGGCGAGACCCTCAAGGGTCGTCTCGGGTCGCAGTGCCTCGTCACGAGTCGCCAGACCCCAGCCGGATTCGCTGCGAATAGCGACGGGAACCAGATCGGGCTGGATCTTGCCCGCTTCGTAGGCAGCGAACGCCTTCTGCTGGCTGCCGAGCGCGAAGCAGTCGGCGCGCTCCTTCGTCAGGTGCGGGAACCTGTCGTGGATGCGCTCTGCGGTGTTACCCATGTTGAGGGCATCCGCGCTCACGAGCTTCTCGGAGAGGAACCGCGGGTTGGGATCGGCACCGAAGCCCATGGGGTGGCGGCCCATGTGCTCGACTCCGCCGGCGATTCCGATGTCGTAGGCGCCGAACGCGATACCGCCCGCGATGGCAGTGACCGAGGTCATGGCACCAGCACACATGCGGTCGATGGCGAAGCCGGGCACCGACTTGGGCAGGCCCGCAAGCAGGGCCGCGGTGCGGCCAATCGTGAGACCCTGGTCGCCCTGCTGCGTAGTGGCAGCGATGGCGACATCGTCGAAACGATCGCGCGGAATCTGCGGGTTGCGCTCCAGCAGGCCGATGATTGCTTTCACGACCAGGTCGTCTGCCCTGGTGTTCCAGTACATTCCCTTTTCGCCAGCTCGTCCGAACGGGGTGCGAACCCCATCAACGAATACGACGTCAGCTCTTTCGGCCACGATGCCTCCACTTTCATTTAGGTCTTCTTCGATCCTAAAGTCGCGGAATTTGCGAGCAGAATCCTTTGATTGAACCTACGAAGAGGGGTCGGGGGCTTCCTCGGGCGTTTGGCTGGCTTCCACAAAGGCATCCGCGATTACCTGTGCCGTTGCGTCAAGCTGCCAGGCCCGCGCGCCGAGCTCCGACAGCGCTGTAGCAATGGAATCGCGCGTGAGGTGCTCGGGGGGCGTCCACGCGATCCGCCGTAGCAGATCGGGAGTGAGCAGGTTTTCGACGGGGATGGACATCTGGGTTGACACCTCGGTGACGGCAGCGCGGGCGAGCTTCAACCGGCGGTCGGCTTCCGGGTTCTTGTCGGACCAGACCCGAGGCGGCGGCATCGAATCTCCCGGCACGCGCAGTGTCGGCGGCTCGGTGCTGGCCAGGCCCGACTGGATGGCGTTCCACCAGCGGTCGATCTGAGTGCGACTGGCGCGACCCGTGAACTCCTTGAGGGCGGCGAGATCGCGCTTGGTCTCGGGCAGCATGCGCGCGGCTGCGACGAGTGCGGAGTCAGGAACGAGTCGGCCCGGGGCGGTGTCGATCTCTCGAGCGTAGGCATCGCGAGACTGCCACAACTCGCGGGCGACAGCGAGATTCTTGGGTCCACGAATCGAGTGAACTCCGCCAAGCCGTCGCCACGGCTCATTGCGCACGACGACGAAATCGCGCGTCAGAATCGATGCAAATTCCTGGGCAGCAATGTCGGTCTTGTTGTCTCGTTCGAGCACTGCGGCGAGCGCTTCACGCAGGTCGACGAGCAGTTCCACGTCGAGTGCGGCGTAGACGAGCCACGCCTGGGGGAGCGGTCGAGTCGACCAGTCCGCAGCCGAGTGCTCTTTTGCGAGGTGGATGCCGAGCAGGTCTTCGACGACGGCGCCGAGTCCGACCCGAGGCAGGCCGGCCAGGCGCGCGGCGAGCTCAGTGTCGAACAGTCGAGTGGGGTCGAGCCCGACTTCTCGCAGGCAGGTGAGATCCTGGCTCGCGGCGTGCAGGATCCACTCCTCGTGCGAGATGACGTCGTTGAGCTCGCTGAATGATCCCACGGCCGGGGGATCGAAGAGAAAGGTGCCCGCTCCCCGCCGGAAAATCTGGATGAGGTACGCGCGCTGCGAATAGCGATAACCGGATGCCCGCTCGGCATCGATCGCGATGGGCCCGTTGCCTGCTGCAATCGCTTCGACGGCGGCCAGATAGCCTTCACGGTCGGCGATGACATCCACCTGCACGTGGGCCGCCTGCTGGGGCACCTCCGGGGGTGGAGGGGCAGCGCTGCCTTCAGCGCTACTCACGTCCCACTCGGCGGGCAGACAACAGGCTCACTCCTTCAATCGCCGGGGGAAGCCCGGCGAGCATGCACAACAGCTCACCCCAGCTTTCCACATGCGCGGCCAGTCCGTCGTTTTCTGGTGTCCACGAGGCGCGCAATTCAATCTGTGCCCCATCGCCTTGAGCCTCAAGTTCGCCGAAACCGGTGGAGAGAATTCGAGTGGCCGTGCCAGACGCCGCGGAGTACTGGGCACCCCGGGTGTCGAGGGCCTCCGTGAGCCAGGACCACGCCACATCGGCGAGGAAAGGATCGACGCCCATCTCAGTCTCGAGGGGTGCCTGGGCGTAACAAATCACCCGGAAGGTGCCGCCCCAGGCCTCGGGCTCTGCGGGGTCGTACAACAGCACGAAACGGCCGGTGCCGAGCTCCGAGTCGGTACCGTGGCGAGCGGGCGTGACGTCGGCAGCGAGAGCAAATGACCAGGGCGCGAGCGTTCCCGGTGCAGGGATTTCTGTAACCGCGAGTTCTTGTCGCATCGCCGCTGCGCGGATGGACTCGACGGCTGCGGTGAACGCGGCCGGTGACGGTGCTGAAGGTGTGTCGGGCACGAGTCAAACATTAGGCTTCAAGCGGGCATTCTGAACCGAGGCACGCCGCCCGGCGGCCCCGATACGCCGAGGCACCGCGACAGGAGTAGGGCATGGCCAGTCAACGGAACTCGTCAGCGCTCGGCGTGCGCATTGCCGCGATCGCGGCCATCGCGGCGGGTGGTGTTGCTCTCGTAACCACGGCGGCGGCCGCCGTGGTCACGGTCATCTTTGCTCGAACAGTGATCACGCCGCCAGTGAAGCGCCTCGAGGACGTGCGAATTCTCGCCACCGATGCGAACACGATCACACTCTCCGCGACACTCGATTCACTCACGCCCGGGCAATATAGCCTGTGGTTCAGTGCAGACTCCGGTCATGCGAAGGTGGGCGAGATTCTGGCGACAACG
Organism: Rhodoglobus sp.; assembly: GCA_965279645.1. Classification (GTDB taxonomy): domain Bacteria; phylum Actinomycetota; class Actinomycetes; order Actinomycetales; family Microbacteriaceae; genus Rhodoglobus. Next base: position 1,027,642 of record OZ257254.1, read on the forward strand.
CCCGACACCGTGACCCGCACATTACTGGGGGTCGACTTCGGCGACCTCGAGCACGCCACGAGGGGACGGTTCAGTGGCTGGTTCTTCCTCTCACCGGATGAACTCGGTTTTCCGTGGGAAGAAGTCGTGATCGACACGGAGGTCGGGCCCGCTCCGGCCTGGCTGGTTGCGGCGTCGCATCCCACCGATCGTTGGGTGATCGAAGTGCACGGCCGAGCCGTGCGCCGGCAGGAGACACTGCGCGCCGTTCCGGTGTTTCGTGAGGCGGGCTACACCTCCCTGCTCGTGTCGTATCGCAACGACGGGGATGCACCGCGCAGCGGCGACGGCCGGTATGCGCTCGGCGACACCGAGTGGCGGGATGTCGAGGCTGCCATGCGTTACGCGCTCGATCACGGCGCCCGCAGCATCGTGCTGATGGGATGGTCGATGGGTGGTGCAACGGTGCTTCAGGCACTGACCCGCTCGTCATTGGCGGGCTTCGTCGATGGGGTGGTGCTTGACTCGCCCGTCGTTGACTGGGTGACTGCGCTGCACTTCCAGGGCATGCTCAATCGCTTGCCGCGAATCATCCAGTTCGGCGTGGTGTCGCTACTGGGTTCTCGGTTCTCGCGAATCCTGACGGGTCAGGCCGAGCCCATCGACCTCGCACGCCTTGACCTGGTCGCTCGAGCATCCGAGCTCAATTCGCCGATCCTGCTCATGCATAGCGACGACGACGGGTTCGTGCCGGCAACGGCGTCGCACGCTCTCGCGGTTTCGCGACCCGACATCGTGACCTTCGAAGAGTTCACCACCGCTCGGCACACCAAACTGTGGAACTACGACGCGCCGCGGTGGAACTCGGCTATCGCGCGGTGGCTCGCGACGCTGTCGTCTTAACGCAACGCCCAGGTCGCGAAGACATAGCTCGCCTCGTCAATCAGCAGGTGCGAGAGGGTCGCAGCCTGGTCGGGGACGGCCGCGCCCTCCAGCAGGGGCAGGCGCACGGAGCCGACTGTGGGGCTCGTGGTGAGGCAGAGGTCGTCGACAAGCGATGCGGCGATGAGCTGGGAGGCGAGTCCCGGGCCACCCTCACACACGATGGACAGATAGCCCGCCTGTCGCAGGGAATCGATGATTGCTGGAGTCGAGAGCCGGCCGTGGTCGGGCTCCACGGTGAGGATCTGTGCGGCACCGAGGGTCTCTTGTACGCGCTCGACCGCCGACGGTGCGCAGACCACCGTCACCCGGGACAGATCGTCGCTGCTGAGTCGATGACCGCTGAGGTCGCCGGTCGCCGTAACCACGGCGAGCTGTGATCGTCGGGGGAGTTGGTAGCCCTCGGCGCGCACCGACGCGGCGCCCACGAGCACCGCATCGCTGAGCTCGCGGATCACGCCGAGGATGCGCCGGTCCGAGCCGCTCGTCAGGGTCTCGGATGTGCCGTCGGAGCCCGCCGCGCTGCCGCTGATGCTCGCTACCAGATTGATTCGCAACCACGACGTGGCGCCGGGGCGATAGATCTCGAGCAGGCGGTCGCGGCTCGATGGATCGTCAAGGTCGAGGGGCTCGGGCCCACCCGGATGCAGCCGCGTAACGATCACGCTGCCAGCTTCTCCCGAATCTGACGCTTCGCTCGGCCGAGCAGCGCGGTCATGCCACGAATCCTGAGAGGACTGACCGCCTCGGTCAGTCCAATGGTCTGGGGGTAGTCATCCGGAACCGCGAGAACCTCATCGGCGGTGAGGCCAGCGAGTCCCTGCGCAAGGATCGACGCGAAGCCGCGAGTGGTGGGCGCTTCTTTCGGTGCCGTCGCAAACAGGTGAACGATGTTGTCGTCATCCACCTCGACGAAGATGTACACCGGCGACTGGCACTCCTCGACGCGCTCGAGCAGGTCAGGGTGATCGAGGTAGCGCTCAGGCAGCTCGGGAAGCTCGTTGGAGAACTCCAGGAGCAGCTGGAGTCGCTCCCGCACCTCCAGCTCGAGAAATTCCTCGCGGATCTCTGCCAGCTGTGCGGGGAGCTCTTCTGAAGTCACCTGAAAATTCTACTTGGCGGGAACGGCGCCGGGCTCGGAGCCCTTGACGATCGGCACCCGCACAGCAGAACCCCACTCGGTCCACGAGCCGTCATAGTTGCGCACGCCCTCGAAGCCCAGCAGGTGGGTCAGCACGAACCAGGTGTGGCTCGAGCGCTCGCCAATGCGGCAATAGGCGACGATGCTGTCGCCTTCCTTGAGCCCGGCCCCGTCGCGATAGAGAGCGTTGAGCTCGTCGATCTTGCGGAACGTGCCATCCTCGGCCGCCGCCTTTGCCCAGGGAACGCTCTTCGCGCTCGGGATGTGCCCACCGCGAAGTGCGCCCTCTTCGGGATAGGCAGGCATGGTGGTGCGCTCACCGCTGTATTCCTCGGGGGAGCGCACGTCGATGAGGGGGTTGCCGAAGTGGGCGATCACGTCGTCTTTGTAGGCGCGGATCTTGGCATCCTGGCGTTCGACAACGGGGTAATCGGTGGGGGTAATGGCGGGCTCGTCGGTCGTGTACTCGCGACCATCGGACTCCCATTTCGCTCGCCCACCGTCGAGGAGGCGTACGTCTTCGTGTCCGAAGAGCGTGAAGATCCAGAGCGCATAGGCGGCCCACCAGTTGTTCTTGTCTCCGTAGATCAGGACGGTGTCATCACGGTTGATGCCCTTCGAGCTGAGCAGCGCTGCGAACGCCTCGCCGTCAATGAAGTCGCGAGTGACGGGGTCGTTGAGGTCGGTGTGCCAATCGATCTTGACCGAGGTCGGGATGTGCCCGGTCTCGTAGAGCAGCACGTCTTCGTCGGACTCGACCACAACAAGTCCGGGAGTTCCGAGGTGGGCCTCGAGCCAGTCACCGGAAACCAGTCGCTCCGGGTGAGCGAAGCCAGCGAACTCGGCTGCGGTGTCAACTTCGACGGTCATTGTTCCTCCGGTGGTTGGTTAGGGTTGAAACACCCTTCACTAGGAATCTACGCAGTCACCCTGTGCGCGCACAGGGTGCCCCGTAAGAGTTCGACACAAACACGAGGCAGACCATGAGTGCCGAAGCGCGCACCTCTCCCGCGCGGCTTGTAGACCGCACACCGACGCTTGCCGGCGACGAGATCATCGCCCACCTCGTGCCCCCGCGCCAATTCGTGGGCGCGACGCTCGACTCGTACCGTCCCGATCGGGACTACCCCTCGCAAGGTGCCGCGGTTGCCGCCATTCGCAACTTTGTAGCCGGATGGACAATCCCGGGCGGCGGGCTGTTCTCGCGCAAGAAGAAGACGGCGCCCGGTCTGCCCGGCGTGTACCTCGATGGCGGGTTCGGCGTCGGAAAGACTCACCTCCTTGCCGCCCTCTGGCATGTGGCGCCGGGTCGCAAGTACTTCGGAACCTTTATCGAGTACACGGCGCTCGTCGGAGCGCTCGGATACGCGCAAACCGTGCAGCTGCTCACGGGCGCGTCGCTGATTTGCATCGACGAGTTCGAGTTGGACGATCCCGGGGACACCCGGCTCATGTCGCGGCTGCTGAATGAACTCGCGGCCACGGGCACTCGAATTGCCGCGACATCCAACACGCCCCCCAACGCACTCGGCGAGGGTCGCTTTGCTGCACAGGACTTCCTGCGCGAGATCGACTCGCTCGCCGCGAAGTTCGTGACGATTCGCATCGACGGGCTCGACTACCGGCGCCGCGACATCGAAGCCCACGCGGTAGTCGTCGACGACGTTGCCGCTGCGCTCGACGGCATCACGGGCGTGACCACGCTTGACGACTTCGACGCCGTGCTCAAGCACCTCGGTTCGGTGCATCCTTCTCGCTACGTCAAGCTCGTTGACGGACTCTCGGCGATCGGGCTTGTCGATGTACACGAGTTTCACAACCAAACCGATGCCCTGCGGTTCGTCGCGTTCGTGGACCGCCTCTACGACGCCCAGGTTCGCATCCGCGCGAGTGGCACTCCGCTTGATCACGTCTTCCCCGACGACATGCTCGCTGGCGGCTACCGCAAGAAGTACCTTCGCGCGGTGTCGCGCTTGATCGCCCTCACTAACGACACGGACTAAGCCAGCCCCGCGGCGCCCTCGGGCGGCATTCGCGGCAAATCGGGGGCCGCGCGAAACACGATGTTTACACAACCGCGGTGCGCGTAACAGGACTGAAACACGACTGGCACCCCCGGCGAAACCTCTCATCGCCAAACTGGCTGCGTACCCGAGGTGCTACCCCTCTGCGGAGCCGACGGTGCATCCTTCGCATGTAACAAAGAGAGGTTCACAATGGATCAGGGCAACACCGCCTTCCTTCTCCTGGCTTCAGCGCTCGTACTGCTGATGACGCCGGGCCTGGCATTCTTCTACGGCGGACTCGTCAAAGCCAAGAGTGTTATCAGCATGATGATGATGAGCTTCGGCGCGATCGGTCTGATCGGCGTGCTGTGGGCCATCTACGGCTACGCAATCGCGTTCCCCGGTGCGGAAGGAACGATCTTCCCCTGGGCGATCGACACCGGCGCCATCGGCCTCGGTAACCTCCTTGAGACTCCCGAGGGCGCTGCGTACCCGCCGCTTGCCTTCGTGGCGTTCCAGGCCACGTTCGCGATCATCACCGTCGCGCTCATCTCGGGCGCGATCGCAGACCGCGCGAAGTTCGGCTCCTGGATGATCTTCGCTGGCATCTGGGCAACCGTGGTCTACTTCCCCGTTGCGAGCTGGGTGTTCAACTTCGGACTCGCCGAAGACGGCAGCTTCGCTTACGGCGGCTGGATCACGCACGGCCTTCAGGACGTCTTCGGCGTCGGCGTCATCGACTTCGCCGGTGGTACCGCAGTGCACATCAACGCAGGTGCGGCCGCTCTGGCTCTCGCGCTCGTTCTCGGCAAGCGCGTTGGCTTCGCCAAGGGAGCGCACGTTCCTCACAACCCGCCGTTCGTGCTTCTCGGCGCCGGCCTCCTCTGGTTCGGCTGGTTCGGGTTCAACGCGGGCTCCGAGCTCGCCGCTGACAACACCGCCGCGATCGCCTTCGTCAACACGCTCATCGCTCCCGCCGCGGCCCTGCTTGCATGGCTCGTCGTCGAGAAGATCCGCGACGGAAAGCCGACCTCGGTCGGTGCCGCCTCGGGTGCTGTCGCCGGTCTCGTCGCGATCACCCCGGCCTGTGGATCGCTCACTCCGATCTGGGCAATCGTGCTCGGCGTCATCGCCGGCGCGGTCTGCGCCCTCGCGATCGACCTGAAGTTCAAGCTCGGCTTCGACGACTCGCTTGACGTTGTGGGTATCCACCTCGTCGGTGGTGTCATCGGAACCCTGTACCTGGGCTTCTTCGCCAACGGCTCGGGCCTCCTCTTCAGCGGTTCGGCCACGCAGCTGCTCGTGCAGGCCATCGCGGCCCTCTCGGTGCTGGTCTACTCGTTCGTTCTCGCGTTCATCATCGGCTTCGTTATCGAGAAGACGATCGGTTTCCGCATCAAGAACGAAGACGAGATCGCTGGCGTCGACACCGTGGTTCACGGTGAAGAGGGTTACGTACTCGCCGACGCATAGTCACTAAAAACGCAGCCAAAGGGTGTCGCTCGAGAGAGCGGCACCCTTTACTGTGTGTGAGAAGGGGGTTGCGGTGCACGTATCACCGGCAGTTGCGGTCTCGCTGGTGTCGCTGGCAGCCGTTTTCGGCTCCCTTGCGGTGATCTACGTCAGGATGCTTCCCGCCGCGTCCTGGTCGTCGACGCTGCTGCTTTCCGTAGCATCCGCGGCGATCGGAGCACTCAGTTGGCTCGTGCTCGCGCCGGTAATCGCGCCGGGCATGCTGTCTGCGCTCTATCTGTCGATCACCGGTCTCGCGGCGCTGGCCACCTTTCTGGCTACGCTCACCGTTCGCTCAACCGGCGCCTCACCCTTGGTAGTACTGCTCTTCGCGCTGCTGTGGGGCGTCATCGTCTTTGTGCCGGTGGCTCTGATGTCTCTCGCGGGGCTCGGACCCGTCGCCCTCGAGCCCATCGACCATGGCGGATCCCTTGCGGTCAACGTTGCCGGGGGAGCGGCGGCTCTCGGGGTGCTGCTCGCGGCCGGATCCGGTTCGCCGCGGGCCAAGGCGCGCGTGCTCCCCTTTCCGCTCGGGGTCGTGGCGGCCCTCGTGCTCTCTGCAGCCTGGCTGGGGTGGCTGGCTGGTGCCGAGCTGGCCATCGACGACGTGACCCCGAGCATTGTGATCAATGGCCTCGTGAGCGCGGTGGGCGGCATTGCGGGGTGGCTTGCGGTGCAGCGCATCCTGCACCAGTCCACGACCCTGCCTGCCCTTGCTGCGGGCCTGCTGAGCGGACTCGTGTCGGTATCTGCCGGCGCCAACCTGTTCACGCCAGTCTCGGCGGCCGCAGCGGGCGTCATTTCGGGGGCGGCCGCGTGCTACTTCACGATGCGCAGGGTGGGCGCCACCCGTCGCCAGCAATGGTTCATCGTGGGGTCTCACCTCATGGCAGGCGGCCTCGGTGTGATCCTGTTAGGTCTGCTCGCAACGGACATGGGGTTTCTGTTCACCGGTCAGATCGGCTTCATCCAGGAACAGATCGCGAGCACCGTCGTCGTCGCGCTCTACTCGACAGCCGTATCCTTCCTAGTGTGGATGGCGCTCAAGCGGGTTCGCTCCCGCCCGTGATCGAGCCGGAGCCCATCAGCACGGTCGCACCACCGCTCCACGGTCGATCCGTCGCGAGTCAGACCTGGTCGCAGCTGACCTTCCTGCATTGGCGAGTAGACGCTGCTCAGCTGGTGCAGTTCATGCCCGAGGGAGTGCGTCCAGACGAACACGATGGCTCGAGCTGGGTGGGCCTGATCGCCTTCTACCTCGATCGCGCGACGTTGGCAGGCAGCCCCGCCATTCCCTACCTTGGCTCGTTCACCGAAGTGAACGTGCGTCTCTACGGCGTAGATGCGAACGGCCGGCGCGGCGTGATCTTCCTCTCGCTCGAGGCGTCTCGGCTTGCCGCGGTGCTGGCGGCGCGCGCCGCATTCTCGATTCCGTATTTCTGGTCGCGCACCTCGCAAGCTGTCTCCGACGGCGCAATCACCTACGAATCCGAACGCCATATCGGCGCGGGCCGCAGTCGCATCGTCGCGAGACCCACGAGTGAGTCGGTGGTGGGTGACCCCACAGCCGACTTCCTCACGGCGCGGTGGGGACTATTCACGACGCGGTCTGGCCGCACCATTTTCCTGCCCAACCACCACGAGCCCTGGGCGCTTGTGCGCGCCGAGCTTGTGAGCCTCGAGGATTCGCTCATGGAGGTCGCGGGCATCCCGGGCCTGAGGCAGAGAGCGCCGGACTCAGTGCTGTACGCCGAGTCGGTCACGACCCGATTTGGTCGGGCCCTGCGGTCGTAGCTTCGCCAAGCTCGCGGCGAGCGAGCAGGGTGGCCCCGGCCACCGCGGCAGGCATAACGAGCACCGCGCCGCCCGGAATGAGGAATACCAGGTAGGTCGCAACCCCAAACCCGAGTGTCATCGGGCGGAGGGACTTGAGGGCCGTGCGCCGCTGCTTCAACGTGAATCCTCGGGCGTCGAAGGCCATGCCGACCAGCTCGACAGACAGCAACCAGCCACCGATGAATGCGCCAACAATCGGAACGAGCACCTGCCCCACAACGGGAACGAGACCGAGCGCGAACAGGGGGATACCGAATAGCACGGCGGTCAGGAACATGCGGAGTCCGTCGCCTAGGCCTTTGCCGAGTGTGCGCCAGAAACCGCGAACGTTCGCGTCGGGCACCACTCCAAAACGCCGCTCGACGTGTCGCCAGATCTGCTCGTAAAAGGGCGCGCCCACGATGAGTGTGATCGTTGTGAAGGCGAAAACGATGATGAGGAACGCGACAACAAGAAACGCGATCCCAGTAATGACTCGTGTGCCGGTGCGAAAAGGTTCGTCCCACGAGTTGGCAAACGGGGTAACGGCGCTGGCGATCGCCTCAAGGTTGAACCCCAGCGCGAAAAACCCGGCGACCAGGATCGCTCCCACGATGACAGCGGGAACCATCCCGAGAAGCATGAGACCGGGCGCCGTGCGCCAAGTTCCGAAGCCACGCAGCAAGAAGCCGACCCCGGTGAAGAATTGGCGAATCACCGCTCCAACCTACGTGAGCCGTGGCGCTAGCGTTGAGGCATCGCGGCGATAACCCTCAGGAGAAGGTCATGACAAGGCTCAGACATCTTGGCAGTGGGCTCGTGGCCGCAACTCTTGTGGCGCTCGGCCTCGCGGGCGCAGAGATCACGCGTGCGGGGTGGGTGCCCTGCGAGAACACCCAGACCTCCGACCTGTGCCTGGCCACCATGGATCAGCCAAGCCACTTGGTCGTGCTCCAAGGGCTGTGGCTCGGCGCCGTGTTGCTGGGTGTCGTCGCGTTGGTTGTCATGAAGTCGCGGATCGGTCGAGCGTTCGCCGGTGTCGCGCTGCTGCTTGTGCTCGCCATGAACTACGTGACCGAGTATGTGCTTTGGATCGGATTCGCCGGTGGCCACTGGGATGTACCGCCAGGCACGGGGTACACGCAGTCGCTGGCGTTCATCGTCGCGGGGCTGCTCGTGGGCGTGGGCACCCTTATGAGTCGATCAGAACTTAACTCGTCAGAGCCTGTGGTGGGCGATACCGGACTCGAACCGATGACCTCTTCCGTGTGAAGGAAGCGCGCTACCAACTGCGCCAATCGCCCGCGGGCTCAATCTTGCCACAGGATTGCGACCCGCCTGTAACGCGATTGGCTCTGACGTGATCGATCGGCTACAGTCATCTAGCACGCAGAAATGCGAGCAATGCGGATGTGGCGCAGTGGTAGCGCATCACCTTGCCAAGGTGAGGGTCGCGAGTTCGAATCTCGTCATCCGCTCGGAGTGGGAAGTGTCAGTGACTGCTTGTAAGTCTCTGATGCAGCCCGCACACGGTGGCGTGGCCGAGAGGCGAGGCAACGGCCTGCAAAGCCGTGTACACGGGTTCGAATCCCGTCGCCACCTCGGAATAGCCGTCACAGGCTAGCTCCGAAAACTATGGGCGGTTGGCGCAGCGGTAGCGCGCTTCCCTGACACGGAAGAGGTCGCTGGTTCGATCCCAGTACCGCCCACAGAAGAAAAGACCCGAGGCAGCACGCCCGGGTCTTTTCGCTTTTCTGCCACCGCTAAAGTTGACGGGTGAGTAAGACCGGATTTGAGCTGTTCACCGACCGCAACGTTGTCGCCATGCGCGTCAACGGCGAGCTGAAAGATCTCGCGGCGACGACCGCTGAGTCTGACACGGTAGAACCCGTCACGATCGACTCACCAGATGGCTTGAACATCCTCCGCCATTCGGCAGCGCACGTCATGGCACAGGCCGTTCAGTCGATCAACCCCGATGCCAAGCTCGGAATAGGCCCGCCCGTCACCGACGGCTTCTACTACGACTTCGATGTCGAGGAGCCTTTCACCCCCGAAGACCTCAAGGCCATCGACAAGGCCATGGACCGCATCATCCGCCAGGGCCAGCGCTTTCAGCGTCGTGTCGTCACCGAGGATGAGGCGCGGGCAGAGCTCTCGAACGAGCCCTACAAGCTCGAGCTCATCGGGCTCAAGGGCGCCGTCGCCGATAGCGAAGACGGCGAGAACGTCGAAGTTGGTGGCGCCGAACTGACGATCTACGACAACGTCGACGGCAAGACCGGCGAGGTCTACTGGAAAGACCTGTGTCGCGGCCCGCACCTGCCGAACACCCGGATGATCGGCAATGGCTGGAGTCTCGTACGCAACGCCGCCGCGTACTGGCGCGGATCCGAGAAGAACAAGCAGCTGCAGCGCATCTACGGCACCGCGTGGCCCACTAAAGATGAACTGCGCGCACACCAGGAGCGTCTTGCCGAGGCCGCCAAGCGCGACCACCGCAAGCTCGGCAGCGAACTCGACCTGTTCTCCTTCCCGGATGAGATCGGCTCCGGCCTCGCGGTGTTCCACCCCAAGGGCGGAATCATCCGTGGCGAGATCGAGAAATACATGCGTGAGCGTCTCATCGCGCACGGCTACGAGCAGGTCTACTCGCCTCACATCACCAAGGGCACTCTTTTCGAAACCAGCGGGCACCTGCAGTGGTACAAAGACGGCATGTTCCCGGCGATGCACCTCGACGAGGAGCACGACGCAGAGGGCAACGTCACCCGCCAGGGCCAGGACTACTACCTGAAGCCGATGAACTGCCCGTTCCACAACCTGATCTTCGACGCACGCGGGCGAAGCTACCGCGAGTTGCCGCTGCGCCTCGCGGAGTTTGGCACCGTCTACCGCTACGAGAAGAGCGGCACGCTGCAGGGTCTCACTCGCGTGCGCGGCCTGACCCAGGATGACGCCCACATCTATGTCACTCCGGAGCAGGTCAAAGACGAGATCAAGAGCCAGCTCGAGTTCGTCTTCGAGACCCTGCGCGGCTACGGCCTCGACAACTTCTACCTCGAGCTCTCGACGCGCGACCCCAACAAGTCCGTCGGAACCGATGAGCAGTGGGATGTCGCGACGGAGACTCTTCGCCAGGTCGGCACCGAATCGGGCCTCACGCTCGTTGACGATCCGGGCGGCGCCGCGTTCTACGGGCCGAAGATCTCGGTGCAGGCGACGGATGCGATCGGCCGCACCTGGCAGCTCTCGACGGTGCAGCTCGATTTCAACCAGCCGGAACGCTTCAACCTGCAGTACACCGCAGCGGATGGCACCAAGCAGCAACCCGTCATGATCCATCGCGCTCTGCTGGGCTCGATCGAGCGGTTCTTCGCGATCCTGCTCGAGCACTACGCCGGAGCCTTTCCCGTGTGGCTGTCGCCCGTTCAGGTCGTGGGCATTCCCGTCTCGGAGGAGTACGAGGGCTACCTCTCCGAGGTGGTGTCGCGCCTCAAGGCATCCGGCGTGCGTGCCGAGCTCGACACCTCGAGCGACCGTATGCAGAAGAAGATTCGCACCCACACCCTTCAGAAGGTGCCGTTCCAGCTGATCGCGGGGGAGCAGGATGCGACGAACGGATCCGTCAGCTTCCGGTTCCGTGACGGCACCCAGGAGAACGGCGTTCCCATCAACGAAGCGATTGCGCGCATTCAGGATGCGATCGCCACAAAGGCGCAGGTCTAGCCAGTGCGCGACTACGACGGCACCGACCTGGGTGATGTCGAGGCGGCCGAGAGTTTCGCCGCCGTACCTGACGCCTTCCAGCGACTGTGGACGCCGTATCGAATCGCCTACATCAAGGCAAACACCCAACAGGAGCCGGCGGACGACGGATGCCCGTTCTGCACGGCTCCTCAGTTGACCGACGAGCAGGCACTCATCGTTCACCGCGGCACTCACGCCTACGTTCTGCTCAACCTGTACCCGTACAACAGCGGGCACCTGCTCGTGTGCCCCTACCGCCATGTTGCAACGTATGACGAAGCAACTCCCGAAGAGGTGGCCGAGATCGGTAGCCTGACGCAGGTTGCGATGCGCGTGCTCACCGAGACCTCGCAATGCCACGGCTTCAACATCGGCATGAATCAGGGTCGCATTGCAGGAGCGGGCATTGCCGAGCACCTGCACCAGCACATCGTGCCGAGGTGGGCGCTCGACTCCAATTTCTTCCCGATTGTTGCGGGAACGAAAGCGGTGCCGCGCCTGCTGGGCGAGGTGCGCGAAGAGATCGCGAACGCCTGGCCGGCGGCCTAGGCGCGAGCCACAGACATTCCATTGGCCCCCGGGCCACCCCAACACCCACGCGTAGAATTAGGGATCATGAGCACGAACAACGAAGAACTGGGCACCGCCCGCGTCAAGCGCGGCCTCGCGGAAATGCTCAAGGGCGGCGTCATCATGGATGTCGTCACAGCTGACCAAGCCAAGATCGCGGAAGACGCCGGAGCCGTAGCCGTTATGGCTCTCGAGCGCGTGCCGGCCGACATCCGTTCGCAGGGCGGTGTTGCGCGCATGAGTGACCCCGACCTGATCGATGGAATCATCGACGCGGTCTCGATCCCCGTCATGGCGAAGGCTCGCATCGGGCACTTCGTCGAGGCGCAGGTTCTCGAGGCACTCAAGGTCGACTACATCGACGAGTCAGAGGTGCTTTCGCCCGCCGACTACGTGAACCACATCGACAAGTGGAACTTCACCGTTCCCTTCGTGTGCGGCGCGACCAACCTGGGCGAGGCACTGCGTCGCATCACCGAGGGCGCTGCGATGATCCGCTCCAAGGGCGAGGCTGGCACCGGTGACGTGTCGGAGGCCACCAAGCACATCCGCACCATCCTGGGCGAGATCAACGCGCTGAAGGGCAAGTCGAAAGACGAGCTCTACGTCGCTGCCAAGGAGCTGCAGGCGCCGTACGACCTCGTGCGCGAGGTCGCGGAGGCGGGCAAGCTTCCCGTCGTGCTCTTCACCGCAGGTGGCGTGGCCACCCCGGCGGATGCCGCGCTCATGATGCAGCTCGGTGCTGACGGTGTCTTCGTCGGATCCGGAATCTTCAAGTCGGGCAACCCGGCCCAGCGCGCCGCGGCCATCGTCAAGGCGACCACCTTCTTCGAAGACCCCCAGGTCATCGCTGAAGCATCGCGAGGTCTCGGCGAGGCGATGGTCGGCATCAACGTCTCGGACCTGCCCGCGCCGCACCGTCTCGCTGAGCGTGGCTGGTAACACCACCGTCGGTGTGCTCGCCCTTCAGGGCGACTTTCGTGAGCATCTCGCGGTTCTGACCGGTCTCGGCGCTAACGCCGTGCCCGTGAAGCGCCCCGAGGAGCTCGCGCGCGTCGATGGCCTCGTGATTCCGGGCGGTGAGTCGAGCGTTATGGACAAGCTGAGTCGGCTGTTCGGCATGGCGCAGCCCCTCAAGGCCGCTGTGGCGGCCGGTCTGCCCGTCTACGGCACGTGTGCCGGACTCATCATGCTCTCGGACACGATCCTCGATTCCATCGAAGGCCAGCAGACGATCGGCGGCTTCGACATCGTCGTGCGCCGTAACGCCTTCGGTTCGCAGCTCGACTCATTCGAAACCGACCTCGACATCCCGGTGCTCGGTGAACCGCCCGTGCACGCGGTCTTCATTCGGGCGCCCGTCGTGGAATCAGTGGGTCGGGAGGTGACGGCCCTCGCGCAATTGGATGACGGTCGAGTCGTCGCCGTCGAGCAGGGCAACCTGCTCGGCACCTCATTTCACCCCGAAATGACCGGCGACACCCGTTTTCATGACTACTTCCTGCAGAAGGTGCGCGCCGCCTGAAATAGTGGGGCCATGAAACTGTATTCAGACTTCGCGCCCCGCAGGACTCGACAGATCTTCGCTGACGTGATCGCCGTCGCGTTGATCGCCGCCTGGGTGTGGCTGGGCGTGACTGTCTACAGCGTCATCACGCAGCTGGCGGCGTACGGCAAACAGATGGAGGATGCCGGCGCGGGCTTTCGCGAGACCATGACCGAAGTGGGCGACACGCTCGGATCGATCCCGCTCATCGGCCCCGGCATCCGGGTGCCGTTCGACGGCGCAAGCGGCGCTGGGGGAGCGCTGGAGGAAGCCGGACAAAGCCAGCAGGATGCCATTCACCAACTCGCCCTGACCCTGGGCATTGGCATCGCCGCGCTGCCGATCGTGATGATTCTCGTGCTGTGGCTGGTGCCGCGCATCCGGTTCGTGCGTCGCGCCGGCCATGCGACGGCGCTCGTGAACTCAGGAGCGGGCATCGACCTGCTCGCTCTCCGTGCGCTCGCTAACCAGAAGATCACGACGATCGCCTCTGTCGACACCGATGCCATGGCCGCGTGGCGACGGGGCGACGATTCGGTGATGCGCAAACTCGCCGCGCTTGAGCTTGAGTCGTCGGGAGTACGCCTGCCTGCCTAGAATGTTCAGCATGTCAGGCCACTCCAAATGGGCAACCACGAAGCACCAAAAGGCGATCAAAGACCAGCGCCGCGCCAAGTCGTTTGCCAAACTCATCAAGAACATCGAAGTCGCAGCCAAGATGGGCGGCGCGGACCTCTCGGGCAACCCCACCCTCGTGGATGCCATCCAGAAGGCCAAGAAGACCTCGGTTCCCAACTCCAACATTGACAACGCTGTCAAGCGGGGATCCGGCCAGCTGGGTGAGTCGGTCGACTACATGACGATCATGTACGAAGGGTACGGACCCGGGGGAGTGGCGCTTCTCGTCGAGTGTCTCACCGACAACAAGAACCGTGCCGCGGCAGATGTGCGTACTCTCATGAGCCGCAACGGTGGCAACCTCGCAGACCCCGGCAGCGTCGCGTACAACTTCACGCGCAAGGGCGTCATCTCGATCACCAAGACCGATTCGGTCACCGAAGACGACATCTTGCTTGCCGTGCTCGACGCGGGGGCCGAAGAAGTCAACGACCGCGGCGAAGGCTTCGAGGTCATCACCGACACGCATGCGCTCGTCGCGACCCGTGAGGCCCTTCAGGAAGCCGGTATCGACTACGACTCATCTGAGGCCGAGTTCGTGCCCAACCTCACCGTCGAGGTCGACGCCGACACCGCACGCAAGGTCATGAAGCTTATCGACGCCCTCGAAGATTCTGACGATGTTCAGAACATATATTCGAATTACGACGTGTCGCCCGAGGTTCAGGCGGAGCTGGAGCAAGACTAGGGGGCATGAGCCTTCGCGTCCTTGGTATTGACCCGGGACTGACCCGTTGTGGTGTGGGAATTGTGGATGTCACGCCCACCCGCACGGCAACCCTCGTCTACGTCGACGTCATTCGTACTCCGCCCGACATGCCGTTGGAACAGCGTCTTCTGGCGATTGCGCGGGGCATCTCCGATGCGCTCGACGAGTACCAGCCGGCGGCAGTCGGGCTTGAACGCATGTTCGCGCAGCACAACCTCCGAACCGTAATGGGTACCGCGCAGGCCAGCGGCGTTGCCCTTCAGGTCGCTGCATCGCGCGGCCTCGCCGTCGGTCTCCACACGCCCAGCGAGGTCAAGGCCGCGATCACCGGCTACGGTTCAGCAGACAAGAGGCAGGTTGGAACGATGGTCGCGAAGGTGCTGGGCCTCGTAGACATTCCGAAGCCCGCCGATGCCGCGGATGCCCTGGCGATCGCCATCTGCCACGCGTGGAAGCGACCAGCGCTCATCGCGGCCGGAGCGCGGCTCACCCCGGCCCAGGAAGCGTGGCGAAGGGCTGAGAAGTCGGCTGCCGCTCGTAGGGTGGGCTCATGATTTCATCCGTACGCGGCACGGTGCTCGCGGCGGTCGGCACCACTGCGGTCATCGAGGTCGGTGGGGTGGGGTTGAGCGTACAGGTGACCCCGCAGCACGCCCTGTCGCTGAGAGTGGGGGCCGAAGCATCCATTCGCACCGTCCTCATCGTTCGGGAAGACGACTTGTCGCTCTATGGCTTTGCGGAGTCTGACGAGTTGAGCGCATTCGACCTCCTGCGCGGCGTCACGGGCGTCGGGCCCAAGAGCGCCATGGGTGTGCTGGCGGCCATGAGCCCGGGCGAGATCGCTCACGCGGTGGCGACCGAAGACGACGCCGCCTTCCGCAAGGTGTCGGGCATCGGGCCAAAGACCGCGAAGCTCATCGTGGTGTCCCTCGCGGGCAAGCTCATCGCGAGTTCTGTCGTGCGCGCGAATGCCGGTCAGAAGCTCTCCTCGGTGGGTGAGAACGTCACGGTCGCTCTTGTCGGCCTGGGCTGGCCAGAACGCGTGGCAATTCAGGCGGTGGATGATGCGATGGCGTCGGCCTCCGAGGCCGACCGCTCAACCGTGCAGGGCGTACTCCGACTCGCCCTGGCAAGTTTGGGGCCGAACTCATGACCGAGCCGGATTCGATCATCAGGCTGACGCCCGAGTCCGAGGCGGAGCTCGCCTTCGAGGGAGCGTTGCGACCCAAGTCGCTCTCTGAGTTCGTCGGGCAGACGAAGGTGCGCGGCCAGCTCCAGCTTCTACTCCAGGCTGCGGCAATGCAGAATCGCACGCCCGACCACATCCTGCTCGCCGGTCCGCCCGGCTTGGGAAAAACGACCCTGGCAATGATCGTGGCGTACGAGAGCGGTCGTCCCTTGCGGATGTCGAGCGGGCCAGCCATCCAGCATGCGGGCGACCTGGCGGCCGTGCTTTCGTCGCTCGTGCCCGGCGAGGTGCTCTTCATCGACGAGATCCACCGCATGGCGCGTTCCGCCGAAGAGATGTTGTATCTCGCGATGGAAGACTTTCGCATCGACATCATGGTGGGCAAGGGCGCGGGCGCGACATCCATTCCGCTTGATCTGTCGCCCTTCACTCTCGTTGGCGCCACCACGCGCTCGGGCCTTCTGCCCAATCCGTTGCGCGACCGTTTCGGTTTCACCGCGCACCTCGAGTTCTACGACGAGCCCGAGCTCGAGCAAGTGCTTGAGCGTGCGGCTGCACTGCTCGAACTGGACATCGACAAACGCGCTCTCGCCGAGATCGCGGGTCGCTGCCGCGGCACACCCAGAATTGCTAACCGGCTGCTCAGGCGTGTGCGCGACTACGCGCTCGTGCACGGCGTTGCTGGCATTGAGGCCGTGCATGCCGCCCTCGAGCTGTACGACGTTGACGAGCTCGGGCTCGATCGGCTCGACCGTGCCGTGATGCAGACGGTGCTGACGCGTTTCGATGGCGGTCCGGTGGGTCTCAACACTCTCGCCGTCTCGGTGGGTGAAGAGGCTGAGACGATCGAATCGGTTGTGGAGCCGTTCCTCGTGCGGATCGGCTTGCTGACGCGCACCCCGCGAGGTCGTGTGGCGACCGCTGCTGCCTGGGAGCACTTCGGCATCAAACCAGCTGCGAGCCGAGCGGGGCCCAGTCCGGCCCTGTTCGGTGATGACCTATAATTCACAAAGGCCATTCAGGCAGTCTCCGTAGACTGCAGCCTCAGACTCCCCTTCGGAAGGTAAATCATGCCCATTGATCCGCTGACTATTGGAATGCTCGTCATTCTCGGCGTGCTCATCTTCTTCATGTTCCGCAACACCCGCAAGCGCAAGGCGCAGCAGGAAGAGCTCGCGGCGAAGATCGTTCCCGGCGTCGAGGTGATGACCAACTTCGGTCTCTTCGGCACGCTCAAGTCCGTTGACGAAGTGACCAACGTCGCCGAGATCGAGACCAGCCCCGGCAACATCGTTCGCGTGCACCGCCAGACCCTCGCCAAGGTCGTTACCGCAGACGAGAACGCTGACCCCAGCGCTCCGCGTTCGGTCGAAGAGGCCATGGCAATCGCGAACCGCGAGGCCGAAGAGCGCGAGGCTGTCAAGCTCAACGAAGACTCCGCTATTCCTCTCGACGAGCCCGCATACGGCGAGCGCGTGACCGAAGAGAAGAAGCCCGTGCGCCGCACGACAAAAAAGGCTGCTGAGTAACCACTAACCTTGGATGCTGGCCCGGGCGTTGATGCGCGGGCTGGCATTTTCGGGTGCCTGCGTGCGGTGAGCATGGCAGGCCCGTACAGAAAGCTGAGTTCGTAGGTGGCCAGATCTACCCCCGTTAAGAAGGCGTGGCGCTCGCTCGCGTGGTTGGCGGCGATCACCGTCGGCCTCACTGCTGTGCTCGCCGGAGGCGTGCTGTTCAGCACCGCCACCTGGGCACCGAAGCTCGCGCTCGACCTCGAGGGCGGCACTCAGATCATTCTGACCCCCAAGCTCGAGAGCGGCGAGACCGTTACTCAGGAGCAGCTCGACCAGGCCGTGTCGATCATTCGTGACCGCATCGACGCAAGTGGTGTGGCTGAAGCCGAAGTCACCACGCAGGGTGGCCAGAACGTCGTCGTGTCGATCCCCGGTGAGCCCGACGCGCAGACGCTCGCGCGAATCCAGTCATCAGCGAAGCTCGAGTTCCGACCTGTCATTTACACGGATGCGGCGGCCAACAGCACTGTAGACAACTCGGCGACGCCGTCGCCTACTGACGGTGCCACGCCGACCCCTACTCCGTCACTCGCCGACACGCCCACGGCGTCGCCGACCGACGCGAGCGACCCCAACTGGGTCACGCCCGCCTTGCTCGCCGAGTTCCAGTCATTCGACTGCTCCACCCTCGACGACGCGAATGTGGCTCCCGCCGACGAGCCACTCATCACGTGTGACACCGGCGGAATCGAGAAGTACATCCTCGGTCCGGTCGAGGTCGCGGGCGAGACAATCTCAGACGCGTCCAGCGGTCAGATTGCAAACAGCCAGGGCGCAAGCACCGGCCAATGGGGCGTCTTCATCGTCTTCAACGAGGAAGGCACCAAGCAGTTCGCCGAGGTCACTCAGCGGCTGTATGGCTTCCCCGACACCGATCCTCGCAACCGTTTCGCGATCGTGCTCGATGGGCAGGTCATCTCGGCCCCCACGACGCAGGGCGTGATCACCGATGGCAAGCCGCAGATCAGCGGGTCGTTCACCCAGGAAAGCGCGAAGACTCTTGCTGACCAGCTGAAGTTCGGTGCACTGCCGATCGGTTTCGAGGTGCAGAGCCAGGAGACGATCTCGGCGACGCTCGGTTCAGCACAACTCGTCAGCGGCGTCATCGCCGGCATCATCGGCCTGCTGCTCGTGATCATCTACTCGCTCTTCCAGTACCGCCTGCTCGGAACTGTCACCATCGCGTCCCTCGTCGTCGTGGGTGTGCTCACCTATCTGGTGATCGCCATCCTGTCGTGGCGTCAGGGCTACCGCCTGTCACTGGCGGGTGTCGCCGGTCTCATCGTGGCGATCGGTCTCACTGTCGACTCGTTCATCGTCTATTTCGAGCGGATCCGAGACGAGTTGCGAGACGGCAAGAGTCTCGTTGGCGCCGTCGAGGCGGGGTGGAAGCGCGCCCTGCGCACCATCTACGCAGCGAAGGCCATCAACCTGCTGTCGGCGATCATCCTGTTCATCCTCGCGGTCGGAAACGTCAAGGGCTTCGCGCTCACTCTCGGAATCACCGTCGTCATCGACGTTCTTGTGGTCGTGCTCTTCACCCACCCGATGATGCAACTGCTCGCTGAGACCAAGTTCTTCTCGAGCGGGCATCCCGCGAGCGGGCTCGATCCGAACGCCCTTGGCGCCGTATACCGCGGCCGGGCACAGTTCAGAAAGCCAGTGGTCGAGGTCAAGTCCGGCGCTAGCCGCGAGGCGGTCAAGCGCCAGACCATCGCGGAGCGCAAGGCCGCAGAGCTTGACGGCACCGATAGTTCACGCACCAAGGGGAAGGACTCCTGATGGCCGGCGCATTTGGCAAGTTCGGAAACGATCTGTACACCGGCGCTCGTTCGGTCGACTTCGTCGGTAAGCGCAAGATCTGGTACGCCATCGCGGCCGTGATGATTCTCGCGTCGATCGTGATCCCCGCACTGCGCGGTGGTTTCGTCTTCGGTATCGAGTTCACGGGTGGTTCGCAGTTCGTCGTCTCCCAGGTGGCCGACACCGACCAGCAGATTGCTACGGATGCCGTGGCAGAGGTTGTTCCCAACGCCAACCCCCGCGTGTCTTCCGTCGGAACCGACTCGGTTCGCGTGCAGACCGAGCAGCTGACTGAGGCGGAGTCTGCCGAGGTTCGCGATGCTCTGGCCGCTGCCTACGACGTACCCGTCTCCGACGTGACGTCATCCTTCATCGGGCCGACGTGGGGCGCTGACATCACCTCTGCCGCAATCCGTGCGCTCATCGTGTTTGTCATCGTCGCGGCGATCTTCATGGCGATCTACTTCCGCACGTGGAAGATGTCGGTTGCCGCCAACGTGTCGCTGCTGCACGACATCATCATCACGGTGGGCATCTATGGGGTGTTCGGGTTCGAAATTACCCCCGCAGCAGTCATCGGATTCCTCACGATCCTGGGCTACTCGCTCTATGACACCGTGGTGGTCTTCGACAAGGTGCGCGAGAACACGGAACACGACGGCCAGGAGTCCAGCCGTACATTCGCGGAATCGGTCAACCTCGGCGTGAACCAGACACTCGTGCGGTCGATCAACACGGGTGTCGTCGCGGCGCTGCCGGTGGCATCCATTCTCTTCATCGGCGCCTACGTGCTCGGTGCCGGAACGCTGCGGGACATCTCGCTCGCGCTCTTCATCGGCATCATCGTGGGTACCTATTCCACGATCTTCATTGCCGCTCCGCTGTACTCGCAGTTGCGTGAGGGTGAGCCGGCAATCAAGGCGCACACCAAGAAGGTTCTCGCCACGCGCGCGCTTGCCGCGTCCAACGCGAAGTAACCATGGCAGAACAGCACGCAATCGGCGCCACCGAGGCGATTGGTCTCGTGGGGGCAGGTACTGTGCTCATCGACGTGCGCGAACAGCACGAGTGGGACGCCGGTCACGCCCCGGGCGCCACCCTGCTGCCAATGTCGGAGATCGAACACCGTCTCGGTGAGTTGCCAGAGAACGGACAGTTTCTCGTCATCTGCCATAGCGGCATGCGATCCGAGCGTGTCACCGCCTTTCTCCTGAACGACGGCTTCGATGCCGTCAACGTCCAGGGCGGCATGCTGGCGTGGCAGGCCGCTGGCGGCGAAGTTACCACCTCCGACGCCGCGTAGAATTGGGTAGGGAGGTGCGCGTATGACCGAGACGACGCAAAACACCGCTTCCCTGCGCACGCTTCTGCCGCGCATCTTCTCGCGCGCGCAGCCTTCCGGCGCGGTCGACCGTCTCATCAAGACGGTGCGCACGCACCACCCGAAGGCCGACATTGCGCTCATCGAGCGCGCGTACTCCGCTGCGGAGCGGGCCCACTCCGGCCAGAAGCGCAAGAGTGGCGAGCCCTACATCACCCACCCGGTAGCCGTCGCGCAGATTCTCGCCGACCTCGGTATCGGGGCCAAGACCGTCGCGGCGGCGCTGCTGCACGACACGGTCGAAGACACTGACTACACGCTCGACCTGTTGCGAAGAGACTTCGGCGACGAGATTGCCATGCTTGTCGACGGTGTGACCAAGCTCGACAAGCTCAAGTACGGCGACAGCGCTCAGGCCGAGACCGTGCGAAAGATGATCGTCGCGATGTCGAAAGACATCCGAGTGCTCGTGATCAAGCTTGCCGACCGCCTTCACAATGCCCGCACGTGGGGGTTTGTCGAAGAAGCATCCGCTACTCGCAAGGCCCAAGAAACGCTCGAAATCTACGCACCGCTCGCGCATCGTCTCGGTATTCAGGCGATCAAGCTTGAGCTCGAAGACCTGTCGTTTGCCGTGCTGCATCCCAAGCTGTATGTGGAGATCGAGAGTCTCGTGCTCAAGCGCACCCCGCAGCGCGAACAGTTCGTTCAAGAGGTCATCGACAACGTCAACGACGACCTGAAGGCTTCCAAGATCAAGGGAATCGTCGCCGGCCGTCCCAAGCAGTACTACTCGATCTACCAGAAGATGATCGTGCGCGGTCGCGACTTCGATGAGATCTACGACCTCGTCGGGATTCGCGTGCTCGTGAACTCGGTGCGCGATTGCTACGCGGTGCTCGGCTCGATCCACGCACGCTGGAACCCGATTCCCGGTCGCTTCAAGGACTACATCGCGACACCGAAGTTCAACCTCTACCAGTCGCTGCACACGACCGTTATCGGCCCGCAGGGCAAGGCGGTCGAGATCCAGATCCGAACGCAAGACATGCACCAGCGCGCCGAGTTCGGTGTCGCCGCGCATTGGAAGTACAAGGATCGTGTCAACGGCGGCAAGAGCGACGACGGAGGTACTCTCCGTGACGACGCGGACATGGCCTGGCTCGCGCACATCACCGACTGGCAGGCAGAGACCGAAGATCCGGGGGAGTTCCTCGACAGCCTCCGCTTCGAAATCGGCGCGAAAGAGGTCTACGTATTCACGCCGCAGGGAAAGGTCATTGGCTTGCCCGCGGGAGCAACGCCAGTTGACTTCGCATATGCGGTTCACACCGAAGTCGGCCACCGCACGATGGGCGCCAAGGTCAATGGACGCCTCGTGCCCTTGGAGTCAACGCTCAACAGCGGCGATTCGGTCGAGGTGTTCACCTCGAAGAACCCGGATGCAGCCCCCAGCCAGGATTGGCTGAACTTCGTCAAGAGCACTCGCGCACGCAACAAGATTCGCGCGTGGTTCACGAAGGAGCGTCGCGACGAGGCGATCGAGCAAGGCAGGGATGCCATCGCACGCGCGATGCGCAAGCAGAACCTGCCTCTGCAGAAGCTCATGAGCCAGGATTCGTTTGCCGAGGTCGCCGCACAGATGCGGTACGACGACGTCACCGCCTTGTATGCGGCTGTGGGCGAAGGTCATGTCTCGACCCAGTCCGTTATCGAGAAGGTTCTTGCGACCCTTCACACTGAGGCCGAGACCGAAGACTCCGAGATCGAGTTCGCCCCAAAGGGGCGCAGTCGAGCACTCAAGAACAGCGACTCGGGTGTGCTCGTGCGTGGCGCGCCCGATATCCTGGTCAAGCTCGCCAAGTGCTGCACCCCCGTGCCTGGGGACGAGATTGTGGGCTTCGTCACTCGCGGTGCTGGCGTGTCTGTGCACCGCAGCGACTGCAACAACGTGAATTCGCTGCTCATGGAGCCGGAGCGAATGATCGACGTCGAGTGGGCGCCGACATCGAAGACACTCTTCCTGGTGCAGATTCAGGTGGAAGCGCTCGACCGCTCGGGACTGTTGTCAGACGTCACGCGCGTGCTCAGCGAGAACCACGTCAACATTCTCTCGGCGACAGTGTCGACCTCAAGCGAGCGCCTCGCGCTCAGTCGATTCGTATTCGAGATGGGTGACACCACTCATCTCGACCGGGTGCTCAACGCCGTGCGGCGCATCGACGCCGTGTACGACGTGTACCGCGTCAATTCTGGCTAGGGCCCGCCGTTTGCCCGGCAGGTTTCTGCGCCTGTTTATCTCGACGACAACGTCGGCAGGGCCGATGCCGCTCACGCGCTGAAGTGCCAGAATCGCGTGCGCGTGGCGGTGAGTGAAGGTGTCGGCGAACCGTGCGATGTCGACGATGGTGCGCAGCGGCGTGGTGACGTGCATACCATTCACCAGCACGAGCTCCTCGGGATCGATGACGACCTCTCGCACCGATCGCCACGGCACGCTCGTGCGGGAGACTCGCGCTCCGAGCGCAGCACAGAACTGATGGTGGGCCGGGGGAGCGCTCAGGGCGCCCCAAATCCAGGCGGCGGTGAGTTGCTCTGCGATGAGCCTGTCGTGCACGGCCGACCGAAGCGCAAGCACGCGATGCGCCGGCTGTTCGATCTCGTCGACGGGCGCAAAGCAGCCGTCGACGCCGAAGACCTCGCCGTCGAGGCGGGCGGCAGTGAGTTCGGCGATGGGAAGGTCGTGGGCGGTGAGCACGGGGGTCAAGGAGCGGGTCATGCCTCAATGCTCGACTGTGGGAGCGCGCCAGAGCCCCGCCGCCCACGATCAGTGGACAAACAGCACTTGTGAGCGACTAGCCCTTGAGCGCGCCGAGCCACGCCTTGCGGGCGTCGAGCGCCTCCTGCGCTTCAGCGATCTTCTTCTTGTCGCCGTCAGCCTTGGCTGCTGCAAGTTCGCTTTCGAGCTTGGCGATGGCTTCGTTCAGCTGACCGAGGAAGCCCGACTCGCGCTCTTTGCGCTCAGGGTTGTTCTTTTGCCAGTGATCCTCGTCGAGCTTGCGCACGGCCGTCTCCACCTTGCGGAGGCGATCCTCGATGACCTTGACCTTGTCGCGCGGAACTTTGCCAATCTTGTCCCAACGCTTCTGGATGGAGAGCAGCGACTCTTTCGCCTTCACCCGATCAGTCGCAGTGAGCAGCGGTTCGGCCTCAGTGAGCAACTCCTCCTTGAGGGCGAGGTTGGCTTCGAATTCGACGCTGTCTTTTGCATCGATCTCGCTCTTCGCTGAATACAGCGCGTCGCCAGCGTCTTTGAACTGCGCCCACAGCGCGTCGTCAAACTTCTTGCCCGCACGGCCGGCAGCCTTCCACCGGTCGAGCAGGGTGCGGTACTCCGGAATGCCGTCAGCACCCTTGCCCACGAGGGCCTGGGCCTTCTCGACAAGAGCCTGCTTGGCTGCGCGAGCGTCTTTGTGCACGCTGTCGAGCTCCGCGAAGAATGCCTTGCGGTGGGCGTCGATGGTGGAACGCGCGGCCCTGAACCGCTTCCACAGCTCATTAGCCTCGTTCTTGGGAAGGCGGGGGCCTTCGGCCTGGTGCTTCTGCCAGCGGGCGAAGATGTCGTCCATCGTCGCAGTCACTTGCTTCCACTGCGCCTTCGCGGGGTCTGCGGCGGCGAGGGTCTCAGCTTCAACGACGAGGGCCTCGCGCTGCACCAGGGCGGCAGCCACGAGGGCTTTGGCTTCTTCAGTCTGCTTCTCGGTAAGTTCACTGACGGTTCCGCCGAGGGCGTCGATGCGCTTCTGCAATGAGGCGAGATCGCCGACCGCGTTGGCACCGGCAATGCTCTTGCTGAGCGATGTCACGGCGTGCGAGACATCCGTCGCCGGAGCACCCCGCTTGACTCGCTGCTCGAGGAGCGTCACCTGACCCGCGAGTTCCGTGAACTTACGCTGGAAATAGGCGAGTGCTTCTTCGGGCGTGCCATCGGGATACTGGCCTACCGCGCGTTCGCCTGTTGCCTCGCGGACGAAGACCGTACCTGTCTCGTCAACGCGACCCCATGGAGTCTGCTCTTCCGCCACGTGGATCACCCTTGCTGCTCGAATTGGCCACCGCTGTGAGGCCGATCACCAGCCTATTGCAACCGATGAAAGCCAGTGGGCCGCGTTACTGGATCGTGAACGCGGTAATGGTCGTCGGAACGAGCGGGGCACCATCGGTGGACCCATCGGCCGTTCCGGCCGCCGTGACCTGTGCGACGAGATCGTCGAGACCGCTCGTCACCTGGCCGACCACGCTGTAACCACCTGCCGAGTCCTCGGGCAGGGTCGTGTCGGAGACGACGATGAAGAACTGGCGACCATTGCTGTAGGCGTCACCGCTCGCGCGAGCCATCGCGATCGTGCCGGCCGGGTAGATCTGGTCGGCGGGAGCGTTCTCGATCGGTCCGAAGCTGTAGGTGGGGTCGGTGGCGCCTGTGCCGTCGAGAGATCCGCACTGAAGGAGTCCTGCGGATTCGCTCGAGACGAGCCGGTGGCAGCTCTTGCCGATGTAGTACCCGGAGAGGGAATCGGCAGCGAGCGATGAGACGGCCTGGGGGGCGAGATCGGCATCGAGAGAAATGCCGAGCGTGACGCTGTCATTGAGCACGATCGAGCCGGCGTGAATGCCGCCGCCCACAAACGACGGGTCGGGCACATCTCCCACGTTGGTGCCGGCCTCGGGTGCCGGAGTCTCACTCGCGGAGGGAACCGGAGTGGGGGTGCCCGGGCCGCCATTGAAGTAGAACAACTGCAGTACGGCGGCGATCGCCGCGATGACGACCACGACGCCGATAGCCCAGAAATTGTCACGCTTGCGGCGCTTCGCCTGGTTCTCGTGCACCGCCTGCCGTGCGTTGTACCGGCGCAGGCGCTCGCGCGCCTCACGTGCTTCGCGCTCGGTGCTCTTGCTCGGTGCCACTGTTGCTCCTTCTAATGAGATCAGTGCACTTTACGATGCGCGAGTGAACCCGACCAAACTGTGGTCAGTTGCCCCAACTAGCATTGCGCCTATGAGTGCACAGCTGGGCCTGCGTGGGGGAGCGACGCCGCTTGCTGTGCGCATGCGCCCCACGAGCCTCGACGAGATCGCCGGGCAGAAGCACTTGCTCACCCCCGGATCTCCGCTGGTGAGTTTGGCCACCGACAAGTCCGGCGAGCAGGGCTCGGTCTCGATCATCCTGTGGGGGCCTCCCGGCACGGGAAAGACGACCCTGGCCAAGGCGATCGCGAACAGCTCGGGTCGAAAGTTTGTCGAGCTTTCCGCCGTCACCGCGGGCGTACGCGACGTGCGCCAGGTGATGGAAGAGGCGCTGTCGAGCAGAGACTTGTATGGGCTCACGACTGTCTTGTTCCTCGACGAAATTCACCGGTTTAGCAAGGCGCAGCAAGATGCGCTGCTGCCCGGCGTCGAGAACGGCTGGGTCATTCTCATCGCCGCGACGACGGAGAATCCATCGTTCTCAGTCATAGCGCCGCTGCTGTCGCGCTCACTGCTGCTGACTCTCGAACAACTCAGCGAAGACGATCTGGGAATGCTGCTCGACCGGGCGGTCGTCGAGCAGAAGGGCCTCGCGGGAGCCATCGAGCTCGATCCGGATGCTCGCGCTGCAATCATCCGCATGTCATCGGGAGATGCCCGGCGTGCACTCACCGCGCTCGAGGCATCCGCGCTCTCTGCCGCTGCGTCGCACGAGGGCGACGGCAAGCCGCTCGTCACCACCGAGATCGTCTCGCTCGCGGTGGATCGCGCACTCCTGCGGTACGACCGCCAGGGGGACGAGCACTACGACGTCATCAGCGCATTCATCAAGTCGGTGCGCGGTTCCGATGTGGATGCAGCGTTGCACTATCTCGCTCGCATGATCGAGGCAGGCGAGGATCCCCGCTTCATTGCGCGAAGGGTGATCATCAGCGCGGCCGAAGACATCGGCATGGCCGACCCCCAGGCCCTCGTGATTGCCATGGCGGCGGCCGACGCCGTGCAGCTCATCGGCATGCCCGAGGGTCGCATCCCCTTGGCCGAGGCGGTCGTCTACCTCGCGACAGCACCCAAGTCGAATACCGCCTATATGGCCCTGGATGCTGCGATTGCCGACGTGCGGGCGGGCAAGATCGGTCGCGTTCCCAAGCACCTGCGCGACGCGCACTACCCGGGAGCGAAACGGCTGGGTCACGGCAAGGGCTACAAGTACTCGCACGACTCAGAGTTCGGGGTGGCAGAACAGCAGTACCTGCCCGACGAGCTCGTGGGAACCGAGTACTACCAGCCCGGCGGTAACGGCAATGAGCGCGACGTCGCGGCGCGCCTGGAGAAGCTCCGCCAGATTATCCGCGGATCCTGATCTCTGGTAAGCTCCCAAGGTTGGTCTTAGCCAACACTCATCCACACATTCACCGGCGGCGTCGACGTGCCTCCGATCAGTGAAGGAATGGGTACGTCTGTGAGCTGCGAAAGTCGCGGCCATGTAGTTGGAAGGAACCCGTGTCTACTAAGTCACGTACTCGTAGCAAGACCCGCCTGTCGCGCGCTCTGGGCATCGCCCTGACCCCGAAGGCAGCCAAGTACCTCGAAAAGCGCCCGTACGCTCCCGGTGAGCACGGCCGCACCAAGCGCAAGCAGGACAGCGACTACGCCGTTCGTCTGCGCGAGAAGCAGCGCCTGCGCGCCCAGTACGGCATTCGCGAGGCTCAGCTCAAGATCCAGTTCGAAGAGGCTCGCAAGGCCCCGGGACTGACCGGTGAGAACCTCGTTGAGCAGCTCGAGATGCGTCTCGACGCGATCCTCGTGCGCTCCGCTATCGCTCGCACCACGGCCCAGGCCCGCCAGATGGTTGTGCACCGCCACATCCTCGTTGACGGCCAGCTCGTCGACCGTCCCTCGTTCCGCGTCAAGCCCGGCCAGCTCGTTCACGTGAAGCCGCGCAGCGAAGGCATGGAGATCTTCCAGGTCTCCGCCGCTGGTGGTCACGTCGATGTTCTGCCGAAGACCCCGGGTTACCTCGAGGTCGAGATCGACAAGCTGCAGGCGCGCCTCGTGCGTCGCCCGAAGCGCGCCGAAGTGCCCGTGACGTGTGAAGTTCAGCTCGTCGTTGAGTACTACGCGGCTCGCTAACTCTCGTTAGTGTTGAAGCGGGTCGCCTTCGGGTGGCCCGCTTCTTCCGTTTAACGAAGGTGGTTTCTCATGTCCGGTGGTGACATCGCGGGGTTGATCGCGGCTGGCGTGTTTGCCGTGCTTGTCGGTTTGCTCGCCATTCCCTTGCTCAAGCTCGGCAAAGTCTTTGACGAGACCAGCTCGGCAATTCGGGGCGTGAGCGACAACATCACTCCTCTGCTCGAAGAGGCGACGACAACCATCAGCGAAACGAATAAGCAACTCGCTCGGGTCGACGCGATTACCACGAGTGTTGAGGAGGCAACCGGCAACGTATCGGCGCTTGTGGCCTTGTTCGCGGCGACAGTCGGCGGGCCTCTTATCAAGATCGCAGGCTTCTCGGCCGGAGTACGAGCGGCCATCGGTGGTCTGCGCGGTGGCCGAAAGTCGTCGGTGGCGAGCAAGTAAGCTGTGAACTGACGGTATTTTCCCCTCGAACCCAAGGAGCACAAGATGAAGGGCATCCTTCTGCTGGTCGCCGGCGTTGCAATCGGATTCGTTGTTGCACACCAGGTCGCCAAGACGCCTGAAGGCAAGCAGTTTTTCGACGAGGTCGACACCAAAGCCCGCGACTTCGGCAATGCCGTGATCGACGGTTACAAGGCTCGCGAGGCGGAGCTGCGTGCCGCCGTGGCCGAGGCCGAAGACGTCATCGCAGACCTCAAGCGCTCGCGCTAATTTCGACGGCTCGGCTGAGCCCGTCACCACCCTTCTATTCCTGGGACACCCATGCATACCGCTGACATCCAGAGCCGCTGGCTGAACTTCTTCGGCGACCGTGGACACACGATCGTGCCATCCGCCTCACTGGTCAGCGATGACCCGACGCTACTGTTCACCGTCGCCGGCATGGTGCCTTTCGTGCCCTACCTCACGGGCCTGGTGCCCGCCCCGTTCCCGCGCGCCACGAGCGTGCAGAAGTGCATCCGCACTCTCGATATCGAAGAGGTCGGTAAGACTCCTCGGCACGGCACGTTCTTCCAGATGAACGGCAACTTCTCGTTCGGCGACTACTTCAAAGAGCAAGCGATCGAGTACGCCTGGGAACTCTTGACCTCGAATGAGTCCGACGGAGGGCTCAGTTTCGACGAGAAGGACCTGTGGGTCACCGTCTACAAAGACGACGATGACGCAGTCAACTTCTGGAAGAAGACCGCAGGACTGCCGGATGAGCGCATCCAGCGTCTCGACATGGACACCAACTACTGGTCGACCGGCCAGCCCGGCCCCGCCGGGCCGTGTTCCGAGATCTTCTTCGACCGCGGTGCCGCATACGGCATCGACGGCGGCCCCGCGACCGACGACGACCGCTACGTCGAAATCTGGAACCTCGTCTTCATGCAGTACCTGCGCGGCGAGGGCCAGGGCAAGAACTTCGAGATCCTTGGCGAGCTTCCCAAGAAGAACATCGACACCGGCATGGGCATGGAGCGCGTCGCGTTCATCAAGCAAGGCGTCGAGAACATGTACGAGATCGACCAGGTGCGCCCTGTGCTCGACAAGGCTTCGGAGCTCTCTCGTCGCAAGTACGGCGCCAACCACGAAGACGACGTGCGGATGCGCGTGATCGCCGACCACATCCGGTCGAGCCTCATGCTCATGTCTGATGGAGTCGCGCCAAGCAATGAGGGCCGTGGATACATCCTGCGCCGTCTGCTGCGTCGGAGCGTTCGTGCGATGCGCCTGCTCGGCGTCGAGGAAGCAACCTTTTCGGAGCTGTTCCCGGCATCGCGTGATGCCATGAAGGCGCAGTACCCCGAAGTCTCCGACGACTTCGATCGCATCTCGCGCCTCGCGATCGCCGAGGAAGAGACCTTCCTGCGTACCCTTGCCAGCGGCACCACGATTCTTGATCTTGCCGTGTCGCGCACCCAGCAGGCGGGCTCGGCCCAGCTGCCCAGCGACACAGCCTTCCTGCTGCACGACACCTACGGCTTCCCGATCGACCTCACCCTCGAGATCGCGGAAGAAGCCGGTCTCACGGTTGATCGCGACGCTTTCGACGCGCTCATGCTGCACCAGCGCACGATCGCCAAGGCAGACGCGAAGTCGAAGAAGCAGCACCTCGCCGACCTGTCGGTGTACAGCGAATTCCGCGCCGTGGGCGAGACAGTCTTCACGGGTTACGACTACCTCAC
The DNA here is from genome assembly GCA_965279645.1 of Rhodoglobus sp. Classification (GTDB taxonomy): domain Bacteria; phylum Actinomycetota; class Actinomycetes; order Actinomycetales; family Microbacteriaceae; genus Rhodoglobus. The sequence goes on from OZ257254.1 coordinate 1,057,512, forward strand.
GACCGACAGCACCATTCTCGGGCTCATCGTCGACGGCGCTTCTGTGAATAAGGCGACGCTCGGCCAGATCGCCGAGGTGATTCTCGCTGAGACCTCGCTGTACCCGGAGTCCGGTGGCCAGGAGGCCGACGCGGGCACGATCGTGGGCACGGGTTTTGAACTCGAAGTGCTCGACGTGCAGCGGCCGGTCAAGGGCCTCGTCAGCCACAAAGTGCAGGTGACCTCGGGAGAGGTGGGCGTGGGGGATGCCGCGACGACCGTCGTCGACCCCGAGTGGCGACGTGGCGCGACGCAAGCCCACTCGGCGACCCACCTCATTCACGCTGCACTGCGCCAGATTCTCGGGCCCGAAGCCCACCAGTCTGGCTCGTACAACAAGGCCGGCTTCATGCGGCTTGACTTCTCGTGGAACCAGGCGCTGTCACACGCGACGAAGAGTGAGATCGAGGAGGTTGCGAACAACGCTGTGCGCGACAACCTCGAGGTTACGACGCGCATTCTGCCGCTCGATGAGGCGAAGAAACTCGGCGCGATGGCTCTCTTTGGCGAGAAGTACGGCGAGACGGTGCGCGTCGTTGAGATCGGTGGCCCCTGGTCCCTCGAGCTGTGTGCTGGCACTCACGTGACCCGCTCCTCCGAGGTGGGACTTATCAATCTCATCAGCGAGTCGTCGGTGGGCTCCACAAACCGCCGTATCGAGTCTCTTGTGGGCATTGAGGCGTTCCGCGATCTCGCGACCGAGCGCGCGATCGTCTCGCAGCTCACGTCGTCGCTCAAGACGCCACGCGAGCAGCTTCCCGACCGCATCGCCGAACTGATGGCCAACCTCAAGGCCGCCGAGCGCAAGATCGCCCAGTACGAATCCGGGCAGCTCGCGCAGCGTATCCCCGCGCTCGTGGCGAACGCGCGGTCGGTCGGCGCGACCACGGTTGTCGCCGAGCACGTCGGCACGGTCGGATCGAGCGACGACCTGCGCACGCTTGTCACCTCGGTGCGCGAGAAGCTCGGTTCTGCAGCCTCAGTGGTCGCTCTTGCCGCGGATGTTGCCGGCAAGCCTGCTGTCATCGTCGCGACGAACGAGGCCGCGCGCACGTCGGGTCTCAAGGCGGGCGCACTGGCCAAGCTCGCGGCGGGAGTGCTCGGCGGGGGCGGCGGAGGCAAAGACGACATCGCCCAGGGCGGCGGCGCCGACGTTTCGGCGATCCCCGCAGCACTCAATGCAGTTCTCTCGTCCGTAGGCGCCTAGCCGTGCGGCCGGGAGTTCGCCTCGGCATCGATGTCGGTAAAGCGCGCATTGGCGTGTCACGAAGCGACTCACACGGGATGCTCGCGACCCCGGTCGAGACGGTCAAGCGCGGTGCCGGTGATGTGGATCGCATCGTTGCGCTGATCGTCGAGCAGGAGGCCGTGGAGGTCATCGTTGGTCTGCCCATCGCGCTCTCGGGTCGGGAGACACCGTCAACCGACGATGCTCGCGCGTTCGCTCGCGAGCTCGCGAGGCTCCGCGCCGCGCCGGTGCGGATGGTCGACGAGCGGTTGTCGACGGTCTCAGCGAATTCGGCGCTGCGAGCATCCGGGCGAAACGCGAAGAACTCTCGTTCGGTAGTTGATCAGGTTGCGGCCGTTATAATTTTGCAACATGCCCTCGACTACGAGCGCGCGGCGACCGCGCCGCCTGGCGCTCTCGTTGACCCGGACGAAGGACTTTAATGGCGAACGAACCGAGCTGGGAAGATATCTTTTCGCCCCAGCCGCGGGACCCTGAGCCGGCACCGCAGCCGACTCCCGCAGCCAATCAGGCACCCGCAGCGCCGTTGAGTCGTCGCGAACTCCGTGAGGCGGAGGCGCGAGGACGCGTCGCACCGCCCGCGGCCGCGACCGGCAACGGCGGGGGACGGGGCCCCGGCGGGCCGTCGGGGGGCAACCCCACGGGGGGCTATAAGAAGCCCAAGAAGAAGCGCAGTCTTCTGTGGCTCAAGATCACCCTTCCGATCGTGTTGGTTCTCGGCGCCGTTGGCGGTGTAGCCGCGTTCGCCTGGCTCAACTACGAAGAACAGGTTCGAGAGCTCCTCGGCTGGCAGTTGCCCACCGACTACGAGGGTTCCGGCAACGGAGAAGAAGTAGTCGTGACCGTTCGTTCGGGCGACTTCGGAGATGACGTCGCGGCTACCCTCCACGAGGCTGGCGTCACCATGACCTTTGATGCCGTGTACGACATCCTGCTCGAGAACCCCGACGTGAGCTTCATCCCGGGAAACTGGCGACTGCAGAAAGAGATGAGCGGCCAGTCCGCCATTGACGCTCTGCAGGATGAGGCCAATCGGGTCACGTCGAGCCTGTTGATCACGGAGGGCACCGTGTTGCCCGATGTGCTCGAAGACATTGCGAACACCACCGGGATCCCGCTCGCCGACGTTCAGGCCGCGGCGGCCAACCCGCAGGCGTACGGAGTTCCCGCGGAGGCCCCGAGCCTTGAGGGATACCTGTTCCCCGCGACCTACGAGCTCGATGGCTCGGAGACGGCCGAGGGCATCATCCAGACGCTCGTCAACGAGATGTTCACCCGGCTCGACGCCGCAGGTGTGCCGGTCGAAGACCGCCACCGCATCCTCACCATGGCCGGGCTCGTGCAGCGCGAAGCGGGCTCAAACCCCGACGACTTCTACAAGGTCGCTCGCGTGTTCTACAACCGATTGGACCAGGGGATCAACCTGGAGTCTGACGCGACCGTCGCCTACGGCACCGGCAACCTGCACACCGTGTGGACGACCGACGACGAACGCGCTGACGCGAGTAATCCCTACAACACCTACGCGAACCCGGGCCTGCCCATCGGTCCGATCGGTGCACCGGGGGAGCGCGCGATCGACGCAGCAATGCACCCCGCCGACGGCCCGTGGCTCTTCTTCGTGCCCGTCAACCTCGCTACCGGCGAAACCGTGTTCTCCGAGACTGCGGACGAGCACGAAGCCGCGGCCGAGCAGTTGCGCGAATGGTGCCGGGCGAGCGACGAGAACGCCACCTATTGTGAGTAGCGAGCGCTCCACACTCGCTGTACTCGGTTCACCGATTCACCATTCGAAGTCTCCGGCAATCCAGCGCGCCGCCTACGGGGTGCTCGGTCTGCCGTGGACCTACGAAGCCATCGACATGACGGGCGAGGGCCTCGGCGAGTTCATCCGCACACGCGACTCCCGATGGCGCGGGCTGTCGCTCACGATGCCGCTTAAGCGCGACATCCTGCCCCTGCTCGACGTGCGTCACCCCCTCGTCGACATCGTCGGCGGAGCCAATACCGTGCTCTTCACCGACGACGGACTCTCGGGATTCAACACCGACGTCATGGGTGCTGTGCAGTCGTTTCGCGACGCCGGCGTGGACCGCCTCGATGTCGTGCACGTGCTGGGCGCGGGAGCGACGGCCGCGTCGGTGCTCGTGGCGGTGGCGCAACTGGGGGCAACTAGAACATTTGTTTCCGCTCGTTCGCCAGAGAAGGCGAGCTACCTGGTGACGATGGGCGCCGCACTCGGTGTCGAGGTGACGGTGCGATCCTGGGGGATCATGGATCGCTCGCTCGTCGTTCCGGACGCCATCATCAGCACGCTGCCCGGAGGCGAGAACGATCTGGCGTTTGCCGAGCCAATCCGCGCCGGCGCTGTGCTCTTCGACATCGCCTACGACCCGTGGCCGAGCCAGTTGGCGCGCGCCTGGCAATCGGTCGGCGGAACCGTCATTTCCGGCCTGGACCTGCTCGTGAACCAGGCCGTCGGTCAGGTGCGCATCTTCGTGTCGGGTGATCCCGACATCGAACTGCCGCAGGAAGGCGCCGTCATCGCTGCCATGCGCGCCGCAATCGCCTGAACGCCACCCGTCGCTGTGGGAGGATTGGCGCATGCTTCGTTGGTTGACGGCTGGTGAGTCGCACGGTCCAGAGCTGATCGCCATTCTCGAGGGCATGCCCGCGGGTGTACCGGTATCTCCGGAGGCCATTCAGCAAGACATGCACAGGCGTTCTCTGGGCTACGGCCGGGGTGCCCGCATGAAATTTGAACAGGATGCGCTGACCATCAGTGGCGGCATCCGCTTCGGTTACACGATGGGAAGCCCGGTCGCGCTGCGCATCGGCAACACTGAGTGGCCGCGCTGGGTCGATGTGATGAGCGCGACTCCGGTCGATCTTGAGACCCTGCCGAAGGGCCGTGGTGCAGCTCTTACCCGCCCGCGCCCCGGGCACGCCGATCTCGTGGGCATGCAGAAGTATGACTTCGAGGAGTCGCGCAACGTGCTCGAGCGGGCGAGTGCCCGTGAAACCGCGGCTCGTGTTGCGCTTGGTGCGATCGCTCGCTCGTTCCTGCTCGGCCTCGGCGTTGAGATCGTCAGTCACACCCTGTCGATCGGCACAGTACGAGTTCCTGACGGTTCTGCACTGCCCGCGGCCGCAGACGTGGCGAGGCTCGACGCCGATCTGTTGCGCTGCTTCGACCCCGCAACCTCCGCGGCGATGGTCGCTGAGGTAGACAAGGCACACGACGACGGTGACACGCTTGGTGGCGTTGTCGAAGTACTCGCCTATGGGCTGCCTCCCGGTCTCGGTTCGTACGTGCACTGGGACCGTCGACTGGATTCGCAGCTCGCCGCGGCCCTCATGGGCATCCAAGCAATCAAGGGCGTTGAGGTGGGCGATGGTTTTGCCACAGCGGCGCGCCGCGGCTCGGCCGCCCATGACGAGCTCGTCATGGGTCCGGATGGGATCACCCGACTCTCAGACCGCGCGGGAGGAACCGAGGGCGGCATGAGCACGGGCACCCTGTTGCGCGTGCGCGCGGCGATGAAGCCCATTTCGACAGTTCCGCACGCGCTGCGAACCGTGGATGTTGCGACCGGAGCCGCCGCGGAGGCACACCACCAGCGTTCCGACGTGTGCGCCGTGCCGGCGGCCGGGGTCGTGGCCGAAGCCATGGTCGCTTTGGTGTTGGCGAACTCGATGCTCGAGAAATTCGGCGGCGACTCGCTCGGGGAGACACGCCGAAACCTCGACGCCTACCTTGCAGCCATTCCTGACGCGCTGAGCACCGCACGGTCATCCTCTCGTGAGTGAGCCGGGCGCGGTCGTCGTTCTGATCGGTGCTCCCGGCGCGGGAAAGACGAGAACGGGAAAACGGCTTGCCCGCCTGCTCGACGTGCCGATCGTCGATACCGACAAGCGCATTGTCGAGCAGCACGGACCGATTGCCGACATTTTCGAGGCCTACGGCGAGCAGCACTTCCGGGCGCTCGAACGAGCCGAGGTCGCTCGAGCGCTTGCCGAGCACGCGGTGGTCACGCTTGGGGGAGGCGCTGTGCTTGACCCGGCAACCCAGGCAGACCTTGCCTCGCACCGCGTCGTTCAACTCACCGTCACCCCCGAGGCGGTCGAGTCTCGCATCGCAGGAACCAAGCGGCCGTTGGTCAAGGATGGAATTGCAGCCTGGTCGGCGCTCGTCGCGGCCCGCCAGCCCATCTACGATCGGCTTGCGCAGCTCACCATCGACACATCCCACGCTCCCCTCGACGGGGTCGCGGGGCGCATCGCCGACTGGCTCGGCACGGAGGCATCATGACTGGCACGACCATCATCCCCATCACCGGGGCCGACCCGTACGACGTGATCATCGGGCGCGGCATCCTCGCGTCGTCGGTCGCGGAGCAGCTCGGCTCCCGCGTCGCGAAGGTGCTCATCGTGCATCCACCGACGCTCGGGGCGAAGGCGAACGCCTTGCGCGAGAGCCTCAGCGACCAGTTCGAAGTGCTGCTTGCGGAAGTTCCCGACGCAGAGGACGCCAAGCGCGTCGAGGTCGCGGCCTTCTGCTGGCAGATCATGGGCCAGACCGATTTCACTCGCACCGATGCCGTCGTGGGGCTCGGCGGGGGAGCGACGACAGACCTCGCGGGCTTCGTAGCCGCAACCTGGCTGCGCGGCGTGCGCCTCGTGCAGGCTCCGACGAGCGTCGCGGGGATGGTGGATGCCGCCGTGGGTGGCAAGACCGGGATCAACACCTCCGAGGGTAAAAACCTCGTCGGCTCGTTTTACGCGCCCGCCGCCGTCGTGGTGGACTTCGACACCCTCGACACGCTTCCCCGGAACGAGATTCTCGCGGGTTTCGCCGAGATCGTGAAGTGTGGGTTTATCGGCGAACCGGAGATCCTCGACATCATCGAGCGTGACGTCGACACCGTGACCGACCCCTCGACCGAGGAGTTCCGTCGCGTTGTCGAACTGTCGATCGGCCTCAAGGCACGGGTTGTCAGTGAAGACTTCAAAGAGGCTGGGCTGCGCGAGATCCTCAACTATGGCCACACGCTGGGCCACGCTATCGAGCACGCCGAGCGCTACCGCTGGCGCCACGGAGCCGCGGTCTCCGTCGGAATGGTCTTTGCGGCGGAGCTGGGCCGTATCGCCGGATCGCTCAGCGACTCGGTGGTCGATCGGCACCGCAGCATCCTCGAATCCCTCACCCTCCCCATCGACTACCCGCTCGGCCGCTGGACTACCCTGCTCGCGACGATGCAGCGCGACAAAAAAGCACGCGCGGGGATGATGCGCTTCATCGTGCTCGACGAGGTCGGCAAGACCTCGGTGCTCGCGGGCCCTGCAGAGGACCTGCTGTTCGCCGCCTACCAGGAGGTTGGCGTCTAAACGGGACGTTTGGCCCTGACACCGATTCACGATCATTGCGAGTCTGTGCTCATGACAACTGACACGAGCACGACGACGACCACCACACGCACCGGCGCCATCTACCGGGTGATCGGATTTCTCGGAATTCTGGGGGGTGCCCTCATGATCATCACCGGCGGAGTCGTCTGGGGCACCGTCAGCAACCAGCTCGCGGCTGAGCGAATCACCGTTGCGGAAGATGCCGCATTCCTCGCGGGCAGCACGGTAGCGGATCCGTTCACCGCACTCGCTCAGGCCGACATCATCGCGCACCACGCGCTCGAGATGAGCGATGGCAAGACGTATGCGGAGCTTGACCGCGAAGACCCGCTGCGCGCCACCGTGATGAATGCGTCGTTCCTGCGCGCGTCGCTGTTCACCTCGATCGTGTCGTTCGGGGTCGCCGCGTTCGCAGCGGGAACCGGTCTGCTCTTCCTGCTCTTCGGCTGGGTCATTGTGCGGCTTGCCCCTCGCCGCCAGCAGCAGTAACGAGGCATCCCGATACACTCGTCAGCGTGACCCGCGTACTCGTACTCAACGGCCCCAACCTGGGTCGTCTCGGCAGCCGTGAGCCCGACGTCTACGGCAGCGGCACGCTTGACGACCTGCGCGTGCTGCTTGAGTCCGAGGCACGGGTCGACCTGTCGATCGACCTGCGCCAGACCGATGATGAGGCGACTCTCATCGGCTGGCTGCACGAGGCGGTCGACACGGGCAGTGCCGTCATTCTCAATCCAGCCGCGTTCACCCACTACTCGTATGCGTTGAGGGATGCTGCGGCCCTCGTCACCAAGGCAGGGCTGTTGCTCGTCGAAGTGCACCTCTCGAATCCGCACGCTCGTGAGGAATTCCGGCACACGAGCGTGATCTCGGCGGTGGCTACCGGCGTGATCGCGGGGTTCGGTTTCGACTCCTACTCACTCGCCCTGAACCTCGTCGCGCGTCGGCTCGGGTAGACTCGACCGCTGTCTTTACAACTGAACGGATTTACTCTCATGGCTTCTACCGCTGACATCAGGAACGGCGTCGTTCTCAACATGGACGGCGGTCTGTGGACCGTCATCGACTTCCAGCACGTCAAGCCCGGCAAGGGCGGCGCATTCGTGCGCACCAAGGTCAAGAACGTCATGACCGGCAAGGTCGTCGACCGCACGTTCAACGCGGGCGCGAAGATCGAGACCGAAACCGTTGACCGCGCCGACTTCCAGTACCTGTACGCGGATGGCGAGAACTTCGTGTTCATGGACAAGGGCAACTACGACCAGATCACGCTGTCGCCCGCCCAGGTAGGCGACGCCAAGAACTTCATGCTCGAGAACCAGGATGTGACGATTGCCCTGCACAACGGCGATCCGCTGTACGTCGAGCTGCCGGCATCCGTCGTGCTCGAGATCACCTACACGGAACCCGGCCTGCAGGGTGACCGCTCCACCGGCGGCACCAAGCCTGCGACGGTTGAGACCGGCTACCAGATCAACGTTCCGCTGTTCCTTGAGCAGGGCACGAAGGTCAAGGTCGACACGCGTGACGGCTCCTACCTTGGGCGCGTGAACGACTAATTGGGCGCTCGCACCAAGGCGCGCAAGCGCGCTCTCGACGTTCTTTATGGCGCAGATGTGCGCGAGGAGTCGATCAACGCCGCCCTCGCAGACGAACAGGCGCGCGCCGACGCTGACCCCAAGCGGGCAAACAGCTGGGGTTACGCGCGAGAGATCATCGTCGGGTTCACCGAACACGGTGACGAGATCGACGAACTGATCGAGACCTACTCGCAGGGCTGGACGATTGCGCGCATGCCGGCAATCGACCGCGCACTGCTGCGCATCGGCCTCTGGGAGATCCTCTACAACGACGAGGTTCCCGACAGCGTTGCGATTTCAGAAGCGGTGGAATCGGCCAGAACCCACAGCACAGAAGATTCCGCAGGATTCGTCAACGGCCTCCTCGGCCGTATTGCGGCATCGCGCGCCTAGAACTACCGCTGCACCCGATAGCCACATTTCGCTACGTTACGGTTCGATTGGGGCTGCGCCCCCCGCGGCCCATAACGTGCTTGTATGTCGTCGCCCGCCCTCTCCGTCTCCCTTGACGACGTCGCCCGGTCCTTCCCTGCGACAGAGAAAGACGCACCTGCCCGCCAGGTTCTGCGAGAGATAACCCTCGAGATCAAGCCCGGAGAGATCGTCGCCCTTCTCGGGCCGTCGGGATGCGGCAAGTCCACGTTGCTGCGCCAGGTGAGCGGACTCGACTTTCCTGACTCGGGCAACGTAACGATCGACGGCTCGGCGGTTGCCGGCGTTGACCAGCGCGTCGCCGTCGCCTTCCAGGAGCCGCGACTGCTGCCGTGGCGCACGATCGAGCACAACGTTGCCGTCGGGCTCCCACGCGGCACCGCAAAGGCGGACGGTAATGATCGGGTGTCGGAACTGCTCGAATTGGTGCAGCTCGCGGATGCCCGCAATCAGCGGCCGCGGCAGGTCTCCGGCGGTATGGCCCAGCGCGCTTCGTTGGCTCGAGCTCTCGCCCGAGGCCCGGGTGTGCTCGTGCTCGATGAGCCGTTCGGGGCACTCGACGCCCTCACCCGGCTCACCATGCAGGACTTGCTGCTCGACATTCATGCGGCCGAGCCCGCCACCATCCTCCTCGTCACGCATGACGTCGACGAGGCACTGTACCTCTCCGACCGCGTCGTACTTCTCGGCGCGGAACCGGGGGAGCGACCGGGCTCCGGCGCGGTCATCCGGTCGATCATCACGGTTCCGGGCAAGCGCCCGCGCGATCGTGGTGACAGCCAACTCGCGCACCTCCGCGCCGAACTGCTCAACGGGCTCGGCGTTTCGTCCCATCACCCAGCACACACATTCTGAGGATCACAGCAATGACCATAAAGAAGCGTTTTCTCCCCCTGATCGCCATCGCGGCATCGGCAGCCCTCGCGCTGTCCGCGTGCGCGGGCGAAGGGTCGGCCCTTGCGCCCGAGCCTGCCAACACGCTCCCCGGCGAGTGGAGCTCGGATGTGCTCAACATCGACTTCGCGACCTACAACCCCCTGAGCCTGATCATTAAGGATCAGGGTTGGCTGGAAGACACCTTCGGCGACGCGGTGACCGTCAACTGGTTGCAGTCGGCGGGCTCGGCCAAAGCCAACGAAGCCCTGCTTGCGGGCTCGATCGACGTGGGATCGACCGCAGGTTCGGCCGCCCTGCTCGCGCGCTCCAACGGTTCGCCCATCCAGACCATCGACATCTACTCGCAGCCGAACTGGGCCGCGCTGCTCGTCGGCCCCAACTCGACTATCGAGTCGGTTGACGACCTGCGCGGCAAGAACATCGGCGCAAACGCGGGAACCGATCCGTACTTCTTCCTGCTGCAGGCGCTCGAAGAAGCGGGCATTGGCCTTGACGAGGTCACCATCACCCAGTTGCAGCACGCTGACGGCAAGACCGCGCTCGAGGCGGGAACCATTGACGCGTGGGCCGGTCTCGACCCCCTGCTCTCCGCGAGTGTCGTTACCGCGGGATCGAAGATCATCTACGACAACCCCGACTTCAACAGCTACGGCTTCCTGAACGGCACGGAAAGCTTCCTGAACGACCACTCCGACCTGGCACAGGTTGTTGTGGATGCCTACGAAAAGGCCCGCGCGTGGGCAATCGAGAACCCCGATGAGTCCGCAGCGATCCTCGCCGAGGTTGCCGCAATCGACCTGCCCATCGCGGAGTCGGTGCTGCTCGACCGCACCAACCTCGAGGTAGACCCGACGCCCGGCGCCGCCCAGACCAAGGTGCTCGAGTTCATTGGCCCGATCCTCGTGTCGTCAGGTGCTGTCGCAAGCCAGGATCAGGTGGATGCAGCGCTCGAAACGCTCTTCAACACGAGCTTCATCGAGAACGCGGACCCCTCACTCATTGGCTAGGTCCCAGGGCTCTGCTGTCGCGGAGGGCTCGGCTTCGGTCGTGTCCTCCGCTTCGGCGCGCCGAAACATCCGCCGACCGTTGCCGCTCTGGGCCCGATTCGTTCTCGGTGCACTGCTGCCTCTCGCGTTGCTGGGGTTGTGGCAGTTGATCTACTCGCTCGGCGTCATTCCGCCGTACCGGCTGCCGTCTCCCGGGAGCGTGTGGCTCGCAGCGGTCGACCTATGGAACCGCGGACTGCTGCTGCAGCACGTGGGCATCTCGACCCAGCGCGTGCTCATCGGGTTCGCGATCGGAGCGTTCGTGGGGCTCGTGGCCGCCGCGACGGTCGGGCTGTCAAAGCTCGCGAACCTTCTGGTCGCTCCGACTCTCGGCGGGATTCGAGCGGTGCCTTCTCTCGCGTGGGTTCCCCTCCTCGGCCTCTATCTCGGCATTGGCGAGGACTCCAAGGTCTTCCTCATTGCGATTGGGGCGTTCTTCCCCGTCTACACGACGGTCTCGGCAGCCCTTCGTCACGTTGATCCGTACCTCGTCGAGGCAGGGCGCGCGTACGGATATTCGGGAACGAGGCTATTGGGGCTCGTGCAGCTGCCGGCCGTCGTGCCATCGGTGATCTCGGCGCTCCGACTCGCTCTTGCCCAGTCTTGGCTCTTCCTGGTTGCCGGCGAGCTCCTCGGTGCGTCGATGGGGCTCGGCTGGCTTCTGGTCGATTCCCAGAACAACGGCCGCATCGACCGCCTGTTCCTGACGATCCTGCTGCTTGGCGTGCTCGGCAAGACCACGGATGCCCTGATCGGTCTGCTCGAGAGGTACCTTCTCAAGCGCTGGGGCTAGGCCCGCTATAGTGGAGCCACCAGACATCCTTTAAGTTCCGTCCAGAGAGGCGGGGAAGGAGGTCAGAATGACTGCACGCTCCGTGCTGCAGCAGGCTGATATCACCCGCGCGTTGACTCGCATCTCTCACGAGATCCTTGAGTCCAACCGGGGAACATCCGATCTCGTGCTCCTCGGCATACCGACGCGAGGCGTCATCCTTGCCCGGCGGATTGGGGCGATACTCGACAGCATCGAACCCGGTTCGGGCACCGTCGGCTCACTCGACGTCACGATGTACCGCGACGATCTGGCAAAGAATCCCACGCGAGCACCCTCGCCGACAGACATTCCGGCGGGCGGCATCGACGGAAAGACGGTCATCCTCGTCGATGACGTGCTCTACTCCGGTCGCACGATTCGCGCGGCACTCGACGCGCTGAGCGATCTCGGTCGCCCGCGAGCCGTGCGCCTTGCCGTGCTCGTCGATCGAGGTCACCGCGAACTGCCCATCCGGGCTGACTTTGTCGGCAAAAACCTGCCTACGTCGACTGAGGAGCGCATCAACGTGCGGCTCGCGGAAAGCGACGCGAGCGAGGAGGTGACGATCGAATGAGAAACCTGCTCTCGACCAAAGATCTGACCCGCGACGACGCGATCGCCATTCTCGATATCGCCGAGGACATGGCCGGAGTGGGCGACCGCGAGGTAAAGAAGCTCCCGGCTCTGCGCGGCAAGACGGTCGTCAACCTGTTCTTCGAAGACTCAACGCGCACTCGGGTCTCGTTCGAGCTCGCGGCCAAGCGGCTGAGCGCCGATGTCATCAACTTCAGCGCGAAAGGCTCGAGCGTTTCGAAAGGCGAGAGCCTGAAAGACACGGCGCAGACGCTCGCCGCGATGGGCGCCGACGCGGTCGTGATCCGCCACTCCGCGAGCGGAGCCCCGCGCGTGCTCGCCGACAGCGGCTGGATTGACGCCGGAATCGTCAATGCGGGTGACGGCACCCACGAGCATCCGACCCAGGCCCTGCTCGACGCCTTTACGATCCGACGCCGACTCCATGGCGCGCAGTCGCGCGGCAAGGCGCTCGATGGCGTGACAGTGACCATTGTGGGAGACATCCTGCATTCTCGGGTCGCGCGATCAAACCTCTGGCTTCTCACGACGCTCGGCGCTGCGGTCACATTCGTTGCCCCCGCAACTCTTCTGCCGGTCAGCACCGAGGGCTGGCCCGCGGCCGTCAGCTACGACCTCGACGGAGCTCTCGGCGAGGGCCCAGACGTGGTCATGATGCTACGTATCCAGGCTGAGCGCATGAACGCGGCATTTTTTCCCAATGCGCGCGAGTACTCCCGCCAGTGGGGGCTCGACGACGCACGACTCGCGCGATTGCCAGCGGCTACCATGGTGATGCACCCCGGCCCCATGAATCGCGGCCTGGAAATCTCCGCCAACGCCGCCGACTCGAGTCGATCGACAGTGCTCGAGCAGGTTGCCAACGGGGTCTCGGTAAGGATGGCTGTGCTGTATCACCTGATGTCTGGAACTGCGGAGGTCGGTGCATGAGCATCCACATCACAGGAGCAACCCTGGCCGACGGAACCGGGCGCGACCTCTTCATTTCTCACGGAACCTTCGTTGACGCACTCGATGAGGCGCCGACGAGGGTCATCGACGCCTCGGGGCTCATAGCGCTGCCGGGACTGGTCGATCTGCACACCCATCTGCGCGAGCCCGGCTTCGAGCAGAGTGAAACGGTACTGACCGGATCTCGCGCCGCCGCCATCGGGGGATTCACCGCAGTTTTCGCAATGGCCAACACGCTTCCCGTGCAGGACACCGCGGGCGTCGTCGAGCAGGTGCAGTCTCTCGGACAGCGCCACGGCTACGTCACCGTGCGCCCGATTGGCGCGGTGACGGCTGGACTCGCGGGGGAGCGGCTTTCGGAGATCGGGGCCATGGCCCAGTCGCTCGCCCAGGTGCGGGTGTTCTCCGACGACGGCCACTGCGTTCACGACGCCCTGCTCATGCGCCGAGCTCTCGAATACGTGAAGACGTTCGGCGGTGTCGTCGCGCAACACGCGCAGGAACCGCGGCTCACCCTCGGCGCACAAATGAACGAGGGGGCCCTGTCGAACGAACTCGGGCTCGCCGGCTGGCCTGCGGTCGCCGAGGAATCGATCATCGCGCGTGACGTGCTGCTTGCCCAGCACGTGGGTGCTCGCCTGCACGTGTGCCACGTGTCGACGGCAGGTTCGGTCGACGTGATCCGCTGGGCAAAGGCCCGCGGCGTGGATGTCACAGCAGAAGTCACCCCCCACCACCTTCTGCTCACGGAGCAGCTCGCGGCGGGGTACGACTCGCGGTTCAAGGTGAACCCGCCCCTTCGTCGGGACGAAGACGTGCACGCGCTTCGCGCGGCACTGGCCGACGGCACGATCGACATCGTCGCCACCGATCACGCGCCGCACCCGGTCGAAGCCAAGGATTGTGCCTGGGACGAAGCGGCCAACGGCATGGTCGGGCTGGAATCTGCGCTGAGCGTCGTTCACGCCGCTGTCGTGGAATCCGGCCAGCTCGCATGGTCCGATATTGCGCGCGTGCTGTCATCCAAGCCCGCGGAGATTGGCCTGCTCGATGGGTACGCCGCCCCGCTTGCCGTGGGTAGTGCCGCCAACGTGACCCTGTACGACCCCAACGCAAGCCGCGAGTTCTCGGTTGATGACCTGCGCGGCAAGGGCATCAATTCGCCCTACCTCGGCCGCACGCTTCCGGGCCGGGTCATCGCAACCATTCACAACGGATACCCCACGGTGCTCGACGGTGAACTCGTTGACATCGACACCGTCGCACGGGAGGCACTCCGTGGATAGGTCCGTTTTGATGGCGATCGTGATCGTCTTCCTCATTGCCATGCTGGGCTTGCTGGTCGTCGGCTGGCGCAGCCGACAGAAGCGCCAGAAGAATGTGGCGGCCCCCGTCGACGTTCCTGCCGAACTGGGCACGGCCATCGGCACGTTCGACGGCAAGTACGTGGCGACGACTGCGGGCGCGGATCCCTACGATCGGATCGCGGTGCACGGGCTCGGGTTCCGGGGAGCAGCATCGGTGACCGTGAGCTCGGGCGGACTTCTCGTGCAGCGGCCCGGCGAGGCCGACACCTGGATTCCCGTGACAGACCTACGCGGCATCCGCAGGGCGACCTGGACGATCGATCGCGTCGTCGAACAAGACGGCCTGCAACTCATCGAATGGAATCTCGGTGATCGCACGGTCGACAGTTACTTCCGCATGAATGAGCCCGACGCATTCGCCAGCGCCGTCGCGCCCCTCATCGCAATCGAAAGGCAAGCACAGTGAGATTCAGCACTGACCCCGCAGTTCTCGTTCTCGAAGACGGCTCACGCTACAGCGGCGCGGCCTACGGCGCGCGCGGTCGCACTCTCGGTGAGGTCGTTTTTGCCACCGGCATGACGGGATACCAGGAGACGCTCACCGACCCCAGCTACGCGGGCCAGATCGTCGTGATGACCGCCCCACACATCGGAAACACGGGAGTCAACGACGAGGATCCCGAGTCGTCACGAGTGTGGGTTTCGGGCTACGTGGTGCGCGACCCCAGCCGCATCGTGTCGAACTATCGCGCCAACGGCACCCTCGACGATGAGCTCGTCGAGCAGGGCGTCGTCGGTATCAGCGGAATCGACACTCGCGCGGTCACGCGCCGCCTGCGAGATGCCGGTGCGATGCGCGGCGGCGTGTTCTCCGGTGCAGACGCGACCCTCACGCCAGCGGAACAGCTAGACATCGTGCGCGGCGCCGACGCGATGTCGGGTCGTAATCTCTCCGCAGAGGTCTCCACGGTTGACGGGTACGTCGTTGCGGCCACGGGCGAGTCCATCGGAAACCTTGCAGTGCTCGACCTGGGCGTGAAGACATCGACCCTCAATTACCTCGCAGCACGCGGCTTCACCGTGCATGTGCTGCCCCAGAGCGTCACCCTTGAGCAGGTGCTCGCGATCGAACCCGTGGGCGCGTTCTTCTCGAACGGCCCCGGCGACCCCGGAGCATCCGACCGCCACGTCGAGCTGTTGCAGGGAATCCTGCGTGAGAACATCCCCTTCTTCGGTATTTGCTTCGGCAACCAGCTTCTCGGTCGAGCGCTCGGGTTCGGCACCTACAAGCTCCCGTTCGGCCACCGTGGCATCAACCAGCCGGTTGTGGATGTTGAGACGGGTCGCACCGAGATCACGAGCCACAATCATGGCTTTGCCGTGCAGGCCGAGATCGGCACGATTCTGGAGTCGTCGACGGGCTTCGGCCGCGTAGAGGTGAGCCACGTGAACCTCAACGACAACGTCGTCGAAGGCCTCCGCGCGCTCGATATTCCGGCGTTCTCCGTGCAGTACCACCCCGAGGCGGCCGCGGGCCCCCACGACAGCAACTACCTCTTCGACCGCTTTCGCGAGCTCGTCGTTACAGCGAAGGACAACAACTAGTGCCGAAGCGCGCAGACATTACCTCGGTACTCGTGATCGGGTCCGGCCCGATCGTGATTGGCCAGGCCGCCGAGTTCGACTACTCCGGAACGCAGGCCTGTCGGGTGTTGCGTGAGGAGGGCGTGCGCGTCATCCTCGTGAACTCGAACCCCGCGACGATCATGACCGACCCCGACTTTGCCGACGCCACCTACATCGAGCCCATCACGTGGCAGGTCATCGAGACCATCATCGCCAAGGAGAAGCCGGATGCGATTCTGCCGACGCTGGGTGGACAAACCGCGCTCAACGCGGCGATCGACCTGCACAACCACGGCATTCTCGAGAAGTACGACGTCGAGCTCATCGGGGCGAACTTCGAGGCCATCAACAAGGGCGAAGACCGCCAGATCTTCAAGCAGCTCGTGCTCGATGCGGGGGCGGATGTTGCGAAGAGCTACATCGCGCACACCGTCGACGAGGCCGTCGGCTTTGCCGAGGATCTCGGCTACCCGCTCGTGATTCGCCCGAGCTTCACGATGGGTGGACTCGGCTCGGGCTTCGCCTACTCGCGCGAAGAGCTCGTGCGCATGGTCACCGACGGACTGCACCAAAGCCCCACGACCGAGGTTCTGCTCGAGGAGTCGATTCTCGGGTGGAAGGAGTACGAGCTCGAGCTCATGCGCGATACGGCAGACAACACCGTCGTCGTATGCTCCATCGAGAATGTCGACCCCGTGGGTGTGCACACGGGCGACTCCATAACCGTTGCTCCGGCCCTCACGCTGACCGACCGCGAGTACCAGAACCTCCGCAACATTGGTATCGACATCATCCGCGCCGTGGGTGTTGACACGGGTGGGTGCAACATCCAGTTCGCCGTCGACCCCGCGAGCGGTCGCGTCATCGTGATCGAGATGAACCCCCGCGTGTCCCGCTCGAGCGCCCTCGCGAGTAAGGCGACCGGGTTTCCCATCGCCAAGATCGCGGCCAAGCTCGCGATCGGCTACCGTCTCGACGAGATTCCCAACGACATCACCAAGGTCACGCCCGCGAGCTTCGAACCGACGCTCGACTACGTGGTCGTAAAGGTGCCGCGCTTCGCGTTCGAGAAGTTCCCCGCCGCCGATGTACGCCTCACGACGACCATGAAGTCGGTGGGTGAAGCAATGGCGATCGGACGCAACTACACGACGGCGCTTCAGAAGGCGCTGCGCTCACTCGAGAAGCGCGGCAGCAGCTTCCACTGGGAAGGCGAGCCCGGAAACAAGGCGGAGCTGCTGGCTATCGCGAGTATTCCTACAGACGGCCGCATCGTCACGGTGCAGCAGGCGATGCGTGCCGGCGCGAGCATCCAGGAAGTCTTCGACGCGACAGGCATCGACCCGTGGTTCGTCGACCAGATTGCGCTCATCAACGAAGTGGCTCTCGAGGTCGCGTCGTTCCACGCTCTCGACGAGTCGATGTTGCGTCTCGCCAAAGACCATGGTTTCAGTGACGCTCAGATCGCCCAGTTACGCGGTATCACCGAGGCTGAGGTACGCGCACTGCGCTGGCAGCTCGACGTGCGTCCCGTCTACAAGACGGTCGACACGTGTGCCGGCGAATTCCCCGCGCTCACTCCGTACCACTACTCGAGCTACGACCTCGAGACGGAGGTCATGCCGAGCGACCGCCGCAAGGTGGTCATTCTCGGATCCGGCCCCAACCGCATTGGCCAGGGCATCGAGTTCGACTACTCGTGCGTGCACGCGAGCTTCGCTCTCTCCAACGCCGGGTACGAGACGATCATGATCAACTGCAACCCCGAGACCGTCTCTACCGATTACGACACGAGCGACCGGCTCTACTTCGAACCTCTCACCCTCGAAGACGTGCTCGAGATCCTGCACGCCGAAAGCCAGTCGGGAGAGCTCGTCGGCGTGATCGTGCAGCTGGGCGGCCAGACCGCGCTGGGGCTCGCGCAGGGACTCAAGGATGCGGGAATCCCCATCCTCGGTACCACTCCCGAAGCGATCGACCTCGCTGAAGAGCGCGGCCTGTTCTCGAAGATTCTCGATGATGCTGGCCTCCTGGCGCCCAAGAACGGCACCGCGACCAACATGAACGAGGCGATTGTGATTGCCGAGAACATCGGCTATCCGGTGCTCGTTCGCCCGAGCCACGTGCTCGGCGGCCGCGGCATGGAGATCGTGTACGACACCGAATCTCTGACCGACTACTTCGATCGCGTCAAAGACCAGGCGATTATCGCGCCGGGATCGCCGCTTCTCGTCGATCGATTCCTGGATGACGCGATCGAGATCGACATCGATGCCCTCTACGACGGCTCCGAGCTTTACATCGGCGGCATCATGGAGCACATCGAGGAGGCGGGCATCCACTCGGGAGACTCCGCCTGCACGCTGCCGCCTGTGACGCTCGGGCGCGATGTGATCAATCGGGTGCGAGAAGCGACGCTCGCGATCGCGGCCGGCATCGGCGTACGCGGTCTCATCAACGTGCAATTCGCGATCGGTCAGGGCATCCTCTACGTGCTCGAGGCCAATCCGCGGGCGTCGCGCACGGTTCCCTTCGTCTCGAAGGCCCTCGGCATTCCGCTGGCTAAGGCGGCCTCGCTCGTGATGGTGGGCCAGAGCATCCGCTCGCTCGTCGACGGAGGGCTGCTGCCCGCGCAGGACGGTTCGGTTGTGCCCATGGATTCGCCGGTCGCCGTCAAGGAGGCCGTGCTGCCGTTCAAGCGCTTCCGCACGATCGAGGGGCATGTCGTCGACTCAGTGCTTGGCCCGGAGATGCGGTCCACGGGTGAGGTCATGGGCATCGATTCCAACTTCCCCAAAGCCTTCGCCAAGAGTCAGGAAGCGGCCTACGGCGGACTGCCGTCCAGTGGCGCGGTATTTGTCTCCGTCGCCGACCGTGACAAGCGCGCCATCATCCTTCCGGTACTGCGCCTCAGCCAACTCGGTTTCGAGATTCTCGCCACCGAAGGCACGGCGGAGGTGCTCGCCCGCAACGGCATCGAGGCTCGTGTTGTTCGCAAGTACTTCATGGGCCAGGAGGTCGTCGAAGGCCAGCCGTCGATCGTGGAACTCATCAATAACGGCGAGGTTGATGTCGTGATCAACACGCCGAGCGGCCGCAGCGCCCGCGCCGACGGCTACGAAATCCGCACCGCAACGGTCGCCGCCGACAAGCCGCTCTTCACCACGATCGCCCAGTTGGGTGCCGCGGTCGCCTCATTCGAGGCCATCCGCGACGGCTTCGAGGTGAAGTCGCTGCAGGATTACGCGATCGAGCGGGCGGCGAGCCTCGCGCGAGCTCATGCATAGTTTCGGCGAGCGTCTGGCGGCGGTCTTCGCAGACCGCGGGCAGCTGTGTCTCGGTATCGACCCCCACGCGTTTCTGCTCGATGCCTGGGGGCTGCCCGATACCGCAGCGGGTGTGCGCGAGTTGTCGATGCGGGCGGTGGATGCCGCTGCCGCAACCATCGGTATCGTCAAGCCGCAGGTCGCCTTCTTCGAACGGCACGGCTCCTCGGGATACGCGGTACTGGAAGAGGTGATCACTGCCGCGAGGGCCGCTGGGCTTATTGTCATCGCTGACGTCAAGCGCGGTGATGTCGGGTCGACTGTCGCGGCCTACGGCGAGGCGTGGCTCACGCCGGGCAGTCCCCTCGAGGCCGATGCAATGACGATCTCGGCCTATCAGGGCGTGGGGTCGATTGCCGAACCGATCGCCCTGTCCCGGTCGGCGGGCAAGGGGCTGTTCGTTCTCGCTGCCACATCCAATCCCGAGGCCGTGTCGACCCAGACGGCAGTGATTGCCGCGGGCGACTTTGCTGGTTCGACGGTTGCTGCCGGTATCGTCGGCGAAGTGGAACGCCTCAATGACGCGTCGACCCTCGGCTCGGTAGGGGTGGTGATCGGCTCGACCGTCACCCTCACCGACTACGGGGTGCAGCGAGCTGCCCTGTCTGCGACGCCTATCCTCGCGCCCGGTTTCGGGGAACAGGGCGCCCTGCTCTCCGAGTTGCCGCGACTGTATGGGTCGGTGAGCGGCAATGTCGTAGCCAACGTCGGCCGTAGCGTGCTGCGTGCAGGAGCGGATGGCATCGCCGCCGAACTGGCGCGACACGCCGAGGAGCTTCGAAAGGCGCTCGTCTCATGACCCCGCGCCCCGCACCGCCCGAAGTCGATCGAGCCGCCGCCGGGCGTGCGGCCGTAGCCGCTCGTCAGGCCCGAGCCGCGGTCAAGCATGCCATCGCCACGAAGGAGCGCACCGCGCTGTCTGTCGCCCAGGTGGGGTGGGACATCCCCGACAGCGTCGAGGCGGGTCTGCGGGTTCGGGAGTTGCTCACGAGCGTGCCCACGCTTGGCCCGACCCGGGTCGAACGCGTCATGAGCGAGCTGGAGATATCCGACAAAAAGAGGGTCGGTGGCCTGGGCCTCCGTCAGCGCGAGCGGCTGCGTGACTACCTCGTCGGTCGCCAGGGCGCGGAACCTTCGCGTCTCGTCGTGCTCGCCGGCCCCACTGCGGTCGGAAAGGGCACTGTTTCCGCCTACATTCGCGACCATTACCCGCACGTGCAGCTGAGTGTTTCTGCGACAACCCGCAAGCCTCGCCCCGGTGAGATCGATGGAGTTCACTACTACTTCGTCACCGACGACGAGTTCGACCGCAAGATTGCGGCGGGGGAGTTGCTCGAGTGGGCCACCGTTCACAACTCGTTCCGCTACGGCACTCCGCGACCTCCCATCGACGAGGCTCTCGCTGCCGGAAAACGCGTTCTGCTGGAGATTGACCTGCAGGGTGCGCGGTCGGTGCGTTCGGTGATGCCCGAGGCCCTGCTGGTCTTTCTGTTGCCCCCGACCTGGGAAGAATTGGTGCGCCGACTCATCGGTCGCGGCACCGAGGGGCCAGAGGAGCAGCAGCGTCGTTTGGAGACCGCGAAGGTCGAATTGGCGGCCCAGGACGAGTTCGACGCGAAGGTAATCAACCGAGAAGTCGGCCAAGCCGCCCGCGAGGTCGTAGAATTGATGGATGCGCCCGCGCCTGTGAAGGCTTTCAGCGCGACCACTTCCCCCCTTTAAGGAGAATATCCATGGCCGACAAGCACTCCGGAATCATTGACCCGCCCATCGACGAGCTGCTGTCGAAGGTCGACTCGAAGTACCAGCTCGTGATCTTCGCGTCCAAGCGCGCACGACAGATCAACGACTACTACGCCGACCTCCACGAAGGCAGCCTGTTCGACAACGTCGGGCCCCTCGTCGACTCCACGATCGACGACAAGCCGCTCTCGGTTGCTCTTCACGAGATCAACGAAGACAAGCTCGAGCTCAAGCGCCTCTCGTCCGAGTAACTCGGTCGTCGAGCTAGACAGACTGTGACCGCCTTGAACGTGGTCGTCGGTATCACCGGCGGCATAGCTGCGTACAAGGCGGTTTCTGTTGTGCGCGCACTGGTGCTCGCCGGCCACGATGTGCATGTCGTCGCCACCGAGAACGCGCTGCGTTTCGTGGGGCGCCCCACTCTCGAAGCCATCAGCCGCAACGTCGTGCACTCAGATCTTTACGAGGGCGTTGCCGAGGTTCGCCACGTCGCCATTGGCCAGGCGGCCGACTTGATTGTCGTGGCCCCGGCCACAGCGAACACGGTGGCGAAGCTCGCCGCGGGCCTGGCAGACGACCTGCTCGGCAACACCATTCTCGCGTCGACCGCACCTGTGGTGATCGCACCCGCGATGCACACCGAGATGTGGCAGAACCCGGCGACGGCAGCCAACATTGCAACTCTCGTTTCTCGCGGCATCACCGTGGTAGGCCCCGCAGTCGGTCAACTCACCGGCACAGACGCAGGACCTGGCCGGATGTCCGAGCCCGATGACATCGTCGAGCAGGCGTTGCGTGCGGTCGCGGGCCGCCGGGATCTCGCCGGTCGGAGCATCCTCGTGACCGCGGGGGGCACTCGCGAGCCCCTCGACCCCGTGAGGTTCATCGGTAATCGGTCCAGTGGCAGGCAGGGCGTCGCGCTCGCGCGGGCCGCGGCCGCACGCGGTGCAGACGTCACTCTGATCGCCGCCAACCTTGAGGTGAGCGCTCCCACCTCCATCGCCGTGGTGCGGGTCGGGTCGACGCTCGAGCTGGCCCAGGCGGTCGACGAGGCCGCCGGCTCGGCCGACGTGGTCATCATGGCCGCCGCCGTCGCCGACTATCGGCCGGAGTCGGTTGCCGGGCAGAAGATCAAGAAGGAGACTCAGGGCGACGTGCTCGATCTTCGACTCGTCAAGAATCCCGACATCCTCAAAGGTCTCGCAGAGAAGCGCACGGCGGGGCAGGTCATCGTCGGCTTCGCTGCCGAGACCGAGGCCGACGACGACGCCCTCCTGGAAATTGGGCGCGCGAAGATCGCGCGCAAGGGCGCTGACTATCTGGTCGTCAACAGGGTCGGCTGGACCGAGGGTTTTGCAACGGAGCGCAATACGGTCATGGTCCTCGACAAGGCCGGAGCTATAGTGGGCCAAGCCAGCGGCTCCAAGCAGTCGGTGGCTGATCGTATTCTGGATGTCCTGTCCACATCGCTCTGAGACCACGAGTTTCATTACTACAGATTGAGACGAGCCACCCCATGAGTTCGCCCTTGCGCCTGTTCACCTCGGAGTCCGTCACCGAGGGGCACCCCGACAAGATCTGCGACCAGATCAGCGACAGCATCCTCGATGCACTGCTCGCCGTCGATCCCCAAGCTCGTGTCGCCGTCGAGACTCTCGTCACGACGGGTCTCGTGCACGTCGCCGGCGAGGTAACGACGAGCGGCTACGTCGACATCCCCTCCATTGTGCGCAAACGCATCTCAGACATCGGGTACAACTCGTCGGATGTCTGGTTCGACGGCCGCTCGTGCGGCGTTTCGATCTCAATTGGCGGCCAGTCGCCCGATATCGCCCAGGGCGTCGACAACGCCATCGAGAGCCGCGAGGAGTCCAGCGACGATGCGGGCGACGGCCAGGGTGCGGGAGACCAGGGCATCATGTTCGGTTACGCGACGACCGAGACTCCCGAGCTCATGCCCCTTCCCATCTGGCTGGCGCACCGAATGGCCGAGAAGCTCGCCGAGGTGCGGCACTCGGGCGTGGTCGACTACTTGCGCCCCGACGGCAAGACGCAGGTCACGATCGGCTACGACGGGGTAGTGCCGCGCACGATCGACACGGTCGTCGTCTCCACCCAACACTCGCCCCAGGTATCGACAGATGACCTTCGTCGCGAGGTCGAGCAGCTCGTGATTCGCCCGGTCATCGAGCGCACCGATCTCGACTTCTCGAACCTGCGCGTTCTCATCAACCCCACGGGCCGGTTCGAGATCGGTGGGCCCCAGGGCGACGCGGGTCTCACGGGCCGCAAGATCATCGTCGACACCTACGGTGGCGCCGCCCGCCACGGTGGCGGAGCGTTCAGCGGAAAAGACCCGTCGAAAGTCGACCGCTCGGCGGCATACGCCATGCGCTGGGTTGCAAAGAACGCCGTAGCGGCCGGTCTTGCTGACCGCCTCGAGGTGCAGGTGGCGTACGCCATCGGCAAAGCGCGACCGGTCGGGCTCTACGTCGAGACGTTTGGCACGGGCCATGTCTCGGATGAGGTGATCATCGGGGCTATCAACGACGTGTTCGACCTGCGCCCCGGCGCGATCATCCGAGAGCTGGACCTGCTGCGACCCATCTACGCCCAGACGGCCACTTACGGCCACTTCGGGCGTGAATTGCCCGACTTCACCTGGGAGAAGATCGATCGAGTCGACGCTCTCAGGAGCGCGAGCGGCCTGTAGTCGTGTCCCCGGCGTCCATCGCCCGGGTGCTCGTCGATTCACCCCTGCCGCAGCTCGATCGGCTCTTCGATTACGGCATCCCCGAGCACCTTCGCGACACTGCCGTGCCCGGTGTGCGCGTCAAGGTGCCGTTGCGTTCCGCCGGTCGTGTTGCCGATGGGTTCATCGTGGAAGTGGTCGACTCCGGCGAATACACGGGGGTATTGAGCGAACTCGATTCAGTGGTTTCACCCATCCGCGTGCTCACTCCGGAGGCGTGGCTGCTCGCCCGACGGGCCGCCGATCGTGCCGCGGGATCGGCAAGTGACATCGTTCGGCTGGCCGTTCCCAACCGGCAGGTGCGGGTCGAGAAGGCCTACCTCGCCGACGACTCCAACGAGCCGTTTGCCGTCGTGGTCGCCCCGCCTATCGACGGCTACGGCGACGCGACGATCGAAGCCGCTCTTGCGGCCAATGAACGCCTCGCCGTCGACGCTATTCCGCTCGTCAGGGAGCTGCCGGATGGCGTCTGGGTGGGCGGCTGGGCCGTGACCATGGCAGCTGCCGCGGCGTGCACGCTCGCGAGCGGGCGCACCGCGATTCTCGCCGTTCCTGACTATCGCGACCAGGAACAGCTGGAGGCGGCGCTCCGAGCCGTGCTGCCCGAGCACCAGGTAGTGCGGCTGGATGCACGGCAGTCCAACCCCGACCGCTACCGCGCGTTCCTCAGCACGCTTACCGACCAACCACTCGCCATAGTCGGCAATCGATCGGTCGTCTATGCGCCCGCATCGAACCTCGGATTGATCGCGCTGTGGGATGACGGCGATCCCTTGCACAGCGAGCCGCTCAGTCCGTACGTGCACGCTCGTGATGCGGCGCTGCTTCGGCAGGAGCAGCAGGGCTGCGCACTGGTGTTTCTCGGCCACTCGCGCAGCACTGAAGTGGAACGGCTTGTCGAGGTCGGCTGGGTGCGGTCGGTGTCACCCCGGCCGCTCGTGCTCCCCAAAGTCGTGCCCACCCTCCAGCAGGCAGGCGGGGACAGGCTCGCAGCTCAGGCGCGCATTCCTTCGTCGGCGTGGCAGACGGCTCGCAAAGCTCTTGAATTCGGGCCCGTGCTCGTTCAGGTTGCACGACCGGGCTATGCGCCCCGCCTCGCGTGTGCTGACTGCCAACAGACAGCTCGTTGCGAGCGTTGTGAGGGTCCGCTGTCGCAAAAAACGGCTCGCGCCGTGCCCGCGTGCTCGTGGTGCGGTGCCCTCGCCGTCAATTGGCGGTGCTCGCACTGTGAAGGGGAGAAGCTTCGCTTCGTCGGCAACGGCGCGACGCGCACCGCCGAAGACCTGGGTCGGGCGTTTCCCGGCGTCCGCATCATCATTGCCGATGGGGAGAGGCCGATCCTGTCGGTGGGAGCGGAGCCCGCGCTCGTGATCGCGACTCGCGGCGCCGAGCCGGTTGCGGCAGGCGGCTACCGAGCCGTGCTCCTTCTCGACGGAGAACGGATGGTTGCCCGAGAGAGCCTGAGAGTTGCCGAAGACTGCTTGCGTTGGTGGTCGAATGCCGTTGCTCTTGCCGCCGGGGGCGCAACGACCGTGCTCGTGGGAGTCGGCGGTGCCCTCGCGACGGCTCTCGTGACCTGGCGCCACGCCGACTTTGCTCGAGCCGAACTGGCCGACCGCCGCCGCTTGCGGTTTCCCCCGGCGGTGCGAGTCGCGACTCTGACCGGTGCGCTCGAGGCCGTGTCGAAAGCGATCGCGGCAGTGCCCGTTGACGGCAGCGACATCCTCGGCCCCGTCGACATTGGAGCAGGATCGGTGCGCACGATTGTTCGCTTCGACTACTCACAGGGCGCGCAAGCAGCAACGGCGTTGCGCGCAGAGGTCATCAAGGCGGCGACCAACCGGCGCAGGCCACCCGCGGCCAAGGGCACGCGAGGCCCCGGCGCGCCGACGCTCAAGGTGCGCTTCGACGATGTCGAGCCCTTCCTTGAGGCCTGAGACAATTGCAGCATGAGGATCGTTTTTGCAGGTAGTCCGTCGGCTGCCGTACCGAGCCTCAGGCTCCTGAACGAAACCGACCACGAGATCGTGGCCGTCATCACGCGGCAAGATTCGCCGCAGGGCCGTCGAGGGGTGTTGACGCCGACAGCGGTGGCCGTCGCTGCCGAGCAGCTTGGCCTTCCCGTCATCAAGGCCAATCGCCTCGCGGGCGCCGCGACCGAAGCCGTTCAGCAGCTCTCGCCCGACCTCGGTGTGATCGTCGCCTACGGCGGCCTCGTTCGGGAACCATTGCTTTCCGCGCCGCGGCTCGGCTGGATCAACGTGCACTTTTCCCTGCTGCCGCGCTGGCGTGGAGCAGCGCCCGTGCAGCGCGCGATCATAGCTGGCGACGAAATAACGGGCGCGACCGTGTTCCAACTCGTCGAGGAGCTCGACGCTGGCGACATCTACGGGCAACTAACGGAGCCCATCGGCGGCCTCCAGACTGCCGGCAACCTGCTCGACACCCTCTCAGAGTCGGGAGCGGTGCTGCTCGCGCGCGTGGTGGATGCCCTGTCTCGGGGCACCGCGCACGCCGAGCCCCAGGTCGGCGAGGTCACGCTCGCGCCCAAACTCACCGTCGTCGACGGCGAGATCGACTGGAACCAACCAGCAGATCGCGTCACCGACCTGATCCGCGGCGTCACGCCGGAGCCGGGAGCCTCAACCACCTTCGACGGCGCACGCCTCAAGATTCTTCGCGCCGCGATCGCGCGCGATGTCGTTCCACTAGAGCCCGGAGAGTTCGGTCTCGCCGAGAAAGCAGTCGTCGTGGGCACCAGCACGACCCCCGTAGAACTCCTGACCGTGCATCCGGCCGGTCGAAAGGCCATGGATGCAGCGGCGTGGTGGCGCGGGCGCCAGGTGAACTCGTGAGCCAGCCGCAGCCGGCCCGTCGAATAGCTCTCGACGTCATCATGGCTGTTCGAGACTCGGATGCGTATGCCAACCTGCTGCTGCCTGTGCGGCTCGGGCGCGCAAAGCTGTCTGATGCTGACGCGGGTCTCGCGACAGAACTCACCTACGGCACCCTTCGTATGCAGGGCTACTACGACCGCATCATCGCCATGGCCGCGGGTCGCGATGTGGGCAAGATCGACCCTCCCATCCTCGACGTGCTTCGCCTGGCCTGCCACCAATTGCTCTCGATGCGGGTAGCCCAGCATGCCGCTGTCGACGAATCGGTGCAGCTTGCCAAGACCGTGGGATCCAACTCGGCTGTGGGCTTTGTCAATGGCGTGCTTCGCACCATCACACGTACCGACCCGGAGACGTGGCGCGAGCGTGTGCTTGCGCAGGCGAACTCCGGCGAAGAAGCACTCGCATTCGAGTACTCGCACCCCCTGTGGGTGACGCGAGCCTTTCGGCAGGTGCTCGTCGCGGAGGGGAGGGAGAGCGAACTGGAGCCGTTGCTCGCGGCCGATAACGTTGCCCCCCGCGTGAGCCTCGTGGCGCTGCCCGGACACTCAACGCAGGCCGAGTTGGATGCCTACCCAGCCGAATACTCGCCCGTCGGTGCGGTGCTCGACGGGGGAGACCCGCTCAAACTCGTCGCCGTTCGCGAAGGCAGGGCGCGCGTTCAGGATGAGGGCTCGCAGCTGGCGGCACTGGCGCTGAGCCGGGCGCGGCCGGTCAGGGCGGGCGAGCAGTGGCTCGACCTGTGCGCAGGACCGGGCGGCAAGGCCGCCCTCCTCGCGGCTGAGGCGGCACAGGGGGGAGCGATCCTGACCGCGAACGAACTCGTGCCCGCGCGTGCCGAGCTTGTGCGCAAGGCTCTCGCCGTGTTCGAACCCGCTCCCGACGTGTGGGAACTCGACGGCACCACGGTCGGCGCTGCGTATCCGAACAGTTTCGATCGCATCCTCCTCGACGCTCCCTGTACCGGGCTCGGTGCACTGCGTCGCAGGCCGGAGGCGCGGTGGCGCAAGCAGCCGAGCGACGTCGCGGGGCTCGGCAATCTTCAGGCTAAGTTGCTCGCCTCGGCGCTCGAGGCTCTCAAGCCGGGCGGAATTCTCGCCTACGTGACGTGTTCGCCTCACGCGGCCGAGACCAAGTCGATCGTCGCATCCGTGCTTCGCAAGTTTCCGGGGGTCGAGAAGGTCGATACGCCGTCGGTCGTGCAGTCGATCGCGCGTGAACCGCTCGACCTTCCCGAAGCGAGTCACGTGCAGCTCTGGCCGCATCGGCACGGCACCGATGCGATGTTCATCCAGTTGCTCAGCAAGCCCGACAACGCTCAGTAAGGTCTAATCCATGGCAGTGCGCATCAACCCGAGCATCCTTGCGGCCGACTTTGCGAACCTCGAGAGCGAACTCCGCCGGATCGAGAGTGCAGACTTCGTGCACGTCGACGTCATGGACAACCATTTCGTGCCCAACCTCACGTTCGGGCTGCAAATGGTCGGTCGCCTTCAGGAGGTCTCAGCGCGCCCCCTCGACGTGCACCTGATGATCGAGGACGTCGACCGCTGGGCCCCTGACTACGCGCGCACGGGGGCTGCCTCAGTCACATTCCACGCGGAAGCCACCGAGCATCCGGTCGAGCTCGCGCGCACCCTGCGATCCCTCGGCGCACGAGCGGGTATTGCGCTCAAGCCGGGCACGGATGCGACGCCCTACATCGACTTGCTTGATGAGTTCGATCAGGTGCTCGTCATGACCGTGGAGCCCGGTTTTGGGGGCCAGAGCTTCATGGTGTCGACGATGCCCAAGCTCCGAGCTCTCCGCGATGCCGTCGACGCCAGCGACACGGATGTCTGGCTGCAGGTTGACGGCGGCATCGACCTCACCACGATCGAGGTCGCCCGGGACGCGGGCGCCGACACGTTCGTGGCGGGGTCGGCCGTGTTCCGGTCCGACGACCCAGCGCTGCAGATAGCGGCCCTGCGCCAGGCAGCGGCCGGACACGCGCACTAGCTACTGCCAGAACCCCTCGTGCACCTCGGCGGCCCCCGGTGCTGCAATCGGACCGATCACCTGGGTGACTCGGCTTCCCCGTGAAAACACCTCGCGGCTGGGCAGGTCGAGAATGCCCTCGCCGGAGCCCACGGGAACCATGGCGACGAGCGCCTTCTCGGAGAGTGCAAAGACCACCCGCGGAATACCCGCCCAGAAGATCGCGCCGCAGCACATGGCGCACGGTTCGGTCGACGTGTACAGGGTCGCGCCCGAGAGCTCGGCCGCAGTGAGTTGCCGAGCGGCACGACGCACGACGTTGGTCTCTGCGTGGCCGGCCGGATCGTGGTCTGTCACGACGGTGTTCTCGGCCTCGACGATGGTGCCGTCGAGCGTTACGAGTATCGCGCCGAAGGGATGATTGCCGTTGCTGCGGGCCCGCGCGGCAACCTGCACTGCGTGGGTCAGGTGCGCGAGTTCGGTGCTGTCCATGGTGTCCCCTCCGCCATCTGCTTGGATAGCAGCATGACAGATTCACCCAGAACCAAGCCGGAAGTCGAGTTCTACGAGGGCCCCGAGCCCACCGAACTCGTAATCATCGACATCGAAGAGGGCACGGGCGCCGAGGCTCTCCCCGGGTCAACCGTTGACGTGCACTACCTCGGAGTCGACTTCGAGTCGGGCGAGGAGTTCGACTCGAGCTGGAGCCGGGGGCAGTCCATCGAGTTTCCGCTCTCCGGTCTCATCAAGGGCTGGCAGGAGGGAATTCCTGGCATGAAGGTGGGCGGCCGCCGCCAGCTCATCTGCCCGCCGCACCTCGCCTACGGTCCCGCTGGCGGGGGTCACCGCCTGTCGGGTCGCACGCTCACCTTCGTGATTGACCTGCTCGGCGTTCGCTAACCCTCCGCGGGACAGGCGTGTTGGCGGATGCCGATACGCTTGTCCCGTGAAAACCTTCGACGAGCTGTTCGCTGAACTGAGCGAGAAAGCCGTGTCGCGCCCCGAGGGCTCGGGCACGGTTGCCCAGTTGGATGCTGGCGTGCATGCCATCGGCAAGAAGATCGTCGAAGAGGCCGCCGAAGTGTGGATGGCTGCCGAGTACCAGTCCGACGACGAGACGTCTGAGGAGATATCGCAGCTGATCTACCACCTGCAGGTGCTCATGGTCGCGAAGGGTCTGACCCCCGCGGATATCTGGCGACATCTCTAACGAGATAGCCCCGCCACCTCCCTTCGACCGAAAGACCATCATGCTGAGAGTTGCCATCCCGAATAAGGGGTCGCTGAGCGAAACTGCCGCCGAGATGCTGCAGGAAGCCGGGTACGCCGGTCGCCGTGACCCACGAGCCCTGAGCGCGCTCGACGCGCGAAACGACGTCGAGTTCTTCTACCTGCGTCCTCGCGACATCGCCACGTACGTGGGGTCGGGCGCGCTCGACGTCGGTATCACGGGCCGCGATCTGCTGCTCGACTCGCGCAGCGAGGCCCAGGAGATCGCGACGCTCGATTTCGCGAACTCCACGTTCCGCTTCGCCGCGCCTCCCGGTCAGGGCGATAATCTTGCCGATCTGGCGGGGCTCAGGATCGCCACGAGTTATCCCGCCCTCGTGGGGGACTTCCTTGCGCGCAACGGTGTTCAGGTGCGGATCGTCGCCCTCGACGGCGCTGTCGAATCCGCGGTCAAACTCGGTGTGGCCGACGTGGTGGCCGACGTGGTCGAGACGGGTTCGACCCTTCGGGCGCAGGGCCTTGAGATCATCGGGCCGGTCATTCTGCAGTCGACTGCCGTGCTCGTCAGTGCCAAGCCCGACCTCGCCGGCATTTCTGTGCTGCAGCGACGACTTCAGGGCGTTCTGGTTGCTCGCCAGTATGTGCTCATCGACTACGACGTGCCCGTGACGCTTCTCGAGGCCGCCACTCGCGTGACTCCGGGCATCGAAAGCCCCACGATCTCGCCCCTACACGACCCCGAGTGGGTTGCCGTGCGGGCGATGGTGCCGCGCGCCGACACCAACCACGTCATGGATGAGCTGTACGAGATCGGCGCCCGAGCGATTCTCGTCAGCCCGATCCACGCTGCAAGGCTCTGATCGTGGACGTGGCAGTCCGCGTCATCCCGTGCCTGGATGTTGCTGCGGGTCGCGTGGTCAAGGGTGTCAACTTTCTCAACCTCCGCGACGCCGGCGACCCCGTAGAGCTTGCTCGCAAGTACTACGAGCAGGGTGCCGACGAGATCACCTTTCTCGACGTGAAGGCAACCGTCGACAATCGAGCCACGATGTACGACGTCG
Organism: Rhodoglobus sp.; assembly: GCA_965279645.1. GTDB lineage: Bacteria > Actinomycetota > Actinomycetes > Actinomycetales > Microbacteriaceae > Rhodoglobus. Next base: position 1,088,442 of record OZ257254.1, read on the forward strand.
TGCGCGCGACCGCCGAACAGGTCTTCATTCCGCTGACCGTCGGGGGAGGTGTGCGGTCTGCTGACGACGTCGCGCGCCTGCAGGCCAACGGCGCCGACAAGATCGGCGTCAACAGCGCGGCCATTGCTCGACCCGACTTGCTCAGCGAGATCGCCGACCGGTTCGGCGCCCAGGCGCTCGTGTTGTCGCTCGATGTCAAACGCAGCGGCGGTCGTTACGTGATCACCACGCACGGCGGTCGCACCGAGACCGACATCGACGCCCTTGCGTGGGCTCGTGAAGCGATCGAGCGTGGCGCAGGCGAGTTGCTCGTCAACTCGATCGACGCCGATGGCACCAAGCAGGGCTTCGATCTGGAACTGATCGAAGCGATGCGCGACTTGAGCTCGGTTCCCGTCATCGCGAGCGGGGGAGCCGGGGCCGTCGGCGACTTCGCACCTGCCATTGCCGCCGGTGCTGACGCCGTGCTCGCGGCATCCGTTTTTCACAACGGCGAGCTCACGGTCGGCGACGTTAAACGGGCATTGGATGAAGCTGGGATGGTTGTGCGATGAGCGAATTGACTGAAGCCACTGTGGGCGAGGTTCTCGAGCGCGTCACCTTTGGTGACAATGGACTCATGCCCGCGATCATCCAGCAGTGGGACTCGAAAGAGGTGCTCATGCTGGGGTACATGAACGCGGAGGCCCTGCGCCGGACGCTCACCGAGGGTCGCGTCACCTTTTGGAGCCGCAGCCGCCAGGAGTTCTGGCGCAAGGGCGACACGAGCGGCAATCGGCAATTCGTCCGCGGTGCGGCCCTCGACTGCGACGGCGACGCGATTCTCGTGACCGTCGACCAGCACGGTCCCGCCTGTCACACTGGCGCCCACGCCTGTTTCGACGTTGACCCTCTCAGCCCCGCACTCGGAGAACCAGAATGACCAGCACGACGACACGCGCCGACTTTGAGCAGCGCCTCTCCGCCGGGCATCGCGTCGTGCCCGTCATCCGGGAGATCTTTGCCGATGGCGAAACGCCGGTCGGCATCTATCGCAAGCTCGCAGAGGGAAAGCCCGGCACCTTTCTGCTCGAATCTGCGGAGCAGGGCGGGATCTGGTCTCGTTTTTCCTTCGTGGGTGTCTCGAGCTTCGGCGTTCTCACCCAGGTGGATGACGCGGTGGCGTGGCTCGACTACGGGCTTGCCGCCGACCGGGCTCTGGGACCGGATGCCCCCGGTGGGCCTCTCGATGCGCTCTCACACCTCTACGAACGGTGGAGCACCCCGCGGGTCGACGGGCATCCGCCCCTCACGGGCGGCCTCGTGGGATTCATCGGCTGGGAGGCAATCCGCCAGATCGAGCGGCTCCCGCATGTTCCCCCTGCCGACTTCAGCGTGCCTGGCCAGGCGCTGAGCTTCGTCTCCGAACTCGTGGTGCTCGACCATCGTTTCGGCACGGTGCTGTTGATCGCGGCCGCCCTCAACGACGGCACTGAGGATGCAGATGCGCTCTGGAACGGCGCGCAGTCGCGTCTTGACGCCTTGCAGGCGGGGGTCGCGCGGCCGAGCGAAGCCTGGCTCGCCGATGTCGACCTGTCGATTGCACCCACGCCCATTCCTCGGGTGACCCCCGAGGCGTTTGCGACCGCGATCGAGCAGTCCAAGCAGTACATCCGTGACGGCGATGTGTTCCAGGTCGTGATCTCGCAGCGCTTCGACCACGAAATCACGGCAGAGCCCATCGATGTCTACCGGGTACTGCGCACGCTCAATCCCAGCCCCTACATGTACCTCCTCACGCTCGTCGACACGGCGGGGGAGGCATACTCGATCGTCGGGTCGAGCCCGGAGGCGCTCGTGAAGGTGTCGAGTGACCGTGTGTACATGCACCCCATTGCCGGTTCGCGTCCCCGCGGGGAGACCCCCGAAGCCGATCTCGACCTCGCGGAGGAACTGCTCGCCGACCAGAAGGAGCAGGCCGAACACCTCATGCTCGTTGACCTTGCTCGCAACGACCTGCTCAAGGTGTGCAAGCCCGGCACCGTCGAGGTGACCGAGTTCATGCAGGTTGAGCGGTTTAGCCACATCATGCACCTCGTCTCATCGGTCGAGGGCGATCTCACGCCCGGTGCGACGTCGGTCGACGTCTTCCGCGCCACCTTCCCGGCGGGCACACTGTCGGGAGCACCCAAGCCTCGCGCGCTCGAGATCATCGACGAACTGGAACCGGCTCAGCGCGGCGTGTACGGCGGAGTCGTCGGCTACCTTGACTTCGCTGGTGATGCAGACCTCGCGATCGCCATCCGAACGACAACGATCGTCGGTGGCCTCGCGCGGGTGCAGGCCGGGGCTGGGCTCGTGGCGGACTCCGATCCGGTGGCCGAGCACCAGGAGTCCCAGAACAAGGCCGCAGCACCGTTGCGCGCTGTTGCTGTAGCCAACGCGATGCGACGCATCCAATGAACCCTCGGCGGCTCAAGCTCACGGCGATCCTTCTCGGGATCGTTCTGAGCGCACTGACCCTGCTGGCTTGGACTCAGGTGTGGTTTGTCGTTCGGCTCGAGACTGGCCAGGCGCTGTCGGTGGCGGGGGATGTCGCCGCTCCGGCTCTCACGGCGCTAGCCCTGTCGGGCCTGGCCCTCGCGGGAGCGCTGGTTATTGCGGGCGTCGTGTTCCGCGTGATCCTGGGATTACTGCAGGCGGCCCTCGGCGGGCTCGTCATCACGTCTGCCGCGATCGCCCTCGCAGACCCGGTGGAAGCCTCCGCTCGAGCGATCACGTCGGCCACGGGAGTGTCGGGCGCTGAATCGGTCGGTGACCTCGTTTCGGCAATCTCCTCAACCCCGTGGCCCTTGTTGACGTTGCTTTTCGGGGTGCTGTTGACGCTCTTGGGGCTGATGATCGTTGTCACCGCTCGCGCGTGGCCCGCGTCGTCCCGCAAGTACCAGGCGGTGCGCCTGGAAGAGGCCGAAGGCGAACACTCGGCGGCGGGGGATTGGGACGCGCTGAGCGACGGACGCGACCCAACCTAGGTCGCGCATCCCGCTAGAATTTGTACTGTCCCCAACGAATGGAGCATGAACGATGAACGAGTCTGACCCCGGCCACGGAAACTCGCCGGCCGCCTGGACGGCCGTCATCATCATGCTGGTCGCGTTTGCGATCGGCACTCTTGCCTTCTGGTTCGACATTGCCTGGCTGGTTGTCGCATCCGCCGGTCTCGTCGTCGTTGGCGCGCTCGTCGGGTGGGTGCTGGCCAAGGCTGGCTACGGCGTCGATGGCGCAAAGCTGACTCCCAAGGCGCACAGCTAGGGTGCTAAGCGATCTCGTAGCCGGAGCTCTCCTCGACGCTTCGGAGCGTCGCGCTGTCCGCAGTATCGCCGACGTTGAATCGGCAGCATTGGCCCGCCCGCCGGCACTCGATGTGCTGTCGGCGCTCGCACCTCGCGACCGGGTGCACATCATCGCGGAGATCAAGCGCGCGAGCCCGTCGCGCGGTGCCCTCGCAGACATCGTCGACCCGGCGAGCCTCGCGGTCTCGTACGAGACGGGTGGCGCAAGCGCCATCAGCGTGCTGACCGAGGGTCGCAAGTTCGGTGGCTCGCTCGCCGATCTCGAAGCGGTGCGCGATGCCGTGTCGCTTCCCGTGCTGCGCAAGGATTTCATCGCGGAGCCGTACCAGGTACTCGAGGCGCGGGCCGCTGGTGCCGACCTCGTGCTTCTTATCGTCGCGGCTCTCGACCAGCCGACCCTGTCGCAGCTGTTCGCACTCATCAACGAGCTCGGCATGACTCCGCTCGTCGAGACGCACTCCGCCGAGGAACTCGATCGCGCCCTCGACCTCGGCGCAGACGTTGTCGGTGTGAACGCGCGCGATCTCAGCACCTTCGAGCTTGACCAGGATCTGTTCGGTCGTCTCGCCGACCAGATTCCGAGCGGAGTCATCCGCGTTGCCGAGTCTGCCGTCAAGACTCCCGCCGATGTCGCTCACTACCGCCGCGCAGGAGCAGATGTCGTGCTCGTGGGCGAGGCTCTCGTTACGGGCGATCCCATCGCCACTCTCACAGAATTCCTGGCAGTCTCATGACCCTTTTGCGCGAAGAACTTGGCCCCTATTTTGGCGAGTACGGCGGGCGTTTCGTGCCCGAGTCACTCATCGCGGCACTCGACGAGCTGGATGCGGCGTACAACGCCGCTCGAACCGACCCTGCCTTCCAGGTTGAGCTCGCGCAGCTTCATGCCACGTACACGGGCCGCCCGAGCATCATCACCGAGGTTCCGCGGTTTGCCGAGCACGCCGGCGGAGCTCGCGTGATTCTCAAGCGCGAAGACCTTAACCACACGGGTTCACACAAGATCAACAATGTGCTCGGACAAGCGCTCCTAGCCAAGCGCCTCGGCAAGTCCCGGCTCATCGCCGAGACGGGCGCTGGGCAGCACGGCGTAGCGACCGCGACGGCCGCGGCGTTGTTTGGCATGGAGTGCGTCGTGTACATGGGCGAGGTCGACACCGAGCGCCAGGCGCTCAATGTTGCCCGCATGCGACTGCTGGGTGCCACCGTCATCCCCGTCACGACCGGCTCGCGCACCCTCAAAGACGCCATCAATGACGCCCTGCGTGACTGGGTCGCCAACGTGGACAACACCCACTACCTGCTCGGAACCGTGGCAGGTCCCCACCCGTTCCCCGTCATGGTCCGCGATTTTCACAAGATCATCGGCGAAGAGGCGCGCGAGCAGGTGCTCGCCCTCACCGGCAAGCTGCCTGACGCCGTCACGGCATGCGTGGGTGGTGGCAGCAACGCAATGGGAATCTTCCACGCCTTCCTCGACGACCCGAGTGTCGCGCTGTATGGGTACGAAGCGGCCGGCGAGGGTCACCTCACCGAGAGGCACGCGGCAACGATCACCCGCGGCCGTCCCGGCGTGCTGCACGGCGCGCGGTCGTACATGCTGCAGGACGAAGACGGCCAGACCGTCGAGTCACACTCGATCTCGGCGGGCCTTGACTACCCGGGCGTTGGCCCCGAGCACGCGTGGCTCAACGACATCGGTCGCGCGAGCTACCTGCCGATCACCGACGACGAGGCAATGCAGGCGCTTCGCCTACTGTCGCGCACCGAGGGCATCATCCCCGCGATCGAGTCTGCTCACGCCCTCGCGGGAACGATGAAGCTGGGCCGCGAGCTGGGCCCGGATGCGACGATCCTCGTGAACCTGAGTGGCCGTGGCGACAAAGACATGGAGACCGCAGGCAAGTACTTCGACATTTTGGATGCCCAGTGAGCACTGTTGAATCCGTCATCGCGGCACGCAAGGCGGCCGGATCCGGCGCGCTCGTCGGCTACCTGCCGGTCGGTTTCCCCGATTTCCAGACCAGCATCGACGCGGCCGTCGCTCTCGCCGAAAATGGCGTAGACGTCATCGAACTCGGCTTGCCGTATTCCGACCCAGTGATGGATGGCACGGTCATCCAGAAGGCCACCCAGCAGGCCCTCGCCCAGGGGTTCAAACTCAGCCACGGCATCGACGCGGTTGCCGCAATCACAGCGCGCACCGACGTTCCCGTGCTCGTAATGACGTACTGGAACCCCGTGCTCCAGTACGGCGTCGACCGCTTTGCCGACGACCTGCTCGCGGCGGGAGGCGCCGGGCTCATCACCCCCGACCTCGTCTCCGACGACGCGGACGCCTGGCTCTCCGCCTCCGACCGCACGGGTCTTGACCGCGTCTTCCTGGCTGCGCCGTCGTCGACGGATGCTCGGCTGGCGCAAGCTGTGGAGCGCAGTCGCGGGTTCGTCTATGCCGTATCGACGATGGGAATCACGGGCGCGCGCAGTGACGTCGATAGTGCTGCACGCGGCCTTGTTTCCCGCTTGCGGTCCGTCGGGGCCACGAGCACGTGCGTGGGCCTCGGCATCTCGACCGCCGAGCAGGTGCGCGAGGTAATCAGCTACGCCGATGGAGCAATCGTCGGATCTGCCCTCGTCACGGCTCTCTCAGAAGGCGGCGTTCCCGCCGTCGCACGTACGGCGGCCGCTCTGGCCGCCGGTACTAGACTCGCCTAGTCCCAATCCGTCTAGAAAGGTGACCGGCTTGTCGTTCCTGCCGCTCAGCATCCCGAGCCCCCCGCCCGAGTGGCAGACCCCCATCTCGTTCGCGCTCGGCCCGTTCCAGATCAACATTCACACGTACGCGCTGTGCATCCTGCTCGGAATCATCCTCGCGACGATCTGGGTCAACCAGCGACTCAAGCGCCGCGGCGTCGAGTCTGGTGTTGTTCTCGACGTCATCATCTGGGCCGTTCCACTCGGCCTCGTCGGTGCGCGTGCCTGGCACGTCGTGACTCACATGAGCGACTTCTTCTACGACGGCAACCAGCCCTGGGCACTCTTCGTTGACGGCGCACTCAACCCCAACAGCGTTTACGCCATCTGGTCGGGCGGCAACGCGATCTTCGGTTCGCTCATCGGTGGCGCGATCGGTGCCTACATCGGATGCCGCCTCGCTGGCTTGCGATTCTGGACCTTCGCTGATGCGCTCGCCCCGGCGATGCTGCTCGCGCAGGCTACCGGCCGTCTCGGAAACTACTTCAACCACGAGATCTTCGGCCAGCCCACCGACCTTCCGTGGGGACTCGAGATCGAGTCAACGAATCCCGCGTTCCCGGTCGGCCTCCCCGCTGACACCCTGTTCCACCCCACGTTCCTCTACGAAATGATCTGGAACGTCATCGGTATCGTCTTCCTGCTCACGATGGAGCGCCAGTTCCGCCTCCAGAAGCGCGAGATCTTCGGCATCACCGTGCCGGTTCCCGTAGGCGACGCACAGCCGCGCCTGCAGTGGGGCAAGGTCTGGGCCCTGTACATGATCTGGTACGGAGTGGGCCGGTTCTTCTTCGAGGGCATCCGCGTCGATCCGAGCGATGTCATCTTCGGCCTGCGATCCAACCAGTGGGGCGCCTTGCTCACCGTTGCCCTCGGCATTGTGCTCTTCCTCGTGCAGCGTCGACGTCACCCCGGTGCTGAGCCGAGCCCGTACATGCCCGGTCGCGAGTGGAAACCGGAGGGTGCTGTAGACTCCGGAGAGACCTATTCGGACACTGATGAACCCGGCGACGAAGCCTCAGAAGTGATTGAAAAGCACGCCACAAGCGGAGCAGGCACCACGTCCTCATAAGCTGGGGCCGTTTCCCCTTTGGGCCACCGACGTCCCGCACCGCAAGCAATATCGTGAGGACGGTTCCCATGGCTCTCACGCCACCCTTCGAGCGTTTCAGCTCGACCCCCGCAGCGACAGGTCTTTACGACCCTCGCAACGAACGCGACGCGTGTGGCCTCGCCATGGTCGCAACGCTTCGCGGCACGGCGGGTCACGACATCATTGAGACCGCTCTGGGTGCACTACGCAACCTCGAGCATCGCGGTGCCGTGGGCTCAGACGCGGGTACCGGTGACGGCGCTGGCATCGTCACGCAGATCCCCGACGCGTTCCTGCGCGCCGTCGTCGACTTCGAGCTGCCGCCGGCCGGCCGCTACGCAGTGGGAATGTCCTTCCTTCCCACCGACGACGATGAGCGCGAGGCCATCAAGCAAGGTCTCGCTCATCTTGCTGCAGAAGAGCAGCTGAGCATCATCGGCTGGCGCGACGTGCCCGTCGAGCCCAGCAACCTCGGCAACCTCGCGCGCGCCGCGATGCCCGCCTTCGAGCAGGTCTTCCTCGCCTCCACCCGCGTCGACGAGAAGGGCGCCGTCGGCGGCATGGAACTCGAGCGCCAGGTCTTCCGCCTGCGCAAGCGTGCCGAACGCGAACTTCACGCCTACTTCCCATCCCTGTCGAGCCGCACGCTCGTCTACAAGGGAATGGTCACGACTCTCCAGCTCGAGCCGTTCTACCCCGACCTCTCCGACGAGCGCTTCGTGTCGAAGCTCGCGCTCGTGCATTCTCGCTACTCCACCAACACGTTCCCGTCGTGGCCGCTTGCCCAGCCGTTCCGCATGATCGCTCACAACGGCGAAATCAACACCGTGCAGGGCAACCGCAACTGGATGCGCGCGCGGCAGTCACAGCTCGAGAGCGAGGTGCTCGGTGACATCCGCTCGATCCTGCCGATCAACACGCCGGGAGCGTCGGACTCTGCCTCGTTCGACGAGGTCGTCGAGCTTCTCAACATCGCGGGCCGCTCGCTGCCCCACGCGATGATGATGATGGTTCCCGAGGCCTACGAGAACCAGCTTGAGATCGACCCGGCGCGCAAGGCGTTCTACGAGTACCACAGCATGCTCATGGAGCCGTGGGATGGCCCCGCCGCCCTCGTCTTCACCGATGGCTCGCTCGTGGGCGCCACCCTCGACCGCAACGGCCTGCGCCCAGGGCGCTACCTCGTAACCGACGACGGCCTCGTTGTGCTCGCGAGTGAGATTGGCGTGCTCGACGTTGACCCGAGCAAGGTTGTGCGCAAGGGCCGCTTGCGCCCCGGAAAGATGTTCCTCGTCGACACTGTTGAGGGTCGCCTGATCGAAGACGACGAGATCAAGGCAGAGCTCGCCGCAGCGGAGCCGTGGGGGGAGTGGCTCGAGTCGGGTCGCATCGCCCTGAAGGACCTGCCCGAGCGTGAGCACATCGTGCACACCCCGGCATCGGTTACGCGCCGTCAGAAGACCTTCGGCTACACCGAAGAAGAGGTGCGGATCCTCATCACGCCCATGGCGCAGAACGCTGCTGAGCCCCTGGGTGCCATGGGCTCCGACACGCCCATCGCCGTGCTCTCGGAACGTCCGCGACTGCTCTTCGACTACTTCACACAACAGTTCGCGCAGGTGACGAACCCGCCGCTCGACTCAATTCGTGAAGAAGTTGTCACGTCGATGAAGCTCGGCCTCGGCCCCGAACGCAACCTGCTCACGGCGACTGCGGAGCACGCCAAGCAGGTCGCGCTCGACTTCCCCGTCATCGACAACGACGAGCTCGCCAAGATCCAGCACATCGACCCGCGCCCCGGCAGCCAGCTCGCCACGACGATTCGCGGCCTGTACCGCGTCGACAAGGGCCCGAAGGCCATGGAGAAGCGCCTCGCCAAGATGTGCGCTGAGGTGGATGAGGCGATCGCCAACGGTGCCCAGTTCATCGTGTTGTCGGACCGCGATTCCAACAAGGACTACGCACCGATTCCCTCGCTGCTGATGCTTGCCGCGGTGCACCACCACCTCATTCGCGAAGAGAACCGCATGAAGGTGGGGCTCATCGTCGAGGCGGGCGATGTGCGCGAGGTGCACCACGTCGCGCTGCTGGTCGGCTACGGGGCATCCGCGATCAACCCCTACCTCGCCATGGAGACCGCCGAAGAGCTCGTGCGAAGCGGCATGATCCAGGGGCTCACTCCCGAGAAGGCCGTCAAGAACCTGATCAAGGCGCTCGGCAAGGGTGTGCTCAAGATCATGTCCAAGATGGGCATCTCGGTCGTCGGATCGTACGCTGGCGCCCAGGCATTCGAAGCCGTCGGCCTCAGCCAGGAATTCGTCGATCAGTACTTCACGGGAACGTCGAGCCTGCTGGGCGGCGTCGGCATGGAGGTCATCGCGGCCGAAAGCGCTTCGCGCCACTCGGCGGCATACCCCGACGACGCGGCGATCAGCGTTCACGAGCGTCTCGCGACGGGTGGCGAGTACCAGTGGCGTCGCGAGGGGCCACCGCATCTCTTCAACCCCGAGACCGTATTCCGCCTGCAGCACGCGACCCGTTCACGCCGCTACGACATCTTCCGCGAGTACACCAAGCTCGTCGATGACCAGGCCGAGAACCTCATGACCCTGCGTGGTCTGTTCAAGATCAAGGATCACGAGCGCACGCCCGTGCCCATCGACGACGTTGAGTCGGTCGAATCGATCGTCAAGCGCTTCAACACGGGCGCCATGAGCTACGGCTCGATCAGCCAGGAAGCGCACGAGACGCTCGCGATTGCGATGAACCGTCTGGGCGGGCGATCCAACACCGGCGAGGGCGGCGAGGATGTCGCGCGCCTGCTCGATCCCGAGCGGCGCAGTGCCATCAAGCAGGTGGCGTCCGGTCGCTTCGGTGTTACGAGCATGTACCTGACGCACGCGACAGACATCCAGATCAAGATGGCCCAGGGCGCAAAGCCGGGTGAGGGCGGCCAGCTTCCCGCGGGCAAGGTGTACCCGTGGATCGCACGCACCCGTCACGGCACTGCGGGTGTCGGCCTCATCTCGCCGCCGCCGCACCACGACATCTACTCGATCGAAGATCTCAAGCAGCTCATCTTCGACGTCAAGCGCGCCAACCCTCAGGCTCGCGTGCACGTGAAGCTCGTCAGCCAGTCCGGCATCGGCGCGGTTGCGGCAGGTGTCACCAAGGCACTCGCCGACGTCGTGCTCGTGTCGGGGCACGACGGTGGAACGGGCGCGAGCCCGCTCAACTCGCTCAAGCACGCCGGTACCCCGTGGGAGATCGGCCTCGCCGAGACGCAGCAGACCCTCATGCTCAACGGCATGCGCGATCGCGTTGTTGTACAGGTCGACGGCCAGATGAAGACGGGCCGCGACGTCATCATCGGCGCCCTTCTCGGCGCGGAAGAGTACGGCTTCGCAACGGCGCCGCTCGTGGTCTCCGGCTGCATCCTCATGCGTGTCTGCCACCTCGACACGTGTCCCGTCGGCGTTGCCACTCAAAACCCGGAGCTTCGCGCTCGCTTCACCGGCAAACCCGAGTTCGTCGTGAACTTCTTCGAGTTCCTCGCCCAGGAAGTGCGGGAGTACCTCGCCGCCCTGGGGTTCCGTTCGCTCGAAGAGGCCATCGGCCACCGCGAGCTGCTTGATGTCGACCGGGCAGTCGAGCACTGGAAGGCAGACGGCCTCGACCTCACGCCGATCTTCGCTGGCCCCGAGTTCGCCGAAGAAGAGCCGCTCACCAACCGCCGCCAGCAGGATCACGAGCTCGAGAAGCACTTCGACATGCAACTGATCCAGCTGAGCGGCTCCGCGCTCGCCAGCGGCCAGCCGGTCGTTATCGACCTGCCCATCCGCAACACAGAGCGAGCCGTCGGAACCATGCTCGGCCACGAGGTAACAGTGCGCCACGGCGAGAACGGCCTGCCCACGGGCACAATTACCGTCAACCTGACGGGCACCGCGGGACAGTCGCTCGGAGCGTTCATGCCCGCGGGCATCACCCTCCGACTCGAGGGCGACAGCAACGACTATGTCGGCAAGGGCCTGTGCGGTGGCGAGATCATCATCCGTCCCCACCGCAACAGCGTCTTCCCGGCAGAGCGAAACGTCATCGCGGGCAACGTGATCGGCTACGGAGCCACCCAGGGCAGCATGTTCCTTCGCGGCATCGTGGGGGAGCGGTTCCTCGTGCGTAACTCCGGAGCCACGGCCGTGGTTGAAGGTGTCGGCGATCACGCCCTCGAATACATGACAGGCGGGCTCGCGCTCATCCTGGGTGGAACCGGGCGCAACCTCGGTGCCGGTATGTCAGGCGGCACGGCGTACATCTACGACCTGCGTCCCGAGCGCGTTAACCCCGATTCGCTGTCATCCGGCGAGCTCACCCTGTTGCCGCTGGGAAGCGGCGACGTGGAGATCGTGACCGACCTGCTCACTCGCCACCGCGATGAAACCGAATCGGTTGTTGCTGCACGCATGCTCGACAACCTGGATGACACCATCGCGCGCTTCACGAAGGTGCTGCCGCGCGACTACGCAGCCGTGCTGCAGACCCGCCAGACGGCGATCAACGAAGGACTCGACCCAGACGGCGACGTCACCTGGGCACGCATCATGGAGGTAACCGGTGGCTGACCCGAAAGGCTTCCTGAAGGTTCAGGAGCGCGAGCTTCCGAAGCGCCGCCCCGTGGCATTGCGCCTCATGGACTGGAAAGAGGTCTACGAGAAGCAAGACCCGACCCAGCTGCGGCAGCAGGCGGGTCGCTGCATGGATTGCGGCATTCCGTTCTGCCACCAGGGCTGCCCGCTCGGAAACCTCATTCCCGAGTGGAACGACCTCACCTGGCGCGGTGAGAACGCACAGGCGATCGAGCGGCTGCACGCCACCAACAATTTCCCCGAATTCACCGGCCGGCTGTGCCCCGCACCGTGTGAGAGTTCGTGCGTGCTCGGCATCAACCAGCCCGCAGTGACGATCAAGCAGGTCGAGGTCTCGATCATCGATCAGGCGTTCGCCGACGGCTTGGTCACCCCGCACCCGCCGGAGCGCCTGACCGGCAAGACGGTTGCCGTCGTCGGCTCAGGCCCCGCCGGTCTCGCGGCAGCACAGCAGCTCACTCGAGCCGGTCACACTGTCGCGGTATTCGAGCGTGACGACCGCATCGGCGGTCTGCTGCGCTACGGCATCCCCGACTTCAAGATGGAAAAGAAGCACATCGAGACCCGCCTCGCTCAGATGCAGGCCGAGGGAACTCGATTCCGCGCGGGCGTCGAGATCGGCGTCGACATCACCTGGGACGACCTCAAGGCGCGCTACGACGCCGTGATCGTCGCGACAGGCGCGACCGTGCCGCGCGACCTGCCGATCCCCGGGCGCGACCTGCTCGGCGTGCACTTTGCCATGGACTACCTCGTGCAGGCCAACCGCGTTGGCGCGGGCGACTCTGTGCCGGAGCAGCTCACGGCACACGGCAAGCACGTGGTGGTGCTCGGCGGTGGAGACACGGGAGCCGACTGCATCGGCACCGCGCACCGCCAGGGTGCGCTCTCGGTCACCAACCTCGCGATCGGCACGCAGCCACCGTCAGAGCGCCCTGACCACCAGCCCTGGCCGATGTCGCCGACCCTCTTCGAGGTCTCGAGCGCCCACGAGGAGGGTGGCGAGCGCGTTTACCTCGCCTCCACCGTCGAATTCCTCAAGAACGAGGCCGGCGAAGTTCGTGCCATTCGCGTTGCCGAGACCGAGTACCTCGACGGTCGCCGCGTTCCGAAGTCGGGCACCGAGCGCGAGATTCCCGCTGACCTCGTGCTGCTCGCGCTGGGATTCACCGGCCCCGAGTCGGAGACGATCAGCGAGCAGTTGCCGGTTCCGTTCGACGCCAAGGGCAACCTCGAGCGTGACGGCGACTACCAGACGAGCGAGTCCGGAGTGTTCGTTGCCGGCGACGCTGGTCGCGGGCAGTCGCTCATTGTCTGGGCGATCGCTGAAGGCCGGGCTGCGGCATCCGCCGTTGATCGGTACCTTGAAGGTCAGACGCAGTTGCCGTTCCCTGTCAAGCCGACCGATCACGCCATCTCGGTATAGCCCCATTCTTAACTCCCCACCACAGCACCACCACCACAGAAGGAAGTCATGAGACGAGCTAAAATCGTCGCGACGCTCGGCCCCGCCACGTCGAGCTACGAAAACATCAGGGCGATTATCGATGCAGGTGTCGATGTCGCTCGCATGAACCTCAGCCACGGTTCCTATGCCGTGCACGAGGAGGTCTACGCCAACGTGCGCAAGGCCGCCGAGGACTCGGGTCGCGCTGTCGCCGTCATGGTCGACCTCCAGGGCCCGAAGATCCGACTCGGCAAGTTCGAGGGCGGCCCCTACGATCTCGCGGTCGGCGACATCTTCAAGATCACGACGGAAGACGTGGTGGGCACCAAGGAGCTCTCGGGCACGACGTTCAAGGGTCTGCCTCAGGATGTTTCGCCAGGCGACTTCCTGCTCATCGACGACGGCAAGGTCAAGGTCAAGGTCATCGAGACCGATGGCGTTGTCGTGACAACCGAGGTCATCGTCGCTGGCCCCGTCTCGAACAACAAGGGAATCAACCTGCCCGGCGTGGCCGTCAATGTGCCCGCGCTGTCGGAGAAAGACGAGGATGACCTGCGCTGGGGCCTCAAGCTCGGTGCAGACCTCATTGCCCTGTCGTTCGTTCGCAACGCTGAAGACATCGTTCGCGTGCACGAGATCATGGCAGAAGAGGGTCGCAAGATTCCCGTCATCGCCAAGATTGAGAAGCCGCAGGCCGTCGATCACCTCGAGGCCATCATCGATGCGTTTGACGCCATCATGGTTGCCCGAGGCGACCTTGGCGTCGAGTTGCCGCTCGAGGCCGTGCCGATCGTTCAGAAGCGCACCGTCGAGCTCGCTCGTCGCATGGCCAAGCCGGTCATCGTCGCCACGCAGATGCTCGAGTCGATGATCTCGAGCCCCGTACCTACGCGCGCGGAGACGTCCGACGTCGCCAACGCCATCCTCGATGGAGCAGACGCAGTAATGCTGTCCGGCGAGACGAGCGTTGGTGAGTATCCGGTCATCACGGTTCAGACGATGGCCCGCATCGTTGAGTCGACCGAAGACCATGGGCTTGAGCGCATCCCGCCCCTCGGCACCAAGCCGCGCACCCAGGGCGGTGCGATCACTCTCGCGGCCGCCGAGGTCGCGGACTTCGTCGACGCCAAGTACGTGTGCGTATTCACCGAGTCGGGCGACTCGGCACGTCGTATGTCGCGACTGCGATTCCGCATCCCCATGAAGGCGTTCACGCCCGATCCCGCCATCCGGCGCCGCATGGCGCTCATCTGGGGAATCGAGTCGTTCGTTGTGGATCGAGTGGTTCACACCGACGCCATGTACGCGCAGGTCGACACTGTCCTGCTCGAACAGGGTCTCGCTCAGGTGGGGGACAAGGTCGTTGTGATCTCCGGTTCCCCTCCCGGCATCCCGGGATCGACCAACGACCTCCGTGTGCATGTCGTGGGAGACGCGATTAACGCCGTCGCTCCCGCATGGGAGAGCGGCGAGCACGCCGACTAACACTGGTCACGACGTAACGGCACCCGGCGACATCGCGAGGGTGCCGTTTCGTCGTTGTGTGCCCACGTTGCACGCGAGCCCCGGTGCATCTGGCAGACTTGGGGTGCACGCCCATCTGGTGGAATTGGCATACACGTCCGACTCAAAATCGGATGCCGCAAGGCATGCGGGTTCAAGTCCCGCGATGGGCACAGGCAGGGCAAATTGAGGGGCGTCACGCGCGGTGTGCAGACCCGCGTGTGTCGCCCCTCAACCGATACCGTAGGCTTTTGCTCGTGACTGATCAGGATGCCCCCGTAACGACGCCCAGAAGGGTTGTCGTCGCAGAAGACGAGTCCCTTATCCGCATGGACATCGTGGAGATCCTGCGCGACAACGGTTTTGAGGTTGTTGGCGAGGCGGCCGACGGCGAAACCGCGGTTGCGCTGGCCACCGAGCTTCGTCCCGATCTCGTCATCATGGATGTCAAGATGCCGCAGCTCGACGGCATCTCCGCGGCGGAGCGACTGAGCAAGAACCACATCGCTCCCGTCGTGCTCCTGACGGCGTTCAGCCAGAAGGAACTCGTCGAACGCGCAAGCGAAGCGGGCGCCCTCGCGTATGTTGTCAAGCCGTTCACGCCGAGCGACCTGCTGCCCGCCATCGAGATCGCCCTGAGTCGCTACACGCAGATCATCACCCTCGAGGCTGAGGTCGCAGACCTCGTCGAGCGGTTCGAGACCCGCAAGCTGGTCGATCGCGCGAAGGGCCTGCTCAACGAGAAGATGGGGCTCAGCGAGCCCGAGGCGTTCCGCTGGATACAGAAGGCCTCAATGGACCGCCGGCTCACGATGCACGATGTCGCGCAGGCGATCATCGAGCAGCTCTCCGCCAAAAAGTAGCGCTTTAGACATCCTTGAGGATGTTCGTCATCCTCACTGTCGACAACCGGCGACCTTCGCTGTCTCGAATCACGATCTCGTGAGTGGCGAGGGTTCTGCCGAGTGCGATCGCGTCGCACGTCGCCGTCACGAATCCCTCCGAGATCGACCGGCTGTGCGTTGCGTTGATCTCGATTCCCATGGCGATTCGCCCGGGCCCTGCGTGAATGGCCGATGAGATGGAGCCAAGGGATTCGCCGAGCACGACGTGCGCGCCGCCGTGGAGGATGCCGACCACCTGCGTGTTGCCTTCCACCGGCATCGTCGCGACCGAGTGCTCTGCAGAGAGCTCGAGAAACTCGACACCCATCTTGACGCACAGTGCGCCGCCCCCGGATTCGATCAACCGAGCGAACAGTTCGGGGTCGAGATGGTCGGGGATCTTCGTCATCGAGAACGTCCTCGCGAGGCTGTAGGGGTGTCGGCAGCCGCGGCTAGGCTTGCTGCGTGTCGGACAACGAAAAGCCTACCCTCCTCGTCATTGACGGTCATTCCCTGGCATTCCGGGCGTTTTACGCCCTGCCGGTAGACAGCTTCCAGAACCGTGATGGGCAGCACACCAACGCCATTCATGGCTTTCTGTCGATGCTCATCCTGCTCCTTCAAAACGAGAAGCCCACGCATCTGGCTGTCGCCTTCGACATCTCGCGCTACTCATTCCGCACGCGCGAGTATCCCGAATACAAGGGAACGCGCGGCGAGACACCTCCCGAGTTTGTAGGCCAGATTCCGCTCCTCGAAGAGGCACTTCACGCCATGGGAGTGACCACGATTACCAAAGAGGACTATGAGGCCGACGACATCCTCGCAACCCTCGCCTCGCGCGGCGCGGCCGGTGGCTACTCGGTGTTCGTCGTCTCCGGCGACCGCGACTCCTTCCAGATGATCGGGCCAGACGTTACCGTGCTGTATCCGAGCGCGCGGGGTGTCTCCGAACTCAAACGCTACGACCGCGATGCGGTTGTCGAGCGTTACGGCATCGAACCGCACCAGTACCCCGACGTCGCAGCGCTCGTGGGCGAGACGTCTGACAACCTCATCGGCGTCGACAAGGTGGGCGAAAAGACCGCGGTCAAGTGGCTCAACGAGTACGGCAGTCTCGATGCAATTCTCGAACACGCTGACGACATCAAGGGTGTTGTCGGCGAGAAGCTGCGGGAGCAGAAAGATCGGGCGATCCGCAACCGCAAGCTCAACCGCCTCGTCACTGATGTCGACCTGCCTGTTGGTCCCGACGACCTGGCGCGCCAGCCCATCAACGTGCCCGCGGTGCGCGAGGTGTTCGACAAGCTCCAGTTCAAGACGCTGCTTGAGCGCGTGCTGAAGATCGCGGCGGCAGACCAGGGCGACGAGGTTGTCGCCGAGTCGGCGCCGGCCGCGGCCGGCATCCCAGTGATCCACACGCTCGTCGATGAAGAGCTAGCCAAGTGGATCGAGACGCAGACGTCGCACGGCCAGAACGCCCTCGGCCTGCGCGTTCAGTCCATCAACGGCGAGGTGACGGGTTTCGGTCTCGGCGCCGCCAACGAGACCGTGTTCGTGCCGTGGGCGACGGGCAGGCCCGATTACGTCGCCCTCGAGTCGTGGCTGTCGAGCGACTCGCCCAAGATCATGACGGGGTCAAAGGCGCAATTGAAACTCGTGCGCGACGCGGGGCTCGAACTCAAGGGCATCGCTTACGACACGATGCTGGCCGGCTGGCTGCTGCGTCCCGGCGGCAAGGCGGAGTCGCTTGAGTCGCAGGTGGAGTACTACCTGGGCGAGACGCTCCAGCAGTCCGACCCCAACCAGCTGGTGCCCGAGAACGAGGGTGCGAGTCCGGCAACGGAGGCCTGGTACTCGCTGCGCCTCGCGGCCTATCTCTCCGAGAAGCTCGACGCGGGCTCACTCGACGTGCTCGAACGCATTGAAATGCCTCTCGTGCCCGTGCTCGCCACCATGGAGCGCACCGGCATCACCGTCAACCGTGAGATCCTCGGTCGCCTCACCACTGACCTCGGCGCTAAGGCAGCAGATGTCGCGCAGCGCGCCTTTGCCGAGATTGGCCGGGAGATCAATCTGGGCAGCCCCAAGCAGTTGCAGGAGGTGCTGTTCGACCAGCTCGGCATGCCCAAGACGCGCTCGAACAAGACCGGGTTCTCAACGGATGCTGCGAGCCTCACTGATCTCCAGGAGCAGGCGCCGCACCCGTTCCTCGACCTGTTGCTGCAGCACCGTGACGCAACAAAGCTCATGCAGATCATCGCGTCTATCGACAAGGCGGTCGACGCGAACAGACGCGTGCACACCACCTACGAACAGGCTGGCTCGGCGACCGGGCGCATTGCCTCGAATGATCCGAACCTGCAGAACGTGCCCGTCAAAACCGAAGTGGGTCGCGAGATCAGGTCAGCGTTCGAAGCCGGCGCCGGGTTCGAGACTCTGCTCACGGCGGACTATTCGCAGGTCGAGATGCGCATCATGGCGCATCTGTCCGGTGATGACGGCCTCATCGAAGCGTTCAACTCGGGCGAAGACCTCCACCGGTTCGTTGGCGCACGCATTTTTCATGTCGATCCTGCCGACGTCACGCCCACGATGCGGACCAAGGTCAAGGCAATGTCGTACGGCCTGGCGTACGGCCTCAGCGCTTTCGGGCTGAGCAAGCAGCTGCGCATAGAAACATCCGAAGCCAAGGCGCTCATGACCGACTATTTCGCGCGGTTTGGAGCCGTGCGCGATTACCTGCGCGACGTGGTCGAGCAGGCCAAGGTCGACGGCTACACCACGACGATCTTTGGCCGGCGTCGCCCGTTTGGCGACCTGCAGTCGTCGAACCGGGTGCTGCGTGAAAATGCTGCGCGGCAAGCGCTCAACTCGCCCATCCAGGGCTCGGCAGCCGACATCCTGAAACGCGCCATGATCAAGATCGACGAAGACATGGTCGGCATGAAGTCGCGGATGCTGCTGCAGGTGCACGACGAACTGGTTTTCGAGGTGGCCGCGGGGGAGTTGGACGACCTCACCGCGATCGTTCGCACCCGCATGGCGGGAGCCGCCGATTTGCGCGTCCCTCTCGACGTGCAGATCGGCACGGGACCCAACTGGGACGCGGCGGCACACTGATCGCGCGGAAAGCGACACGCCCAACCTGAAAATTGGCTGCGAGTTGACAAGCGGACACAAACGGACTTACATAAACACATAACCACATTTGGTTTGTCCGTTTGCACTTGGTTTCGAGAGAAACCAAGCCCGTCAATGAGGTCGGATGTACGCACCGGAACGCCACGAGCAGATACTGGAGACCGCCCGCGCCAATGGCCGGGTCGATGTCGCCGGTCTCGCTCGCGATTTGGCAGTGACTCCGGAAACCGTGCGGCGCGACCTTACGGCCCTCGAGCGGCGCGGAGTGCTGCGTCGAGTGCACGGTGGCGCAATCCCCGTCGAGCGCCTCGGTAGCGAGCCCGGGGTTGCCGACCGCGAGAGCCATGCATCCGGTCAGAAGGAACGCATTGCTCGCGCCGCCCTCGAGGAGCTGCCCGACGGCGGATCGATCATTCTCGATGCCGGCACGACCACGGTGCGCTTCGCTGAACTGCTTCCTCTCGACCGCGAACTCACGGTCGTCACCCACTCGATCCCCGTCGCGAGCATCCTGATCTCCCGGCCGAACATCAGCCTGCACCTGCTCGGCGGAGTGGTTCGCGGCCGCACGCTGGCCGCGGTGGGCGAGTGGACGAAGGCGCAGATCGCGGAAGTCTTCGCCGACGTTGCCTTCATGGGTACCAACGGCATCAGTGTCGAGCGAGGGCTGACGACGCCCGATATCGCCGAGGCGAGCGTCAAGCGCGCGCTCATCGACGCGGCCCGCCGCACTGTGGTGCTGGCAGACCACACCAAGTTCGGTCGCGAAGACTTTGCCCGAGTCGCCCCGCTTTCGGACATTGACACGGTAATCACGGATGTCGGCCTCGATGTCGAGCTTGCCGAGGACATCGAGAACGCCGGTCCCAGGGTGGTGGTCGTGTGATCGTCACCGTCACGCTCAACCCGAGCCTCGACCGCACCCTCGAGGTCGATCGCCTCACCCGCGGAGCGGTATTGCGCACGTCCTCACCGACGCTGGAGGCGGGAGGCAAGGGTGTCAATGTCACCCGCGCCCTAACTGCGAATGGCGTGCCGAGCATTGCTGTGCTGCCGGTGGGCGGGGGAGAGGGCGCAGAGTTGAGCGCCCTTCTTGATGCCGCAGGCGTCTCCGCCCGTTACGTGCCTGTCTCCGGTCGCACGCGTTCCAACATCACTCTCGCGGAGGCCGACGGCACCGTGACAAAGCTCAACGAACCGGGGCCCGCTTTTTCGGCCGACGAGTTCAGCACGTTCACCCAGGTTGTTGCCGGTGCCGTTTCGGCGGGCGACTGGGTGGTCATCAGCGGTAGCGTTCCGCCCGAGTTCACGGCCGACCAGATGGCGTCCCTCGCGGGGGTGCTTGCTGATGAGGATGTGAACCTCGCCATAGACACGAGCGGCGATGCGCTAGTTGCCTCGCTCGCCGCTCGGCCGCGTCTCATCAAACCAAACCGAGCGGAGCTCGCCGAGATTTCGGGCGCTCCACTGGGGTCGATCTCCGAGGTGATTGCCGCAGCGAAGGGCGTGCAATCCCGCGGTGTGGAAATCGTGCTCGTCAGCCTTGGTGCTGACGGCGCGGTTTTCGTCGGCCCCCACGCGGTGCTGGTTGGTGAGTCCCGGGTCGACCGCCCCAGAAGCACGGTCGGCGCGGGAGACAGCTTCCTCGCAGGATTCCTGTCCAAGTTTTCGTCTGACGAGACTGATGTCGAGTCGGCTCTCCTGGAAGCACTGGCCTGGGGTGCGGCAGCCGCTGCACTTCCGGGTTCGTCCGTGCCAGGCCCGGGTGACATCACCCACTCAAACGTCCAGCTGGTGTGGCAGCCAGATCTGGATCGGCCACTCGTGGCCAGTTGAAACACACACCCCTACCCCGTACGAAGGAGTACCTGAACAATGTCTGATTACACACCAGCGGCCACCGGTACCGGTGCCCGCGCTCGAGTACAGCGAGGCGGTGCATTCCTCGCAGGTATGGTGATGCCCAACCTCGGTGCATTCATCGCGTTTGGCCTCATCACGGCCTTGTTCATCCCGACCGGCTGGATTAACACCATTGCCGGCACGACGGACAACCCGCTGCCCATCACGACGCAGATCAGTACGGTCGTCGGACCGCTGATCAGCATCCTGATTCCCATCCTGATCGGTTACACAGGCGGAAAGATGGTGCACGGCATCCGCGGTGCCGTCGTGGGTGCGGTTGCCACGGTCGGCGCGATGCTCGCGCCCGTCGCGTTGCAGCTCGCAGCTCCCGGCCTGAACGGCGCCGAGGCAGCAGCACCGCCCGCGAACATCGCTGAGGTTGGACCGGCAATTCTCGCCGCGCTCATCATCGGTCCGCTCGCGGCACTCGTGATGAAGCTGTGGGACAACTTCATCGCAGGCAAGGTCAAGGGCGGCTTCGAGATGCTCGTCGACAACTTCTCGGCTGGCATCATCGGTGGCGTTTTCGCGATCTTCGGTCTCTACGTGCTCGGCCCGCTCACGTTCTGGATCAGCACCGGCCTCGGCCAGCTGGTCAACACGCTCGTGCAGGCCAAGCTGCTGCCGCTCGTCTCGATCATCATCGAGCCTGCCAAGGTGCTGTTCCTCAACAACGCGCTCAACCACGGTGTTCTGACCCCGCTTGGCGCCACCCAGGCTGCTGAGCAGGGCTTCTCGATCATGTACATGCTCGAGTCGAACCCCGGCCCCGGCCTCGGTATCCTCACCGCGATGCTGCTGTTCGGCCCGCGCGCGATCCGTCCGACGGTTCCCGCGGCCATGGTCGTGCACTTCCTTGGTGGTATCCACGAGATCTACTTCCCGTACGTGCTGCTCAAGCCGATCCTCGTCATCGCGGCGATCCTCGGTGGAGCGACCGGCGTGCTGTGGGAGGTCATCTTCAACCTTGGACTCGTGGCTCCCGCGTCTCCGGGCAGTATTTTCGCCTGGATTCTCGTATCTCCGCCTGACAAGCTCGCGCTGAACATGGTGGGCATCGTGCTCTCCGCAGCGGTTGCCGCGGTTGCCGGTTCGTTCCTGCTCGGCTTCGGCCGCAAGGAGAACGCGACCGACGCCGCGATCGACCTCGAAGCGGCAAAGGAATCGAGCGCGGCTACGAAGGCGCAGGGCAAGACTGCGGCTCCTTCGGCGTAGCCTCGATACATCACCTACAAAAGGAGAAAGACAATGGCAACCATCGACGGATCCAGCGTCAAGAAGCTGAT
This sequence comes from Rhodoglobus sp., assembly GCA_965279645.1. Taxonomy (GTDB): domain Bacteria; phylum Actinomycetota; class Actinomycetes; order Actinomycetales; family Microbacteriaceae; genus Rhodoglobus. Next base: position 1,110,436 of record OZ257254.1, read on the forward strand.
CGTTGCGTGCGATGCGGGAATGGGCAGCAGTGTCATGCTCGCTTCCACTCTCAAGAAGCAGCTCGCTAAATCGGGAGTGACGGTCGAACATTCGCCCGTGGCCAACATCCCGAGCGACGCCGATGTTGTGGTCACTCAGACTGGGCTGGCGGATCGGGCGCGCGGAGTTGTGCCCGACGTTCCCGTGATTCCTTTCATGCTGTTTCTGGGTGACCCCACTGTTGCCAAGCTCGTCAAGGCAATTCAGGACGGAACGACGGTCGACCTGTGAGCACTGACGAGCAGAAGCCTCTGACCGAGCTGCTTGCTGAGGCGTCGATTAATCTCGATGCCTCGGCAAGCAGCCGGGACGACGCAATTCGCCAGGCCGGCGCGGGCCTCCTCGCGGTGGGCGCAATTGACGCTGCCTACGTTGACGCAATGATCGACCGCGAGAACTCGGTTTCCACCTTCATGGGCGAAGGAGTCGCGATTCCTCACGGCACCCTCGCCGCTAAGGATTCGGTGTCATCGGACGCGCTGTCCATGGTGCGCTTCCCCGACGGTGTGGACTGGGACGGCAACGATGTTCGCATCGCGTTCGGCATTGCGGCCAAGGGCAACGGGCACATCGCCCTGCTCTCGCAGCTCGCCACCGTCTTGATGGACCCGGACAAGGCTGCTGCGCTGCGCGCGGCGACCACGGTCGAACAGGTCTATGCCCTGCTCGAGTCCGAAGATGAGGACGAGTAGCAGCGTTTGAAGGTAGCAAGGTTCTACGCCCCGGGGGACATCCGCCTCGAGGACGTCGAGGAGCCGCAGGTGTTGGCCGGACAGGTCAAGATTCGTGTGCGCAACTGCTCGACGTGCGGCACGGATGTCAAGATTTTTCGCTCGGGCCACCCCAACATGTCTCCGCCCCAGATCATGGGTCACGAGATCGCGGGTGACATTGTGGACGTCGGCGACGGCGTCGAGGGCTGGAGCGCGGGCGATCGCGTTCAGGTCATCGCCGCCATCCCCGACGGCACGTGTGAGGACTGCCTCGCCGGGCGCATGACCGTGTGTCCGCACCAGCTGTCGATGGGATACCAGTTTCCTGGCGGCTTCGCGGAGTACATGATCGTGCCCGGCGAGGTTCTTCGAGTCGATGGTCTCAACCGCATTCCCGATGGACTGAGCTACGCCGAAGCCTCGCTCGCGGAGCCGCTGGCGTGCGTGCTCAACGGCCAGGAACTCGCGAGAGTGGGCGAGGGCGACGTCGTCGTGATCGTCGGTTCCGGTCCCATCGGCTGCCTGCACGTGCGACTCGCACGTGCCCGGGGTGCCGCGCGCATCATCCTGATCGACCTCAACGCTGAGCGTCTCGAGCAGGCTGCCGCGCTCGTGCGCCCCGACCTGACGATCGTTTCGGCCGACGTCGACCCCGTGGAGGCCGTCATGGCCGCCACGAACGGCAGGGGAGCCGATGTCGTCATCACGGCGGCCGCGTCCGGCACCGCGCAGGAGCAGGGCCTCAGGATGCTCGCCAGGCGCGGCCGGCTGAGCCTGTTCGGCGGCCTCGCGAAGGACGCTCCCAACATCACCGTGGACGCGAACCTCGTGCACTATCGCGAGCTCACGATCGTCGGCGTCAACGGCTCGAGCCCCGATCACAACAAGCAGGCGCTGCAGCTCATCGCGAGCGGTGCAGTGCCTGTTGCAGACCTCATCACCCACCGGCTTCCTCTTGACAGGGTGCTCGACGCGATAGATATCGTGGCGAGGGGCGAAGCCATCAAAGTAACAATCGAACCGTAGGAGAGTCATGTCTGAGAAAACTGTCACCGTTGCATCCAGCGTCGGACTGCACGCACGTCCGGCCTCGCTCTTCGCACAGGCGGCAGCGAAGGTGGGCGTTCCCGTGACCCTCACCTCGGCCGCAGGCAAGAGTGTCAATGCCGCGAGCATCCTGGGCGTTCTGTCGCTCGGCATCGGCCATGGCGAAGTCGTTACCCTCAGCGCCGAGGGCGAAGGCTCAGACGAAGCCCTCGAGACTCTCGCAGAAGTACTGAACACCGACCTCGACAAGGAGTAGTCGGTTAGTAGGCTCGATGCATGAGCACTGACGCCAACGCCCACGAGGCACGCACCCCCACCGAGATCGACGGAATCGCGGAAGACTGGGTCACCACCCTCGCCGACCTCGACCCCGCAGTCGCCACCTGGATCGGCATTCCCGGGCGACTCGACGAGTACGAAGACCTGTCGCCCGAAGGGCACGCCAAGGCAATCGCTGCGGCGCAGCACGTGCTTGATCGTCTCTCGAAGGCTGAGGTCGTCGACGAGGTGGACTGGGTAACCAAGACCGACCTCACGAGCGAACTACAGTTGCAACTCGAGTCCGACAAGGCCGGGCTGTGGATGCGCGATGTCAACGTCATCGCGAGCCCTGCACAGGGCATTCGCGACATCCTCGATCTGATGCCCACCGACACCGAGCAGAACTGGTCCGACATCGCGGGTCGTCTCACGAACCTGCCCAAGGCCGTCGACGGATACATCGAGACCCTGCGTCTCGGAATCTCGGAGGGCGTGACGCCGGCCAAGCGCCAGGTGCGCGAAGTCATTGAGCAAGCGCGCAAGCACGGCGCGAGCGACGGCTTCTTCCACAACTTCACGGGCTCAGCTTCCCTCGCCGAGCAGGGGGCGGTTCCCGACTCGCTCAAGGCCGACCTGGCCACGGGCGCGACGGTTTCTGCTGCGGCCTACGAGAAACTCGCCGCGTTCCTTACCGATGAGCTGCTGCCCGCGGCGCAAGACGAAGACGGCGTGGGCCGTGAGATCTATTCGCTCATGTCTCGCCAGTTCCTGGGCGCAAAGATCGACCTGGACGAGACCTACGAATGGGGTATCGAGGAACTCGCGCGCATGGTCGAGGAGCAGGAGTCGATCGCGCACGAGATCAAGCCAGGGGCATCCGTCGAAGAAGCCATTGCCGTTCTCGATGCCGACCCTGCCCGCAAGCTCGAGGGAACCAAGGCCCTGCAGGAATGGATGCAGCAGCTCAGCGACAAGGCGGTTGCCGAGCTTTCGGCGACGCACTTCGACATTCCCGACCCCATCAAGCGTCTCGAGTGCCTCATCGCTCCCACGCAGGAAGGTGGGATCTACTACACGAGCCCGAGCGACGACTTCTCGCGACCCGGCCGCATGTGGTGGTCGGTGCCCGAGGGGGTCACGGAGTTCAATACGTGGCGCGAGACGACAACGGTCTACCACGAGGGAGTTCCGGGTCACCACCTCCAGCTCGGCCAGGCTGTCTACAACCGGGCGAAGCTCAACACCTACCGTCGCCAGCTCGCCGGTACATCCGGCCACGCCGAGGGCTGGGCGCTCTACGCGGAGCGTCTCATGCAGGACCTCGGTTACCTTGACGACCCGGGGGACCGCCTCGGAATGCTCGACGGCCAGCGCATGCGTGCGGCCCGAGTCGTTCTCGACATTGGTGTTCACCTCGGCAAGCCCCGGCTCGACGGAACTGGCGTGTGGGACTGGGATTACGCGCTCGACTTCATGGGCAAGAACGTGAACATGTCAAAGGAGTTCGTGCGCTTCGAGGTCAACCGCTACTTTGGTTGGCCGGGACAGGCCCCCTCGTACAAGGTCGGCCAGCGCATCTGGGAGCAGATCCGGGATGCATACAAGGCCAACGAAGGTGCCGACTTCAACATCAAGGAGTTCCACCGCAAGGCGCTCGACCTCGGTGGTGTTGGCCTCGACACGTTGAAGGCCGCGCTGCTCAAGTAGTTGGGTTCGCCCTGGGAGGTAGCGCTCGGCAGTGACGTTGAGTTGCTCCATCCCCGGCTGCGCGCATATTTCGGCGCGATCCCTGCGGGTTCGGTCGGTCGGGGCAGCGGCGTATTCGCCGCGGTAGGTACGCCTCGACGCTGGCTCTGGCCGGCACTTGCGATCCTCGGCGCCGACGACGTGGTCTTTGCCGTCTGGCAGCATGACGTCAGATTCACTATCGAGAACCAGGCGGTGGAGGGCGACCTGCGCGCCTCACGCACCTTCGAGTTTGCGAACGGCTCGCGCACCATGGTCGACCGGACGAGCGCTCCGGGCGGTCAGCTACAAGACCGACTTGGTCGGCGCGGACGTGTCACAGCGTGGCTGACCACTCGGGTTGTCGATGGCGGGCTGGAGCTGCGCTCGACTCGAATCTGGTTAGCGGGCATCCGGGTTCCGCGCTGGTGCGAGCCGCGATTGACCCTCACCGAACGATGGGATGACGCGGCGCGCTGCCAGCGCGTATCCCTCGTGCTCGAAGCACCATTGATCGGCCGCCTTTACGAGTACACGGGACGTTTCACCTACGAGATTGTGGAGTCATGACAGAGCGAATTGTGGTTGCCGGGGCGTCGGGCTTCATTGGGAAGTATCTGCTCACCGCTCTGCGGGCTCAGGGCAGCACGGTCAGCACCATCGGAAGATCTGGTGCGGATGTCTCGTGGACAGACGGTGATGGCATCGCGAAAGCGGTGGATGGCGCTGACCTGGTCATCAACCTCGCCGGCAAGAGCGTCAACTGCCGCTACACGCCTGCCAACCGCGCAGAGATCCTGCGATCGCGAGTCGAGACGACCCGCGCACTGCGTGAGGCGATCGCTGTCGCATCCCATCCACCGGCCCTCTGGATCAACTCGTCGACCGCGACCATCTACCGCCATGCCGAAGATCGACCGATGACCGAGTCGACGGGCGAACTCGGGGAGGGCTTCTCAGTCTCCATCGCGAAAGCTTGGGAGAGCGAGCTGTTTGAGGGCGAACTACCCGGTACCCGACGCGTGGCGCTGCGCATGGCCATCGTGCTCGGCGATGGAAGCGCGCTTCAGCCACTCGTGCGGCTGGCCAGGGTTGGCTTCGGCGGACCGCAGTGGGATGGCCCGTGGTTCTCGACGCGGGCTCGCCGAGCGGCCGGTACGTTTCACGCCTTCCGGGCGCGGCTAGGCACCCAGCGGTTCAGCTGGATTCACCTTGCCGACGTGCTCGCGATCATCCGCTTCCTTCAGTCTCACCCAGAGCTGAGCGGGCCCATCAACGCGAGTTCTCCCAACCCGACCGACAACGTCGGATTCATGCGCACCCTGCGCACGGTGCTCGGCGTGAAGATCGGTATCTTCACCCCGCGGCCCCTGCTCGAGGTCGGTTCAGCGGTCATCCGAACCGAGACCGAGCTGGTGCTTAAGAGCCGGTGGGTTGTGCCAGAAACTCTTGAGGACGCGGGCTACGCATTCGCATTTCCCGAGTTGGAGCCCGCGCTGCGCGACATCCTGAAGCGATAGCCCCGCAGACTAGCTCTAGCTTTGGCCGCGCGCGTTGTAGACGGTCGCGTCGGACTTGCCGTACGCGTCAAACACCGCAATCGCGTCGCCGCGGAGCACGCCCTCGGAGACCCGGATGCCCCGCGCTTCGAGCTCGGCGGCCCACTCGCTGTTGAGGGGGCCTTCGTCGAAGCCCGTGAGATCCTCACACTCGGGTCCGGATCCCGCGATAAGCAGGTGACGAACGCCCGACCAGATCAGCGCGCCATAACACATGGCGCAGGGCCGCCAGTTGACGACAAGCTGCAAGTCGCGGTCAGCGCCCAGGTCCCAGCCACCGGTGCGCACCTGCGCGAGGCTCAGGGCGACGACTTCGGCGTGAGTCGACGAGAGTCCAGACGACAACACGACATTGACGCCAGCCGAGATGAGCTCGCCGGTCGTGTTATCGACGACGAGGGCCGCGAAGGGACCACCGTTGCCTTCGCGCCAATTGCGATCGGCGAGCGAATTGGCAAGTCGCACACGATCTTTGTCACGCGGCAATACGGATGGCAGGGAATCAAGCTCTGCGACGAGCCAGTCGGGGAGCGAGGCCGCGAAACCGGACGCGAGGGGAGTGGTTTCAGTCATCCGCAAAGCCTAGTTGGCATTGAAAGCTGCGGCTGGCGGTGCCTTCGCAGACGCGCTAGGCTGGAATGTCGCATTTGTGACGTTCTATTCGCCTGCCGTTGGCGAACCACACCATGCAATTACCGCCAATGGCCTGATTTTGTCCAATCCGGAGCAACTACTACATGACTATCGTAACGACCGAAAAGGCACCCAAGCAGGTCGCCATCAATGACATTGGATCTGCTGAAGACTTTCTTGCCGCGGTCGAAAAGACGCTGAAGTTCTTCAACGATGGAGACCTCATCGAGGGCACCGTTGTGAAGATCGACCGCGACGAGGTTCTCCTCGACGTCGGTTACAAGACTGAGGGTGTTATCCCCTCCCGTGAACTTTCCATCAAGCACGACGTAGACCCGAGCGAAGTTGTTCAGGTCGGCGACACCGTCGAGGCCCTCGTTCTCCAGAAGGAGGACAAGGAAGGCCGCTTGATCCTGTCCAAGAAGCGCGCACAGTACGAGCGTGCATGGGGCGACGTCGAGAAGATCAAGGATGCCGACGGTGTTGTCACCGGTTCGGTCATCGAGGTCGTCAAGGGTGGCCTCATCGTAGACATCGGACTCCGTGGCTTCCTGCCCGCGTCGCTCATCGAGCTTCGTCGCGTGCGTGACCTCACGCCGTACCTCGGCCAGGAGATCGAGGCCAAGATCCTCGAGCTCGACAAGAACCGCAACAACGTTGTGCTTTCGCGTCGCGCCCTCCTCGAGCAGACCCAGAGCGAGAGCCGCACGACCTTCCTCAACAACCTCGCCAAGGGCCAGGTTCGCAAGGGTGTCGTCTCCTCGATCGTCAACTTCGGTGCATTCGTGGACCTTGGCGGCGTCGACGGTCTCGTTCACGTTTCCGAGCTGTCGTGGAAGCACATCGAGCACGCGTCTGAGGTTGTCGAGGTTGGCCAGGAGGTCACCGTCGAGATCCTCGAGGTCGACCTCGAGCGTGAGCGCGTGTCGCTCTCCCTCAAGGCCACCCAGGAAGACCCGTGGCAGGTATTCGCTCGCACCCACGCCATCGGCCAGGTTGCGCCCGGAAAGGTCACCAAGCTCGTTCCCTTCGGTGCGTTCGTTCGCGTCGCAGAGGGCATCGAGGGCCTCGTGCACATCTCCGAGCTGTCGGGCAAGCACGTTGAGCTCGCCGAGCAGGTCGTGTCGGTCAACGACGAGGTCTTCGTCAAGGTCATCGACATCGACCTCGAGCGTCGCCGCATCTCGCTGAGCCTCAAGCAGGCCAACGAGGGTGTCGACCCCGAAGGCACCGAGTTCGACCCCGCACTCTACGGAATGCTCACCGAGTACGACGAGCAGGGCAACTACAAGTACCCTGACGGCTTCGACCCGGAGACCAACGAGTGGAAGGAAGGCTTCGAGGCCCAGCGCGAGAAGTGGGAGCAGGACTACGCTGCAGCCCAGGCTCGTTGGGAGCAGCACAAGAAGCAGGTTGCTGCCGCTGCGCTGCAGGAAGACTTCGTGTCGTCCTCGAGCGACGTTCCCTCCGGCGCCTCCTCGTTCGGTAGCGACGAGACCACGTCGACCGGCGGAACGCTCGCCGACGACGAGTCGCTCGCTGCTCTTCGCGAGAAGCTCTCCAACAACAACTAGTTAGCCGCACAGCGGGCCGGTTCCTTCGGGAGCCGGCCTTCTGTCGTTAAGTGCCTCTATAGAGCGGGATTCGCAAGCTGGCGTTCACGCTTGCGCCGCGCCGCTCGGCGAACGGCAATCACCAGGGCAACGATGAGACCCACGATCATCACAAGCACGAGCACCGGCACGATGAGCGCAAACAGGCTGAGCGCAACACTCGCGCCGTCCTCGGCGGTGCTCACGACTGGTGCCGCGGTGCCTATCGTTGCCGCGTTGAGCACGGGGCGGGCGGCCATCTTCGCGAGGTGCGTGCCGAGTGCGAGCACGACACCGATAGCAATCGGAATCCACGATCCCGAGGTGAAGAACGATTCGGGGTCGGTCACGACCGCGGTGCCCGACGCCGAGCCCGTGCCGAACGCGATTCCGCCCGACACGGGTCGCACGATCGTCTGGATCCAGTCATTGATCGAGTCGACAACGGGGATCTTGTCGGCAATGATCTCGATCACCAACAGCACGCCGATGATGCCGAGCACCCAGGGGTTTTCGAGCCAGGCCCAGTTCGCAGGCAGGTCCACAAAGTCGAGGAAGCGACCCGCAAGTCCGAGGATCAGTAGGGGAATGTAGGCGTTGAGGCCAGCAGCTACCGCAAGGCCAGTACCGGTCAGAAACTCCATTGCACGACCCTCCTTCTACGCCGAGGCTAGCATTGCAGGATGTACCTGATCGGGCTCACGGGCGGCATTGCGTCAGGCAAGTCGGTGGTCGGCAAGCGACTCGCAGAGCACGGTGCGATCCACGTTGACGCCGATGTGTTGGCGCGCGAGGTGGTCGAGCGTGGCACGCCGGCACTGGCCGCAATTGAACGCGAATTCGGTGCGCACGTGATTGCCCCCGACGGCACACTCAACCGTGCCGCGCTCGGCGCCATCATCTTCTCCGATCCCGAGAAGCGCGCCGCCCTCAACGCAATCACCCATCCTGCCGTCTGGGCCCGCGCGAAGCAGTTATTCGAGGATGCCGAGGCGGCAGATCCGCACGCCGTGGTCGTCTACGACGTGCCGCTTCTGGTCGAGGCATCCGGTAGTCGTCCGATGTCGTTCGACCTGGTTGTCGTCGTGCACGCGTCGACCGAAACGCGAATCGATCGACTCGTCGAGTTGCGGGGGATGACCCGCCAGGAGGCCCTCCACCGGCTCGGTTCGCAGGCAAGCGACACCGAGCGCCTCGCGATCGCCGACGTCGTGATCGACAGCAACGGAACGCTCGACGAGACTCTGCGGCAGGCCGACGAATTGTGGGCCATGGCCGCGGCTTCCGCCGTGAGCAAACATCGGTCTTAGTGTCGGAGGTCGTGCCTAAGCTGGAAGCATGCAACCCACTCGTTCCGTGCGCCCGTTCGAGGTCGTCAGCGAGTACATGCCGAGCGGCGACCAGCCCCAGGCCATCAAAGAACTCGCGCAGCGCATCAATGCGGGTGAGACCGACGTAGTGCTGCTCGGTGCTACCGGCACGGGCAAGTCGGCAACGACGGCCTGGCTCATTGAGCAGGTTCAGCGCCCCACCCTCGTGCTCTCGCACAACAAGACCCTCGCGGCCCAGCTCGCCAACGAATTCCGCGATCTCATGCCCAACAACGCGGTCGAGTACTTCGTCTCGTACTACGACTACTACCAGCCCGAGGCGTACATCCCGCAGACCGATACGTTCATCGAGAAAGACTCGTCGATCAACGCCGAGGTGGAGCGACTGCGCCACTCCACGACCAACTCGCTGCTGAGCCGTCGAGACACGGTCGTGGTCTCGACCGTGTCGTGTATCTACGGACTCGGCGCGGCCGACTCCTATCTCGAAGCGATGATCGCGCTGCAGGTCGGCATGCGCATCGACCGTGAAACGCTCATCCGCAAGTTCGTGTCGATGCAATACCAGCGCAACGACTACGACTTCTCTCGTGGCACCTTCCGGGTGCGTGGCGACACCATCGAGATCATCCCCGTCTATGAAGAGCTCGCGATCCGCATCGAGATGTTCGGCGACGAAATCGAAGCCATCTACGCGCTTCATCCGCTCACGGGAGAGGTGGTGCGCCAGATGGACGCCGTGTCTGTCTTCCCTGGCACCCACTACGCGGCGAGCCCACAGACGATCCAGCGCGCGATCGTGTCGATCCAAGCGGAACTGGCCGAGCGCCTGCAAGAACTGGAGCGCCAAGGCAAGCTCCTCGAAGCCCAGCGCCTGCGCATGCGCACGACGTTCGACATCGAGATGATGGAGCAGATCGGTTTCTGCAACGGCATCGAGAACTATTCGCGCCACATGGACGGCCGTCAGCCCGGTGAAGCGCCCCATTGCCTGCTCGATTACTTCCCCGAGGATTTCCTTGTCGTGATCGACGAATCCCACGTCACCGTTCCGCAGATCGGGGCGATGTACGAGGGGGATGCTTCGCGCAAGCGCACCCTCGTTGAGCACGGATTCCGGCTTCCGAGCGCCATGGACAACCGCCCACTCAAGTGGGAAGAGTTCCTTACTCGGGTCGGCCAGAAGGTGTACCTCTCGGCCACCCCGGGCAAGTACGAGCTGGGAATCACCGACTCGATCGTCGAGCAGGTCATCCGTCCGACCGGCCTGGTCGATCCGCAGATCGTCGTGAAGCCTTCGAAGGGCCAGATCGATGACTTGCTCGAGCAGATCCGCATCCGGGTCGAACGCAATGAGCGCGTGCTCGTCACGACACTCACCAAAAAGATGGCCGAAGAGCTCACGGAGTTTCTCGGCGAGCACGGCGTTCGGGTGCGATACCTGCACTCCGACGTCGACACCCTTCGCCGGGTGGAGCTGCTCACAGAACTTCGCCAGGGCGTCTATGACGTTCTCGTGGGCATCAACCTGCTGCGCGAGGGTCTCGACCTTCCCGAAGTGTCGCTCGTGGCCATCCTCGATGCCGACAAGGAGGGATTCCTGCGTTCGGGCACGTCCCTCATCCAGACCATCGGTCGAGCCGCTCGAAATGTGTCGGGCGAGGTTCACATGTATGCCGACGTCATGACCGATTCGATGACGAAGGCAATCGGCGAGACCGACCGTCGTCGCGAGAAGCAGGTCGCGTACAACACGGAGCACGGCATCGACCCGCAGCCGCTGCGCAAGAAGATCGCCGACATCACCGACCAGATCATGCGTGAGGGTGCCGACACCGCTGCCCTGCTGTCGGGCAAGTCAGACGCGAGCCGCAAGCGCGCACCCACGCCCAACCTCAAGCGTGAGGGGCTCGCAGCCGCCGGCGGCAACGATCTCGAGAAGATCATCGCCGACCTCAACGAGCAGATGCTCGCGGCCGCGGCAGAGCTGAAGTTTGAGCTCGCGGGTCGTCTCCGCGACGAAGTCGCAGACCTCAAGAAAGAGCTGCGGCAGATGGAGCAGGCGGGTCACCTGCGGTAGTGGCGTATGCATGGGGCTCTGCGCTCAGCGAACGCGACCGATCAATGTCGGTGGCCTCCGTAGAATATAGAGAGTGTCAATTGCAGCGGTAGGTCCGATCCCCACAGACCCAGAAGAGCTCGACGAATCCACCATGCTCTCCGTGCTGGAGGGCAAGCCTGTGGCTCACGGCAAGCTGAGTGTTCGCGGCGCGCGGGTTCACAACCTCAAGAACGTCGACCTCGAGATTCCTCGCGATTCGCTCGTCGTATTCACGGGCCTCTCGGGTTCCGGCAAGTCGAGTCTCGCCTTCGACACGATCTTCGCCGAGGGGCAGCGACGCTACGTCGAGTCGCTTTCGGCGTACGCCCGCCAGTTCCTTGGTCAGGTCGACCGGCCCGACGTCGACTTCATCGAGGGCCTGAGCCCCGCCGTGTCGATCGACCAGAAGTCGACCAACCGCAACCCGCGGTCGACCGTCGGCACGATCACCGAGATCTACGACTACATGCGCCTGCTGTGGGCGCGCATTGGCGTGCCGCACTGCCCCATTTGTGGCGAAAAGATCGAGCGCCAGTCGGTGCAGCAAATCGCCGACCAGCTCATGACCCTCGAGTCCGGCACTCGCTACCAGATCGTCAGCCCGATCATCTCCCAGAAGAAGGGGGAGTTCGTCGACCTGTTCGCTGAGCTCGCGGGCAGCGGTTACTCGCGAGCACTCGTCGACGGCGAACAGATCCAGCTGAGCGATCCGCCCAAGCTCAAGAAGCAGTTCAAGCACGACATCTCGGTCGTCGTCGACCGCCTCGTTGCCGGCGACGACATCCTCACCCGCCTCACCGATTCCCTCGAGACCGCGCTTCGACTCACCGACGGGCTTGTCTCGATCAACTTCGTCGACGAAGAGGGGGATGCCGCGTGGCGCAGCTTCTCCGAGAAGCTGTCGTGCCCCAACAACCACCCGCTGCAGCTCACCGAAATCGAGCCGCGCACGTTCTCGTTCAACGCCCCGTTCGGCGCGTGCCCCGAATGTTCCGGCCTCGGAACGCGCATGTCGGTCGATGCCGACCTGCTCATCGCTGACGAGTCGGTCAGCATCGCTGACGGCGCGATCCTTCCCTGGACGAGCCAGGGCAAGGGTCTCTTCAACTATTTCGAGAAGCTCCTCGACGGCCTCAGCCGCGACCTCAATTTCTCGCTCGACACTCCCTGGGGCGACCTGCGCGAAGATGTCAAAGAGGCAATCCTTCGCGGCAACAACTTTCAGGTGACGGTCAAGTGGAAGAACCGCTACGGCCGCGAGATGAAGTACTCCACGGGGTTTGAAGGCGTCATCCCGTATATGGAGCGCAAGTACCTGGAGGCCGAGACCGACGTACAGCGCCAACGGGTCGCCGAGTACCTCCGCGAGATTCCGTGCCCGGTCTGCGACGGCAAGCGTCTCAAGCCCGAAGTGCTCGCTGTCACAATCAACGGCCACAGCATCGCGGATATCTGTGAGCTCAGTCTCGTCAACGCGCACGAGTTCATGCAGAAGCTCGAGCTGGGCGCTCGTGACGCCAAGATCGCCGCGCAGGTGCTGCGCGAGATCCGTCTGCGCCTCGAGTTTCTCATTGAGGTCGGCCTCAGCTATCTCGACCTCATGCGCGCGGCAGCGACCCTTAGTGGTGGTGAGGCTCAGCGCATCCGGCTCGCAACCCAGATCGGTTCCGGACTCACCGGCGTGCTCTATGTGCTCGATGAACCGAGCATCGGCCTGCACCAGCGCGACAATCGCCGCCTGATCGAAACCCTCGTCAAGCTCAAGAACCTGGGCAACACTCTCATCGTTGTCGAGCACGACGAAGACACCATCCGCACGGCCGACTGGGTCGTCGACATCGGCCCCGGCGCGGGTGAGCACGGCGGCATGGTCGTGCACTCCGGCTCCTACGAAGACCTGCTCGACAATACGGAATCGATCACGGGTGACTACCTCGCCGGCCGTCGACGCATCGAAACGCCGAAGAAGCGTCGCAAGGTCGACCCCAAACGGCAGATCACGGTCGAGGGCGCTCGAGCCAACAACCTCAAGAACGTCACCGTCAAGTTCCCGCTCGGCGTGCTCACGGCGATCACCGGGGTGAGCGGCTCCGGCAAGTCGAGTCTCGTCAACGACATCCTCTACAAGGTGCTCGCCAATCAGCTCAATGGCGCACGCCAGATTCCGGGCAAACACACGCGCGTGACCGGGCTGGACGACCTCGACAAGGTCGTGCACGTCGACCAAGCGCCGATCGGTCGCACGCCGCGATCCAACCCCGCCACCTACACGGGTGTCTTCGACAAGATCCGCACCCTGTTCTCCGAGACCGCCGATGCAAAGGCACGCGGCTATCTGCCGGGCCGGTTCAGCTTCAACGTCAAGGGTGGGCGCTGCGAGAACTGCTCGGGCGACGGCACCATCAAGATCGAGATGAACTTCCTGCCCGACGTCTATGTCGCGTGCGAGGTCTGCGGGGGAGCCCGGTACAACCGCGACACCCTCGCGGTGAAGTACAAGGGCAAGAACATCGCCGAAGTGCTCGACATGCCGATCAGCGAGGCCGCCGAGTTCTTCGAGGCGATCTCGTCCATCCACCGCTACCTCAAGACTCTCGAAGAGGTCGGCCTCGGTTACGTTCGACTCGGGCAGAGCGCGACCACTCTCTCGGGCGGTGAGGCCCAGCGCGTCAAACTCGCCACCGAGCTGCAGCGTCGCTCGATGGGCAGAAGCGTCTACGTGCTCGACGAGCCCACCACGGGCCTCCATTTCGAAGACGTGCGCAAACTGCTCGCGGTGCTCAACGGCCTCGCCGACAAGGGCAATACCGTGATCGTTATCGAGCACAACCTCGACGTCATCAAGTCCGCTGACTGGCTCATCGACCTGGGTCCCGAGGGCGGTGCTGGCGGCGGCGAGGTGCTCTCCACGGGCACCCCCGAGCAATTGGCCACCGTCGAGGGCAGCCACACGGGCATTTTCCTGAAAGAGACACTCGAGGGCGTTCGTGCCTAACATCGGCTTATGGCCGCTGATCTGATCTGGCGCCCGAAGGCGGGGGAGATCCCCACCCAGGCGGGCGTCTATCGCTTCAGGGATGCCAATTCCCGCGTGCTGTACGTGGGCAAGGCCAAGAACCTCCGGTCGCGGCTGAGCAACTATTTCGCGCCGCTCGCGACCCTGCACGAACGCACGCGCCGCATGGTGCTCACCGCGTCATCCGTCGAGTGGACGGTCGTCGCAAACGACTTCGAAGCGCTTCAGCTCGAGTACACGTGGATCAAGGAGTTCGATCCGCCGTTCAACGTTCAGTACAAAGACGATAAGTCTTACCCGTATCTCGCGATCACGTTGGGCGACGACGTGCCGCGCGTGCTCGTTACTCGCAACAAGGGCATCCCTAATGCCCGCTACTTCGGGCCGTACTCCCGCGCGTGGGCCATTCGCGACACCGTCGACGTGCTGCTGAAGGCTTTTCCCATGCGCAGCTGCTCGGATGCAACCTACCGTCGGGCACAGCAGACCGGCAGGCCATGCCTGCTGGGTGACATAGGAAAGTGCGCCGCTCCCTGTGTCGGGCGCGTGACTCTCGAAGAGCACAAGTCGATCGCCGTCGATTTCGCGAGCTTCATGGGCGGAAACGACACGGGTTTCGTGAGCGCGATCACGAAACGCATGAAAGAGGCCTCGGCCAACCAGGATTACGAATCCGCCGCCCGCTACCGCGACCAGGTTGCGGCGATGGAGACGGCACTCGCCAAGAACGTGGTCGTGCTGGATGACGGCATCGACGCCGACCTCTTCGGTATCGCCCACGACGAGCTCGCCGCCGCAGTTCAGCAGTTCATCGTGCGGGGCGGGCGCATTCGTGGTGTGCGCGGCTGGGTGGTCGACAAGGAGCTCGATGTTGAGCTGCCCGACCTCGTCGAGTCCGTGCTGCAGAACGCCTACCAAGACTCTGAGCCGCCCCGTGACATCTACGTTCCCGCCCTGCCGGATGACACTCCCGCGCTCGAACGCTGGCTGGGGGAGATTCGCGGACCGGGTTCACGAGTGGAACTGCGCATCGCGAAACGGGGAGACAAGGCGGCCCTCGCACTCACGGTCGCGCAGAACGCCAACAACGCCCTGATTCTCTACAAGTCGCGGCGCAGCTCCGACTTCGTCGCGCGCTCCCAGGCACTCAGCGACATCCAGGAGGCCCTCGGCATGGCCGAGGCGCCGCTGCGCATGGAGTGCTACGACGTTTCACACCTGAGCGGAACGAACATCGTTGCCTCGATGGTGGTCTTCGAAGACGGCCTGCCCCGCAAAGACCAGTACCGGCGCTTCAGCATCCCCGAGTCCACCGATGACACCGAGTCCATCTATCAGGTGCTCACTCGACGCCTGTCATACCTGTCAGACAAGCGAGTAGAGCCTGACGAGACCGCGGAGGCGATTGAAGGCGAGACCTCGTTGGGCACGACCCGCCGGGCCAGGTTCTCGTACCCGCCCCAGCTGCTCATCGTCGACGGTGGCCAGCCGCAGGTCGCTGCCGCCCAGCGTGCCATGGATGACCTCGGCATCACGGGCATCCAGCTGTGCGGCATTGCCAAGCGGCTCGAGGAGATCTGGCTGCCCGATTCCGACTTCCCGGTGATCCTTCCGCGCAACAGCGACGCCCTGTTCCTGATCCAGCGCATTCGTGACGAGGCCCACCGTTTTGCGATCAGTTACCAGCGCCAGAAACGTCGCAACGACATCCAGTCAGTGCTGGGGGAGATCCCCGGGCTCGGCCCATCGAGGGTGAAGGAACTGCTCAAGCACTTCGGGTCGGTTGCGCGCCTCAAGAAGGCCGACGCCGAGGCGGTATCCGAGGTCAAGGGCATCGGGCCCACCCTCGCGGCCACAATCGTCGAGCGCCTTCAGGCCTAGCTGCCGGTAGTCTTGTCTGGATGGCATCCGACAGTAAACCTCAGGAAATGTTGATCGTGACCGGCATGTCCGGTGCGGGTCGATCGACAGTCGGCAATGCTCTCGAAGACCTCGGTTGGTACGTCGTCGACAACCTGCCGCCGCAAATGCTTCGTCCCCTCGTCGAGCTCGTCGAACGCGCGGGCAGCACCCTGCCCCGAATCGCCGCGGTAATCGACGTGCGCGGCGGCAGCCTGTTCGCCGACGTGCAGGAGACGATCGAGGCGCTGCGCGACAACGCGGCCGTGCGCGTACTGTTCCTGGATGCCACCGATGCCACCCTCGTGCGGCGCTTCGAGTCGGTTCGGCGCCCTCACCCCCTCCAGGGCGATGGCACCCTCCTCGACGGTATTGCGGCCGAACGTACTCGCATGGCCGAGATTCGCGAGTCGAGCGACCTCATTATCGATACCTCCGAGCTCAACATCCACCAGCTCGCCACCGCCATCACGGAGCGGTACTCCGCGGCGGATTCGGCAGGGCTCCGGGTCACCCTCATGAGCTTCGGCTTCAAGTACGGCCTTCCCACTGATGCAGACCATGTCGCAGACGCCCGTTTTCTTCCCAATCCGTTCTGGGTGCCCGAGCTGAAGTCGCTCACGGGCCGCGACGACAAGGTGCGCGAGTTCGTTCTCGAGCAGCCCGGCGCCACCGAATTCGTGCAGGGATACGCTGCCGCCCTTGCCCCTGTCTTTGCCGGGTACCAGCGCGAAAACAAGCGACACGCTACGATCGCCATTGGATGCACCGGTGGAAAACACCGATCCGTCGCGATTGCCGAAGAGCTCGCGACCTTGCTTCGAGAACTGCCCGGTGTGGCGGTGAGCGTGAAGCACCGCGACCTTGGCCGCGAATGAACTTTGGGCGCCAGAGCGCCCCAATTACTGTGAGAAGGAGAACCGCCAGTGGCGTTAACTGCGGATGTCAAGGAAGAACTGGCCACCATCCAGTCCGGCAAGACGACGGTACGGGCGGCTGAACTGGCCACGATCCTCCGGTTCTCCGGCGGCCTCCACCTCATCTCCGGGCGTATCGCCGTGGAGTCCGAGCTCGACACGGAACAACTCGCCAAGCGCGTGCGACGCGACATCGCGGAACTCTACGGCGTGCGCTCCGACGTCTCCGTCGTCTCAGCGTCGGGCGTTCGTCGCACCAGCCACTACCTCGTTCGCGTGCTCGACGGCGGAGAGACCCTTGCCCGTCAGACCGGTTTGCTGGATGCTCGCCGCCGCCCCATCCGCGGCCTGCCCAACCGGCTCACGACCGGCAGCCGCGAGGAGCTCGCCGCAGTCTGGCGTGGAGCGTTTCTCGCCGCGGGAACACTCACCGACCCCGGACGCTCCGCGGCACTCGAGATCACCTGCCCCGGCAACGAGGCCGCGATGGCCCTCGTGGGTGCATCCGGTCGCTTGCGCATTTCGGCCAAGGCGCGTGAGGTGCGCGGCGTGCACCGCGTCGTGATCCGCGACGGCGAGGCCATCGGCGCGATGCTCGAGCTCATGGGCGGCGTCAAGTCAGTCACGAGCTGGAACGAGTTGCGCCAGCGTCGCGAGGTGCGCGCCACGGCGAACCGCCTCGTCAACTTCGATGACGCGAACCTGCGCCGTTCGGCCCAGGCCGCAGTGGCCGCGTGCGCGCGGGTCGAGCGGGCACTCGAGATTCTCGACGGCGATGTTCCCAAGCACCTGCAGTATGCGGGGGAGCTTCGCTTGCGATTCCGCGACTCCAGCCTCGACGAGCTCGGCCACCACGCCGACCCGCCGATGACGAAAGACGCGGTCGCGGGGCGCATTCGCCGCCTGCTCGCGATGGCCGATAAGCGGGCATCCGATCTGGGCATTCCCGGCACGGATGCCAATCTTCCCCCCGATCTCGACGAAGTCTGAGACGTAGGATTGAGTCATGGCTGAATACACTCTTCCGGAACTCACTTACGACTACGCGGCCCTTGAGCCGAGCATCAGCGCCCAGATCATGGAGCTGCACCACAGCAAGCACCACCAGGCCTATGTCACGGGTGCGAACGCGGCCCTCGCTGCTCTCGCTGAAGCACGTGACAAGGGTGACCTCGCCAATGTCAACAAGCTCGAGAAAGACCTCGCGTTCAACCTCGGTGGGCACGTCAACCACTCGATCTTCTGGACCAACATGTCTCCGGACGGCGGCGACAAGCCCACCGGCGACCTCGCCAGCGCGATCGACGACAACTTCGGTTCATTCGACAAGTTCACGGCGCACTTCACGGCCGCGGCCATGGGTGTTCAGGGCTCGGGATGGGCTGCGCTCACCTGGGACTCGATCGGCCAGAACCTGCTCATCAACCAGTTCTTCGACCAGCAGTCCAACTTCGCCGCCGGCACTGTTCCGCTGCTGCTGCTCGATGTCTGGGAGCACGCGTACTACCTGGACTACAAGAACGTGCGCGCCGACTACGTGAAGGCGTTCTGGAACATCGCCAACTGGAGCAACGTGCAGGACCGCTTCGCCGTTGCGCGCGATAAGACTGACGGCCTGCTGGTACTGTCATAGCGGCATCGTGGCCGGTCCTCAGTTCTCGAACTCGGATCGGCCACGCTTCACTTCACCAACAACCACCACCACAATGAGCAAGACGAGCGTCGAGTGACGCCTGAGCAAACGGAGCAATAGTGAGCGTCAAGGTAGGTATTAACGGATTCGGCCGCATCGGTCGTAACTTCTTCCGCGCAGCCCTCGCAAAGGGCAGCGACCTGGAGATCGTCGCGGTCAACGACCTCACCGACAACAAGTCCCTCGCTCACCTGCTCAAGTACGACTCCATCACGGGTCGCCTTGACGCCACCGTCGAGTTCGACGACGAGCAGATCATCGTCAACGGCAAGGCCATCAAGGTCTTCGAAGAGCGCGACCCCGCCAACCTTCCGTGGGGCGAGCTGGGTGTCGACATCGTCATCGAGTCCACCGGCCGCTTCACCAAGTCGGAGGATGCCCACAAGCACATCCAGGCTGGCGCCAAGAAGGTCATAGTTTCCGCTCCAGCCACGGGCGCTGACGTGGCAACGCTCGTGCTGGGCGTCAACGAGGGCACCTACGACCCCGCCATCCACGACATCATCTCCAACGCCTCCTGCACCACGAACTGCCTCGCGCCGCTCGCCAAGGTATTCATGGAGAGCTTCGGCATCGAGCGCGGCCTCATGACCACGGTTCACGCGTACACCGCCGACCAGAACCTCCAGGATGGCCCGCACAGCGACCTGCGCCGCGCGCGCGCCGCGGCCGCCAACATCATCCCGACCTCGACGGGCGCGGCTAAGGCTCTCGGCCTCGTTATCCCCGAGCTCGTCGGCAAGCTCGACGGTTACGCGCTCCGCGTTCCCGTGATCACCGGCTCGATCACCGACCTCACGGTCACCGCCTCGCGTCCCGTCACGGTCGAAGAGGTCAACGCCGCGTACAAGGCCGCTGCTGAGGGCCCCCTCAAGGGCATCCTCAAGTACACCGAAGACGAGATCGTTTCGAGCGACATCGTCGGCGACCCGCACTCCTCGATCTTCGACGCCGGCCTCACCAAGGTCATCGGCGACCAGGTCAAGGTTGCCTCGTGGTACGACAACGAGTGGGGCTACTCCAACCGTCTCGTCGACATCACCGAGTACGTCGGCGCTCGCCTCTAGGCGCTTGTCGAAAATGTCCCTCCGCACTCTCGAGTCGCTCGGCGACCTCAAGGGCAAGCGTGTCATCGTTCGCTGTGATCTGAACGTTCCGTTGAAGAACGGTCAGATCACAGACGACGGTCGCATCCGAGCCTCCCTGCCGACCCTCAACGCCCTCATCCACGCTGGCGCGCGCCTCGTGATCGTCTCTCACCTCGGCCGCCCGGAGGGCGAGCCCGACGCGAAGTACAGTCTCGAGCCGGTTGCCCAGCGCCTGTGTGAACTCCTCGGCAAGCCCGTGGTGTTCGCCCACGACACCGTGGGATCGGCAGCAGCCGAGGCAGTGGACGACCTTGAAGACGGCGGCGTCGCACTGCTCGAGAACCTGCGCTTCAACGCGCACGAGACATCCAAGGATGCCTCGGAGCGCGAGCACTTTGCGGCAAAGCTCGCCCGCTTCGGTGACGCCTTCGTGTCTGACGGCTTCGGGGTAGTTCACCGCAAGCAGGCAAGCGTTTACGAGCTCGCCCAGGCCCTTCCCAGCGCGGCCGGCCTGCTCATCGAGCAGGAGCTGACTGTTCTCGAGCGCCTGACGGTCACCCCCGACCAGCCCTACACGGTTGTGCTTGGCGGATCCAAGGTGTCAGACAAGCTCGCCGTGATCGGTGCGCTGCTGCCCAAGGTCAACTCGATGCTCATCGGCGGAGGCATGCTCTTCACGTTCCTCGTGGCCCTCGGCCACAAGGTCGCGGGTAGCTTGCTCGAAGAAGACCAGGTCGAGACCGTGAAGGGTTACCTCGCGCAGGCCAAGGAGCTCGGCGTTGAGATCGTGCTGCCCACCGACATCGTTGTGGCATCGAAGTTCGGTGCGGATGCCGAATTCGTCGTCACTGCGGCTGATGCCATCGAAGAAACCCCGTTCGGAGCATCCGGACTTGGTCTCGACATCGGCCCTGAGACGTCGGCGCGGTTCGCCGAGGTCATCCAGCAGTCGAAGACGGTGTTCTGGAACGGCCCCATGGGCGTGTTCGAGCTCGCACCCTTCGCTGCGGGAACGAAGGCCGTCGCGGCGGCGCTGTCGTCATTCGACGGTTTTGGCGTCGTGGGCGGTGGTGACTCGGCCGCGGCCGTGCGTGCCCTCGGCTTCAACGACGACCAGTTTGGTCACATTTCTACCGGCGGTGGAGCGAGCCTCGAGTTTCTCGAGGGCAAGCGCCTGCCTGGACTGGAGGTCCTCGGATGGCAAGCGTAAAGAGGGTCCCGCTCATCGCGGGAAACTGGAAGATGAACCTCGACCACCTGCAGTCGATCGCTTTCGTGCAGAAGCTCGCGTGGACGCTCAAGGATGCCCACCACGACTTCGACGCCAAGGGTTCCGAGGTTGCGGTCTTCCCGCCCTTTACCGACCTGCGCTCTGTGCAGACTCTCGTCTCGGCCGACAAGCTCGACGTTGTCTTCGGCGGCCAGGACCTGTCTGAGTTCGACTCCGGCGCCTACACGGGCGAGATCTCGGGTGCTTTCCTCAAGGCCCTCGAGTGCACCTACGTGATCATCGGTCACTCCGAGCGTCGCCAGTACCACGGTGAGACCGACGAGCAGCTCGGCCGCAAGGTTGCTGCCGCTATCAAGCACGGGCTCGTGCCCGTGCTGTGCGTGGGGGAGACCGCGGAAGATCTCGAACTGCACGGCCCGAGCGCCGTTCCGGTGGCACAGTTGAAGGCCGCGTTGGCGCAGATCACGGGCACTCCCGACCTCGTCATCGCTTATGAGCCCGTCTGGGCGATCGGATCCGGCCAGGCCGCAACGCCCGAGCAGGCCGAGCAGGTCGCGGCCAAGCTGCGCGAAACCCTCGCCGATTTGCTCGGCGCTGAAGTCGCGGATGCTACGCGCATTCTCTACGGCGGATCAGTGAAGTCGGGCAACATCGCCGGCTTCATGCGAGAGCCGAACGTGGATGGCGCTCTGGTCGGCGGAGCGAGCCTCGACGTAGCCGAGTTCGCCGCCATCGCGCGGTTCCAAAAGCACGTCGGAACCTAGATCTCGACTCGCTCGACCACCGTTATACTTACTGAGGCTTTCGAAAGGTTTCATCCCGTGGAAATTCTCCAGGTAGTGCTTCAGGTTGTGCTCGGACTCACGAGCCTGCTGCTCACGCTCCTCATCCTGCTTCACCGTGGTCGCGGTGGCGGCCTCTCCGACATGTTCGGCGGAGGTGTCACGTCCAACCTCGGGGCGTCAGGCGTTGCTGAGCGCAACCTCAACCGCATCACCGTCATCCTTGGGGTCGTCTGGATCACGTGCATCGTGGTTCTTGGCCTTATCACCAAGTACTCCGCTTAAGCGGCGTACTCACCAAACAGCAGCGCTGGAGTAAAAATGGCATCAGGTGGTAGCGCAATTCGTGGTTCGCGCGTCGGCGCGGGCCCCATGGGCGAACAGGACCGCGGGTACCACGCGGACCGAATCCAGGTCTCGTACTGGGACGAAGCGGGCAACGAGACTGTGCGCAACTTCGCAGCCAACCTGCCCGAAGACGAGATTCCCGAGACGATCGATTCGCCTTCGACGGGTCTTCCTGCCGGCCGCGACAAGAACAACCCCCCGTCGGTGGCCAAGCTTGAGCCCTACAAGACTCACCTGGCCTACGTGAAGGAACGCCGCACCGAAGAAGAGGCGGCAACGCTCCTCGAAGAAGCGCTCGTTCAGCTCCGCACCCGTCGCGGAACCGCTGGCAACTAGCTAGCTTTCCTGAATTTCATCGGCCCCGGTCCAAAACTGACCGGGGTCGATCAGGTTTTCGGGCACTTCCGCTGCCGCCTCGCCGTCGACGAAGAAGAGGGTCTTTCTGCGTCCCTCGACGCCGGCCGCGGGTACCTCATTGATACTCGCTCCCGCGAGCGTGAGGCCCAGCGCAGATGCCTTATCGGCCCCAGCGACGACAAGCCACACGCGCGCCGACGAGTTGATCACGGGGAGCGTGAGGCTGAGGCGCTCGGGCGGCGGCTTGGGGGAGTTGCGCACCGCAATGACCGTCTTCTCGGTCTCGCGGATGCCTGCCTGTTCGGGGAAGAGCGAGGCGATGTGCCCGTCGGGCCCCATGCCCAGGAAAGTGATGTCGAGGTACGGCAAGTGTCCGCGCTTCGCGCCGGCAGCAAGCTCAGCGGCGTACGCCTCCGCCGCGGCCTCCAGCTCCATCCCTTCATCGGATGCGGCGAAGGGATGCACGCGAGCCGGGTCGAGGGCGACATGGTCGAGCAGGGCAGCGCGAGCCTGCACCTCGTTGCGATCCGGGTCGCCCGCGGGGAGCCAGCGCTCATCGCCCCACCACACGTTGATGCGCGACCAATCGACTGAGTCGCGCGCTGGCGACTCGTTGATCGCCGCGAGAACGGCGATTCCCATGGTGCCACCTGTGAGCACGACGGTTGCCTCGTCAAACTCGTCAATAAGATCGACGACCTTGGTCAGGAATCGCGCGGCTACTGCTCCCGCGAGTGATTCTTTGTCAGGGTGCAGGATGACGCGGCGCTCGTTGCTCACCTGTTTACCTTACGTGAGCCGGGCTTACCGAGTTGTGTCACCCCGTTTGCGATGACATCGCCAAACAGGTCGTCGGGGTCGAGACGGCGCAGCTCCTCAGCAAGGCAGTCACGCAGGCTGCGGCGCGGCAGCGAAATGTCGTGCGTGGGCTGGTTCGGCTGGATGAGCGTGGCGACGTTTGCCATGGTGCGCTCCAGCTCGATCGTGCCCGACTCGCGGTGAAGACGCACGCCTTGGATTCCGCTCGAACCGTGTGACTTGCTCGACACCTCGAGCGTGACAGTCACCTTGAGCTGAAGCTGCAGCCATGCCGCGAGCAAGACGGTGGAGGGGGAGTCGGCGGCGCCGTGCACCTCGACAGCGGTAACCGCCTGGTACGGCGGCTGGTCGAGTACGGCCGCCAGCTGCGCGCGCCACAGCGTCAGACGCGTCCAGGCGAAGTCGGTGTCGCCGGGGGCGTACGTCTCGACAATGCGGCCGAGAGCGCCCAACGGGTCGGAGCCGGCAGCGGCATCCGTAATCCTGCGCTGCGCTATACGGCCGATAGCGGACTCGGAAACCGATTCGGGCGAAACACCCGGCCACCACGCCACAACCGGCGCGTCGGGCAACAGGAGGCCTGTGACGAGGCTTTCCTGGTCGTGGGCCGCATCGCCGTAAGCGCGCACGACGACGACCTCACTCGCACCAGCGTCTCCACCGACGCGAATCTGTGCATCGACCCGCGCGTCATTCGAGGTGCGCTGATCGTCGGGGCCGGTCGAGACCACCAGCACGCGCATGGGATGCTCACGACTTGCGTCATTCGCGGCCTCGATCGCTTCTTCCTCCTCGCCGAGCTTCGTCGAGATGATGAGCGTGAGCACGCGACCGAGAGCGACCGCGCCGCCCTCTTCGCGAATCTTGACGAGGGTCTTGGAAATCTGGCTCGTCGTGGTGTTGGGCAGATCGACAATCATGGTCGCCTCCAGGTGCGGCCATCGCGGGCCATCATGGCATCAGCGGATTCCGGGCCCCACGTGCCGGGCCGATACTGTTCGGGTTGGCCCTGCGTGGCCCAGTATTCCTCGATCGGATCGAGAATCTTCCAACTGAGTTCGACCTCTTCATGACGGGGGAACAGGGGCGGGTCGCCGAGCAGAACGTCGAGGATGAGACGCTCGTAGGCCTCGGGGCTGGCCTCCGTGAAAGCGTGGCCGTAGCCGAAGTCCATGGTCACGTCGCGCACCTGCATGCCGGCACCGGGAACCTTGGATCCGAAGCGGATTGTGACGCCCTCGTCGGGCTGCACCCGGATGACGAGAGCGTTCTGGCCGAGCTTGCCGGTCTGGCCCTCCGCGAACAGGTACTGCGGGGCACGCTTGAAGACCACAGCGATCTCGGTGACTCGGCGGCCCAGACGCTTGCCGGTGCGCAGGTAGAAGGGCACTCCAGCCCAGCGGCGAGTACCGATGTCGAGGCGGATCGCGGCGAACGTCTCGGTCGTCGATTCGGGGTTCATGCCGTCTTCCTCGAGGAAGCCGGGCACCTTCTCACCGCCGGCCCACCCTCCGGAGTACTGGCCGCGAGCGGTGTGCTTGCCCAGGTCCTTGGGCAGGCGAACCGCCGACAGCACCTTCTCTTTCTCGGCGCGCAGGTCGGCGGCGTCAAACGAGACGGGCTCTTCCATGGCCGTGAGGGCGAGCAACTGCAGCAGGTGGTTCTGGATGACGTCGCGAGCGGCGCCGATTCCGTCGTAGTAGCCCGCGCGCCCGCCCACGCCGACATCCTCGGCCATGGTGATCTGCACGTGATCGACGTAGTTGGCGTTCCAGATGGGTTCGTACAACTGGTTGGCGAAGCGCAGCGCGAGGATGTTCTGCACCGTCTCTTTGCCGAGGTAGTGGTCGATGCGGAACACGCTGTCGGGCGGGAAGACCGACTCGACGACCTCGTTGAGCTCGCGAGCCGTCTTCAGGTCGCTGCCGAACGGCTTCTCAATGACGACTCGTCGCCACTGGCCATCCTTCTGCTCGGCCAGGCCCGAGTTGCGGAGCTGCTCGGTGACCTGCGGGAAGGACTTCGGTGGGATCGACAGGTAGAAGGCGTGGTTGCCCATGGTTCCGCGATCGCGGTCGAGCTCCTCGATCGTCTGCTTGAGCCGCGCGAACGACGCGTCGTCGTCGAACTCGCCGTGCACAAAGCGAATGCCCTGCGCAAGCTGGTTCCAGACATCCTCATCGAAGGGGGTGCGCGCGTACTGCTTGACCGCGTCATGCACCACCTGAGCGAAGTCCTGGTCTTCCCAGTCACGCCGGGCAAAACCGACGAGTGCGAAACCCGGAGGCAGCAACCCCCGGTTTGCCAGGTCGTAGACGGCCGGCATCAGCTTCTTGCGCGACAGGTCACCTGTGACGCCGAAGATGATGAGGCCGCTCGGACCGGCGATCCGGTTGAGGCGACGGTCTGACGGCAACCGGAGTGGGTTGAATTCCTTGCTGATATCCACGGGGGACATGCTGCTCCTGCGTGTGGTGTGTCGGGCGCCTAGTTGAGGGCGCTGAGGATCGCGGGCAGCGTCTCAGACGGATTCGTGAGGGTCAGGCTGAGCACGGGACGACCGTGATCGGCGAGTACGCTCGCGTCACCCGCGGCCTGGGCGCGAATGAGCTGTCCGAACGTGAAGGGGCGATCGGGAATCTGCAGGTCGGTGGACTCGATGGTCGTGATCTGCAGGAAGACGCCTACCGCGGGTCCGCCCTTGTGGAACTGACCGGTGGAGTGGAGGAACCGCGGTCCCCACCCGAACGTGACGGGGCGCTTCGACCGTGCGGCGACAGCGTCTCGCAGCTCAGCGAGCTCCGGGTATGCCACGCGGTCAACGTAGGCCTGGATCGAGACGTAGCCGTCTTCGGGGAGGTACGACAGCAGCGCGGAGATCGCCCCAGCGAGGTCGGTCGCGCCATCAACGACATCGGGGGTGCCACGCACCTCGATGTCACCCACGACGAATGCGGGGTCGGCAGGCTTGGAGGGGTTGTCGATGAGAGCGCGCGTGGCGATCTTCGCCGACTCGACGTCGGGCTGGTCGAACGGGTTGATGCCGAGGATGCGCCCTGCGACGGCCGTTGCGTACTCCCAGACGAGAATCTGGGCGCCGAGGCTGCCCGCGATCTCGATCTCGCCGTCGGCGACTTCGCGCGTGTCATCCCAGTCAGCGACAAGGCGCACGACCTGAAGGTCGGGAAGCTTCTCGCTCAACTCGGGGGAGTTGACGTCGAGCACGACCGGCAGGATGCCCTTGCCGAGCTTTCCGGTGGACTCGGCGATGAGCTGCTCGGCCCAGTCGCCGAACCCGAGGATGTGCGTGCCATCCGGAACGATTCCGAGCTTGTCTTTCAGCGGCTTGGTGCCGGCAATCGCCGCACCGAGCACGAGGCCCGGGTTCGATTCGTTGTCGACAGCCAGTTCCACGATGACCGATTCGGCCTCGTCGAGCAGCTCGTTCAGGTCGACACCTGCCAGGCCCGACGGAACGAGTCCGAATGCCGTGAGAGCCGAGTAGCGGCCACCCACGTTGGGGTCGGCGTTGAACACGCGGTATCCCGTGGCGCGCGCAGAGACGTCAAGCGGCGAGCCCGGGTCGGTTACGACGATGATGCGCTCAAGCGGGTCGATGCCCGCGTCTGAGAAGTACTTCTCGTAGATGCGCTTCTGGCTGTCGGTCTCCACGGTCGAGCCGGACTTCGATGAAATGACGATCGCGGATGTCTCGAGCCGGTCGTTGAGGGCAGAAAGCACCTGGCCGGGGTCGGTCGAGTCCAGCACCGTGAGGTCTACGCCGTAGGTGCGCGTGATGACCTCGGGTGCAAGTGACGATCCGCCCATGCCGCCGAGAACGATGTGATTGACCCCCGCCGCGTGCAGCTTGTCGCGCAGTTCGTAGATCTCGTCGACCATCGGCCGTGAGACCGCAACGGCCTCGACCCAGCCCAGGCGCTTGTTCGATTCTTCTTCGGCGTCGGGGCCCCACAGGCTGCCGTCGCCGACGGTGATCCCGCTCGCGACAAGGTCGCTCACGAGCTGGGGAACGATGCGGTCGACGGCCTCGGCCGCGGCCCCGGAGAGTCCGATCTTCACGCTCACTTGGCGGCCTCGAGAGCGGCGGCGACGGTGTCGAGCAGTTCGTTCCACGAGACGATGAACTTCTCAACGCCCTCCTTCTCGAGAAGCGCGGTGACCTCGTCGTAGGAGATACCCAGCGCCGCGAGAGCGTCGAGCGTAATGTTCGCGGCGTCGTACGAGCCGGTGACCTGTTCGCCATCGATGACGCCGTGGTCGAACGTTGCCTCGAGGGTCTTCTCAGGCATGGTGTTCACGGTCTCTGTGACCGCGAGCTCCGTCACGTAGAGCGTGTCGGGAAGGCTCGGGTCTTTGACTCCAGTCGAGGCCCACAGCGGACGCTGCTTGTTGGCTCCTGCGGCGAGCAGGGCTTGTGCACGGTCGCTGGCGAATGCCTGCTCGTAGACCTGGTAGGCGAGTCGGGCGTTTGCGACGCCCGCCTTGCTCTTGAGGGCGAGCGCGTCGGCCGTGCCGATCGCGTCAAGGCGCTTGTCGATCTCGGTGTCGACTCGCGACACGAAGAACGATGCAACCGAGTGGATTGTCGACAGGTCGATGCCAGCAGCCTTCGCGGTTTCGAGACCGGTCAGGTAGGCCTCAATGACCTCGCGGTGACGCGCGAGGCTGAAGATCAGGGTCACGTTCACGCTGATTCCGGCACCAATCGTGGCCGCGATTGCCTCGAGGCCCTCGACCGTGGCGGGGATCTTGATCATGGCGTTGGGGCGGTCAACCTTTGCCCACAGTTCCTTGGCCTGCTGGATGGTTCCCGCGGCGTCGTGCGCGAGGCCCGGCTCGACCTCGATCGAAACGCGACCGTCGAAGCCGCCCGTCGAGTCGTAGATCGGACGGAAGATGTCACTCGCCGCCGCGACGTCATCCGTCGTGATCTCGAAGACTGCCTCGGTGACCGACTTGCCTGCCGCGGCGAGCTCAGCGACCTGCTCGTCGTAGGTCTCGCCCTTGGCGAGGGCCGTGGCGAAGATCGTCGGGTTCGTGGTGACGCCGACGACGTTGCGTTCGGCGATCAGCTTCTGCAGTCCGCCCGACTTGATGCGGTCACGTGACAGGTCGTCAAGCCAAATGCTGACGCCGAGGGCCGACAGTGCGGCGGTGGGGGTTTCGGTGCTCATGCTGCTGCTTCTTTCTAGTTCTGGACTGCTGCGAGTGACTCGCGGGCGGCGGCCACGACGGCCTCGGTGGTGATCCCGAACTCACGGAACAGGGTCTTGTAATCAGCGGATGCACCGAAGTGCTCAATCGAAACGCTCCGGCCGGCGTCACCGACGTACTCGCGCCAACCCAGGCTGAGCCCGGCCTCGACCGATACGCGCGCCTTCACCGCGGCGGGAAGCACGGACTCGCGGTACGCCTCATCCTGCTCGTGGAACCATTCGAGGCTCGGGGCAGACACGACACGCGCGTTGACGCCATCGGCCTTGAGCGCTTCGCGCGCCTCGACGGCAAGCTGCACCTCGGAGCCGGTGGCGATGATGATCACGTCGGGAGTTCCGTTGGGAGCCTCCGCGAGCACGTAAGCACCCTTGGCGACGTTGCGGGCCGATGCGAACGTCTCGCCCGAGGCATCGCCATCGCCGCGCTCGAACACCGGGATGTTCTGGCGCGTAAGAGCAATGCCCGCGGGCCCCTCACGACGATCGAGGATCGTCTTCCACGCCCACGCGACCTCGTTTGCGTCGCCAGGACGCACGACATCGAGGCCCGGGATCGCGCGAAGCGTCGCGAGCTGCTCGATGGGCTGGTGGGTGGGACCGTCTTCGCCGAGGGCCACGGAGTCATGGGTCCAGACGTAGATCGACGGAGCCTTCATGAGGGCGGCCAGGCGCACGGCCGGGCGCATGTAGTCGCTAAAGATCAGGAAGGTGCCGCCGAAGGGGCGCGTGTTGCCGTGCAGCACGATGCCGTTGATGATCGCGCCCATGGCGTGCTCACGGATGCCGAAGTGCAGTACGCGACCGTAGTCGTTGCCCGTCCACTCGTGGGTCGAGTGCACGCTCGGGATGAACGAAGCGGCGCCCTCGATCGTGGTGAGGTTCGACTCGGCGAGGTCGGCCGAGCCACCCCACAGCTCGGGGATGACGGCGCCAAGCGCCCCAAGCACCTTGCCCGAGGCAGCACGCGTCGAGACATCCTTGCCGGGCTCGAAGACGGGAAGTGCCTCGTCGACACCCTCGGGCAGAGCGCCAGAGAGAACACGGTCAAGCAGGATCTTGCGCTCGGGGTTCGCGGTCGCCCACGCCTCAAACGCGACATCCCATTCGGCATGCGCCTCGGCGCCGCGGTCGATGGCCTTGCGGGTGTGTGCGATGACCTCCGGGTCAACCTCGAAGCTCTTCTCGGGGTCGAAGCCGAGAACTCGCTTCGTGGCGGCCAGTTCGTCGGCACCCAGTGCCGAGCCGTGGATCTTGCCCGAGTTCTGCTTGTGCGGCGCGGGCCAGCCGATGATGGTGCGCAGGATAATGAGCGACGGCTTGTCGGTGACACCCTGGGCGCGCACGATCGCATCGTTGAGTTCCTGCACGTCTTCGTTGTAGACGCCGGTCTTCTTCCAGTCCACCACCTGGACGTCCCAGTGGTAGGACTCGTAGCGGGCCTTGACGTCTTCGGTGAAGGCGATGTTCGTGTCGTCTTCGATCGAGATCTGGTTCGAGTCGTAGATCGCGATGAGGTTGCCGAGCTGCTGGTGGCCCGCGAGCGACGACGCCTCGCTCGAGACGCCCTCCTGCAGGTCGCCGTCGCCCGCGATCACGTAGATGAAGTGGTCAAACGGGCTCTTGCCGGCTTCAGTGTCGGGGTCGAAGAGTCCACGCTCGAAGCGGCTCGCGTAGGCGAAGCCGACGGCGCTCGAGATGCCCTGACCCAGCGGGCCGGTCGTGATCTCGACTCCGTCGGTGTGGCCGTATTCGGGGTGGCCCGGGGTGAGCGAGCCCCACGTGCGCAGTGCCTTGAGGTCGTCGAGTTCGAGGCCGTAGCCGCCGAAGTAGAGCTGCACGTACTGAGTGAGCGAGCTGTGTCCGACCGACAGGATGAACCGGTCGCGACCGATCCACTCATTGTCTTTCGGGTCACGGCGCATGATCTTCTGGAAGAGCAGGTACGCGGCGGGAGCGAGGCTCATGGCGGTGCCGGGATGCCCGTTTCCTACCTTCTCCACAGCGTCTGCTGCGAGGATTCGCGCGGTGTCTACGGCCTTGTTGTCAATGGAATCCCATTGGAGAGCTGCCACGGTTATTGATGACCCTTCTACAAGCGGCGCCGCCGGAGCTTCTTATAAGGCAAAGGCTGGAGCACGGTGATGGTAAGCCTGCCGCGGGACGTCATCGGCTCTGCCGGGGAGTCGCCGATGGGCGCGGACCACCGGCTGGCAGGCGATTCAAGTATAGGGAGTCAGGCACATCTAGAATCGAAGTCATGGATGTCGCGCTCGAGAACCGCCCGCAAACGGAGCGTATCGGCGTGATCCGCAAGGTCAAGGCCTATATTGCCCTCACCAAGCCCCGAGTTATTGAGTTACTGCTTGTTACCACCGCACCGGTGATGATTCTCGCGGCAGGGGGCATCCCCAACCTGTGGCTCGTGCTCGGCACGCTCGTGGGCGGCACGCTGAGTGCAAGTTCGGCCAACGCTTTCAATTGCTACATCGACCGCGACATCGACCGCGTGATGAACCGCACGAAGAAGCGCCCGCTCGTGACGGGCGAACTGAAAGACGGCGAAGCACTCGCCTTCGCGTGGATTACCGGGGTCGGTTCGGTGCTGTGGCTCGGCCTGCTCATCAACTGGCTCGCAGCGATTCTCTCGCTCGCCGCGATCCTCTTTTACGTATTCGTTTATACGCTGCTCCTGAAGCGCCGCACTCCGCAGAACATCGTGTGGGGCGGAGCAGCGGGCTGCATGCCCGTGCTCATCGGTTGGGCGGCGGTAACAGGCTCACTCACGTGGACCCCCGTCATCCTGTTCGCCATCGTCTTTCTCTGGACGCCGCCGCACTACTGGCCGCTTTCGATGAAGTATCGGGCGGACTACCAGTCGGTCAACGTGCCCATGCTCGCGGTCGTTCGCGGTCGCGCCGTTGTCGGCCTTCAGGTTGTGCTCTACGCCTGGGCCACCGTCGCCTGCTCGCTGCTGCTGATTCCCGTCGCGCCCATGGGTCTGCTGTACACGGTCGTCGCTGTTGCCAGTGGAGCCTGGTTCATCTATGAATCACACCGGCTCTATTCGACGGCCATTCGCCACGGCGAAGTGCGGCCCATGCGAGTGTTCCACTCATCGATCACCTACCTGACGCTCGTCTTTCTCGCCGTGGGCATCGACCCTCTGCTGCCGTTCTAGCTATTTCCTCAGCGACAGCACAACCGCCGTCATCGCCGACACGAGGCAGACGGCGAGCACCATGTGGATGCCCACGAGAAGTTCGGGCAGGCCGAGTCGGGCCTGAGTGAGACCCACGGCGATCTGCACGAATTCGACACCGAGCAGAATGACGGTGAAACGCCGCAGTCGCGTGTGGGGGAGTCGGAATGCGCCGACGACCAGCACGATGGTGGCGATGAACGTCGCATAGGCGGGCCAGCTATGAACGTGCTGCAGCCACTCGGGGTTCAGGCCATTGCGTGCTGCGCCGCCGTCGCCAGCGTGCGGGCCGGAACCGGTCACGAGGATGCCCACGAGCACCGTCACGCCCACGAGCAGCGAGGTGCCGTGCACGAACGCCGAGTACCAGAGCGGAACAGCAGCTTTCTCGCCGCGGCGCCCCGTGAACACGCGGTAGACGAGCACGGTTGACAGCGAAACGAGCACGGCCGACAGCACAAAGTGCAGGCCGACGACATAAGGGTTGAGGTTGGTGAGCACCGTGATACCGCCAATGACGCCCTGCATCGGGATGCCCAGGCCGATGACGAGCGACAACACGAACAGGTCACGACGCTCGCGGCGGATACGCAGCACGAGCACGAACATGATGATCGCGATGGCAATGAGCACGAAGGTGAGTAGCCGGTTGCCGAATTCGATGATGCCGTGGATGCCCATCTCCGGGGTGGTCACGAACGAGCCATCCGTGCACTGCGGCCAGGTGGGGCAGCCCAGCCCCGAACCGGTCAGGCGAACCGCGCCCCCCGTTCCCACGATCAGGATTTGTGCAACCAATGTGGCGACGGCAAAAGCACGAATACGGGTGTCGACGGCCGTAGGCAGTCGTGCGAACACGGCTTTCACAGCCGCACCTCCTGTTATTTCGGGTCACTCCCTGTAGAATCATTGGGTTCAGGAACACAGCCCATGCCGGGGAGTCAGCGTAGACACCGGAGCACTCAGCTCCCTTGTCCTGCTTCAGTCTAAGCAAGCCCCCGCGAGAGAAGATTTCACTTCGTTCCTTCGTGCGGCTGCCGCCACCGAACTTCTCCGGCATGCACGTGCGAGGGAATGTCGGTACCGCCACCTCGGTTGGCACCGGCAAGGAAAGAGGTTCTAATGTCTGACGTACTCATCGACCGTCCCGAGCTCAACGGACTCGGACAGTACGAGTTCGGTTGGTCCGACTCCGACGCGGCCGGGTCATCCGCCCGTCGCGGTATCAATGAAGAGGTTGTGCGCGATATTTCCGCGCTCAAGAGCGAACCGGAATCGATGCTCAAGACCCGCCTTGCCGGTCTCAAGAACTTCTTCCGCAAACCCATGCCAACGTGGGGCGCAGACCTTTCGGGCATCGACTTCGACAACATCAAGTACTTTGTTCGCTCGACCGAGAAGCAGGCCCAGAGCTGGGAAGACCTGCCCGACGACATCAAAGACACCTACGAGAAGCTCGGCATCCCCGAGGCGGAGCGCAAGCGCCTGGTCTCGGGTGTGGCTGCCCAGTACGAGTCCGAGGTCGTGTACCACGCGATCAACGAGGAACTCGAGGCGCAGGGCGTCATCTTCATGGACACCGACACCGCTCTGCGTGAGCACCCGGAGTTCTTCGAAGAGTACTTCGGCACGGTCATCCCCGCCGGCGACAACAAGTTCGCGGCCCTCAACACGGCGGTCTGGTCGGGTGGATCCTTCGTCTACGTGCCCAAGGGCGTTCACGTCGAGATCCCGCTTCAGGCCTACTTCCGCATCAACACCGAGAACATGGGCCAGTTCGAGCGCACGCTCATCATCGCCGACGAGGGTTCCTACGTTCACTACATCGAGGGATGCACGGCCCCGATCTACAAGTCGGACTCACTGCACTCCGCCGTTGTCGAGATCGTCGTAAAGAAGAACGCCCGCGTTCGCTACACGACCATCCAGAACTGGTCGAACAACGTCTACAACCTCGTCACCAAGCGAGCGATCGCACACGAGGGCGCGACGATGGAGTGGATCGACGGAAACATCGGTTCCAAGGTCACGATGAAGTACCCGTCGATCTACCTCGTGGGCGAGCACGCCAAGGGTGAGACCCTGTCGGTCGCGTTTGCAGGCCCGGGCCAGCACCAGGACGCCGGCGCGAAGATGATCCACATGGCGCCGCACACGACGTCATCAATTGTCTCCAAGTCTATTGCTCGCGGCGGCGGACGTGCCGGCTACCGCGGGGAGGTGCGGGTGGATGAGAAAGCCCACCACTCCGCCAACACGGTGCGCTGCGACGCCCTGCTCGTCGACACGATCTCACGCTCCGACACCTACCCGGCCATCGACATCCGGGTCGACGATGTTCAGCTTGGCCACGAGGCAACCGTTTCGCGCGTCAGCGCCGAACAGCTGTTTTACCTGCAGTCCCGCGGGATGCCCGAAGACGAGGCCATGGCCATGATCGTGCGCGGCTTCATCGAGCCCATCGCCCGCGAACTCCCGATGGAGTACGCCCTCGAACTCAACAAGCTCATCGAGATGAGCATGGAAGGCAGTGTCGGCTAAGCATGTCGATAGCAACAACAGAAACCCCCGGCCAGCACGGCGCGAAAGCCCACAGCGACGGAGGCTGGGATGACACGAGCGTCGTGCCCGTGCAGACCCGCTCCGAGCGGTTCGCGTCCGTCAACCACGACGATTTCCCGGCTGTTACGGGTATCGAGGTCGACTGGAAGCTCACTCCCGTCGCGCTCGTGCGCCCGCTCATCGACGAGACCCTCGATGGTTCCCGCTACGAGTTCGTCGATCAGGGCAGCTCGCCCGAAGCGCAGATCGAGTGGATCTCCACGGCAGACGCGCGCGTAGGCAGTGCGGGAACACCCGAGGATCGGGCATCCGCCAACGCCTGGTCGAGCACGGGAGA
Source organism: Rhodoglobus sp. (assembly GCA_965279645.1). Classification (GTDB taxonomy): domain Bacteria; phylum Actinomycetota; class Actinomycetes; order Actinomycetales; family Microbacteriaceae; genus Rhodoglobus. Next base: position 1,144,923 of record OZ257254.1, read on the forward strand.
GGCTCTCGCAATCACCCTGGCGGGCGACGCGCCGATTGCTGTGGGCATCGATCGCAGCGGTTTCGGTGGCGCCCCGCGCGCCGCGCACACGGTGATCACCGCGAAGCCCAACTCGAACTCCCACGTCGTTCTGCGCAGCAGTGGTCCCGCCAATCTCGTCGAGAACGTCGAGATCGTCGTCGAGGAGGGCGCCCACCTGACCGTGGTCTCGCTCCAGGAGTGGGACGACGAGGCCATTCACCTTGCGAGCCACTTCGTGCAGGTCGGTCGCGACGCCAAGTTGACCCACATTGTCGTCTCGCTTGGCGGCAGGGTCGTTCGCGTCAACCCCTCGGTGCACCTGTCGGGGGAGGGCGCCGATGGCGACCTCTACGGCCTCTACTTTGCCGACGCCGGCCAGCACCTCGAGCAGCGCGTCTACCTGCACCACCAGGCCGCCAATACCAAGGGCCGCGTCAACTACAAGGGCGCACTGCAGGGCGACGGCGCCCGCACCGTGTGGGTGGGCGACGTTCTGATCGGTCGCGAGGCCGCCGGCACCGACAGCTACGAGCAGAACCGCAATCTCGTCTTGAGCGAGGGAACGCGCGCTGACTCCATCCCGAACCTCGAGATCGAAACAGGCGACATTCTCGGAGCGGGCCACGCGAGCGCCACCGGTCGGTTCGACGACGAGCAATTGTTCTACCTGCAGGCCCGCGGCATCAGCGAACCCGAGGCACGACGTCTGGTGGTTATCGGCTTCCTGAGCGAGATCGTGCAGAAGATCGGTGACCCCGCTCTTGAGACCTACCTTCACGAACGTATTGAGTCCGAACTCGGAGGAGCGGCATGACCGGCCAGCGCGTGTGCACCACGGCAGAGCTTGAAGAGAACAAGGCCTACCGCGTAGTGCTCGATGGCACGGCGATCGCCGTCGTCAAAGACACGTCAGGAACCGTGCACGCCATTGGCGACACCTGCACGCACGGAGACATTTCGCTCGCTGAGGGTTTCGTTGAGGATGACGCGATCGAGTGCTGGGCGCACGGCTCGCTCTTCTCGCTCGAGACCGGCAAGCCGTTGAGCCTTCCCGCCTACGAGCCGGTTCCCGTGTTCGTAGTGACCGTTGACGCCGAGGGCGTCGTGTACATCGACCCGAATGAGAAAGTCGCAGTTTCCTAACATGTCAGTTCTTGAAGTCAAGGATCTCCACGTCAGTGTCGAGACCGAACAGGGCACCAAGCAGATCCTCAAAGGCGTAGACCTCACCGTCAAGCAGGGCGAAGTTCACGCCGTCATGGGCCCCAACGGCTCCGGCAAGTCGACGCTCGCCTACTCGATTGCGGGCCACCCCAAGTACCACGTCGAGAGCGGCTCAGTGCTGCTCGACGGCGTCGAGGTGCTCACGATGAGCGTCGACGAGCGCGCCCGGGCGGGCCTCTTCCTGGCGATGCAGTACCCCGTCGAGATTCCCGGTGTTCGTATGACCGACTTCCTGCGCACCGCCAAGACCGCCCTCGATGGCGAGGCCCCCGCAATTCGCCCGTGGATCAAGGAAGTCAACGAAGCGATGAAGTCGCTGCGCATGGACAAGTCCTTTGGCGAGCGCAATGTCAACGAAGGATTCTCGGGCGGAGAGAAGAAGCGTCACGAGATTCTTCAGCTCGAACTGCTCAAGCCCAAGTTCGCGATCCTCGATGAGACCGACTCCGGCCTCGACGTCGACGCCCTGAAGATCGTGTCCGAGGGCGTCAACCGCGCCCACCAGGCTAACGACCTCGGCGTGCTGCTGATCACCCACTACACGCGCATCCTGCGGTACATCAAGCCAGGGTTCGTGCACGTCTTCGTGGATGGACGCATTGCCGAAGAGGGCGGCCCCGAGCTCGCCGACCGCCTCGAAAACGAGGGTTACGATCGCTTTCTGACCGACGCGACAGTAGCGTAGAAGCATGGCAACCGCACTCGCTCCGGCGCTATTCGATCAGGTCGAGGAGGCCCTCAAAGAGGTCGTCGACCCCGAGCTGGGCGTCAACATTGTCGACCTTGGCCTGATCTATGACCTCAGCTGGGATGAAGAGAACAACGCTCTCATCATCTCGATGACCCTGACGTCGGCGGGATGCCCGCTGACCGACGTTCTCGAGGAGCAGACCGCCCAGTCGCTCGACGGGATCGTCGACGCGTTCCGCATCAACTGGGTGTGGATGCCGCCGTGGGGGCCAGACAAGATCACCGAAGACGGCCGCGACATGATGCGCGCCCTCGGTTTCTCGATCTAGTACCGCTCGCTACGCCTGCTGAGCGCGCTTGCGCTCGTCAGACTTGCGCACGCCGAACCACGCGAGCGTGATGATTCCCGCGCCGAGGGCGGCCTTGATGACGCCGCCGAGGATGAACGGGTAGAGACCGGCAGACAGCACTGACTGCAGGTCGTTCGGCAGCCCGAAGCCGCCGAGTGCGACCGCGAGCCACGGCAGGCCGAACGCGAAGGGCACGACCGAGCCGGCGAGGAACGCGACAAAGGCACGCACGAGCTTGCGGTCCCACTCACGCTGGGCGAGCCAACCCGCGAGCACTGCCGCGAAGATGAAGCCGATGATGTAGCCACCGGTCGGGCCCGCGATGACCGACCAGCCCGACGAGGCGTCGCTGAACACGGGAAGGCCCACGATTCCCAGAATCGCGTACAGCGCGAGGGAAATGCCACCGCGCACGGCGCCCAGGGTCACACCAACAAGCAGCACCGCAAGCGTCTGGCCTGTCACGGGCACGGGCCACAGCGGGATGGCAATCTGGGCAGCCACTGCGGTCAGGGCCGCACCGGCGGCAACCAGAATCAGGTCAGTAACGAGGCTGCGGCTGAAGATGCGGTCGGCGAGAGTCGGACGACCGACTGCCAAAGTCAGGGTGCTCAAGGGGTAACTCCTCAGGGCATGTCCTAGGGACAGATGGATCCGGGCGGGGTGCCTCGGTGCACAAAGTAGACTATCTGGCTGACCCCCCTTCATTGCGTTGTATGAACGCGCCCAAAGAACTGGACCTTTCCTGTGCTGTCTGTGCACGATCTCGAAATTCGAGTAGGCGCTCGTGTGCTTATGTCTGGCGTGAACTTTCGCGTCGACAAGGGCGACAAGATCGGCCTCGTCGGGCGCAACGGCGCTGGCAAGACCACCCTCACCAAAACGCTCGCGGGGGAGCACCAGCCGAGCGCCGGCTCTGTGTCGGGCAACAATGACCTCGGCTATCTGCCGCAGGACCCGCGGTCCGGCGATCCCGAGGAACTGGCTCGCACCCGCATTCTCAACGCGCGCGGGCTCGGATCGCTCGTGCTCGGCATGAACGAGGCAACGGCGGCAATGGGAGATCCCGACCCGGCCGTGAGCGCTGCGGCGATGAAGAAGTACGCCTCGCTCACCGATCGCTTCGATGCACTCGGGGGCTACGCGGCCGAGGCCGAGGCGGCATCCATCGCCAGCAACCTCTCGCTGCCCGATCGAATCCTCGACCAGCAGCTCAAGACACTTTCGGGCGGCCAGCGTCGCCGCATCGAGCTGGCCCGCATCCTGTTCTCTGATGCCCAGACGCTCATTCTCGATGAGCCGACCAACCACCTCGATGCCGACTCGGTTGTGTGGCTTCGGGAGTTTCTCAAGAATTTCCAGGGCGGGTTCATCGTGATCAGTCACGACATCGAACTGGTCGGCGAAACCGTCAACAAGGTCTTCTACCTCGATGCCAACCGCGAGGTCATCGACATCTACAACATGGGGTGGAAGCACTACCTGCGCCAGCGGGAAGCAGACGAGGAGCGCCGCAAGAAGGAGCGCGTCAACGTCGAGAAGAAGGCCACGACCCTGCAGCTGCAGGCCGCGAGGTTCGGAGCGAAGGCAAGCAAGGCTGCGGCGGCGCACCAGATGGTCGCGCGCGCAGAAAAGATGCTGTCGGGCCTCGACGACGTGCGCACAGTCGACCGGGTAGCCAAGCTGCGTTTTCCCGAGCCTGCTCCGTGCGGGCGCACGCCGCTCATGGCCTCCAACCTCTCCAAGAGTTACGGCTCCCTCGAAATCTTCACGGCCGTTGACCTCGCGATCGATCGCGGTTCGAAGGTCGTCATCCTCGGGTTCAACGGCGCAGGAAAGACGACCCTGTTGCGGATGCTCGCGGGCGTCGACACGCCCGACACGGGCCAGATCGAGCCGGGCCACGGCCTGCGCATCGGCTACTACGCACAGGAGCACGAGACCATCGACGTCAAGCGTTCGGTGCTCGAAAACATGGTCTCGTCATCGCCCAACATCACCGAGACCGAGGCGCGTCGCGTGCTCGGATCCTTCCTCTTCACGGGCGACGACACCAAGAAGCCGGCGGGGGTGCTCTCCGGTGGCGAGAAGACTCGGCTTGCTCTCGCCATGATCGTCGTCTCGGGTGCCAACGTGCTGCTGCTCGACGAACCGACCAACAACCTCGACCCCGCGAGCCGAATTGAAATTCTGGATGCCCTCGCCAACTACACGGGGGCGGTCGTGCTCGTCAGCCACGACGAGGGCGCCGTTGAGGCCCTCAACCCCGAGCGCGTACTGATCCTGCCCGACGGGGTCGAAGATCACTGGAACAAGGACTACGCCGAGCTCATCACCCTCGCGTAGGTTCAGCGGTCGAGCAAAGCGTCTTCTACCTCGGCATCGGATGGCGCCTTGGCCGCAGCCTTGATCCGGCGCGCCTCCGCGCGCTCCCGCTCCGCGGGATCATCGGCATTGCGCGCACGGAACTCCTGGCGCACAGCCCAGCCCAACGCCACGAACGCCATAATGCCGAACACGATCCACTGGAACGCGTACGACAAGTGAGGCCCCTCGTCGGCGACGGGTTTCGCCGTCGCCGCGGGACGGGTGGCGGGGGCGGGATCCTCGCTCGCGAGCATCCCGTAGGCACCGGTAAACGTGGGCGCGCCGACACGCTCCGCGATATCGGGCAGGTGGATCGTTGCTATCTGGCCCTCTGGGGCAGACCTGCCCGCCACTACGGGCTCGCCCGCCTTGAGGCGCACGACAACCGTCACGTCACCCTCGGGGGCAGCCGGAACGACATCGGGCTCATCCTGCTCATTGCCCACGGGCAGCCAGCCACGGTCAACGACAAACACCGTGCCGTCAGCGAGCTCGAGCGGCACGAGCACGTCGAATCCCGGATTGCCGTCCATCGGTCGGCCGCGAACCAGCAGCTGCTCGTCGGTGAGGTAGCGCCCGGACATCGTGACGGGCATCCACTTGTCGTCTGCGTCGAAGGAATCGAGTTCGGGCAACACGTCGGCGAGGGGCCGCGGCGCTGACTCCCAGTTGGCCTCCACGCGCTGGATTTCTGCCCGCGCTTCATCGCGTCGAGCTAGCTGCCACATCGACAGGCCCACGCACGCGACGGCAAAGATCACGACGAGGGCAAGGTAGCCAAGCCAGCGGCGCGAGAAGGCGAACATCCAGCCCTGAGGTTCGCTGCCGCTCACGACACGCGCTCCACGGTCGTGCCGAGCTCGGACACGATCACGGGAAAACCCTTGCTCGCGAGGTAGTCGCGCAGAAACTCGACGTGCTCGTCACACGCGAGCCACACTTTGACGCGCTCGGCACCGTGGATGCGCGGATTACGCCAGTTCACGTTCGAGGTTGCGTCGGCCGTGCATCCCGCTCGCGAACAGCGCTGCGTGTCTGGCCCGAGACCACCGATCACTCGTCACCCTCGTCGGGGTTGGCGGGCCGGCCATCGAGGCGCACGGGCACGAGCGCACCCGGGCGCAGCACCGCAGCGGAGTCGTTGGTGCCGACGTTCGCAAGGATTACCGCAATGTAGGGCAGCACGATCGCCCCAGCGATGGGCAGCAAGAGCCACCAGCCCTGCACAAAGAAGCAGATGATGATGCACACGACGCGCAGGCTCATCGCAATGCCATAACGCACGATCCGCTGACGGCGTTCTTCGTCGGGGGAGGCGGGCAGGGAGGTGATCGACTGCGGCTGTTTCATGCGCTCACACGGGATTCTGGGGCACCGGTCTGGTGCCGTGTACTCAAGCCTACGTCTGCTGACGCTGACTATAGGCTGGTGCGCATGACAACGCCCAGGACCGTACTCATTACCGGCGGAAATCGAGGCATTGGCCGCGCGATCGCAGAAGAATTCGTGGCCCAGGGTCACCGTGTTGCCGTGACGGCGCGCTCGGGCGAAGGCCCCGCAGGAAGCCTCACGGTGATCGCCGACGTCACGGATGCGGCGTCGATCGATGCTGCATTCACCGAGGTCGAAGCGCAGCTCGGACCCGTCGAGGTTGTCGTGGCAAACGCCGGCATCACGCGGGACACCCTGCTGCTGCGCATGACTGATGACGACTTCACCGAGGTAATCGACACCAACCTGAGCGGGTCGTTCCGAGTCGTCAAGCGCGCGTCGAAGGGCATGCTCAAGGCTCGATTCGGTCGCGTCATTCTCGTCTCGAGCGTGGTGGGCCTGCTGGGCTCCGCCGGGCAGATCAACTACGCCGCGTCCAAGAGTGGTCTCATCGGCATCGCGCGATCGCTCACCCGCGAATTGGGCTCCCGCGGAATTACCGCCAACGTGGTCGCGCCAGGCTTCATCGAGACCGACATGACGGCCGAACTCGCGCCCGAGCAGCAAGAGGCGTACCTCAAGCAGATTCCCGCGGGTCGCTTTGCGAGCCCCCAGGAAGTGGCCAAGGTCATTGCATGGCTGGCGAGCGACGATGCCGGCTATATCTCCGGTGCGGTCATCCCCGTCGACGGTGGCCTCGGAATGGGCCACTGAGCTAGCTAGCCGCGCAGACCCAGCAGCGGAAGCACCTGGCTGAGGTCGCGGGCGTCGATGAGCACGCCTGCGAGGTCGCGAACCGGGGCCTTGGCGTCAAGTCCGACGGCGAGACCCGCGATGGCCATCATGGGCAGGTCGTTTGCGCCATCTCCGACTGCGACGGTGTGCGACAGCGGAATACCCAGATCTGCCGCCCACTCTCGAAGAGTCGACGCTTTGGCTTCGGCGTCGATGATCGGCCCCGACAGCCCGCCAGACAGCACGCCGTCGGTGATTTCCAAGCGGTTGGCCCGGTAGTAATCGAGACCGAGTCGCTGCGCAATGGGGTCGAGAATCTCGTGGAAACCGCCCGAAACCACTCCCACGGCCCCGCCGGCATCGTGGATCGCTGCGATCATCTCGGGCACCCCTGCGGTCACGGTCACCTGCTTGCCCACCGTCTCAAACACGGACGGCGACAGTCCCGAAAGCGTCGCCACTCTGGCGCGAAGGCTCTCCTCGAAGTCGAGTTCTCCGTTCATGGCCCGAAAGGTAATCTGCTCGACCACGGCGAGAGAACCCGCGTGGTCGGCAAGCAACTCGATCACCTCGTTCTCAATGAGAGTCGAGTCGACATCGAGAACAACGAGGAAGCGGGGCATGCTGGCAGGGAGCCTCTCTTGGGGGGCCCGTGACGGCCCTAGCTGACTACGACGCCCTTGCCCACCACGGTGATCCCCGTTTCGGTGACTGTGAAGCCTCGAGCGCGATCGGCCTCGTGATCGACGCCCACCGATGCGCCGGCCTCGACCACGACATCTTTGTCAAGGATAGCCTTGCGCACGACGGCGTTCGGCAGGATGTGCACGCGCTCGAAGATCACCGAATCGACGACCATCGCACCGGACTCCACCGTCGTCCACGGGCCGAGCACGCTGCGCTCGATGTGGGCTCCCGACAGCAGCGATCCGAGCGAAACGATCGAGTCGATCATCGTGCCCAGGTACCCGCGAGCATCCCGAACGAACTTGGCGGGAGGCGAGTTGAGCTGCTGGCTGAAGATGGGCCAGTCGCGGTTGTACAGGTTGAAGATGGGCAGCGCCGAGATCAGGTCCTGGTGTGCGTCGTAGAACGACTCGATCGTTCCCACGTCGCGCCAGTAGAAGCGATCGCGATCGGTCGACCCCGGCACATGGTTGCGGTTGAGGTCGTACACGCCGGCGAGACCGCGCGACACGAAGTCCGGAACGATGTCGCCGCCCATGTCGTGGTTGGAGTCGGAACGCTCACCGTCGCGGATGACGGCGTCGATGAGCACGTCGGCGTCGAAAATGTAGTTGCCCATCGAGGCGAGCACCTCGCCGGGGGAGTCGGCAAGGCCGATCGGCTTCTGGGGCTTCTCATGGAACGCAGCAATGCGGGTGGGGTCGTCGGCCTCGACCTCGATAACGCCGAACTGGTCGGCAAGGGCGATGGGCTGGCGGATGGCGGCGACGGTGAGGCCCAGCCCCGACTCGATGTGGGCGTCGATCATCTGCGCGAAGTCCATGCGGTAGACGTGATCGGCACCGACGACGACGACGATGTCGGGCTTCTCATCGCGCAACAGGTTGAGGCTCTGCAGGATGGCGTCGGCCGATCCACTGAACCAGCGCTTTCCCAGGCGCTGCTGGGCCGGCACGGATGCCACGTACGCATCGAGCAGTCCGGAGAGGCGCCACGTCTGTGACACGTGCCGGTCGAGGCTGTGGGACTTGTACTGCGTGAGCACGACGATCTGGCGCAGCCCCGAGTTGATGAGATTGCTGAGCGCGAAGTCGATCAATCGGTAGCCGCCGCCGAAGGGGACCGCGGGCTTGGCCCGGTCTGCAGTGAGGGGCATGAGCCGCTTTCCCTCGCCGCCAGCGAGGACAATTCCGAAGATCTTCTTTGATGCCATGGAGCAACACTAGGCGACCGCGACACGCGCTACCAGCAACCTGTGGAGTAGCGTCGTGTCATGCGCGTCGACCTAATCACCCGTGAGTATCCACCCGAGGTTTATGGAGGTGCTGGGGTACATGTTGCCGAGCTCGTCAAGGCCCTGAGAACCGACCTCGACGTCGTCGTACGGTGTTTCGGTCTGCCTCGCGACGAGCCGAACGTGTACTCGTATCTCGTCCCCTCCGAGCTCACGAGTGCGAATCCCGCCCTTGCGACCCTCGGTGTCGACCTGCAAATCGCACAGGATTCGGCCGGTGCATCCCTCGTACACTCCCACACTTGGTACGCCAACGCGGCTGGTCATCTGGCCTCGATGCTGCACGGCATCCCGCACGTCGTCACGGCTCACAGCCTCGAGCCGCTGCGCCCCTGGAAGGCGGAGCAGCTCGGCGGCGGATACCGTGTGTCGAGCTGGATCGAGAAGACAGCATTCGAGAGCGCCGCAACGGTCATCGCCGTGAGCGAGGGCATGCGCCGCGACATCCTGCGCTCGTACCCCGCCCTCGACGAGCAGAAGGTCACCGTGGTTCACAACGGCATCGACCTCGAACGCTGGAAGCCGATCGACGACCCCGAGCTCGTGCGTGGCCTGGGCATCGACCCCGAGCGTCGCTCGGTGGTGTTTGTCGGGCGCATCACGCGACAGAAGGGCCTGCCGTACCTGCTGCGTGCTGCCGCTCAGCTTCCGCCCGACGTGCAGCTCGTGTTGTGCGCTGGCGCGCCCGACACTCCCGAGATTCTCGCGGAGGTGCAGGCTCTCGTCACGGCTCTGCAACAGGAACGATCCGGCGTGGTGTGGCTCGACCGGCTCTTGAGCCAGCACGAGCTCTCGGCAGTGCTCACTCAGGCGACCACGTTCGTGTGCCCGTCCATTTACGAGCCGCTCGGCATCGTCAACCTGGAGGCCATGGCGTGTTCCGCACCGGTGGTCGGCACCGCGACGGGTGGCATTCCGGAGGTCGTCGACGACGGCGTGACCGGTCGACTGGTGCCGATTGAGCAGATGCAGGACGGCACGGGCACCCCCATCGACCCCGACAGGTTCGTGGCCGATCTTGCCGCGACTCTCATTGAGGTGCTGAATGATCCGGCCGCGGCCCGGCGGATGGGGGAGGCCGGGCGCCTGCGCGCAGAAAAAGACTTCTCGTGGGGCTCAATCGCCGAGCGTACGACCGAGATCTATCGCAGCCTCACGTAGGCTGGAGACACCATGGCAAGCGTTCTGCAGTTCTCTGATGTCTCCGTTGTTCGAGATGGCAACACCATCCTCAATTCGATCTCGTGGACGGTGGATTCGGCCGAACGATGGGTGATCCTCGGGCCCAACGGCGCGGGCAAGACCACCCTGCTGCAGCTGGCTGCCGCGCAGATTCACCCCAGCTCGGGCAGTGTGCAGGTGCTCGACGACACTCTCGGCCGGGCAGACGTGTTCGAACTGCGTCCGCGCATCGGTTTCGCGTCGACCGCTCTCGCACGTCGTGTGCCGCGCGATGAGCGAGTAATCGATGTCGTGCTGACTGCGGCGTACTCCGTGACGGGTCGATGGAACGAGAGCTATGACGAGATCGACCTGCGCCGCGCCCAGCGCGTGCTCGCGGAGTGGAAGCTCGATCACCTGGAGGACCGTCGATTCGGCAACCTCAGCGATGGCGAGCAGAAGCGCGTGCAGATCGCACGGTCGGTCATGACCGACCCGGAGCTACTGCTGCTCGACGAACCCGCCGCGAGCCTCGACCTGGGTGCGCGCGAGGAGCTGCTGCAATTGCTGGGTGGCTACGCGAGTGCACACACCGCTCCCGCCATCGTGATGGTCACCCACCACGTCGAGGAGATCCCGGTCGGATTCACTCACGGCCTGCTTCTGGCTGATGGCGAGATTCGCGCTGCCGGAGTGCTCGAAGAAGTCATCACCGCCGAGAACCTCACCGACGCATTTGGCTTGCCGCTGGCGGTCACGAGCGACGGCGGCCGCTTCACCGCGAAAGCAGTCTGAGCCGCACCGACTTCTGATAGACTCGTGAGTCGGCCCTGAGCTTTTTCTGTCGTGCCGCCCTTTTCTTATCTCTCACTTCACAATCCCAAGGAATCACCATGAAGACCGACATTCACCCCGAGTACGCAGCCGTTGTGTTCCGCGACCTCGCATCCGGTGCAACGTTCCTGACCCGTTCAACGGCCACCAGCGACAAGACGATCGAGCTCGATGGCGAGACCTACCCGGTCATCGACGTTGAAATCTCGTCGGAATCGCACCCGTTCTACACGGGCAAGCAGCGCATCATGGACTCCGCTGGTCGCGTTGAGAAGTTCAACTCGCGCTACGCGGGCTTCGGCACCAAGAAGGACTAGTCCTCACAGCTTTACGACAAAGGCGAGCGGTGATCCGGTCGCCTTTTTTCGTGCGCGCAAGCGGCCCCTAGAACAATGACGATCGACGCTGAACCCAGATCGGCAGGATCGTGTCTTTCGTGAGCGGCGCAAGCTCGATGCCGAGTGCATCATCGGTGTCGATCCAGACGATCTCTTCGATTTCGCCCGCCGCGACCAGCTCAATCGCCGTCGTGAGGGCGAACACCTCTGCCCGAATGACGGTGTCTGGTTCATTGGCCGCAACCGCACGATAGCTGCCGAGATACTCCGTCGAGTCGAGGTCTACCTCGAGCCCGATCTCTTCGAGCAACTCGCGGGAGAGGGCATCCAGTGCGCTTTCGCCCGGCTCAATCTTGCCGCCGGCCTGCATGAACGATGTGGTGCCGCGCTTGCGAACGAGCAGGGCACGCCCCGAGGCATCGGTGATGATGCCAGCTGCCACTCGCAGCACCGTAGGCCGCTTGACGACCGACTCTATGGCCGCCGCGGGCTCTGGCAGCGGCTCGGCCTGGGGCTCTGGTCGCAGCTCAGGCTGGGGCTCAGCCTCGAGCGCGCGATCGGGCAGGCGCTTGGGCGGTGGTGCGAGGGCGTACGCACCCGTGGGGCGCTGGAGGCCCTCGAGCGAGAGCGTGCCCGTGCCGTACAGATCGAAGATCGGCACCGTGAGGCTTGGGCGCGGCTCGGGGCGCGGGATGGGCTGAGTGTCGACGAACGACCCGGGGTCGCCGCTGTTGCGCACGGGCCAGCCCGTATCGGCGACGTAGCTCTCATCGCCCTTGACCCTGCGAATGTAGTCCTGGAAGCTCGCAGCCTGCTCGCCGTGCCACGCCTCCTGCTTGTCGTGCAGCTCGGCCGCCGGAACATCCAGCTCTTCGGGGTATGCCCGCTTGAGCGACTGGGCGACACGGCCCGCCGCAATCGCGTCAGCTCCCGCGTCGTGAGCGCCCTCGAGGGTGACTCCGTAACGTTCGGCAGTGACCTCAAGGGTGCGCTTGCCCTTGCGATAGCGGTCGACGGCCTTGTCGAGCACGAGCGGGTCGATGACGGGGGATGGATGCTCGATCGGCTCGATGCCGTAGCGACGGCACTCACGGTCGAGCAGGGTGAGGTCGTAGGGCGCGTTGTAGGCGACGACCGGTAGACCCAGCGAGAACAGCGTGCGAAGGGTCTGCGCGATCTCGGCGACCACGAGTTCGGCCTGGCGACCCTCGGCAACTGCTCGTTCGGTTGTGATGCCGTGTACGGCGGATGCGCCCTCGGGAATCTCGATTCCGGGGTCTGCCAGCCAGTCCCACCGTGCGACCACTTCGCCCTCGTCGTCGATGACAGCGACGCATGCCGACACGATTCGACTGATGTCTACATCGACACCGGTGGTCTCGAGGTCAAAGACGCCAAGACGGCCCCAAGTACTCATGGGTACAGGGTAAGACCGCCGGATGACAGTCGCCGTGAGGCTCGCAGAGCGAACTAGACACGGCCTCCAGCGAAGTGCGCGTCGCCAAGGTGGAGCCAGTAGAAGCTCTGGGTTCCCAAGGTGAGCTTCATGACGCCGTCTTCGCCCACATCCGGGAACTGGCTGCCACCGAACAGGTCGAAGGTGGTGGCTCCTTCATAGCCGGTGACCTTGATCTCGACCGACACGGGGTTGTGCCCAAAGCTGAAGACGCACAGCACCGACTCGGGGGAGTCGCCGAACTGGGTTCCCGCGCCCTCGTACTCGCGCACGAACGCGAGAACGGATTCATGGTTGGTCTCGAGAACCCGCAGGTTGCCGAGCCCGAAGGTGGGGTGGCCCTTGCGCACATAGATCACATTGCGGATCCAGTGCAGCAGTGAGCGGGACTGGGCCAGTTGCGACTCGACGTTGATGAGCTGGAAGTTGTACACGAGCGACTGAACAACGGGCAGGAAGAGCTTGCCCGGATCCGACGTCGAGAACCCCGCGTTGCGGTCTGGCGTCCACTGCATGGGCGTGCGGCTCGAGTCGCGGTCGGGGAGCCAGATGTTGTCGCCCATGCCGAGTTCGTCGCCGTAGTACAGGAAAGGGCTGCCCTGAAGCGAGAAGAGCAGCGCGTGCGCGAGTTCGAGCTCGGCGCGCGAGTTGTCGAGCAGGGGAGCGAGGCGGCGGCGGATGCCCACGTTCGAGCGCATGCGCGGATCGTAGGCGTACCAGCCGTACATGGCCTGCCGGTACTCCTCGCTCACCATCTCCAGGGTCAGCTCGTCGTGGTTGCGCAGGAACACACCCCACGCCGCTCCGTGCGGAACCTCGGTCGTCTCAGACAGCACGCGCACGAGTTCTCCCGCGTTTTGCGACCGAAGGGAGTAGAAGATGCGCGGCATCACGGGGAAGTCGAAGGCCATGTGGCACTCGGGTTCTTCAGCCGTGCCAAAGAACTCCACGACCTCGTTGGGCCACTGGTTGGCCTCCGCAATCAGCACGCGACCGGGGAAGTCCCGGTCGACCATTGCGCGGATCTCCTTGATGAACTCGTGAGTCTTGGGCTCACCCTCACCATTGCCATCCTCGGACTCGAAGAGGTACGGGATCGCGTCAAGTCGCACGCCGTCGACACCGAGTTCCATCCAGTGACGGATGACATCGAGCGTGGCCTGCCGCACGGCCGGGTTCTCGAAGTTGAGGTCGGGCTGGTGCGAGAAGAAGCGGTGGAAGTAGAACTGCCGGCGTTCTGAATCGAACGCCCAGTTCGAGTCTTCGGTGTCGACGAAGATGATGCGGATGTTGGGGTAGCCCTCATCCGTGTCCCGCCACACATAGAAGTCGCCGTACGGCCCCTCTGGATCGCTGCGGGACTGCTGGAACCACTCGTGCTGGTCGGAGGTGTGGTTGAGCGGGTAGTCGATGACGATGCGCATGTTGCGCTCGTGAGCCTTCGTGACGAGCTCCTTGAACTCGTCGAGCGTTCCGAACTCCGGCAGCACCGAGTTGAAGTCGGAGACGTCGTAGCCACCGTCGCGCAGGGGCGACTGGTAGAACGGCGGAATCCAGAGCGCGTCGACCCCGAGCCACTGCAGGTAGTCGAGCTTTCCGATCAGCCCGGCAAGGTCTCCCGAGCCATCACCGTTGCTGTCGAAGAACGACCGAACCATGACCTCGTAGAAGACTGCACGTTTGTACCACTGCGGGTCGAGAGCCAGTCCGGGCAGCTGGATGGGTGCAGTAAAGGTCACAACGCTCCTGGGATTTTTCGAGGGGGCCGGTGGGCAACTTGTTCGATCTTAGAACCCCGCTGCAAGCGCTTGTACAGTTCCGGTTACCTAGAATTGGCTGCGTGCCCGTCGATTCCCCGTATGCCGCCCTTCTTGAACAGATTCCGGTGCGGGTCGACACCGTTTCGGTGCTCGGCAGCCAGACGGCGTACTGGGACTACGGGCCCGCGGATGCGGCGACCACTGTTGTCGTCGTACATGGCTATCGAGGAGAGCACCACGGCCTCGAGCCCGTCGTCGCCCAGCTTCAGGGTCTGCGCATCATCAGCCCCGACCTTCCGGGCTTCGGCGAGTCAACCCCGCTCGTCGGTCACACCCATGACATCGCCGGATATTCGGCCTGGCTCGCCGCCTTCATCGAGGCGCTCGGTCTGCCGGGCGACGTAGTGATCCTGGGCCATTCGTTCGGCTCGATTGTGGTCTCGGCGGCGATCGCGGGCGGGCTGACGGCATCCCGCGTCATCCTCGTGAACCCGATTGCCGCACCGGCGCTCGAGGGCCCCAATGCATTCGGCAGCAAGCTGACTCTCGGCTACTACCGGGTGGGTCGCGCCCTGCCAGAGAAGCTCGGTGCCAGCCTGCTGAGCAACTGGGCGATCGTGCGCGGCATGAGCGCGTTTCTCTCGCAGACCAGAGACCCCGAGCTGCGCAAGTGGATCCACTCGCAACACCACGCCTACTTCAGCAAGTACGCCAACCGCGACACCGTGGTGGAAGGCTTCGAAGCATCCATCAGCTCTGATGTCAGCATGTTCGCGAGCCGCATCACCCAGCCCGTGCTGCTCATCGGTGCCGACAACGACCCCATCACCTCGGTCGCTGACCAGCAGAAGCTGCTGACGTTGTTCCCGGATGCCCGCCTGGTCATTCTGAAGGGCGTCGGGCACCTCGTGCACTACGAGAAGCCGCGGGAGGCCGCGGTCGAAATCGTCGCGTTCCTCGGCGACGGACAGGTTGCGGGGAGCGACAAGTGAAAATTATCTTCGACTGCCGCTACACGCGGCTCGGCCGCCACGACGGCATCAGCCGTTTTGGCGCGCGACTCGTGGAGGAACTGAGCAAGCTGCACCCCGTGACGATGCTCATCTCAGACGAGCGCCAACTTGAGATGTTGCCCGACCTGCCGTGGGTGATGGGAACCGACCCCACGTCGGCGCGCGAACCGTGGATCGCCCGCACCGTCAACAAGTACGGGCCGGACGTCGTTTTCACGCCCATGCAGACCATGGGACCGGGCGGCCGCAACTACGCCCTCGTGACCACCGTGCATGACCTCATCTACTACACGCATCGCACTCCTCCTCGGGATCTCAATCCCGCCCTGCGGCTGCTTTGGCGCGGGTACCACCTGTGGGTCGGCTTCCAGCGCGCCGTGCTCAACAAGGCCGACGCACACCTTGTCGACTCCGAGACCACGCGTGACCTCATGATCAAGTACAAGATGACGCGCAATCCCATGCACGTTGTACTGCTGGGCACCGAGCAGCCGGCCGTCACGCCGGTGCGCGACGCCCCTGACGGCAAGAAGCTGGTCTACATGGGCTCGTTCATGCCCTACAAGAATGTCGATCTGCTCGTGAAATCCCTCGCGAGCCTGCCGGGCTACACCCTGCAGCTCATGAGCCGCATCTCCGACGAGGAACGCGCACGACTCACGGCCCTCGCGCCCGAAGGCTCGGTCGAGTTCTTCAACGGAGCGACGGATGAGCAGTACGAGACGGCACTCAAGAATGCAACCGCGGTCGTGTCGGCCTCGCGCGACGAGGGTTTCGGTCTCCCCGTCGTCGAAGGGCAGGCGCTCGGAACCCCCGCACTGCTCAGTGACACGCCTATCTTCCGTGAGATCGGGGGAACGCCTGCGGGATTCTTCGACCCCGATAGTGTCGATTCGTTCGTTGCCGCGGTGCGCGAAATCGAAGACCCCGTCGAGTGGAAGCGTCGCTCGACGGCATCCACCGAGTGGGCGAAACGCTACAACTGGCCGGATGCCGCGAAGCAGCTCCTTGAGGTGCTGACAGAGACTGCAGAACGGCGCTCTGGCCGCAAGCGCTAGCTGACCCGCGCGACCGTCGCCCGGGTGAGCTCGGCGAGACGCTGCGGAGTGAGGTCGAAGACCGAGTGCGCGCTTGCCGCCGCAGCCCAGACGACGGGCAGGTCGAGCAGCGTGACATCCATGACGGTGCGCAGGGGCTCGGGATGCCCGAGCGGCGGTACCCCGCCGATGCTCGATCCGGTGATCTTCTTGACCGTCTTCGCGTCGGCCATCCCGACCGGGGAGCCGACGATCTCACTGACGAGGCCGGTATCGACGCGATTCGGCCCGGAGGCCAGCACGAGGATCGGCTCGTCGCCAGACAGGAAGAGCAGGCTCTTGACGATCGCCTCGACGCCGCAGCCAAGGGCATCGGCGGCCTGTTGGGCGGTGTGCGTGCTGTCATCCATTTCGCGCGGCTCGACGATGATGCCCGCCTCGGCCAGGCGCTGGACGAACGCTTCGGCGCGATGATCTGCCATCAGACGACGCTGCCCTCGGCATCACGCCGCTCGAGAGCGTTCTGCTCATCGAGGTCGCCCGTGCCGCAGTCGAGCGATTCCAGCTCGATGGGGTCGTCGAATGCGATGAGCGTGAGGGTGCCGTTGTCGTGGCTGAAGCTGTGCACGGAGCCGTTCGTGATCGCAGGATGCTTGTTGTCGGGGTCGACGGCGTTAAGCACCGACCGGATGACCCCACCGTGGCTCACGACGATGATCGCCTGGTCGGGGTGGGTCTCGGCGAGCTCCATGAGGGCGGGAAGCACTCGGCCGAGCACCGCTCCGCGGCTCTCGCGCCCAGGCACGGGCGTGTCGCCGGGAAAACGCTCCGCGAGCTGCGGATCGGCCAGCCCCTCGGCCTCCCCATACGCCCGCTCCACGAGCGCATCGACCGCTATCGGTTCGCCAAGCCCGACCTCGCCCGCAATGATGCTCGCGGTCTCGAACGCTCGCGAGAGCGGACTCGAGTAGATGGCGTCCCAGTCGCGGCGAGCCAGCAGTGCACCGGCGGTCGCGGCCTGCGCGCGCCCCGTGTCATTGAGCGGGATATCCGTGCTTCCCTGAATGCGACGCGCAAGGTTCCAGTCGGTCTCGCCGTGGCGGACCAGGTAAAGCAACACTGATTAGCTCCCGAGGCGCTCGAGGAGAGCCACGAGGGTCTCCGACGTTCCGGCCTCAAGCTTAACGCTCGCTTTGCCGTCGCCTTTTGTCGCTCCTCTGTTGATAATCACGATCGGCAGCCGGCGCCGCGATGCCTGCTCAAGCAGCCGGATGCCCGAGTTGACGACAAGCGACGATCCGGCGATGAGCAGGGCATCCGCCGACTGCATCAACGCGGAGGCCTCATCGAACTTCTCCTTGGGCACAAACTCCCCGAAGAACACGACGTCAGGCTTGAGCATGCCGCCGCACACCGTGCAGTCGGGGATGACAAAACCCGTGGTGTCGCGGATCTCGACGTCGCCGTCGGGGGAGAGCTGCACTGCCTCCGGCGTCTCGAGCCAGGGGTTGGCCGCCGCGATGCGCTCGGCAACGCTGTCGCGCGCGTAAAACTGGCCGCACTGAAGGCAACGCACTCGATCCATGGTGCCGTGCAGGTCGACAACTTTCTGCGATCCGGCGCGCAGGTGAAGGCCGTCAACGTTCTGGGTGATGATGCCGTCAACGAGCCCGGCGGCCTCCATCTCGGCGAGCGCGATGTGCCCCGAGTTGGGCGCCGCTGCGGCAAATCTCTTCCAACCGAGGTGGCTGCCCGCCCAGTAGCGCTTGCGGTAGTCGGTGTCGCCCAGAAACTGCTGGAACGTCATCGGGGTACGCACGGGGGCACCCTTGCCCCGATAGTCAGGGATGCCCGAATCGGTGCTCATGCCGGCTCCCGTGAGCACGGCGATGGTGCGGCCACGCAGGGTCGTGATGGCGGCCTCGAGGCTCGGGGATGAGACCTCGGCTGCGATGGGTTGTGGTGACGTCATCAGCCTGAACTCCCTCCCGTGCACTCCCAGACTAAACGCGCGAGTTTTCCGATATGTTTCCGATTGCTGCCAGAAGGGTCTTATCAATGCATGTCGTACGCATCACGGACCTCTCCGATGACCGTCTTCGCGACTACGCGAACCTCACCGATGTCGCGCTTCGCCGCCTGAGCGAACCGGCCGGAGGCCTCTATATCGCCGAGTCGTCCAAGGTTATGGGTCGCGCAATCGCCGCCGGCCACCAGCCACGGTCAGTGCTGCTGCAGGAACAGTGGCTCGCTGACCTTGAACCTCTGCTTGAAGGTTTCGACATTCCCGTGTTCGTGGGTTCGGCGGACTTGCTGGGATCGCTCACGGGCTACAACCTGCACCGCGGCGCCCTCGCGGCCATGCAGCGCCCGCAACTGCTCCCCGTCGCCGAGGTGCTCAAGGATGCCCGGCGCGTCGTAGTGCTCGAAGACATCGTCGACCACACCAATGTGGGAGCGATCTTCCGGTCGGTCGCGGGGCTCGGGGCCGACGCAGTACTCGTGACGCCCCGGTGCGCCGACCCGCTGTACCGTCGCAGCGTGCGCGTGAGCATGGGAACGGTGTTGCAGGTGCCATGGACGCGACTCGAGGAGTGGCCGCTCGGAGCGGAGCAGTTGCGCGCATCCGGTTTTCACATCGCGGCCCTCGCTCTCGCCGACAGCGCGGTCAGTCTCGATGACTTCGCCCGGGATGCACCCGACCGGGTGGCACTCGTGCTCGGCACGGAGGGCGACGGGCTGTCGCGTGCTGCCCTCGACGCGTCGGACACGATCGTGACGATCCCGATGATGCACGGCGTCGACTCCCTCAACGTGGCCTCGGCGAGCGCTGTCGCGCTCTACGCGCTCAGACCGCGCTGAGGGCCGCCACCACGCGTAGCCGTGCCGAGGCCGACTCGACCGCTGCGTGATTGTCGTCTTCCACGTACCACGTCACATCCAGCGCGGCCCTCACGACCGCCCATCGCACCGCTCGCTCGTAATCGCACCCCACGCGATCGACTACCAAGCGCAGCTGTTCAGCGAGCACGGCCGTGGGATCTGGCCGGGAAAACGGTGAGCCCACCTGTTCGACAATCGGCCACAGGTCGAATTCACGGTCGCCGCGCATGGGCTTCGGGTCTATCACGCGCCAACGGTCGACGCCCGAGGAACGATCGAGCAGGAGGTTTCCGGGGTTGAAATCTCCGTGCAGGAACCAGCCACCTCCATCGCTCGCCACGAGCACGGCGGCGTCCTCAAGGGCCGTCTCGACGAGCTCGAGCACTCCCCGGGCCCGAAGAGTCGAACGCTGCTCGGGCAGGCGTGCTCTCGCGTCCGTCAGGTAGTCGTTCACGATGGCGGCGAGGGTCGGGATCCCCTCGGGAATTGGTGACTGCACGAGCACGCTCAAGACGGCACTGGCACGGTCGAGGGCCTCGGCTGCGGTCAGGGTGGAACGCGAGAGCGGGATGCCGGGCTCGATCCTCTCGAGCAGCAGACTCCACGTCCACGGGTCCTGGCGCAAGACAGCGGGCGAGTATTCGGCTCCCCACGCCTCAAGGGCAAGCGCTTCGCCAACGCCTTCGGCGTGGGGAAACCCGACCTTGAGCACAGCAGGGCTGCCATCACGGGTCGTAACGCGCAGCACGCTCGCCGCCGCGCCGCCGACGTAGGCCTCACCTGCCGTGAGATGCCAGCGATCGAGCATCGTGTGCACGAGCTCCGCGGCCGACGCATCCCAGGCGGGCCTTGAGGGGTACGACACCATCGCGGCAGTCTCAAAGAGCACAGTCTGCATAGTGCGACCCTACGTTCCCAGCTTCGATAACTTAAGCTGTCGGGATGCCGCTGACCAGACGCCAGATCTTCCTGCGTCGACGGATAGCAGTATTCGGAGGCGCGGCGCTCCTGCTGAGCACCGCGTTCTACCTGCCCTTCACCCTGCTCGCGCCACTCAACGCGGCCGAGATCTCCGCCGTGTCGCATGAGCCCGTGAGCGTCGGGGCAGCGGCCGTCGACTTCCCGCCCTACGGAGCATCCGGCTTCGGCGCCGTCGGCTTCGATGGGGTGCTCGCGAGCGCAGGAACCTCCGCGCCGCTGCCGATCGCGTCGATCTCGAAGGTCGTCACGGCGCTCGTTGTGCTCGACAGCAAGCCGCTTGCCCTCGACGAGCCCGGACCGGCCATCACGTTCTCGGAGATCGACGAGGGCTTCTATTTCGAGCAGATCGCCAATGACGGCATTGTCGAGGCCGCGACGCCCGGTACGTCCATCTCCCAGCGCAACATGATGGACGCGATGCTCATGGCCTCGGCCAACAACTACGCCCAGTCACTCGCGGCGTGGGCATTCGGGTCGGAGGGCGCGTACGTCGACGCGGCGCGAGTCTGGCTCGCCGCCAACGGACTGACCTCAACCACGATCAACGACGCGTCAGGCATCAATCCCGGTAATGCGAGCACCGTGAGCGACCTCATCGCGCTCGGTAAGCTCGCGGTTGCCAACCCCATCGTTTCCGCGATCGTCGCGACTGGCGTCGTCGACATCCCCGGTATCGGTCTCGTGGAGAACCGAAACGAACTGCTGGGCATCGACGGTGTCGACGGGATCAAGACCGGCACCCTCGACGAGGCCGGGTCGTGCCTGCTGTTTTCGGTCGACTTTCCTGTCGCTGACGAGACCATCACGATTGTGGGTGTTGTGCTCGGCGGACCCGACCACGACACCGTCAACGCAGCCATCCGCGGGCTGCTTGCGCAGGCCGAATCCGGGTTCCAGCAGGTGTCGCTCACGACGGTCGCTGACGAGTACGCCGAGTACACGACCGCCTGGGGCGAGTCGGCATCCGCTGTTCCCGAGCAAAATCTCTCGGCAGTCGTGTGGACAGGTGATGAGATCACGGTGGATGTGGAGCGCGAAGCCGTCACCGTGGGGGAGCAGGGCAGTGACGTCGGTGACCTCACCTTCACGGTCGGAGAACAGTCGTACACGATCGATCTCGAGTTGGATCGCACCATCAGCGACCCCGGCGGGTGGTGGCGCCTGACCCACCCGACACTCCTGTTCTGAGAGTTCGCCCAAGGTGCACGAGGTTTTCAGGAACGCCCGGTAGGGTTACAAACATCTGAGCGATTGCTCGTCTTGTTGTGGCTGTGAAGTCATTCGAACTTCTGAGGTCACGTGACTGCTGCATATGCCGGTGAACCCGTACGCGTAATTAAAACCGGGCAGCGTGGCATGCCGAACCCCATCTCGGAGTTCGCGGCACTCATGCACACCATCCGCGATGCGGGCCTCCTGAGGCGCCGCCGCACCTTCTACTTCATCACCTTCGGCATCATCACCCTCGCCTTCGCTGCAGCGTGGTTCGGGCTCGTCATGCTTCAGGACACCTGGTACACCCTGCTCATCGCCGGTGCCATGGGAATCATCTTCACGCAGTACGCCTTCATCACCCACGAGCTCGCGCACCGCCAGGTGTTCGAGTCGGGCAAGGTCAATGACTTCTCAGGCCGCATCATGGCCGACCTCGTGGTCGGGATCAGCTATTCGTGGTGGATGAACAAGCACTCGCGTCACCATGCCAACCCCAACACGGTTGACAAGGATCCCGACATCGAGACCGACTTCATCATCTTCCAGAAGGATCACGCCACGGGCCTGAAGGGCTTCTCGGCCTTCTTCGCCAAGCGCCAGGGCTGGTTGTTCTTCCCCGTGCTGCTCGCGGAAGGCATCAACCTGCACCGCCAGGCCTTCGTCACCGTGTTCTCGCCCGGCAAGGTCGACAAGCGCGCCGTCGAGATCGTGCTGCTGCTCGTGCGCAACCTCGGATTCCTCGCCTTGATCTTCACGATCATGCCCCTCGGCATGGCCTTCGCCTTCCTCGGTGTGCAGCTGGCCATCTTCGGTCTCTACATGGGTGCGTCCTTCGCCCCCAACCACAAGGGAATGCCGATCCTGCCTCGCGGATCGAAGGTCGACTTCCTCAGCCGCCAGGTGCTCACGAGCCGCAACATCCGTAGCGGTCACTTCATGAACCACTTCATGGGCGGCCTCAACTACCAGATCGAGCACCACCTGTTCCCGAGCATGGCGCGCCCCAACCTGCGCCGCGCGGGAGAGATCGTCAAGGAATACTGCGCGAGCCGCGGCATCCTCTACACCGAGGTCAACTTGTTTACCTCGTATGGCATCGTCATCCGCCACCTCAACGAGGTCGGACTCGGCGCCGACGGCGACCCCTTCGATTGCCCCGCGGCCGGCCGCACCGGGTACGCGGGTATCGCCTAAGGTCTAGAAGCCAGGTCGCTTCGGCACCACGTTGTCTCCGGATGACTGGTGCCGAATGCGTCTGAGCACCCACGGCACGAGGTGCTCGCGTGCCCAACCCGCGTCTTCCACGCGGGCTTGACGCCAGCTCTTGGCGGGCAAGGGCTCGGGCTTGAACGGCTCGAGATCGTTCTCGACGTTGAGGGCGTCGAGCACCATGCGAGCGATCGTGTGATGACCCACGGGGGAGAAGTGCAGTCGGTCGGGGGCCCACATGCGCGGGTCGCTGAGCTCGCGCAGCGCCCACATGTCGGCAACGACGGCGTCGTGGCGGTGGGCGACCGCCCGCAGGTTCTCGTTGTAGATCGCGACCTTGCCACGCACTCGACGCAGCACGGGCGTCATGCCGATGTCGGGACCGTTGAACATCACGACGGTCGCGCCGTCGCTGCGCAGACGCTCGATCATCGACTCAAAGCGGAGAGCCACGTCGTCGGGGTCGGTGCCGGGGCGGATGATGTCGTTTCCCCCGGCGGAGACGCTAATGAGATCCGGCTTGAGTTCGAGCGCGGCATCCACCTGCTCGTCAGAGATCTGCTGAAGGAGCCGACCCCGAATCGCGAGGTTGGCGTAAGCGAAATCGTCGGTGCCCTCACTGAGCACCTCGGCGACACGGTCGGCCCAGCCACGGAACCCACCGGGACTCTTCGGTTCGGGGTCGCCGATTCCCTCGGTGAACGAGTCGCCGATGGCGACGTACCTGCTCCACGGATGCTGCTGTGTCATGGTCATAGCTTCGCTCACACAGCGGTGCATTCGCGACATCACACGCGACACTAGCGTTGACCCCCATTTGGGGGAGTAGGCTGGCGCCGGTCTCACATGGGGCCGCACACATCTGGGAGGTCGGCATGGGAATCATTGGCTGGATCGTACTGGGACTGCTCGCTGGCGCCATCGCCAAGGCAATCCTTCCCGGCACGCAGGGCGGCGGCTGGGTCATCACGCTCGTACTCGGTGTCGTTGGGGCATTGCTGGGAGGATTCCTCGGCAGCGTGCTGTTCAACGCGCCACTGCAGGACTTCTTCTCCATCCAGACCTGGCTTCTGGCCATCGGCGGATCGATTGTTGTGCTGCTGATCTACGGTCTCGTAACTCGAGGGTCGCGCAAGGCCTAGCGGTGATGCCACAGTAGGAGCGCGCAACGAGTCCCGTTGCGCGCTATCTACACTCTTGGAGAGTTCGTAATGGGTTGGTTTTCCTTTCTCATCCTGGGCATCATCGCCGCCGTCATCGCCAAGCTGATCCTTCGCCAGAAGGTCGGCTGGTTCCTGACGATCGTGCTCGGTGTTTTCGGCGCCATGGTCGGCGGCTGGCTCGCCGGCCTCATCCCCGGCGTCGGCTACGAGAACTTCTGGTCAATCCAGTCGTGGCTCATTGCCATCGCGGGCGCGGTAATCGTGCTTGCCATCTTCGGCGCGATTCGCGGCCGCAGGCGAGCGTAGCTCTCGCATCACCAGACGGGCATCGGCTTCGGTCGGTGCCCGTTTGTCGTCTGTGCGAGATGTCGGGACCGGCTGCGACAATGGAGCATGGGCAAGCAGGATGGCAGCGACCGGCAGGTCACTACCGGCCCCATCGACGACTCGACGGCCACGATTCTTCACGTCGACATGGATGCGTTCTTCGCCTCCGTTGAGCTTCTCGATCATCCCGAACTCGTGGGCAAGCCGGTGATCGTGGCGCACAACTCTGCGCGATCCATCGTCACCGCAGCGACCTACGAAGCCCGCAAATTCGGGGTCAACTCGGCTCTTCCCATGGCGATCGCCCTTCGGCGGTGCCCGCAGGCGATCATCCTTGAGCCGCACTTCGAGCGCTACCAGCACTTCTCCTCGATGGTCATGCAGATCTGCGACGAACTCACCCCGCGGGTGGAGCGGCTTGGCATTGACGAGGCCTTTCTCGATGTGGCCGGCGCTCGAAACGTGTTCGGCTCGCCCATGCAGGTGGCACAGTTGCTGCGCCAGCGCGTGCTCGCCGAGACGGGTCTGATCTGTTCGGTCGGGGCGGCATCGACCAAGTTCGTGGCCAAGCTTGCCTCGGGGCTGTCGAAGCCCAACGGACTGCTTGTCGTTCCCCGCGACACCACTGTGCAGTTCCTGCACCCCCTGCCGATCGCGAAACTCTGGGGTGTTGGCGGCAAGACCGAAGAGGTTTTGCGCGGCCGCGGGTACAACACCATCGGCGACCTCGCCCGCACACCCGTCGACGTTCTCAAGCGCTCGATCGGGGATGCGGCGGCGCAACGCCTGCACGACCTCGCGTGGGGCATCGACCCTCGCGAGGTTCACGGTGGCGAGAGCGAAAAGAGCGTCGGCCACGAAATGACCTTCGAAACCGACATCACCGACCCGCAGGTGATTCGTCGCGAGCTTTTGCGCATGTCGAACATGGTTGCCGTCCGCCTTCGAAAGGCGGGGTTTGTCGGCCGCACCGTCGTGCTCAAGCTGCGCTTCGCCGACTTCACGACGATTACCCGCTCGCGCACGATCGCCGAGCCCACCGATCTGGGCCGCAAGATTTTCGAAGAGGTGCGGGCCATTTACGAGGCGACGGGAAAGCAGCACGAGGCCATCCGGCTTGTCGGGGTGCGGGCCGAGCAGCTCCAGCACGCCACCACCGCCCAGCTGGGGCTGTGGGACGACACCGACGGCTGGCGGGAAGCCGAAGACGTCATGGATGCCGCATCCGCCCGATTTGGCCGCGGCGCCGTGAAGCCGGCACGCCTGATCGGCAACGCTGCGACCGAGCGGCCGCGGCTCGGTCAGCGCGACTGATCCGCGCTGTCGCATCCCTCGGGTAACGTCTTATCAAGTGAGCCTCCCCCTTCCCGGACCGACAGTCGGTACCTTCGCAGCGGAACACCTCTCACCCTCCTACCCCGAGCGTGCCGCTCGCGGAACCGCGTCAAAACTTCGTGCGTGGCAAGCCGAGGCGCTGGACCTCTACTTCGAACGTGAACCGCGCGACTTTCTCGCGGCGGCGACGCCGGGCGCCGGAAAGACCACGTTTGCCCTGCGCCTGGCCGTTGAGCTCATCGCCCGCCGCGTGATCGACCGCGTGACCGTCGTAGCCCCAACCGACCACCTCAAGCGCCAGTGGGCCGACGCCGCCCATCGTGTCGGCCTGAGGCTCAATCCCGGCTTCTCCAACGGCGATGCTTTTGGCGGGCGGCGCTTTCACGGATTGGCGGTGACCTACGCGCAGGTCGCCATGAAGGCATCCCTGCACCGCGAAATCACGCTCTCGGGTCGCACCCTCGTGATTCTCGACGAGGTACACCACGGCGGCGACGCGCTCAGCTGGGGAGACGCGATCCGCGAGGCATTCGAACCCGCCGTGCGTCGACTGTCGCTGACCGGTACGCCGTTCCGCAGCGACACCGCGCCCATTCCGTTCGTCACCTACGCGCCGACCGAGAAGGGCATCCGAACGTCGATCACCGACTACAACTACGGCTATGGGCGCGCCCTCGCCGATGGAGTCGTTCGACCGGTGATCTTCATGGCCTACGCCGGCAAGATGCGCTGGCGCACCCGCATGGGCGACGAAATGGAGGCGCGGCTCGGCCAGGACGACACGAAAGACGTCACCGCGCAGGCCTGGCGAACGGCGCTCGACTCAAAGGGGGAGTGGATGCCCGCGGTGCTGAAGGCGGCCAACACCCGCCTCACCGAGGTGCGGCACTCGATTCCTGATGCCGGAGGACTCGTGATCGCGACCGACCAGAACGCCGCGCGCGATTACGCAAAACTGCTGCACGACATCACGGGAGAGTCGCCGACGATCGTGCTGTCCGACGAGAAGGAGTCGTCGGCGCGCATTGAAGAGTTCGCCGCATCGGAGAGCCGCTG
The DNA here is from genome assembly GCA_965279645.1 of Rhodoglobus sp. GTDB lineage: Bacteria > Actinomycetota > Actinomycetes > Actinomycetales > Microbacteriaceae > Rhodoglobus. Next base: position 1,171,490 of record OZ257254.1, read on the forward strand.
GATGGTCGCTGTTCGCATGGTGTCTGAGGGGGTGGATGTTCCGCGGCTCTCCGTGGGTGTCTACGCGACCTCGGCCTCGACGCCGCTGTACTTTGCGCAGGCCGTGGGCCGCTTCGTGCGGGCGCGTCGACGCGGAGAGACGGCCACGATCTTTCTGCCCAGCGTGCCCGGCCTGTTGACCCTGGCGAAGCTGCTCGAACTCGAGCGCGACCACGCACTCGACCGCGAACGCGACGACGACCAGTTGCTCGACGACGGGCTTCTCGAACAGGAGAACCGCGAAGAGGCAACGAGCGACGAGCTCACGGATGAATTCACGTGGGAGGCGCTGGAATCCGACGCGAACTTCGATCACGTGTTGTTCGGTAAAGACGAGTTCGGGTCCTGGGCCCAGCCGGAGAGCGATGAAGAACTCGATTTCATCGGACTGCCGGGCATTCTCGAACCCGATCAGGTTCACGAACTTCTTACCCAGCGGCAGGCACGCCAGGCGCGCCGAGCCTCCTCACGCCCGAAAGAAGAGCAACCGCAAGCGTTGTTCCGAACCCTCAAAGAGCAGCGCATCGTGCTCAACGGGCTCGTGGGAATGCACGCCAAGCTGTCCGGGCAGCCGCACGGCTTGATTCACGCGGAGCTGAGACGGCTCTACGGTGGCCCACCCGTGGGGCAGGCAACCGTGTCGCAACTGCAGTCCAGGATCGACCATCTGCGTAAGGGCCTGCGCGCCTAGCTGTCGGCCGCACCGGATCACGGCTTAATAAGAAAACGCCCCGGTATGGACCGAGGCGTTTCCGTTACTGAACTATCAAGATCAGAGGGGGCGGATGTTCTCCGCCTGGGGACCCTTCGGTCCCTGTGTGATGTCGAACTCGACCTTCTGGTTCTCGTCGAGCGACTTGTAGCCACCGGTTGCGATGGCCGAGTAGTGAGCGAACACGTCAGGACTTCCGTCCTCAGGGGCGATGAATCCAAAGCCCTTTTCCGCGTTGAACCACTTAACGGTGCCTAATGCCATTTAAAACTCCTCCAGGAGCGTTCTTCTGGCCCCGACAGTCGAGGCCACACCCGCACACTCCTGCGATGGAGTAAGCGGATGATGACCTAAGGCTATAGCAGGAGTTGCCTGAGTCCGCCATGTATTTGTGAACCGGTACACGAATGGTAACGAAACGTCATCTAACGGAAATCCCGCGATCTGGTGCGAGGAGCCATTGCGAGCACCTCAAATTGGTCGGCGATGATGTTGGTTACGCCCTCGGTTGACCGCTCAAGAATGCCCCGCACGATCAGGGCGGGCGACTCACGCACGATGCGTCGGTAGCGCGTCCAGACCCCCACGCTGCAGATCACATTGACGAGCCCGGTCTCATCCTCGATGTTGATGAACGTGATGCCACTGGCCGTCGCCGGCCGCTGGCGATGGGTCACGACACCGCCAATCTCGATGCGTCGGCCGGGTTCGGTAGTGGCCAGGCCCGCTGCCGTAATCACGCCCCTGCTGCTGAGCGCCGACCTCAGGTGCTGCACCGGATGACTGTCGGGAGAGATTCCCGTTGCCCACAAATCAGACATCAGTTCGTCAACTGACGAGGGCATCGCGAAGAGCGGGGGCTGAACGGCGACGATGCTCCCGGGCAGATATTCGGCCCGATCCTGGGCCGCGTTGCCGGCGTTCCACATGGCTTCACGCCGCCCGAGCCCGAACGTGTCGAACGCGCCAGCCGCGGCGAGCGACTCGAGTTGTGCCGTCGCGAGGCCGACGCGTCGCACGAGATCGTTCATGTCACGGTACTCACCCCCACGCTCCCGCTCGGCGACGATCTTCTTCGCCACCGCAGTTCCGATGCCGGTGACCTCGTCGAGGCCGAGCCGCACTGCGAATGCGCCATCGCGACGGTGAGTGTGGGTGAGATCGGGTGACTTGCGGTCGAAAACGGGATCGACCGCGGGTTGTTCGTGCAGCAGGCAGGAGGGCATGCCAGTCGCCCTGCTGCCGGAGGCACTCGACGGCAACGCGGCCTCGAGCCCGGCAAATGCTCCCGACTTCTGGATGTCGGGCCGCAGCACCTCGACACCGTGGCGCCGGGCATCCGCCACCAAAGATTGCGGCGAGTAGAACCCCATCGGCTGCGCACGAAGCAGGGCGGCGAGAAAGGCGGCGGGGTAGTGCAGCCGCATCCAGGCGCTCGCGTAGACGAGCAAGCCGAAGCTCAGCGCGTGGCTCTCGGCAAAACCGAAACCCGCGAATGCCTGGATGCTGCCGTAGATCTTGTCAGCGTCGTCGCCGATGATTCCGTTGCTCGCCATGCCCGCGTAGAGCTTCTCGCGCAGCGACTCGATCTTCTCCACACCGCGCTTGGAACCCATGGCCCGCCGCAGCAGGTCGGCATCGTCGGCAGTGCATCCGCCCACCGCGACCGCCACCTGCATGAGCTGCTCCTGAAAGATGGGCACGCCGAGAGTGCGCTCAAGCGGCTCGACGAGCTTGGGGTGCAGGTAGCTGATGGGCTCGTTGCCGAGCTTGCGCCTGACATAGGGATGCACGGCACCGCCCTGAATGGGACCGGGCCGCACGAGCGCGATCTCGACCACCAGGTGATAGAACTCGCGCGGCTGCAGGCGGGGGAGCAGCCCCATCTGCGCACGACTCTCCACCTGGAACACTCCGATCGCATCGGCCCGGCACAGCTGGTCGTAGACGCCCTGCTCTTCCTTGGGGAGGCGATCGAGATCCCAGTCCTCGTCGAGGCTCTCGCGCACGAGGTCGAAGCTGTACTGCAGCGCGGAGAGCATGCCGAGGCCGAGCATGTCGAATTTCACGAGGCCCATCCAGGCGCAGTCGTCTTTGTCCCACTGCACGACCGTGCGATCTTTCATGCGCGCATGCTCGATCGGCACGACCTCACCGACGGGCCGCTTGGTGAGCACCATGCCACCCGAGTGGATTCCGAGGTGGCGCGGAAACTTCATGACCTCTTTCGCGAGACCCACGACCATCTCGGGAATGTCGTGGTCGGCGCTCGACACGCTCGCGCCCCAGCGCTCGACCTGCTTCGACCAGGCATCCTGCTGGCCGGGACTGTGCCCGAGAGCCTTCGCCATGTCGCGCACAGCGAACTTGGGTCGGTACTGGATGACGTTGGCAACCTGCGCCGCGTTCTTGCGCCCGTACTTGGTGAACATGTACTGGATGACCTCTTCGCGCCGCTCCGAGTCGAAGTCGACGTCGATGTCGGGCTCCTCTTCACGCATTGTCGAGATGAAGCGCTCGAACGGCAGCTTGTACTTGATCGGGTCGATAGCCGTAATCATCAGCAGGTAACAGACGACCGAAGCCGCCGCCGAACCGCGACCCTGGCACAGGATGCCGCGGCTGCGAGCTTCGCGCACCATGTCCCAGACGATCAGAAAGTAGCCCGCAAAGTGCTTCTCCTCGATGATCTGCAACTCGCGTTCAATGCGGGCGCGGATCTCGTCGGTCATGACCATGCTGCGCTGGCCTGCACCCTGCCAGGTCAGGTGGCGCAGGTAGCTCATGGGGGTGTGCCCCTCGGGAACTTGTTGCGTCGGCAGCTCGGGCTTCGCCTTGCGCAACTCAAACGAGAGCTCATCGGCAATGGCGACAGTGTTGTCAACAGCGCCGGGGTAGCGGGCGAAACGCTCAGCCATCTCAGCGCCCGAACGCAAATGCGCGACACCCGCCGCGGGAAGCCAGCCATCCATGTCATCGAGGCTGCGATGAGCGCGCACCGCGGCCAGGGCGGTGTGCAGGTGGTGTTGCTCGGGGGTGGCGTAGTGCGCATTGCTCGTGGCGACCACTCGCAGGTCGCGCTGCCGGGCAAGCTGCCACAGGATGTCGTTGTGAGCGCTGTCAAGCGGATTGCCGTGGTCAAACAGTTCGACGACGACGTTGTCGCGACCGAAGAGGGCAACGAGTTTGTCGAGCTCGTGTGCGGCAAGGCGGGTTGAGTCTGACGAAACCCCGTCGGCAAAATTCTTGCGCACCGCCCCCTTGCGACACCCCGTGAGGATGAGCCAGTGCCCCTCGGCCTGCTCGGCAAGCCTGTCGATGTCGTAGACAGGGCGCCCCTTCTCTGCGCCCACCAGCTGGGCCTCGGTGATCGCGGCAGCGAGCCGGTGGTAGCCCTCTTCACCCCGCGCAAGCACGAGCAGGTGACTGCCTTCCGGGTCGGGTACGCCGTTTTGAGGGGCATGCAGCCCTAACGACAGCTCGGCCCCGAGAATCGTGCGCAAGCCGAGCACGGCGGCGGCCTCAGCCATGCGCACAATGCCGTAGAGGCCGTCGTGGTCGGTGAGGGCGAGGGCCGTGAGTCCCAGTCGTGCAGCCTCCTCGGCAAGCGACTCGGGCATGCTCGCTCCGTCGAGAAAGCTGAAGCTCGAGTGGGCGTGCAGCTCGGCGTACGGCACCAGGCCGGTGGCGACAGCCGCGCCATCCGGAACCTGATAGGCCTTGCGCTTATACGACCACGCCGGGCTGTCACCCCCATCGGCGCCCTCGGGCGGTGCAGAACCGGGGCGCGACGCATCGGACAACCTGCGTTCAAATTCCGACCACGGGATCGGAGGGTTGTTCCAGCCCATCAGTCGTACCGCGCTTCTGCCCACCAGCCACCGGCATCGAGCACCAGCAGCCACGCGCATCCGGAATCGTCGACGGCCTGGAACCGCCACGATTGAGCAGCATCAGACGACCACCACCGCTGGTCGAGGGGCCACGGCCCCGCCCAGGCGGTGAGCTGCAAGCTCGTGGATCCGGAGGTGAGAGAAACGGGTGGCGCGCTGAGTGCGCCACGCTCGTCGACGCTCACGGCTGCTCCGCCCGCACCCACAACATGCACGGGATGCCTCGCCTCAAAGACAGTGCCCGGCAGGGGCTGTGGCAATGCACCGGGCCACGGCTGGCTCGCCTCCCGCCCGGCTACGGGCCGGTCACCCCACGCCACGAGTTGCTGGCGCTCGAGCAGGGTGCGACCACCGCCCACCGACGGCATGAGCACAGCCCCATGGCCGAGCATGCTTTGCACGCGCGACAAGCCGTGATGGATACGTTCGTCGGCACCAGAACCCCACAGCCCGGTCTCGTGATGGCCGATCGCGTCGACGGCTTCGGGCGAGATGCGCACGTACGTGACGCCCGAACTCAGCCCCGAATCGATCACGTTTGAGCCCTGAAGCTGCCACCGCACACGATCGACGACATCGGCGGGAGAAAACGAACGCGGGTGCAGCCACACGCGTTCGGCCGTCTCGCCCGAGTCGGAGTCGAGTTCGACACGAATGGCCGTGCACACGAGCTTCGCGGCAGTGAGATCGTCGATGAAGGTTTCGGCCGCGGCCTTCACGCCGAATGCCACCTGGTCTACCCGGTCGAGCGCGGGCTCGAAGTGCACGACGACATCGAAATCAGTCGGGGGAGTGCGCGGGCTCAGAGGCCAGCTGTCGCGACCCGCAGCGAGGGCGTGCATGCGGGCGCCCTGCTCTCCGAAACGCGTGCGCACATCGTCGGGCGGCAATTGGGCAAACTCGCCGAGGGTGCGAATGCCCAGGCGCCGCAGCAGGGTGACAAGCGCCGGGTCATCCACGAGCCCGACATCGAGCGGCGACAGGAAGGCCGCCGATTCACCCGCGGGCACGATAGCCACCCCATCGGTGCGGCGCGCAGCCTGTTCTGCCGTGAAGATGCCGTCGGCGATGCCTGCCCGAGCTCCACCAATGCCGTCACCGCCCGCCCCCAACTCGTTGAGTCGCCCGAGCAGTGTGAGCGCCGCTGCCCGCTCGCCCCCGTAGTACTGCGCGGCACCGCGCACGCGCACGGCGCACACTCCGGGACGCAGCAGTTGAACACCGGGCGTGAACTGCTCGACGGCAGAGATGAGCGGCTCAAAAGCCCGATTGTCGAGAGCGGGGTCGTAGTCCATCACTACGAGGTCGGGGCATCGCGACTGCGCCTCGCGCAAACGAAGACCCCTCGACACGCCTTCGATGCGTGCAGACGCGGATGCCGCGAACACAAGGCCCTTGGCAATGAGCGCGACCGTGGCATCCGGAGCCATACCGGCGGCCTGCACGGCCGCGGTTACCGGCCAATCCGGGCACCACAGCACGATGACTCGCGGAGGCGCCTGCCGAGTGAGTTGGAGACGGCTCATCCCGTGGCCTCCCGCCTGAGTGGCGGGTAAACCTCCGTCTCCGCCGGCCCGGCACGTCGAGTTTCTACGGGAGTGATGGTTTCGTCGCGAGCGGGCAGCCACAACCGCGCACTACGCGGACGGCCCGTCATGCGGTTGGTGACGGTTACCGTGACTTCGCGAGCAGCGAGGTGCCCGTGACCCTCACCGATGCCGTGCCATTCGCTGTGGGAGATCGACAGCATTGCCTCGCTCTGCGGCCAAGTACCAAGCACGAGCAGGGTGGCCCCGCGCTGCCTCAGCCGCGCGGAGAGTCGCGCGACACTTGCATCTGTTGCGCGCTTGGGCGGCCGGGTCACGACGACACCCATGACGTCGGCGATCGCCGCCGTCACGGCGAGCCATTGGTCGCCCGGGTGCGGAACCAGCACGAGACGATCAAGGTCGATGCCGAACCGGGATGCCGCTTCGACCCCGAACTCGGGAACGCCGACAACCGCGCACCACGATCCCGCAGCGGACGGGCCGGCAAGCAGCGCCATGATGAGCATGGCCGAGCGCTCAATCGAGTAAGCAGCACCCTGTTTAAGGCCGCCTCCCGGCAACAGGTCGGCGATGGCGGGGTGAGTGGGGATGCGCCTGGTGTCGAGCTTGGTTGCCTGCATGGAGCGAATGCGCGCCTGCAACTCCTGCACGCGGTCGACGGTATCGACGGAGTCGACCGTGTCGGCGAGAGTCAGGGGAGGCATAACTCCATGTTCGAACATAGGTTCGATTGTGTCAATTGCCAGTGACATTGCACGGCGTGTCGTCGCCGCCACCTCGAGGGTCTAGTTGGGTTCGTCCCAGTTCCAGTCGATGAGCTCGGGGCGATCGCACCACCCGATGTCTGCCGCCATGGTCTGGAGCCACTTCTTCTGCGCCGACGAGCCAGAGCCGTTGAGCAACATTACGGCGAGGTTCACGCCGTCCCACACGACGTACGAGCTCGTCTCGGGGATCGTGGAATCACCCGCGGTGTCGTACAGGCCGTAGTTGGCGATCCTGCTGCAGTTGTAGGGCGCGGGGCCAACATTGCCGACGAGGAACAGGTCGAGCGCGCCGTCATCCCAAATCGTGTACGGCCACACGATCTGCAGCCGCCAGCCGTTGTCGAGGTCGTAGATGCAGGTCTGTTTGGGCTCGAGAGGAATGATCTCCGGGGGAGCGTTCGTAACGGTCGAGTAGGTGGCGGGATCCTCGACGCGATGCTCCCTGACCGTGTGCCCGGTAAGTGTCTCGATGTAGGTGATCGACAGGCAATCGCCGATGCCTTCCTTGATCTCGGGCTCGGTGATGGGCGGAGCATCGTCGCCCGCGGTGCCCTCCGTTTCGCCCTCGTCTTTCTTCGGTACGAGAAAACTCACGGGAACGTAGGTAACGTCGACGAGCGGGTTAGCCGCCACTTCGATGAGGTCGGCGAGGTTGTTCAGGGTCGGACCGAGCAGCACCTCGTAGGCCTTGCCATTGACCGCGGTGCGAACAAACTGCGCGATCTCGCCGACATCACTGCGTTTGATGTCGAGAAGGTAGATGAAGGCCTCCTGAAAGACGGTCTGCACCTTGGTATCTTTCGGATCGATCGTTTGCATGCCCGTGCTGAAAGCGATCGTTGCGGTGTTGTTCTTGTCGAGCGTCCGCAGTTCGCCGGGTGTGGCATCCACCACAATCCATGAGGGCGCGATCTCGGCGAGTGGTGAGGAATAGACCTCATTGCTCACGACCTGGAATGTCGTGCCCTCCAGTGACGTGGGATCCTTCAGACCGAACAAGGCAAGACAACTCTTTACCTCCGCGGGCGGCTGGCCGGCCACACCGGTGATCGAGAAGACCAGCACGCCGCCGTCGCCTGCCTTGCCGTTGAGCCCCTCCTGAAACACGTCCGCCGAGAGTTTCTGATCGACGGTCCACGGGGTGATGAGCGATGACACCGTCATGACGATGTTGATGACGCCGATGACCTTGCGAAAGTAGTCGAGCGCACCACCAGTGAGACCGTCGACGATTCCATAGGCCGCGTCGACTGCGGTTCCCAGCACTCGGGGTGGCGCACCAGCGGCAGCCAGAAAGCCGTTGACGTCGTCGATCGACTGCCCGACTACTCCACAGGCATCGAGTGCGAACACCGAGTCAGCGCCGAGAGCGAGGTTGTATTCGTTGCTCCCGGATGCGACGGGGTCGCTCGCATCCGTGCGGCCGAGATCCGCGAAGGTGTCGGCCTCGAAGAGCACAAGTACATAGAGCGGTACGGCCCAGCCGGCGTTGACCGCGGGGGCCGGGTAGGCCGCGCGCGAGAGATCCGCTCGAGGACTCTCGCCGAAGCCCCACCACGCGAGCAGCAGTTGGGATGGGCTGAATCCCGGATCGAACTCGTTCTCGAGCAGGGGAGCGGCCGCTGCATCCAGGGCATCGAGCGAGATGGTCGCGCCACTGGCCCGCATGCCGTTTTGGATGTTCTCGACCTGCCACTCGGTGAGCACAAGTACGGCGTCGCCCGTGGTCGCCCGCACGGGGTCTCCGCCCGCGAACGGCACGATCGCTATGCCGTTGCTCGAAAAAGTCTCGGCAACGTCGATCGTTGACGGATCGACCGCTGTCGCGCCAGCCCCCTCGCCGGACGGCGCCGCTGTGGGCACGCACGCGACGAGGCTCGCGACGAGAGCCGCGGCAGCGATAACCGATACCACGCGTGATGGAGAACGCACCATTACCCCCTTTGCCCGGGCGCCCAGTCGGCCACCGGGCTCAGGGTATTGCGGCGTGAGGAGTCGTCGAATGGGGGAAACAGCGCACAATTAGTCATGACGAAGAACTGGACACCCCTGGCCATCACCTGGTTCGTGCTCGCAATCGCTGGCCTCATTGGAACCTGGACCTTCAACGCCCTCGCGATAGTGCAGATGCGCGATTTCATCGGGGATTGGGTGAACAGCGGGCCCGCGGTGTCGTCACTGACCGTCGACCTGCTCGTGGTGGCTGTGGCCGGGTGCATCCTGATCGTTGTCGAATCTCGCCGACTCGGGATGAAGGGAGCCTGGATCTATATCGTGCTCTCGGGAATCACGGCCTTCGCCTTCACGTTCCCGCTCTTTCTCGCGATGCGGGAGCGCCGCCTCGTCAGGACCGCTCGGGATGCTTCTGCGTCTTCGTGAGCACGCCGTGCTTGTCGTAGTGCTTCCATTCACCCGAACGCTTGCCGTTGACCCATTCGCCCTCGTCCATGAGGGCGCCCGTGTCGTGCCAGCGCTGCCAGAAGCCGTGCTGCTGGCCATCGACGAATGCGCCCTTCTGCAATAGCTCACCGTTCTCGCGCCACCACGTCCAGTCGCCGGTGAAGTTTCCGCCCGAAAATTGGCCTTCCGCTTTCTTCTGGCCGTTCTTGTACCAGTAGGCGCACGATCCGTGCTTGGCGCCGGCGACATAGTGCTCGATGCCGTTCAGAGAGCCATCGGCGAAGTGAACGCGGTGCTCGCCGTCGGTGGGTGGGGTGTCGTCCATGGGCCCCAGATTAGTTGCACGCGGTTTCTGGGCGGGCCGCAAATCTGACTGTGCTCAACTGCGCACACGAACTGGCGACGATCGTCGTAATGGCGCTCATCATCGGAGCATTCGAAATCGGTGCCGCCTAGCGCCGCTTGAAGCGCTGCTGGCGCGGCTTGGGCTTCGGCTTGGCTCGTGCCTGCACTGGTTTCTTCGCAGGTTTCGGCTTCTCGGTGGGCGGTGTTGGGGTTCCGCGTGAGCTGTTTGCAGAGCGGCCCCGCACGATCCCGATGAACTCTTCCACGAGAGCGGTCGTGGTGTCGGTGGGCCACACGAGCGCGATCTGAGTGGTCGGTGCATCCGTGACCGGGCGCGCGACCACGTCCTTTCGACTCAGCGCACGGGCGACCGACTGCGGCATGACGGCGACGCCGACGTTGGCGGCAACGAGCTCGACGGCGTCTGGCCACTCGCCGTCGATGAGGTTCTCGTCGCTCAGGTCGGCGAAAGCGAGCGAGTCCAGGGCTTCGATCGCGTGATCCTTGGGCACCACGACGACCGGCTGCTCGACGTAGAGGGGGATCGCGCTGAGGTGGTTACTCTCTACGGGCATCCGCAGAAATGCCGCCTGCACCGAACCCTCACTGAGCCCAGTGAGGGAGTCATCGGGGGAGAGCGGTCGAAGCTCGAGGGGATGCCCGGGCAGCCGCTCGGCCCATACCCGCGCCCACTTGCCGGGCGTGACGCCGACGACAAATGAGACGACGAAAGGCTCTGGCACGCGTTCAGGCTACCCTCTGCGTCGATTGCGGCCTCATCGTGTCGCCGTTCGCGCGTTCCACCCGCCGAGCCTCGCGAGACGACAAAAAACGACAGTCGTCGTCATCGCGCACTATCGATTTCTGACCTCTCGGCGACGCCACTCGCGCTCAGGCTACCCTTGAGGCGTGCCAGACCAGACCATGAAGCCCGCAACTGCGGCCAAGAAGCTCGGGATCTACCTTCCCGCGACACCCGCCGACTTCCAGGAGGGCGAGGTAACTCGCAGCCAGTTTCTCGAACTGCAGTCGAACCCACCGGAGTGGCTGGTCGCGCTGCGACTCAATGGTCCGCACCCCCGACCCGTGGTGGCGCAGAAGCTGGGCATTTCAACCTCGGGCCTGGCGCGTGCCGGTGCACCAGATGTACTGACAACCGCCGAGATCAAGGCTCTGCTCGAGCAGAAGCCCGAGTGGCTTGTCGTCGAGCGAGCAACACAGGCGGCTGTGCACGAAGAGAACGCGCGCATCAAGACTGAGCGCGCTGCAAAAGAAGAACTGCGAAACCGCGGTCGATAGGTAGAATCGTTCCCACAGGGGGGTCACCGCAGACGCCCTGCATTCTGTGGGGGTGGAATGCTCGCATCACTTATTCACCGAATCGCGCGACCGATCGCGCGACTCTGGATCACTCAGTCGGCGCGCTCGTGGCGCACTTTGCCTGTTCCGGCCGATGCTCCACTCGCTAACGCTGCGGGCATAAACCCCGATCGCGTGCTGCTGATCGGATCAGGTCCGACAGTCAGTTATGGCGTCAGGTCATACAATCTGGGACTCGCGGGCAGCCTCGCGCGGCGACTATCCCACCTCACTCATCGAGGAATCTCCGTTTACGTTCGGGCCGACCCCGACATGACTGTTCCGGATGCCGTCAAGACACTCCAGGCCATGGAACTCAGCCGGTTTGACGCCGTCGTCGTCACGCTCGGGGGCGTCGAAGCAATGTCGCTGTTCCCCGCCAGGAAGTGGCGGGCGCAGATCGAGAAGCTCATTTCCGTGAGCCCCGCGCCCGTCTTCATCGTGGGCATCATGCCGATCTCAGCGACGATCCGCATGCCCAGGTTGCTTGGTTCCCTCGCGACCGCCCACGCTCGCAGGATCAATGCGCAATCCGAAGCCGCAGCCGACTCTTATGCAAACGTGACCTTCGTGCCGTTCTTCCCTGAGCCGGGCGACATCGTGAGCATGGCCAATCGCAACACCTACGCTGCCTGGGCGGAGCTGATCGCGCCGCCCATCGCTGTTCGACTCGCCGAGGACGAACCGTTCAAACGCGACAAGCCGGTGCCCGCTGAGGACTCCCGCCAACGCTCCCTCGACGCGATGGATATCGACGACGCCCCAGAGAGTGACGCGCTTCAGCGTGTCGTCGACACCGTGCGTGAGCTGTTCGGATCATCCGGGGCGGGAGTGAACATCATCGATCATTCGCTCCAGCGGGTATTGGTGGCGACCGGGATGAGTCGGGAAGATCGCCCCCGCGAGGAGTCGTTGTGCAACGCCACGGTCGAACGCGGCGAACTCCTCGTCGTCAACGATCCCGCCGCCTACACAAAAGAGCCCTGGTCGAAAGAGGTCGGAGACATCAAGTTCTACGCGGGCTACCCGATCGAGTCCCGTGAGGGGCACCGGATTGGCGCGCTGTGCATCGTCGACACCAAGACCCGGGTGTTCGACGACACCGACCGCGCCCTGCTGCGCGACCTTGCGCTGCATACCCAATCGGTGCTGTGGGAGCGCCAGCTCAGATCGTGACTTCCTCCACGACCTTCTTGCCGTGTGAGCGCACCTGGATTGCTGTCACGATGAGCATGCCGCCGAACACGATGGCGTAGAAGCCAATCAGGTAGACGAGACCAACGAGGGCGGATCCCGGAATCGTCCAGGTGAGAATGCCCAGCAGCACACCGAAGACGATGCTCAGCACGCCGGCGACGATTCCCCAGGTCTTCGCACTGCCCGCAGGAGCGCCTGCCGCGGTGCGGATCCCGACGAAACCGTGCGTGATGTTCCAGATGACGATCGTCCACAGGATCACGAGTCCACCGAGCACGCCGATGAGGCCCGGCAGCACGAGGGCTGCAATACCGGCGAGCACCGAGAGGATGCCCTGAACCAGCAGCCACACCCAGTGCTTGTAGCTGTTACGCACCCGGATCGCGTGGCCGGCCGCGAAGACACCGTCGACGATGGCGTAGATGCCGAAGCCGAGTGTGATCGCCGTGAAGGCGACGACGGGCGAGACGAGGGCAATGATGCCGAAGATCACAGCGGCGATGCCGCGAAGCAGCACCCACCACCAGACGCCCTTGCCGAGGTCGATGAGAGGTTCAGGTACGGAGGCAGAATCAGTCATGACCATCACTTTATGGGAGGCGGGCGCGGTAGTGACGAGGTTAGTTTCTGTGGCTGGGCAAGCCAAGATCGGGGAAACGGCCCGGTGTGTGCCGAGAGGCGCGTAGCCTAGAGGGATGGCTGAATGCATACACGGATTCGAGGGCGAACTGTGTGACAGCTGTTTTCCGAAAGCAGTGATCGAGAAACCGAAGGTAACGCGGGCATCCGCAACCCCTCGGAGGACCGCCGGTGCCTCGACGAGCAGAAAGTCGCTCAACACCGCCGACGTTCGCATCTATCACCTCACTCACGTGCGCAACCTGCCCGCGATCATCGAGGCCGGAGAGTTGCGTGCAAACACGCGACCCGAGGTTGACCTCAGTTCCGAGCTCGATCGCGAACTTCGCGCGACGGCGTCGGTTGCCGAGGGCGTGGCCGTTTCGGAGTTCGTTCCGTTCATGCTCGTGCCCGACTCCGTGATCTGGGATGAGCTGCGGCGCGGTGCCGCGGAGCCCCGCTGGTCTGACGACGCTCGTTCGTCGTCATCCACCGACTTCGTCTTTCTCGTCAGCACCGTCAAGTCGCTCGGGGAGTCTGCGGTTGTTGCCGACGGCGACCCCGCTGGGTCCGTCACGAGGTTTGCAACCACGCCCGAGGATGCGCAGCGGATGCTCGTGCGCCTGCACGACAACCCCGAAGCCAAGCTCGCTGCGGAGGCGCTCGCGCACGAGTCGTTCGACGTCGACGCCGTACAGCTCATCGGCGTAGCCAATGATCGCGTGCGCGACACCGTGAAGGAGCTGCTGGCCGACAGCGGATTCACCCCGAAGGTAGCCGTCTACCCGCCGTGGTTCCAGCCGGCCGAATAGCTACTCTGGTGGCATGAGTTTTCAGGCCTACCTCGACACCATCAAGCAGAAGACGGGTCTCGACCCGCAAGACTTTCGCGTGATCGCGGCCGAGAAGGGTCTTCTCGCTGAGGGCACCAAGGCGGCCCAGGTGGTTGCCTGGTTGAAGGATGACTACGGCCTCGGTCAGGGACACGCGATGGCGATCGTGGCCACCTTCAAGGATCGGCCTGCCAGCTCAGATCGCGTCGACAAGCAGCTCTCGGGCGCCAAAGCCCACTGGCGTCCCACTTATGAATCCCTGCTCGCCACACTCGAGAAGCACGGAGCGGTCGGGCTCGCTCCCACCGACACCTACGTGAGCCTGCTCAAAGGCAAGGCCAAGTTCGCGATCGTGGCCTTCACCGCCGACCGCATGGACGTGGGCATCAAGCTCAAGGGCGTCGCTGCCACCGAACGCTTCGAGGCCGCGGGCTCGTGGAACTCCATGGTCACTCATCGCGTGCGCGTCACCGACCCTGCGCAGGTGGACGCAGAGTTGGTCGACTGGGTGAACCGCGCGTACGACGCCGCGTAACTCGCTAGAACGGCGCAAGCTCGGGCGCGCGCGCTCGATTCTCGGGCTGCGTGACGTAGGTGCGGCCGAGTGGCGACGTCCAGGTGAGCGCGCCGCTGCCGGCGGGGTCTTGTGTGACCTTCCACGGAGTGTGGTGCTTCATCGTGTGATGACTGCGACAGAGTGGCGCGAGGTTTCTCAGCTCGGTTTTGCCACCGAGGGCCCAATCACGGGTGTGATCGATATCGCATCGCTCGGCTAGCTGATTGCAGCCGACCATTGCGCAGACCGAGTATCGAGCGCGAACCGCATTCTTGAGGTCGCTTGGCAGCGAGTATCGGTCCCGATCGAGCGCCAACGCCGCGCCGGTGTGCGGATGCACGAGCAACCGCATGAAACTCGGGGCTCCCGCGGCCAGCTCGCGAGCAACGTGGGCCGGAATCGGGCCGTACCCGTCGAGGTGGCCGGGCTCGGCGGTCAACCCCATGAGGGACAACACCGGCACCGTGACGAATACATCGGGGCGCACGAGCTTGCCCCCGAGCGCGTCGAAGGTGCCGCACATGAGCGCGTCACGCATCACATCGAGGCGGAGCTGCGCGAGGGTGCGTGGGTGCTCTGACCCGCGCTCCGCGTCGCGCATCTTCAGGGCAACATCCGTGGCCCGTGAGTAGATGGCAGCACCATCGGCCACATCGAGATCGAGGCACAGGATGCCGCGGCCATCGTTGCCCGGGCTCCAGGTCACTTCTCGCCGATCAGCCGCCTCACGCAACCGCTCCGGCATGGATGACGGGTCGAGACCCTCGCGCAGCGTGCGGGCCTGACGTTTCAAGGTTGCGACTGTCGACGTGGCCGCCGCCGGCACTGCGAGCCGCTCGAACTTCTCGAGGTGTGGGCCAGACAGCAGACCGGCGTTGTCGATGATCACCTGAGCGTGACGGAAACTGATCTCGCCCTTGCCGAGTGCCGTCATGGTCTCGGGTAGCGCAGTCATCAGCACGCGGGCTTCGCCGAACATGTTCTCGACGGTGCGCTCAGGAAGCCTCAGCGCACACGCCACCTCAGCACGCAGCGATCGGAATGCCAGGTCGCGAGAAGTCATCGACCCGTCGTCACAGACCGAGTCGA
This sequence comes from Rhodoglobus sp., assembly GCA_965279645.1. GTDB lineage: Bacteria > Actinomycetota > Actinomycetes > Actinomycetales > Microbacteriaceae > Rhodoglobus. Next base: position 1,186,848 of record OZ257254.1, read on the forward strand.
TCAGGTCAGACCACTGCCGCAGCGACTCGATTGCAGCCGTGCGAGCTGCAGCGAGTTGCGCCGCCATCGCATCGATCTTCACGAGGCCATCGAGCAGCGCCGAGAGTGTCTCGGTCATGGCCGCGCGAGAACTCGGGTCGTTGGCGTCGATGGTGCCTTCCATAACTCAACACAACACCGTGCCACCGACATTAGTTTAGAACTGGTATTCGACTCGACAACGCGCCCATAGCCCGCATTCGCCAACGAGCGCCCAGCCCCGTAGGTTGGAAGAGAGCCACAAGCCCGCCCCGCGAACGGAGATCGAACTATGGCCGAAGAGCCCGCAGCCCTCGAGATCAGGGGCTTGGTCAAACGATTCGGCGACAAGGTGGCCGTCGACAATCTCGACCTGACGGTTCCCAACGGCTCATTCTTCGGCCTCGTCGGACCCAACGGAGCAGGCAAGACCACGACATTGTCGATGGCAACCGGGCTGCTGCGACCCGACGCGGGCGACATCCGCATTCACGGCGTGGATGTCTGGCACAACCTCATCGAGGCAAAGCGCCTGGTGGGCGTGCTGAGCGATGGAGTGCGACTGTTCGATCGGCTCACCGGAAGCCAACTCGTGATCTATGCGGGCCTGCTGAGCGGAATGGAGCGGGAGGTCGTGGAGGCGCGCACTGCCGACCTCCTCGGCCTTCTCGACCTCGACACCGCCGGAGGAACCCTCGTCGTGGACTACTCGGCGGGCATGACCAAAAAGATCGCACTGGCATGCGCTCTCGTGCACGCGCCGAGGCTTCTCGTGCTCGACGAGCCGTTCGAGTCGGTTGACCCGGTTTCGGCCGCGAACATCCGCAACATTCTCGAGGGTTTCGTGAAGTCGGGCGGAACGGTGATCGTCTCGAGCCACGTCATGGATCTCGTTCAGCGCATGTGTGATCACGTCGCCGTCATCGCACAAGGCCGGGTGCTCGCATCGGGCACGATCGACGAAGTGCGCGCGGGCTCCACGCTTGAGGATCGCTTTGTCGAGCTTGTCGGCGGCCGCCGCACGGGGGAGGGTCCCGAGTGGTTACGACTCTCGTAAAGCTCCGTTTCCTGCTGCTCTTCAACTCGCTCCGCAAGAGCACCTGGCAGCTCGTCGCAGCCATTCTCGGCGCCCTGTACGGGCTGGGAGCGCTCGGCCTCGCGATCGCCGGTCTCGTCGCGCTCAGTTTTGCGCCGATCGACCTTGCCCGCACTATCACGACCCTCGCGGGCGCCGTGCTCACAGTCGGGTGGGTGCTGCTGCCGCTCGTAACCGCGGGCATCGACCAGACCGTCGACCCGCAGCGGCTGGCCACATTTCCGATTCCGCGCGATCAGCTGCTTGTAGCACTCTTGGTGAGCGGGGTGCTGGGCGTTCCCGGAATCGTCACGAGCCTCGCGTCAATCGCCACGGCAGTCACGTGGTGGAAGTTCCCTCTTGCCGCGTTCGCCGCGATCATCTGCGCGGCAATCGGCGTGCTGATCTGTGTGGCGGGCTCACGCATGGTGACCGCACTCGCCTCGCGCGTGCCGAGCGGCCGTCGGAGCCGCGAAGCACGCGGAGCCCTGCTGATCATCCCGCTCATTCTTCTCGGCCCCATCCTGATCGGGCTCGGTCAGCTCGTGCGCAACTTTCAGAGCACGCTTCCCGACATCGCGACGGTGGTGGGCTGGACGCCGATTGCAGCCATCTGGGCGGTGCCCGCTGATGTGGCATCCGGCGACTTCGCTGCCGCCGGACTCAAGTTCCTCATCGGCCTCGCAACTCTCGTGTTAGTGATCGTGGTCTGGCGGGCAGCGCTTTCTCGGGCGCTGGAACTTCCCGCGCGCGCATCCGCGTCATCGACACCGGGAACGCGAGGCATTGGGTTCTTCGGTGTGTTCCCCGGAACACCGTGGGGCGCCGTGGCGGCTCGGGCCCTCACCTATTGGCTTCGCGACCCGCGGTACGCACAGTCGCTCATTGTGGTGCCGCTCATTCCCGCGTTGATCTTCTTCTACGTGGGTGCGACGGATGCCACGGGCCTGCTGAATGCCGTGGGGCCCATCGTGGCGGTATTGCTCGCGATGTCGATCTACACCGATGTCTCGTACGACAACACGGCCTTCGCGTTGCACCTGCAGAAGGGGGTGTCGGGTCGGGATGATCGGCTCGGGCGCGTTATCGCCCTCGCCGTGTTCGCGGCGCCCGTGTCGCTTCTGCTCACCGTGGGCTCGGTAGCGCTCACGGGAACCTGGCACTTTCTCCCCGGGCTCCTGGCGATCACGATTGGCGTCTTGCTCACGGGATTCGCCGTCTCGTCTCTCATTTCGGGAGCGTTCATTTTTCCGGTTCCCGTGCCGGGGGAGAGCCCGTTCAAGTCGAAACCGGGAGGAGGATTCAGCCTCATGCTCTCGACGTTCGCCTCGTGGGCGATCATGGGCGTGCTGATCCTTCCGGAGTTGCTGCTCGCCGTGGCGTCTTTCGCAGGCTTCGCGTGGGCAGGGTGGGTGGCTCTCGTGGTCGCGATTGTGCTCGGCAGCGTGCTTCTCGCGTTAGGCGTGCGATTCGGTGGTCAGATTCTCGATGCGCGCGGGCCTGAGCTCCTCTCCAAACTGCAGGCGCAGAAGTAGGTCTTTTCCACACATCGACCCTCGGAGGCCGCTCGACACTCCCGTGCTTGCACACTCGTGGCATGACGAGCATTCCGAATTTCTACGACGTGCGCGACACAGCGCTCACCTCTGACGACGACGTGCGCGAGCGAGTCGAACTGCTGATCGAGAAGGCGACGAGCAGGCAGGTCTGGCTCATGTTCCTCGACGAACAATCCCGTCAACTGCCGATGCTCATGCCCACCTACGTGCCGGTCAGACCCGGCGAGGGCGATGGGCCTCGGCTCGGCGAGTTCTTCGCGAGTCTCGTAGACGAGATCGAGGCGACAACCGTGATCATTGTCTTCGAACGGCGGGGGCGTGAGGCCATCACGCCGGGCGACGCGAGGTGGTTGCGCACGTTGCGAGACGCCTGTCTGCACGCGGAGGTGAACTTTAGGGGCCCGCTGCTCTGCCACGACAAAGGCGTTCGGTGGGTGCCCCTCGACGAATACGTGGGCTAGCCGGCGTCGTCTTGGCGAGCTTCGTCGAGCGTTTCACCGGTGGGATCCTCGGCGGTGTCGTCGACGAGGTCATAGCCGCCCACGGGGGTTCCCTGCCACGACAGCAAGGTCCAGCCGTCGGCGGGGGAGCCGTCTAGCTCAACGACGCCCGTGTTCTGGATGTCGTGCTCACCAGCAAACGAGGGCGGAACGTTGATGGCGCGCCCGGCGACCCACACTCGAATGGCCGCACCGTGACTGAATACGACTGCGGTGTCGACTCCGGAGGCCGCGACGGTTGCGATCGATTCGTCGAACCGCGCAAAGAATTCGTGGCCGTTTGATCCACCCGGCATTGTGGCATCGAGTTGACCGAGGCCCCAGGCAAAGGCGGTCTCGAGATACGTGCGGATCGAGGCGTGGTCGCTGTTCATCTCGAGGTCTGCTGCCTCGATCTCGTGGATGCCCGGCAGCACCACCACGTCGAGGCGCCGATCTTCGGCGAGCGGCGCAGCAGTCAGCTGAGTGCGAATGAGAGTGCTTGCGAACACGGCGTCAACGGGAGTGGATTGCAGGGCATCCGGAATCTCGGCTGCCTGGCGCATTCCCAGTTCGGTGAGCCCAGGACCGGGCGCAGCGCTGTCGAGCAGACCGGCAACATTCGACGGCGTCTGCCCGTGGCGGATAAGGAAGAGGCGCATTACATCAACACTAGGGAATGGATCCGACACCCGGAACGCTGAACCCAGTGTGAAGCGCATCGGATTTCTCTCGTTCGGGCACTATCAGGCCGTTCCCGGCTCTGTCGTGCGAACCGCAGCAGACGCATTGCAGCAGAGCATCGAGCTCGCGGTCGCGGCGGAAGAGCTAGGGGTCGATGGTGCCTACGTGCGCGTGCATCACTTCGCTCGCCAGCTCGCGAGCCCGTTCCCGCTGCTTGCGGCGATGGGCGCCCGCACGAGCACGATCGAGCTGGGCACCGCCGTGATCGATATGCGTTACGAGAACCCGCTGTACATGGCAGAAGATGCCGCGGCGGCAGACCTCATCAGCGCGCATGCCACGGGCACGGGCCGACTCCAGCTGGGGTTGAGCCGGGGATCACCCGAGACGGCACTCAACGGCTACGAGAGCTTCGGCTATGTGCCCTCGGAAGGGCAGACTGACGCTGATGACGCCCGCACGAAAACGGAGATCTTCCGTGCCGCGATCGCCGGAGCGGGCATCGCTCGCGCGGCCCAGGGGTCAGGCGTGCTCGCCATCCAGCCCCAGTCTCCCGGTCTCAGTGAGCGCATCTGGTGGGGTTCGGGAACCCGCGCGACCGCGAAGTGGACGGGCGAGCAAGGCATGAACCTCATGAGTTCGACGCTGCTCACTGAAGACACTGGAGTTCCCTTTGACGAGCTTCAAGCGGAGCAGATCGCTATATTCCGCGAAGCGTATGCATCGGCAGGCCACGAGGGCACCCCTCGCGTGTCTGTGAGCCGAAGCATCATTCCCCTCACGAGCGATGAGGACTGGGCTTACTTCGGACGCGAGCGCACGAGCGAAGACCAGGTGGGTTACCTCGACGGCGGGCTCGCTCGCTTCGGTAAGAGCTACGTCGGTGAGCCCGAGAAGCTCGCCGATGACCTCGCGAAGGATGCCGCGGTGCAGGCCGCCGACACCGTGCTCGTGACGGTGCCGAACCAACTGGGCGTGGAGTACAACGCGCGGCTTCTCAAGTCGATCGTGGATATGGGCATCCAGGCCTGGTAGCCAGGCGGCCCACCGCCTAATCGAGCCGCTTCACAGTGAATAGCGAGTCGCCGTGGACGGGGTCACGCTCAATACGCCCCGTTTCCACGAACCCGAGCTTCGCGAGTACGCGCCGCGATGCGACGTTCCATTCGCGCACGGTGGCCCAGAGCCGCGAGTAACCGTCGGCACTGGCCCGGTCGACGACGGCCCGCGATGCCTCGGTCGCGTATCCCTTGCCCCACTCCCGACGAAGAAACTCGAAGGCGATCTCTGGTTCGTCGACTGAACCAAACGTGTTGTCGATGAGGCCGCAGTACCCGATGACGTGAGCCGATGAGCGCAGCTCCACCGCGAGCAACCGCGGCTGAACGCCCGCGCTGATCCTGGCTTCGAGGTCGCTGACCGTGGGGTAGCCTGCCTCATCGATGCGCCGATGCGGAGGCACGCGAGGGTCACGCTCAGTCCACAGCTCATGCTGGAGCGGTGCGTCCGAGACTCGCCAGGGCCGCAGCAGGAGGCGCTCAGTTTCGAGCATCGTCTAGGTCAGCGGGTGAGCAGGCCAGCGCGCTCCGGGTGAGCCTCAAACCACTCAGCGACGTACCAGCACATCGGCAGAACCTTGCGGTCGGAGTTGGCCTCCACGTCGTCCATCGCGAAGCTCACGACCTCGCCCGCGTACCCTTTTCCCCGCAGATGGGGCTGCGTGTAGGTGTGCGTGAACGAGATCGAGTGGCCGTTGATGCTGTAGTCCGCGAGCGCCGCGATCTGCCCGTCGATGAGGAGGGTGTACCGCGACGCGTCAGCCTCGTGGGCAAGAACCTTGTTCATTAGGCCGGCAATGACTCTTCGATGAGGGAAACGATCTGAGGGGCATCCGGAACGACATCGGGGCGGAAGCGGTGAACCTCTCCGTTGGGGGTGATGACGAACTTCTCGAAGTTCCACTTCACCTTGCCGGCCTTGCCCTTCTCGTCTTCAGCCTTGGTGAGCTCCTTGTAGAGCGGGTGAGCGTTCTTGCCGTTGAGCTTGACCTTTTCAAACATCGGGAACGTGACACCCCAGGTCATGGAGCAATACTCCTTGATGGCATCTTCGCTGCCGAGCTCCTGAAGGAACTGGTTGCTGGGAAAGCCCAGCACACTGAAGCCGCGATCGCCGTACGTCTTCTGAAGCTGCTCGAGCGCTTCGTACTGGGGGGCGAGGCCGCAACGGGAAGCGACGTTGACGATCAGCAGCACCTTGCCCTCGTACTCGGCGAGAGACGTGGTCTCGCCATCGATGGTCGTGAGGGGGATCTCTGAAATTGTGGTCACGTCACCAATCTACGTCCGTTTTCCTGAAGATTGGTTCTGTATTCTGAGCCGATGCCCGAAAGTCCGTTGTCGTCGAGCCCGTACGAGGTTCTCGGGGTTGCGGCATCCGTCTCGCACGAAGAACTGCGCAAGGCGTTTCGTAAGGCAATGCGGGAGACCCACCCCGACACCGGGGGAGACCCCCAGCGGTTCACCGCCGTTCAGCTGGCCTGGGAGCGCGTCGGGACGCCCGAAGCGCGAGCGGTCTACGACGCAGGCCGAAGCCGCAGCGGCGAGCACCAGACCTTCACTGCCCAGCCCGGGAGGCCGCGCCAGGATTCCCGCCCCAAGGCTCGCGCGTACGGTCATCCCGGGGGTTGGCGGCGCGAACGGTTCCTCAGCCAAATGCGGGAGTGGGCGGGCCGTGGAGTCACCCTCGAGGATCCGTACGACCCCGCTCTCGTGCGCACAGCACCCCGCGAAATCCGTCACACCCTCGCCGACGCACTTGCCGAGGAGTCGACCGCTCGCACCCTCAGCACGCTCGGCATCGGATTTACCGTCTGGCACGACGTGTCGACCGGGCCGCCCGAGCAGAAGGTTGACCATATCGTTCTGGGGCCGACTGGGCTGTGGGCGATGCTGTCGGAAGACTTTGGTGGGCCCGTGCGAGCGCGCAAGGGTGAGCTCATTGGCGACGCGGTCGCGGGGGAGCGCCCCATGCACGAGTTGGCCGCGCGGGCCAAAACCCTGGCGCGCTCGATGCGGGTGAAGTTCACCGGGCTCGTGATCGTGGTTCCGGATGACGCGATTGACGAGCCACTGCTGCAGCTCGGCAGCGTTCGCGGTGCGGCCGCGATTGTCGTTCGCCAGTCGACCCTCGCCACCCTGTTACGCACGGGAACGGGCGCTGCGCCGATTGGCGGCAACGAGCTCTTCGATGTCCGCACGCGAGTGCAGTCGGGCGTGCGATTCGTCTAGCGAGGCTTAGCCGGCCAGCTCCGTGTCGGGATTCTCACCGAACTCGCTGAGGTCGAGGTCGCCGTCCACGGCAACGTCGTCTCTTCGATGTTTGGCGTGACTCGGGGGCTCCTGGCCCAGGGCTTCATCCGGGAATCCGGTGGTGTCGCTCATGCTGACCTCCATCGTCGGTGGTTCACCCACGTTACCCCCAAGCTATTCACCGCGGCGCGCTAGGGTGCCGGTGTGACCAGCTCGCCCCCTCTCGCGCGCCGCCTCGGACTCGTGGATGCCACGACCATTGGGCTTGGCTCGATGATCGGTGCCGGCGTGTTTGCCGCTTTCACCCCGGCCGCCCAGGCAGCGGGCAACGGACTGCTCATCGGGCTCGTCGTCGCAGCGATTGTCGCCTTCTGCAACGCCACCTCGAGTGCACAGCTCGCCGCTGTCTATCCCACCTCGGGCGGAACCTACGTTTATGGACGCGAGCGACTCGGGCCCTGGTGGGGCTTCTTTGCCGGCTGGTCATTCGTGGTGGGAAAAACCGCGAGCTGCGCTGCCATGGCGCTTACTTTTGCGGCGTACGCTGCGCCCGCGGGCTGGGAGCGCCCCGTCGCCATTGCTGCCGTGCTCGCCTTGGCCACCGTGAACCTGTTTGGCGTCACGCGCACAGCCCTGCTCACGAGGGTGATCGTGGTCGTTGTGCTCCTTGTGCTCGCGATAGTCGTTGCAGCAGGCATCTCGGCGGCCCCACTCTCTTTCGACGACACTCTCGTCTCAGGTGGCTGGTACGGCATCCTGCAGTCCGCCGGACTCCTGTTCTTCGCCTTCGCGGGCTATGCCCGCATCGCGACGATGGGTGAAGAGGTGCGGGAGCCTGCCCGCACCATTCCGCGCGCCATCACGCTCGCGCTCGGCCTTGCGGTGCTCGTCTACGGGGCCGTGGCAGTGACCGTGCTGGGTGTTCTCGGCGCTTCCGGCGTAGCGGCCGCGGATGCTCCGCTCGGGGAGGTGGTTGAGGCCGTCGGCTGGGGCTGGGCAGCGCCCCTCGTGCGCGTGGGCGCGGCCGCGGCGTCGCTGGGCGCCCTGCTTGCCCTCATCGCAGGAATCGGCCGCACGACGCTCGCGATGGCCCGGGAGCGCGATCTTCCGCACTGGCTTGCCGCCGTGCATCCGAGATTCTCCGTGCCGTATCGCGCCGAGATCGTGCTGGCCGTGGTGGTATGCCTGCTGGTAGCGGCCGTCGACCTGCGTTCGGCGATCGGCTTCTCGTCGTTCGGGGTGTTGCTGTACTACGTGGTCGCGAACCTGTCTGCGCTCACCCAGCCGCAGCACCAGCGACGCTACCCACGCGTTCTCGCCGTGCTCGGAGTCACGGGATGCCTCCCGCTCGTCGCGACACTCCCCGCGCCGTCGATCGTGGGTGGTATCTGTGTGCTGCTTGTGGGATTGCTGTATCGACTCCTATCCAAACGCGTCATGACGCCGAACACCCGTCATGAGTCCTAGGCTGGGAGTCTTGTTTTGGAAAGAGGACACGGTTCCGTGATTCGAGTTATCAGCTACAACCTCCGCAAACATCGCGCGATTGGGGAACTCGCCGCACTGGCCGAGACGCCCGAGCTCGACGCCATCTGCCTGCAGGAATGCATCGCTTCTGAGTTGCCCGCCGAGATCGGCAACCTGCACCTCGCCGACGCCACCAAGAAGAACCGTCTTGGTCTCGCCGTGTACTACCGCAAAGACCGGTTTGAACAGCTCGACAGCAGGTCTTATGAGCTCAAGAAGTCCCTGCACGACCTGATTTTCTCTCCCACCCCCGAGCGCCTGGTCGGTGCCCGGCTGGTGGATCGTGAGAGCGGTCATGAGCTCGTGCTCGCGTCGTTTCATGCCGCCCCTTTGACGGCGACGAACTCACTGCGTCGCAACCAGATCAAGGCCGCGCACGAGCTCTTGCAGGAGCTCGGTGGGGGAGCGCCCATCATCATGGTCGGTGACTACAACTACCCCCTGTTCAAAGACAACCTGGGCGAGCGCGTCGCCAAGACCGGGTACGACCTTTCGTTGAGTGACCGCATGACCTACACGGCGTACAAGTTCTTCCGCGGCCACTTCGACTTTGTGACCTCACAGGGCATCACGGTCGAGTCGGTTGAGACCCTTGCCCGCGGCTCGTCAGACCACATTCCCATCCTTGTGACCGCGTCGTACGGAGAGCCCGTCTACAAGCGATCGGGTCGCGAAGACGCGGCCTGAGGCGAACCTAAGAGAACTCTCACCCACCCGTCGCGTCGCGCGAGGGAGAATGGCACCATGTTCCAGGGGATTCGTATGCGTGCCGCAGTCGGCTGGCTTGCCGTGGGGCTGTTCGTTGGTGCCGGTGTCGTGCTTGCGAGCATCCTCATCACGGGCGTCAGCGTGGCGGACGAGGCGGGCGAGTCGCTCGGCCTCGATTCCGTGAGTGTGAGTGCGCCGACGAGTTCGCCAACGCCGTCGGCGACACCGTCGCCCACGCCCACTCCTTCGCCCACCGAATCCTCGAGCGACGACTCCGGTTCCGGCGGCGACGACGACACTGCCGTGGTGCCGGCTCCCGCGCCCGTAGAAGTCGAGCTTGGCGACGACAACGGCGGCGACGATAGCGGTGGCGACGACAGTAGCGGCAAGGGCAGCGGTGGGGATGACTCGGGATCCGGCAGCTCGGGGTCCGGCGGATCAGACGACTCCGGTTCAGACGACTCCGACTCCGGGTCCGACGACTAAGAAGCCTCTCATGCTGGGCTCGTAGAGGGCTTAGAGAGACCGACCACTCTGGAATCACGACACACCGTCGCACCAGATCTGAGAGGTCAATGACATGCCCATCTTCACCAAATCCGCACTCACCGTCAGCGCTATCGCCCTCGCGGGCGTGCTGTCCATTGGTGGCGTGGCCATCGCCCAGGCCGCCAACGACTCGAGCACTCCCACGCCGGCACCAGTGCCCTCCAACTCGCACACGGATGACCCGGCTACGCACGACATTGGCGACGACCACGGCGTCGACGACCCGGCCACCCACGACGTTGGCGACGACCACGGCGTCGACGACCCGGCCACCCACGATGTCGGCGACGACCACGGTGGCGACGACAGCGGCTCAGACGAAGTGAGCGACGACAACTCGGGCCCCGGCTCCGACGACTCCGGCTCAGACGACTCGGGCTCGGACGACTCGAGCTCAGATGACGGCGACAACTCGGGCCCCGGCTCCGACGACTCCGGCTCGGACGACTCGGGATCCGACGACTCCGGTGCCGACGACTCGAGCGATGACTCCGGTTCGGACGACTCAGACGACTCCGATGAGTCAGACGACTCTGGTCACGACGACAACGACGACAACGACAACTCGGGCCACGGCAGCGACGACTAACACGCACCACCCCACGAATGGGCTATCGGCTAACGCAGCCGGTAGCCCATTCCGCGTACCGTCTCGATGTGGTTGGCTCCCAGCTTCGATCGGAGATACCCGATGTACACGTCGACAATGTTCGAGCCGGGGTCAAAGTCGTACCCCCACACCCGACTGAGCAGCTGCTCCCGACTCAACACCCGGTCAGGGTGCCTCATGAGCTCCTCGGCAAGAGCAAACTCCCTGGCCGACAGCTCCACCTGCCTGCCGTCGACAATGGCTCGTCGCGAGCGCAGATCGAGTTCGAGGCCCTCGACCGCGAGGGTCGTCGATTGGCCGCGCGACGCATCCGCCATCCGGAGCCGCACGCGAGCAAGAAGCTCGTCGAACCGAAACGGCTTGGGCATGTAGTCGTTGGCGCCACCTTCGAGGCTCGCGAGAGTGTCTTCAGCTGACGTGCGAGCAGTCAACACGATCACGGGAATCGTGCTTCCGGCACCCCTGACGCGTCTCATGACCTCGTAGCCGTCGATGCCCGGCAGGCCGATGTCGAGCACGAGCAGGTCGAAGTTGCCCGACGCGATGTGTTCAACGGCGTGGAGGCCGTCGGCGACCACAACCGTCGAAAAGCCCGCGGCACCCAGGCCCTTCTCGATGAATGACGAGATGCGGGTCTCATCCTCGGCGATCAAAATCCTGCTCATGGTGTGGCCTCTCCGGTTACAAGCGGAAGTTCGATGGTGAAGCGCGCGCCATCGGGAGGCGTGGATGCGACGGAAACACGTCCACCATGAGACTGGGCGATTGCCGCGACGATGGCGAGCCCGAGCCCGGATCCCGAGGCGCCGCGACCGGATGCGCCGCGGCGGAAGCGCTCGAAGATGACGGCCTGCAACTCGGGTTCGATGCCGTCGCCGTGGTCGCGCACCCAGAACGACAGCTGGCCGTCGGATGCCGCGCTGCCGATCTCGACCTCGCCATCGGCCGCACCGTGGCTGACGGCGTTCGCGCACAGCTGGAGCAGTGCTTGCGTTATCCGTTCCGGATCGACCACGGCAACCACTGGCGCGGACTCCGTGACCACCCACGTGTGAGCGGGCGAGAGCGCCGCGGCCTTGCCCCGCACGCGCGCGGTGAGGGCGGCAACGTCGGTGGCCTCCGTGCGCAGCCGCAGTGGCCCCTGCGCGCCGGCCAGATCGGAGATGTCTCTCACCAGGTTGCTCATGCGGTCGAGCTCGTCGATGGCCAGCTCGCGTGTCGCGGCAACGTCTGCGGGGTCATGGGCATTCATCAGTTCGAGGTGGCCGCGCACAATCGTCACGGGCGTCTTCAACTCGTGACCCACGTCGTCAAGCAGCTGGCGCTGCGCCGTGAGGGCACCATCCAGTCGGTCGAGCATGTCGTTGACCGTCGCCGTGAGGTCGGAGACATCGTCGCTCCCTGTTACGGCGATGCGCTCGCTCACGTCGCTTGCCGTGATGCGGGCCGCCGCTTCGCGCAGGTGGCGAATTGGCGCGAGCAGGCGCCCGGCCACGAACCACCCCACGAGACCGACGATCACGATCGAAATCAGCGCGACGATGGCGAACGTGCGAAACGCGTCGGTGAGCGGCGCCAGACGGGCGCCCACATCGACGGCGACCACGAACACCCCGGCCCCGGGCTCGCCCTCAAGAGTCACGGGAATCGCGACGTAGCGCACCGTTCGATCGGCGGTCACTGCGGTGCCCCGCACCACGCCGTCTGCGCTCTCATCCAGCACCCGAGTCACAAACGCGGCGTCCCGCTCGAGATGAAAGTCGACTTCGCCTCCCGGCACAATCGCCGAGGTGCTGTCGCGCAGTGCGAATGCCGATTCATCGGTGCCGGGCCGCAATCGCTGCACGAGTGCGGCGAGAACGTCGTCGAGAGTGCTGGCCTGCAGGTCGGATGCCACGAACTGCACGTCATCGACAGCACCCGCCAGCCGATCATCCACCCCAGAAAGGATGCGTTCGCGCTGCACGAGGTAAGACGTAGCGCCCGCTACGAGCATGCCCGCTGCCGCGACGAGCAGCATGGTGGCGAGAATCCGGGAGCGCACGGAACGCAGCGGGCGCCAGCGCGGAGTCGACGAAGACGCTGGTGCGGGCATCCTTTGATTATCGACCGTGTTGTGGCGCAGCACCCGCCGCCGCACGTGAGGATCTTCTTAGAAACGCAAAAGACCCCGGAGCAGAACTCCGGGGTCTTTTTCGCTGTCTCAACAACGTGCGCGAAGGGGGACTTGAACCCCCACGCCCTATACGGGCACTAGCACCTCAAGCTAGCGCGTCTGCCATTTCCGCCATCCGCGCGCAGTGGTAATTCCTTCGCAGGACTACCGAGGTACGAGAATAGCACGCTGATAGCGTGGTCGAATGACGCAGCCCGAACCGCTTGAAGAGACTGCCCGCATCGCCCAGGAACTGATTCGCTTCGACACCACCAACTTCGGTGAAGGTCGCTCGAACGGCGAGACCGATGCGGCCGAGTATCTCGGCGCACTTCTCGAAGACATGGGGCTGACAACCGAGTACGTGGATGCCGCTACCGGTCGCACGAGCGTGCTGGCACGTATCCCCGGGGCAGACCCGACAAAGCCCGCCCTCATCGTGCACGGCCACACGGATGTCGTGCCGGCTGACCCGCTCAACTGGACCGTCGACCCGTTCGGCGGAATCATTCGGGACGGCCTGCTGTGGGGCCGGGGTGCCGTCGACATGAAGAACATGGACGCCATGATCATCACGGCGCTCCAGGACATCCTGGGCGCGGGCAAGCAGCCCGGTCGGGATCTCATCGTGGCGTTCTTCTCAGACGAAGAAAACGGGGGAGTGTTTGGCTCTCACTACCTCGTCGACAACCGCCCGGACCTTTTTGCGGGTGCAACCGAGGCGATAAGCGAGGTCGGCGGGTATTCCGTGCACCTCAATGGCCAACGCTCTTACCTCCTGCAGACGGGGGAGAAAGCTCTCGTCTGGATCAAACTCATCGCGCGCGGAACGGCAGCGCACGGCAGCCGGGTCATCCACAACAACGCGATCACCACCCTCGCGAAAGCCGTCGTGGCTCTCGGCACTCGCGACTGGCCCGTTCGTCTCACGGCGACGACAACGCAGCTGGTGGCGGAGCTCGCCCGCATCATGGAGGTCGATCCGGTCACGGTGAGCCCTGACGAAATCGTGCTGTCGACGGGAACGGCGGCCGGGTTCATCCAGGCCACCCTGCGCACCACTACCAACCCGACCCTGCTGAAGGCCGGTTACAAGCACAACGTCATCCCCGACACTGCTGAAGCCCTCATCGACATTCGCACCCTGCCCGGCGAGGAAGACCAGGTGCTCGCCGAGGTGCGCGAACTCATCGGCGATGACATCGAAATCGTGGTGATGCACCGCGACATCGGCCTCGAGAACAGCTTCGATGGCCCGCTCGTGGAGGCGATGGTCAGCACGCTGCAGTCGCACGATCCGGGGGCGCCCGTGCTGCCCTACCTGCTCTCGGGTGGCACAGACAACAAGGCGCTCGCCAAGCTCGGGATCACGGGCTACGGGTTCGCGCCACTGCAGCTCGGCCCCGAACTGGACTTCCCTGGGATGTTCCACGGCGTTGACGAACGCGTGCCCCTCGACGCATTAGTCTTTGGCAGGCGGGTTTTGAGCGACCTGCTGTTGAACTACTAGGCAGCGCACCACAACAAGCACGGGAGTCGATCGTGGGTTTTATGGAAGCGATCGTGCTCGGTCTCATTCAGGGCCTCACCGAGTTTCTTCCGATCTCGTCGAGCGCGCACCTGCGCATCGCGGGGGAGTTCCTGCCGTCGGCCACCGACCCGGGTGCCACCTTCACGGCGATCACGCAGCTGGGCACCGAGCTCGCGGTCATCCTCTATTTCCGACACGACATCGTGCGCATCATCTCGCGCTGGTTCCAGCAATTCGGCCACGCTAAGGGAACCCACGCGGAGGTCATCGACCGTGACGACGCCGACGTGCGTATGGGCTGGCTCATCATCATCGGCACGATTCCGATCGTGATCGTCGGCTTCGTCGCGCAGGAGTACATCCGATCGACCTTCCGTTCGCTGTGGCTCGTCGCGATCGTGCTGATCGTTTTCGGCATCATCCTGGGCCTCGCCGACCTGCTCTCGAAGCGCACCCGCGAACTCGACGACCTCACCTACAAGCACGGCATCATCATCGGTCTCGCCCAGATGCTCTCCCTCGTGCCGGGTGTCTCGCGATCGGGCTCCACGATTACGGCGGGTCGCCTGCTCGGCTACACGCGCCCAGCGGCAGCGAGGTACGGCTTTCTGCTGGCCATCCCGGCAGTGTTTGGCAGCGGACTGTATGAACTCGTGCACAGCTTCGGCGAACCCGAAGGCGTGTATGGCTATGCCGAAACGGCTGTCGCGACCGTCGTCGCCTTCGGCGTTGGCTACGTGGTGATCGCGTTCCTGATGCGCTACATCTCGAAGCGCTCGTTCCTGCCGTTCGTGATCTACCGGGTAGCCCTCGGCCTGGCCCTGATCGTGCTGCTTTCGCTCGGCGTGCTCAACCCGCTGTAGCGCGCTTAGACCGGGCGCCAGGGCTCGTCGCCTGCGGCGCCCGCATCCGGCTTGTCGCCGCCTCGCCTGAGGTACTTCTCGAACTCCTGCGCGATAGCCTCGCCGCTCGCCTCGGGGGAGTCGACGGTGTCGCGAGCCTGTTCGAGCTGCTCGATGTACGACGCCATGTCGTCGTCGTCGCCGGCGAGCGCGTCGATACCGCTTTCCCACGCTGCCGCCTCAGTCACGAGCTCGCCGCGAGGCACGACAACGTCGATGATCTCCTCGAGCTTGTCAATGAGCGCCAGTGTCGCCTTGGGGGAGGGTGCGTTGTGCACGTAGTGCGGCACCGAGGCCCAGATCGACATCGTGGTGATTCCCGACTTCTCGGCCGCATCCGCGAGCACCGACAGGATTCCCACCGGGCCCTCGTAGCCGCTGCGTTCGATGCCAAGCTGGGAACGCACCGCCGCGTTCTCGCTGCTCGTGAATACCGAGATGGGTCGCGAGTGGGGAACGTCGGCAAGCATCGCGCCGAGAAAGACGATTGACGAGATCTCGTTCGCCTCGACGACCTCGAGAACTTCTCGAGTGAAGGTCTTCCAGCCGCGGGATGGCTCGGTTCCGAGCAACAGGTAGATGTTGGAGCCGTTCGCTCCGCTCACCGAGAGCTGGGCGTCATCCGCCAGCCCGGGAGCAGGAGCGGCATGGGGCCGCGTGGGCCCGTAGATCGTGACACCCGGCCAGATGAGCTGGCGGTTGCCGTCGTCATCCGCCGCGACGGAGGGGCGGTTGAACTGGTAGTCGAAATAGTCCTCAGGGTCGACCTCTGCGATGGGGTACAGGTCGAGAAGCTCTTTGAGCGTGCGCACGGCTCCACTCGCGGCTTCGCCCGCGTCGTTCCAGCCCTCGAAGGCGACGACGAGGAGTCTGCCGCTTGCGAACTGGTTCTCTGCCACAGTGCTCCCTCTGGCCCCCATACGTGAATCGGGGCCACTCCAAGGATAGAACTACGATTGACGGTTGTGACTCCCACCCACCCCGCCGCTGTTCTCTGGGACATGGACGGCACGCTCGTCGATACCGAGCCGTACTGGATGTCTGCCCAAGTGGACCTCGTGCGCGCGCACGGCTCCGACTGGACCCACGAAGACGGTCTCACGCTGGTCGGCTCAGGATTGTGGCATTCCGCTCGCGTGCTCCAGGGCCGCGGCGTGTCGATGACGGAAGACGAGATCATCGACCACCTCACCGACCGCGTGATCGATCAACTCGTCGAGCTGGGAATCCCGTGGCGACCTGGTGCGCGCGAGTTGCTCACCGAACTTCGGCAAGCGGGCATCCCGACCGGACTCGTCACCATGTCCGTCTCGCGCATGGCCCACCACGTCTCGGATCGTCTCGGATTTGTGGGCTTCGACGTCGTTGTCTCCGGTGATGATGTCGAGCACGCCAAGCCGCACCCGGCGCCCTATCTGCAGGCCGCAGCACTTCTCGGCGTCGACATCGCCGATTGCATTGCCATCGAAGACTCCGAGCCGGGAATCGCTTCGGCGGCCGCCTCGGGGGCTACCACCGTGGGAGTTCCCTTCATGATTCCGATTTCCGAGAGCGACGAGTACACGCTCTGGCCCACCCTCGACGGCCGCACCCTCGTCGACCTTGCCGGCGTTCACGCGGAGGCCAAGCGATGAACGACGCACTTCGGCGCCAGTCCGGGCCGTTCCGGGTGGGTGACCGGGTCCAGCTCACAGGCCCCAAGGGCAGACTCAACACCGTCACGCTTGAAGCGGGTGGTGAATTCCACACGCATCGCGGCGTGCTCAGTCACGACCTCGTCATTGGCCAGCCCGATGCCTCGGTCGTTACGTCGTCCAACGGCATCGAGTACCTTGCGCTTCGCCCGCTGCTTACCGACTTCGTCATGTCGATGCCGCGCGGTGCCGCGATCATCTACCCGAAGGATGCAGCTCAGATCCTGGGGCAGGCCGACATCTTCCCCGGTGCTACCGTCGTCGAGGCGGGCGTGGGCTCGGGTGCGCTGTCGCTCTGGCTGCTGCGCGCAATCGGACCGCAGGGCGCCCTCACGTCGTTCGAACGCCGCCAGGAGTTTGCCGACGTTGCCCGCGGCAACGTCACGGCGTTCCTGGGTGCGGAGCCAGGCAACTGGAGCATCACCGTGGGCGACCTTCAGGATGCCCTGCCCGAGACCGTCGAGGCGGGATCCGTCGATCGCATCGTGCTCGACATGCTGGCCCCCTGGGAGTGTCTCGAGGAGTGCGCTGAAGCGCTCACGCCCGGGGGAGTGCTGATCTGCTACATCGCGACGGTCACGCAACTATCCCGGGTGGCCGAGGCGATCCGCGCAACCGGCGCGTTCACCGAACCCGACCCAAGCGAAACCCTCGTGCGCGGCTGGCACGTCGAGGGGCTTGCCGTGCGCCCCGACCACCGGATGATCGGACACACCGGCTTCCTCATGACCGCACGCCGCCTCGCTCCCGGGTCGGTGCTGCCGGCACTCAAGCGCCGGGCATCCAAGTCCGACTTCTCCGATGACGACGTCGAGGCCTGGACTCCGGGCGCTCTCGGCGACCGCACCGCGAGCGACAAGGGCCTGCGACGGGCCGTGCGCGAAGCCCAGGCTGCGGCAAATGCCGCGACGGCCGAGCAGTAGAGTATTTCGAGTATCTGAAGCGATGAAGAAACGAGTGTTCGTGCGCAAGCTCCCGGCAATTTTCGCGGCCGCAGGCCTCCTCGTAGTGCTGTCTGCGTGCGCGTCGACCCCCGCGCCGTTTGCGGACTGCGCTCCCGGTTCCAGCGCCGCCCTCGTGAAGGCCGACGGCAGCTTCCCGACTCCGCTCGTCTCCGACGGCCTCGAGCAGTCAATTGTCAGCGCGGGCGACGGCGACCAGGTGCGCTCGACCGACGCGGTCGTGCTCGACCTCACCATCTTCGACGCCGAGACTGGCGAGCAGGTGCAGGATTCCCTCACCTTGCCGAGCTTCGTCACCGGCCTCTACCCGTTCACATCAGCCATGACGTGCGCGACAGTCGGTGCGAAGGTTGCCACAACGGGCACTGTCACCGAGCTCCTCAACCCCGAGGCCCCGTCAGACCAGCAGATCGTCATTGTTTCCGAGATCACCGACGCCTTCCCGGCGCAGGCAACCGGATCCGACCAGATTCTGCAGAGCGGCTTCCCCGGGGTGGTCTTCACCTCCATCGGGCAGCCCGGTTTCACGTTCACCGGCGACGCACCGACAACCCTCAACATCGCTGCGTTCAAGCAGGGCTCCGGCGAGACCGTCAAGCAGGGCGACGCTGTCATCGCGAACATCACGGGGGTCGTGTGGGGTGCCAGCGACGTCTTCGCTTCCTCCTGGACCAACCTTGCCCCGGGAACACTCACCGCATCAAAGCTCGATGCAGACGGAAACGGCGTGGTCGGCGGTCTCGCCAAAGCGCTCATCGGCCAGCAGGTCGGCTCGCGAGTGATCGCTGTCGTTCCGCCCGGCGATGACAGTTACCCCGCGGCGCAGCTTCCCGAAGGCGTGACAGAAACAGATACGCTCGTCTTCGTCGTGGATATCCTCGCAATCGGATAACCGCCCAGAATGACACAGGCCGGGTGTCACCAGAGATTTCATCAGAAACTAGGATTTCACTCGTGCCTCCTGCAAGTTCAGTTCAGAAGATTCCGGTAGAGGAGAGGCTGTTCAGCCTCGTTCTCGCCCTTCTCGCGACCGATGCGGGCCTCACCAAGACTGAGATCCTGTCGACCGTGCAGGGCTATCGCCAGAAGTTCAAGCACTCTGGCGACAACTCCAACCTTGAGCGCCAGTTCGAGCGCGATAAAGACGACATCCGCGAACTCGGCGTCCCGCTCGAGACAATCGAAAGCCCAGGCCAGGCCGGCAATAACCAAAACCTGCGCTACCGCATCCCGCGGGGCGAGTACGAGCTTCCTGCCGACATCCGCTTCTCGCCCGAGGAGACCACCCTGCTCAACCTCGCCGCCATGGTGTGGCGCGAGGGATCGCTGTCAGCCGAGTCGCGCCGTGCGGTCCTCAAGCTCAGATCGCTCGGCGTCACAACGACCGAACCTGTGCTCGGGTACGCACCACGCGTGCGAGTGCGAGAGGCATCATTCGACCCGCTCAGCGCCGCCCTCGAGAAGCACCAGATGGTTCAGTTTGCCTACCTGAAGCCGGGGGAGCAGGAGGCACGGATTCGCACGGTGGCGCCACTCGCCCTCGTGCAGCACCAGGGCCGCTGGCACCTGTTCGCGGATGATCCGAGCTCGGGCACCACCAAAACGTTCCTCCTCAGGCGAATCGTGAGCCAGGTCACGACGACGTCGACGACCTTCCCAGCGCCGTCGGCCGACCAGACCGCGAAGGCCCTTGAGGGACTCGACGCCGTGTGGAATGCGCACACGGCAGTGGTCGAGGTCGAGCCCGGATCTGACGCGGCAACCCGGCTCGGCAAGCGCCGCGGCGCCGTCACTACCCAGACGGGTGCCCTGCAACTGCACTACTCCGACGTGAACATCTTTGCCGACGAGCTCGCGGGCTTTGGCCCGGAAGCGCTCGTGATCTCACCGCGAGAGCTTCGAGACGCCGTGCGCTCGCGCCTGGCACGAACGGCGGCCGACCATGGCTGAGAAGATTCCCCCGCGCCACGCGCAAGACAAGCTCGCGTTCCTGCTGTCGCTGGTTCCGTACCTCATGGACCACGATCGGGTGAGCGTGCCCGATGCCGCGAAGCACTTCGGAGTTCCCGAGTCACAGATTCGAGAGGCCGTGAAGCTCATTGGCGTCTCAGGAATTCCCGGCGAGACGGCGATGTACCAGCACGGTGACCTCTTCGACATTGCCTGGGACGACTTCGAAGACAACGACCAGATCGTGCTCACCAACCTCGTCGCGATCGACGACTCGCCGCGATTCTCCGCGCGCGAGGCGGCCGCCCTCATTGCGGGCCTGCAGTACCTTTCCGCTCTTCCCGAGCATGCCGACCGCGACGCGATTTCATCGCTCATGTCCAAATTGTCCCGAGGCGCCTCCGCGGAGCCCAGCCAGGTGGCAGTGGAGGCGACCGAGACGGATGACACGCTCGGCCTCATCCGGCAGTCGGTTGACAACGGTGTTCAAATCGAGTTCGACTACCTCAACTCGCGAGGAGAGCAGGAGCACCGCACCGTCGACCCGCTTCGCGTCGAATCGATCGATGCCGACTGGTACCTGCGCGGCTGGTGCCACCTGCGCGAGGCGGTGCGCACGTTCCGCCTCGACCGCATATCGGCTCCGCAAACGACGACGGCCGCGATAACCCACCGGGCGAAGGATGTCACGCTGCCCGACACTCTCTTCGAAGGGTCGGCCGACGACCTCATCGTGACGATCGATGTCGCGGCGAGCGCTGCACCGCTGCTCGCGGACTACATTCCCGACGGCGCCACCACAACCGAGGTCGACGGGCGAGTACGCACCACGGTGCGCGTGTCGCACTACCACGGCCTCAAGCGCCTCATCGCAAGCATGCCGGGCGTTGCCACGGTGATCGAGCCGGCCGAGGCGCGTGCGGTCATCGCGCAGTGGGCGGCGGCGGGTGCCGCGAGGTACGCAGAGTGACCGAGCCCGTCACTGTGGACATCTACTGGTGGGGGTGGGTTCTCATCTGGGCCGGCCTTGCTCTCGCCCTCGCGGTGATGCTTGCTCTGTTCGCGTGGTGGCTCTTCCGCAAGTTTCTTGTGCTCATGAACGATGTCGCGGATCTCGCGGAGAAGAGCGCGATACTCGAGATCGATGACCCGGCGCTGGTGAGGCCGCAGATTGCTGTGCTCGCGAGCGTGCGTGAGATCCGGGATCGGGAGAACGCTCGCAGGTTCCACCGCTCCGAGCGCAAAAGGCTGCGCCGCGAGGCACGTTTGGCGCGCGCTCGACGCATTACGACCGTGGATGCCAGCACGAGGCAGTGGCCGTCCGATTGGTACAGCCACAAGTGATCGGTCCCATCATCCTCGTTGCGATCGCCTTCATCGTGCTGCTGTGGCTTGCGATCGCGGTCAGGCGTCGCGCGATCAAGGCGACCCTTCTCGCCACCGGACATCAGGTGTCGGGAACCTCGCAGCTCGTCTGGCCGCGAGGCAGGGGACCGGCCCACATCGCGGTGACCTACGACGACAACAATGGGGTGAGCCGCACGGCGATCAAGGCGATCGTGAGTGCCGGGGATGCCGAACTGATGAAGCGGCCGGCGCAGGTCATATTCCACCCGCTGCGCGCTTCCCGCGACGACTATGTGCTTCTGGGGTTCGGAGCGCGTCCCACGACGTGGTTCAGGGCGAGTTTCGCGCGAAGGTAGTTGGTACCATGGAAGGGTAGCTACGCTCCCCGTCCAAGCAGAAAGCGGTCACGCGCATGTTAAACAACCTCAATGGCTGGCACCTCGTCATTCTGCTTGCCGTCGTGCTGCTGTTGTTCGGCGCTCCCAAGCTCCCGGGCCTCGCTCGCAGCATCGGCCAGTCGATGCGCATCTTCCGCAGTGAAGTGAAGACGATGAAAGACGAGAACGGCGACGAGGTTCCCGCTGCCGACGAGCCCGAGGCTCCGAAGAGCTCCACCAAATCGAAGCCGTAGCCCCGGTGGCCACCCGTTCCGGGCGGTGGCGCAACAAGAGCGACGAGCGAATGTCGCTCGGTGAGCACCTCCGCGAGCTTCGCAAGCGGCTCGTGATCTCCGCCATCGCAATCCTGATTGCCGCGATCGCAGGATTCTTCCTGGCACCGTATGTCATCGATGCCCTGCGCATCCCCATCAACCAAATCGCCGAAGATCGAAACGCGACCATCGTCTATACGACTGTCACGGGCGCGTTCGACCTCAGGATCGCAATCTCGGTCACGATCGCGATTGTGATTGCCAGCCCCGTGTGGCTGTTCCAGATTTTCGCCTTTCTCGTTCCCGGTCTCACAGGTCGAGAAAAGAAGTACACCTTCGGTTTCTTCTTCTCTGCTGTTCCGCTGTTCTTTGCGGGCGCCGCTGCCGGGTGGTTCGTCTTCCCGCACATGGTCGAGCTGCTGACATCCTTTTCGTCAGACCAGGAAGCCACCTACCTCGACGCCCGCACGTACTACGACTTCGTGATCAAACTCGTGCTCGCGATCGGTATCGCGTTTGTACTGCCGGTCTTTCTCGTGCTGCTCAACTTCGTCGGAGTACTGTCGGCCAAGTCGATCATCAAGGGGTGGCGCGTCGCCATCCTCGTCATCTGCATCTTCACCGCCCTCGCGACTCCCGCGGCCGACGTGATCTCAATGTTCCTGCTCGCCATCCCCATGGTCATCTTCTACTTCACCGCTGCCGGGATTGCCTACCTCCATGACCGCCGCAAAGCAAAGAACGCCGTCGAGTTCGAGACGTCGATCGCCTGATGACAGACCTGTCACCGGCCGAGCGGTTCGCCGCGGTCAAGAAGCGCCAGGGCCATCCCATTCTCGAGGCGTTCAGGGCGAAACAGCGGTTCGATCTCGACCCGTTCCAGATCGCAGCGTGCGCCATGCTCGAGGAGGGCAAGAGCGTGCTCGTCGCCGCACCCACCGGTGCCGGCAAGACGATCATTGCCGAGTTCGCGATCTACCGGGCCATGCAGGAGCCCGCGTCGAAGGTCTTCTACACGGCGCCGATGAAGGCTCTCAGCAACCAGAAGTTCCAGGAGTTGGTTGCAGAGTACGGCCCTGACGAAGTGGGTTTGCTCACGGGCGACACCAACATCAATTCGCAGGCTCGCATCGTCGTCATGACGACCGAAGTGCTGCGCAACATGCTCTACGCCGACTCCGACCTGCTGAAGAATCTCGCCATCGTGGTCATGGATGAGGTGCACTTTCTCGCCGATCGCTTTCGCGGGGCGGTGTGGGAAGAGGTCATCATTCACCTGCCTCAGGCGGTGCGCATGGTCTCACTGAGCGCGACCGTCTCAAACGCGGAGGAGTTCGGCGATTGGCTGCAGGCCGTGCGCGGCGACACCGAAGTGATCGTGTCGGAGGAGCGACCGGTTCCCCTCGACCAGCACATCCTCATGCGTGGCAAACTCATCGACCTCTTCGACTCGTCCGGCCTGGCCGCGACCAACCGGGTGAACCCGGAGCTCGTGCAAATGGCTCGCTACGGCGGCCGCACACTCAGTGCGCGGCAGATGAAGGACGTCGGCAGGTACCACTCCAAGGGCGGGCGGCCGGAAACCCAGCGCACGGATCGCGTCGATCTCGTGAAGTTGCTCGACTCCAAGAACCTGCTTCCCGCGATCTTCTTCATCTTCAGTCGAGTCGGCTGCGACCAGGCCGTCACCAAGGTGCTGCGGTCCGGTGTGCGCCTCACGACCAACGAGGAGCGCGACGAGATTCGCTCGATCGTGGAGGAACGCTGCCGCACGCTGCTCGACGAAGACCTGGCCGTTCTGGGGTACTGGGACTGGCTCACCGGCCTGGAGCGCGGCGTCGCGGCCCACCACGCGGGTCTCCTGCCCGCATTCAAGGAGGTCGTTGAGGAGCTGTTCCAGAAGAAGCTCGTGAAGCTCGTCTTCGCGACCGAGACCCTCGCGCTCGGCATCAATATGCCCGCGCGCACTGTGGTGCTCGAGAAGCTCGAGAAGTTCAACGGCGAGGCTCGTGTTCCCATTACGCCGGGGGAGTACACCCAGCTGACCGGTCGTGCCGGTCGCCGCGGCATCGATGTCGAGGGGCACAGTGTCATCCAGTGGGTCGATGGCCTCGATCCGCAGGCCGTCGCATCGCTCGCCTCACGTCGCACCTACCCGCTCAACTCGAGCTTCAAGCCGACCTACAACATGGCCGTCAACCTCATCGAGCAGTTCGGGCGTGAGCGCACCCGCGAGATCCTCGAATCGAGCTTTGCGCAATTCCAGGCCGACCGGGCTGTCGTCGACCTCGCCCGCAAGGTGAGATCGCAGCAGGAATCCCTCGACGGCTACGCCAAGTCGATGAGTTGCCACCTCGGCGACTTCACCGAATACTCCACGATTCGCCGCGAACTCACCGACCTCGAACGCAAGGGCATCTCCAACACGGCGAGCCGAGCCGAGCGCGATCGTCGGCAACGCCAACTGCAAGACCTGCGGCGACGGATGAAGCAGCACCCCTGCCACGCGTGCCCCGAGCGCGAGCAGCACTCCCGATGGGCTGAGCGGTACTGGAAGCTCAAGCGCGAGACCGACCAGATTACCGCTCAGATTCGCACTCGTACGGGCGCTGTCGCCAAAGTCTTCGACCGGGTGACCGATGTGCTCGTGAAGCTCGGATACCTCGTTGCCGGCCCCTCTGGCGAAGTCGAACTCTCACCCGATGGCAGGATGCTGCGTCGCATCTACGGCGAGCGCGACCTTCTCGTTGCAGAGTCGCTGCGCCGCGGCTTCTGGAACGAGTTGGACCCCGCCTCCCTCGCGGCCATGGCCACGACCCTGGTCTACGAACCTCGCCGCGAAGAGGGCCAGCTCGGCGATCGATACCTCCCACGTGGTCGATTCCGCGAGGCCTTCGATCTCACGGGCACACTGTGGTCTGAACTCGACGACCTCGAGCAACTGCACAAACTCCCCGGCAGCCAACCTCTCTCGACGGGGCTGGCCCTCGCCATGTACCGCTGGGCGAACGGCACTGGCCTCGACGCCGTGCTGCAGGAGGCCGACATGGCCGCGGGCGACTTCGTGCGCGTGACGAAGCAGGTCATCGACCTGCTCGACCAGCTGTCTGTTGTTGCCGATGGGGAGGTCGGGCGTACCGCGCGCAAGGCCCTCGACTCCATCCGACGAGGCATCGTCGCATACAGTTCAGTCGCATAATTCGCACTCTATGCTCGACACCGTGAAGCCGATACTGCCGCTCTGGGCCGCGTTGCTCGTGGCCGCGGCGTCCGGCCCGGTCATGGATGCCGGATTCCCCGACAAGAACATCTGGCCGCTAACCTTCGTCGGTATCGGGCTCGTTCTCGTGGCCCTCGTAGGCCGCCGGGTGTGGTCTTCGGTGCTCGTCGGATTCGTCGCAGGAGCGGCGTTCTATTTCACCCACATCCAGTGGGCCTCGCTCTTTCTAGGCCCGTTGCCCATGTCGGCTCTCGCCGTGCTGGAGTCGCTGTTCTTTGCGGCGGGTGCCGCCGCAATAACCCTGGCCTACCGATGGATCCCTCACGTGTGGCCCAGCGCGCTCGGCCGTCTGGTTGTGCTTCCGATCGCGGTGGCAGGCCTGTGGACGGCTCGAGAGGCGTGGGCGAGCGTGTGGCCATACGGCGGATTCTCGTGGGGCAGGGTCGCGTTCTCCCAGTCGGACAGCCCGTTCTCGCCGCTCTTCGCGTGGCTCGGTGTGTCTGGCGTGAGCTTCGTGATGGTGTTTCTCGTCGCGGTCGTCATCGAGGCGGTGAGATTCGCTGGAGTGAAGCCTCTCGTGCGAGCATCCGTGGCCGTCGCTCTGGCGAGCCTGCTGCTCGTGCTGCCGGCGTGGCCGACCCACACCGACGGCACCATGCGAGTCGCTGCGGTGCAAGGCAACGGAAAGGCGGGATACTTCGACGGCTCACAGGCCAACGAACTTCTTGAAGCCCAGTTCTCGGCAACGACGCCCCTGTTCGGGCAGCGCGTCGACGTCGTGTTGTGGCCCGAGGGCACGACCTATCGCGATCCGATCCTCGACACGTACACGACGGGCGTCTTCGACTACGTCTCCGAACAGATGGATGCCCCGCTCATCGCCCAGGGTGTGAGCGAACGGGACGGCCTGTTCCACAACACGGCCGTGCTCTGGCAGGCCGGCGAGGGGGCGCTCGACTACTACGACAAGAAGCACCCCGTGCCCTTTGGAGAGTACATTCCCGACCGGGCGTTCTGGCGACCCTTCGCGCCCGACCTGATCGACCTCATCCAGCGCGAGTACACCCCGGGAACCACCGACAACGTCTTCGACGTCAATGGGGTGATCGTGGGAATCAACATCTGCTTCGACATCGTCGACGATCAGATCCTGACCGAGTCGGTCGAACAGGGCGCCCAGGTGATCTTCGCGTCATCCAACAATGCTGACTTCGGCCGCACCGACGAGAGCGCGCAGCAGCTCGCGATCGCTCGCATTCGCGCGATCGAACTCGGCCGCAGCGTGGTCAACATCTCGACGGTCGGGCTCAGCGCCATCATTGCGCCGGACGGCTCGATCACCCAGCAGTTGCCGTGGTACACGCCCGGCACGATGGTCGACGATGTGCCGCTCTCGACCGCTATAACGCCGGCCGTGCTGCTCGGGCGCCAGCTCGAGTGGTTCGTTGCGGGTCTCGGACTCGCGACGCTTCTCATTGCTGGCCTCGCCATGCGAGGGCGACGGGAGTAATCGCAAAGAAAACGCCCCACCGCCTCCGAGGAGAAGGCGATGGGGCGTCGGGCGCTCTGGTCGCGACCTAGGCGCCGATCTTCTGCTGGCCCTTGCGGGAGCGAAGGAAGTCGAGACGCTCCTGGAGCAGTTCCTCGAGTTCTGCGCGAGTGCGGCGCTCAAGAAGCATGTCCCAGTGGCTACGGGGAACCTTCACATCGGCCT
The DNA here is from genome assembly GCA_965279645.1 of Rhodoglobus sp. GTDB lineage: Bacteria > Actinomycetota > Actinomycetes > Actinomycetales > Microbacteriaceae > Rhodoglobus. The sequence continues at coordinate 1,213,495 of OZ257254.1, forward strand.
CGTCCAGAACGGTGAGCTCGCCGTCTGCGTCAAGCAGGATGCCCTCCTGGCCGGACTTCGGGGACTCCCACTGCTGGGGAACTTCGGCATCGGCCGCGAAAATTACTTCGAAGGTCGATCCATCGGCTGAGCGGTACACGCTCTTCTTTCGCGGGGAAAACTCCACACCCTCTTCGCTCTGTAAGCTCTGGGTTCCAAGTCTCATCCCGCGCAAACTACGGTCTGCCATTGTGTGGCCTCCTTTTACTTCGCGGTCGGTACCCAGTTATAAACCAACAAGCTGGGCGAATCCTTTCAACCGCGCGAGGCTCACAGTCAGTTCACAGGCCGCGCGTGACGCCCAACGCCAGATCTGCCCTGTCGGTCACGATTCCGTCTACGCCGAGGTGCAGCAGTTCGCGCATCCGATCGGGGTCGTTGATCGTCCATACGTGCATCTCGATTCCCGCCGAATGCAACTGCGCGAGCATCCTCTCGGTCGTGACCCGCAGGCCGAGCGCCCTCTCGGGCACCTGCACGGCGTTAACGCCCCTCAGCGCGCGCCGCACGAGGGCAGCTGAGCGCAATTTTCCCGCCACGAGCGCCCGTACAAAGCTGCCGGCCGACGCGGATGTCGCGACGCCGGGCAACGCGGCGACGGCGCGCAGCCTGCGCCGGTCGCCGAACGAGGTGACGAGCACCCGGTTGGTTGCTCCCGCAGCGAGGATCGCGCTCACCGTGGGCTCCACGGCACCGGCAACCTTGAGGTCGATGTTGAACCGCGTCTCGGTGAACGTGTCGAGCGCTTCGGCGAGTGAGCAGAATCCCTGCCCAAATCCCAGGTCGATTCGTCGCAGCTCCGACATCGTGAGCTGTTCGACCCGGAGGTCACGGTGCGCGACCCGCTTGAGATCGGGGTCATGGGCGATGACGGCTATTCCGTCTGCGCTCACGTGAACGTCGGTCTCGACATAGATCGCGCCCGCCGCACCTGCCCTCGCGAACGCAAGCAGCGTATTTTCCGGCGCCTCGATCGCCAGTCCGCGGTGTGCAAACACGCGCGGACGGGCGGGGGAGAAGAAGGTCGCCGGGCTACTTTGCCGCTGGCGGCTTGCCACCCAGGAACCCCTGGCTAATTCCCTTGAGAGCTTCCGTGAGCTCCGACGGGATGATCCACATCTTGTTCGAGTCGCCCTCGGCAAGCTTCGGCAGAGTCTGCAGGTACTGGTACGCCAGCAGGTCTGAGGAGGGGTTGCCCGCATGGATTGCGTTGAAGACCGTCGTGATGGCCTCGGCCTCACCCTGAGCCCGCAGAACCTGGGCCTTCGCGTCACCCTCAGCAGAAAGGATGGCGGCCTGACGGGCACCCTCCGCGGTGAGGATCGCAGACTGCTTGGTTCCCTCGGCAGTGAGGATGAGCGCGCGGCGGTCACGCTCGGCGCGCATCTGCTTCTCCATCGAGTCCTGGATCGAGAGGGGCGGGTCGATCGCCTTGAGCTCGACACGACCCACGCGGATACCCCACTTGCCGGTCGCCTCGTCGAGAACGACTCGTAGTTGGCCGTTGATGTTGTCGCGGCTCGTGAGAGCCTCTTCAAGGTTCAGCCCACCGACAACGTTACGAAGCGTCGTGGTCGTGAGCTGCTCGACGGCGCCCAGGTAGTTCGCAATCTCGTACGTTGCCGCGCGAGCATCCGTCACCTGGAAGTAGACGACCGTGTCGATGGACACGACGAGGTTGTCTTCGGTGATGACAGGCTGAGGCGGGAACGAGACGACCTGCTCACGCATGTCGATGAGTGGGCGCACCCGGTCAATGAATGGCACCAGAATGTTGAGGCCCGGCATGAGGGTCTTGTGATACTTGCCGAGGCGCTCGACGACACCCGCATTGGCCTGTGGAATGATCCTGATCGACCTGAAGAGGATCACGAGCACGAAGATCGCGACGATCGCGAGCAGGATCACCAAGATGATCTGGCCCAATACTTCTCCTGGATTCACAGTGCAGTCCTTTCAGCGGGAGCAACCACAGCGGTTGCGCCATCTATAGCAGTGACGATCACTCGGTCTCCCTCGAGGAGGGGGCCGTGGTCATCGGCTCGAGCCGTCCAGGTCTCACCATTGGCGAGCTTGACGTGGTTTGTTGATCCGTTGAAGTCGATGGTCACTACTCCGCTGAGCCCGATGAGGGCGTCCACGTTCGTGGGGGTGGGATCTCCTCCGCGCTTGAGCGCCCTCAACAGGGCAGGCCGCACGGCGAACAGCAGCAACACGGAGACAATGGCGGCGATGATGATCTGGCTCCACCAGGGAACGCCAAACAGTCCGGAGAGCAGACCGCCGAGGCTGCCGAAGGCGAGCATCAGGAAAGTGAACTCGAGCGTGGTGACTTCGACAATTGCGAAGACCAGTATCAGCGCGAGCCAGGCAATCCATGCGTAGTCGGTCAGGAACTCAAAGATCATGATCGGCACCTCTCGCGTGTCGGTTCACTAAGAAGCTATCACTTCGGGAGTTGCTAGTCTCAGATGCTGTGAGCACCTCCGAGACCAATCCACTGGCCCCCAAGTCCCTCGAGGGCAAGCGCGTCCTCGTCACCGGCTCGTCCCGCGGCATCGGCGCAGACACCATCACGTACTTCGCTGAAGCCGGCGCGAGCGTGGTTGTGAACTACCGCAACAAAGAGGCGCGCGCACTCAAACTCGTCACCCAGTTGCGCGAATCGGGCGCGGAGGCGATCGCCGTGGGCGCCGACCTCACCGATGCGGATTCGGTCGCCTCACTCGTCGACACCATCGCCAACACACTGGGCGGGCTCGACATCCTCGTGCTCAACGCGTCAGGCGGCATGGAGAGCGGCATGGCTGCGGATTACGCGATGCAACTCAACCGCGATGCCCAGGTCAACTTCCTCGCGGCAGCGCTGCCACTGCTCAGCTCGGGCTCGCGAATCGTCTTCGTCACGAGCCACCAGGCCCACTTCATCAACACCGTCGAGACCATGCCCGAGTACCTGCCGGTCGCCCTGAGCAAGCGCGCGGGCGAAGACGCGCTGCGCGACCAGATCCCCGCTCTCGACGCTGCCGGCATCGAATTTGTCGTGGTGTCAGGCGACATGATCGAGGGCACCATCACGGCGACCCTGCTGCAGCGGGCCAACCCCGGCGCGATTGAAGCGCGTAAGGAGGCCGCCGGCCGCCTCTACAACGTGGGGGAGTTCGCCGCCGAGGTGGCTCTTGCCGCGGTCGAACCGATTCCCGACAACCACACGAGGTACGTGGGCGACGTTTCCGACTTCCTCAGCGCGTAAGGCACGGCGATGAAGGCCACCGACATCGAGTCGCTCGTCGGCCTGTCCCGGCCGACGCGTGATCCCGCGGGGGAGCGGGTTGTCGTCAGCGCTGGGCATCCGTCGCTCGCGGCCGACGCCAACGTCGCGCAGTTGTTCTCGGTGCCCCTGAACGGTTCCGGCCCGGTGCGCATCACCCGTGGCTTCAGCGACACGAACCCGCAGTTCAGCCCCGACGGCTCCGCCATCGCCTTCCTGCGCGCTGAGCCCGGGTCAGCCCCCCAGGTGCACGTCGTGGCTGCGGCAGGCGGAGAGCCTGTCACGATCACCGATCGCGAATTGGGCACGACCGAATTCACATGGTCGCCCGATTCCACTCGCATCGCCTTTGTCGCGCGCGAGGTTGAGTCCGGTCGATACGGCTCGGTAAAGGAGATCACCGCAGCGGCCGAGCCCGCGCGCCGCATCACGGGTCTCAAGTACAAGAGCAACGGGCTTGGCTACACCAACGACAGGCGCACTCACGTGTTCGTTGTGGATGTCCCCGATCTCACAGCCGAGCCTGAGTACCTTCCCGTGCCGGATCCGCATGGCTCGAAGCCCGAGTTTTCGCCCGTGCCCGAGCCCACTCGCCTGACGTCGGGCGACTTCGACGACAGCTCACCGCGCTGGCACGGCAACCGCGTCTACTTCCTGAGTGCACGCCACGACTCGCGTGACAGCGACCTGACGAGCCAGGTTTTCTCGGTAGCGGCCGATGGCAGCGATCTTCTCGAACACACGCCGGTCGGCTACTCGGTGGAGACGTTCGAGGTCGCGCCAGACGGCTCCCTGTACTTCATTGGCTTCCCGTGCGTCGGCAACGACTTTGTCGGCCGAAACAACTCCCTCTATCTGGCCGGTGCGTCGCCTGACCTCCTCACCGATCCCGACACGATCGACCTCACCGCATCCGACATCAGCTTTCTGGGCGACGCTGTGCTCGTTCAGAACTCGACTCGTGGCACGCGCCAACTGCTCGCGGTGCAAGGCAGTTCTGTGTCGCCGCTCAGTTCGGGTGACATCGAGATAGAGGGGCACGCCGCATCCGAGCAGGCCGTGATCGTGACCTTCTCGAGCCCGTCAACGTTTGGGGACGTGGGGCGCCTCGATTCTGGTGAGATTGTCTCACTTACCGATTTCTCGGCGGCTCTACGCACCACTGGGTTGCGCGAGCCCACCGACCTCGTGGTGTCCGGTCGCGACGGTTACGACGTTCATGGCTGGGTGGTGACGCCGTCGGGGGAGGGTCCGCACCCAACGCTGCTCATGATCCACGGGGGACCGTACGCGTCGTACTCTGTGCATCCGCTCGACGAAGCCCAGGTGTACGCCGACGCGGGATATGCCGTCGTGTACTGCAATCCGCGGGGGAGCGCGGGATACGGGCAAGCGCACGGTCGGTCGATCAAAGACCGCATGGGTTCGATCGATCGCTTCGATGTGCTCGATTTTCTCGACGGCGCCCTCGCTGCATACCCCGCGCTCGATGCCAGTCGCCTCGGAATTCTTGGGGGCTCCTACGGGGGCTACCTGACGGCGTTCACGATCGCTCATGACCATCGATTCGCTGCCGCGATCGTCGAACGCGGATATCTCGATCCCGATGCCTTCATCGGCTCGAGCGACATCGGCTGGTTCTTTGGCCAGGAATACAACGGGTACACCTCCGAGCAGCGACGCACGCAGAGCCCACAGGAGGTCGCGCACCTCGTTACGACACCGACGCTGGTGATTCACTCCGAAGAAGACCTCAGGTGCCCGATCGGGCAGGCAGAAACCTGGTACGCCACACTCAAGCTCGCGGGCACACCAGCGGAGATGCTCATCTTTCCCGGGGAGAACCACGAGCTCAGCCGGTCGGGGCGTCCCCGGCACCGAGTGCAGCGCTTCCACGCAATTCTCGAGTGGTTCGGAAGGTACCTGTGAGCATCAATCGCCTCACGAGCCGCGTGCTGCTTTTCGATCGGGATGACCGTGTGTTGTTGTTCCTCACGAAAGCGCCCGACACAAGCGGGGTCGCGCGCTGGATCACGCCCGGCGGGGGAGTCGACCCGGGGGAGAGTCACCACGAGGCGGCCCTGCGCGAGCTGCACGAAGAGACCGGGCTCGTGCTCGACGATCTCGGCAAACCCGTCTGGGCCCATGATTTCGTCGTGCAGTGGGATGCCGCAGACCACGACACGGGGCACGCCGAGTTTTACACGGCTGTGGTCGACACGTTCGAGCCCTCGTCCGAGCTCTGGACAGATGATGAGCGGGTCGATGTACTGGATCACCGGTGGTGGACTCTCGCGGAGCTCATCTCCACCCAGGAGCCGTACGAGCCGCAGGAGCTCGTCAATCTCGTTCGACGGCAGTTGCCGTCGTGCTCGGCCTAAGGAGTCACATGAGCAGGGACATCCCGGAGTTCACGATCGAGGAGATCGAGGACTTCATGAAACATGAATTCTTGTCATTCACCAACGACGATGCGGTCGACTTGGGACTGACTGCCGTCGAAGTGATCAGCGACTGGGAACTCAACCTGGCGGTAGACATCGTGATCGGCGACGATCTGGTGTTTCGTGCGAAGTTAGGCGACACCGGCCCGGGCAACGACTCGTGGTTGGCCGGCAAGGCGGCGGTGGCCCGACGTTTCGGCGAGCCTTCGTTGCTCGTGCGATTGCGTCACGAGGTCGACGGGGGCGATTTCACCGACCGCGACGACATTGATCACGAGACGCACAAGGCCCACGGCGGATCGATTCCGATTTTCGTCGCTGGAACACTCGTGGGAACCATCACGATGTCGGGGGAGCCCGACCGCATCGATCACGAGGCCGCGGCCGAAGCGATTCGCCGCTACTTCGACAACTAAGCAGTTCTCAAGAAGCCTCGAGCGCTCGTCATGGTTACCGTGGAGTTCATGACGAGGAAGGATGCGCAGTGACCGACAAGGGATTCTCCGCAGAAGAAAAAGCTGCGATGAAGGAACGCGCCAGAGAACTCAAGGCAAACGCGAAGGCGGCCGACGCCGAGGCCGACGCCTTGCAGAAGATCTCGGAAATGCCATCGGCAGACCGCGCCATCGCCGAGCGCCTCCACGAGCTCGTGAAGCAGCACACGCCAGAGCTTCAGGCGAAGACCTGGTACGGACAGCCCGCCTATACGAAAAACGGCGAGGTCGTGTTCTTCTTCCAGAGCGCAGCAAAATTCAGCACGAGATACAGCACATTGGGTTTCAGCGATGCGGCGAATCTCGACGACGGCTCGATGTGGCCGACGTCCTATGCGCTCACAGGGCTCACGCCAGCCGACGAAAAGCTCATTATCGCGCTCATCACGAAGGCAGCAGGCTGACGCGAGCCTTTTCGTGAGTAATACTACCTCCGATAATGCACATTATGTCAACAAGAGTTAATCTGAGGCCCCGCGTTCGAAGGTGACGTGGATGACGCCGCTCTCAGCGACCTCGGTGGCGATCACGTAACCGCGATCCAGATCGCGTAGGTCGTGCCACAAGCGCTCGCCACGGCCCAACACGATTGGGGAGATCGCGACATGGATGCGGTCGACGAGTCCGGCTCGAAGAAAGTCGCGCACGACGCTCGCTCCCCCGCCGATACGCACATCTCCGTCGCCGGCTGTCTCACGGGCCAGCGCGAGCGCCTCCTGCGGAGTCGCAGCTACGAACTCAAATCGTGTTCCGTTCGCGAATTCGATCGCGGATCGCGGCTCGTGCGTCAGCACGAACACCGCGTAGCCGAACGGCGGCTCTTCGCCCCACCAGCCGCGCCAGGCGGGATCATCCGGAAATGCGTGCAGGCCGAACATCCCCGCGCCCATCACCTCCGCAGTCACACCCTCGAAGTACGCTGCGGCGTATCGATCGTCAAGGCCCGTCGACCCTTCGCCCGACGTGTCGCCCATCACTCGCTCTCGCATCGTTCTAGTACCGACGTAGTGCTCAACAAGCCTCCCCCAGTCGGCACCCATCGGATTGTCGGGGGTCTTGTCGGCGGGCGCCACCACGCCGTCGAGAGAGAGGTTGAGGTCTACGCGAACCGCCATGCACTGTCCCTCCACAATGTGTACAGCGTATACATTGTCACTATGGCCCCGCGCTGTCAAGCCGCGCCCAAGTCAGGTTCACCTTGAGGGGTTGCCGACTGGGCAGAATTACGGATCTATCGACCTTGACTCGTAGTCGCCCTCCCCTGTACGGTTCACATTATTGTGAACCATCTTGACGAGGAACTCGACACAGTCTTTGCCGCGCTGGGAAACGCTCACCGCCGAAAGATTGTCGACCTCCTCTCCCTGCAGCCAGCGTCGATCAAGCAGATCGCCCAGCGGATCGAAATGTCGCTTCCGGCGATCAATCGGCATGTCAACATCCTTGAGGGGGCAGGGCTGGTCATCCGGCGCAAGCTTGGGCGCGTGACCTTCTTGTCGATCAACCGGATCACGATGCGTCGCGTGCAGGACTGGGCTTTGCAGTACAACACGATGTGGGGCACCGACGACGAGAGCCTTGAGAACTACCTGCCCGCAATGGCCGCACCAAAGGAGTCGGGCGGCAACCCCGCCGCCACGGCGCCGAACGACTAAGGAAAATGACGAATGAAAAAGTTCCTGTTCCTCTACAAGGGCTACACGACGCCAACGCCCGAGATCGGCAAGGCCTGGATGGATTGGTTCGCGAGCGTCGGCGACGCCATGATCGACAGCGGCAACCCCATGAGCTCAGGCGTGGAGGTGACACACGATAGCGTCACGAACCTCGAACTTGGACTCGACTCGTTCACCGGCTACTCGATCGTCAATGCCGAGGACCTCGACGCGGCAGTCGCGCTCGCACAGACGAATCCCATGATCACCAGCGTCTTGGTGCACGACCTGGCTCGCATGTAAGGCACGTTGCTCCCACTCGTCGGACCGCGATCGCACGTTGCTGCTACTGCTGCGGAAGGCTCGCGATGTATGCGAACACCGGCTTGTCGTCAGCTCAACTAGATTTCTTGAATGACAGCGTGCCCGTGCCAGAGTGGCCTGCCGTATGACGAATGCTGCGGCCCGCTCCACCGTGGCGAGAGCCACGCACCCACGGCCGAGCGGCTGATGCGGTCGCGTTACTCCGCATTCGCGCGCCAACTCCCCGACTACCTGCTCGCGACGTGGCATCCATCGACGCGCCCCACCGAGCTGCAGCTCGATCCCGATGTCAGGTGGTACCGGCTCCAGATCCTGGGTCGCACCCGAGGTGGGATGCTCGACACGACGGGAACTGTCGAGTTCGAGGCGAGCTACCGCTCCCCTGCCGGAGCGGGCGCCCAGCATGAAAACAGCGCCTTCGTTCGCGAGCAGGGTGCGTGGCTGTACGTCAACGCGTCAAGCTAGGGCCATGAAAACAGAACGCGGGCTGGGCCGACTCGTGGGCTTCGCCGACGGCGTCGTCGCTATCGCCATCACCCTGCTCATCCTGCCGCTCGTTGACGAAGCGGCCAGCCTCGATGGGAGCGTCTGGGACTTCCTGAAAGAGAACTCGCAGCAGCTCATGCTGTTCGTCATCAGTTTTCTGGTGATTGGGCGATTCTGGATGATTCACCACTCCGTCTATGAGAATGTCACGAGCTACACGCACCCCTTGCTGTGGTGGAACCTGCTGTGGCTCCTGACGATCGTGTTCCTGCCGTTTCCCACGGAGCTGCTCGGCCACGCTGCGAGCAACGATGCAGTCACCCACGCGCTCTACGTCGGCACGATGTTCCTCAGCACGGTCGCGTCGACAGTTCAGCAGAAGATCATCATCGACCACCCGGAACTTCAGGCTCCCGAGGTGCGCGGCACACTCCGGCTTCAGGACGCCGTCATCGCGATGCTCTCGATGCTGGCCGCCGCCATCGTCTCGGTCGTGTTCCCGGGCATCGGGCTTCTCGCCCTCCTTCTGCTCTTGTTCACCGGGCCCATCGGGTCCATCGTGGACCGGGTGCGCGGCACTAAAGTCGCAGCATGAACAGCTTCGTTCTCGCCATCGACCAAGGCACGACAAGCACGCGGGCCATCATCTTCGATCACTCCGGTTCGGTGGTCTCGGTCGGGCAGCTCGAGCACGAGCAGATCTTTCCCCGCGCGGGCTGGGTTGAGCACGACCCCGTCGAAATCTGGGACAACACTCGTGAGGTCATTGGCCAGGCCCTGAGCAAGGCAAACCTGACGCGCCACGACATCGCGGCTGTGGGAATCACCAACCAACGTGAAACCGCGGTCGTCTGGGATCGCGCGACCGGGGCGCCCGTCTACAACGCGATCGTCTGGCAAGACACTCGCACTCAGCCGATAGTCGATCGAATCGCCGCGGGCGACCCCGATCGGTTCAAGGCGCGCACCGGCCTGCCGCTCGCCACGTACTTTTCCGGCACCAAGATCGCTTGGATCCTGGAGAACGTGGAGGGCGTGCGAGAGCGAGCCGAGGCGGGCGAACTCGCCTTCGGCACCACCGACAGCTGGGTTCTCTGGAACCTCACCGGCGGGGTGGGCGGTGGGGTGCACGTGACGGATGTCACGAACGCGAGTCGCACCCTCTTCATGGACCTCGAGACCTGCCAGTGGGATGAAGAAATCGTCGCGGAGTTCGGCGTTCCGTTGTCGATGCTGCCGGAGATCCGCAGTTCGTCCGAGATCTACGGCAACGTTGAGTTGCAGAACCTGCTGCGCGAGGTGCCCGTCGCGGGCATCCTCGGCGACCAGCAGGCCGCCACCTTCGGGCAGGCCGCGTTCTCCGCCGGCGAATCCAAAAACACGTACGGGACCGGCAATTTTCTCATCGTCAATACGGGTGAGGAGATCGTCCACTCCGCCAACGGCCTGCTCACGACGGTCGCGTACCGGCTCGGCGACGACAAGCCGCGCTATGCCCTGGAGGGCTCCATTGCGGTCACAGGGTCACTCGTGCAGTGGCTGCGCGACAACCTCGGCATCATTTCGAACGCGAAAGATATCGAAAAGCTCGCGAAGAGCGTTCCCGACAACGGCGGCGTGTACTTCGTGCCAGCGTTCTCCGGCCTCTTTGCGCCCCATTGGCGACCGGATGCCCGCGGGGCGATTCTCGGACTCACCCGTTTCGCCAACAAGGGGCACATAGCTCGGGCCGCACTCGAGGCAACGGCGTTCCAAACCCGTGAGGTAGTGGACGCCGTCAACGCCGACTCCGAGGTTCACCTCACCGAGCTCAAAGTCGACGGCGGCATGGTCGCGAACAGCGAACTCATGCAGTTCCAAGCCGATCTGCTCGGAGTTCCCGTCATCCGCCCGGTCGTCGCCGAGACGACAGCGCTGGGTGCCGCCTACGCTGCGGGCCTTGCCGTTGGCTTCTGGCGCGATGTCGAAGAGCTGCGCACCAACTGGCAGGAAGACACCCGCTGGGAGCCCACGATGCAACCCGACGAGCGCGATCGACTGCTGCGCACCTGGAAGAAGGCAATCTCCAAGACCCTCGACTGGGTCGACGACGACACGCTCTAGGCGACTCGATTAGTCGCCGCGACCCACTCTTCGAGCTTCGCGTTCGCGGCACCCGAGTCGATGGCGTGCGCCGCACGCTCGAGCTGCTCGGCGAGGCGATCGAGAATGGGCTCCTGCAGTTGTTCCGGATCCTGCGACAACTCGAACGACGCGAGGCCCGCAGCGGCGTTGAGCAACACGATGTCGCGAACCGGGCCCGAGTCACCCCTGAGCACTCCGCGAGCTACGCCAGCATTGTGGGCCGCATCCGCCCCCAGCAGCGACTGGATGTCCGCGCGCGGAATTCCCAGGTCGGCCGGATCGAGGTCGTGCTCGGCCACGAACCCGCGGGATATCTCCCAGATGTGGCTGTGACCGGTAGTCGTGAGCTTGTCGATTCCGTCGTCGCCGCGATAGACGAGAGCAGTCGCACCGCGGGTCTGGAACACGCCCACGACAAGAGGCACGCGCTCGAGGCTCGCCACACCGACTGCAGACGCGTTCGGCCGAGCGGGGTTGCACAGGGGTCCAAGAATGTTGAACAGAGTAGAGATGCCGAGTTCTTTGCGGGTCGGCCCGGCATGGCGAAATCCCGGATGAAACAGCGCCGCGAACGCGAACGTGATGCCCGCCTCCTGCAGCACCTCGGCAACCCGCTCCGGTGGGATCTCGAGGTTGAGCCCCAACGCCGCGAGCACATCTGAGGCGCCCGACGCGGAGCTCGCCCCCCGGTTTCCGTGCTTGATCACGGGCACGCCCGCGGCCGCAGCCACAATTGACGCAATCGACGAGATGTTGAGCACCGCGCCGTACGGGTCTCCCCCGGTTCCCACGATGTCGAGAACGTTGGGGTCGACGTCGAGCGGCAGGGCGTTCGCGAGCACGGCGTCACGAAAGCCCACGATCTCGTCGACCGTCTCACCTTTGACGCGCAGCGCAACCAGCAATCCGGCCAACTGGGCGGATGTTGCCTCACCGGCCATCACCGATCGCATCGCCCATTCGGCGTCACTGATCGACAGATCAGACCCTTCGACGAGGGAGCCGAGGATCGTGGGCCATGTGCGCTCGCGTGACATGACCCAAATCCTAACGAGATCGGCACGACTGACCCCCGGAATGACAAAACGGCCGACGAGATATCGACCATAATGGAGGAGTGACCACAGCCTCGCTCTCGCGCTCGATCGGAGCCCCTGCAGTCCAACGCCCAAATGTCGTGGCCGTTGGAACCATCGTCTGGTTGGGCAGCGAGGTGATGTTCTTCGCTGGCTTGTTCGCGATCTACTTCACGCTCAAGTCCACCTCCCCTGGCCTGTGGGAAGAGCAGACGGCAAAGCTCAACATCACCTTCGCAGCGGTCAACACGATCGTTCTCGTGCTCTCGTCGTTCACCTGCCAGGCCGGCGTGTTCGCGGCCGAGCGCATGCAGGTTCACCGCACCGGAACTCTTGCCCAGTTCTGGAAGTGGGGCATGGTCGAGTGGTTCTTCCTCACCTACGCCATGGGCGCCACGTTTGTCGCCGGCCAGATCTACGAGTACGCGATGCTTGTCAGTGAGCACGTCATGCTCAACAGCGACTCCTACGGCTCGGTCTTCTACTTCACTACCGGATTCCACGGCCTGCACGTAACGGGTGGCCTCATCGCCTTCCTGCTCGTGATCGGTCGCTCGTTCGCGGTCAAGAACTTCGGACACAAGGAGGCGACGAGCGCCATCGTCGTTTCCTACTACTGGCACTTCGTCGACGTGGTCTGGATCGGCCTGTTCGCCGTCATCTACCTGCTCAAATAAGAACTGGAACTCAACGCATAATGGCGAAGTCACCTACCGCACGCAAACAGCGCCCCGCCGGGCGCCGTCACCCTCTTGCCACCGTGGCACTCATCACGGTCGGCCTCCTGAGCACGGGCGGCGCATACGCCCTGTTCACCACGAGCGCGACCGCTGAGACGAGCGCGGCGCAAGACGCTCAGATCACCGAGGGCGGAAAGCTCTTCGCTGCCAACTGTGCGACGTGTCACGGCATGGCCCTGCAGGGCACGAGCCAGGCACCCAGCCTCATCGGCGTAGGCGCAGCAGCAGTCGACTTCCAAGTCGGAACCGGTCGTATGCCCATGGCCGCCACCGGTCCGCAGGCCGAGCAAAAGCCGCCGCAGTTCACCGCCGAGCAGACAGCGGCACTCGCTGCCTACGTCGCATCGCGCGGCCCCGGCCCGGGCATCCCCGACGAAAAGTACCTGCAGGGCGATGGCGACGCGGCCATTGGCGCCGAACTCTTCCGCATCAACTGCGCGATGTGTCACAACGTGGCTGGCGCCGGTGGGGCGCTCACCGAGGGTAAGTTCGCGCCTCCCCTCGGCGGAGTCGAGCCGGTCTACGTCTACGAGGCCATGATCACGGGCCCGCAGAACATGCCGGTCTTCAACGATCACAACATCTCGCCTGAAGACAAGGCCAACATCATCACGTACCTGCGCTTCCTGGACGAGACTCCCTCGGTCGGCGGCTTCGGGCTCGGCGACATCGGCCCGGTATCTGAGGGCCTGTTCATCTGGATCTTCGGACTCGGTGCGATCGTGGGTATCACGGTCTGGCTCACCGCAAAGTCCAACTAACTGACTAACTGAAGCCACGAAGGCTTGAAGGGAAGAGCATGGCGAAGGACCACGGAGACACCGGCAGCACCGCTGCGGGCTCCACTGTCGAGAAGTTCGGCGATAACCCGCCGACGCCCGGCACCGCCGTCGTCACCTCAGACGCGATTCCGAACCCGGGGTTCGAGCCGTTTCGCGCTCGGGTCACCGACCTTGACCCCAAGGTAGAGAAGCAGCAGGAGCGGCGTGTTTCGGCACTCTTCTTCGTGTCGATCATCGGCAGTGTTATTGCGGTCGCCGCGTACATTGCCTTCCCGATCATTCCGGGAGACCTGGGTTCGGTTCGACTCAACAACCTGCTTCTCGGCATAGGAATCACGCTCGGCCTGCTGGGTATCGGTATCGGTGCTGTGCACTGGTCGAAAGCCCTCATGGACGGCCACGACATGGTCGAGCAGCGCCACGGCACTCGCGGCACCGACGAAACCCGCGCGAAGGCCGTCGAGGTCTTCACCCTGGGCAACAAGGAGTCCGGATTCACGCGGCGCAAGATGATCCGCAACACGCTCATCGGTGCGCTCGTCGTCACGCCGCTTCCGGCGATCGTGCTGTTCCGAGACCTCGCCCCCGCCGCCGACCCCATCCCGCTGCTCAAGCACACGATGTGGGAGAAGGGCGTGCGACTGACTCGAGACCCTTCCGGCACTCCGATCCGCGCCTCCGAGGTCACCCTGGGTTCCGCTTTCCACGTGATCCCCGAGGGACTGAACGAGTCTCCTGAGAAGCTCGAGGAGAAGGCCAAGGCGGCCGTTCTGCTCATGCGCCTCAAGCCCGAAGACCTGCAGGTCTCCCCCGGTCGCGAAGACTGGAACTACGCGGGAATTGTCGCGTACTCCAAGATCTGCACCCACGTCGGATGCCCGGTCGCACTGTACGAACAGCAGACGCATCACCTGCTGTGCCCGTGCCACCAGTCCCAGTTCGACATCACACGCGAGGCCCACGTCATTTTCGGACCGGCCAAGCGCCCCCTGCCCCAGCTGCCCATCACCGTGGACGACGAAGGCTACCTGGTCGCGCGTAGCGACTTTACTGAGCCAGTAGGACCAAGCTTTTGGGAGCGAGAGCTATGACAACCACCGAGGAACGGCCGGCAACGGCTGTTCAGCCGTCCAAGGGAACCCGTTTCACGGGATGGGCAGCCAACTACATCGACGAGCGCACGAGTATCTCCGGTCTCGTCAAGGAGCTTGGTCGCAAGATCTTCCCCGACCACTGGTCGTTCATGCTCGGCGAGGTCGCGCTCTATAGCTTCGTCGTCATCCTGCTGTCGGGCACGTTCCTGACGTTCTTCTTCCAGGCGTCGATGGTTCCCGTCATCTACGAAGGCTCCTGGGTTCCCCTCAAGGGCATCGAGATGTCAGCAGCCATGGCATCAACTCTCGACCTGTCGTTCGACATCCGCGGCGGTCTGCTGATGCGCCAGGTGCACCACTGGGCGGCGCTGCTGTTCGTCGCATCCATCGGCCTGCACATGCTGCGCGTGTTCTTCACGGGAGCGTTCCGCAAGCCGCGTGAGCTCAACTGGATGATCGGCTTCGTGCTCTTCGTGCTCGCCATGGGCGAGGGATTCACGGGCTACTCTCTTCCCGACGACTTGCTCTCCGGCAACGGCCTGCGCATCATCGACGGGCTCATCAAGGGCCTGCCCATCGTGGGCACCTGGATCTCATACCTGCTCTTCGGCGGCGAGTTCCCCGGCACTGACATTGTCGGCAGGCTCTACGTGCTGCACATCCTGTTGCTGCCGGCGATCCTGGTTGCCGCCCTGGGCGCGCACTTGCTGCTCATGGTCATCAACAAGCACACCCAGTTCGCTGGCCCGGGCCGCACCAACGACAACGTCGTCGGTGTTCCGATCATGCCGATCTTCGCGGCCAAGGCGGGTGGCTTCTTCTTCATCATCTTCGGCGTGATCGTGCTGATCGCCTCGTTCTTCCAGATCAACCCCGTCTGGGTCTACGGTCCTTACGACCCCTCCCCCGTTTCTGCTGGAACCCAGCCCGACTGGTACATCGGATTCGCAGATGGCGCGTTGAGGCTCGTGCCCTCGGGCTGGGAGTCTGTGATCTTCGGATTCACGTTCTCGTGGAACATCATCGCGCCCGTGCTGGTGCTCGGTCTCTTCATGGTGATCGTTGCCCTGTACCCGTTCGTCGAAGGCTGGATCACTGGCGACAAGCGCGAGCACCACATCGCCGACCGCCCGCGCAACGCACCCACGCGCACCGCAATCGGTGCTGCCGGCGTCGTGTTCTACGCCGTCATGTGGGCCGCAGCGAGTTCCGACCTCATCGCCACGCACTTCAAGCTCAGCATCGAGGGCGTCATCGTCGCCTGCCAGGTGCTGCTGATCGTTGCGCCGATCATCGCCTACCTTGTCGCTAAGCGGGTCTGCCTCGCACTGCAGAAGAAGGATCGCGAGATTGCGCTGCACGGCTACGAGTCAGGACGCATCGTGCGCCTTCCCGGTGGCGAGTACATCGAGGTGCACGAGCAGCTCGACGAGTACGAGCGCTGGAAGCTCGTGAGCTACACCGACTACAAGCCGCTCATGATTCGGCCCAACGAGAAGGGCCAGATCACGGCTCGCCAGCGTTTGCGTGCTGCCGCGTCAAAGTGGTTCTTCGAAGACCGTATCGAGCCCGTGACGAGCACCGAGCTCGAGCGCTCGCACGACCACTAGTCACTCAACAAAGAAGGCCGGCCACTGCTGTGGTCGGCCTTTTTTGTTGTCTCGCTTTCGCGTGACAGGGTCAGTCGAAGGTGCGCTTCAGAAAGTCTGCCGTGGAGCGGTATCCGAGGCGCTCGTAGAAGTCGGCGGAGCGGCGGCTCGCAACGGTGAGTTGCTTGACCTGGGTCTCACGGCAGATCCGCTCGATCTCCTCGATGAGAGCCGTGCCAATGCCGGTGCCGCGGTACGCATCGTCCACCACGAGCTCCTGGAGCTGCGCGGAGCGACCGTTCGTGTATAGCAGCGGAGTCACGGTCGTGAGCGCGTAGCCGAGCACGAGGCCGTCCGTGCCCTCGGCCACGAGAAGCAGTGACGTGGCCTCGTCGGCCACGAGAAACTCGAAGTTCTGGTCGAACGCAACCTTGTCGGGCGCGTAGCTCGATGCGAGTTGCTTGAGCAACGCAAACACCCGCTCCGAGTCGCCTACGCGACCGGAGCGGATGAGAGGTGACTTAGCGTGCGAAGTATCCGCGGTAGTACTCATAGACCCACCCCACGATCGCAACGACCAGGATCGCGGCGCCGATGAAGGAGATCCACGGCCCGATTGCGAGACCGAGTACCGTAAGCGCGGCGGATGCAGCCAGAATGATCGGCCACCAGCTCCAGGGGCTGAAGTGGCCCTGCTCAGCATCGCCGTCGTCGATGTTGGCGTCGAGACGATCCTCAGGAAGCTCGCCGCCCTGCGACTTGTGCACACGAGCGAGGTAGAACGCGATCAGAACGGCCAGGACGCCCGACAGCGCGATCGCGATCGTGCCCACCCACTCGACTGATCGATGGTCAGGCGAAATCAGGGACCACCCGGTGTACAGGGCGGCAGCGAAGAAGAAGAAGCCGGAGAGGATCCAGAACAGCTTTGCATTGGTTCCCACGAGCTACTTCACCTTCTCTTCTGCGAGGTCGTACACAGGGGCCTCAGGAGCATCCTTCAGAGGTCCGACGCCCACGGGCATACCGGCCTCAGGGTGGTTGAGGTCAAACGCCGGGGACTCCGAACGGATGCGCGGGATCGAGGTGAAGTTGTGGCGGGGCGGCGGGCAGCTGGTCGCCCACTCGAGCGAGCGTGAGTAGCCCCACGGGTCGTTGACCGTCACCTTGGGCGCCTTGCGGGCGGTGATGTAGACGTTGTAGAAGAACGGCAGCATCGAGATGGCCAGGATGGCCGCACCGATCGTGGACACCTGGTTCATCCAGGTCACACCATCTTCTGCAAGGTAGGTGCGGTAGCGGCGCGGAAGGCCCACGACGCCAATCCAGTGCTGGATAAGGAACGTCGTGTGGAACCCGATGAACAGCAGCCAGAAGTGGATCTTGCCGAGACGGTCGTTGAGCATCTTGCCCGTCCACTTCGGCCACCAGAAGTAGAAGCCGCTGAACATGGCGAACACGACGGTGCCGAACACCACGTAGTGGAAGTGCGCGACGACGAAGTAGGTGTCAGACACGTGGAAGTCGAGCGGCGGGCTCGCGAGGATGACGCCGGTGAGGCCACCGAACGTGAAGGTGATCAGGAAGCCGATTGCCCACAGCATGGGCGCCTCGAACGTGACGGAACCGCGCCACATCGTGCCGATCCAGTTGAAGATCTTCACGCCCGTGGGCACCGCGATGAGCATGGTCAGCAGGGCGAAGAACGGCAGGAGCACCGATCCGGTGACGTACATGTGGTGAGCCCAGACCGTCACGGAGAGGGCCGCGATCGCAATGGTCGCGTAGATCAGGGTCTTGTAACCAAAGATCGGTTTGCGGCTGAACACCGGCAGCACCTCGGAGATGATTCCGAAGAACGGCAGCGCGATGATGTAGACCTCCGGATGACCGAAGAACCAGAACAAGTGCTGCCAGAGAATCACACCGCCGTTGGCGGGGTCGTAAATGTGAGCCTCAAAGACTCGGTCGGCTCCGAGCGCGAAGAGCGCCGCGGCGAGCACGGGGAACGCCATCAGAACGAGAAGCGACGTCACGAGGGTGTTCCACGTGAAGATCGACATGCGCCACATGGTCATGCCGGGGGCGCGCATCGTGATGATGGTCGTGATGAAGTTCACGGCACCGAGAATCGTTCCGAAACCACTCAGCGCGAGGCCGAAGACCCACAGGTTTCCGCCGTATCCGGGCGAGAATGTGGTGCTCGACAGAGGCGCGTAAGCAAACCAGCCGAAGGATGCCGCACCCTGCGGGGTGAGGAAGCCCGCGACGGCAATCGTGCTGCCGAAGAGGAACAGCCAGAACGCGAACGCGTTGAGACGCGGGAACGCGACATCCGGTGCACCGATCTGCAGCGGCATGAGCACGTTGGCGAAGCCGGCGAAGAGCGGGGTCGCGAACATGAGCAGCATGATCGTGCCGTGCATCGTGAAGAGCTGGTTGTACTGCTCCCCCGTTGCGACAACCGAGAGGCCGGGCGCGAAGAGCTGGGCGCGGATGACCAGCGCCATCACTCCGCCCAGAAGGAAGAAGAAGAACGACGAGATCAGGTACATGTACCCGATGGTCTTGTGGTCAGTGGAGGTGATCCAGCTGACGATGATGTTGCCCTTGCGCTCGGCCGAGGCCGACACGCCAGGAGTGACGGTCGGTGTGGCTGTAACGGGAGCGGGCCGAGTGAGTGCTGTAGTCATGGCGTCTAGTCCTCGTCACCACTGCCGTTACCCGGCAGGTTCTGGTTCGTGTTGTAGTCGGGGCCGAGTTGTCCTTCGCCGCCGGCATCGCCTTCGGCACCCGACTTGAGGCCCTCGACGTAAGCGTCATAGTCCTCTTGCGAGACGACCTCGACGGTGAACAGCATGAGCGAGTGATACTCGCCGCAGAGCTCGGCGCACTTGCCCTGATAGGTGCCGATCTTGGTCGGCGTGAAGTACATGTAGTTGCTCTTGCCCGGAATCATGTCCTTCTTGTACAAGAAGTCCACGACCCAGAACGAGTGGATGACGTCGCGCGATTCGATCTGAATCTCGATCGACTTGTCGACCGGCAGCACGAGCACGGGAAGGTTGCCGGTGTCGACGGTGCCATCCGGGTTGAAGTCCGCCTGGACGCCCGAGAAGTAGGCGTTATCGGTGACGTAGTTGAAGTCCCACGCCCAGCGCTTGCCGTAGACCTCGATCTGCACGTCGGGGTTGGGGTCGACCTGCTCGATAGCCGCCTGGTCACGCGCAGTAAAGGCGAAGAAACCCAGCACGAGGATGAGCGGCACGATCGTGTAGAAGATCTCGATCGGCAGGTTGTATCGCAACTGAACGGGAAGACCGGTCTGGCCCTTGCGGCGGCGGTAAACGACCGCTGCCCAGATGATGAGACCCCAGGTGACAACACCCACAGCGAGCAGCACGATCCAGGACGTAACCCAGAGGCCAATGATGCGGCCGGTGTGGTTTGTGGTCTCGGGATCACCCGGGAGCCAACCCTGAAGTTGCTCCTGCGTGCAGCCCGCAAGAATGATCGCGACAACAACGCCGATCGGGATCACGGCCAATCGTAAACGGCGGTTAGAACGCACCTGTGACCTCTCGCAGAACACTGACTTAGTGTTGCCAGTCTATAACCAGCGCGCGGCTCCCCCAGCCCACTCGCCGGGGCTTAAACGTGAAAAAGCGCGCCTTTTCGGGCGCGCTTTCCACTACTGAATTGGGCTCAGTGAAAACTGTCGCCGCAGGCGCAGCTTCCCTGTGCGTTCGGGTTGTCGATCGTGAAACCCTGCTTCTGAATCGTGTCTTCGAAGTCGATGGTGGCGCCGTCGAGGTAGGGCACGCTCATCTTGTCGACAACGACCTCGACGTTGTCGCCGAACTCGACACTCACGTCGCCCTCGAGGGTGCGCTCGTCAAAGTAGAGCTGGTAGATGAGGCCTGAGCAGCCACCGGGCTGCACAGCGAGGCGCAGTTTGAGGTCGTCGCGACCTTCCTGCGACAGGAGGCTGCGAACCTTGCCGGCCGCAGCGTCAGTGAGCCCAACGCCGTGGGCCGCGGTAACAACAGTGGTGTCAGTCATGGCTTAAGTCTACGTGACGGTCTTCGAGCTTTGCGAGCAACACGGCCTCGGTGAGGATGGCGCGGTGGAAGACGCCCAGGTGCAGCGACTCGTTGGGGCTGTGAGCCCGGGAATCCGGGTCTTCGACGCCCGTGATGAGGATCTGCGCGTTCGGGAACACCCTCACCAAATCGGCGATAAACGGGATGGATCCGCCGATTCCCGTTTCGAGGGGTTCGACTCCCCACGCCTGGTGCATGGCATCCTTCGCCTCGGCGACCGCCCAGCCGCTCGTGTCGACCAGGAAGGGATCGCCACGGTCGATGTCCGAAATCTCGAGGTGCGCTCCGAACGGCGCGTTCTCAAGCAGGTGCTTTTCGAGAGCCACAAAGGCGTCGGCAGCCGTTTGCCCGGGCGCGATTCGCGCGCTCACCTTTACCGTTACCGAGGGGATGAGCGTGTTCGAGGCATTGACGACGGTGGGAGCGTCGATGCCGGTGATGGTGATGGCCGGCTGGTCCCAGAGTCGGCTCAGCACCGACCCATGCCCCACCGCAGTGACGCCCTCGAGGAACGCCGCCTCTTCGGCGAGCTTGTGTTCGTCATAGTCGGGCGTGTCTGACTCCCGCGACGTGAGGCCCGCCACGGCAACCGAGCCGTCGGGACCGTGCAGGCTCGACAGCAGGCGAATTGTCGCGAGCATGGCATCGGGGGCCGCTCCCCCGAACATCCCCGAGTGCGAGGCGTGTGCGAGCGTGGAGACCTTGAGCTTGAACGTGACGTTGCCACGCAGGCCGACGGTGAGGGCCGGGGTGGTGATGTCCCAGTTGTCTGAATCGGCCACGACAATCACGTCGGCACTGAGCTGCTCGCGGTGCTTCACGATGAAATTCGCGAACGAGCGTGAACCAAACTCCTCTTCGCCCTCGAGGAAGGCCACAAGGCCGAGGTCGAAGTCGGCACCGACAGTCTCGACGAACGCACGGATGGCGGCGATGTGGGCCATGACGCCTGCCTTGTCATCCGCTGCTCCCCGGCCGTACAAGCGGTCGCCGCGTACGGTGGGCTCGAAGGGCGAGGACTCCCAGTCATCTGCGTTGCCGGGGGGCTGCACATCGTGGTGGGCGTAGAGCAGGATCGTGGGTTTGCCGTTCTTTGCCGCCCGCGTCGCGAGCAGCGCGGGCTGGCCCGTACGCGCCTCATCAATGGCCGCCGTCGCTATCTCGACCGAATCGAAGACGTTGAGACCCTCGAGAAGAGCCTTAACTGCAGTCGCGCTGTTGTGCACGTGCTCCGGGTCGAACCCGTCCCATGAAACGGAGGGAATGCGCACGAGACTTCCGAGCTCCGAGATGGCGACGGGCAGTCCCGACTGCACCGCCTCGCGGAGCGCATCGAACTGCGGATGAGGGGACGGCTGCGGTGTTTCGGTCATGCGAGTAATCTTAAGCAGACACTTCAGGCAAGGAACCCCGTGGCCAAGACATCCAACAGCACGACCGAGGCCGAGCTCACCCCCGAAACCGCACCTGCCGGCAAGGGACACGCTACGCCCACGCGCAAAGAGAAAGAGGCTGCGCGCAAGCAGCCTCTGGTCTCCAACGACCGCGCCGCCGCCCGCCGCAAGGCGCGCGAGCAGGCACAGGTGCAGCGTGACAAGGCTCGAATCGGAATGGCCGCGGGCGACGAGAAGTACCTGCCGATGCGTGACCGTGGTCCGCAGAAGCGTTACGTGCGGGATTACGTCGACGCACGTTTCAGCATCGGCGAGTTGCTGATCCCCCTCATGTTCCTCGTGATCGTGCTGACATTCTTTCCCCAGGCCGAGGTGCAGCTCATCGGAATCGTCGCGCTGTGGGCATTCTTCATCGTTGCCATCGCCGATTGCGTACTTCTCGGATTCCTCGTGCGACGCAAGCTCGCCGCGAAATTTGGGGCCGACCGCGTCGAAAAGGTGCGCTGGTACGCCGCCATGCGCGCCCTGCAGCTGCGCATGATGCGCCTGCCCAAGCCGCAGGTTAAGCGCGGCCAGTACCCCGCCTAGCCGCTACTCCCCCGGGAGTATCGCTTTTCGGTCCTGAGGGACGACGCGCCCGCGGGCGCGCCCGGTCAGGCTGGATGCATGACCCCGAGTGTGCTCTCTACGAGAAACCTGACAAAGCAATACGGCAGCGGCGCCAACCGCTTCGACGCCCTCAGGGGCGTGACAATCGATATCGCCGAGGGCGAGTCCATCGCGATCGTCGGCAAGAGCGGCTCAGGAAAGTCGACTCTCATGCACATCCTCGCGCTTCTTGACCAACCGACCACCGGAGAGTTGGTCGTGGACGGCATCGACGCGGCGAAGCTCAAGGGGGGTCGCCTCAACGCACTGCGCAACCGCACCTTTGGGTTTGTGTTTCAGCAGTTCTTTCTTACCCCGAACACCTCGGTGCTCGACAACGTGATGCTTCCCTTGAAGATTGCGAAGGTCTCGTCGCGCGATCGCAAGAGCCGCGCGATGGCCGCCCTCGAGCAACTCGAACTCGCAGACAAGGCCAAGAATCGAGCCACCGACCTCTCGGGCGGCCAGAAGCAGCGCGTCGTAATCGCTCGCGCACTCGTCAACAATCCCCGCATCATTTTCGCGGATGAACCGACGGGAAACCTCGACACGGCCACGGGCGCGGTGGTTGAGGACCTGCTGTTCGAACTCAACGAGAAGCACGGCATCACGCTTGTGATCGTCACGCACGACGAGGAGCTTGCGGCACGGGCATCCCGCCGCATCTACCTGCGCGATGGACTTGTCGAGGCCGCAGCATGAGGGCCATCGACATTCTGAAAACCGCCATCGGCAACTCGTTTCGCTCCAGGCTGCGCACGACGCTGACCGTCATCGCCATCTTCATCGGCGCCTTCACGCTCACCATCACCAATGGCCTCGGCACTGGAATCAACAACTACATCGACACGCAAATCTCGTCGATCGGTGCACCAGACGTCATGAACGTCACGAAGCCGGTCGAAGCCACACCGGCTACCGACGGGCCGGCCGAGTACAACCCGGATGCAGCATCCGAGGTCGCCTCGAACACGGCGGGGCCCGGCTCGACGGTGCTCGCGATGGACGACGATGACCTCGCCGCGATCCGAGGGGTCGATGGAATCACCTCGGTTGAGCCGCTCGTGTCGGTGAACCCCGACTACATCCAGTGGCAAGACAACGGCAAGTACCAGCTCTCGGTCAACCGCCTGAGCGCCGGAATCACGATCGAACTCGCTGCCGGCGAGCAGTTCGATCAGGGTACGGAAAGCTACGAGATCATCCTGCCGACAACGTACGTGGACAGCCTCGGTTTCGCCTCGAACGACGACGCCATCGGCCAGACGGTCACGATCGGCATCACGAATGCGGCGCGCGAGCAGACGACGGTGGATGCCACGGTCGTCGGCCTTCAGGAGCCGACTCTGTTTGGAGCGAGCGCGAGCTTCAATGACGCGCTCAACTCGGCACTGTATGACGCACAGAGCGTCGGGTTGCCAGAGTCGAGCGCATCACAGTACGCCAGCGCGACCGCCCGATTCGACCCGGACGCCACCGACGCAGAAATTGCCTCGATCAAGGACGGCCTTATTGCTGCCGGCTTTGCGGGCACGACAGTTGCTGACCAGATCGGCACGTTCCAGGCGGTCATTGACGGCATCATCCTGGTGCTCAACGCGTTTGCGATCATCGCGCTTCTCGCCGCGGGCTTTGGGATCATCAACACCCTCCTCATGAGCGTTCAGGAGCGCACCCGCGAAATCGGTCTCATGAAGGCCATGGGCATGAGCGGGCCGCGCATTTTCGCTCTGTTCTCAACGGAAGCGGTGTTCATCGGTTTGCTTGGCAGCGCACTAGGCGCCGCCGTCGCGATACTCGTCGGCGGCGCTGTCAGCCAGGTGCTCGCCAACGGGCTGCTCGCGGGACTCGCTGGTCTCACGATCATCAGTTTCAACGCCGTCTCGATCGTGAGCGTGCTGCTGCTCGTGATGGCGATCGCCTTTATCGCTGCCGTGCTGCCGGCATCACGCGCGGCGCGGCAGAGCCCTATCGACTCGCTGCGATACGAATGAGCCCGCGGTTGATCTCTCGCGCCCACAACGGGCCGCGATAGAGAAACGCGGTGTAACCCTGCACGAGTGTCGCCCCGGCAGCCAGCCGGTCGGCGACATCTCGCGCGGTCTCGACTCCCCCGACCGAAATGACGCAGAAGTCGGCGGGCACGACAGACCGGATGAGGCGAAGCAGCTCGAGGGAACGGGCCGCGACGGGCGGCCCCGAGACGCCGCCCGCACCAGCTGCAGCGACGATCGCGGGATCGGTGAGAAGGCCCTCCCGCGAGAGGGTCGTGTTGGTCGCGATGATGCCGTCGAGCTGTGCGACCGCGAGCTCGGAGATCGTGCGCGCCTGGTCGTCGGTCACGTCGGGAGCGATCTTGACGAGCACCGGGGTGTTACCCGCTGCCGACTTGACTGCTTCGAGGAGTGGAGCCAGCTTCTCGAGCTCTTGCAGTCCACGCAATCCTGGCGTGTTGGGCGAGCTCACGTTGACCACGAGGTAGTCGGCAACTGGGGCGAGTACACGGGTGCTCGCCAGGTAGTCATCGATCGCGGCATCCACGTCCACCACACGCGACTTGCCGATATTGACGCCAATGACCGGTCGGCCCCTGCGGGCTGCAGCCTTCTCGATCACCGGAAGCGCGTTCGCGGCACCGTGGTTGTTGAAGCCCATGCGATTGATCACCGCTCGGTCGGCAACCAGGCGGAAGAGCCTCGGCTTCTCGTTGCCCGGCTGTGCGATCGCCGTGATGGTGCCGACTTCGACGTGGCCGAATCCGAGCTGGCCGAGGCCGCGGATGACCGCACCCTCCTTGTCGAAACCCGCCGCGACACCGAATGGTGAGTCGAAGCTCAGCCCCAGGGTGGTGACGGCAAGCGAGGCATCCGGTCGGGTGAACCGACGCACGATCGCGCCGACGCCCAGCAGGGGAAGCAGTCGGATCACGCGATACGCAAGGGTGTGCGCGCGCTCCGCATCCAGGCGGGAGAGAAAGTGAGTGAAGAAGAACCGATACATGCCGTTAGACAGGCTAGTCGGTGGCCGCCTCTGCCGAATGATGGTCGACGCGCAGCAAGGTGATCGCCGACTCGAAATCTTCAAGGGAATCGAAGCCCTGGTAGACACTCGCGAAGCGCAGGTAGGCAACTTCGTCGAGTTCTCGCAGTGGCGTCAGGATTGCCAGTCCGATGTCGTTGGCCTCGATCTGCGCCGCGCCGGTCGCCCGAATGGTCTCTTCGACGCGCTGCGCGAGTACCGCGAGGTCTGTGTCGGTCACGGGCCTGCCCTGGCAGGCCTTTCGCACCCCCGAAACGATCTTCTCGCGACTGAAGGGCTCGACAACACCATTGCGCTTGATCACGCTGAGGCTAGCGGTTTCGGTCGTTGAGAAACGGCGACCGCATTCGGGGCACTGGCGACGACGACGAATCGACAGCCCGTCGTCGCTCGTTCTCGAGTCGATGACGCGGCTGTCAGGATGCCGGCAGAAAGGGCAGAACATGGTGCTGCAAGAATACGCTCACTCGAAGCGCGCGGTGACGGCTGCCCCGTGGGCAGGCAGATCTTCCGCCGTGCTGAGTGCGACGATCTGGGCTTGCACCGCCTGCAGCGCAGCACGGTCGTACGTGATGACCTGCTGCGGCCTCAGGAATGTGTAGGCACCCAGGCCCGATGAGAACCTCGACTGGCCGCCCGTCGGCAACACGTGGTTCGAACCGGCGAGGTAGTCGCCGAGGCTCACGGGAGAGTAGGTGCCGAGGAAGATCGCTCCGGCGCTCTCAATGAGATCGAGAACCGCGCCCGGTTCGGCGGTCTGGATCTCGAGGTGTTCGGGGCCGTAGGCATTACTGAAGGATGCCGCGGCCGTCATGGTGCTCACGAGCACGATGGCGGACTGCTGGCCGGCGAGCGAGATCTTCACCCGCTCCGAGTGGTGTGCGGCCGCCGCGAGACGCTCGACTTCGACCGTCACCGAGATGGCAAGCTCCGGTGAATCCGTCACGAGCACGGCCGCGGCGAGTTCGTCGTGCTCGGCCTGGCTTACGAGGTCAGCAGCGACGAGGGTCGGGTCGGCCGTCTTGTCAGCGATCACGAGAATCTCGGTGGGGCCCGCCTCAGCATCGATTCCGGAAACGCCCCTGACCAGCCTTTTTGCCGCCGCGACGTACACATTGCCCGGACCGGTAATGACATCGACGGGCTCAAGATCGATCTCAGGAACGCCGTATGCGAGCGCACCGATGGCTCCCGCGCCACCCATCGCATAGACCTCTTCGATGCCGAGCAGACCCGCCGCCCCCAGGATGGTGGGATGCACGCTGCCCCCGAACTCACGCTGGGCGGGCGAGGCCAGCGCGACGGAGGCAACACCGGCGACCTGCGCGGGCACAACGTTCATCACGACACTCGATGGGTACACGGCCTTGCCACCCGGCACGTAGAACCCCACGCGAGACACGGGCTGCCAGCGTTGCACGACCTCGGCACCCGGGGCGATCACCGTCACGGCGCCCTGCGGAACCTGGGCCCGAGTCGCCACGGTAACGCGCGCGATTGCCTCTTCGAGCGCTGTGCGCACCTCGGGCAGCAGGCCAGCGACGGCCGCGCTGATCTCGTCAGCGTGGATGCGCACGGCTACCGGCCGAATACCGTCCAGTCGCTCCGACTGGTCGAGAAGGGCTCGTTCACCATAGGTTCGCACATCATCGATGAGCTGCGCCGCAATCTCGGTTGCCACCGCAACATCCGTAACGGCACGCGGAACCAGCCGCGCAAGTTCGGCTCTGCTGGGCTGTCGGTCACGAAGATCAATCGTCTGCATCATGGCCTAACCCATGCTAGTTCGTCGGGCCCGAGGGAATATCTCGCCGCTCACGGTGATTGAAACGCACGTATGAGCGAAACACCCGCCTCCCCCGATCCAGCCTCCGGGGTCGACGCTTTCAAGCAGGCCTTCCGGCGTCACGCCGCAGGGGTCGCAATCGTGACGTCGCGCGCGCCCGACGGCAGGCCGGTTGGTTTCACCGCGACATCCCTTGCATCTCTCGCCGCCACTCCCCCGCTCGCGACCTTCAACATGGCGCAGGTCTCGAGCGCATGGCCCGCGATGACGGTCGGCAACCGCGTCGCGATTCACATGCTCGGGCCGCGCTCGCAGCACCAGGCGGAACGGATGGCGGCCGACAACGCAGTGCGTTTCGACGGCGACCACTGGCACGAAGGGCCGCACGGGGTGCCCATTCTTGACGGAGTCACGGCGTGGATGATCGGCGAGATCATCGAAGTTGTACCCGTGCACAACAACGCGGTAGTTGTCGTGCAGATCGATTCGGGCGAGCTGGGCGACGAGGATGAGGCGCTGCTGTACCACGAGCGTCGCTACCTGCGCCCTGCCCTCTAGACGCTAGCCCAGGCAGCCGGGACCGAGAAGAGTCTTCAGCTCTCCGTACAAATCGGCGGACACCGTCACCGGGTACGGAATCTCGAAGACCCGTGCGCTCGAGCCCTTGATGAGCCTAAGGCGCACCTCATTCTCGCCCGCGTGGCGAATGAGAACATCGTTGAGCGCCGAGACCACATCAGTGGTGGCCCGCTGCTCCTGCACCGAAATCACGAGAGGGCCAGAGCCGAGACTCGGACCGGTATCGGGAGTGAACATGCTCACGGCGTGCAGGTTCATACCGTCGTCTCGCATGCTGACGCGCCCCCGAACGACCACGATTGCATCATTAGTGAGAGCCGGCGAAAACTCCTGGTAGGTCTTGCCGAGGAACATCACGCTGATCTCGCCCGCAAAGTCTTCAACCGTGACGATTCCGTACTGGTTTCCGCTGTTGCGAGCGACCCTGTGCTGCACACTCGTGACGAGACCGGCGATCGTCACGTGCTCACCGTCGCCCGCGATATCCCCGCCCAGCACTTCGGTGATTGACGCGCTCGCGTGCTTCGCAAGCTGGATTTCCAGGCCCGCCAGAGGGTGATCCGACACGTAGAGCCCGAGCATCTCGCGCTCGAAGGCAAGCTTGTCGCGCTTGGCCCACTCGGGGCGCTCGGGAACATGATCGACGGCGTCGGGTTCATCCCACAAGCTGTCGAAGTCGAACCCGACCTGCCCATTGGCTTCGTTGCGCTTGACGCTCACGGCAGAATCACACGCGTCTTCGTGGATCTCGAGCAGGGCGCGCCTCGTGGAGCCCAGGGAGTCGAATGCGCCGGCCTTGATAAGAGACTCGACCGTGCGCTTATTGGCCACCTGGATGGGCACCTTGCGCAGGAAGTCGTGGAACGACGTGAATCGCCCCTTCTCTTCGCGAGCCTTCGTGATCAGGTCCACGACTGCGGCGCCGACATTTCGCACGGCCCCAAGACCGAAACGCACGTCGCCGATACCAGCCTCAGAGGGCACCGCGTTGAAGTCCACCCGGGATTCGTTGACGTCGGGCGCGAGCACCTTGATGCCCATGCGCCGGCACTCGCTCAGGTACATCCCGAGCTTGTCTTTCGAGTCGCCCACACTCGTCAGGAGGGCCGCCATGTACTCGGCCGGGTAGTTGGCCTTGAGGTAAGCCGTCCAATAGCTCAAAACGCCGTAGCCAGCGCTGTGTGCCTTGTTGAAGGCGTAGTCCGCGAACGGCATGAGGGTGTCCCAGAGCACCTTCACGGCTCCGGCGCTGTAGCCGTTGGCCGTCATGCCGCTCTCGAAGTCGGCGAACTGCTTGTCGAGCTCGCTCTTCTTCTTCTTACCCATTGCGCGACGCAACACGTCGGCTTGTCCCAGGGTGAAGCCCGCAACCTTTTGCGCGACCGACATCACCTGCTCCTGGTAGACGATGAGGCCGTAGGTGACGCCGAGGCTCTCTTCGAGCGGCTCGGCAAGTTCTGGATGAATTGCCTCAATCGCCTGCAGGCCGTTCTTGCGCAGGGCGTAGTTGGTATGCGAGTTCATGCCCATGGGGCCGGGCCGGTAAAGCGCGATAACAGCCGAGATGTCTTCGAAGTTGGTGGGTTTGAGCTGCTTGAGCAACGACCGCATGGGGCCGCCATCGAGCTGGAACACGCCCAGTGTGTCGCCTCGCGCAAGCAGGTCGTAGGTCTTCTGGTCGGCATCCAGATCGAGGTCTTCGATGATGAGCCGCTCGCCCGTGTTCGCCTCGATCATGCGAAGAGCGTCTTCGATGATCGTCAGGTTGCGAAGGCCGAGGAAGTCCATCTTGATCAGCCCGAGCGATTCCAGCGGAGGCTGATCGAACTGGGTGATGATCGCGCCATCGTCTTCGCGCTTCATGATCGGCAGCACGTCGAGCAGGGGTTCGGCGGACATGATGACGCCCGCCGCGTGTACGCCCCACTGTCGCTTGAGGTTCTCGATGCCGAGCGCTGTCTCGAAGACCTTCGCGGCTTCCGGGTCGGTCTCGATGATGCCGCGGAGATCGGCGGCCTCTTTGTAGCGCTCGGCCGCCTTGTTCATGACGTCTCCGAGGGAGATGTCTTTGCCCATGATTGCCGGTGGCATGGCCTTGGTGAGCTTTTCGCCAACCGAGTAGGGCATGCCGAGCACTCGAGAGGAGTCCTTGAGCGCCTGCTTGGCCTTGATGGTTCCGTAGGTGACGATCTGGGCAACCCGATCGTCGCCGTACTTGTCGGTGACGTAGCGGATAACTTCTGGGCGCCGACGGTCGTCGAAGTCGACGTCGACGTCGGGCATCGAGACGCGCTCGGGGTTGAGGAAGCGCTCGAAGATGAGACCGTGGGCGATCGGGTCGAGCTCCGTGATTCCCATGGCATACGAGGCCATTGATCCTGCAGCGGAACCGCGGCCCGGTCCCACTCGGATTCCCTGGGCCTTTGCCCACGAGATGAAGTCGGCAACGACGAGGAAGTAGCCGGGGAAGCCCATCTGCTTGATCACGTCGACCTCGTACTTGGCCTGTGCGAGATGCGCCTCGGATGGGTTGTTGTGGAAGCGACGCATCATTCCCGCGGCGACCTCCTTTTCGAACCAGGTCGCCTCCGTCTCGCCCTCGGGCACGGGGAAACGCGGCATGAGATCGCGGTGCTCGAAGTTGACCTCGCAACGTTCTGCGATGAGCAGAGTGTTGTCGCAGGCTTCGGGGTAGTCGGAGAACAGCGCACGCATCTGAGCCGCGCTCTTGAGATAAAACTCGTCGGAGTCGAACTTGAACCGGTTGGGGTCATCGAGCGTGGACGCGGACTGTACGCAGAGCAGAGCCGCGTGGGCCGTCGAGTCGTGGGCGTGCGTGTAGTGCAGGTCGTTCGTCGCCACGAGGGGCATGCCGAGCTCTTTCGCGAGGCGCAGGAGATCTTGCATCGTGCGCTTCTCGATGTCGATGCCGTGATCCATGATCTCGGCGAAAAAATTCTCTTTGCCGAAGATGTCCTGGAACTCGGCCGCGGCCTTGCGTGCCTCGTCGTACTGCCCGAGCCGCAGGCGCGTCTGCACCTCACCACCGACGCATCCGGTGGTCGCGATGATGCCCTTGGAGTATCGGCTCAGCAACTCCCGATCCATGCGCGGTTTGAAGTAGAAGCCCTCGATTGAGGCGAGGGAGGAGAGCTTGAAGAGGTTGTGCATGCCCTCGTTGTTCTCAGACAACAAGGTCATGTGAGTGTAGGAACCCGAGCCACCAACGTCGTCTTGCTGCTGGTGACTGCCGCCCCAGCGAACTCGGGTCTTGTCTCCCCGAGCGGTGCCGGGCGTGATGTACGCCTCAGTTCCGATGATGGGCTTGATGCCCTGCGCCGTAGCCGACTGCCAGAAGTCGTAAGCGCCGAACATGTTTCCGTGGTCGGTGATCGCGATGGCGGGCATCCCCTCGCCCGCGACCGCTTCGATGAGGGGTTTTACTCGCGCTGCACCGTCGAGCATCGAGTACTCGCTGTGCACGTGAAGATGCACGAATGAGTCATTGGCTGCCACGGTTGCTCCGACTTGCTGAGGATGGAATCTTTACCCTAATCCCGACCACCGGGGCCGCCCGAACCGACTCGCGCTAGTCGCCGCGAAGCACCTCAAGTGCGTGTTGAAGGTCGTCGGGATAACCGGTTTCGAAGAGCACGTACTCGCCCGTTGCCGGATGCACGAAGCCGAGCCGTTTGGCATGAAGCCACTGGCGGGTCAGCCCGAGGCGTGCCGAAATGGTGGGATCGGCGCCGTACATCGCGTCTCCCACGCAGGGATGCCGCTGCGCCGCCATGTGAACACGAATCTGGTGGGTGCGCCCGGTCTCGAGCTGGATTTCAAGCAGGCTCGCCGACGGGAAGGCCTCGAGCGTTTCGTAGTGCGTGACGCTCGCTTTGCCCTCCGCAGTGATGGCGAACTTCCAGCTCGCCCCGGGATGGCGGCCGATCGGGGCGTCGATCGTGCCCGTGAGGGGGTCGGGGTGGCCCTGTACGACCGCGTGATAGATCTTGTCGACCTCGCGGTCGTGGAAGGCGCGCTTGAGAGCCGTGTACGCCGTCTCGGTCTTCGCAACGACCATGAGGCCGCTCGTGCCCACGTCGAGGCGATGCACGATTCCCGCGCGTTCTGCGGCCCCGGATGTCGCGATCCTGAAGCCCGCTCCCGCGAGAGCTCCGAGCACCGTCGGGCCGTCCCAGCCGACACTGGGGTGCGCTGCGACTCCCGCGGGCTTGTTGATCACGACGATGTCGTCGTCGTCGTGCACGATCGTGAGATCGGATACGACAACCGGCACGATCGTGGGCTCCGTTTTCGATACCCAGCTGACCTCGAGCCATGCCCCCGCAGTGAGCCGGTCAGACTTACCCAGCACCTTGCCGTCGAGCAGCACTCCCCCGGCCTCGGCGACCTCTGCGGCGAACGTTCGCGAAAAGCCGAGAAGCTTGGCGATCGCGGAGTCGACTCGG
This sequence comes from Rhodoglobus sp., assembly GCA_965279645.1. Lineage (GTDB taxonomy): Bacteria > Actinomycetota > Actinomycetes > Actinomycetales > Microbacteriaceae > Rhodoglobus. The sequence goes on from OZ257254.1 coordinate 1,245,628, forward strand.
TCGCCTGCGAGGCCATCGGGCACGAAAAGGCTGCGGTTCTCCATGAGGAAAGTCTCTACTGAGTCCGGACAGCAACAACGGCGAGCAATGCGGGGGCCGAAGCCCTCGCGTCACTCGCCGTTAGTCGCGTGTCAGTTGCCGGCAAATCCGCCCGTGAAGGGCGAAGGCGGGTTGGTCGGTTCGGCGGGCGGTGCGGTGAAGTCGCCCTGCGGCTTGTACTCGGAGGGCGCCGCGTATTCGGCCGGGGCCGAGTAGTCGGGCGCTCCACCGAAGTCACTCGGTGCTGCGTAGTCGACGGGAGCGCTGTACTGGGCCTGCGGCGCCGCATACTGGGCCGGAGCCGCGTACTGGGGCGCTGCGGGCGCAGAACTCAGCTCGCCTGCGGAGTCGAGGTCGCGAAGCTGGCCCTCGATGTAGCTCTTGAGCTTGGACCGGTACTCGCGCTCGAAGTTGCGGAGCTCCTCGATGCGGCCCTCGAGCTGCACGCGCTCCTGCTCGAGCGAGGTGAGCTGCGCACGCTGGCCACGCTCTGCCTCTTCAACGATTCGCGCTGCCGTGGCGTGACCTTCGGCGATGAGTGCGTCACGCTTCTCGACGCCCTCGCGCACGTGCTCCTCGTGCAGGCGACGAGCGAGCTGCAGGAGGTTGTTGGTGTTGCCTGGGTCCATCGCGTTGGCGTCGACCGCGCCACCCGCGTAGGCGGCCGCGACGGGCGCAGCGACAGGGGCTGCGGGAGGAGCAACGGGCTCGGGCGCCTGCTGGGCGAACCCGCCCTGGGGAGCGGAGCGCTGGAGTTCGTTGACGCGCGATTCGCTCGATGCGAGCCGCTGGCGCAGCTCCTCGTTCTCCTGGTTGAGGCGGCGGAGCTCGACAACTACCTCATCGAGGAAGTCATCGACCTCGTCCTGGTCGTATCCCTCGCGGAACTTGGTCGGCTGGAACCGCTTATTGACTACATCTTCAGGAGTCAAAGCCATCGTCGTCACCTCAAACACTTTCTTTCACCGTCTACATGAACGTTGAACTAACGCCACATATTACTCGCAGGTGCGGTTTGTACCCCACCCGACTTTTCAACAGTACAGCGGAGTTGCTAATTGACGAATCCCAGTGTGACGGAAATAAGAATGATTACGACGAGCATGACGATGCTCCACGCGAAGTCGAGCGCGGCTCCACCGATGCGCAAAGGCGGGATAACGCGCCGCACTGCCTTGATGGGCGGGTCGGTGACGGCAAACACTGCTTCGGCCAAAACCAGTCCCAACCCGCGCGGTCGCCACTGTCGAGCGAAGGCGCGAACGAGGTCGAGAATAAATCTCGCCCACATCATCACGAAGAAGATCACCAACGCGATGTAGATAATCGTGGCGATAACGGAGACGAGGGATCCGGAGGTCACCTCGACAGACTAGACGCTGCGGGGACTACTGCTGCGCAAAGAACGACGCGTCAACGTCGGACTCCACCTCCGCGTGGTCGCCGGAAACGGCAACGTGCGAGGGCGAGAGCAGGAAGACCTTGTTGGTGACGCGTTCGATCTTGCCGAAGAGACCCTGGGAGAGTCCGCTCGCAAAGTCGATCAGTCGCCGCGCATCCGGCTCGCTCATCTGGGAGAGATTGATGATGACCGGGATTCCCTCGCGGAAGTTTTCGGCAATGATCTGCGCGTCTTTGTACTGGCGCGGGTGCACCGTAAGAATCTCGTTCATCTCGGATGCACCGCCTCGCGGCGCGGTGCGGCGCAGCGGAGTGACCGGTGCGCGGCCTGCAGCCGCAGGCTCGTGGCGCGCCACTGGGGCTGCGGGCGCAGCAGGGGCACCCTGCTCGTACTCGTAGTCCTCATCGGCGAGGCCGAGGTAAACCATGGTCTTGCGCAGTGGGTTGGCCATTGTGATCCTCCGAAATGGTGTTGCCTTGGTTCGAGATTAACCATGGTCGGGGCGGTTTCCCGTGATTGCCGTGCCAATGCGCAGGTGTGTCGCGCCCTCGGAGATCGCTTCTGCATAGTCCCCCGACATTCCCATGGACAGCGCGGTGGCCGTCGGCACGTGCGATCGGACCCGCTCGGAGAGCTCGCGTACACGAGCAAATGCCCGTACAGGCTCTTCGCCGAGGGGCGCAACGGCCATGAGTCCGAGCAGAGTGAGCCCCGGCGCGGCGGCGGCCGCCTCAGCAAGTCGGGGTACATCGGCGGGTGCTGCGCCACCGCGTTCCGGGTCATCGGTGAGGTTCACCTGCAGGAAGATATCTCGCACGCTCTCATCCGGGCCCGCGTCGGCCGGGAGAACGCCCGTCAGAGCCAGGGCCTCAATGAGCGACTCGCGATCCACCGAGTGGATGACATCGGCGTACGCCCGCACCTGGCGAGCCTTCTTGGATTGAAGCTGACCAATGAAGTGCCACGTGGCCTCGAGATCTGAGAGCTCCGCAATCTTGGGCTGGGCCTCCTGGTGCCTGCTCTCCCCAAAGTGGCGCGCTCCGAGCGCGAAGAGGTCGCGCACCAGTGAGGCGGGGTGAAACTTCGTGACGACGATCGTCGTGAGCTCCGCGGGATTACGGCCTGCCGCGCGCGCGGCATCCACGATCCCCGCGCTGACCGTCTCGAATCGTTCGGCTAGCTGCGGGTCAACCACGGCTACTTCAGGAAGTCGGGGATGTCCAGGTCGCTGTCATCGTCGTCGAAGCTGCGATCGATGGGAGCGGTGTGCACCAGGCTCGGCTCGGGAGACCACGGCTGGGTCTCGGCGAGGTTCTGCACGGTCTCGGGCTCTGCTGACGCCACCTCGGGCACGACATAGTTGGTGCGGCGCGCCTCACCCTTCTTGACGACCGGCTCGCCGCCATCGAATCCCGCCGCGATCACCGTCACGCGCACTTCGTCGCCGAGCGTGTCATCGATGACCGCACCGAAGATGATGTTGGCCTCGGGGTGCACGGCCTCCTGCACGAGACGAGCGGCGTCGTTGATCTCGAAGATGCCGAGGTTGGAGCCGCCCTGAATCGACAGGAGCACGCCGTGCGCGCCGTCGATCGATGCTTCGAGGAGTGGGGAGGCGACGGCAAGTTCCGCTGCCTTGATGGCACGGTCAGCACCTCGAGCGGAACCGATGCCCATGAGCGCGGAACCAGCGCCCTGCATGACGGACTTCACATCTGCGAAGTCGAGGTTGATGAGACCGGGGGTCGTGATGAGGTCGGTGATGCCCTGCACCCCGGCGAGCAGTACCTGATCTGCTGTGGCGAAAGCCTCAAGCATGCTGATGCCGCGGTCGCTGATTTCGAGCAGGCGGTCGTTGGGAACGACGATGAGGGTGTCGACCTCGTTCTTGAGCGCCGCAACGCCAATCTCGGCCTGAGACGAACGGCGCTTGCCCTCGAAACCGAACGGCTTCGTGACGACACCAATGGTCAGGGCGCCGATCGACTTCGCGATTCGGGCGACGACGGGCGCTCCACCGGTTCCGGTTCCACCACCCTCGCCTGCCGTGACGAAGACCATGTCGGCACCCGCAAGGGCCTCTTCGATCTCTTCAGCGTGGTCTTCCGCAGCGCGGCGCCCCACCTCTGGGTCGGCGCCCGCTCCGAGGCCTCGTGTGAGCTCACGGCCCACGTCAAGCTTGACGTCAGCATCGCTCATCAGCAGCGCCTGGGCGTCGGTGTTGATTGCGATGAACTCGACGCCGCGCAGGCCGAGTTCGATCATTCGGTTCACGGCGTTGACACCGCCACCACCGATGCCGACCACCTTGATGACTGCTAGGTAGTTCTGGTTTGACGTCACTTCCGGCCTCCGCTGCCTGTGTTTCAAGAGCAATACTGACCTTCAACCTCTAGTTGAGGATTAAAGTTATGCTCAGTATGTATTTCCTGTAGTGAGAGTAGGTCGGCCTCTCCCCCTCGGGTGGCACCCATCCCCGCGTGTCGGAAAGAGCAGCGTTATCCCGCGGGACGGAACACGCCGTTGCTCGGCGCGGACACGTCGAACTCGCCCGCGAGCGTGGGATCGGTCACTGCGATTAGCGCGGCCAATAATGCCGCCTTGTCGACGGAGTTGGATGCACTGCCCCACGTCACCCGTTGGCCGACCCCCGTGAGAACGAGAGACACGTCGTCCTGGGTGTGCGCCGAGATGCTGTCCACCTGGGCAAGAAGCGTCGCCGGCAGTGCGAGCAACACCTCGACGACCGAGGCGAAAGCGGGACTCGTGATGTCTGCTCCGTCGATGTCGATGACGGGCACGCCGGGCAGCCTCTCCGGCGACTCGGCAACCGTCACACCTGCGGGGTCGACCAGACGAAAGGTGTCGCCCACCTTGATCGACCCGACGGGCTGTCGTTCGACGATGTGAATGATGAGCTTGTCGGGCGGCACCGTCTCGGTGACGTAGCTGCGAATGAGCGGGAAGGCGCCGAGCTCGGTGGTGATGCGTCCGAAGTCGATGAGGGCTAGCGGAGTGCCGAGCTGGCCGCTGACGGCCGTGACTACCTCTTCGGCATTGATCCTCGACGTGCCGTCAACGCTCACCTGCCGTAACGCGAGGATCGGCGAATACACCGCCGTGACAACGAGGCCCACGAGGGTGAGCAGGGTGCCAGCCACCACCGCGATAGTGACCCGGCGATTGCGCGCGCGTCGCGTGAAGCGTCGCACCTCCGCCTTCTCGAAGCGACGTCGCTCGCGCGCGGCTCGTCGCAGTTCGGCCTTGGCCGCGGCATCCGGCCGGGGCGCATGCGTTGAGGGCTTGCCCGGGCGAGGCTGGGCGGGCTTGCTCGACTGCGGCGGTCGAGGCGAGGCCGGTTGCTGCTGGGGTTTCGGCTGGCTTGGCCTGGGCTTGGCAGAGCGCGGCTGGATGGGCTTGCGACCTGGCGGAGGGGGCTGCTGCCGTCCGGGCGGGTCGAAACCTTCAGGCCTCTTCATGGCTAAGCGGTGCCCGATGGACGGTGCTCGAGAGACTCAAGCAGCTGGGGAACGATGCGATACACATCGCCGCAACTGAGAGTCATGATGAGGTCGCCGGGCCGTGCAATATCGGCGGCGCGGTCGGCCGCCTGCTGCCAGTCGGGGAGGTAGTCGACGCGCGATGCATCATCAAAGCGCTGCGACACGAGTGCTCCCGTGACACCGGGAACGGGATCTTCCCGCGCACCGAAGACGTCGAGAACGATCGTGTGGTCGGCGAGTCGTTCGTAGGTAGCGGCGAACTCTCCGGCCATCGCCTGGGTGCGGCTGTAGAGGTGCGGCTGGTGCACCGCGATGATGCGCCCTTCGCCAACGACGCTGCGCGCCGCTTCCAGGGCAGCGGCGACCTCGGTGGGGTGGTGTGCGTAGTCGTCGTAGACGCTTACTCCGCGCACGACGCCGTGCAGCTCGAAACGCCGCTCGGTGCCGCCGAAGCGGGAGATACCGTCTAGCGCGGCCTGTGGGTCGAAGCCGAGACCAACCAGTACCGCGAAAGCACCCGCGGCGTTGAGTGCGTTGTGCTTTCCCGGAACCGTGAGGGTGGTCGAGTAATCCTTGCCCTCGAATCGCAGGGAGAACGACACGGGGCCGTCGGCAACGATCGAGTGGATGCGCACGGTGGCATCCTCGTGCTCACCGAACGTGACGATGCGCTTGTGCTGCAGTGCCCGGGTAACGCGCACCGCACCAGCGTCATCGCTAGAGACGACGACGAGTTCGGAAGCCTTGCTCGCGAACTCGACGAATGCGGCGTCGAAGGCGTCGTGCGATCCGTAGTGATCGAGGTGGTCGGCATCGACATTGGTAATGAGCGCGACCGCGGTCTCATACAGAAGGAATGAGCCATCGGACTCGTCGGCCTCGACCACGAACAACTCGCCGGAGCCGAACGACGAACTCACTCCAAGCGACTGGATCACCCCGCCGTTGACGAAGCTCGGATCGGCACCCAGCTCGAGCAGCGCAGTGATGATCATGCCCGTCGACGTCGTCTTGCCGTGCGCTCCTGCGACGGCGACGAGGCGCTTGTGGTTGATGAGCCACGCCAGAGCCTGTGAGCGGTGAAGCACCGGGATGCCCCGCTCGACGGCCGCAAGGTATTCGGGATTATCGGGCCAGAGGGCACCCGTATAAACGAGAGCGCTCGCCCCGGCCAATCCGGGTGCGTCGGCCGAGTGGCCGATCGACACCTGTGCCCCGAGCGCGCGCAGGTCTTCGGTGTTGTGGTTTTCCGACCGGTCGGATCCGGACACCGTGTGGCCCGACGCGATGAACAGGCGGGCGATGCCGCTCATCCCCGATCCGCCGATGCCAACGAAGTGCACCGCCGACAGTTCTGCGGGAAGGGGCATGGAGAGGTCGGGCTTGATCATCGTTATCGATTTTACTTGTCGGCCGCGTGCATACCGGACGCGGGCCGGTCGAGCGCGGATTCGATGAGCTTCACCATGCGGTCGGTGCCATCAAGCGCTCCCACCGTGGCGATGCGGGCAGCCATGTCTGCGATGGTCGCGCGGTGGCGCAATAACGGCACGAGATCGCTCGAAACCCACGCAGGGGTGAAGTCCGCATCGGCTACGACAATCGCTCCCCCCGCTGCGACCGCGTCGCGGGCGTTGAGCTTCTGTTCTCCATTGCCAGAGGCATACGGCACAAACACCGCCGGAACACCGAGAGCAGTCACTTCGGCGACCGTCGAGGTGCCCGCTCGACCCAGGCTCAGGTCGGCGACGGCAAGCGCGAGATCCATGCGATCGAGGTACTTGAGCACAAGGTAGCCCGGCAGGTCGACCGGCGCTGCCTCGTCTCTAAACGCCCCCGTTACATGGATGACCTGCCAGCCGGCACCGAGAATTGCGGTGATCGACTCGGCGATCGTGTCGTTAATGCGCTTGGCCCCGGAGGAGCCTCCCGTCACGAGCAACGTCGGTTTCGATTCATCGAGGCTGAAGAGGCGGATGCCTTCGCGCCGCGACTCGAAGCGGTCGAGCTGCTCGATCTCGCGCCTCAGGGGTTGCCCGACCCAGGTTGCGTTTTTGATCTTGGTGCCCCGGAAGGCGACGCCCACATACTTCGTCAGCTGGGCCCCCAGCCGATTGGCGATGCCCGGACGAGCATTCGCCTCGTGGATCACGAGAGGAATCTTCTCTTGATTGGCCGCGATGTACGCCGGCGCTGCGGCATAGCCGCCGAAGCCCACGACGATGTCGACCTGGCGATCGCGGATCATCGAGCGCACCTCATCGACCGCGCGTCGCAGGCCCTGGGGAAACCGGATGGCCGCAGCGTCGGGACGACGAGGAAACGGCAGGCGCGCGATCGTCAGGAGCTCGTAGCCGCGTTCAGGCACGAGGCGCGACTCGAGGCCCTCCTTCGTGCCAAGCACGAGGATCGTGGCATCCGGATGCTTCTGCCGCAGGCGATCGGCTACGGCGAGCAACGGATTGACATGGCCAGCGGTCCCGCCGCCGGCCAACAGGTAGGTGGTCACTCCTGGGGTTCCCGATCGTTGTTGCGTGCAAACGACAGCACGACTCCAATACCCAGAAGAGTAGCAATCAGAGCGGAGCCGCCCGCGGATATGAGCGGCAGCGGCACTCCCAGTACAGGCAACACGCCGAGCACCACCGCGATGTTGACGAAGGCCTGGCCGACCACCCACACCATCACGCCGCCCGTGACGATGCGGGCGAAGTTGTCGCGGCTTGCGCGGATGATTCGAACAAACGCGATGGCGAGAACCACGAACAGGATGAGCACGACGAGGGCGCCGATCAGGCCCAGTTCCTCTCCAATGATCGCGAAGATGAAGTCGTTGTCGGCTTCGGGCAGCCAGTTCCATTTGGCCTTGGAGTTGCCGAGACCACTGCCGAACAGTCCCCCGGCCGCGAGAGCCCAGAAGCCGTGCTGCACCTGCCAGCACAAGCCGGAATAGTCGGCACTCGAGCATCCATTCATCCACACCGTGATGCGCTCGGCGCGTGACGGGCTCGCAAATGCCATGAGCACGGCAAGCAACGACACCCCCAGCAGGCCCACCGCGAGAAACTTGAGGCGTACCCCGGCGAAATAGAGGCACCCGAAGACGATCATTCCCATGACGATCGCCGTGCCGAGGTCGCTGCCGATGAGCACGAATCCGATGGCTGCGCCCGCCACGGGCACGATGGGCAGGGCAACGTGCTTCCAGTCGCCCAGCAGGTCCTGCTTGGTAGAGAGCACCCACGCCACCCAGACGATGAGGGCGATCTTGACGAATTCGGAGGGCTGCAGCTGGAATCCACCGACCGAAATCCAGTTGCGGTTGCCGCCATAGTCGTAGCTGAGTCCGGGAAGGAACACGACGAGCTGCAGCGCGGCACCGACGATGAGGGCGGGCCAGGCCCAGCGCTTCCAGAACCGCGGCGGCATGCGCGACGCGATGAGCATGATGGGGATGCCGAGCACTGCGACAAGCCCCTGCCGCACGAATCGGCCGAAGAAGCCCTCACCATCGACGTTCGACTCAACCGACGACGACGACAGCACCATGACGAGCCCGAACGCGACCAGGAAGACCGTGGTTCCGAGCAGCAGGAAATAGTTGCGATTCTGCGCACCGAAGATGCGTCTCACCGGCACGATCGCGAACGCGGGCTTCGATGCCCGCGGAGTCTCAGCGGGGGTCGGGCGCCGTCGGGGGGCCGCCGGATTGCGAGCTGTCGTCATCCGCTGCACCTCCCAGGTGTGATTTCACAGCAGCGGCGAACCTGTCGCCCCGGTCTGCATAGTCGGTGAACTGATCCATGGATGCCGCGGCCGGTGCGAGCAACACAACATCACCCGCGACTGCGACGGCTGCAGCCAACTGCACTGCCTCCGGCATTACCTTGCTAGTTTCGGTTGCCCGCACTTCGAACACGCTCACCTCGGGCGCGTGTCGTGCGAATGCTGCCAGCACTGCCGCGCGGTCGACACCAATCACCACGGCGCCACGCAAGCGCTTCGCGTGCCGTTCGACGAGCTCGCCGAGCTCAACACCCTTGAGTAAGCCGCCCACAATCCACACCACCGAGTCGAACGACCTGAGCGAGGCATCCGCGGCGTGCGGGTTCGTAGCTTTCGAGTCATCCACCCACAGGACGTGGTCGCCGAGCCCCACGGACTCGGTTCGGTGGTGGTCGACCCTGAACGTGAACAGCGCGTCGCGGACGGTCTCGGCGGGGACACCCGCCGCACGAGCGAGCGCCACGGCGGCGAGAACGTTGGCGACCATGTGCGGAGCGGCAAGCCCGATCTCACGGAGCTCCCCCCGAGTGGTGAGCTCAAGGGCCGTCGCTCGGCGATCCTCGTGAAAAGCGCGGTCCACGACAATGTCGCCGACCAGGCCGACATCACTCGGGCCGGGGGTTCCGAGGTCGAAGCCCACGGCGCGGCAGCCATCCTGCACGTCGGCCTCCTCGACCATGTGCATTGTGGCTTCGTCGGCCTTGTTGTACACACAAGCGACCCGGGTATTCCAGTACACGGTGGCCTTCGCATCACGATAGGCCTCGCGCGAACCGTGCCAGTCGAGGTGATCGTCGGCGACGTTGAGGCACACGCTCGCCAGCGGGGCAAGCGAGCCCGGCCCCTCGCGGCGAATCCAGTGGAGCTGAAAGCTGGAAAGCTCCACGACGAGCGTGTCAAACCCGATCGGGTCGCGAATCGCGTCGAGGACGGGCACACCGATGTTGCCCACGGCGATCGCCCGCTGCCCGCTCGACACGAGCAGGTGTTCGGTGAGCTGCACGGTCGTGGTCTTGCCGTTCGTGCCCGTGACCGCGATCCACTCCGCGGGCGTTCCCACCTTGTCGCGAAGTCGCCAGGCCAGCTCGATGTCACCCCAGATCGCCACGCCAGCGCCGTACGCCCACTCGAGAATCACATGATGTACCGGGTAGCCGGGCGACACGATGATGAGCTCGGGATCGAATGCCTCGATCTCAGCCGGCATGACCGCGGCATCGGGCTGCACGACGAGCCGCGCACCGATGACCTCGAGCAGGTCGGCACGCTCCGGCGTGGCCTGCGATGAGACCACGAGAACGTCACAGCCCAGCTCGACGAGAGTGTCGGCCGCCGCGAAGCCCGTGACTCCGAGGCCGAGCACCACCGTTCGCAGCGACTTCCACTCGGCGTGCCAGCTGGTGAGGGCATCGAGATCGCGCACGACTACTGGTTGACCCATTCGAGATAGAAGAGACCGACACCCACAGCGACGAAGAGCGCGGAGATCAACCAAAAGCGCACGACAACCGTGATTTCGGCCCAGCCCTTGAGTTCAAAGTGGTGATGCAAGGGGCTCATCAAGAAGATGCGTTTGCCCTTGGTGAGCTTGAAGTACGCGCGCTGCAAGATGACCGATCCGGTCACGATGAGGAAAAGGCCGCCGATGATGACGAGCAATAGCTCCGTGCGGCTCATGATCGCGAGACCGGCGAGAGCGCCACCCAGGCCGAGCGAGCCGGTGTCTCCCATGAAGATCTGGGCGGGTGACGTGTTCCACCAGAGGAATCCGATGAGCGCACCGCAGATCGCAGCGGCGATGATCGCAAGGTCGAGCGGGTCGCGCACCTCGTAACACTTGTTCGCGACATCCTCATCGAGATTCAGGTTGAAGCACGACTGGTTGAACTGCCAGAAACCGATGAAGATGTAGGCCGAGATCGAGAAGATCGCTGCGCCGGATGCGAGGCCGTCGAGGCCATCCGCGACATTGACGCCGTTCGAGGCACCGACGATGATGACGGTCGACCACAGCGCAAAGAGGATGCCGCCGATCACGACGCCAAACGTCGCAAGGTCGAGCCAGTGGATGTCGCGGATCGCGGAGATCATCGACGATGCCGGCGTGAGGCCGTTCTCGTCGGGAAAGTTCAGCGCGAGTGCCGCAAAGCCACCGGCAACAATCACCTGCCCGAGAATCTTGGACCAGCCGCCGAGCCCCAGGCTGCGCTGCTTGCGGGTCTTGAGGAAATCATCGATGAAGCCGACGATACCGAGGCCGACCATGAGGTAGATGACGAGCAAGCCCGACAGGCTCGGCGTCTCCTGAGCGACCAGATGGCCAACGAAGTAGCCGATCGTCGAGCCCAGAATGAAGACGATGCCGCCCATGGTGGGAGTTCCACGCTTGGCGTGATGGGACTGGGGACCGTCATCTCTAATGAACTGGCCCCAGCCGAGCTTGATGAACGCCTTAATGAACAGCGGCGTGAGCAACAGGGTGAACGCGAGCGAGAATCCACCCGCGATAAGCAGAGCGATCACTCGGTCACCCCCGCGATGCGGTCGCCGAGAAAGCGCAGGCCGGCCGAACCAGAAGACTTCACGAGCACGACATCTCCGGCATGCAACTGGTCACGCAACAGATCGTATGCCTCGTCGGCGGTGGCCACGAGCACCGACTCTCCATCCCACGAACCTTCGAGACCCGCAGCATTGTGGATGTGGCGCGCATTGTGCCCCACCACGATGAGCTTCTTGACGTTGAGGCGCACGGCGAGGCGACCGATGCGGTCGTGCTCTTCGTTGGCGTACTCTCCCAGCTCGGCCATCTCGCCCAGCACGGCAACCGATCGTTGGCCGCCTGTGGTGATTTGCGCGAGAGTCTTGAGAGCAGCGGCCATGGAGTCCGGGCTGGCGTTGTAGGCATCGTTGATGACAACGACGCCGTCGGGGCGGGGCTGCACTTCCATTCGCCACCGTGCGGCTCGAGCGAGCGTTTCGAGAGCCGGCACCGAGTGCTCGATGGATACTCCGAGAGCACGGGTCGCAGCAATGGCTGCAAGTGCATTCATGACGTGGTGCTCACCGAGAATGCGCAACTGAACTCGACGAGACTGGCCGTCTGCCTCGAGTGTGAACGCCGTTCCGGATGCGGTCGCCTCGATGTCACTGCCGCGCACGTCGGCGTCATCGTCAAGCCCGAACCAGGTCACCGGTGCCGCGGTCATGTGTGCCATACCCGCGACGCGCGGGTCATCTCGGTTGAGCACCGCAACGGCAGAGGCTGGCAGGTCTTTCACCATCTCGCTCTTGGCACGTTCTACAGCATCGGGTCCACCGAATTCGCCGACGTGAGCGAGTCCGACCTTGAGCACGATGCCGATATCGGGCATCACGATCTTCACGAGCTTGGTGATCTCACCGATCGCGCTTGCTCCCATTTCAACGACGAGGAAGCGCGTGTCGTAGTTCACGGCCAGCATGGAGATGGGAGCGCCCACGTGGTTGTTGAACGAGCCGAACGGCGCAACCGTCGCGCCCTGGGTCTCAAGAATCGCGCGCAGCATGTTCTTGGTCGTCGTCTTGCCGTTCGAGCCCGTCACTGCGACAACGCGCAGCGAGCCTCGTGCACGCACGCGTGCGACGACCTCGCGAGCGAGTGCGGCAAGAGCCTCGACGCCGTCGCGCACGACGATCTGGGCAATACCAACCTCGAGCTCCCGCTCGACGATGAGCAGCACTGCGCCGTTCTCGACCGCCATGCCCGCGAAGAGATGGCCGTCAGTGAATTCACCGGGAAGGGCGAAGAAGATCGATCCCGGCACGACCTTGCGGGAGTCGGTGTGCGATTCTCCCGCAACAACGGTTGCGGCATCCCCCACGAGTCGGCCCGCGGTCACGTCGGCGATCTCACCGAGAGTCAGCTCGATCACGCCCAGCCCGCCTCACGGAGGGCACGACGCGCCTCGTCTCGAGCCGAGAACGGCAGCTTTTCGCCTTGCACGTCGATGTAGTCCTCGTGACCTGGACCTGCCCACAGGATCGAGTCGGACTCGCGTGCCATCGCCATGGCAGCACGGATCGCCTGGGCCTGCGACGCGACCTCGTGAATCTCCGCGGGGTGCTCAGCGGTCGCGGCGCCCTCCAGCAGCGTGCGACGAATTGCCGCTGCATCCTCGAATCGAGGGTTGTAGTCGGTGATGACGAGCACGTCAGCCTCCTCAGAACCGATTCGGCCCATCTCTATACGTTTTGATGCGTCTCGATCGCCGTCGGCGCCAAACACCATAATCAGACGCCCGGTCGTGAATTTGCGGATCGCCGCCATCGTCGTCAGGAACGCGTCAGGGCTATGGCCGTAGTCGACGTAGACCGCGGGCCCGGAATCTCCTGATACGCGCTCGATGCGTCCAGGAAGATACGCGACGATGCCGCCGTCTTGGTCGAGGGCGTGTCCGATCGCCTCGAGCTCGAAACCGGCTTCGACGAGCATCACGATCGCGAGCCCTGCGTTCGCCGCCATGTGTCGGCCGATCACGGGCACACGCGTCGTGAGCGAGCGCCCCTCCGGCCCCGTGAGGGTGAACTCGGTGTACTCAGCGCGCTCCTCGAGCACGGACACGACCCACTCCGCTCCGGTATCGGGTTGGGAGGCGATGGTCGTGATGGGAATGTGGGATGCCTCGACCACACGCTCGCCCCAGGCCGTGTCGAGCGACACCACGCCGCGCCGCGCACGGTCTGGCTCGAACAACGGCAGCTTGGCCTGAAAGTAGGTCTCCATGTCGGCGTAGTCGTCGAGGTGGTCGTGGCTGAGGTTGAGAAACGACACGACGTCGAACACGAGGCCGTCGACACGATTGCGGCTGAGTGCCTGCGCGCTCACCTCGAGGGTCACTGCACGCACTTCGCTTTCGCGCATGCGAGCAAGGAGTCCGTGAATCTCGGTTGCCTCGGGTGTCGTCAGGCTGCTTGTGACGGCGAGATCGCCGATCGCGCGCTCGGCCGTAGTGCTGAGACCGGTGACCAACCCCAGCTGCTTGAGGATGCCGTGCAGTAGGTACGACGCACTCGTCTTGCCGTTGGTGCCGGTGATGCCAAACAGCAGCGGCGACGACTCGGCGGTGCGGTACACCCAGGCCGAGATTGCCCCCAGTGCCTCACGTGGTGAATCCACCACGATGATGGGCAGCCCGCTGTCGGCCGCGAGTTCTGCGCCAGCGGCATCCGTGAGCACTGCTACAGCGCCGCCCTCTTTGGCCTGGCTGGCAAAAACCGCGCCGTGGCGACGAACACCCTGCACCCCGACGTACAGGTCGCCCGGCTGGAGGTTGTCGGTGTTGAGCGTTATGCCGGTGACCTCGACCCCGTCAAGCGAGCCACGGGTCTCGAGGGAAAACTCGCTCGCGAGCATCGCGAGCGGCCGGGCCGACGGATGTTCGGGGCGAAGGATCGAGGCCTCACCGTCAGTCACTCGATCCTCCAGGTTATGGGTGCATCACCACGTTAGCGGCAAGATCGGGCCGGGCTCGGTTGACGGCGTCACCCGGAACGCCGTCAGCGTCTGTGCCATCACGTCGTGGAAAGTTGACGCGATTGCGCTTGAGTTATACATGCTACTGGGGATGCTCGCGGTGACGATAACCACGTACTGCGGGTTGTCGGCGGGGGCGACTCCCGCGAAGGAAATGATCAGCTTGTCGCCGTAGACACCGTTTTCGGCGACTTCACCGGTACCGCTCTTGGCCGCGATGCGATATCCGGGAATCTGGATGACGGGCCCGTTGCCACCCTGCGAGACAACCTGTTCCATCATGTCGAGCGTCTGGCGGGAGGCCGATTCGGAGATTACTCGCGTCGCCTCACCCGTGGGCTGGTCGGTGACCGTTCCGTCGGGCCACTCGCACCCCGAGACGAGCTTGACGGGTTCGCGCACTCCCCCGTTGGCGATCGCCTGGTAGGCGCTCGCGAGCTGCACCGCGGTCACCGTGAGACCCTGCCCGTACTGCACGTTGTAGTTCGTGCGCTCATCCCAGTTCTGGGTTTGCGGTACGTCTCCCTCGGCCTCACCGTTGAACTGCACTTCGGTCTCGGTGTTGAGGCCGAACTTCAGCATGTACTCGCGGCGAAGGTCTTTGTCGACCGGGCCAGAAAGGATCGAGAAGGCCGTGTTGGATGAATCGACCAGCGCCCCCGCGAGCGTGTAGTGCGTGTCATCGTGCGCCCAGGAATCCTTGATGTAGCTGCCGTCCGAGAGATACAGCCGTCCCGGCGCATTGATCTGGGTGCCCGCGTTGACGAGGCCGGCGTCGACCAGCATTGCCGTCGTCAGGGCCTTCATCGTGGAGCCTGGCTCGTAGGGGCTCGAGAACGCGAGCGATCCGAGCGCGGTGTTCGGCACACCCTCGACGTTGTTGGGGTCGACCGAGGGGTAATCGGCGACAGCCATGAGCGCGCCGTCACTCACTCGCATTACCACCGCGGTGGTTGTGGTCGCCCCGAGGTCTGCGGCAGTCTGCGCCATTCGTTGCTGCACGTAGAACTGAAGATCACGGTCGATCGTCAGGCGCAGGGTGCCGCCGTTCTTGGCTTCTTCGGTCGTGACGATGCTGCCCGGCAGCTGTACGCCGTCCTCGCCCTTTTCGTAGGTTGCTGTGCCATTCGTGCTGGCAAGGCACTCGTTTTCGCTCAGTTCGAGGCCCGCCTGGGGGCCATCGGTTCCGATGAAGCCGACGAGGTTTCCTGCGATGGCGCCGTTGGGATAGGTGCGGCTCGGACGCAGCTCGAAGTACACCCACGGGATATCGAGCTCGCGCACGGCCTGGAACACCTCAAGAGTCACGGCCTTCGTGAGATACGCAAAGTCGGACGCGGGGTCGGCGGTGAGCGCTGTCATGAGCGCGGCGGGATCCTGCTTCGTTATTGCCGCGATCTTGGCGAGCGCTTCGGGCACCGATACCGCCGCCCCTGTGCCTGCAAGGGCACTGCGTGGCGATGCGGTGATGTCGTACCGCTCGACGCTGTCGGCGAGCACTGCTCCGTTGGCGTCGATGATGTCGCCGCGAACGCCGTAGGTGACAAGCTCCTGCGCTCGCTTGGAGAGCGACTGCGCGTTGAGTTCCTGTGCCTGCACGAGCTGAATGTCGATCAGCCGCACTGCGAAGACCACAACCACAGCAAAGATGGCGATCACGGCAAGAGAGATGCGTGCCCTGCTTCGCTTCGTTCTCATTGCATTCCTAGTGAGTCACGGGTGCCGGTATGTCGTTGACGACGACGGGAGCCGTTGGCGCTTGCTGGGTGGTCGGAGCCTGAGTTGTTGTCGTGGAACCCACTGTGGTGGTGGGGGCAGCCGGATTGGTGAGCGGCATGCCGGTAAGCAGCGAGTTCGCGACAAGATTGCATTGGCCGCCGCAGCCCACCCGGTCGATGGAACCGGGGGCCCCAGCGACGCCGCCGGTCTGGATGTCGAGGAACAGCGGGCTCGCGCTCGGAACCATCCCCAGGTGCGCCGCATTGGCAGCGAGGTGCTGAGTCGAGGCGAGCAGGTCGAGGTTCTCGTTGAGCGCCTGCTCGGTGCGCAACAGTTCCTTCTTCTGGTTCTGCAGCCCTTCGATCTGGTAGGCGCCATCGGAGACGACGATGCTCAGCAGGAGCTGCGCGGCAAAGATGAGGAACAGGCTCACCACCGTCACAACGGCGTAGGCAATCTTCGGGCGCGCACGACGCTGCGCGCGGGTGGCGACGACCTCGATGTGTCGCGGGTGCTGCCGCGGCTCACGCTCGGGGAGGCTGCTCGGACGCGCGTAGGCGAGATTGGTGCTCATGCGACATCCCGCAAACGTTCGATGGCACGCAAGCGCACGGGCGTAGCCCTCGGGTTCTCACGCTTCTCTTCGTCGCTCGCAAGCTCGGCTCCGCGAACCAGGAGTCGCAACTCCGGCTTGTGCTGGGGCAACTCGACCGGCAGTCCGGCGGGCGCGGTGGAACGTGATCGCGCCTGCAGCACGCGCTTCACGATGCGATCTTCGAGAGACTGGTACGACAACACGACCATGCGGCCGCCGACCTCGAGCGCGTCGACCGCGTCGGGGATGGCGCGCTCCAGCACCGAGAGCTCCTGGTTGACCTCAATGCGCAGAGCCTGGAAGACGCGCTTTGCCGGGTGGCCCGCACGCTGCGCCGCGGCGGGGGTTGCCGCGATGATCACGTCGACGAGCTCGGCCGAGGTTTCGAGCGGGCGCAGCTCACGGCGCTGCACGATCTTGCTCGCGTACCGCGGCGCGAGTTTCTCATCGCCATATTCGTAGAAGATGCGACGAAGCTCTGCCTCGCTGTACGTGGCCAGGATCGTCGCAGCGGTGCGCTCCCCCGTTGCATCCATCCGCATATCCAGCGGAGCGTCTTGTGAGTACGAGAAACCGCGCTCGACGCGATCAAGCTGCAGCGAGGAAACCCCCAGGTCGAAGAGGATGCCCGCGACGCGCGGAATCTCGAGATCCCGCAGCACCGTGCCGATCTCGTCGTAGACGGCGTGCACGAGGTGCACCCGGTCGGCATAAGGTTCGAGTCGGGCTGAAGCGATCGCGAGAGCATCGGTGTCGCGGTCAATGCCAACGAGAGTGATGTTGTCGAAGCGGGCGAGAAGCGCTTCAGCATGACCACCCATGCCGAGTGTCGCATCCACCAACACCGCGCCCGGCTTCTGCAGGGCTGGCGCAAGCAGCTCGATGGTGCGCTCGAGCATCACGGGAGTGTGGATCGCTTTGTCGTTCATGGTGTTCCTGGGCGACTCCCCGGTGCTGATCCCCATCCGGTAAAGACCTGACATCGGGGAAGAAAGTCAGGGCATGCCGGCTGGGAGTCAGCGTCGGGGCATCAGAAGAGCCCGGGGATCACCTCCTCCGTGGTGTTCACGAAGTCGGACTCGACGTTCTCGTAGTAGTTGTTCCACGCCTCGGTGTCCCAGATCTCGGCGCGATCGCCAGCACCGATCACGGTGAGGTCGCGACCGAGACCGGCGTACTCGCGGAGGTTCGCAGGGATCGTGACGCGGCGCTGGGAGTCCGGCGACTCCTGACTTGCCCCGGAGAGAAAGACCCTCAGAAAGTCACGGGCCTGCTTGTTGGTGACGGGCGCGCTCTTGATCTTTCCGTGCAGCACCTCGAATTCGCGCTGGCTGTAAACGAAGAGGCAGCGCTCGAGGCCACGCGTGACGACGACGCCCGCTGAGAGTTCATCCCAGAATCTGGCCGGCAGGATGATGCGCCCTTTGTCGTCGAGCTTGGGGGCGTAGGTGCCAAGAAACATGACTGGCCCTCCCCTCATTCTCCGGCCCGGATTCAGGTTTGCTCCACTTTACTCCACTTTCCACCACTAAACAATGAATTTGCGTGCTTTCGCGCGACTGATGCCTCCAGACCCCAGTAAATTACTGACCCACAGAGGTGGAGGAAATTGGAGCGGTTACGGCTTATTGGGGCGCATTTGGGCACAAAAAAAGGGCCAGCCCGAAGGCTGGCCCTGAAGAAGAGGGTGTGGGACTACTCCCGGCCGTCTTGCCGGTTGTCCCATCGGTCGTTCAGGTTGTCCATGAAACGCGACGATGACCTTGCTCGCTTGGGCGCGGCCGCTGGCTCGCCCGCCTGGGCTGCGCGGCGCGGCGGCGCTACCGCAAGCAGCACTCCAACGAACATGATTGCGAACCCGAGAACGCCTACGAGAGGCTGGCGAATGATGACTCCGCCGACGAGTGTTGCGATTCCCAGTACGGCGACGAGAACGCCCACGGCAAGGATCGTGTAGTTCGTCTTGCCGCGGTGCTGGCTGACCGTCGCCACGAAATCGGCGTCGTTTTGATAGAGACTGCGCTCCATCTCTTCCAGGAGGCGCTGCTCTTGCTCGGAAAGTGGCATCCTGTTCCCTTCAGGCTTGGGATCGACGCGATAGCTCGACGTACGCTCAATAGTACGCCCGCCATGGTGGCTAGGCTAGACGGGTGGCTGAGAGTACCCGGTTAGTTGACCTGATTCAACTGAGAATCGACGAGTTCATCTCAGACCGATCGGTCGAACTGTCAGGCATCGCCCCCGAGCTCTCGATAGTGACTGACTTGGCGAGCGGATTCCTGTCCGGCGGCAAGCGCTTCCGAGCCTTGTTTTGCTACTGGGGATGGCAGGCCGCGTCCGCTGTACCGTCATCCACCTTCGACCCCCTTGCAGACGAAGAGGTCTCGGCAGATCTTCCCGGAGTCGTTCTCGCCGCATCCGCGCTGGAAATATTTCACGCCGCCGCCCTCGTGCACGACGACATCATGGACAACTCCGACACCCGCCGTGGTGCGCCAGCTGCTCACAAGAGCTTCGAGTTCGCGCACAAGAAGGCCGGATGGGCGGGCGATGCTGCGTCATTCGGCTCCTCGGCCGCGCTGTTGCTGGGAGACCTCCTGCTCGGATGGAGCGACGAGCTCTTCGATAAGGGCACGGCGCTGCTCTCGACCCCCGCACTGGGCATCGCGGGGCGAGCGGAGTTCGCACGAATGCGCACCGAGGTCACCGCAGGACAGTATCTCGACATCCTCGAGGAGAACGCCTGGTCGACCTACCCCGAATCGACCGCGCTCAGCCGCGCACACAGGGTGATCGTCTACAAGTCTGCGAAGTACAGCGTCGAGGCGCCGCTGGCAATCGGAGCCGCGCTCGGCGGGGCGAGCCTTGCCCAGCTGTCGGCCCTGCGAGCGTTCGGCCTACCCCTCGGCGTCGCCTACCAGCTTCGCGATGATCTGCTGGGCGTCTTTGGCGACCCCGCGGTAACGGGCAAGCCCGCGGGCGACGATTTGCGCGAGGGTAAGCGCACCGTACTCATTGCGCTGGCACGTACTCGCTTGCCTGGTCCCGTGCGCAACCTTCTCGACGAGTTGCTGGGCGACCCCACGCTGGATGACCAGCAGATCGCGATGCTAAGAACGGCCCTTCGCGACTGCGGGGCCGTGGACGAGATGGAGCGGATCATCGATCACAACGTCGGCATCGCACGAGACGCTCTCCGCAACGCTGCGATCGCCCCCTCCGCGAAGGCGCAGCTCATGCAGCTTGCCGACACCGTCACTCAACGCGTGGCGTAGCCACCTTCGGCACGGCCGGCGCTGAGGACGGTCAGAAACCGAGAGCCTGCGCGACGCGCCGTACTTCGGCCTTGCGGCCGGCAAGCAATGCAGTGATGGGGGCAACGCCGAGGCTCTCTTCCTCGGTGAGGAGCCAGTGCATCGCCTCGTCGTCACTGAAGCCGCTATCAGCGAGCACCACGAGGGTTCCCTTGAGTTCGTGCATGGGTTCGCCGTCGACGATGAAGAGGGCGGGCACCTTCCACACGCCATCAATTCGACTCGCGAGCAGGGACCGATCCTCAATGAGGCGGCGAACCTGACTGACCTTGAGCCCAAGGATCTCGGTCAGGTCGGGGATTGTGAGCCAGGTCACGTCGGGTGTTTCAGTCACATATCCACCTTGCCATGCACTGCCGAGAAAGCACTGAGGCCTCTCCGGCGAGCAATTGTTTCGAACATGTAAATTCAAATCACACTGGCCACGCTAATTGACACGAACATGTATCTGTGTCACGTTGGTTATCGATGCCACTCGAAGTCGATGGCGAGTACCTCCTCGGGCCGGGAGCAGGACGGACACAATGACTGACACAGCAGCACAGGGTGAGAGCACCGCCGCGCGATCCGTGTTCGCGGGACTCACGCCGCACGCTCCCCAACCTCTCGTGGATCCTCGACGCGCCGACCTGCGAGCCAAGGTAAACAAGGGCGTCTTCTCGACAGTGCCGATCATCCTCGTGGGTTCGCTCGCCGCCATGACCCTCAACCTGACAGGGCCCGTCGAGCCCGCCAGCGCGAAGCCTCCGCTTAAGCCGCGCGGCGCAACGACCGAACTGGGCAAGACGATCCGAGAAGCAATGGCCGCCGCGACGGGAGCCATCAAGTCCACGACCGCGGCCGTACTGGCAACGAGCGCCGCGGCTCCCGCGACTTACGTTGTTGCCGCCGGAGACACAGTGAGCGACATTGCTGGTCGTTACGGATTGTCGACCGCCTCGGTGCTCGCACTCAACGGACTCAGCTGGTCAACCATGATCTTTCCGGGCCAGGAACTGAAGCTCACGACGAGTGGTCCCGTTGCGCCGGTCGTCGCGGAAACCCCCGACCCCGGCGCCGGACGCTACACAATCGTTGCGGGAGACACGATCAGTGCGATCGCCGACCGCTTCGGAGTCTCGACCCTCTCGGTGCTCAGCGCCAATGGCCTCGGGTGGGACAGCATCATCTACCCCGGTTCGACGCTCGCGATTCCGGGCCTCGTCGGGCCAGGAACGGCCGTGGATGCGCCCGCCCTCGACGCTGAGCCAGTCGCGGCGGTGGCTCCCATCGTGGAGGCGGCCCCGGTTGTCGAGCCAGCACCCGTTGCGCCCGTCGTCGAAGCACCCGCAGCACCGGTCGCAACCCACACCGTGCGCTCCGGGGACACGTTGTCGGGCATCGCCGCCCTGTACGGAATCGCCACGCAAGCGCTACTCGACGCCAATGGCCTCGCGTGGGACAGCCTCATCTTTCCCGGCGACCGCCTCGGCATCCCCGGCGGTACTGCGCCAGCATCGGTCGGCGGAGAAGTAAGCGGATTGAACGATGAGATGCGTGCAAACGCCGCGGTCATCGTGCAGGTCGGGCGAGACCTCGGTGTTCCCGACTACGGAATCGTGATCGCACTTGCCACCGCCATGCAGGAGTCGACTCTGCGTAATCTCGACTGGGGAGACCGCGACTCCGTGGGGCTGTTCCAGCAGCGCCCAAGCTCGGGATGGGGTTCGGTCGAACAACTCACGACGCCGGACTATGCGGCTCGCCTGTTCTATGGCGGACCGAGCAATCCGAACGCCGGCTATACCCGCGGTCTGCTCGATATTCCCGGCTGGGAGTCCATGAGTGTCGCCCAGGCCGCGCAGGCTGTGCAGATCTCGGCGTTCCCGGATGCATACGCCAAGTGGGAAGCGTCGGCATACGCGTGGTTTTACGAACTGGGCTAACCGAAGCCGTGTCTAGCGGGGCTCTGCCAGCCTCGAACTTTAGACTCAAACGGTGAGCGTCAATAGCACCGACCCGATGATTGGTCGTCTCCTCGACGGCAGATATCAGGTCCGCTCACGGATCGCTCGAGGCGGCATGGCCACCGTGTACCTGGCCACCGATCTTCGACTCGAGCGCCGAGTCGCCATCAAGATCATGCATGGCCATCTGGCCGACGACAGCCAGTTCAAGGAACGGTTCATCCAGGAGGCTCGGTCGGCCGCAAGGCTCGCGCACCCCAACGTCATGAATGTGTTCGACCAGGGGCAAGACAGCGACATGGCCTACATGGTTATGGAGTACCTCCCCGGAATTACGCTGCGCGACCTGCTCCAGGAACACAAGGTACTCACCACCGAGCAGACCCTCGACATTCTCGAAGCCGTTCTGGGCGGGCTCGCGGCCGCCCACAAGGCGGGCATCGTTCATCGCGACGTCAAGCCAGAGAACGTGCTTCTTGCCGACGACGGACGCATCAAGATCGGCGACTTTGGACTCGCGCGAGCCGCCAGTGCGAACACCGCCACGGGTGCTGCACTGCTCGGTACGATCGCCTACCTGTCTCCCGAGCTCGTCACTCGCGGCATCGCCGATGCGCGCTCCGATATCTACGCCGTCGGCATCATGATGTACGAAATGCTCGTGGGCGAGCAACCATTCAAGGGCGAACAGCCCATGCAGATCGCCTACCAACACGCGAACGACGCGGTGCCTGCGCCGAGCATCAAGAACCCGAAAGTACCCGTCGAGCTCGACGAGCTCGTGCTGTGGGCAACCGCGAGGGATCCCGACCAACGACCCCATGACGCTCGCGTGATGCTCGACCAATTGTTCGAGATTCACAGTTCGCTCATGACGGCGGGCCCCGAGACCGCCGCGACGACAGTACAGCGCACGATGGTGATGCCCAGCGCCGCAGCCGCCGCCCGCGACACCACCGCCGAAACCCAGGTCATCGGCGCCCGACAGCGACTCGTCGCCCCCACCCCCGCACCAGACAGTGCGTCGGCCCTTGCCGCCAAGGCGAGCAAGCGAAAGCGGCGCGGTTGGATCCTGATCTCAATACTCGCCGTGGTCGCCCTCCTCGCGGGTGGCGTGGGGTGGTACTTCGGCGCCGGCCCCGGTTCCCGGGTCACCATTCCCGAGTCGCTATCGGGGATGTCCGTGGAAGAGGCAACCGCAGCCCTCACCGCGCTCGGCCTCACGGTGAATCCGACCAATGGAACGATCGACTCCCCCACCGTGCCCGTGGATGCTGTGGCAGACACCGACCCACCCCTCGGCACCCAGGTGTCGCCGGGCAGCGAGATCCAGCTGCTGACGTCGACTGGACCGTTGGCCATTGCGGTGCCCGCATTCGGCGGAATGACCGAGGCGCAGGCGGTCGACGCGATTTCGGCTGCTCCGTTTACGCTCGTCGAGCCGATCATCCGGCAGTTCGACGGCACTATCGCGAAGGGCCTCGTGATCGATGTGCTCGGCACCGACGGCGCATCCATCCTTGGCGCGGCAACCTACGGTCAGCTCCAGGACGTCACCCTCATCATCTCTTCCGGGCCGGTGCCTGATGTCAGCGGCAAGAGTGCCGAGGAAGCCACCCAGATCCTCGCGGGAGTGAACCTCACGGCGCGCGTCGGCAAGGAAGACTTCAGCGACTTGCCCGCCGGCACGGTTGCCGCGATCGACCCCGAGTCGTTCACCAACGGAATCGTGCGCGAAGGCGACACGGTAGACCTGATCATTTCGCGCGGCCCCGACCTCGTGCAGGTGCCCGATGTCATCGGCGACAACATCGCGGCCGCCAAGGCAGAACTCGAGGGTCTGGGATTCGTCGTCGAGGTCAACAGCCAGATCAGCGAAGACCAGTGGGACAACGTGCTCGCGGTCGTCGCTTCCACGTCACCGGGCCCCGAAGAAATGGCCAAGCGAGGGTCGACCGTGGTGATCACGGGCCGACTCTAGCCTCGCCCAATGAGGCCTTAGAACGCGGTTAGCTCCTCGGCCACGAGGAACGCGAGCTCGAGCGACTGCATGTGGTTGAGGCGCGGGTCGCACAGGGACTCGTAACGGGTCGCGAGGGTTGCCTCGTCGATCTGCTCCGAACCACCCAGGCACTCCGTGACATCGTCGCCCGTGAGCTCGATGTGAATTCCACCAGGGTAGGTGCCCGCGGCGCGGTGCGACTCGAAGAATCCCTTGACCTCGTCGACGACATCATCGAAGCGACGTGTCTTGTAGCCGTTGGGAGTGGTGAGGCCGTTGCCGTGCATGGGGTCGGTGACCCATAGCGGAGTCGCATCCATGCCCTTGATGGCTTCCAACAGGGGCGGCAACGCGTCGCGAACCTTGCCAGCACCCATGCGGGTAATGAAGGTCAGGCGACCGGGCTCCCGATTCGGATCGAGCTTGTCAATGAGCTTCTCGAGTGTCTCGGCCGTTGTCGACGGGCCGAGCTTGACGCCAATGGGGTTGCGCACTCGCGAGAAGTAATCGATGTGGGCGCCGTCGAGATCGCGCGTACGCTCACCGATCCACAGGAAGTGCGCGCTCGTGTTGTACGGCGTGCCCGTGCGCGAGTCGATGCGCGTCATGGGTCGCTCGTAATCCATGAGCAGGCCCTCGTGGCTGGAGTAGAACTCGACACGCTTGAGCTCGTCGAAGTCGGCACCGGCCGCCTCCATGAACTTGATGGCCTTGTCGATCTCGTTGGCGACCTTCTCGTACCGGTGATTGGCCGGGTTGGAGGCAAAGCCCTTGTTCCACGAGTGCACCTGGCGCAGGTCGGCGAATCCGCCCTGGGTGAAGGCTCGAACCAGATTGAGCGTCGATGCCGCGGTGTGGTAACCCTCGACAAGTCGGCCCGGGTCTGCCTCACGCGACTCGGGCGTGAAGTCGTAACCGTTGACGATGTCGCCGCGGTAGGCCGGCAGCGTAACGTCTCCGCGGGTCTCGGTGTCACTCGAGCGGGGCTTGGCGAACTGGCCGGCCATGCGGCCCATCTTCACGATGGGCTTCGACGCTCCGTAGGTGAGCACGACGGCCATCTGAAGGATCGTCTTGACGCGGTCGCGAATCTGCTGCGCTGTTGCGCCAGCGAAGGTCTCAGCGCAGTCTCCGCCCTGAAGAAGGAATGCTTCTCCACGCGCGGCCTTGGCGAGGCGATCACGCAGGATGTCGGCCTCACCCGCGAAGATCAGCGGCGGCAGGGTCGCGATCTTGGCAGACGCGGCACCCACGGCTTCGGCGTCGGGCCACTCGGGCTGCTGCTTGATCGGAAGCGTCCGCCAATAGTCGAGCCCGGCGATCACTTCAGGATCAGCAAGCACGACGGGTTCGGACGGGTCGACCACAGGGAGTTTCCTTAGAACGTGAGAGGTGGAGCGATGGGCAGAACGCCCGGGTAAAAGGTTAGCGGCTGCGAGAGCCGATCTTTTCCTTTACAGAAGAGGCATAGACGTCTACATATTCCTGACCCGAGATGCGGCTCAGTTCATACATGATCTCGTCGGTGATGGAGCGAAGGATGAACCGGTCGCCCTCCATGCCTTCGAAGCGGCTGAAATCGATGGGCTCACCGAAGATGATGCCGATTCGGCGCACCTTCGGCAGCTTGCTGCCGATGGGCATGACCTTCTCGGTGTCGACCATCGCCACGGGCACCACAGGCACGTGAGCTTCGAGAATCATGCGAGCGACTCCCGTGCGACCCCGATACATCTTGCCGTCGGGACTGCGCGTTCCCTCGGGGTAGATGCCGAGCACATCGCCCTTCGCGAGCACCTTGAGGCCGGTGTTGAGGGATGCCTCCGAGGCCTTGCCACCCGAACGATCGATCGGGAGCATGCCCGTGCCGAGCAGGAAGTTCTTGATGAACCATCCCTTGAACCCGCGCCCGTGGAAGTAGTCGCTCTTGGCGAGGAAGTAGATGCGACGATCGATCACGAGTGGCAGGAAGATCGAGTCGATGAACGAGAGGTGGTTGCTGGCGAGGATGACACCGCCAGTCTTGGGGATGTTCTCGACCCCTGACACCCACGGCCGGAACACCGTCTTGAGGATCGGCCCTGCGACCAGGTTCTTCATGAACCAGTAGAACATCGCTACCTACCTCCGGGGAAAGCTCTACTCTAACGCGCGCGTGAATGGATACGGGCGAGGTCGGCAGCGCCCACCACTCCCGCGTTGTTGACGAGTTCGGCGATCACGAACTCCGGCTCGGGGTGGTAGCCGCGGGCCGGCAGGTGCTGCCGGTACGAATCGCGCACGGGATCGAGCAACAGATCACCCGCGACCGCCACTCCCCCGCCGAACACGAAGATTTCGGGGTCAAGGATGGCACTCAACGACGCACACGCTTCGCCGAGCGAGTGCCCGAGCTGCTCAAGTGCACGCAGCGCGCCGGGGTCGCCCGCAGCAATCAACGAGCCCACGATCGAGCCATCGAGCTCGCCGTGCTCGCGGCGCGCATCGGCGAGAGCGAGGCCGATTCCGCCGAGATCCGCGATCTCGTTGGCCATGCGCAGCAGCGCACGCCCGGATCCGTACTGCTCGATACAGCCGTGGGCGCCGCACCCGCACGGCAGGCCGTCGGGCACGAGCCGCATGTGACCCAGCTCGGCTCCCGCGCCGAAACCGCCTCGAAACAGCCGACCCTCGCTCACGATCGCGCCGCCGACGCCGGTACCGATCGTCAGCATCGTCATGTCGTTGACGGCGCGGCCCGCACCGAATCGGTACTCGGCCCAGCCTGCGGCATTCGCGTCGTTGTCGATCGTGATGTCGAGTTTGAGGCGTTCCGTGAGTCGCTGGCGCAGTGGCTCATTACGCCAGCTGATGTTGGGCGTGTAGTAAACGGTCGACTGTGCAGAGTCGATGAAGCCCGGGGCCGCGACGCCTGCGGCAACGATGGTGCGGCCGATCGCGAGCTTCTGCACCATGGCAACAACGGCGTCGATGATGGCCTGCGAGTCACCCGCTTCTGTGGCTACGCGGTCTTCAGCGATGATCTCGCCGTCTTCGGTAACCACCGCCCCAGCGATCTTGGTTCCGCCGATGTCAATTCCAATGGCATGCACGGATAAGGAGTTTAGTGGCCCGCAACTGCCGCCCCGTCTCACAGCATGCCCGGTTAGAGTAGAGGGAATGACCCCGACCGGTGCCAAAGGAGTTGCCGTGAAACAGTTCGACGTTCCCGCAGTAGTTGAGGCCGATCCAGAGGCCAACACGACCGACCTTCTTATCGCGAGGGTCGCAGCCACACCCGACCAGGCGTTGTTCGCCCTCCCCACTGCCGAGGGCGGTTGGAGCGATGTATCCGCCAAGGAGTTCCTCTCGCAGGTTGTCGCCCTTGCCAAGGGCTTCGTTGCTGCAGGCGTTGAGCCCGGCGACAAGATCGGCCTCATGGCCAAGACGAGCTACGAATGGACGCTCATCGACTTCGCGACCTGGTTCGCTGGCGCAGTTCTCGTGCCGATCTACGAAACCTCCGCGCCCAGCCAGATCCTGTGGAATCTCACCGACTCCGGCGCGACGGGCATCATCACCCAGACGCCCGACCACTTCGCACGCTTCGATGAAATTCGCGCGGATGTTCCGGCGATCCGCAACTCGTGGCAGATCGACCTGGGTGACCTCGACAAGCTTGCCGCTTCGGGCACCGGCGTCACCGACGAAGAGATCGAGCGCCGACGCAATATCGCCAAGGGTTCCGATGTCGCTACCCTCATCTACACGTCGGGCACCACGGGCAAGCCCAAGGGCTGCATGATCACCCACTCGAACTTCGTCGAACTGTCGCGCAACGCGCAGAAGTCGATCTCCGAGGTCGTGAACCCCGAGTCAACGACCCTGCTGTTCATCACGCTCGCGCACATCTTTGCGCGCTACATCTCGGTGCTCTCCGTTCACGGTGGCGTCAAGGTCGGCCACCAGCCCGACACCAAGCAGCTCGTGGCGTCCGCCGCATCGTTCAAGCCCACTTTCCTGCTCGCAGTGCCTCGCGTGTTCGAGAAGATCTACAACTCGTCCGAGCAGAAGGCTGAAGCCGGCGGCAAGGGAAAGATCTTCCGTAAAGCTGCCGATGTTGCGATCGCCCACTCGAAGGCGCTTGACGCCGGGCACGTGCCGCTCGGTCTCAAGCTCCAGTTCGCCGTGCTCGACCGCCTCGTGCTGTCAAAGATTCGCGCGGCACTCGGTGGGCGCGTGAAGTACGCCGTGTCGGGTTCCGCACCCCTCGGCCTGCGCCTCGGCCACTTCTACCGCAGCCTCGGCCTCACGATTCTCGAGGGCTACGGCCTGACCGAGACGACGGCCCCGGTTTCGGTCAACATCCCGTCGAACTTCAAGATCGGCAAGGTTGGCCCTCCGCTGCCCGGCAACTCGGTGCGCATCGCCGAAGACGGCGAGATCCAGGTCAAGGGAATCTGCGTGTTCGCCGGGTACTGGAACAACGAGCAGGCCACTAAAGACGCCTTCGAAGACGGCTGGTTCAAGACCGGCGACATCGGAGAGTTCGACGAAGACGGCTACCTGCAGATCACGGGCCGCAAGAAGGAAATCATCGTGACCGCGGGCGGCAAGAACGTCGCACCCGCCACGCTTGAAGACCCCATTCGCGCCAACCCGATCATCGGACAGGTCATCGTCGTGGGTGACCAGAAGCCGTTCATCTCGGCGCTTATCACCCTCGATGAAGAGATGCTTCCGGTGTGGCTCAACAACAACAACCTCGACGCCTCGATGCCGATCTCCGAGGCGGCAAAGAACCCGGTTGTGCTCGCCGAAATCCAGAAGGCGGTGGATGCTGCGAATGCGACGGTGTCTCGCGCGGAATCGATCCGCAAGTTCACGGTGCTGGAGAGCGACCTCACGGAAGCGAGCGGTCACCTCACACCCAAGCTGAGCATCAAGCGAAACGTCATCCTCGTCGACTTCGCCGACGTGATCGAAGGAATGTACACGGGTGCTCCGATGACTGAGGGTCTTTCTATCACCAGCTGATAGACCCCAACTCACTCACCAGCCTGTTAGTACCAGGGGGCCATGCGGATCAACCGCATGGCCTCTTTCTTTGTCTCGGGCTCAAGGCCTTCGATGTAGAGATGACCATCGAGGTGATCGACCTCGTGTTGCAGGGCCTGGGCCATGAGGCCCTCGCCACTGACCTCGACCGGGTTGCCCTCAAGGTCGACGCCGACAACCCGAGCGAACGGATAACGCTTGCGGGGAAAGTAGAAACCGGGAACCGACAGGCAGCCCTCGTCAACGAGCTCCGCTTCGCCCGATACCTCAACGAGTTCGGGGTTGATGACGTAGCCAATGTCGCCGTCAATGTTGTAACTAAAGGCGCGAAGACCGACACCGATCTGATTGGCCGCGAGGCCCGCGCGACCGGGCACCTGCACGGTTTCGACCAGGTCGTCGATGAGCGCCGCGGCGCGGGCATCCCCGATTTTGATCGGATCGCAGACGGAACGCAGTACGGGGTCGCCAAAGAGGCGAATCTGCCGTTCAGCCACTTAGATGACTCGCTCTGCCGGCAGGCCGTCGACAACGAGCGCAGCGAGGTCCCGCGAGGCCGCACGGGTGAACGGCTTGAGTTCGGAGTACCGAATCGTCGAGCCTGTCGCCAGTGCCGGGTCATATGGCATGCGCACGACGTCTCGTACCCGCGAACGGAAGTGCGCCTCGATCTCGTCGATCTTGACGAGGTTGGTTCCCTGCGTTGCCGTGTTGAGCGCGACGACGGCGTTCTTGACCAGCTCGGGATACCCGTTCGACTCAAGCCACGTGAGCGTCTCTGACGCGAGGCGGGCCTCGTCAACGCTTCCGCCAGACACGACGACGATTGAGTCGGCTCGCTGCAGCGTCGCGCGCATGACCGAGTGCACGATGCCCGTTCCGCAGTCGCTGATCACGATCGAGTAGAACCGCTCAGCCATGTCGGCGACGACGTTGTAGCTGTTCTCGTCGAACGGATCGGAGACCGTCGGGTCAGAGTCAGAAGCGAGGATGTCGAGGCGGGTCTGGTCCCGCGTTACGAGGGTCTGGAAATCACTGAAGTTTTGAAGCTCGGGCGCCCGGGTGACGACGTCGCGCACGGTCGCCTCAGTCTGCTTGCCCACTCGCTCGGCGAGAGTGCCGCGGTCGGGGTTGGCGTCGATCGCAATGACGCGGTCTTCGCGCACGTCGGCCATCGCCATACCCAGCAGCGTGGTGATCGTCGTCTTTCCCACGCCACCCTTGCGGCTCAGCACCGGAATGAAGCGAGCACCGCCCGTGAGCGAGCGGTCGATTCGAGCATCCAGTGCCTTGCGCTCGCGAACCGCATAGGAGTCGCCGATGTTGACGAGATGGAAGGTGGCGTCATACAGCAGGCGCTGCAGGAAGCCCTCGGGCGCGGGCTTGCGACCCCGACGCCCCTTGTCGACGAGGCGCTCCGCGGTGAGGTCGCTCGCGGCCTCTGGCTGTGGCGACACCTCGACGCGACGACTGCGACGCGAGTAGGTCTCGTCAGATTCGGGTAGCGCGGGGATGACGGGAAGATCTTCGGGCACCTCGATCGGCTGGATCGCGACCTCCTCTGACGCAATGGTGATCGTCGTCGTCGCGGGAGCCGACTCATCGAGGTAGTCAGGGTGAATCTGAACGTCGTCGATGGCCACGGCCGCTTCATCCTCGGGCGTCACATGCACCGTCGCCGGTAATGCGACCGTAAAAGTGAGGCTCTCGGTGTTGGGGTGTGCGGGGTCGAGAATGCCCACGCCGTCGCTGTCATCGTTCGTGCGCCTGGTAGTCAAAACACGTTCCCTTTCGGTGCGTAACGTGAGAGTTTACCGCGAATCGAGCGTGCCCCCTGCGCTAGCCGATCTCGAGCAGCAGGTCACCAGCGTCGACCTGCTGGGTCTTGGGGATCGCCAGACGCTTCACGACGCCGGCAACACTGGCCGTGATTGCCGCCTCCATCTTCATCGCTTCGATAGACGCGACGCTTTGCCCCGCTTCAACCGTCGCGCCCTCCTCGACCTGCAGCGTCACCACACCCGAGAAGGGTGCCGCAACGTGGCCCGGCTTGGAGGTGTCGGCCTTTTCGGCCGATTTGCTGTCGACAGTTATCGAGTTGTCGCGCACGAACACCGGTCGGAGCTGGCCGTTGAGGGTGGCCATGACGGTACGCATGCCCTTGTCGTCGGCCTCGCCGATGGCCTCGAGTCCCACATACAGGCTCACGCCCTTGCTGATCTCCACGATGTGCTCCGCGCCCTGGCGCAGGCCGTAGAGGTAGTCCACCGTGTCGAGTTTGGAGAGATCGCCGAAGGTTTCGCGCCCCTGGTCGAAGATCTTGGTTGGGCCCGCGAAAAGCAATCGGTTGAGGGTCGCGCGACGCTCCGCCGACTCCCCCTCAAGCGATGCCGCGTCGTCGGCCGTGATGGGCTCGACGCCGATTTTGACCGTGCGACCCTTGAGCACCTTGGATCGGAACGGCTCGGGCCACCCGCCGGGCAGTTCACCGAGCTCGCCTGCCATGAATCCGATGACCGAATCGGGGATGTCGTACTTGTCGGGGTTCTGCTCGAAGTCGTCAGGGTCGGCGTTCGCCGCCGCGAGGGCGAGCGCGAGGTCGCCCACGACCTTGGACGACGGTGTCACCTTGGGCGGACGGCCCAGGATGCGGTTGGCCGCCGCGTACAGGTCTTCGACCTTTTCGAAGTGATCAGCGAGGCCCAGGGCGATCGCCTGCTGGCGAAGGTTGGAAAGCTGGCCACCCGGAATCTCGTGCTTGTAGACACGCCCGGTCGGCCCCGGCAGTCCCGACTCGAAGGGCTTGTAGACGTGCCGCACGGCCTCCCAATACGGCTCGAGGTCGGACACTGCCTGCAGGGAGATGCCCGTGTCGCGCGACGTGTGGGCGAGGTCGGCGACGAGTGCCGAGAATGACGGCTGACTCGTCGTGCCCGCCATGGGTGCGGATGCAACATCCACCGCGTCTGCGCCGGCCCGGGATGCGGCGAGCAGCGTGGCCAGCTGGCCCCCTGCCGTGTCGTGAGTGTGCACCGCGACAGGAAGGTCGAATCGCTCGCGCAACGCCGTGACGAGCTTCTCAGCGGCTTCCGCGCGCAGCAGCCCTGCCATGTCCTTGATGGCGAGGATGTGAGCGCCGGCGTCGACGATCTGTTCGGCGAGCCGGAGGTAGTAGTCGAGCGTGTAGAGCTTCTCGTCGGGATCGAGCAGGTCGGCGGTGTAGCACACGGCGACTTCCGCGACGGCAGTTCCGGTTGCGAGCACTGAGTCGATTGCGGGACGCATTTGCGAGACATCATTGAGCGCGTCGAAGATGCGGAAGATGTCAACGCCACTCGTGGCGGCCTCGCGCACAAATGCGTCAGTCACCTCGGTCGGATAGGGCGTGTAGCCGACGGTGTTGCGGCCGCGCAGCAGCATCTGGATCGCAACATTGGGAAGCGCCTCGCGCATTGTCGACAAGCGCTCCCAGGGGTCTTCGCCGAGGAATCGCAGCGCGACGTCGTAGGTTGCCCCGCCCCACGCCTCGACCGAGAGCAACTGCGGGGTCAGGCGCGCGACATGCGGCAGAACGGCCACGAGGTCGCGGGTGCGCACGCGAGTAGCGAGCAGCGACTGGTGTGCGTCGCGGAAGGTGGTTTCCGTCACGGCGAGAGCATTCTGCTCGCGCAGCGCGCGGGCGAAGCCCACCGGGCCCAGTTCGAGAAGACGCTGGCGCGAGCCATCCGGTGCGGGCACCGTGAGGTCAATCGCTGGCAGCTTGACCTGCGGGTCAATGAGGCCCTCGCCGCTGCCGTTCGGCTGGTTGACGGTCACGTCGGCAAGCCAGCTGAGCACCTTGGTGCCGCGGTCTTGGGACACCCGTCCGCGCACGAGCCACGGCCGCTCCTCGATGAACGACGTGCTGAGGTCGCCTGCAGCGAAGTCGGGGTCATCGAGTACTGCCTGCAGGAACGGGATGTTCGTGGTGACGCCGCGCAGGCGGAACTCGGCGAGACCGCGCTTGGCGCGCGTGACAGCGGCCGCGAAGTCTCGCCCGCGGCAGGTCATCTTGACCAGCATGGAGTCGAAGTGCGGCGAAATCTGGGCGCCCGCGGCAACCGTTCCGCCGTCGAGACGGATGCCCGCGCCGCCGGGAGAGCGATACGTCGTGATCTTGCCCGTGTCGGGGCGGAACCCGGAGGCCGGGTCTTCTGTCGTGATTCGGCACTGGAGCGCCGCGCCGCGCAGGTGCAGCTTGTCTTGAGTAAGACCGAGTTCTTCCAGGGACTGGCCGAATGCGATGCGCATCTGGGACTGCACCAGGTCGACATCGGTGACTTCCTCGGTCACCGTGTGCTCGACCTGGATGCGCGGGTTCATCTCGATGAACACGTGCTGGCCCTTGCGCTCCCCCGCCGTGTCGAGCAAGAACTCGACGGTTCCGGCGTTCACGTAGTTGATCGACTTCGCGAAGGCGATAGCGTCGCGGTACATGGCCTGGCGCACGTCTTCATCGAGGTTCGGCGCCGGGGCGATCTCGATTACCTTCTGGTGACGCCGCTGCACTGAGCAATCACGCTCGAAGAGGTGCACGGTGCCGCCGTGAGCGTCGGCAAGGATCTGCACCTCGATGTGACGGGGCCGCACGACGGCCTGCTCGAGGAACATCGTGGGATCGCCGAAAGCACTGTCGGCCTCGCGCATAGCTGCTTCGAGGGCATCCCGAAGCTCTTCGGGCTTGTCGACGCGACGCATGCCTCGCCCGCCACCACCCGCGACCGCCTTGGCGAAGATCGGGAAACCGATCTCTGCGGCGCCGGCGAGAAGTTCTTCGATGTCTTTGGATGCGGGCGTCGACTTGAGCACGGGCACGCCTGCGGCGATTGCGTGTTCCTTAGCGGTGACCTTGTTGCCGGCCATCTCGAGCACGCGAGTGGGCGGGCCGATGAAGGTGATTCCTGCCGCGGCGGCGGCCTGCGCGAGATCGGGGTTCTCAGAAAGAAAGCCGTAGCCGGGGTAGATCGCGTCTGCGCCCGACTCCTTGGCGACACGGATGATCTCGTCGACATCGAGGTACGCCCGCACGGGGTGCCCCTTCTCGCCGATCTGATACGCCTCGTCGGCCTTCAATCGGTGCATCGAGTTTCGATCCTCGTACGGGAAGACGGCGACCGTCTTGGCTCCCAGCTCGAAGGCGGCGCGCATCGCACGAATGGCGATTTCACCTCGGTTGGCTACGAGAATCTTGGTGAACATCCGATCCTTTCTTGTCGCTGCAAGCCTAGGGCGAGAGAACTCTGGCAATTCGCCCAGCAGGCACCCGAAACGGCGGCACGATTTAGGTTCTTTAACAGTAGTGAAGGTATCGTCGTTACTCGTGCATGTACTTAGCGTCAGCTCCCTCAAGGGGGGCGTGGGAAAGACCACGGTGACGCTCGGGCTCGCCTCAGCCGCATTTGCGCGAGGCTTACGCACCCTCGTTGTCGATCTCGACCCGCAGTCTGACGTCTCGACCGGTATGGACATTGACGTCGCCGGTCACCTCAATGTCGCAGACGTTTTGGCCTCGCCCAAAGAAAAGATCGTGCGTGCCGCGATCGCTCCGAGCGGCTGGACCAAGGGTCGTCCCGGCAAGGTGGATGTGCTCATTGGATCCCCGAGCGCGATTAACTTCGATGGGCCTCATCCGAGCATCCGCGACATCTGGAAGCTCGAAGAAGCGCTCGCCAACGTAGAAGCCGACTACGACCTCGTGCTCATCGACTGTGCCCCGTCACTCAACGCGCTCACCCGTACGGCGTGGGCCGCGAGCGATCGCGTGACGATCGTCACGGAGCCCGGCCTGTTCTCGGTCGCCGCGGCCGACCGCGCGCTGCGCGCAATCGAGGAGATTCGTCGTGGCCTCTCCCCTCGTCTCCAGCCGCTCGGCATTATCGTGAACCGGCTGCGTTCGCAGTCACTCGAGCACCAGTTCCGCATCAAAGAACTGCGCGACATGTTCGGCCCGCTCGTGCTCAGCCCACAGCTGCCCGAGCGCACGTCGCTGCAGCAGGCCCAGGGCGCGGCGAAGCCGCTGCACGTGTGGCCTGGCGAAAGCGCACAGGAGATGGCCCGCAACTTCGACCAGCTGCTTGAGCGTGTGATGCGCACGGCGCGCATCGGTGATTTCGCTGAGGACGCCGGTTAACTAGCTGGCGCGGACGGCGCGGCGCTTCGCCAGCTCGTCCATGGGGTCTTCGCCCTTGACCGAGTCGAGTTCGACGAGATCGAGCTCGACCTCGCGCAGCACCTTGCCCACGGCAATGCCGAAGACACCCTGGCCACGGCTCACGAGGTCGATGACCTCGTCGTTTGACGTGCACAGGTAGACGCTCGCGCCATCGCTCATGAGGGTGGTCTGTGCGAGGTCGTTGATGCCGGACTCGCGCAACTGGTTGACGGCCACGCGAATCTGCTGCAGCGAGATGCCGGTGTCGAGAAGGCGCTTGACAAGCTTGAGCACGAGGATGTCGCGGAAGCCGTACAGCCGCTGCGATCCTGACCCGGCCGCACCGCGCACGGTGGGCTCGACGAGCTGGGTGCGAGCCCAGTAGTCCAGCTGGCGGTAGCTGATGCCCGCTGCGCGAGCGGCAACGGCTCCCCGGTAGCCGGTGGTGTCATCAAGATCGACCATGCCATCGGTGAACAGGAGGCCGTCGTCGTAGCGGGGTTCCTCGCTACGGCTGAGTTCTCTCATGGCCAGTCCTAACATTCATCTTGAAGTTGACACTTAGTGTTTCGTGCAACCCCACGGTACCCACGCTTGCCGGGCCCGAGCTTCATCTGGGCCGGGCGTGTCGGAACGTATTTCGACGGTACTACGAATCGAGGCGCGTGAGGGCAGATCTGATCAGACTGCTGCGAACAATCTCGAGCTGCCCGGCAATCTCGCGTGCCATCTCCGCTGCGCGAGCTCGGCTCGACGCATCCTTGCGGCGGGCGACGGGCATGAGGGCATTCTCGATGAGCCCGAGTTCGCGCTCGGCGGCCGCGCGAAAGCCACGAAGGTGCCGCGGCTCGATGCCCGAGCGCTGCAACTCAACCAGCGACTTCAGCACCGCCAGGGCATCTTCGCCGAACACGTCGGCGGGAACGATGAGCGACGCGGTGATCGCATCGCCCAAGAGCATGGCGTTCGCGCCAGCCTCGCGAATGAGCTCATCGCGAGTGAACCGACGCTCGGAAGACAGCATCGATGGCGCGGCCGAACCGCCACCGGGGAGTTCGGGGGTGCGCCCAGCATCCATCTCGCTCAGGTAGCCGCGAATGACCTTGAGCGGAAGGTAGTGATCGCGCTGCATGGTGAGCACGAACCGCAGACGATCCATGTCGCCCGAAGAAAACTTGCGGTAGCCCGACTCCGTGCGCGCCGGAGCCACGAGCTGGCGCTCCTCGAGGAAGCGCAGCTTCGACGGGGTGAGATCCGGGAACTCAGGATTCAGCTTGGCAAGCACCTGCCCGATGCTGAGTAGGCTCGACCCCCCAGGCACGCGGGCCTGGGCTGCTTCCCGCGCCACTACCGGCCGGCCAGGTGCGCGAGATCGAGTCGCGAAGCGTAGAACGTCAGTCGGAACTTGCCTACCTGCACTTCGGCGCCGTCACTGAGCAATGCGGTATCGATGCGAACCCCATCGAAATACGTGCCGTTGAGCGACCCCAGGTCTTTGACCTGAAAAGCCGTTCCGTGACGAAGAAACTCTGCGTGACGCCGCGAAACCGTGACGTCGTCGAGAAAAATGTCTGCCTCGGGATGACGACCGACTGTGGTGATGTCGGCATCGAGAAGAAAACGCGCGCCAATGTTGGGACCGCGGCGAACCACGAGCAAAGCTGAACCGGAAGGCAGAGCAGCGATCGCTTCAAGCTCTTCGGCGGAAACATCGCCATCAAGAGCAGCGAGCTGGGCTCCGAACTCGTCGCCGTAGTGGACTGTTGCATCTTCGGAATCGACCATCCTGAACCCTCCTTACCTCTCCAGCGTATCGGATTCGGGCCCGACCTCGACCCGGGGAATTCTCACAACGCGCACAGTTTCGAACAAATAGATCGCACCCGCCCACCAATAAAGGAAGGCACCCCAGAGGGCGAATGCCCAGCCTAGAGGATCGGTGAGCCACGCTGCATCTGGAAATGCCTGCCCCAGCATCAGGAGCGGCAGGGCGTAGAACAGGCACGCCGTCGCCACCTTGCCGAGATGGTGCACGGGAAGGGGCCCGTACCCGAAGTTGGCGCCGACGACGCCCAACACGAGCAGCATGACGTCGCGGGCGACGATGATCACAAAGAGCCACCACGGAATTACTCCCCTCACGGCAAGCCCAATGAGTGCCGCGAAGATAAACAATCGATCGGCCGCGGGGTCGAGCAACTGGCCGAGTCGGCTCGTTTGCTTGAAGGTGCGAGCGATGTATCCGTCGAGAAAGTCAGTGATGCTGGAAATGACGAGAACCAGAAGGGCGAGGCCATCCATGCCCTGCACAATGAGCCACAGGAAGACGGGCACCATCGCAAGCCTCAAGAAGCTCAAGAGGTTGGGAACCGTGAGCACCCTGCTCGAGACTTCGCCCACGATCTTTGATGCCACGAGAACGAAGTCTAGCGAAGGCCTCGCAGGCAATAGGATGCCGGAATGACTCCGCTGATCGTCGTACTTCTTATTGCCGCAGTTGTGTGTGCGTTCGTGTGGATCACCTCCCTGATCACCCACGAGCATTCCTGGGTCGATCGCCTGTGGTCGATCGTTCCCGTGGTCTACGTCTGGGTTTTTGCGGCCTTTGCCGGACTGTCAGACCCGCGGCTGAACGTGATGGCTGTGCTCGTGACGCTGTGGGGCGCGCGACTCACCTTCAACTTCGCACGCAAGGGTGGCTACACCGGAACAGAGGACTACCGCTGGCCCATCCTGCGCGGCCGCATGAAGGGGTGGCAGTTCGAGCTGTTCAACATCTTCTTCATCGTGCTCTACCAGAACGCCATCCTCGTGCTCATCACACTGCCGGCGCTCACTGCCTACGAGCACCGCTCGACCCCCTTCGGAGTGTGGGATGCCCTCGTCGCGGTCGTGTTTCTCGCCTTCCTTATCGGCGAGACCGTCGCAGACCAGCAGCAATGGAACTTCCATCAGGCCAAGAAGGCCGGCGGGGCCGACTTCACGCCGCGATTCCTGCAGACCGGCCTGTGGCGTTTCTCGCGCCACCCCAACTTCTTCTTCGAGCAAGCCCAGTGGTGGGCGCTGTTCTTCTTCGGGGCGATCGCTGCGGGTTCTGTCCTGCAGTGGACGGTGCTCGGGGCTGCACTTCTCACGGGCCTATTCATTGGGTCAACGATCTTCACCGAATCGATCACCAGGTCGAGGTACCCCGAGTACGCCGACTACCAGGCCGTGACGTCGCCGCTAGTGCCGTGGCCGCCGCGCCGCCGTGCCGCGGAGTCATCGCTTACCGCCTGAGTTAGCGTGGGTGCATGTCGTGCATCCGCTTTAATACGCCTGCCCAGCGACGCCAGATGGCAGCCATGGCTCCCGCAATGCTGACCGCCGAGCAGGCTGCTGCCTTGCATCCCGCGCCCGAGATGACTGAATCGAAGATCATGCGACTGCGGTTGCTCGCGTCCGATGCGAACCCCAAGATCAGAGAGAGCGCGGCAAGCAGCTACCACCTTCCCGAGGATGTGTTCGAGGCGCTCGCACACGACCCCGATGCGGGTGTGCGCGCGGTCATTGCCCGCAACGAGAGCACTCCGTGCGACGTGCTTCGTTCGCTCGTTTCTGACGAGTCGGAGCGGGTGCGCG
Source organism: Rhodoglobus sp. (assembly GCA_965279645.1). GTDB lineage: Bacteria > Actinomycetota > Actinomycetes > Actinomycetales > Microbacteriaceae > Rhodoglobus. The sequence goes on from OZ257254.1 coordinate 1,284,297, forward strand.
GATTTCTTGCGGTCAACTTCTTTGTTCCCCAGGATGCGATGGAGCAGCTCGCGAACGATCCCTCGAGCGTCGTTCGCGATCTCGTGCGCTGGAAAACCGAGCTCGCCGACGCGTGACAAGCGGCTAGTCACACGAGTCACACTGTTCACTTTCGTCACATAACTGTCTAGCCTGTAGGAATGGCCATCAGGGGGCTGGGATCCGCCGTGCTCGCCGCGGCGCTATCCGTCGTGCTCTGCGCCACCCTCGTGACCCCCGCTGCCGCTGCCGTCACTGACTATCCCTCGTGGGACGAGGTCGAGGCAGCGCGCGGCAACGAGGCCGCGACCGCCGCCACAGTCGCCCAGATCGAATCATTGCTCGATGGCCTGCAGGCGGAAGCCGCACGGCTAGGCGATGCCGCCGTCGCAGCAACCGCGGCCGCCTCCGCGGCATCGGCCGCCCTCGACCGCGCTCGAGAGACAGCAGAATCCCTTGCTGGCAGGGCGGATGCCGCCGCCGATCGCTCTCGCGAATCGAGCGACCAAGCGGCTCAAATTGCCGCAGCTCTGTACCGGTCGGGCGGAACGGACCTGACGGGCACCCTTCTGCTTGTGAGCGACAAGGATTCGACGGAGCTGCTCTACCGACTGGGGGCCCTCGGAAAGGTGGGCGGCCAGCTGGAGCTGGCGCTCCAGCAAGCGCAGACCGACCTCAATATTGCGACATCTCTCAGCGACCAGGCCGCGGTAGCGCGGAGCGAGCGCGACCGACTGTCTCGGGAGGCACAGGCAAGCCTTGCGACGGCTCAGGCCGCCGAGGCGGCAGCAAATCAGGCTGTCGCCACACAGCAGTCGAACCTCACATTGCTCTACGAACAACTCGCAAGCCTCAAGAACACCACGGTGTACCTCGAGCAGCAGTACCGGATTGGTCGCGATGCTGCAGCCGATCCTGGTGCTGGCGGCGGTGACGGTGGTGGCGGCAGCAGCGACGGAGGAGGCTTCTCCGTCCCCGGAAACGAGGTCAACAATGTCGCGGCCGCCCAGAACTTCGCGATGGTGCAGCTCGCAGCTATGGGGTTCGGCTCGAGCGACGGATTCTGCCTGATCTGGCTGTGGAACCGGGAATCCGGCTGGCGCACCAACGCCTACAACGCGTCGAGCGGCGCGTATGGCATTCCCCAGTCGCTGCCCGGCAGCAAGATGGCCAACTACGCAGCGGATTGGCGCACCAACTACGAGACCCAGATCATGTGGGGACTCATCTACATCACGGGTCGCTACGGTTCGCCGTGTGCCGCCTGGGCACACTCCGAGTCTGTGGGCTGGTACTAGTGGTCGACTCTGCGCGAGTCGACAGTTGGCTGTGGGCGGTGCGAGTGTTCAAGACCCGATCCGCGGCGACCGCCGCCTGCCGAGCTGGACACGTCAAGGTCAACGGTGATCGGGCCAAGGCGGCACAACCGGTCAAACGCGGCGACGAAGTACGCATTCGGATCGACGGCTTCGATCGAATCCTCATCATGCGCGAGCCTCTCGCGAAACGAGTCGGCGCGCCCGCAGCGATCCTCGCGTATGAAGACATCAGCCCGCCGCTGCCTACCCCGGAAGAAGTGGCGCTCGCCCCACGACGAGACCGAGGCGCTGGGCGTCCCACCAAGCGTGAACGGCGGGAGATCGAGAAACTTCGCGGGCGGGTGGAGCTCGACGACTAGGGGTCAGCTCGGAGCGTAGTGTCGAGGCATGGGACGTTTCGCGGACACGTGGCGCTCGCACCTGCTCGTGACCTTCTCCGGCGAAAGCACGGGGCGCCCGCGGTGGGTCGAGCGCATCGAGGCAGGCGACGACGGCGGTTACTTCGGGCCGGGCTCGGCGTCGTGGGCTGTGCACGGTGGCATGGCAACCCTTGTCGCGGGCATCCGCGCCCTGCTCATGCAGACCCTGCACCCCGGAGCGATGGCGGGCGTGCATGACTGGTCGCGCTACAAGGAAGACCCGCTCGGACGGCTGTCGGGCACGATTCAATGGCTCATCACCGTGACCTTCGCCGACACCGCGGTCGCCCAACTCGAGTCGGCCAGAGTGGGAAAGTATCACGACCGCGTGACGGGCATGTATGTGGATGCTCAGGGCAACGAACGCGCGTACTCTGCGGGCGACCAGGAACTGTTGCGGTGGGTGCACATCGTGTTTACCGACGCGTTCCTTAGCTGCCACGAAATCTGGGGTGGCCCGATTCCCGGCGGCGCAGATCAGTATGTCGACGAGTGGGCCCAGGCGGGTGAACTCGTGGGCGTCATCGATCCCCCGCGATCGCATGCCGAACTTCACGCACAACTTGCCGAGTTCACCGTCGACCTCAAGAGCGACGAACGGGTGGCCGAGGCAGTGCGGTTCATCCGGAATCCGCCGTTGCGACGATCCATGCTGCCGGCGTATCGGATCCTCTTTGCGGGCGCCGTTGCCTCGCTGCCGCGAGAGTATCGCGAGCGTCTCGGGTTGCGGCGGTCACCCCTGCCCGCGATCTGGGGCACCCGAGCGGTACTGGGACTCGTGCAGACCCTGCTCGGCCCCACCTCGACATCCGAGGATGCGGCGCGGTCTCGTATCGCGCGGTTACAGCGAGAGCGTAAGGTCGACGTACGAGCATCCGGCTCTCGAAGAGGAGGATCTGACCATGGCAGATAAGTCACCCAAGAAGTCGACAGCCAAGACTGCGGCGAGCAAGAGCTTGAAGGAAAAGCGCGCCGACAAGAAAGACAAGGCCGCGTCGAAGCGCAAAGACTAGGCACTAACGAGAAGATGGCGCTTTTTCCAACCCGAATGGAAAAAGCGCCATCTTTGCGCGTACGGCGTTCCCGCCCTAACCGACGCACTCATCCAGCGGCGGTTCCCCCGAACCTTCTTGCTGCTGATAGATGTAAGCATCTCACATAACGACCGTTATTCCTAACGTTTGTTTTAGAAAACAGAAGTTATTTCTATCGATCGTTATGGCTAACGACCGTTATGCTTTGAAAATGACGCGCCAACCAGACCTCGGGAAAAAGCCAGCGCTCCTCGAGAAGGTCGTCGACTACCTGCTGGACAAGCCGCTCTCGGCCCTGACGTTTCGGGCCCTGGCAAGCGCGCTCAATGTCAGCACGTTCACGCTCGTGTACCACTTCGGAACTCGGGCCGATCTTGTTCGCGAGATCATCGCGGCGATCGCCACCCGCCAGCGGGGATTCGAGACAGTACTCGATCCCACAACGGCAACGATCGATTCATACTTCAGCGGACTACGCCGCACGTTCGAACTGACCCTCCTCCCCCGTAACCGCGCCCTACAGCGGCTTGAGTTCGAGGCACAGATGTTGGAAGCACTCGAAGAAGAATCCCCGGTCACGCGCGCGGCTCACGAGGAACTGCAAAACCAGGGCAGAGACACCTTGATCTCGCTGGGACTGAGCCGCGAAGACGCCATTATCGAGAGTCGGCTTCTTGTCGACACCTTCTACGGCATCCAGGTGGGTCTTGTCGTTAATGGGGACGACGAGCGCGCGACCGAAGCGTTCGATCGTGCTCTCGAGCATCACCGCAACAGGATCGTGGCGGTGCGGGCTTAGGCGCCTGGCTCGGCCTTCGGTGCCGCAGCACGCTTGCCGGGCACGGCAGGCGGGGCCGCGATTGCCTCGCCGATTGCCTGGCCGGTCGCGCGGCCCGTGACGATGTCGGCGATATCGATGCCGACGAGGTCTTTGAGGATTTGCGAAACGGTCGCCAGTTGGCTCGCGACGTTCTGGCCCACCTGTTCGGTGCCCTTGCCGTCTGAGGAGATCACCGTCATGTTGGCAATGGACGAAAGCGGCTCCGCCGCCGCGCGCACAATCTCGGGCAACTGATCGATGATCTGCTGGCGCAGCAGGTCGCCCGCGCGTTCCTGGAGGGCGTCAGCCTTAAGGCGGGTGGCCTCAGCCTCGGCGTTACCGCGCACGCGAATGGCAACAGCTTCGGCTTCACCCTCGGCCTGGAGAGCCTCGGACGCCGCAATACGGCGGTTCTTCTCTGCAATACCTTCTGCCTCGGTGGCTTCGGCAGCGCTCTTGCGTCGGTTGCGCTCGGCAAGACCTTCGGCCTCGATCGCTTCGGCGCTCGACCGGCGTGAGTCGCGGTCTGCGTTCGCGGCCGCCACTGCTGCGGCTGCCGTAGCTTCAGCGTTCTTCTGCACGGCGTACGACTCGGCGTCGGCCACAGCGCGAATCTCTGCATCAAGCTCCTGCTTGCGCAGCCCCACGCGCTTGCCTGCCGTGATCTCCTGCTGGGCAACAACTTCCTGCTGGGCGATGGCTTCGGCGAGCGGAGCTGCCGCGGCGGCTTCTGCGCGAGCCTTGTCGGTCTCCTTCTGGATTTCGGCGTTGCGCAGGTCGAGCTTGCGCTGAGATTCTGCGACGGCCTGGTCCGCACTGATTCGCGCCTCCTCCGATGCCTGACGCGAAACGGATTCCGCGATCTCAGCGACCTGCTTCACGCGGGCGGCTTCGGCACGGCCGAGGTCTTTGATGTAGCCGTTGTCGTCGTCGATTTCCTTGATCTGAAGGGTGTCGATCGTGAGGCCCTGCACATCGAGTGATTCGCGAACCGCCTCGAGCACCTGCCCCTGCAGTGCCGAGCGGTTGGTGATGATCTCGGTGACTGTGAGCTGGCCCACGATGGATCGCACAGAACCACTCAGCACCTCCTCAGTGGAGGTCTCGATCTGGTCCTGCTGGTTGAGGAAGCGCTGGGCCGCGGCGCGCACCATCGACTCCGACCCACCCACCTTGACCACCGCGACGGCATTGACGCGGATGGTGATGGCGTCTTTCGTCTGGGCGGTCGCCTGCACGTTCAGCTGGCGGCTCCGCAGGCTGAGCTTGAAGTACGCCTCGACGATCGGCTTGACGAAAACACGCGATCCGAAGACCACCCGCTGCCCAGCGTTCTCGGTCTCGACCTGCCCGCTCTTGAGCGCCTTTTGGCGGCTCGTGACGATGATGGCCTCGTCGGGCTTAGCGACCTTGATGCCGCGCAGCAAGGTCACGATCACCACGAAGATGAGCAGGACGATAACGCCCCAGAAGATCAGGTTGGTCAGGGGGTCACCGGGAAAGGGAAGCATGCCTCAAGACTAGGGGTCTACCTGTTGAGCAGGAACCTTCGTTTGGACACCCAAATCACTCCCGCGGCCGTGAGACCAATGCACACGGCGATCAGGATCACGTAGAACGCGACCGAGAAGTAGCCGTTAGCCGAGAGGTTCGGGTTGAGGAACGGGTAGGGGTACCAGTACGGCTCCCCCAGCACCTCGTTGGGCGTGAACGGCCCGCGCACCAGGGTGTAGGTCACCCAGACAATCGGGAACACGAGAATCTTCCAGAGATTGCTCCACGCGATCTCGGCTCGGCCGGGCGTGAAGAGCCAGTCAAGCAGAAGAGCAATTGGCACGGCCACGTGCAGGATCTCGTTGGACCACTCGAGAGTGGCGCCCTGGGGCAGCTGAATACCCCGAAGCAGCAGGTTGTAGACGATTCCGGTGACGATCATGTACGTCGCAACGCTCCCCCGCAGCAGGTTGAACCACGCGGGATCGTGGCCCTTGTTGGTCACGAGGATCGCCGCCCCCACGAGCATGACGACGATGGCACCGACGTTGGAGAGAATCGTGAAGAAGCTGAAGAAGTTCACCACCGACAACGCGATGTTGGTGACGCCGTGGTTCGGCCAGTAGTCAAGACTCGTGATCAACTGGCCGACGATCGCGGCGACCCCCGCCGCGGCAACGGCAAGTCGTGCAAGGGCAAAAACGAGTCTCATGAGGGCCTTCCGGTGCGGGCGGGACAGTGAGCACATGTTACCGATATAGGCATTCCACAGCCGCTCATAGGCCCCTCCCAGCGCCCGCATGTCGCGCGGATAGCGGGCCTGCGTAGCAATGAGGCATGCGAAAGAAGACGCGGAACCTCATCATCGGATCAACGCTCGTCGTGGCTCTCAGCCTGGGCGGCGGAGCAGCGTGGGCGCTCGACCGGTTCGTGATCCAGCACGTCGAGGTGACCGACGTCGCAGCGTATGAAGCCGAGAACTCGACAGTCGAGACCGTCGCCACCGCCGCGGATTCCAGTGTGAGTGTGACGACGGTCACCACGGGCACCGGCGCCGACACCGTCACGTACTACGTGGCCGACGTGGTGCTTTCCGACGCGACGGCGCTGCGCTCAGCGTTCGCCCAGAACCAGTTCGGTGAGAACATCACCGAGAACACCTCCGATATCGCGAAGGATAACGGCGCTCTCTTCGCCATTAATGGCGACTACTACGGCTTCAGGGACACCGGCATCGTCATCCGCAACGGGGTGATCTATCGCGATGACGGGGCACGAACGGGGCTGGCGTTTTACCTCGATGGCTCGGTCGAGGTGTACGACGAGACATCCACCACCGCCCAGGACTTGCTCGACGACGGCGTATGGAACACGCTCTCGTTCGGTCCGGCGATCGTGGAAGATGGTGCCGCCGTGTCAGGAATCGACACCGTCGAAGTCGACACGAACTTCGGCAATCACTCGATTCAGGGCGAGCAACCACGTACGGCCGTTGGCGTGATCGGCACCAACCACCTCGTGTTCGTGGTGGTGGATGGTCGAAGCCCCGGGTACAGCAAGGGGGTCACCCTCCCCGAACTCGCCGACATCATGCTCTCGCTCGGCGCCACGACCGCGTACAACCTCGACGGCGGCGGATCGTCGACCATGTACTACGACGGCGAGGTGGTCAACACCCCGTCGAACGGCGGCGAGCGCGGCACCTCCGACATCCTCTACGTGGCGGGCTGAGTCGTGATCATTCTGATTCCCGCCTATGAGCCGGATGCCCGGCTCGTGTCTCTCGTACGCGACCTGCACCGCGCGGCGCCCGAGTGCACGGTGCTCGTGGTCGACGACGGAAGCGGACCGCGGTACAGCCAGGTCTTCGCGGCCGCCACACGCGCCGGCGCGGAGGTGATCGGTTACGCGAGCAACCGCGGCAAGGGCCACGCGCTCAAAGCTGGCTTCGCCCACATTCTTGAGCGCTTCCCCGATCGAGATGTGGTGTGCGCCGACAGCGACGGGCAACACCGGGTCGACGACATCATGCGGGTGGCCGCGCGCATCGACACGAGGGTGGTGCTCGGCGGGCGACGATTCACGGGAGATGTTCCGCGCCGCAGCCGCGTGGGCAACGCGATCTCGCGCCAGGTGTTCCGACTCGCGACCGGGCTTGCCATCCATGACACCCAGACGGGCTTGCGCGGCTACCCCGCCGCCCTCGTGCCGTGGGCTCTCACGGTCGAGGGCGAGCGCTTTGAGTATGAGTTGACCCTGCTCTTGCGGGCGCCAGCGGCAGGTGTGCAGGTGGACGAGATCGAGATCGCCACTGTGTACCTCGACGACAACGCGTCATCCCACTTTCGGCCTGTCGTGGATTCGGTGCGGGTATTTGCTCCACTCATTCGGTACTCGCTGTCGTCACTCGCCGCCTTCGCCGTGGACGCCGCAGGCCTCGTCGTGCTGTACGCACTCACCAGCTCGCTGCTCGTGTCGGTTCTGGGCGCGCGGATCGTGAGCGCGTCGGTGAACTTCCTGGTGAACCGACACGTGGTGTTCTCAGCGGGCGGCAGCCTGCGCCGCGATGCGCTGAGGTACGCCACACTCGCCCTCGCGTTAGTTGCTTCAAGCTACGTGTGGCTGCTCGTGCTCACGCAGTGGGGCGTGCCCCTCATCGCGGCCAAGCTGCTGACCGACGTGACTCTCTACCTCGTGGGCTTCCAGGTGCAGCGCCGGTTCGTCTTCAGGCGCAAGAAGGCTGCCAAGGCGCCGTCAGCGCAGTTCCTTTTGCGGCATGACGACGCCCTTGAGAATCATGATGATGCCGGCGGAGATGGGAATGGCAACGAGCGAGCCTGGCAAGCCAAACAGGGTGCCACCAGCCAGGGCTGAGATCAGCACCACGGAGCCCGGCACCTTCACGGCTTTGCTCATCACCCTCGGGGTGAGCACATAGGCCTCGACCTGCATGTAGATCAGCATGGCGATGAGCACGATGAGGCCGGTCGTCGGCGAGTGGATGAACGCGATGATCGACATCGCGATCGTGGTGAGCACCGTACCGATGAGCGGAATGATGGTGATGAAGAACGCCACGATGCCGATGAGCAGCGCGCCGGGAACCCCTGTGGCCAGCAACAACAACGTGGAGAACACGGCGTTCGTGAACGCGAGAATGACCATTCCCGAGAGGTACCGGCCGACGTTTTGCAGTATCTGCTCGGAGTACGCGACGAAGGAGTCGCGGTGCGACTTCGACACCAACTTGTAGGCGGCTGCTTTCGTCGCGTCGTACGTTCCAATGAAGTAGATCGTCAGAATGAGGATGAAGAATCCGCTGCTCACCGCCGACGCGATACCCAACCCGATTCTCGTGACGCCGCCGCCGAGGGCGGCCCAGAACGACGGATCCTGCACTGTCGTGGAGATCCAGCCCAAAACGGCGTTGATGACCCCGTTGGATGCTTCGTTGGTGCCGTCAAACCATCCCTCCGACCTGAGGCGTGCGATCTCTGCCGGCAGCGACTGCACGATGACCGAGATCTGCTCCACGACGACGGGCAGCACGATCCAGATGATCCCCACGATGACGAGGATGACGAGCAGGATGACGGTGAGGATGGCGATTGGCCGTGACATCCCTCGCCGCTGCAGCCAGCGCACGAGCGGATCCAGGCCTACGGTGATGAAGGCGGCCATGAAGATCGAGAAGACGAGGCCACTCAGGCTGACGAACGCGGCCGCCAGAGCTGCTGCCACCAGAATGCCCAGTGCTGCCGCGAAACCCCAGACGAACGGCCGGTCGACCACGCGAACCTTGGCCTGCTCAGCTGCTCGCGGGTCTCGGTCGTACCACTTCATCGGATGCTCCAGAACATGGCTTGATCATAGGGCTCGGGCTAGGCGCGGCGTGGCCTAACCCAGGCGGCGATTCGCGCGGCCTGGCGGTCGGTGAATTCGTTGGACAGGTCGAGCGTTTCTTCGCCCAGGTCGCCGCCCGCGAAGATCGCGTTGATCGTCTCGATCGCGCGGGCCTCCTGCGCCCTCGCTCGCTCCTGCTTCTCGTTCACCGTCACAGGCTATAGCTAGGCTCGGCACATGGTCGTGGAACTCTCGCGAGATGAGGCCCGCCGGATAGCCGTGCGCGCGCAGTTGCTCGATGGCAGGCGCCAGACAGACCTGCTCGAGGTGATCCGGCAGCTCACGTTCGTGCAGGTAGAACCGACCGCGCCCGTGGCACCGACGGCCGACCTCGTGCTGTGGAGTCGGCTCGGCAGCGGCTACGAGCCCGACGACCTGACCGCCGCGCTCGAGAGAGACTTCACCCTATTCGAGCTCAATCTCATGGTGCGGCCGATGGAAGATCTCGCACTGTTCAAGGCGCGCATGGCCGGCCCTCCGGAGTACGAGAAGACGGCTCGCTGGCTCGACGACAACGTTGAGTTTCGTGAGGATGTGCTCGATCGGCTGGAGATCGACGGGCCGCTGACGGCCCGCGACATTCCTGACACGAGCATCGTGTCGTGGCCTTCGAGCGGATGGAACAACAATCGCAACGTCATGATGATGCTCGAGGCGTTGATGATGCGCGGCGACGTAGCGGTGGCGGGCCGACGCGGTCGCGACCGGCTGTGGGATCTCGCTGAGCGGGTATACCACGCCGACATCCCCACCATCCCGCTGGAGGAGGCGGAACTGATTCGCGCCGAACGCCGCCTGAGGTCGCAAGGGGTGGTTCGCAATGCCACGCCCAACCTGCCTGTTGAAACCACTCGGGTGGGGCAAGCGGGCGTGGCCGCGACGGTCGAAGGGATGAAGGGCGCCTGGCGAGTGGATCCAGAAGCGCTCGACCAGCCATTCGAACCGCGCACGGCCTTGCTCTCCCCTTTCGATGGGCTCATCCGCGATCGAAAGCGCATGACCGATCTCTTCGAATTCGACTACTCGCTCGAGATGTACAAGCCCAAGGCCAAACGGCGCTGGGGCTACTACGCACTGCCAATCCTGTCCGGCGACCGGCTGGTGGGAAAAGTGGATGCGACGGCCGACCGTGAGCGCGGAGTGCTCGTGGTTGACGCGATCCACGAAGACGAGCCCTTCTCCCCGCAGCTTATGACTGCCGTGCAGGGCGAACTCAACGCTCTCGCGCGGTGGCTGGGACTGCACCTCTAACCGGGCGCAGCACGAGCACGACACCGAGCGCGGCGACCCACAGCCCCCAACCGGTGCTGCCGATGAGTCCCGCCCAATCGACGATCGGGAATGCGGGAATTGCGGTGGCCATCACGTCGCCCTGATTCAGGAGGTACAGCGCGCTCGTGACGAGACCGGCGATGCCGATCCAGCGCGGCAGCACCCGGCTGCGCACAATGATGACGCTCAGGGTGACCGACCATCCAATGACCAGCAGCTGGCCGAGATGCTCACCGAGCAGCGCCCCGCCGAACTGGTGCTGTGCCAGCCACGCCGCCTCCACCGCGTTGCGGGTAACCGCGTCGCCCTCGCTCCAGCTGCGGGCAAGGGCCGGCACGACGAAGACCCAACGCAGGAAGCCTGCCAGGGAAAACGCGACCGATGCGGCCCCGATGGTGGTCGCGACGCGCAGTGCCGGATCGTTCTGAAGACCCAAGACGCGAGGCAACAGCAAGAGAGGCACGGCAAGGATTGCGTAGGTCCACGCGGTGGCAAACCATGTCCAGATGAGGGTGTCTCCCCCGGCGGAGAAAGCGGGCAGCACGACATCGGCGTTCTCGCGCAGGATGTCAGGCCAGTCAAAGGTTGCCGAGAGCACCGAAGCAGAGATGCCGAAGGCGATTGCTCCGATCGCGAACAGCGCGCCGGTGGCTCGGCGCAGAGTCGTCGACATGGCGGTCGAAGTCGCTGCGGGTGTGAGTGTCGTAGTCATGAGTGCCTCCTTAGGGCGTTAGTGTACGTTGTACGTAAGCGATAACGTACGCTGTACGCGAAGAGGAGTCAAGCATGTCTTCAGAAGAGGCGCCGCGAGCGCGCCGCACCCGCAGTTCGGTGAGCGCCGACGAAATCCTGCTCGCCGCGGAGGAGGTGAGCCGCGCCGGATACGACGCCCTCACCATGCGGGCCGTGGCGACGCGCATGGGCGCGTCGCCCATGGCGCTGTACCGCTACTTCGCGACGAAAGACGAGCTGATCGACGCGATGCTCGACCGAGTTCTGGGGCGGATGCAGTTTCCCGACCCCACCAACGACTGGCGCGCCGACCTCGTGGCATTCGCTGAGGGGCATCGGAAGGTGCTCGCCGATCACCCGTGGGCGATCATCCCCCTGTTCACTCATTCAGCACCGGGAGTGAACGCAACGATCATCGGTGAAGTAGCCCTGGGGATTCTCGCGCGCGGCGGGGTGACGGGCGAGAACGCTGTCGCTTGCTTCAGCGCCCTGCTCGCCCTGAACTACGGCTGGTTCGCATTCAGCGCCGCCCGGGATGCCACACGCTCGGGCACCGACCCCGAAGCCAGCCTCGCCGCCTCCCTCGCGATGCTGCCGCGCGAGCAGTTTCCCTTGACGCTCTCGGTTGCTCCACACCTGGCGACCTACGGCGACGAGGCGCAGTACTCCATCGCCGTGCGGGCAGTCGTGGCCGGGATCGCGACACGCGCAACCTGAGATACACAAGATCGCTCCCTAGCGGGAGCGCGACTGCCGTCCTAGGCTTTCATCACGTCAGACCCGATGCACGACGCGACCGAACCGCAACCAGTCGCCCTGTCGCGACTTGAGGGAATGGAAGTCGAATGTCTGAAAACAAGCCAACCATCGTGCTCGTTCACGGAGCATGGGCCGATGCCTCCAGTTGGAATGCCATCACCGCTCCGCTCCAGGCGGAGGGCTACACCGTCTTCGCACCGCCCAACGAGCTTCGCGGGCTCACGGGCGATTCCGCGTACATCGCCTCCTTTCTGGCGCAACGCACGAGCGGGCCCGTTGTGCTCGTCGGGCACTCCTACGGCGGTGCGGTCATCACCAACGCCGGCGCTCACGGCGGCGACGTGAAGGCACTCGTCTACGTCGACGCGTTCATCCCCGACGAGGGCGAGACCGTGGTCGGGATCCTCGAAGGCTCCGGCTCGGCGCTTGCCGTTGCAGACCCAACCACCGTGCTGGATGTTGCGGGCTACCCCGGCGCGCCCGAGGGCGCGGCCGAGGCGTTCCTCAAGCCCGACACCGTCCACAATTCGTTCGCTCAAGACCTGCCCGAGGCAGACCGCTGGCTGATCGTTGCCACCCAGCGGCCCGCGTCGTTCGTCGCAAATGTCACGCCATCGGGACCGCCGGCATGGAAGTCCATTCCCAGCTGGGCCGTACTGGGAACCCAGGATCTCGTCATCCCAATCGCGACCCAGCGACACATGGCGGAGCGTGCCGGCGCGAGCATCACCGAGGTGGAAGGGTCGCACGTGTCGATGATCTCGCATCCCGAGGTGACGCTCGCGGCGATCAGGTCTGCCGCCGACTCGATCAGCTGAGGCGCGAGCTCACCATGTCGAGTCGCCTCGGATCACAGCATCCGAGCCACCGTCGATAAAGACGACCTGGCCACACAGGTGGGCGTTCTCCTCGCTTGTGAGCCACGCGAGAAGGTAAGCGACATCGCGCGGCTCGAAGATGCCGTTCAACGGCATGGGAACCTGCTCGAGAATCGCTTTGCGTGCCTCGTCGGAATCTGTGAACGCCGCCGTCATGGGTGTGACCACCACTCCCGGGGCGATGGCGTTGAGCGGGATGCCCGCCCCGGCCCACTCCGGCGTTGCGGCGTTGCGGCGAATCCACTTGGCCAGCGCCTGCTTTGTGGTGCCGTAGATCTGGCCGGACAGCTCGGCGCTCGCCTCAAGCTCGGCACCTCGCGCGAGAGCCGCAGTTTCGTCACCGGCAAGCAGGGCATCCAACAGAACCTGGTCGGGCGGGAACAGCGAGGCCATCGAGGCGGTGGCGACAGCGCGCGGAGCGGACGAGCCTGCGAGCAGCGGGCGGAGGCCGTCGAGCGTGGCTACCGCGCCGAAGAAGTTGACCGCCACGGTCGCCGCGGTCGGAGTCGCAAGGCCGGCATTGGCGATGATCGCATCGATGTGACCTCCGCTGGCCCCGGTGACCTGTCGAACGAGGTCTGCACGGCCCGAAGCCGTCGACAGGTCAACATTCACGTCGGCGTTTCGGATGTCGACTCCGATCACGCGATGGCCCCGCTCGGTGAGCAACTCAGCGGTTGCCTTGCCGATGCCGCTGGCCGCGCCGGTGACTACATAAGTACGAGACATGGTGAACTCCTCTGTTGCGGATGCTTCGATGCCTCCAGTGTGCGACGGGGTCGACATCGCCGCTCGGGCCGAAAGTCCTACGACTGAGTGAGCAGATCGAGCCGCTCGCTGAGGTAACCCTCGAGGGGCCTCAGGTCGCCCACGTGGTTCCAGCGCACCATGGGCACACCGGCGACGATCGTCACGGCACCCGTTGCCGCCGCAACGTCGATCGGGGTGTAACGAAAGTTGACCGCCTCGCCCTCGCCGAACTTGCCACGCAGGGCCGCGCGCCGCCACTCACGGCGGGTTTCGGCGTCGGGCGACTTGTTTGCGACGCCGCGCGGCGGCTCGACTGCGCGCGTGAGTTCGCCGATTTCGTAGAGAGAGCCGTCGCGGGCGAGCAGCAGCACCCCTAAGCGCCAGGCGCGGCCCGTCCGCACCAGCTTCACGGGCGCGAAGCGTGAGTTCTTGACGATTGCGAGGGATTCCTCGGGGATGCCCGCCGCGTCGAGCGCGCAAATCGTGCGCTGAAGCAACTCCCCCAGCGCCGTGTCAGACATGACTCAATTCTGTCGGCGGGCGGCGAGAATCTGCTGCCAGTCGCGCGGCACCCGCTGCTGCGGGCCGGGCGCGGTCTGGGCATCCGGGTGGCTGAGTGGCGGGGCGAGCTCGGGGCAATCGGCATAATCGTCGGTCTCGTAGTTCCAGAACCAGGTCTCCCCCGGCTCGAAGCTGCGGATGACAGGATGCCCGGTCGCTCGCCAGTGGGCGGTGGCGTGTTTGTTGAGCGAGTCGTCGCAGCAGCCCACGTGACCGCACTCGGCGCATCGACGCAGGTGAACCCACCAGCTGTCGGTCTGCTCGCACTCGACGCACCCGGTGCCGCTCGGTGGGATTGACGGATCAATAGCCTCGAAGCTCATGCGTCAAAACTACGCCCAGCGCAACCCCTTGTTGAGAATCAATGCGAGGCTCATTCTTGACCCATGATTCACGAATCCCCCACCCGAGCGCGCACCGACGAGTTTGAGAAGCTCCTGCTCGCCCGCAAAGACGAGATAGTGGCGGGCATCGACGCGTCGGGAGCTGAGCTGCTGAGCATCCGATCGTCTCGTACGTCGACCAATGCCGACGACGAGCACGACCCCGAGGGCTCGACCCTCGCCGCCGACTGGTCGCGGATTGCCGGGCTGCGCAGCGAGGCGGTCGCCCAGCTCAACGAGGTGGACCGAGCGCTCGAGCGCGTGCACGACGGAACCTACGGCGTGTGCCTGAGGTGCGGTCGGCAGATTCCGGTCGGGCGCTTGCGGATTCGCCCATGGGCCGAGCAGTGTGTGGAGTGCGCGGCGCGCTGACGCGGCGGCCTAGTACCAGTTGTACGACTCGGAGTGGCCCCACGCAGCGCACGGGGTGCCGTATGACGACGAGATATAACTGAGCCCCCACGAGATTTGGGTGGCGGGGTTGGTCTGCCAGTCGGCTCCGGCGATCGCCATCTTCTCCCCGGGCAGTGCCTGCGGGATTCCTGCGGCACCGCTCGACTCGTTGAGGGCGTTTACATTCCATCCGGACTCGCGATTCCACAGGCTTACGAGGCACGAGAATTGGTCGTCACCCCAGCCGTACTGCGCTGCCGCGAGGCTTTGTGCGGTCTCCTGGGCGCCCGCCGGTGTGGTGAGGTACGCGGCCCGGGCGGCGGCTTCGGCCTTCAGGGTTTCGTCGTAGGCGATTCGCTGGTCGCGAATGGCGGCGTATGCGTCGAGCTGCTCGCTGCGGAATCCGGATGTCTCGTTGAGCTGCTGGGTGGCGATCCGACGCTCGAGGTCTTCTGCCGCAGCGGATTGCGCGACGAAGGTGCCTGCAACGGCACCACCGATGGCGACCAGAACTCCGGCGGCGATCGCTGTTCTGAACACGATCCGACGGGTGCGGGATGAACGGGCAAGGTTACGACTGATTTTTGGCATGGCTTTTCTCGGGTGTGATCGACTCAGTTTGGTGAAAACAGGTCGGATCGGACGGCTTCGGGCGAAGCGTCTACCCTCGGCGGCGAGTCTGGGCGCCCGGTGGGAGTGTGCGGGCAGTTTGCCGAGGTTGCCGCGATATCACGGGGAAGTCGGCTGAGCGTTCAGAGAACTCTTCGAGTGCTCCCACCGCGCGCTCAGAAACTCGTGGCCTCGGGACACGACGCATGTCCTGAGTAGCGGGAACGCGCAACGCGTCGGAACCGGCGCCGTGGGGACCCCGCTATAACTGCTCCGAAACAGCAGAAAAAGGGCCGCCCTTCGGCGACCCTTTTTTGCTGTTTGTCGGGCTGACAGGATTTGACTCCCCTACTGAGCCGCATCCACATTGCGCAGTAACGCGCACACTCAAGAACATCGAAAGCGCAATGCGGCTGACTGCTCAGCGGGGGCCCACGAGCAGCTTCGCGTCCTGCCAGGGCGACAAATGATGAGAAGGACCGCCCACGCGTTAACGAGAGAAGGACCGCCAAACTCGGCGGTCCTTCTCATCATTTGTCGGGCTGACAGGATTTGAACCTGCGACCCCCTGACCCCCAGTCAGGTGCGCTACCAAGCTGCGCTACAGCCCGTGACAACTCGAATAGCTTAGCGTGTTCGCGAGCGGCGAACGTTCATTCGCGGCAAGCGGCAGCACAATGTCGGGGGAATAAGACAAGATGTTCACAACGTTCACTTTCTTGCGGGCCGGGCCGTCCGTGACATCCACCACCACTGTTCTTTGATGGGAATGCCCTCTTTGTCTGACCACACCCTCTCCTCAGCGGCACCGAACACGGGCAGCATGCCCGCCGTTGCGCCTGACCACTCACGGCGCAACAAACTCGTCATCAATCTCATGCTGGTTGCGACCTTCGTCGTGTTCCTCAACGAGACCATCATCGGTGTCGCAATCCCTAGCGTCATGCAAGACCTCAAGATCGAGGCGAGCACGGCGCAGTGGCTGTCGACCGCCTTCATGCTCACCATGGCCGTCGTCATTCCGACGACCGGCTTCCTCATGCAGCGCCTCAGCACTCGCACGGTGTTCATCCTGGCCATGAGCCTGTTCAGCGCGGGCACCGCGATCGCCGCGATCGCGCCGGGCTTCGAAGTCCTGCTAGCCGGCCGCGTGGTTCAAGCGAGCGGCACGGCAATCATGATGCCGTTGCTCATGACAACAGTGATGACCCTGGTGCCCCCGCATGAGCGCGGCAAGACCATGGGAAACATCTCCATCGTCATGTCGGTCGCGCCCGCACTTGGCCCCGCAATCGGCGGCCTCATCGTGCAAAACCTCAGCTGGCGATTCATCTTCATTCTCGTGCTGCCGATCGCACTCTTCGCGCTCGTACTCGGCGCGATGCGGGTCAAGAACGTCACCGAGCCCCGAGCTGTCGCGTTCGACGTACTCTCGGTGATTCTCTCTGCCTTCGCATTCGGTGGACTCATCTACGGGCTGTCCAGCCTCGGCGAAGCCGTCGCCGGCAACGCGGTCGTCGCGCCGTGGATGCCTCTGACCCTCGGTGGTATTTCGCTCGTGCTGTTCATCCTGCGCCAGATCAGGCTGCAGAGCCGCGAGCAGGCATTCCTCGACCTGCGCACATTCAAGTCGCGCGGCTTCACGGTAGCGATCATCCTCATGGTCATCATGATGGGTGCCCTGTTCGGCACCGTGATCCTGCTGCCCATCTACACGCAGGATGTTCTGGGCCTCGAGCCGGCCGTCAGCGGCCTGTTGCTCGTGCCGGGCAGCCTTCTGATGGGTGTCGCTGGTCCGTTCATCGGGCGGCTCTACGACCGAGTCGGACCGCGGCCGCTCATCCTTCCGGGAGCCATCGTCGTGAGCGTCGCGCTCTGGGGTCTGACAATGCTCACGGCTACCACGTCGTGGGGTTTCGTGCTCGGCGCACACGTGCTGCTGAGTGTCGGTCTCGCCTTCATGTTCACGCCGCTCTTCACCTCGTCTATGGCGGCGCTGAACCCGCGCCTGTACTCGCACGGAAGCGCCACGATCGCCACCGTTCAGCAGCTTGCGGGGGCCGCAGGAACCGCGCTCTTCATCGCGCTGTACACGATCGGCACTATAAACGCGACGGCCAACGGCGCGAGCGAAGTCAACGCGCTTGCGAGCGGTGTACACACCGCATTCATGGCGGGTGGATTCATCTCGCTGCTCGCAATCGTCGCGGCGTTCTTCGTACCGAAGCCGGTCGAGTTCGACCACGCCGGCGCCGAGCAGGAATCGCTCGCCAGCCACTAACCCCCGCGGGACCAACGACCCTGTGCGCCCCCGACGAAGGGGCGCACAGTGGCCTCATGCGAGCCATCATTGTGTACGAATCCATGTTTGGTAACACCCACCGCGTGGCCGAGGCGGTCGCCGAAGGGCTGCGCGAGTACGCGGAAGTCACCGTGGTTCCGGTTGCCGCAGCCACAGAAGCCCTCGTCGCCGACCCCGAACTCGTGGTCGTAGGCGGACCCACCCACGTGCACGGCATGTCGGGGCCCCTCACCCGTCAGGAAGCGGTGCGCCAGGCCGGCGCACCCGACAGCGGCTTGACCCTCGAGCCCAATGCCGACGGCAAGGGAGTGCGTGAGTGGATCGAGACCGCGGGCGAACTACCGACTCTCTTTGCGGCCTTCGATACCCGCGCCGATGCGTTCAAGTGGCTCACGGGATCGGCTGCAACACAGATCTCGAAGCATCTCAAGCACCGTGACCGCACCGAGGTCTTCGAACCCGGCAGCTTTCTGGTGCCCGACAACGACATCGACCTGAGCGAGATTGTGCGCGCGAAAGAGTGGGGCGCAGCCGTCGGCCGCGCCACCCTCGATGCGCTCGGTCTCAACTACAACCAGCGCTCGACCGCGAACTAACGCTTGCGCTTCTCGCGCACTCGCATGTTAACGTTGATCGGGCTGCCCTCGAAGCCGAAGATCTCGCGCAGGCGACGCGTGATGAAGCGTCGGTACTGCGGATCGAGGAATCCGGTCGTGAACAACACGAACGTCGGCGGGCGCGAGGCGGCCTGGGTGCCGAACAGGATGCGCGGCTGCTTGCCACCGCGCACCGGGTGCGGGTGCTCCGCGGTGAGTTCGGCGAGCAGGGCGTTGAACTTGCCGGTAGGAATTCGCGTGTCCCACGACTCGAGCGCGAGCTCAAGGGCAGGAACCAGCTTCTCGAGGTGACGGCCAGTCTTCGCAGAAATGTTGACGCGAGGCGCCCACGTGACGTGCGAGAGATCCTGTTCGATCTCCTTCTCCAGGTAGATGCGACGCTCGTCGTCGAGCAGATCCCACTTGTTGTAGGCGAGCACGAGGGCGCGGCCCGATTCGAGCACGAGGTCGATGATCTTGAGGTCCTGCACGCTGATCGGTGCCGTGACATCCAGCACCACAACAGCCACTTCGGCCTTCTCGAGCGCGGCCGACGTGCGCAACGTGGCGTAAAAATCGGCACCCTGCGTAAGGCTCACGCGACGGCGAATACCCGCCGTATCCACGAAGCGCCAGAACTTGCCGCCCAGCTCGATCTGCTCATCGACGGGATCGCGCGTGGTGCCGGGCATGTCGTTGACAACGACACGCTCCTCCCCCGCGGTCTTGTTGAGCAGGCTCGACTTGCCCACGTTGGGGCGGCCGAGAATGGCGACGCGGCGCGGTCCGCCAACTTCTTCCTTCGCCACGGTGGAGATCTCGGGCAGAATCTCGAGCACGTGGTCGAGAAGGTCGGCCACACCACGGCCGTGAACGGCCGAGACGGGCCAGGGCTGACCGAGTCCGAGCGACCACAGGGCCGCGGCATCCGGTTCCTGGTGCGAGTCGTCAACCTTGTTGGCGACGAGGATGACCGGCTTCTTGGTCGAACGCAGCATGCGCACCACGTGCTCGTCGGTCGCGGTGGCACCCACCGTGGCATCCACCACGAAGAGCACAGCGTCGGCGAGATCGATGGCAACCTCTGCCTGTGCAGCAACGGAGGCGTTGATGCCCTTGGCGTCGGGCTCCCAGCCGCCGGTGTCGACGATCGTGAACTTGCGGTCGGCCCACTCGGCCTTGTAGTTGACGCGGTCACGCGTAACGCCAGGGGTGTCTTGCACCACGGCCTCGCGGCGACCCAGAATGCGGTTGACCAGCGCGGACTTGCCCACGTTGGGGCGACCCACGATCGCGAGCACGGGAAGCGCCGGAAGATACGTGATCTGGTCGACGTCTTCGGTGGCGGCCTCGAGAATGCCAAGGTCTTCCTCGTCGAGGTCGTAGTCGGCGAGACCCTGGCGCAGGGCGCTGGCACGCTGGGCGGCCTCGGCCTCGTCGATGGTCGTGATGCGCTCGACAAGAGCCGAATCGAGTTCGGGGAAGTCGTCGTTCTCGTCGTCAGCCATCAGTATGTCCTTACGTTTACGTGCTCGATTGCACGAGACTCACGACAGCCTCAATGGTCTGTTCGAAGTCAAGATCGGTGGAGTCGATGGTGGTCACACCATCTGCGGCGTTCATGAAGTCCACTACGCGCGAATCTTGCGCGTCGCGGGAACTGAGCTCCCGGGCTGTGGTTTCGGCCGAAACTCCGGAGAGTTCAGCCGAACGCCTCCCCATTCTAGCTTCTTCGGATGCGGTGAGCAGAATGCGCACCTGAGCATCGGGTGCGACGACCGTGGTGATGTCGCGCCCCTCGACCACAATGCCGGGCTTCGGTGACCCCGCGATGATGCCCCGGAAGAGCTCCACCATGTACTGGCGCACCTCCGGAATGCGCGCGACCGCGCTCACCTTCGCCGAGACACGGGGCTCGCGGATGTCTTGCGTGACATCCTCCGAGCCCACCCGCACGAAGTACGAGTCAGGATCGATGCCGATCGTGTACTCGAAGCTCGGCAATGACTCGACGACGTCAGCCGGGCCATGGGTGTCGATTCCTTCTTCGATGCAGCGCCACGCGAGTGCGCGGTACGCGGCGCCGGTATCCAAGTAGTCGAAACCCAGTTCGCGCGCGGCAGCCTTCGAGACGCTCGATTTGCCGCTCCCCGCGGGCCCGTCAATGGCAACGACGATGGTCATGCGAATGCTCCCGCAATCTTCCAGCCCCGAGCCTCGAGCTCGGTGGCAAGGCGTTCCTCGACCTCAGGCAGCACGGATATCTCGGCAAGGCCGATCTGTGCGCCCGGCGAGTGTTCCAGCCTGAGGTCTTCCATGTTCACGCCCGCCTCGCCAATCTCGGTGAGCAGTCGTGCGAGTTCGCCTGGCTTGTCATCAACCATGATGACGAGCTGGCTGTAGTGGTTGGCCTGGCCGTGCTTGCCGGGGATGCGCGCCACACCTGCATTGCCACCGGCGAGAGTCTCGGCGATGGCACGACGCGCGCCGGGGGCGTCGGGGTTATCGAGTGCGGCGAGCACGGTGTCGAGGTCGTCGCGGTAGGCGCGCAGGATGTCGACCACGGGAGCCGCGTTGGCGCCCAGAATCTGCACCCACAGCTCGGGATTGCTCGACGCAATGCGTGTGGTGTCGCGGAGTCCCTGGCCGGCCAGCCCCACCGCAGGCTCCGGTGCATCACCGAGTCGACGAGCGAGAAGACTCGACACCACCTGGGGCACATGAGACACGAGCGCCACGCTGGCATCGTGCTCTTCGGCCGTCATCGTTACGGGCACGGCACCAAGATCAAGCACGAGATCTTCCACGATGCGGCGATTGGCCCCCGTACCCGTGATGACCCAGGGGCGACCAATGAACAGGTCGGCGCGCGCGGAGATCGCTCCCCCGCGCTCTCGCCCCGCGAGTGGGTGCGAACCGATGTACCTCGTGAGGTCGGCGCCAACGGCGGTGAGATCCTCGAGGATTCCGGATTTGACGCTCGCGACATCGGTGACGACGGCATTGGGCCAGGCTGACAGCTCGGCAGCGATGACATCGGCCGTGACATCCGGCGGCACGGCAACGATCACGAGACCGGGGGCATCCCCTGCGGCGGCGCGTCGTCCGGCCCCGTAGTCGATGGCCAGCGTGACGTTGGCGCGGGAGGCGTCGTGCAGGATGACGTCGACGCCACGCCCCACGAGAGCGTGCCCGATACTGGCGCCGAGAAGACCGGTGCCGACGATGCGCACCTGGCCGGTCAGGCGACTACTCACTAGTTCTCTTCTTCGCTCGCGGGTGATTCGCTGGGATCTGATGCGGCGCCTGCCGACCGCGAGATGGTCAGCAATTCGCCGAGTTCAACCTTAGTGAGGTCGCGGGTTCTGCCACTCGGCAAGCTTCCCAGGTTGAGCGGACCAAACTGGCGACGCACGAGCTCGATCACGGGGTGGCCGACGGCGTCCATCATGCGACGAACAATGCGATTGCGTCCCGAATGCAGAGTGAGTTCCACCACGGTTTCGTTGCGGCCCGATCCGCCCGGCAGAATGCGGGCCTTGTCGGCGTTGATCGGACCGTCGTCGAGCTCGATTCCCTTGGTGAGCTTCGAGATGGTCTGGGCTGTGACGACACCGGAAACCTTGGCGATGTAGGTCTTCGACACCCCGAAAGACGGGTGCGCGAGCACGTGGGCGAGGTCGCCGTCATTGGTGAGAATGAGCAGGCCCGAGGTCGCGGCGTCGAGGCGGCCCACGTTGAACAGCCGCTCCTCGTAGTCGCGCGTGAACTCACGCAGGTCGGGGCGGCCGCTTTCGTCCTGCAGCGAACTCACGAATCCGACGGGCTTGTTGAGCATGATGTAGCGCTTGGTCGTGTCGAGCTGGATGGCCTTGCCATCGACGGTGACCAGGTCGGTGGGCAGGATGCGGCGGCCCGGCTCGCTCACGATCTCGCCGTTGACAGTGACCCTGCCCTGCGCGATGAGGTCTTCACAGACGCGCCGACTCGCGACTCCCGCTGCGGCCATGACCTTCTGCAGGCGCTCGCCTTCGACCGCTGCTGCCGGATTGTTAACGTCGTTCATCGAAGCCTTCCGCGCCGTCTTCGAGAAGCGGCGAAATGTGTGGCAACTCGTCGATCGAGTTGATGCCCATCTGCGTGAGCAGTAGGTCGGTGGTTTCGTAGTGGATTGCGCCCGTCTCGTTGTCGGTGAACGCTTCGGTGATGAGCCCGCGACCGAGGAGTGTGCGCACGACCGAGTCGACGTTGACGGCACGGATCGAGGCGATCGCGCCACGGCTGATGGGCTGTTTGTAGGCGATCACTGCGAGAGTTTCCAGCGCTGCCTGGCTGAGCTTCGTGGGGTTCTGGGTCAGCACGAAGTCACGTACGAGGTCGTCGTGCTCCCCGCGCACGTAGATGCGCCAGCCTCCGCCCACCTCGCGAAGCTCGAACCCCCGACGCGGCCCACCGCTCTCGCCGTCGAAATCCGCGACCAGGCGCTCGATCGATTGGCGCACGGCAGGAACCGGTGCTCCGAGCGCTGTGGCGAGAGAGACGAGGCTCTGCGGTTCGTCGGCGACCATCAGGATCGCCTCGAGGCTGCGCTCAGTTTCCATAATCGGCTCCCAGATTGGCGAGGCTGTCGTCCGTCCAGTGTTCGGCGGACCAGTGAATGGTGAGCTCTCCGAGCGGCTCCAGTTGCTCAAATCCGACATACGCCCCGCGATACAGCTCAAGCACCGCCAGGAAGCGCGCGATGATCACGCCCTTCTGGTCGGCGCCAGCGATCAGCTGGCGAAAGCTCATGGGTTCGCCGCGGCGCAACAGTGCGACAACGTGCGCCGCCTGCTCCCGGATGCTCACGAGGGGTGCGTGCAGGTGGTCGAGCCCGACACTCGGAATCTCGCGCGGAGCCATCGCGAGCGCCGCGATGGCGGCGAAATCCTCGGGAGTGAGCGTCCAGACCAACTCAGGGGTCTGCTTGCGGTACTTCTCTTCCAGACGCACAGCACGCACGTGTCGAGTCGATTCGGCATCGAGCTGGGCCGAGAACCACAGCGCCGCCTCCTTGAACGCGCGATACTGCAGCAAACGCGCGAACAACAGGTCACGGGCCTCAAGCAGCGCGACATCCTCCGCGTCGACCAGTTCGCCCTGAGGCAGAAGGCCCGCGACCTTGAGGTCGAGCAGTGTCGCCGCAACCACGAGAAACTCGCTGGCCTGGTCGAGCTCCTCGGTGGAGTTCAGTCCGCGCAGGTACGAGATGAACTCGTCTGTGATCTTCGAGAGCGAGATCTCGGTGATATCCATCTCGTGCTTCGCGATGAGCGACAGCAACAGGTCGAACGGCCCGTCGAAGTTCGACAGCGAGACGGAGAAGCCCTGCGACTCGGCTTCGAGTTCTTCTGCGCCCGCCACGCCGCTAGGCGACTGCGCCACGGGAGATTAACTCTCTGGCGAGCTGGCGATAGGCCTCGGCAGCCGAGTGCTCCGGGGCGAAGCTCGTGATCGGCGCGCCAGCAACGCTCGCATCCGGGAACTTCACTGTGCGACCGATGACCGTCTCGAGCACCTCGTCACCAAAGGTCTCAACAACACGCTCGAGCACCTCGCGAGAGTGCAGCGTGCGGGAGTCGTACATCGTGGCGAGAATGCCATCGAGCTCGATCGCCGGGTTGAGGCGGTCGCGAACCTTGTCGATCGTCTCAACCAGGAGGGCCACGCCACGCAGCGCGAAGAACTCGCACTCGAGCGGAATCAGCACGCCGTGCGCGGCCGTGAGCGCGTTGACGGTGAGCAGGCCGAGCGACGGCTGGCAGTCGATGAGAATCACGTCGTACTGGTCGCTCACCTTGCGCAGCACGCGCGCGAGGATCGTCTCTCGCGCGACCTCGTTGACGAGGTGCACCTCGGCGGCGGAGAGGTCGATGTTCGCGGGGATCACGTCGAGGTTGGGGTGCGCGGTGTGGATGATCGCCTCGGCCGGGTTCTTCACCGTGCCGAGCAGCAGGTCGTAAATCGTGGGCACGTCGTGCGTGGGAACACCGAGGCCCGCGGAGAGGGCGCCCTGGGGGTCGAAATCGACGGCGAGCACCTTGCGGCCGTACTCCGCGAGCGCCGCGCCCAGGTTGATGGTCGTCGTGGTCTTGCCGACTCCACCCTTCTGGTTGCAGAGGGAGATCACACGCGCCGGGCCATGGCCCTTGAGTGGCTGCGGAACCGGAAAATCCGTGAGCGGTCGGCCGGTCGGCCCCAACACGGGCGCTTCGAGGCCCGGCAGGACTGCCGAGTCATCCCGATTCGCTGTCATGGTTCGAGTGTACGGCGCGGTTCGTGACCACCCGCCGCACACACGCGCGGCCCGGACCGGTTCACCTCTACCTCTGGTAGAAGGTTAGAGACTTCCGGAACGAGCCGGGTGGAGATCAGCGAGCTCGTGGATGCGCGGTCGTGTACATGTCGCGCAGGGTGTCGGCCGTCACCATTGTGTAAATCTGGGTGGTCGCGACCGACGAGTGACCCAGCAGCTCCTGCACGACGCGCACATCGGCCCCACCCGCCAGCAGGTGGGTCGCGAACGAGTGACGAAACGTGTGCGGTGAGATCTCCACGCCCAGGTGAGCCTTCTCCGCGGCCGCCCGGATGATCAGCCAGGCGTTTTGGCGGGAGACCCGCTGCCCTCGAATCCCCAGGAAGAGCGCGGGTGTCGCCTTGCCGCGGGTGGACAGGGTCGGGCGAGCTCGCACGAGATACGCCTCGATCGCGGCCTGCGCGTAGCTTCCCACCGGAACAATCCGCTGCTTGGAGCCCTTACCGAACAGCCGAACCACGTCACCGTCGATCACATCGTCGACGTTGAGCGCGACTGCTTCGGAGACGCGGGCGCCCGTCGCGTAAAGCAACTCAAGCAGCGCCTTATCGCGCAGGTTCTGCAGGTCATCCCCGTCGGTGGCCGCGAGCACTGACGCCATCTGCTCAATCGAGATCGCCTTGGGCAAACGCATCGGCAGCTTCGGCGGTGCGACATCGACCGCGGCATCCGACACGACCAGCTCTTCGTCGAGCAGGAAGCGGTGAAAGCCACGCACCGACGACAACATGCGCGCCATTGATGAGGCCGTGAGCGGCCGCTCCTGCCGGGTGCGTAGTTCGTGCGCAAAAGCCGAGACGTCGGCGGGCGAGATGCCCTCGGGGGTCTCAATCCCCCTCGCGCCAAGCACCTCGAGGTAGGCGCTGAGGTCTCGGCGGTAGGCCTGCAGGGTGTTGTGGGAGAGTCCCCGCTCGATGGCAACATGCCGCAGGTACCGGTCGACGGCGACCGTCAGGGAAACCGGCTCGCTCATGGCGCGCTCATCGCGCCGAAGGATGCCGCGTCCAGGCCGAATCCGCGGCCCCCAGCGTGTGCCACCCTCCCGCCTTACCTGCCGCGGCCGACAGCAACGCGAGCGCCAGGATGGAGTTCTGGATGTCCCGCGACAGCACGGCGTCGACCGCGTGGTCGAGGGGCACCCAGCGCAGCTCGATGCCCGCCTCCTCCTCCGTGCGTTCGAAGACGTCGGGCGACGCGCTCACACCGCGAGCGAGATACACGCGGATCACCTCATTGCTGCCCCCGGGCGAGGTCATGAACTCGGCGAGCAGATCCCAGGTCTCGGCCACAAGGTCTGCCTCTTCGGCTAGCTCCCGTTGAGCAGCGGCAAGGGGTGACTCGCCGTCGAAGTCGAGCAGGCCCGCGGGTAGCTCCCAGTCGCGCAGGCGCACGGGGTGCCGATACTGCTTGATGAGGAGCACCCGATCGCGTTCGTCGAGGGCGAGCACAGCAACCGCACCCGTGTGGTCCATGTACTCGCGGGTGACGGGGTGACCGTCGAGGGTGAACACATCCCGACGGATGTTCCAGACTTTGCCGTCGAAGACCGTCTCGCTCGACACGAGGTCGGGCTCGACGGGATCATCGCGCAGCAGGTCAGACATCCGCGGGTTCAGCTACCTCGAAGAGTCGGCTTGCGTTCTGGCGATCGAGCGCGGCACCGATGAGACCGCGGAACAGCGGATGCGCGTGGTTGGGGCGCGAACGCAGCTCCGGGTGAGCCTGTGTTCCGACGTAGAAGGGGTGCACCTCACGCGGAAGCTCGACGAACTCGACGAGAGTGCGATCGGGCGAGATTCCAGAAAACGTCAGGCCCGCTGCGGCGATCTGCTCGCGATACGCGTTGTTGACTTCGTAACGGTGGCGGTGACGCTCGGATGCCGTCGGGGCCGCGTACAACTCCTCGACGATCGATCCGGGCTCGAGCGCTGCCTGGTAGAGACCCAGGCGCATTGTGCCACCCATGTCACCGTGGTCGATGATGTCGACCTGCTCAGCCATCGTCGCGATGACCGGGTACTGGGTGTCGGGGTCGAACTCCGAGGATGACGCACCCGCGAGCCCCACAACGTCGCGTGCGTACTCGATCACCATGCACTGCAGGCCGAGGCAGATTCCAAGGGTGGGGATGCCGTTCTCGCGGGCAAACTTGAGAGCCCCCAGCTTGCCTTCGATTCCCCGCACGCCGAAGCCGCCCGGAATGAGAATGCCGTCGAGGTCGGCGAGCATTCGCTGCGCACCCTCGGGGGTTTCGCACTCGTCCGACTGGATCCACTTCACGAGCACCTTGGCTTGGTGGGCAAACCCACCGGCCTTGAGAGCCTCGGTGACCGACAGGTAAGCGTCGGGCAGGTCGATGTACTTGCCGACCAGGCCGATCGTCACCTCGTGCTTGGGGTCATGCACTGCGTCGAGCAGGGTGCTCCAGCCATCCCAGTTGACGGGGCCGGCCTCGAGGCCGAGCTGTTCGATGATGTAGGCGTCGAGCCCCTGGTCGTGAAGCATCGTGGGGATGTCGTAGATGGATGGCACGTCGACGGCATTGACGACGGCCGCTTCATCCACGTCACACATGAGCGCAATCTTGCGCTTGTTGCTTTCGGAGACCGGGCGGTCGGAGCGCAGCACGAGGGCATCCGGCTGGATACCGATGGAGCGCAGGGCCGCAACCGAGTGCTGGGTGGGCTTGGTCTTCTGCTCCCCTGAGGCACCCATGTAGGGAACCAGTGAGACGTGCACGAAGAATACGTTCTTGCGGCTCAGCTCGTGACGCACCTGTCGGGCCGACTCGATGAACGGCTGGCTCTCGATGTCGCCGACGGTTCCGCCGATCTCGGTGATGATGACATCGGGTGCGGGCTCCCCTGCCGGTCCGGGCTGAGCCTGCAAGCGCATGCGCCGCTTGATCTCGTCGGTGATGTGCGGGATGACCTGCACGGTGTCTCCGAGGTACTCGCCGCGTCGCTCCTTGGCGATCACCTGGGAGTAGATCTGACCCGTGGTGACGTTGGCGGCCTGCGACAGGTTGATGTCGAGAAAGCGCTCGTAGTGGCCGATATCGAGGTCGGTCTCGGCGCCGTCGTCGGTGACGAAGACTTCGCCGTGCTGGAACGGGTTCATCGTTCCCGGGTCGACGTTGAGGTAGGGGTCGAGCTTCTGCATGACGACGCGGAGACCGCGTGCAGTGAGAAGATTGCCCAGACTCGCGGCGGTGAGGCCCTTACCCAGCGAGGAGACGACGCCCCCGGTGACGAAAATGTGCTTGGTAACGACCGCTTCAGATTTATCCACCACGGGGTTTTATCGTATCCCACGCGAAGCACCCATTGCCCCGACTCGCTGTGCGCCGTCAGCGAAACCGACCCCCGAACTGGGACATACGCCGAAACCAGTTTGAAACCTATCCGCGGCTCGCTGTCGATACAGTTCAGTCATGAACCGCACTCGTGCCGTGGCGCTTGCTCTCGTGAGCCTCTTTTTGCTCGCCGGCTGCGGACCCGTGATCTCTGTCGCCTCGAATACGTACCCCGATGTTCCCAATGGTTACGCGGAAGAAGTCAACCTGTTCAGCGCCGAGCCGATCGCGGTGTGGGACCACGGCAAGACGCTGCTTTCGGTCGTCACTGTCGGCAGCGGATCATGCCCGCCTGTACCTACCTCGATCACGTCATCAGATTCTTCGACGATTGCCATCACATTCGTGCAGTCGCCCAACAGCCCGTGCAGTGCCGACCTCGGCCCCACCACTCACGAATTCAAGATTCCCGATGGCGTCGATGTTGACGCGCAGGTCACCGTGAACGTGCTCTTCGACTTCGACACCGACTACGAGTACGAACTGATCGTCGGCGGCGACTGACCGCTGCCGAGGCAGGCTACACGTCGAGCGAGCGCGCCGTCTCGAGCAGTTCGCGCGCGTGCGCGAGCCCGCTGTCGGAATCCGGTAGCCCCGAGAGCAGACGGGCCATCTCGGCGATGCGCTCGTCGCCCTCAAGTTTCTCCACGCTCGACGCGGTCACGTCGCCATTGGAGTCCTTGACGACGCGAAGGTGGTTCGTGGCGAACGCCGCGACCTGGGCGAGGTGGGTGACGACGATCACCTGGGCCGTGCGGCTGAGCCGTGCGAGCCGTCGACCGATTTCGATTGCGGATGCTCCGCCAACGCCGGCATCCACCTCGTCGAACACGAACGTGGGCACGGTGTCTCCCCCGGCGATGACGACCTCGATCGCGAGCATGACCCGCGAGAGTTCGCCGCCCGATGCACCCTTGCCGAGAGGGCGTGGCTCTGCCCCCGCGTGGGGTCGCAGCAGGATCGAGACGCTGTCTTTGCCGGTGGGCGAGTAGTCGGGGCGATCCTCGACCAGAACGGTGACCGCGGCGTTGGGCATCGCGAGCGCACCGAGTTCACTGGTCACGCGCTGCGATAGGCGCCGCGCATTTGCCGTGCGCACAGAACTGAGACGCGCGGCTAGTTCAACCACGCGGGCGCGATCCTGCCCCACCTCTTCGCGCAACGCTTCGAGCCGGGTCACGTCGTTGTCGAGCTCAAGCAGACGGTTGCTGCCCGAGTCGAGGTAGTCGATCACATCGTCGAGGGTCGGGCCGAACCGGCGCACGAGCGCCGACAACTCCGAGCGGCGCTCCTGCACTGCCTCAAGCTCTCGGCTGCTGTCTGCGTCGAGGTTGCCGAGGTAGCGAGACAGCTGGCCCGAGAGCTCGGCGATCGTGATGGATGCGGCGGCAATGCCCTCGGCGATGGGCGCGAGGGCGGCGTCGTGATCGAGCACGCGCTCAAGTTGGCGGCGTGCAAGTGACAGCAGCGCAGAGACATCCGCGACCCCGTCGCCGCTCTCTGAGGCGAGCGCCTCATGGGCCTCCGAGGCCGCGAGCCGAAGATCTTCGAGATTGGTGAGTCGATCGGCCGCCGCGGCCAACTCGTCGTCTTCGCCGCGACGGGGCAACACCGCCTCGATCTCGGCGATGGCCGCTCGCAGGTCGTCTGCCTCGCGCGAACGGCGGTCTTGCTCGGCAACGAGCAAATCGAGCTCGCTCTGGTGTGCCTGCCAGTCGCTGAAGACCGCCTGGTACTCAGTCAACAGGCCCACGAACTCGGAACCAGCGAACCGGTCGAGTGCTTCGCGCTGAGCCGTGGCACTCCGCAGGCGGATCTGATCGGACTGGCCGTGCACCACAACGAGGTTCTGACCGATCTCGCTGAGCACCGTCACGGGGGCGCTGCGCCCACCCACGAACGCCCGGCTGCGACCCTCGAGCAGCACCGAACGACCGAGAATGAGCTCGCCCGCATCGAGGTCTCCCCCGGCGTCGCGCACCCGATCGGCCACGAGTCCGGATTGCTCGACCTGCCAGCGACCCTCGATGACAGCCTGGTCACTTCCGGAGCGGATTACGCCACTCTCGGCGCGGTCGCCGAGCAGGAGCCCGAGTGCCGTCACGACCATGGTCTTTCCAGCACCGGTTTCGCCGGTCACAGCAGTAAAACCCGGGCCCAGCGGCAAACGTGCCTCGCCGATGACCCCCAGGTTGCGAATAGAGATCTCTTCGATCACGATCCGTTGTTCTCCTCGCCGACCGGACCGCGCCAGCCGTACACGGGCAGTGCGAACTTGTTGACCAGACGGTCGGTGAACGGCCCCTGGCTCAGGCGCGCCAGCCGCACGGGCACCGGTGAACGGCGCACGACCACGCGCGCTCCTCTCGGCAGATCGTGGGTGCGACGACCGTCACACCACAACACGCCGGTGCCCTGGGTGCGGTCGAGAACCTCGACGGCGAGAGCAGAGTCGGGACCAACCACAAGTGGACGCGCAAACAGGGCGTGCGGGCTGAGCGGAACGAGCAACAGGGCGTCGAGGCTGGGCCAGACAATGGGGCCACCCGCGGAGAACGAGTACGCGGTGGAGCCGGTAGGGGTGGACATGACGACTCCGTCGCATCCGAACGATGAGAGCGGCCGACCATCGACCTCGATGACGACCTCGAGCATGCGCTCGCGGCTCGCCTTTTCGACCGTGGCTTCGTTGAGCGCCCACGTTTCGTAGATCACTTCGGCATCGACCTTGACGCGCACCGAGAGTGTCATGCGCTCTTCGACGAGGTAATCGCGGGCCAAAGCGCGAGACACCGTTGCGGTGAGGTCTTCGCGCTCACTCTCCGCGAGGAATCCCACGTGACCAAGGTTTACCCCGAGCAGCGGCGCGGAGCACCCTCGCACGAGCTCTGCAGCGCGCAGGATCGTGCCGTCGCCGCCCAGCACGATGACCAGCTCGAGGTCCCCGATCGTGACGGTGTCGCCCAGCAGCGCGATGGGCTCGAGATCGTGGGCGGCCGCCATGATGTGAGCGAACTCGTCTTCGGAGAGCACCGGCGTGAGCCCGCCCTCGATCAGTTGCCGGCACACGGTAATGGCTGCGTGCAGCGATTCTTCACGCCCGGTGTGCGCGACGACGAGAATGTGCCGTTCGGATGTCACGGAGCAATCCCTTTCATCGTGTGGCGAGCTCATCGTTAGGCGAGCGCAGAAACCTGCTGTATCCATTCTGTCGGATTGCTGCCGACTGAAGCACTCAACCAGACCAGATACTCGCGATTGCCCGAGTTTCCGGCGATTGGGGACGACAAGATGCCTGCCGTACCCAGCCCGAGATCCCAGGCCGCCCACAACACCCCGTTGATTGCGTCCTCACGAAGGCCCGCATCACGCACGATCCCCTCGCGAACGCCCGTTCGTCCGACTTCGAACTGCGGCTTGATCAGCAGCACGAAGTCGGCCGCCAACCCGACCGTGTCAACGAGGGCCGGCAACACCGTGGTGAGAGAGATGAATGAGAGATCTCCAACCACCAGGTCAGGGATGTCGGCTATCCGGCTCTGTTCCGCCAATGACCGGGCGGTGAGATACCGCGCATTCGACCCCTCGATAACGGTTACTCGGTCGTCGGAGCGAAGGGATGCCACGATCTGGCCGTGCCCGACATCGAGGGCGATAACGTGTCGGGCGCCGCGCTCAAGCAGTACTTGGGTGAATCCGCCCGTGGACGCTCCGACATCAAGCACGAGACGACCGGTGACGGGCACGTCGAAGCCGTCAAGTGCCGCAATGAGCTTGTGCGCTGCCCTGCTCACGTAGTGGTCGATCGCCGCGACTTCGATGCTCTGGTTGTCGCGCACGATCGCCGACGACTTGACCACGGGCGAGCCATCCACGGTGACGAGACCGTCGGCGACGAGTTTCGCCGCGTGGGTGCGAGACCGCGCGAGTCCGCGCGCCGCAAGAGCTGCGTCGAGGCGCAGATCAGGCATGTGCCCCGGCGGTGTCTGAACCGTCGATTCGACCCTCGAGGCGAGACTGCAGCTCGTCGTGCACCTGCGCGAATGCGGCCGCGCGAGTATCCAGCGGCTGGTCCTCGATCAGGCGCAGCCGCGACACCAGGGCGTCGGTGCCTTCATTCTCGGTCATGCTCATGAATATAGTTCCGCGGGCACCTGAAGTGCATAAATGGCCAGGCCCGAGTTCCAGATAGCGGCGGCTCCCGCTCTCAACAGATCGATGCCGTCGCCGGATTCCACCGTGATGACATAGTTCGAGAGCCGAACGCGAGCACTGCCCACTGTCGTGTACTCGCCGTCGACGATCGTCTCGGGATACGGCTCGTGCAGGCCACGCAAGTCGTCGAGAATGTAGGTGGGGCGTTCCAGCACGTTCGCGGCCAGCACTTGCTTGGCCTGGTCGATGCCGGTGAGCACGAGCACCGAGCGGATGCCAGCCCGGTTGGCACCGAGAATGTCGGTGTCGAGCCGATCTCCAAGCATGATCGCGTCACGCGAACCGAATCGCGCAAACGCCTCCTCGAAGATTGCGACTTCGGGCTTTCCCGCGACGATGGGCAACCGCCCAACCGCGGTGTGAACTGCAGACACGAGGGTGCCGTTTCCTGGCGCGGTGCCGCGAGCTTGCGGGATGGTCCAGTCGGTGTTGGTCGCTATCCATTGGATGGCCTCGCCACCGTTCTGAATCGCATATGCCGCCTCCGCGAGATGCACCCAGCCGACGGTCGGATCGAAACCCTGCACGACGGCAGCGGGCGAATCATCCGCGGATCGCGTCACGACGAATCCTGCGCGCTCGACTTCTGCCGTCAAGCCTTCTCCCCCCACGACGAGCACTGTCGAACCCGACGGGGCAAGTTCTTTCAGCAGCGTCATCGCTGCCTGGGGGCTCGTCACGACGTCGTCGGCCGCAACCGAGAGCCCAAGCTCAGTGAGGTGCGCCGCTACCGATGCATCGGTTCGCGACGCATTGTTGGTGATGTAGCCCACGCGCGTCGACGAAGGGATCGCGTTTATGCTCTCGACGGCATATTCGATCGCACCCGGGCCCCGGTACACGACACCATCGAGGTCGGCGAGCACAACCGCTGCGCCGGCGAGCGGCGACTCAGGCGTCATTGCCGCGATCTTCGACAGGATGCTCGTCTAGTTCTTCGAGCTCAATCTCTTCTTCGATGACCTCGATCATGTCGTCTTCGGGGTCGGTCTGCTCAAGTGCATCCGCCGCGACATCCGCGCGCGTGAACCAGACTTCGGCCTCGTCAACGCGCCCGAGCTCCTCGAGTACCGTGCCGTACGCGGCAAACAAATTGGGGCTAAACGAGTAAGCCTTCGTGGGATCGAGCTGCGGGATCTCGAGCTCGGCAAGTGCGGCATCCGCATTGCCCAGGTCGAGACGAGCTCCCGACATAGCGATGGCGAGTTCGACCTGAACGGGTACGGAGAGAGACGCCCGGGGAACAGAACGCCCGAGCTCGAGCGCGCGATGCGGCCGCCCAAGTCCACGCTCGCTGTCGACCATCATGGGCAGCTGGTCGTCGCGCCCAGTGATGCGGCGGTAGGTGCGCAGCTCACGAAGGGCAAGCGCGTAGTCCTCGGTGGCATACGCGGTGATCGCGAGCGTCTCCCGCACAACGCCAATGCGGCCGGCGCGACGCGCGGCGGAGATGGCGTGCTGGTGAGCAAGAGCAGGATCTGTCTCGATGAGTCGAGCAGCCATCACCAGGTGCTTCGCGACGCCCTCGGCGTTCTCCTTGCTGAGCGTCTTCAGCTCGTTGAGCGCGACGCGATCGAGCTCTTTGGGGCTCACGTCTTCGGGAACCTCGGGCGCCTCATGATGAGATCGAACCGAGCGCGTGCCGAAGGGATCGCGGTCTTCGGGAGTCTCACGCTCGCGCGCGTCGCGGTCTCCGCGGGCGGGTGCCCCGCCCTTCGTCCACAAGCGCTTTTCGTCGGGCTTTCGTCCGCCACGATCTGCTGGCGGTCGTCCGCTTCGTGAATCACTCATTCTGAGTTCCCTCGTTCTGTCTGAAGTTTCTGAACTTGAAAGTGTGGGACTTAAAGCAAAATGGCCACCCCTCGCGGGGTGGCCATCTTACAAAGAAGTCCGGCGGTGTCCTACTCTCCCACAAGGTCCCCCTTGCAGTACCATCGGCGCAGAGAGTCTTAGCTTCCGGGTTCGGAATGTAACCGGGCGTTTCCCTCTCGCTATGGCCGCCGAAACACTATTGATTTATGTATCGAAATTGGCCAGTTTCAGTTGAGAACTCAGAGAGCTCTCTTCCTAAGCTGGACGCAGTCCCCGACCGTAAATCGGGAACCACAAAGTGGACGCAAGCATACTCATTCACCTCGAAGGTGGAGTGTTATCAATTTATCGGCTTATTAGTACAGGTCAGCTCCATGCGTCTTTAGTCCGCACTTCCACATCCTGCCTATCAACCCAGTAGTCTAGCTGGGAGCCTCTCGACCGAAGTCATGGAAATCTCATCTTGAAGCCGGCTTCCCGCTTAGATGCTTTCAGCGGTTATC
The DNA here is from genome assembly GCA_965279645.1 of Rhodoglobus sp. Classification (GTDB taxonomy): domain Bacteria; phylum Actinomycetota; class Actinomycetes; order Actinomycetales; family Microbacteriaceae; genus Rhodoglobus. The sequence goes on from OZ257254.1 coordinate 1,318,779, forward strand.
CGTTCCGAACGTAGCTAATCAGCGGTGCTCCTGGCGGAACAACTGACACACCAGAGGTTCGTCCATCCCGGTCCTCTCGTACTAGGGATAGCTCTTCTCAAATTTCCTGCGCGCGCAGAGGATAGGGACCGAACTGTCTCACGACGTTCTAAACCCAGCTCGCGTACCGCTTTAATGGGCGAACAGCCCAACCCTTGGGACCTACTCCAGCCCCAGGATGCGACGAGCCGACATCGAGGTGCCAAACCATGCCGTCGATATGGACTCTTGGGCAAGATCAGCCTGTTATCCCCGAGGTACCTTTTATCCGTTGAGCGACAGCGCTTCCACAAGCCACTGCCGGATCACTAGTCCCGACTTTCGTCCCTGCTCGAGTTGTCACTCTCACAGTCAAGCTCCCTTGTGCACTTACACTCGACACCTGATTGCCAACCAGGTTGAGGGAACCTTTGGGCGCCTCCGTTACTTTTTGGGAGGCAACCGCCCCAGTTAAACTACCCACCATGCACTGTCCCTGAACCGGATCACGGTTCGAAGTTAGATATCCAGAGTGACCAGAGTGGTATTTCAACAATGACTCCACCTGAACTAGCGTCCAAGCTTCACAGTCTCCCACCTATCCTACACAAGCCACACCGAACACCAATACAAAGCTATAGTAAAGGTCACGGGGTCTTTCCGTCCTTCTGCGCGTAACGAGCATCTTTACTCGTAGTGCAATTTCGCCGAGTTCGCGGTTGAGACAGCTGGGAAGTCGTTACGCCATTCGTGCAGGTCGGAACTTACCCGACAAGGAATTTCGCTACCTTAGGATGGTTATAGTTACCACCGCCGTTTACTGGGGCTTAAATTCTCAGCTTCGCCTTGCGGCTAACCGTTCCTCTTAACCTTCCAGCACCGGGCAGGCGTCAGTCCGTATACATCGTCTTGCGACTTAGCACGGACCTGTGTTTTTAGTAAACAGTCGCTTCCCACTGGTCTCTGCGGCCTTCAAACGCTCCAGGAGTAAATCCCTTCACGCCTCAGGCCCCCCTTCTCCCGAAGTTACGGGGGCATTTTGCCGAGTTCCTTAACCACGATTCTCTCGATCTCCTTGGTATTCTCTACCTGACCACCTGAGTCGGTTTGGGGTACGGGTGACTTGAACCTCGCGTCGATGCTTTTCTTGGCAGCATAGGATCACTGATTTCGTCCGTGAGGACTACCCATCGGGTCTCAGGCTATATGAACGACGGATTTGCCTATCGTTCGCCCTACATCCTTAGACCGGGACAACCATCGCCCGGCTCAGCTACCTTCCTGCGTCACACCTGTTAATACGCTAACCGCACCAGCATAGGGTCGTGTGCTAGGCCCAACGCTTCACCCCGAAGGGATCCGTCAAAGGGATTCAGACACTTAGCATTACTGGATTGATTTGGGCGGTTCTTCGTCAGTACGGGAATATCAACCCGTTGTCCATCGACTACGCCTGTCGGCCTCGCCTTAGGTCCCGACTTACCCAGGGCGGATTAACCTGGCCCTGGAACCCTTGGTCTTTCGGAGGACGGGTTTCTCACCCGTCTTTCGCTACTCATGCCTGCATTCTCACTCGTGTGGCGTCCACGGCTGGTTTACACCGCCGCTTCACTCGCCACACGACGCTCTCCTACCACTCCGTGCGCCTGGACACCCCGAAGGATGCCTAGCTAATACACGAAATCTACAACTTCGGTGGTGTGCTTGAGCCCCGTTACATTGTCGGCGCGGAATCACTTGACCAGTGAGCTATTACGCACTCTTTCAAGGGTGGCTGCTTCTAAGCCAACCTCCTGGTTGTCTGTGCAACTCCACATCCTTTCCCACTTAGCACACGCTTGGGGACCTTAGTTGGTAGTCTGGGTTGTTTCCCTCTCGACGATGAAGCTTATCCCCCACCGTCTCACTGCTGCGCTCTCACTTACCGGCATTCGGAGTTTGGCTAACGTCAGTAACCTTTTGGGGCCCATCAGCTATCCAGTAGCTCTACCTCCGGCAAGAAACACGCAACGCTGCACCTAAATGCATTTCGGAGAGAACCAGCTATCACGAAGTTTGATTGGCCTTTCACCCCTATCCACAGCTCATCCCCTCCATTTTCAACTGAAGTGGGTTCGGTCCTCCACGACGTCTTACCGTCGCTTCAACCTGGCCATGGATAGATCACTTCGCTTCGGGTCTAGACCCAGCGACTAAAACGCCCTATTAAGACTCGCTTTCGCTACGGCTTCCCCACTCGGGTTAACCTCGCCACTGAGCACTAACTCGCAGGCTCATTCTTCAAAAGGCACGCTCTCACCCCTACTAAGGAGGCTCGAACGGTTTGTAAGCAGACGGTTTCAGGTACTATTTCACTCCCCTCCCGGGGTACTTTTCACCTTTCCCTCACGGTACTTGTCCGCTATCGGTCATCTGGGAGTATTTAGGCTTACCAGGTGGTCCTGGCTGATTCACACGGGATTTCTCGGGCCCCGTGCTACTTGGGATACTCTTCGCGCCATTGAAACATTTCGACTACGGGGCTGGCACCCTCTATGGCGTGGCTTTCAATCCACTTCGTCTATATTTCGTTGTAACGCTTGCTGTACGGCAGTAACAGCTGAAAAGTCCCGCTACCCCGACCATGCAACGCCTGCCGGCTATCACACATGATCGGTTTGGCCTCTTCCGGTTTCGCTCGCCACTACTAACGGAATCACGGTTGTTTTCTCTTCCTGTGGGTACTGAGATGTTTCACTTCCCCACGTTCCCTCTACCCGCCCTATATATTCAGGCGGGAGTCATTAGGTCGTCTTGCAACGCCTAACGGGGTTTCCCCATTCGGAAATCCTCGGATCAAAGCTCTATTATCAGCTCCCCGAGGCTTATCGCAGATTTATACGTCCTTCTTCGGCTCCAGATGCCAAGGCATCCACCGTCTGCTCTTAGAAAATTGATATCACATGAGTAACCTGAGCCCGAAGGCTCAGATAATTTGTGATAGATCTTTCGATCTATCTAAGATGCTCGCGTCCACTGTGTAGTTCTCAAAATACGGGCGGTACCCCGTGTGGCTAAGTCAAAGACTCAGACACAACAAGGTCCAGAGGTCCGTTCTCACCCGAAGGTGAAGTCCGGTCCCTCAGGACCCAACAGCGTGCAGAAGACCAGGAGCGTCAACCGGAACCGTTCCAATCACCCGAAGGTGACGTACTGAGTTCCAGGATCTGCGCCTGGCCACAATGTCAATGTTCCACCCATGAGCGCTGTCTGACCCGAACAGGTCAGTACAGCTTGGCTACTTTATGTCGCTGTATACAGACGACGTAGCACGTGCTCCTTAGAAAGGAGGTGATCCAGCCGCACCTTCCGGTACGGCTACCTTGTTACGACTTAGTCCTAATCACCGATCCCACCTTCGACAGCTCCCTCCTTGCGGTTGGGCCACTGGCTTCGGGTGTTACCGACTTTCATGACTTGACGGGCGGTGTGTACAAGGCCCGGGAACGTATTCACCGCAGCGTTGCTGATCTGCGATTACTAGCGACTCCGACTTCATGAGGTCGAGTTGCAGACCTCAATCCGAACTGAGACCGACTTTTTGGGATTCGCTCCACCTTACGGTATTGCAGCCCTTTGTATCGGCCATTGTAGCATGCGTGAAGCCCAAGACATAAGGGGCATGATGATTTGACGTCATCCCCACCTTCCTCCGAGTTGACCCCGGCAGTCTCCTATGAGTTCCCACCATTACGTGCTGGCAACATAGAACGAGGGTTGCGCTCGTTGCGGGACTTAACCCAACATCTCACGACACGAGCTGACGACAACCATGCACCACCTGTATACCGACCTTGCGGGGAGAACATTTCTGAACTTTTCCGGTATATGTCAAGCCTTGGTAAGGTTCTTCGCGTTGCATCGAATTAATCCGCATGCTCCGCCGCTTGTGCGGGCCCCCGTCAATTCCTTTGAGTTTTAGCCTTGCGGCCGTACTCCCCAGGCGGGGAACTTAATGCGTTAGCTGCGACACAGAAGCCGTGGAATGGCCCCTACATCTAGTTCCCAACGTTTACGGCATGGACTACCAGGGTATCTAATCCTGTTCGCTCCCCATGCTTTCGCTCCTCAGCGTCAGTTACGGCCCAGAGATCTGCCTTCGCCATCGGTGTTCCTCCTGATATCTGCGCATTCCACCGCTACACCAGGAATTCCAATCTCCCCTACCGCACTCTAGTCTGCCCGTACCCACTGCAGGCTGGAGGTTGAGCCTCCAGTTTTCACAGCAGACGTGACAAACCGCCTACGAGCTCTTTACGCCCAATAATTCCGGATAACGCTTGCACCCTACGTATTACCGCGGCTGCTGGCACGTAGTTAGCCGGTGCTTTTTCTGCAGGTACCGTCACTTTCGCTTCTTCCCTACTAAAAGAGGTTTACAACCCGAAGGCCGTCGTCCCTCACGCGGCGTTGCTGCATCAGGCTTTCGCCCATTGTGCAATATTCCCCACTGCTGCCTCCCGTAGGAGTCTGGGCCGTGTCTCAGTCCCAGTGTGGCCGGTCACCCTCTCAGGCCGGCTACCCGTCGTCGCCTTGGTGAGCTATTACCTCACCAACTAGCTGATAGGCCGCGAGTCCATCCTTGACCGAAATTCTTTCCACCCCCAGGAGATGCCTCCGAAGGTCGTATCCGGTATTAGACGTCGTTTCCAACGCTTATCCCAGAGTCAAGGGCAGGTTACTCACGTGTTACTCACCCGTTCGCCACTAATCCAGCAGGAGCAAGCTCCCGCTTTCATCGTTCGACTTGCATGTGTTAAGCACGCCGCCAGCGTTCATCCTGAGCCAGGATCAAACTCTCCATAAATGTTTGATTGCTCGAGCTACAAGTAGCTCGGCACATCTAGCGCCACCCGCATCCGGAATGGGATGTCGAGGTGACAAGTTTGAAACTGACAGAACAAATCAATACTGACTTGCTTTGTTGTTTATATCTTTTCCAAAGGAATCCGCTGTGTTGACGCGTTCAGATCAGAATTGATCTGGCGCCATCGACACAGTCGGGTTTTTGGCATTTGACATTGTGCACGCTGTTGAGTTCTCAAGGATCGGACGCGCCTGACTTCCACCTCACGGCTTCGCTTCAGGGCAACTTGTCTAACCTACCACCAACTTGGCTGCTGTCAAATCGACAGGCCGGGTAGTTTTGGTTCTTACGAACCTGACCCGGATGCACGAGCTGGTGGGTTTTTCATCCTAAGCCTGGAAGCAGGTTTTCACAAGGAAATCCGTACTTGCTTGGTGTGGATTAGTCCCTCTTGAGGCCGGCAAGCTCTGCGGCTTTTTCCGAACCTTTGGGGTGACAAGAGATGACATTACGTGGGTTCTGGTGCGCCCGCAAATTTCGACGCATCCCGGGCGTGTCGAACGTGATTGTCACTCGACGAACACCCCCGCGAGAGTCTTCTTTCCGCGGCGCAGCACCGCCATGCCCCCAGTAAGCACAAGGGACTCGACGGCCGTGGCGTCGTCATCCACGCGTTCGTTGTTCACGTAGACGCCGCCCTCCCCCACGGATCGGCGGGCTGCAGCGAGGCTCGGGCTCAGACCCGTGTCAACGAGAAGTTGGGCAACCGACGTCGACCCCGGAGTCGTGGTGTGCGGCAACTCGCGCAACGCGGACTCGAGCGTCGCGGCATCGAGGGCGTTCAGATCTCCCTGGCCGAACAGCGCTTCCGTTGCGGCAATCGCTGCGTCGGTCGCCTGCTCGCCGTGCACCAGTGCCGTCACGAGGCGCGCAACCGTCTTCTGACCCTCACGCTTGTAGGGCTCGGCCGCATGGGCTTCGCCAATGGCCTCGATCTCGGCGCGGGTGAGGAAGGTGAAAACCTTGAGGCGGTCGACCACATCGGCGTCGTCGGTGTTGAGCCAGAACTGGTACATCGCGTAGGGACTGGTGAGCGCTGGGTCGAGCCAGATGGCGTTGCCTTCGCTCTTGCCGAACTTGCGACCGTCGGAGTTGGTAACCAAGGGCGTACCGATAGCGTGCACACTCGCCCCCTCCGACCGCTTCACGAGGTCGACACCGCTCGTGAGGTTGCCCCACTGGTCGCTGCCTCCCGTCTGCAGCACACAGCCGTAGTCGAGAAAGAGCTGGCGGAAGTCGAGTCCCTGCAGAATCTGGTAGCTGAACTCGGTGTAGCTGATGCCCTCGTCGCTGTTGAGCCGCGCCGAGACCGCATCTTTCTTGAGCATCGTGCCGACCCGGTAGTGCTTGCCGATGTCGCGAAGAAAGTCGATCGCGCTCATGGGCGCGGTCCAGTCGAGATTGTTCACGAGTCGTGCGGCATTGTCGCCCTCGAAACTCAGGAACTTCGCTACCTGTGCCTGCAGGTAGCCCACCCACTCGGCAACCACCGACGCCTCATTGAGCGTGCGCTCGGATGTCGGCTTGGGATCACCGATGAGTCCCGTGGATCCCCCGACCAAGCCGAGCGGCCTGTGGCCGGCCAGCTGGAGCCGTCGCATGAGCAGCAGTTGCACGAGATTGCCGAGGTGCAGGCTGGGAGCGGTGGGGTCAAAGCCGCAGTAGTAGGTGACCGGAGGACCAGCGAGCAACTCCCTGAGCTCGTCGCCATTGGTGGACACATGAACGAGGCCTCGCCACTGAATCTCATCCCAGATTGTGGGGAACGTCGAGTCGTTGGCTTGCGGGGTAACTACGGGATCTGGCACGAAATCAACCGTAGCGGAGCTATACCGACGAGGTTGCTCCGAGCTCGTCATAGAGACCGATGATGTTGCCCTCGCTGTCGGTGATGTAGACCCATCGGCCCACATCGCTCAGCGGCTGGATGTCTCCCAGTTGCGAACCCCCGTGAGCGAGCACGAGCGTGAGTGTCTCTTCAATGCTCTCCACGGTGAAGACCACGGTCGGATGCGGCGTGGCGCCTCGTTCGTGGAGGTCACCATTGATGCCCTGACCCTCGGGCTGCTTCAGGATGCCCATGTCGTCGCCCCACGGTTCGTAGTCGAACCCGAGTGCAGTCTTGTAGAACGCCTGCGCGCGCTTGATGTCGTCGGTCGGAATCTCGAAGTGCTCCACGAATGCCATGGGTCAAGCCTTGAGGCTCGGCGGCGCGGGGTCAAGCCCCTCCGGTGGGCGAGGAGGGTACAGCCATGCCACGAGTACGACGGAGATGATCATGAGCAGAAACCACGAGCCCAGTTTTGCGATCGACACGAGCTCCCAGCCATCAGCCTGGCTCGGATACTGCCACGCGTTGGCCCAGGTGCCGATGTTCTCGGCGATCCAGATGAAGAACGCCACGAGGAAGAATGACAGCAGCAGTGGCATCTGAATGGTGGCGCGGAAGATTCGCACGTGCATCGTGCAGAACCCGAACACCGCGAAGACGGCCACGAACAGCACCCAACGGAAGTCCCAGATGTAGTGGTGACTGAAGAAGTTGATGTAGATAAGCGCGGCGAGAATCGCCGTGATCCAGCGGCGGGGATATCGGTCGAAGCGAAGATCGAACAGTCGGTAGACCCGAACCATGTACGAGCCGATCGCCGCGTACATGAATCCGCTATAGAGCGGCACTCCCCCGATATGCAGAAAACCATCGCCCTCGTATACCCACGAGCCCACACCCGTCTTGAAGATCTCCATGCCCGTTCCGACAATGTGGAAGAGCACGATGACGGCGGCTTCGCGAGGCGTTTCCAGCCGGAACGCGAGCATGAGCAGCTGGATGGCCACGGCGCCGAGAACCAGGAAGTCGTTGCGGGCGAGGGTCGCGTCATCCGGATACCAGAGTGCGGTCGCGATGATGAGCGACAGCAGCGCCGCACCGAAGATGCACGCCCACGCCTGCTTCAGCACGAAGACGGCGAACTCGACGAGCCGCGCGCGCCAGCCATGTTCGGGTGCGCCGTCAAGCCTGCGGTGAGCCCACGCATCAATGCGGTGCTCGACGCTCGTGAAACCCGCCATCAGCCGATCCGTTTCGCGCGCTTGTACGGCGACACCGTCGGGTCGCCGGGAATCCAGAAGCGCCACGGGTAGTCGTCGCTGCCGCCCGCGCCGGAGACGCCCGTGCGCGGTCCGGACGCGTAGGACGATGCCGCGGCGGCGAGCTCGAGCCTCACTCGACCGGTGCGAAGGTCCGCTCCGCCGTCGGCGAGAGAGATACCGAGGGCCACGCACAACCGTGCGGGGCCGGAGGCGAGGTCGGTATCGCGCTTGCTCGTCGCACGTCGGAGTCGGGCGACCTCGACGCCATCAACGATCTCGCCCGCCCGGAGGAGCACCGCGGATGCCTCACCTGCAGGCGAACACACGACATTGGCGCACACGTGCATCCCGTACGTGAAGTAGGTGTACAGGTGCCCGGGCGGGCCGAACATCACGGCCGTGCGCGGAGTCTGGCCTCGGAACGCGTGCGAGCCGGGGTCGACCTCTCCGAGGTAGGCCTCGACCTCAGTGAGGCGTACCGTCACGTCATCGACCGTGATCAGCGCCCCCAGAAGCAGCGGCGCGACCTCAAGGGCCGGCCGCTCAAGAACTGCGAGAAGGTCAGCCACCTAGATGAGCGGGATGCCGTTCACAACCGCAAACACGATCGCGCCCACGATGATCAGCGCCGCAACGACTATCACGATGATCATTCCGCGGCGGGTCATCCCTCGACGCCACCAGCCCGGATCCTGGTCTTTCTGCAGCGTCATAGAGTGCTCCTTGTCGTGAGATCCCGCACACGTGCGGTGAGTTCGATTCGCTGCTCGGCAACGCGTTCGGGTGCTGTGCCGCCGACTCCCGTTCGACTCGAGACCGAGCCTTCGATCGTGAGCACCGAACGCACCTCGGGTGTGAGGTGCGCAGAAATCGCGAGGTACTGCTCGTCGGTTGGCTCATGCAGGTCGAGGGAATGCTCTTCGCAGAAGCGCACGAGGGATCCGCTGATTTCGTGCGCCTCCCGGAACGGCACTCGCTGGCGAACCAGCCAGTCCGCCACATCCGTCGCAAGGGAGAAGCCCTGTGGTGCGAGTTCGGCCATGCGTGCCGTGTCGAACGTGAGGGTGGCGACCATTCCCGTGAAGGCCGGCAGGAGTACCTCCAGAGTCTGCACCGAATCGAAGACCGGCTCTTTGTCTTCCTGGAGGTCGCGGTTGTACGCGAGCGGGAGACCCTTGAGCGTGGCAAGCAAACCGGTCAGGTTGCCGATGAGACGCCCGGACTTACCGCGAGCGAGCTCGGCAATGTCGGGGTTCTTCTTCTGCGGCATGATCGATGAGCCCGTCGAGTAGGCGTCATCCAGGCGCACGAAGCCAAACTCGCGGGTGTTCCAGATGATGATCTCTTCGGCGAACCTCGAGAGGTCAATTCCGAGCTGGGCGGCGATGAAGGCGAACTCGGCGACGACGTCGCGGCTTGCGGTCGCGTCAATGGAGTTCTCGCTGGGCCTGCTCAGCCCCAGCTCACGAGCGACGAGCGCTGGGTCGAGACCGAGGCTGCTGCCCGCAAGGGCACCCGCGCCGTAGGGGCTTGAGGATGCGCGCACCCGCCAGTCGCGCAGACGTTCGAGGGTGCGCACGAGCGGCCATGCGTGAGCGAGGAGGTGGTGCGCGAGCAACACAGGCTGCGCGTGCTGCAGATGTGTGCGACCCGGCATGATCGCCGTCTCGTTTCGCTCGGCCTGGGCTGCGATGGCATCGATGAGGTCGACGACGTGGTTACCGATCACCGCTGAGTGATCGAGCAGGTACATGCGCACGAGAGTCGCGATCTGGTCGTTGCGACTGCGGCCCGCGCGCAATCGGCCGCCCAACTCCGGGCCCGCCACATCGATGAGTGCCGCCTCAAGGGCGCCGTGCACATCTTCGTCAGCCGGTTGCGCGACAAGGCTGCCGCTCACGACCCTGCTGGCCACCTCATCGAGCGCCGCATGCATGTCGCGCTCCTCCTCGGCCGAAAGGTAGCCCGCCGCAGCAAGCGCCTTGGCGTGAGCGTGCGAGCCCGCAATGTCGTAGAGAGCCAGTGACCAGTCGAAGTGGGTAGAACGGCTGAGCGCGACAAGCTCGGGCGACGGACCGGAGGCGAAGCGGGCTCCCCAGAGAGCGCCCTCGCCGGTCTTGCCGCCTGACGACTCCTCATCGTGGGATGTAGTCACACTCACTCCACCGGTTACGCGTTCAGGTCGCGACGAGCGCTGATCTTGGACGGAAGAGACCAGATCTCGATGAAGCCCTTCGACAGCGACTGGTCGAACGTGTCGCCCGTGTCGTAGGTCGCGAGGCTGAAGTCGTAGAGGCTCTTGTCGCTGCGCTGGCCCGTGACCGTCGCGCGGCCGCCCTGGAGCTTGAGACGGATGTCGCCGCTCACGTACTTCTGAGTGTCGTCGATGAAGACATCGAGCGAGCGCTTGAGGCCCGAGAACCAGAGTCCGTCGTAAACGAGGTTTGCCCACTCGGCCTCCACGCCGCGCTTGTAGCGGTTGAGGTCGCGCTCGAGCGTGAGGGACTCGAGCGCTTCGTGAGCCTCGATGAGGGCGATGGCGCCCGGCGCCTCGTAGACTTCGCGACTCTTGATGCCCACGAGGCGATCCTCGACAACGTCGATGCGGCCCACGCCGTGCTTGCCGGCGAGCTCGTTCATCTTCTCGATAATGCCGAGCGCGGAATACGTCACGCCGTCAATCGCGACGGGCACGCCCGATTCGAAGGAGATGATGACCTCGTCGGCGTCGCGCGCGACGGTCGGGTCTTGGGTGTACTCGTAGAGGTCCTCGATGGGCGCGTTCCACGGGTCTTCGAGGAACCCGGTCTCGACGGCGCGACCCCACACGTTCTTGTCGATCGAGTACGGGTTCTTCGCGCTCTGGCGGATCGGCAGGTTGTGCTCTTCGGCGTAAATGATGGCCTTGTCGCGCGTGAGCGCGAGGTCCCGGACGGGCGCGATGCTCGTGAGTTCGGGTGCGAGGGCTGCGACGGCCGCCTCGAAGCGCACCTGGTCGTTACCCTTGCCCGTGCATCCGTGGGCAACACTGTCGGCACCGAGTGCCTTGGCCGTGATCGCAAGGTGCTTCGCGATCACCGGGCGGCTGAGGGCCGACACCAACGGGTAGCGCTTCTGGTACAGGGCATTGGCCTTGAGGGCCGGCATGAGAAAGTCGTCGGCGAACTCGTCTTTCGCGTCGACAACAATGGACTCGACGGCGCCGCAGTCGAGGGCGCGCTGGCGGATGTCGTCCATGTCTTCGCCGCCCTGGCCGACGTCAACGGCAAGAGCCACGACCTCTTTGCCCGTGGCATCCTTCAGCCAGCCGATGCCCACCGAAGTGTCGAGTCCGCCCGAGTACGCGAGTACGACGCGTTCTGCCATTGTGTTGCTCCTTCTCAAAAGTCTTTAGTCAGTCTAGGGATTGCTTGATGGGGTCTCGTCAGGCTCGACCCACCGGGGTTACGCGTGTTCCAAGAGCCAGACGAGCAGGGCCTTCTGGGCGTGCAACCGGTTCTCGGCCTCATCCCAGATGACGCTCTGGGGGCCGTCGATGACCTCGGAGGTCACCTCGTAGCCGCGGTCGGCCGGAAGGCAGTGCAGGAAGATGGCATCGGGCTTCGCGAGCGCCATCATGTCGGCGTCAACCTTGTACGACGACAGGGATGCCACGCGTGCAGCCTTCTCCTCTTCCTTGCCCATCGACACCCACGTGTCGGTCACGACGACATCGCTGCCGGCGACGGCCTCAAGCGGATCCGTGTACAGAGTGACGGATCCCCCGGTCTGCACAGCGATTGCGTCGGCATCGGCGACAATGCGCTCGTCGGGCATGTAGTCGGCCGGGCACGCTACGCGCACGTGCATTCCTGCCGTCGCACCCGCGAGCAGGTAGGAGTGCACCATGTTGTCGGCGCCGTCACCGAGGAACGTAACCGTGAGTCCGGCGAGCTGGCCCTTGTGTTCGCGGATCGTGAGCAGGTCGGCGAGCAACTGGCACGGGTGAAACTCGTCGCTGAGCGCGTTGATGACGGGAACCGTCGTACCTGCAGCCATTTCGACGAGGCCGGCCTGGCCGTACGTGCGCCACACGATCGCGGCGACCTGGCGCTCGAGCACCCGAGCGGTGTCGGAGGGACTCTCCTTGCCGCCCAGCTGGCTGTTCGCCGTAGAGATGATGAGCGGCTGCCCACCGAGGTCGGCGATTCCCACGGCAAAAGACACTCGCGTGCGAGTAGACGACTTGTCGAAGATCACCGCGACGGTCTGCGGACCCGCAAGCGGCTTGCGGCCCCAGCGGTCGGCCTTGATCTGCTCGGCAAGGTCGAGAATCGCGGTCTGCTCGGCTTGGGTCAGGTCGTCGTCGCGCAGAAAGTGGCGGGTCATGGCTGGGTCTCCGTTGTTTGGGCCGCAACTAGGGCCTGGGTGAACGTGGTTAGGAATTCGGCGATTTCTGCGTCGCCGATGGTGAGGGGCGGGGCGAGACGGATGCTCGACTCGTTGGGCGCGTTGATGATGAGCCCGAGTGCGAGCGCATGCGCCGACACCGCGTTGGCGATGGGCTTCGACAGTCCTACGCCGATGAGAAGCCCTCGTCCTCGCACCTCCTCCACGAGAGGAAGACCGACAATCGCAGAGGCGAGCTGCTCACCGCGAACTCGCGCGTTATCGACAAGACCCGCGCGCTCGATCTCGGCGAGCACAGCATTCGCTGTCGCGGTGGCGAGCGGGTTGCCTCCGAAGGTGCTGCCGTGCTGGCCTGCCGTGAGCAACTCCGCCGCAGCGCCGTAGGCGATGAGCGCGCCGATGGGCACTCCCCCGCCGATGCCCTTGGCCACGGCAATCGCATCGGGCACGATGCCGTACTCCTGGAACGCGAACCAATTGCCCGTGCGTCCGGCACCGGTCTGGATCTCGTCGAGGATGAGCAACGCACCATGACGCTGGGTGAGTTCACGCGCCGCAACCAGGTAACCGTCGGGAAGGTCGACGACCCCGGCCTCACCCTTGATGGGCTCGATCACGACGGCCGCGACATCCGGGCCCAGAGCCCTCTCGAGCGCCTCGATCGTGCTGTCGATGTGCTCCACGTTGGGCACGAGCGGCTCGAAGGCTTCGCGCAATGCGGGCTTTCCCGTGAGCGACAACGAGCCCATCGTGCGGCCGTGGAAGGAGTTCTGCAGCGCGATGATGCGCGGGCGACCGGTGCGGCGTGCGAGCTTGATAGCCGCTTCGATCGCCTCGGCCCCGGAGTTGCCGAAGAAGATGCGATCGCCTCCACTCAGGCGAAGCAGGCGCTGGGCGAGCTCGAGCTGTGGCGGTGTCGCAAAGTAGTTCGAGACGTGAGCGAGCGTCGCTGCTTGTGAACTGATGGCCTCGACGAATACCGGGTGCGCGTGTCCGAGCGCATTCACCGCGATGCCCGCCAAGAAGTCGAGGTACCGCGTGCCCTCGGAATCCCACACGTAGCAGCCTTCGCCGCGCACCAGCTCCGCGAGCGGAAGGGCCGCTGACTTCATGATGCTGGCGCTGTAGGTGGTGCGCCAGTCGCGGGCGAGACCCTCAGGGGATGAATTCATGCGACTACCTCTGTTCCGATCCCCTGCTGAGTGAACACCTCGAGCAGGATCGAGTGTGGTTCGCGACCATCGATGATCGCCGCTTTCGGAACTCCCCCGGCGACAGCATCGAGACAGGCGCTCATCTTGGGGATCATGCCCGATTCGAGGCTCGGCAACAGTTCGGTGAGTTCGCTTGTCGTGATGACAGACACGAGCGAGTCGCGGTTTGGCCAGTCGCTGTAAAGGCCCGCGACGTCGGTCAGGATGACGAGTTTCGCGGCGCCGAGCGCGACCGCGAGCGAGGCCGCAGCGGAATCGGCATTGACGTTGAGGAGACCATCAGGCCCCTTGGCGACTGTTGAGATCACCGGGATGCGGCCTGCCGCAAGCTCGAGCAAGACCGCTTCGGGGCTCACTGCCGTGACGTCGCCGACCAGGCCGAGGTCGACCGTTTCGCCATCGATCGTCGCTGCACGACGCTCGCCCGTGAAGAGCCCGTACTCATCACCGGAGATGCCCTCGGCGAGGTGCCCGTGCTCGTTGATGAGCCCCACCAATTCGCCGCCGACCTGCTCGGCGAGTACCTGGCGAATCACGGGCATCGATTCTTCGGTGGTGACCCGATACCCGCCCTTGAATTCGCTCGGAATTCCTCGGCGCGTGAGTTCGGCCGTGATCTGCGGGCCTCCACCGTGAACCACGACGGGCTTGACCCCCGCGTAACGCAGATAGACCATGTCTTCCGCGAACGCACGCTTCAGGTCGTCGTCAATCATGGCGTTGCCGCCAAACTTCACGACGATGATCTCGTCGTGAAAACGCTTGAGCCACGGGAGGGCCTCGATGAGCACTGCCGCTTTCGCTGCGGCCTGATCCTGGCTGACCATCAGCTGGAGTACGCGCTGTTCTCGTGCACATAGTCGTGCGTGAGGTCGTTGGTCAAGATGGTCGCGCTCGCTGCTCCCGACTTGAGGTCGATGCGGAGGTCTACGCGGCGTGGGGTGAGGTCGACCTCGTCACGGGGGCGATCCGGAGCACCCTGGTGACACACGCGCACCCCGTTCATGCTCACGTCGACGTCGTAAGGATCGAAGGCGGCATCCGTGGTTCCGATCGCAGCCAGCACCCGGCCCCAGTTGGGGTCGTTGCCGAAGACGGCGGCCTTGAAGAGGTTGTTTCGCGCCACGGAGCGCCCGACAACGACGGCATCGTCTTCGGTCTCTGCTCCCACTACCTCGATGCGGATGTCGTGACTCGCGCCCTCGGCATCGCCCTGCAGCTGCTCGGCGAGGTCGAGACACACCTCCGTGAGCACGGCCGTGAACGCATCGAGCGCGGGCTCGACACCCGACGCACCTGACGCGAGCAGCGACACCTGGTCGTTGGTCGACATGCAGCCATCCGAGTCGAGGCGATCGAAGCTCACGCGCGTCGCCCTCCGCAGGGCGATGTCGAGCTCGGCCGACGACAGTACGACGTCGGTGGTGATGACGACGAGCATGGTGGCGAGACCGGGCGCGAGCATGCCCGCGCCTTTCGCCATTCCACCGACGGTGTAGCCGTTGCCCGCCCGAACGGACCGCTTGGGTTTGGAGTCTGTCGTCATGATCGCGAGCGAAGCAGCCTCGCCGTTGTCGCCGAGGGATGCCGCAGCAGCCGTCACACCTCCGAGCACCTTGTCGAGAGGCAACTGGTCGCCGATCAGTCCGGTTGAACAGACCAGTACGTCGGTTGCGGAGGCGCCCACGGCGTCGGCCACGGCCTCGGCCGTGGCATGCGTGACCTGAAAGCCTTGCGGCCCCGTGAAGCAGTTGGCGCCGCCGGAGTTGAGCACAATCGCCGAGACAGTGCCGTCGGTGATGACCTGTTCCGACCAGATGATCGGGTTGGCCTTGGAGCGATTGCTCGTGAACACCGCTGCGGCGTTCTGGAGGGGTCCGCGGTTGACGACGAGCGCAAAATCGAGGCCGCCACTCGCCTTGAGACCCGCCGTCACTCCGGCCGCGTCAAAACCTTTCGCCGCTGTCACGCTCACGGCGCCACCCCATTCACAGAAAGTCCGGTCGTCTCGGGCAGGCCGAGCGCGATGTTGGTCGATTGAATTGCGGCACCGGCGGTGCCCTTGACGAGATTGTCGATCGCGCTCACCACGACGAGGCGGCCGGCCGCCTCGTCGACAGCGAGACCGATGAGTGCCGTATTGGCACCGAGGGTGTCGGCCGTGCGCGGAAAAACACCGGCAGGCAAGACATGCACGAAAGGCTCGTTCGCGTATGCCGCGTCGTACGCCGCCCGAACCTGAGCCTCGGTGACGCCCGGCGCGAGCCTAGCCGTCGAGGTCGCGAGGATTCCGCGGCTCATGGGCACGAGCACGGGCGTGAATGAGATGCTCACGTCGCTACCGCCGGCGGCGACAAGGTTCTGGCGGATCTCCGGATTGTGACGGTGAACGCCCCCCACTTGGTAAGCCGAAGCAGAGCCCATGAGCTCGCTCGCGAGCAACTCCGTCTTGAGGCTCTTGCCTGCACCAGAGGGGCCCACCGCGAGCACGGCGACCAGGTCGTGTGACTCGATCAGTGCGGAGCGGATGCCCGGGGCAAGGCCGAGCGTGATGGCCGTGACGTTGCATCCGGGAACCGCAATGCGCTTCGACCCAACGAGGTTGTCGCGCTGCGTGCCTCCCCCCGCGAGAACCAACTCCGGCAGCCCGTAATGCCAGGCACCGTAGAAGTCGCCGCCGTAGAACTGGGCCCAATCGCTTTCGCTCGTGAGCCGGTGATCGGCGCCGCAGTCCACTACGAGCGTGTTCTCGGGCAGGTCTTTCGTGACATCTCCCGACTTGCCGTGGGGCAGGGCGAGGAACACGACGTCATGCCCCGCTAGTGTCGCCGCGTCGGTCGGCTGAAGAGTCAGGTGGTCAAGCGAGCGCAGGTGCGGCTGCTGGGAGATGAGCGACTGGCCCGCGTTCTGGAACGCGGTGACCGTCTTCACCTCAAGATCAGGGTGGGAAGCAAGCAAACGAAGTAGCTCACCGCCGGCGTAGCCGCTGGCACCAGCCACGGCAACCGATAGGGACATAGCTCTACCTTATTGAGAGGAGGGACGATGGAATGAAGCGGCGGCGGCCCGCGCGAAGCCCAGAAAAAGACTTCGCAGACGAAACGACGCCTATCGTCGCTCGGACCGACGTCGACGCACCACAACACCCAGCACGATGCTGGCGTCGGCAATGCGGAGAACGGTCACGTCACTGAGCGTACTGGACGCCCGGCGCTGCAAGCGAATCGCTACTGTTGTGTGCGAATGGATGCTCAAGAAATGGGTTCCAGCAGAACGAAGGAGTTACCCGTGTCCGATCTCGACGGTCTGATCAACCTCATCCCGATTGGCGACATCGCCAAGAAGCTCGGAATCGACGAAAGCACGGCGCGGGCGGCAGTCGCAGTCGCCGTGCCCGCCATCGTCGGAGGCATGGCAGCAAACGCCCAGGACGCCAACGGCGCCAAGTCACTCGAGAACGCACTCGACCACCACGCTGGCAAGACCCCCACCTCGCTCGCCGACATCGACGAAGAAGACGGCAAGAAGATCGTCAAGAACGTCTTCGGGGCGAAGCAGGAGGATGTCGTCGCCGCAGTGGCCACGAAGGCCGATGCGAAGAGTGGTGTCGACCTCGGCGCAATCGTCGCCCAGATCCTGCCGATCATCGCGCCCATCGTGCTCGCCTACCTCGCGAACCAGATGGCGGGAAAAAAGACGACCACTGCACCCGCTGCCGAGCCCGCCGCTACGGCGTCACCCGACCTGGGCGGACTGCTCGGCGGACTGCTCTCCTCTCCCCAGGGACAGGACATCGTCGGCGGGCTGCTCGGTGGGCTGCTCGGCGGAGGACGCAAGTAACCCGGCTCTCCACACAAGAAGACCCGGTGGCCCTCAGGCCGCCGGGTCTTTTCGCGTGAGCGGACTTACTCGCGCAGGATCGCGCCAACCCGTGACTGGGCGAGTGCGACCGCGGCGAGCTTGGCTTCCGTCGCCTCAGCCTGGGTGAGAGTGCGCTCCTGCGCTCTAAAGCGCAGCGCATAGGTGAGCGACTTGCTGCCTTCGGGAATGCCGGGGCCGCGATAGTCGTCGACGAGCGTGACATGCTCAAGCAGCTCACCGGCCCCCTCTACGAGCAAGGCCAGAAGCTCGCCGGCGCGCACCGATTCGGCGACCACGAGCGTGACGTCTTGCGTGGCCGCAGGAAGAGACGCGATCGGCGTCGGCGCGACATCCTTCGTGCCCAGCTCGATGAGAGCGTCGAGGTCGAGCTCCAGGACGGCCACCACTCGGGGAAGATCGAGTTCGGCGGCGAGCGATGGCAGCAACTCCCCCGCGTAACCCACAAGGCGATCGCCCACATAAAGCTCGGCGGTGCGCCCGGGATGAAGAGCCTTGTGGCTGCCCGTCGTGACCGTGATCGGTGCCGCAAGCGTCGCACCGAGGTGCCGGGCCGCGGCGATCGCGTCGCCGAGACCATGGGGCACCGACTGCTGCCCGGGCTGCTTCGTGATCGCATCACCGAGGAACAGCGCCGCGACGTGCCAGGGCTGTGGCGGGATGCTCGCGCGAAGCCCGTCGAGAACCGCGGCGGACGGCAGCTCGTCGCCGGCAGGCAAGGGACCGCTCCCGTACGACTCGCCGGGCGCGGGCTGCACAACGGTGCCGACCTCGAAGATCGCGAGGTCGGTCAGGCCGCGGGAGAGGTTGCGTCGCGCCACAGCGATGAGCCCCGGAATGAGCGAGGTGCGCATCCAGGCGGCCTCGGCATCGAGCGGGTTCGCGATCTTCATCGCGGGGACGTCGCCCGCGACGGGCGAACCGAAGAGGTCGTTCGGGGCCTTCGGCAGGAAGGGGTACGCGAGCACTTCGGTGAGCCCGCCCGAGGCGAGCGCGTTTGCCGTCGTGCGACGCAAGCGCTGCTCACGCGTGAGACCGCGACCGGGAGGCGCGACCGGCAATTGCGACGGAATGCGGTCGTAGCCCACGATGCGCGCAACTTCTTCCGCGAGCATGGGCTTGTCGGTGAGGTCGGGGCGCCAGGTGGGAGGGGTGACGCTCCACCCGTCATCCGCGACGGCCACCGAGGCGCCGATCGCCTCAAGGGACGTGGTGATCTCGTCTGCCGAGTAGTCGACACCGATGAGGTGCGCGACATAGCCCTCGGGCAGGTGAATGGCGGCAGGCGGAACGGACTCGTCGAAGTACACTCCGAGCGAATCGGCGGTGCCCCCGGCGAGCTCGACGAGCAGTTGCACGACGCGCTCAGCCCCGGCTCGCGACATCCGCGGATCGACACCCCGCTCGTAACGCTTCGCGGCCTCGCTCGGAAGCTTGTGACGACGAACCGTGCGCGCAATGGTCACGGGATCCCAGATGCCCGCCTCGACGAGCACGTCGGTGGTCGTGCCCGAGATTTCGGTGGCGGCACCTCCCATGACCCCCGCGAGTCCGACAGCGACCGAGTTGTCTGCCACCACGAGGTCGGCGGGGTCGAGGGTGCGGGTGACACCGTCGAGGGTCTCGAGCGGCTCCCCCGCGGTCGCGCGCCTGATCACGAGGCCGCCGTCGAGCTTGGCGAGGTCGTAAGTGTGGTTCGGCTGCCCGAGCTCGAGCATCACATAGTTGCTGATATCGACGACGAGCGAGATGGAGCGGATGCCCGCCAGGCGCAACCGGGACGCGAGCCACGGCGGGGTGGGTCGCGACGGGTCAATGCCTCGAACGACGCGTGCGGTGAAGACCGAAACGCCGGACCTGCCGCGCACGGGCGCGGAGTCGCTGACGGTGAAGGGGTATCCGCTCTCGGGGGCACCCTGCAGCGCATCAGCGACCGCGGATGCCGGGTCGGTGAACATGGCGCCCGTGGAGTTGGCGTACTCCCGAGCAATGCCGCGAATCGAGAACGCGTAGCCGCGGTCGGGAGTGACGTTGACCTCGACGGCAAAGTCGTCCAGGCCGAGCAGTGAGATTGCGTCGGTGCCCAGCTCGGGGTCGAGTCCGAGGGTGCTGAGCACCAAGATACCGTCGTGCTCGTCGCCCAGACCGAGCTCACGCGCCGAGGCGATCATGCCGTCAGAAGTATGGCCATACGTCTTGCGAGCGGAGATGGGGAACGGCCCGGGAAGCACCGCGCCGGGCAGGGACACCACGACCTTGTCGCCGACGACGAAGTTGTGGGCACCACAGACAATGCCCCGCACGTCGCCACCACCGACATCGACCTGAACCCAGTTGATGGTCTTGCCGTTGCTCTGCGGCTCGGGCACAAACTCGAGAACCTGACCGACGACGACTGGTCCGGTCACGTCGAACGTGTGAACGTCTTCCTCTTCCAGTCCGACCTTCACGAGGGCAGCGTGCACCTGCTCGTGCGTCACGTCGGCCGGGACATCCACGAACTCCCGCAGCCAGCTAATCGGGACGCGCATCAGACCACCATTCCGAACTGCTGGGAGAAGCGCACATCGCCCTCGACCATGTCGCGCATGTCATTCATGTCGTTGCGGAACTGGAGCGTGCGCTCAATTCCCATACCGAAGGCGAACCCCTGGTAGACCTCCGGATCGATGCCCGCCGCACGCAGCACATTCGGGTTGACCATTCCGCAGCCGCCCCACTCCACCCAGCGAGCGCCGCCCTTCGCGTTCGGCTGCCAGACATCCATCTCGGCGCTGGGCTCGGTGAAGGGAAAGTAGTTGGGGCGAAGGCGAATCTGCGCGCCCTCACCGAACATGGCTCGGGCGAGGTGCTCGAGCGTGCCGCGCAGGTTCGCCATCGTGAGGCCCTTGTCGATCGCAATGCCCTCGATCTGGTGGAACACCGGCGTGTGGGTCGCGTCGAGTTCGTCTTTGCGGAACACCTTGCCTGGGGAGACGACATACACCGGCAGCGGGCGGCCAAGCAGGGAGCGAATCTGCACGGGACTCGTCTGCGTACGCAGCACGAGGTGCTTCTCAACGGGCTCGATGAAGAAGGTGTCCTGCTCGCTGCGGGCCGGATGATCCTCATCCATGTTCAACGCATCGAAGTTGAACCACTCGTTCTCGAGTTCCGGTCCCTCGGCGACCTCCCAGCCCATGCCGACGAAGACGTCGGCCATGTGCTCCATGAGCAGGCTCAAAGGATGACGCGCACCCGCACGCCAGCGCGTGGCTACTGCCGTGACATCCACGGCCTCGTCTGCGAGTCGCTGCGCCTCCTCGGCGACCGCGAGCTCAGCCTCACGAGCGGTCAACGCCTGAGTGAGCTGCGCGCGCGCCTGGCCGACGAGCTTGCCCGCGGCCGCTCGTTGATCGGCGGGAATCGACTTGAGCGTCGCGTTCAGCAGCGCCAGGGGTGACGCCTCCCCCGCGTGGGCGGAGCGCACGGCACGGAGCTCGGCCATGGTCGAGGCCTGTGCGATTGCCGCGAGCGCTGCGTCGCTCGCCTCGGCTACAGCGGATTCAGAAATGGGGGTGGGGTCTGACACAAACAACGAGTTTAGTCGGCAGACGAGGGCGGCTCGTCGCTAGGAAGAGCGCCGGAAGCGCCGCTCACTCCTGCCCCTCCGAGCTGCTGCATCACCCGTTGTGCGCGGCGAGCGCGGGCACCGCCTCGTGCGCCACCCGCGGTGCGCCGCGCGACCAACCGTGCGAGCCAGGAGAGGGTGAGGTTGATCGCGAGGTACACGGCCCAGACCACGAAGAAGAACGTAAACAGGTATTTACTGCCGAAAGTGGTGGGCCCCTGGCGCAGCCCAATGTTGAGCAGCTCCTGGTAGCCGATGATGTAGGCGAGTGACGTGTCTTTGAGCAGCACGACGAGCTGAGCGATGATGATGGGCAGCATCTGCCGGAAAGCCTGCGGAAACTCGATCGAAAAGCGAACCTGCAGCGGGGTCAGCCCGATGGCCAGCCCCGACTCCCTCTGGCCCCGCGGAAGAGCTGCGATGCCCGAACGCAGTGCCTCGCCGATGACGGCACCGTTGTAGAGCGCGAGCGCGCCGACCCCGGCCCAGAAGGCCCCCGTCGAAAACACCAGCAGGATGAAGAGCATCATCAGCAGCACGGGCATGCCTCGGAAGAACTCGACGATGACGATCGCGGGAACCCTGATGAGCGCTGATCGTGCCGTACGCGCCATCGAGATCAGGATGCCGAATGTGATCGCTAGAACGGCGGCGATGCCTGCCATCTGCAGGGTGGCAGTGACGCCCCGGCCAATCGATCGCCACATCGCGCGGTCGAGAAGGATGTCCCAACGGCTCGGGTCGAGCATGCCCGGCTGTGCGACGCCGCCCGCGTTAACGCGGGGTGCCGCGAGGAAGATCACGACGGCAGCGAGGCCTGCCGCGATCAGCACCCCCGCGACGATCGAGAGGATGAGTGACAGCCGACGGGCTTTCGGACCGGGCACGTCATACAGAACACTGGTCATCGCTGAAGCGCCACCCTTCGCTCGAGGTGGCCGGCGACCTGGCCGAGCGGCACCGTGATGAGCAGGTAGAAGGCTGCGACCGCAAGCAGGATCGGGATGGTGGCATTCCCGTTCAGCTGGATCACCTGTCGGGAGACCGCCACGAGTTCCAGCACCGCGAACCCTGCCGCAACCGACGTGTTCTTGGTGAGGGCAATCAGCACGTTGATGAGAGGTGGGATCACCATGCGTACGGCCTGCGGCAACACGACGAGCGTGACCGTCTGGCCAAACCCCATACCCACGGCTCGTGCCGCCTCCGCTTGCCCCACGGGAACCCCATTGACGCCGGAGCGAAGAGCTTCCGCGACGAACGGCGATGTGTACAGGGTGAGCGCAATCGTGGCAAAGGTCATGAAGTCAAAGCGCACACCGAGGCTCGGCAGTACGTAGGCGCAGAAGAACATCACGAGAGTGAGCGGGGTATTGCGCAGCAGCTCGGTGTAGACGGTCGCGAAGCCGCGCAGAGCGGGAATCGGCGAGATGCGCATCGCCGCGATGACGGTGCCGATCACGAGGGCACCGAGGCCGGAGATGACGAGGAGGCGCAGGGTCACGAGAAAACCGTCCACGAACCGTGGAAAGTTCTCGATGATCGCGTCCATGCGCCCCCTCTCAGTCTCAGTAGCGGTTCACTGTGGGCGGATCAGGCAACCGGAGCACGGTTCCTGCCGTGGCCTCCCACGCGGCTTCCCAGGTGCCGTCAGCGAACGCCTCTTCGAGAACGTCGTTGATGAACATCCGGAACTCCGTGTCGTCCAGCGCTAGTCCGATTCCGTAGGGCTCCTCAGTGAAGGGGTTGCCGACGACCTCGAACTCGCCACCGCTACCGTCGGCGAGACCCGCGAGGATCACGTTGTCGGTCGTGAGCGCGGCGACCTGGCCCGAACTCACGAGCGGCAGGCACTCCGCGTACCCCGCGAGTGCCGTGACCTGGTCGGTGTACTCAGCGATGTTCGCCTCAGACGTGGATCCCGCGACCGTACAGACTGGCAAACCGGCCAGATCCTCGGGGCCCTCGATGCCCTGCGGGTTGCCCGCGAGCACGAGGATGTCCTGCCCAGCGTTGTAGTACGGGCCAGCGAATGAGATCACTTCTTTGCGTTTGTCGTTGATCGTGTACGTCGCAACCACGATGTCGACTTCGCCGGATTCGATGAAGGGCTCACGGTTTGCCGAGATCGTCTCGGTCCAGGTGATGCCGCTCTCGGGGATGCCCAGCTTCGACGCAATGATCTTGGCGATCTCGACGTCGAACCCCTGGGGGTCGCCGCTCGCGTCGACCTGGCCGAACAACGGCTGATCGAACTTCGTACCGACAGTGATTGCGCCGGCCTCGTTCAATCGGGCCATTGTGGTGCCCGCTTCGAACTCGACCTCCTCAACGGGTGCTGATTCTTCTGCAGTGGGCGCCCCTGAATCCATGCAACCGGTCAGTCCGAGTAGACCGACAGCTGCCATGGCAGGGATCATTAGGCGTTGTGTCAGCCTCATGGTGTCCTCCTGTTCGCTGTGCTTCTCCCCCACCGATTAGTGGGCAAGTACTTTCGAGAGGAAGTCCTTCGCTCTCGGGCTTGTGGGGGTCGTGAAGAACTGCTCAGGGCTTGACTCTTCGACGATTTCGCCGTCGGCCATGAAGAGCACTCGCCCGGCCGCCTTGCGGGCGAATCCCATCTCGTGGGTGACGACGATCATCGTCATGCCCTCCTCGGCAAGGCCGACCATGACGTCGAGCACCTCGGTGATCATCTCGGGGTCAAGGGCAGAGGTGGGCTCGTCGAACAGCATGACCTTGGGGTCCATCGCGAGGGCTCGGGCGATTGCCACGCGCTGCTGCTGCCCGCCCGACAACTGGGACGGCATCTTCGCCGCCTGGTCGGCGACGCCGACTCGATCGAGCAATTCCATGGCTCGCTTGTTCGCGTCGGCTTGCGAGCGCTTGCGCACCGAGGTCTGCCCGAGCGTGACATTCTGCAGGATCGTCTTGTGGGCGAACAGGTTGAACGACTGGAACACCATGCCCACGTCGGCTCGTAGCCTGGCCAGTGCTGCGCCCTCTTCTGGCAGCGGGGTGCCATCGATCGTGATCGTGCCACTGTCGATGGTTTCGAGCCGGTTGATCGCCCGGCACAGCGTCGATTTTCCCGAGCCGCTGGGCCCAATGATGACGACTACTTCGCCCCGGTTGACGGTTGTGGAGATGTTCTTGAGAACGTGCACGTCCCCGAAATGCTTGTTGACACCGTCGAGTACAACAAGCTCATCCATTCACCCACACAACCACACCCCCGAACGGGGGTCAACCGAGGGGTCTACTCGTTACGGGCTCGTTGCGAGCGAAACA
Organism: Rhodoglobus sp.; assembly: GCA_965279645.1. Classification (GTDB taxonomy): domain Bacteria; phylum Actinomycetota; class Actinomycetes; order Actinomycetales; family Microbacteriaceae; genus Rhodoglobus. The sequence goes on from OZ257254.1 coordinate 1,343,179, forward strand.
GTTACGGTTGAAGCCTCCAGACGGTGCGGATGTCGTGAGCCGAAATCCACACCGCAGAGCCGCTGATCGCGATGCTGCCACTGCCGCTCGCCGGACCTATCGATCGAACGACCTGCGATGTGGTGGGATCAACCTCAACCGCCAGGGGTCGATGCGCGACACCGCCCCCACGGTGACCGGGAGTACTAGCTTCGCTGGGCGAACGCGCTTTCGTAGAGGCAGACAGACGCCGCCGTCGCGAGGTTCATCGACTCGGCATGACCGTAGATCGGCACCGTGATGACCCAATCGGCGAGCGCGTAATGTTCGTCACTCAGGCCACGCGCCTCGTTGCCGAACAGCCAGGCAGTGGGGGCCACGAGAGCGCCCTTGTTGCGGGCAACGAGCAGGTCGGCGCCCTTGATGTCGGCAGCAATCACCTGCAGCCCGACGGCCTTGACCTTGTCGAGCACCGTCTCAAGATCGTTGCCGATCGCCACGGGAAGGTGAAAGAGCGATCCCGTCGTCGCGCGAACGACCTTGGGGTTGTACAGGTCCACGCTTCGTCCGGTGAAGATGACGGCATCGGCTCCCGCGGCATCCGCTGCTCGGATGATCGTTCCCGCGTTACCCGGATCGCGCACCTCTTCGAGAATCGCGATGAGCTTCGGTTCACTACCGAGGATGTCTTTGAGTGAGGTCGGGAACTGGCGGCAGACCGCGACCACGCCCTGCGGCGTGACGGTGTCGGCCATGGCCTCGAGCACGTGCTCGGTGACGAACTCGACCTCGAGGCCCGCAGCGGCGGCCTTCTGGGCGATGTCCCCGTGACGCTCGAGCGCCGTCGGGGTCGCAAACAGGTCTACGAGCAGCTCAGGTCGAAACTCGAGCGCCTCGGAGACCGCCTGCGGCCCTTCCAAAAGAAAGAGCCCGGTCTCTGACCGGGCGTCTCTCTTGGCAAGCTTTGCCACTGCGCGCACACGTGGTGAACGCGGATTGTCGATCATGTCGACAAGCCTAGGGCCTATACGGCGATAGGAATTATGCAACAACCTTCGCGTTGACGTCAGCCGGGAGGGCTGCCTTCGCGGTCGCGACGATTGCGGCGAACGTAGCGGGCTCGGTGACGGCGAGGTCAGCGAGGATGCGACGGTCAACCTCAATGCCGGCCAGGTTCAAACCCTGGATGAGGCGGTTGTACGTGAGGCCGTTTGCGCGGGACGCAGCATTGATGCGCTGGATCCACAGGCGACGGAAGTCACCCTTGCGGGCACGACGGTCACGGTATGCGTAGACGAGGGAGTGAGTGACCTGCTCCTTGGCCTTGCGGTAGAGGCGCGAACGCTGGCCGCGGTAACCCTTGGCGCGCTCGAGGATGACGCGACGCTTCTTGTGGGCGTTGACGGCCCTTTTTACTCTTGCCATTTTGTTTAGTCCTGACCCTTACTTACCGAGAAGCTTCTTGATGACCTTGGCGTCCTGCGGAGCAAGAACCTGCTCGGCGTTCAGCTCGCGCTTCTTCTTGCCGCTCTTGACCTCAAGGTTGTGGCGCATGCCAGCACCCTGCTTCATGACCTTGCCGCTACCGGTGAGCTTGAAGCGCTTCTTGGCACCGGAGTGCGTCTTCTGCTTAGGCATCCTTTTCCTCTTTCGTTTCGACTGGTGCTGCAGCGTCAGTTGCCTGCGCTGCTACATCCGGGGTGGCCGCACGAGCCGGCTTGTTGGCCGCCTTGCGAGCCTCGGCTTCGGCTTTCGCCGTCGCCTTGGTCTTGTGTGGGCCGATGACCATGACCATGTTTCGACCGTCAATGGTCGGGGTCGACTCCACGGAACCAAATTCCGCGACGTCTTCGGCAAACTTCTGAAGCAAGCGAACGCCCTGCTCGGGGCGGGACTGCTCACGGCCGCGGAACAGGATCATTGCCTTGACCTTGTCGCCAGCAGCGAGGAAGCCCTCGGCGCGCTTGCGCTTCGTTTCGTAGTCGTGTGTGTCGATCTTGAGGCGGAAACGAACCTCTTTGAGGATCGTGTTCGCCTGGTTGCGTCGAGCTTCCTTAGCCTTCTGGGCCTCTTCGTACTTGAACTTGCCGTAATCCATGATCTTGGCAACGGGAGGCTTGGAATTGGGAGCTACCTCAACCAAATCCAGGTCGGCCTCCTGGGCCAGACGGATTGCGTCCTCAATGCGGACGACGCCCACTTGCTCGCCGTTGGGGCCAACAAGACGGACCTCCGGAACGCGGATTCGGTCATTGGTACGGGGATCGCTGATGCGGGTCTCCTCTTTCTTGTGTGTATCTGTGGTGAACACATGTCTGTGATGTCACAGTGCAGCGGTCGCTGCGCGGCACGAAAGAGAAAAGTTAACCGGCGCTTGCACGCCAAACACCCTTGAAATTGCTACCTGAACGAATCGAACTGGCGGGGTGTAACTACCCGATAACCTTGAGAAGCGGTTAGCAGGTGGGAGAAATCTCCACTTTCGTTATCGGGACAAGCCCGAAGCCTGCACAAGAATAGCAGAATCCGCCCCAATTCCCTAAGGACCTCCCATGGACGACGCGCTCGACGAAATCCGCGACATCTCTGAGGTGCCTGCGGTTGAACTCATCAACACCGTCGCCGTGCACCTCATGAGTGCGGCCGCCGTCAAGCTCGGGTTGGCCGACGACCCGGATGCCGCTGCCGACATCGATCTCGATGAAGCCCGCAAGCTCATCACGGCCCTCGCCGGCCTTGTGACTGCTGCCGCTCCCGAGATCTCGGACAGCCACGCTCGGCCGCTGCGCGACGGTCTTCGCTCGCTGCAGCTCGCGTTCCGCGAGACCTCGTCGATTCCCGACGCCCCGGGCGCTGGGCCGGGCGAAAAGTACACGGGTTCGGTGATCTAGCCGGTCAGCTGGCGCTCACCAGTTGCACCTTGAGCGAATCGACACGCTCCCCGATCAGGTCGCTCTCCGACCAGCGTTGCTGAAGTCGGGCGAGCACCGCGTCGAGCGCCTCACGATCGAGCCCCGGCGCGAGCTGGAGTTGCACCACGAGTTCCGGCCCCGCGAGGCGTGCCGTCGGATCACCGGGAGCCAGGTACACGGCCTGCACGCTGGGCTCGGGGGCGGCAGCATCCATGAATGCCTGAAGCACCTCGGTGTCGAGGTAGCTGGGCGTCCACGGCAGTGCCTGCGCGAGCGCCCACACCGCCGGGCGGCGCAGCACAAATTCGGTGGCGCTCGTCGGGTCGAGCACCACGAGGTCGGTATCTTCACTTGCCGCGGCAAGTCCCACCCGCGGGGCTGCGGCAGGCACGGGCCTGGCGAGCGGGTTCCACGTGCGCATCGCATCCACCGACGTGAACGCGGGAAGCACCCGGCGCCCGTCGGGCGCTGCCACCGTGACGATCGACAGTTCCTGGCTCTTGTCGACGAGGGCGCCGTGAGCGTTGGTGCCCGACTCCCCCAGCTCCGCCACAAGCGGGATGAGCAGGCGAGAATCCCGCACGGCGTCGAGCACGTCTGACTCACCCAGTTCGCCCGCGCGAAAGCGACGGATCGCCTCGATGAGCTTCTCGGGTGCAGAGCCGTCGTCGTCAGCGGACGCGTTGGGCTCGAAGTGACGCCCCTCCCAGGGCACGCCAGCCGAGTCGGCGCCGGCCATCAGTCGGATGCGACGTCGAGCGCCTCGGCGAGAGTGAATGCCTTGGCGTACAGGGCCTTGCCGACGATGGCACCCTCGAGGCCGTGTGGCACGAGCTCGCGCAGCGCGGCAATGTCATCGAGAGTCGCGACCCCACCCGACGCGATTACGGGGCGCTCGGTGCGCTCCATGACCTGGCTGAGCAGCTCGAGGTTAGGCCCCTTGAGTGTGCCGTCTTTCGTGACATCCGTGACCACGTAGCGAGCGCAGCCCGCAGTTTCGAGACGATCCATGACCGCCCACAGGTCGCCGCCTTCCTGGGTCCAACCGCGCGCGGCGAGGGTGGTGCCGCGCACGTCGAGACCAACCGCGATTGCCTCGCCATACTCGGCGATGACATGGGCCGCCCACTCGGGGTTCTCGAGCGCCGCGGTGCCGAGGTTGATGCGCTTGGCGCCCGTCGACAGTGCGGCCTCGAGCGTTGCGTCGTCACGAATGCCGCCCGACAGCTCGATGTTGACCCGGCGAGGAGTGTTCTTGATGACCTTACGGATGACGTTGTGGTTGTTGCCACGGCCGAACGCGGCATCGAGGTCGACAAGGTGGATCCACTCGGCACCCTGGTCAACCCACTCCTGAGCCGCGTCGACGGGCTCGCCATAGCTGGTCTCCGTGCCCGCCTCGCCCTGGGTGAGGCGCACAGCCTTGCCCCCGGCAACGTCGACAGCGGGCAACAGCACAAGCGCGGGGGTGCGAGCGAACTCACTCATAGGGTCTCCAACCAGTTCTTCAGTAGACGGATGCCAGCTTCGCCGGACTTCTCGGGGTGGAACTGGGTCGCGGTGAGCGGACCGTTCTCCACCGCGGCGAGAAACCTGGTGCCGTGTTCGGCCCAGGTCAATGTCGGCTGCGGGAATGGATCGTGCACCTCGAGCGTCCAGTCTTGAGCTGCGTAGGAGTGCACGAAGTAGAAGCGTTCGTCGGCGATGCCGGCGAACAAGCGTGAGTCGGCGGGGGCCTCGACGGTGTTCCAGCCCATGTGCGGCAGGATCGGGGCATCCAGTTCGGTGACGACCCCGGGCCACTCGCCGAGACCGGGGGTGTCATTGCCGCGTTCCACGCCGTGCTCGAACAGCACCTGCATGCCGACACAGATCCCCATCACGGGGCGACCGCCCGTGAGGCGCTTCTCGATGGCCGCTCCGCCGCGCACGGCGTTGAGCTGTTTCATGACGGCCTCAAATGCGCCGACGCCGGGCACGAGCAGGCCATCGGCCGCTTCGGCAACAGCCTTATCGGAGCTCAGGGTTACTCGCGCGCCAGCGAGCTCGAGAGCTTTCGCGGCGGAATGAATGTTGCCTGAGCCGTAGTCGAGAATGACGACGGAAGGAGAAATCACTTCAGAGCGCACCCTTGGTTGAAGGGATGCCACTGACGCGCGCATCCGGTGCGACCGCGAAGCGGAAGGCCCGCGCGAAGGCTTTGAACTCCGCCTCGGCGATGTGGTGCGGATCACGGCCGCCGAGCACCGTCACGTGAACGGTGAGGCCGGCATTGAACGTGATTGCCTCAAAGACATGGCGCAGCATCGAGCCCGTGAAGTGGCCACCGATGAGGTGATATTCGAAGCCCGCGGGCTCGCCCGTGTGCACAAGGTAGGGCCGACCCGAGATATCGACGACCGCCTGCACGAGGGCTTCGTCGAGGGGAACGAGCGCGTCGCCAAAACGCGAGATGCCCGTCTTGTCTCCCAGCGCCTGCTTGATCGCGGTGCCGAGGGTGATTCCGATGTCTTCCACCGTGTGGTGAACGTCGATGTCGGTGTCGCCCGTGGCCTTCACCGTGAGGTCGACGAGCGAGTGCTTCGCGAACGCCGTGAGGAGGTGATCGAAGAACGGCACGCTCGAGTCGATCGATGACGTGCCCGTGCCATCGAGGTCGATCGAGAGCTCAATGCTCGATTCGCTCGTGGCACGACTGATCGTGGCCGTACGCTGCGCGGTCATGGCGTAATCCTACCGACGCCGTCGAGTTGCCCCAGCGCACCCAGGAAGATCGTGGTTTCTGCGGCACTGCCAGCCGTGACTCGGAGGTGGCCCGGAATGCCCACGTCGCGAATCAGGATGCCCTGCGCCAGTAATTGCTCGAACACGGCCTGCGGGTCATCCACTCCCCCAAACAGCACGAAGTTGGCCGCGCTCGGAAGTGGTGTGTACCCGAGCTCGGGAAGTGCCGCGATCATGCGATCGCGCTGCGACTTGATGTCTTCGACCATGGCCAGCATCGCCGGAGCGTGGGCCAGCGCCGCGACGGCCGCCGCCTGGGTCAGGGCCGACAGGTGGTACGGCAAGCGGACCAGTCGCAGGGCGTCGATGACGGCAGGATCGGCCGCCAGGTAGCCGAGCCGGGCACCCGCGAAGGCGAATGCCTTGCTCATCGTGCGACTGACGAGCAGGCGCGGTCGCCCCTCAAGCAGGGTGAGCGCGGTGGGCCCATCCGCGAACTCGGCGTAGGCCTCGTCCACGAGAACGATGCCCGGCGTCGCGTCGTATGCCGCGATGATCGTCTCGAGCGCGAGCGGTGTACCCGTGGGGTTATTGGGAGAGCACAGGAACACGATGTCGGGCTGCTCCCGCTCGATCGCCGCCACGGCGGTCTCGGGGCTCAGCTCGTAGTGGTCATCGCGCTCTGCCGCGATCCACCGCGTGCCCGTGCCGCTCGCAATGATCGAGTGCATCGAGTAGGTGGGGGGAAACCCCAACACACTACGCCCCGGCCCACCGAACGCCTGCAAGGTCTGCTGCAGCACCTCATTGGATCCGTTTGCTGCCCAGATGTTGTCGCGAGTGAGTCCGTGACCCAGATAGTCGGCGAGAGAATCGCGAAGCTGGGTGAACTCACGGTCGGGGTAGCGGTTGACGCCCATGATCGCCACCGCCAAGGCGGTCACGATGTCTGTCGCTACCTCTTCGGGAATGGGATGGGTGTTCTCGTTGACGTTGAGTTGCACGCGAACGTGCTCCTGCGGCGCGCCATAGGGCTTGAGACCACGCAGGTCGTCGCGAATGGGCAGGTCGTCGAGGCTTGTCACCCAACAAGCCTATTAGGGACTAAGGAACGTATCGTGCGGGAACCGCGAGCTCCTGGCCAGCAAACACGTCAGACGACGTCAGCTGGTTGAGCTGCATGATCTCGGCGATCACATCACGCGGGTCGGCTGCGGGAGCGAGCTCTTCGGCCAACTGCCACAGACTTTGGCCCGAACCGACCGTGACGTACTCAAATGCCGCCGATGAGCCACTGAGCGATGCCGTGGCCATTCCACCGTTGAGCGCGAAGAACAGCGCCGCGATGACAAGTGGTGTGGCCGCAAGCGCCGTGAAGACGGTGCGGCCACGCTTGGTGAGGTGGAGGCGAGGGCGGGCAGGAACCTGGCGGTAGTAGCCGGCGTCAAATGCTGCTGTGCTCATCTCGAACTCCTTCTCAGTTCTGTCGATCCCGTGACTCGGATCTTTTTTCAGGGTTTTCGTATCCGGTACTCGGCCGGGAGGACCGGATACGAAGCGTGTGGGGTGCCACTAGTAGGTACGTTCCGAACATACATTCGAACTGCTGCAATTTCAAGTACATCTTCGAATAGACCACCGACATTGCTGCGACTCACTCGAACAGGTGTTTGTATTTGCTCCTGAACGCGGATACAGTTTCGAATGAGCCACTGACATTGGCAGGAATGAGGACGCAATGGACGAGGAACTCCGCCTCAACGGCACGCGCCGGCGCAAGAGCCTGAGCGATAAGCAGCTCGCGATTCTTGACGTGATCCAGCGGTCGGTCTCTGCGCGCGGTTATCCGCCGAGCATGCGCGAGATTGGCGATGCCGTGAACCTGTCGTCGCTGTCGAGCGTGACGCACCAGCTCAATCAGCTCGAACTGAGCGGTTACCTGCGCCGCGACCCCAACCGTCCGCGAGCGATGGAAGTGCTCATCGACCTCCCGAGCATCGACGAAGACGCTCCAGAGATGACCGGCCCGTCGATCGGCGATGCCGTCATGGTGCCACTCGTCGGTCGCATCGCCGCGGGCATCCCGATCACGGCAGACCAGCAGATCGACGAAGTGTTCCCGCTCCCCCGCCAACTCACCGGCAAGGGCGAGCTGTTCATGCTCAAGGTGGTTGGTGAATCCATGATCGACGCCGCGATCTGTGACGGCGACTGGGTCGTCGTGCGCCAGCAGAACACCGCCGAGAACGGAGACATCGTCGCCGCGATGCTCGACAACGAGGCGACCGTCAAGGTGTTCAGGCAGCGCGACGGCCACACGTGGCTGTTGCCCCGCAACTCCAACTTTGAGCCGATCCTGGGCGACCACGCCACGATTCTCGGCAAGGTCGTCACCGTATTGCGATCGCTGTAAGTTTCCCTCCCCCGGGATAAAAAGAAGAGGGCCGCTCCTGTTGGGGGCGGCCCTCTTCTTGTTTCTTGCGCCGCTACTCGAACGGTCACAAACTGTCGTTCAGCGGTGCGGGAAGAGCACTTTTTGCACGCTCGGTGGCGCCTACGCGTGCGCCCTCTCGCGCGCCGCGCGAGTCGCGGCAATGACGTTCTCGAGCGACTCCACTGTCTCGTCGTATCCGCGCGTCTTGAGGCCACAATCGGGATTCACCCAGACCTGGCGCTCGGGGATCGATCCGAGAGCAATCTCGATCAGGTCACTGACCTCCTCGATCGAGGGCACCCGAGGCGAGTGGATGTCGTAGACGCCCGGGCCGATCCCGCGGCCAAAACCGCTCGACTGGATGTCGGGCACGACCTCCATCTTCGATCGGGCCGCTTCGATCGAGGTGACGTCGGCGTCGAGCCGATCAATCGCGTCGATGACGACCGCGAACTCCGAGTAGCAGAGGTGCGTGTGAATCTGGGTCTTGTCTTCTACCCCCGCGGTGGCGAGGCGGAACGATCCGACAGACCAGTCGAGGTAGTCATCCTGGTCTTTCTTCTTGAGAGGAAGCAATTCCCGCAGGGCAGGCTCATCGACCTGGATGATGCCAATACCGGCGGCCTCCAGGTCGGCGATTTCGTCGCGCAGGGCGAGGGCCACCTGGTTGGCCGTGTCACGAAGCGGCTGGTCATCGCGCACAAACGACCACGCGAGGATAGTTACCGGGCCGGTGAGCATCCCCTTGACGGGCTTGGCGGTGAGGGACTGGGTGTACGTCGACCACTCAACGGTGATCGGAGCGGGCCGCGAGACATCGCCCCAGAGAATCGAGGGCCGCGTACAGCGCGAGCCGTAGGACTGCACCCAGCCGTTCTGCGTCACCGCGAATCCATCGAGGTTCTCGGCGAAGTACTGCACCATGTCGTTGCGTTCCGGCTCGCCGTGAACAATCACGTCGAGTCCGATCTCTTCCTGCAGCTCCACGACCCGACGAATTTCGTCGCGCATCGCCTGCTTGTACTGCTCCGGGGTGATCTCGCCCCGTGCCGCAGCGGCGCGATGCTTACGGATCTCGCCGGTCTGCGGGAAGGAACCGATCGTCGTGGTGGGAAGGAACGGCAGTTGCAGCGCTTCGTCCTGCGCCGCGAGACGCGCGGAGTAGTCGCCGCGGGCGAAGTCGGACTGCTTGAGGGCCGCGGCCCGCTCGCGTACCGCGCGGTTGCGCACGCCTGCGGCCGCGTGGCGGTCTGCGAGTGCGTCGGTTGCGGCATCCAGCTCTGCCTGGATCGCCGCTTTGCCCTCGGTAAGCCCCCGCGCAAGGATCGCAACCTGTGCGACTTTCTGATCGGCGAAGGCGAGCCAGCTCTTGAGCTGATCGGCCAGGAGAGGCTCGTCGTCGATGTTGTGCGGGGTATGGAACAGACTCGTCGAGGTGGACACGGCGACGTGTGGGCTCCGCGCGCCCAACGACTCGAGGGAGGCAAACGCCGCCTCAAGGTCACCTCGCCAGATGTTGTGGCCATCGATCACGCCACCGACGAGAACCTTGTCGGTGCGAGGCACATCCCCCAGTGAGCCCTTGACGAGATCGAGCCCAATGGCCTCGACAGGGGTCTCGAGCAGTACGGGCAGAGCGTCATCGAGCGAGCCGTACGGTGCGGCGACGAAGATCGCCGGGCGCACGGCGGCCGACCCCAGCTGGTCGTACGCGCGCCGTGTTGCCGCGAGAACCGTCGAGCGGTCAACGTCAATGCTCTCGCTCACGAGCGCGGGCTCGTCGAGCTGCACCCATTCGGCGCCCACCGCCGTGAGGGCAGCCAGGAGTTCCGCGTAGACGGGCAACAGGTCGTCGAGGCGATCCAGCGGCTGGTACCCCTCGGGAGCACCCTCGCTGGGCTTGCTCAGCAGCAGGAACGTGACGGGGCCCACGATCACCGGGCGAGTGCGGTACCCGCTCACCGTTGCCTCGGCCACCTCGCGCACGAGTCGATCAGAGGCAAAGTGCAGGTGCGTTTCGGGCCCGATCTCGGGCACGAGATAGTGATAGTTCGAGTCGAACCACTTGGTCATCTCGGCCGGAGTGTGGGTGCCCTCGCCCCGAGCGATCGTGAAATAGCCTGCGAGATCGACGGTGCCGTCGCGCGAAACGAGGTGCTCGAATCGCGTCGGCACAGCCCCTACCGTGACTGCCGCATCCAACACCTGGTCGTAGTACGAGAAGGCCTCGGGGATGGACGAGTCGGTGCGACCAAGACCGAGTGAAACGAGACGCTCGCGGGTGACGCTGCGCAGCTCTGCCGCGGCCGCCTCGAGCTCCGCAGCCGTTATCGTGCCTGCCCAGAATGCCTCCACGGCCTTTTTGAGCTCGCGGCGACGACCAATGCGCGGGTATCCGAGGATTGTGCCGGTGGGGAATGGCTGGCTCACGTGGTGTTCCTTTTCTTTCCGGGCGAAGTTTTCAGTGTAGGCAGGCCGCCTGCGGGCACCGCTCTTTGTTACGCCGTTCGCTGGGAGGCCCCGGACTAAACTGTTTTGGTGTCTGAACTTTCGCGGCCCGCGCGCTCCGAGGCGCTGCTCACAGCAGTAAACGAGCGCGTTGTCATTGCCGACGGGGCGATGGGAACGATGCTGCAAGACGCCGAGCTCACCCTCGACGATTTTCTGCAGCTCGAGGGCTGCAACGAGATACTCAACGTCACCCGGCCCGACGTGCTCGAGGGCATCCATGCCGCCTATCTCGAGACCGGCATCGATGCGATCGAGACGAACACCTTCGGCGCAAACTGGTCGAACCTGTCGGACTACGGCATCGACGATCGGATCGAAGAACTTGCCAGGGCGGGCGCCGAGATCGCTCGCCGCTCGGTCGAAGAATTCGAGGCGCGTGACGGTCGGATGCGCTGGGTGCTCGGGTCAATCGGACCGGGAACCAAGCTGCCGAGCCTCGGCCACACCACGTACGCCCACCTCAAGTCGACCTTCGCCGACCAGGCCCGCGGGCTGATCCTCGGCGGCTCGGATGCACTGCTCATCGAGACCTCGCAGGACCTGCTGCAGACGAAGGCGGCAGTCAATGGCTGCAAACAGGCGATTGCCCAGACGGGCATCCGCCTGCCGATCTTTGTCGAAGTGACCGTCGAGACCACGGGAACCATGCTCATGGGCAGCGAGATCGCCGCGGCGCTCACGACGCTCGAGCCCCTCGGTATCGACATGATCGGCCTCAACTGTGCGACGGGCCCAGCGGAGATGAGCGAGCACCTTCGTCACCTCTCCAAGTTCGCCCACATTCCCGTGATGTGCATGCCCAACGCGGGCCTCCCCGTGCTCGGGCCACAGGGCGCGAGCTACCCCCTGACCCCCGACGAGCTGGCGACCGCACACGAACAGTTCGTTCGCGAGTTCGGGCTGGGCCTCGTGGGCGGGTGCTGCGGCACGACACCGGCACACCTCAAGGCCGTGGTCGACCGCATCGGCGGCGATCATCCGCGCGTTCGCGACATCGAGGAAGACCCCGGCGTCGCGAGCCTGTACCAGCACGTATCGTTCAATCAGGATGCCTCGTACCTCGCCATCGGCGAGCGCACGAATGCCAACGGTTCACTCGCGTTCCGGGAGGCCATGCTCGACGAGCGCTGGGACGACTGCGTTGACATCGCGCGCAACCAGGTGCGCGAAGGCGCTCACCTGCTCGACGTCTGCATCGACTACGTGGGTCGTGACGGCGTCGCCGACATGCGCGAGGTGGTCTCGCGACTGGCGAGCGCGTCGACACTGCCGCTCGTGGTCGACTCCACCGAGCCCCTCGTGCTGCAGGCCGGAATGGAACTCATCGGCGGGCGCCCCGTGGTCAACTCGGTCAACTTCGAGGACGGCGACGGCCCCGACTCGCGCTTCGGGCGCATCATGCCCCTCGTCAAGGAGCACGGCGCGGCCGTGATCGCCCTCACGATCGACGAAGAGGGCCAAGCGCGCACAGCGGACAACAAGGTGCGAATCGCCTCGCGGCTCGTGGATGCCCTCGTGAACGACTGGGGTATGCGCGTCGACGACATCATCGTCGATGCCCTCACCTTCCCGATCGCCACCGGGCAGGAAGAAACTCGCCGCGACGCGATAGAAACGATTGAGGCGATTCGGCAGATCACGGCGAAGTATCCGGGCATCCACACGACGTTGGGTGTGTCCAACGTCTCGTTCGGCCTCAACCCCGCGGCGCGTTCGGTGCTCAACTCGGTCTTTCTGCACGAAGCGGTGGAGGCCGGGCTCGACTCGGCAATCGTCAACGCGGCAAAGATCGTGCCCCTGGCCTCGGTTCCGGATGATCGCCGCAAGGTCGCAATGGACCTCGTGTGGGATCGTCGCGAATACGACGCCGATGGCGCTCTCACGTACGACCCGCTGTCGGCGCTCCTCGACCTGTTCGCGGGCGTCGACTCCGCTGCCCTCAAAGACGAACGGGCCGCCGAACTGGCCGCCCTGCCCGTGGGCGAGCGCCTCGAGCGACGCATCATCGACGGCGAAGCCAAGGGGCTGGAGGCCGACCTCGAGCTCGCTCGCGCGGGCGGCATGAAGGCTCTCGACATCGTCAACGATCACCTGCTCGCGGGAATGCAGGTCGTCGGCGCTCGATTCGGTAGCGGGGAGATGCAGCTGCCTTTCGTACTGCAGTCCGCGGAGGTAATGAAGGCCGCGGTGGCGCTGCTCGAGCCCCACATGGAGAAGTCCGATGCCGCGGGCAAGGGAACCATGGTGATCGGCACGGTGCGCGGGGATGTGCACGATATCGGCAAGAACCTCGTCGACATCATCCTGACCAACAACGGCTACGACGTCATCAATATCGGAATCAAGCAGCCGATCAGCGAATTCATCCGGGCGGCCGAGGAGCACAACGCCGACGTCATCGGCATGAGTGGCTTGCTCGTCAAGTCGACCGTCGTGATGAAGGAGAACCTGCTCGAGCTCACCTCACGCGGGCTGGGCAAGAAGTGGCCGATCCTGCTGGGCGGCGCTGCTCTGACCCGCACCTATGTCGAGGATGACCTCGCCTCGATCTTTGACGGCGAAGTGCGCTACGCCCGCGACGCATTCGAGGGCCTCTCGCTCATGGAACCCCTCGTCGCGATCTCACGCGGAGCCGACCGTGACTCCGTGGGTCTGCCGCCGCTCAAGAAGCGAATTCACGCCCGATCGACGATCGACATCACCGAACCCGACCAGATGCCCGCGAGGTCGGATGTGGTTGCCGACAATCCCGTTCCCACCCCGCCGTTTTGGGGCACCCGGATCGTGAAGGGGCTCGCTCTCGCCGATTACTCCGCGTTTCTCGACGAGCGCGCCACCTTCATGGGCCAGTGGGGCCTCAAGCCTGGGCGCAACGAAGACGGCGCGAGCTACGAAGAGCTCGTGCAGACCGAGGGACGTCCGCGGCTGCGCTACTGGCTCGACCGGATTCTCGCCGAGGGGATGCTCGACGCCTCGGTCGCTTATGGCTACTTTCCGGCGTACGCCGATGGCAATGACATGGTCATCCTCAATCATGGGGACGATCCCGCGGGCATCCTCGGTGCGCCCGGCCTGCTCGCACCGGACGGCGGTTCTGGCGGACCTATCGGCACTGAGCGTCTGCGCTTCTCTTTCCCACGACAACGCCGCGACCGCCACCTGTGCTTGTCGGATTATGTTCGCGCCAAAGACTCCGGGCAGATCGACGTCGTGGGCCTGCAACTGGTGACGGCCGGCTCGGCCGTTGACGCCGTGACCGCGAAGCTCTTCGCCGAGAACAAGTACCGGGATTACCTCGAGCTCAACGGTCTCACCATGCAGCTCACCGAAGCTCTCGCCGAGTATTGGCACTCCCGCATGCGCGCGGAACTCGGCTTCGCTGCCGAAGACCCTGACGACCTCGCGGGGATGTTCAAGCTCAAGTACCGCGGAGCGCGGTTCTCCCTGGGTTACCCGGCATGCCCCAACATGGAGGACCGCCACAAGGTCGTGGAACTGCTCAAGCCGGAGCGGATGGGCGTTGAGCTGTCGGAGGAGTTGCAGCTTCACCCGGAGCAGTCGACCGACGCCTTCGTGTTTCATCACCCCGAGGCGCGCTACTTCTCGGTCTGACCTTCGCACGCCTTAGGGCTGCAAGCGCCGCGGGTCCGAGCAGCAGGATGCCCGCGGCCGTGGTGATGGCGCGCACCGTGTCCCACGTGAGCGTCGACGTCGCGAGCGAGTACAGGCCGAACGAGGCGAGGTTCTGCCCGAGCGGGGCTCCCGACAGGTAGGAGATGCTCGTGCCGGATCCGACGGCAAAAGGCCAGAACCAGAGATTCATGATGAGCCCGAAAGCGTAGGCCGCGACGACGCCGTACGCCGCGAGCATGGCGATCTCCCACCGCCGCCCGCGCACCCGCGGCAGCAGGCCCGCGCCCGCAGCAACCCAGCCGCACGCAAACATCTGGAACGGTGTCCACGGTCCGATTCCGCCCCACAGCACGGACGACAGGGCAATCGTGAGCATCCCGAGCAGGAATCCGAACCGCGCACCCAGCACACGTCCGGCGAGAATCAGAACGACGAAGACGGCCTCTACTCCCCCGACGCCCGTGCCGGCGATGCGGATGGCGGCGCCGACGGCGGTGAGCACCCCGAGCAGCGCGACCGTCGTCGCCGTGTGCATCGCACGATCGATCGTGAGGGCGACGGCGATGACCGTAGCGGGAACCAGGGCGAGGGCGACGACGGGAACGGCGGCCTGGGCATCCTGAGGCACCGCGGATGCAATCAGCGGCCACGCGAATCCTGCGACCGCGAGCACACTCGCCGCGATGAGCGACCATCGAGACCAGCGGTCACGAGCATCCTCCTCGTGCACGGTGCGCACCTCGAGCCGCGCGGTCATCGCGGTACCACCGTCGCCGGCTCGATGCGGCCGTGCGCCATCGTGATGACGCGGCCAGCATGCCGGTCGGCAAATGAACGATCGTGGGTGGCCACGAGCACTGCGGTGCCCGTCGAGGCCGCCTCGAGCAGCACCCGGCCGACGAGTGCGCGCGCGCCGGCATCGAGTCCGCGAGTGGGTTCATCAACGAGGAGCAGGGTGGGCCGCGCCGATAGCTGTATCGCGAGCACGAGGCACAGTCGCTCCCCCGCAGAGAGATCCCGCGGGTGCCGCTGCATAATCGCCTCGACGTCGACACCGACCACCCTCGCAAACACCTGCAGGGTGCCCTGGCCTCCCGAGCTTCCGTCGGCCCTGCGGCACTCCTCGGCGACTGTCGCAGAGAAGAGCAGGTCGTCGAAGTTCTCCGGAACCAGTGCGACCACGTGACGGCGCTCCCGGCGGTGCAGCGCGAACACGTCGCGGCCGTCGACAAGCACGGTGTTCTGCCGCGTCGGCCGGGCCACGGCGTGCAGCAGGCTGCTCTTGCCTGCGCCGTTGGGTCCGCGCAGCGCGACGATCTCGCCCGAAGCGAGTGAGAGGCTCGCCTCATGCACGACCGTGCGATCGGCGTACGCCACCGACAGGTTGTCGATGCGCGCAATCGTCGACCCCGTGACCGGCTCAGGCGTGTGTCGAGGGGCGGTGTCGGAGGCCGGCGCTCGAAGCTCGATCCGGGCATCCGGCACCGTGCCCCACTCGCCAATGACATGTTCGGCGACGATGACACACACGCCGGCCTCGTGCGCCAGGCGATCGAGCACACCGATGACCCGCGCCCGCGCATCGTCGTCGAGGTCGGCGAGCGGCTCATCAACCAACAGCAGTACGGGATGCTCCGCGAGGGCCGCCCCGATGGCCACGAGGCAGGCCTCGCCCGCCGAGAGCGCGCCAATCTCGCGATCCAGGAGATGGCGGATCTGAAGCCGGTCGGCAAGCTCGACCGTTCGGGCCTCGACGATTACGGCATCCACGCCGCGCGCGGCTAGCGCGAAGCCGAGCTCCTCAGCGACGGTCGACGCAACAAAAGACAGGCGCACCGACTGCGAGACCACTCCAACGCACCCCGCGGTTTCGCGCGGCGGCACCGCGACGCGATCGACGCCCACGACCTCGACCGTGCCCGCCTGCTCGCCACCGGACACGTGCTGGAACAGGCCGCTCATGGCGTGCAGGAGGGTGGACTTTCCCGACCCGGTGGCACCCGTGATGAGAGTGAGCGTGCCCGGCTCGGGAGTAAGCGTGAGGTTCTCGACGATCCACGTTCCGCCGTAGCCCAGGTAGGCGTTGCGCAGCACGGCGGGCCGCTCGCAGTCGGGTTCGACGCGCTTCGCCGCTGCAAAGCCACGCACCTCCATCGACGCGCCCAGGGCGATGGCCCGCTCGACCGTGTGCTCGAGCACGGGCACCACGAGCGACGCTGCGCCCCGCTCGCCGCGCAGCTCACGCGCAAGCCTCACGCGGCGCACGGAGTCGAGCAGCGCGGGAAAGGTCGCCGACGCGACAACCAGCGCCCGGGAGACGGTGCGCACGGGCCCGCGTGCAGCGCCCCGAGCCAACAGCGCGTGCAGGTTCACGACGGCCGCGATCACCCCGATCACGAGCACGAGGGCGGCGAACGGCACAGCACTGAGGGCCGCCGACGCGAGCCCTCCCGTAGTGATCGGCCCCAAGAGCGTGATGTGCGCAAATGGCCCGGCCAATCGGATGGCCGGCAGCTCGAGCAACAGGATGCCCGTACCGTCCACACCCCCGAACAGCACCCGGTACAGCACTCGCAACGCCACGAAGCCGACCGCGAGCAGGACTGCGGCCTTCAGCGAAGCGGAACGGGTGCGGCGCATTAGCCTTCGGGCGGGGTGGACTCGGTGCCCGGCGTGTAGACGAGCCCGACCGACTGCCCGTCGGTCAGGGCGAGGGTGCTCACGCCCTCCTGGGCGTACTCCCACTCGGCGTCCGCCGTCGGCTTGACCCAGAGGGCCCAGTACGCGGCGGCGTTGAGGGTGAGGCAGCTTTCGATGAACGGAGCCTGGCCCTCGATCGTGACGGTCTCGCTGGCCGACGGCCGCTCGTTGACGCGGCAGACGACCTGGTCGCCATAGTCGGCGGTTCCCTCGGTCGTGACGCCCGCGTCCGCGAGAATCTGCTTCGCCACGCCCGCCTCGGCGCACGCCGCGACCGACGGCTCGTCAAGAGGACCGAAGTCGACCACAACCGTCACCTGCGCACAGCCGTCGGATGAGGAGTTCTCCGCGGTCGGACTCGCACTTGGCGTGGGCGCGGCGGGAGCACACCCGGCGAGAGCGAACACGGCGAGCACGACGAGTGCAGGCGCGAAACGAGTGGCGACGGTCATGACTTCCTTAGCGGGTTGTGGATTGGTAGGTGGCGGCGGGCACCAGGCGGGTTCCGCGCAACACGGCGAGCGGGGCTTCTGAGCTGTTGAAGGTGTAGAGGTGAAGTCCGGATGCGCCGCCGTCAAGCACCTCGTTACCGAGAGCGATCGCGTGGTCGATGCCGACCGCCGCGGCAGCCTCGTCAGTGGGCGCGGACTCCAGTTCGCGCGCCAGGTCGACAGGCAGCGCTTCATCCGTGAGTTCGAGAATGCGAGTGAGGCGCTTGCGACTGAGCACGGGCATGATGCCGGGCAGTATGCGCATCGTCACCCCTGCCGCGCGCGCCTTCTCGACAAACCCGAGGTAGTCGTCGGCGTGGAAGAACAGCTGGGTGATCGCGAGGTTTGCGCCCGCCGCCTCTTTGGCGAGCAGGGTGTCGAGGTCTTGCTCGACCGAGCGGGACCGTGGATGCCCGTTGGGAAAAGCCGCGACAGCAATCGTGACCTTGTCAGCGCTTGCGAGTCGCTTCGCGCCGGGAAATCCGGGGACATCACGGAACGCGAACGGAGCACGCTCCTCCTGCACGCGATGGATGAGCTGCACGAGTTCGCCTGCGCTGCCGAGATCACCCAGGAAGCTGTCGGCCTCCGAGGCCCCTTGCGGCGGGTCGCCGCGCAAGGCGAGAAAGCTCGTGACCCCCGCGTCGAGAAACTGGCGGATCAGCTGGCTGGCTTCGGCGTACGACGAACCCACACATGTAAGGTGCGCCATCGGACTGACGCTGCCGGTGGCGAGCAACCGCGTGAGTACCTGCAGCGACGTTTCGCGGGATGAACCGTTCGCTCCGTACGTCACGGAGATGAACTCGGGGCCTGCCGCGACGAGATGCTCGAGCGACTCGAAGAGCGCGCGCTCGGCGGCTTCCGTACGAGGCGGGTACAACTCAAAAGAGAAGGTCGTGTCGCTGCGACACGGCAATTCTCCAGACACCACGAGGCCCTTCGGTCAGACTGCGATCCGAGTGGGCGGGTGCCGGGCTCGGCTGTCGCTCCTGTCGGTTGAACAACCCGACATCTCCAGCCTAGAGGCCACCCGCCCCGCGTTGCAGAGTATTACGCCACGAACTCGGACACGTCGTCGAGCCGCGCGGGATGCACGAGTGCCTTCACGAGCGTTCCGTCTTCGCGGTAGTCGGTCGACAGTACGCGACCCTGCACGTGCAGCCGTGAGATGACCTCGCCCCGGTCGTAGGGCACGAGGAGGGTCACCTCGACCTCGGGCGCCGGAAGCAGCTCAGAGATCCGAGCCATGAGCTCCTCGACGCCCTCACCGGTGCGTGCCGACACGAAGATTCCCGTGGGCTCGAGTCCCCGGATGAGCAAGCGCTGGTCTTCATCGGCGAGGTCGCTCTTGTTGAAGACGACGATCTCGGGGATGTCGCGCGCTCCGACTTCACCGATAACGTCGCGCACCGTGGCAAGCTGGGCCGCCGGATCGGGGTGCGAGGCATCCACGACGTGCACGATGACGTCGGACTGCCCCACTTCTTCGAGGGTCGATCGGAACGCCTCGACGAGCTGGTGAGGCAGGTTGCGCACAAACCCGACCGTGTCGGCGATCGTGAACAGACGACCATCGTCAGTCGTGGAGCGGCGCACTGTCGCGTCCAGGGTCGCGAACAGCGAGTTCTCGACGAGCACTCCCGCTCGCGTAATGCGGTTGAGCAGGCTCGACTTGCCGGCGTTGGTGTAGCCCGCGATCGCGACGCTCGGAACCTCGAATCGGTTGCGATTGGCGCGCTTCGCCTCGCGAGCGGGGGCAAATCCCTTGATCTGCTTGCGCAGCTTTGACATGCGGGTGTGGATGCGGCGGCGGTCGAGTTCGATCTTGGTCTCACCCGGTCCGCGGCTACCCATACCGTTACCCGCGCCGACCTGGCCACCGGCCTGGCGCGACATCGATTCACCCCAACCACGAAGTCGCGGCAGTAAGTACTCGAGCTGCGCGAGCTCGACTTGGGCCTTGCCCTCTCGGCTCTTGGCGTGCTGGCTGAAGATGTCGAGGATGACGGCCGTGCGGTCGATCACCTTGACGCCCACAACGTCTTCCAGGGCACGACGCTGGCTCGGTGCCAACTCGGTATCGGCGATGACGGTGTCAGCGCCGGTCGCGATCACGACGTCGCGCAGCTCGATCGCCTTGCCCTTACCGAAGTAGGTGCTGGGGTCGGGGTGCGGGCGGCGCTGCAGCAGGCCGTCTAGTACCACTGCACCGGCGGTCTCGGCGAGGGCTGCGAGCTCACGAATCGAGTTCTCCGCGTCTTGCACGCTGCCGCCGGAATACACGCCAATGAGCACGACGTTCTCGAGTCGAAGCTGGCGGTACTCGACCTCGGTAACGTCATCGAGCTCCGTGGAGAGTCCCGCGACACGCCTGAGCGCCTGACGGTCTTCCCTGTCGAACTGGTCGCCGTCGCGGTCACCCGAATAGTGCGAGTCATCCTGCAGCGCCAGGGCGTTGCCTGAGCCGAAAAGCGTGTAACCGGCGGAGCGCGCGGACTCGGTGGCCAGCACGCGATCAACAGCATCGCGGGGGGCTTCGGCGCCCGGCGTGGTGTTGTGTGTGGTGGATTCAGTCATTTTGGTTAACCCTACTTGTCTCGTCTTCGGTAAGTTCTCTGCATGGCCAGTGAGCATTACTTCTCGTCTTCTCCCGGAAGTGAACTCAAACTCCGCACGATTCACGCCACGTTGGCGGGCCAGAACTACGAGCTCGTGACCTCAAATGGCATCTTCAGCCCGGAGCGAATCGACACGGGAACGCAGGTGCTGCTGGGGAGCGTGCCCGCTCCGCCACCTGGTGGCAACCTGCTTGATCTCGGCTGCGGCTGGGGCCCGATCGCCCTCACGCTCGCGCTTGAGTCACCTCATGCGACGGTGTGGGCGGTGGACGTCAACGAGCGCGCACTGGATCTGGTGCGCGCCAACGCTCAAAGAATGTCCATAACTAATATTAACGCGGTTCTTCCCGAAGATGTTCCCGCGGATGTCGCATTCACGACGATCTGGTCAAACCCGCCCATTCGCGTGGGCAAGAACGAACTGCACGGGCTGCTTCAGAAGTGGCTGCCCCGCCTCGAGCCCGGATCGGACGGCTGGCTTGTTGTGCAGCGCAATCTCGGATCGGATTCGCTGCACCGGTGGCTGCAGGCGACCTTCCCCGACGAGTTCACGTTCGTGCGTGCGGCTACCAACAAGGGCTATCGGGTGCTTCGCGCCCGTCGTCGCACCGGGCTGACCTCGCCCATCGACATCGTCGGCCTGTAGCAAGCCCCGACGTCACACCTCGAGCGAACCCACGTAAACCAGTTCGGCCGGCCCGCTCAGCGACACATGCTCGCCATCTTCGGCGGCAAACATCCGAACTCCGACCGTGCCGCCGGGAACATCGACGCGCCACTGGTTGGGCGCGCCCGCTCCAGCCCAATGGCGAGTGGCTAGTGCCGCGGCAACCGCTCCCGTGCCGCACGACAGGGTCTCGCCGCTTCCCCGCTCGTGCACGCGCATACGAATGTGCCCGACGCCGTCGTTGACCAGCGGATCGGCGGCCACGACAAACTCGACGTTCGCGCCATCAGCGGGCTCTGGTTCGATCACGGGCACATACGTGAGGTCGGCGCCATCCAGCTCATCGTCGCTTGCGAGCGCGACCACCACATGCGGGTTGCCCACGTTGATGCCCAGGCCGGGTCGAGCAACCGGGAGTTCTTTGGCGCGCACGAGGGGCTCTCCCCCATCCAGGGCCCAGCGGCCGAGATCGGCCTGGAACCCCGACGCATTCCTCTGCACGTCACGCACACCGCTGCGGGTGCCGATCGGGAGAGTCTGACCCGGCGCGAGTTCTGCGAGACCGTTGTCGATGAGGTAGCGGGTGAAGACCCGGATGCCGTTGCCGCACATCTCTGCGACCGAGCCATCAGCGTTGTGATAATCCATGAACCACTCGGCGTCAGCATCCTCGGCGAGGGCCGCCGCACCTTCGGGCAGGCTCCGGGAGCGCACGGCACGCAGGATTCCGTCGGCGCCCACGCCGAAGTGCCGGTCGCAAATGGCGGCGATCTGGGCGGGGCTCAACTCGATTTCGCCGTCAGGGTCGCTGAACAGCACAAAGTCGTTGCCTGTGCCGTGCCCCTTGGTGAACTGAAGAGTTGCCATGACTCAATCCTGCCCTACGAGTCGAAGTGCTTTGTTGGCGCGCTCGGGATCGTCGTAGTCAAGCCAGGTCGCGTCGCGGTACCGGCGGAACCAGCCGACCTGACGGCGCGCATATCGACGGGTGAGTGCTGCGGTCTGTTCGATCGCCTGAGCCTCGGTGACCTCACCGGCGAGCTGCGCAAGAGCCTGCGCGTAGCCGATCGCTCGGCTCGCCGTCACCCCCAGGCCCCGCTCTCGCAGCAGCGCGGCCTCCTCAAGGATGCCCTCTCGCCACATGCCGTCGACGCGCGAGTCGAGCCGTGCCACGAGCTCATCGCGGGGAGCCTGCAGCGCGATCGTGACGGTCTGCCGCCACGGTTCGCTGTCTTCGGGAAGCCCAGACCCGAAAGGCTCTCCCGTCATCTCGACAACCTCGAGCGCTCGCACGAGCCGGCGTCCGTTGGACGCCCTAATCGCCGCTGCCGCGCCGGGGTCGACCGCGAGAAGCCTGCGGTACATCGCTCCGGGGCCGGTGTCGATCAGCTCCTGCTCGAGGCGGGCGCGTACGACCGGATCCGTGCCGGGAAACCGAAAGTCCTGTATGACGCTCGACACGTACAGTCCTGAACCCCCGACGAGGATCGGGATCACCCCGCGCGCCTCTATCGCTTCGATTGTCTCGCGGGCATCCCTTTGGTAGTCGGCGACGCTCGCCTCCTGGATCGGCTCGAGCACATCAAGCATGTGGTGCGGGATGCCGCGTCGCTGCTGTTCAGGCAGTTTGGCGGTACCCACGTTCATGCCGCGGTACAGCTGCATCGCGTCGGCGTTGACCACTTCGCTGGGTCGCCCAAGACCGACCAGGAGCTGCGCAAGGTCGAGCGAGAGCTCTGACTTGCCTGTGCCGGTTGCCCCGACGATCACGACGAGCGGCATGCGTGCGCCGCTCAGCGCAGCCCGTCGCTCGTGTCGTAGATCGGAACGGTCGCGACGCGAAGCGATGGGAGCCCCAGCGAGACGCGCCCCTTCTCCGTGGGTGCGGTCGACGGCACAGCGCACGAGGCCGCTTCGGCCCGATCCCAGGCGTCGCCCGCCCGAGTCGACCGAATTGTGAGGGGTGCGCCGTGTGGCGAGTCCGCGATGAGGTGGAAGGGCGCGGCCTGGGTGATCACGACGCTCACGACATCCCCAGGACGAGGAATGGCGCTGCCCTGCGGAACGTCGAAGTGCACGAGACGGCTGTCTTCTGCCCGACCGGAGAGACGATTGGTTTCGGCGTGCTTGCGGCCGTCGGCCGCTGTCACGAGCACCTCGACAGATCGACCGATAAGTTTCTGGTTCTCTTCCCACGAGATGCGGTCTTGAAGCGCGGCGAGGCGCTCGTAGCGCTCTTGCACGATCGCTTTGGGAACCTGCTCTTCCATCGTCGCGGCAGGCGTTCCTTCGCGAATCGAGTACTGGAAGGTGAACGCCGACGAGAAGCGAGCAAGCTCGACAACTCGCAGGGTCTCCTGGAAGTCCTCTTCGGTTTCGCCCGGGAAGCCGACGATGATGTCGGTGCTGATCGCTGCATGAGGGATGCGCGCGCGAACCCGATCGAGAATTCCGAGGAACTTCTCGGAGCGGTACGACCGGCGCATCGCCTTGAGGATGCGATCGGAGCCGGACTGCAGCGGCATGTGCAGCTGAGGCATCACCGACGGGGTCTCTGCCATCGCGTCGATGACGTCGTCGGTGAACGCGGCCGGGTGTGGGCTGGTAAAGCGAATGCGCTCAAGCCCCGGAATGGTGCCCGCCGCGCGCAGCAACTTGCCGAATGCCTGCCGGTCGCCGAACTCCACGCCATAGGAGTTGACGTTCTGCCCGAGCAGAGTGACCTCGATGGCCCCGTCGTCAACGATGGCCTGGATTTCGGCGAGGATGTCGCCCGGCCGACGGTCTTTCTCCTTGCCGCGCAACGCGGGCACGATGCAGAAGGTGCAGGTGTTGTTGCACCCCACCGAGATCGAGACCCACGCGCTGTGGGTCGATTCGCGGCGAGTCGGCAGCGTGGAGGGAAACACGTCGAGCGACTCGAGAATCTCGAGCTGGGCCTCGCCATTGTGGCGGGCGCGCTCCAACAAGGCTGGGAGTGATCCCATGTTGTGAGTGCCGAAAACTACGTCGACCCAGGGCGCCTTCTCGAGGATCGTCGCCTTGTCTTTCTGGGCGAGGCATCCGCCCACCGCGATCTGCATGCCGTCGTGGACGCGCTTGGTGCTCGCGAGCATGCCCAAGTTGCCGTACAGCTTGTTGTCGGCGTTCTCGCGCACTGCGCACGTGTTGATCACGACGACATCCGGATGCCCGTCGATCGACTTCACGTATCCAGCAGCTTCGAGCGACCCGCTGAGGCGCTCGGAGTCGTGCACGTTCATCTGGCAGCCGTAGGTGTGCACCTCGTAGGTGCGCGGTGCTTCCAGTACTGCCTCGGTCATGCCACCAAGCTTAAGCTGCGTTTAGCGGAAGACCGGTCCACTCGGCGCGAGCGCCTGCGCTACGGCCGTTGACACCACTGATCCGGAGTATCCCTTGCGCATGAGAAAGGCGCCCAGTCGGCGCTTGGCTGTCTCAGCATCGAGGTTGCGCAGCTGCGGGGCGCGCTTCTCGGCAATAGCTATTGCGCGATCGAGCTCGTCGTCACCGAGCTGCTCGAGCCCGTGCTCGATGGCAGAAGGATCGATCTTGCGGCGTCGAAGTTCCGACGCAATCGAGCTGCGACCCAAGCCCTTGCGCTCACGCATCGAGCGGACAAGGGTCTCGGCGAGGGCGAAGTCGTCGAGCAGGCCCACACCCAGCAGGCGCTCGCATTCAAGCTCAACCTCGGTCTCGTCGAAGTCGCGACCTGCGAGATAGCTCGCCATCTCTTCGGCCGACATGCCACGCCGCGCGAGGGCGTGCATGCTGACGTTGTTGATGGGCTGGAACTGACCGCGCTCCTCACGGAACGCCACGCTCGATGTGGGGTGCGGTGGCGCCTGGGCGGCGGACGCGATGGACTCCGACGGCGGGGCTTGCTCACCGGATACCTGCTGTTGCGGTGCACCAAACAGGTAGGTCACGGGAGCAATCCGCTCACCGTCGGAGTTCGTCACGACTACTCGCCGACCGCTACGGGAAACCCGGGTTCGACGGCAAGAACGGGACCTTTACCCGACTTGGCATCTTTGGCTTCGGCCGCCGCTGCCGCGTTCGCTGCGGTAAGAGCAGCAAGGGCGTCTTTGGCCTTCGCTGCCTTGGCTTCGGCGCCCACCCCGAGCTTGTACATGATCTTCTGCTCGATATCTGCAGCGATCTTGGGGTTGTCGAGCAGGAACTTGCGCGAGTTCTCTTTTCCCTGACCGAGCTGGTCGCCGTCGTAGGTGTACCAGGCACCTGACTTGCGCACGATCTCGTGCTCGACACCGAAGTCGATGAGGCTGCCTTCGCGGGAGATTCCGGTGCCGTAAAGGATGTCGAACTCGGCCTGCTTGAACGGCGGCGCCATCTTGTTCTTGACGACCTTGACTCGCGTGCGGTTACCCACAGCGTCGGTTCCGTCTTTGAGGGTCTCGATGCGGCGGATGTCGAGCCGCACCGAGGCGTAGAACTTAAGCGCCTTGCCGCCCGCGGTGGTCTCGGGGCTTCCGAAGAAGACACCGATCTTCTCGCGCAGCTGGTTGATGAAGATCATCGTGGTGTTGGTCGTTGACAACCCACCCGTGAGCTTGCGCAGGGCCTGCGACATCAACCGGGCCTGAAGACCGACGTGTGAGTCGCCCATTTCGCCCTCGATCTCGGCGCGAGGAACAAGCGCCGCGACCGAGTCGATCACGATGAGATCGATCGAGCCGGAGCGAACGAGCATGTCGGCAATTTCGAGTGCCTGCTCGCCCGTGTCGGGCTGCGAGACAAGAAGCGCATCAATGTCGACGCCCAGCTTGGCCGCGTATTCGGGATCGAGTGCGTGTTCGGCGTCAATGAAGGCCGCGATGCCTCCAGCGCGCTGCGCATTGGCGATAGCGTGCAGAGTGAGGGTGGTTTTACCCGACGACTCAGGGCCGTAGATCTCGACGATGCGGCCACGTGGCAGCCCGCCAATACCGAGCGCAACATCAAGGGCGATCGATCCCGTGGGAATCACCTCGACCGGAGCACGGTCGTCGCTACCGAGGCGCATGACGGAACCTTTGCCGAACTGGCGGTCGATCTGGGCGAGTGCGGTCTCGAGAGACTTCTCGCGGTCTGCTACTGAAGGCATGTGCTTTTCTCCATTGGTCGTAGGTTGCTGCCCATAGGCTGTCGACTCGCCACAGCCCGGTGATGCAAGGGCTGCAGCCTCCCGACAAAGGCTGGTGGTGCGTTTGCCACGCTACGCCGGGCAACCGACATTCGGTCGGATTGCCATGCGTGTTGTGACTAATACCCGTCTTCGATAAGACGTTAGGGAGAAGTTAGCACTCTTCGAATCAATGTTCGATCACTCTCTCGGTGTGTCCCACGCCCAAATGGGGGTTTGTCGTCGCTCTCCGCAAACCAATAGCATGTAGCGACTCATGCTGAGGCATTGTCATTACCGAACCAGCTGCATTGCACGCACGAAGGGCTCCATGACCATGCTGAAACTGCCGAAGCGCTCCGTCCGATCTGCCATTGGCGTCGCCGCGACGCTCGCCCTGGTCGTGACCCTGTCACCCCTCTCAGCGGTGGCCAGTCCGTGGGAAGATCCCACCCCCACCCCTACCACCACGCTTGAGGCAGTCGATCCGACGCCGACGCCTACTCCCTCGGACGCGCCGGAAGAGCCGACACCGACGCCCACCCCCACAGCGACCGAGGAGCCCGCTCCCGAACCCACGCCTACACCCAGCGCAACGGACGAGCCTGTGCTGCCGCCGATGGCGGACGAATTGCCCGACTTCGAGGCACCCGCACCGCGAGTCGCAAGAACCTTCGCCGACGAGGCCGTTCAAACGGCGTTCGACTCGTACACGGCGGGAAGCTATGTCGCGCAGGAGTCGGTACCGGCCGGCTCCCTTCGAGTAGAGGTGCTCTACCCCGTTGAACAGGATGCCGCGGCCCTCGTCGCCGGCCTCGGCGGCACGACCGTCACCGTCGTGGGAGAAGGACTGCTCGTCGCGGATGTTCCGTTCACGAGCCTTGAAGCCGTGCAGGCGGCCGTGGACTTCGTTCGGGTGCCGGTCGAGATCAACGAAGCGGAAGCCGTCGGCAACATCAGGCTCGCTCCCCTCGAGCCCTCGAGCGTGACCATCGGGCCCCGCGGTTCCGACATTCGCACCAAGACCAACATCGCCGCCTGGCACACAGCGGGATACAAGGGCACGGGCGTCAAGGTCGGAGTTATCGACTACTTCGACACCGGCGCGTGGAACGCTGCCAAGGCCGCTGGCGAAGTTGTCGCACCCGCTGGAACGTTCTGCCGCCAGAACGGGGCATCGTGTGACATCTGGACCGGCGGGAGCCCGCACGGCACGGCCGTCTCCGAAGTCGTTCTCGATATGGCTCCCGGCGCCAAGCTTTACCTCGCCACCGCAGTGACGACCGCCGACCTCAAGCTGGTCGTCGACTACTTCAAGTCGCAGGGTGTCAAAATCATCACTCGCTCCCTCGCTACCTTCATGGACGGCCCGGGCAACGGAACTGGCGCGGCAGACGACGTTGTGAATTACGCCGTGTCGAAGGGCATGACGTGGTTCAACTCCGCAGGCAACGCCGGGGTTCAGTACAGCTCCAGCGGCGACTACTACTTCGGCGGGTACTTGCGTCAATCGTGGTACGACCCGGAAGGCAACGGGTTCCTGAACTTCAAGGACCCCCGCAGCAAGGTCGCGGCGTCGGAGTACCTTGCGGTGGATTGCACGTTCTTCCAGGGCTTCCGCTGGAGCGACTGGGGCAGCAACCCAACCGACTACGACCTCTACGCGTACAACCCCAACAGCGGCACTGTGATCGCCAACTCGATCGGTGACCAGACCCTGGGCGCAACGCCGATCGAGGGATCCTCGTTCAACAACATCAACTGCAACACCTACCCCTGGTACTACGTCTCGATCTACAAGTTCAAGACGGGCAACGGCACCTCCGGTGACGTGCTCGAGATCATGCAAAACGGCGCAATGTACGACTATGTCTCCGACAAGGGTGCGGCTGGTTCGCCGATTTCTGATTCGAAGAACACGGGTGCGGCATCCATTGGTGCTGTCGATCCGGTCGCGGGGGTCACGATCGGCGACTACAGCTCGCAGGGTCCTACCAACGACGGACGCATCAAGCCTGACTTCAGTGCCGGATCCAACGTGGCATCCATCTCGTACCCCAGCGGCTTCAACGGCACGAGCGCCGCGACTCCCGTCGCTGCGGGAGCGGCCGCGGTCGTGCTTCAGCTGCGCCCGTACTACACACCCGCGCAGGTCGTGAACTACCTCAAGACCTACTCGGTGGTTGATCGCGGAACAGCAGGAGCCGACAACGTTTTCGGAACGGGCGAACTGCGGATGGCGGCGGTGCCCACTGTGATCACCAAGACCGTGAGCATCACCGGCACGGTCAAGGTCGGGAACACACTCACCGCCTCCACGACCGGCTGGGGCCCCTCGCCTGTGACCCTCAGCTACCAGTGGAAGCGCGGCGGCGTCGCGATCACGGGAGCAACCGCGTCGACGTATAAGCCCACCACCGCAGACGCGGGCAAGGTGCTCACCGTCACGGTCAAGGGAGCCAAGACCGGGTACGCGCCCGGCTATAAGACCAGCGCGCAGAAGACCGTGCCCCTGCTCACCATTACCGGTGGAACGGTGACGATTACGGGAACGGCCAAGGTGGGCAGCAAGCTCACCGCCAACGCTGGCACCTGGACGCCGTCGACGGTCACCAAGAGCTACCAGTGGAAGCGCAACGGTGTCGCGATTTCCGGTGCGACCGCGAGCACCTACACAGCGACGGCCACCGACTCGGGCAAGGTCATCACCGTCACGGTCAAGGGCAGCAAGACGGGTTACACCACGGTCTACAAGACCAGCACCGGCAAGACTGTCGCGCCGTGACGTGAGCGTCCACCGCTGAATAATCGGCGGTGGACGAGGTCGTCGCCACGGGCAGCAGCATTCCTGTCAAAAAGATGAAACGTTGTCGGCGAAGCATGAACTGCTCTAGCATGTAGCCACCCGTTGCACGCAGCAGTGTCACCCGCCGATCTATCTTCCGCGCCCGAGGAGGAGTTCTTGCCTGCATTTAAGCTGACCCCCTCCCGCCTGAGGTCGGCGATCACGATCACGGCCACTCTCGCTCTCATCGTGACGCTCGCCCCCGTCTCCGCGAGCGCACAGTCCTGGCAGGACCCCACTCCCACTGTCGAGCAGACCCCGACTCCCACCCCCACGTCGACGGATGCTCCGAGCCCCAGCCCCACGCCGGCTCCGTCCGACCCACCCCCAGCGCCAAGCCCCACCCCAACCCCCACCAACGACTCCCCGCTTCCGCCTGCCGACCCTCAGAACCCCCAGCCGCCGGCGGCTCCCGAACGGCGCTCGCCCCGCACCTTTGCTGACGAGGCAGTGCAAGCGGCGTTCGACGCCTACCTGGCCGGTGCATACGTTCCCCAGCCCACGGTGGCCGCCGACGCGCTGCGCGTCGAGGTGCTCTTCGCCGCCGACGTCGATGCGGCGAGCCGTGCGACCGAGCTGGGCGCGACATCCGTCACCCCCATCAGCGACGGATTGCTGGTTGCCGACGTTCCCTTCGGGAGCCTCGAGGCCCTGCAGTCTGCGGTGGACTTCATTCGGGTGCCGGTCGCCATCAACGACGCGGAGAGCGCCGGAGCCTCGATACCCTCCCCCATCGACACTGCCGTGACGATTGGGCCGCGCGGATCCGACGTTCGCACCAAGACCAACATTGCCGCCTGGCACACAGCCGGATACACGGGCACAGGGGTGAAGATCGGTGTGATCGACTACTTCGACACGGCAGCCTGGAACGCCGCGGTGGCCGCGGGCGAGGTCGTCGCACCCAGCGGCACGTTCTGCCGCTCCAACGGTGTCGCGTGCAACCTCTGGGCGGGCGCGAGTGCACACGGCACCGCCGTGTCAGAGGTTCTTCTTGACATGGCCCCGAGCGCCAAGCTCTACCTCGCCACCGCCGTCACCACGGCCGACCTGCAGGAGGTCGTCACCTACTTTCAGTCGCAAGGCGTGAAGATCATCACTCGCTCGCTTGCGACATTCATGGATGGACCCGGCACGGGAGTGGGCGCCACCGATAGCGTCGTCGACGACGCCGTCTCGAAGGGGATGGCGTGGTTCAACATGGCGGGCAACGGTGGCGTGACGATCGACGCCGGGGGCAACGCGACAGGCGGGTACTGGCGCCAGGCTTGGTACGACCCGGACTACAACCCGGCAGCCGGCCGAAGTCCTGGCGAAGACTGGCTGCAGTTCAGCGACCCCCGAGGTGAAGTGCTCGAGCGCGAGTACATGCGTGTCACGTGCGACTACTTTCAGGGGCTGCGCTGGAATGACTGGGGTGCCACCGCGACGCGCACTGACTACGACCTCTACGCGTACGACTCCAGCTTCTCGCTTATCGCGGCGTCAGAGAACGACCAGACCAAGGGCGCCCCGCCCATCGAAGGACAGTCGTTCAACCAGATCGACTGCGCCACCTACCCGTGGTACTACATCTCGGTCTTCCGCTACGGCGGCGCAACGACGGACGGTGATGTGCTCGAAATCATGCACAGCGGGAGGCTATCCTCCTACGTCTCGGATGCAGGTGCCGTCGGTTCCCCGATTTCGGACTCAAAGAACGCGGGAGCCGCGTCGATCGGCGCCGTCGATCCTGTTGCTGGGGTCGCCATCGGTGACTACAGCTCGCAGGGGCCGACCAATGACGGGCGCACGAAGCCCGACTTCAGCGCCGGATCCAATGTGGCGTCGATCTCCTACCCGTCCGGATTCAATGGCACCAGCGCTGCTACTGCAGTCGCTGCGGGAGCTGCAGCGGTCGTGCTGCAACTCCGGCCGTACTACACGCCCGCGCAGGTCGTGAACTACCTGAAGACGTACTCGGTGGTCGATCGCGGCTCATCCGGGGCCGACAACGTCTTTGGCACCGGCGAACTGCGGATGGCGGCGGTTCCCACGGTCGTTGCCAAGACCGTGACGATCAGTGGCACCGTCACGGTGGGAAACACGCTCACCGCCTCGACGACGGCCTGGAGCCCGTCGCCCGTGACGCTCAGCTACCAGTGGAAGCGCGCGGGCGTGGCGATTTCGGGTGCGACCGCGGCTACGTACAAACTCACGACCTCCGACGCCGGCAAGGCAATAACGGTGACGGTGAAGGGCAGCAGGAGTGGCTACGTGCCCGTTTACAAGACGAGCGCGCAGAAGACTGTTCACTACCTGACGATGACCCCGGGATCCGTGACGATCACGGGAACGGCCAAGGTGGGCAGCAAGCTCACCGCCAACGCCGGCACCTGGACGCCGTCGACGGTCACCAAGACGTACCAGTGGAAGCGCAACGGTGTCGCCATTTCCGGCGCGACCGCGAGCACCTACACGGCGAAGTCCGCCGACGCAGGCAAGGTCATCACCGTCACCGTCAAGGGCAGCAAGACCGGGTACACCAGCGTGTACAAGACGAGCGCCGGGAAGACGATCGCGCCCTGATAGCCGGATGCGCTACTTCTTTGGCTCGCGCTGACCGACCCCGTAGCGCCGCTCGGGCGGAACATCCGCGGCCTCGCACAACGCAAGCCAGATGGCGCGAGCCGGCACCCCGGCCTTGATGGCCTGCTGGGCGGTGAGCCCGCCGACGGGGCCCAGCACGAGGTCATGCGTGATGACGCGGCCATAGGCTTCGCCGAACTCGTCGGAGACGGCCAGCCAGAACTCACTTACGCGCATGGTTCCAAACTAATCCGCAAATGACGAACGCCCCGACCATGGCGGCCGGGGCGTTCGTGAAGAACAGGTGTTAGCGCGAAATCAGATCCGCGTCGAACTCTGCAACGAGGTCATCGGGAAGCGT
The DNA here is from genome assembly GCA_965279645.1 of Rhodoglobus sp. GTDB lineage: Bacteria > Actinomycetota > Actinomycetes > Actinomycetales > Microbacteriaceae > Rhodoglobus. The sequence continues at coordinate 1,374,768 of OZ257254.1, forward strand.
ATCGGGGATGCGGTTGAGCCCCTCGATGACCGCGAGGCGGTCTCCCACTTCGCGCATGATGACCGAGATCGGAGTATCGAGCGCGTCGGCAACCGACGCGAGAATCTCTGAACTTGCCTCTTTCTGGCCGCGCTCTACCTCACTGAGGTACCCAAGAGCCACACTCGCCTTGCTTGCGACCTGGCGAAGGGTACGGCCCTTCTGCAGCCGGAAGTCACGGAGAACGTCACCGATTTCCTGACGTACTAGAACCATTTGACCCTCCTTCGATTACGAGAACTCTAGCCACACATTTCTGTGCGGGGCTTGTGAATTCACTACTTGTAACGAGATCGAAACGAGCAGTATTCCCGACCATCACCCCAGTATGCGCAGAAGCTCTGACAATGATTCGGAGACGACCGCTGAACGGATGGCAGCCCGTGAGCCTGACAGGTGGAGTTCTCTTACCTGCACACTGTCGTCAACAGCGAACCCGAGAAAAACAGTCCCCACGGGGTGACCGTCTTGCGAATCGGGGCCGGCAACCCCCGTCGTTGAGATTCCGATGCGGGCAGGGCCATCAGTGAGAGCGAGAGCGTCGCGCACCCCGGTCGCCATCTGCGCAGCAACATCCGGGTGCACCGGCCCGTATTCTGCGAGCAGTTCGGCGTTCACGCCCAGCACGGTGTGCTTGAGCTCGGTGTTGTACGCCACGACTCCCCCGACGACGACCGCCGAAGCTCCGGGCGTGGAGATGAGTTCTGACACCAGCAGCCCGCCCGTGAGGGATTCTGCGACGGCGATCGTGAGCCCGCGCTCGATGAGCGTCGCGATAACGACGGAACCGTCAGACGCTGGTGCGAGTGCCACGCCAGGCCTTCACGAGGTAATCGATGCCGGTGTAGACGGTGAGAACCAGAGCGGCAGCCATGACGATCCAGTTGACCCACAACACCCACTCCCCGAGAAGGGTGAAGAGCGGAAGAAGGAAGAGCGAGATGGCAACGGCCTGAACGAGAGTCTTGAGCTTGCCACCGCGCGATGCGGGGATGACTCGATCGCGAATAACGGCGAACCTAAAGACGGTGATGCCGATCTCCCGCACGAGGATGACAATCGTCACCCACCACCACAGCTCGCCGAGTACCGAGAGCATCACGAGGGCGGCACCCGTGAGCACCTTGTCGGCAATCGGATCGAGGATGATACCGACGTTGGTCACGAGGTTGCGGCCTCGGGCGAGCGCGCCATCGACCCCATCTGTCGCGATCGCGAGGATAAACAGGGCGGCCGCGATCCAGCGGAGCGCGCCGTACTCACCATTGTCGGCGGCCAGCAGCCACACGAAGACCGGTGCGAGCAGGATCCGGGCAACAGTAATGATGTTGGCGATGTTGCCGCTCGACGCCTTCGTGTCGCCCTTGCTCGAGACGCGGCCCTTCATCGACTCCTTGACGGCGTCGGCATGGCCGCTCAGCGACTTCTTTGCTTGTGCCCCACTCGCGTGCGAATCGTCAACCACGCGTTCACTCCCGATCGGTCAGCCCCCAGGCATCCTCGTCTGAGTCACCCTGCACCACATCGTATCCGCTCAGGGATTCGGCTACGGCGTCTCTCGGCGCAGCAGGCTCGTCAGCGCCGCGAAGCCGCGCGAGCACGCTCGGCAGCTGCTCGACGGTCACCATCACGTCGCGCGCCTTCGAGCCCTCAGACGGTCCGACGATCTCGCGCGACTCGAGCAGGTCCATGAGGCGCCCGGCCTTGGCGAAGCCCACTCGCAGCTTGCGCTGCAGCATCGACGTGGACCCGAACTGGGTGCTCACGACAAGCTCGGCAGCCGCGAGCAGCAACTCGAGATCGTCGCCGATGTCGGCATCGATCGCCTTGCGCTCGACCGATGCCGCGACGTCTTCGCGGTACTCAGGACGCGCCTGGGCAATAACGTGCTGCACGACTGCGGCGACTTCGCTCTCGGTGACCCACGCACCCTGAACTCGAATCGCCTTCGACGCCCCCATGGGAAGGAAGAGCGCGTCGCCCTGACCGATGAGCTTGTCGGCACCGGGCTGGTCGAGGATCACTCGGGAGTCGGTCATGCTCGATACCGCGAAAGCGAGACGCGAGGGCACGTTGGCCTTGATGAGGCCCGTGACGACGTCGACGGACGGCCGCTGCGTAGCAAGCACGAGGTGGATACCGGATGCCCGCGCCAACTGGGTGATGCGCACGATCGAGTCTTCTACGTCACGCGGGGCGACCATCATGAGGTCGGCGAGCTCGTCGACGACGACGAGGAGATACGGGTAGGGCGTGAGCTTTCGCTCGCTGCCCGCGGGAAGCACGATCTCGTTGGCAACCACCGCACGGTTGAAGTCGTCGATGTGACGGAAGCCGAAACTCGCGAGGTCGTCGTAGCGCATGTCCATCTCTTTCACGACCCACGCGAGGGCTTCTGCGGCCTTCTTCGGGTTCGTGATGATGGGCGTGATGAGGTGGGGAACACCCGCGTAGATCGACAGTTCGACACGCTTGGGGTCGATGAGCACCATGCGCACCTCGGCGGGCTTCGCGCGCATGAGCACCGAGGTGATCATGGAGTTGACGAAGCTCGACTTACCGGAGCCGGTGGAGCCGGCGACGAGCAAGTGGGGCATCTTGGCGAGGTTTGCCACGACGAAGCCACCCTCGACGTCTTTTCCCAGCCCAATCGTCATGGGGTGCGCGCTCGACGTGCTCGCCTTCGACCGCAGCACGTCGCCGAGCGACACGATCTCACGATCCTTGTTCGGGATCTCGACACCGATCGCGCTCTTGCCGGGGATGGGCGACAGGATGTTGACCTCGTTGCTCGCGACGGCGTAGCTGATGTTGCGGGCGAGCGCCGTGACGCGCTCGACCTTCACGCCGGGGCCGAGCTCGAGTTCGTAGCGCGTGACCGACGGCCCACGGCTGAATCCCGTCACTGCGGCATCCACCTGGAACTGCTTGAGCACCTCGGTGATGGCCGCGACGACTTCGTCGTTGGCCGCGCTGCGCGCTTTGGGAGGCGTTCCGGGCGTGAGCATGGATGCCGCAGGCAGCCGATACACGGCAGGCGACTGCCTGGGCCGCGTGGCCACCGGGGCGTCGAACTCCCCCGCTGCGCCCTTCTCGGTAACCGTCGTGGGGAATCCGGGAAGCACACCCGGCCCGTCTTCACGCAGGCTCGTAGCGCCCGTCTCGACCTCGCCGGTGAAACGCTTGACGGCGTCTTCAGCCTTGACGAGCTCTTCGAGCAGCTCGATGCCGAACTCGCCCTCGCTGTGGTCGTTGACAGTCAGACCGCGCTCGATGACCTCCGTCTGGTCGGAGATGGTGCGATCGACGACGTCGGTGACCTGATCGCGCGAAATGACGGGGCTGTCGAACGCGGGTTCATCGGTGCGGTTCGACTTGTTGCGGCGCCACCACGGAATCGACGCCGGATCTTCGTCGATACCCAGATCGCTCAGGGTGCCGAACTCGACCGAGTCGTTCTTCGCCGCCTTTGCGGCCGCGCGCTCGTCTTCGTCGGCCAGCTGGGCGCCGAAGAGGTAGGCGTAGAGCTCCCGCAGGCGCGCACCGATGCGGTTGGGCGGAGTCTTGGTGATGATGAACAGCGACAGCACGAGCAACACCACGATGATGGGCGTTGCGAGCGTGGCGGTGCCTACCGCAATGAGGGGCTGAGCGAGCACCCAGCCGATGATTCCGCCAGCGCGCGCGAGCGCCTCCATGCCCTCGGCTGGCTGTGGCTGGCCGCCGAAGATGTGGCAGAGCCCGCTGATCGAACTCACGAGCACCGTCACTCCGATGCCGATGCGGGTGTTGTCGTGAACGCTCGACGGGTGGCGGAACAGCCAGATGGCAAACAGCAGCATGATCACGGGGAGCGCGAAAGCCACTCGGCCGAAGAGCCCACCGAACGTGTATGCGTCGAGCGCGATCGCCACGGGATCGGTGGGGTTGAACCACTCCACGACGGCGCCGGCGACGGCAAGAATGAAGATGAGGAACGGCACGCCATCGCGCCGCTCATCTTTCGCGAGCGTCTCTTTTCCGAGCACACGGAAGGCCCCGCCGGCCGCGTGCGCGAGACCCATCCACGCCTTTGTCAACGGGCCGTCTTCTTCGATGACGACCTGCTTGCCGCGCGGAATTTTCTTGGTGGGTGCAGTTCGGCCGCGCGCCGGAGTCGTGCGGGCGCGCGACGTCGACCTGGTGCTCGTTGCCATGCGATCCACGGTACCCGCGGGGTACGTCAGAGACCGGTAACGGCGCGCTAGTAACGAATCGCGTCGATGACTTTGACGCGCACGGCGACGAGCGCCGGCAGCAGGCCCGCAAGGGCGCCCACGAACGTCGCGGCACCCAGCCCGAGCAGCGCGGCCTCGATCGGGAAGGGCGGTACGTCGGTGAGGCCCGAGGCGACGAAATCTCGCACCCAGGGGTTCTGCACGATCGCCACCGCAACGACGACCCCGACGATTCCCGCGACGACCGTGGCCACGATGCTCTCAGCCATGACCGCAAAGAACACCCTGGATGCCGTCGCCCCGAAGCTTCGCCGGATGCCGATCTCCCGGATGCGCTGGCGCACCGTGACGAGGGAAATGTTGACGAGGCCGAGTGCACCGAGCAGCAGGATGAGAATCGAGATGCCTGCGAGCACGAGCCTGACCGGACCGAGCGGGTCTCCGCCGCCTTCCCAGGCCAGGTAATCCTGGCGGTTGATGTCGACCTGCCAGCCCTCACCAAACGCGCCCGAAATGTCGCGCTTGAGCAGCTCGGTCATCTGGTCGGACGACGCGGTGGGAACCCAGAATTCGTACTGCGGATAGCTCTGCGCAATCAGTTCGGGGCTCGCGAGCTGTCTCCATGCCGAATCGAGCATGTACATGCCCACGCCCTCGTCGTAGCCCGGGTACGGGGTCACTCCCACGATGACCGCGGTCGTGTTCTGCTCCCCGATGAGAGTCACCGTGGGGTGTGACCGGAGGTCAGGTGATCCGAGCCGCTGATAGAAGGTCTGGTTCACCACGAGCGCGGGGGCGAGGCGCAGCTCATCGTCCTCGACAAACCAGCGGCCGGTCTCAACGCGAACCCTGTGCATCGTTCCGTAGGCGACATCCACCGCCTGCGCTGTTTCGGCCATCTGCACGCCGTCGACGAACTGGATGCTCTGCTGGATCCACGTGTTCGATCCGGAGTACCGGATCGAGTACCGCTCGACGGCCGTATCGACGGCGTCTTCGAACAGCGCGACGTCGCCGGCGGCTCCCGTTTCTGCGTTGTAGGGCATCGTGACGACAAGAGTCGCGGGGCGCCCCGAACCGCGTTCGAGTTGCTCGGTCTGTGCCTGCTGGGCGATTGCACCGACGCCGACGACCGTCGTGAGCGCGCACACGGCAACGCCCACGCCGATGAGGCTCAGGAGCACCCGCGTCTTGTGGATGCGCAACTCATCCCACGCCTCGGAGACGGCTCCGACGAATCCGCTGAGCCCGATCATGTGGGCATCCCGGGCAGGGCGAGGGTCGCTTCGGGGGTCGACAGGGCGAGTACCCGGTTGACGTCGACGGGTGCGAGCACGCCGCGATCGAGGCGGTAGTGCCGGCGCGCGAGGGCTGCCACATTGGCGTCGTGGGTGATGGTGATGAGTGCGGCACCCGATTGCTCGGCCACGTCGTCGAGCAGCTTCATTACTGATGCACCCGTCTCAATGTCGAGGGCGCCCGTCGGCTCGTCGGCCAGGATGAGGCGAGGGCCGCGCACGAGTGCGCGAGCAATCGCAACCCGCTGCTGCTCCCCACCCGAGAGCTTCTCCGGCATGGAGTCCATGCGGGCGCCGAGTCCCACGCGCTCGAGCATCTCAGCCGCGATCCTGCGTCGGTTCCAGAACTGCTTGCCGCTGGCATACATGAGGGGCGTCGTGGCGTTCTCAAGGGCCGTGCGCCCACTGAGCAAGTTGAACTGCTGGAAGATGAAGCCGATGTCGCTGCCGCGTTTGCGATCGCGTTTGGCACCGGAGAGCGCTTCGAGGGGCTCGTCATCGAAGAGGATGCGACCACTCGTCGGGGTATCGAGCAGCCCGAGAAGGTTGAGGAGCGTCGACTTGCCCGAACCAGACCGGCCGACGATGCTGACGTGGTCTCCCACCTCCACCTCGAGATCGACGCCGCGAAGGATGTCGAGGCGCTCACCGTCGGGGAGGTCAACGGATCTCGTGACCTCCTCGAGCTTCAGGAGCGTCATCCCTCACAAACCATTCCGCCGCCACCTACGGGGTAACAGTTCTCGCCCATCATCCCCTCGTCGACGCTGGGAGCGCCCGGCACGAACTGGAGGATGAGATCGCCCTCAGCGAGCCCCTCCGTGACCTCGACGTTGATTCCGTCGTTGAGGCCCAGCGTCACGGGCCGGATCTCGGTCGAGCCATCGGGAAGCACGAAGTAGACGTTGCCGGTTCCCGCAGCGCCCTCGACCGCGGTGGTGGGCACGACGAGCACGTCTTCCGCGACGCCTCCCGCGATCACGATGTTCGCGACGAGACCTGCAAACACGGTCACCTCGGGCGGCACGGTGCACGTGACGGTCGGTCCCGAGGAAGTGCCCTCGCCACCCTGCGGCGTTTCGCCCGACCCCGAGCCCGCTCCGGGCAACGGCGTCGTGATCGTCAGGCCCGTGCACGTGAAGGGAGCCGGCCCGCCTGTGATGGTGACCTGCGCATCAACGGGACGCTCGATCAGTCGGTAGAGCTGCTCGGGCGGGATGCTGCCCGTGACCTTGAACCCGGGCGGCGCAATCTGGCCGACCGGATCACCGACCGAGAACTGCTGGCCAACAAGGGCCGTGAAGCTCGAGAGCACGCCCGCCACAGGAGCCGTCGCGTAGTCCCACTCGGTGCCCGCGGTGCCGTCGCCGTAGACGACCTGCGAGCGAATGAGGAGAATCTGCTGGCCCGCCGACACCTGCTGCCCCTGGCTCACGAGAACCTCGCGCACCTCGCCGCTGCCGGTCGCGGGAATCGGCACCGCAGCGTCGGCAACGATCGACCCGGTCAGGGTCACGTCGTTGCTCACGGTTCCGCGCGCAACGGCGTACTGCGGTTCGACGATCTCTACGGAAGGAAAGTCGGGGTCGCTTGCCTGGCTGGAGTCAGGAAAGAAAGCGATCTTGACGAGAGCCGCCGCGATTGCGGCGAAAACCACGATCCAGACAATCGGAAAAACCCATCTGCGCGCGATACCCACGTGTATTTACTCCCCGGATTGGTCAGATTGACTTGGCCAGACTAACCCGGCAACGTAACCAGAAAATCACCCCAAGGGATGAATGGCTACCCAACGTTTTCGCGGGTGCGATCGTCAGGCTCGCGCGGGTCGAAGCATCGTTGTTGAGTTTCCCACACGTCCGACGGGCACGAAACCGCTCTTTCGGTAGAGCTCCACCGCGGGATTACCGTCTTCGACGCTCAGGCTCAGAGGCCCTGTCGCCGCCGAGATGATTCCGTTCATGAGCGCCCGCCCGATTCCTTCGCCACGGCGCCCCTCGACGACACCGATTCCGAGTTCCGGGATGTCGTCGGCGACGTAGCCGTAGCCCGGTTCATCGGCGGTGAAATAGCGCCACCACACGGCCCCGACGTCGTGGCCCTCGCGCTCTGCGATGTATCCGAGGTCGGTCGCGCGCGGGAATCCCCCGATGTACTGCTGGAAGGTGACATCTGCTCGCCAGAAATCCGCGCCCTTGGCGTTCTCGGGATTCCAGTCGGCTGTGATGACGAACACCTCCTCCATGAAGGGAAGGTCGAGCGCGGTTGCCCGCCGCAACGTCGTCATGAGCTGCGCTGCGGAACCTCGACGTCGATGCCGCCCTCGAAGGTCAGCCGTTCGTCGACCTTGACCAGGCTCGGTACGGGGATGAAACCCCCGGCCATGAGGGCTTCGCCCTGCGAGAACCGTGGTGCCATGCCCAGCAGCTGCTTGGGCACGAAGCCGAACAGCTGCGACAGCTCGCCGAGATCGCTCGGGCTCCCCATGCGCATCACGACAAGGTTGTCGCATTGCGACACAATGCCGGGATGCACCTTTGATGGCCGTTGTGTTGAGAGCAACAGCCACAAGCCGAACTTGCGGCCCTCCGCGGCAATCTGCTGGATCCGTTCGCGCACCGCCGTGTGCACGGGACCCTCCAGCTCGGGCGAGCAGAGGTTGTGTGCCTCGTCGATCACGATCAGGATGGGCCGGCGCTGCTCGCGCTTGGCCCACAGGTCATCGAGCACGGCCATCGCCGCCACCGCGTACTCGAGCGGGTTCTCAAAACCACCGAGGTCGAGCACGGTCGCATCCGGTCGCTCGTCGATCACCTCGGTCGCCGAGCCGAACTGTCGCGACCACAGTCCCCAGCCCTCCACGCCCAGATTCTCCATGCGAGTCGCGAGCGAGACGCCTGCCGCGTCACCGCTGGCCCGCAGCGAATCGGCAATCGATCCGAACTCGAGGCGCTTCGTGGCGTCGACATGCAGGAGCGCGTTGAACTCGTCGGCGTCTGCGACGGGATCCAGCCCGAGAACCGCGGCCTGGGCCTGGCGGGTCAGGTCGGTAAAGCGAACGCGCAAGGCGTCGGGATCGGTGGGGTGCGGCCTCAGCACCCGGATGTCGCGATCGGCGAGAGCCCGCGTGGACTCGTCATCCCGGCCCGGCCGCAGCTCGCCCAGGCGCACGAAGTCGGCATTGGGATCGAGGATGACCATGGGCAAGCCCGTGTTGATGAGCAGGCGTTCGAGCACGACACCGAGCGCGTAGGTCTTTCCCGAGCCGCTCTGGCCACACCAGAAGGTGTGGCGATTGAAGCGCTTGGCGTACAGGTTCGCGGCAATCCCGCCGTTGCCGACGAGCGATCCCACGCGCAGGGTGGCCGATGACAGGGCTGCCTCGATCACCTGGCTGCGCGCAGGCATGAGCAGCGCCGTCGAGAATGACGCTGAGGTGCGGGCATCCACGCCTTCGTCGGTAACGGTGCCCAACAGCCGACCGCTGCCCACGAGCGAGTCCTGGGTCGACAGGTCGACCGCCTCGACCTGGCCGAGCTGTCGGGAGTCTGCGCCGACAAGTTCGACGAAGCCGCCGACGGTCACACTCTCTTCGACGGGAATCTCGAACCGAAAGCCCCGTCCATCGAGGGAAAACGCGCGCGTAGCCATCCCTAGGCCTCGATGACTACCGGAACGATCATGGGACGCCGGCGGTGCTGGGTGTTGACCCAACGCCCGACGGTACGACGGATGACCTGGGCGAACGCGTGCGTGTCGCGCGTGCCGTTCTCGGCAGCATCCGTGAGAGCGCGAATGATCTGCGGCTTGACGTCGTCGAAGACGTTCTCGTCTTCGGCAAACCCTCGAGCCTGGATTTCGGGGCCGACGATGACCTTGCCGGTTTGCGGGTCGACTGCCACGAAGATCGAGATGAAGCCCTCTTCGGCGAGGATGCGGCGATCCTTGAGGTCAGCGTCGGTGATCTCACCGACGCTCGAGCCATCGACGTAGACGTATCCGAGATCGAGCTGGCCAACAACCTTGGCTACCCCGTCTTTGAGGTCGATGACGGTGCCATCTTCGCCAATGATCGTGTTCTCTTCCGGAACACCCGTCTGGATCGCAAGGTTCGCGTTGGCCACGAGGTGACGCTGCTCGCCGTGCACCGGCAGCACGTTTTTGGGCTTGAGGATGTTGTAGCAGTAGAGCAGCTCACCCGCGGCCGCGTGCCCGGAGACGTGCACCTTGGCATTGCCCTTGTGCACGACGTTGGCACCCAGCTTCATGAGGCCGTTGATAACGCGGTAGACGGCGTTCTCGTTGCCCGGAATGAGGCTCGACGCGAGGATGACGGTGTCGCCCTTGCCCACCTCGATCTGGTGCTCGAGGTTGGCCATGCGCGCAAGCACCGCCATGGGCTCACCCTGGCTGCCCGTGGACATGTACACGAGCTGGTTGTCGGGCAGGTTGACGGCCTTCTTGGCATCGAGCAGCACGCCGTCGGGCACCTTGAGGTAGCCGAGCTCGGCCGCGATTCCCATGTTGCGCACCATTGAGCGCCCCATGAGCACGACCTTGCGGTTGTTGGCGACCGCGGCGTCGAGCACCTGTTGCACGCGATGCACATGGCTCGAGAAGCTCGCGACGATAACGCGACGGGGCGCCTTGGCGATCACGGACTCGAGAACCGCGCCGATATCGCGCTCGTTGGGCGTGAAGCCGGGAACGTCGGCGTTCGTGGAATCGGGGAGGAACAGATCGACGCCGGCCTCACCGAGGCGCGCGAAGGCTCGCAGGTCGGTAATGCGATCGTCGAGCGGAAGCTGGTCCATCTTGAAGTCGCCCGTGTGCAGCACGACACCCGCGGGGGTCGTGATGGCAACCGCGAGGGCATCCGGAATGGAGTGGTTTACGGCAACGAATTCGAGCTCGAACGGCCCGAGTTTCTCGACCTGCCCCTCCTTGACCGTGAGCGTGTACGGCTGGATGCGGTGTTCCTTGAGCTTCGCCTCGATGAGGGCGAGCGTGAGGGTGCTGCCGAGCAGCGGGATGTCCTGGCGCAGCTTGAGAAGGTAGGGCACGGCACCGATGTGGTCTTCGTGGCCGTGGGTGAGCACGATTCCGAGCACATCGTCGAGGCGGTCCCTGATGGGGGTGAAGTCGGGCAGGATCAGGTCGACGCCGGGCTGGTTCTCTTCAGGGAAGAGCACCCCGCAGTCGACAATGAGGATCTTGCCGTCGAACTCGTAGGTCGTCATATTGCGACCGATCTCTCCGAGTCCGCCGATGGGCGTGACGCGGAGAGTTCCTTGCGGCAGTGCGGGAGGTGTAAAGACTGAGGCTGGCATCGCTCCCGAGCCTAGTCGCGTGGGCCGCTCAGCGCGTGGTTCCTGCAACCTTCGGCAGCGCGCCGCCCGCGGCAGCGTTGCGGTCGGGGCGGAAGTTGTCGAAGCTCACGCCCGCAATATCTTTTACGAGATCGATCTCGTCTTCGATCTGCGCGGCCTCCCATTCTTCGGGACCCACGAGAGGAAGACGCACGCGCGGGCTCGAAATACGGCCAAGGCCGTGAAGGATGTACTTCGTTGCGACCGTGCCGGGAACGTGAGTCATGGTGGCGCGAACGAGCGGCTCGAGAGCCTTGTGCGCGGCTGTCGCAGTCGCGAGGTCTCCCGCGTTGACCGCATCGATGATGTGCCGGTAGGGCGTGGGCGCGATGTTCGCCGTCACTCCGATGAGCCCGGTAGCTCCGATCGCGAGGCTCGGCAGCACATTCGCGTCGTCGCCGGAGAAGTAGTACAGGTCGGTCTGGTTGAGCACGCGGCTCACCTCGGCCAGGTCTCCCTTGGCGTCTTTGACCGCGAGGATGTTGGGGTGCTTCGAGGCACGCAGGATCGTTTCGTACTTGATCGGCACGCCCGTGCGCCCGGGAATGTCGTAGAGGATGACGGGCAGGTCGGTGGCATCCGCGATCATGCGAAAGTGAGTGAGGATTCCGGCCTGCGTGGGCTTGTTGTAGTAGGGCGTGACGATCATGTTGCCGTCGGCGCCCGCCTTCTCGCTCTTCTTGGCCAGTTCGATCGCGTGGGCGGTTTCGTTTGACCCGCCCCCGGTGATGACTTTGGCGCGACCAGCAGAAACGTCCTTGGCCACCTCGACGAGGCGGATCTTCTCCGGGTCGGTGAGGGTGGATGTCTCGCCCGTGGTTCCCGTCACGACGATGCCATCGGCACCGGCGTTCACTACGTCGTCAATGTGCTTCTCGACGTCGGTCCAGTTGACTTCGCCGTCCGGAGTGAACGGCGTGACGAGTGCGACGAGCACCTGGCCGAAGGGATTGGGAGGAGTAGACACGAGTTACAGGGTAGCGGCAACGACGGAGGGGCCGCGCGGCTCTGCCACGCGACCCCTCCGGTGTTACGAATGCTTACGCGAGCGCCTTCTTCTTGAGCTGCTCGAACTCGTCGGCCGAGATCGTTCCAGCGTCGAGAAGCGCCTTCGCGTTGGCGATGTCGCTCGCGGGGCCGCTGCCGGCCGCCTGGCGAATGTAGGCCGTGGTGGCCTCCTGCGCTGCGTGGGCCTGGGCAACCTGGCGCTGAGCCATGCCCTTGCCGCGAGCGATGAGGTACACGAGTGCCGTGATGTAGGGGAAGACCACCAGGAAGATGATCCAGAGAGCCTTGTACCAGCCGTTGAGAGCGTGGTCGCGGAACAGGTCACCGATGATCGAGAACAGCACCATCAGGTAGGCGATGAACGCGAACACGAAGAACGCGTACAAGATGAAGTCCCAGAAGTTGGCCATGTGCGGTTGTGTCTTTTCTTTTTAGATTCCCCCGGCCGGTCGGCCGGAAGCTTATTGTTCGGTCAGTTGACCGAGTACTTCACCATCGGCATCCTGGACGGTCATGACGCCGCCCTGGATGCGCCCGATGGCCGCGGTGGTGAGCCAGGTATCGACTCCGTCGCAGTACATCATCGTGGAGCCGATGCCGCTGAACTCCACGGCACCATCATCGGCGAGTTGCCACGTGCCAAAAATGTTGTTGCACCCGTCGTTGCCGCTGAAACTTCCATCTGCCGCGAGCGACACGAACGGTGCGCCCTCGGCGTCGGATTCGACCCACAGGCCGATGGGAAGTCCCTGCGGCCCCACCGATTCATCGGTCGACCGCACGAGCTCGGTGACCGTCGACTCCTTCGAGGAGTAGATGGTGAGAGTGTCTGCGCTGACCTGCACGGCGTCGGCTTGCGCGACGGCGAGCGGCAACTGCGCGCCCTCACACGCCATGAGGGTGGACGGACCGGCCGTCGTTGTTATCGCGCCTTCGTCGCCCAGCTGCCAGGTGCCCTGCACACGATTGCAGCCGTCGGATGCACTCCAGGTTCCATCATCGGCGAAGTCGATGTAGGGCTGCTCGGGCGAGGAGAACGTCTCGTCGATCACCCAGGTTCCGACAAGGGCAGAATCGTCGACAGCGCTCCTGGCACCCGAGGGCGCGCCCGCGCACGCGGAGAGAGTCGCCACGGATGCGATCGACACAAGCGCAATGAGAATGTGGTTCGGCTTGATCACGACAATCTCCCTCAGGTTGCGGTCTAGATCACTATTGCGCTGCGCTCGCGAGACGAACCCTCGTCGGCGCGAAACTCCACAGGGTCTGGCACCGGATTGCTGTTGGCTGTACCCCGGAGCTCGGTGGGCAGTACCCCGAATCGCGTTCGCACCGCCGAGCGCAGCTCGTAGGCCGAGCTGAAGCCCGCCGCGCGGGCGATCTCAGCGATCGTGAGCTCTCCCCCGCCGGGTGCCGTAAGCAGCACCGCCGCGGACTCGGCACGGTGCCGCAGGATCTGTTCCGACACGGTGGTTCCGCTGCTTTCGAAGCCACGCTGCAGGTGTCGAAGAGAGACCCCGAGCTGCTTCGCGAGAGCCGTCGGCGTGAGCGTTGCATCCCGGTGCCGCAAGGCGATCTCTTCCAGGCAGCGTCGACGCAACTGCGCGCGCAGGTCTGAGCGCTCGCGCTCCTCGTCGGCGCTCTCTAGGAGCAGGCCGACCGTGAGATCTTCGAGGGCGCGCTCGGCCACGCGGGCAGCGGTGGGCGAGGGCTCCCACTCCGGATCACTGACCGCCAAGGCGAGAGCGAGCAACGGAGCGCCCAGGGTGCGTGCGCCCTCCAGGCGGAACCGCGCAGCGTGAACGCGAACGCCCCGCTCGCGGAGGGCGGACTCCTGGATGAGCACATGCACGGCACGAGTGTTGTCGTCACACGTGACGTCGAAGGCGCTCCAGTTGGTGATGAGGCAGGCTCCCCCGGGGCCGAGTACCACGGGCTCCCCCTCTCGAGGGATGAGCGTGACGCTGCCTTCGAGCACGAACCCCACGTGAATCGTGCTGGATTTGCGCAAAGCGAGACCGAAAACCCGCATGGCCGACATCGTCATCACCACGACCCCGAGGGCGCCAAGCTGGCGGCGTTGCACTCCGAAGTGCGCGGGGCGATCTCGTCGCACCTGGAAGGCTCGAGCCACCGACTCGAGCACCTCAGCGGGCAGGTCGCGCGGCCCCTTCACCTCTTCGAGCACGCGGGCGACATCGGCGACGCCGAGCGTCTTCCACTGCGACTCATCGTTGATATCCGCATCCACGCCACCAGCATAGATTGCGCGCCAATTACTGTGCATTCGCGCGACAACGACGGTCGGCGGCATCCGCGTAGCCCTAGGTTGTGAAGACACCGTTTTTCCCGCACGAGGAGCGCATGTCATGAGTACCGCAACCACCGCGACACCCGCCGAAACACGCACCTCCTGGGTGCCACTCATCGTCGTCGTGATGACCCAGATCCAGGCGTCTTTTGCCGTCAACGCACTCACGGTTTCCATGGCCGGAATCACGGGCGACCTCGACACGCCCGCGACGACCGTGGGCACGGCGATCACGGCGAGCACCTTCGCGATGGCGGCGTTCATCCTGCTTGGCGCGAAGCTGGGTGCCAAGTTCGGCACTCGGCGTGTGTTCCAGATCGCCGTGGTTGTGCACGGCCTCGCCATGGCAGGTGTCGCGCTTGCCGTGAGCCCCGCGATGCTCTTTGTTGCGCAGGCAGCATCGGGTGTCGTGATTGCTGCAATCTCACCCGCGCTCACCGTGTTCATCGCCACGAACTTCAAGGGAAAGCAGCAGGGGCAGGCCATCGGCTTCCTTGCTGCCGCGATCCCCGCCGCCGGCGTTCTCGCGCTGCTCATCGCGGGAACGTTCGCATCCACGATCGGGTGGCGCTGGTCGTTCGCGCTTGTGGTGCTGCTCGCGGCGGTCAACCTGCTGCTGAGCTTCCGGGTCAAGAAGGTACCGGCCATGAGCGACGTGGCCATCGACTGGCCCGGTGCGATCACGGCGGCAATCGCGATCATCCTGCTGAGCTTCGGATTCAGCGGCCTCTCGACCTGGGGCTTGCTGTTCGCCACGCCCGCCGCGCCGTTCGCGATTCTGGGGCTTTCCCCCGCTCCGCTGCTGGTGATTCTCGGCATCGTCGGCGCTCAGATCTTCTTCGCCGGCATTCGCAAGCGCAAGAAAGAGGGCAAGCCGCAGATCTTCGACCTCGATGTTCTGAAGACGGGAGCCGAGCGCGCAACCACCCTGTGCATGGGAATCATGCTGTTCATCGGAACCGCCGCGAACTTCCTGATTCCGCTGTACATCCAGATCGTGCAGGGGCTCTCGGGCATTCAGACCTCGCTCTCGCTCATCCCCTACACGTTGTCGATCTTCATCGCGAGTTCGGTCGTCGCGACCCTCTACGCCCGCTTCGCGCCACGGATTATCGCGCGCGCCGGATTCGTCGTGGTTGCCGGCGCCCTCACGTTGATCGCGTTCACGATTCGCAACGAATGGGGCCAGGCGCTCATCGTGCTCGGCCTCATCCTGCTCGGCCTCGGCCAGGGCGCGATCGTGGCCCTCGTGTTCAATACGCTGCTTTCTGCGGCCCCGAAAGAACTCGCTGGTGACGTCGGCGCGTGGCGCGGACTCGTCCACAACCTCTCCGGAAGCGTCGGCATCGCGGTGGCTACGGTGTTCGCGGTCACCGTGCTCTCCGGGCTCATCCAAACGCAGGTCAACGAGCATCCGGAGATTCCCGCCTCGCTTGTCGAGCAGGTGAACATGGATAACGTCAACTTCCTCACCAACGCCCAGCTCGAGTCGGTGCTCGAATCCACCACTGCGACGCCAGAGCAAGCCGCGGCGGCAATCGCGATCAACGAAGACGCGCGCCTGCTCGCCCTCAAGATCTCACTGCTCGGCCTCGCGAGCCTCGCCCTCCTGGCGATAGTGCCCGCGGGCCGGATGCCCGGCTTCACGCCCGGCGACCTGCCCGAACAACTGTCGACGGGCGGCGCTCGCGGCTCGGCCGGCACCAAGAAGAAGGACTAGCCGAACACCCTGGTGCGACCGTGAACCCCATCATCGTCACTCTCGTCGTACTGCTGCTCGCAGTCGCGGCGTTCGTCTGGAACAAGATCCCCGTAGGAATCGTCGCCATCGGGGTATCGCTTGCGCTTTACCTCACGGGCGTACTGACGGCGGACCAGGCGCTCGCCGGATTTGGCGATCCGGTGATCGTGTTCATCGCCGCCCTCTTCGTTGTCAGCGAGGGTCTGGACGCGACGGGCGTCACCACGTGGGCCGGGCAACAGCTGGTCGACAGGGCGGGCACGAGCCCACGTCGACTCATCGTGCTCGTGATGATTTTGGTGGCGGTGCTGTCAGCTCTCATCAGCGTCAACGGCGCGGTGGCCGCGCTCCTGCCCATGGTCGTCTTGCTGGCCGTGCGCATCAAACAGCCGCCGTCGAAGATGCTCATCCCGCTCGCGTTCGGAGCCCACGCGGGTTCCCTGCTCGTGCTCACCGGCTCGCCCGTGAGTGTGCTCATCAACGAATTCATCCAGGACACCGGCGCTCAGGGCGTGCCGTTCTTCGCCTTCGGGCTCGTGGGTCTGCCGCTCCTGCTCGGCACCATCCTCATCGTGGCATTACTGGGACCCCGCCTGCTGCCCCGCCGCGAACCCGTGTCTGCCACGAAAGACCTGAGCCTGCACGCTGCGACCCTCGCTCGGCAGTATTCGATCGAGCACCCCGATGAGGTGCTCACCCGCGACTACGGCCTGACCGAGGTTGTCGTTCCGCCGCGATCGGAATTCATCGGCGACACCGTCTTTCCCGGCATGGTCACTGACAGCGGAGATCTCGTGATCGTCGCCATCCAGCGCGCGGGCGAAGACCTTGGCGAGACCCGGCTCGAAGTCGGCGACGTCATGTTGCTGCGAGGCACGTGGCGAGCGCTCGACACCCACGCGGATGATCCGAACGTGCTCGTTGTCGACGACCCCGCAAGTGTCAGACGTCAGGCCGTGCCCATGGGCACCTCGGCAAAGATCGCGCTCATCATTCTTGGCGGCATGGTGGTGCTGCTCGCGACAGGGCTGGTTCCTCCCGCCATGGCCGCGTTGATTGCCGCCGTCGCGATGGTGAGCCTTCGAGTGTTGAGTGTGAGCCAGGCGCAGCGCTCGATCTCGTGGACCACCCTCATTCTCGTCGGTGGGATGATCCCGCTCTCCACGGCGATCCAGATCAGCGGCGCGGCCGACCTGATTGCGTCAGCAATCGTCAACGTGCTGGGCGGCGCGAGCCCGTACCTGCTCACGCTGGGCGTCGCGATCGTCACGGTCGTGCTCGGGCAGCTCATCAGCAACACCGCCACAGCGCTGATCCTCGCTCCCATCGCCATCGCGATTGCGGCCGAGACTGGCATCTCGCCGGTTCCCCTGCTCATGGCCGTGGCGGTCGCGGCCGCCGCATCGTTCCTCACGCCCGTCGCCACGCCCGCGAACACGATGGTGTTCGGCCCGGGCGGATACCGCTTCAGCGACTACTGGAAGCTCGGGCTGCCGCTCGTGCTGCTGTTCGTGATCGTCGCAACCCTGCTCGTTCCCGTTTTCTGGCCCTTCTGAATCACCCGCAAGGAGAACACCATGATCGACCGTCGCCTCATCCCCGCCGATTTCACCCCCGTGCCCTCGCTGACCCACGGCACGGTCATCGAAGTGACGACGACCCCGTCTGCCGGACTCGAAGCGATCGGGTTCGCCGTCGGCACCGACAGCGTCGTGCCGTCCGAGCTCGGGGTCACCTCCGAGGCGCTGCGAGGCGCAGGCTTCACGGGTGCCCTCGGCCAGACTCTGCTCTTGCCCCAGCCGAGCGGTCCCGTATACATCGCATTTGGAGTGGGAGATGCTGCGTCACAGACCACCACGGCGCTTCGTGATGCCGCTGCGGGCCTCGCGCGGGCCGCCCACCGCTACGGCAAGATCGGTATCTCCATCGGCGACGCGTTCGCACTCGAGAGCTCGATCGTGGGCCAGCTCATCACCGAGGGCGTACTGCTCGCGCGGTACCGTTTCACCGAACTGCAGCCTTCCAACAAGAACATTCCCGTGACGGCGCTCGACATCATCGCGCCCGCCCAGTACCTCGAGGCGGTCACGGCCGGCGTGCGCACGGGCGAGATCACCTCGAAAGCGACCAACCTCGCGCGCGACCTGGCGAACAACCCTCCCGGCCACCTCACGGCGACGCGCATGGGCGAGGTCGCTGTCGACCTCGCGGCCGACCACGGCCTCGTCGTCGAGACCTTCGACAAGAAGCAGCTCATCGAACTCGGTTGCGGGGGCCTGTTGGGTGTGAACGCGGGAAGCGCCGAAGAGCCCCGCATGATCAAGCTCACCTACACGCCCTCGGGCACCCCCACCGCCCACCTCGCCCTCGTGGGCAAGGGCATCATGTACGACGCCGGTGGCATCTCGCTCAAGCCGAGTGACGCCATGCACCTGCTCATGAAGATGGATATGGCCGGAGCATCCGCGATTCTGGGCGCCATGACCGCGCTCAAGGATCTCGGCGCCACGGCCAAGGTCACCGCCTGGCTCATGTGCACCGACAACATGCCATCGGGCACCGCCATGGGGCTCGGTGACGTGCTCACCATCCGCGGCGGCACCACGGTCGAGATCAAGAACACCGACGCGGAGGGTCGGCTCGTGATGGCCGACGCGCTCGTGCTCGCCACCGAGGAGAACCCCGACGCAATCGTGGACGTGGCAACCCTCACCGGCTCGGCGCTGCAGACCCTCGGCACCCGCGTTGCCGCCGTATTCGGCAACGACCAGGGGCTCGTCGACCAGGCGATCGCTGCGTCGATCGAAACCGACGAGCCGATCTGGCAGCTCCCGCTTGAGCACCGCTACCGCCCGCAGCTCGACTCGGCGCTCGCCGACATGTCGAACATGGGCGGCCCGTTCAACGTGGCGATCACGGCGGCGCTCTTTCTCAATGAGTTTGTCGCGGACATCCCGTGGGCGCACCTCGACATCGCAGGCACGATGCAGTCCGATCGCGACGACTCGTGGCGCAGCGCCGGTGCTACCGGTTTCGCGACGCGCCTTCTGATCGACCTCGTGCTCAACTACTCGAAAGACTGAATGTGAACCCGGTTCCCCGCCTGCTCGAATCCGGACCGTTCCGGTTTGGCTTCATCACGACGCTGGGGGTGCTTCTCGCCCTCGCTCTCGGGGCGGCAATCGGCTCGCTCGGCTTCGCTCTCACCCTGATCTTCTTCGCCCTGTTCGTGAGCCTGGGGCTGTATCCGGTGGTGCTGAGGCTCGAGAGCTGGAAGTTCTCGCGCACGGGGGCCGTGCTCACGGTCATGGCGGCATTCCTCTTGATCGTGGCGCTGCTGCTCTGGATGGTTGTACCCATCGTGATCGAGCAGGCGGCACTGCTCATCAAGTACCTGCCGTCGGGCCTCGACCAGATCGAGTCGCAGGAGTGGTTCATCGGGCTCAACGAGTCGCTCGGAGGCATTCTCGTACCTTTCGTCGAGCTGCTTCAGGCGGGCGCCGCCGACCCGCAGACGTGGATCACGATCGGTGGCGGTGCGCTCAAAATTGGCGTGGGGATCGTTAGCGGGGTCTTCAGCGCCTTCTTCGTCATTGCCCTCACGCTGTATTTCGTGGCGGGACTGGAGACGATGAAGCAGGGGTTGTATTCACTCGTGCCTGCGTCGCGTCGCCCCGGCTTCGAGTCGATTGCGGAAGAGATCTTCCAGTCGGTCGGCAAGTACCTGAGCGGAATGTTCCTGCTTGCGCTGCTCAACGCGATCTTCAGTTTCATCCTGCTGACGATCGTCGGAAACCCGTTCGCGGGGATTCTCGCCGCGTTTGCGCTCGTGATCACCTTTATCCCTGTCGTGGGAAGCCTCATCAGCGCGGCCCTTATGACGGTCGTCTCGCTCTTCACCTCGCCGACGGCGGGTCTCGTCGTCATGCTCGTCATGCTCGTCTACTTGCAGGTCGAGGCCTACGTGCTGACGCCGCGCATCGTGGGCAAGGCCATCAGCATTCCCGGTTCTCTCGTGCTCATCGGCGCGATGGTGGGCGCGACGTTGCTTGGACTGCTCGGTGCCCTCGTGGCGTGCACCGTGAGCGCCTCGATCCTGCTCATCACCAAGAAGGTGCTGGTTCCAGCGCAGAATGCCCGCTGACCTCGTCGCGCTGCTGCTCGCGGCCACCCACATCGTCGTCGGCTTTGCCGCGACGATCTACATCTCGTTGACGCGCAAGCCCTCCGATGCTGTCGCCTGGGTACTGGCGATCGTCTTCATCCCCGTTCTCGGTGCCCTGTGGTTTTTGCTCGTGGGCTTCGGGCGACTCCCCCGCGCCCGCCGCGAGAAGCAGCAGGAGGTGAGCTCGCTCATTCTCGCCCGCACCGAGGGGCTGCACCTCGTGAGCCACGAAGACGAGTGGCCCGCGTGGTTGTCGTCGGCAACTCGCATGAACGAGACGCTTGGCGCGCTGCCGATGGTGGGCGGAAATGCCGCCCAACTCCTGCCGGATTATTCGGGCTCGTTCGCGAGCATGGCGGCAGCGATCGACGAGGCTACCGACTTCGTGCACGTCGAGTTCTACATTCTGGTGCTGGATGATTCGACCGCCGAGTTCTTCGATGCGCTGGCGCGGGCGAGGGCCCGTGGGGTGAGTGTCCGGGTGCTGTACGACCACGTGTCGAGTCTCATGTTCCCGCGCAGGGCCGAAACGGCGGACGCGCTCGACGCGATGGGTGCGGAGTCGTTCGCGATGCTGCCGCTGCGTCCCTTCGCGGGCCAATGGCAGCGGCCCGACCTGCGCAATCACCGCAAACTCGTGGTGGTCGATGGGCGCATTGGTTTCACCGGATCGCAGAATCTCATCGACGCGACCTACCTCAAGACGAAGAACATCGCGCGAGGCCTGCACTGGCACGAACTCATGGTGCGGCTCGACGGCCCCGTGGTGCGCGAACTCAACGCCGTGTTCGTCACGGACTGGTACAGCGAGTCGCAGGAGCTGCTGCCACTCGACACCACCCCCGTCGTGCTGGGCACGGATGACGCGCTGCTCGACGCGCAAGTGTTGCCGAGTGGGCCAAGCTTCGAAAACGACAACAACCTCAAGCTTTTCACGTTCCTGCTGCACAGCGCGCAGGAGCGCATCAGCATCACGAGCCCTTACTTCGTGCCGGACGAGGCAACCCTGCTCGCGATCGTCACGGCCGCCTCGCGCGGAGTTGCCGTCGAGCTCTTCGTGTCGGCCATCGGCGACCAGTACTTGGTGTACCACGCGCAGCGTTCGTACTACGAGGCCCTGCTGCGCGCGGGCGTCGAGATCTACCTCTATCGCGCGCCGACCGTGCTGCATTCCAAGCACTTCACGATTGACGACGACGTCGCCGTGATTGGCTCGAGCAACATGGACATCCGCTCGTTCAGCCTCAACATGGAGGTTTCTGTCATGGTGCACGGGCGCACGTTTGTCAACGCGATGCGCGTCGTCGAAGACGATTACCGCGCATCCAGCGACCGGCTCACCCTCGAGCAATGGATGAAGCGCCCCCTCCTGGGCAAAATCAACGATGGGCTCGCCCGCCTGACGTCGTCGCTTCAGTAGGGGCCTCGTCGGGGCGTCTAATGGCGTCGGTGCTCTTGACGGGTTCGGTGCTCTTGATGGCCCAGCAGGTCGCCGGGTCTTGACGCCCCTTGGTCCAGTGGCGGATGACGTGCGGCCAATCTGGCAGGCGGGACGAGGTTGGCGCGATCGCGACGTGAAGTGGGCGAGTCACCTCGTGCCCATTCTTCAGCTGCAGCGCGCTGATGCAGGTGAGCGTGCCCCGAGCGAGACATGCCTCAATTACTGCCGGGTGCGTGTGTGGCGTGGCGTACCACCCCCGTCTCACGCGAACGATCGATCCGTACGCGAGACTCGCCTGCACGAGACTCTGCCAGAAGCGGTCACGGTGGATGAGTTGGGCGTAGCTGGCGATGCCGCCAACTTTGTCGATGTAACGCGCGATCATGATGGTCTGAGCGTTGCCCAGCTCGGCAGGTGCGGGCACCGATCATGACGATCTGTGGCAATCGGAGTGCACTCGCCACCGGGGAGGAATGGAGACGGGGCGACCATCCTCCGGCATGTGGGCTCACATCCTCATCATTCACAGAACGCAGGAGAGACGAGGAATGCTTGTGCATCCTGCGTTCTGTGAACGGCGCGGGTACACCACGGGTGGGCAGCTGTCGAAGGGCCGACCGGCGACGCGCGACAGGGCAATCCGGAGACCGTGATCCGGGGATCCCGCGCTGCGATACGGGGCTGGATATGGGGGGCGGCAGCGGGCCCAGGAAATGGGGTTGGCAGCGGGCCTAGAAAATGGGGGTGGCAGCGGGGCTAGGAAACGGGGTTGGCAGCGGGGCTAGGAAACGGGGTTGGCAGCGGGGCTAGGAAACGGGGTTGGCAGCGGGGCTAGGAAACGGGGTTGGCAGCGGGGCTAGGAAATGGGGGTGGCAGCGGGGCTGGAAGCCCGGCTGACCGGCGGGCCGCCGGGCTACGGGGCTACGGGGCTACGGGGCTACGCGACCGTTCTCGTTGAAGGCGGAGTACGTGAGCGGCATGAGGCCGGCCCAGAGGTTCTCCATTTGCTCCGCCGCCATCTCGATCTCCCGCTGCGGGAACGATGGGAAGTGCGTGCCCTCGCGCTTGGTGCGAAGCGAGAGGAAGTTCATGAGCGAGCGTGAGTTCATCGTGACGTACATCGACGAGTAGATCGAGAGCGGCAGCACGATTCGTGCGACCTCGCGCGCGATGCCCGCCTCGAGCATCCGCTGGTAGGACTCGTAGGCCTCGGTCGCGATCCTTTTCGACTCGGCGACGGCGAGCTCCGTCTGCTCGGGGCTACCGGGCAGGAAGTCGTAGGCGCCCGCCTTGCCCACCTGCACGAGGTTGCGGTCGGGTCCGGGAACGTAGAAAACCGGGTTGAGCTCGCGGTAGCGTCCGCTCTCCTCGTTGTAGGAGGCGATGCGGTGCCGCATGAATTCACGGAAGACGAAGATGGGCGCTTGCACGTAGAAGGTCATCGAGTTGTGCTCGAAAGGCGAGCCGTGGCGGTCACGCATGAGGTAGTTGATGAGGCCCTTGCTGCGCGAGGTATCCAGGTCGACGTCCTGAGCAGATTCGAGGGTCTGCTCCCCCAACGTCGACACCCGCGCCGCAAACAGCACATCGGAATCGTGAGCACTCGAGCGAACCAGCTCTACTGTGACATCGGACCGGAACTCGATTTCGTGGGGCACGGCCTTCACGATAGCGACCGGCGGCTTGTAATACATTGCAACACTCGGTCGCGGCGCCCGAATCGCGAATATCTTTGCCACACCATGAACCCGACCCTCGTACTGATCGTGCTCGCCGCGCTCGTAGGCGGCACGACCGTGCTCGGGCTCGTGTGGCGCAGTCGGCAGGGGCAGGTGCACCACACGAACGGCCGCACCACGGTGCGGGTTGGCGACGTTCCGGGCATCCGCCGGTTCGCGTCGGGAGCAACCCTGCTGCAGTTCTCCACCGAGGTCTGCGCGCCCTGCAAAGCAACTCACACCGTGCTGGGGGATGTCGCGGCTGAGCGCGAGAACGTCGCGCACATCGATCTCGACCTGACCCACCGCCCCGACCTGGCCAGCCAGTTCAAGATCATGCAAACCCCGACCACCCTCATTCTCGACCGAAAAGGTGTCGTGCGCGCCCGCATCGGCGGGGCCCCACAGCGCGATGCAGTTCGCGCCGAACTCGACAGATTGCTGGTGAGCGCATGAGCGTACGTGCCGCCCAGATCGACCCCCGCGGTCCCCGCTTTAGCGCAGGCATCACGGCCGTGCTCCTGCTCATCGTGATCGCGCTGGGGCTCTCGGGAGCGACGATTGCCGCGTTCATCCTGTTCGCCGCAATCAGTGCGCTCTTCGCGTGGGGCGCCTTCGCCGGCGTACAGCGCCACCCCTACGGTCTGCTGTTCAAGACGTTCGTGCGTCCCCGGCTCCAGCCGCCGACTGAACTCGAGGACGTCACGCCTCCCACGTTTGCGCAGGGCGTCGGATTCGTCATCACGCTCGCCGGCCTGGTGCTGCAGTTACTGGGAGTGCCCTACGCGGTCGTCATCGCCGCGGCGCTCGCCTTCGTCGCGGCGTTCCTCAATTCCGTGTTCGCGTATTGCCTCGGCTGCCAGATCTACCTGCTGCTCGTGCGGGCCGGCATTCTCGGTCGCAAGGGTGTTCCCGTCGCCTGAGCCCCACAGTCTCGATCAGGCGGCATAGGCTGGAACTGACGAAAGGGCTACAACGATGTCAGTTACCAGCGAAGCAACCACCCTGTGGTTTGGGGATCTATTCTCCGGATCGGGCACGACCTCCCTCGACTCCTCGGATGCCGCCGAGTTTCCCGTGAGCTGGGCCGCGCGCTCAGAGGGTGAAGCGGGCAAGACGAACCCCGAAGAGCTTCTCGGCGCCGCGCACTCGGCCTGCTACTCGATGGCCTTCGCCAACGCCCTGGCAAGCAACTCCACTCCCCCGGAGAGCCTGCAGGTCACGGCCGCCGTCACGTTCGAGGCAGGTGTCGGGATCACCGGCAGCCACCTTCTCGTGAGCGCCAAGATTCCCGGCCTGTCAGACGAAGACTTCCAGCGCATTGCTGAAGATGCCAAGAAGAACTGCCCGGTGTCGCAGGCCCTCGCGGGCATCCCGATCACCCTCGAAGCCAGCCTCGCCTAGTGAAGGTTCTCGTTGCCGGAGCCTCCGGCTACATCGGCTCGGAGGTGTGTCGCCAGCTGGACGCTGCGGGCCACACCGCCCTGCGCCTCGTGCGCCGCGAGCCTCGAACCTCCGACGAGTTCCGCTGGTCCCCCGACGACAAGACGATCGATCCGCAAGCGATTGAGGCGGCAGACGCCGTGATCAACCTCGCTGGTGCGTCGACGGGCCGCATTCCGTGGACGACGTCGTACAAGCGGGAGATCCTCTACTCGCGCATCAACGGAACGCAGACGATCGTTGACGCGATCGCGGCAGCCAAGAATCCTCCCACCGTCTTTCTGAGCGGCTCAGCGGTCGGCTACTTCGGCGACCAGCCGGGAGTGGTGCTCGATGAGCGCTCGCCCAAGGGCACCGGATTTCTCAGCGACGTCGTGGATGCGTGGGAGCAGGCCGCGCGTCTGACGCCCGCAACAACGAGACTCGTGACCTTCCGCACCGGGCTCGTCGTGGGCCGAGGCGGGGCATTCACGCCGTTAATTCCGCTCACCACACTCGGACTGGGCGCGCGCATGGGCTCGGGAAAGCAGAACTGGCCGTGGGTGAGCCTGCACGACGAGGCGGCCGCTATCGTGCACCTGCTCGGTTCCGGGCTGGACGGTGTCGTGACGATCGCGGGTCCCGCTCCCGCAACCGCCGAAGAGGTCACTCGTGCCCTCGCGCAGGGTCTCGGCAGGTGGCATCCCTGGGTCGTGCCGGAATTCGCGATTCGCCTCCTCGGCGACGCGGGCGAACAGCTTCTGCTGTGGAGCGAGAATGTGGCGCCCACGCGCTTGCTCGACGACGGCTTCACCTTTCGCGATGACACCCTCGATAAGGCGATCGCAGCTCTCGTAGCGAGCTAGCTGCGGTGCAGGGCGATCGCTTTTCGCGTCGCCCAGCGGGCCCGACGCTTGTCGCCGCTGGCGTCGTACGCCAGACCAAGGCGAAGCCACGCGCGCCACGATGCGGGGTCAGCCTCAACCTCGGCCTGATACTGCGGAAACTCCTTGTCGGCGGCGACCGGGTCGATGCGCCCGCTCGGCAGTCGCGGGAGCGTGTCGACAGGCAGGCCGCCCTCGTCACCGAGAATCTTGACCAGCCGCTCCCCGCGAATCACGAACACCAGCTCCGAGATGAGCGCCCAGGCACCCACAAGCGGCAGCACAAGAAGAGCCACGCCCATCGTCTTCGCGATGGCGCCCTCCGTGGAGATCAGGATGAGGGCGTACTGCACCACAAAGATCAGATACAGGGCGAGCAGCGCCGCCATCACGAGCGCCGCGATACGAGCGGTCATGCGGTCGGGCTGTCGGAGAGCCCCAGGTCGATGAGCTTGTCGAGGCCCACCACGACGCCACGCACCGATCTCGCCGCCCGGAGAGCGAGCAGGATGCCCGCTTCGTAGGCATTGGGCGCGAGGGTCTCGTGACTGATCGTGAGCACCTCGCCGTTGCCGCCGAAGATGACGTCTTGTTTGGCCACGACGCCCTGCATGCGCAGGCTGTGGATCGGGATGCTCGACACCTGCTGGCCACGGGCGCGCTGGTCGACGTGCGGAGCGGCAACGGGACCGAGTGATCCGCGCGCCGTTCCCATGAGTTCGGCGGTGCGCACCGCCGTGCCCGACGGCGAGTCGATCTTCGACGCGTGGTGCGCCTCGATGATCTCGATGGAGTCGAAGAACCGCGCTGCCATGGCCGAGAACGAAGTCGCGAGCACGGAACCGATCGAGAAGTTGGGAACGATGATCACACCGACCGCGAGGTTGCCGTTGATGACACGTTCAAGTCCCGCGATGCGTTCGCTCGACCAGCCCGAGGTACCCACGAGCACGTTGATGCCGTGGGCGAGCGCATACTCGACGACCGACTGGGAGACCGACGGCAGCGTCACATCCACGGCGATGTCTGCGCCGAGCATGTCGCTCAGTTCTCCCTTGGAGTCGATCTGCGCGACGAGTTCGAAGTCGTCGGATGCCTCGATGATCTGGGAAGCGAGTTGGCCCATCTTGCCGGTTGCGCCAACGACGGCGACCTTGGTTGTCATCCGGCAAATCTACCAACGACGGGACGGGCCCCGCGGGCACTACCATCGCGATATGGGGGAAACCGCCGAGCTGCTCACCATGATCGCGCTCGTCGCGAGCGGTGAAACGGGCGAAGCGCGTGCACTCGCAGCCCGAATGCTCGCCCAGCCCCAGCTTCGCGACGACGTACTCGCGCGCGTGCTCGTGGGCGTGGCGTTCTCGGACTACATCGACTGTCGTTTCGCCGATGCGCTCGTGACCGCCGAACGCGCGCTCACGGTCGCACGGGCATCCGGAAGCAAGGAAGCCCAACTGCACGCCCTCTCGATGCGCATGCTCGCGACCGCCGGCCTGCCCTGGGCCGGTGAGGAGCCGCAGGCGGACTATTTCGCCCTCGCGTGGGGAATGCGCGATGAGCTCGCGCGCCTCGACGTCGAGTCGCGCATGATCGCCGCGCACTTCCTCGCCGAGGGCGCCCTGGCGACGGGGCGCATCTCGGAGGCCGTCGAGGTGCTCGACGAACTGGGTGATATTCGCGCTCAACGCTCTCCCGAAGACGAAGCCCGCGTTCCCTACCTTCCGTTCATGCAGATCCAGCGCGCTCGCGTGCTCATCTTCAGCGGCGCGATGGCGGATGCCCTTCCCGTTGCACAGCGAGCGACCGAGGAGTCGCGTGCCGTTGGCAATGCGCCGTGCGCGGCAGTCGGTGAAGCGCTCGTCGCCCTCATCGAAGCGAACCTCGATGACCGGGCACTCGTGCGTCGTATCGCCACGACCATCGAGCGAGAGCTGCCCGAGCCGCGCGGCCTTCTCGAGGGCGGCGCGTGGATCATCTGTGCCTTCGCACTCTTCGCGATCGGCGATCGCGCCCGTGCGGCCCAGTTCGTGCTTGTCGCCGGTGGCGGGCCAGACCTGCGCGCCCTGCAGGTCGTGGACCGGGCCCTCGGTTACGACATTCTCGTGACCGACGCTCTTGACCGCGACGATCTGGACGCGGCGTCCGAGTGGGGCGAGCACAGCCTTCCCCTCGCGGCGCACCCCGGGGCCACCGTCGTTGTCGAACACATGCTCGCTCGACTCGACGGCGCGCGCGGCGACAGCAGTTCGGCAGCCGAGCGCGCGGGCGTGGCCGCAGCACGAGCTCGGCTCACCGGACGATACCTCGACGCGGCGCGGGCCGACATGATCCGGGCCAGGGCGCTCGCCTCGGCAGGCCTGCACGATGGCGCGGTCGCCCAGTTCGCCGGCGTCGCGTACGAGGCCGAGCGCGCGGGCATCCCCGGCATTCGCCGCTCGGCGACCCGAGAGCTGCGCCTCCTGGGCCGGCGGTTGCCCCCACCCCCGGGGGGCGGCTGGTCGAGCCTCACGGAGCGTGAACGACAGATCGCCGTGCTCGCGGCCGAAGGGTTCAGCAACCAGGTGATCGGCGCAACCCTGTTCCTGTCGGGGCGTACGGTGCAGTCCTACATGTCGCGAGTGCTCGCCGCGCTGGGCATCTCGTCTCGCGCGGCCCTGCCCCGCCATGTCGCCGAGTTGCGGCTGGGCAGCCCGCGCGACGACCTCCCTGCGCTCACACCGCGCCAGTGGCAGGTCGCGGCACTCGTTGCCGAGGGCTTGTCGAACCAGGACGTTGCCGCTCGCCTCGGGATCAGCGTGAAGACCACCGAGAAACACATCGGCGAGATCCTGCAGCGCTGGGGCGTGACGTCACGCACGAGCATCGCCCATCTCGTGGTCGCGGAGACGATGCGTTCGGCTGGTTAGGCTCGATTGGTGATCAGCTTTCGCGAGACCCCGGTGACGGATGCCACGGCGCAGGCCCTGCTGGGCGAGTACTTCGCGTTTCGCGCCGATACCTTTCCCGTCGCATCCGGATACCGCACGACCTTTCCGGATGCAGCGCAGTTCGTCACCCCTCACGGTGTGTTTCTCGTGGCCGCCGACGGCGACGAGGTGCTGGGGTGCGGGGGCATCCGCACTCTGGGCGGGGGGCGTTTCGAGGTGAAGCACCTGTGGATTCGCCCGGCCCACCAAGGGCGCGGGCTGGGCCGGGCCCTGCTGAGCGAGCTCGAACAGCGCGCGATTGCCCTGGGGGCGACGGAGGCCGTACTCGACACGAACGGAAGTCTCGAGGCCGCCGGCCGCCTGTATCGCTCACACGGCTACGTCGAGATCGTTGCCTACAACGACAACCCCAACGCCACGCACTGGTTTGGGAAGACCCTGGGCCGCTAGAAGGGCTGCTCGATCGGGAGACCCGTGCGCAACTCCACCGGGAGGTGGCCGAGGTCGTTGTGGGTGACCAGCACGGGCGGTTTGGCGGTGCGAATGCGGATGATGGTGAGCCCGCAGTTGGCCTGGTTGAGGCCGAGCCAGCGCCACTCCGGTGCGCCGAAGACTTCGCGCACGAACCACGAGATCACGAAGTTGTGAGTGATCAGCAGGTCGTGGTTTTCACCGCGAGCGGGCGTAAGGAATTCGGCGATCGCGTCGGACATCTGGGCGCTGCCCGCCTCGATCTCGGCCGGCGTGACGGAGCCGAAGAATGGTTCAAACGCCTTCGGCATGTCGTAGGAGGGGCCCGAGGGGATGCAGTCCATGAGAAGCGAACTCGGCTGTGACTGCAGCGCGGGCATGCGCTCGGTCATGATCGCTGCGGTCTCTTCGGCGCGCTGGAGCGGCGAGTGGAACGCCCGCGTGAAGGGCACTCCCCCGAGACGCTCGGCTATCGCCATCGCCTGGCGTTTGCCCTTGGGGCTCAGCGGGCCGTCTTGCAACCCGTACTCGGCGTCCTGCTGCTCGCCGTGGCGCACGAGGTAGAGGTAGTGGGCCATGTTCACGTCGCCAATCCGGTGAAGGTCTTCTCGTCGACTGTACCCACGGCGGCGATCGAAAGCGGTCGCGCACCCAGCTCTTGGGCGAGCTCCTGCACCGCCTCGGTGGTCACGAGAGACAGTCGACGCAGCGACTCGTCAAGGTCGACAAACTCCCCGAGGGTGATCTCGCTGCGACCGAGGCGCGACATGCGGGTGTCGGAATCCTCGAGAGCGAGGGCGGATGCTCCGCTCAACTGCCCCACGGCACGGGTGAGCTCCTCGTGCGTGACTCCGCCGGCGCCGATGCGCGCGAATTCGCTCACCATGAGTTCGGTCACCTGAAGGGACTTGGCGGGCGAGCATCCCGCGTAGATGCCGAACAGGCCGGCGTCGGAGTAGCTGGGCGAGAAGGAGTAGACGGAGTACGCAAGTCCACGCTTTTCGCGGATCTCCTGGAAGAGGCGACTCGACATGCCGCCCCCGAAGATCGAGTTGAGCACGCTGAGCGTGGCGCGGCGATCGTCGGTTGCCGCGAGGCCCGCCACCCCCGCAATGATGTTCGCCTGCTCAATGGGGCGCTGCACGACAACGAGGCCGGCGCCGCGTTCGATGAGATCTTCGGTTGCGTCGCGGCGGGCAACGGGAGCGGCTTCGGCAGCCAGGTTCCAGTCGGCCCGGGTGAGCGCTGCCGTCACGCCGCGCACGAGTTCGTCGTGATCGACTGCGCCGGCAACAGTAATGACGAGGTCTTGGGCGCGATAGTTGGCCCGGTAGTGCGTCCACACGGCGTCGCGGCTGACTGCCCCGATGGTGTGCGGATTGCCGCCAATCGGGCGCCCGAGCGGATGCTCGCCCATGACGGCCTCGAAGAACCGCTCGCTCGTGACATCCGCGGGGTCATCGTCGGCCATCGCGAGTTCTTCAAGGATGACGTCGCGTTCCGTCTCGAACTCGTCGCGGTCGATGACCGACGAGGTGAACATGTCTGCAAGCACGTCAACGGCCATCGGGAGATCGCGATCCTGCACCTTGGCGTAGTAGCAGGTGTATTCCTTGGCCGTCATGGCGTTGTGCTCGCCGCCGACCGCGTCGAATGCGACAGCAATGTCGAGTGCGCTGCGCGTGGTCGTGCCCTTGAAGAGCAAGTGCTCGAGAAAGTGAGTCGACCCGTACGTCTCGGGGCGTTCGTCACGCGAACCGACGGCGACCCAGTAGCCAATGGTGGCGCTGCGCGCACCGGGCACGCTCTCGCTGAGGATTCGCACCCCGCTCGGCAGTACCGAGCGCCTGACGAGGCTGTCTCCGGATGCAGTAAACGTAAGTTCCGCCAGATCAAGCGGTAAAGACACAGCGCCGTTCATCACCCTTGAGCCTACGTCATTGTCTATACCCCCCGAACTGGGGTCACGGATGCCGACAAACAGACTGGTCTGTCTGTCCCCATGTGTTATTGTTTTTCCAAGGCACCCGAAGCCTGTGCGCAAACCGCTAACCCGATGGCGGTGCGCACCACCCCGTAGCCGAGTCCCCCGCTTGGCTACAATCCCCCGCAAGGAGTCGCGCTGTGATGGTCGTTGAGTCACCTCCGGCCGCACAGCGCGCTCCAGCGAAGGGCCGAATCCTCGATACGGCCAACGTGCTCTTCTACGAAGACGGCATCCGCAACGTCGGAGTTGACCGCATCATCAGTGCGTCGTCGGTCACGAAGGCAACGTTCTACAAGCACTACCGTGCCAAAGACAACCTGATCGTGGAGTACATCACCTCGCGCCACGAAAGCGTGCGCCACGCGATCGACGAGATGATCGAGAGTTCCCCCAACTCCGAGGCGGCCCTGCGCCAGTTCGTTTCCGAGATTCTCGCCGAGATCGACAGCCCCGGATTCCGCGGATGCCCCTTCATCAACGCCGCCGCCGAGTTTCCCGAGGCCGACCATCCGGTGCGCCGGGTCGTCACCGCTCATCGCGAATGGTACGTCGACGTGTTGGCGGAGCTGCTCAAAGACATGGGTCACCCCGTGCCCGGTGACGCCGCCGACGAGCTGCTGCTCGCTCGGGATGGCGCACTCTCCGGTGGCTACGCCGGCGACTCGATCGCGGCGTCTGCTGCCCTCGTGCGCATCGCTAATCGCGTGCTGGCCGAGGCAGCCTAACTCTTCTAGGCCGACACCCTGTCGAGCTCGGCGACCTGGTGCCGTGTGAGCTGCAGCCGTGTCGCTTCCGCGAGATCCGGCAGTTGATCCGGCCGTGAGGCAGACACCACCGGGGCGACGACGTTGGGCTTGGTGAGGAGCCAAGCGAGCGCCACGGCAGCAACCGACGACTCATGCGCCGCAGCAACGGCGTCAAGGGATGCCAGTATCCGCAGCCCGCGGCGGTTGAGGTGCTTGGCGGCCTCTGCCCCGCGTGCGTTCTTCGCGAGATCCGACTTCTGACGGTATTTGCCGGAGAGGAATCCGCTCGCGAGAGCAAACCGAGGCATAACCCCGAGGCCCTGCTGGGCGGCGACGTGAGCGAGCCCGCCCTCATACTCGCGCCGGTGCACGAGGTTGTAGTGGTTCTGGAGCGCCACCATCGGGGCCACCCCGAGCTGCGCGGAGGCGATTCTCGCCTCGATGAGCCGGTTGCCGGTGTGGTCTGAGCCACCGAAGTAGCGCACCTTCCCCGCGCGAATCAACTCGTCGACCGCGAGCAGGGTTTCTTCGAACTCGACCTCTTCGTCGTCGATGTGCAGGTAGAGCAGGTCGATACGGTCGGTGCCCAGCCGCTCAAGCGACGCGTGTACCGCGCGCGTGAGGACGCGCGCCTTCAACCCGGGGTTGTCAGCGCTCTTGCCCACCTTGGTGGCGATGACGATCTCGTTGCGGTTGCGGCGGTCGCGCATCCAATTGCCGATCATCGTCTCGCTTCGACCGGCAGCGTAGGAGTCGGCCGTGTCGATGAAGTTGCCGCCGTCGGCCGCATAGGCATCGAGGATGTCGTTGGTGGCGGAATCGTCGGCCGTCCACCCGAAGACATTGCCGCTCATCGCGAGCGGATAGACGATGAGGTCGGAGTCACCCACTCGACGGGGGCGCGCATTGTTGAGGCGAAGCAGCGGACCGGTGCTGGGCCCGGTGGCGGAGTCGGAGGCTCTCGAGGCAGCGCTCGTGTCGAGCTGTGTCATGCCTCACCTCCCCGCAATGACACCAGAATAGGTGCGCCTTGCGAAAAGGGCCGGGAGGATTGCCCAATCGTTACAACTCCGTGCGAAATCAGTCCGGGTTGAGCTGCCGTCGATACTGCGGCACTCGAGCCAGCGCGCGAGCGCGCAGCTTCGAAATGACGACCACCGCGACGATGATCGCGATGATGGCGGCCATGGCAACCCAGATGTACCAGGCAGTATCCAGCCAGGCTCTGAAGTCGGCCATGAAGTGGTCGAAGGGGGTCGTGATGCGGCTCACGTGCTCACCATATTGTTGCGGCACGATAACGGTTACCCCCACTTGAGGGGCAGACAAGTTAGATGCAAAAGCATGAAAAAGGCCCACCTTTTTACGGGTGGGCCTTAGTCAGTTATGCGACGAGTTATTCGCCTTCGGCGGGAGCCTCGGGACCCTCCGACGCGGCAGCCGAGCTGTCGGTGTCGGCGGTCTCTGCAGAGTCGTCAACCGGGGCGAGCGACAGCTTTCCGCGGTCGTCGATCTTCGTGATCTCAACCTGGATTTTCTGGCCAACGGCGAGCACGTCTTCGACGTTCTCGACACGCTTGCCACCGGCGAGCTTGCGCACCTCAGAGATGTGCAGCAGGCCGTCTTTTCCAGGGGTGAGCGAAACGAATGCACCGAACGTCGCGAGCTTGACGACGGTTCCGAGGAAGCGCTCACCAACCTCCGGGTTGAGCGGGTTCGCGATCGCGTTGACGGCAGCGCGGGCAGCCTCGGCCGAAGGTCCGTCGACAGCACCGATGTACACGGTTCCGTCGTCTTCGATCGAGATGTCAGCGCCAGTGTCATCCTGGATCTGGTTGATGGTCTTGCCCTTCGGGCCGATCAGCTCGCCGATCTTGTCAACCGGGATCTGCACGCTGATGACGCGAGGCGCGGTGGGCGCCATCTCATCGGGAGCGTCGATCGCCGCGTTGATCACGGCGAGGATCGCGGTGCGAGCCTCCTTGGCCTGCTTGAGCGCGCCATCCAGAACACTGGAGGGAAGGCCCGCGAGCTTGGTGTCGAGCTGGATCGCGGTGACGAACTCAGACGTACCGGCGACCTTGAAGTCCATATCACCGAGGGCGTCTTCTGCACCGAGGATGTCGGTGAGCGCTGCGTAACGCGTCACGCCATCGACCTCGTCGGAGATGAGGCCCATCGCGATGCCGGCGACCGGCGCACGCAGCGGCACACCAGCGTTGAGCAGCGAGAGGGTGGATGCACAGACCGAACCCATCGACGTCGAGCCGTTGGAGCCGAGAGCCTCGGACACCTGGCGGATCGCGTAGGGGAACTCCTCGCGGGGAGGCAGCACCGGCACGAGTGCGCGCTCGGCGAGGAAGCCGTGCCCGATCTCGCGACGCTTCGGCGAACCCACGCGACCGGTCTCACCGGTCGAGTAGGGCGGGAAGTTGTAGTGGTGCAGGTAGCGCTTCTTGGTGACGGGGTTCAGCGAGTCGATCTGCTGCTCCATCTTGAGCATGTTCAGTGTGGTGACACCCAGGATCTGGGTTTCGCCGCGCTGGAAGATCGCCGAGCCGTGCACGCGCGGGATGACCTGAACCTCGGCGTCGAGCGCACGGATGTCGCTCAGACCGCGGCCATCGATGCGAATGCCCTCGGTCAGCACGCGGTTGCGCATGACCTTCTTGGACACGCTCTTGTACGCGGCAGATACCTCGGCGTTGGCGGAGGCGGGCAGACGCTCGGCCTCGACCTCGGCTGCGATGTGACCCTTGACGCGATCCTTGAGCTCGTCGTCAGCGTTCTGACGCTCCTGCTTGTCGGCGATCTGGTAGACGCCCTTCAGGTCGTCGTACGACAGGCCGGCGACGGCGTCGTAGGTCTGCTGGGTGTACGGCGGGAACAGCGGGAAGTCCTGGATCGGCTTGGCGGACTGAGCCGCGAGCTCGAGCTGGGCCTTGATGAGCTGCTTGAGGAACGGCTTGGATGCCTCGAGGCCCTGGGCGACAACGGCCTCGTCGGGCTTGGTGGCACCTGCCTTGATGAGCTCCCAGCTGCCTTCAGTTGCCTCTGCCTCGACCATCATGATCGCGACATCCTCGTTGCCGTTCTCGTCCGTCGTCAGACGGCCCGCAACGGTGAGGTCGAAGACGGCGTCTTCGAGCTGGCTGAACTTGGGGAACGCAACCCACTGGTCACCGATGAGGGCGAGACGGATGCCGCCAACCGGGCCGTAGAACGGAAGACCCGAGATCTGGGTGGACAGCGATGCGGCGTTGATGGCCAAGGCGTCGTAGAACTCGTCGGGAGCAATGCTCAGGACGGTGATGACGATCTGCACCTCGTTGCGGAGACCCTCAACGAAGGTCGGGCGCAGCGGGCGGTCGATGAGGCGGCACACGAGGATTGCCTCGGTTGACGGGCGGCCTTCACGACGGAAGAACGATCCGGGGATCTTTCCTGCCGCGTAGGAGCGCTCTTCAACGTCCACCGTGAGGGGGAAGAAGTCGAACCCGTCACGCGGGTGCTTTCCTGCGCTGGTTGCAGACAGGATCATGGTGTCTTCGTCGAGGTACGCGGCAACGGCACCCTGTGCCTGCTGGGCGAGACGACCGGTCTCAAAACGGACCGTGCGCTTGCCGAACTTACCGTTATCGAGAACGGCTTCGGCAAACTTGATTTCTGGACCCTCCAAGGGGTTTTCTCCTTTGTTTTACGTCGTCGACCCGTGTGGTCGGCGACTCATCGAGGAGCAGGAGCGGGCAGGAGGACGCGGACGTACGGCGCTTACCTAGGGCGGTGCGCATGTCTGGCCAACAGTAGAAATACTCGGAACGACTCCGAATGTCACCACTACTGACCAGCTTCTTGCCAGCCTGCTCCGGTTGTCATGCTACGGATACCCGTGCACAACCTTCCATAGCCTACCAGTTCGGCGTGTCGCGACCTAGATCTGGTAATCCAGACCCGGGCGGTAGAACTCGCCAATGGCCGGCGGCGGACACCGAAAGTCGACTCGTTCCCACTCCGCGTTCGTCGTAGGCTGCGGCTTCATCACGTAGTAAGGCACCCACTGCGGGTACGGGCCATTGTCGACAATGAAGCGAACCGAAGGCTGGGCCTCGACCCGGTAGCCCATCAGACGCAGGCACGGCGCCAGATCGTTCAGAAAATAGTGGGCGAGGTAGGTGAGCTGCTCGTCGCTGTAGAGGCCGAGAGATTCCGGGTTGCTCACGTCGTACGGGTAGGCGGCCGAACACTCCCACTGCACGCGGTTGAACGCGCGCGTATCGGTCGAGTTCATCTCCACGAACCCGAGGCCGCCGTCGTCGCCCACGGTCACGCCCGGCAGGTTGGCGGCCTGGATGCAGTCGTTGACTTCGCTTCCGGTATCGAGAGGGTCAAGGTACCCCCGCACCTCGACGACGGGCACGGGCTCCCCCGGAAACATCGAGTTCCACCAGATGGCGTTCTGCCGGTCGATGTACTCGCGAGCCTCGTCCTGTGACATGCTCGGCAGCACCGTGGGCTGCGCTGCACATCCCGCGAGGAGAGTTGCGGATGCCACGAGGGCAACGGCAGCACGTCGGATGGCCATGATCTATCCTCACTCACCCGCTGCGGATCGACCCCAGAAATTTACCTTCGCCTGCGAACCTCACCTGGTGGAAGGCGTGCTGGAGTGGCTCACCGCGGCGAGTGACAGCCCCTGGCTCTATCTCGTGCTTTTCGCGCTCGTCGTGGCCGACGCGTTTCTCGTCGTGCTCCCCAGCGAGACCTTTGTCGTGGCTCTCGGTTCGCTCGCGTTGTCGACGGGATCCCCCTCGATCTGGCTCGTGCTGCCCGTGGCGACCCTCGGCGCTGTCGTTGGCGACAACCTGTGCTACTGGATTGGCCGCCGGATCGGCTCAGACCGGTTCGCCTGGATGCGAAAACCTCGAATCGCGAGCGCGATTGACTATGCACGACGAGCGTTGCAGAAGCGGCCCGCCTCGGTGATTCTCACGGCACGATACATCCCGTTCGCTCGCATCGCCGTGAACCTGACCGCGGGCACGACAGGGTTCTCGTACCGCCGATATCTGCCCCTCACGATCATTGCCGGCGCCGGCTGGGCGGTGTACAACTGCCTCATCGGCGCACTGTTTGGCGCATGGCTGTCGTCGAACCCGATCCTCGCGATTGTGATCTCCGTGGCCGTGGCAATCACCCTGGGCATTGTGATCGACTGGGCCACCGCTCGAGTCTCCGCCCGGCGGTAGCCCACATCGACCGCGAGTGACGCTTACTGCGCCCCGAAACTGCCCACAGGGCTAAATCCCTCGGGCAGTGCGAAGGGGTCAACAACCCGCTCGGAACGGTCGGATGCCGCGGCGAGGGCCGCGAGCTCCGACGACGCCCGTGCGATGCGGTCGTGCAAGCCGCCTTCGGTGCTGCCCCAGTCACTCGATGCCGCGTAGACACCCGTGGGAACGGCAACCGCATGCAGGTAGCTGAACAGGGGGCGCATGGCGTAGTCGATGGCGAGGGAGTGGCGCTCGGTGCCTCCCGTGGCTCCGAGGAGCACCGGAAGACCGGTGAGCGATTGCGGATCGAGCACGTCGATAA
Organism: Rhodoglobus sp.; assembly: GCA_965279645.1. GTDB lineage: Bacteria > Actinomycetota > Actinomycetes > Actinomycetales > Microbacteriaceae > Rhodoglobus. The sequence continues at coordinate 1,412,107 of OZ257254.1, forward strand.
ACGACTTGAAGAGTCCGCTGTAGCTCGTCGTGAAAATGGGCGTCACAGCGATCAGGCCGTCGGCGTTCGTGACCTTGTCGATCGCCGCCTCGAGCTTCGGGCTCGGAAAACCGGTGAGCAGGTTGTTGGTGACATCCTGCGCCAGGTCCCTGAGCTCGATCGTCGTGAGCTGCACCTCAAAGCCTCTCGACTCGAGGTCGGCCACGGTCGCCTCGGCGAGTCGGTCTGCGAGCAGCCGCGTCGACGAGGGCTGGCTGAGCCCCGCCGCTACCACGGCGATGTGCTTGGTGGTCATCAGGCGGCGCTCCCCTCGAGGGCGCTGGTCTCATCGAGCTCGGCCCGCTGGTGTGCGGCGGCGACGCGTGAGGCGTGGGTGGGGGCATCCGGAACATGGGCAGGGCGGTCCTTCGCGAACTCCTTGCGCAGCACGGGCACGACCTCCTCGCCCAGCAAGTCAAGCTGCTCAAGCACTGTCTTGAGGGGCAGGCCCGCGTGATCCATGAGGAACAACTGGCGCTGGTAGTCGCCGAAGTGGTCACGCATCGAGGCGTACTTGTCGATGACTTGCTGCGGGCTACCCACGGTGAGCGGGGTCTGCTCGGTGAAGTCCTCGAGAGACGGCCCGTGTCCGTAGACGGGGGCGTTGTCGAAGTACGGGCGGAACTGCGTAACGGCATCCTGCGACTTCTTGCTCATGAACGCCTGGCCACCGAGCCCCACGATCGCCTGGTCGGCAGTGCCGTGGCCGTAGTGCTCGAAGCGCTGGCGGTAGTAGCCGATGAGGCGCATGTAGTGCTCCTTGGGCCAGAAGATGTTGTTCGCAAAGAAGCCGTCACCGTAGAACGCGGCCTGCTCGGCGATTTCGGGGCTGCGGATGCTGCCGTGCCAGACGAACGGCGCGACGCCGTCGAGCGGGCGTGGGGTCGACTGGAAGCCCTGGAGGGGCGTGCGGTACTTGCCCTGCCAGTCGACGAATTCCTCGGTCCACAGGCGGTGCAGGAGGGCATAGTTCTCGACCGCGAGCTCGATTCCGTCGCGGATGTCCTTTCCGAACCACGGGTACACGGGGCCCGTGTTACCGCGACCCATCATGAGGTCAACGCGACCGTCGGCGAGGTGCTGCAACATCGCGAAGTCCTCGGCGATCTTCACCGGGTCGTTCGTGGTGATGAGGGTCGTGGAGGTCGACAGGATGAGCTTCTCGGTCTGCGCCGCAATATAGGCGAGCGTCGTCGAGGGGCTCGATGAGAAGAACGGCGGGTTGTGGTGCTCGCCGAGGGCAAAGACGTCAAGCCCAACCTCTTCCGCCTTCTTGGCGATCGTGACAATGGCCTTGATGCGGTCATTCTCGCTCGGGGTCGTGCCATCCGTCGGGTCAGTGGTTACGTCACTGACCGTGAAGATTCCGAACTGCATGATGATGCTCCTGTGTGGACTGAAGTCTATGCGTTTGCATCGACAATGGTACACAACAGGGAGGGGGCGGAGACTATTCCCGGCAGTTCGACGGCGCGGTCGTGCCCGACATTGCCTTCGCGAAGTACTCGAGAACCTTGGGGGAAGCCACGTCAGCGATGTAGTCGTGGTTGACCCCTGAGTAGGTCTCGAACGTGACATCCTCGCCCGCAGAACACAGCCGTGCGACGTACCCGCTCGTCGCTGCCGGCAACACCAGCGGGTCGGCAAGTCCCTGGGCGATGAACATCGGAACGCCGACGGGGGAACCTCCCGCGCTGTTCTCGGCGAGCAGGGTCGCCCACGGCTCGGTCGTTGAGGGATCACTCGTGACGTAGTTACCGATCAATGGGTCGGCAATCGCATGGATCTGCTTGTTCTGCGACAGCAGGCACATCGCCGCCATCTGCGGGGTTGCCGCGAGCCCCGCTGGCGTGAGGATCGCCTGCATTTGTTCAGTCGTGAATCGGTCGGCGTAGGCGGCCGTGAACGCGGGAAACGCGTATGACGCGATCGTCACGCCCGACACATCGATGATGTCGTCGCTCATGAGCACCCTCAGATCGGCGGCGGGAGCTGCAACAGCCACCGCCTTGAGAGTGAGTTCCGGCGCGTAATCCTTGGCTTGCTGAGCCGCGAAGAGCGCGGCCTGGCCACCCTGGGAGTGGCCCCAGAGCAGCAGGTCCCGACCCACATTGGCATCCTCCAGGTTGTGTGCCGCGCGCGCCGCGTCGAGCACGTTGTTTCCCTCGGTGACGCCCAGCAGGTACGACGACGGCCCGTCGACCGACATGCCCTGGTAATCGGTCGCGGCCACCGCGTAACCGGCGGCCAGTAATTCATCCATCGCCTCAATCAGCAGGAACGGATCCAGGTCGAGCGACGGCCCGCACTTCTGGGCCGAGCCCGTCGTCGGGTGCCCCCACGACACGACCGTGCGGCCACCCTCGGGGGCGGGAGTGTCGGGCACGATGACGATGCCCGAGACCGCGATGTCGTTGCCTGCCAGGTCGCGTGAGTGATAGATCACACGCCACGCCGCGGTTCCCAGGGGCGCGCTCGCGATCGATTTGGTGCGGATGATCTCCCCCGGCTCCCCGGGCGTGAGGGTTTCCGGTAGCTCGTAGAACGTGGCATCCGTGTACTCGTCGATGAGGCCCTCGTCGATGCGACGCTCGGCATCGAGAACGCACCCCGAGAGGGCGGTCGCGACGGCGAGCGAGAGAGCTGCGATCAGGAGGGTGCGGTTCTTCATGGTCACGAGCCTATTTTTGCGGACCCACGATGTAACTGCACATAGTGACCAGTTCTCTACCGGGTCTGGCCCATGAGGAGTTCTACCCGGTAGAGGCCGCCCTTGCGCACGATCTCCACGGGGATGCGCTGCTTGCGCCCCTTGATATCAAGTCGCGAGAGGGCCTCGTCAACGACCGATTCGAGACCGCGTGGCACGAATCCCACCGGTCCGCTGACCCGTGAGCCCGTGAAGAGGCGCACCTCGATGGGGGCATCCTCGGCATCCTGCTGCTGGCTTCGGCGGCTGATCGCCGTCTCGAATGGCCCGGCACCGCCCTCGACGAGTTCTTTCAACTGCGCCTGAAAGGGATTGCTGCCCGCGAGACGCAAGCGGACTCGTGCGTTGTTGGGCGCCAGTCCGTACTTGTAGTTGTTGAAGGAGCCCTTGCCGACATCGTTTTTGTCGAACGCGGGAAGATCGGTTGCCATGAACGGATGCTAACCGATCAGCTCAGCTGGCCCCGCACTATCGAGTCGCCGGAGTGGGTTGGGTCACCGTCGTAGGGCTCGGCCGAGACATCCACGAGGTCATAGACCGACAGGTCGACGCCGTCGGGAATGGCCAGCGTGCCCGTCGTGCCCCGCACGGTGCCGAGGCTCACGAGCCGCGTCGCATCCGACGAGATGAGCCACACCTCGGTGTACGCGTCAGACAGGCCGGGGGCGTCGAAATCGACCTGCACTACCCGCGCTCCATCCGAAAGCTGTTCAACGACTGCGCTGCCCGAGGCATCGGGCCAGTTCGGAAAGGCGTCGAGAGTGGCGGTGGCGAGCACGGTCGCAGTGACCTGCGTGGAACTCCACACGACCGCCCCCAAAGCGGTGACCACGGCGACGCTCGCTGCGACAACGACCACGGGAATCCAGCGGGGGCGGCGCCGAATCTCGGTCACGCGCCCCGCAGGAGTGGCGAGCCCGAGCTCATCGGAGATGCGCGCCCACACGCGCGGGGCGGGGTGCACAAACTCACCGGCATCGAGCGTTGAGCGGCCGACGCTTGCCGCGCGGCTAAAGTTGGCGAGCTCGTCGCGGCAGGCCGCGCACTCAGCGAGGTGCACGCGGTCTTCGTTGTCGGCAACCTTTTCGCCGAGGGCGAGCAGCGCGAGAGTGTCAGGGTCGACGTGTCGCATAGGTCACCTCCAATCGGGTACGCATCCTCAGCAGGCTGCGTCGGATGTGGCTCTTGACCGTGCCCAAGGGTAGACCGAGGCGGTCCGCAATTTCGCTGTGAGTGAGGTCGTCGTAGAAAGCGAGGCGCATTACCGACTGCGCATCCGGCTCGAGCTGGGCGATCTCGTCTGCCACCAGGAGCGTATCGGCGAGGTCGGTCGACTCGGTCACCCATTCGTGCGGGGCGGATGTCGCGGCAAGCTGTTCCTGCAGGCGCCGGATGCGGGCCCGTGCCTCGTGAGTGTCGGCGATCTTGTTCTTGGCGATCGCCACAAGCCAGGTCGAGAGCCGCGCGCGTGAGACGTCGTAGCTCGAGCGGCTCGTCCAGGCGGCGACGAACGCTTTTTGCGTGACATCTTCGGCGTCTCCCACATCGCCGAGCGAGCGCAGGGCGAGCGTGTAGACGAGCGGCGACCAGCGCTGATACGCCCACGCGAGTGCCTGCTCATCCCCGGCAGCAAACGCCGCGGAGAAGAGCTCCTCCTCATCGCGCTCGCCGGGGTTCACACCAGCATCGTATGCGTGCCGCCTCATGACGCCACAGGGGTCGCGATCACAACGACGTTGTCGGAGTAGTTGAGGGCGTCATAGTCGAACTGTCCGCCGCAGGTGATGAGGGCTAAGCGGGGAGCCCCGTCGCGATCAAAGACCTGATCGAGCGGGAGCTGGGATTTGAGGATGCTCTGCACCGACTCGACCACATACTGCTGCACCGAGCCATCCGCGCTCGTGACCGTGACGGTCGCGCCGGCAGCAACGTTCTTGAGCTGGGAGAACGGCCCGAGTCCGTACTGCAGCGAGTCGACGTGCGCCGAGATGACGGTGGTGCCCGTGGGGCTGCCCGGGTCGGAGCCGTACTGGTACCAGCCAGCGATAGCAACATCCGGTGGCAGTTGCATGAGGCCATCGGGTTCGATTCCGACGGGCTCGACGGGAATGTCAACACCGAGAGAGTCGATGACGACGCGGGTGGGTGGAACGGCTGCGCGCACCGGTGCGAGCGCCGCGCTCTGGGTGCCGATCTCTGGGCCCTCGCGCGTGCCACCGGTGGCGGTGGGCGTGGGAACCGGCGACGGCGCGAGCTGCTCGACCCCAGTGGCCGAGCAGCCCGCGAGAAGGAGGAGCGTCACAAAAGCGACCGCGAGTCGTGTGATCATCAATCTCCTCCTTCCCTCATGCCGGTCGTGCTGTGCGCGGAACTAGTGCTGGCGAGCTGCCCGCGCGCGCAGGGTGACCGCACCGGCTGCAGCTGCCAGAGCGATCAGACCGGCGATGCCCCAGCCGATGACGGCCGGGTTGGGGTCGGCGGCGAGACCGGCGGTACCGGAGTGCACGCCACCCGGGTTCGAGTGCAGGCCGCTAATGGTCTGAACTGCGAGGGCGAGGTTGCCTGCCTCAAGGCTGCCCCAGGCGTAAACGATGGTGTTGACGCCTTCCTGGATCGTGACATCTGCCGGGCCGATCACGGGGTCGGTGGTTCCCGTCGCGGCAACTGCGGCAGAGATCGTGCCGACGGGAAGGTCGGCTTTGACCTCGTTGGGGTTCTCAAGGTTCGAGAACGCGACGGCGCCATTCGCGAGAATGTCGACAGCGGGCGCCGCAGCCGTGTGGCGCACGGTGAGCTTGCCCTGGCCCGCGGGGATCGTGCTCAGGTCGTTCGTGAACAGCGATGCCGTGGGAGTGCCGTCGGCGGCGAGGTGCGCGACCGCCGTGTAGCTCGTGTTGGCCGCAAGGGTGAGCGTGATCGGGCCAATGGCCGGTGACGTGATCGGATCGTCCGCAGCGGTGATGACGACTTCGTAGTCGCCCGCGGCGAGGTCAAGCGGATCGGTGAGGGTTCCGGGAGCGAAATCCTCGAGAAGCACCGCGCCATTCACCCACACGTCGACCGTCAGGTCGGGAACCGCATGAAGTACATAGAGATCTGCAGTCGTCGGTGAGATGGCCTGCGCTGGCGCGGCTACTCCGACGGTTGCGATGAAACCGGCCGCGATCGCGGCAAGAACCTTGTTTCGCATTGTGTCCTCCTCATGAGCGAGCGGAGATCGCCCGTCATGAGGTACTTCCGGTCGAGGGTGAGTTTTGGATGCACCCTGCCGAGAAAATCTTCCGGCGGCCTGTACATTGGCGATTGTGACTGACCCCGGGCCCTCGTTCCCGCCCCCGGAACCGCTCCCCTCGGTTACCCCGCCGGTGCCTCCGATCGAGACACCGCCTGCGCTACCGCCCGCAACATCCGGCACCCCGCAACTGCCTCAACCCGCACCCCCGAGGCCGCTTCCGGCAGCGTTCACAGCACCGCCGCCCCGCACGAAGCTGTCTCCGCTGGTCATTCTGGTCATCGTCATCAGCACGCTCGTCATCGGGGGTGGTCTGATCGTTGGCGCCGTGTCGGTCACGAATTTTTCTCGCAGGCATCGCCTCGTCTTTTGAGAGCCCCGATCCGATCCCCCAGCCAGCTCCCCAGTCCGGCGCCCCCGGCAGTCCCATCGCCGCTACTGCCGACGACTGTCCCGACGACTGCTTCTTCTATATGGACATCGACGAGGTCATCCCCTCAGCGAGCGAGCTGAGAGCCGCAGGACTAGTGACGACCTACACGACCCGAGACGATTTCGCGCCCGGGACGGTCATGACCGAGTACGATTTCGCAGTCGACGACTGGACCGCGAGCGAGGGCGCTCCCGACGATTGCTTTTTCGCCTACACGCAGGCTCCCATGGCGCTGTCGCTCGATACCCCTCCCGACCACAGCAACGGCAGCATCGAGTTCATCGGAGAGTACGGGGATTCGACCGGGGACTCAGTGCTCACGCAGTCCGCTCGCCTGTTTACGACCTCGCAAGACGCCGTGAACCACATGATCGCGCTGGACTCGGCGATGCCGGGATGCTCGACCTACGCGACCACGAACTGGAGTGCCAGCCTCACCGCGGCCGCAGCGATCGACGTGCCGGCGAATGTCGCGGCGGTGGGATGGATCGAGCAATCCCCGACCGGTCGCTACTACGTCATGGACCTGCAGCGCAGCAACCTCGTGGTGCGCACGTCGCTGTTCAGTATCGGTGTGATCACCGAGGCCGACTTCCGCAGCTTCGTCAGCGAGCAGGCCATTCGTCTCGCCGCAATCGACGGCGCCAGCAACTCTTCCCCCGGTGAGGGCGAGTGCGAGGTCGCCTGCATCACGGCGGAGCAACTCGCTACTGTGACGCCGCGAGCGGAGCTGCTGGGCCTCACCGTGGATGCTGCGTACACGGTTGCCGCCCCGGCCCAGACCCAAGACCTGTGGAACGCATCGCGCGCGAGCAGCGGGCGGCAGCCCGACGTGTGCTTCTTTGACTTGTCCACCGCACCGATAGATCCGGCCGCACCTCTCTTCACTAACCTCGAAGACCCGATGATCGACCAGGGCCGGTTCACCAACGGACCTACGACCCTCACGCAGGTCACGCGTCTCTACAACTCCGAGCTGTACGCGTCGCGTCACGCGGGGGCGCTTCGATCCCCGATCATCCAGTGCGCGGAGTATTCCTACCTGCTCGACGGCACATCGCATTCGGTCACGTTGCAACCGCGTGCGACTCCCGATCTGCCGTCAGGAGCCACCGTCGCGACGTGGAGCACGAGTGAAAATGGGATGACTCGTCGCGTCGCAGACATCCAGTACCGCAATCTGGTGACGCGCGTCACCGTCGTGGGTGACGTTAGCGACGAGTCCTTCGACGCGTACGTTCATGCGACTATCGAGCAACTAACGTCGCTCGGCTAGCCGGTAATCCGCAGCATCACACGCCGCTCCTGGCCGTTCTTGCCGCGGCGCTCGATCCACATGAAGAGCTTGTACTCGAACTTGTACTTGGCGAGAAAAAGCTCCCCGTAGCGCTCGACGGTGTCGGGGTCATCGAGGATCTCCGCGCTCGCGGCGATTAGGGGAACCTCGCCTGCGACCTTGCCCATGCGAGTGCAGGGGGCGAGAGTGACCGCCGGGTTGTTGCGCAACCGCTTGACCTTGCCGCTGTGCACAGGAGTCGTGACGATGAGCGCGTCGCCGTCACGCAGGATCCACACGGGCGTCGAGACTCCCTCTCCCGACTTGCGAAATGTGGTGAGCGAGACGAAGGGCTCGTCGCCCAGGTCGAGAAGGGCCGGGGCTGAGGTCATGGCCTCAGACTAGGCGGTTAACGTGAAACGGGCCGCCTCCCGTAGGAGACGGCCCGTCGTCAAGTTTCGACGCGATAAGCGACTAGCGACGCAGTCCGAGACGCTCGATCAGCGAGCGGTAACGCGCGATGTCGATGTCCTGGAGGTAACCCAGCAGACGACGACGCTGACCTACGAGCAGAAGCAGTCCACGACGTGAGTGGTGGTCGTGCTTGTGCTCCTTGAGGTGCTCGGTCAGGTCCTTGATGCGGTGCGTGAGCATCGCGACCTGGACCTCGGGGGATCCCGTGTCACCTGGGTGGGTAGCGTACTCGTCGATGATCGCCTTCTTGACAGTGGCTTCAAGAGCCATAAGGTGATCCCCTTTCTCCTCGTTGCGCGGTGCCCATGGGCAGGATGCCTGAGCTCTCTTTATCCGCGGCCGTTAGACGGCAACCTTGGGAGTTTAGCAGAGAGTGCGATTGACTGTCCTCATGACCTTCTTCGAGTCCATCAAGACCGTGTTCCGCAAGTACGCCGAATTCGGTGGCCGCGCCACCCGCCCCGAGTTCTGGTGGTTCGTTCTGTTCTCTGCTCTCGTCAGCGCGGCGCTCGCGACCCTCAACATTACGACGGGCGACAGCGGTTGGATGGGTGGCGTCGTGAACGATCGCCAGAGCCAATTCTCGAGCACGATCTACCTGGGCACGAGTCTTGCGAGCCTGTGGTCGATCGCCGTGTTGCTGCCCTCGCTTGCCGTCACCATCCGCCGCCTGCGTGACACCGGTCGCGAGTGGACCCACGTTCTGTGGATCCTGCTGCCGATCGCCGGACTCATCATCCTGATCGTCGAACTCAGCGAGCCGACCAGGGTCGCCGCTCCCGCCGCTCCCCCGGCGCCGCCCGCAGTCGCCGCCTAGCGCGACCGCTCAGCCAGGAACATCAGCCCAGCAACACCGCAAGGCCGACGCCCGCGAGCGCCACGAGCAGTGCAATGGCGATCCAGGTTGCCCTGCGACGCGCGGCAGACTCCACGAGCTGCTGCAGTCGAATAAACCGTGCCTCGTGGCGCAGCGTCTCGTCGACCACGTGCGCGTCGTCGTGCCAGGTTCCGCCACGAACGGCGCGCGAAACGAGATCGGAGATCTGCGCCGGCTCGAGCACTCCCTTGCGTCTCGTGATCGTGCGGGCCAGTTGCGACGACGCAACGACGACCACGTCAGCGGGTCGAGTGGGGCCGAAGGCGAGCGAGCGAGGGTCAACAATTGCGATGAGGGGGACCACCGTGACCTTCCCGCTCGCCTCCGGGTCTAGGAGCTTCGCGGCACGCGCGGCCTCGAAGCGAGCATCACGGATGTGGTTGGTGCGACGCGTGTTCACGGTGAGCACGTCGTCGGCAACCAAGATCCGGTAGCCAGAATGGTTTCGGGTGGTGACCGTGAAGATTCCGGATGGTCCGATCACGAGGTGATCGACCTCGGTGTTGTCATCACCGGTCGGCGCACAGTGCAAGAGCGTGAAGCCCTCGCCGAGGTTCTTGAGTTCCTTCGCGTTGCGAATCTCACCCACGGCATCGCGGTACCAGCTGCGCGCGCCCGGCGTGAGCGGGTTAGCACCGAACAGGCGCGCGAGGCGTGACTGCGGTCGCGCATCCGACTGGATACGCAGGCACTCATTCATCAACGTGTACGCGGGTCCGCGCACTGTCAGCAGCGGCTGTGCGCTCCCCCGAGCGCCGCCAGCCGTCAGTAAGTTTGTCAATCGAATCCCCCCAGATGTCGACCTGCTCAGGCTATCCAGCCCCGGAAATCCGCGGGAGTCCCCAGTACGGGGAGGTATCTAGTCGACGGGGCGAGGAAGCTCCACGGTCGGCACACCCGAGACCCAGGTGATGGGGGCGACGTTGAGTCCTCGATAGGTGTGATCCTCGTTCCAGGAGTGGAAGACGATCAGGTCGCCGACCACGTCCTGGCCGCCGGGACCGTAGTAGGCGAAGTCAGAGGAGTCGGTCGTGAGCAGAGGGTCGGTGGCCTTCTCGTACGGCCCCAGCGCGGCGGATGCCGTGGCGTAGCCAATCGCGTAGTCAAGGCCGTAGTAGTCGTTGGCCGAGTAGAACAGCACATATCGGTTCTCGTGCTTTACCAAGGTCGGTGCTTCAACGAGCCTGCCCTCCCACACCTGGTCTTGCTGGATGAGCCGGGTGGGCTCCCCCGCGAGCGTGATGCCATCGGGTGTCAGCGGCGCGATGGATATCCACGTGTCGAGGCCGCAGCAGTTGCCGTCGTTCTTCCACAACAGGTACCTGCTGCCGTCATCGTCAACGAATGAGGCCGCATCGATCGCCCCTCCCTCGTCGGTAGGGCACACCAGCGGCGAATCCCCCACTGCCGAGAACGGCCCCTCGGGGTCGGTTGCCGTGGCGACCCCGATGCATTGGGCCTCGGCTTCGCGGCTTGTCGTCGTGAAGTACATGACGTAGCCGTCGTCGGTGGCCGCGACCTCCGGGGCCCAGGTGTCTCCCCACTGAGCCCAAGCGGGAAGCTCGGGAAGGGCGTCAGTGGTCAGGTACTGCCATTCCAGCAGGTCGGTGGAGGTTGCCACTTGCACGTTGTAGTCGGCGCTTTGGGTCGCGTAGGCGTAGTACAGGTCGCCCGCCCCAAGCACGTCGGGATCGGCAAAGTCCCGGTCGAGTGCGAAGCCGACGGCGACGTCGGTATCGATCGTCGCGACCGGAGGGCTCGTGCATCCCGCGGCGAGCACGACAACCGCGAGCGCAGCGGCAAGCTGCAGCGACTTCGGCGTGGCGACCATAGTGCTCAGGCTACGGCAGGCGAGTCATATCCCCCATGTCTTTGCGCAGCGCCGTGGTTAGCGTCGAGACATGCGCACATCATCCCTTGGGGTCTTCGCCGCCACGGCACTGCTCGCCTTCTCCCTCGCGGGTTGCACACCGACGACCGACACGAGCACCGGAACAGACACCGACGACACCGCCACCGAAGAGTCGGACCTGGATGACTCGAGCTCGATGCTCGTGCTGTCGGGCACCGGTGAGTACGTATCGGGCGACAGCATCCCGATCGGCGGCTATCAGCTCACCGGCGAACCCGCTGAGCAACCAGACGGGTGCACCTGGACCCTCTACACGGCGGATGGCGGCGTTCTCGCTGAGAACGAAGGCTCATATGTGTTCATCACCGACGTCACCGGCAAGTTCGTGACGAACGGATGCCCGGACTGGGAGCAGTTCGAGTAGCCGCACCCGACGGGCCACGACATCGCACGTCGCACGTAGGCTCGACGCATGACTGAAGCGATCGTTCTCGATGTGATTCTCGTGATCGTGCTGATCGCTTACATCGTCTACGGGTTTCGCAATGGTCTCTCTCGCAGCGTCTTCGTCATCGCGGGCGTCGTCGCCGGCCTGATCGCGGCGTACTTTCTTGTTCCGCTGATCTCGGCCTGGGTTCCCTGGCCCATGTTGCGCCCCGTGGTGACAGTCATCGCCGCGCTCGGCCTGATCGCTGCCGGGCATGCGCTCGGCTCGGCGATCGGCAGGGCGGCTCGTCGCGGCATCGAACGCAGTCCCCTGAGCGGTCTCGACCGGCTGCTCGGCTCCATCGTCACGGGGGTGACCGCGGCCCTCGCGATTTCGGTCGTCTCGTTCAGCGTCGCGCAGCTCGGTGTGCCCATGCTCTCCAAGGCGATCAGCGGATCGACCGTGGTGCGCACCATCAACACCCTCACCCCCGACCCTGTCGAGGCGTTTCTCGCCCAGGTGCGCGGCTACGTCATCGCCAACGGGTTGCCGATCGTCACCGAGGCCTTCGGTGGCCCCGATCCTGTTATCCCCCAGCTCGACACGGGCAGCGCCGCGCTCAACCAGGCCGCGCAGTCGGTGGTTCGCATCACGGGCAACGCCTACGCGTGCGGCGTCGCGCAGGCGGGAACCGGCTTCGTGATCGCCGACGACCGCGTTGTCACGAACGCCCACGTGGTCGCGGGGGTGACTGAGCCCGTCATCGAAGCGGCGAATGGCGAGGCCCTCTCGGGATTTGTCGTGTACTTCGATGCCGTCGACGACCTCGCGGTCGTCGCAGTGCCCGGCCTCAGCGCCGATCCACTCGTGCTGGGCGACACTGTCGCGGCAGGAACGGATGCCGCGGTGCAGGGCTTCCCGTTCGGCGGCCCCTTCTCGTCGGGCGCGGCGGCCGTCATCGACGTGGGCATCGCACCCGTGAAAGACATCTACGACGAGGGCACCTCACCCCGCGAGGTGTACACGCTCGCGGCAGACGTGCGTCCCGGCAACTCCGGCGGGCCCTTGCTGAGCCTCGACGGCACCGTGGCAGGAGTCGTTTTCGCCAAGAGCGGCGATCGCGACAACGTGGGGTACGCCATGACTATGACCGAACTCGACCCCGTCGCCGCCCAGGCGAGTTCACTGAGCACGCCCGTGTCGACGGGCGAGTGCATCGCGCCCTAGTCAGGCGGCGAGGAGCTCGCGGCGGGAGCGCTGGGTCTGCAGCACGGCGCCCACCGTGATGAGACCCTGCCCGCTGATGTACGCGAGCATGATGAGGAAGTCGGCCTGCCAGAGGTGAAAGTCCGGGTGGAACAGCTTGAACGCGAGCACGGTGTCGGAGCCCGCAAACAGCAGTGCTCCCGTCGCCGTGGTGCGGTTGGTTCCCAGTGCGAATGCGGCTGACGTGCCGAGCACCAGCCCGTACAGCGCGACCGGAATGAGCAGCCCCCCGAGGTACGGGGCGAGGATGATCATGAGGGCTACCCACCACGCCACGTAGAACAATGCGAGCGGCGGCGGCGTGCGCCTCTTGAGCGGGCGGATGAACAGCACGAGGTACACGGCATGGGCGACCATGAAGCTGCCGAGGCCGAGCACGAAGCCAAAGTCTCCGGGCGTGCCGAGCAGGATGTCCCCACCCCAGGAGAACAGGATGCCGAGCACACCCCACAGCGCGACCTCACTGCGACGCTGTGGCAATGCAACGAGGAACGCCACGAGCAACAGCGGCATGAGCATCCACTTGGTCGGGCCGGATATGCCGCCCAGCCCGGTTGCCAGCGCAACGAGGTGCACGAGACCCACGACCGCATAGGGAATGAACGCCCACCACCGCTTCATGCCTCCAGCGTAGGGTGGAACGGTGGCGGAAGATGCACCATGGCACATCATGCAATCGACGATGTTGCGCGCAGTGAGCTACGACGAGGCATCACGCGAGCTGAGAGTGCGCTTTTCGAACGGTGGCATCTACCGGTACTACGCGGTTCCGCCGGAGGTCGTGGAGACACTTCTTGCTCCCCCAGGCGGATCGCCGGGACGATTCTTCAACGACAACGTGCGCGACGCGTACGACTTCGACGAGGAGCGTTAGGCAGTCTTCAACGACCGCCGGTCGGAAGCCTTGCGGATGCGGCGCGCCTTTGCCGCGGTGAGCACGAGCGCGAGAAGGGTGCCGATGATGGCGCCCATCGAGTTGGCGACCAGGTCGCGCGGGTCGGACACCCGATTGGCGATGTTCTGCTGCGCGAACTCGATGCCGACCGTGAGGAGCACCCCGAGCACTATGGCGAGCCACCACTGTCGCCGGCCGAGCAGCAGCACGAAGAACAGTCCGATGGGTACGAACATCAGAACGTTCGCGGTGAACTCGATCACGTTGAAGGTGATCCATTCGGTGCTCGCATGGCGTTCGAAGAATTCGGTGAGATCCCACAGAAACCCGAACTGGTTCTGCCCCGACAACGGCGACAGCGTGAGCCACCCCACGAGCGCGAGGTACGCGAGCGTAGCGAGGCTCAGAATCGGGTGGCGCAGGAACATCTGACTATCGTGACTCATGCTGACTGGGAAACGGCGCACAAATGGCTATGGGTGCACAACGTTGGTCACGAGCGTGGCTACCATTGCCCACAGCAAGCCGTAGGCAATCGTGAATCCCGCGACTCCCCACAGCACCCTGCGCAGCACCGCCGAACGCACCTCGTGGCGCACGAGAGCGAAGTCCCGGTGCAACCGCTGGGTGTCGAGTCCGCTCAGCGGCGGCGAGGGCCAGGTCGTCTCGAGGTCGGCGAGGTCTGAAATCGCCGCGACTTCGTCACCCGCAAGCACGCGCGGCGCCCGCGTCAGCAGGCGCTCCAGCTCGTGGGATGCCACTACCCGCACCGAGTTCGAGGCCTTCTTGACGACAAGCTTGCGCGGCTCCACGACCACGAGGAGTGGTCGCACACGCACGGCCTCCCCCGCAGCCTGCGAGAGAAGGGATGCTGCGGCCTCCGCTTGCTCGCTTGCAATGGCAATGTCGCTCATGGGCTCGCCCGTCACGAGCAGGGTGGCGCCGTCGACCACCACGTCGCGCTCGCTGTAGTTGGCGGCGACCACGGCGAACACGCCCGCTGGCCCGATGACGAGGTGGTCAAGCACACCCGTGCCGAGCGGGAGGTCATGAAGCACATCCCATCGGGAGCCGAGGTTGTCGAGAACGTCGCCCACCATGAGCTCGCCGAGCGCGCCCCGATAGGCGAGCCGGGCGGACGGTGCCAGGGGGCTCGCCCCGATCAGCCGTGCGAACGCGCCACGCGCCTGGGCGTGCTGTTGGGTCGCGACCACTTCAGCCATTGCAGACTGGCCGGCCACCCGCTCGCGGAGGCTTCGGCTGCCTGACATCCGACTCCCCCAGAAGAAAATGGGGGGAGATACGACGTTGGGCCGGAGGCTCCCCCGCCTCCGGCCCTACTCGCTGCGATAAATCGCACCCGATCGAACTTTCCTCCCCCGAGGTTCCGTTCGTAGCTACAGTGTGCCCAACCTGTGAAACTCCTGCAAACCCCCACTAAGGGGCATACCCAAGTGGGGGGTGTGAGCAGTGTGACTAATGTGACTCGATTCCCGAGGGAACTTCACCGCTTGTCACGAGGTGAAGGCGCTGGGTGGGTCGCGTCATCGCCACGTACAGCGCGGCTGCCCCGCGCGGGATTTCATCGACGATTCGCTGCGGTTCAACGACGATCACGGAGTCGAACTCGAGACCCTTCGCCTCCTGCGGGGTGAGCACCGCGAGCGGTCGGCCGAGACCGACGGCCCCCCGGCCCACATCGCGCCCAAACTGCTCAACCAGCGCGGGGTAAATCTCGGGCAGGAGAGACTCGCTCGCGATCACGGCCACGGCACCCTGACTGATCGCACGATCGCGCACGACGGTGTCTCGCACGGCAGTCGCGACATCCGGATCCCGAACGATGTCGACGGGCCACTCGCTGCCGCGCACGGCACGCGACCGGGTGATGTTCACGCCGTGCGCGATGGCCATCGACTCGGCAACCTCGCTGATCTGCGCGGGTGTGCGGTAGTTGACGGTGAGTTCTTCGAGGCGCCAGTTGTCGCCAACATGGGGCTGGAGGGCGCCCGCCCAGCTTGTGCTGCCCGCCGCGGCCGAGGCCTGTGCCACGTCGCCGACGATCGTGAACGACTTGAGCGGGTTGCGTCGCATGAGCACGCGCCACTGCATGGGAGACAGCTCCTGTGCCTCGTCGACCACGACGTGGCCGTAGGCCCACTCGCGGTCGGCAGCAGCCATCTCGGCGGTCGTGCCCCGTTCGACTGTTGCCTCGAATCCGTCGGCAAGGGTCTTCGCATCGACGAGGCCCTCGACATCCATATTGCGGATGGCCTGCTCGGCATTCTCGATGTCACGCTTGCGCTGCTGCTTGCGTTCACGCTTCTCGGCGTCGCCGACGGCATCCGCTTCGCCGAGCAACTCTGCGGTCTCATCGAGCAGCGCCACGTCGCTCACCGTGAACGGCTGGTCACGGTCGCGTAGCAGCAGGGCGCGCTGAGCGGGCGTCCACCGCGGAGTGAGCGACTCAAGCCACTGCGGGCGAGCGTAGAGATCCTGCAGCAGCTTCTGGGGCGTGAGCGGCAACCAGGCCGTGTTCAGCACGACCTTGACATCTTGCGACGTGCGCAGGTCTTCGCGCAGCCAGGCCTGGTCGCTCTCCTCGATGGTGTTGCCATGCTCGCGCAGCTGCACGGCAAGAATGCGCGACAGCGCCGACAGCGCTGCCTTGTTGAACGTGACGCGCGCCAGGTTGTGAGCCTTCTTGGTCTCCCACGCGCGCTGCATCGCACTGTGGATGAGCTGCGGTGGGATCGTGAGCAATTCACCGTTGACGTCGACGACCTGCGGCTCGGTCGGCACCACCTGGCGGGACTTGACGGCGCGCGCGAGCAACTGCGCCATCTCAAGCGAACCCTTGAGGGCAGCAACATCCTGATCGTCGTCGACAGCGGTATCGAGCCCCGGAAACAGCTGGCCGACACTCGAGAGCACTACCCCGGTCTCACCCAGCGACGGCAGAACCGCCTCGATGTATTGCAGAAACGACCGCGACGGGCCAACGATGAGCACGCCCGAGCCCGCGAGTCGTTCTCGGTGTGAGTAGAGCAGGTACGCGGCGCGGTGCAGCGCCACGGCGGTCTTTCCCGTGCCGGGACCGCCCTGCACGACGAGCGTGCCGCCGAGCTCGGACCGGATGATCGCATCCTGCTCAGCCTGGATGGTCGCAACGATGTCACCCATGCGCCCCGTGCGCTGCGCCGTGAGCGTGGCCAGGAGCGCGGCCTCACCCTGCAGCCCGGATGCATCGCCCTCGAGCAACTCGCGGTCGAAGATCTCGTCGTCAATGCGAATGATCTCGCGCCCCTGGCTCTGCAGGTGGCGGCGAGCGCGAGCGCCCAGTGGGGTCGCCGCGGTGGCCTGGTAGAACGCTCGAGCCTGCGGTACTCGCCAGTCGAGCAGGATCGGCTGCTGGTCACTGTCACGCAGGCCGATGCGACCGATGTAGCGGTGGGCAGGGGTGTTGTCGTCGGTCGTGTCGAACGTGAGGCGTCCGAACGCCAACCGCTCGTCGATTTGGCGCAGCTGCAGCACGCGATCCTCGTAGATGCGAGCGAAAGCATCGCGCTCGGAGCGGTTCTGGTGCGTTCCTCCCGGGGTGCTGCGGCGCACCGCCTCCAACTGGAGCTGTGCCTCATCGCGCAGTTCATCGAGGCGCGCGTACAGCGTGCCTACATACTCACGTTCCCGGGCCAACTCGCCTGACGGCATCCACTCCACCCCTCAAAATCCAGCGGTCTAGTCTACCGACTCGCCGCAAACCTCTTGCGCGCATCGAGTCGCAGTGACACTCTGGATGCAGTACAACTGATCGCCCAGAAGAGTCGCAGGCATTGCCGCACCGCTGGGCGTTCAGTCTTTAACCCCGTCGGCGGTCAGCTCAACGGCGTGACACGATGGAGTGTGCTCCAGAACGTCGACTGCCCCTCGTGAGCACTCGCAGCCACTTCGTCGACCTCGCCCCGCTCAAGCACAGCCCGGCCTTTGCGCGACTCTGGGCCGGTGCATCCATCGCCGCGATCGGCGCCCAACTCACGCTCGTTGCCATTGCGTTGCAGGTGTACGACCTCACGCAGTCCACGTTCGCCGTGGCGCTTGTCTCGGGCTTCGCTCTTGTACCGATGATCGTGTTCGGCCTCTACGCGGGCCTGCTCAACGACCACTTCGATCGACGGGTCGTGCTGATCATCTCCTCGGTGCTCTCGTGGTTGTGCAGCATCGCACTTGCCGTGCTCGCGTGGATGCACGTCGACGTCGTCTGGCCGCTCTACCTGCTCGCGGTACTCATTGCGATCACCTCGGCCACCTCGGGCACGACGCGGTTCTCGATCGTGCCGCGACTGCTGCCCGCGTCACTGCTGCCTGCCGCCTCCGCTCTCAACGGCATCAGTTTCGGCGTTGCCCTCACCGTCGGCCCAGCACTGGCCGGCGTGCTCGTTGCCGCAACCGGCTTCGGCTGGACGTACACGATCGACGCCGTGCTCTTCATCGCAGGGTTCCTCGGGATCGTCTCGCTGCCCGCGATCAAGCCCGAGGGACCCACGACCCGCCCGGGTTGGGCGTCGGTGCGCGAGGGGCTTGAGTTTCTGCGCACGGCTCCCAACATTCGCATGTCGTTCATCGTCGACATTGTTGCCATGACCTTTGGGCGCCCACAGGTGCTGTTCCCCGCTGTTGGAGCCCTGCTGATTGGGGGCGGCGCCGTGACGGTGGGAGTGCTCGTCGCGGCTGGCGCCGTGGGGGTGCTGCTGTCGAGCCTGCTCTCGGGTCGGCTCGGGCAGGTGCGCCGACAGGGCGTGGCAATCGGCTGGTCGATCGCCGTCTACGGCATGTTCATCGTCGGATTCGGAATCGTGATCGGCCTGCTTGCCACCGGATGGTTCGCACCCGTGGGTACCGAGATCCATCAGGCGAACATCCCCGCGCTCGTGATCGCCGCAGTGATGACGGCGGGCATGGGAGCCTCAGACAACGTCAGCAGCATCTTCAGGATGACGATGCTGCAGGCCGCTGCCCCCGACGACATGCGCGGACGAGTGCAGGGGGTGTTCACTGTCGTTGTCACGGGCGGACCACGCCTCGGCGAGATGTTCATGGGCGGGCTCGCCGCGATCACGACCCTGTGGTTTCCGCCCTTGCTCGGCGGACTCGCGATCATGGTGATCATCGCGCTCCTGCTGCGCGCGCAGCGGAGTTTCCGTGAGTACGACGCGCTGACCCCGACGCGGTAGCTAGCGCGTGAGGGCGCGCCGCGAATCGACGATCGCAGCGAGCAGCTGTGCCTCGTCGGCCTGCGCGCGACCGCGGCCTCGGCCGGTGATGATGCGCTGACGCGCGAAGGCGAGCTTCGTCGCATCCCGTATGTACGCCTTCATGGCGGGCGCCTTACCCAGCCCCTGCGCCCAGGAAATGGCGCCTCGACGGCCCTCGGGCGTCGCGAGTGAACTGACCTCTGCGGGCGCAAACCAGCCCACGGCCGCGTACTCGCTCAGGCGGTCGTAGGTGAGCTTGGCCTCCTGGCGGCGCAGGGCAAGCACGAGCAGGATCGCGCCCACGAAGAGCGGCACCTGCACGATGCCGAAGTACACGTAGAAGTTGCCAACGAAGAACAGCGCGCCGTTCCAGAGGGCATGCAGCAGGATCGCCGGGATGAGCCCCAGCACGAAGAAGCCGAGGGCACCGAGAGCGTTGGTGCGACGCGCTGCAATGCCTAGCGCGATACCCGTGCAGGCCGTAAACATCACGTGAGCGAAGGGCGACATGATGCCGCGGATGAGGAAGGTCTCGAGCACACTCGCGTCGAAGCCGCCGACCTCGACGAGCTGGGAGCCGAAATAGAGGATGTTCTCGGTGAACGCGAAGCCACCCGCAACCCACGCCGCGTACACGAAGCCGTCGACGGGTCCGTCGAAATGGCGCCTCGCGACGAAGAACAGGATGAGCACGCCGAGGCCCTTGGCCGTTTCTTCGACGATCGGAGCCTGGATGGCCGTGGTGAAGAATTCGTATCCCGACCCCGGGCCGCCCATGCTGTTGACGACGTTGTCGATCTCCGCGCCCACGATGAGGGCGATGAGCACCGACATGCCGGCGCCCCACAGAAAGGCGAAGACAACGGCCAGGCGAGGCTCCGGTTCCCAGCGATCGATCCAGCGAACCGCGAAAAACACGATGCCAAACGGGATGAGCGCCATGATGCCGCCCAGAGCGAAGGCATCGGGACCGAGGCCCGCGATCAGGTAGACGAGCACGAGAAGCATGATCACCGACAGCAGGATGACGCCGACGATGCCAGCGGCGAGCACTCCCGAGCTGCGTCGCGCCGCCGGGGTCGTGAGACCGGGTTGAACGCCCGCTGCGGCCTGCGCAGCGACGTCGGCCGGGGCGCTCGTGGGCTCGGCCGCCACCACCCCGGCTGCTGCCGTGTAGTCGCGAGTTGCCGAAGTCGGGTTCACCTGGGTCATGGCTCCGACCCTACTGGGTGGCGTCACGTGCGCGCGGTCAGCCCTGCTGTTCGCGCAGAATCTGCAGGGCTCGAGTCACGCGATCCCCCAACCCGGCCACTCGTTTGCGGCTGGCCCTGGCGGCCCGGTCAAGCAGCTCTTCGATCTCGGCGCGGTGGGCCTCGTGCAACAGTGCGCGGGCGCTCGATGCGGCAACGGATGCGCGCGCCGCCGCGAGCGCGAGCACGTAGGTGATCACGGGCAGCAGCAGGGCAAGCAGGCTGAGGGGCCACACCTCGGTCATGAGGAACACCGGAACGAACGAGAGAAGCACGGGAGCCAGACGCCACGGGGTTCCGCGCCACAGCTGCTCGGTTGATCCTCGCCCCGGTGGAACGGCCCGAGAGGCCTCGCGCGCGTCGAGCTCGGCGATCTGCTCGCGGAACGCAACCAGTTGCTCGGCTGTGAGACGCGCACCCGAGGCATCCGTCAGTTCAGCGCGGATGGCGGCAAAGGCCGAGAGCTGCGGAAGTCGGCTGGCCGTTATGACGATGTCGGCAAGCTGGAGAGCAAGGATGCCCGCCCAGAGGGCGAGGAGCAGGGCGATGAACACCCTGAAACCCTACGTCTTCGGTGCCGACTCGACGAGCTCGACCCGCTTGCGAGTAATCGTGACACTCACCACCGCGGCGACCATGCAGAGTCCGGCAGCGCCGAACCAGGCCGCCGTGTACTGCCCCGTCGTATCGCGCACGACGCCGGCCACAGTCGCGGCGATCGCCGCGCCCACCTGATGCGATGCGAAGACCCACCCGAACACGATGGGGCCGTCCTTGCCGAAAATCTCACGACACAGGGCGACCGTCGGGGGCACCGTCGCGACCCAGTCGAGGCCGTAGATCACGACGAAGATGATGATGGGCGGCTGCACCGTTGCCGAGAGCAGGAACGGCAAAACGAGCAGCCCCAGCCCTCTGAACCCGTAGTAGGCGGCGAGCAGGATGCGCGGGTTGATGCGATCGGTGAGCCACCCCGAGGCGATCGTTCCGATGATGTCGAAGATGCCCACGACCGCGAGCAGGCCGGCGGCCGTCGTCTCGGGCATGCCGTGATCGTGCGCGCTCGGAATGAAGTGCGTGCCGATGAGGCCGTTCGTGGTGGCACCACAAATGGCGAACCCCGCGACGAGCGCCCAGAACGTGCGCACCCGGCTTGCCCGCGCGAGCGTCGCGAGCGCGTTCCTGACCGGGTTGCCCGCCGCTCGCACGGGAGCGACATACCCCTCGGGCGCGCCGAAAGGGGTCATCCCCAGGTCGGCTGGGCTGTTGCGCAGGAAGATCAGCACGAGTGGTACGACGAGCAGTGCTCCCCCGGCCACGAGCAGGCTCGCCTGTCGCCAGCCCTGATTCTCCACGAGGATCGCGATGAACGGCAGAAACGCGAGTTGCCCCGTGGCGCTGCCCGCGGTGAGAATGCCGACCACCAGTCCGCGACTCTTCACGAACCACTGGTCCGCCACGGTCGCCGCGAACACGAGCGCCATCGACCCGGTACCGAGGCCAATCAGCAAGCCCCACGTGAGCACGAGCATCCAGGGTTCGGTCGCAAAGATGCTCAGTGCCGCGCCCGAAGCAACCAGCAGCAGGGCGACGGATGTCACCTTCCGCAGGCCAAAACGCGCCATGAGCGCCGCGGCGAACGGGGCCATGAGTCCGTAGAGCAGCAGGTTGACGGTTACCGCGAGCGACAGCTGGGTGCGGGTCCAGCCGAATTCATCCTCGAGGGGAAGCATGAGCACGCTCGGCGCGGCCCGGAACCCCGCGGCCCCGACGAGCGCCAAAAAGGCGACGAGCGCGACGATCCACGCGGGGTGGATCCGGTAGGTGCGCACGCGGGTGTCAGTCACCTCTCGATTATGGTCGCCCGACGGGTGCCCCCGACGGCCCGCATCGTGTGGTTTCTGCCAACCTTCGCCGAGATCGCCTGAATCGTGCATCCGGGCGCAGAAAGACCCACGTTTTGGGCGATCTCGCGGGGGGTGAGTGGGGGCGGGAGCGGGAGGGGTGAGTGGGGTGAGCGGGGTGAGCGGGCCGTCAGCGCGTGAGCAGGCCCGCGTCGAGCGTGAACTGCGCACCCGTCGCGTAGCGAGCGCGATCGCTCGCGAGGTAAAGCACGAGCTCCGCGACATCGGATGCCTCGATCCACGGCACGCCGGGCAGCAGATTGCCCGCGGAGCGCTCGGCGATCTCGATCGCAGTGGCCCCCTCGAGTTCTGCGAGTCCGTCATTCATGGGCGTGTTGACGCCGGTCGGATGGATGCTCACCACCCGTATTCCGAAGGGCGCGAGCTCGATCGCCCACGCCTTCGTGAGACCGGTCAACCCGTGTTTGGACGCAACGTAGTGGGAGAGGCGGTTGCCTCCCCGAAGCCCCATGACCGACGAGTTGTTGATGATCACGGCGCCCTTGATGCCTGCCGCACTTTGCGCCTTCATGACCGGGATCACGCTTCGCGCCACCAAGAACGGCCCCGTGAGGTTGACGTCGATCATGGTGTGCCACTCGAGCTCCGACATCTCGTCGGCCGCAGCGTAGGCCACGATGCCCGCGTTGTTGAACAGCACATCGATGCGGCCCAGGGTGGCAACAGCGGCGTCGACAGCGGACTGGATTGCTGCGGAATCCCGAACATCACCTACGCAGGCGAGCGCTCGCCGACCCAGCGCCTCGACCTCGGCCACGAGCGAGTCGAGCTCGGCGCTCGAACCCTGCGCGTAGGCCGGGTACTCGATCTTGGAGGCCACATCAAACGCCACGATGTCGGCTCCCTCGGCCGCGAGCGCAAGGGCAACCGCGCGCCCCTGACCGTGCGCCGCGCCCGTGATGAAAGCGACGCGGCCGTCGAAGTGCTTCACCTGCTCGCCCACAGCAGGCCTCTCTCGGTGAGGGTGCGCACCTCGGGCACGTCGAAGTCGGCCACGCGATGACCGATTGTCGAGACGAAGATGCTGCCAGCGCCCCACGACCGCGTCCACACGGCGGGCACCGTGACGGGCACGCCCCACGGCCCGGTATCGGCGCCGTGGGTGGTCTGCGCGAGCACCTCGTTGTGGGCGTCGCTCAGCACCCAGTACTGCTCCGACTCAACCTCGAAGCCGTCGAGCCCGTCGACAATGGGGTGGGATGCCGCGGCCGGCACAATCTCGACCGAGAAGGGCTTGATGCCACCGGGGTGCTCCGCAAACTGCCCGCCCACCAGCTGGAGGTACGCGGAGCTGTTGCGGAACGAATCGACGATACCGCCGTGCCAGCCCGCGAAGCCCGTACCGCTGGCGATCGCCGCGCTCAGCCCGGCAACCTGGGTCTCGTCGATCGTGCCGAACGAGATGCACTGCACAATGAGGTCGGTGGCGGCCAGCAGGTCGGCGTCACCGTAAACCTCGACCGTCTCCGAGATCGTGACCTCGAAGTCGTTGGCGTGCAGGAACGGTATGAAAAGCTCGGTCGCCCCGACCGGATTGTGTCCCTCCCAGCCGCCGCGCACGACGAGCGCTCGTCGCTGGCTCATACCGTGCGCGTGTCGCCGGGCTTGCGGTAGTCGTAGAGCACTTCGTCGAGCGGTATGCGGCCGACGGTGTTCACGAGGTTCGTGGCAACCATTTGTCCTGCAAACGCAACCAACAGCACCCGCAACTGTGGGTTGAAGGCGGCCTCGAGCCGAGCGTAGAACGCGTCAGGGATTCCCCCCGGACTGCTCGCGATAAGCCTGCCCCAGTCGATGAGCAGTTGCTCGACCTCGGTCACCTGGGGGTTATCCGGGTCTTCGCCATTGTCGATCAGGATGCGGCGGAAGAACACCGAGCACACGAGGCAGTCGTTCTCATCAGAGATCGCATAGGAGAAGAGCGACACGGCGCGCTCGCCGATGAACGGTACGAGCTCATCGCGAAGCGTGTACCACTCCATGTACGCCCGAAAACTGGGAACGTGGCTCAGCAGTGTGGCCTTCATGTTGGTGATTCGGCCACCGTGCAGTTCGACCTGGCGGTCACTGGCCGCCTTGCCCTCCGGGCCAAGAGTGTCGTAGGTCGTGATGGGCAGGAAGGTCATACCCCAAGCCTATTGCTGCGGCCCACGGTGATTACGGGAGGTTTAGAAGACCTTGCCGGGGTTGAGCAGCCCCAGCGGATCGAACACCGCTTTCACCTGCTGCTGCAGCTGCAACTGGTCGTCGCCGAGCTCGTCGCGCAGCCACCGCCGCTTGAGCAGCCCGATCCCGTGCTCGCCCGTCAGGGTGCCCCCGAGTCGCAGCGCGGCAAGAAAGAGCTCGTCGGCGGCCGACCAGATCTCGGCCGGCACCTCGGTGCCCTGAAACACGAAGTTGGGGTGAAGGTTGCCATCGCCCGCGTGGGCGACGGTCGGGATGGAGATGCCGTACCGCTGCTCAATGTCGTTGATGGCGGCAAACATAGCGGGCAGCTTGCTACGGGGAACGCAGACATCTTCGATGAGCACCGTGCCAACGTCGAGCATTGCCGGGTGAAAGGCCCGCCGAACGGCAAACAGTCGTTCGCCCTCGGCGCGGTCGGTCGAGAGTTCGGCTGTGCCGCCCAACGAGCGAATTGATGCGAGCGCAGCATCCGCCTCAATGCTCGCGCCGGGGCCGTCGAACTGCACGATGAGCTGCGACCCGCCCGGGTGGGCAAGCCCGAGGTGAGCGGAGATTGCCGCCATGGCGCTGTCGCCGATGAGCTCCATGATGGCCGGATGAAGGCCCGAGGCGCTTACGACGGCCGAGGCGCGCGCGGCATCTTCCACGCTGGAGAAGGTGGCGCTGATGGTCGCCACCGTGCCCGTCACGAGGGGCAGCAGCTTCACCGTCGCCTCCACGATCACGCCGAGGGTGCCCTCGGAGCCAATCATGAGAGCGGTGAAGTCGAGACCGGTGACTCCCTTGACGGTGCGGTGACCCAGTTCGATGAGTCGTCCGTCGGCGAGTACAACCTTGAGACCGAGCACGGCCTCACGGGTGACTCCGTACTTGGCGCACAGCAGACCGCCCGCGTTGGTCGCGATGTTGCCACCGACCGTCGAGATCGCACGACTCGCGGGGTCGGGCGCGAACCACAGCCCGTATGGCAGGAGTTGCTCGTTGAGCGCAGCGTTAAGGATGCCCGGCTCGATGACCGCGAGTTCGTCGTCGATCGAGACCTCGAGCAGGCGATTCATCCCGAGCGTGGAGAGCACGATCTCGCCCTCGGTGGCGATCGCGCCGCCCGCAAGCCCGGTGCCTGCGCCGCGCGTGACAACGGGTGTTCTGGTCTCGGTGGCGATGCGCATGACGGCACGCACGTCGTCGATGCTTCGAGCGGTGACGACAGCGAGCGGCGGCGCCGCCGAGACGTGCCCCGACTTATCGGACCGGGCGGCGGCGAGCGCGGAAGCCTCGACCGAGACGGCATCTCCCAGTTCGGCGCGAAGCCTGTCGACGACCGAGCGGGAGTCGTGGGCTGGTTCGCTGCCGGGTGCGGTCGACGTCGTAGTGCTCACCACTTCATTGTGACACGGTGCCGTACCGAGGAATCGCGAGGGGCGCTCCACCCTGCAGCGCCGATTGGTGAGCCACGATGCCGGGAGCGGTGATGGTTGCGGCGACGGTCTCGTTGATCGCCGACGGTCGACCCTCGTGCACGGCAGACACGAACTCGTGGGCCAAATGCGGGTGCGATCCGCCGTGGGATCGGCCCGAAGCCCAGGGTCGCAGTGCTTCGGGCAGCGTGTCAGTACGGTCGGGTGCGAGCACCTCTCGACGGTCGATCGCCCTGCCTTTGGTTGCGCCATCCTGCGGTCCCGCCCGATAGATCACCGAGGGGCCCGATTCGATCGACGGCCACTCGATAGCGCCACGATCGCCGTACACGTTGAACCCTTCGGTGTAGAGACGCGCGTTCTCGAAAAACGACATCGTGACCTGCGCCGCAAGCCCGCCGCTGCCCCCGAGCCGAAAAAGCGCTGACTCAATGGGGAACGGGTTGCTGCCGTCCCCGCGGTGGCTCGGCAGGAGCCGACCCGAACCCAGGCACGACACCGAGATGGCGGGGGCTGCGGCAAGCCCGAGGATGGGCGCGACGATGTGGGTCGCGTACTCCATGGGCGCGTAGCCCATCCAGTAAGAGGGAAAGCCGTCGAGGTCCTGCATGTGAGCGCCCGACAGGTAACTGATGCGACCGAGCTCGCCCGCGTCGCGCAACTCGAGCGCCTGCAGATACTCCCGGTGGTAGAGCGAGGTCTCCATCATCATGTAGATGCCCTGAGCCGCCGCATCTATCACTCGCGCGATGCCGTCGAGGCTCGTCGCCATGGGAACCGCGCTCGCGCAGGCCCGCCCGGTAGCGAGCACGGCAAGCGTCTGCTCAACGTGAAAGCGCACGGGAGTTGCGAGGTGAACGGCATCCCAGCGGCCGCTCGCGAGGGCTTCGTCGAGGGAGCCGTACACGGCATCCAGGCCGTGCTCGGCAGCGAGCGCAGAGGCGGCATCCATGCGGATGTCGCAGATGCCGACCGCACCCACGAGTGGATGATCTCGGTACAACGGCAGAAAGTCGCGGCCGAATCCGGCGCCCACGACGAGAACTTCAATGGGTCCCCTGATGGTCACGGCGTCACTCTCGTCGATGGGATGGTGGCTCACTCAGCGTATCCAGAACGGCACCCTCGCGGCCGTGTCCGAATTCCGCTAGTGGATGTCGGTCGCGGGTGTCACGCTTGAACCATGCCCGCCGCCACACCCATCACCGACCCACGCTTCGAGGAGCGCTATCGTGCCCTGTCGTCGCGGGATTCTCGCTTCGACGGCCAGTTCATCGCGGGCGTGCACTCGACAGGCATCTACTGCCGCCCGAGCTGCCCGGCCATGACACCGCACGCTCGCAATGTGAGCTTCTACCGCACCGCGGCTGCCGCCCACGAGGCAGGCTTGCGTGCGTGCAAGCGCTGCCAGCCCGATGCGGTGCCCGGCTCCCCCGACTGGAACCTGGGCGACGACCTCGCGTCGCGCGCGATGAGGCTCATCGGCGACGGCGTCGTCGAGCGCGAAGGCGTCACGGGACTTGCCTCGCGGCTCGGATACACGCCTCGCCACCTTGGTCGCGTGTTGACGGCCGAGTTGGGGGCCGGCCCGCTCGCCCTCGCGCGGGCCCATCGTGCGCAGGGCGCTCGCACGCTGCTTGCCTCGACTGACCTGTCGATAGCGGATGTCGCGTTTGCTTCGGGCTTCTCGAGCATCCGGCAGTTCAACGACACGATTCTCGCCGTGTACGAGACGACCCCGAGCGGACTGCGAGCGCTCGCCCGGCGCGGTCGGGGCAAGGCCGTCATTCACGAAGGCGCCACGACCATCACCCTGCGACTGCCCGCTCGCGCCCCATTCGATGGCATCGGACTCATGCGATTCTTCGCGGATCACGCGGTCGCGGGGCTCGAGGTCGGCGACGACACATTCTTCGAGCGCAGCGTTCGACTCCCCGGGGGCATCGCCCACCTGCGCGTGACCCTCGATGGCGACAGCGGTGTCAGTTGCACGGCGCGGCTCGAGAGCGTGTCGGATGTCTCACCGCTGGTCGCTCGCGTGCGGCGCCTCTTCGACCTCGACGCCGACTCGATCGCGATCGATGAGGCGCTCTCCGGTGACGACGTGCTCGCGCCCCTCGTGGCTGCGCGCCCGGGCATCCGGCTGCCGGGTGCCATGGATGCGAACGAAGCGCTGTTCCGCACGCTCGTGGGCCAGCAGATTTCGGTCGCCGCCGCTCGCACGGTACTAGGCAACCTCACTCGCGACCTCGGCACTGACGGTCTCTTTCCCACGGCTGAGCAGTTTGCGCACCACGGGCGCGACGTGTTGCGGGGGCCGGCAACCCGCGTGAACACGATCGTCGGCACGGCCGAGGCCATCGTGAACGGCGACCTGACTCTCGATCTCGGGATGCCCGCCGACGAGTTCATGGCTCGACTCGAGGCGATGCCGGGCATCGGCCCGTGGACGGCGGGATATCTCGCCATGCGGGTACTCGGAAACCCCGACGTGCTGCTCGCCACCGACCTCGTGATGCAGCAGAGCGCCGCGGCCCTGGGCATGCCGAGCACCGCGAAAAGCCTCGCTGTTCACGGGGCTCGCTGGGCACCGTGGCGCAGCTACGCGGGGCTACACCTCTGGCGCGCCCGGCCTGTGACTAGCATCAAGGGGTGACCGCGAACACGGATGTCGACCCACACGATGGCCGCGACGAGACCGAGACCGAACGCCTCGACCGCAACTGGGCAGAGCTGCTGCAAGAGCTCCGTGTCATCCAGACCGGCACACAGATCCTCACGGGCTTTCTGCTGACGCTCGCGTTCCAGCCTCGATTTGCCGATCTCGATGCGTATCAGGTGGACACCTACCTCACCCTCGTGGTTGTTGCCGCTTTGACGACCGTGCTCGCGCTCTCGCCCGTGAGCCTGCACCGCGCCCTGTTCCGGATGAAGGCCAAGGCCGAGATCGTTCGCATTGCCAACCGCATTCTCAAGGCCACGCTCGTGGCAGTGGGGGTGACGCTCATCGGCACCGTGATGCTCATATTCGACGTGGTCGTGGGGCACTGGGCCGGCCTCATCGCGGCAGCGATCACGCTCGTCGTGATCGTGCTCGCCTGGCTCGTGCTGCCGCTGGGAGCACGGCGGTCGTGATCGACGACACCGGCACCCACCCCACCGCGAGAGGCATTCCGCGCGCGGCGTGGAAGGCCGCCGCACTGCGCGCGTGGCACGGCTTTGTGCGGCACCGCGGAATCGACTCGGCCGCGGCACTCACGTATTTCGCCCTGCTCGCAACCCTTCCCGTCGCGCTCTCCGTCGTGTCGGCATTCGCCATCGCGGTGGGAAAGAGCGACGCGGCAGCGATCATCCTCGACCTCGCGGACGAGGTTGTGCAGTCCGACACCGTCGAGACACTCAGAGCGCCCATCACGGAGCTGTTTACGGTCACGAATCCCGGTATCGCGCTCGCGGTCGGCATCGTGCTCTCGCTGTGGACGGTGTCGGGTTATGCGACGGCGTTTGGGCGCGCCGTGAACAGCGCGTACGAAGTGCAGGAGGGTCGCCAGATCTGGCGTTTCCGCGGCACGATGCTTGTGCTCGCGGTGTTCATCCTCGTGATGATGTCGATCATCGTGGCCGTGCTGTTCTCGAGATCACTCGGCCCCGTGCGCTGGGTTCTTGTGATTCCCGTCGTAGCGCTCCTCTATGCCGTGCTCTACTACGTGACGCCCAACGTGCGCCATGCGCGAATGCGCTGGGTGAGCTTTGGTGCCGCGTTCGCGATCATCGTCGCGAGTATCGCAACCGCGGCCTTCGCGCTTTACGTCTCGACCGTTGCCCAGTACGACCGCATCTACGGCTGGCTGGGCGGAGCAATCGTGCTGATGCTCTGGCTCTACCTCGTGAACCTCGTGCTCGTGCTCGGTGCGGAGGTGGATGCCGAAGTGGTGCGACTGCGCCAACTGACGGCGGGCATCGACGCAACCGAGACGATCCAGGTGCCCCTGCGCGACACCAACCGCAACCTCATGCTCGCGAAACAGCGCGCCGCCGATATCGACGCGGCGCGCGACATCCTGAACGACAGCGACGACTAGGCCGACGCCTTCTTCTTTGCTGCGGGCTTCTTGGCCGGGGCCTTCTTTGCGGGGGCGGCAGCGGCGCGATTCTTTTCGACGCTGCGGCGCAGTGCCTCCATGAGGTCGAGCACCTCTCCCCCACCGTCGGTCTCGTCGGCTTTCTCTCCGAAGGTCTCCGCGGTGTCGACCGAGTCACCCTTCTCAAGCTTGGCCTCGATGAGCTCCTTGAGCTGGTCCTGGTAGTCATCGGTGAACTTCTCGGGCGAGAAATCGGACTCGAAGCTCTTGACGAGCGCCTCAGACATCTCGAGCTCTTTCGCGCTGATCGTCACCTTCTCGTCGAGCGACGGGAACCGCGCCTCGCGCACCTCGTCGTCCCACAGCAACGCCTGGAGCATGAGCACATCGCCGCGCACCCGCAACGCCCCAAGGCGGGTCTTCTGTCGAAGTGCGTACTGCACGATCGCCGTGCGGTCGGTCTCCTCGAGCGTGCGACGCAGCAGCGCATACGCCTTTACCGACTTCGAGTCGGGCTCGAGGTAGTAGCTCTTCTCGAACATGATGGGGTCTACCTGGTCTGAGGGCACGAACTCGACGACATCGATCTCGCGGCTCTTCTCGGCAGGCAGCGACGCGAGGTCGGCTTCCGTGAGCACGACGGTGCGCTCGCCGTCGTCGTAGGCCTTCGCGATGTTGGCGTACTCGACCACTTCACCGTCAAGCTCACACACGCGCTTGTACCGGATGCGACCACCGTCCTTGTCGTGCACCTGGTGCAACGAGACGTCGTGATCTTCCGTCGCACTGTAAACCTTGACGGGCACGTTGACGAGGCCGAACGTGATCGCGCCCTTCCAAATTGATCGCATCTCTTAAGTGAACACTGTCAACACCAGCCACGTCCACCCCTTTGCCTCGATGGGCAACAGGCCGGATGATGGGGTGATGGCCGCCGATGAGCAGTACGTATCGATCGATGGGCACCGCCTCAAACTGACCAATCTTGGCAAGGTGCTCTATCCCGAGACGGGCACGACCAAAGGCGATGTGATCGACTACTACGCCCGCGTCGCCGATGCGCTCATCCGCCACGCGGCCAACCGGCCAGCCACCCGCAAGCGCTGGGTGCACGGGGTCGGCACCGACGACGCACCCGGCGAGATGTTCTTCCAGAAGAACCTCGACGAGCGATCCACCCCCCAGTGGGTGCGCAGGCGCGAAATCCAGCACTCCGACCACGTCAACAGCTACCCGCTCGTCAACGACCTCGCGACCCTGACCTGGCTCGGCCAGATCGCCGCACTCGAAATTCATGTGCCCCAGTGGCAGTTCGGCCGCACGGGCGTGCGCAAGAACCCCGACCGCATGGTGCTCGACCTCGACCCGGGTCCCGGTGCGGGGTTACAGGAGTGCGCCGAGGTCGCGCGCCTGGCCCGGGCCATTCTCAAGGACATGGGCCTTGACCCGATGCCCGTCACGAGCGGGAGCAAGGGCATCCACCTCTATGCCGCCCTCGACGGGCGTCAGACGAGCGACCAGATATCGGATGTCGCGCACGAGCTGGCCCGCGCGCTCGAGGCGGATCATCCCGACCTCATCGTGAGCGACATGAAGAAAGTGCTTCGTGACGGCAAGGTGCTGGTCGACTGGAGCCAGAACAACGGCAACAAGACCACGATCACCCCCTACTCGCTGCGCGGCCGGTCGCACCCCACGGTCGCCGCCCCGCGAACGTGGAAAGAGCTCGACAGCAAGACGCTCAAGCATCTCGACTACGCAGAAGTCATCGCGCGCGTCGAGAAGAAGGGGGATCTGCTCGCCGAACTCACGGCGGGCCACTTGGCGTCTCTTGAGCCCACCCCCGAGCGCATGGCCGGCTTTGTGCAACTGGCCGACGATCGACTCGCCCAGTACCGCAGCATGCGTGACGGATCGAAGACACCCGAGCCGGTGCCCGACGAGGCGCCGCCCACCTCGGAAGGCAACAGCTTCGTCATCCAGGAGCACCACGCCCGTCGACTCCACTACGACTTTCGGCTCGAGCACGATGGGGTGCTCGTGAGCTGGGCAATTCCCAAAGGAGTGCCGACCGACATCGCGCAGAACCACCTCGCGGTGCAAACCGAAGACCACCCGCTCGCGTATGGAGCGTTCGAAGGCACGATCCCGGCGGGCCAGTACGGCGCGGGTGACGTCACGATCTGGGATCGCGGCACCTACGACCTTGAGAAGTGGCGCGACGGCAAGGAGGTAATCGCCACGCTCCACGGCGAGAAACACGGCTCCCATCGCTATGCCCTCATCCAGACGGGCGGTCGCGACGGCAACGAAAACAACTGGCTCATCCACCTCATGAAGGATGTGAGCGAGCAGCCCGTGCGCACCGCCAAGATCGACTCTCGTCGCAAAGTGATCGGCGGCACCCGACCGATGAAGCGCGGGTCGGAGAAGTCGCTGGCGCCCATGCTCGCCTCCCCCGGCGTCGTCGGAGAGCTGGGCGATGCCGCAGAGTGGGCGTTCGAGATGAAGTGGGACGGCATCCGTGCCATTGCAGAGATCATCGACGGGCACGTGACGCTGCTGAGCCGCAACGGAATCGACGTGACCGTGAGTTATCCCGAACTCGCGACCCTCGCCGACCTCGTCGACGGCGACGCCGTGATCGACGGCGAGATCGTGGCGATCAACAAGGCAGGCCGACCCGACTTCGGCCTGCTGCAGACCCGCATGAAGCTCACCAAGAAGTCCGAGGTGGATCGTGCCGCGGCATCCACGCCCGTGCACTTCATGGCCTTCGACCTGCTGCAGCTTGACGGTCAGAGCCTCGTCGACCTGCCCTATTCGACACGGCGGGACAAGCTCGAGGCCAACGTTCGAACGGATGCCTCGGTGCAACTGCCGCCCGTGTTCGAGGGCGACGTCGCCGCCGCCGTGGCCACGAGCCGCACGCTCGGGCTCGAAGGGATCATGGCCAAGCGCCGCGACAGCACGTACCTGCCGGGCAAGCGATCTCGGTCGTGGTTGAAGGTCAAGCACAATCTCGCCCAAGAGGTCGTGATCGGTGGCTGGCGGCCGGGATCGGGATCGCGGTCACATCGTGTCGGGTCACTGCTTATGGGCATCCCCGAGAACGGGTCGTTGCGCTACGTCGGGCGCGTCGGTTCCGGGTTCAGCGACAAAGATCTCGATGCCCTCGCGTCGAAGTTCGCACGAATGGAGCGCAAGACCAGTCCGTTCGAAGAGTTGCCAGCCCTCGATGCGGCGGACGCGCGGTTCATCACCCCGAGCCTGGTAGGCGAGGTGGAGTTCGCCGAGTGGAGTCGCACGGGAAAACTCCGTCAACCACGCTGGCGCGGCTGGCGACCCGATCGCCCCGCCTCTGAGGTAGTTCCTGAGTCGTGACACAAATGTCAACCGTCTGGTCACTGCCAGTCGGTCGACCTAGGGTGGAGACATGAAGCCAAAGTTGTTCGTGATTGCCCTCGGTGCCGCCGCCTTCTACCTGCTCGGCACGGAGTCTGGGCGGGCCAACCTCGAGAAGGCCAAGAAGGTAATCCGCGACTACTGGGAGAACCCGCGCGTTGCGAAGGCGCGCCGAGACGTCGAGGTTTACGCGCGCCAGCAGGCACCGATCATCCGCGAACGCGCCGAAGCGGCCGCCAAGGCGGCCCCGGGCGTTGTCGCCGATGCCGCGAAGGATGTCGCGTCAAAGACCGCTGAGACTGCGAAAGACGTTGCGTCAAAGACCGCCGAGACCGCGAAAGACGTGGCAGCCAAGACCTCGGCTGCGGCCAAAGACGTCGCGGCCAAGACGAGCGCGACTGCCAAAGACGTTGCCGGCAAGGTGTCAGACACCGCGGCCGACGTGCGCGGCCAGGCCGCCAAGGTGGCGGGCGACCTGCGTGAGCGCGGCGAGGCGGCAGTCGAGAACGCGGTGGCGACCGCGGGCGAAGCGCGCGACAAGATCCTCGACGTTATTGACGACGAGGACGACGTCGACTCCAAGTAAGCCTGAGTGACGCGGCGGGCCCGCGTAGCGCTGCATGCCGAGTATCGGGGCGGCCGAGTGTCGCGACTTGCCGAGTGACGGGGCCTTCGAGTATCGCCGCTTGCCCGAGCAATGCCGCATTCGAGTAGCAAGCGCAGCGGCAAACACCGCCCGATTGCTCACGGCCCCCCGTTCTCGCCCCGAGGCGATGGCACTTTTGCCGATCTACTCGGCCAACGAATCTACATTGCTCTGTGGATAAATCGAACACCAGTTCTAATGTTTGGTAAAATCGTGTTATGACCCCGAGCTCCACGACAGCCCCAGAAATGGTGGCGCTGCCGTGCGTTGAGGGGCTGAGTGACTTGTCCGATGAAGACCTACTCGCCTTGCACCGTTCAGCGGGCGCGGTGCGCCAGCAGGTGGATGCCCGGCTCGCGGCAATATCGGGCGAGCTCGCGCGGCGCTCCGACCGTGCGCTCGGCCACAACGGGCTGGCATCCCGGCTGGGTGCCGCGTCTGCGGAGAAGGCGATCCAGGTCTTGACGGGGGTGTCGTTCTCCGAAGCACGAGCGTTGGCGACTGTGGGGGCTGCGGCCGGGTCGCCGTGGTTGGCGCCGATGCAGCAAGCGGTGCAGGACGGCACGCTCTCCGTTGCCTCTGCCGCCGCCATCACCGCAGGGCTGGGCGCGCCCAGCGACCGGGTGGCGGCGGATGACCTGCAGGATGCCGCGGCGGCGTTGGTTGAGTTCGCGGTGTCGTCGACGCCGGAGCACACGGGCAAGGCGGCCCGGCAGATGCGCGACCGCCTCGACATAGCGGGGGTCGACGACCTTGAAGCGCACCGCCGGTCGCAGCGGTCGCTGAAGTGGTACATCCGCGCCGACGGCATGCAAGTCACCACCATCATCAGCGACCCCGAGTCCGCCGCGGAACTGATCGGGCCCGTGCAGGCCATGCTCTCGCCACGCCTGGGTGGCCCCAGGTTCACCGACCCCGACGAGGCCGAACGCGCCCGGTCGGTGGTGGATGACCCGCGCAGCAACGAGCAACTCGCCCACGACGCCCTCCTCGACCTCGTCCGACTCGGAGTGCGCGCCGCCGGCACCGACATCGACCCCCAGAAACTACTCGGCACTCGCTCCCCGGCGGTGCGGGTGCACGTGCAAGCCGAATCGCTGCACGACGGCAACGGGGTCGCCTACCTCGAAGGCCAGCCCGCAGCCATCTCAATCCAGACCGCGAAACGGTACCTCTGCGACACCGGGTACCTCCCCATCATCTTCCGACAGAACAAAGCCATCGCCACCGGGGAAACCCAGAGGCTGCACTCGATCAAAGACCGCATCGCGTTGGCCGCCCATTGGAACGGCTGCCCCGTCGGTGACTGCGACCGACCACCCTCCATGACCGAAGTGCACCACATCGAACCCTGGAACGGACACAACACCACACTCACCAACGGCATCCCCCTCTGCCGCTTCCACCACACGGAACTCCACGCCAACAAGTGGACAATCCGCAGAGATCCAGATCACACCTACTGGCTCGTACCCCAACCAGGGCTAGCACAAGAACCCATACCCCTCAGAAGCCGCAACCCCCTCACGAGACTATGAGAGGTGCGCTGGGCTATACCGAACCGGCGGGCGGGGGCACGACCGGAAGCGTGAGGGGCCCGGTGAAGGCGACCATTCCGCTGAGACGCTCCGGCGACAGCACCGACGCGACCTTTTCTTCGGTCATGAGGCCAGCGTCAACAACGAGGTCCTTGATCGAGGCGTTGGTCGTGAGTGCGGTGTGAGCAAGAGTGGCCGCCGCGGCGTACCCGATGTAGGGCGTGAGAGCTGTCACAACTCCCACACTCGTCTCCACCTGCATGGCAAGCCGCTCGATATTGGCGGTGATGCCGTCAATGCAGTTGACGCGCAAGGTGTAGCACGCGTTCGTCATCCACATGAGCGACTGCAGAATCGAGTGTGCGATAACCGGCTCGAACGCATTGAGCTGCAACTGGCCCGCCTCCGCGGCAGCCGTCACCGTGGCATCCGCCCCGATAACGCTAAACGCGACCTGATTGACAACCTCGGGAATCACCGGATTGACCTTGCCGGGCATGATCGACGAACCGGCCTGGCGAGCGGGAAGGAAGATCTCGCTCAGTCCCGCCTGCGGCCCACTCGAGAGCAGGCGCAGGTCGTTGCAGATCTTCGACAGCTTCACCGCAGCGCGCTTGAGCGTGCCACTGAGAGTCATGAAGATGCCAGCGTCACTCGTCGCCTCGATGAGGTCGGGAGCCGTCTCCATGTCGATGCCCGTGACCTCGATGAGGTGGCGACGCACGGCGTCCGCGTAGCGCGGGTCGGCCGTGATGCCGGTGCCGATCGCGGTCGCACCCATGTTGATCTCGTTCATCCACGGGATCACCTCGGCGAGGCGGTCGTAGTCCTCCTCGAGCGTGTGAGCAAAGCCGTAAAACTCCTGCCCCAGCGTCATGGGAACCGCATCCTGCATCTGGGTGCGACCGATCTTCAGGATGTGCCGGAACTCCACACCTTTGGCCGCGAAGGATGCAGTGAGCAGCTTGTGTTCGGCGAGCAGGCGCTGAATGCCGAACACCATGGCGAGCTTGATGGCCGTGGGATACACGTCGTTCGTGCTCTGGCTGCGATTGACGTCGTCGATCGGGCTGAGGTGGGCGTAATCGCCCTTCTCGAACCCGAGAAGCTCGAGAGCACGATTGGCGATGATCTCGTTGGCATTCATGTTGGTGGAGGTGCCAGCACCACCCTGGATGACACCAACACAGAATTCTTTGTGCAGGGCGCCGGCGATGATCTCCTCGCACGCCTGATCGATGACCGCGGCCTTCTCGGGCTCAAGCACGCCGATCTCGAGGTTCGCGCGAGCGGCCGCCTGCTTGACGCGGGCGAGGGCACGAATCAGGTCGGGGTATACCGACAGGGCCCGCCGAGTGATGGGAAAGTTCTCGAGCGCACGTGCCGTGTGGATTCCCCAATAGGCAGAAATGGGCACGGCCATCGAGCCGAGAGAATCGGTTTCGATTCGGGTGAGGGTTGAACCGCCGGTTGGCAGTTGTGGAGCGGGCGCTTGT
This sequence comes from Rhodoglobus sp., assembly GCA_965279645.1. GTDB lineage: Bacteria > Actinomycetota > Actinomycetes > Actinomycetales > Microbacteriaceae > Rhodoglobus. The sequence continues at coordinate 1,448,787 of OZ257254.1, forward strand.
GGCGTAATTGTCATCGTCGATCTCCTTTGACTGGCGAAGAAGACAACTCTACGTCCAGTTTCGGTTGTTATCGTCGTCGGATGCCTCGTCGTCTTCTCGCTGCATCCGGTGCAGTACTCCTGACCATTCTGCTCGCCGCCTGCACGAGCGCGCCCGGCGCCTCGCCAGACAGCTCGACACCGTCATCCAGCCCGACAAGTGCGCCGGGCGGCACCTCCGCTGGCAACCTGCCCAGCTGCGGCACCGTCACCGATGCGCTCCCCGAGTTGCTGGCCGGCCTCAGCTACGACGAAGCACTCTCGGCCTCGCAGACAGCACAGGAGGCCTACGAGCAGCGGGTCTGCGTGTACGCGAACCCGGACGCGACAGCGCAGGTTGGCGTGACGATCGCCGCAATCCCCTTCCTCGACACCGAGCTGAAGGCGTACGGCGCCCTACCCACCTCGATTGCCGACGATCGCCTGGCCGAGCACGGTGCGGTGCTGCAGACCCTCAAGATCGCCGACGGTGACGACGGCCACCTCGACTCGTCGCTGTTCCTGTTCGACCTCGACTACTCGATCACGATCCAGGGCTACGCGAAGGATGGCAGCTCCACGGCCACAACCCTGCCGCAGTTGTCGGTGGCGGCCGCGACGGATGCCGCATTCGCGGTGCGAGCGCTCATCAGCTGAGCCGAGGGATGCGCTGGCAGTGCGAGCGCTCATCAGCCGAGCCGAGCCGAGCCGAGCCGCGGCGATGGCTCGATTATCCGCCGTGCAGTGCGGGAACGATGAGATAGATGCCGTAGGCCACAACGAGGCCACACAGAACGTACAGAGCGACCGACGTCACCCTGTGCCAGCGGGCCGTGCCGTCGCCGAGTCGCAGTGCGAGAGAGAACAGCGTGACGAGCAGGCCCGCGGCGATGGCGGCGGACACCACGACGATCGCAAACGACGACCATGCGATGGTCATTGCTTACCCACCTTCTTGCGACGCTTGGGTCTCACGAACGCCCCGGGCTCGGGCTGGTGGAAGTTTCTGTGGTCGATCTGATTGCGTCGTGACCGCAGGAAGATGTAGACGATCGCGGCCACCGCGAGCACGACGTCGAACACGATGCCCCAGAATCCCCAGCCCGCGATGAAGGCGGCGAGTGCGCCCACCGCGCCCGCCGCAGGGATGGTGATGAGCCAGCCAAGTGCGATACGACCTGCCGTCTTCCAGCGGACCGAGGCTCCCTTGCGTCCGACGCCCGTTCCGATGACCGAACCCGACGCAACCTGCGTCGTCGAGAGCGCGAAGCCCAGGTGAGATGACGCGAGAATCGTGGCTGTCGTCGCCGCTTCTGCCGCGAACCCCTGGGCGGGTTCGATCTCAGTAATGTCGCGACCGAGGGTCTTGATAATGCGCCAACCACCCGAGTAGGTTCCGATCGCAATCGCGAGGGCGCACGCCACGATCACCCAGAACTCGGGTCCGCTGCCCTCGGGCTGAAGACCTGCCGCGATGAGTGTGAGGGTGATGACCCCCATCGTCTTCTGGGCGTCGTTGGTGCCGTGAGCAAGCGAAACGAGGGATGACGTGAAGACCTGGCCCTTCTTGAAGCCGTCACGTTCGCGCTTTCGGGTGATGCCGTAGGCGATCTTGGTCGCAAGAAAGGAGATGAGCCCCGCCGTCACGGGAGCGAGCACAGCAGGAATCAGGATCTTGGAGACGAGCACTCCCCCGTCGATAGCGCCGATTCCAGCGCCCACGATCACCGCGCCAATCAGTCCGCCGAACAGGGCGTGGCTCGAAGACGAGGGCAGTCCCAGTAGCCACGTGAACAGGTTCCAGACGATCGCACCGATCAAGCCGGCCAGAACAAGAACCGGCGTGATCTGGATGCCGTCCTGGCCTTCCCGAATCAGGCCGCCCGAAATGGTCTTCGCAACCTCGGTCGAGAGGAACGCCCCCACGAGGTTCAGGATTGCGGCGAGAGTGACCGCCACTTTGGGTTTCAAAGCACCCGTCGCGATGGGGGTTGCCATCGCGTTAGCCGTGTCGTGGAATCCGTTGGTGAAGTCGAAGAAGAGTGCCAGCGCTATAACAAGCACGACGATGAGCGTGATATCCACCGTGCGAGCCTAGCGGCCACCACCTCCGCCGCCGCCACCACCACCGCCGGAAAATCCTCCGCCGCTCGATCCGCTCGAGAAACTGGATCCGCCGCTCGACGACCACGAGCTTCCGCCACTCGACGATGACGTCACGACGATGGGGCGCACCGACGACGACGATGTCGAGGTGAAGCTGCGCAGCAGCGAGGCGTCGAACGTGGTGCTCTGCAGCCACACCGGCGGCTCGAGATAGCCGGCGCGCAACACCTCGACCCAGCGATCCTCGACTCCCCACAGCACCGCGTAACCCAGCAGCCGCTCATTGAGCTTCACGACCGCCCCCGCGTCGCTCACGTCGATGCGAAGCGCTCCATCCGGGCTCTGCAGCATGCGCATGCGATCCTCTTCGGCCACCGTGAGGTATTCGCGGATTCCGAGCAGGTACTCCTTGGCCTCGGCACCCGTGCGCGTGAGCAGCTTCGGTTTGACGAGAATGATGGGCACCGCGATGCCGAGTGCGATTGCACCAAACGCGGGCCACACGACCCCCGCGCCCAGCACGTCGGAGAACGCCGCCCAGATCCAGATCGGAATGAACGCGAGCACGACGAGCAGCGAAAGCCGAGCGAGCACTTTCGGCCAGCTCGACGCGGGCACAGCACGATAGTTGTCGCTCAGCGCCAGGGCGGCCGTGCTCGCCGTCAGCGCGTACAGGGAAGCACCCTTCTTGGCCGACAACGAGCCGGGGTTCACCCGACGCTCCTTTCCGAACAGCAACTCAAGCAGTCGAAGCTCCTGCCCGGTCGTGCCGTCGAGGGTCTCGAGCTCGAGCTCGAACCGGTTGTCGTTGGAGTCGGCGGGGTCGCCCGGCCGGGTGTCGATGATCCGGATGTTGCCGCGCACGGCGAGGTCTACGAGTTGCGCGGGGAATCCGGATGACTCCCGATCGATGAGGTTGGCGTCAAGCAGGAGCGAGCGATCTGCGACAGGCTCGAACTGGGCGATGATCGTTCCGCGCCCGCGAGCATCCTGCCACAGGATCAGTCGAAGAGCTATCGCGAGCGCGACGAGCAGTGCCGCGAGCGCGAGCAGCACCTTGGGTGCGACTTGCACGATCCAGCTGTCGCGGGCGAGCGGTGGCTGCACAACGGTTGCGCCGTCAAAGCCGATCGCGACCGTAAGCGTGTTGTACGGACCGACCGGTCCGACCGCGACCTCGAATCCATCGTCGGTGCGGTCAAGTGCGCATTCGCCGACCTCGCCGTAGTAGCCGAGGTAGCAGGATGCGTCGCCCGTGAGGGCATCGGCGAGGGCGTCGGAGAGGAATACGCGAGCGGTCACGGTGTCGAACGACTGCTGCCAGCCGTTGCCGTTGATGTCCCAATAGAACTCGTCGCCGCCGGAATCTGAGAAGTGCCGAATCGTGTTCTTCATCGTGTACTCGAGCACGTAGGTGACGGTGCCCTGAACGTATTCGTCGGTACCGAGAGCAAACTCGGCGAAGCCGTCGTAGTCGTCACGCTCGTAGTAGACCGCCGCGCCCGTCTCGTCGGTGACCGACAGCATCGTCACGTCCAACGGATACTCACCGTCGGTAAGCGGAAGCGCGCGGATGATTCCGCGGTTCTGATCGAAGTCGGGAAAACGCGCCACGATCGTCTCGACCACCCTGGTCGTTGCGTGGCCCTCCGCGTCGGTATCGAGGTAATACTCCCCCGTGAACGACTCGAAATCGAAATCGCTCACGTCGTGGGGAACCGCGGCAGCAGCTGGCGCAGCAGTGCCGAGTGCGAGGGCGGCTACGACTGCCGCGAGAATTCCGAACCCGGGACGCTTCACAGGGCAACCCTATCGGCGAGTACCACCAAGGCCGCCGCTACACTCGTGAGTCTATGACGCGAGTGTCTGTAGTGATTCCGGCACTAAACGATGCCCCCATGCTCGAGGCGTGTCTTCGTGCCCTCAACTCCCAGACGCGTCGCGCCGACGAGGTCATCGTCGTCGACAACGGCAGCACGGATGCAACCGCCGACGTCGCACGCGCGGCCGGAGCCCGCGTCATCGCCGAACCGCTGCGTGGCATCTTTCCCGCCACGGCCGCGGGATTCGACGCGGCCGCGGGCGACCTGCTCGCACGCCTCGACGCGGACTCGGTGCCCCCGGCAGACTGGCTCGAGCGAATCGTGGCGGCGTTCGAGTCCGACGCTGCCCTCGACCTGCTGAGTGGCCCTGGCGACTTCTACGGGTCGAACCGAGTCATCCACTGGGCCGCGGAACACCTCTACATCGGTGGCTACATGTGGTTCGTGGGGGCTCTGCTGGGCCACGACTGCCTGTTTGGGTCGAACCTCGCGCTGCGCGCCAGCGCGTGGCGCCGACTGCGAACCACCGTCCACCGGTCAATGCGCGAGATTCACGACGACCTCGACCTCACGATCAACCTCGCGCCCGACATGGGCGTGCGATTCGACCGATCTCTCCGCGTCGGCGTCTCGGCGCGACCGTTCGAGTCACTGTCGGGCCTCGGCCGCCGCGTGAGGTGGGCGTTCTCGACGCTCGCGCTTAACTCGCGCGAAAAGCCGTTCAGCGAGCGCCGCGCCGAGCGGCGGCAGCGCGATCAGGCCGCGTTCTCGTAGGTAGCACGCAGGTCGAGCACGAGTTCGTGGGGTGCAGTCTCGCACGGGCTGTGTCCCGTGCGATAGACCGCAAGGCGCGCGCCTATCGACTCGGCAAGTTCCGCGTGCAGGGCGAGCGGCCACAGGTCGTGCTCGCCGACCGCGACGAGCTTGGGGATGTCTGCAGCGGCGAGAGCCGCGCGAGCATCCGGAGCCTGCTTCATCAGGGAGATGATGTCGGCGACGCTCGATCGTCGCGTGAGCGCGAACCGCGCACGCACAAAAGCAAGGCGCCCCGGCGGCACGTGCGTGAAGTTGTTGCGAACTCCCCAGATCATCAGGCGCGCGCCGATGCCGCCCGTCGCGAGACCAGTGAACGGGCCGAGCCTCTTCACCCCTCGAAAACCCTGGCCCGGCTGTGGTGGGCAGCTCAGTAGCGTGAGGCTCGCAAACAACTCCGGGCGCTGGGTGTACGCGATCTGTGCGACCGTTCCGGCGAACGAATAGCCGAGAGCGTGCACGGGCCCGGTGCCTCGTTCGAGCATGAACACCATGTCGTTCGTGAAGAGCTCATGGTCGTAGTGGTCGCGCGGCGGGGTGAGACGCTCCGGTCCCGCCTCGTGGGACTCGTATTGGCCCGCCATATCGTAGGTCTCGGCGCGATACCCCGCCTCGGCGAGGAGGGGCAGCATGAGGATGAAGTCCTCTTTGGAGCCGGTCACCCCGGGCACGAGAAGCACGCGCGTCGCGTCGGGATCGCCCATGCCAATCACCGCGAGCCTGCCGCTCGGGGCATCGACCCAGAATTTCTCGGCGCCCTCGGGCAGGGCCGTCCAGTCCAAATCGGGCAGCGCTTCATCACGCCGCACGGCGTCGGCTCGAGCCGTAGCTTCCCCAGTCACGATGACAAGATAGCGCCGACCGCTGATTACGGTGAAACCGCCTCCCGCGACGCGACCCGTCGCACGAACGACTGAAGGAGGCCGTACACCTCGTGAGAGGCGGGATGCCGCGAATCCTGTTGCCAGGTGTGCTGCGCGTCGTCGTCGACATGGACATCGACGTCGACCTTGTGCCGCCGCAGCTCCCTGATGAAGTTGAGGTTGGCCCGGTAGAACGGATCGACCCGCGAGGTCGTCACGAGCACGGGCGGGTAGTCGGGATGCACCCACTCAATGGGCGAGAGATATCGCGAGGCCTGCTTGAGGGATCCATCGAAACGAGCCGGGATCAGCATGCGCACGAATCCCATGCCGAGGATAAAGCCGCGCTCGAAGATCACGGAGAAGTCGACGGCGCTGCAGTGCTGCACGACCCCGCGAATACCCGCGAGGGCGGGCCGGATCTTGTAGTGGGCGGCGAGCTCGGGCTGGGTGCTCGCTGCCGCGAGCAGGGCCGACAGCTGGCCTCCCGCTGAGTCCCCGCCCAGCACGACCTTCTCGGGATCGCCACCGAACTCGGCGATGTGCTCAGCGATCCACGCAGTAGCCGCGTTCGCGTCGGTCATCATCTCTGCCATGCGAAACTTCGGCGCCATGCGGTAGTTCACGTTCACCACGACCATGCCGTCGACCGCCTGGCTGGCGCAGTACCGGGTGAGGGTTGCCTTGTCGCCCGACGTCCATCCCCCGCCATGAAAGTACACATACACCGGCAGGGGGCCGGGCACGTCGCGCGGCACGATCACATCGAGGCGGTGGTGACGAATGCCATCTCCCACGTAATCGAGGTCTCGGTGGTACTCCACGTTCTCGATCGGCTGGGCGTTGAATCGCTTGAGTTCGCCGGGCGCCAGCGATGCCATGAGCGCCCGCCATGCCCACACGGGAACTCGTGAGAGTGAGATGGGCCGGGACTGCATAGACAGCACGTTAGCTCCGCAACCATGGCGCGGCCTGTGCACAAGCTGGAGATTTATGCAAGCGCTTGGCATGGGGCTTGACCGCACCCGGGCGATCATGCCTACTCTGAACAATGACAATCCCGCCGGCGGTGCCGGGGTTCCCCGCGCCCCTGGCGTTACTTGGCGCGTGGATGATGCGCCAGCGCTGGTACGCCAACAAGGGCTTCGCCCCCGTACTCGAAGAAATCGGCAGCTGGCAGACCCCCAGTTCTGACGACGTCACTCTCATCACGCACCTGCTGATCGACCACACGGTCGGCAAGCCGGCGCTGTACCAGGTGCCTCTCGCGTACCGCTGGGAGCCCGGCTCGGCGGTTGCCATTGGCGAGGCGAACGGATGCTTCGTCTACGACGCTCCCCACGACGCCGAGTACACCCGCACCCTGCTCGACATCATCACGGGTGAGCGCGAGTACACCGGACCGGACGCGTGGGTGAAGGGTCACCGAGCGACGGGAGCCGTGGCATCCGAGCCCACCGTGGGTCTCGTGTCGAGCGTGCTCACGGGTGAACAGTCCAACACGTCAATCATTTTCCAGCGACCGGATGGCACGGGCGTGCCCGTGATCGTCAAGCTCTTCCGCGCGCTGCACGATGGCGAGAATCCGGATGTCGAGTTGCAGACGGCACTCGCGGCCGCGGGATCGCATGCCGTGCCCGCCCCCGTGGGCAACATCGTGGCGGATTGGCGCGACAAGGGGCAACCCGATGGCCGCGCCCACGGGCACCTGGCCTTCGCGCAGGAGTTTCTGCCCGGAGCCGTCGACGTCTGGCGCGTCGCCCTCGAGGCGGCACGAGAGGGCGAAGACTTCACGACCCAGGCCCGCGAACTGGGCATCGCCACGGCCGGCGTGCACGCGACTCTTGCTGCGACCATGCCGACCCGTGAGACGACGCCCGAAGACATCGAGGGCGTACTCGAGCAGATGCACGGTCGCCTCGCCACGGCGATTGCAGAGGTGCCCGACCTCGCACGCCACGCTGCGGGCCTCGCGGACATCTTTGCTCGGGCCGCCGGCGCAGCCTGGCCCGAGCAGCAACGCGTGCACGGTGACCTGCATCTCGGGCAAGTGCTTGCGGTGCCGGGGCGCGGATGGGTGCTCGTCGACTTTGAGGGCGAACCACTTCGCCCCATGCGAGAACGCAGCCGACTCGATAGCCCTATGCGCGACGTCGCCGGAATGCTGCGCTCGTTCGACTACGTCGCCGGATCACTCGCTATCAGCGGGTCGTCACCGCATGCCGACGAGTGGGTCGCCGCCGCGCGAGCCGCGTTCATGGAGGGCTACAGCGAGGCATCCGGACGCGACATTCGAGACCGCCAGACGCTCATCGACGCGTTCGAGATCGACAAGGCGCTCTACGAAATCGTGTACGAGGTGCGCAACCGGCCCGCCTGGTTGCCGATCCCGCTGCATGCCATCGAGAGGCTCTCGGTGCGCGCCGCGCACCTCTGATACAGATAACAGCGCTAGGGTGAGCGCCGTGAGCACCCGAACGGCCGAGTACCCGCGGCCCGACCACTTTCTTCTTCACCTGAGCGACACCCACCTACTCGGCGGTGACCGCCGACTCTACGACTCCGTCGATTCGGCCAATCACCTGGCCCAGCTCTTCGCCGAGCTGGAGGCGTCTGACGGTCGCCCCGAGGCCATCATCTTCACCGGTGACCTGGCCGACAAGGGTGAGCCCGAGGCCTACGACCGCCTGAGGCGCATGGTCGAGCCGCTCGCGGCCCGCCTCGGCGCACAGGTGATTTGGGTGATGGGCAATCACGACGACCGCGGCGCTTTCCGCTCCCGACTGCTCGACGAGCCCGCGAGCTCACGCCCCGTCGATCGCGTCTACGACGTGAATGGGCTGCGCATCATCACGATCGACTCGACCGTGCCCGGCCACCACTGGGGGCGACTCTCGTCAGGGCAGCTCGACTGGCTCGCCGAAGAACTGGCAACTCCCGCGCCGCACGGAACGATCCTCGCGATGCATCACCCTCCTCTGCCGAGCGTGCTCGACCTCGCGACAGCGGTCGAGCTGCGCGACCAGCCGGGACTCGCCGAGGTTGTTCAGGGCAGCGACATCCGCAGCATCATCGCCGGGCACCTGCACTACAGCTCGACGGGCACGTTCGCGGGCATCCCGGTGTCGGTGGCTTCAGCAACCTGCTACACCCAGGATCTCAACGTGCCCGTGGGCGGAACCCGGGGCCGGGATGGCGCGCGTGCCTTCAACCTCGTGCACGTCTACGAGTCAACGGTGCTGCACTCAGTCGTGCCCGTGGGCCAGTATGAGGCGCTCGACTTCGTGAGTGCGGAAGAGACCGCACGCCGACTCGCGGCGTCGGGCATCCGGATCCCGAACCGCATCAACCAGCCGGTCGCTCCTGAGCCGCCGATGACGATGCCGATCCCGATTTCGTTGCCGGCTTAGCCGCCGATTGGGACGTCTCCCACGGCGCGGGAATTCCGTAGTAGTTCTCGAGGAAGGCCTGCACGTTTCGCGTGCGCTTCTCGACCGAGATCTCCGGTTCGGAGCCGTCGTTGAGGCAGAAGAAGTCGAAGTTGCGCTTCTTGAGCAGCCGATCCATCTCGCTCGCCGCATTGGCAAGGGTGGTCTCGATGTACTTCACCGAAGCCTGCTCCTGCACGACCGCGCGACCCGTCATGAGCGCGTAGTAGTGGTAGAGCGAGTTGGTCACCGAAATGTCGGTCGCTGAGCGGAACGCGCTTGCCGCGGTGCGGGCGAAGTCCTCGGGAAACTCGTGCTCAAGGTCGCGCAGCACGCTGATGCGCAACGGCGTCGCGGCGTGCTCGAGGTGGCGTGTCGTGACGCGACCAAAACGCTCCCGCAGCAGCGCGCGATTGACGCGCGCGGCGTTCTCGAATCCGCTGCGCGCCGCGTTCGGCTCGCCAAGTCCAATGCGAGTCGTCGCCTCGATGAACCGCGTGACGCCGCCCGGGGAGAAGAACATCTCTGGGCTCACGGGCCGACCGAAGAACATGTCGTCGTTGGAGTAGATGAAGTGCTCGCTGAGACCCTTGATGTTGTGCAGCTGGCTCTCGACGGCGTGCGAGTTGTGAGTCGGAAGCACGCTCGGGTCGGCGAAGAACTCCTCGCTGCGCACGATCGTGACGGCAGGATGCTCGGCGAGCCACGCGGGGCGCGGCGAATCGGTCACGATGAAGATGCGGCGAACCCACGGTGCGTACTGCGAGACACTGCGCAGGGCGTACTTGAGTTCATCGATCTGGCGGTACCGTGCGGCCGAGTCATCCCCCGCACCCACCACGTACGTCTGCATGCGCTGGGCGCGTGCGCGCTGGAACTCGCTCGATGTGCCATCGACCCACGAGAAGACCATGTCGATGTCGAAGGTGACGTCGCTTGCGAGTGTGTCGAACATGCCGCCGAGGGTTGACCAGGTGCGGCCGTGAGCGTCGACGGTGGCGTCAATCGCCTCGACTCGCGGAAGCCGGCGGCGCATGAGCGCGTTCTCGGCGGGGGCGACTATCTCGTCAACGCCGAACTGCCAGAACTCCAGTCGCACGCCAATCGCGGCCCCGTAGCGAGTGCTGCGGTCGGTCGATACTCGCGGACGATACAGCCGCAGCACCTTGGGGTGCCGCGATCGCGCGAGGGCTCCGTCGGCGACGAGCAGGGCGGCATCCGACCCGCTCCTCGAATAAAACGGCTCACGCGCGAAGGCCGTCACGAGGGCAGCCGTGATCTCTGCCGAGCGGGCTCGGTCGACAGCAATCACGGGGCGGTCGTCGTCGCGGCGCACGAGGAGGTGCTCGATGCCGGCCGCGTCGAGCGCGTCATGGATGGCCACGAGGTCGTCGACCATCGCCTCACGAGGCGACTTCGTGTTGTTGATGAGCGCGATGCGGCCCTTGCGCACGATGACGTCGTCGCGAGCGCACATGTGCGGGTGAGCGGCGGGGCCGATAATCCTCAGGTCGGGCGTCAAGAGAGCGCATCCCGCAGGAGGCTGGAGAGCGCCTCCAGCTGGATGTTGGACTCAGCGGCAACTTCTTCATCGGATCCATCGAGCGCACGCGCTGCGAGGCCCGCCTTGCTGTCGATGAGTTCTGCGATGCGAGCGTCGATGGTGTGGGCCGCGATGATGCGCCACGCCGTCACGGGCAGCTCCTGGCCGATGCGGTGCACACGGTCGATCGCTTGTGTCTGTTCGGCGCTTGTCCAGCTCAACTCTGCGAGCACGACGTTCGAGGCCGCCTGCAGGTTGAGGCCGACACCGGCGGCCGTGAGCGACGCCACCACGACAGACACCTCGGGATCGGTGTCGAACGAGTCGATAGCGTTCTGGCGGGCCTTAGCCGACTGGTCCCCACGAATCGAGACCGACTTGAGGCCGACCTTCGCGAAGTGTGCTTCTGCGGCATCCATCACATCGATGTGCTTGGCGAAGAACACGACCTTGCCGACCGAGCGGGCAAGCTGCGACGTGTAGTCCGCCGCGAGCGTGGCCTTGGCCTGGCCGATCTTGCGAACCATCGTGAAGACGTTCTCGCCCGTGGACGCGCCCTTCGATTCTTCGAGCTCGGCGTGCGCAACCACGCGGATGAGGTCATCGTCACTCGCATCGGGCTTGAGCGAACGCACGCGGTTGAAACGCTCGACGAGCCGGGCGGTGAGCGCAGCCTCCGCCGCGCGAATCGAGCGACCAAGGTCGTCATCGAGTTCGACCGGGATGTCTGCAATGCGACGAGCGGGGATGTCGGCCGCGACATCCACCTTCTTTCGGCGCACGATGCCCATGTCGACAACGGCGCGGCGTGCCTCGGCGAAGAAGCCGAAGTCTGCGGGCGTGAGGCCCGTGTCTTCGAGCTTGTTCATGAGCTGCGGCAGCGGCTTCTTGTCGTCGATCCAGCCGAGGAACTGCCAGATCGCCCGGAAGTCCTCGATCGAGTTGATGAGCGGCGTACCCGTGAGGGCCATCAGGAGCGCCTTCGGGTAGGTGGCACGGATGCTGCGCGAGAGCGCGAGCACGTGCTTGGAACGCTCGGACTTGAGGTTCTTGATGAAGTGGGCTTCGTCAACAACCATGCCCTTGAAGCCGAATCGGCCGAGCCAGCCCACGTGGCGGTCGAGAATCTCGTAGTTGACGATCACGACGTCGCTAAACGCGTCGACGTCGTTTCCGTCACCGTGCACGACCGTGGCGGTGCGCCCGGGAGTCCACAGTTCGACCTCGCGTGCCCAGTTGGTCTTGACGACGTTCGGCACAACCACGAGCAGCGGGTAGGAATTGGATGCCGCGGCGGCAAGCAACGCCTGGGCGGTCTTGCCGAGTCCGGGCTCGTCGGCGAGCAGGAAGGTGCGGTGACCGCGCTTGACCTCTTCGACGAAGCGCGCTTGGTGGCGCATCATCTCGAGATTGCCTGCCGTGCGCAGGGTTGTTGCCTCCGGCAGGTCCATGGTGGCTGCACCGCCGCCAGCTCCGTACTCGAAGGAGCGAAAGAGCGGTTCGATGAGCTCCCAGTTGCCCAGCCGGTTGACGGTCGCAGGCTTTGCAGCGACGGCACTGAAGTCGGGTGCAAGGAACGGGTTCGACATCTGCATCTGGCGCACCGAGGCCGGAACGACCTGCTTCTCGACCTGCTTGTCGATCGGCTTGGGCTCGACAGCGATCACGAGTTCGTCGGGGCTCAGCTCAACGCCCGCGGCGATAAGCAGATCGCGGCGAAGGGCCTTCGCGGCCGCCGTAACGGGTGCGTCTTCGGCGAGCATCGAAATGAGGCTCGTGTCGCGCGCAGCGGTCTTGGCAAGGATGCCCGCAAGGCCGTCGAGGCGCTTCTGCTCGTTGGCGCGCTCCGCATCGGTCAGGGTCTTGTCACCCTTGACGCGCGTGCGCTCCTCGCGCAGCAACAGTGCTGCGACCTGGAATCGTGCGCGGTTGGCAGGCTTGAGCGGGCCCTTCTGCACGGCCGTCTCGACTTCGCGAGCGGCGCGTGCCAGCACCGGGATCACGCCGACGTCGTCGCCGGGGCGCACCTTGCGGCGCTGGGTCGACGACGACTGGCGCTGCGACGACGGTCGCTGGCGCCGTTGACGCTGGCCGGGTTCGGTTTGTCCCGAAGATGCCAAATTGGTCTCCTTGTGCTGCGGCCCAATTGCCTTCAGCACGGTATGCGGGCAATCACACGGTTGATCAACCGGATGACGGCGCTTGCTTGAGGAGGTCCAGACCCAGTCGCGATGCGGCTGGTGGGTTCAAGCTGAGCGTTACCCCTATTCTAGGCCTTTACCGCCGACGTGCGCACCAGAATGCCCGCGGCGAGAAAAACCAGTGCCGCCACATATTGCAGGCCGAGCCAGAGATCGGGCATCCCCAGGTCGATCGGGATCACCGGATTCCACAGCACGGCGATGCCCACAAGCGGAATCACCCACCACCAATGCCCCGCCTGCCAGGCGAACACCGCAACGATGAGGGCAAAGATGCTCACGATGTAGCGGATGACGGTGAACCCGTCACCCTCGATGAGCCCCACTCCCGCCAGGAGGGCGATCACCGCGATTATCGCGGGAATCAGGGCCGTGCGGCGGCGTGTGGTGGGGTACGAGGCGCTCATCGTTTTCGAGTGTAGGCGCTCGCGCCCGGCTGCGGTCATCCGTTCGGCGACGGCGCGCGACCTCTGGCACTCCCCTAGGCTGTGCCCATGGCACGCAAGCTCGAAGGCACGGAGCGGGGTCTCGATGCTCTCGTTGGCGTCGTCATACTCGTCGCGGAGATCGTGATCGGATTTCTCGCGCTGTACGCCCTTTACGACGCGAGCATGGCCCCACCACCGGGCGCAGACGAGGAGAGCCTTGCCGTGGGCCTCGCCATTGCGGTCGTCGGAAGCCTGCTCGCCGTCGGCATCACGACGCTCGTCTACCTCGTGCGCATCGCGATCGGTCGCCGCAGCTGGACAGCGCCGCTGTGGGGAACAGTGCTCATGAGCATCGCGCTGTTTATCGGCTGGATCATCATGGCGAGCGGCACGTAGCTAGTGCTTCACATCGTCACAGGCACCTTCCGGCTGTACGCGGGCCGGTGGCCCGCGCTTGTCGCGTTCTTTCTCGCAGGCTGGATCGCGAACTACTTGCTGATTCGCTTCGCGGGCTTCGTCGCGAACATCGATCCGCTGTACGGGCAACTCGTGCTGCCCCTCGCGGTGCTGGCGCGCGTGGCGTCGTACGTCGCCATGTTCCTCGTGCTGCGCCCCGGACGCTCCTTCGTCGACGCGCTCGGCACGAGCATCCTGCCGTTCTTTATTGTCTTTGCGACCTGGGGCATGATCCACGATGACTGGGTGGCGTTCTCGCTCGCCCAGCTCGAGCAGCGCAAGTTTGACGGCACCGACCCTGAGCTCTTCATCGGTGTCACCCCCGTGACAATCGGCGTGGTTGTCGCGGCATTCGTTCTGCGCTTTCTTATCAAGCGATGGGGAACGAGACTTCCCAAGTGGGTCAACTTCATCACCGCGTATCTCGAGGCGGTCTGGATCTTCATTGCGGTGGACATCATCTCCCAGCTGTTTGCGTTCCTGCCCGCGTGGGTTGAGAGCCGGCGCGTTGTCGTGTGGGGTTCGGAGATCATCGAGGCGGCGAAAGAGGCGTTTGCGCCCCTTCGATTCGTGACGGATGCAGTGTTCTGGCTCATTGACCAGGCAGCGACCCTTGTCGGCCTGCCCCTGGCGTGGCTGACACTTGCCGGCATCGTCTACGCCGTGGCGGCCGTGCAGAAGCCCAAACAGGCCGTGGGCTTCTGGCGCAAGCGCATCAACGAAGTGGGCACGGACTTCGCGGGACGCTGGGTGCCGATCGCCAACTCCGCCCGTCTCATCTGGCGCGCGGGAGCCATCACCATGGCTCTGTTCGTGCTGGCGTACGCGATTCTCGACACGAGCACCCTGTGGCTGCATTTTGGGTTCGACCGGTTGCTAGGTCCCCACGAATTGTCGTGGTGGTTTGCCAGTGACGCACCGCTCTCGCTCGTCATCGACCTGCTCGTCGAGCCCCTGCGCATCAGCCTCATCGCGTCGGCGTGGATCTACTGTCTCAGTCGTTCCGAGAGCGGGCGGGACGAGCTAGAGCAGGAACAGCAGAAAATCGGGCAAGGCGTCGTTAACACGTAGCGCAAGCTTCGGGTTCTCGGCCGCATCGTCGGGCACCACGAAGTAGACCTGCACCGTGTAGGCACCCACGGCGCTTGAGTCGCAGTAGCTCTCTGCGCTGCCGTCGATAGTGAAATCGGCGTCGGGGTACGACGCCTCGGGCCACGATCGGGAACCGTCGGTGTCGGTAAGTTCGAAGTCGCAGAAAGGCGCGGGATCCCCTGGGCGCACGCCGATCATGGCGGTCACGAGCGTCGTGCCGGGCAACAGCCCGGCGTCCTCGCCCGCGTCGGTCTGGGCGTCAAACGAGTGCCATTCGAGCAGGGAGAATCGCGCTCCGGCGTAGTCAACCGTCTCGGTGCCGCTCACCTCGATGGGCCGACCGGTCTCCGCCTCGACGTAGCTCCACCAGTCGGTGCTGAGCGCCACGAGGAACGCGGCAGGCAACAGCACGGCGAGCGCGACGAGGGAGAAGCGATTTCTCGTGAACCAGGTCACGGAGCCTCCCTCGCCGCCGACTGCACGGTCACAATCGCTTCAGGAACGAGTGCACTCAGGTCGACAGTGGTGCCGATCACTGAGTCGAGCCGCCAGTCGGCATTCAGGCCAATAAAGAGCCGCGCGTCGGTGGTGCGTTCGGCAAGCCGCCGCGGGATTTCGAAGAGCAGCACTCCGGTCGTGGGCATGCCCGGCAGCAGCTGCCAGGATTCGAACCCGTCGACGCCGAGCCGCTCGGACCCGCGATACTCGAGCCCGTCGATCAACAGAAAGCTCGTGGGTAGGGCTGCCTCGACACGCGTCTGGGCAGTGACGGTTGCGACGACCCACACTCCTTCAGTGGTGCCCCGCCACCCCTCGAACTCGTCGAGCTCGACGACCTCGGCAAGCCTCACGTCGTGAATGGTCGCTTCGATGTTGCGACCCACGCCGGCTTCGTCAAGCACGACTTCACTCACGAATGGCCCCTGGCGCAGTTGTTCGGGCGGCTCGAGGGCAACCACTACTCCCCCGAGCACAAGGATGCCCACGGCCACGAGCCACGTCACCGCGCGCGTCATCCGCCCACCTCAACGTCGACACGGGCCGCCACGACGGGGTCGGACCAGTACGAGCCGTACGTCACGTCACCGTCGACGGTCAGGGTCTTCGATCGGATCGCGATCTGCACGGTGTCGCCCGCAAGCACGGCATCTTCGGGCAGCTCCCAGATGTACGCGACCTCCATGGGAACGTCGGGGTGGGCGTAGGGAAGGGACGTTTCGTCGGAGACGAGAAAAATGCGATAGGCCTCGCCGTTGGTCTCACCGCCCAGCCACTCGAGCTGCAACAGGTCGCCGATGACGATCGTCGAGACGGTGTAGTTGTTGGTGACGGTCGCAATCACCACGAAGTAGGTGAACCCCTCCTCGGGCTCAAAGGAGAGGCCGGGGGCCTCGTCGGCCACCTCGGCCGAGTGCACGACCGTTGTGAGTTCGGGGCCAGCGAACGACTCCCCCGCCTCAAGCACGGGAGGTTCGACAGCGGCACGAGACGCATCATCCAAACCGCCGAACAAGGCTGACACAGCGAGCACAGCCGCCCCCGCGACGGTGAACCACCACCTCGTGGGTACGGAGTCGATCAGACGAACGACGCGTCTGCGCGGCTTAGACGCCTCCGCCACCGCCGCCACCCCCGCCGCCGCCTGAGGAACCGCCGCCACCGGACCCGCCGCTCGAACTGCTCGACGAACTACCCGAATACGATGACGCGACAGACGTGGAGAGCGAACTGATGCTGGAGGCAAACACCCCCGCGTTGAACGCGTTGCTGCCTGAGTACCAGTCCGGTGACGCCTCGGTGTAGTACTTGCCCAGTTCGGCCGCCCACTGCTTCTCGAGGCTGAAGAGCACGGCGTACGGCAGGAGCTTCTCGTAGATGTCGACGATCTGGCGCGGGTCGGCCGTTGACACTGCCTCACGCTCAGCACCTGTCGGGCTCTGCAGCATGCGCAAGCGGTCGGCCTCTGCGAGCCTGATGTAGAGCTCGAGACCCTTGAGGTGATCGCGCAATTCGGCGCCCTGCTCGGTGAGCGGCGCGCGGAACAGAATGCCGAACAGGATGAGCACGATAGGGATGCCCGGGATCATGAGCACAAACGGCAACGCGCCGCCGTTGGCGCTGCCGAGCATCGCGATTCCGAAGAAGAAGCTGCCAGCGGCCGCCGCCATCGCCAGGAGCACGGGCAGGATGGCGTAGCGCGCGACACCCTTCTTGCGAAGACCGGAGGCCGTTGCGGCCGCGGTCGTCGATGCGATGATCGCGCGCACGCGCTCGCTGAGCGCGACATCCTTGCCGCTCATCAGGTACCCCGTGCCGGGCACCAGTTGGTAGCCAAAGAGAGCGCGCGCCAGGTCGTCTTCGGGGCCGCGCAGTCCCGTGGGATCGAGCAACTCGAGCAGATAGGTGGTGCTGCGCGAGAACCAGCCCTGCTTCTCAGTCTCGACGATGCGGATATGACGCCTGACCGCGAAGTCCACGAATTGCGCCGCGGCGGCCCGGGAGGTCGTGCCGAGGATCACCGAGGCCGTGATGAGGTCGAGCCCCTTCGGCGGGGTGTACTCGGCGATGATCGTGGGGCGTCCCCGACCGTCGGCGAGTTTGGTGGCGCGAACGAAGATGGCCCAGATGAGCGCCGCGATCGATGCGAGCACGCTGGCGAGCTGCAAGACCGCGAGGGGAGAACCGAAGTAGCTGTCATCACGAGGCACAAAGGTGTGCGGTTCGAAGCCAATCGCGACCGTGACGTTCTCAAATGGCGCGATATCGGTCACGGTGGTTGAGATCACCGTCTCGTCGCCGTCTTGCTCGGTGGTCAGTTCGCAGGTCTCTCGAGAACCCTCGTACCCCTGGTAGCAGGCCGATGACCCAGTGAGGGATGCCGCGAGCTCTGCGGGCACGTGCACGCGCGCCGTCACACTCGCGAAGTACTGGTACCACCCGGTGCCGTTGGTGTCCCAGAAGAACTCGTCGTCGTTCGTGTCGGAGAAGAACCGAGTGACGTTGTGCTGTGTGTAGGTGAAGACATAGGTTTGCCGACCCTGCACGAAACCGTCTTCGCGGCTCGTCACGAGAATGAAGCCCTCGTCGTCAGTCTCGACCTCGAAGGGTCGCGGCGTGCCGTTCTCGTCAGTCACCGACTGCACCGAGACATCCGTCGGGGCGCCCTGATAGTCGCCGGGGATCGCCCGGCGCATGCCGTGGTTCTGGTCGAAATCGGGGAACAACGCCACGAAAGTCTCGACGGTGGTCAATGTCGATCGACCGTCGGCGTCGACACCCAGGTAGTAGTCGGCACTGAAACTCTCGAACTCGAAGTCATCGACGCCGGCCGAAGCGGGAGAAGCGAATCCGAGCAGCGACAGCAGCAGAACCGCGCCGGCGACGACTGTCAGTGCGGCGCGTTTCATGTGCGTAACGCTACGGGATGCAGCGCTCGCCCAGCTACCCGACAAGCCAGCGCTGGGTAGGGTCGATGCATGTCCACTGATCGCGCCGTCGCCCACCTGCAGCAGCTCGTCAGGATTCCCACCGTGTCGCGCGTCGACGAGTCGCTCATCGAGTGGAAACACTTCGACGAATTCATCGCGACCGTCGAGACCCTTTACCCCCTCGTGCACTCGGCGCTCGAGCGCGAACTCGTCGCTGGGCACTCCCTGCTCTTTCGGTGGGCCGGGCGCTCGAGGGATGAGCCGACGGTGCTCATGGCGCACTACGACGTGGTTCCGGCGACCGATGAGGGCTGGAGTCATCCGCCGTTTGCCGCCGAGGTTACGGGAGACGGCGACGACGCCGTGATCTGGGGACGGGGAACACTCGACGACAAGGGCGCCCTCGTGAGCATTCTCGAGGCAGTCGAATCGCAGCTCGCGACCGGCTACCTGCCCTCGAACGACATCTACCTGAGCTTCGGGCACAACGAGGAGTCGATGGGTCACGGCGCGATTGCGATCGTCGACCTGCTTGAGTCGCGCGGGATTCGTCCGGCTCTCGTCATCGACGAGGGTGGCGCGGTAGTCGAAGGAGTCTTCCCGGGCGTCACAAAGCCCGTCGCCGTCGTTGGTGTCAGCGAGAAGGGCATCCTGGGCCTCAGTCTCACGGTGCAGCAAGAGGGCGGTCACGCGTCGACGCCGCCCAGGGTCACGGCCACGGCCCGGCTCGCGCGTGCGATCGTGCGTCTGAACGATCATCCGTTCCCGGCGAAGTTCACTCCGACCAACATTGAAATGCTCGAGACGATGGGAGCGCACGCGTCGGGCATCTACCGCTTCCTGTTCTCCAACCTCTGGCTGACAAAGCGCCTGATCCTGTTTGCGTTCGGCCGTTTGAGCGATGAGACGAATGCCGTGACGCGTACGACCCAGGCCGTGACGATGCTCTCCGGAAGCATGGCGAGCAACGCGCTGGCCGAGCGCGCCGTGGCGACCGTGAACATCCGGATTGCTGCGGGGTCGTCGGTGGCGGAGTCGGTCGAGCACGTACGTCGAGCGATCCGGGACCCCAAGGTCGTCATCACCGTCGACGAGCCGGGCGAGCCATCGCCGGTCTCCCCCACGAGCGGGCGAGTCTGGGAGTTGCTCACATCGACCATTACGAGCATTTTCCCGGGAACGGCCGTCACCCCCTATGTGATGCTCGGTGCGACCGACGGTCGCCACTTCACCCGCATCAGCTCGCACGTGTACCGCTTCAGCCCGTTTGAGATGTCGGGTGACGAACGCGGCACACTTCACGCCATCAACGAGCGGATGCACGTGTCGACGTTCCTGCGGGGCATCGAGTTCTACCGCACGCTCATTGCGGGTCTGTAGCTCCGGCTGTAGCTCCCCATTCGCCGACGCTTGGCCCGTTAGTGAGCCCGTTAGTGAGCCCCGTTAGTAAGCCCCGCTAGTCGTGCAGCGATGTCGCGTCGCCGGGAACAGCGGTCGCGAGCCATCCCTCGAGTGCCGAGGGCTTGTCGGTGATGATCCCGTCGACGCCGAGCGAGACCGCTGCTGACCAGTCATCCTCGTCGTTGAGGGTGTAGAGCAGTACTCCCAGGCCCGCCGCGTGAATGCGATCGACCGCGGTGGGATCACTCAGCACGAAGTCATCGCTCGTGACGATCGCCACGGCACCACAGGCCGCCGCGAGAATCGCCGGATCACCCACGACGGAGTGCGTGATGATGACGCGCGGCACCGAGCCCGCCACCTGCTTGAGCGCCTTGAGCGTCATGAGGTCGAAGCTCGCGAACACCACCCTGTCGTGAACGCCCGCCGCGTAAAGCTCACTCGTCACGATGCGCGCCTGCTCCGCGGTCCACGAGCCCTTCAACTCGAGGATCGCGCGCTTCGTTGACGGCTTGAAGATCTCAACGAACTCCGCGAGCGTCGGCACTGTGATGCCGCGGAACTCCTTCGAGTACCAGCCGCCCGCGTCGAGCTTCGCGAGCTCGTCGTAGGTGTGCGACCACACCGGTCCGGAGCCGTTGGTCGTGCGATCGATGGTCCAGTCGTGCATGAGCACGGGAACCCCGTCTGAGGTGAGCTGGAGGTCGGTCTCGACGAAGTCGGCGTCGCTGTCGATCGCCGCCTGCAGTGCGGGCAGGGTGTTCTCGGGCGCACCCTCCTTATCGCCGCGATGCCCCGCCACGAAACCGGGCTCTCCTGGTGCGCGCAACGACGAGAACATGCTCGCCGCCTCGACGTTGGCGGCACTCGGGTTGAGCATGAAGGCGAGTACCAGCAGCACCGTTGACAGTGCCGCGATGACCGGCCGACGGGACTGCGCAATAGCAAGCATGCGACGGGTGAGTCGCTCGTGCTGCGCTGTCGTCATTGACACGCCATTCGGTTCGGGTTCCCCCGCGGGTTCCCGGGAGTCCTCACACTATAACGGCTCCGTTACCGTTTCGTTACCCAATGTTCACGCCGTGTTCAGATTCGCGTCGATGTCCGCGCGGGAGGGAATGGACGGCACGGCACCGTGCGCCTGCACCGAGAGCGATCCGGCGACCACCGCGAAGCGCAGGGCATCAGCAACCTGCGCCCCCTCGGAGAGCGCTGCCGCGAATGCACCGCAGAACGTGTCTCCTGCGCCCGTGGCATCCACAGCGCTCACGGACGGCGCGGGCACTCGCACCTCTGGCGCTTCTCGCTGGTAGAGCACCGCCCCCTTCGCGCCCAGAGTCACGACCACCGTCGGAACCAGGGCCGTGAGCTCTGATGCGGGTCGCCCCGCACCGAGGTGTGCGGCTTCGTGCTCGTTGACGATGAGCACGTCGAGTATCGCAAGCAACCCCGCCGGCAGGTCCATGATCGGTGCCGCGTTGAGCAGCACGGTCGTTCCCGCCGAGTGCGCCGCCGTCGCCGCCTCGATCACGGTCTGGAGCGGAATCTCGAGTTGCATCGCGAGCACAGCTGCGTCGCCAATCGCGGCCACATCGGCCGCGGTGAGACCGGTGAGCTGTGCGTTCGCTCCCGCCTCGACGATGATCGTGTTTTCTCCCCCGCCGTCCACGGCGATGAGGGCGGTGCCGGTGGGGGCATCGAGCAGTCGCACCCCCGAGGTGTCGATACCGTCAGCGGTGAGACCCTCGGTCGTGAGCGCGCCGAAACCGTCGGTGCCTACCGCGGCGATGAACGCCGTGGCTGCACCCGCGCGCGCCGCGGCGACCGCCTGGTTCTGGCCCTTGCCGCCGCGCGCCGTGGAAAATCCCGTTGACAGCACGGTCTCCCCCGGCGCCGGAATGCGGTCGACGGTGAAGATCTGATCAACATTGGCACTTCCGACAATCACGACCTGGGGCATGCCCTCTAACTTAGGGCTTGGACTGGGCGGCGGCCGTCGCCGTGATCTTGTTGGCCATGCCGCTGAAGATCACGCCGTGAAACGGCAGGATCGAGAACCAGTACAGGCGACCTCCGAGCCCCGAGGGGAAGAACACCGCACGCTGCCGATAGATCGACCCTCCCGCAGGGTCGGCCTCGGTCGTCATCTCGAGCCACGCCTGGCCCGGAACCTTCATCTCCGCCCGAAGCCGAAGCACGTGACCGCGCTCAAGCGATTCGACGCGCCAGAAGTCGAGCGCGTCGCCCGGGCTCAGGCGACGGGCATCCCGCCGACCGCGCCGCAAACCGACACCGCCGACCAGTTTGTCGGCCCAGCCGCGAATCGCCCACGCGAGAGGGAAGGAGTACCAGCCGTTCTCGCCACCGATTCCCTCGACGACCTCCCACAGGCGTTCGACGGATGCATCGGCGTGCTGCTCCCGCACGTCGGTGTACACAGTGTGACCCGACCAGTCGGGATCGCTCGGGATGAGGTTGCTTGGCGCACCCGCGATCGTCGCGTTCTGCCAGCTCGTCTCCACTTCGCCGTCGCGCACCTTTGCGAGCGCCAGGCGAACGGCGCGACGGTAACCCGTGAGGCCGCCCTCAGGATCGGGAATGTACTGGGCGATGTCGTGCTCGCTCGCGACACAGTCGTACTGCAGCGACGCGATGATCGGGATGGCCAGCTGCCGCGGAATCGGGGTGACGAGGTTGACCCACTGCGATGCCAGCCAGGGGGTCAGCACGGGAAGCGACGCAATTGGCCGCTGGTGCAGGCCCGCCTCGACGGCGTAGCCGTTCATCATCTGGCCGTAGCGCAGCACGTCGGGACCACCGATATCGAACGTGCGGTTCACCTCGGGCGGCAGTGTGGCCGCGGCAGCGAGGTAGTACAACACGTCACGAACGGCGATGGGCTGGATGAAGTTGCGCACCCACTTCGGGGCCGGCATGTACGGCAGGACTTCGGTGAGGTGCCGAATCATCTCGAACGACGCCGACCCGGACCCGATCACCGTGCCGGCCTGCAATGCCGCTGTCGGTACGCCGGAATCCATGAGGATCTGCCCCACCTCGGCACGGCTGCGCAGGTGTTTGCTGAGGCTCTTGAGCGGAACATCCGGATGCAGGCCCCCCAGGTACACGATGCGCGACACCCCTGCCGCTTTCGCCGCCGCACCCACATTGAGGGCGGACGCCTGCTCAAGCTTCTCGAAGTCGCCCTTCACTCCCATGGCGTGCACGAGGTAGTACACGACCTCGACACCGTCGAAGGCCGCGGGGAGCGTTGCGGGATCGCTCAGGTCGCCCGTGACGACATCGACGTGGGCCGCCCACGGCACATCGCGCAGCTTCGAGGGGTCGCGCACAATCACGCGAACGTCGTGGCCTGCGTCGACGAGTCGTGGCGCGAGGCGCCCTCCGATGTAGCCGGTCGCACCGGTCACGAGAATCTTCATGCTCTAGCTTCGCTGTTCAGAACAGCTCTGCATACCCATTGACTTACTTACTGAGCGACCTTTCAGATGAGCGACTTCGTGTGCCACACCGTTTTGGTCTCGGTGAAGGCGACGATGCGCTCAAGGGAGGGAGCGGGCGCTCCCGGCTCGGGCTGCAGCACTCGCTTGAGGGTGTCGGCCGCGATCACCTGCAGGTCTACCCAGTCGAGGGCTTCCGCACCGGCAAGGTCGAGAGCGTTGACGTCGGCGTGACCGGCAAGCCACGGCGCAATCTCGGCGGGTGAGCCGGTGAGGATGTTGATGACGCCGCCGGGCACGTCGCTCGTCGCGAGCACCTCGCTCAGGCTTATCGCGCTGAGCGGGGCCGCTTGATTCGCCGCGACGACAACCGTGTTGCCGCTCACGATCGCGGGGGCGATGACACTCACGAGTCCCACGAGCGATCCCCCGCCCTGCGGCGCAATCACCGCGACGACGCCCGTGGGCTCGGGTGTCGACAGGTTGAAATACGGCCCACTCACGGGGTTCGCGTTGCCGGCGACCTGCACATACTTGTCGGCCCAGCCGGCGTACCAGACCCACGCGTCGATGGCGGCGTCGACCTGCTTGATGGCGGACGGCCGCGTAACACCCTCAGAGAGCACGAGTTCGTCGACAAACTGGTCACGACGCCCCTCGAGCAGTTCGGCGATGCGATAGAGCACCTGGCCACGGTTGTATCCGGTTGCTCCCGACCATCCGGCCACCGCGGCGCGCGCCGCAACGACTGCATCGCGCGCATCCTTGCGGCTGGCGAGCGCAGCGTTCGCGAGGAAGGCGCCCTTGCGGGTCAGAACTTCGTACGTGCGACCGCTCTCACTGCGCGGAAACTTGCCGCCGATGTAGAGCTTGTACGTCTTGGGTACGGCGAGGCGGTTTACCATGATGCTCCCTTGAGAGGTGTTGCCTGCAGGTAGGCGGCGAGGCCGTGGCGACCGCCCTCGCGGCCGTATCCCGACTCCTTGTAGCCGCCGAATGGCGAGGCCGGGTCGAAGCGGTTGAAGGTGTTCGCCCAGATCACTCCGGCTCGCAGCTGGTCGGCGACGGCGAGAATCTTCGATCCCTTGTCGCTCCAGATGCCTGCCGACAGGCCGTAGGGCGTGTTGTTGGCCTTGGCAATCGCCTCTGCCGGGGTGCGGAAGGTGAGCACCGAGAGCACCGGGCCGAAGATTTCCTCGCGAGCGATGCGGCTCGAGGTCGAGACGTTGGTGAAGATCGTCGGCGCGAACCAGAAGCCCTTGTCGGGAATGACACACGGGGCAGTCCAGCGCTGCGCACCCTCGGCTTCGCCGATGTCGCTCAACTCGCGAATGCGGTCGAGCTGCTCGCGCGAGTTGATCGCCCCGATGTCGGTGTTCTTGTCGAGGGGGTCGCCCAGGCGAAGCGTCGACATGCGCGCCTTCAACCGGTCGATCACTTCGTCATGGATGCTCTCCTGCACGAGCAAGCGCGATCCCGCACAGCAGACGTGCCCCTGATTGAAGAAGATGCCGTTGATGATGCCCTCGACGGCCTGGTCGATGGGGGCGTCGTCAAACACGATGTTCGCGGCCTTTCCACCGAGCTCGAGAGTGACCTTCTTGCCTGTGCCCGCGACCGACTTGGCGATGGCGCGGCCCACGGCCGTGGATCCCGTGAACGCGACCTTGTTGACGTCGGGATGGTTGACGAGCGCCTCACCCGTGTCGCCGGCGCCCGTGATGATGTTCACGACGCCTGCGGGAAGCTCGGCCTGCTGCAGGATCTCGGCGAAGATCAGCGCGCTCAGCGGCGTCGTCTCTGCTGGCTTGATCACCACTGTGTTGCCGGCCGCGAGCGCGGGAGCGATCTTCCACGCGAGCATGAGCAGGGGGAAGTTCCACGGAATGACCTGCGCGGCCACACCGAGCGCCTGCGGGTTGGGCCCCAGACCCGCGTAGTCGAGTTTGTCGGCCCAGCCGGCGTAGTAGAAGAACCACGCGGCAACGAGCGGCACGTCGACATCACGCGACTCCTTGATGGGCTTGCCGTTGTCGAGACTTTCGGCGACGGCAAGCTCGCGAGCGCGCTCCTGCACGAGGCGGGCGATGCGGAAGAGGTACTTGCCGCGGTCCGCTCCGGAGAGCTTTGACCACGTGCGGTCGTACGCCTTGCGCGCGGCGGCCACGGCAGCATCCACATCCTTCGCGGAGGCGTTCGCCACTTCGGCGATGCGCTCCTCGCTCGAGGGCGAGATGGTCAGGAACGGCTTGCCGTGACCCTTGACGAACTCACCGTCGATGAAGAGTCCGTAACTCTTCCTGAGGTGCAGGATGCTCGTCGATTCGGGCGCTGGGGCGTAATCCAGAAAGTTAGCCATGGTCTCAGTCAATCGTCACGTAGTCGGGGCCGGAGTAGCGGCCGGTGGTCATCTTCTGGCGCTGCAGCAGCACATCGTTGAGCAGGCTCGAGGCGCCGAAGCGGAACAGGTGTGGCTGCAGCCACTGCTCCCCCACGGTCTCGGCCACCGTCACGAGGTATTTGATCGCGTCTTTCGACGTGCGGATTCCGCCGGCGGGCTTGACCCCGATCTTTTCGCCCGTGAGGGTGTGCCAATCACGCACCACTTCGAGCATGAGAAGGGTGACGGGAAGCGTCGCGGCCGGGGCGACCTTTCCCGTTGAGGTCTTGATGAAGTCGCCACCAGCAAGAATCGACAGCCACGAGGCCCGGCGTACGTTGTCGTAGGTGTTGAGTTCGCCGGTCTCGAGAATCACCTTGAGGTGCGCGTAGCTGCCGTCTTCTCGGCGGCACGCCTCCTTCACGGCGACGATCTGGTCGAACACGAGGCCGTAGTTGCCAGCGAGGAAGGCTCCGCGGTCAATGACCATGTCGATTTCGTCGGCGCCGTGAGCTACGGCTTCGGCAGTGTCCGCGAGCTTCACTGCGAGGGATGCTCGCCCGCTCGGAAACGCGGTGGCCACCGCCGCCACTGAGATGAGTCCGGCATCCGGGTCACCGTGAGCCGCACCGAGAGCCTCGACGGCCGAGGGGACCATGTCGCCGTAGACGCACACGGCGGCGACGCGCGGTGTGCTCAGGTCGGACGGGTCGGGCACGAGCGCCTTGGCCACGAGCGACCGCACCTTGCCGGGGGTGTCCGCGCCCTCGAGGGTGGTGAGGTCGATGAGCTTGATGATGGTGTCGAGCGCCCAGGCCTTCGACGTGGTCTTGATCGACCGCGTGCCAAGTCCCGCAGCGCGCTGCTCGAGGCCGACGGCGTCGACACCGGAGAGACCCTCGAGGTGAAGCTTGAGGCTCTTCTCGGTGAGGTCACCACCGATGAGCGCGATTGCCCGCTCGGCCGGCGCAAGAGCGACCGGGGTTGTCAGTGTCATGAGTTGTCCTCCAATAGGGCCACAGCTGTTGCTTCATCGGTCACGACGACAGTGCAGAGTCCGCTCGTGACGACGGCGCGGGCCACGTTGTGTTTCGCCTCGCCCGAGACCACGAATACGGCGTTCTTGGCCGCGCGCAACTGCTCGAGGCCAAGGCCGACCGTTCGGTCGTTGAGTGCGGAATCGACGATCTCGCCCTCGGCGTTGATGTATCGCCCCACGACGTCGCCGACGGCGCCATTGCGACGAAGCCCCGCGA
This sequence comes from Rhodoglobus sp., assembly GCA_965279645.1. Taxonomy (GTDB): domain Bacteria; phylum Actinomycetota; class Actinomycetes; order Actinomycetales; family Microbacteriaceae; genus Rhodoglobus. Next base: position 1,475,483 of record OZ257254.1, read on the forward strand.
CATCGTCGGCAGTGAGGTAACCGCTGTCGACGAGCACGGATGTCGCGTCAGCAACGCCCGCGCTGTACAGGTGCATCGATGCCGACTCGGCGAGCGTGAGCACCCCCGCCACGGTGCGATCGGATTCGATCGCGCGCTTCGTCTCGACTCGCTCGAGGATGGCGGGACTGGGAAGCAGCACCACCTCGCCTCGTGCCTTCTGTGCGATGGTCGCCGCAGTGTGCGCCGCGGTACCGGGGCGTCGATTAACGCTCACGCCCCCGTTGATTTGCACGACCGTGACCCCCGTCGCCCAGTGCGGCGCGAGGTCGTCGGCGATCGCGTCGAGCGTACGGCCCCAGCTGACCCCGAGGGTGCGGGGCACCGGTCGAACTGCGGTGAGAAAGTCTGCTGCGGCCTGGGCCACTCGATCGGCCAACTCGCTCGCGTCTTCCGGTGCCGGAACGACGACCGCATCGTCGAGCCCGAACCGCTCGCGCAGCGCGCGCTCAACTGAGAGCCGTCGCGCACGGGGGTGAACGATCTCGATACGCACGATGCCGCTATCCCGGGCTTCGGCGAGCAAGCGCCCGACCTTCCAGCGCGTGATGCCGACAAGACCACCGATCTCGTCCTGCGACTTGTTGTCTTCGTAGTAGAGCTCGGCGACTCGCACAGCAAGTAGTTCCGTCGCTTCCTTCACCCCGCAAGCCTACGGCCGCCGCCTGAACGTCTCAACATCTGCGCGCAGATTGCTCATATGAGCAGTATTGGCGCCCGCGTCCCATTCGAGTATGAGCGCGAGAGCAGCCCGCGAACACCGAATATGCTGTCGATATGACGAGTACGAGCTCTTCGCCAGTGGCCAGGCGCCGCAACCCCGCACTCATCACGATCGACATCATCGCGAGCATCGTGCTGCTCCTGTTCTGCGGGGGCACAGCCCTCCTCGTGCTCCTCAACGCGAGCAGCTACAGCGCATTGCCCACCACCAACGGCACGCTGCTCTCGATCGTCGTCTTCCTTCTCATGGCCATCGCTGTGCTGGGGCTGTTCATCGCCTTCGGCATGGTGATCGTCAATCTCATCCGCAAGCGCTACACCTTCTGGTGGCCTCTGGGCGGCATCGTCGTGATCCTTGGCCTGTTCTACCTCGGCACCTGGATCATCTCCCTCACGGTGACCTCGTGACGGGGTTCGTGCTTGCCGTCGACCTCGGGGGCACCAAGGTCGAGGCAGCCCTCGTCAGCTCCGCGGGCACCCTGCGCGAGGGCAGCCGCTTTCGCGCCCCCACCGGACGCGAATCGTCGAGCGAGCAGCTTGCCGCGAGCGTCACGTCGGTGGTCGAGCAGGCGCTCGCTCAGCTGCCTCCTGACGCGGAACTGCTCGGCGTCGGAATCGGCACCGCCGGCCCCATCACGGTCAGCACCGGGCTCGTTTCGCCCCTCAACCTGCCGTCGTGGCGTGACTATCCACTGCGCGACCAGGTCGTGGCGCTCGTGCCAGGCGTGCCCGTGACTCTGCGCATGGACGGCGAATGCATCACCCTCGCTGAGCAGTGGGTAGGCGCCGCTCAAGGCGAGCACAACGTGATGGGCATGGTCGTCTCGACGGGCATCGGCGGTGGGCTCATCCTCGGCGGGCGCGCGGTCGCGGGCCCCACGGGCAACGCGGGACACATCGGCCATGTGGAGGTCGGAGGGTTCGACGATCCCTGCGACTGCGGAGGCACAGGGTGTGTTGAAGCGATCGCGAGTGGACCGCGAACAACGGCGTGGGCACAGCGCCAGGGGTGGGTCGGTGCAACCGGCGAAGACCTCGCGGCGTCCTACGCCGCGGGTGACCCCATCGCCGTCGCCGCCATCACACGCTCGGGTACCGCGATCGGCCAGGCCATCGCCTCGGCCACCGCTCTCGTCGACCTCGACCTCGTCGCGATCGGTGGGGGCTTCTCGCACGCGACGCCCGACCTGTTCGATTTTATTCGCGCAGCGATCGCCAAACGGGCCGCATTCCCGTTCGTGGCAAAGGTGCGTGTCATCCCGTCGGCGCTCTCGGGCGACGGCCCGCTCATCGGGGCGGCCGCGCTCGTGCACCGGGCGAACCTGGTCTCTTAGGAGCCGTTGCGCCGAGCCAGCTCGTCTTCGACATGAAGGGGCTTGGTGAGCACCAACCCCGCGATCACGGCCGCGAGGCTCGTGGCCATGAGAAAGACCAGCGGAATCGTCCAGCCGCCCGTGCCCGAATGGATAACCCCCACGAGCAGTGGGCCCACCGACGCGATGCCGTACCCGACACTCTGCACGAACCCGCTCAGGGCGACCGAGGCCTGCGTGCTGCGCGTGCGCAGATTGATGAGCACGAGACACAGCGGGAAGACGAGGGGCCCTGCGCCCGCGAAGATCACCCAGAGCCACGTCGCGGTCGTCGGGAACAGCAGTAAGCCGCCGTATCCCAGCAGGAAGAACGCGATGCCCAGGTACACCAGCAGGCCCACGTTGCGCATGCGCACGGCGAGCACCGGGATGAGCAGCGAGAAGGGCAGTCCCACGATGCTGTACAGCGAAAGCAGGGCGCCCGCCTCGACCTCGGTGGCGCCCGCGATGTCGTGCAACATCTCGGGCATCCACGCAAACATGGCGTAGGCGTTGAGCGCGGACACCGTGAATGTCACCGTGATCGCCCAGGCCACCCTGGAGTGCCACATGCGACCGACGAGCTCTGGGGATGCCTCGACGATGAGCCCCGCCTCAGCACTCGCCCGCGTCTCGCGACGATGCGCGAGCCACACGGTGAGCCACGGCACGAGTGCGAAGCACGCGAGAATCGCCCACATGCCGAGCGAGACCCGCCAGCCTGCGGCGGATGCCACGGGTGCGGCAAGCAGAGCGGCAAGCGCCGTGCTCACCGCGAGAATGGTCGCATACGCCGACGTGATGGGCCCGATGCGATCGGGGAAGTACTTCTTCACTGCGGGGGGCAGCAGAATGTTTCCGAACCCCATGCCGGCGAGGGTGATGACACTGCCCAGCACGAGCACGAAATAGTCGCCAGACACGGCACGGATGAGTGGCCCGATCACCATCGCGAGGCTCGCCAGCACGATCGTGGTCTCAATCCCGATGCGACGAGCAACGATCGGGGCCGCGATGCCCGACACGGCGAAAGCGATCGGCGGCAACATGCCGATGATGCCCAAGCCGACGGCGTCGAGCGGGATGTCGTCAGAGACCGGGCCGACGATGGGCGACAGCGCGGCAACCGCGGTGCGCAGGTTGAGGGCGAGGAGCAGGATTCCCAGAAGCACCATGGTGCGCCCGGCCCAGAGCGGGCGTCGGGCAAGGGAATTCACTTGACGAGTCTAGGCTCAGCGCGCCAGCGATCCGTTCGTCGAGCGCTAGGGCCTCGGCGCGACACCGAGGATCGCACGGATCTGCTGCTCGTCAGCACCCATCTGGTCGGCGAGCGCCTCCATGCCGGAGAACTTGCGCATGCCGCGGATGTACTTCACGAACGACACCTCGACCTGGCGGTCGTAGAGGTCGAGCTTCTGGTCGATCGCGTGAGCCTCGACCTGCTTCTCGGGCACGCCCTCGAAGGTCGGGTTGTTGCCGATCGAGACGGCCGCGGGGTAGCGCTCGCCGTCAACGGTGAGCCACGCCGCGTAGACGCCATCGGCGGGGATGTAGCCCTCCACGTCAGGTGAAAGGTTGGCCGTCGGGTATCCCAGCAGGCGCCCGCGTTGCTCGCCGTGCACCACGATGGAACGGATTGTCGGGAGGGTGCCGAGCAGGTCTGCCGCTTCATCCACCCGCCCCTCGGCCAGCAGCTCACGAACCCAGGTCGACGACGCGCGTCGCACGCCGCCGGGGGCAACGTCGTCGATCACGATCACCTCGAAGCCCGCTGACTCACCCACCCGCTGAAGCAGGGCAACATCGCCCGCACCCTTGGCACCGAAACGGAAGTCGGAGCCCACCAGCACGACGGCCGCGTTCAGTGCGTTAACGAGCACCGATTGGATGAATTGTTCGGGGGTGATCTCGCTGAACGCCTTATCGAACGTGAGCGTGAGAGTGGCCTCCACCCCGGCTCCCGCGAGCAGCTCGAGCTTCTGCGTCGGGCTCACGAGCGCGACCGGGCACAGCTCGGGCCGCAGCAGGCTCAGCGGATGCCGGTCGAACGTCACGACAGTGGGTACGAGACCACGTTCCGCGGCGACCGCACGCAACTGGCCGATCACGGCGCGATGGCCCGCGTGAACCCCGTCGAACTTGCCAATCGTGACCGCGCTGGGGCCAAAGCCCGCGGGCACGTCGGAGGGTGAAAACCAGGTCAACACGTCACGCCACCACGGCCGAGGGGCGATTGCGGTAGAGCCACAGCATTCCAAGGATCGGCAGTACGAGCGGGATGAACAGGTAGCCCCGGCCGAAGTACGACCACACGGTGTCTGCCGGGAACAGCACGGGATCGACGAGGCTGAGGGTGCCGACCACGAGCACTCCCACGAGCTCGATCGTGATGGTGATCCACGCGATTCGGTACCAGGTATCGCCCCGCTTGAGCAGCGCGATCGTGGCAACGAGGTAGATCACACCCGCGAGCGCCGAGAGCAGGTACGCCACGGGAGCGACCTCGAGTTTGGTCGCGAGTTGGAAGACGGAGCGGGCGATTGCAGCGAGCGCGAGAATCGCGTAAACCGCGATCAAAACGCGACCGATACCGACCGCCCTGCTGGAGTTGTTAGCCATCAGGATCAACTTTAGGTCAGCGCGGCTATGCGACCTGCACGAACCAGATCTGGCCCATGCGATATGTCATGACCGCGATCGCGAGGCACGCTACGCCGAGGATCACCGTGCTCCACCGGTTTCGTTCGATGAGAGCCCAGAATCCCGCGGCGGGCGGGATCAGCACGGCAGAAACCAGGTACACCCAGAACTCGAGCAAGCTTCCCGTCGGATGGTTGCCGAGAGCCGGAGCGATGAGCGCGATCACCACCTGCACGATGAGCAACACCTCGACGACCGCGGTCGCGCCGAGCGTGAGGTCGTTGGGCAGGCGCTTAGCGAAACCGAGCACGAGGCATGTGAGCCCTGCGATAACTGCAACGACGATCTGAACGATCGTGAACCATTCGATCACTGGGGCACCTGATCCGGGGGAAAGTTGGCGAGAATGTGGGCTTTGCCCTCGACGACCTCGACGAGTCCGACGAGACGGTCACCGGGGCCGACGGCGGCGACCGGCGAGCTTCCGGGGTCGTCGAGCGGGATGCGCTTGCCGTGCGCGAGATCGACCGACTGCTGCGCATCGAGGTCGACCGACGCGAACAACTGGCGAGCGACCGTTGCGGGCGTCTCGAGGGCGTCGACGAGGTGCTCGTCGATGGCCGAAGCATCCACCACGGCAAACGGGCCGATTCGGGTGCGACGCAGGGCCGTGAGGTGGCCGCCCACGCCAAGCGCATCGCCGAGGTCGCGCGCGAGGGCGCGTATGTAGGTTCCCGACGTGCACTCGACCCGCACATCGAGATCGATCCATTCCCCGCGCCGGGTCTCGAGTACCTCGAAGGCGCGCACCGTGACGGGGCGCTCGGCAAGCACGACGTCTTCGCCCTCGCGAGCGAGCGTGTACGCCCGCTTGCCGTCCACCTTGATGGCGCTCACGCTGCTCGGGCGCTGCAGGATGTCACCGGTCAGGCTCGTCACGACGGCCGCGATGGCGTCATCGGTCGCCGTGGCGAGGGTGTGGGCATCCGCCCGCTCCCCCAGCTCGCCCTCAGCGTCATCCGTGTTGGTTGCCGCTCCCAGCCGGATCGTGGCGGTGTACTCCTTGTCGAGGCCCACGATGAAGGTCAACAGCCGCGTTGCGTTGTTGACGCCGAGCACGAGCAGACCCGTCGCCATGGGGTCGAGGGTGCCGGCGTGACCGACCTTGCGGGTGCCGATGAGCTTTCGGGTGCGAGCGACCACATCGTGGCTCGTGATGGCTGGTGGCTTGTCGACGAGCAGGATTCCGCTGGTCGGATTGCTCGGCGGTTTCACGTGCTTGATAGTACCCGCCGTAGTATCTGAGCATGCGGGTTGGGGTGATCGGAGCGGGGGCCGTGGGCGGCGCCATCGCTGCGTTGCTCGCGAGAGGCGGCCACGAGGTCGAGGTCACCGCACGCGGCGCCCATCTCGAGGCGATCCGCGAGCACGGCATCCAGCTCGAGGGCGCGTGGGGCACCTACGTCGCGCAGGTCGCTGCATCCGAACTGCTGACCCGAGCGCCCGAGCTCGTCATCGTCGCGACCAAGGCGCAAGACGCGGTTGCGGCAATCCGCGAGAACATTCGCCTTCTGCGCGGCATCCCCGTCGTCGTCGTTCAGAACGGCCTCGACGCCATCACGAATGCGACGAGCGCGGCACCGCGCTCCGACATCGTGGGTGGCCTCGCGACCTTCGCCACGTCGTACCTCTCGCCCGGGGTGATCACGGTCACGACCGCCGGCCCCACCTACGTGGGCGTCGACGGTGAGGATGACCTGCCCGCCCGCTATGTGGCCCGCGTGCTGGGCGAAGTGATGCCGACCTCGATTGTGGCCAACTTCCGGGGTGCGCAGTGGACGAAGCTCGTGATCAACCAGGTCAACGCCCTGCCCGCCATCACGGGACTGAGCGTTCAGGACGTCGTCGCCCAATGGCCTTTGCGCCGCCTCATGACGGCGAGCATGCGCGAGACCGTGCGCACGGCGCGCGCCTCACGAGTGAGGTTCGAACCCCTGCAGGGACTCGGACGCAGGGGCTTGTCGATCTTCGGAATCATGCCGCTCTGGATAGGCCAGCTGCTGCCGATCCTCATGAGCGCGCGTATCGGAAAGACCCCCAACCCGGGATCGACGCTGCAGAGCATCCGTCGAGGGCAGGCGACCGAGATCGATTACCTCAACGGTGCCGTCGTGCGGGCCGCGGGCGCCGTGGGCAGGAAGGCGCCCGTGAACGAGACGCTCGTCGAACTCGTGCACGAGGTCGAACAGTCGGGGTCGTTCCTGGCACCAGAGACCGTCGCCGGCCGGTTTAGCTAGGAGCTAGCAGCTGTCTGCGAAGACTCTGCGCGGGTGCTCCGGGTCGGAGTTGTCGACGATTGCCGTCGCGCGCGTTCGCGGGTTGGCCTCCGCGAGGTAGAGCTTCTGGCCGCCCGGGTATCGGGGGCTCTGGCCCGCCGCGCCGTCGAGCTGAAACAAGCGCGCGCTCGCCGCCTCGTCGTCGGCATCAAGCCAGATCGAATAGTTCCACAGTCCGCGCAGTTCGGGACGATTGAGGAAGGCCCCGTCAACGATGAGCGTGGCGTCTTGGGGGGCCGTCTGCCACGCCATCTCGATCGGGACGTCGCGCTCGACATCCCACGCCGCGGTCACGAATCCGGCGCTTCCCCCCAGCTTGAACGGCTCGATCAAGACGCGGCGGAACAGCTCGTAGTCAAACGAGTCGCGATAGTAGCCATCCGCTGAATCAACACCGCGTGCGTAGCGTTCCGCGCGCGGTCGATGAAAACGATCGATGGATGCGCGAAACACCGGGTGACCGCCTCGGCCGAGTCGCTCAGCAAGGTCATCGGCGAAGGGCCGCTTTCCTGCGCCGTCGATGCCATCGACAGCGAGCAGGGTGCGGCCCTTGTTGTAGTTGTGCAGGAATTCGTCGGCGATCGAGTCGAGCACGTCACGCTTGAGCGGTGTGAACCTGGCCATGCGCCCAGTCTAGGTTTGAGTGGTGACCATCGCACCGGCCGTCAACGAATGGTTCATGGTGCATCAGCGTGACCTGCCGTGGCGACGTGAGGGTTTCGGCGCCTGGGGCATTCTCGTGAGCGAAATCATGCTGCAGCAGACGCCCGTTTCGCGGGTCATCCCACGGCTCGAACAATGGCTTGAGCGCTGGCCGGCACCGGCCTCGCTTGCCGCCTCACCCCCCGGCGAAGCAGTCCGCGCGTGGGAACGCCTCGGCTACCCACGCCGAGCGCTCAATCTTCACGCGGCCGCCGTGGCGATCACCGAAGAGCACGGCGGCGTGGTGCCGTCGAATGTTGCGGCCCTGCTGGCTCTGCCGGGCATCGGGGACTACACCGCTCGAGCCGTGGCGGCCTTCGCCTACGGCGAGCGACATCCCGTCGTCGACACGAATGTGCGGCGCGTGATTGCGCGCGCCGTGCACGGTCAGGGGCTGGCCGCGCCAGCATCGACGCGTCGCGATCTCGCCGACATGGAGGCGCTCCTGCCCGAGTCACGCGCGGAAGCACGGCTCTTCAATGCGGCCATCATGGAGCTTGGCGCCATCGTGTGCACGGCACGGTCGCCCGCGTGCGAATCGTGCCCGATCGCCGACCAGTGCGCGTGGCGGGCGGCGGGATATCCGGAATATTTGGGGCCCCGAGCAGCCGTCCAGAAAAAGTTCGAAGGCAGCGACCGGCAGGTGCGCGGACTCATCATGGCCGAACTGAGGGCGAGCGAGATTCCGGTGACCCTCGCCGAGATCGAGACGGTGTGGCCCGACCCCGCCCAGCGCTCTCGAGCTCTCGCGGGGCTCCTGACCGACGGTCTGGTCGTGCTGGCTCCCGAGGGCTACCAACTCCCCTAACGTCGCCGAGAACGCCCAATGTGGCCCTCGCGGTGGCCAACACGGCGCACCTAGCCGATCTCGGCGGCGTGCGCGAGACTTGATTGGTGCCTGAACTTCCCGAAGTGCATGCCCTCGTCGCCGACCTGCGCGGCCGACTCGTCGGGCGCACGGTTGACCACCTCGAGATTGTGGCGTTCGCCGCACTCAAGACGTTCGACCCGCCCGTGACGGCGCTCAACGGCCTCACGATCGTCGGCGTCAACCGCATCGGCAAGTATCTCGATATCGAGGTCGGTGAGCTTCATCTCGTGATCCACCTCGCTCGGGCAGGCTGGCTGCGGTGGCGGGATGCCGCGCCCCAGAGTTCAGGGCGTCCGGGTCGCGGCCCATTGGCCGCCCGGCTCGTGCTGACCGAGGGCGATACCCCGCTGCAGACGGGTTCGGGATTCGACCTCACCGAAGCGGGCACCAAGAAGAGCCTCTCGATCTACGTCGTTCGCAGCACCAACGACATCCCTTGGGTGGCCCGGCTCGGCCCGGACCCACTCGGGCCGAAGTTCACTGCCGACGTGCTCGGCAAGATTCTCGCGCTTCAGGGTCGTGCGCAGATCAAGGGAGTGCTGCGCAACCAGTCGATCATCGCTGGCATCGGCAACGCCTACTCCGACGAGATCCTGCACGCGGCGAAGATGTCACCGTTTAAGCCCGCCGACATGGGCGCCGACGACGTGAAGACCCTGTTCGAGGCGATGCAGGGCACGCTCCGAGCGGCCATCGCGCGGGCCGAGGGCCTCGCGGCATCCGAGCTCAAGAGCGAGAAGAAATCCAACCTGCAGGTGCACGGACGCAAGGGCGAGCCGTGCCCCGTGTGCGGGGACATCGTGCGCCAGGTCACGTACTCGGATTCGAGCCTGCAGTACTGCCCCACCTGCCAGACCGGCGGCAAACCACTCGCCGATCGAGTGCTCTCGCGGCTTCTGAAGTGACCGCCGCAGGGAGTGGTCGGCTACCGCACCCACCGCTCGATCACGACGGGTGTGCCGAGGAGAGCATGCTCGTCGTGCTCACCATCCGGGGCAAAACCGTTGCGCCGGTAGAACGCGTGGGCTCGAGGGTTGTCGGCCGCGACCCACAAGAAGGCCGGATCATCCCCCACCGCCGCGTCGAACAGCGCCTGACCCACTCCCGACCCGTGCGCACTTGCGTAGGCGTAGATGCCGTTGAGCTCGCGGGCTCGCGGCTGCGTCACGGGGTTGCGATCGGCAGTCGTAGCCCAGCCGACGACGATGCCGTCGACCTCACCCACCCACGCCTGCTCCTCGGAGCCCGACAGAATGACACGCCAGCGCTCGACTCGCTGCTCTGGCACGAGAGCATCCAGCTTCTCGGCTGGCACTAGATGACGGTAGGTCTCTTGCCAGCCGCGGACATGCACGGCAGCAATCGCGTCAGCGTCCGCAAGGACTGCGGGGCGCACGACGATCGAGACCACGGAACTAGTCCTCGTCGTCCTCGTCATCGTCTGAGATGACGCGCGGCTTCACGTAGGGGTCTTCGTCGCCCGCGTACTGCGCCGTCTTCGCGAGGGATTCAACCTCGGCGTCGCGAGCAGCGGCCTCACTGAGAAGTGAGTCGATGAGAGCTGCGTTCTCGGGGATGCCGTCGGCGATGAACTCAAGGCTCGGGGTGAGGCGAGCGGTGATGTTCTTGCCAACCTCGCTGCGCAGCATGCCGGTGGCTGACTTGAGAGCGGCGGCCGTGTCGGCGCGCTCCTCGTCGGAACCGTAGACGGTGTAGAAGATCGACGCGTGCTGGAGATCACCGGTGACGCGCACGTCGGTGATCGTCACGAAACCCAAACGAGGATCCTTGATGCCCCGCTCAAGCGTCTTGGCCACAATCACTTTGATGCGGTCCGCCATCTTGGCGGCACGAGCTGCGTCAGCCATTAGCTTCTGCCCTTCTTCCCGGTGGAACTTCGTGCTGGAGGCGGGGTGTCGGCGGTTAGCTCCTGGGCTCTTGAGCAGAACAACGTTCTGCGAACCTGCCCAGGCGCTAGCCGCCGACACGGCGCCGAAACCACGGATTTAGACCCGGGGCTTTTCCTTCATTTCAATCGTCTCAATCTCGTCACCGATCTGGATGTCGTTGAACTTGCCGAGGCCGATTCCAGCCTCAAAGTCCGTACGAACCTCGGTGACGTCATCCTTGAAGCGACGCAGCGATTCGATCGCGAGGTTGTCGCCAACGACGACACCTTCGCGGATGACTCGCGCTTTCGCATTTCGAGTGATGGTTCCCGAGCGCACGATGACACCAGCGACGTTTCCGAACTTGGAGGAACGGAAGATCTCGCGGATCTCGGCAACACCCGACTGCACCTCTTCGAACTCGGGCTTGAGCATTCCCTTGAGGGAGTTCTCAATCTCTTCGAGTGCGGCGTAGATGACCGAGTAGAAGCGCACGTCGACGCCTTCACGCTGGGCGCGCTCGCGTGCCTTCGTGTCGGGTCGAACGTTGAATCCGATGATGATCGCGTTATCGATCGTCGCCAGGTTGACGTCGCTCTCGGTGACGGCACCCACACCACGATGGATGATGCGCAGCTGCACGGAGTCATCAACCTCGATCTTGAGGAGGGCGTCTTCGAGAGCTTCAACAGCACCCGACACGTCACCCTTGATGATGAGGTTGAGCGATTCGACCTTGCCGTCTTCGAGGGCCTTCGTGAAGTCCTCGAGGCTGATGCGCTTGCGCGCCTTCGCGAGGAGAGCGTTACGTTCGACCGCTTCACGCTTCTCAGCGATCTGGCGGGCGGTGCGGTCTTCCTCGGTGACGATGAAGGTGTCTCCTGCGCGGGGCACGGTCGACAGTCCCTGCACCTGCACGGGGCGAGACGGGAACGCTTCGAGCACCGGCTCGCCGTTCTCATCCATCATGGCGCGAACGCGGCCGTAGGCCGTTCCGGCGACGATGGCGTCTCCCACCCGCAGCGTTCCCGACTGGATGAGCACGGTAGCAACGGCACCGCGCCCCTTGTCGAGCTTCGCTTCGATGGCAACACCACGCGCGTCCTTGTTGGGGTTGGAGCGCAAGTCGAGCCCGGCATCGGCGGTCAGCAACACTGCATCAAGCAGAGTGTCGATACCGATGTTGTTGAGCGCCGACACGTCGATGAACATCGTGTCGCCGCCGTACTCTTCTGCGACGAGACCGAACTCGGTGAGCTGCTGGCGCACCTTGGCCGGGTTCGCACCCTCTTTGTCGATCTTGTTGACCGCAACCACGATCGGCACGCCTGCGGCCTGCGCGTGGTTGAGGGCTTCAACCGTCTGGGGCATGATGCCGTCGTCGGCCGCGACCACGAGGATCGCGAGGTCGGTCACCTGTGCACCACGTGCACGCATGGCGGTGAACGCCTCGTGACCCGGGGTGTCAATGAAGGTGATGGCCCGCTCGATGCCTTCGTGCTCGGTCCAGACCTGGTAGGCACCGATGTGCTGGGTGATGCCTCCGGCTTCGCCAGCAACGACGTTCGCCTTGCGGATCGCGTCGAGCAGCTTGGTCTTACCGTGGTCGACGTGACCCATGACGGTGACGACCGGGGGACGAATCTCCAGGTCTTCGTCGGTCTCGTCTTCAAGCTCCTGGTCGAGGTCGAGGTCGAAGCCAGCGAGAAGCTCGCGGTCTTCGTCTTCCGGCGACACCATTTCGATCTTGTAGTTGAGCTCCTCGGCGAGCACCGAGAAGGTGCCTTCGTCGAGCGACTCGGTCGCGGTCGCCATCTGCCCGAGGTGGAACAGGGCTGTGACGAGCGCACCGGGCTGAACGGAGTAACCGGTCAGTGTCTCCAGCTTGTCGGCAAGGTCAGAGATCGACGCGCCGCGACGCAGGCGGATGACCGTCTTGCCGTCACCACGAGGAACGCTGACGCCGCCAAGCGACGGGGCTTCGCGTAGCTCGAACTCGGCGCGCTTCGTACGCTTCGACTTGCGGGCCTTGCTCTTTCCGCCGCCACGACCGAATGCACCGGCGGTTCCACCACCGGGACCGCGGCCACGACCACCGGCACCGCCGGCGGGCGGACGGTTGGGTCCGAAGTTGTTTCCGGGGGCACCACCGGGTGCGCCGCCGGGGCGGAAGCCACCACCGGCGCCTGCCGGACGAGGTCCGCCTGGGCGCTGCTGGAAGTTGCTGCCGCCGGGACCACCGGGGCGCTGGCCGAAGGCCGCCGGGCGGGCTCCCTGGCCGGGGCCACCGGGGCGGGGAGCACCGGGGCGCGGGATGGCGCCGGGGCTGGCCGGACGACCCATGCCCTGGTTGGACGCGAAGGGGTTGTTGCCGGGGCGCGGGATGCCGGGGCGCGGCGCGCTCGTCGACCCCGTGAACGGGTTGTTACCGGGACGCGGCGTTGCCGGGCGCGGAATGCCACCGGCGGCGGGAGCGTCGTCGGTAGCTGCGGGGGCCGGAGCCGCTGCAGCAGCCTCTGCGCGAGCCTGGCGCTCGGCGACCGTGAGCGGGGCAGGAGCGGGCGCCGGAGCATCCGCCGCTACCTCTGCGGGCGCGGGGGCCTCGACAACGGGCGCGGGGGTCGGGTTGACGGGCTTGGGTGCCGCCTTCGGCACGGCCTTGGGCGGCGCGGGCGCCGCAGCGGGCTTGATGCCGTCAGCCTCGAGGGCAGCCTTGAGCTTGCGGGCTACAGGCGGCTCGATGCTGGATGACGGGCCCTTGACGAACTCGCCCATTTCTTTGAGCTTTGCAAGGGCAACCTTGCTGTCGATACCGAGCTCGGCAGCGACTTCGTGTACGCGTGGTTTGGCAGCCACTTTTCTCCTGTCTGGGTCTGCACCCGGACAGGGGCAGACACCTAATTACGGACGGGTCTCATTTCGAGCCGCTCATTAGTTGTCCATAGGTCAATCAGCCTGTTCTTTAGGAGATCTCGGACGAGATCCCGACTGTGTGCAGTGCTTCTGCGTGCAAGGCTTCGGTATTCAGGGGCGCCGACACCTTCAACGCCCGCCCGAAAGCTTTGCGTGTGATGGCTTTGTCGATGCATTCGCGAGTGGGATGAACCCAGCCGCCCCTGCCTGGCAGACTCGCGGACGGATCCGGAATCACGCTGCCGTCAATCGCTACGACTCTCAACAATGCTGATTTGTCTGCGCGCGTGCGGCAACCGAGGCACGTTCTTGCGTGTTCCATACTACCCCCGAACTAACTGCCGAGGGTGGCCCATGCCGGAGCCCTCAACCCTCGAGGATCGAATCTGGCTGAATGTCGATGCGTGCACCGGTCAGCTTCGCGGCCAGGCGGGCGTTCTGGCCCTCCTTGCCGATCGCGAGCGACAACTGGTAGTCGGGCACGAGCGCTCGAACGGCCTTGGTCGCTTCATCGATCACGAACGAACTCGTGACCTTCGCGGGCGACAGTGCGTTCGCAACGAAGGTCGCGAGATTGTCGGAGTAGTCGACGATGTCGATTTTCTCGTTGTTGAGCTCGGAGGTAACGGCGCGCACGCGCTGGCCAAGTTCCCCGATGCATGCGCCCTTCGCATTGACTCCAGATTCCATGGCGCGCACGGCCATCTTCGTGCGGTGTCCGGCCTCGCGTGCGACGGAGGTGATCTCCACGATGCCGCTCGCGATCTCGGGAACCTCGAGCGCGAAGAGCTTGCGCACGAGCGCGGGGTGGGTGCGGCTCACGGTGATCTGCGGGCCCTTGAGCCCCTTGCTGACGGCCGTGACATAGACGCGGATGCGCGTGCCGTGAGCATAGTTTTCGCCCGGCACCTGCTCCTCGGGAGGAAGAATCGCCTCGACCGTTCCCAAATCGACATGGATCATGCGCGGGTTGGGTCCCTGCTGGATGATGCCGGCGACGATGTCACCCTCCCGACCCTTGAACTCGCCAAGCACGTGATCGTCTGCGATATCGCGCAGCCGCTGGTTGATGACCTGCTTCGCGGCGAAGGCGGCGATGCGGCCAAAGTCGGTGGGGTCATCCAACGATTCGCCGATGACGGCGCCCTCGTCGTCGAGTTCGGGAACGAAAATCGAGACGACACCGGTCTTGCGGTCGAGTACAACTCGGGCAGCGGTCGCGTCAGCCGTATCGATGTGCTTGAGGTAGGCCGTGAGGATCGCCTGCTCGATGATCTGTACGAGTTCCTCGAAGGGGATTTCGCGCTCGCGCTCCATGAGTCGCAGCACGCTCAGGTCGATGTCCACTGAGGGCCTCCGATATTCAAATGTATGGTGAAGCTCCAGTTTACCTGCTGGGCGCCGGGAGCGGCACCGGCAGTCCCCTACTGTGGTCGGGTGCACACCTCCCGACTGTCTGCAGGGCTGGCAGCCGCTATCACGGCCACCCTCATCCTGAGCGGCTGTTCCCTGCTCCCGTCCACGCTCCCGGCCACCGAAGCCGATGACGACTTTGGCACGGTGACCATCTACGACGTGCTCACCGATGGCACGCTTGATCCGGTGCCTGACGGCCTCACCGCCGAGGTCTGGGACACCTTCACGCGGGTCACGACAATGGACTTCGCGGCCGACGTCATGCTGCAGTACCGCACCGGGGATGCTCCGGACAGCGACACGCTCGCCTACGTCTACCAGGACTACGACAACCCCAAGCTATGGATTCTCGCCGCGAATCTCGCGACGAGCGAAGATCACGAGCAACTGGTGGCAACGCTCATTCACGAGTACGGTCACATCCTCACGCTCGGGCAATCCGAGATGGACGGCGACGTCGAGAACTGCACCACGCTCGAACTCGACGAGGGGTGCGCGGGTGACGATTCGATGCTGCGCGCGTTCTACGCCGAATTTTGGGAGGGGTATGGCGCGTCTGCACCGGATGTCTCGAATACCGATGCAGACATCGCGTACGACTTCTACCTCGAACACGAGGACGATTTCGTTAGCGACTATGCGGCGACCAACGCGGTAGAAGACGTTGCAGAGACCTTCATGACTTTCGTGCTCGAAGACGAAGCATCCGGCGACTCGACACTCGCCCGCAAGCTGGAATTCTTCGAGAACTACCCCGTAATGGTGTCTGAACGCGAACGAATTCGCGCGGAGTTTGCCACGGAACTGGGACTCGCCAACTGACCCGTCGCGCCACGGACATATCGCAGCGCTCCTCAAGATTGGCTGCGCCTTTGATAACGGAACCATAACATTTGCACGGGGGTAGACCAATCGTGCGCGGGGTTCAGGCGGGATGGCTCTCGCGCGACGCTCGACGGTCGGCAGGGCTTCTCGCATCTGCCCTCTGACCAGCATAAATACCGTAAGTTGAATCCGGTTCGCTTACGGCCGGGGACCGCTCTCCTGCTTGTACCCCACATCGCTGTCCGGTAGGCCGCGACGATTGGGTGCGCGGAATCCCCCACTTGCTCGCCGGGAATCGCGAGTCATATAGTGCGATCCACCTGAAGTTATTTCAGGATGCCTCACCAATGACGTTGACATCGACACATCGTCGAAGCGGTATCTAAGAACTGGGGAGATACCGCGCCCGCCTTACAAACGGGGGAGTTCCCGAAAGCTCAAGAACTCGTGATTTTGAACCGTGAAAGCCCGAAATTTCGTCGGTTAGCAGCACTAGTCGCAGCGATAGCCCTGTGCCTCTCGGCCGCCGTCAGCGCACCGGCGCTTGCCGTGCCCACCGGGCCGAACCTCGTCGTGAACCCGGGTCTCGAGACCGGCACCGCGTGGCCCGAGTGCTTCTCGGCGTCCGGATGGGGCACCGAAGCCACCTGGGGACTGGTGGCCGGCCACTCCGGCGCGCGAGCAGTGTCGCTCACGATCGCGGGATACGCCAGCGGCGACCGAAAGCTGGTTCAGAGCGAGTCGATGGAGTGCGCCCCGGTTGTTCAGGCGGGCGCCCAATACGAGGCCGCGATCTGGTACAAAGCGACCGCGCCCGTGGCCATGACAGTGTTCCGCCACACCGCGACCGGGTGGACCTACTGGGGCGAACTCGACGGGCTCGCGGCGAGCGCGGACTGGACGCAGGCGAGCGCCGTGACTCCGAAGATCCCTGAGGGCACCGACCGCATCAGCTTCGGCATCTCGCTCTCCACGAATGGAACCCTCGTCACCGACGACTACTCGCTGCGCCTCGACACCGCCGCCGAGCCCAGCAACGAGCTCATCGCGAACGGCACACTTGCTGCGGGAACCACCACGCCAACGTGTTTCCTGGTTGCGGGCTGGGGAGAGCGCACTGTCGACAAGGCCATTTCGGCCGATGTGCCCCCGGGCTCCCCCGCAGGATCTCGTTCTTATCGCTTCACGGTGACCAATGCTGTGTCGGGCGACATCAAACTCATCCAGTCCGAGGCGACCAACTGCGCTCCCCCGGTCACTCCGGGCACTGATTACGACCTCAGCATCAATTACAAGGCGACTGAAGGCCCGCTCGCGATCACGCTGTTCAAGCACACGGCGGCCGGATGGTCGTACTGGACTGACATCAAGGAGCTTCCTGTCAGCGCCGACTGGACGACAGGAACGGCAAGCCTGCCCGTAGTTCCCGCCGACGTCGATCGGGTCTCGTTCGGAATCTCGATGACCGGAAACGGTGAATTGTTCACCACGGGATACTCGCTCAAGAAGGTCGTTCCCGAAGAGGTTCCCCCCACGGGGCCCGCGACCTCGGGAACCTGGTCCGTTCTCGAGACTCAGCTGCCCATCCGCGGACTACACACCACCCTGCTCAATGATGGTCGCCTGCTCATCATCGCCGGCAGCGGCAACAATGAGGAGGCCTTCAACGCGGGTACTTTCACCGCTTCGGTGTGGGATCCCGACACGAACGTCTTCACGACGATTCCCGTGCCCTACGACATGTTCTGTGTCGGCCACGTCACGCTGCCCGACGGAAAGGTGCTGCTGGCAGGAGGCACACTCGCCTACCCCGCGAACGACGCAGGGCCGACGGCATTCAAGGGATCGAACAAGAGCTACTACTTCGACCCCGAGGATGACCAGTTCCACCCGCTCGCCGATATGGCTGGCGCTCACTGGTATCCCTCACTGACCAAGCTCGCGAATGGCGACATCTGGTCGGCCGGCGGCATCGACGACAAGGCCGAGGGCACGGTACTCACCGAAATGTTCGACTGGTCGACCATGCAGTGGCTGCCTGCGAACCAGGTGCCGCAGACCTGGAGTTTCTGGGGCACCTACCCCCACATGTACCTGCTCGACGACGGCACGCTGTTCTACTCGGGGGGCCACACCTTCGGCAACGGTCTGCCGGGAACGGGCGCGTCGCTCTACGACTGGCAGACAGCTCAGATCTGGGATGTTCCCGGGCTCCGGGTCAAAGACCTGCGCGACCAGGCCGGTTCGGTGCTGCTGCCTCCCGCCCAGGACCAGCGGGTCATGATCGTCGGTGGCGGAAACACCGAGTCCGGCCAGCCGGCCACCAACCTCGTCGACATCATCGACCTGTCGGTCGCGTCGCCCACCTACGTGCCGGGCCCGACACTGCCCGGCCCCGGCAAGATGTACGTCAACCTCGTCACCCTGCCCGACCGCACGGTGTTCTCGGCAAACGGGGCCACCTACAACCGTGCGGGAGATATCTCCACGGCCGCGATCTACACGACCGCGACCAACACCTGGGCATCCATCGCACCCGACCCGGTGCCCCGCAACTACCACTCGACAGCGATCCTGTTGCCTGATGGCCGGGTGGTGATCTTCGGTTCCAACCCCGCCGACAACAGCTTCGAGCCTCGCGTATCGATCTACAGCCCCCCGTACCTGCACCGGGGAACGCGACCGACCGTCAGCGGCGCCCCCGAGATCACCACCTACGGGGCAAGCTTCGACCTGGCCGTGACGGGCGACGTCGTTTCTGCCTCGCTCATGGCACCGATGTCGGCGACGCACCAGACCGACACCAACGCGAGGCTCGTCGATCTGCCGCTCGCGGGAGTTGGGGGCACTCGCACGGCGCAGATTCCGGATAACGCCAACCTGCTGCCACCCGGGCCGTACATGCTCACGGTGCTCGACAGCACGGGAGTGCCGAGCGTCGCCAGTTGGGTGTGGATCTCATGAGCGCCGCACGGGTCTCGCGCCGCCGCTCGATCGCGGCCGTCGCGGTGATCGCAGCACTGATCGCGATCGCCCTCGTCGCCTTCTGGCCGCGCCCCGGAGTCGAGCTCTCACCCCTGGGTCAGCACTCCGGCCACCCGGGCACATCGGCACCCGCGGGCACGTCGACCCCCACTCCCTCCCCCACGTTCACCGAGAAGCCGGTGGATGTCACCGACGATGCTGTACAGACGCCCGTGGGCGACACCGCTGAGGTCTCACTCGCGAGCGCAGCATCCACCCCGACCGACGGGACCAGAGACAACGGGGCGCTCGGCGAGCCCAAAGCACCGGTAGACCCCACGGGAATCTTCGACGAGAGCGCGTCGCTCGGCGGTTGCACTGTCGAGTACGGAGCCACCGGCCAGTGCCTTCCCGTTTACCCGCCGAGCGCGGCAGATCACGTGCAGGAAATGATCGACGCCGGCCTCGACCCGAAGACCATGCCCCACAACTGGACATGCCAGGAAGTGCGTCTCTACTTCCCCTCCGGAATTGCCGTGCGGCAGCCCGGCGTAGACCCCCAGGCCCTCGACGACGACGGCGACGCCATGGCCTGCGAGCCACCGACCGAGGAGGACGCCACTCCAGGCACCGACGACTAGCACCGAGCTTCCCGAAGTCACCAAGACCGGGCGCTGGAGAAACGCGAACCCGACGCGGACCCGGCTCCAGCGCCCCACCTTTACCCGATACATGGCCCAAGCCATGCCTCACACCCGAATTGAGGAACCATGTTCGAAGCTTTACTCGCCGTATTCCTACTAGTCATTTCTGCCGTGCTGTTCCTGCTCGCGACGTCGAGCGTCATCCTTGCCACGTACGCGTGGTGGGATCCGAGCAGCCGCGAGCTCACCAAGTTCGCAGACGTTCAGCCCAAGCCCGTGCACTCGTTCTCGCTCATCATGCCGTGCCGACACGAGCCCGAGGAGGTCGTGCGTGCAACCCTCGACCGCCTGCTCGCGCAGACCCACAAGCGGGTCGAGATCATCATCTCTGTCGGTCACGACGACCCCGAAACGATCGCCGTCGCGAAGAAGCTCGCCTCGGAACACCGCCGTAAGGTGCGGGTGAGCATCGACCACCACGAGCGCAAGAACAAGCCAACCCAGCTCAACACCGCCCTCGCGATGTGCCGCAACGACATCGTGGGCGTGTTCGACGCCGAATCGATCGCGGCCCCCGCGCTCCTCGAGCGAATCGACAGCGCTTTCCAGAAGCGCAATGCCGACGTGGTTCAGGGCGCGGTGCAGCTCATCAACTTCCGCGACAGCTGGTACGCGCTTCGCAACTGCCTCGAGTACTTCATCTGGTTCCGGTCGCGTCTTCACGCGCACGCTCGCCGCGGATTCATCCCCCTCGGCGGCAACACGGTCTTCGTGCGCCGCGCCCTCCTGGAGTCGGTGGGCGGCTGGGATCCGAACTGCCTCGCCGAGGACTGTGACCTGGGCGTGCGCCTGTCTTCCCTCAGGAGCCGCATCGTGGTTGCCTACTCCCCCGAGCTCGTGACGCGCGAGGAGACTCCCGAGTCGCTCAAGGCGCTCGTGCGACAGCGCACCCGCTGGTCGCTCGGGTTCATGCAGGTGTATGCCAAGGGCGACTGGCGCAAGCTGCCGTGGGGCACCGAGCGCCTCAACGCCTGGTGGACGCTCACGCAACAGCACTTCATGGCCTTTGCCGGGGTGTGCATCCCGATCGCCATTGCCGTGGCGGTGTTTGGCAACTTCCCGCTCGCAATCACGATGGCCACGTTCCTGCCACTCATTCCGACTGTGGCGATGGTGGCCCTCGAGGTCTGCATGCTCGCGGAGTTCGGCAAGGACCACCACTTCACAATCCGCGCGATCGACTACGTGCGCTTGGTTGTCTGCACACCGATCTACCAACTCGTGCTTGCATTCTCCGCTCTGCGCGCGCTCGTCAAGTTCCAGCGACGAGACTTCGCGTGGGAAAAGACGGCACACAGTGGAGCGCACCTGCAGTACCTCGAGGCGGTGCCCTCATGACGACCCTGACCCCCGAAGCTCCGGCACTCGATCCGCAGGACCGGGCGGATGCACTGAACGATGTGCAACTCGACTCCGTCGAGCATCCCACTCCCAAGAAATCCGGCAGCCACGTTCGGCGCCCCTTCGAACGACGCCAACTCGTCGACCTGGGCGCGAGCATCGTCGTCGCGATCGGCGCCGCAACGCTCGTCACGACGAACGCATTTGGCTCGCCAGCCTTCATGGACGATGAGGGCATCTACACGGCGCAGGCGGGGAGCATACTCGATGGCTCTCTTGCGCCCTACACCTACTGGTACGACCACCCGCCGTTTGGGTGGATCCAGCTCGCGATTCTCGGGGGCCTGTCCCGAACATTCGGGCTGAACTCCGCCACAACCGACATCGGGGCCATGCGAATCGTGATCGGCCTGTACTTCGTGGCCACCGCGGTGCTCGTGTACCTCATCGCGAGGCGCATCACCGTGGCGCCCGCCCTGGCGTTCGCGGGTTCGGCACTCTTCGTGCTCTCACCCCTGTCGCTGTCAACCGGTCGCCAGGTGTACCTCGACTGCATCGCGATGCCGTGGCTCCTGCTCGCGTTCTACTTCGTGCTGTCGCCACGGTACAAGCTCTGGAGTTACGCCGCGGGCGGGGCCGCGTTCGCCGTCGCGGTGCTGTCGAAACTGACGGCAGCCGTCATGGGGCCCGCGCTGCTGTTCGCCCTGCTCGACCGCAAGCGATGGACGGGCCGGTCGTTCTCGATCGCCGCCTTCCTCTCGCTCGGCGCTCTGCTTCTCGCGTTCTTCCCGCTCATGGCGGCCCTGCGGGGTGAACTGTTCTCGGGCCCGGGGCACGTTTCGCTGCAGGATGGGCTGACTTTCCAGTTCGCGTCCCGCGCCGGCTCCGGCTACATCTGGGAGGTCGGTTCAGCGCGCTTCGAACTCGTGGCGAGCTGGCTCGCGGTCGACCCGGTGCTACTCATCGCGGGTCTGATCGGCGCGATTATCTGCGCATTCAACCGGCGGTCTCGCTGGCTGCTTGTGGCGGTGGTGAGCTTCATCGTTCCGCTCGTCGTGGGAAGCGGCTACCTGCCCGCCATGTACATCATCGGTGGGGTACCGTTCCTGTGCCTCGCGATTGCCGGAGGCGCCGACATCCTCGTTCGACTCGGCTTCAGGGCATGGACCTCGCAGCGCGGGCGAGTCGACGCGAGGGCGCGCGCAATCGCGGCCGGCGTCGTCGCTGCGGCACTCGTGACGATTCCCGCCGTGTCGTGGGCAGACCAGGATGCACGGCTGCTGACGGCGCAAGACAACGCGGAGTGGCACCAGACGCTCGAGTGGGTCACCGAGAATGTGCCCACCGATGACGTCGTGCTGGTGCCGTTCTCGATGTGGCAAGACCTTCACAAGGCGGGCTGGGACGATCCGTGGACCCTGATCGCGCTCGAGAAGGTCGACCTCGACACGGCCTTTGATGAGCAGCATCCGAATGGCTGGAAAGACATCCAGTGGATTGTCGAAGGCCCCAGCGTCGAGCCCAACCTCGGGTACCTCAACCTGACAGACGCGCAGTCAGCTTTCGACGCGTCAACAATCGTCAAATCTTTCGGTGAATGGAACGTACGCAGAGTGGAGGTTGAATCATGAGCAGGCCAACGCTGAGCGTCATTGTTCCTACGTACAACGAAGCTCCCAACGTTGAAGAACTCGTTCGACGGGTTACCGAGGCGGTAGGAGACTTCGACGCAGAGCTGATCTACGTGGATGACTCTTCCGACGAAACCCCAGACGTCGTTCGCCGCGTAGCCCAGGACAGCGCCATTGAGGTGCGCCTGATTCACCGCGACAAGCCGGTGGGCGGCCTCAGTGGCGCTGTCATAGAAGGCATCGGAGCCGCACGCGGCGACTGGTGCGTGGTCATCGATGGTGACCTGCAGCACCCGCCGGAGCTGATCCCGAGGCTCGTCGCCGCAGGGCTGGAGGTCGGGGCGGATGTCGCCGTGGCTTCGCGGTACTGCGATGGTGGCAGCAACGACGGGCTCGCCGACTCTCGCCGGAGACTCGTCTCCAAGGGATCGGTCGCCCTCGCTCGGTTCCTGTTTCCCCGGCGCCTTCACGACTGCACCGACCCGATGACCGGATTCTTCGCGTTCCGGCGCGATGCAATCAACCTGGATGCCCTGCACCCGAGAGGCTTCAAGATCCTGCTTGAGATTCTCGCGCGGCATGACATGCGGGTGGTGGAGCAGCCATTCACCTTCGCCGACCGAACGGCGGGAGAATCGAAAGCAACGGCGACGCAGGGAATGCAGTTCCTCGCCCAGCTCGCCGAGTTGCGAATCGGGCGAATCTCCCGCTACGGGCTCATCGGCGCAATCGGAGCGCTAGCCAATATCGCCATCATGGCGGGTCTGATGGCAGTGGGAGTGAACTACCTGCTCGCTGCCGCCGTCGCCGCTGGCGTGACGATCCTCGGCAACTTCGTTGCCCAGGAACGGTTTGTGTTCCACGACAAGATCAAGGCCGGACGAGGCATCCGTTGGAGATTCATCACCTCCGTCGGGATGAACACGATCGAAGCGGCACTGCGGCTGCCTCTGCTCGCGGTCATCGTTGAGCTCACGTCGGTCTCCGCCGTCGTTGCGCAGGCGGTAACACTCGCCATCGCATTCGTTCTGCGGTACCTCTACCACTCACAGTTCGTCTACCGGGAGAAAGCAGCAACCCCGGAGACGACAGCGGTATCCATGCCAGCACGACTGCCGTTGCGGATTGATGATGAACAGGCCGCGTAGCTAGTCGCTGCTCCGAAATGTGCCGTGGTCGATATCGGGCGGCCACGGCACTTCGGCGCGTGCAGGCTCAGGCGAGCGCGGCAGTGACCTCAGCGATCGACGCGCTCGTGCGCTCCCCCGAACGGCGATCCCACAGCTCGACCCGGCCCTCGGCCGCGTCGCGCCCCACGATGACGATGAGGGGAACCCCGATCAGCTCGGCGTCGCCGAACTTCACGCCGGGCGAGACCTTGGGACGGTCGTCGAACAAGACATCGGCACCGGAATCCTCAAGCGTCTTCACGAGGGACTCCGCCACCTCGTAGATGACCTCGTCGCGCCCTGCCGCGATGACATGCACATCGAACGGTGCGACGTTGGTGGGCCAGATGAGCCCCTTGTCGTCGCTGTTCGCCTCGGCGATCACGGCCATCACGCGGGTCACGCCGATTCCGTACGAGCCCATGGTCACGGTGACGAGCTTGCCGTTCTCGTCGAGCACCTTGAGCCCGAGAGTTTCGGCGAAGAAACGACCGAGCTGGAAGACGTGCCCGATCTCCATTCCACGAGCGAGTTCGACGGGGCCCGAGCCATCGGGGGCGGGATCTCCCGCGAGAACCTCGCCCACCTGCACGATTCCGTCGCCGACGAAGTCACGGCCGGCAACGAGACCGAACACGTGGTGACCGTGCTCGTTGGCTCCTGTGATCCAGCCCGAGCCCTCGCTCACGCGAGGGTCGAGAAGATACGGGATGCCCGTTGTCGACGTTTCGCCCAGCACTGCACCGTCGGTAGACCACGGCCCGATGTAGCCCTTCACGAGTCCGGGGTTCTTGGCGAAATCGGCCTCGGTTGCGGCCTCGACGTCGGAGGGCGCGAATGCCACCTCGGCACGCTTGAGGTCGACACCGCGGTCGCCCGGCAGGCCGACGACCACGAGAGAACGATTTCCCTCGGGGTCGGTCACCGCGAGCACGACGTTCTTGAGAGTGTCAGCGGCCGTCCACTCACGCCCATCGGGGCGCGGGTGCTTCTCGTTTGCGAGCGCGACGAGCGTCGCGATCGTGGGGGTATCGGGGGTGTCAAGCACTTCGGCAGCGGTGAGGCCATCGAACGAACGGGGCGCGGGTGCCTCGGTCGTGAACGCCTCGACGTTGGCGGCGTATCCGCCAGCGGACCGCACGAACGTGTCTTCACCCACCGCGGTGGGGTGCAGGAACTCCTCGCTCCGCGCGCCACCCATGAGGCCACTGTCGGCGTTGACGATCACGTAGTCGAGGCCCAGGCGCTGGAAGATGCGCTCGTAGGCGTCGCGGTGCTGCTGGTACGAGACATCCAGCCCGGCATCCGTGTAGTCGAATGAGTAGCTGTCTTTCATCGAGAACTCGCGACCGCGCAGCAGGCCCGCACGAGGGCGCGCTTCGTCGCGATATTTGTCCTGGATCTGGTAGATCGACAAGGGCAGGTCTTTGTAGCTCGAGTAGAGATCTTTCACGAGAAGCGTGAAGACCTCCTCGTGCGTGGGCGCGAGGAGGTAGTCGGCGCCCTTGCGGTCTTTCAAGCGAAAGATGCCGTCGCCGTACTTCAGCCAGCGACCCGTCTGCTCGTACGGCTCACGGGGCAGGAGTGCGGGAAAGTGCACTTCCTGCGCGCCAAAGGCCTCGAGCTCGTCACGGATGATCTTCTCGATCTTGCGTCGCACGCGCAGCCCCAGCGGCAGCCACGCGAACACCCCTGGTGCCTGCCGACGGATGTAGCCGGCCCGCACGAGCAGGCGGTGGCTGGCGACCTCCGCGTCGACGGGGTCTTCACGAAGGGTGCGAACGAAGAGCTGGGAGAGGCGAGTAGACACCTGCCCATGCTACCGGCGGGCCGTCTGTCGTCTGTCGTCTGTCGTCTGTCGTCTGTCGTCTGTCGTCTGTCGTCTCTCGTCGACTCCCCTCGGCCCGCGACGCGACCTGACAGAGAACGCTGCTACCCCGAGGTGATGAGAACGATGTGCGTCAGGTGGCGAGAGCATGGGGAGAGACAAACCCGTCGAGAGGATGCCTCGGCAATACTTCCTGCGATGCGAAGGCCTGCTCCTTTACCACCCACCGTCGATCCGGCCGGTTTCACCGTCGCCGCCGCGCGAGCACATGGGCTACGTGAAGGTCGACTGCGCTCGAGCGATCTGACGGCGCCGTTCTACGGCGTTCGCGTCGCCGGGGCCGTTTCGTCGCTCACCGATCGCGCGAGGGCTCTCGCCGCCCGGATCACACCCGACCAGTACTTCAGCCACACAACCGCGGCCGTCCTCCTGGGGTTACGAATGCCCGAAGGCTTTCGCGAAGACACGCTTCACGTCACATCCGTACGCCCCCACCGCGGTCCGCGGCTCACGGGGGTGTTCGGGCATGAGTCGGCGGCGGCGGCGATCCAGCGGATCGGCGGCCTGCCCGTGCTTAATCCGATCGACGTATGGATGCAGCTTTCCGCGAGTTTCACCCTCGATGATCTTGTGGTCATGGGCGATGGGCTTGTTCGACGCAGAGCGCCCCTGGCAACGATGGACCAGCTGCGCACCGCCGTGCAGGGGTACCACGGTCGTGGCGCGCGAAGGCTGCGAGCCGCACTTGACCTCGTCAGACCGGGCACCGATTCTTCGCGGGAGACGCTGCTGCGCCTCATTGTTATCCGTGCGAGGTTTCCCGCGCCAGAGGTGAATGGTGTCATCCGCAACGCCTACGGGGCAGATATTGCGCACGGCGACCTGGTATTCCGGGCCTATCGCACGATTCTTGAGTACGAGGGACGACAGCACGCCGAAGATGCTGCGCAGTTCGCGATCGACATCGCGCGGCTCGACCAACTCATGGATGACGGATGGCGAGTCATCCGGGTGGACAAGGCTCTCATGTCCACCCGCGCAACTCTCCTCGCCAAGATCGACCGCGCCCTGCGCCGCGGCGGATGGGTGCCGAGCTGACACACAATGTCGCTGCTGCTCGCGCAGTACGACGTTCTGCGTCAGTTCGACGAGCGAAGGATGGAAAAACTCGTCAGCTCGTGACGACGAGCGGTGAGCCCGTGGCTCCCGCAGGCATCTCGGCCGCGAGGCGGTTGGCCTCTTCGATGAGCGTTGCGACGATCTCCGACTCGGGAACAGTCTTGATGACCTCACCCTTCACGAAGATCTGGCCACGCCCGTTACCGCTGGCGACACCAAGGTCGGCTTCGCGCGCCTCGCCTGGGCCGTTCACAACGCAGCCCATGACGGCAACGCGCAGGGGCACTGTCATGCCCTCAAGTCCGGCCGTCACGTCATTCGCGAGTGTGTAGACGTCGACCTGGGCGCGGCCACAGCTCGGGCACGACACGATCTCGAGCTTGCGCTCGCGCAGGTTGAGGGACTGCAGGATCTGCAGGCCGACCTTGACCTCCTGCGCGGGAGGTGCCGACAGCGATACCCGGATGGTGTCGCCGATTCCCTCGGAGAGCAGAATGCCAAAAGCGGTAGCGCTCTTGATGGTGCCCTGAAACTCCGGGCCAGCCTCGGTCACGCCGAGGTGGAGCGGCCAGTCGCCCCGCTCGGCGAGAAGGCGGTAGGCCTTCACCATCACGATGGGGTCGTTGTGCTTTACCGAAATCTTGAAGTCATGGAAGTCGTGCTCCTCGAAGAGGCTTGCCTCCCAGACCGCGCTCTCCACGAGCGCCTCAGCGGTGGCCTTGCCGTACTTCTGCAGGATGCTCGGCTCGAGTGATCCGGCGTTGACACCGATCCGGATCGAGACGTTGGCGGCCTTGGCGGCCGCCGCGATCGCACCGACCTGGTCGTCGAACTTGCGGATGTTGCCGGGGTTGACCCGCACAGCACCGACGCCGGCGTCGATCGCGGTGAACACGTAGCGAGGCTGGAAGTGGATGTCGGCAATCACCGGGATCTGGCTCTTCGCCGCGATGATGTGCAGCACGTCTGCATCATCCTGATGCGGCACTGCCACGCGCACGATGTCGCAGCCAGTCGCCGTCAACTCGGCGATCTGCTGCAGCGTCGCGTTGATGTTGGTGGTCTGCGTCGTGGTCATCGACTGAACGCTGACCTGGGAGTCGCTACCGACACCCACCTTGCCGACCTTGATCTGGCGGGTCTTGCGACGGGGCGCGAGGACTTCGGGAACCTTGGGCATACCGAGATTAATTGCGGGCACGATCCAAGCCTACGACTTACAGGATGGAGATCGGTTTGACGATGTCTGCGACCACGAGCAGGAGCGTCAGCACGATCAGGATGGATGCCACCACCATCGTCACGGGAATGATCTTCGCGGTGTCTACGGGACCGGGGTCGGGCCGCCGGAAGAGCTTGGCGAAGAACCTGCGGATTGCCTCGATGAGCGCACCCGCGATGTGTCCACCGTCGAGTGGGGGCAGGGGAATGAGGTTGAACACGAACAGCGCGATGTTGAGCGACGCGAGCACCTGCACGAGCGCCGCCGCTCGTTCGGCCACCGGAACGGTGTCGAGGCTCGTGATTTCACCCGCGATGCGCCCGATACCTACGACGCCGATGAGGCCATTGGGGTCGCGCTCCCCCGGACCGAAGACGGTCGTGACGAGCTCGAACACGCGCACGGGAAGCGCGGCAATTAGCTCAACGATGCGCACAACGTTCTCGCCCACCATGGGCAGCACCGCCGTGATGGGCTGGCGCACGATCTCGCTTGCCGCCCCAATGCCGACGAAACCAACCTCCTGCGTCTGTTGCACGCCGTCTTTCTCGACGATCTGCCCCTGGTCGTCCACGACGTATCGCTCGGTGAGCAGCGGCGTCACCGTGAGAGTGGTTTCTGCGCCATCCCGGTCCACCACGAAGGTGAGGTCTTCGCCGGGCGAGTTGCGGATGATCTCGGTTGCCTGCGTCCACGTGTCGATGGCCTCGCCATCAACGCTCACGATGCGGTCACCCGGCTGGATTCCCGCGGCAGAGCCGGGAGACTGCGGGTCACCCGGCTCGCACTCCTGCTGCTCGCTCGTGGCGGGCAGCACGCACTCGTTGACGCTCCCGATCGTGGTGCTCTGCTGGGCAATTCCGAAGCCGCACAGCAAGACCGCGTAGAGCACGACGCCAATCACGAGGTTCATGAACGGCCCGCCCGCCATGATGATGACGCGCTTGTACACGGGCAGCTTGAAGAATGCCCTCGAGTCGTCGGTGTCGACCATCGTCTCGGCGCTCGCAGTGCGGGCCTCCTGCACCATGGTTTCGAACATGCCTGTCGTGGCCGTGCGGCCCTTGCCGCCGGGGCGAGCCGGCGGGTACATGCCCGCCATCGAGATGTAGCCGCCGAGCGGGATCGCCTTGAAGCCGTATTCCGTCTCGCCGCGACGACGCGAGAAGAGGGTGGGGCCAAATCCGATCATGTATTGGCTGACCCGAACGCCGAAGCGCTTGGCGGGCACGAGGTGGCCGAGTTCGTGGAGGCCGATGGAAACGGCGAGGCCCGCGACGATGATCAGTACGCCGAGTATGTAGAGCAGCACGTTTCCCACGCGCCAACGATACTGGCGTCAGTCTGATAGCAGGCTGTCTGCCGTGGCGCGCGCCCAGGTTTCGGCCTCGTAGACGGCGCCGAGGCTCATTTCGCCCGCTTCGTGCAGGTCGACGACCCGCTCGACCGTGTCGAGAATGTCGAGGTAGCCGATCCTGCCCGCGTGGAAAGCCAGCACGGCCTGCTCGTTTGCCGCATTGAATACCGCCGGATAGGTGCTGCCCGCCTGGCCCACGCGCTTGGCGAGCGCAACGGCCGGGAACACCTCGGCGTCGAGGGGCTCGAACGTCCACTGGCTCGCGGCAGTCCAGTCGAGGGGCGCTCCCACCCCGGCGACCCGGTTGGGCCAGTCGAGGCCCAGGGAAATGGGCAGCCGCATGTCGGGAGGACTTGCCTGCGCGATCGTCGAGCCATCCACGAATTCCACCATCGAGTGCACGATCGACTGGGGATGCACCGTGACGTCGATGCTGTCGTAGGCAACGCCAAAGAGCAGGTGCGCTTCGATCACCTCGAGGCCCTTGTTGACGAGCGTCGCGGAGTTGGTGGTCACCACCAGCCCCATGTCCCACGTCGGGTGGGCCAGTGCCTCACGGGGCGTGACGTCGCGCAGCGACTCGCGCGAGCGCCCGCGGAACGGGCCTCCCGACGCCGTGAGCACGAGTCGGCGCACCTCGGCGGCGGTTCCCGATCGCAGGGCCTGGGCGATCGCCGAATGCTCCGAATCGACGGGCACGATCTGGCCGGCCGCCGCTCGGGATGTCACGAGCTCACCGCCCACGATGAGGCTCTCTTTATTGGCGAGGGCGAGCGTTACACCCTTGTCGAGGGCAGCGAGGGTCGGGCCGAGTCCGACTGATCCGGTGATGCCGTTGAGCACGACGTCGGCATCGATCGATGCGATGAGCTCGCACGCATCATCCGCCCCGAACGCCGTGTGCTCCACGCCAAACTGCCGGGCCTGCTGGGCCACGAGCTCGCGGTTGCTGCCCGCGGCCAGCCCCACAACCTCGAAGAGGTGGGGGTTGGCCGCGATGACCTCAAGCGCCTGCGTGCCAATCGACCCGGTTGATCCCAGGATGATGACGCGGCGCATTCCTTGAGGCTAGCCGATCGAGAGAATCTCGATGAGGAACACGAGAGTCTGGCCGCCGAGTTCTGCGGCGTTGGGGTCGGTGCCGTAGGCATCCTTCGGCGGAATCGACACGATCAACGTCGTGCCGACCTTCTGCCCAACGAGTGCCGCGCCGAACCCGGGAATGACCGCGTCGGTCGTGAAGGTGGCAGGGTCGCCGTCGAAGCTCTGGTCGAACACCGTCTTCGTGTCCCAGCTGGTGCCCTGGTAGTTGAGGGTCACGCTGTCGCCTTCAGCGACCACGTCTCCATCGCCCTCGGTGAGCACCTTGAGCACGAGGTCGGCCGGCGGGTCGGTCTCGGGAATCGTCACGACGGGAAGGTCGCCCGTGAGGTCAACCTCGGGCACGTTGTCGGTCCACGACTTCGGCTCGAGCGGAACTGCGGGGGGTGCGATGGAGATCACGTCGACGATGAAGACGATGTCATAGTCGAGCGCCGTGCCATCTTCTGTAGACGCGGTGGGGTCGAACTCGAGCGGCGGGATGACGCCGACCACGCGCGACCCGACCGTGGAGCAGGCGAGGGTCGAGGCAACACCCGGGGGTACCGCGGTGTCATCTACCGGCACCTGCTGGTCGGTGCCCTCGGTGTACTCGGTCGCGCCGAGCACCTCGCCCGTCGTGCCGTTGTACAGCGTGTACTGCGCCGTGACGGTGTCTCCCGCGACGACCGTGTCGCCGTCACCCGTGATCGCGACGGTGCGCTCGGTCTTGGTGGTGGCGGGCAGGCCGTCGATGGTCACCTCGGGCGTCGCGCCGAGATCGCCGCTCACCTTGACGGCGTTGGATGCGGCGCCGGCGGCGACCGGGTCACAACCTGCGGCGCCGGTTGTCGGGGCGGAACAGGCGGCAAGGGACACCACGAGTCCTGCGGCCAGAACGAGGGATACTGCAGTGCGCACGACGGCACCTTTCAAGTCGTTGGGGAGAGACTCCATCATTGCCCACCGAGCCTGTGCGAACCGTGTGGGGCCCGCGCCTCACAGCAAAACGTGACCGAGACGCGGCGCGCGGTGCCCGCTAGCTCACCGCGAGAGTGGGTTCGTGAAGAACAGGAAAGTTGACGGATGAGGCGATGAAACACAGCTCGCTGGCTCGGGCGTGCAGCGCCATCGCGAGTTCGGGATCACCCGACGAAATAGTCACTCGAGGCCGCAGCGTCACCGAGGTGAAGTGACCGCCGTCGCCCTCCTGCTGCATGGTTCCGATCGCGTCATCCTCGTATGCCGTCACGACGATGCCGTTGGAGACCGCAACGTGCAGGTAGCTCAGCATGTGGCACTGGCTGAGCGCCGCGATGAGCAGCTCCTCGGGATTCCAGCGCTCGGCGTCGCCTCGGAACGGCTTGGCACTCGATCCGTCGATGGCGCGTTTGCCCGCGGCGGAGACGAGATTGTCGCGCGAGTAAGCCCGATAGGCGCTCGTGCCGGTGCCCAGATTGCCCAGCCACTCGGTACTGACAGAAAAGTGATGGTCGATGTCCATAACCCGATGCCTCTCCCGCGCTTGAGGGCGGATAAACTCGATTCATTATGACTGACACACTTGCGCCCACGACTGGTACCGATGCAACGAACGCTGTTGCCCAGGAACGCCGCATAGTCACGGCAATCCCGGGGCCCAAGTCCCAAGCGCTGCACGAACGACGCCTCAAGGTTGTTCCCGTGGGTGTCGGCACGACCCTTCCCGTCTACATCGATCACGCCCACGGCGCCATCGTCGTCGACGTTGACGGCAACCAGCTCATCGACCTTGGCGCCGGAATCGGCGTCACGACGATTGGGCACACCAACGACGCCGTCGTGGCCGCGGCCACCGAGCAGCTGGAAAAGCTGACCCACACCCTCTTCACGGTCACCCCCTACGAGGGCTACGTGCGCGTAGCCGAACTGCTCGCCGAGCACACTCCCGGCGACTTCGCGAAGAAGACCGTGCTCGTGAACTCGGGCGCAGAGGCGGTGGAGAACGCGGTCAAGATTGCTCGCAAGCACACGGGCCGCTACGGAATCGCCGTGCTCGAGCACGCGTACCACGGCCGCACGAACCTCACGATGGCCATGAACTTCAAGGCAGCCCCGTACAGCACGGGCTTCGGGCCCTTCGCGGGCGATGTGTACCGCGCCCCCAGCTCATACCCCTTCCACGACGGACTCAGTGGCGCGGATGCCGCGGCCCGCACCATTGCCTACCTCGAGAAGACCGTGGGGGCGTCAGACCTGGCGTGCCTCGTGGTGGAGCCCATCCAGGGCGAGGGTGGCTTCCAGGTGCCCGCCGAGGGCTACCTGCCGGCACTTCAGGAATGGTGCACCGCCAACGGCATCGTGTTCGTTGCCGACGAGATCCAGAGCGGCATGGCCCGCACCGGCAAGTACTTCGCGAGTGAGCACTTCGGTCTCGTGCCCGACCTGATCCTGAGCGCCAAGGGCATCGCGGGTGGCCTGCCGCTCGCGGCCGTGACCGGCCGCGCCGAGATCATGGACTCGGCGCTGCCCGGTGGACTGGGTGGCACCTTCGGCGGAAACCCCATCTCGTCTGCCGCCGCGATCGCGGTTTTCGAGCAGATCGAGTCGCGCAACCTGCTCGCCGAGGCGTCGCGCATCGAAAGCGTGCTCAAGCCTGGACTGGTCGCTCTGCAGCACAAGTACCCCGTGATCGGCGATGTGCGCGGAATTGGCGCGATGATCGCGATCGAGCTCGTCGAACCCGGCACGCACAAGCCCAATGCTGCAGCTGTTGGCGCCATCTCGGCGTTCGCGGCCCAGAAGGGCGTGCTCTTGCTGACCGCGGGCACCTACGGCAACGTTCTTCGCTTCCTTCCGAGCCTCGCCATTAGCAACGAGCTGATCGAAGATGCTCTGTCGGTTCTTGACGAGGCGCTCGCGGCACTGTGACCGACCCCCTGCGGCCCGCAGACACCGTCGAGCTGGCCGTGCTCGAACGATCGGGCATGATCGAGTCGCGGCACCGCGGCGCCGCCGCCGTCATGGACTGGAACGGTCAGGTCGTGGCTCACCATGGCGACATCGACTCGCTCGTGTACCCGCGGTCAACCCTCAAGTTCGTTCAAGCGATCGCGGTACTGAGGTCGGGCGTCGAGCTCGAGGGTGAGCAACTCACGCTCGCGGCGGCGAGCCACACGGGTACGGCAGCGCATGTTCGCGTAGTTCGGTCGATCCTTGAGCGCGCTGGACTCTCCGCAGACGCTCTCCAGTGTCCCGCGGATTGGCCAGGCGATCGCGAGGCTCGACGAAACGCTGTCGCACCCGAAGCGATAACCATGAACTGCTCGGGCAAGCACGCGGCATTCCTGCTCGCGTGCGTGACCAACGGCTGGCCGACCGAGAGCTACCTCGACCCGCGGCATCCGTTGCAGAGGCTCATCGTTCGTACGGTCGAGGACTACACCGGGGAGAGCATCGAGCACAGCGGGGTGGACGGCTGTGGAGCGCCCGTTCACGCCGTGACGCTGAGGGGGCTCGCCACGGCGGTCGCACGCGTCTCCGGCGGCACGACCGACGAAGCGGCCGCAGTCGCCGCGGCAATCCGACAGAACGCGTGGGCGCTAGATACGCCTTCCACGGCACGATTGATCGATGATCTGGGCCTCCTGGCCAAGAACGGCGCGGAGGGCGTCTTTGTCGCGGGAACGGCCGCGGGCACGGCAGTGGCCCTGAAGATGATCGACGGCTCGACCCGGGCGTCGATCCCCGTGGCCCTCTCGCTGCTTGGCGAGTACCTTGACCCCGACGTCGTCGCGCTCGTGCTCGCCGACACCACCGAGCGCGTGCTCGGCGGCGGGGTGCCCGTCGGAGAGCTCCGCTCCGTCGTCTAGTGGGTCGACTCGGCCTGCATGTCGTCGATGTAGTCCTTGATGGCCGGCATCGCCACGAGCCGGTCACGGTAGAACGTGTTGATGAGGTTGACCACCTTGGTCTGTGCGGCCTCGACCTGCGACGTGCGCTCCTGCCCTGTGTGCTGGCCCTCGAGGGTGATCGTCAGTTCCAGCAGCGCCCTCACGATCTCGACCTCCTCGGCACCCTCGAGAGCCTGAGTCACGGCAACGACCAGTTCGGCCGCCTGTGCCTGCACGGCAGAAATCGGAATCGACGAACC
Source organism: Rhodoglobus sp. (assembly GCA_965279645.1). Lineage (GTDB taxonomy): Bacteria > Actinomycetota > Actinomycetes > Actinomycetales > Microbacteriaceae > Rhodoglobus. The sequence continues at coordinate 1,509,736 of OZ257254.1, forward strand.
GGGCTGGGTTGCATTGTCGAGCGTGACGATGAGTGACCACACCTGGTACAGGATCGTCGCAGGCTCGTCGAACAGCTCCCGCACATACGCCGCGTCGAGGTAGCGACCCGACAAACGGAAGACGTTGTACATGCGCTTGGCCGCCTTGCCGTAGTTCAGGTGGTGCGTGAGGTATTTGCGCACCTCCTGCTCGAGCCGATCCACATACTCGTCGAGCGCATCATCCGACACGAACTTGGCGACCTTCTCGAAGACGGGCACGGAGTCCGCGTCGAGGTAGACCTCCTGGAAGTACGCATCGAGGTAGCCGTCGAGGGAGATGATCTTGCCGTCCGGCGACTCCCACGTGACGTCGATCACGTTGCTCGCGTTGGACAACTGGCGGCGACCAGGATCGGTGACCACCCAGTCGAGCTTGCACCACCCCGGGTCGAGGGCGACCTCGTTCCAGCGAAACACTTTCGTCGATCCGTCAGCGAGCTCGGCCGAGATCTCGCCCGCCTCGACATCTGCGGTCTTCCAGGAGATGGGGCTGCCCTTCTTCTGGTTCCACCCGGCCGCTATGCAATCGACGTCGTACGTGCCGAACTTGGCTTCAAGAAACTGGTAGGTGTCACCGCGCAGGGTTGCCAGCACTTTGTCGCGCATGAGGTCGGCGAGAATGCCGCAGGCCTCCTCACGCGTGTCGGCGATGATGTTGAGCCGCTGAAAGTAATCGCAGTCTCCAGGGAAGCTCTGGATCTTCGACTGGGCCGCTGACCCCGAGAGCGCTAGTGCACTTTCGGCGACGCCTTCGGGGCCAGTGACCTCCACAATCTCACCGATGCGCCGAAAACGCTCAAGGTCGCGGGGGCTGAAATCGAGCATCGAGACCCGGTGGCCAAAGGTGCCGCTCTGGATGTCGACAACAACGTCACCGCTCTCGCTCGACGTTGCCATCGCGGCGAGCCACTCGACGGTGTCTGCCTCGTCGAGCTCGATCCCCAGGCGTTGGGCCGATGCGATGATCTGCTGGATGTCGGCGGTCGCGTTGCTGGGGTCGCTCATGGAAACCTCTTCGGGTCAGGGTGCGGACTGACGGTAGCGCGCGGCGTCAGCGCGAATGCCTCGGAAGACCTGGGCTTGGTCTCGTGCGTCACCCAGGGCGTTGTGCGACAACTTACTCCCGTCGAGGTACAGGGGCGAGAGAAACCTGAGACTCGTTCGCGCCCAGGTCGAACCCGTCAGGCCCATGTAGTACGCCTTGATGTCGAGCGACGAGTGTCCGAACGGGTTGCGGCCCAGATACCGCAGAAAGTAGTCGTTCACGAACATCCAGTCGAAGGGCGCGTTGAAGCCCACGAACACGGGCGCGTGACCCTCCGGAAGCACGCCGGCCACCCAACTCTCGAACTGCTGCATGGCGTCGGCGGGAGCCTGTCCGTATTCCGCGAGCGACTCCATCGAGAGGCCGCCGACCTCGAGTGAGCTCTGCACGAATTCGGGTCGATCGGGCTGAAGCTCGACGTAAAAACCGGTGTCCGGGTCATCCACGAGGCATGCGCCAATCGACACCATCGAATACTGGCTCGGGTTCGGCCCGGCGGTCTCCACATCGACCGAGATGTAGGTCTCCGGTCTCTCGACGTACTCAGGCATACAGACTCACCACGGCCTCCCGGAACGCGAGCGTGTGGCGCTCGACGTCAGCGGCGGTCGTGGCGGGGCACATGAGGGCCATGTTGTGGAAGGGCGTCATGAGAATGCCGCGGTTGAGCGCGTGAAGGTGCAGGTACTGCTGCAGTTCGAAGTCGTCGGCCTCAGCGGCCTCCCGACCGTCGACGGGGGCCGTGGGCCGGAAGCTGTATTCGGCGCGCGCACCCAGCTGGGTCACCTGCCAGGGAACGTCGAACTCGTCGATGGCCGCTTGCACGCCCGCCGTCCACTCGGTGCACCGATCGATCATGTCCTCGAAAGCGATAGGCGTCAGTACCTCAGAGAGGGTGGCTCGGATGCCCGCGAGCGATACGGCGTTGCCCGCGAGGGTGCCTCCGACTCCCCCGACGTCGATGTCTTCGAGCTCGAGGGACTCGCGTACGGCCAACGCGAACTCCCGCGTCATGCCGTAGGCGCCCGCCGGGATGCCACCGCCGATGCTCTTGCCCAGCACGACCGCGTCGGGGTGCAGATCGAGTTCGGCGATCATGCCGCCCGGCCCCGCGCTGAACGTGTGAGTCTCGTCGATGATGAGCAGCGTGCCGTAGCGCGTACACAGCTCACGAACGGCCTCGTGATAGCCCTCCTCGGGCAGCACGATTCCGATGTTGGTGAGTGCGGGTTCGATGAGCACGGCCGCGATATCACCCGCTGCCAGGGCCTGCTCGAGTGCGGGAATGTCGTTGAACTGCACGACGGCCGTTGTCTCGGCGAGAGGCACAGGTGGACCGATGTTGCCTCGGCGCGATACCACGGCTCCGTCGTCGTCGAGGGTCGCATATGCCTCATCGACGGTGCCGTGATACGAGTGGTCGTGCACGAGGATCCGCGGCCTTCCCGTGACCTGGCGCGCGTAGCGGATGAGGCTTCGATTGGCATCGGTCGCCGACAGCGAGAATTGCCACACCGGCACGCGAAAGCGTGACGCCATGAGCTCTGCCGCCGCTGCTGCGTCTTCAGTGGGCAACATGAACGTCGAGCCCTTGGCGAGTTGCGCGCTAATCGCGCGCACCGACGCGGGCGGCGCGTGACCGCACATCGCCCCGGTGTCGCCGAGGCAGAGGTCGACGTGGTCGATTCCGTCGAAGCACTCGAAGTGAGCCCCGGATGCTTCACGAACGTACACCGGCCACGGCCCTGGCCACTTCGCCATCCACAACATGGGCACGCCATCGGGCATGTGCTGGATCGCGCGCTCCCACTCGTCAGCCGAACGCGGGCGCGCCGCGCGGAACACCTCGAGTTCGGTTTCCCAGAGTGCTGAAAGTCGGGCTCTGTCTTCGTAGACCATTAGCCGAGCTTAGCCAGACGCTTGCGGCGGGCGGCCGCAGTCGTCTGGGCAATGATCACGAGCACAAGGGCGAGGATGAAGACCGCAGACGCGATGACGTTCGCTTCGGCAGGAACGCCGCGCGCGGCGGCCGTGTACACGAAGATCGGGAACGTCTCGACTCCACCGTTGTTGAAGCGCGTGATGATGAAGTCATCGAAGCTCAAAGCAAACGACAAGAGCGCGGCGGCAATGATGCCGGGCAGCAGCAAGGGGAACGTGATCTTCCAGAACACCTGCCCCGGCGAACCGTACAGGTCGCGGCCGGCCTCCTCGAGGGCGGGGTCGAGACTCGCTACGCGCGCCTTGACCGTGACCACAACGAAGCTTAAGCAGAACAGCGCGTGGGCGATCACGATCGTCGCGAAGCCCTTCTGCACGCCCGCGGTCAGAAACTGCGCGGCGAGGCCCGCACCGAGAACGATCTCGGGGGTGGCCATGGGCAGAAACAGCAGCAGGCTGATCGCTGAGCGACCCCGGAACTTGTAGCGTGCGAGGGCGATCGCCATCAGGGTGCCAAGGATTGTCGCGATGACGGTCGCGAGAAGGCCCACCGAGATGCTCGTGGCGAAAGCAGCGCACACGCCCTGGGCGTCGCAGACATTGAGCCACTTGTCGAACGTGAATCCAACCCACTGCACGTTCGACTTGGTGGAATCGTTGAACGAGAACACGAAGGTGTAGGCGATGGGCGTGAGCAGGAAGATGAACGCGAGCACGGCGTAGACCGGAAGCAGCCACTTTCCCAGTGAGAAGTTCTTCACAGCAGGTCCTCCGTTCCGCTTCGCTTCACATAGAGGGCGACGATCACGAGGATGATGCCCATGAGGATGACCGACAGGGCGGACGCCGCCGGGTAGTCAAGCAAGGCGAGGAAGTTTGTCTCAATGACGTTTCCCACCATCTGGGTTTGAGCCGAACCGAGGAAGCTCGCACTCGCGTTGATGTAGTCGCCCGACGCGGGGATGAACGTCAACAGCGTGCCAGACACAATTCCGGGCATCGACAGCGGAACGGTGACCTTCCAGAAGGTGGTCGCGGGGCTCGCGTACAGGTCGGAACCCGCCTCGAGGTACCGCGTGTCGAGGCGCTCAAGCGTCGTATAGAGCGGCAGCGTCATAAACGGGATGAAGTTGTAGGTGAGGCCGAAGATCACTGAGAAGGCGGTACCCGTGAGGTGACCATCGGCCGGGATGATCGTGAGCGCTTTGAGCGCCTCGACAAGCGGAGTCTCATCCGACATCAGGGCCTTCCACGCGAGCGTGCGCAGCAGGAACGAGATGAAGAACGGCGCGATCACGAGGGTGAGCATGAGCGCCTGCAGCAGAGGCCACTTTCTCGCCTTCACTCCGATGAAGTACGCGAGTGGGTAGCTAATCACGAGGGCGAAGAACGTCGCCGCGAGCGCGTAGCCAAAGGCACGCAGGAAGTGTGGCCAGTACTGCTCAACGACGAGTGCGTAGTTCTCGATCTTGAACGCCTGCTGGAACTGCCCCACGTCTCCGAACGGAACCGGCTCCTGCAGCGACGTGAGGATGAGCGAGATGAACGGCGTGAGGAAGAACAGCGCGAGGTAGGCGAGACCGGGCAGGAGCAGGATCAGCGCGATCCAGCTCTTGCGACGGGGCGCCTGCTCAACGGGACCGGCGGATGAGCCAAATGCAGCGAAAGCCATCGCTAGCTCTCCTCGATCTCCGCGAGCAGCTCGTGCCTGGTCTGCGCGGCAATCGTCTTGGTGTCGGTGTCGGACGAGAACTTCGGAGACTGCTCGGGCTCGTCGGCGAGACCGAATCCGTGGTCGACAGTCCAGCTCACCCAGGCCTCGGCGCCCACATTGGCGACCGGGCCAAAGACCATGTTCTGCGCGAAGACCGTGATGAGTCCGAGCCCCGGAACGACGAGCTGGTACTGGGTCGAGACACCGCTGAACGACACATCCGTCACCCGGCCGGGGCCGAGGGTGTTAACGCCGGCCTCCTTTTTGGGTGGGCTCGTGTGGAGTATGAGCTTCTCGGGGCGAACGCCGATGGTGACTTCGCCCGTGTGACGCTGGGAACGGTCTTTGGGAACCTCGACCTTGACGCCCGCGATATCGACGACGATCGAGCTGCCGCTCGACGACGTGACCGCGCCCGTGAACAGGTTGGACTGGCCCAGGAAGTTCGCGACGAACGCCGTCTTGGGCAATTCGTAGAGCTCTTCGGGTGCGCCCATCTGTTCGATGGCGCCCTTGTTCATCACCGCGACCGTGTCGGCCATGGTCATGGCTTCTTCCTGGTCGTGCGTGACGTGCAGGAAGGTGAGGCCGACGTCGCTCTGGATGGACTTCAACTCGAGCTGCATCTGGCGGCGCAACTTGAGGTCGAGCGCGCCGAGCGGCTCGTCGAGCAGCAGCAGTGCCGGACGGTTGACGACTGCGCGAGCGAGGGCCACACGCTGCTGCTGGCCGCCCGAGAGCTGCTGCGGTTTGCGCTGGGCGAGGTGGTCGAGCTCGACGAGGCGCAGCGCCTCGTGTGCCTTGCCCACGGGGTCGGGGATGCTGCGACGACGCAGGCCGAACGCCACGTTCTCCAGCACGGTCATATGCGGGAACAGGGCGTAGCTCTGGAACACCGTATTGACGGGTCGTTTGAACGACTTGACGTTCGTGACATCCTTGCCGCCGATCAGGATGCGACCAGCCGTCGGCTGTTCGAGGCCAGCCACGAGCCGCAGGGTCGTCGTCTTGCCACAGCCGGACGGGCCGAGCAGGGCGAAGAATGACCCAGCGGGGATGGTGAGATCGAGATCTTCAATCGCCGTGAAGCCAGGGAAACGCTTGTTGATCCCGACGAGTTCGAGATCAGCACCCGCCTCAGCGAAAGCCCCACCGGCCATCAGGCACCCAGCTTGACGCGCGCGAACTCTGACTTGAACGCCTGGTCGTCCGCCGCGTCGAGCGAACGGAAGATGTGGGCCTTCGACAGGGTCTCCTCGTTGGGGAAGATGAGCTGGTCGTCAGCGATGTCGGGGTAGAGCTCCGCGGCGACTTCCTGGGCACCGACGACGGGGGTGATGTAGTTCACCCACGCGGCCACCTCTGCAGCCACCTCAGGCTCGTAGTAGTAGTTCATGAGCTTCTCGGCGTTTGCCTTGCGCGGGGATCCCATGGGAACCACGAAGGTGTCGCCCCACAGCGTTCCGCCGGCACTCGGCAGCGCGAACTTGAACTTCTCGTAGCCGGCCTCGAGGTTGGCGGCCGTGATGTCGCCCGACCACACGATGCCGGCAACCGCGTTGCCGCTCGCGAAGTCTTCGAGGTATTCGTTGCCCTTGATGCCGAGAATCTGGCCGCTCGTGACGTTCTCCTCGAGCACCTCAATGGCTGCGGCGAATTCATCCGCACCCCAGTCGGATCCGGAAATGTCGACACCCTGGCTCAAGAGGATGAGACCCATGGTGTCGCGCATCTCACTCAGCACGGTGACCTTGCCCTTGAGCTCGGGCTTCCACAGGTCGTCTACCGACTCGAGGCCCTTCGGGAAGGCATCCGTGTCCCAGGCGATTCCTGCGAACCCGTTCTGCCAGGGCAGCGAGCGCTTGCGTCCGGGGTCGAAGTCGGGGTTGAGGAGGGCCGGAGCGAGGTTCTTCTTGTTGGGGATGTTTGCGTCGTCAAGTTCCTGCACGTAGCCGAAGCGAATGAGGCGAGCCACCATCCACTCGGTGAGGCAGAAGGTGTCGGAACCGGTCGCCTGGCCGAGAGCCAGCTGGTCTTTGATCGTGCCGTAGTAGGTGTCGTTGTCGTCGATCTCGACCTTGTACTCGACGGTGATTCCGGTCTCGTCCTCGAAACGCAGCAGTGTCGGGTAATTGCCGTCTTCATCTTCATCGATGTAGGCGGGCCAGTTTCCCCAGGTGAGCGTCGGGTCGCTCGCGGAGATATCTTCCGCGGGCTTGGGAGCGGATGATCCGGCGGGAGCGCAAGCGGCAAGCGCGAGCGCGCCGGCGCCAATTCCGGCACCCTGCAGCAGGTGCCTCCGGCTGAGCTGCGCGCGCTGGGCCTGAAGCACCAGCTGGCGGATCATCGGGTCCTGGGGAAGTTGTCTGGGCATGGGGGCAGCTCCTTCGGTTCACGCGTTGGTCGATCCTGACACAAGAGGTGCGGCGGATGCAGCAATGAGGGGCAAAAGGTTCACTTCGTAACAAGAATTTCACGAAATCAGCACAAGAACGCCCAATTCTTGTGCGGAATCCATGGTGCCCAGCGAGTACGCTGATTGCCATGAAGGTCGCCATCCCCCGTGAAATCAAGAACAACGAGTTCCGCGTCGCGATAACGCCTGCGGGAGTGCACGACCTCGTTTCGCACGGTCACGACGTGCTCGTCGAGACCGGCGCCGGCCTTGGGTCGTCGATCCCCGACGACGCGTACGTCGCGGCGGGTGCATCCATCGCTCCGGATGCTGCAACCGCCTGGAACTCGGCAGAGCTGCTGTTGAAGGTCAAAGAACCGATCGCCTCCGAGTACGGCTACTTTCGCGATGACCTGTTGCTCTTCACCTACCTTCATCTGGCAGCAGAGCCCGAGCTAACGTCTGCACTGCTTGAGGCCAAAGTCACGGCAATCGCCTACGAGACCGTGCAGTTGCCGAGCCGCGCCCTGCCGCTTCTTGCCCCGATGAGTGAAGTGGCCGGTCGGCTCGCTCCCATCGTCGGCGCGAATGCGATGCTCAAACCGGCCGGCGGACCAGGCCTTCTCGTACCCGGCGTACCCGGAACCCACCCCGCCAAGATCGTCGTGTTGGGAGGAGGCGTTGCAGGAACGAGCGCCGTATCGGTTGCCGTGGGACTTGGCGCCGATGTCACGGTGCTCGACACCAACATCCAGCGACTGCGCGAGCTCGACGCCCTCTATGCCGGGCGGATCAAGACGATTGCGTCGAACGGCTTCGAGATCGAGCGTGCACTGCTCACGGCCGACATGGTCATCGGTTCGGTGCTCGTGCCCGGGGCCAAGGCGCCGAAGCTTGTCAGCAACGACCTCGTGTCGCGCATGAAACCGGGCAGCGTGCTCGTCGATATTGCCGTCGACCAGGGTGGCTGCTTCGCCGACACCCGCCCGACCACGCATGCCGATCCCACCTTCACTGTTCACGGCTCCCTGTTCTACTGCGTGGCCAACATGCCGGGGGCCGTGCCCAACACGTCGACCTACGCACTCACCAACGCGACCATGCCCTACGTGCGCGCCATTGCGAACTCGGGCTGGCGTGAAGCCCTCCGCGCAGATGCTGCACTGGCCCTCGGTCTCAACACCCACGCCGGCAACATCGTCAACCAGCAGGTCGCGGGAGCCCACGGCCTGTCGAGTGCCGATCTCGAGTGGGCGCTCGCCTAACGAGCGTCTAGAGAGAGTCGCACGCGAGTCGCGCTGCCGTCGGGCTCCAGCCGCCAGCACAGTGCCGGGTCGCCCCGCATCGGCGGCGGCAACTCTCGCGATCGGGTGAGTGCCCGAAAGTCGGCGGTACTACACGCGTGAAACAACACGTCGGCTACCTGCCGCACAGCAGCGACGGCGCCCCACCGGGACTGCCATTCGTCAACGTCGGCGAGCAGCACCACGCGGCCTGGCGAGTCGGAGCGAAGCGCCTCACGAGGGTCGCCGGCGATGCTCGACAGGTCGATGACGGTGTGTGAGTGCTGGAGGCGATCAGATAGCCACAGCGACCGGGTTGAGATGATCGCGAGCGGGCGCTGACCGCCCACATCGTGCTCAACGGGGCTCGAGTACTCGGCGAAGACCCTCTCGCGTAACACCACCTGCACTCGATGTCCTCGCCAGGTGCCCCCACCGGGCGGCACGCTGTCATCGTGAGTAGCTCCATCTCCACCGGCCATGGCAAGGTCCTGGCGCGACGCATGCCGCAACCACAAGCGCTGGGGCACCAGACCAGATAGTGACACCAGCTCGCCCGAGAGCCGCTGCGCAGAGAGGGCGACGCGCACGCCGTGGGCTGACCCCTCTCGAAGCACACGCGCCAGGCGGTCAAGCACGCTCGCGCGGTGGTCAGCTGAGAATCGCGCGAGCAGGGCATCCAGATCGTCGATGAGGACCGTGGTCGGCACTCCCGGAGCATCAAGGCGTTGCACGAGGTGGCCGAGGCAGTCCCACGCGGAATCAATTGCCGACGGGAACGAGAGCACCTCGCCGTCACCGGCGAGTGCCCGCAGTGCGATCGACTTGCCGCTGCCCGGTGCACCCAACACGAGCACGTTGCCGTCGTCGGGTCGCCACACCGCAGGCGCCCAGCGCTGCTCGCTGGGCAGGTCGACGAGGCCGAAACACGTGCCGGCTTCGACGAGTGGCACCTGTGAGATGGTGCGGGGAAGCGGCTCCATCCATGGCCGCCTGGCGGGTGGAGCCGACGGCCAGCGAGCGGCGACCCGGCGCGCGTCGTGCTCCCCCGCGATCGCGAACTGCACGAGGGTGGGCTCCGCTCCCGCCACCCGCACGAGCGCGCGTCCGCGATTCTGCAGGGGAATCGCGCACGCTGCATCGACACCCACGACCGCGGCGCTATCGCTTGGATTGTTGACGCGCAGCGAGATACGCAGATCGGCGTTAGCGAGCACCCCATCGCGCACCGCGCCGGCCGGTCGTTGGGTGCAGAGCACGAGGTGCACCCCCAGGGAACGGCCTCGTGCTGCTAGATCGGCGAACAACGCGTGAAGGTCGGGATGTTCCGTGAGCATGGCCGCGAACTCATCGACGATGATGATGAGACGCGGAAGCCCGCGCACGTGCTCGATGTCTCGCGCACCCTCGCGTGCGAGAACCCGCTCGCGATGTGCGAGTTCAGCACGCAGGCTCGCGAGCGCGCGCTCAGCGGCGCGGGCATCCAGATCGGTAATCGTGCCGACGGTGTGGGGCAATGCAGCAAGACTTGCAAAGGCGGCCCCGCCCTTGAAATCCACCAGCAGAAAGTTCACGCGTTCAGGAGAGTGGGCCATGGCCATCGCCAGCACCCACGCGATAAGCAACTCACTCTTGCCGCTGCCGGTCGTACCGCCCACCACCGCGTGGGGCCCCTGCCGCACCAGGTCAAGTGAAAACGCACCTTCAGCGCTCATTGCCACCGACGCCGCCAAGCCCGCAGAGTCGACCGCACCCGGGGCGTTATCCAAGGTGAGCAGTGACTCGAGAGAGACCGCAGCGGGCAGACCCAGAGTCGGATTCGTAACACCGTGAAGGGACGCGTTGGCTGCCGCGTCCATAGCCCACGCGCGCGCGTCGTCATGAGAAACGAATGACGTGGCCACCGACTGCCGCAGCCCCCGATCGGGATGCTGCAGCACCGCAAGGTCACCGCTCTCGTCGAGCCCGATGACCACGCGGCACGCCCCTGGCAGCTCGGGTGCTGAGGCGGCGACCGCGATCGTCGCGATTGCAGTGTCCGATCCCACAGGCCCGAACTCGTAGCCGAGTCGGCCACCGGGGCCCGAGGGATGAGGCAGCTCCGAGCACCAACGACCGGGTGGCCCTTCAGGTTGGCTGCACCAGAAGAGCTCAGGCGAGAGCGCCCAGGCCAATTGCAGGGCGAGGCCTCGTGCCAGCGCATCCCTCAACGTTGGCGGCCCGAACACCCCCAACCCGAGACGTGCATCCACGACGATGGGGGCATCGTTGAGCACCCCGGATGCAGCGACGAGCTTGTCAATTGCTGTCTCGTCATCGTGCGCCGACGCGGCGCGGGCCGGCCGATCGAGGCGGTTGCCGCTCGCGACAACTCCCCGACCGACAGTCACACGCGCGGGCGATGACCCGGAGACCGACCAGCGCCCGTGGTCCGCGCCCCGCCGCGAGGCGATCGCAGCCGCATCTGGCGTGACCTCATTCAACTCGGCGAGCTCGCTGGCCTGCTGCGCGGCAAGCGCTGCCCAGGCGGCGGTCATTTCGGCCTTGAAGCGTGTGCGTTCCCGACGCCGCGCCCGGCGACCGGCGAGCCGAGAGTCGACAAAGCTCGCCACCGCCGTCACCGGCCCGAGCGCGGCGAACAGCAGGGCGAAGACCGACCCCGTGATCATCCACACGGCCACGGAGACCACCACGGGGGCGAGGCTCGCCACGACAGGAAACCGGTACGGAGGCGCAGGTTCTGCAGCGCGCGGCAGCACGACGGGCATATCGGTCACGGCGATATGCGATCACTCCGGCAGCGAGCGATGCCTAGTCAGAGTGCCTTCAGTGCAGTTCTCGGTGCCCGAGGCCCTGTCAACGACGGGCTAGCTGACGATGAAGAACTGCTCGCCGATCTCGACGCGAGTTCCCCGGGCGATTCGGTACCGCTTGCCAGGATCGCAGCGCCGCGGCTGCAGATCGGGTTCGCGAACGATGGTTCCATTGCCCGAAAACCGGTCACTGACCCAAAACAAGCCGGAATCCTGGCCGAATTCGAGATGCGTCTTCGACACCGACTTGCCCGGATCAGAGATGACGACGAGCGAGTCGAAGTACTCCCCCGGCTCAGTTCCCGGATTGCGCCCAAGCAAGCCATTGCCGGTGACGGTCACGCTCTCACCCGTCGAGAACTGCAGGATGAATCGCTCCCCGCGAGGGCTTCGATCCACGATTCGAGTTTGTTCGGTGTCTTCGTCGAAATCTGCGGCGACAGGAGGCACGACGACCGGGGCCGGCTCGGGCGGAGCGGGCCGGGCGAGCCCCCACGGGAACGGATCGAGCACGTTCGTGTCATTCGGGCGCGCCACTGCGTGACGCACGAATCCGCACTCGCCGCAGAAGATGTCGCTGCCGGTCAGTTCGGTACCGCACTGCGCGCAAGTCTCGGCGACCGGCGCCACGGTCGGCTCCGGACTTGGACGTGGCTCCGGCTCCGGCGCTGGCTCGGGCTCCGGCTCCGGCTCCGGCTGAGGCTGAGGTTCAGGCTCCGGCTGAGGCGCCAGGCGGGGCTCGGGCTCAGGCTCAGGCTCAGGCTCAGGCTCAGGCTCAGGCTCAGGCTCAGGCTCAGGCTCAGGCTCAGGCTCAGGCTCAGGCTCAGGCTCAGGCTCAGGCTCAGGCTCCGGCTCGGGCTCTGGCTCTGGCTCAGGTGCCAGAAGCGGCTCCGCCGTCGGCTCAGGCTCAGGTTCGGGCTCGATTACGGGGTCAGAGGTGCGCTCGAAGAATGGCGATGACTCCGGACCGGGCTCGATGAGTTGCTCGGGCGGGAGTCCGGCCGTGCGCAGCGGCACGGCACTCTGCAGACCGGGTTGTGACGCGACCGACCGGCCACACTCGCCGCAGAACATCGCCCCCGGTGGCAGCTCGGTCCCACAGTACGAACAGGTCACGAACCGTCCCTTTTATCGCGTGAAGAACTTTCTGACACTATAACCGCCGAGGGATCGCAGCGAGATTCGAGCCTTGAGTCGTTGCCACCACGTGAGTCCGTTGTCGAGCGAGGAATGCAGTTCGTCCACCGCACGCCACACGCTCTCGGCATCGTGCTCGGGCGGTTCATCGGGAGAAAACACGGCGCGGTCCGCGACGGCCGCGAGAACCTGAGACTGCATCCCCCCGGCGATACTCGCGACCTCGCTGCGAGTCGCGGATGCGGCGGGACTGAGACCGTGGTCAACGACCGCGTCTTCGAACTCCTGCCAGCCCCCGCTGATTCGCTCGATGGCCGTAGGCGCCCTACGGCGCAAGCGTCGACGACGCACCTTTGCGGCAATGATCACGAGGAACGGAGCGGCAATCACCGCGGCCGCGAGGGCGACCCAGGCGAGTACTCGCAGTGCGGCGAGCACACCCTGCAGCACAGGATCGAGGTCGGCGGGCTGGTCCTGCTCGCTGTCAGGCGTCTGCTGCCTGTCGCTGTTGTCGGTCTCAACCTCGGGAGGCGTGACCACGGTCGGCGGCCGCGAGACCTGGGACGACTCATCCGGAATCTCATCCGGGATCTCGCGCGGAGGCGGAGTGGGATCGATCGCTACCCAGCCGAACTGCGAGGTGCTGATCTCAATCCAGGCGGATACGTCACTGCCCGTGACGCGCTCGCCCGACGGGTCGAACCCGAACACGACGCGCGATGGAAAGCCAAGGTCGCGGGCCATGAGGGCGGCCGCGACAGCGTACTGCTCGGCATCACCGATCATGCGGGGGCTGGAGAGCAGCTCCGCGATGCGGTCGGCCGCGTGACCCGAGCGGCTTGGGGGCTCATCGTCGGCGATTCCGTGGCTGATGTAGCCTTCGGCGGCCAAACCGTTCAGCATGGCGACGAGGCGGTCACCGGCACCTTCGACCCCCGACACGTACTCGTCGAGCTTGGCGGTGAGTTCCTCGGGGACTCCCGTGGCTCGAGGCACGTCAGCCGAGCCGGGAGCGAGGTCGGAGAGTTGAGCCTCGGTCGGCTGCACGGGAACGACCGCAGACAACTCGTAGGAGTCACCCGATGTGACTCCGCCCAGCACCGCAGCCGTGCCTGACGTGTTGTTGTAGTAAAAACCGTTACGCAAGTCTGCTGACTGCGGGCCAGCGAATGTCACGGATTCGAACTGCCCTACGGTCGGCAACCAGACGTCGGAGTACCCGTCGATCTGCACGGACACGTCGACAGGGTCGCCGGTGACAGCCGATTGGTCGAAGCGATCCGGCACACGCGTGAAGGACCCCGATTCGCTTGTTACCTGATCACTTCCGACGGAGAACACCACGCCGTCATACGTGTCGAGGGTCGCAATCCGGATGCGAGCACCGTCGGGCACGCCCGAGACGTCGAAGAGCACCGCATCCGCGAGCGCGGGCTGCAGGTACTTGCGAAACGCCGAGAGCGGGCTCACATAAGCGCGCGGGTCGAATGGTTGCTCGACCGTCGTGCGCAGCACGGTACGGTCTTGCACGGGCGGCAGCGCTCCCGCAGCCGTGATTGCTCCGGCCGATGCGATCACCATGATGACGGCCGCGCCGATAACCGTGCGCAGCCCCGCGGTACTCACGTCGACGGTGGAGGATGCCCCGGTCTCTGCCGACTGGCGCGCAAGCCGTCTGATCGCTGCCCGACGCCGGTACCACCGCATCCACACGAGCCAGAAGAGCACGGCAACCAACAGCGCGATCGGTGCGTCGTACGGCCGGTTGGGGTAGTCGGCTCCGAAGGCCGTGCCCACGATGAACAGGATGATCGGCGCGAGCACTGCGAGTTCGCCGTACTTCGCACGAAGAGCCGTCGAGAGGCCAATGACGGCCGTGAGAAGCACGAGCACGAGGGCTGGCACGAGCAACGCTTCGTAGTCGCCCACGGGCAGCGTGATCGTCAACAGCTGCTTCCAGCCGAGCGCCACCCCCGCAACGAGGTCAATGAGACCGCCCAGCGTGGGCAACACCACGAACTGCGCCTGCGCCGGTACCGCGAGGGGAACTCCCACCAGCAGGAACCCTGCGATCGTGACAAGCATCACGAGCCATGCGGGCCACCGGAAGACGGCGCCCAGAATGGCGATGACCGATCCAAGAGGCAGCGCAACGGCGATGAGCACGAGCAGCGGCGTGCCCGCATAGATCGGCCAGAGGGCTGTCGACGCGATGATCGTGGTGAGCCACAGCATGGCCGTGTTGACGAGAATGAACGTGACGCTGGTGCGGGATCTCATGCCGCCGCCGCCCGTGACAGCGCCTTCTGGAGGTCTTCGAGGTAGCCGATAGTGAGCACACTGAGACCAGCGACCTGGCGCAGCCCAGGGGTGCGCTCCGGGTCGCACACGACGGCGACGACCTCCACTCCAGCCGGAAACTTCGTCGACGCTGCCCGCAGTTCTTGGGCGGTCGTGCCAGACCCGCACACGAGGAAGGCGACGGACACCCCGGTCGCCTGTTCCCCCAGCACCCGCGCGACATCCGTGATCGTGATCGCCGTCTCTGACCACTCAAGCACGGCCAGATCATCGAGCAGGCGCGTTCGCGTGAGCGTCGACAGCGATCGCACGGCGAACACCTTGCGCTTGGCGAACGCGGGGGTGATCTCACTCGCCACGACGGTCACGGTGCGCGCGTCGCGAATCGCGCGAGCACCGAGCGAGCCGGCCACGCTGACGGCGAGCTCGAATTCGTCTTCCGTTGTGTAGTCCGACGTCGCCAGGCTGAGGGCTACAACGAGGTGGCTGCGACGTGTCTCCTCGAACTGGCGCACCATATACGTGCCCGTGCGCGCCGTGGACTTCCAGTGGATGTAACGCCGCTCATCCCCCGGCATGTATTCGCGCAGCGCGTGAAATGAGATGTCGTTGGTCGAGAGGTCACGCGTGGGGTTGCCCTCGAGATCGCGCACGAAGCCCGTGCTCATGCTGGGAATCCCGATGGTTCGGGGATGCACGTACAGCGCGGCCATCTCGGCCCAGAGCAGTTCGCGCCGCAGCACCCCGACGGGATCGGCGCGCACCGTCCGCACCGGCCCGACCGGGATCACCCCGCGGCGCGAGGTGGGGATGACGAACTCTCGAGTGACCTGCGCCGACCGCTTCAAACCGGGTAGCGCTAGTTCCGCAAGGCCATTGCCGACGGGCACCTCGACCGTGACGCCGAGGGCTCGACGCCGGCCCGGGTTGGCGACGTGAACCTGCCCCACGGCACGCTCACCGACGACGACCCTGCTGTGGGGCACATCGAGAGTGATCGAGATGGGGCTGCGGCCGATGAGGTAGATCACCGCGATGATCATGAGCCCGATCAGGGCAAAGCCCACCACGATGAGCTCGATCCAGCCGTATCCGTAGCCAAAACCCAGCGTGAGGGGCACCGCCACGACCATCGCCCAGCCTAGGGGGGTGACGACCGACGCGACCCGACCCAGAATTCGGGATAGCAGTGCTCCGACGGCCGAAAAGAATCGAACCATGGCGATGATGGCGTCGGCGAGAAATCCCGTGCGCTCCCCCACGATGCGCGTGCGCGCGTTCGTAAGCCCGCGCGAGCCAGTGCTGAACTGGGCATCGAAGCGGGATGTGGAGGTCTGCCCGGAACGCGGTGGCATTACACGGCTTGCCGATCGCTCGGCGGCGGGGTCTCGATCAGGATCTGGCTCATGACGCTCGACGCCGTCACTCCGTCGAATTCTGCCTCGGGATCGATGATGAGTCGGTGCGCGAGCACGGGCTCCGCCAGTGCCTTCACATCGTCGGGAATGACGTAGTGGCGTCCGCTGGCAGCAGCGAGGGTCTTCGAGGTGCGGATGAGCGCGAGAGCACCACGCACGCTCGCCCCGAGGCGCACCTCCCCAGTCGTGCGCGTCGCTTCGACGAGGCGGCTCACATAGTCATTGATCGTGGGGTCGACGTGCACGGTGCGCGCCAGTTGGCCCATCTCTGTGACCACATCGGCGGTGACGATGGGCGGGATCGTGGTCTCGTGGGCCTTCACCCCCGCGCCTTCGAGAATCCGCAGCGTCGACGCGTGATCCGGATACCCGATGGAGGCCTTCATGATGAAGCGATCGAGTTGCGCCTCGGGCAGCCGGTACGTGCCCGCCTGCTCGATCGGGTTCTGGGTTGCGATGACCATGAATGGGGCCGCGACGGGGTGGGTCACGCCATCAACGGTGACCTGCGCCTCTTCCATCACCTCGAGCAAGGCCGACTGCGTCTTCGGGCTGGCCCGGTTGATCTCATCCGCGAGCACGATGTTGGAGAAGATCGGCCCGGGATGAAACTCGAACTGGCTCGACCGCTGGTCGAAGATGCTCACACCCGTGATGTCGCCAGGCAGGAGGTCGGGGGTGAACTGGATGCGATTGCTGGTACCGGCAACGCTTTGCGCGATCGCCCGCGCGAAGGAGGTCTTGCCCGTGCCGGGGAAGTCTTCGAGCAGCAGGTGTCCCTCGCTCAACAACGCCGTGAACCCGAGTCGGATGACAAAGGTCTTGCCCAGCAACACCTGGTCGACGTTGGCGACGAGGCGATTGAAGATGCCTGAGAACCAGGTGGCCTGTTCTGGAGTCATGGTCATGATGTGCCCCTAGTCATAGTCGTACCAGTTGTAGGTGATCTCATAAGTTGTTCCGTTCGCGGTCACCCTGGCTGTGAGGGTCGAGTCACCCAGCAATCCGTCTGAGTGACAGGTACCCGCCGTCGCCGGTATCGAGGTCGCCGGGCTCGGTCCGCAGAATACCTCGAACTTGTCGTACGCATTCGCGG
The DNA here is from genome assembly GCA_965279645.1 of Rhodoglobus sp. Taxonomy (GTDB): domain Bacteria; phylum Actinomycetota; class Actinomycetes; order Actinomycetales; family Microbacteriaceae; genus Rhodoglobus. Next base: position 1,526,921 of record OZ257254.1, read on the forward strand.
CTGGCGCAGACCACGTGAAAGTACCGCTCGAATCCAGGTCGACTGGCTCGACGAGGTCTTGCACGAAGTTCACATTCGCCAGGCGCGGGTCGACGGGAATCGCCAGCCCCTGCGATGCCGAAGCCGTGTCTTGGCACAGGGGCTGCGAGTCGTAACTGATGCACGCTCGGGCGGTCACAGAGACGAACTTGCCGTACTGGGATGCCTCGGCCTGCAGGATGCCGCCGATCGAGATCGGTCCGTACTCGGTACCGCCGTTGAGTCGATAGTAGATGGAGTATTCCGAGGTGAGCGGCACGCCGTTCATGCTGCCGCCCGTGAAGACGAGGTCGTACACATCACCGTTAGCGGAGGGCCCGGAGTACGTGATGGCCGTGATGATTCCCGGACGCGTGTGCGCGGTGACGGCGGGGCTCTCGGAGCATCCCTGCCCGTTGAAGGCGAACACAATGAGCGAGTACGTCGCGTTGGGCGAGAGGCCCGTGAACTGGGTGCTCGTCGCGGTGTCGACACTCTTGACGGTCGCGCCGTTGGGCCTGATCGTGCCGTCAGCAGCGCACGTGGGCACGGCGCCGGTGTAGGCCGCCGCGCTGTAGTTCGTGATCGGCCTGCCGTTGTCGATGAAGCCACCTTCCCAGTCGAGCGTGATGACTGAGTCGCTCACCGCGGTCGCGAGGGGCGATCCGGTAGCGATGGGCGGGCCCGCGGGAGTGCCTTGCGAGGTCGCGGTGTTCCAGATGGTCAGGGGCGCGTAAGCATCGTTGCGGCCGCTTACCGTGACAGTCACGAGCGAGCCGTTGACGAGCGAGCCGTCCACGATGTCGGTTGTGCACGGCGACGACGTGCACGAGACGGTGGATGCGACGCCTCCCGCGGTGACGATGTAGCTGGTCACGGGCGACGCCCCACTCGGGGTGGGGATGTCCTGCCAGGTGATGCGCAGGCCGTGATCGAGCGGCGCGGCGGACAGGCCTGCCGGTGCGGCCGGAACGATGTCGGACCACACGAGGTCGGTCGTGACGGGGTCGGATTCACCGATGGAGTTGATCGCGACGACGCTCACCCGCACGGCGTTGCCCGAGCCGTTGCCGGGTGTCGGGATCGCACAGGTGGTGCCCGTGCACACGCTCGTGTTTGTTGCTCCCGCCGACGTCGTGGTGGTCACGCGATAGCCCGTGATGGGCGAGTTGTTGAAGAGGCCCGCGTTCCAGAGCATCGTGAGCTGGCGATCGCCGAACGCGGTCACGGTGAGGTTGGAGACCGGGTCGGGACGATCCTGCACCGAGATCGTGATCGAGCCCCACACATACCGGGACGGATCGTTCGTGGCATCCGCTACCTGGTACTGCAGGTTGACGTCGACCGGCTGCGCGGACGGTGCGACCGACACGGCGATGGACGAGTTGTCTGAACTCGGCACGACGGTGAGGCCGGCCGGAAGATCCGCGCCGTCGAGTCCGCGAATTCCCACGACCCGCAGGGGCTTGCCGGGGAACGGGTTGGTGGACTGGTCGTTGCCGAGCACGTCGACGGTCGTCGTACCCCCGCGACGCACGACTGCGGCGTCAGATGCCGGCCTCACCAGGGGCTGGGTGGACTGCACGACCGTGAGCTGGATGCGCCCAGAGCGCCCCTCACTCACCTCGTCGCGTACTCCAACGGTCATCGACGTCACTGTTCCGGTCGCGGCGGAGTCATCCGCCCGCAGGGTCAGCAGGTTGTCGTTAAGGGCGTAGCTGAAGTTCACCGGCGGGGTTCCGATGATCGAATAGACGAGCTGATCGAGGTCGGCGGGGTAGGGATAGGTCGTCAGCCTGAGAAGGTCGAGCACCTTCTCCTGGCCCGGTTCGAAGTCAATCACCGCCCCACCAAAGGCGGGAGGCTGGTTTGCCCGCGGCACGACGGTGATCGGCAGCACGAGAATTGCGGTGCGACCGGTGGGGTCGGTGGCCGAGGTGCCGTCGGTGACCTCGAACGAGATCGATGCCGGCCCGAAGTACTGTGCCGCAGAGGTGAACACGAGGGTGTCGGCGTCGCGCACGAGGTTGCTGCCGTCGGAATGAGTCGCGCGCACGGTGCTCGAGTCGGTGAGCCGCACCTGCTTGCCGCCGACCGCGATGACGTAGTCGTTGAGATCGATCACGAGCTGCTCTTCACTCGCGACCCGCAGCGACGGGGCTCGAGTGTCGATCTGGGGCAATGCGTCATCGGTGCCGGGCACCCGGATGAACGCGTAGCTGAACACCTTCGGGTCATCGGGGTGGGTGACCTTGAAGGGAATGATCCGGCTCTTCTGGCCGATGGTGACTTCGATGCGTTTGGCAGACGTCACGCGAGCCGAGTCGCCGAACCCGGGGTAGACCGACAGGCCGAGGGTGCGCGGATCGCCGTCGGCGAAGAACACGTTCGCGAGCACGTCGACCGTCACCTTGTCGCGGTTGCTGATGTCGGCAAGGGTCAGCACCGCGTCAGAAGCGAGGGGGTACGCGAGCGGCGCGTCGGTCTTGACGATCACCCTGATGAAGTTCTGGCTCGTGCCGCCGGACTCATTCTCGATGGCGTAGATCACGCCATAGCTGCCCGGCGTGCGCGGCGGCGTGACCTGCACAACATCGCCCACGATCTTCGCCGTGGTGTCGGCGGTGTTGGGCACGGCGGAGACGATCGTCAACGGGCTGCCGTCGGGGTCGGAGTCGTTCTCGAGCACCTGCACCGATACCGTCACCCCGGGACGGACCGTTACCTCATCGACGATCGCAACCGGATTACGCGCCCCGTCGAGGCGCGGGCTGATCCCCACCCGCACGGTGCCCGTCGCGCGCGCGCCGAGAGAGTCGATGACGGTGTAGCTGAACGTGTCGGTTCCCGCCGAGTAATCCCCCGCTTGGTACACCACGGTGTCGCCGACGGTCGCGACGACCGAGCCCTTCTCGGGGTTCGTCGACTGCCCAAGCAGCTGAACCGAGTCGCCGTCGGGGTCAGTGCCATTGAGCGGAATCGTGATGCGCACTGTCTCGCCCGCAAGCACCCGGGCCGTGACCGTCTCTGGCACCGGCGCGTTGTTGGTCGCGACGTCGGCCTCGCGCACGGCGATTCGCACAAGGGCAGTCGCCGATTGCCCGTCGGGACCATCGATGCGATAGGCGGCAGTGAAGTTGCCCGTGCGCTCGGGCGCCAGGTAGCGCAGAACGCGGCCCGACACGAAGAGCAGGCCGGAGTTCTCAGGCAGGGGCTGGTCGAGTTGCGGTTGCAGGGTGAGGGGCAGGCCATCCGGATGCTCGTCGTTGCGCAACACGGGAATGTCGATCGCTTCGCCGACTCGCACCGTCACTGTATCTTCCGTCGCGATGGGTGGCTGAACTCTGGACGGCGGCGGAATCTCGATGACCGTGATCACACCGATCGCCTCCGCAAGGCCATTGCTGATGCGGTAGTTGAAGGTGACGGGTCCGTCGTCGAGGGGCGCCTCGAGGCTGATGCGCACGACGCGTTGCTCGAGAACCTCGGCGCGGACTCCCGACTGGGAGTCGAGATTCATGATGCCCGTGACGAGCAGCACCCCACCGGCTGGATCGACATCGGTACCCGCAACATCCACCCGTTCGTTGCGAAGCGTCTGCACAAAGACCGTCTTCGGCACGGTGATGGGCTTCGAGTTGGCGTTGGGTGGCGAGGCCACGTCGATACGCACGAGCCCGGTGACCGTCTGGCGACCATCGGTGACGACGTACTCGAGGTAGTAGCTGCGCACCTGCTCGCTCGTGAAGCGGAACGTGCCCGTCTCGTAGCTGGGCGTGATCGTGGCATCGGCCTTCGAGGGAACACTGTTGAGGCGAATCGTGCCCGTGCCGCCACGCACATGGTCGAGCGGCGACACCGTCACCTCCTGGCCCGCGTAGGCAAGCATCACGAAAGGATCGGCGATGATGGGCACCTCGCCCACCGGCTTCACGGTCACGCTCAGGCTTCCGGATGCTTCGGCACTGCCGTCCGACACGACGAGGGTCACGATCTTGAGGTCACTGCCCGTGCCCGAATCGGAGAAGATGACGTCGCCCGCGGGCTTATAGGTGACGGCGTCCGGGGCCGCGACCTCGGCGGTCGTCAGGTAGAAGGCGTCGCCGTCAGGGTCGACCCAGTCCACGAGCACCTGCGTGGAGACGCGCCCGCCCGACTGCACGACGGCCTTGGTGGTGCGAACCTGCTGCGGTGGTGAGTTCTCGGTGACCGCACGAACCGTCACGACGACGAGCCCGGTGTCAGTGCCGCCGCGACCATCGGTGATCGTGTACTCGAAGCTGATCTCGCCGGAGGCCCCCGGCGGCAGGGTGAGCTGGATCTGCTGCCGCTCGTTGATGAGGTCTATCCGGCCCACCGATTCATCCAGGGCCACGAGATCGCCGACCACGAGCACGTCGCCGTTGGGATCGTAATCGTTGAGCAGAACGGGGAGCACGGTCGCCCGGCCGGGCCGGGCGCCGAACGCGTCATCGACAGCGACGGGCGGTGCCTGCACGGTCTCCACCTGGGGCGGCAGGCTCTCGTCGTTTTGCTGTTCCTCGGGATCCTCGTCGTCGTCGGCGATCAGGTCGTCCCAGTTATCGATGAGCTCGCCGGCGCGCTGCACTGCCCACGTTGCCCCGCTGCGTCGATCGTTGAGCACGGCGCGGGTGCCGTTCGTCACGAAGCTGATGCGTGCCGTCGGCGTCATCGCTGCGAGCGCGAGCGTGGTGCCGGCTGGCCCGTCAGACTCGCAGTGGCGCCAGGTCTCCCCGCCCGTCCATGCTGCGTATTCGCAGTCTTCGGTGACGAGCGGGCGCGTAGCAGTGCCCGACTGGCCCGACACCGCCACCGTGGGAGTTCCGCTGAATGGCACGGCGACAACGCCGCCGGAGTAGCTCACGAGCACCCGGCTACCTGAGGTGCTGGCCCACTGCAGCTGCGGGCTCTCCCCCGAGTCGATGAAACCAGCGAGATCGATCGTGCGACCGTCGACGTATAACTGCCGCGATTGCGAGTCGAGCACAGCCCACCGGCCATCGACCGACGTGATGCCGAGCGCCAACTGGCCGGGATCGATCGACATCACTGTTGTGGATTCAACGGCGTCCGACACCGCGGCGTTGATGCGATAGACGAGACCCGACGACGGCGAGTAGGCAAACATCAGGCCGTTCGGATCGACACTCACGACGGCATCCGTGCCGAGGCTGAGTGCCGAATCGGCCTCAGCGTCGAAGGTCGAAAGGTCGGCTGCGGGCACGATCCACACCTCACCGGTGCCGCCTTCGACGATGACGACGCGGTCGCCGGCGAGGAAGACCTGGGGCTGGTTCGGCGGCAGCGGCACGCTGTCGGTCACGGCGGAGGTCGCGGGATCGACAATGTCGAGAGTGTTTTCCGTGTGATTGAGCAGCAGGACCGTTTCGCCGCGCTGCAACACCTCGATGTCGTTGCCGGTCGACTCGACCACCGAGTTCAACTCGAGAACCTCGGTATTCGCGCGCCCGATGGCCTGCTGCTGACTGTTGGCCACCCACACTGCGCCGTCGCCCAGGTCGATTCGCTGGGCCGTGTACCCCGTCGAGACGACGGCGACGGTGGCGATGAGGGCGGCAACAAGAGAAGCGCTCGTCGCACTGACGACGAGCGAGAGGTGAGACCGGATCCAGGTTCTAAACATGGGTCATCCCGGCAGGTCCGCGCACTTCTCGCCGCTGGGCGAACCGGTCTTGCCTTCTCGAATCACAGTCACCGTGATGCACACTCGTTCCCCCGGCGTGCTGTCGACCACGAAGCTCGCGTCCCGCTGCTGCACCGCGGGTGCGCCATCGCTCGTGGCCACTTGGTACGTGTCGGTCGCGCCGAGACCCGGGTCTGCCCAGGTGAACTCGACAGTGTCATCCGTAATTCTCGCCTGGATGTCAGAGACGGTCGGGATGCCCGTCGACGTCGCCCTGATGAGAACGAGCGTGGCAATTGTGCCGAGGGCGATGACAAGCACGGCAGCTGCCACGAGAATCCACGCGAACGCGCGCATTCCTCGACCCTGGGCGAGGGCAGGCGTGCCCGTGCTGCGCGGGGCAACGTGGTCTTCCTTGATGAGGGTGCCCACCGAGCTGTACCCGGTATCACCTGAACGGCGTCGCTTGCGACGCTGCGAGACCGAGACGGCGGGAGTCACCGAGCCGCGCACGCGCGTGCGATCCTCGAGGTCGGCCACGGTCGCGAGAGCCCACTCGTCCATGACGACCTCGACGGGCGTCTGCGGCACCCCCAGTTCGGTTTCCACCGCCTGCAACTCGTGAACGAGTTCGAGCACGGTGGCCTGGCGATTCTCCGGCTTGCGCGACATCGCGCGCTGCAAGGCGCGTTCGAGGCTCTGCGGAACATCCCCCCGGTCAATGGGCTGCGGCTTCGCTCGATTGATGCGTGAAATCAGGTCGGTCGATTTGTTCGACTCACCCGGAATCTCGAAGGGCGATCGGCCGGCGAGCAGCGAATAGACGGTGGCGGCGTAGGCCCATACTTCGGATGCAACGGTGCCAGGGGTTTCATCCATGAGCACCTCTGGCGCCGACCACGGAATCGACATGCCCACGGCTTCTCGATCGCCCGACTCGCTCAGGGTGGCCGCGATTCCGAAGTCGGAGAGCACGGGATGACCGTAGGCGGTCATGAGAATGTTCGACGGCTTGATATCGCGGTGGAGCACGCCGGCCCGGTGGGCGGTCTCGATGGCGCTTCCGATGCGCACTGCAATGCGCAGCACCTCGGCGACGGGAATCCGTTCACTGCGATACCGCTGGCTCAGCGACGCTGAACAGAGCTCCATGACGAGGTACGGGCGACCGTCTGACGACACGCTCGCCTGGTAAACCGTGAGGATCGAGGGGTGCGCGCTCAGCTGCGCCATGAGGTTCGCTTCGGCCTGGAACATCTGTCGCACCTGGTCGTTGACGACCTCGCTCAGCATCACCTTGACGGCGACCTGCCGACGCGGCATGTTCTGCTCATACAGGAAGACGTCGGCGAATCCGCCCGAGCCGAGGATGTGCACGTGAGAAAATCCCGGCAGGCTGGGAGGTTGCGATGGCAATCGGCGCGCCACGAACACCTCCTTGCCTCGCGGATGGTTTCCCTATTGTAGGCAGGTGAAACCCCGGCTGAGTCGTTGTGACCCTACAACGGGGGGGCTTGACATTGCCCCCAGTTATGGGCTTCTGGGAGCTGTGTCTTCGTCAGGTTCAGCCGGTTCCGGCGCTGCAATCACGTCGACCACGATGGTCGTGATGTTGTCGCGGCCACCCGCGGCGAGCGCCGCATCTATGAGCGCCGCCGACGTTTCGGCAGGATTGAGTCCCGCCGCGAGGTGAAGGCGAATCCGCTCGTCACTCACCTCTTTAGTGAGGCCGTCGGAGCAGATCAGGAGGCGAAGACCGGGCCGCACGGGCAGCATCCAGAAGTCGGCGATCGGCCGCGCGTTGAAGCCCACCGCCCTCGTAATGATGTTGCTGTCGGGGTGATGCTCCGCCTCGTCGCGCGTGAGCGTGCCCGCGTCGACAAGTTCCTGCACCACAGAGTGGTCGATCGTGACCTGAGTGAGCTCGTTGCGCTCGAAGGAGTACACCCGGCTGTCGCCGATGTTGAACACCGCGAAGTACGCCTCCCCGCCCTGTGTCGTGAGCGCCGCCCCCGTGACTGTCGTGCCGACCCCGAGCTCGCTGTCTGCTGCGATCTCAGAGATATCGTCGGTCGCCGCCTCCAGTGCGCGTTCGATTGACCGCGGCGCGAGGAATCCGCCGGTCACGACCTCAGACAAGCGCTCCACGACGGCCGCACTGGCGAGGTCGCCCGCAGAGTGTCCACCCATACCGTCAGCGACGGCGAAGAGAGGAGCAGTCGCAACGAAGCTGTCTTCGTTGGCGGCACGCCTGCGACCGGTGTCGGTTGCGGCGCCCCAGGCAATCGTGACGCTCGCATCGTCGCGCGCAGGAAAGGGAATGCTCAGGCCAGGGTTGCTGCCGCCTATTGCGGTCACGGCTGCCTCTCTGCCGGTGCGGTCCGGCGCTGCATGGGGAGCACCTGAAGAATGTTTCCGTCACCAATATCCACCAGCGTGCCGGGAGACACTACCACCGACTCACCCTGACGCAGCGTGCGGGGAACACTTCCGGGAATCATCACGACCGACCCGTTCGTGCTCTTGAGGTCGGTAACGACAACGGATGCCCCGACCTGGCGCACCTCGAGGTGAGTCGCCGACACCTCATTGAGAGGTGACGGAACCTGCAGCAGCCGGGGGGCCCGACCGCGTGAAATCCGCGGCGCGCTCGGGCGACGCCCGACGTAGCAGGGCACATCGAGCAGCAGGGAGTCGGCTCCGAGCCCGACCCGAAACGAGTAGAACATGGGCTCAGCAACTGTCACGTCGGCCGCCACGGGGTCACGGTCGTCGGCGATCGGCTCGCCCGTCGCGTGGTCGATGCGCTGCCGCGGTCTCGCGGCCGGCACCGGGATGACGGTGTCGTCGTGGTCGGCGGGCGCGGGCGCCTCCGCCGCGCGCGCGGGAACGATGACAGTGTCGTCGAAGTCGTCGCTCACGGCTACGAGCGTAGCGTTGTCACGGGTCGTCGCTACCCTAGAGACATGAGCGCTGAGACCCCCACACCGCAAACAACGGTAGAGAGTCGGCCCCACTGGCGTCGCGACGTAACCGTTTTTCTTAGCGGCCAGACCATCTCACTGTTCGGGTCGATGCTCGTGCAGTACGCCGTCATGTGGCACATCACACTCGAGACCAAGTCGGGCACCGCGCTCGCGCTTGCCGCGGTGTTCGGGTTTCTCCCGCAGGCGATCGTGTCTATCTTCGGCGGCGTGTGGGCAGACCGCCTCAACCGCAAGGCGCTCATCATTGCGGCCGATGCATCCATCGCCGTCACGACTCTCGCGCTCGCACTCCTCATGCTCAACGGCAGGACCGACCTGTGGCTCATTTTCGTCGCCCTTGCAATCCGATCGACGGGTGCGGGAATCCAGATGCCGGCCGTCTCTGCCCTGATCCCGCAGATCACTCCCACCGACAAGCTCATGCGGGTGAACAGCATCAACGGCTCGATCCAGTCGGCCATGGCACTGCTCGCGCCCGCTGCTGCTGGAGCGATCTACGCGCTCTTCTCGCTCACGTCGATCTTCTTCATCGACGTCGTGACTGCTGCCATCGGCATCGCCTTGGTTGCGACAATCGCAGTTCCCACGCTGCGTGACCTCACGAAAGAGAAGACAGGGTACTTCGACGATCTCGTCGAAGGGGTCAAGTACGTGGCGCACCACGCCTTCGTGCGGTGGCTGCTCGTGCTCTTCGGAGTGGTCTTCCTGCTCACCGTTGCCCCGTCGTACCTCACACCGCTCATGGTGGCCCGCACCTTCGGCGATGAGGTGTGGAAGCTGACGGTGCTCGAGATCTCCTTCAGCGTCGGCATGGTGTTGGGTGGCGTCATCCTCGCCGTGTGGGGTGGCACGAAGAATCGCGTTGCGATGATCGTCGGATCATCCGTCATCTTCGGCTTGCTGTCGATCGCCCTCGGTCTCTCGACCAACCTGTGGGTGTTCTTCGGGTTCATGTTCCTGATCGGCCTGTTCGTGCCGTTCTTCTCGACCCCGTCGATGACCCTCCTGCAGGAAACGGTTGAGCCGGAGCGACAGGGCCGCGTCTTCGGCTTCGTCGGCATCGTGATGGCCGTGGCCATGCCCATCGGCATGGTCGTATTCGGGCCGCTCGCCGACCAGTTCCCCGTCGAGATCCTGCTCATAGCGGCAGGAATCCTGATGTTCCTCGTGATCGTTGTCGCGATCGTCGTGCCTGCGGGCCGTCGCGCGATCCACGCGGCGAACGCGGCCACCGGCATCTCTCCCGAGGCCGTGGCCGTGCCCACTGACGAGAAGGTTTAGCCGATAAAGCTCATCACGTGCTTGATGCGCGTGTAGTCCTCGAAGCCATAGCTCGAGAGGTCTTTGCCATAGCCGGAGTGCTTGAATCCGCCGTGCGGCATCTCGGCGACGAGCGGGATGTGCGTGTTGATCCACACGCACCCAAAGTCGAGGTGCTTGGCAAAGCGCATCGCGCGTGAGTGGTCTTTCGTCCACACGCTCGACGACAGGCCGTACTGCACGCCGTTCGCCCACTCGAGTGCCTGCTTCTCGTCGGTAAACGACTGCACCGTCATCACGGGGCCAAAGATCTCGTTCTGGATCGCGTCATCCGTCTGCTTGAGGCCCGAGACGATCGTGGCCTCGTAAAAGTATCCCGAGGTGCCCTGGCGGTGACCGCCGAGCTCGACTTTTGCGTTGCCGGGGAGCGAGTCGATGATGCCGCTGACTCGTTCGAGCTGGTTGGCGTTGTTGACCGGACCAAAGAGGATGTCATCCCGATCGGGCGTCCCGGTCTTGGCGTTGTCTTTCGCCCACGCGACCATCGCTGCAACAAACTCGTCGTGGATGTTGGCGTGAACGAGCACCCGCGTGGCGGCGGTGCAGTCCTGGCCTGCGTTGAAGTAGCCGGCGATGCCAATGCCCTCAACGGCAGCCTCGATGTCCGCGTCGTCGAACACGATAACCGGGGCCTTGCCGCCGAGTTCGAGGTGCACGCGCTTGAGGTCGTTCGCGGCAGCTTTCGCCACCTCCATGCCGGCGCGCACCGAACCCGTGATCGACACCATCTGCGGGATCTTGTGGTCGATCATGAGACCGCCCGTCGCGCGGTCACCCGTGATGACGTTGAGCACACCCTTGGGCAGGAACTCGGCGGCGACCTCGGCGAGCAGCAGCGTCGATGACGGCGTTGTGTCGCTGGGCTTGAGCACGGTGGTGTTGCCTGCCGCGAGCGCGGGCGCGAACTTCCAAACGGCCATGTTGAGCGGGTAGTTCCACGGAGTGACCTGGCCGATGACACCGATCGGCTCGCGGCGGATGCTCGAGGTGTGGTCTTTCATATATTCGCCCGTTGCCATGCCACTGAGGTGGCGGGCCTCGCCAGCGAAGAAGCGGATCTGGTCGACCGAGAGCATGATCTCGTCATCGACGAGGGAAGCGCGGGGCTTGCCGGTGTCTTTCGACTCGAGGTCGGCGAACTCTTCGGCCCGCGCCTCCATCGCGTCGGCGATGCGGAACAGCGCGAGCTGGCGTTCGGCGGGAGTGGTCTCGCCCCACTCTTCGAAGGCCGCGCTGGCCGCGGAGAATGCGGCGTCGACGTCTGCCTTGCCCGACACCGGCGACGAGGCGTACGTCTCTTCGGTCGACGGGTCGATCACGTCGAAGCTGGAGTCGGCGCGCGCCGACACGTACTCGCCGTTGATGAAGTTTTTGATCTCGGAAGCGCTCATGGCACTAACTTACTTGGCCCCGCCGCAGTCCTCCACCCCTCCAGCTACTGATTTCGTCAGTCTGACAGCGACTCAGGTGCGGAATGAGTTGTAAGCAAGGCTGCACACTGACAGAATCGAGCCATGAGCCCTCCCGCACGCCCTCCCGGCGCCAAGCCAGTGCAACTCGATGACGTGTCAAAGGCGATCATCGAACAGCTGCAGGGCGACGGGCGGCGATCCTATGCAGAAATCGGCAAAGCCGTCGGCCTGAGCGAGGCCGCCGTTCGTCAGCGCGTGCAGAAGCTCACCGACTCCGGAGTCATGCAGGTGGTTGCCGTCACCGACCCCATGCAGTTGGGCTTCTACCGCCAGGCCATGATCGGCATTCGCGTGGCGGGCGACACCACCGTCGTCGCCGAGCGTCTCGGCCGCCTGCCCGCGGTCGACTACGTCGTGCTGACAGCAGGCAGTTTCGACATCCTCGCCGAGGTCGTGTGTGAGAACGATGAAGACCTCATCGACCTGCTCAACAAGCAAATCCGTGGCATCGAGGGCGTGCAGTCCACGGAAACATTCGTCTATCTCAAACTCCACAAACAGTTCTACAACTGGGGAACAAGGTAAAAATGAGCACCACCGACAGCGCTGCGGCGCCGACCTGGAATGAAGAAGATCTCCAGCAGAAGGCCAAAGATCACCTTTGGATGCACTTCTCCCGCCAGTCGGTGCTGGAGAGCAGCGGAGTACCGATCATCACCAAGGGTGAGGGTCACCACATTTGGGACTCCAAGGGCAAGAAGTACATTGACGGACTGAGTGGACTCTTCGTCGTCAACGCAGGCCACGGCCGCAAGCGTCTCGCCGAGGTCGCCGCCAAGCAGGCGGAAGAGCTCGCGTTCTTCCCGATCTGGTCGTACGCGCATCCGAACGCCATCGAACTGGCCGACCGGCTCGCCTCGTACGCGCCCGGCGACCTCAACCGCGTCTTCTTCTCCACCGGCGGCGGCGAGGCAGTCGAGACCGCCTTCAAGCTCGCCAAGTACTACTGGAAGCTGCAGGGTCGCCCCACGAAGCACAAGGTGATCTCTCGCTCGATTGCCTATCACGGCACCCCACAGGGCGCCCTGGCCATCACGGGCATCCCTGCCATGAAGGAAATGTTCGAGCCCTTGGTGCCCGGTGGTTTCCGCGTGCCCAACACCAACTTCTACCGTGCAGAAGAAATGGGCTTCGTCGCATCCGGCACTACCGATGATGTCGAAGCCGAGTTCGGAGTCTGGGCGGCCAACCGCATCGAAGAAATGATCCTCTTCGAAGGCCCGGAGACGGTTGCCGCGGTCTTCCTTGAGCCCGTTCAGAACTCGGGTGGCTGCTTCCCGCCGCCCCCCGGATACTTCCAGCGCGTGCGCGAGATCTGCGACAAGTACGACGTGCTGTTGGTCAGTGACGAAGTTATCTGCGCGTTCGGGCGAATCGGCGAGATGTTCGCGTGTGACGCGTACGGCTACCAGCCGGACATGATCACGTGTGCCAAGGGCATGACGAGCGGCTACTCCCCCATCGGCGCGACGATCGTGTCGGACAAGGTCTACGAGCCCTTCAAGCACGGTTCGACGTCGTTCTATCACGGGTACACCTTCGGTGGTCACCCCGTGTCGTCGGCAGTTGCGCTGGCCAACCTCGACATCTTTGAAGAGGAGAAGCTCAACGAGCGCGTTCGCGAGAACTCTCCGATCTTCCGCTCAACGCTCGAGAAGCTCAACGACCTGCCGATCGTCGGCAATGTGCGCGGCGACGGCTACTTCTTCGGCATCGAGCTCGTGAAAGACAAGACCACCAAGGAGACGTTCGACGACGACGAGTCCGAGCGCCTGCTGCGCGGGTTCCTCTCGAAGGCTCTCTACGACGCGGGACTCTACTGTCGCGCCGATGACCGCGGCGACCCCGTCATCCAGCTCGCTCCCCCGCTGACCATCGGGCCCGCCGAGTTCGACGAGATCGAGGGCATCCTTCGCGGGGTGCTGACCGAGGCATGGACCAGGCTCTGAGCGAGTCGGACTACCGACGACTGAGTTTTTGGCACGACACCGTCGACGACGACTTCACTCCTAGGGCGCCGCTCGGCGGTGACGCCGACGTCGATGTCGCCATCATCGGCGGCGGGCTCACCGGGCTCTGGACAGCGTGGTACCTGCTTGAGCGCGACCCCACCCTGTCGATCGCCGTGCTGGAGAAGGAGATCGCGGGGTTTGGCGCGTCGGGCCGCAACGGCGGCTGGTGCAGCGCGCTGTTCCCCCGCTCGACAGCGTCTCTTGAGCGCGCCCACGGCCGGGATGCTGCGCTCGCGATGCGACGAGCCATGATCGACACCGTTGACGAAGTGGGTCGCGTGGCAGCGAGCGCCGGCATCGACATCGACTATGCAAAGGGCGGCACAATTGCCTTCGCCCGGTCAGGTGTGCAACTGGATGCCGCCAAGGCCGACGTCGCCGAGGCGGCGGCTTACGGAGTCGACGAGGTCGAGCTGTGGGGCATCCACAAGGTCAAGGCCAACGGCGCGCTCGGCGCGAGCTTTGACCCGTCCTGTGCTCGCGTGCATCCCGCGAAGCTCGTGCGTGGTCTGGCACGTGCTCTCGAGGCACGTGGGGTGGCGATCTATGAGCAGACCGAGGTGCTCGACTACTCACCCCACGCGGTTGTAACCAACCGCGGCACGGTGCGCTGCGAGAACTTCGTCGTCGCGACGGAGGGATATGGCGCGACGTTGCGGGCAACAAAGCGCCGCGTGCTGCCGCTCTACTCCCTCATGATTGCGACCGAACCGATGACGGATGCCGCCTGGGACGAGATTGGCATCGCACACGGCCAGACCTTCACCGACTACCGCCACCTGCTGGTCTACGGCCAGCGCACGGCCGACAACCGGTTCGCATTCGGCGGCCGGGGTGCCCGTTACCACTGGGGCAGCGCGATCAAGCCCGAGTACGACCGGGTGCGCGGCGTGTTCCAGCACTTGCGAACCACGCTGCACGACCTGTTTCCCTCGATCAACGACCTGGGTGTGACACACACGTGGGGCGGACCTCTCGGTGTTCCCCGCGACTGGCACGCGACCGCGAGCTACGACGAGAAGAAGGGCGTCGCGTGGGCGGGCGGGTACGTGGGCGACGGCCTCAGCACCACCAACCTCGCGGGCCGTACGCTCGCCGACCTCATTACGCGCACCGACTCAGAGCTCGTGCGGCTGCCGTGGGTCAACCACACGTCACCCTCCTGGGAGCCCGAGCCCTTGCGTTTTTTCGGGGCCAATGCGGGCCTCATCGCGATGACTGTCGCGGATGCAGAGGAACGGATAACCAAGCGTCCGTCACTCGCTGCGAAGGTCATGGGTCCGCTCGTCGGGCACTAAATGTAACGAGCGAGTAAATTTAGGTGACAAGTCCACTAAATCGGGAATGATTGCCAGCTTCATGCGATTGCATGGATACATGACTACTTCAACCAACATTCATCCTGACTACCTCGTGGGCACGTGGAAGCTCGACCCGACGCACTCGGATGTGTCTTTCACGGTCAAGCACCTCATGATCAGCAAGGTTCGCGGCACCTTCGAGACCTTCGACGTGACCATCGTCACCGCGGAAGACCCCAAGGACTCCACCATCGAGGCGACCATCGACGTGGCATCCGTCAACACCAACCAGGAAGCCCGCGACCAGCACCTGCGCACGAGCGATTTCTTCCTCGTTGACGAGCACCCCACCATGACCTTCGTCTCGACGTCGTTCGACGGCGAGCCCGACGACTTCACCGTCACCGGTGACCTGACCCTGCGCGGCGTGACCAAGACCGTCGTGCTCAAGGGCGAGTTTGGCGGCATCATGACCGACGGCTACGGACAGACCAAGGCCGGCGCAACCGCCACGACCAAGATCAACCGCCACGACTTCGGTGTGAGCTGGAACAACGCGCTCGAGGCTGGCGGCATGACGCTCGGCGACGACGTCACCATCAACCTCGACCTGCAGGTCGTGCTTCAGCCGTAATCCCTAGTCTGTGAGGGCCGCGGCGAACTGCGAGTTGTACAACTCGAAGTAAGCGCCGCGGCTCTCCAGCAGTTCGTCGTGAGTGCCCTGCTCGACTATTGCACCCGCCTCCATCACCAGGATGAGGTCGGCGTCGCGAATCGTCGAGAGTCGGTGGGCGATCACAAAACTGGTGCGATCCTGGCGCAGTGCCTTCATGGCCTGCTGCACGAGCACCTCAGTTCGCGTGTCTACCGAGCTCGTGGCCTCGTCAAGAATGAGCACGCTCGGCCGCGCGAGGAACGCGCGCGCAATCGTGAGCAACTGCTTCTCGCCCGCGCTCACGTTTCCGCCTTCGTCGTCGAGCACCGTGTCGTAGCCGTCGGGCAGCGAGTGCACGAAGCGGTCCACGTAAGTCGCCCGCGCAGCATCCAGGATCTCTTCCTCAGAGGCATCCGGCCGACCGTACGCAATGTTGTCGCGGATGGTGCCGTCGAAGAGCCACGTGTCTTGCAGCACCATTCCCATGCGCGAACGCAGGTCGTCGCGCGTCATGTGTGCGATGTCGGTTCCGTCGAGGGTGATGCGCCCGGAGTCGAGCTCATAGAACCGCATCATGAGATTGACGAGGGTGGTCTTTCCAGCGCCCGTGGGACCAACGATCGCGACGGTCTGTCCCGGCTTGGCGACGAGTGAGAGATTCGAGATGAGCGGGTTCTCGGGGTCGTAGCTGAACGAGACGCTCTCGAAAGCCAGACGCCCCGAGGCGTCAGCCGGAGTGGCGGCAGGCTGGGGATCGGGCGACTGCTCCTCGGCATCGAGCAGCTCGAACACGCGCTCGGCCGACGCGACCCCCGACTGCAGCAGGTTAGCCATCGAGCCGAGCTGGCTCAGCGGCTGAGTGAACTGGCGCGAGTACTGGATGAACGCCTGTACATCGCCGAGAGTCATCGAGCCGTTCGCGACGAACAGCCCACCGACCACCGCGATCGCGACATACACGAGGTTGCCGACGAACATCATGGCCGGCATGATGATGCCGCTCACGAACTGCGCGCCGAAGCTCGCCTGGAACAGCTCGTCGTTCTTCTCGACGAAGCGCTTCTCCACTTCACGGTGCCGCCCGAAGACCTTGACGAGCGCGTGACCGGAGTATGCCTCCTCGATCTGGCCGTTGAGCTCGCCCGTGTGGGTCCACTGCGCGACGAACAGCTTCTGTGACCGCTTGGCGATGAGAGCGGTGATCACGAGAGTCAGCGGAATCGTCACGAGGGCGATCGCGGCGAGGATGGGCGAGATGAGGAACATCATCACGAGCACACCGATGACGGTCAACAGCGAGGTGACGAGCTGGCTCAAGGTCTGCTGCATGCTCTGGCCGATGTTGTCGACATCGTTGGTGACTCGACTGAGCAACTCTCCGCGCTGCATTTTGTCGAAGTAGCTCAGGGGCAACCTGTTGATCTTCGCCTCGACATCGGCGCGCAGGGTGTACACGGTGCGCTGCACGATGCCGTTGAGCACGTAGGCCTGCAGCCAGGAGAACACCGACGAGAAGACGTAGAGCAGCAAGACGATCCCGAGCACCATCTGCAGTGCGCTGAAGTCGATGCCCTCGCCGGGGGTGAGCGTCAGACCGCTGATGAAGTCGGCGCGCTGGTTGTCACCCGAGGCGCGCAACTGCTCGATGAGTTGCTCCTGGGTGACTCCCGCTGGCAAGGACTTCGAGATCACGCCGTTGAAGATAATGTTCGTGGCGTTGCCGAGCAGCTTCGGCCCGAGCACGTTGAGAGTCACGCTGACGACGGAGAGCAGGATGACCCACGCCACCCCGATTCGGTAGGGCTTGAGCCTGCCGAGCAGCCGCTTGGCAGACGGCCCAAAGTTCATCGACTTCTCGACGGGCATGCCCATCTGTCCCATGGGGCCACCGCCACCGGGGCCGCGGCGCACGGGAGGACGCTGTGCGTTGGTCATTAGGCTGCCTCCTCCGCTCGCAACTGGCTATTCACAATCTCGGCGTAGGTCTCATTGCTCTCGAGCAACTCGATGTGGGTGCCTCGACCGACGATTTCGCCGTCTTCAATCACGAGAATCTGGTCGGCATCCACGATGGTCGAGACTCGCTGGGCCACGATGATCTTGGTTGTGGCGCGCTCGGCCACCGTGAGCGCTCGCCTCAGCCGGGCATCCGTGGCCGTATCGAGGGCAGAGAACGAGTCATCGAACACGAGAATCTCACTTCGTTTCACGAGGGCTCGCGCGATGGCAAGCCTTTGGCGTTGACCGCCCGACACGTTCGTGCCGCCCTGAGCGATGGGGGCATCGAGGCCCTCCGGCATGGCTTGCACGAAGTCTTTGGCTTGCGCGATCTCGAGCGCGCGCCATAGCTCTTCATCGGTGGCATCCGGCTTTCCGTAGCGCAGGTTCGTCGCCACCGTTCCCGAGAACAGGTAGGCCTTCTGCGGCACGAGGCCGATGCGCCCCCACAGCAGGTCGGCGTCGAGGTCGCGCACATCTACGCCATCGAGGCGAACACTGCCGCCCGTTGCGTCGAACAAGCGAGGCAGCAGGTTCACGAGGGTCGTCTTGCCCGCGCCCGTGCTGCCGATGATCGCGGTCGTCTGCCCGGGCAGCGCCGTGAAACTGATGTTGCGAAGCACGGGCTGCTCGGCGCCCGGGTAGCTGAACTCCACGTTCTGAAGTTCGATGTGGCCCGTGGACGTGAGGGTCGTGACCGGGTTGGCCGGCAACACGACGGATGTCTCGGTCGACAGCACGTCGCTGATGCGGTCAGCCGACACTGCCGCGCGCGGAATGAGGATAGCCATGAAGGTCGCCATCATGACGGCCATGAGGATCTGAATCAGGTACTGCAGGAACGCGGTCAGCGCACCGATCTGCATCGAACCGTCTTCGACCCGGAACGCCCCGAACCACAGCACGGCAACACTCGTGACGTTCATGATGAGCATGACCACGGGGAAGACGAGCGCAAACAATCGACCGGCGCTGAGAGCGGTGCGCGTGACATCGGCATTGGCCCGTTCAAACCGGTCGGTCTCGAGGCCCTCGCGCACGAATGCCCGAACAACCCGGATTCCCGCGAGCTGCTCGCGCAGCACCCGGTTTACCGTGTCGATGCGGGCCTGCATGAGCCTGAACAGGGGCACCATCCGCACGATGATCAAGCCGATCGAGATGAGCAGCACGGGAATCGCGACGACCAGAATCCACGACAACTCGAGGTCGAGCGACAGCGCCATGAAGATGCCGCCGATCGCGAGGATAGGCGCAGACACGAGAAGCGTGAACGTCATGAGCACGAGCATCTGCACTTGCTGCACGTCGTTGGTGGTGCGCGTAATGAGAGACGGTGCCCCGAACTTCGACACTTCGCGCTCGGAGTACTCCCCGACCCGGTGGAAGATCGCAGTGCGCATGTCGCGCCCCAGCGCCATCGCCGCCTTCGCACCGAAATACACGGCCGTGATCGCCGCGGCGATCTGCACGAGCGTGACGCCGAGCATGATCGCGCCAACTCGCAGAATGTAGTCCGTATCACCGGCCGCGATGCCCTGGTCGATGATGTCGGCGTTGAGACTGGGCAGGTAGAGGGACGCAATCGACTGAGCGAGCTGGAAGACGACGACGCCCACGATCAGCGGCCAGTGCGGCTTCAGAAATCGCATGATGAGCTTGATAAGCATGCTCAGTTGGTACCTTTCACGAGACCGTACTTGATGAGATTCAGGAGCTCATCGTCGGTGAGCTGCCGAGGGCCGAGCGGGATGCTTGAGGCGATGGCGAGCACGCGAACATAGTCCCCGAGCTCTTCGGGCGTGACGCGCAGCTGGGAGCGATCGCGATCGAAGGTCGCCGCGATCGTGGCGTTGAACGTGAGGCGCTGCGCTTCGTTCGCCACTGGGGGGTGACCGACGAGCGCTGACATGCGCATGACATCGCGCACGCGGTGGCGCATGCCCTGAACGAGCGCTCGCAACTTGTCGTCGAGGGCAAGCTCGGGTGCGATCAGCGACTCGAGGTCTGCGCCGGTGCGACCGTTCATGAAGGCCGTGACGGCCGCGCTGATTAGGCTCTCTTTGTCGCCGAATGCACGAAAGATCGTGCCCTCCGCGATGCCCGCCGCCTCGGCGATCTGCCTCGAGGTCACGTCTCTGCCGTGTTCGAGCAGGAGGGGAATGACGGCGTCGATGATCATCGCCTGGCGATCCTCGACGGCGAGGGGTCGAGCCCGAGTCGATGAGGTTGTCATGCTCCGATCATAACTGAGTGAGCACTCACTCCGCGAACTCTCAGGCGAAGATGTCCGAGATCTCGGTCACGTCAGCGGTCGACGGCTTCCATGCCACCGACGCCGCTGCGTTGGCGCGCAACTGCTCGGGCGACGTCGCGCCCGCGATCACACTCGACAGGGCCGGCTGCGCGAGCAGCCAGCCGAACGTCGCCTCGAGCATCGTGATCGAGCGCTCCGAACAGAAGGCCGCGTACCGCTCCATCAGGTCCCAGGGCGCGTTCTCCACGACATGCGGTCGCTGTCGCATGATGCGCGTGTCAGCGGGCCGGTCGTTGCGAGTGAACTTGCCCGTGAACAGCCCGTTGTTGAGGGGGAAGAACGGCAGGAACCCGAGGCCGAGCTCCTCAACCGCCGGGAGCACGTCCGCCTCGATACCGCGTGACAGCAAGTTGTATTCGTTCTGCGACGAAATGAAGCGACGGGTTCCGAGAGTGGTTGCCGCCGCATCCGCCGCTCGAATCTGTTCGGCCGAGAACTGGGTGTGCCCGAAGAATCGGATCTTGCCCTCCGTCACGAGCTCGTCGAGCGCCGCGATCGTTTCCTCGATGGGCGTGTGCACGTCGGGGCTGTGTTGCTGGAACAGATCGATGTAGTCCGTCTTGAGGCGAGTGAGCGACCCCTCCACGGATGCGCGGATGTACTCTCGCGAGCCGCGCGGCACCCCGGGCAGCAGGCCGGTATCGAAAGCCTCATGGCCGAACTTTGTCGCCAGCACCACGCGCTCGCGGCGCCCCTGCAGGGCAACCCCCATGAGCGTCTCAGACTGGAAGGGGCGTGCCCCGTAGATGTCCGCAGTGTCGAGCAGGGTGACGCCGAGCTCAATGGCGGCGTCAAGCACTGCCGTGGTGCCCTCCTGGGTCTCGGTGACCGTTCCTTCCCGACCGAAGTTATTGCAGCCGAGGCCAATCGTCGTGACGTCGAGTGGGGAGCTACCGAGGGTGCGCGTTTCTAGAGCAGTCATGCTCTTATCCTCCCCCGAACCACGGTTGGTCGCCTTATCCCCCGTGTCCGAAAAGTGCCAGAACGGTGACGGCGGCCGCGGCTACAGTCAAGATATGCACTCCCGTTCAGCCACAGCAGAAGCCCCCGCCTACCTCAGGCGTATCGACTCCCCCATTGGCCGCATCGAGGTCGCGAGCGACGGCGAGGCCGTCACCTCGCTGTCGATCGAGCGCCAGGGTCACCTTCCGTGGGAGCACGTTCCCGAGCGAAGCAACCGGGTGCTCGACACGGCAGTCGCCCAACTTGGCGAGTACTTCGCCGGCAAGCGCCGCGACTTCGATGTGCCCGTGGCGCTCAGCGGAACCGAGTTTCAGCGAGCCGTCTGGCAGCAACTCAACGATGTGCCGTTCGGCGGCGTGCTGTCGTACGGCGAGATCGGGCTCGCAACGGGTCGCCCGACTGCCGGGCGCGCAGTCGGGGGTGCGGTCGGGGCCAACCCGGTGCCGATCATCGTGCCGTGCCATCGCGTGCTCGCCTCGAACAAGCGCATTACGGGATACAGCGGCGGCAACGGCATCCCCACGAAGGTGTGGCTGCTCGACCACGAGGGCATCGAGCACCGTTCATGAGTGTCGTCATCGGCAGCGACGGTCGTGCACGCTGCGCGTGGGCGGGATCGGATGAGGAGTACCAGCGCTACCACGACGAGGAGTGGGCAACACCCTTGCACGGTGATCGACCGCTCTACGAGAAGATCAGCCTTGAGGGATTTCAGGCGGGCCTGTCGTGGATCACGATTCTTCGCCGGCGCCCGGCGTTCCGGGAGCTGTTCCACGGCTTTGAGATGGCGGAGGTCGCGCGATTTACGAGCGATGATGTCGAGCGGCTCATGGCGGATGCGCGAATCATCCGCAACCGCGCGAAGATCGAGGCCACGATCGGTAACGCGAAGGCTGTGATCGAACTGACGAGCGGCAATCCTGGCGCGCTCGACGAGTACGTGTGGAGCTTCGCACCCGAACCGCGCACCGCGCGGCTGTCGTCGCTCAGCGAGATCCCCGCGGTTACCCCAGAGTCGACGGCGCTCAGCAAGGGGCTCAAGAAGCTGGGGTTGAGGTTCGTTGGCGCGACAACCATGTACGCGCTCATGCAATCGGCGGGCCTCGTCGACGATCACGTGGTGGGGTGCTGGCGCGCCGAATAATCAGACGACGAGGTCGAGCTCACCTGCTGCGCCCCGCTCCAGGCGAATACCGCTGTGCGCGGCCCACGCGAGCAGGGACTCCACCGAGTCGTGGTCCACACCCGCCTCGATCACCGCTCGGGTGAACTCGCCCTTGCCCTTCTTGTTGAAGTGCGACAGGGCGACCTTGCGGCCGGTGGCGTCTTCCGAGACCACCCGCACGTAGAAGGCGCCCTCGGCAGCCGGCCCGAGATCGGCGTACGACTCGGACCGCAGGTCGAGCACGAGTTGCTGCTGCTCGCGCAACACAGCGCTCACGGGCTCTCGCCAATGCTTGCGGAGAGACAGCGTGGGCAGCCGTGAGTTGTGTGACAAGCGATAGGCCGGGATCGGGTCATCCGCCCGCAGCAGCCCGAACAGGGCCGAGTGAATCGCGACGTGCTGTGCGGCAAACGCGCGCTGTTGGGCGGTGAGGCTCTCGACGTCGAGGCCGTCGAAGAGCACGCCCGTGTAACGCTCGATCGCGGGCATCACGGCCGACGTCGAGAGAGTTCGGTTGCGATCAATCTCGAAACGCTGCGTACGACCGAGCCCCAGCGCTCCGGTTGAGGCCGAGAGATTGCGCGACAGCGTCTTGAGTGCCTGCACCGCCTGCTTGCGCTGCGGCGTGAGTTGGGCGAACGACAGTGCCGCGAGATCGAGCGTGGAGCCCTCCACGCCTCCGTCACGCTTGGTTTCGGACGGCGGGAGCAGAAGAAGCAAACTAGCTCTCGAGGAATGCGATGGCACGCTCGACATTGACGCCGAGCGGGTCGACCGAGTCGAGCGTGATGCGCGCGATTGCGGCACTCGGGCCGGTCCAGTCCGCGTAGTCGTCGAAACTCTGCTCGACGGCGTTCCACGTGAGCTGGATGTGCGGCATCGACTTGCGCCAGCCCTCGATCCGACTGCGGTGCAGTTCCGGGTCAGAACAAATGACTTCGATGAACTTGATCGGCTCGCTGAGCTTCGACGCCAGATTCACCCACTGCTCGCGCGCGGGCGCGACCGCATTCACCGCGTCGACCATTGCGCCCGACCCGGTAACGAGCACGCGCTCTGCGAGCGTCTCGGCGACCAGGTAAGCGGCGAGACCGGTCGGCTGATCCGAATCGATGCCCGCCTGGAGGATGGCGGTCTCGATCGGGTCGACAGAGATCACCGGAATGCCGAGTCGGCTTGCGACGACCTGCCCGATCGTTGACTTACCGGTACCGGGCAGACCTGCCATCGCGACGAGCATTGTTACTCCTGGCTGACCAGCTCGGCGTTACGAGCAACGATCGTGACAGTGTTGTTTTCGACCGACAGGAAGCCATCGTCAGCACTGGCGGTGATGAGAGCACCCTCCGTGGTGGTAACCCGTACGTCACCGGTGCCGAGGATCGCAAGGATCGGCTCGTGCCCGGGCAAGATACCGATCTCACCTTCGGTGGTGCGCGCAATGATCTGCTTCGCCTTGCCGGACCACACCTCGTGGTCGGCAGAGACGACGCTCACCGTGAGCTCGGCCATGGTTAGCCGTTCTCCTTCTGGATGCGTGCCCACTGCTCTTCGACGTCGGAGATAGCACCAACGTTGAAGAATGCCTGCTCAGCCACGTGGTCGAACTCACCCTTGGTGATCGCGTCGAAGGACTCGATCGTGTCTTTCAGCGGAACCGTCGAGCCCTCTACACCGGTGAACTTCTTCGCCATGTAGGTGTTCTGCGACAGGAACTGCTGGATGCGACGTGCGCGCGACACGGTGATCTTGTCTTCCTCAGAGAGCTCGTCAACACCGAGGATCGCGATGATCTCCTGGAGTTCCTTGTTCTTCTGCAGGATCGCCTTAACGTTCGTAGCAACACGGTAGTGGTCGGCGCCCAAGTAGCGGGGGTCGAGGATGCGGCTGGTCGAGGTCAGCGGGTCGACGGCCGGGTAGAGGCCCTTCGATGCGATCTCGCGGCTGAGCTCCGTCGTCGCGTCGAGGTGAGCGAAGGTCGTAGCGGGCGCGGGGTCGGTGTAGTCGTCAGCAGGAACATAGATGGCCTGCAGCGACGTGATGGAGTGACCACGCGTCGAGGTGATGCGCTCCTGCAGGATGCCCATCTCGTCGGCGAGGTTCGGCTGGTAACCCACAGCAGACGGCATGCGGCCGAGCAGCGTGGAGACCTCAGAACCGGCCTGCGTGAAGCGGAAGATGTTGTCGATGAAGAGCAGCACGTCCTGCTTCTGCACATCGCGGAAGTACTCCGCCATGGTCAGCGCCGAGAGAGCAACACGAAGACGCGTGCCCGGCGGCTCATCCATCTGGCCGAAGACTAGGGCCGTCTTGTCGAAGACGCCCGCCTCCTCCATCTCGGCGATGAGGTCGTTGCCCTCACGGGTGCGCTCGCCAACACCGGCGAATACCGACACACCACCGTGATCCTGCGCAACGCGCTGGATCATTTCCTGGATCAGAACGGTCTTGCCAACACCGGCTCCACCGAAGAGGCCGATCTTTCCACCCTGAACGTACGGGGTGAGCAGGTCGATGACCTTGATACCGGTCTCGAAGAGTTCGGTCTTCGACTCGAGCTGGTCGAATGCCGGGGGCTTGCGGTGGATCGGCCAGCGCTCCGTGATCTCGATCTGCTGGCCGGGCTCAGCGTTGAGCACCTCGCCGATGACGTTGAAGACCTTGCCCTTGGTGACGTCACCAACGGGAACCGTGATCGGCTCGCCGGTGTCGCGCACCTCCTGGCCACGAACGAGACCGTCGGTGGGCTTGAGGGCGATGGCGCGAACCAGGTCGTCACCGAGGTGCTGAGCAACCTCAAGCGTGATCTCGTTGGCCTCGTCACCGATGGTGATCGTGGTCTTGAGTGCGTTGTAGATGCCGGGGATCGAGTCGTGCGGGAACTCGATGTCGACCACGGGGCCGGTGACGCGCGCGATGCGTCCGATTCCGGTCACCTTCTCGGCGGGGGCCTTTTTAGTAGCGGTAGCCATGGTTTCTCTTCCTATTTCGCCGAGCTCAGGGCGTCTGCGCCGCCCACGATCTCGGAAATCTGCTGGGTAATTTCTGACTGCCGGGCGTTGTTCGCCAGCGTCGTGTAGGTCTTGATGAGCTTGTCCGCGTTGTCGCTCGCGGCCTTCATCGCCTTCTGGGTTGCCGCGTGCTTGGCTGCAGCCGACTGCAGCATGGCGTTGAAGATGCGGCTTTCGATGTAGACGGGCAGGAGTGCATCCAGTACGTCGCCCACTTCAGGCTCGAACTCGTACAGGGGCAGCACATCGTTCTTCTCGGGCGCCTCGACACCCTGCACAACCTCGAGAGGCAAGAGGCGAACTACCTCGGGAACCTGAAGGAGCATGCTGACGAAGCGGTTGTAGACGATGTGAATCTCGTCGACGCCACCCTCGCTTGCCGGGGTGAGGAACTTGGATACGACCGCGTCGCCGATCTCTTTGGCGGTGGCGAACTCCGGGGAATCCGTTCCGCCCGTCCAGATCTGCTCTGCGTCGCGCCGACGGAAGGCGAAGTACGCGGCAGCCTTGCGGCCGACCAGGTAGTAGACGACGTCTTTGCCCTCGGAGGTCAGGCGAGCGGCAAGCTCACCCGACTCCTTGAGCACGTTCGTGTTGAACGCACCCGCGAGACCACGGTCGCTCGAGAAGATAACGATCGCTGCGCGTTCGATCTTCTCGGGCTCGGTCGTGAGGATGTGGTCGACGTTCGAGAAGGTCGCAACAGCCGACACAGCGCGCGTGACGGCGCGTGAGTACGGCCCTGAAGCTGCCACCCGCTGCTGCGCCTTTTGAATGCGCGAAGCGGAGATGAGCTCCATGGCCCGAGTGATCTTCTTGGTCGTCTGGGCAGCTTTGATTTTCTGCCGGTAGACCCGAAGTTGCGCTCCCATGTCTTAGATACTTTCCGTTAGTCGTTGCCGGTGATCGAGCGAAGCCTGGATCAGCGCTTCTGCTTGACGATCTGCTCCTGGGCGATGTCTTCGGGCTCAATCTCCGCAAAGACCTCGGTGCCCGCCGACAGCAGGGGCTTGCCCTCGCCGGTCTGGAACTCGAGCTTGAACTTGTCTACGGCCTCGTCGAGCGCCTTGGTGGTGTCGTCGTCGAGAACGTTCGTGTCGCGCAGGGTGTTGAGCACCTCGGTGTTGCGGGCGAGGTAGTCGTGCAGCTCGGCCTCGAAACGCAGGATGTCTTCAACGGGAACCTCGTCGAGCTTGCCGTTGGTGCCGGCCCAGATCGAAACAACCTGCTTCTCGACGGGGAACGGCGAGTACTGCGGCTGGCGCAGAAGCTCGGTGAGGCGCGCGCCGCGAGCGAGCTGGCGACGGCTCGTTGCATCCAGGTCGGACGCAAACATCGCGAAGGCCTCGAGCGAGCGGTACTGGGCGAGCTCGAGCTTGAGCGTTCCCGATACCTTCTTGATCGACTTCACCTGGGCGTCGCCACCAACACGCGAGACCGAGATACCCACGTCAACAGCGGGACGCTGGTTGGCGTTGAACAGGTCGGACTGCAGGAAGATCTGGCCGTCGGTGATGGAGATCACGTTGGTCGGGATGTAGGCCGAGACGTCGTTCGCCTTGGTCTCGATGATCGGGAGTCCGGTCATCGAACCCGCGCCCAGCTCGTCGGAGAGCTTGGCACAACGCTCCAGCAGGCGGGAGTGCAGGTAGAACACGTCACCGGGGTATGCCTCGCGTCCCGGCGGGCGGCGCAGCAGGAGTGAGACGGCGCGGTAGGCCTCGGCCTGCTTGGACAGGTCATCGAAGATGATCAGAACGTGCTTGCCGTCGTACATCCACTGCTGGCCAATGGCCGAACCGGTGTACGGAGCGAGGTACTTGAAGCCTGCGGGGTCGGAAGCGGGTGCCGCGACGATCGTCGTGTACTCCATGGCTCCGGCGTCTTCGAGCGCGCCCTTGACGGCGGCGATCGTGGAGCCCTTCTGGCCGATGGCGACGTAGATGCAGCGAACCTGCTTGTTGGTGTCGCCCGACTCCCAGTTGGCCTTCTGGTTGATGATCGTGTCGATCGCGATAGCGGTCTTACCGGTCTGGCGGTCGCCGATGATGAGCTGGCGCTGGCCACGGCCGATCGGGATCATGGCGTCGATGGCCTTGATTCCGGTCTGCATCGGCTCGTGAACGCTCTTGCGCTGCATGACGCCGGGAGCCTGAAGCTCGAGAGCACGACGCGTGTCGGCCTTGATGTCGCCGAGGCCGTCGATGGGAGCGCCGAGCGGGTCGACAACACGGCCGAGGAAGGCGTCGCCCACGGGAACAGAGAGAACTTCACCCGTGCGGGTGACCTCCATGCCCTCGACGATTCCGGTGAACTCACCGAGGATGACAACACCGATCTCGTCTTCGTCGAGGTTCTGGGCGAGGCCCAGGGTGCCATCGGAGAACTTGATGAGCTCGTTGGCCATGACGCCGGGAAGGCCCTCGACGTGTGCGATGCCGTCCGCGGCATCCACGACGTAGCCGACCTCGGTCTTCGAGGCCGCACCGGGCTCGTAGGCCTTGACGAAGTCCTTGAGCGCGTCGCGGATCTCGTCCGGGCTGATGGTGAGTTCTGCCATTGTGATTCCTTCTGTGTGGAAAGACTGTTGTCTGCGCGTCTAGGAGACGAGCTGGAGCCTGAGGTTCGAGAGGCGGGTGGAAACGCTGCCATCGATGACGTCGTCACCGATCTGCACGCGAAGCCCGCCAATGATCGCGGGGTCGATCACGAGGTTGAGCTGGAGGTCACGACCGGCCGACTTCGACAGGCCGACCCGCAGTCGCTCGAGCTGCGCGGCGCTGATCGGCGCAGCCGAGAACACGGTGGCAACCGCGAGGTTCGCCTGGTCGGCGACGATGGATGATGCTGTGCGAATCAATTCGCCGATGCGACGGCCGCGAGGCTGCTGCACGAGGTGGTTGACGATCGCGAGCGTTTGGTCGCTGGCCTTGCCCTTGAGCAACGTCGTGACAAGTGCCGACTTCGACTCAGCGGAGCCGAGCTTGCTGCCGACGGCAAGTTCGAGGTCGGGTGCAGTCGAGACAGCAGAACCGAACGCGAAGAGTTCCGCCTCGATCGATGAGTCTTTACCCGCGGAACCGGCGACGGCACGGATGCCGATCTCCTCGATGCCCGCAAGCAGCTCGTCGTGCGTAGACCAACGGTTGGAGACGATCTCGGTGAGCAGGTCGCGGGCGGGGGCACCGATACTGGAGAAGACTGCGCCGATGACGGCAGCCTTATCTGCGGCCGCGGTCGAGGGGTCGGCGAGGGCCGCGCGCAGTTGCGCGGAGTCTCCGATTACCCGGGCAGCCTGGAACAGCTGCTCGCCGATGGCGAGGCCGTCTTTCGTGCCGAGCTTGCCGAGCGCTGTCTTCGCTTTCGCGAGCGCTTCCCTCGTTGCCGAACCCATTGCTACTTCTTCGCTTCGCTCTTCTCGAGGTCGGCCAGGAACTGGTCGACGAGGTTGGATGCCTTCTTGTCATCGGTGAGACTCTGGCCGATCACGCCGGAGGCGAGGTCGATGGCAAGCGTGCCCACTTCGGACCGCAACGAGACGAGTGCGCTCTGGCGCTCCGCCTCGATGGTCGCCTGGGCGTTCGCAGTAATGCGAGCCGCCTCGACGTTTGCCTGCTCCTTGAGCTCATTGATGATCGCAGTGCCATCGGCGCGAGCCTGATCACGGATTTTCGCCGCTTCTGCGCGACCCTCCGCGAGCTGGTCTTTGTACTGCGCAAGCGCAGCAGCTGCCTCGGCCTGGGCGATCTCGGCCTTCTTGATGCCGCCCTCGATTGCCTCGGCACGGGCATCCAGGTTCTTCTTGATCGCGGGAAGGAACTTCCACACGAAGAAGATCAGGATGATCGCGAAGCACACAGCCGACCAGATGATGTCGTAAACCGCAGGAATCAGCGGGTTAGGCGATTCCTCTTCGGCTGCTACGGCCAGGATTGCGCTAAGCATTCCTGCCTCCTTTGTCGATGCTTGGGACTACGGGAACGGGATGAACGCGACGGCGATCGCGATGAACGCGAGTGCCTCGGTGAACGCGATACCGAGGAACATGAGGCCCGTAAGGCGACCCTGCAGCTCGGGCTGGCGTGCAACCGACTCGACCGTCTTTCCGACGACGATACCCACGCCGATGGCGGGGCCGATGGTTGCGATGCCGAAGGCGATCGGCGCGATGTGACCGGTGAGTTCAGCGAAGTTCACTGGTTTTTCCTTTCGTGTTGTCGATCCTTGGCGGGTGCCAGGACCGGTCTAGTGCTCTTCAGCCAGCGCGAGCTGGATGTAGACGGCGGTGAGATAGGTGAAAACGTAGGCCTGGAGAACGGCCACCAGAAGCTCGAAGAGCGTGAAGACGAATCCGAAGGCGAGCGTTCCGACGCCAAAGAGCGTGAACGGAAGGCCGGTGCTGAAGAAGAAGAACTGCGTCGCCGAGAAACACAGCACGAGCAGCATGTGGCCCGCGACCATGTTCATGAGAAGACGGATGAAGAGCGTGACGGGGCGAAGAATGAACGTCGAGAGAAACTCGATCGGCGTCACGATGATGTACAGGTACCACGGCACGCCCGAGGGGAAGAGCGAGTTCTTGAAGAACGCGCCCGGGTGCTTCTTGATGCCGGCGTACATGAAGACCACGTACGAGACGAGCGCGAGCACGATGGGGAGTCCGGCTACGGCGGTGCCCGCGAGGTTGAGGCCCGGGATGATGCCCGTGATGTTCATGCCCACGATGAAGAAGAACATGGTCATGAGAAGCGGCAGGAAGCGCTTGCCGTCTTTCTCGCCCAGCGCGCCGTACACAATCTGGTCACGCACGAACGTGTAACCGAACTCGAGCACCGACTGCCCCCGCGTGGGGATGAGCTTCATGCGGCGAGTGCCGAGCCAGAACACGAGCAGCAGGAGCGCGACGACCAGGAAGCGAATCAGGATGACTCGGTTGATCTCAAAGGGCGTGCCCTCGAAGAAGATGACCGGCGGGAAAAAGTCTTCGAGCGATGGCCCGTGAAACTCCCCGTCGCCTGAACCGTCATCGGTGGCGAAAGGAGCTAGAAGGGTGAGAGCGTGGTGTAGCAGCGCTATCTCCAGGTTCGGGGCGTGAAGTCACGCGGCGAAGAAAAGGGGGGTGTTGAACTCCTCAAACCCTATCAAGCATTTGGGGACAATCCGAATCCCTATTACTTGAGGCTGCTGCGCTCAGCGTCGCCGGGCAGGGGGATGTCGCCAACATAGGGAACTCGCGACCGCAGGAACGCGATCACGTCGACGACGAGGCTTCCGATCACCGCAGCGAGGATCGAGAAGAACATGATCAGCGGGTTGATCCACGGCTGGTCGCGCAGTAGCACGAGGATCACGATGAAGACCACAAACTTCAGCAGCCACATCCCGAGCACGATGCCAAAGAACAGCGTGGATGACGGCTCGTCTTTCGTCACGCGGGAGGCAATCACGATGCTGAGCGCGGTGAAACCCATGAAGAGGGCCGTGAGCCCGGCACCGATAAGAGCACTCACGAGCCCGGGAACGCCCGCGACGAGGTAGCCGATGGCGGAACCGATAACGGCGATACCAATCGTGAGAATCGCGCCATAGACGAGCGCGCGCCCGAGAACTGAAGCCGTCTTCATCGGAGGGTTTCCTTCGTTGTTAGAGCCTGTTCTTCTTCTTCGGTGACCGCGGCGGCGTCGAGTTCGTCGACGCTCACCTTGCGGCGGCTGAGAGGAGACAGGGTGATCGCGGTGCAGATAGCCAGCCCCACGATGATGAGCAGGGTTGCCCAGTACCAGGGCATGAACATGTAGCAGAGCACGCCGACAGACACGACGAGCGTCCAGGCGTAGAAGATGAGCACCGCGGCGAGGTGCGTGTGTCCCATGTCGAGCAGACGGTGGTGCAGGTGCATCCGGTCGGCCGTGAAGGGCGACTTTCCTGCTCGAAGGCGGCGGATGACCGCGAGGCCGAAGTCGAGCAGGGGCACGATGAGCACCGCGAACGGTAACAGGATCGGGATGAAGGCGGGCAGGAAGTACGCCGTGAACTTGTCGGGCTGCACGAGGTCGCCGGGGTCGACCTGCCCCGTGACGAGGATGGCGGATGCAGCCATCAGGAGGCCCACGAGCAGGGCACCCGCGTCACCCATGAAGAGCTTGGCGGGGTGGAAGTTGAGGGGAAGGAAGCCGATGCACGCACCGATCAACACGGCCGTCGTGAGCGACGCGAGGTTGAAGTACTCGGTCTGCGCTTGGGCCTGCAGCAGGTACGTGTAGATGAAAAAGACGCTGTTGGCGATGAGGGCGACACCCGCGACGAGACCGTCGAGGCCGTCGATGAAGTTGATCGCGTTCATCACGAGCACGACGATGAACACCGTGAGGGCAAGCGAAATGTAGGGCGAGAGGATCGTCTGGCCGGCGATCGGCAGGGTGATGATCTGAATGCCCTGCCACGCCATGAGGGCGGCAGCGATGATCTGGCCGGCGAGCTTGGTCATCCAGTCGAGATCCCAGATGTCGTCGGCGACACCGATCGCGACAATGATCGACGCTGCCCCGAGCAGGCCGAGCACCTGACCCGGGTTTGCGAAGACGAGGCTGAGCTGCGGAATCTGGGATGCCGCGGCGAAGGCCACGAGAATGCCGAAGAACATCGCGACACCGCCGAGGCGCGGCGTGGGCCGCGTGTGCACGTCACGCTCGCGGATCTTCGGGTACAGCCGGTACTTGGTGCTGAGTTTCCAGATGAGGATCGCGAGCCCGAAGGTGACCACCGCGGAGATGCCCGTGACGAGCAGGTAGAAGACTATTCGCATCGCTCCCCCAGAAGCTCGCGAATCTCGGACGACGGGATGGCGCCCTCGCGCACGATGCGCAGCTTGCCGTCGGGTTTGCTGAGGGGCGTCGCATCCACGATCGTCGACGACACCGAGCCACCCTCACCGTCGTCGAGGTAGACCGCAACGGAGTCACCCAACATCGACTCGGCCTCCTGCGCCGTGCTTGCGGCGGGTTGACCGGTGAGGTTGGCGCTAGAGACCGCGAGCGGACCGGTCTCAGAGAGCAGCTCGAGCACGATCTTGTTGGCGGGCATCCGCAGGGCCACGGTGCCCGCTGTCTCGCCCAGATCCCAGATGAGGGACTGGCGGGCCGGGAGGATCACGGTGAGGCCGCCCGGCCAGTAGGCGGCCACCAACGTGCGCACCTCCTGCGGAACGCTCTCGGCAAGAGCATCAAGCGTGGGGATGCCCGGAATCAGCACGGGCGGCGGCGACTGACGCGTGCGGCCCTTGGCATCGAGAAGCTTCTGCACGGCGACGGGATTGAACGCGTCGGCCGCGACGCCGTAGACCGTGTCGGTGGGAACAACTACGAGATCACCGCGCCCGATCGCCGTCCTGGCGAGGCGCATGCCGGTGAGAAGCTCGGCGTCAACCGAGCAGTCGTAGATGGGGGCCATGTCCCCAACATCGTACCCGTGGATTCGGTGCCAGACTTGAGAGCCCGTGGACCTCTATTTCTTTGACCTCGACAAGACGCTGTATGCGTACGACTTCAGGCGACGCTTGCCCGCGCTCGCTATCCTCACGGGCGCGAGCCAGTACCACCTCGCACGCACGTGGTGGGCTGACGGCTATGAGGCGCGGGCAGAGGCCGGAGAGTGGCCGACACCCGCCGAATATCTCGACGCGTTCGCGTCGGTTACGGCCACCCCGCGACTGACCCTCGAGCAGTGGGCGTCCGCACGCCACCAAGCGATGACGCGCATTGACGGCAGCATTGCCGCGCTGCGTCGCGCCGCCGCGCTCGGCACGGTGTCACTGCTGTCGAACAATCCATCGGCCACCGCGACCGCGCTTCCGATGCTGGCTCCCGACGTCGTGGAGATTCTCGGTGCCAACCAGCTGTTCAGCTACATGCTGGGTGCCCGCAAACCGGGTGAAGAGATCTACCGGCGCGCTCTCGACCACTACGGCGTCGACGCGGCGAACGCGTTTCTCGCCGACGACTCGCTCGCCAACGTGGAGGGGGCGCGGTCAGTGGGCATCACAGCGCACCAGCTCGTCGCGGTGAATGGCGTCTACCAAACGGATGCACTGCTCGACTCAATCGAAAGGTTCGCAGCCCGATGAGCCTGCTCTTCATCTTCGACATGGACGACGTGTTGTACGACTACGGCTGGCGCGTGCGCATGGCTGGCATGACGGCCATGACCGGGCTCTCGCTCGAGGAATTGCGCCGGCGCTGGTGGAACGACACCGGCGAGTGGGCCGCCGAGGCCGGGGTCTACGCGACCCCCGAGGACTACCTCTCCGCGTTCGAGAAGGCCATCGGCATGCCGATCAATGAAGACGAGTGGGTGCGCGTGCGCGGCCTCGCCATGACCGCATGGCCGGAGTCGCTCGCTGCCGTCAGGCGAGCATCCGAACTGGGAATCATTACCTTGCTGACCAACAACGGCGCGCTCGTGGCCAAGCACCTGCCCACCCTCGCCCCGGAACTCGTGGAGCTCTTCGGAGACCACCTCTTCACGTCGAGCGACTACGGTGCCCGCAAACCCAACCCCGTCGTGTTCGAGCGAGTGCTCGAGTCGTACGGTGTCGCGGCCGAAAACGCCTTCTTCGCTGACGACATGCGCGTGAACGTGGATGGTGCCGCTTCGATCGGTATCACGGCGCACCTGTTTCGCGACCCCGCGTCGCTGCTCGCGGCGATCGAGGAGTTCGCGGCGGCCCGCGCCCCGCGCTGAGCGGTGAATAACTGCGCCACCGTCGCGCGGGTAGAGCACTTATTGCACGCTCGGCGTTAGGAGCGAGCCGCGATCGCGGAGCGGACGTGCGCGATGAGCTCCGCGGGGTTCGCGAGGTGATACTTGTGCACGCGGATGACCCGCCACCCGGCGGCCACGAAACGCGCGAGGCGGTCGATGTCACGGAACGGCTGCTCCCCCTCGAAGTGGTAGCCGCCCTCGTACTCGATGACGATCTTCCATTGCGGATACACGAGGTCGCCGTAGCCCAAGAAGTTGCCCGCGCCGTCGCGCACGACATCGTTCACCGCTGGCTCCGGGAGCCCCGCACTCACGAGCACCAGCCTCGTAAGGGTCTCCATCGGCGAGTCGGTGCGTGGACGGATGCGCGCTAAGGCGCGAACGAGTTTTCTCGCACCGCGGCGGCCCGCGCACGCGCGGACGTGCGCTTCGAGTTCTGCCATGGTGCACAGCGGCCGGTCTCTACGCACCAGGGCGTCGCCCAGCACGATGAGCTCTGTCTCGGTCATCGCCGCGGCACACTGGGACCAGGCATCCACCGGGGAACAGACCGGCATACCATCCCGCACAATCACGCTCGCGCTGAATCGGTGCCCCGCCACTCCTGAGGCGCGCGGCGGGCTAGCGGAGGGTGACGTCGCGACGTGCACCACGTCCTCACTGCGCGAGAGCGGAAGCGGGAGCCCGTGCAGCGCGATCGCGGTCGCCTCACAGAAGAACTGGCCGGGCCTCAGGCGCGGTGCGTACACGCGAGCATCCCTGCGCATGCGCTGCTCCAGCGAACGGACGGGCGGGAGTGCTTCCCGTACGCGCACGCCAGCGAAGGGACGGGCCAGATCGTTGCTGCGAAGTCGTCCGGCGCCGACTCCGCGGTCGAGCGCCTGCGCCACCGTGAATGACTGAGGCAAGTCGGATGGGATTGGCGAGAGTGTGGGCATCCCGCGATCCTGCGCGCAAGCTGCCACGCGCATCCCCCCGCGTTACCGAACGGTGGAAAAACGCGCCAACGGCGGGCCTGTGGAGCACTTGTTGACCGCTCGCGGGGCGAACGAGTGGCCCGGCGCTGGCGGACGTGACTAGGAGCGCAGGGCGGTCGTCGCGCGGTCGCGGCCCAGCAGGTCGCGGTGGTGAGCGACCGCGGTCCAGCCATCAGCTACGAGCAGGGCGGCGATCTCGGCGGCCTGCAGCTCGCCGTGCTCCATCACGAGAGTGCCACCGCGGCGCAGCAGGCGCTGCGCGGTCTGAGAGACCTGCCGCACGACATCCAGGCCGTCCACGCCCCCATAGAGGGCGATCTCGGGGTCGAACAGGCGAACCTCGGGGTCGCGAGGAATCGCGCCGAGCGGGATGTACGGCGGGTTGGAGATCACCACGTCGACGGTTGCATCGAGCTCGGGAAGCGCCAGCGCGAGATCGATGAACACGGGCGTCGCGTTGGTGGCGCCCGTGCGGGTGAAGTTCTGGCGCGCCCAGACGAACGCGAGAGGCGACACCTCGACGCCATAGACCCGAGCGTGGGGAACCTCGGTGGCCATGGCGAGGGCAATAGCGCCGCTGCCCATTCCCAGGTCGACTCCGATGGGTTCGGGCGTCGCGACCGCGCGAAGCGCGTCGATGGCGTACTGCGCGACCTGCTCGGTCTCCGGGCGCGGCACGAACGCACCCGGCCCGACAAGAAGCTCGAGGTTTCTAAACGGCGCAACGCCCGTGATGTGCTGCAAGGGCTCGCGAGCCGCGCGGCGCTCGATGAGCTCGCTCACGGCCACTGCGTCGCTCGGGCTGAGCGCAGCATCCATCGCCACCTTCGCCTGCACTCCCCCGCGACTGAGCCCGAGCACGTGGCCGACCAGAAGCTCCGCGTCGATGCGCGGATTGGGCACGCCGGCAGACGTGAGGATGGCTGTTGCTCGGGTAAGCGATTCAGTGATGTTCATGGGGTGGGTTTCGGTACGGCCTTCGGCCTACTCAACCAGCGAGGCGACGTTAGGAGTCGTTGCCGAGGTCGGCGAGACGGGCCTCTTCGTCGGCCAGGATGCAGCTCTGGATGACCGGCTCAAGGGCACCGTTCATCACTTGGTCAAGGTTGTAGGCCTTGTATCCGGTGCGGTGATCAGCGATTCGGTTTTCAGGGAAGTTGTACGTGCGAATGCGCTCCGAGCGATCCATCGTGCGGATCTGGCTCTTGCGATACTCGCTCGCCTCGGCGTCAGCTTCCTCCTGGTAGCGGGCGAGGATGCGGGCGCGCAGCACGCGCATGCCCGCCTCGCGGTTCTGCAGCTGGCTTTTCTCGTTCTGCATCGCGACCACGATTCCGGTGGGGATGTGGGTGATGCGAACGGCGGAGTCGGTGGTGTTGACCGACTGGCCGCCGGGGCCGCTCGAACGATAGACGTCGATCTTGAGATCGTTCTGGTTGATCTCGACCTCTTCGGGCTCGTCGACTTCGGGAAAGACGAGCACGCCAGCAGCAGACGTGTGGATGCGCCCTTGCGACTCCGTCGCGGGAACCCGTTGCACCCGGTGAACGCCACCCTCGTACTTCAGGTGGGCCCAGATGCCTTCGGCGGGATCACTCGAGTTGCCCTTGAAGGCAACCTGAACGTCTTTGACGCCACCGAGGTCGCTCGAGGTCTGCTCGATGATCTCGGTCTTCCACTTTTTCGACTCCGCGTAGTGCAGGTACATGCGCAGCAGGTCGCCGGCGAAGAGCGCCGACTCGGCGCCACCCTCGCCCATCTTGATCTCCATGATGACGTCACGGGAATCATTGGGGTCACGCGGGATCAACAGGCGACGAAGCTTCTCCTGCGCAGCATCCAGCGACTCGGTCAGACCGGGCAGCTCTGCGGCAAACGACTCGTCTTCCGCGGCCATTTCGGTGGCAGCGGCGACGTCGTCGGTGAGCGTGCGCCACTCCTCGTAGGCCGCGACGATACGCGCCAACTCGGCGTACCGGCGGTTGACCTTCTTTGACCTGACCGGGTCTGAGTGGAGATCGGGGTCAGCGAGCTGGCCCTGGAGCTCATCATGTTCGGCCAGCAGCTGTTGCACTGACTCGAACATGCTTAGTCCTCTTTGCTGCCGTTGGCGCTCGGCATCGACTTCTGGATTTGCATGAGGAACTCAACGTTCGACTGCGTCTCCTTCAGCTTGCCCAACACGATTTCGAGAGCCTGCTGCTGGTCGAGACCCGCGAGGGCACGACGAAGCTTCCAGGTGACCTTGACCTCGTCGGCGCCCATGAGCATCTCTTCACGGCGGGTACCCGACGCGTTGACGTCGACGGCCGGGAAGATGCGCTTGTCGGCCAGCTGGCGCGACAGGCGAAGCTCCATGTTGCCGGTGCCCTTGAACTCCTCGAAGATGACCTCGTCCATCTTGGAACCGGTCTCTACGAGCGCGGTCGCGATGATGGTGAGCGAGCCGCCCTCTTCGATGTTGCGGGCAGCGCCGAAGAAGCGCTTGGGCGGGTAGAGAGCCGACGAGTCGACACCACCGGAGAGGATACGACCGGATGCGGGGGCAGCCAGGTTGTACGCACGGCCGAGGCGGGTGATCGAGTCGAGCAGCACGACGACGTCGTGGCCAAGCTCGACGAGACGCTTGGCGCGCTCGATGGCGAGCTCGGCGACCGTCGTGTGGTCTTCGGCGGGACGATCGAAGGTGGAGGCGATGACCTCACCCTTGACCGTGCGCTGCATGTCGGTCACTTCTTCGGGACGCTCGTCGACGAGCACAACCATGAGGTGAACCTCGGGGTTGTTCTTGGCGATCGCGTTGGCGATGGCCTGCAGAACGAGGGTCTTACCGGCCTTGGGCGGCGAGACGATGAGTCCGCGCTGGCCCTTGCCGATGGGCGCCATGAGGTCGATGATGCGAGTCGACAGCTTGGTCGACTCGGTCTCGAGGCGCAGGCGCTCCTGCGGGTAGAGCGGGGTCAGCTTGCCGAACTCGACGCGGTTGGCCGCCTCCTCAACGGGAAGGCCGTTGATGGAGTCGATGCGAACGATCGCGTTGTACTTCTGGCGACCCTGGTTGTTGTCGCCCTCACGCGGCTGGCGGATGGCGCCAACGACGGCGTCGCCCTTGCGCAGGTTGTACTTCTTGACCTGGCCAAGCGAGACGTACACGTCGTTGTTGCCGGGCAGGTAGCCCGAGGTGCGCACGAAGGCGTAGTTGTCGAGCACGTCGAGGATGCCGGCAACCGGGATGAGCACGTCATCTTCGGTGATCTCGGGCTCGAAGTCGTCGCCGACCGGGCCACGGCCACGCTTGCGGTCGCGGTAACGGTTGCGGCCGCTGCGGTCGCCCTCGTCATCCTGATCGCGCTGAACGTCACGGCCGTTCTGGTTCTGCTGGTTGTTCTGCTGGCCGTTCTGGGCGTTCTGCCCGTTCTGGCGGTTGTTGTTGTTCTGCTGGCGCGGCTGGCCACCCTCGGCAGCCGGCTGGCGGTCACCGTTGCGGTTGCGGTTGCGGTTGCGCGAGTTGCGGCTCTGGCCCGTGGGCTGCTCGCCTTCGGCGCTCTCGCCGTCGGTGGACTCACCCTCGGTGGCCTCGGCTTCGGTGTGCTCGGCGGCAGGTGCATCCTGAGCGGGCTCGTCAGCGACGGGCACGAGCTCGTCGAGTCCGGTTTCGGCCTTCGCAACGTGGGCTCCGGCGGCGCGGCGGTTGGTACGAGTGGTGGGAGCTGCCTCGGCGGGAGCTTCGACGGGCTCGGCGGGAGCCTCAGCCACGGGAGCCTCGGCGGGGGCTGCAACGGGAGCATCCACGACGGGAGCACCGGCGAGCACGGGTGCCGCGGCGATTGCCTCGGTGTCGGCGCTCGTCACGCGACGAGAGGTGCGCTTGCGCACAGCCGTCTCGACGGGCGCTTCGGCGGTCTCGACGGCAGCAGGGGCGCCGTCCTGGTTCTCGTTAATAGCGTCCACGAGCTCTCCTTTACGAAGTTTGGATGCGCCGGTGATACCCAGTGAGATTGCAAGAGCCTGGAGCTCGGCAAGCTTGAGGGCGCTCAGATCGGCGCGGTTGTTGACGTCAGTCACTTACTTGGGATTCCTTTCCCCTACCGCGAATTCTTCGTGCGGCGGAGAGATATGACGCTCATCGCAGTGTCTACGCGAGTGCGTAGGAATCTTCCAGCGATGAGGGGGTGATTCGCGACCGGGATGCGTCGGCTAGGCCGATGCTTCTACCTGGTGCGTTACGACTGTAGCACCTTTGAAGTCAACGGCCAGCATGAGCGACTCCCACGGGGTGGCGGCGTTCTCGTTGACAAGCTCGGCTGCGAACAGGCGCTGCGAGGGATCACTCGCGAGCACAAGCACCGACGGGCCGGCTCCCGACACCACAGCAGCGAGCCCGTTCTTGCGCAGCACCTGGATGAGGGCGTTGGTCTCGGGCATGGCGCTGGCGCGGTAATCCTGGTGCAGCTTGTCTTCCGTGGCCTCGAGCAGGAGCTCGGGGCTCTGGATGAGCGCCGCGATGAGCAGTGCGCTGCGCGACACGTTGAAGACAGCATCCGCGTGGGGCACCGACTCGGGCTGCAGGCTGCGAGCGAGGGCGGTCGACATGGTTGCCGCGGGCACGCACACGACGGGCGAAACGCCGCGGTGCACGATGAGTTTCTTGGCCTTGGGGCCGTCGGGAGTGGTCCACGCGATG
This sequence comes from Rhodoglobus sp., assembly GCA_965279645.1. Classification (GTDB taxonomy): domain Bacteria; phylum Actinomycetota; class Actinomycetes; order Actinomycetales; family Microbacteriaceae; genus Rhodoglobus. The sequence continues at coordinate 1,566,226 of OZ257254.1, forward strand.
GTGAGGCCACCGAACAGCGCGGGGGCAACATTGTCGGGGTGACCCTCGAGCTCGGTCGCGAGCGTCAGCAGGGCATCCGAATCGATGTCGACGACGCCCTCGAGAAGGCCCTTCGCAGCCATGATTCCCGAGACGATCGCAGCGCCCGACGATCCGAGGCCCCGGCCGTGGGGAATCGCGTTGTGGGCCTCGAGATGCAGGCCCGGCATCGCAATCCCGTAGTGGTCGAACGTGTGCTGGATGCTGCGAACCACCAGGTTCGATTCATCGGTGGGGACCTCGCCCGCACCCACGCCATGCACGTCGACGAAGACGCCGGACTCCGACGTGGATGTGACGGTCAGCTCGTCGTACAGCGCGAGCGCGAGACCGAGCGTGTCGAACCCGGGCCCCAGGTTGGCCGAGGTGGCCGGTACGCGTACGGTGACCGTGCGGCCCGTGACGTCGGTCATGCGCGGGCCAGGCCCAGCACGCCCGCGACCTCGTCGGTGTCGACACCGACGATCGTGGGCTTGACTTCGCCACCGTCAGCGGTGCGCAGCGCCCACTGGGGGTCTTTGAGCCCGTGGCCCGTCACCGTCAGCACGATCGTGGCGCCCCTGGGAATCTGGCCGGCCTCGGCGCGCTCGAGGAGACCCGCAACGCTGATCGCAGACGCGGGCTCAACGAAAATGCCGACCTCGGCGGAGAGGATGCGGTGCGCTTCGAGAATCTTGTCGTCGCTGATCGCGCCGAAATATCCGTCGCTGTTCTCGCGTGCGGCGATCGCGAGCTCCCACGAAGCGGGATTTCCGATGCGGATGGCCGAGGCGATCGTGTCGGGATCCTTCACGACATGGCCGACGACTATCGGGGCGCTACCGGCGGCCTGGAAGCCGAACATGCGCGGAAGCTTGGTTGTGGCGCCGACGGCGAGGTCTTCGGTGTAACCGCGGTGGTACGCGGTGTAGTTGCCCGCGTTGCCCACGGGAACGATGTGGATGTCGGGGGCATCCCCCAGCACCTCGACGACCTCGAAGGCCGCCGTCTTCTGGCCCTCAATGCGGTCGTTGTTGACCGAGTTGACGAGGTGCACGGGATAGTTCTCGGCGAGCTCGCGAGCGATCTCGAGACAGTCGTCGAAGTTGCCGCGCAACTGGATGAGCTGGCCATTGTGGGCGACGGCCTGGCTGAGCTTGCCCATGGCGATCTTGCCCTCGGGTACGAGCACGGCGGCGGTGATTCCGGCGTGTGCGGCGTAAGCGGCGGCCGAGGCCGAGGTGTTTCCCGTGGATGCACAGATGATGGCCTTGGCGCCGTGCTCGACGGCTTTCGAGACCGCCATGGTCATTCCGCGGTCTTTGAACGACCCGGTGGGGTTCATGCCCTCGAACTTGACCCACACGTTGGCGCCCGTGCGGCGAGACAGGGCGTCAGCGGGAATGAGCGGGGTGCCGCCCTCCCCGAGCGTGACAATGGGCGTCGCATCCGAGATGTCGAGGCGGTCGGCGTATTCGCGGAGCACTCCGCGCCACTGGTGGGCCACTGGTTACAGTCCTTCAACTCGTAGAACGGATACGACACTCGCGACGACGGGGTTCGCGGCAAGTGCGGCCACGACAGACGCGAGGGATGACTCCAACGCTTCATGGGTGACTATCACAAGGGTAGCGGTGGGCCGAGAGGCATCCAGACCGTCGCGCACCGACTGCGACACGGCCTCGACCGAAACGTCGTGGTCGGCAAACAGGGTTGCGATTGACGCGAGCACGCCCGGCTCATCGACCACCGAGAGCGTGATTTGGTAGCGCGTGTGCACGCTCGACATGGGCAGAACGGGCAGGTTGGCGTGCGTCGACTCGGCCACACCCGGGCCGCCAGCAACGTGGCGGCGGGCAGCAGAAACCAGGTCACCGAGCACCGCGGACGCCGTCTCCACTCCCCCGGCACCTGCTCCGTAGAACATGAGCGAACCGGCCGCCTCGGCCTCCACGAACACCGCGTTGTTGGCACCATGCACGGCCGCCAGCGGGTGATCGAGCGGAACGAGGGCGGGATGCACGCGGGCCGCCACCCCCTCGACGCCGGTCGTGGCATCCACAAGCCGCTCGCAGATCGCGAGCAGCTTGACCACGTAGCCAGCCTTGCGGGCCGCGACCACCTGATCACGCGTGACGGTGGTCATGCCCTCACGGTGTACCGCGCTCAGCGGAACCGTGGTGTGGAAGGCGAGACTCGCGAGAATCGCGGCCTTCTGGGCTGCGTCGTAGCCCTCGACGTCGGCGGTCGGGTCGGCCTCGGCGTAGCCGAGACGCGTGGCCTCGGCGAGCGCCTCGGCGAGATCGTCGCCGCGGGTATCCATGCGATCGAGGATGTAGTTGGTGGTGCCGTTGACGATTCCGAGGATGCGGCGCACCCGGTCGCCGGCGAGGCTGTCGCGCAGCGGGCGGATGATCGGGATGGCGCCACCGACGGCAGCCTCGTAGTACAGCTGGGCACCGACCTGCTCGGCGGCTTCGAAAAGCTCCGGACCATGGTTGGCGAGCACGGCCTTGTTGGCGGTAATCACGTCTGCGCCCGAGTTGAGCGCCTGGAGAATGTAGCTGCGCGCCGGCTCGATGCCGCCAATGAGCTCGACGACGATGTCGGCGCCGAGGATGAGCGACTCGGCATCGGTGGTGATGAGGTGCTGGGGGATGTCGGTGTCGCGCTTGGCGTTGACGTCGCGAACGGCGACGCCCACGAGCTCGAGGCCAGCGCCAGCACGCGCTGCGAGTTCGTCGGCGTGCTCAAGCAGCAGCCCAGCCACCTGGGCACCGACGCTTCCGCCGCCGAGGATGGCGACGCGGAGATTGCGGTAGTTGATCATCGATTCAGTCCCATATCCCTGCTGAGCAGGTCTTCTTCTGTCTCACCGCGCACGATCACGCGGGCCGCACCATCGAGCACGGCGACGACGGGCGGTCGGGCGAGGTAGTTGTAGTTGCTTGCCATGGCCCAGCCGTAGGCGCCCGTCGCGGGAACCGCGAGCAGATCGCCCGGCTGCACGTCGGCCGGCAGGTAGTCGGCGTGCACGACGATGTCGCCGGATTCGCAGTGCTTGCCGGCAACGCGCACGAGCGCAGGCTCGGCCGTCGAGGTGCGGTTCGCCAAGCGCGCCGAGTAGTTGGCGGCATACAGGGCGGGCCGGATGTTGTCGCTCATGCCGCCGTCGACGGAGACGTACTTGCGCACCGCGCTCGCTGAGGCACTCGAAGCGCCCCCTTCGAGAACCTCAGGGAGCGTGACTTCGACATCCTTGATCGTGCCGACGGTGTAGAGCGTCGTGGTTGACGGACCGATGACCGATCGGCCCGGCTCGATTGCGACGATCGGCACGGGGATGCCGAGCTCGGCGGCACCCGCAGCGACGATGTCAGCGAAACGGCGCGCAATCTCGTGCACGTCGAGCGGCTCGTCGGCTGTCGTGTAGGCGATGCCGAAGCCACCGCCCAGGTTGAGCTCGGGAACCGGCCCGCCCGTGAGCAGCTCGGCGTGGAGAGCGAACAGTCGACGCGCGGCCTCGGCGAATCCGTCGGACTCGAAGATCTGCGAACCGATGTGGGAGTGCAGTCCGAGAAACTGCAGTGACGGCTCGGCGCGGATAAGAGCGACAACGGCCGCTGCATCCGCCAGTGGGATACCAAACTTCTGGTCCTCCCGGGCCGTCGCCAGGTATTCATGGGTTGATGCGTGAACCCCGCTGTTGATGCGCAACCGCACCGGCTGGGTTCGACCGTACCGTGAGGCTGCGGCGGCGACGCGCTCGATCTCGACCACGCTGTCGATGACGATCGCTCCCACGCCCGCGCTCACGGCACGGTCGATCTCGGAAAGACTCTTGTTGTTGCCGTGAAGGCCGAGGCGAGCGGCCGGCACTCCCGCCGCGAGGGCGACGGCGAGTTCGCCGCCGCTGGCCGTGTCGATGTTCAACCCGGCCTCGGTAACCCAGCGGGCGACCTCGGTAGAGAGGAACGCCTTGCCCGCGTAGTAGACCTTCGCGCTGCTTCCGACCCTGGCGAACTCACGGTCGAACGACTCTCGGATACCGAGAGCGCGTGCGCGGACATCCGCTTCATCCACCACATAGACAGGCGTGCCGAACTCGGCGACAAGGGCGCCCGCGGTGACGCCCGCGATCTCGAGTTCGCCGTCCGCGGTGCGGGCGGCATTCTGCGACCACACGGCGGCGGGCAAGTCGTTAGCGTCGTCGGGCACTGCGAGCCACGACGGGGCTAGTGGATTGGAAGACAACGGCAGACCTCACGGATATTCGACAAGTGAGGCGAGCGAACCCGGATTGGTCCCTGAAGCCGTGTCAATAGTAGCGGGAGGCAGTACTTGGCTGCGAAATCGGCGCCTGGCCGCGCGACTGTCCAGTTGTGGTGACCTCGACCACGGCCGCACTCACCACAACTGGACACTCGCCTTGCGAGCGCGCGCGATTACGGGCAGGTGCCGTTAGTCGAGAGCTCGGGGCCGCCGAGGGCTACCCCGTCCCCCGTGATCTGCACGACCAGATCGGTGTCAACGACGTCGACGTCGGTGATCGCAAGGGCCGTCGGCAGGTACGACGCGACGCAGAAGTTCTGGGAGGCGAGCACCTGGCCGGCGATTCCGCCGACGATGGGGTTGTTACGCAGGTCATCTACGGATATTTGCTGGTTGTCGAGTGTGAGGGTCTCGGGCTCGAAGCTGATTCCACCCTCGGACGCGCTCGGTGCGAGGCCCACCGTGACGGGGAGTGTGAAGAACAGCACCTGGAGGTCGGTGCCGACCGTGATGAGGCCATCGCCGAGCTCGATGGTGTTGAGCTCAATGCCACTGAGGAAGCCCGCGAGCTTGCGAACGTTTTCCTCGGTGACTGTCACCGTAATGCCCAGCGTGTCGACCGGCTTGGCGCCGTCGATGGGAACGCCCGTCGCAACAATCTGCGCAGAGCCGGTCAGGTCGCCGAAAGCAACGTCGTCGACGCCCACGTGCACTTCATTGATGGATCCGGATGCCGCCTGCAGCAGTATCGAGCCCGGCCCGAGATCGACGTCAACGGGAGTCGCCGGATCGAGCTTGAGTACCTCGATGATGCGCTCCCGCACGTAGCCCGTGGCGTACTGGCGAGCAAGGGCGTCCCCGACGAAGAACGCAACGACGAGGAGGATCACGAGAACAACGGCGGCGATAAGCCAGCCAATCCAACGACGCCGCTTTCTGGGCGGTGCCGGGGTCTCGACCACAACGATCGGGAGCGGCTCGGTGATGGGGGTGAGGGTTTCAGTGGGGGTCTCGTCAGGCTCGACCCGCGAATTCGGCTCGCCCCCCTTCACGGGCTCGACCTCGGGCTGCAGTGGCTCGGCCACAGTTACATCCGTTCCGGGGCGCTGACGCCGAGCAGGCCGAGCGCGTTGCGCAAGACCTGTCCGACTGCATCGTTGAGCCACAGGCGCGTGCGGTGCACGTCGGTGACCTCTTCGTCGCCGAGCGGGGTTACCCGGCAGCTGTCGTACCAGCGGTGATAGGCGCCCGCGAGCTCCTCGGCGTAGCGAGCCACGCGGTGCGGCTCGCGCAACTCGGCGGCCTGGCGCAACAGGCGCGGGTATTCGGCGAGGATGCCCAGCAACACGCTCTCGGATTCGTGCGACAACAGTGACGCGTCGAACGCGCTGCGGTCAACGCCCGCGGCCGCCGCATTCTTGGCAACGCTGTTGGTGCGTGCGTGCGCGTACTGCACGTAGAACACGGGGTTGTCGTTGGTCTTCTTTCCCCAGAGGTCGAGGTCGATGTCGACCTGGGAATCGATGGACGACCTAACGAGGGCGTACCGCCCGGCATCCACCCCCACTGCTTCGACAAGATCTTCAAGAGTGACGACGGTGCCCGCACGCTTCGACATGCGCAGCGGTTCGCCGTCGCGCACGAGGTTGACGAGCTGGCCGATCAGAATCTCGAGGTTGACGTAGGGCACATCACCGAACGCCTTCGTCATCGCCATAAGGCGTCGCACGTAGCCGTGGTGGTCGGCGCCCAGCATGATGAAGTTGCGCTCGAAGCCGCGCTCGCGCTTGTTGAGGTAGTAGGCGAGGTCACCGGAGATGTAGCCGTACTCGCCGTCGCTCTTGATGACGACGCGATCCTTGTCGTCGTCGTAATCGGTGGAGCGGAACCACGTGGCGCCGTCGGCCTCGTAGATCGCCCCGAGGTCGCGAAGACGCTGCACCGCGCGCTCGACGGCGCCCGATTCGTGCAGCTCGTTCTCGTGGAAATACACGTCGAACTTGACGCCAAACTCGTGCAGGCTCGCCTTGATGTCGCCGAACATGAGCTCGACGCCGACGGCGCGGAAGACCTCCTGCTGCTCGTCGCGCGGGATGTGGAACAGGTCGCCCGGGTAGTCGGCGATCACGCGCGCGGCGATGTCGGAGATGTAGTCGCCGCCGTAACCGTCCTCCGGGGCGGGCTCGTCGAGGTAGCTGGCGAGCAGGCTGCGGGCGAAGCGGTCGATCTGCGCTCCGTGGTCGTTGAAGTAGTACTCGCGCGTGACGAGACCACCCTGCGACTGGAAGATGCGGGCGAGGCTGTCGCCCACCGCTGCCCACCGCACGCCGCCAATGTGAATGGGGCCGGTGGGGTTGGCGGAGACGAACTCGAGGTTGATCGTGACGCCCTCGTAGAGGTCTCCGAGCCCGTACGCGTCACCCTGCTCGACGATGGTCTTGGCGAGGGCGCCTGCGGCCGCTGCATCCAGGGTGATGTTGATGAAGCCGGGGCCAGCGACGTCGACGGATGCGACGCCATCGAGTGCCGCGGCCGCGGCAGCGATCTCGTCTGCAAGCTCGCGCGGGTTCGCGCCGAGCGGCTTCGCGAGCTTCATGGCGATGTTCGATGCCCAGTCGCCGTGATCGCGATTGCGGGGGCGCTCAAGCACCACGTCGTCAACGGTGAGGCTCACCGTGCCACCGCGTCGCTCAACGATCCCCGTGACGACGGCGAGCAGGGCGGCAGAAAGATCGGCGGGATTCACGAGAACCAAGCTTAGTTGCGGCAAACTCCCGGGGTGTTCGGTGATGATGGAGGTATGCGACCGCTGCGCTCACTGACCATTGCCGCGCCCGTGATGATTGCGGCCCTGCTGCTTTCGGGATGTGCGCCCACTGAGACCGTCGACCCCGAGGCGGGCGAGACGAGCACACCGACACCGACGGCTGGCGAGACGGTGGCACCGGAGCCGACCAAGACCGTCGAGCCGAGCGTGCCCGTCACAATCACCTGCGACCAACTGGTGCCGATTGACGCGATGTACGCCTACGACCCGAACTTCTCCCTGCAGCCATCGTTCACTCCCGCACCGGGAAGCCTCGCGGCGGAGGCGGTCGCGAAGAACGGGATTGCCTGCCAGTGGATTCACCAGACCAGCAAGGTGACCATCGAGCTCTCTGTTGCCCAGCCCCCCGCCGAGGAACTGAACTCCATGATGAACACCCTCGTGGGCAGCAGCAACTCGGTGCCGACCTACGGGGTCGAGGGATACTTCCAGCTCAACGGCACTATCGGTGAGGCGCAGGCGTTCCCGCTGCCGTACTGGGTGACCGCCGTGTCGCCCGCGTTCTTTGAGCCCGGTGACCCGGCACCGATCATCCAGGCGATGATCGACTCGCTCGGTTAGGCCTCAGCCCAACTGCACGAGTTCAGTGCCGTCGTCGGTCGGCAGGTCGTCGACGATCGCCAGCACCGACATGTTGGTGAGCAGCAGGTCGGCCCAGTGGTTGGTGAGGAACGCGATATCCGCGGCATCGCGACCGGTTGAGATGCGCACCATGCTCTGACGCGGTGCGAGGCGCGTTGCATCCACGACCCACCACGCGCCGTCGACGTACGCCTCGGCGACCGCGTGGAAGTCCATCGGGTAGAGGCCGGGCGCGTAGACGGCAACCATGCGGGCCGGCACGTCGAGCGCGCGCAGCAGAGCGATAACGAGGTGGGCGTAGTCGCGGCAGACACCCTTGCGGGCGATGAGCGTCTGCTCGGCTCCATCCGTGGGCAGGCTCGAGCCGGGAACATAGCGCAGGCGATTCCACACCCAGAGCGTGACCGCCGAGAGCAGGTCGTGGCCCGAGAGCCCCGCAAACTCGGAGCGCGCGGTAGGCGTGAGGCTGTCGGATTCGCAGTAGCGGCTCGGGCGAAGGTAAGTGACGAGGTCGAGGTCGACCACCGGGGCGGGATCGGAGCGGCCCGCGACATCTGCGGTGTAGTCGACGATCATCTTTCCCGGACCGGCAACGAACTGGTGCAGGCGCGTGCCGTTGCGGTCGGTGAGCTCCGTCGGGTTCTGCTGCACGCCGTCGAGCACAAAACTGAGGGTTTCGGATGTCACGGCGGTGCCATGGGCAACAGACAGGCTGAACACCATGTTGGTGCTGCCCGAGATGTCGAGCTCGAGGTGTGACGTGACGGTGCGAAGCATTAGACAATGCTGTCATGCCAATCGGCTACTCCCCGCGCTGGTAACCTAGGGTTTACACTCCTGGCCCCCATAGCTCAGGGGATAGAGCACTGCCCTCCGGAGGCAGGGGCGGCAGTTCGAATCTGCCTGGGGGCACTTCCCGGATCGTCGAGGCCCAATCGGCGAGCCTGCTCCGTGGCAACACCTTGGCAACACTCGGCCGTCCCAAAAAGCACTTCGATCCGTGCCCGCTCCGGATATATCGACGCCAATGAACGTGACTAGGCTGACCCTCCACGGTCTCGTGGTCCTAGAGGCGGTCGCGTGTCCCACAAAACGTTCCCTTGTGTGTGTTGCGGGTACCTATCGTTCGACGAGCCGCCTGGCTCGTACGAGATATGCGAGATCTGCTTCTGGGAAGACGATGAAGTTCAGCTCCGCTATCCGGCTCTTCAGGGTGGCGCGAACGACGTCTCTCTCATTGAAGGGCAACGGAATTTTCTCGACTTCGGAGCATCAGAGGGTCGTTTGCGGAAGTTCGTCCGACCCCCCGCCGAAACGGATCACCGCGAGCCTGGCTGGCGACCTATCGACCCGTCAGTTGATCGGATTGACGAGTTCCCGAGCGACGAGGGCACGAGCTTTGGAATGTCGTACTTTGAGGCGGTCGGTGAAGGGTCCGGAGGCCCGACCTGGCTGTATTGGTGGAGGGCCTGAGTCCATGCCGGCGCTTCGCGCTTAGAGACTCGAGGTCGTAGTTTCGATTACCCGTGCCATCCCCTCACTGGGCGGTCAGGCGCGCAATCTCAAGGTCTTGGGCAGCGGAGACCGCGCCCAGGTCGGTGTCTACGAGATCCGAGTACACGTCAAGGGTCACGGCTGCAGACGCGTGACCAAGCATCCGCTGCACGGCCTTCACGTTCGCACCTGCGCTGATCGCCAAGCTCGCGGCAGTGTGGCGTACCTCGTGGGGTGTAGGACTCTCCTGGCCGATCACCTCTGCAGCCGCGTCAAACGACCCACGCCAAAAACCCCTTCGCGCAACCAACCTCCTCGCGCTGCCGCGAAAACGCTGCTGGGCAGTTTCGAGGCTTCTATGTCATAATTGGTCCGATTCCGGAGGTGATATGACATGCAGAGTCTGATGACCAAAGATGCCGCTCTCGCACTAGGCATCTCCCAACACCAGGTGGCGGAATTGCTTCGAGCAGGAAAGCTCAGTGGTGAGCAACTGCAGGACGGCACGTGGTTGGTGTCACGTCGCTCGATAGGCGAACGAAAGGCGCTCCACGCGGGCACAGGGCGGCCATGGTCCTCTGCGTCATCCTGGGCGCTCCTCGGGGAGCTGTCGGGGCAACGAGCTGAAGGCATGTCTCAGAGCACCCGCGACCGAATCAAGCGGCGTATCAGGACGAGTTCGGCGGACGAAATTGCCCGTAAGGTCGCGACGAGAACCACCGCGCACCGGTACGCGGCCGATTCATTGTCCAGAACTCGCGAAGATCTCGTGCTGACTGGCTCGAGCGCCTCGGAGCAGATTGATCGAACGCTCACCGCCGAAGCCCGCAGGGTCGAGGGGTATCTTCGCAACGGCACCCTTGAAGACTTTGTCAGACGCCACCTGCTCACCCACGACAACGACGGTGATGTGACCATTTACGATTCGAGCCCCGAAGGCTTCTCGGAAAGATACGCGCCCGATGCAGTAGTCGCGGCGGACCTGGCTCGAAGCGTCAGCACGCGGGAACGATCCGCTGGCCTCGCTGCGCTTGAAGACATGAGGCAGGCATGGCTGGCGAGACACACACGGTAGATATCGGCGACGACGATCTGCTGCCGCCTTGGACGACAGTCTTGGAAGTCGCTCGAGCAATCGACGTCTCGGACTGGGTCTTGGTCGGCGGGCTCATGGTTCAGCTCCACGCCCGGCGAGCATCCATTCCTCCGCCACGGGCAACGAAAGATGTCGACCTCATCGCGGACGTGCAGACCAATCGATCGAGCTTCGGCTCTATCGGGTCTGCACTCACCTCGATCGGCTTCGAGGTCGCTGTGCCGGATGCTCGCACCGAGCCGATCTACCGATTCGTTCGCGGCGAAGAGCAAGTCGACGTGATGGTCGCGGACCACCTGCCCTCGGGCATGAAGCCTCGGTTACGGGCGCGACCTGCATTCGCCGTGGACGGCGGTGCTCAGGCGCTCAACCGTCGCGACACGTTTGTGGTCAGCTCGACGAGCGGAACGATCACGATCGGCGCTCCAGACGTGCTCGGTGCCGTCATCGGCAAAGGTGCTGCGTTGATGGTCGACCAGCGCGATCGCGGACGCCACGTGGAAGACGCGGCGGTCCTGCTGGCGAGCATCGATTCAATTGGCGCCCTTGACCTAACCCTCAACACAAACGATCGGAAGCGCCTACGGGCGCTCGCCACGGATCTCAAGGACGGCCTCCACTCGGGGTGGCTCGTGCTCGACGAAGGTGCTCGCAGCCGAGGTCAGCGCAACCTAGACCTGCTTATCCGCGAAGCTCGGCTCGATGCTCGATAGAACGACTAGCGTGGCGGCATGACTAGTGAGGTCGACCGCGTCATCACACTCGAGAAGGGGTGGCGCGACGTGCTCGCGACTCCAGCCGAGACCTTTCGCAGCCATCACCGGCTGACGCTCTATGACCTCAAGAACGCGACGATCGAGTTCATGGTCGGAAACCTGTCAGCGATGGACGCAACGCGCTGGGCTGATTTCCTGCTCGCTTTGCCTTTCCTGGAACTCGAGCCGAGAGTCGCCGACGAGCTCTCCGAATTTCTCGTCGACTGGTCATCGACGAGCACGATCCCTGTAACCGTCGACACTGTCGATGTCTGGCAATCACGGATGTCGCACGCGGAGATCAAGTTGCCGTTCGCTCGACGCCGCCGCGATTCCGCCGCGCAGCGCCGCGGCGGAATCGCGACAAGCGAGCGAGACGCGCGCAGTCGCATCCTGATCGTCGCCGACCGACTGACGACCATTCGGAATAGTGGCGACCCGTTGACTGCCCTTAGCTCCATGCGAGCATCCTGCCACGCCTCCCCTCGCTCTCCGGGGGCCGTGGCGGCAATTGAATTAGCGTTCGGGGAGCGAATACGGTCACCCCTCCAGCTGGGACTGCCCAATCCCGGTCAGCACCTCCGCTAACCACTCGGCGGCGTAGTCAACTGTGATCTCGCGGTCCCCTTGGCGTTCGCGCGCCAAGTTGTCCCACGACCAGGAAAGCTGCCCGATGCTGACCTCCGGTGGCACCTCAACATCGAAGTGATCGGGGGTCTCAACAGACCAGAAGTAGTCCTCTGCGAGCTGCACCGTCAGGCCTTTGGTAGCTTCCAAGTGATCCACGAACGTATTCAGCGCCGTGCGCAATTCCGCAGTACTCAGGTCAAGCTTCCACGGTTCCATGCGACAACCCTGTCGACCGAGGTCCGCGAAAGTCCAGCTTTGCTACCAGCCGAATCTCGCGGCCGCGCCTACGCCTTCGGCTTCGCGACCAACGAGCGGATGAATGGAATCAGCAGGATCACGCCGCTGACAATCGCGACGATGCCGCCGAGCTGGCGCACGAAGACGAGCTCAAGCACGCCGAAGCCCCGGATGAACGCGTACGCCGAGACGAAGATGAGCACGACCGCAACGATTCGCGCCTGATTGCGCGTGACGCCGGACCACAGGTAAACGGCAAGCACGGCCGCGATCGACCCGACGAAGACGGCATCCGCGGTCTTCTCTGTGGTTGCGCCGAAGACGAGGAAGAGACCGACGATGATCGCGGCGGCTGACACAGCCAGCTTGATCACGATGGCGAAAGTGGACGGCTTTTTTTCTGCGGATGCATCACTCATGTCGCACAGGCTACAACCGCAAGAACTCCGTGCCCACACCATGACGCGCTGCTACTGTGGCGCCATGGAACCCAGCTCGCTGCGGCCGGTTCCCGAGCCCGACGAAGAGCTCGTGCATCCGCCGATAGTGGCTCGCATTCGCGAGTCGGTTATTGGCGACGACCAACTCATGTTTGGTCCGTTTGGCCCGCGACGCGTCACCTACGCCGACTACACCGCGAGCGGCCGCGCGCTCGGCTTCATCGAGGACTTCGTGCGCGACGAAGTGCTCCCCCGGTACGCCAATACTCACTCCGAGTCGAGCGGTACAGGGCTGCAAACCACGCGGCTTCGCGAAGACGCGCGCGCGATCATCCATAAGGCCGTGGGCGGCACGGATGACACGGTCGTCATCTTTGCGGGCAGCGGCTCTACCGCCGCGATCGACAAGATCGTCGGCATTCTCGGGCTGAGAATTCCGGCCGACCTGGACCGGGAGTACGCACTCTCCGCCCAGATACCCGCGGCGCAGCGCCCCGTTGTGTTCATCGGGCCGTATGAGCATCACAGCAACGAGCTGCCATGGCGGGAATCCATCGCCGACGTCGTGACCATCCCAGAAGACGCCGACGGTCACGTCGACGTCGAGCGGTTGACGGAAGAGCTCGAGCGGTATGCCGACAGGCCGCTCAAGATCGGTTCGTTCAGCGCCGCCAGCAACGTCACGGGCATCCTCACCGACACCGCCGCGATCACCGAAGTGCTTCACAATCACGGTGCCCTCGCGTTCTGGGATTACGCGGCGGCGGCCCCCTACGTCGAGATAGACGCCTCGAGCGCCGACGCTATATTCCTCTCGCCGCATAAGTTCATCGGCGGGCCCGGAACGCCCGGAGTTCTCGTTGTATCCAAACGGCTGCTCACCAACTCCGTGCCCGACATGGTTGGCGGCGGAACGGTCGCGTACGTCAACCGGCTCGAGCACCGGTATCTCACTCACCCCTCCCACCGCGAAGAGGCGGGCACCCCAGCGATCATCGAGTCGATCCGCGCCGGCCTCGTGTTCGACCTCAAGCGCGCTGTGGGTGTCGAGACGATCCACGCCCTCGAGCGTGACTTTCTGCGCCGCGCGCTGGGCGCGTGGGGCGAGCATCCGGGTATCCAGATTCTCGGCAACCCGCAGGCCGACCGGCTGTCGATCGTCTCGTTCGTGATCAAGCGACCCGAAGCGCGTTACCTGCATCACAACGTTGTTGTCGCGATCCTCAACGACCTGTTCGGCATTCAGTCGAGGGGCGGATGCTCGTGCGCGGGCCCCTACGGACACCGTTTGCTCGGCATCGACCTCGACCGCTCACACGAGTTCGAGCGCGAAATCGCGAGCGGCTGCGAGGGGATCAAGCCGGGCTGGGTGCGGGTGAGCTTCAACTACTTCATCAGTGACGACGTGTTCAAGTACATCGTGCAGGCCGTGTCGCTCGTGGCCGACCACGGCTACAAGCTGGTTCCGCAGTATCGCTTCTCGCCCGACACCGGACTCTGGCGCCACCAGTCAGGCCCCGTCGAGCCTCCCCTGAGACTCGCGCAGCTCGCCTACGACGACGACGGCCGACTCACGTTTCCGCGGCACGACGACCGTGCACCAGAGTCGGCGCTCGAGGGGTACCTCGCGCAGGCGATCGCACTGTTCGATTCGCTGCCTGACCCCTACGCGGATGGCCAGCCCGTTCACATCGCCGATGAGCGCCTGAGCGATGACTTCGAGCACCTGCGCTGGTTCGACCTGCCCTCAGCCTCGCTGGATCGCTAGCAATGACCACCGTTGTCATCGCCCCCGACTCGTTCAAGGGCTCGCTGTCGGCACGCGCGGTTGCCGCCGCACTCGCTGACGGTTGGCGCTCGGTGCGCCCGGGTGACGACCTCCTGCTGGTTCCGCTGGCCGACGGCGGCGAGGGCACCCTCGACGCGATTGAGGCGGCCGTGCCGAGCGCGGTGCGGCACAGCGCTGGACAGGTCACGGGACCCGACGGGCGCCCCACGCCGGGCGAGTGGCTCGCTCTTGCCGACGGTGTTGCGGTAATCGAGCTCGCCCAGGCGAGCGGGCTTCCGCTCATGGGCACACTCGACCCCCTCGGGGCGACGACGCGTGGCACGGGCGAGGTCATTCGCGCCGCTCTTGCCGCTGGCGCAACATCCATCGTGATCGGGCTGGGCGGATCGGCATCGACGGGTGGCGGGGCTGGAGCCCTCGCCGCTCTCGGGTTTGTGCTGCTTGATGAACAAGACGAGCCGATCGCCGATGGCGGTGGCTGGCTGCGGGATATCGTCGCGGCAGACCGACGGGAGTTCGTGCCACCCCCGCCCGGTGGCGTCGTGGTGCTGACGGATGTGACGGCGCCTCTGCTGGGACCCCACGGTGCCGCGGCCGTCTTCGGCCCACAGAAGGGCGCAACCCCTGCGCAGGTCGCGCTGCTCGATCAGGGTCTCGCGCATTACGCACACATGGTCGGCGGCGATCCGGCCGCGGCGGGCGCGGGCGCGGCCGGCGGTGCGGGATTCGGATTCGCGACGATCTGGGGTGCGCGCATCGTGCCGGGTGCCGAGTATCTCGCGCAGCTGAGCGGGATCAACGCGGCCATCGAGAAGGCCGACGTGGTGCTCACGGGCGAGGGCAGATTCGACGCGCAGTCGCTCGGCGGCAAGACGGTGGGGCACATCCTCACCCTCTGCGAGGGCAAGTCCGTGGGCATTATTGCGGGCCAGGTCACCGTCGAGACGACCGCGTGGTCGGTCTCGCTCGCCGATCTCGCCGGCTCGGTCGAGGCAGCTCTTGGCCATCCCGAAGCCTGGCTTCGGGCCGCGGGGGCACAGGCCGCGAAGGAGCTAGGCGACTAGGTCTCGTCACGCCCGCCCCACCAGACGTCAGCCCGAGTGGGCCTGCAGAAACTCGTACAACTCGCGGTCGTCGACTCCAGGGAAGGTGCCCGAGGGAAGTGGCGACAGGATGTGCGCGTGCAGCTTCGCACTCGACCAGGCCTTTCCGGCCCAACGCTCGCTCAAGTCCGGCTCGGGACGGCGGCAGCAGCTCTCGTCTGGGCACGTCGACCGCATGCGGTTCGAGGTCTCGCGCCCCCTGAACCACTTCGAGTGCGCGAACGGCACGCCAATCGTGATCGAGAACTCCTCCGAGGCTGTCGTTCCCGTCTGGGTCGAGTCGAAGAACGTGCCCTGGGGCGTGTCGGTGTACTGGTAGAACTCGGTCGTGCGGTTCGTGCGGGTGAATGCCGTGCGCGCGCTGAAGTGCCGACACACGATCTGCCCCTCGGTGGATCCCGTCACGTCGACGGGCAGGGCAAGCCCGTCGTTTTCGTAGGCCTTGGAGACGGCACCATCGTCGCCCACCCGCAGAAAGTGCAGTTCAAGGTCGAGGTGTCGCGTGGCCAGGTTCGTAAACCGAAGCGCCGCGGCCTCGTGCGTGACACCGAAGGCGTCCCTGAAGTCTTCAACGGCGATATTGCGGTCGGCTTTCGCTGCCGTCAGAAACTCCACCGACTGGCGCTGCGGCATGAGCACCGCCGCTGCGAAGTAGTTGATCTCGAGTCGCTGCTGCAGAAAGTCCGCATAGGTGGCCGGATGCTCGTGCCCCAGCACTCGGTGGCCCATGGCCTGCAACGCCATCCCCCGCAGGCCGTGGCCCCCGGGAATCGATGCCGGCGGAAGGTAGATGCGCCCGTTCGCGAGGTCGGTCACCGACCGAGCAGAGTGTGGCAGGTCGTTGACGTGCACGAGTTCGAAGCCGAGCTTCTCGGCCATGCGGGTGACCGAGCGGTGCGTGAGTGCGCCGGTGGTGTGACCGACGTCGGCGAGAAGCTTCTCGGCGATGACTTCGATCTCTGGCAGGTAGTTGTCGAGCGTGCGCATGTGCTGACGCAGCTCGGTGTTGGCTCGCCGCGCCTCTTCCGGCGTGGCGATTGCTTCGCGCGCGCGACGGGCGAGCTCGCGGTGCAGGCCGACGAGCGCAGTCAGGGTGTCGTCACTCGTGCTCTTCGCGGGACGGATCGTGGGTAGTCCCAGGGATGCGTACACACTCGAGCGCTGTGCCCGTTCGAGCTCGATCTCGAGTGCTGCGCGTTGCGAGGGCGGGGCTTCATCCAGCAGGTCGGCGAGCTGAATACCCACGGCAGCGGCTATCGCTGACAGAAGGGTGAGCCGCGGCTCTCGTCGACCGTTTTCCATGAGCGAGAGCTGGCTGCCGGCCATGCCGACCTTCTCACCCAGCTGATCGAGGGTCAGGCCCGCGGTCGTGCGGAAGTGCCGAATGCGTTGGCCGAGGGTGACAAGATCGTTCACGGCTTCACAATACCTAAAGAACTGCACATCTTTCGACCTTCTTTGTCGACAATCTTGGTTTTCGTTCAGCAATAGTGGAAATACACCACATCTTGCATCGGAGAGTCAATCTTTCCCAGGAGGGTACGACATGAGCATCGCAGAACTGACCCGCACCTACTCCCCCGCACCGGAAGGGGCCAACGCCGCCGTTGTGCAATGGGTCGACGACATCGCTGCCCTGACGCTGCCCGATGCCATCGTCTGGTGCGACGGATCTGCGGCCGAATTTGACCACCTCACGCGCGAGATGGTCGAGGCCGGCACCCTCATCCGGCTCAACGCGGAGCACCGCCCCTACAGTTTTCTTGCGCGCAGCGACCCCAACGATGTTGCTCGCGTTGAGGACCGCACCTTCATCTGCTCGATCAACCCCGAAGACGCTGGCCCCACCAACAACTGGAAAGACCCGACCGAGATGCGCGCGCGCTTCGCGGGCCTGTTTGATGGCAGCATGCGGGGTCGCACCATGTACGTCGTTCCCTTCTCGATGGGCCCGATCGGCTCGCCTCTTGCCCGCCTGGGCGTTCAGCTCACCGACTCTCCCTACGTTGTCGCGAGCATGGGAATCATGACCCGCATGGGCACGGCCGCCCTTGAGGCCATCACCGACCGCACCCGCTGGGTGCGCGCGGTGCACAGCGTCGGGGCACCCCTCGGGGAGCACGAACAGGATGTCGCCTGGCCGTGCAATGAGACCAAGTACATCTCGCACTTTCCCGAAACCCGCGAGATCTGGTCGTTCGGCTCCGCGTACGGCGGCAATGCTCTGCTGGCCAAGAAGGCCTTCGCGCTGCGAATCGCGTCGGTGATGGCCCGCGAGGAGGGCTGGCTCGCGGAGCACATGCTCATCATCAAGGTCACCAACCCTCGCGGCCGGGTCTTCCACGTTGCCGCCGCCTTCCCGAGCGCCTGCGGCAAGACCAACCTCGCGATGATGCAGCCCACCGTGCCCGGATGGAAGGTCGAGACCATCGGCGATGACATCGCGTGGCTCGGTCGTGGCGCCGACGGCCGGCTGCGCGCGATCAACCCGGAGGCGGGATTCTTCGGAGTCGCACCGGGCACCGGGCACTCCACCAATGCCACGGCCATGGACACGATCTGGGGCAACACGATCTTCACAAACGTCGCGCTGCGCGAAGACGGTGATGTCTGGTGGGAGGGTCTCACCGACACGGCACCCGAGCGGCTCACCGACTGGGAGGGCAAACCCTGGACGCCGGCATCCGGTCGCCCTGCTGCACACCCCAACGCTCGATTTACCGTTTCTGCGGCCCAGTGCCCGAGCATCTCGGATGACTGGCAAGACCCGCAGGGCGTCGTCATTGACGCCATAATCTTCGGCGGTCGCCGCGCGACCAACGTGCCGCTAGTGGTGGAGGCACGGGATTGGGAGCATGGCGTCTACCTGGGCGCCACGATCTCATCCGAGCGGACGGCGGCCGCCGAAGGCACTCTCGGGGAGCTTCGCCGCGACCCCTTCGCCATGGCGCCATTCTGTGGCTACAACATGGCCGACCACTGGGCGCACTGGCTTTCCGTTGGCGCTGAGTTGCGCTCGACGGGAACGGTACCGCGCGTTTTCCAGGTCAACTGGTTCCGCAAGGGCGCCGACGGTCGGTTCTTGTGGCCCGGCTTCGGCGAGAACTCCCGCGTGCTCGAGTGGATTCTCGAGCGTGTCGACGGTCAGGTACCCGCAAAGGAGAGCCCGCTCGGGCTCGTGCCGATCGAGGGCGGGCTCAATGTCGACGGGCTGGATGTCTCAGACGCCGACCTCGCGGAGCTGTTCTCGATCGACCGCGACTCGTGGTTGGCCGAGGCCGATTCGACAGAGGAGTTCTTCGCCTCGTTCGACGGCCGCGTTCCCGCCGCGATCACGAAACAGGTCGACGCACTCCGGGCGAAGCTCGCCTAAACGGTCAACAGCACCTTGCCGCGTGCGTGGCCCTGCCCGATGTAGTCGAGGGCTGCGCACGCTTCGGCGAGCGGATAGCTGCGGTCGACAACGGGAACGACGGCACCGGATGCGAGAAGCGCTGCGAGATCCTGCAGGTCTTGCTGCTTCACGCTCGACAGGAAGGTGCGCAGCCGCTGCCGGGTGAACAGGTTCGCGAGGTTGGCGTGAACCACGCGCACGAGGCTTCCCAGCACCTTGCCCCCGATGGTGCCGTTGTTGGGCATGAGCATGCCGTCGGCAGTGAGACTCCGTTGGAATGTCGCAAGGGAGTGGTTGCCGGCATTGTCGAGAATGACGTCATACCGCACCCCCTCGGTGGTGAAGTCGGTCTCGGTGTAGTCGATAACGCGATCCGCTCCGAGCGAGCGCACCAGGTCGACACTGCCCGTGCTGCACACCGCCGTCACCGTGGCACCCATCGACTTGGCGATCTGTACGGCGAGGGAACCGATGCCACCGGCGGCTCCGTTGATGAGCACCTTCTGCCCTGCAACCACGGCAGCGTGATCGCGCATGGCCTGCAACGCGACGGCACCAGCCATGGGAATGCCCGCGGCGGCGACGAGGTCGACACCCTTCGGCAGGTGCACGAGGTTGTCTTGTGAGGTCACGAGGTATTCGGCAAAAGATCCGCTGCCCCAGCCGAAGACCTCGTCGCCGGGGCTGAAGCGCGTGACACCCTCGCCCACGGAGTCGACAATGCCCGAGACATCCGAACCCCTGATCGGCACCCGAGGCGCGGGGCGACCCATCGCGAGCTGAAGCACGAGCGGTCGTCCGGTCACGATGAACCAGTCGGCCGGATTGACGGATGCTGCGCGAACGCGAACCAGCACCTCGCCGGGGCCAGCCGCGGGTCGCGCGACGGGAGCGAGCAGCAGCTCGGAGGGAGCACCGTATCGGGTCTGCACCACCGCGAGCATGGTGTCGACCGTGGTCGCGTTACTCAACGGTCCGCAGAATCTGCTCGATCGCGACCGTGCGCACTCGCAGTTCAGCGAGGTCGGCGGCCGTGCGCTGCTGGGCGTCGAGAATGGTCTCTGCGAGCTGCTCGTAGCGATTCACCAGCTGTCGCACGTCGTTCTCCTGTTGGGCCTCCACGCGGGTCTTGGTGAACTCATGCCAAGTTGCGAGCACACCGATGACGAGGAAGACGGCGAGAAGTGCGATGCCGAGAATGAGAATGACGAGGGGCCAGTCGAGGGTCATGAGTTGTTCTCCTTGGTTGTGGTGAGTGTTTCGGCCGCGGCAACGAGCGCTGCGGGGGTGAGAGTCAGCGCGAAGTCGGCGACTTCGAAGTACTTCATTGCTTTGCCGTCGTCTGACAGTTCGAGACTGCCGACAATGAGGCCTACTGCTTCAAGACGCTGAAGGTGCATGTGCAACAGCGGGCGACTGATTCCGATCTCTCGCGCGAGGTTGCTGACGTAGTCACGCTTGCCCGCGAGCGTCGCAACGATCTGCACGCGAAGCGGGTTCGCGAGCGCCGAGAGCATCGCCACGAGTTCATCGCCAGTGGGCTGGGGTGGTGTCACGTGATGTCCTTACCTGTCAGAACTTTCTGACACGTGAAAGATAACACCGAAGACGGGTTCGCACAACGTTTTCGACGAGGCGTGCGTCTAAGTAGGTGTGAGCAGCATTACTTTTGACACCGGGAGGCCACTCGTGGCGAATGCTGCCGAAGACCCGGCGCGCTGGCAGGAAGTCGTCACGCGCCTCGTTGCCGAGCGCGGCGACGCGCTCACGCGCTACGCCTACCTGATCTCCGGGAGCCAGGATGATGCGTCCGACCTCGTGCAGGACGCCCTCGTGAAGACGTTCGGCAGGTTGCGCAACGGCTACTCGATAGCGAGTGCCGAGGCCTACGTGCGCCGCGCCATCCTGAACACCTACCTCGACTCGGGGCGCCGCACGAGTCGCTGGCGCCGCATCGCCCACCTGCAGGCCGTGCCCGAGATCGATGAGGCACGTGACGCAGAGACCGAGTCGCGACTCGACCTGCGGGGCGAACTCATGAAGCTCACGCCGCGCGAGCGAGCCTGCCTCGTGCTGCGCTATTACGAAGACCTCAAAGTCGATGACATCGCCGAATGGCTTGAGATCAGCCCGGGAGCGGTCAAGCGCTACCTGAGCGATGGTCTCGCCAAGATGGCGATCTCGTTGAAAGACGACAGTTCGAAAGGAGATTCGCGTGCCTGACGAATCTGACCTCAGGGACATGTTCGCGAAAGCGAGCGCCCCCAATACCCTCGACGCAGACCGCATCATCGCGAAGAGTCGCGCGCGGCGGCTGCCCAAGCAGCTCGGCGCAGGTGTCGCTGGGGCACTCGCGGTCGCAGGAATCTTTGTCGTTGCGATCAACACGTCACAGTTCACTCAGCCGCCCACCGCGGTCACCATGGAGTCACAGGACAGCGGCGGGGCCGCCTCGGATTCTGAGCTCTCGCTCAAGCGAGCGCCCGCCGAGAAGCTCAACCTGTGTGGCGCTGGGCTCGCCGACGTCGACCCCAGCGCCTACGGGCTGCAGCTCGACGTGACCTTTCCGATGACGGCACCGGTGGGCACCGCTCCCGTCGAGGGAACCGTCACGCTCACCAACACGAGCGATCAGCGCGTCGCGGGCACCACTGCGGCGATTCCGGCCATCACGATCTCCCAGGCAGGTGTCGTGAAGTGGCACAGCAACGGGCCCATGATCATGTCTCTTGTGGTGGTTGATCTCCAGCCGGGGCAGTCGCTCGAGTACCAGACCTCAATCACGCCCGTGCTGTGCGATGTCGAGGATGACGCGGCCGAGACCTTCCGCGACAACCTGCCCGCGCTCAGTGCGGGTGACTACGAGTTGAGCGCCGCGATCGACTTCAGCGTCGACTCCGCGCTCGCGACCACCGAGATCCCCGACCTCGATCTCGTCACCGGGCCGAGGAGCCCTTTCACCCTGACCGAATAGAATCCCTCGCATGTCACGATGGGGCGCTGCTGCTGCGATTGTTGCCGGAATGGTTCTCTTCGGAGCGCCCCTCGCCGCTCACGCCGACGATCCCGTCGATCTGGGCGGCGCCTACGTGCTCGACACGGTCAACGCCACGACGAGCTCTGAGCAGCAGCAGATCATCGCGGCGCTCGACGGGTTGTACGAGGCGAACGGCACCCAACTGTTCGTGGTTTACGTAAGCACTTTCGAGAACCCCGCCGATCCTGTCGAATGGGCCGACCAGACCGCGATCAACAACGGTCTCGGTGTTGACGACGTGCTGTTGGCGGTCGCGGTGGATGCCCGGCAGTACTACCTCTCGGTCGACAGCAGCTCCCCCATCAGTGATTCGCAGCTGGACTCCGCCGACGCGGCCATCGAAGCGCAGCTGCGGGATGACAACTGGGCGCAGGCCGCCATCGCGGGCGCCCAGGCACTCGCGCCGAGGGCGGCGAGCGGTGGGGGCATCCCGATCCTCCCGATTCTGGGCGGGGTGGCCGTCGTCGGCGCCGGGGTGTTCATCTACTCGCGCATTCGCAAGCGCGGAACAGACGGCGCGGTTACCGCGGCCCCCGAGCAGATGTCGCAGAAGCAGCTCGACACGCGCGCCGGCAGCCTGCTCGTGCAGCTGGACGACTCGCTCAAAACGAGCGAACAGGAGCTCGGGTTTGCCGTCGCGCAGTTTGGGGATGACGCCACCCGCGACTTCACGAACGTGCTCGCGAGCGCCAAGGCCAAGGTGGCGCAGGCCTTCACGCTCAAGCAGAAGCTGGACGACCACGAGCCGGATTCCGACGCCGACAAGCGTGCCTGGACGACTCAGATCATCGAGCTGTGCGAGGCGGCCGATGCCGAGCTCGATAGCCAGGCCGACGCATTCGATGCGCTGCGGCAACTGGAGAAGAATGCTCCGGCCGCGCTCGCCCAGGTGGTGGCGGATGCGGCGGCAGCACGTGCACAGATCGCCCCCGCCACTGCTGCACTCGCGGCCCTGAACAGTCGATTCTCTGAATCGGCGGTGGGGCCCGTGGCGGGCAACGTGGTTCAGGCGACCAAGCTGCTCGACTTTGCCGACGAGGCTTCGGCGAAAGCGCGCGCCGCGATCGATGCGGGCGACGCGAGCGCGGCCGCGATCGCCGTGCGAACCGCACAATCGAGCGTCGGGCAGACCGCCCAGCTGTTCGCGGCTGTCGACACGCTCGCGAGCGATCTCTCGGAGGCAAGCAGCAAGCTCGACGCAGCGGTGGCCGACACGACGCAAGACATTGCGGCGGCGCGAGCCCTCCCCGCCGATAGCAGCGGATCCCTCGCTGCGGCCATTGCGGCCGCAGAAGCATCCCTCGCCCTCGCTGCCAGCACCGCGGGCGACCCGCTCGCGAGCCTGGGTCAGGTCGAGAAGGCGAATGCCGCGCTCGATTCGGTGTTCACGGGCGTGCGCGACCAGCAAGCGCAGGTCGCCCGCGCTCAACAGCAACTCGACCCCGCGATCACCGCCGCGCGAACCCAGATCACGAGCGCCGCCGAGTACATCACGACGCGTCGCGGAGGCATCGGCGAGGGTGCACGAACGCGCGTGAGCGAGGCAGACCGTCACCTGCAGCAGGCCATTGCTCTCGGGCCGAGCGACCCGGTCGCGGCTCTCGCCGAGGCCAAGCGCGCCGCTGAGCTGGGCGCAAGCGCCTTCGAACTCGCGCAACAGGATGTCTCGACCTACTCGAGCATCAACAACAGTCGGGGTTCGACGTACTCGTCCGGCGGCCCCGACCTCGGTGGCCTGCTCGGCGGGCTCATCGGCGGCATGATGTCGGGCGGAGGTGGCGGTGGCGGCAGCAGCTGGTCATCCGGCTACCGGCCCAGTTCTCGCTCTAGCTCACGTTCCGGATCGTTTGGTGGGAGTTCACGCAGCGCTGGACGTAGCAGTGGTGGCCGCCGAGGTCGCGGCGGTAGGTTCTAAGCAAACAACGAAAGGCACGTCGAATGGCTAAGCAATCCATCCTCGGGCGCATTACCCAGCTCCTGAAGGCCAACATCAACGCCCTCATCGACCAGGCTGAAGACCCCCAGCTGCTGCTCGACCAGCTCGTGCGCGACTACACGAACTCCATTGCCGAGGCCGAAAGTGCCGTCGCCCAGACCATTGGCAACCTGCGACTCATGGAACAGGATCACGCCGAAGACATCGAGGCCGCAAACGATTGGGGCCGCAAGGCCCTCGCCGCGAGCGCCAAGGGCGATGAACTGCGCGCCGCGGGCAACGCCACCGACGCCGACAAGTTCGACAACCTCGCCAAGATCGCGCTCGGCAAGCAGCTGTCGGCCGAGAACGAGGCCAAGGCCGTCGAGCCGACCATTGCGAGCCAGACGACGGTCGTCGAGCAGCTCAAGAAGGGCCTCGACGGAATGCGCGGCAAGCTCACCGAGCTCACCTCGAAGCGCGACGAGCTCGTCGCCCGTTCCAAGACGGCCGAAGCCCAGCAGCAGGTTCACGACGCCATCTCGTCGATCGACATCCTCGACCCCACCAGCGAGATCAGCCGCTTCGAAGACAAGATCCGCCGCGAAGAGGCCAAGGTGCTCGGCCAGCAGGAGATCGCGGCGTCCAGCCTGGATGCGCAGTTCGAGAGCCTCGAAGACCTCGGCAAGCAGGCTGAGGTGGATGCTCGCCTCGCAGCCCTCAAGGCGGGCGGCTCCCCGCAGGCAATCACCCAGTAACTGCGCAAGTTTCGACGGCCCGGGAATTGCACCCGGGCCGTCGGCCTTTAACAAGCCATGACAACTATCGGAATCATCGGAGCAGGAAACATTGGCAGCCAGGTCGCGCGTGCGGCTATTGGCGCGGGATACGACATCGTGATCAGCAATTCACGCGGACCCGAGACTCTGACGGATCTCGTGGCAGAACTCGGCCCGAAGGCGCGAGCTGCGACCGCTACTGAGGCCGCCGAAGCGGGCGACTTCGTGCTCGTCACCGTGCCCGCCCGCGCGATCAATGACATTCCCGTCGAGCCACTTGCCGGCAAGATCGTGCTCGACACCAACAACTACTACCCGCAGCGCGACGGCCAGATCGCCGCGCTCGACACCAAGACCGACACGGTATCCGGCCTGCTGCAGAAGCACTTGCCCACATCGAAGGTCGTCAAGGCGTTCAACCACATCGGATCCGCCGACATCACGACCGACGTTGCGCCGGCCGGCACCGAGAACCGCCGGGCGCTTGCCGTCTCCAGCAACTTTGCCGACGCGACCGCCCTCGTGACGAAGCTGTACGACGAGCTTGGATTCGACGCCGTAGACGTCGGGCCCCTCGACGAGAGCTGGCGCGTAGAGCGGGACACCCCGGCGTACGGCGTGCGCCAGAACTCGGCCCAGCTGGTCGACAATCTCGCGCGGGCGACGCGCTAGGGTTTCTGCATGCCAGCCAGCTTCGTCGTTGTTCCGCAGTGGCAGGGTTCGGCGTCATCCCGCGCGATGCGCCTCGTGGATGGCGCCGAAGCCATGCGGGGTGACCTGCCCAGCGCGTCGACGAGCGTGATCGAGATCCCTCTCGAGGCGGGTGACTCCCAGGGCAGCGGCGTGCACCGGCTCAGTTCGATTGCGATGGTGCGCGACCGCCTCGCCGAGACGCTGCTGCACACCACCGCGCCCGTCATTACGGTCGGCGGCGACTGCGGCGTCGAGCTCGCGGCCATAGGCCATGTATCCGCGCGGGATGTCGCGGTCGTCTGGTTCGACGCGCACCCCGACCTCAACACTCCCGAGTCCAGCTCCTCGGGTGCGTTCACGGGAATGGTATTGCGCACGCTGCTGGGCGACGGACCGGCAAGCCTGGTGCCCACTACCGCCCTGACCCCCGACCGCGTGATCCTCGTCGGTGCCCGATCGTTCGATCCGGGTGAAGACGACTACATCGCGGCGCACGGGGTCACCTCAATTCCGGCCGATGCCCTGAGCGGCGAGTCGCTCATCGCCGCCGTCGAAGCGACGGGGGCAGCATCCGTCTACGTGCACATCGACCTTGACGTGCTCGACCCCAGCGACATCATCGGCCTGGGCGCGCCCGAGCCGTTCGGGGTCAGCGCGACGGTGCTCGTGGAAGCCATCCGGGCACTGCTCGCGCGCTTTCCGCTCGCGGGCGCGGGCATCACCGAGTTCGCGCCCGCATCCATGGATGCCGCCGTTGACGACATGCCCACCATTCTTCGAATCATTGGAGCACTCGCGTCGGCGAAGTGAGTGACGTTCGTCAGACGTAGTCTGGGACCATGACGCGAATCACTGTCGAGCGCGACGGCCACGTTCTGCTCATCGGCTTCAATCGGCCCGAGAAGCGAAACGCCGCCGACATGCGGTTGTTGGAGGAGTTGTCACTCGCGTACGGCGAGCTTCACCGTGATCCAGAGCTGCGGGTTGGATTCGTTTTCGCCCACGGCGAGCACTTCACCGGCGGACTTGATCTTGCCGACGTCGGCCCCCGCATTGGAGCCGACGGCCTCGACATTGTTCCTGAGGGCGGCATCAACCCGTGGCAGGTGTCGGGCGAACGCCTCGCGAAACCTGTCGTGATCGCCCTGCACGGCACCTGCCTCACGCTCGGCATCGAGCTCGCACTCGCGAGCGACATTGTTGTGGCCGCCGACTCCACGACGTTCGGGCAGATCGAGGTCGCCCGCGGCATTCTGCCGTTCGGTGGCGCCACGATTCGCTTTCCTCGTGCGGCGGGCTGGGGCAACGCCATGCGGTGGATTCTCACGGGCGACACGTTCGATGCGGCAGAAGCGCATCGCATTGGTCTCGTGCAAGAAGTCGTTGCCCACGGCCAGCAGTTCGAGCGCGGTCTCGAGCTCGCGCAGCGTGTCGCCGCGCAGGCTCCGTTGGCGGTGCAGGCAGCGCTCGCCAACGCCAACCTCGCGATTCGGGAGGGAGATGCGGCCGCAGAGCTCGCGCTGCAGCCTGACCTCGTTCGTCTCGCCGCCAGCGAAGACGCTGCCATCGGAATGCAGGCGTTCGTGACCCGCACGCCCGCAGAATTTGTCGGCAGGTAGCCATGAAACACGAGCAACGCTCCCTCGAACTGCTGCACTCGATGTGTTCTGAGCAGCTCTCCCAGCGCGTCAAAATGGGCGATCACCTTGAGGTTCCCCGCGAAGTGGATCACACGGCCTACTTCGCGAAGCGCGCGGATGCCGAGGCAGCGGCAGCAGAGTTGGCTGCACAGGGGTACTCGGTCGCCGTGGCACGCAAAGGATTCGTATCCTTCGCCCTTCACGCCCACATCGACAGCGATGTCGAGTGGGAGACGGTCGATGAGTTCGTGCCACGCATGTTCGACCTGATCACCAAGCACCACGGCGTCTACGACGGCTGGGGTGGAACCGTTGTACTGAGGGAGCGAGAATGACCGAGCACTACGACGTTGTCATCATCGGAGCGGGAGCTGTCGCCGAGAACGTGGCCGACCGTGCCGTACAGGGCGGTCTCACTGCCCTGCTCATCGAAAGCGAACTGGTTGGTGGTGAGTGCTCGTACTGGGCCTGCATGCCGTCCAAGGCGCTCATCCGCAGCGGAAACGCCCTGAGGGCCGCGCAACGCGTGGGTGGTGCGAAAGAAGCGATCACGGGCGAGATCGACGTTGCCGCCGTCTTCGCTCGGCGCAACAAGACCGTTCACGATTGGGATGATTCGAGCCAGGTCAGCTGGGTCGAGGGCGCGGGCATCTCCCTGCTGCGCGGACACGGGCGCCTCACCGGGGAGAAGCGGGTCGAGGTGACCGCGCTCGACGGCACGGTGACCGAGATCGTCGCCGCGCACGCGGTCGTCGTCTCCACCGGTTCGGATGCGCTGCTGCCCGACATCCCCGGCCTGCACGATTCACACCCGTTCTGGACGTCGCGCGAAGCAACCAGCGCCCAGGAGGCACCCGAATCACTCGCGATCATCGGCGGCGGCGTGGTCGCGGTCGAGATGGCGACGGCCTATGCGACCTTCGGCACCACGGTCACGATCTTCGCGCGCAGCGGGTTGCTGCAGGGCCAGGAAGACTTCGCGGCAGATCTCGTCGCCGAGGGTCTGCGCGGTCTCGGTGTCACCATCGTGAAGGCGTCCCCCACTTTGATCGAACGCACGGGCGCCGGTGTGGCAGTTCACGTTGGCGACGACGTGACGCACGCGGCGGAGTTGCTTGTTGCGACAGGCCGCACGCCACGCACGACCGATATCGGCCTCGAGACCGTGGGCCTCACTCCCGGCGCGTGGATCGATGTCGACGACACCATGCTCGTGCCCGGCACCGACTGGCTCTACGCCACGGGCGACGTCAACCACCGCGTGCTTCTCACCCACCAGGGCAAGTACCAGGCTCGCGCAGCGGGCGACGTGATTGCCGCTCGCGCGAAGGGCGCGGCGGTGGATGACGCGCCGTGGGGAACCCACGTCGCCACGGCCGACCACACCGCCGTACCCCAGGTCACGTTCAGTGAGCCCGAGGTGGCATCGGTGGGGCTCACGTCGCAGGCAGCCCTCAAGGCTGGCCGCAACATCCGCGTCGTCGACTACAACATCGGCTGGGTAGCGGGGGCGAGCGTCTACGCCGACGACTACGAGGGCACCGCCCGAATGGTGGTCGACGAAGACACGCACACCGTGATCGGCGTCACCTTTGTGGGCCAGGATGTGGCGGAACTGCTGCACGCCGCAACGATCGCGGTCGTCGGCCAGGTGCCGCTCGACCGCCTGTGGCATGCCGTGCCGGCCTATCCGACAATCAACGAGATTTGGTTGCGGCTGCTGGAGACCTACGGTCGGCCGACGCCCGCGTAAACACCCATCAGGCTCGCTGCCGCAGTGCCCCAGCTGAAGCGCTCGGCGTGGGCGCGGGCGGTCAGTTCCAGGGCAACGCGACGCTCGTCGTTCTCGATCATGATCGCGATTTCGGTTGCCCAGTAGCGCGGATCACGCGTGCCCAGCAGAAAGCCCGAGGTGCCGTCTTCAATCGACTCGGCGAGACCTCCCGCGCGGAAGCCGAGAACCGGCGTGCCTGCCGCTGCCGACTCGAGAGCGACGAGCCCAAAGGTTTCGGTGAACGACGGAACCAGGGTCACTACCGCCGCGGATAACAGGGCGGCGAGCTGGCCTCGTCCGAGCGCTCCGACGAATCGCACGGAGTGTGCGATTCCGAGTTCGGATGCGAGAGCACCGAGCTCGGCCTGGAAACCCTCCTGGCCGGGCTCGACCTCGCCCGCGATCACGAGCACGGGCGACCAGCCGCGCATCGCCTGCAGCTCGGCGATCGCTCGCACCGCCAGTTCGTGGCCCTTGACGGGAACGATCCTCGCGGCGAGCACCACGAGCGCACGATCTGGCTCGAGGCCCAACTCCCGTCGAATCTCGGCATGGGCCTCGTCGCCCCGCGGCGTGAACAGGTCGAGATCGACGCCAAGCGGCACGATCCACGTGCGATCCGCCGCGGCACCCACGTCATCAATGAGCGCGGTCGCCTCCGCCGACGACGAGGCGATGAGCGCGTCGGCCTGATTGGCAACGAACATTTCGCTGCGCACCCGGATGAGCGGTTCCTCCGCCCCCGCAACCGTCGTCATGGCCGCGAGGGAGTGGAAGCTCTGAACGAGTGGGATGCCCAGTTCGATAGCGACGGGCAGGCACGCGATACCGCTCAGCCAGAAGTGAGCGTGGATGAGCTCGTACCCGCGGGAGTCGCGACGAGCGAGGGCCGCGACCGCCTCTCCGAACTCGTCGGTAACCTCGCCCAGTCGATGGCTCGGCAATGGCCCAGGCTCGCCCGCCGCCAGCTCGTGCAGGTGCATCCCCTCAAGCACCTCCGTTACCGCGGGAGTGCCGGTGGCGCGAGTAAGCAGATCGACCTCGACGCCGCGCCTCGCGAGCTCCGCAGCGATCTGGTGCGCGGTGGGAGAAGGCTGCATCGACACCATCGCCACGCGCCCAATTACCCCGGCCATGCTGCCACTGTAATCCGCGGACTGTATTGTGCG
This sequence comes from Rhodoglobus sp., assembly GCA_965279645.1. Lineage (GTDB taxonomy): Bacteria > Actinomycetota > Actinomycetes > Actinomycetales > Microbacteriaceae > Rhodoglobus. The sequence goes on from OZ257254.1 coordinate 1,595,870, forward strand.
AGGCATGGCTGAAGTGAGTGCATCCGGAGACGCTGCGCCGCCCCGGGGACGCCACAGCATGGTGCGCCGCCTGTCGGGGTGGCGATGGTTGACGGCGATCCTGTTGAGCCCCGTCGTGGCTCGACCCGGCTACTGGTTCGCGACGCTCTCTGGCCTCATCTGGGGCGGTGTTCTGAGCCGTTTTCGCTTGAGGCGCGAGGCGGGTCTCATCATCGCGGAGCACCTGCCGAAGTGGGCGTTCGGCCGCGGCGGCACAACGATCGGTGCGGTGTTTCTCACGAGCAGCAATGTGACCCCCGCGATTCTCGAGCACGAGGCCGTGCACAAAGAGCAGTGGCGCAAGTATGGGCTCGCCTTCATTGTGTTGTACGTTGACGCGGGGCAGGACGCCAAGAAGAACCGTTTCGAGGTCGAGGCCGGCCTCGAAAAAGGTGGATACGTATGACCCGCACGATCGTGATTACCGGCGCCAGTTCAGGCATCGGAGCCAGCGCAGCGGCAACCCTGGCGCGCGAAGGCTGGGATGTCGCGGTGGTGGGCCGCAACCCGGAGCGCACTCGCGCGGTCGCCGAATCGGTGGGAGGAACGCCATTCCTCGCCGACTACGACCGACTCGACGAGGTTCGCGCGCTCGCCGCCGCCCTTGCCGATCGCTACGAACGCATCGACGTACTGGCCAACAACGCGGGCGGTCTCATCCACGAGCGCGGGCTGTCGGCGGATGGCTACGAGCGCACCATCCAGCACAACCATCTGGCGCCATTCCTGCTCACCACGCTGCTGCTGCCGACTCTCGAAGCAAGCTCAGCGCGCGTGATCGGAACGGCAAGCGTCGCCAACACGTTTGGTGCCCTGCGGCTCGACGACCTGCAGTGGAGCAAGCGCGGCTGGCGCGGCGGGTGGCAAGCCTACGGTGCCAGCAAGGTCGCGACGATCGTGTTCACTCGCGAGCTGGCGGCGCGCACCGGGCTCGAGGCGTACTCGTTCCACCCGGGCTACGTCACCACGAGCTTCGGCAACGAGTCGCCTCTCGTGAAGTTCGGCAATCTGGTCTCGGGCGGCCGCCTCGGCATCCCACCCGAGCAGGGAGCGGCGCCGCTGGTTCACCTTGCGACCGTTGAGAAGGTGGATGCTCCCAACGGAACCTACTTCGACGGGCTCAAGCCCAACGGGCGCACGCACCGCACGGCCTCGACGCCCGGCATTGGGGCTGCGCTGTGGGAACTGTCGGCTGAGCTAGTCGGACGTCAGTAAGCGCGCGGGGCCGTCGGAGGCCACCCACGCGTAGACACTCGACGAACCGAACGCGCTCACTGGCAGCATTTCGGCGAGCCAGGCGTCGACGGAGCGGCGCAGCGACTGCCCGCGATCGCGCACGAGCCAGCAGACCGCGAAGCGGCCCGGAGCATCCAGCTGCTGGATGTCGGCGACCGAGGCGACCTCAACGAACACCTGGCCGCGGGCAGACTTGGGCAGCGTCGCGAGGATCATGCGCATGGTCTCGACCGACGTCTCATCGCCCGCAAGAAGCAGCCGGTCGGCCGCCTGCGGGTTCCATGCCACACCGAGTGTGGCCGCGTCGAGGTTCGTCATAGTGAATTCCAGTATAGGCATGCCTAACCTAACCGCGGAAAGGTCTCGCGGCGAATTGTCAGCCGAATCACTACCGCGCCCGTAACACGGCACGGTTAGGGTGTCCCCATGACGGCCCCACGCTTTGCAGGTCTGCCCCTCGTCGGCGCGACGATCGCGATTGCCCTGGCCCTCGCCGGATGCACGCCGTCTGCGCCCGCACCCGAGGAGTCCACGACACCCAGTGCGAGTCACTCGAGCCCGGCTCCGACCGCGACAGCCACGGCGACCCCCACTCCCACCGCCGAGCCCTCGGCAGCAAGCTGCGAGACGCTCCTCGACTTGTCGACTCTCGAAGCGATCCTCAAGGACGGCTTCGACGTGTACCCCGCCAACGACTACATCGAGAAGATTCGTGCCGAGGGTTCGCCGTTGGCCCTGTTCGACGAGTACGGCGGGCTGCTGTGCCCCGTCAACAACGGCACCCGAGTGTCGGAGCTGTACGCCTACTCCGCCATCACGCCCGACCAGCAGGCGGTGCAAGAAGCGCGGCTGATCAGCGAGGGCTTTACCGCGAGCGAGGTCGACGGTGGAACGCTCTACGAGCTCCCGAATGTGCAAGACGGCATCGTTTACGCCTTCTACTTTCGCAACGGCTTCTGGTGGTGCGGCTACGACGCGGGCATCATCGAGATGATCGTCGCCAACTCTCCGGAGTCGTAGCACCTCACCAGCCGGGCGGGTGCCGTTCCTGCCAGCGCAGCCGCCGCTCAAGCTGTGCGCCAATGGAGAGCAGCACGTCTTCTCGCCCTGGGCGACCGATGAGCTGCACGCCCATGGGCACCCCCTCGGGGGTGTGCGACACCGGCAGCACGATGGCGGGCAGCCCGCTTACGTTGACGAAGCTCGTCCACGGGGTGTACTGCACCTGCTGCTCGAAGTTGCGCTCGGCATCCTGAGGGTCGTACCAGCCGACCGGTCGTGGGGTGAGGGCCATCGCGGGCGTCAGGATCGCGTCGAAAGGGGCAAACTGGCGGATGATCCCGCGCTCGTACTGGGCGAGCCAGGCCAGCGCCTGCCCGAGGCTGCGAGCGTCGAGCGCGCGCCCGCGCTCGACGAGCCACCTCGTGAGCGGTTCGAGCAGCTCGAGTTGCTCGCCCTCGGCCGGGAGCGAAGCTGCGCCGGCTTGCCAGATGGTGCGAAACGCCGGGCCGTAACCGTCGTCGGGCTCGAGGGAGACGGTGTCGACTCCGTGGCCGATGGAGTCGAGTTCGGCGAGCGCCCGATCGAGCGCAGCACCAGCCTCGCTCGAGATAGCGATGTCGTAGGTCTGATCCCACGGCGACGTGGTCATGACGCCGAGCTGGAATCGACCCTCGCCTCGTACGGCGGCGTTGAGAAAAGCACCGCCGTCCCAACTGGCCGGGCCGACCGACCAGGGAGAGGGCGCGGCGAGCGCGTCGAGCAGCAGTGCGGCATCGGCAACGGAGCGCGCGATCGGGCCCGCCGTGACGAGTCCCGCAAGACTCGTGAATCCGCCGAGGGCGGGCACACGCCCACGTGAGGGCTTGAGTCCCACCAGGCCCGTCGCGGCCGCAGGAATGCGGATCGACCCGCCACCGTCAGACGCGGGAGCGAACGGCAGCAGCCCGGCCGACACGGCGACGGCTGCCCCGCCACTGGATCCGCCAGCACCGAGCTCCGGCGCCCAGGGCGTGCGCGCGGGAGGAGCGACGAGTGACTCGGTGTAGGAGGGCATGCCGAACTCAGGGGCATTGGTCTTTCCGAGGCTGATCGTGCCCGCCTCATCCATCACCCGCACGATCTCGTCGGAGGTCTCCGGCACGAAGTCAGCCATGAGCCGCGAGCCAAACGTCGTGCGCACGCCAGCCCGGTTCCAGAGGTCTTTGTCGGCCGACGGGAGCCCCCAGAGCGGCGAGGCCGTGGGCAGGTCGAGGGCCGCCGCACGCTCGCGAGCAGCATCGGCGGTCACGGTCGTGAACGCACCCAGCTGCGGGTTCAGGCGGTCAATGCGATCAAGGTAGTGGTCAGTGAGTTCGAGGGGGCTCACCTTGCCGCGGCGCAACCAGTCGAGTTGCTGAACAGCGCTGAGGTGATGCAGTTCGAACATGGTTCGAGCCTAGGGCTTGACCTCCAGGACATTGGTTAGTTACTGTACTAACTAACCCACCAAGCTGGCGGGCAGAGGAGGGAGGGTGCCATGGATGAATCACGACCGATCTTCGTTCAGATCGCAGAGCAGATCGAAAACGACATCATCAGCGGACTCATGGCCGAAGAGACCCAGGTTCCCTCAACCAACGAGTTTGCGGCGTTCTACCGCATCAATCCCGCGACGGCCCTCAAGGGTGTCGGGCTGCTCGTTGACGAAGGAATTCTCTACAAGAAGAGAGGCATCGGCATGTTCGTATCCGAGGGCGCACGCTCGCGTCTCGTGACCAAACGCCGCGACCAGTTCGAGGCCGAATTCGTTCGGCCGCTCATCGCAGAAGCGGCAAAACTCGGCATCACCTCGAGTGAACTGGCCGACCTCATCAGGAACGGGAGTAACAAGTGACCGCAGTAATCGAGGTCTCAGGCCTCACCAAGCGCTTCGGCACCCTCGCGGCGGTCGACGACGTCACGTTCAGCGTCGAAGAGAACAAGATCTACGGCTTGCTGGGCCGCAACGGCGCCGGCAAGACCACCCTCATGCAGTTGCTGACGGGTCAGGACTTCGCCACAGAGGGAACCATCCGGGTGTTCGGCGAATCTCCCGTCGAGAATGCCCACGTGCTTGAGCGCGTGTCGTTCATCAAGGAAAGCCAGAAATACCCGGACGACTTCCGCGCCAAGCACGTGTTCAAGAGCGCGCCCTGGTTTTTCGCCAACTGGGATGCGGAGTACGCAGAGCAACTCATCGCGGACTTCCGACTCCCCCTCAACACTCGCATCAAGCGACTCTCACGCGGGCAGCTGTCGTCGATCGGCGTCATCGTTGGCCTCGCCTCGCGCGCTCCCCTGACGTTCTTCGACGAGCCGTACCTCGGTCTCGACGCGGTCGCTCGGCAGATCTTCTACGATCGCCTGCTCGAGGACTACGCGGAACACCCCCGCACGGTCATCCTCTCGACGCACCTCATCGACGAGGTCGCAAACCTCCTCGAGCATGTGCTCGTGATCGACCAGGGGCGCATCATCATCGACCAGAACGCGGATGACCTGCGCGGAACTGCAACCTCAGTTGTGGGCACGGCTACAGCGGTCGACGCGTTCGTCTCGGGCCGCGACGTGCTTCACCGCGACGCCATCGGCGGACTGGCCTCTGTCACCGTCGCGGGCCTCAACTCCCAGGATCGTGCCGCGGCCACAGCGGCGGGCCTCGAGCTCGCGCCCGTGTCACTCCAGCAGCTCATCATCCGTAGAACCAACACCTCCGAGAGAGAGTTCGAGCAGAGCGCATGACCACCATCACCGCTAACGAGTTCCGCCCCGTCGGCGCGTTCGGCCGCATCTGGAACGTCGTCAGACTCAACGTCGCCAACCCGTGGACCACGATCATCCTGCCGTGGATGATCCAGGGCATCGTGTTCGTCTTGAACCTCGCGATCTGGTGGGTGATCTTCACCGCTGCCGGGCCCGAGAACGTCGAGAACGTCGCCAAGGGCCTCCAATACAGCGGCGCGACGACCTGGGTCTTCATCTACATGATGGTCGTGGCGATCCAGGCCGTGAACCTCACGTTCCCCTTTGCCCTGGGCTACGGCGTCACGCGTCGAGACTTCTGGCTCGGCAGCTCGCTCACCTTCGTACTGCTCTCGGGCATGTACGCCGCCGGCCTGACGATCCTGTCGGTGATCGAAGAGGTCACCAATGGCTGGGGCTTCGGAGGGCGCATGTTCACGATGGACCTCTTTGGTGAGAACGCCGGCCAGCGGCTGTTCATCTTCTTCGTGACCTTCCTGTTCTTCTTCTTCTTTGGGGCGGCGATCGCAACGGTCTACGTGAGATGGCGGGCAACGGGAGTCACGTTCTTCTTCGTCGCTCTCGGAGTCGTGCTGGTTGGTGCCATCGTGCTGCTCACGCTCACCGCCAGTTGGCAGATCATCGGCAACTTCTTCGCGGGGGCAGGGCTGCTTGGAACGTTCGCGTGGAGCCTCGTGATCACCGTGCTCTCGGGCGTGATCGGCTACCTCATCCTGCGCAAGGCGACCCCCAAGAACTAGTGCTCGTCGAGCTCCTGGTAGGCCGTGATCTGCAGGCCGCCGGGGGCTTCGAGGCGCGCATTGAGTGACCGCCACGGGGTTTCGGTCGGGGGCGCAACCACCGTCGCGCCAGCGTTCTCAAGCGTGACCGTGGCTGCCGCGGCATCCTGAACTTCGAATGCGACGCGGATGCTCAGCGGGTACGCCCTCGCGACCGGCCGGCCCACCTCGACCTCGTCGATGAGTCGAATCTGCGCGGGGTTGGAGAGTTCGAGGGTCGCGGTGGGGATCGAGAGGATCGAGACGCGCGCTCCCCCGTCGCCCTCGTAGGACTCCTGCTCGGTCAGGCCGAGGGCATCACGGTAGAAGGCGAGGGCGGCGTCGAAGTCTTCTGTCTCGACGATCAGGCGAAGCTGGTGCACGGGATTAGTCATGCCAACGATTCTACATTCTGGTACATTTGTACCAGAAAAGGAGTGTCACTCATGGGTTACCTGTTCCTCGCGCTCGCCATCATCGGTGAAGTCGTCGCTACGTCGTTCCTCAAGCTCACATCGGGAGAGAAGGCCGTGTGGTGGGCTTACCCCATCGTTGGCGTCGGCTACATCTTCGCCTTCACGATGCTCTCGCTCACTCTCTCGCGAGGCGTGCCCCTCGGCATTGCCTACGCGATCTGGGCGGGCGTCGGCGTTGTGCTTGTCGCCATCATCAGCTGGCTGGCCTTCGGCGAAATGCTCACGTGGCAGCAGCTCGCGGGCATGGCGCTCGTTGTGGGCGGTGTTGTGCTGCTCGAGTTGGGCGGTCGTCACTGATGACGCTCACCCCCAAGGGCGAGGCACGCCGGGAGGCCCTGCTCGATGCGGTGCTCCGGGTGCTCGAACGGGACGGCGCTGGCGCGGTGACGCACCGCTCGGTTGCTGCCGAGGCCGGTGTGCCGGTCGCCGCCGCCACGTATTATTTCGCAACGCTCGACGACCTGTACGTGAGCGCACTGCGTCGCGGTACGGCCGAGCAGGTGAGACTATTCCGCGGGCTGAACGACGCCGACCTGCGTGGTCTTGCGGCCGTACTCCACGACTGGGTGCACTCCAACCGCGGTGCCGCGATTGCGCAATACGAGCTCATGTTCCAGGCCATGCGCCGCGAATCCCTTCGGGCGGATGCCGAGGCCTGGTACGGCGCCCTTGAGCACGCGCTCGACCCGGAGGGGAGGCATCCGGAGCGCACTCGCGTGGTGGCTCTGGCAATCGACGGACTGTTGCTGCGGATGCTGTGGATGGGCGAGCCATCGAGTGTCGACGGCGTCGAGGAGGCGCTGCGTCAGATTACTTCAATGACTTCTGCATGAAGACGGTTCCCAGCCAGCGGTCAAACTTGAATCCGACCCGTCCCATGTGACCGGTCTGCTTGAAGCCGAAGCTCGTGTGCAGGGCGATGGATGCCTCGGCCCCCTTGTCAGCAATAACCGCGATCATCTCTTTGAGGCCGGCCGCGCGCGAGCGCTCGATGAGTTCGCCGAGAAGCGCTCTGCCAAGCCCCTTGCCCGTCGCCGCAGGGCCGAGATAGATCATGTTCTCGACCGTGTGCCGGTAGGCCGCCTTCTCTTTCCACGGAAAGACGTAGGCATAGCCCAGCACTTGCCCGAGCGGATTCACTGCCACGATGAACGGCAGCTTCTTCTCCTGCACCTTCTGGTACTTGCGGCGCAGGGCCGTGAGCGTCATGGGCTTCTCGTCGAATGTGACCGTCGAGTTTCTGACGTAGTGGTTGTAAATCTCGCGCACGTCGGGAAGGTCTTCCGGCCGCACGTCACGGATCGTGAACGAGAAGGGGTTCTCCTCCTGCGGTGCAGGCTTGAGGTGTGCCGGCAGCTGGCGGCGCGGCGAGTACTCCTCCTCGAGCATCAGGCGCGGATCCTCAGCATGCGTCGAGCTTAGGTGACATCCCGGCGCCACGATGTGGCAAACCCGGCGATGGTCACCACGACACCAATGCCCAGCAGCACGAGCCCGCCCTGCCACCATTCGAGAGTCTGCACCTCGGTGGTGCCCATCCCGAGCGACGTGAAGAGGCTCGCCCCCACGAGAGCGTCACTCGCGGCACCCGGCAGAAACTTGCCGATCTGCGCCGTCCACTCCCAGATGGACGCACCGAATCGCAGGATCGGCTCAACGAACTGGGTAAACGCAAGCACAACCACAATCGAGGCGATCTGGTTGGGGATGACCGCGCCGATGCCCACACCGATTACCGCCCACAGCGCCATGGCGAGCACGACGCGCGCGGCGAGCAGCCAGGTGTCGGGATTATCGAGGGCCGGGTCAATTCCCGTGAGGGACAGGATGGGTGCACCCAGCCCAATGGATGCCACGAGCCCCACCACCCCGAACACCGCGCCCGCGACGAAGAGCACCACGAGCTTCGCTGCGAGCACGACACCCCGACGCGGGCCCGCCAGAAAGGTCGGGGTGAGCGTCTGGTATCGAAACTCGCTCGTCACGGCGAGCGCCCCAAGAATGAGCGGAAACACGTAGCCGACCGCGGTCACCGCGCTGTAGACGACCGGCGGGAGCGTCTCGGCGGGCAGTTGCGGAGCCCCGGGCTGCGCAGAGAGTTGCTCGCCCAGCGCGCCGAAGAGCCCGGCCACCAACGCCGCAGTGAACCCGACGTAAGCGATGAGTATGAGCAGCAGAATCCACCACAGGCGAATGGTGATGAGCTTGAGAAACTCCGAACGGATCGCGCCGATCATGATGCCACCTCCTGGTCGGCACCCACGAGATCGAGGAACACGTCTTCGAGGCCCGCGTGATCGGAGACGAGCAGGCTCAGCGGCACGCCCGCGGCGAGCGCGGCCTCGCCCGCTTCTTCGGCCGTGATTCCCGTGACGACCAATCCCGAGCCGCCCAGTTCGACCCCGCCTCCCGCCATCACGAGGGCGTCCCGCAGCTTCGCGCGGTCGGGTGAGTCCACGCGCAGGATGGTGCCGGTTTCGAGGGCGCTGAGCGAGCCCTCGTAGACCGCCTTGCCGCGAGAGATGATCACAACGCGATCCACACTCTGCTCCACCTCGGCGAGCAGGTGGCTCGAGACGAGCACCGTGCGACCCTCTGCCGCGCGATCCCGGAGGAATCCGCGTATCCAGCGGATGCCTTCCGGGTCGAGGCCGTTGGTGGGTTCATCGAGAACGAGCACTCCGGGGTCGCCCAGCAGCGCGAAAGCGAGACCGAGGCGCTGGCGCATCCCGAGCGAGTAGCCCCCGACCCTGCGATCGGCGTACTCCTGCAGCCCCACGAGTTCGAGCACTGCACCCACGCGCTTCTGCGGGATGCCCGCTGCCGCCGCGTAGACCGCGAGGTGATTGCGCGCGGAGCGTCCGGGGTGAAAACTCGAGGCCTCAAGGGCCGTCCCCACCGTGGCGAGGGGACGCTCGAGCCCACGGTACGCGACGCCGCCGAAGGTGGCTGTTCCGCTCGTCGGTTTAACCAGTCCGAGAAGCATCCGGAGGGTTGTGGTCTTGCCCGCACCGTTCGGGCCGAGGAAGCCCGTGACCACTCCAGGCTCGACAGTGAAACTCAGATCGCTCACTGCGTGAACGGCACCAAACGTCTTGGTGATGCCGCGAAGTTGAATCGTTGTTCTAGTCGACATAGAACAACTCTAGTCGACGCTCCAGTCCACAGGGGAAGCCCCCTGCTCAATGAGCAGCTCATTGGCTCGCGAGAACGGTCGTGATCCGAAGAATCCGTTGCGGGCCGAGAGCGGGCTCGGGTGGGCACTCGTGATCGTGGGAGTGTCTCCGAGAAGAGGGGCGAGGCTCGCCGCGTCTCGCCCCCACAGGATGGCGACGAGGGGCCCACCGCGGGCCACGAGCGCGCGAATGGCCGCCTCAGTGACCGACTCCCACCCCTTGCCGCGATGCGAACCGGATGCCCCCGCCCCGACCGTCAGCACTCGGTTGAGCAGCATCACGCCGTGCTCGGCCCAGCCGGTGAGGTCGCCGTGCGCCGCGGGAGCGATGCCGAGATCGTCGCGCAGTTCCTGGTAAATGTTCTGCAGGCTGCGCGGGATGGGGCGAACGCTGCGGTCAACCGCGAACGAGAGCCCGATCGCGTGACCGGGGGTCGGATAGGGATCCTGCCCCACGATGAGCACGCGCACGTCAGAGAGCGGATAACTGAACGCCCGCAACACGTTCGGCCCGGCAGGCAGATACTGCCTCCCCGCGGCAGTCTCGGCGCGCAGGATGTCGCCCATCGCGGCCACCTGTGCGCTCACCGGCTCGAGGGCCGCAGCCCAGTCGGGTGCGACGAGCTCAGAAAGCGGCTTGGGGTTCACGCCCCGAGCGTACCCACGAGCACGCCGTTCGGGTCGCTCGTGACCTTCCACACACTCCCCGAGCCTTCGACGCGCAGCTCTCCATCGCCCACGATGAGCACGGTGAACTCATCGATGGCCACGCCTCCGTCGACGAGGCCGGCCTCGGTCGCCGCGACGAGTCTCGACAGGGTTCCCCACTGTGCCGTATGAACGTCGATCGCCAGGTCCACGAGTCCAATGCCTTCCGCGATGGTCACCTCGTCGATGTCTTCGCTGGCGTCTTCCGGCGACACCGGCACGTCGCCCACCATCCAGCCGCCAATGATCGCGTAGTCCGCCGCGATCATTGCTCCCGCCGAAAAACCGAGATAAGGCAGTTCATCGGCCACCAACAGCCGAATCTCGGGGATGATCGGCTCCACCGCCACGAGGTACGACGGCGTGTGACCTCCCCCGATCAGCAAGCCGTCGATTCCGGTAAGCACCTTCGAGGGAAACTTTTCGCCCTCGTCGACCCACGAGATCGCCGGGTCACACGGGGCGGCGCGCAGCAGCTGATCACCGAACGACCGCGCGTACTCCGCACTCTCTTCTCCCCCCACGAGCAGCACGGCGATCATGGGCAGGTCGCGTCCGCTGGCGACTGCCCGCGCCGTCGCTTCTTCGAGAAAGACGCGGTAGACCTCTCCGTCATAGTCGTCGCTGCGACCGCCGCCAACGAGGTGGATGCTCATGACGACACGGTAACCGGTGGAAGGGCCGACCACGGGAAGGTGATCCAGAGCGGCGTGCGACGCCACGTGTAGTGCGGCTCGTGAACCGTTCCGGGCTTCGTGTACAGCACCACGGTTCGTACCTCCGCGCCGGTGGCGGCGAGCAGCTGAACGACCATCGCGAGCGTGCGCCCGGAGTCGGATACGTCGTCGACGAGCAACACCTTCTTGCGTGCAAGCGACACCTCGTCGAGCATGGGCGGCAGCAGGATGGGGTCGGGTAGCCGCTCCCCCACGCCCGTGTAGAACTCCACATTCAGTGCGCCGCAGCTCTTCACACCGAGCGCGTACGAGACGCTGCCGGCGAGCAGCAGCCCGCCTCGGGCGATCGCCACCACGACGTCGGGCACGAAGCCGTCATCGGTAATGGTCTGGGCAAGCTCCCGGGATGCATCCCCGAACTGATCCCAGCCGAGTACTTCGCGCTCTTCTGTCGACATACCCCCACGGTAGCGGCCTTGGATTACGTGCAGATTGCCGTACTATCCCGAACATGTCACTGCTGCGCGGAAAATCCGGGGCGATCACCTTCGGCCTCGTCGGATACCTGTTCCTCGTCGAGATGGTCAGTGGGGTGCTTCAGGGCTTCTATGTGCCGCTCATCCCCGACCTCGTCGAACACCTCGGAATTCGCGACGCCGACTTCAACTGGTTTGAGGCCGCGCAACTGCTGTTGAGTGCCATCGTCGTGCCGATTCTCGCGAAGTGCGGTGACATGTACGGGCACAAGCGCATCCTGCTCATCTCGACCGTGCTGACCGCAGCCGCAACCTGGGCGCTCGCGTTCACGGGCAGCTTCACGACGTTCCTCATCGCCTGGGCCCTACAGGGCTTCTACGTGGTCTGGCTGCCCCTCGAGGTGGCCCTCATCTTCGACCGCGGCCGTGTCACCGGCACCGGTGCATCCCAAACCCGTCGAGCCGCCGGATACCTCGTGGTGGCCCTCGAGGCCGGGGCCATCATCGGCGCCCTCAGCGGTGGGCGCATCTTCAAGGCGCTCGGTGGCGACGTGCAGACCACGCTCATGGTTCCGGCCATCGCCGTCACTCTCGTGTTCTTTGCGATCCTGTTCGGCGTTCCCGAGTCGAAGCCGCTGCCGGGTCGAACGCTCGATCTTGCGGGCTTCATCGGGCTCACTCTCGGCCTCTTGCTCATTACGTCGGGCCTCACGTTCCTGCGCATCAACGGCCCGGCAACGTGGTGGGTCTACGCGCTCATGGTGGTGGGCGTGCTCACCTTCATCCCCTGGGGCCGCTACGAGCTCAAGCAGAGCGACCCCGCCATCGATCTGCGCGTGCTGCGGCAACCCAACATGTGGCCCGTGCAGCTCACGGCCGGCCTCGTGGGCATCAGCCTGCTGGGCGCCCAGGCTCCCCTCGCGACCTTCGCGGGCACCGACCCGGCCAACGGATTCGGGCTCGGCATGGCCGCCGACGAAATTTCGTACATCATCGGCGCCTACCTGGTCGCGATGATCGTCGGCGCCCTGCTCTTCCCGCGCCTCTCCAAGTGGACGAGCCCGCGCGTGGCGCTCATCATTGCGACGTTCTTCGTGGCGACTGGCTACCTGTTGTTCCTCGTGAACCACACGACCATCGCAGGCACGTTCGTGAACATGGCGATCGCGGGCATCGGATCCGGTGCCCTCGTCGGCGCCCTCCCCTCGGCCGCCGCCGCGGCCGCACCGCGCGGCCAGACCGGAATCGCGACTGCACTCACCAACACGACGAAGACCATCGGTGGTTCCTTCGCCTCGGCGATCTTCGCGATCGTGCTCACGATCGGCGCCGTCACTGTCGCGGGGTCGACCGCGTCGAGCCTCTTCGGCTACCTCACGGTGTTCGCGATCTGTGGCATCGGCGCCCTCGTGGCCGCCCTCCTGCTCTTCCTGGTGCCGAAGCTCGCCTTCGCCGATGTCGACGAGGCACTGTTGGAGGAGCGAGCCGCGGAGGTGGAGGCGTGAGCGCCGAACGATTCGCGAAACTCTCTACTCCCAACCTTGCTGATGCGTGCGTTCGGGCGGGAGTGCCCGTGCGGTGCGCGCCCGCGGGCCTTCAAGCGGCGTTCGCCGGCATGCGCGCGTTCGGTCGAGCGCTTCCCGCGCAGCACGTGGGCAGCGTCGACGTGTTTCTCGAAGCGATCGAGTCGGCAGACCCCGGCGACGTTCTCGTCGCTGACAACCGCGGACGCCTCGATGAGTCCTGCATCGGCGACCTGCTGGCGCTGGATGCTCGGGCCGGCGGTCTCGCCGGCATCGTGATCTGGGGTCTGCACCGCGACAGCGTGGATCTCGAGCGCATCGGCATTCCCGTGTTCAGTCTGGGGAGCATCCCGACCGGCCCCCTGAGCGTGGGCGAGCGTCCCGCGGGCGCCCTGGACAGTGCCACGGTCGGTGACTGGGTGATCACGGCAGCGGATGTCGTGGCGGCCGATGAAGACGGCGTGCTGTTCCTGCCGGCGGATCGCATTGACGAACTGCTCACTCTGGCCGAGGGCATCCGTGACACCGAGGGGGCTCAGGCAGACCGCATTCGCGATGGTCAGAGCCTGCGTGAGCAGGTCAGGTTCGCTGAGTATCTCGCGAAGCGAGAGGCAACTCCCGCGCTGACCTTCCGTGAGCACCTGCGCACGGTTGGCGGCGAGATCGAGGTCTGATCTAGCGCCGCTTCAACTCCCCACGCATGACCTTGTGCGGGGCGGCCTGGGCCACCGGTTTCAGCGTGATGAGGTCGGTGTTCACGAACGGTGGCAGCTCCAGGGCGTGCACGATCGCCTCGGCGATGTCATCCGCGTACAGGGGGTCAGGCACGTTGTCATACACGGCGTCGGCTTTGGCCTTGTCACCGCCGAATCGCACGAGCGAGAACTCGTCGGTCTTGACCATGCCGGGAGCCACCTCGATCACTCGAATCGGTTCGCCCGCAAGCTCGAGCCGCAGCACCTCGGTCATGGCGTGTTCGGCGAACTTGGCGGCGTTGTATCCGCCGCCGCCCTCGTACGCGACGTGCCCCGCGATCGAGGTAATCACGATGATGCTCGCGGTCTGACCCGCCTCGATGCCGTCACGCAGCAACGGAAGCAGGGCGCTCGTGACTCGCTTGGTGCCGAGCACGTTCACGTCGAACATGCGGGCCCAGTCGTCGGCGTCGCTCAATTCGACACTGGCCAGGCCGAATGCTCCGCCAGCGTTGTTGACGAGCGCGTGGATCGGGCCGAGCTCGGCGAGGTAATCGCGAAGCGCCTCCACGTCGGCCTGCTTCGTGACATCGGCGACGAAGGTGTCGGCTCCGGTCTCGGTCGCGAGTTGCTCGAGACGGTCTGCGCGGCGCGCGACGCCCACCACGTTCCACCCGTGCTCACGGAACAGACGCACCGTGGCCGCCCCTATACCCGAACTAGCCCCTGTGACAACCACTCGACGTGCATCCATGCTGTTAAAAGTAGCGCCGGTAGGGTGGAGCAAATGACCGCCGCAACCGGGCCCGCCACCGCTTCGAAGCGCGTTCCGTTCTGGGACAACGCTCGCTTCGTCTGCGTGGCTCTTGTGGTGATTGGGCATGGCATTCAGCGGCTCACCGCCGATTCCGACAATGCCCTCGTTGTCTACCTCTTCATCTACGCGTTCCACATGCCCGCGTTCGCGATGATCAGCGGCTACTTCTCGAAGGCCACGCCGCCGGGCGCACGCCAGATGAAGAAGGTGCTCACCGACATCCTGCTGCCGTACTTCATCATGGAGACGATCTGGACGGTCGTGCAGTTCCTCGTCGAAGGCAAGCGCGAGTTCAACCCCACCACCCCCAGCTGGACCCTGTGGTTTTTGCTTGCCCTCGGCATCTTCCGGCTGGTGCTGCCCTACCTCGCGCTCGTGCGCTGGCCCCTGCTCTGGGCCGTGCTGTTCTCGGTGGGCGTCGGCTACCTGGGCAACGTTGACAGCACGTTCTCACTGTCGAGGGCCATCGGCATCCTGCCCTTCTTCGTGCTCGGCTGGCAGGTGCGACAGTGGGGGCTGGTCGACCGCTGGCGGGCGGCCGTGAGCGTCACCTGGTGGGTACGGGGCGCTGCCGTCGTGGTGTTGGCCGCCTGGCTCGCGGTCGTGATCGCCTTCATTCCGCTGTGGCGCGCGATCGACCTGAGGTTCTGGTTCTTCTACGACGACTCATATCAGGGCCTCGGCGAACCGGAGTGGTGGGCTGGTGCAGTGCGGCTCGCACTCATCCTGCTGGCAGTGCTGTTGAGCGCGGCGTTCTTCGCGCTCATCCCTCGATCACACACCTGGATAACCGGATTCGGCCAGGCCACGATGTACGTGTACCTGCTACACAGCTTCGTGCTCTACCCGATCCGGGAGACCGGGATTCTCGCCGACGAGCACTCGTCGGCCCTGTGGCTCGTGAGCATGATCCTCGCGTGCATTGCCATCTCGATTGCGCTCTCAGCGCCGATCGTGCGGCGCGTGTTCCGCCCGCTCATCGAGCCCAAGCCTCGCTGGCTGTTCAAGCAGCTGGATGATGCACAGTCGAGCCCCTCAAAGAGGGACCCGACTGGCTCCCGACGCGACTAGTGCAGGTCGACCCGCTTCGGCAGGGTGAAGACGAGGGCGAACGCCGCAACCGCGAAGGCCGCGCTCACGGCGAGCGCCGGCGTTGCGGCCTGACCAAACGCGTTCGCGACGTCGCCCGGGCCGGCGATCGCGCCAATGTTTCCGAACAGCACGCTGCCGATCACCGCGATACCCACGGCCGAGCCAACGCGCTGCATGGTGCCGATGACGCCGCTCGCGGCGCCCGCTTCTGAACGGTCAACGGTCGCGACGATGAATCGCGCGTTCGGGGCGATGAACAACCCGGCACCGAATCCGGCGACGAGCAGCGGGCCGAGAAGATCCCAGTTGGTGAGGTCAGCCGTGGGCACGAGCAGCAGGATCAGGAACAGCGCAATAAGGCCAAGCGAGAGCAACCCGTTTCCGATCACCAGCACGGTGCGCCCGAGCTTCTGCGCGAGGCGGTCGCTCTGGCTCGCGCCGATGATGTTGCCGATGGCGAAGGGGATCGACACGAGCCCAGACTCGAGTGCCGTGTGGCCGAGGCCGGCCTGCCACAGGATCGAGATCGTGAAGAAGATGCTCGTGAAGGCCGCGAAGAACACGAGGGCGAGGATCGTGCCGCCCGTGAATGCCGGGTGCGAGAACAGGTGCGGGGGCACGAGCGGCTCATCACCGCGGGCCGCAACCCGGCGCTCCCAGAAGGCAAACGCCACGAGCAACACGACACCGCCGATGATCGACAGGTAGGTCCAGAGCGGCCACCCGGCATCCTGCCCCTGGATGAGAGGCACCAGAATCGCCACGAGCGAGCCCGCGAGCAGGAGCAGCCCCACGAAGTCCGTCGAGAGTTTCTTGCCTTCTGCTGTGGCCGGAAGAACAAGCGCTGCGGCAACGAGGGCGACGATGCCGATCGGCACGTTGACCGCGAAGATCCAGCGCCATCCGGACTCCTCACCGAAGGCCTGGATGATGAGTCCACCGACGATCGGGCCGAGGGCTGACGAAACACCGATGACGGCACCCATGATGCCGAACGCCTTGCCTCGCATGCGCGGGGGGAAGAGCAGCTGGATGAACGCCGTCACTGGCGGGAAGAAGATGCCGCCACCGAGGCCCTGAATCACACGCGCGATGATCAGTTGGGTGTCGTCCTGTGCGAGCCCGCAGAGCACACTGCCCAGGGTGAACACGGCAAGCCCCGTGAAGAACACCCACTTGTGGCCGAAGCGGTCGCCGATGCGTCCGGCGGGGATCAGCACGAGGCCGAAGGCGAGTGCGTAGCCCGAGATGATCCATGAGAGGGTCGCCTCCGAGGCATCCAGGCTCGTGCGAATTGTCGGCAGCGCAACGTTGACGACCGTGGTGTCGAGCAGCGACATGAACATGCCCGCAAGCAACACCACCAGGGCGAACCACGTGCCGCGCGGAACCGTTGTCTGGGTGTTGAACTCAGCGGTCGATGGATTGCTCATGAGGTGAGCCCCTTTCTGGACTTTTCGTCTGCAATGAGCTCGGGCAGCGCCGCGAGCAGTTCTTCGTGCCAGGCGATCTCCCCGCGAATGCGGTGACCGTCGTGACGCATGACCTGGCGCTCCATGGCCGTCAGGTAGTGCGCGATTTCTGCCGTATGGGTTTCTTCGTGCTGGAGCTTCGCCTGCAATGCGGCGATGCGGTCCTTGATCGTGATCTCCAGGGTGTCGAGACTCTTCTCGTCGAGCCGGGCGAGCGCGAGATCGACCGGGTCGGGCCGCATCACGACCTGCTCGAGTCCATCCCGACGAATCCGATCGAGAGCCGCTCGGCCTTCGTCCGTGAGGTCGTACACCTGTCGCTCGGGATAGTTGCCCTCGCGCTCCGTGCGCACTTCATAGATGAGTGACTCGTGCGCGAGCCGCTTGATCACTCCGTAGATCGCGGATGCCGCGACATCCGCCCACTCGTCGATGTGCTCTTCGTCCGCGAGCAGCCGCAGGGCGTGACCGTGCATCGGCCCGCGTTCAGCGAGCGAGCCCAACACGAATAAGCGAATGGATGACACGCGACTACTCTCGCATGACTAGTCGCGTGTTAGCAACCCCAGCATTACGTCGTATTGCGGCCGTCGTTGACCCACTTCGCGGCCAAACCTAAGCTCGCTCACGTCCGGGTCACAGTTGTCCCGCCCAGAATTTGTTACCCAACCCACGCAAGGAGACGCTCGTGAGCGACTGGAAGTTCGAAACCAAGCAGGTCCACTCTGGCGCGAAGCCCGACCCGACCACCAACGCACGTGCAACGCCGATCTACAAGACGACCTCCTACGTGTTCAACGACACCCAGCACGCGCAGAACCTCTTCGCCCTCGCTGAGTTCGGCAACATCTACACGCGCCTCATGAACCCGACGACCGACGTGCTGGAGCAGCGCGTCGCCGCCCTCGAGGGTGGCACGGCAGCACTCGCGGTTGCGTCGGGCTCCTCGGCAATCACGTACGCGGTGCTCAACATCGCCGGCGCGGGTGACCACATCGTTTCGTCGTCGTCGATCTACGGCGGCACCTACAACCTCTTCAAGTACACGCTCGCGAAGCTCGGCATCGAGGTCACCTTTGTCGAAGACCAGGATGACGCCGAGGAGTGGGCCGCCGCCGTGCGCCCCAACACCAAGCTGTTCTTCGCCGAGACCATCGGTAACCCGAAGATCAACATCCTCGACATCGAAAAGGTCGCGGCCATTGCTCACGAGAACAACCTGCCCCTGATCGTCGACAACACGATCGCAACCCCCTACCTGATCCGTCCGTTCGAGTTCGGTGCCGACGTCGTCGTTCACTCGGCAACCAAGTTTCTCGGCGGCCACGGAACGGTCATCGCGGGCGTCATCGTCGATGGCGGCTCGTTCCCCTGGGCGGCGAACGCCGACAAGTTCCCCGGACTCACCGAGCCCGACCCGAGCTACCACGGCGCTAGCTACACCACGGTGCTGGGCGATGCGATCGCGTACATCATCAAGATCCGCGTCACGATCCTGCGCGACACCGGTGCGGCCCTGTCGCCCGACAGCGCGTTCTCCATCATCCAGGGCATCGAAACTCTCAGCCTTCGCATCGAGCGTCACGTGCAGAACGCTCAGGAGCTCGCGGAGTGGCTCGAAAACCACGACGACGTCGCCTCGGTGAACTACTCGGGACTGCCCTCGAGCCCGTGGTACGCGGCTGCCAACAAGTACGCACCACAGGGAGTCGGCGCCGTCGTCTCCTTCGAGCTCAAGGGCGGCGTTGACGCCGGTCGCGCTCTCGTCGAGAACGTCGAGCTGTTCAGCCACCTTGCCAACATCGGCGACGTGCGCAGCCTGATCATCCACCCCGCCTCGACCACGCACTCCCAGCTCACCCCCGAGCAGCAGCTCACCACGGGTGTTACCCCGGGCCTCGTGCGCCTGTCGGTCGGCATCGAAAACGTCGACGACCTCAAGGCCGACCTTGAAGCCGGCTTCGCGGCCGCCCGCACGGTGGCTGCAGCCAACGCCGCCGTTTAGCCAGTAGCACGGGAGGGGCCCAGCGATGTAACAATCGCTGGGCCCCTTCGTGTATCAGCAATACTTGACATGACATGGACTGGCAGACACCCGAAGACACCGTGCCCTCGGCCTTCATCACCGAGGCCAACGCACGCTCGGTACTCGGCAAGCCGCCGGCATCCGGCGCCTGGCGTGAAGGCGACCCCGTGGGCAACCGGCTGTTCCAATCGATCGGAGCGCAGGTGCTCGAGCGCGGCGGCGAACTTCCGTCCGTCCGAGTCGCCTATGAGACCTTCGGTACCCTCAATGCCGACCGCTCCAACGCAGTGCTGGTGGTTCACGCACTCACAGGAGACAGCCACCTCATCGGCACCCCCGGCGCCGGGCATCCCACGGGCGGCTGGTGGGAAGACATCGTCGGCCCCGGCCGCGCCATCGACACCGACGAGTGGTTCGTGGTTGCCCCCAACATGCTCGGCGGATGCCAGGGCACGACGGGACCCTCGTCGTACGCTCCAGACGGCACCGAGTGGGGTTCGCGCTTTCCCTTCGTGACGGTGCGCGACCAGGTGGCAACGCAGGTGGCCCTCACAGACGCCCTCGGCATCGACCGCTGGGCGGCCGTCATCGGCGGATCAATGGGCGGGATGCAGGCCCTCGAGTGGGCCATTGGATACCCCGACCGGCTCGAACGCGTCGCCATCCTGGCGGCTCCCGCACGGTCGAACGCCGACCAGATCGCGCTCAACTCCGTGCAGCTCGAAGCGATTCGCATCGACCCGGCCTTCCAGGGCGGCGACTACTACGACTCCGCTGAGGGCGAGGGCCCGCACCAGGGGCTCGCCCTCGCCAGGCGCATGGCGCTTCTCAACTACCGGTCCCCCAGCGAGCTGAACGATCGCTTCGAACGCAGCTGGCAAAGCGGGCTGAGCCCCCTCGGTGGCGGAGGCCGGTACGCCGTGGAGAGCTACCTCGACTACCACGGCAACAAGTTCACCCGGCGTTTTGACGCCAACAGCTACATCCGTCTCGTTGACGCCATGAGTTCGCACGATGTCGGCCGGGGCCGCGGCGGCTCAGCGTCAGCGCTCGGGGGTGTCACGGCGAAGGCTCTCATCCTGGGCATCGACAGCGATCGCTTGTTTCCGGTGGCCGACCAGGAGTTCATCGCCGCCCACGTTCCGGGCAACATCGATGGCGATGTGCCCCACGTGATCAGCTCGCCGTTCGGGCACGACGGATTCCTCATTGAGGACCGTCTCGTCGGCCTGCAGTTGACGCGGTTGTTGCAGAGCTGAGACTGCCTATCATCGAGGCATGAACCGCATCAGGGCCACCCTCGCGGTTCTGAGCGTGCTCGCACTCACCGGCTGCGCCGTGACGCCCGCGGCTCTTCCCGACGAGGTCACGGTGTCGGTTTACCAGAACCGCTTCGATTACGGGCTTCGCCAGCTCGAACTCAAGGTCTCGAATGCCACGAGCGAGGCCATCACCGTCACCAGGGCGACCTTCGAGTCGACTCGATTCGAGACACCGGCGGTGTGGGATCGGCCTCAGGTGGTGCCCTCGGGGGGCGCTCGCGATCTCAAGGTACAACTGGGCGCCCCAGCGTGCGGCGACGGTGACCCGAGCGACGTCGTCACCCTGGAATTCACGCTCCCCGACGGAACGATCGGGTCGGGAACTGTCGTTCCGTCAGACGAGACGGGCAGGCTTGAGGTGATCAACGCTGAAGACTGCGTCGGGGCCGCGGTCGCGACTCATGCGACCATTTCGGGTCCCGCCGAGGCGCTGTGGACGCCCGGTGCGCACGAGCCCGCCGTGATCGATCTCTCTGTCGTGCCCACAGCAGCGGAGGGGTCGGCATCAATCGTGTTCGTCAAGGGCACCGTGCTGCTGAGCCTCGTGGATGACTCGGGCGCCGAGCTCTATCAGCAAGACCTCAACCTCGTCGTTGATTCGCAGTCGCTGGACAGCGTCATTCGCCTGTTGGTTGTGCCCTCGCGCTGCGACCCGCACGCCGTCGCCGAAGACAAGCGGGGCACATTCTTTCCGCTCGAGGTGACCACGAGCGAAGGCGCATCAGGCCGAATATTCGTGCCGATGAGCGACGAGGTGCGTGCGAGTCTCTACGAGTTCTTCGGAGACTACTGCGGGTTTTAGAGCCGGCGCTGAGCCTCTCGAAGGGGGCCCGGGGCGGGATCGCAACTGTCGATGATGCGATCCCTAGCAACCCCCCGGTCTGACTGGATATCTGCTCGATCCCAGTCCGGCGTCGTCTATTCGGGTGAAACGCCGATCCGGCCACAGTCGCTAGGGCGACTGGTCCGGCTCTTTTTGTGTGACTTGCGAATAAGATTCGCTGCCCCTCTGACTCGACTGTACCGGTCATAATCACGCATAACGCTCGGTGGGGCACCCCCAGAAGTGGGGCACCGTATGGAAACATGTGTTTCGATGGATCTCATAGCCAAGGAGCGGGACCGCCTGCTCCAAAGAACCGCACGGGTTTACGGCCTGAGTTTTACGGTCGTGTCACTCATCTGTCTTGCGATCCCCGGATCGGTCGACTCTCTCGCGTTCTTCCTCTCGGCACCCCTCTACGCATGGGTGGGCTTCAGCCAGTTCCGTCTCGGTCGAAGCCGATCGCTCGGCTGGGTGCTCAGCGCCCTGGGCGCCGGAATCCTCGCGATCCTCGTTATTACCGTGTTGGATGTCGACGGACCAGGCCCCACGGGCGTGTCAGCGGTCACGATCCTGGGCGCTGCATCCCTCTCCTCTTTCGCGGTGGTTCTCACGACCGAGCCGCTGCGCCGTGTTGTGCTCGCGGGTGCATTCATCGTCACGACGATCATTGCGAGCGTGGCACTGTCGCCCGTGGAATCGCCCCTGCGCACGATTCCCCTCTTCGTGCTCGGCTGGACCCTCGCGACCGTCATCGGCTACTGGATCAGTGCGGGAGTGCCTTCGGCCGCACGCCGCATCGCGAGCATCGGCCGCGCTCACCGCGCCGAACGCCAGGCGAGTGAAACAGAAGCCCAGCGTCGACAGGGTGCGCGCCTGCTGCATGACACGGTGCTCGCAACCCTCACTCTGCTCGCGCACTCCGGCGTGGGTGTAGCTCCGGATGCCCTGCGCCAGCAGGCCGCGGACGACGCCCGCCTGCTTCGGCAACTGCGGCTGGGAGCAACTCCCACACCCCAGTCATCCGGCGTCTACAACCTCGAGGGCGTGGAAGAGACCGTGCTCGGCACGACACTCGAATCCGTCAAGCAGCGCTTCGGTCGCATGGGCCTCGAAGTGAGCTGGCACGGCACCGGCCAGGTGCTGCTGCCGAGCGATGTTCTCGACGCGTTCCTGTTGGCGCTCGCGGAGTGCCTCGAGAATGTGCGCAGGCACTCGGGAGTCACCGAAGCACACGTCACCATCACAGACGACGAGACCATGGTTCGCGCCATGATCACCGACTCCGGGGTGGGTTTCACCCTCGACGACGTCGATTCCGCGCGCCTCGGCTTCAAGGAGTCGGTGGTCGCGCGTCTCAAGGAGGTCGGGGGCAAGGCTCGACTCTTCTCCGCGCCAGGGTCGGGCACCACGGTAGTGCTTGAGGTGCCCCGATGAGCATCCCCGAAGAAAACACCCTCGGCGTCATCGTCGGCTCGAAGCCTCGGCGGCGTGAGGCTGATGCCACCCGGCGAGTCATCCGGGCGGCAACCCCTCGGCGCTCGAGTCTCGGCACGGGCTTCATTGGAGTCGGCGCCGCCGTAGTCGTGGCGCTGCGTGCCATCTACGGCCTCGTGGCGTTCATCGGCCAGTGGAACATCTACCCCAACCCCTACCCCGCCCTCGCCGCGTGGTCGATTCTCATCGTCGTGATGGTTGCCACCTTCGTCGCGGCTCGACTGCTGGGCGACCAGCTGCCCGACTGGATCTTCGCCATCTTCCTGCTCGGACTCGCCGGCGCGGTCGCCCTCGACCTCTACGCCATCTGGCCCCTGCACGACATCGGACGCACGGCGACCGCATCGGCGACGGCGGGCATGGCGCTACTGATCGTGCTGACCTTCCGGCGCACCCTCGACATCATCATTTCGGTGAGCGTTCTCGGCGTAGTCATGGCCACCGCGATGATTCTCAATTCGAGCCTCGCCGCCGACGACCTGGGCGCCCAGATCACGACTCTCGCGTTCACCGTCATCCCCGCGATCATCGGTGTCGTCGTGGTCAACGGATTCCGGCGACTCGTGCAGGTCGAACTCGACCGCGTGCTCGTGCAGTCCACGGTGTCGGCACCACGATTTGCCGTGGGCATGCTGGCATCCGAAGAGCTCGCGCGCCTCGACCTCGCCGCCGAGGAACTGCTCGACTCGGTAGCGACCGGCAAGGTCAAGCTGCCCCTCGATCCCAAGACAGCCTCGACCGCCGCATCCCTTGCCACTGAACTGCGACTGCACCTCATCGAGGGGCGGCGCGAGACGTGGCTGTACCACGCGATCACCGAGTCAGACCTGCTCGGAAAGGCAGTCACGCTGACCGACAAGGGCAGCCTCGCCGGACTCCTCGACCCCCAGCAGCGCGACGGCCTGCTGTCGACCGCGTGGCTGCTTGTGAGCGATACGACCAAGGTGGGCGTCGGTCGCACGGTGCACATCACGGTCGGCCCCGTCATCGCCGCGAGCGACGGAATGACCGGTCACAAGATCGACATCCCCATCGTCTTGACCACCACCGGCGTGCCGCGAAATCGTGTCGACCCCGCGACATGGGAGGCCATCGGGCGGGTGGGGGGATACAGTGACTCCACCCAGAACTCGAGCCTGCGCGTCGAGATCCATTGCCTCGTTGACAACCCCGCCGATCAATAACTCCCCCACAACACAGAGGACCACACCGTGACAGACCATGACCGCATCAGGCTTGCGCTCGTTGACGACCACAGGATGCTCCTGGGTGCACTCACCGAGTGGATCAGGAATGCTGCATCCGACATCGACATGGTCGTGGCGGTGCCGTCCTGGCCAGAATTGACGATCCACCCTGAGTTCCCCGTAGATGTCGTGCTTCTCGATCTCGACCTGAAAGACAACATTCCGGTGTCTCTCAAGATCAACACGCTCAAGACGATGGGAGTCAAGGTCGTGCTCATGAGCACGTACTCCGAGCCCAACGTCGTGCGTGAGGCGCTCGCAGCGGGCGCGCTCGGTTACCTCGTGAAGAGCGAAGATGCCGGCATGATCGTCGAGGCCATTCGCGCAGCATCCAAGGGCGAGCCGTTCGTGTCGGCCGAGCTCGACCTCGCGCTCAACGCGGGCGAGGTGGGCGGATCCCCCAAGCTCAGCGCACAGGAGCGTCGCGTGATGGCCCTGTACGGCGGCGGCGAGCCCGTGAAGGCCGTCGCCTTCCAGCTGAGCATCTCCGAAGAGACGGCGAAGAGCTACCTCAAGCGCATCCGCGAGAAGTACCGCGTCGCGGGCTTCGATGTCGGAACGAAAGTTGCTCTACGTAAGCGTGCGATCGAAGACGGCATCCTGCTCGAGAACGACATCCCGCGCCAGTTCTGACCGGTCGCTGCGGCGCTGCAGCAGCAGCGCGACGACTGCGAGAAGCGCGCCAGCGCCAGCGAGGATGAGCCCAATCCAGGTCGGGGCGAGGTAGCCGAGGCCGGCCGCGATGGCCACGCCGCCGAGCAGCGCTCCGAGCGTGTTCCCCAGGTTGAGCGACGCGTGGTTGATGGCCGCGGCGAGGGATTGACCGTCGCCAGCGACATCCATGAGGCGAGTCTGGATCGCCGGTGAGAGGGCGGAAGCCGCACCTCCGACGAGGAAGACGAACATGAACAGCCCGACCGGCCACTGCGCCGTGAGGGCAAAACCCGTGAGCGCCACCCCAAAGAGGGCGAAGCAGATGAACAGGGTCTTCATGACGTGATGGTCGGCGCCCCGACCGCCGATGAAGTTGCCGATCGTCATGCCGAGGCCGGCCACCACGAGCACCCACGGCACGACGGCGGCGTCCAGGTTGGTGATGTTCGTGACCACGGGCGACACGTAGGTGTACACGGCGAAGAATCCGCCGAATCCCACCGAGCCGATCAGCAGCGCCAGCCAGACCTGGCTGCGGCGGAAGATGCGCAGCTCGCGTCGAATGGTTGCCTGCGGATCACCCGCCTGAAGCGGCACGGTGAGCATGATTGCAACGAATGCGAGAGCAAAGATCACGGCAACGGCAAGGTAGGCGATTCGCCAACCGGCAACCTGGCCGAGGTAGGTAACCGAGGGCACCCCGATCACGTTCGCGATCGTGAGGCCCGAGAGCACGAGCGCAACACCCTGGCCGCGTTTACCCGGGCCCATGAGCGACGCCGCCACGAGAGCAGCGATACCGAAATAGGCGCCGTGCGGCAGTGCGGCAACGAAGCGAGCAGCGACAACGAGTCCGAAGGTAGGCAGGAGGGCCGAAGCGATCGTGCCCAGAGTGAAGACCGCAACACACGCGAGCAGCAGCTGCTTGCGCGGGAACCGGGCCGCGACTGCGGCGATCGTCGGGGCGCCCACGACGACCCCCAGTGCGTACGCGGAAACGAGCCATCCCGCTTGCGCGTTGGCCTGCTCGTGTGACTGGCTCCAGATGTCGGGCAGCAGGTCGGCGGCGAGGTTAGGAAGCAGGCCCATGGCGACGAACTCGGTCAGGCCGATTCCAAATCCGCCGAGCGCAAGCGACAACAGGGCGAGCCTGACGCGAGTGGGTGAGAGGGTCATCTGAGGGGCCGATCGGTGCGAGAGAAGAGTCGCTCGCCGTCGAGCCGTTTCAAGTCTAGGGCTGGCTAGTCGAGCTCGGCTTCTCGCACGAGGGCTTCTTCCAGGCGCTCCACCTTGCCCGTGAGTTCGTTGGTGTGGCCGGGCCGGATGTCTGCCTTGAGCACGAGGGAGACGCGTGTTCCGTAGGCACCCACGGCCTCGGTGGCACGCCGCACGACGTCGAACACCTCATCCCACTCCCCCTCGATCTCGGTGAACATCGAGCTCGTGTGGTTGGGAAGACCCGACTCCCGCACGACCTTCACGGCGGCGGCGACAGCGTCGTGCACCGAATCCGAGCCGTCGGGCCCGCCGCTTGGGGCCACTGAGAATGCCACGATCATGGTTACTCCTTCACCGGTTCTGGTTCTCGATCCGCCAACGGCCACACGCTGGGGAGCCAATTCTCCTCGTCTTCGTGGAGCGGGTCACTGCGGGGAGCGGTAGCGATCCCGTAGATCGCCCACCCCAGCAGCACGAAGTACAGCAGGTTGCGCACGGTGATGACAACGAGCATGAACGGCTCGACCGTCAACAAGGAGTTGTACAGCAGCGGGTAGATGAACTGTGTCAGCGCCGCGATGGCAAGCCCGAGCACGGCCGGCACGCGGAAGGATCGGCCGTGGCCCGCTGCGCTCGTGGCGATGCCGAGCACGATGGGCACCGCGAGCCAGCTGACGAACTGGGGAGACCCAACCTTGTTGAAGGCGATGAGCGCTGTCACGAGCGCGAGGGCAAGGGCAGGAAACAGGTCGCCAGCCGGAACGCCAGACCGCGTCGCGCGCAGTCCCAGAAAGGCGACAGCGGCAACCACGAGCAGCAACAGCGGCGTCATGAGGGCCGCCGCGACATCCACGCCGTTGCCCTGGATTTGGTACGTCAGGATGTTCCGGTCGTAGTAGACGTAGGTATCGGGCACCCCCGCCGCGGCCTGCCACAGCCAGAGCGTGCTGACGGGCGCTTCAATCTGAAGGCCGCGTCCGGTCTGTTGGGTGATGAAACTCAGCACGTTGGGGCCGGCACCAATCAGGAGCGCCACGACCATGATCACCGCCGACGTGACCACGACTCCTGCGATGATGCGCAGCCGATCCTTGAGCGCGATCGCCGCGGCGGCGATCAGTGCCACGGGCCACACTTTCACCCACATCGCGATGGCGAGCACGATCGAGGCGGCGCCCGGCCTGCTGGCAATCAGCAACACGCCCACGATCGCGAGAGCCACGGTGACGGCGTCGATGCGCGCGAGAGCGATCGGGCCGAGCAACACGAGAAACCCGATCCACCACCACGCGACGCCCGAACGCTCGCGCGAGCGCCCCCAGCCCGTGACGAACCCGAAGGCCACGGCATTGAGCAGCATGATCATCGAGAGCCACGTCGCGGCGTACTGGTCGGGGCCGAAGGCCATCGCGAGCAGCATCGGGATGAGGGCCACGATCGGGTACACCCAGGCGCTGTCGATACCCACCCAGTAGTTGTGGACGAGCGCCTGGTCCATCCAGAACTTGTAAACGATCGTCACGTCGCCGAGCGGCAGGCCGGGTGAGTAGAGGTTGAGCATCCCCAGCCACAGGTGGGCCAGAACGAACGCCACCCAGACGGTGATCGGGCTGCGCAATACCGTCATGCACTTAGCGTAGCCGGGTAACAATTCGTCGCCGTTTAGCGCCGAGTTGGCTCGCTGCGCGATGATTGAGGCATGACTCGCACCCTCACATTCCGTCGCATCGTCGCCGCAGCAGGCGCCGCTGCCATTGCCCTCTCGCTCGCCGCGTGTGCCCCCACCGGCGACAGCACCGAGCCCGCCAGCGACTACGTCACCGACGGCAAGCTCACCATCGGCACCGGCGAACCCGCCTACTACCCCTGGGTTATCGACGACGCTCCCGAATCCGGCGAAGGCTTCGAGGCCGCAATCGCCTACGCCGTGGCCGACGAGCTCGGATTCGCCGCCGATGACGTCGTCTGGGTGCGCACCACCTTCGACGAAGCCATCGCTCCCGGCGCCAAGAACTTCGACTTCAACCTGCAGCAGTTCTCGATCACCGACGAGCGCAAGCAGAACGTCGACTTCTCCTCGCCGTACTACGAGACGACCCAGGTCGTCATCACGACCGAGGCTTCCGCTGCGGCCGGCGCAACGTCAATCGCCGACCTCAAGGGCTTCCTGATCGGTGCGGCAACCGGCACCACAAGCTTCGACGCCATCGAGACCGAGATCGCCCCAACCGCAGGCGCCCAGGCGTTCAACTCCAACGACGACGCCAAGCTCGCCCTCGAGAGCGGAACGGTTGACGCGATCGTCGTCGACTTGCCCACGGCGTTCTACCTCACCGGTGTTGAGCTCACCGGCGGCGTGATCATCGGCCAGTTGCACAATCCCGAAGGCGCGACCGGCGACGAGTTCGGTCTCGTTCTGGCCAAAGACAGCCCCCTCACCGCAACGGTCACGGCCGCGGTTGACGCACTCCGCGACAGCGGTCGACTGCAGGAGATTGCGGACGAGTGGCTCGCGGATGCAGCCAGCGCGCCCGTCCTCAAGTAGTTTGCAGGAGTGAGCACGCACGATGACCAGGCCCGGCAGCCCAGCTCGATAGAGCTCGGCCGCCGGGCCTTCCGGCGTCGGCAGGGCAGGCGCTCGGTGCTCATCAGCATCGTCTCGACCCTCGTTCTCGCGGGGCTCGCCTGGTTCTTTATCATCAACACACCCGGATGGTCACGGGTTCAGCAGACATTCTTCGACCCCGAGGTCTTCGTCGCCGCGCTCCCCCGCGTGTGGGATGGCTTCCTGCTCAATCTCCGGGTGCTGTTCTTCGCGGTGCTCGGGGTGCTCGTGCTGAGCGTCTTCATTGCGGTCATCCGCACTCTGCGCGGCCCGGTCTTCTTTCCCGTGCGAGCGCTTGCCGCCGGGTACACCGATCTGTTCCGCGGCCTGCCTCTCATCATCGTGCTGTACCTCGTCGGCTACGGCATTCCCGGGCTACAGGGTGCTGATGGCCCGCGCATCCCCGCCGCGGTGCTCGGCACGATCGCGCTCATCCTCACGTACTCGGCGTACGTTTCGGAGGTCTTCCGCGCGGGCATTGAGGCCGTGCATCCGTCGCAACGCCTTGCCGCTCGCTCCCTGGGCTTGAGCCACGGCCAATCGTTGCGGCTCGTGATTCTGCCACAGGCCGTGCGCAAGGTGACCCCCGCACTCATGAACGACTTCATCGCCATGCAAAAAGACGTCGGGCTCATCTCGATTCTCGGCGCCATCGATGCCGTGCGTGCGGCGCAGATCGAGACCGCCAAGTTCTTCAACTTCACGCCCTACGTGCTCGCGGGCCTGCTGTTCGTGCTACTCGCCCTGCCCCTCATCCGGCTCACCGACTGGTACACCGCTCGCCTGCGCGCGCGTGAGCAGATCGGCGGCATCGTATGAATGACACCGTTCTCCGGCTCGAGAACATCCACAAGTCGTTTGGCGACACCGAGGTGCTCCGCGGCATCGATCTCGAGGTGTCAACCCACGAGGTGGTCGCCCTCATCGGGTCGAGCGGTTCGGGCAAGTCAACGCTGTTGCGCACGATCAACCTGCTCGAGCGCATCGACGACGGCCAGATCTGGCTGCGCGATGTTGATATCTCCGACCCGGGCACCAACGTCGATCGCGTGCGCGCTCGCATCGGGGTTGTCTTCCAACACTTCAACCTGTTCCCGCACATGTCGGTTCTCGACAATGTCACGCTCGCGTCGCGGCGGGTGTTCAAAGAGTCGAAGGATGCCTCGGAGAAGCGCGGTCTCGAACTGCTCGACCGCATCGGTCTCGCCGATCACGCCCGGGCGTTCCCCGATCGACTCTCGGGGGGCCAGCAACAGCGCGCCGCGATCGTGCGCGCGATCGCGACTAATCCTGAGCTGCTGCTGCTCGACGAGGTCACGAGCGCCCTCGACCCCGAGCTCGTGACCGAGGTTCTCGACCTGGTGCGGGAACTCAAGGCCGACGGCACCACGATCGTGATGGCGACCCACGAGATGGCTTTCGCTCGGGATGTCGCCGACCGTGTCGTGTTCCTCGACAAGGGTGTCGTCGCCGAGGCGGGCACGCCCGCGCAAGTGTTCGGGGCACCGCGCGAGGCGCGCACGAAAGAATTCCTGTCGCGATTCAACGCTGGCTGAGCAAGCCAGCGATCACGGCGGGCACCGCCCCGCACACATCCAGGATGGTCAGTGGGCCACCATTACTCGCGCGTTCGGCGGCTTCGCCGTGAATGAGGCATGCTGTCGCGGCGAGTGCGGGCAGGTTCGGCTTGTCGGCGTGGGTCGCGAGGAGCGCGCCCAGGATTCCCGCGAGCGCGTCACCAGCACCTGCCGTGGCAAGCCAGGTGGGCGCCCCCGTCACGGAGTACGCGACACCCTTCCCCGCGATGTACGTGGTGTGGCCCTTGAGCAAGACCGTTGCGCCGAGTTCGTCGGAGGCGCGCTGTGCCCAGGCCTGCGGCGACGTCGCGATCACGTCGACGGGCACATCGAGCAGCCGCCCCAATTCGCGAAAGTGCGGAGTGATGACAACTGGTGCGGTCGCACGCCGCACCAGGTCAAGTGCACCGCCGTCGAGCACGAGGGGCACACCCTGGGCAAGGGCCTCGTCGAAGCCTCGTTCATCACGCGTGGCGTGGTCCATTCCCGAGCCGATGAGCCAGGCCTGCACCCGGCCATCCGAGGTCACGACCTCCGGACGACGCTGCAGAACGAGGTCACTCGGGCGCGCGGGGCCCAGATAGCGCACCATCCCCACCCCCGCGCGCAGGGCCGCCTCGACGCCGAGCACCGCGGCTCCGGGGTACTGCTCGGAGCCCGTGATCACTCCAAGCACGCCGCGACTGTACTTGTCGTCGTGGGGGCCGGGCACGGCGATGTGGGCGGCAGCGTCATCCGGTGTCCACGCGACAAAGTCGGTCATGGTCTCACGATAGTTTGAGGTACATGGCTTTGAGCATCCCCGACCGTGTTGTTGTCTTCGACTACGGCGAGGTGATCAGTCGCAGCCCCAGTGAGGCAGACCGCGCGGTGCTGCTCACGATCGCCGGCGGCGAGGCCGAACCGTTCTGGGCGAGCTACTGGGGCCATCGCGACCCTCTCGACCAGGGCACCCTCAGCGTGGCGGACTATTGGGCACTCGTCGCCGCCGACCTCGGCACCACGTTTAGCCCGTCGAAGGTGTACGAGTTGTGGGTTGCCGACTTTCGTAGCTGGTGGAGCGTCGAGCCCGCAACCGTCGATCTCATCGCCGAACTTCACGAGGGTGGCACGCGCATCGCGATTCTCTCGAACGCCGGCTTCGACTTCTCCAGCGGCTTTCACTACTCACCCATCGGCAACTACTTCGAGCGCATATTCGTCAGCGCCGAGATGGATGCCATCAAGCCCGACCCGGCGATCTACCGCGAGGTTGCGGCCGACCTGGGAATCAGACTGGACCAGATGGTGTTCATAGATAACAAGTCCGTCAACACCGACGCCGCGGCCGCACTCGGCGTCACGACCCACCACTTCACGGGAGTCGCGGGCCTCGCCGCCTTCCTTAAGGAACTATCCGCATGAGCGCACTTTTCACCCCATTGACGCTTCGGGATGCCACGTTCCGCAACCGCCTCTGGGTGGCTCCCCTGTGCCAGTACTCCGTCGAGAAACAAGACGGGGTACCCACCGATTGGCACCTTGTGCACCTCGGCGGTTTCGCACTCGGCGGGGCGGGGCTCGTCATGACAGAAGCGACAGCCGTGAATCCCGTCGGCCGCATCTCTCCCCAAGACACGGGCATCTGGAACGACGAGCAGCAGCAGGCGTGGGCACGCATCGTCACCTTCATCCGCTCACAGGGTGCCGTCGCCGGCATCCAGTTGGCCCACGCCGGGCGCAAGGGCTCGACGTGGCTGCACTGGGATCCGCGCGAAGGTACCGTTCCCGCGGAAGACGGCGGGTGGAAGCCCGTCGCTCCGTCGGCGATCGCGTTCGGCGACTACGCCGAGCCCAGGTCGCTCGGCGCCGGCGAGCTGTCGGGCGTTGTCGCCGACTTCGTTTCGGCAGCACGCCGCTCCATCGATGCTGGATTCCAGCTGCTTGAGATACACGCGGCTCACGGTTATCTGCTGCACCAGTTCCTGTCGCCGCTGTCGAACCTGCGCGACGACGAGTACGGAGGCAGCCTCGAGAACCGAGCGCGGCTGCTGCTCGAGGTCGTTCGCGCCGTGCGTGCTGAGGCGGGAGAGGGCATCCCCCTGCTCGTCCGCTTTTCGGCAACCGACTGGGCAGAGGGCGGCTGGGACGAGGACCAGACTGCCGTCGTCGCTGCCTGCGCGCTTGAGGCCGGCGCCGACCTGTTCGACATCTCGACGGGGGGCCTCGTTACGGGTGTGAGGATTCCTACGGGACGCGGATACCAGGTGCACTTTGCAAAGCACGTGCGCTCGGAGGCGAGTGCCCCGGTCAGCGCAGTCGGCATGATCACCGAGGCCGCGCACGCCGAGGAGATCGTCGCATCCGGTCAGGCCGACGCCGTCATGATGGGTCGCGGCATGATGCGCGACCCGCACTTCGCCTGGCGAGCGGCCCACGAACTCGGCGTCGAACTCGACTACTACCCGCCCCAGTACTGGCGAGCCAAGTTCCGCTAGCCCCTGTTTCCGCGAGTGTTCCGATATTGCTGCCTGCGGGCACTCCCAGCCAGCAATATCGGAACACTCGCGGAACGACGGGCGGGAATGCGCGCTCACCGGCGGCGGGTCGCGTCCTGCACCTCGCCGACGAGTTCCTCGATGATGTCCTCAAGGAACAACACACCCTTCGTGGCGCCGTTCTCGTCGAATGCGCGAGCAACGTGCACACCCGAGCGGCGCATCGTGGCGAGCGCATCTTCGAGATCCGTGCCGCGGAAGATCGAGATCAGCTGACGTATCCGCTTGGGCGGCACGGGCTCATGGAACTCGTCTTCATCAAGGTCAATGACGTCTTTGAGGTGAAGGTAGCCGGTGGGCTCGTCTTCGTCGTTCACGAGGATGTAGCGCGAGAACCCACGCTGCGCGACGGCCTTCTCAACGTCGGCAGGAGTCGCGTCCTCAGGGAGGGTCACCAGCGCTGACATGCCGACCGCGACATCCCGCACCTTCTTCGAGGTGAACTCGAACGCCGCGCTGAGGGTACCGCCGACGTCGGTCAGCACACCCTCGCGCTTGGACTGGTTCACGATCGTCGCGACTTCGTCGAGGGTGAAGACGCTGTTCGCTTCGCTCTTGGGCGTGACTCCGAACAGCCTGAGGATGCCGTTGGCGGCGGCATTGAGCAGGAAGATGATCGGGTTGAACACTCGCGCAATGAATACGAGCGGCGGCGCAAGGATGAGCACGGCGCGATCCGGCACCGAGAACGACAGGTTCTTGGGCACCATCTCGCCGAACACGACGTGCAGGAACGTCACCAGGAGCAGCGCGATGATGAACGCAATCGTGCCAATGACCTCCTCCGACCAGCCAGTCAGGGCGAGCGGTAGCTCGAGCAGGTGGTGGATCGCGGGCTCCGACACGTTCAGGATCAACAGCGACGCGATCGTGATGCCGAGCTGGCAGGCCGCCAACATGAGGGTGGCGTGCTCCATCGCCCACAAGGCCGTCTTGGCCGAGCGCGAGCCTGCCTCAGCCTTCGGCTCTATTTGCGAGCGCCGCGCAGAGATAACAGCGAATTCGGCGCCGACAAAGAACGCGTTCACCGCGAGCAGCACAAAGAGCCAGGCGATACCCCAGTAGTCCATCACGCGTCACCCGCCTCGGGAAGCGTGGGCGTGTAGCGCACACGATCGATGCGACGACCGTCGAGGCGTTCGATACGAAAACGTCCACCCTCGACGTCGAGGGTGTCTCCCACGGCAGGCAGTCGGCCCAGTTCACTCATGATCCAGCCCGCGACGGTCTCGTACGGTCCCTGTTCGGGAACCACGACTCCCGTGCGCTCAAGCAGTTCATCCGGTCGAAGGATGCCCGGGAAGGTGAACCAGTCACGCGATCGTACGACGTCGGCCTTGGTGCGGTCGTGCTCATCGGACACCTCGCCGACGAGTTCCTCGACGAGGTCCTCAAGGGTCGCGACCCCCGCGGTGCCGCCATACTCGTCAACGACGATCGCCATCTGGTAGCCGCGGCCGCGCAGCTCGGCAAGCAGTCCATCAAGCTTCATCGTCTCTGGCACCCGCAGGGCATCCGATTGCAGTGCCGACACGGGAACATCGGCGCGCTTCTCGCGCGGCACGGCGACCGCCTGCTTGACATGCACGATTCCGACGACA
Source organism: Rhodoglobus sp. (assembly GCA_965279645.1). GTDB lineage: Bacteria > Actinomycetota > Actinomycetes > Actinomycetales > Microbacteriaceae > Rhodoglobus. Next base: position 1,629,904 of record OZ257254.1, read on the forward strand.
TCGTCGATGGAGTCGTCGATCACGGGGAAGCGCGAGAGACCCGTGCGACGCGCGAGGTCGATGACCTCTTGCGCATTGTCGGTGCGGTCCACGCTTGCGACGCGGGGACGAGGGGTCATGACATCCTGCGCCGTGTGGTCGGCGAACGCGAGCGTTCGCGCGAGCAGTGTTGCGGTGTCGCGATCGAGACTGCCCTCACTTGCCGATCGGCGAACGAGGGAGGTCAGCTCCTCGGCTGTGCGTGCACCTGAAAGCTCTTCCTTGGGCTCGATGCCGATCGCGCGAAGCACTCCGTTGGCGGTGCTGTTAAGCAGGGTGACGGCAGGGCGAAACACCGCGGTGAAAATAACCTGGAACGGGATCACGACCTTGGCCGTGGCGCGCGGAAGGGCAAGAGCGAAGTTCTTGGGAACGAGTTCACCGATGATCATCGACAGCAGGGTCGCCACGGTGATCGCGAGCACGGTGGCGACGGCTCGCGTGAGGCCCTCGCTGAGGCCGAGAGCGGCGAGGGGCACCGCGAACCAGGTCGAGAATGCTGGCTCGAGGGTGTAACCGGTGAGAAGGGTCGTGAGGGTGATGCCGAGTTGCGCGCTCGAAAGGTGCGTGGACGTGTGCTTGAGGGCACCGATCGTCATCCCTAGACCGCGTTCGCCGCGTTCCTGACGCACCTCGAGGTCTGAGCGATCGAGGTTCACGAGCGCAAACTCGCTCGCGACGAAGAATCCGGTGCCGACGGTCAGGACGATGCCCACGCCCAGCATGATCAGTTCATACATGGGCGCCCATCGGCACGGCGTCTAGAAGGGGGGTCGTCCATTGTCCGAGAAGTCTACAGAATGTTCGCTGCCGGTTTCTGGGAACGCATCACTCGATCTTCGGAGCAATCGGGCACCTCAGCTGACGGGCAGCGCGGTTGTCCAACTAGGACACACGTACTCCGCCATTGCCGACCGGCTTTCGCCAATAGGTCCCGCGCCACCAGTAGAGCGCGTCGGGATCATCCGGCCACGGAGTGGTAACGCCCCCAAACTCCCGCTCATAGTCGTCTAGCTGAGGATCGACGGGTCGCCAGCCCGCCTCGACGGACTCTCCAACCTGTGGCGTGCGGCAGTGCGCCCGGAACCGAGGCTCCGTCGCACCGATCAACAAGAAATTACTTTGTCCCTCGATCAGCGAGACATGGTTTGCGCCGCCGCGAAGCTCAGGCCAACGAAGCTGCACGGCGTCGTCTTCCCAGAAGCAAATCGGGCAGATGGCGTAGCTGCCGGGCGGCTCATCGAAAGTGTCGAACCCACAGCAGGGACACGGCCAATGACGCTTGCCACTCTGGTCTTCGATCACCCATCAAGCATGCCCGAAAGCCTTCACCACGACACGGGCAGGGCGGTTGTCCAATGAGAACAACCTGTGAGCTCAGCTCTGAAAGCGGGCGACCTCGACAATGTCGCCAACGATGTGGTTGTTGAACTCTTCCAGGCGTTCCGCCGGAATCCAATACTCCAAGATCGTCTCGCCGCCGACTTGGTGAACGTCGAACTGACTGAGGTAGACCGCATCAACGTCAAACCGCGTGACGATTCCGACCCCGGATGCAGGAACATTCCAATCGCGCGCGATCCGCGTCGCGTAATCCTCATTGAGGACTGGGTAGAAGATCGGCTGTTCAGGCAGACGGGGCGGCCACCGCTTGAATCCGCTCTCAGCAACCAATTCCCATTCGACAGGTCCAGTCGGTCGCCACAGGGTCACAACGTCTTCGACGGTCATGAGTCAAGGATGGCCCATGTGTGTCGTTACCAGGACACGGGCAGGCTGGTTGTCGAATTAGGACACACCCTCCGACGCGCGGAATAGACACCACAGATAGGTCAGCCCATGTCGGTCTGCCGACTCCGACCGACCGTCGTGAGTCACCACGTCTACCGCGTCGCCCGGGCCGACACCTTCCGGCCAATTAAGAAAGTCCACGGCGTTCCCCGTCAGGAACGGGATGTCCCGCCCGTCTCGCAGCTTGACCACGAATTTGACGTACCCCATACCTGATTCGCCTGCGTTGTAGACCTTTTCAGCCAGTCCGGCCGGAAGGCGGATCGGAGATTCCTCGATCAAAGCCAGCTCGGCCGCCGAAACAAAGGGTCGGGATGGATCGTCGCCCCAATTTCTTAGGTAAGCACCGACCTCCTGGACATAAACGTTGTCCAGAACAGTTCCGTCCACCAGAGTCACGCGGCACGGCGCATACTCGAACGCCCCGTCTCGACTTTTCGGCACTCGGGTGAGCTGCTCCGTGAGAGCTGGACTCAAGTGTGGGTAGGTCGTCACAACTCAAGAATGGCGGAACTGTGTCCTTACCACGACACGGGCAGCGCCTTGCCCTCTTCGTAGCCCGCGGCCGACTGGATACCCACGAGAGCGCGTTCGTGGAACTCGTCCAGCGTCGTCGCTCCCGCATAGCTGAGCGAGCTGCGCACCCCCGACGTGATCATGTCGAGCAGGTCCTCGAGCGACGGGCGCAGCGGGTCGAGGTAGATCTTCGAGCTCGAAATACCCTCGGCAAACAACGTCTTGCGAGCCAGTTCGTAGGCATCGAGCTTGTCGAAGCGCTCCTGCACGGCCTTCGTCGACGCCATCCCCCAGCTCTCCTTGTATGCGCGACCCTGCTCGTCGACAGCGAGGGTTCCGGGAGCCTCAATGGTTCCCGCGAACCACGACCCGATCATGACGGATGCCGCGCCAGCAGCGAGTGCGAGGGCGACGTCTCGGGGGTACCGAACGCCTCCGTCGGCCCAGACGTGCGCGCCGAGGGCGCGCGCGGCTTCGGCAGTCTCCAGAACAGCGGAAAACTGGGGACGCCCCACTGCCGTCATCATGCGCGTGGTGCACATGGCGCCCGGCCCGACTCCCACCTTGATGATGGTCGCTCCGGCTCCGACGAGGTCGTTGACGGCATCCGCGGTGACGACGTTGCCCGCCACGATCGGCACGCCAAGGTCGAGGGCCGCGACGGTCTCGATCGCCCGGATCATGCCTTCCTGATGCCCGTGCGCGGTGTCGATGACAATCACATTGACGCCCGCGTCGACGATCGCGCGCGCCTTCGCGGCGACGTCACCGTTGATGCCCACCGCTGCGGCGACGATGAGCCGTCCGTCAGCGTCGAGTGCGGGCTGGTACAGCGTTGAGCGCAGCGCGCCCTTGCGACTGAGGGTGCCAACCACGCGGCCGTCGTGAAGCACGGGCGCGAACTCGATTCCCGCCGCGACCATGAGGTCGAACGCCGCGCGAGGTCCGGTGAGCTCGTCAACATCGATGGACGGCATCCGCTGCCCGAGCAGGTCGCCCAGCGGTGCATCCGGAAGCGCCGTCGCAAGCCGCTCGGCCGCGATCGCGCCGAGGTAGGCCCCGTGCTCATCGTGAACGACGATTCCGTGACCCACGAGGGGCGGCAGCTGGGTGAGTGCCGACGCGACCGTGTCGGCGGGGTGCAGGTTGAGCGCGGCGTCGTACCCGACCGGCTGCTGCTTGACCCACCGGATCGCGGCATCCAGGTCTTGCGCGTGCATGTCCTGCGGAAGCACACCGAGACCACCGCGGCGAGCGAGTGTTGCCGCGAGGCGGGGGCCCGTGACCGAGTTCATGTTCGCCGACACGATTGGGATGCTCGCGCCCGTGCCGTCCTGAGGGGCAAGCGACACGTTCAGTCGGCTCGTGACGGCCGATCGGCCCGGCACGAGGAACACATCGGAATAGGTGAGATCGTGCGCGGGAGTCGTCTCATAAAAATGCATAAATTAACGCTATCGCTCCCCCGTCGAGCCAGCGGTCGCTCAGGAAAACCGATTACGCTTGTACGCGGTGCGTGCGCCAAGGACGTGACCGAAAAATTGTGACGAGAAGAACTGAAAGTGGGCGGTCGGCCGTGTCGAGCCAAGTGACCGGAATTGCGCCAGACGGAGACTCCTCCGGTGAATTTGGAGCCAACGAATGGCTCGTAGACGAGATGTACGAGCAGTACCTCGTCGACAAGAACTCGGTAGACGAGTCCTGGTGGCCCATCCTCGAGAGCTACCACCCCGTCGAGGGCACGGTGAGCGACCCCACACCAACCGAGGCCATCACGCTGCCCTCTGATGCCCCCGAGTCTGCGAAGCAGCAGGCCGAGGGTGGCGAGCCCCAGATTCCCGAGGTCGTCGCATCGGCACCGGACGCACCGGCAGCAGAGACCCCCGCACCGGCGACCCCCGCCCCCGCTACGGGCAGCCAGCCGGTTGCACGCACCACCTCGGTGCAGGCGAAGCCCCAGCCCATCCCGGCCGATGCGCCCGCAACCTCGCCCATCCAGGCAGTGACGGATGCCTCTGAGCCCGTCGCAGAGCGCGAGAACGCCGTCGCCGCCCTTAAGGGTCCGGCCAAGAGCCTCGCCGCGAACATGGACGCGAGCCTCACCGTTCCGACGGCGACGAGTGTGCGCACCATCCCCGCCAAGCTCATGATCGACAACCGCATCGTGATCAACAACCACCTCAAGCGTGCGCGCGGTGGCAAGGTCTCGTTCACCCACCTCATTGCGTGGGCGATGGTGCAGACGCTCAAAGAGTTCCCGAGCCAGAACGTGTATTACGAGGAGGTCGACGGCAAGCCGAGCGTTGTCACCCCCGCGCACATCAACCTCGGAATCGCGATCGACATCCCCAAGCCCGACGGCACACGTGCCCTCGTCGTTCCCGGCGTCAAGCGCGCCGACACCATGGGCTTCGGCGAATTCCTCGTGGCCTACGAAGACGTGGTCGCCCGCGGCCGCGCCAACAAGCTCACCGCTGCCGACTTCCAGGGCAACACCATTTCGCTCACCAACCCCGGCGGAATCGGCACCGAGCACTCGGTTCCCCGTCTCATGCGCGGTGCCGGATGCATCGTAGGAGCCGGCGCTCTCGAGTACCCCGCCGCCTTCCAGGGCGCAAGCCCGAAGACCCTGGCCGAGCTCGCGATCGGCAAGACGATCACCCTCACGAGCACCTACGACCACCGCGTCATCCAGGGTGCTGGTTCGGGCGAGTTCCTGAAGAAGATCCATGAGCGCCTCATCGGCGAGCACTTCTTCTACGAGTCCATCTTCGCGGCCCTTCGCATCCCCTACGACCCCATCCACTGGGCCGCTGACATCAGCGTCGACCTTGCCGACAACGTCGACAAGACCGCTCGCGTGCAGGAGCTCATCAACGCGTTCCGCGTTCGTGGTCACCTCATGGCCGACGTTGACCCGCTCGAGTATCGCCAGCGCTCGCACCCCGACCTCGACATCTCAAGCCACGGCTTGAGCTTCTGGGATCTCGACCGCGAGTTCGTGACGGGCGGCTTCGGCGGCAAGCGCACCATGCTGCTGCGCGACATCCTCGGCGTTCTGCGCGACTCGTACTGCCGCACGATCGGCGTCGAGTACATGCACATCCAGGACCCCGCCCAGCGTCGCTGGTTCCAGGAGCACCTCGAGCAGAAGTACACCAAGCCTGGCCACGACGAGCAGATGCGCATCCTGGGCAAGCTCAACGAGGCCGAGGCCTTCGAGACCTTCCTGCAGACCAAGTACGTCGGCCAGAAGCGCTTCAGCCTGGAGGGCGGTGAGTCGCTCGTCGCGCTGCTCGACTCCATCATGCAGAAGTCTGCCGAGGCCAACCTCGAAGAAGTCGCTATTGGCATGGCCCATCGTGGTCGCCTCAACGTGCTGACGAACATTGCGGGCAAGACCTACGGACAGATCTTCCGCGAGTTCGAGGGAACTCAGGATCCCAAGACCGTGCAGGGATCGGGTGACGTCAAATACCACCTGGGCACGGAAGGCACGTTCACCGCTGCCGGCGGCCAGACCATCCCCGTGTACCTCGCGGCCAACCCGTCGCACCTCGAGGCTGTCGATGGTGTGCTCGAGGGTATTGTTCGCGCCAAGCAGGATCGCCGCCCGATCGGCTCGTTCACCGTGTTGCCCGTCATGGTGCACGGCGACGCGGCCATGGCCGGCCAGGGCATCGTCGTCGAGATCCTGCAGATGTCGCAGCTGCGCGCCTACCGCACTGGCGGAACCGTGCACGTCAACATCAACAACCAGGTGGGATTCACCACTCCACCCGGTGAAGGCCGCACCTCGACCTACTCGACGGATGTCGCCAAGACCATCCAGGCTCCGATCTTCCACGTCAACGGGGATGACCCCGAGGCCGTCGTTCGCGTAGCGGAGCTCGCCTTCGCCTACCGCCAGGAATTCCACCGCGACGTCGTGATCGACCTGATCTGCTACCGACGCCGTGGGCACAACGAGGGCGACGACCCCTCGATGACGCAGCCGCTCATGTACAACCTCATCGAGGCCAAACGCTCCGTTCGCACCCTGTACACCGAGGCCCTTGTCGGTCGCGGCGACATCACGCAGGAGGAGTACGAGGCCGCCCACCGTGGCTTCCAGGACAGCCTCGAGCGCGCATTTGCCGAGACTCACGCCGCACAGACCGGATCGATGCCCATCATCGTTCCTGGCCAGACGGTGGCCGACCTCGAAAAGCCTGTTTCCCAGCAGGAAAGCGCGGTCGGCGAGCCCGTCACTACCGGAGTGGATGAATCGACAATCCGCCTGATCGGTGATGCTTTCGACAACCCGCCCGCGGGTTTCACGGTGCACAACAAGCTGCAGGCTCTGCTCAAGAAGCGCGTCGAGATGAGCCGCAACGGCTCCATCGACTGGGGCATGGGCGAGTTGTTTGCCCTCGGTTCGGTATTGCTTGAGGGCACCCCGGTGCGCATGGCAGGGCAGGACACCCGTCGCGGCACCTTCGTGCAGCGCCACGCGGTGCTTCACGACCGCGAGAACGGCCAAGAATGGCTGCCCCTGGCAAACCTCGCCGAGAACCAGGCCCGATTCTGGATCTACGACTCACTGCTCAGCGAGTACGCGGCCCTCGGCTTCGAGTACGGCTACTCGGTGGAACGCGCCGACGCACTCGTGCTGTGGGAGGCCCAGTTCGGCGACTTTGCCAACGGCGCCCAGACCGTCGTCGACGAGTTCATTTCGAGTGCCGAACAGAAGTGGGGGCAGCGCTCCAGCGTTGTCATGCTGCTGCCGCACGGCTACGAGGGCCAGGGTCCCGACCACTCGTCGGCGCGCATCGAGCGTTACCTGCAGTTGTGCGCCGAGAACAACATGACCGTGGCTCGCCCCTCGACACCCGCCTCGTACTTCCACCTGCTGCGTCGCCAGGCCTACGCCCGTCCACGTCGACCGCTCATCGTCTTCACTCCCAAGGCCATGCTGCGCCTGCGCGGAGCGACGAGCGAGATCTCGGACTTCACGCAGGGTCGTTTCGAGCCGATCATCGACGACTCCCGGGTGAGCGACAAAGCAGCGGTCAAGCGCGTGCTGCTCACCTCGGGCAAGATCTACTACGACATCATCGCCGAGCTCGACAAGCGCGAACAGAAAGACGTCGCGGTCGTGCGCATGGAGCAGTACTACCCGCTGCCCATCGCCGAGATCAACGGGGTGCTTGAGCAGTACCCGAACGCCGACATCGTGTGGACTCAGGATGAGCCTGAGAACCAGGGTGCCTGGCCGTTCATCTGCCTCGAACTCGCGCGCTACCTTCAGGGTCGCACGATCAAGGTCGCCTCGCGCCCCTCGTCGGCTTCGCCTGCGACCGGTTCATCCAAGCGCAGCGCTCAGGAGCAAGCCGACCTGATCGAGAAGGCTCTGGCCCTCTAAGACCCATGACCAAGTACACGAATCCCGGCGTCGTTTCTTTCGACGCCGGGATTCGTCGTTACGAGGGCGGCGGCTCCTTCGTCGAGTTCCCGTTCGACGCGAAAGAGTTGTTCGGTACGCGAGCTCGTGTGCCCATTGTGGCGACGATCGATGGTGCTGACTATCGCGGTTCGCTCACGCCGTACAACGGCGTTCACATGATCGTGGTGCTGCTCGCGCTGCAGCAGCAGATCGGCAAGGGTGCCGGCGACACGGTGCACGTCGAACTATCCCTCGACACCGCCGAGCGAGTCGTCGAGCTGGACGACGACATCGTCGCCGCTCTCGCCGAGTCGTCTCGACTCGACCAGTTCAGGGCCATGTCGTATTCACATCAGCGCGAGTACGCGCTGTGGATCGCGAGCGCCAAGAAGGCGGAGACTCGGCAGGCACGCATCGAGAAGATGCTCACCCTCCTCGCCGAGGGCAAGCGCCTCAAGTAGTTACTGTGCGACGACCGTCGTCTGCGGAGGCGTGATCGTGGTGCCACCCGTGGGCACGATCTCTTTGCCGAGCGGGGCGAGCGAGATCGGAATCATCTTGAAGTCGGCAATGGCCAGCGGGATGCCGATGATGGTGATCGCAAGCGCGACGCCCGACACGATGTGACCGATGGCCAGCCACAGTCCGGCGAAGATGAACCAGATCACGTTGCCGAGAAACGAGAACACTCCGGATGTCGGCTTCTGAACCACCTGGCGCCCGAACGGCCACAGCACGTAGTTCGCCATGCGGAACGACGCAATTCCCCAGGGGATCGTGATGATGAGAATGCAGCAGATTACGCCGGCCAGTGCATACCCGAGAAACAGCCAGAAACCCGAGAACACGAGCCAGATGATGTTGAGGAGGGTCTTCACTCTCTAATTATGCGTTCTCAAGTTTGGAGAGAATCGCTGCCCGAAGCTCCTCGGGCGCCTTTTCCTGGCACGCGCGCTGCATCTTCTGCGTGAGCGTCAGGCCCACGAGGTGCTCGCCACTGCAGTCATCGCAGTTTTCGAGGTGCTCGGTAATGTCTGCAAAGTCCTGGTCACTGAGCTCGCGGTGCAGGTACTCTTCGAGCTCAGCCTTTGCCTTGTCACAGCCGCAGTCGGTCATTTCGTGCTCCTGGTGGTGGGTGCCGGAACTACGATTCCGCGGTCACGCGCGTAGTCGGCAAGCAGGTCCCGCAGCATGCGACGGCCGCGGTGCAGGCGGCTCATCACGGTGCCAACGGGGGTTTTCATGATGTCGGCTATCTCTTGGTACGAGAAGCCTTCGACGTCAGCGAAGTAGACCGCAAGACGGAAATCTTCGGGAATCGACTGCAGGGCATCCTTGACAGCGCTGTCGGGAAGATGGTCGATCGCTTCTGCTTCTGCTGACCGGGTGGACAGTGACTGGGTCACTGATTCCGCGCCGCCCAACTGCCAGTCCTCGAGGTCGTCGATGGTGCCCTGGTAGGGGTTGCGCTGGTTCTTGCGGTAGTTGTTGATGAACGTGTTGGTCTGGATGCGGTACAACCAGGCCTTCAGGTTGGTGCCCTGCTGGTACTGCCCGAACGCCTGGAACGCCTTGACGAACGTCTCCTGCACGAGGTCGGCAGCGTCAGCGGGATTGCGGGTCATTCGCATGGCCGCTGCGTAGAGCTGGTCCATGTAGGGAAGGGCCTGCTCTTCGAAGAGCTTCTTGGAGTCGGCCCCATCATCTGCTGGCACGGTGGCCTGATCGGTACTCATTAGCGCCAATTCTAGGTCGCGGGATGCCGCGGTGCCTGGGGCGACGTCGAGTAACAGTGTCATGAGGGTGATAACCACGTCTCCACCCCCGGTATTCCGCACCAGATCACGGCAAGCGGATACTCTGGATGCCGATGGCGATTTCGAAGACGGCACAGCCGCAGTTCAATCCGTACGGCGACGACGACCCGCTCCCCGCGGAGGTCGACGGCGCGTGGCTCGCGCCCCTCGCACCCGGCCCCCTGTCAGCGCGGCTGAGACTCCCCGGATCCAAGAGCCTCACCAATCGCGAGCTCGTTCTCGCGGCGCTCGCAAACGGTCCGTCGCTGCTGCGCGCCCCCCTGCACTCGCGCGACAGCGCACTCATGATCGAGGCCCTCCGCACCTTGGGCACCTCGATCGAAGAGGTGCCCGGCGCGGGCGGCTTCGGAGCTGACCTGCTCGTCACCCCGGGCGAACTCACGGGCGGCTTCATTGATTGCGGCCTCGCGGGAACGGTGATGCGATTCATGCCGCCGCTGGCCGCTTTGGCTCTCGGACCAGTCGCGTTCGACGGGGATGCCGCGGCGCGAAAGCGCCCCATGCGCACCACCATCGACGCGCTGCGCGCCCTCGGCGTCGACGTGAGCGACGACGGACGTGGCGCACTCCCCTTCAGCCTGTATGGCACGGGTGCCGTTGAGGGCGGCGACGTTGAGATCGATGCATCCGCCTCCAGCCAGTTCGTTTCGGGACTGCTGCTGGCAGCACCCCGGTTCACGAACGGGCTGCGGCTGCGGCACACGGGCGACACCCTTCCGAGCCTGCCCCACATCGACATGACGATCGCGTGCCTCGCCGCCCGGGGAGTCGTCGTCGAGAATCCCGAGCCTGGCCTGTGGATCGTGGCTCCTACCGCCATCCAGGCGCTCGACGTAGACATCGAGCCCGACCTGTCGAACGCCGGGCCGTTCCTCGCCGCGGCCCTCGTCGCGGGCGGATCGGTGACCGTTGAGGGCTGGCCGGAGCACACCACTCAGGTGGGGGCGCGAATGGCCGACATCCTCGCCGAGATGGGCGGAGACGTCGCATTCACCCCCACCGGGCCGGGGATTGGCGAACTGACCGTGACGGGCACGGGAACCGTGCGAGGCATCCACTTGGATGAATCGAGCGAACTGGCCCCGACCGTGGCCGCCCTCGCGGCACTCGGCGACACCGAGACCGTGCTCACGGGTATTGCGCACCTGCGCGGCCACGAGACTGACCGCCTCGCAGCCCTCGCCACCGAGATCAATGCCCTGGGCGGCAATGTGACCGAGACCGACGACGGTCTGGTCATTCGCCCGGCTGCGCTTCACGGCGGGGAGTGGCACAGCTACGAAGACCACCGTATGGCCACGGCGGGCGCGATCATCGGCCTGCGCGTGGAGGGCGTGCGAGTTGACGACATCGCGACCACTGCGAAAACGCTCCCCCAGTTTGCCGAGCTGTGGGCGGGCATCCTGGCATGAGTTGGTTGCCACCCGACGAAGACGAGGAGTACTCCGAGTACGACGAGTCGGCGGTGCGGGTGCGCCCCAACCCCAAAGCAAACAAGCCGCGCAGCAAGAACCGGCCCGACCATGCAGACGCGATACCGGCCCGCGTGTTCACTGTCGACCGGGGCCGGTACGGAGTGTGGGTGGGCGAGGGAACCCCGGATGAACGGCAGATCGTCGCCGCGAAGGCCCGGGAACTCGGCAAGAACCAGGACGGCAAGGTCTCGGTTGTGCCTGGCGACTGGGTGGACCTCGTGGGTGATGTGTCGGGCGATGAGGGATCACTCGCCCGCATCGTGCGCATCCAGCCGCGCAAGACGCTCCTGCGCCGAAGCGCGGATGACACCGACGCAGTCGAGCGCATCATCGTCGCAAACGCCGACCAGATGCTCATCGTGGTTGCTGCGGCCAACCCCGAGCCCCGACCCCGACTCGTCGATCGCTATCTCGTGGCCGCCTTCGACGCGGGAATCACCCCGATCCTGATCATCACCAAGACCGACCTCGCCGACCCGGCAGACTTTCTCGCCAACTTCGCTGGGCTCGATTTCACGGTCATCCAGAGTCGCTCCGACGACTTTCCCCTCGACGAGATCCGCGCCGTGCTCGAGGGCCACACGACGGTCGCGGTGGGGCACTCCGGCGTGGGCAAGTCGACGCTCGTCAATGCGCTGGTGCCCGAGGCGAAGCGTGCGATCGGCCGTGTCAACGATGTGACGGGGCGCGGGCGCCACACGTCGTCATCCACCGTCTCCTACCGCATCGGCGAAACCGGCTGGATCGTCGACACCCCGGGCGTGCGCTCCTTCGGGCTCGGGCACGTCGATCCTGCAAACATCCTCAGGTCGTTCACCGACCTCGCGGCCCTCGCCGAGAACTGCCCGCGCGGGTGCACGCACCTGCCCGACTCCCCCGATTGCGCGATCATCGAAGCGGTCGAGGCGGGCGAACTGGGCGAGAACGGCAAACTGCGGCTGGATTCGTTCCAGCGCCTCATCACAACACTCGGCAGCACTAGTTTGGGTACGTGACCGAGTACTCCCTCAGCGACGACCTTTCCCTCGCTCTTGCCCTCGCAGCCAACGCCGACCACATCTCGCTTGACCGCTTTCGGTCGCTCGACCTGGTGGTGACCACCAAACCCGACCGCACTCCGGTGACCGACGCCGACCAGTCAGTCGAGCGCAGCATCCGAGCGGGCATCGAGGCGGCGCGACCCGACGACTCCATACTCGGGGAAGAGTACGGAACGCAGGGCGACAGCTCGCGACAGTGGATCATCGATCCCATCGACGGCACCGCCAACTTTTTGCGCGGGGTGCCGATCTGGGGCACACTCATCGCGCTCGCGATCGACGGAGTACCGGTGGTCGGCGTCGTGAGCGCGCCAGCCCTCGGCAAGCGCTGGTGGGCCGCAGCAGGTCACGGTGCCTGGGGGCAGGCGACAGGCGAGGAGCCGCGTGCGCTGAGCGTAAGCGGCGTCAGTGCGCTGGCCGATGCATCCCTCAGCTACAACAGCCTGCAAGGCTGGGACGGCGAGGGGCGCGTGGATGATGTCGTCGAGCTCTCGCGCAAGGTGTGGCGATCGCGCGCGATAGGCGACATGTGGTCGTACATGCTGCTCGCCGAGGGCTCCCTCGACATCGTGGGCGAGTTCGACCTCAAGCCCTACGACATGGCCGCGCTCATCCCCATCATCGAGGAGGCTGGAGGGCGCTTCACGTCAGTCGACGGCGAGCCCGGGCCGTGGCACGGTAACGCAATTGCAACCAACGGACTTCTTCACGACGAGGTACTGGCAAATCTCGTTCGCTAGGGTGGAATGCATGAAGACCACTCGTGCTCTCGCAATTCTGACCCTCGGCGTTGCGGGCATCGCGCTCGCCGGCTGCAGCCTCATCGGCAACATCGCCGGAGGCAACGACACCCCGACCACGACCGACGAGGGCACCACGACCGACGTCTTCACGATTGCCGTGGGCGACTGCCTCAACGACGCAGCCGTCGAGGGCGAAGTGAGCGAGGTACTCACGATCGACTGTGCCGAAGAGCACGACAGCGAGGCCTACGCCTCGATCATCATGGATGACGGCGACTTTCCCGGTGACACCGCGGTAGACGACCAGGCCGTATCGGGCTGCAAGGCCGAGTTCAGCACCTTCGTCGGGATCGACTACGACTCGTCGGTCTACGACTTCTCGTACTACTACCCCACCGAAGAGAGCTGGGGCCAGGGCGACCGCGAGATTCTCTGCCTGATCGTCGACCCGGCGGGCAAGATCACCGGAAGCCTCGCGGGAGCCGGCAAGTAGGACTGCAACAACGCGATAGTGACCTTGCCGATGCTGTCGCACGGCACATGGTGGAGATGCGGGGAATTGAACCCCGGTCCACTGCTGTAATCCTGCGCCTTCTACGGGTGTAGCTCGTGCAAGCGTTCTACTTGGCTCTGACCTTTGCCACGAGCATCCAGGTCAACAAGCCCAGCCTTAGTTAGAGTCCTGCGCAGCCCTAAGGCGTAGCTGCACAGCAATCCCTCTAGATGACGCCAGGATCCGGGTAGAGGGCATTCCCGGTCTGACGGTCCCTTTAGTGGGTAAGGAGACTACGCCGCGAGGGCGAAGTCGGCCTTAGCCGAGACAGTGCGATTGGAATCGGCACTTATGTTTTGCAGAGGTCGTTAACGAGATAACCCTGCATCCTCGACCCGCTTCTCGCAGTTTTGCAGGCAATGTCGAAACCGATCATCCCCATGCGTGGGTCACTATCGCGCTGTTGAGTTGTCAAGACTGCCAGTAATAGGCAGCCCTCAATTCTACATGCCTACAATGCGAGGTACCACTGTCAACAAGGGAGCGTGCATGTCAGAGACGATCATCACCGTGCAGGGCGAGTATTCGGCCTGGTATCCGGCGGAGCGCGCGACCGTTAGCGCCTCGGTGCACGCGTACGGCGCGAAGCGGGATGCCGTCTTCACGCGTGCCGTGACCGCCGCAGACACCGTGCGCAACCTCGTCGAGGCAATCTTCGACAAGCAGACCGGGCCCGTCACATGGTGGTCGTCAGACAGCGTGCGCGTGTGGTCGGAGCGCCCGTGGAACAACGAAGGCAAGCAGCTCGCCCCCGTCTTTCACGCGGCCGTCGACTTCTCGGTGAAGTTCAAGGACTTCGAGGCACTCTCCCGCTGGGTCGAGTCGGTCGCCGAGGTGAGCGACGTGAGTGTCGGGTCGATCTCATGGGACCTGACGGATGCCACGAAGACCAGTGCCACGACCGAGGTGCGTTCTCGCGCCGTCAAAGACGCGATCGCCAAGGCAACGGTGTTCGCCCAGTCAATCGGACTCGGTAAGGTGACCGCGACGGCTCTCTCCGACCCCGGGATGCTCGGCGACCCGGGCACCGGTCCCTCGCCTGCGCCCATGTTCGCGGCACGCGGCATGATGAAGGCCTCGTACGACAGCGGCGCACCGCAGCTGGCCCTCAAGCCGGAAGAGATCGCCGTGTCATCCGTGGTGGATGCGCGGTTCGTGGCGAGCTAGCTACTCGTTGAGGTTCTTGCGGGTCGACATGGCGCGATCCGCCTCGCGCTTGTCTTGGCGCTCGCGCAGAGTCTGACGCTTGTCGTATTCGCGCTTGCCCTTGGCCACCGCGAGCTCCACCTTCGCGTTGCCGTCACTGAAGTAGATCGAGAGCGGAACGAGCGTGTAACCGCCCTCTTTGACCTTGTTGTGAATCTTCAGGATCTGCGCCTTGTGAAGCAGCATCTTGCGCTTGCGGCGAGGCGGGTGGTTGTTCCACGAGCCCTGGTTGAACTCGGGAATGTGAACGGCGTCGAGCCATGCCTCGCCACCCTCGATGAAGCCGTAGCCGTCAACGAGGCTCGCGCGACCGGCACGCAACGACTTCACTTCGGTTCCGGTGAGCACGAGACCTGCCTCGTACGTGTCCTCGATCGTGTAGTCATGGCGCGCCTTGCGGTTGCTGGCAACAACCTTCTGGCCGCGTTCCCTGGGCATGGTTTCTCCGTCTAACTGCTGCTCCCTGTGAGCAGCCGTTCAGTCTACGGGATTAGACCTTGAGGTAACGACTGATCGCAACGCCGGCGGATGCCGCGGCGAGGGCGGCACCGACCACGATCAGGATAGGCACGACAACCGCGGCATCCGACAACCCCACAAGGGTCGTCGTGGACTGCAACGTCGCCTGCAGGTAGCCCTGCACAAAGAACTGCACGATCGCAACGATCGCGACACCCGCGAGCACCGATCCGATGAGCGCGGCGAACACGCCCTCGAGAATGAACGGCGTCTGGATAAACCGGTTCGAGGCACCGACCAGGCGCATGATTCCGAGCTCTCTCCGTCGAGAGAACGCACTCAGCCGGATGGTGGTGGCGATCAGCAGCACCGCGGCCACAAGCATGAGCCCCGCCACTCCGATCGCCGTGTAACTCGCCGCGTTCAGAACGGCGAAGATTTGGTCGAGGTATCCGCGCTGGTCTTGCACATCCTGCACGCCGGGAGAACCGGAGAGACTCTCGATCAGGATGTCGGCCTCCGTGGGATCCACGAGGTTCACGCGGAAGCTCTCGTTGAGCGTCTCGGGGGTTACGAAGCCGGCGATGGGGCTGTCGGCGAACTGAAGCTGGAAGTTGGCGAACGCCTGCGCGTGGTCTTCGAACTCGAACTTCTTGATGTACGGAGCAAGCGCCGGCGACGTGAGCTGAGCTTCAACGGCGTCAATCTGGTCTTGCGTAGCCGCGGTCTGCGTGCAGTTTCCTGTCGTGTCGACGTCGGTGCACATGTAGACGGCGACCTGCGCCCGGTCGTACCAGTAGCCCTTCATCTGCCCGATCTGCATCTGAAGCAGAATCGCGGCACCTACGAAGGTGAGCGAGATGAAGGTTACGAGCACGACGGAAATCACCATCGACACGTTGCGACGCAGGCCGCTGCCGACCTCGCCGAGAATCAGTCCGAGCCTCACGGCGCCACCTCGCGCTCGACGTAGCCAAACTCCTGCACCGGAATCGCCTGGGTTTGGTACCCGCCCTGGCGTTCGTCACGCACGATCTGGCCGCTGATCAGCTCAATAACGCGGCGCTTCATCTGGTCGACGATGCCCGCATCGTGGGTCGCCATGATGACGGTCGTGCCCCCGAGGTTGATGCGCTCCAGCAGAGTCATGATGCCCGCGGATGTTGCGGGGTCGAGGTTACCTGTCGGCTCGTCGGCCAGCAGGATCGCGGGCTTGTTCACAACGGCGCGCGCGATCGCTACGCGCTGCTGCTCGCCACCGGAGAGTTCGTGGGGGAAGCGGTTTGACTTGCCTGCAAGGCCGACCATCTTGAGTGCATCCGGAACTGCCTCCTGGATGAACCCACGGCTCTTGCCGATGACCTGAAGCGTGAAGGCCACGTTGTCGAAGACCGTCTTGTTGGGCAGCAGGCGGAAGTCCTGGAACACCACGCCGAGATTGCGCCGGAAGTACGGAACCTTGCGGCTCGAGAGGGTGTTGAGGTGTTGCCCGAGCACGTGGATAGCGCCCTTGGTGGGTGTCTCTTCTTTCAGGATGAGGCGCAGGAAGCTCGACTTGCCCGAGCCGGAAGCGCCCACGAGAAAGACAAACTCCCCCTTGAGTATCTCGAGACTGACGCCGTTGAGCGCGGGTCGAGAAGTACCGGGGTATGCCTTGGTGACGGTATCAAAGCGAATCATGACGGTGTCAGCCTAAGGAGGGGCCTCGGGATACCCGTGAGCGACACCCCCGCGTCACTTTTTCACAGCTTCGGGCGCGAATCGACGACCGAGTCGTTACTCGATGGCTCGCTTACGCCACTTGATGCCTGCAGCGATGAAGCCATCGAGGTCGCCATCGAACACGTCATCCGGTTTGGAGACTTCGTACTCGGTGCGCAGGTCTTTGACCATCTGGTAGGGCGCAAGCACGTAGGAGCGCATCTGGTCGCCCCAGCTCGCGGTGATCACCCCCGCGAGTTCCTTCTTGGTGGCCGCCTCCTGCTCCTTCTGCAGAATGAGCAGTCGCGACTGCAGCACGCGCATGGCGGCAGCGCGGTTCTGGATCTGGCTCTTCTCGTTCTGCATCGAGACGACGGTTCCCGTGGGAATGTGAGTGAGTCGCACGGCGGAGTCGGTGGTGTTGACCGACTGGCCACCGGGGCCACTCGAGCGGAAGACATCCACTCGAATGTCGTTCTCCGGGATGTCGATGATGCCGGCCTCTTCGAGCAGCGGGATGACCTCGACCGCTGCGAAGCTCGTCTGGCGCTTACCCGCCGCGCCGAATGGGCTCATGCGCACGAGGCGGTGGGTGCCCGCCTCGACGCTCAGGGTTCCGAAGGCGTAGGGCGCATCGATCTCGAAGGTCGCCGACTTGATGCCGGCCTCTTCGGCGTAGCTCGTGTCCATCACCGTGACGGCGTACTTGTGCTGCTCGGCCCAGCGCAGGTACATGCGGAAGAGCATGTCGGCGAAGTCGGCCGCATCCACTCCCCCAGCGCCCGCGCGGATCGTGATTACTGCCGGCCGGTCGTCGTACTCCCCGTCGAGCAGGGTCTGCACCTCGAGCTCGCCCAGCAATTTCTGGATGCTCGCAAGCTCGGTGTGCACGTCGGCCGCCGCCGACTCATCCGACTCCTCGTTCGCGAGCTCGACCATGATCTCGATGTCGTCGAGTCGCGACGCGATCGACGTGATCTTGGCCAGCTCGGCCTGCCGGTGGCTGAGGGCGCTCGTGACCTTCTGGGCCTTCTCGGTGTCATCCCAGAGGTTGGGCGCGCCGGCCTGCTCGCTGAGATCAGCGATCTCGGCCTCAAGTCTCTCGACGCCGACGACGGAACGAATGTCGTCAAACGTCGACCGGAGGGCGGCTACCTGTTCAGAAATGTCCAGCTCGATCATGTCGGCAGCAAGCCTACCCGCTCCCCTTCGAGAGCCTCAGGTCAAGCCTTCGAGAGCCTCAGGGAACGCGTACGATCGAACTGATGTCTACCTCCGAGCTGCCGTTCAGCTGGCGCTCGATCGCCCTCCCTGCGCTGCTGCCGACCCTCATCTTTTCGATCGGCGAGGGCGCCCTCATCCCGATCATTCCCATCGCCGCGGGCAACCTCGGTGCGAGCCTCGCGATCGCCGGCCTCGTGGCAGCGGTGCTCACAATTGGGGAGCTGTTCGGCAACATCCCGAGCGGATGGCTCATTGCGCGCATCGGCGAGCGCCCCGCCATGATTGGCGCGGCAGCCCTCTCGATAGTGGGCCTTGTGATCTGTGTGATCGCGCCGACGCCGCTCGCGCTGGGGTTCGGAATCTTTCTGGTTGGGCTCTCTGCGGCCGTGTTCGCGCTCGCTCGTCACGCGTTCATGACGAGCTTCGTGCCGATCGCCTACCGCGCACGGGCCCTGTCAACTCTCGGCGGCATCTTCCGCCTGGGGTTCTTCATCGGCCCCTTCATTACGGCGCTCACGATCGAACTGACCGGTTCGGCGTCGTCTGCGTTCTGGATTCACATCGTGGCGTGCCTCATAGCGGCGGTCATCCTCGTCACCCTGCCCGACCCCACCGCGAGTTTCGGCGCGGTAAGAACGGTGCGCCTGGGAACCCGGGAGCTGCGCGAGGGCGAAGCGCTCGTCGAACAGGAATCGTCGGGCCTGTTCCGCACGATCTACGAGAACCGCGCGGTGCTGTCCCGGCTCGGCATTGGCGCCGCACTGATCGGGGCGTTGCGCGCCAGCAAGAACGTGATCCTGCCACTGTGGGCGGTGAGTATCGGCATCAGCGACACCAACACCGCCCTCATCATCGGCATCGCCGGTGCCGTCGACTTCACGTTGTTCTACGCCGGGGGCGCGATCATGGATCGTTTTGGGCGCCTGTGGACGGCTCTGCCCTCAATGATCGGGCTCGGGATCGGGCACCTCGTGCTGGCGTTCACTCACGATCTGCCCACGAATGTGGGCTGGTTCATCTTCGCCGCGATGTTCATCTCGCTCGCGAATGGCATCGGAGCGGGCATCCTCATGACTCTCGGCGCCGACCTTGCTCCGCGCGCTAATCCCGCACCCTTCCTGGGCGCGTGGCGCTTCACCGGGGGTCTCGGCGGGGCCGGCGCGCCCCTGTTGATCGCCGGAGTCACGGCCGCGGCATCCCTCGCCGTCGCTGCAGGCATGCTCGGCGTGCTCGGGCTCGTCGGCGCAGGAGTTCTAGCGCGCTACCTGCCTCGCTACATCGCGAAACCGTCCCGCTCGTAGACTTCGTTCATGGTTCCCCTCACCAACCTCGTGGCGTTCGCGCTTGTCGCGATCCCGCTGATTCTTGTGCCGGGGCCGAGCGTGCTGTTCGTTATCGGGCGTTCGCTCTCGCTGGGCCGCGTCGGCGGTCTGCTCAGCGTGCTCGGCAACTCTCTTGGCGCCCTCGTCGCCGCCGTGTTCGTGGCCCTGGGGCTGGGAATCGTGATTGCCCAATCGGCCGTGCTGTTCACGATCGTCAAGATCGCGGGTGCCGCGTATCTCATCTACCTCGGCGTGCAGGCGATTCGCCACCGTCGCGCCCACGCGGATGCAGCGATCGCCGTCATCGCTCCGCGCGCGAAGTGGCGCCTGCTGATGCAAGGCTTCATCGTTGGCGTATCGAACCCCAAGACGATCGTGTTCTTCCTGGCGGTGCTCCCCCAGTTCGTCGACTACTCGGCCGGCGGCATTCCGATGCAGATGCTCATCCTCGGTACGCTCTTCGTGGCGCTCGCGCTCGTGAGTGACAGCGTGTGGGCCCTGGCGGCGGGTGCTGCGCGAGACTGGTTCGCGAAATCCCCGCGCCGCATCTCGACCCTCGGCGCAACCGGGGGTGTCGTGATGATCGGCCTGGGCGTCGGCTCGCTCTTCGTGGGCCACGGCAAGAACTAGCCGAACACGGATCGCGCAACTGCGGTCACCTCGACGTGCACGCCTTGGGGCAGCAGCGGACTAACCAGAGGTGGCAGCCACTCGGCCGAGAGGGTGACGCTCGCGCTCAGCCCGTCGGGCGTGTCGGCCCGCTCAAGCGTGAGCTCGTGGAATTCGGCGGTCGGGATGCCCGCCAGATAGGTACTCGCGGCTGCCGAGACATCCGCAGCCCTCAATTCGGGGCGAAAGCCGCTGCCCGTGGGCCTGACGCTGTCGAGTCGAAAAGATTCGGCGGCCACGAGGGCCGCGCCATCGGCGAGCGTGAACAGTCGCTTGCGTTCGAGGTAGAGGGATGTCGCGGCGACCACCACAAGGATGAGCGCGAGCGAGAGCATCCCGAAGAAGATCGTGAGGGGCAGTATCGACCCGTCGTCGCGCTTCATCCGGCGCCCCAGAATCGCGACACCTGCTGTGTGGATGTTGCGTGCAATGGAACCGAGAGGGGGAAGTCGCTCACTATGACGGGCGGCACGAGCGGCAGGGGCACGGCGAGGTCCACGGTCACGGTGACAAAGGCGCGGCGGGTGAGGCACTCCGAGGGCTGGGGCTGGCAGCTCACGGCGATTGTGACCGAGCTGGGGTCGACGCCGTGGTCGGCGAGCGCAAACTCGACCGCGCGCGTGGCGCTGGCGCGGGCATCCGCCTCGGTCGCGGACTGAACGAACACGCGAGCAGCCTGCCGAGCCGCACCCTCGGCGGCGAACGCGCCGGATTGGATGGCCAACATCGCGAGCACCAGGTAGACCAGCGGCACGAGTAGCACCAGCCCGACGGTGATGAACTCGAGCGACGCAGAGCCGCGATCGTCAGTCAAGGTGCTCGATGGCGGCATGGCCGGTCACCTCCACGCCGGAATCGATGCCGACGAGTCCGATGAGCGGCAGTGGCGCGCGGACGGTCACGACGATCGCGGGATGCCCCAGATAGCTACCCGTCGACGCCGTCACGTCTCGCGCGTACGACGCGTCGAGCGCCGCCGAGATGAGTGCGGCGGTTCTGGCCTCACCCTCGGCAAGCGATGAATCAGCGAGCGCGCCCACCCTGGCGCCCTCGGCGGCCGCGTCCACGAGGGTGTTGCGCACGAGCAAGGCGAGTCCCAGCTGGATCACGCTCAGCGTGAGCACGGTGAGGAGAGAACCCCGTGACGCGCTCGATGGCCTGCTGAAAGACGGCGCTGAGCGCCGGGCCGGCGAGACCCCAGATGATGATGACGAGTCCGGCCGTCATGAGCGTGATTAGGAAAGTTTGAATAAGGGAGGGTCGAAGTCAGATATCAAGCTGCGGATCTTCGATCATGTCTTCGGCATCGGGTTTGTCCACGACTGCAACGTCACTCGCGTCATACATCCAATATTGATTGCCTTCTTTGGTGATGGTCCCCTTGACTTGGAAGAGAGTGCCGTCGCCGTAGGCGCGTAGGGCCTCAGCGTGCTGTTCCACATTCATGCGCACGCGCACCTTCCTGTCACCCATGTCAAGACGGATCACGTGGAAAGGCTCGTCCAAGGGGTGGGACAGCAGCGTCACGTCCCCGAGCAGCACCGCTGGCTGGGGAGCATCTGTGCCCACAGCAAACCGGCGAGCGGCACGAGCGATTATTTCGCTGTGAGGTGGATCAAATGAAATCTCTGCTGGGTTCGTAGGCATAGAGCTAAACCGGTCGAACGAGATCGCGGACTCGACATTCTGAGTGAGTGAGGCGAGCGCGTCTAGCAGCTCGTATGAAACTCCCTCGCTCACGAGCGAGACGAAGGGAGCCGAATCATCATCAGGCTTAGAGTCATCGACTGCCGAACGCACCGCCTGTACAGCTTCTTGCATAGTCTCCAGGACACTTCTACCGGGTACTGTTTGCGTCTTGCTGATCTTGACACTGGCAGCCGATTCCGACGCCTGCGAGACGTGAATCCGAGCATTCGCAGGAGTATGGGCTGTGATCACAAAGCTTCCGATCTCGGTTTGACCCATGAGAGTCATTTCCAAGAATCGTTTCGCTATGTACGAGCTGGCGTTTCCGTAGTACATGCGTTTCTCGCGCACCGCCTTTGCCGATGCGACCAACATCTTCTTGGCAGCCGTGTACATGGCTTCCCCGTCAAGCCAGGTAATCAGTCCAGCTTCGACCGCGCTCTCGCGCTTCCAGTGGGTCGAATCGAGCGCAGATTTAGCTCGCTCTCGGAGCAAGTTTTGAATCTCAGTGACAGAGCTTCCGTGTTCAGACAGGAGCACTTGCTCCGCTCGCTGAAGAAGGCGCTCGAAGTCCGCGGCGTCTGAATTGAGCGGTATCAGGACTTGATTCCCAGATTTTGCCTCCCAAATCTCGAGCCGACCCGGCACTCGATCATTTGGAGTCCAGCCAAAGTGTCTCAGCGAAGCTGTCAGCGCCTCCGAACGCTCGATTTCGTTCACGGAGCCTGACCTTGCCCGATTCGAGCCATGATGGCGCAGAGGGCGACATCATCGAAAACGTTCAGTGTCGGCGCTTTGACAGTCGGCTTTGTTGCACTGACCTCACCTTCACCGCGCAGGTTGACCCAATACGCGCAGTGCCGAACTTCTAGGTAATCATGGCTCGCACGAAGCCAGTCCTCGGCGTTGTCCGGCATCGACATGATGACCAGAATCCGATCCATATTTGGGGTGTCAGATCTGAACTCGTCATACCGGTCACGCCTCATCTGCGATGAGACGAACTCTGGAACATCCCCCGCGAAAGCGGCTGTAGATTTCAGCTGAACTTCGAGATAGACGGCCCCTGATCCGTTGTGGGCATTCGACTTATGCGAGAGCACGATGTCGATCCCTTCGTCCACTTCTGGAACGCCGACAATGTTGCATCCAGCAGCTGCAGCGACAGTTCGGATGTACCCGAGTTGAAGCTGCTCCATCCAGTTGGTGCTCCTAGTTGAGGACCCCCGGAGCGGGGCAGGAGCGGGAGCGGACATTGTCTGATGTTAGCGACTGACCACTGCCCGCGTAATACCCGACGACCACCCAGTTCGAGTGTCCCTCAAACCTCAGACATCGAGAGTCAGAGCGGGAAGCCGTCATAGAATGGCGTTGCCTCGTGTGCGTGAGCGGGGGTGTCCTAAGGGGACCGGGAGCGCGACGGCACCGCCGTCCCACTGATTCCCCAGACACAGAACAACCGCCCGGACGACCAATCACAAGGCGGCTGTTCTAGAGGTTCTAACTCATGAGCAGTCTACCCGCCGCCCCCTCCGGCGACGATCCCCACAACTCTCGAGCAGTAGCTCATTCGACCCTCGACGCCGTCTCAAATAAGGTACGAGCGCCCGTCTCAGATAAGGCCAGATCCCCCCGGAGGGGGAACGGCGAGACTGGCTTCGAGCGGGTCGCCAGGCTCGCCACACGAGCACGCGGCAAAGGCTCGAATGATCGCAAGCGGCTGGACTTTCCTTCGCTCCGTCGCGTCTACGCAAAGCAGCGGACCAACCCGGCGACGGGTGAGGTCACCAAGGGCCGCAGCTACTACCGCGACATCTGGGACTATTGCCAGGAGTGGGCCTATCGCATCCTGAACGACCTCCAGGGCATGGAGGCCCCTCCGCCTGAGCGGGGGCAACTCCGCGACCTGTTCGAGGCTCGCATCCGCGAGCGTGCTCTCATCTGGCACGAGTACGACGGGCGCTCGCCGGGGCTGGAGTCCGCCATCGTGGATGCCCTCGTGGACAACGCCGCAGAGGCGGCGCTCCGCGACTGGAGCGAGCAGTGGATCGCCGGACGCCGCAAGGCTGGCCAGGCGGGCGGACGTATCTCGAAACGAGTCTCGACCTGGACCGCCGAGGATCTCGACGTGCTCGCACTCTTCCAGTACCTCCGGCCCTCGGACAGGCTCCGCGTCTTCAACTCGGGCAGGGCACAGCCCTATAGCCGGGCGACCGTCTACCGGATGCTCGACGCACTCCGCGAGCGCCATGCGCCGGAGCCTCCGCCCGAGCTTCGCCAGCCGACCAGGCGCGAAGAAGCCGCCGCAGACCGCCGTGAGCGCGCCGAGGTGGACGCCGGTCTCTGGGAGGCTCGCAGGGCGTACGAGAGCGAGCAGATCGAACGCCGTCTCGCAGCGGAGCAGGAGCACGCCGAGCGGCTGGCCAGGTTCGAGAGGTACGCCCGAACCTGATTCGAGAACTCCCCGCGAAGCGATCCTCGTTGTGGCCGATATAACTACACATGAGCGAGATCATCGAGCAGCCCAGGGCCGTGGGCCGTCCCTGTCTCGTGTGCTCGCACTCGCAGCGGCAGGGCATCGAGATGCGACTGCTGGAGGGCGAGAGCATTTCGGGACTTGCGGCCAGCCTCGGGATCGCTCGCAGCTCGATTCGTCGTCACCTCGTCAACCACATGGAGCTGGACGAAGAGTCCACGACGGCGATGGGACTCGATGCGGCGTCCATTGCCCTCCGAGTCCATCGCGTCGCTGAGCGTGCCAGGGAGGCCGCAGACGTTGCCGAGGATGCCGGGCACAGTGCCGCCGTGCTCCGGGCTGGCGATGCCGAACTCCGAGCGCTCGGAGTTCTCTCCGCCATGGGGATCAAGCACGAGCAACCACTCGCGCAGTACGCCGCATATCGGGCTGTGACTCGTGCCGCCCTCATCGCCGCGCGGACTCATCCCGAGGTGGGCGAGGCCATCGCCGCCGTGCTCGACCAGACAGACCACAAGAGCCACGCCCGCGAGGTGCGAGCGCAGTTTCTCGAAACGAAAGAGGTACAGGCATGACCGCCGACACCATCACGACGACCCCCGAGGGCAAGCTCAACGCGGGCGACTGGATCAGCTTTCGACAGGCCGTCACGGCATGGGGCCACGTATGGCCGCGAGGCTCCAGCGTGCAGCTCACCCCGGATCACATTGCCCGGACCATCAACCGCGAGGGCGACTCCTGGCTCGATGCCGTGGACACCGAGGGCGCTCGCATCGTGCGCGGACAATGGCCCGCGACAGAGCCGCGATGGACGTTCGGAGATCCCGACTGGCAGGAGCAGCGTGAGGCCGCTCGTAAGCGTGCGTGGGCCATCCTGGACCCTGCCGAGCGCGCCGCCGCTCGTGAGGCCGTAGAACGCGAGTACGGCCCCGCCCCGTCCACCTCGCACACGCTCAGCGCGCCCACTTCCAGCCCCCAAGAGCGAGCTGCAGCCGAGCAGCGCGCCCGCCTAGATGCCGGAGGCGTCCGCGCCCGCTCCGACTACGCGCCCAACCGTCGGGAGGTCTAGCGATGGGCGACCGACAGAACCGCACCCGCGCGGCCAAGTACCGCGAGCTGGTCGAGCTGCTCCTCACTGCCGAGGATGTCCCCGTGAGAGTGCGCCCGACTTACGCGAAGCTCTCCGACGTGTTCGCCGCCGAGGAGCCTCCAGCGTCCGACATCGACGGTCTGGAGCGCTGGGCCGTACTCGTGCGAGCCGACTACCGTCACGACTGGAGCGGGGCGCTGGACGCCGCCCAGGAAGCCGCACGACTCGACGGCAAGCCTCACGCCGCCGTGATCCAGAGTCGAGCCGGACGACGCGGGAGCGAGTCCTACGTCTCGATGACCCTCACCGACTTCGCAGCCATCCTCCGACGTGACGCAGAGGTGACGACGTGAGCGGCAAGCTGCCCCGTCTCCTGCCCGAGCCGACCCTCACCGGGCCAAAGACGGTACGGGCTGGCGGAGCCACCTACGGCGTTCCCCAGGGCGCTGGCGTCGTCGTCGCGGCGGACGGACAACTCGCCTACGTCCTCTATCGCGCCCGGCTCCACATGTTCGGCGGACGCGGCGAGATCGACATCCCGACCGGCGTCCGCTCCGCGCTCGCGGTTCACTACTTCGGAGCCAGGCGATGACGACGGTCCCGCTCTGGATTTCGCCCCGCGAGGTCATCGGCGTTCCCTCCGGAACTCGCGCCGTGTTTCCCTCCGGCGAGCGCTTCGCGATCCTGCAGCTCCCGGATGGCGAACTCTGGCTCGTCATCGACGGGACAGAGATCCGGGTGCCAGCCGAGAGCCGGGCCTCCATTGAGCGACGATTCTTCCAGGGGGCCGTGGCAAAGAAGATTCTGAGCCGACCCCTGGACCCCTAAAGAAGATTTCGCGGCGGTGCTTCTTCGAGCGTTGCCCCGCCGCGAATGCCGCCTCGCGCGGCGGGAGGCCCGCCTACCCCACCATCTAGGGCGGGCCTCCACCTACAACTCCACAGACTCCGAGTCGGTTCGCTCACGACGCTCTCGACTCGGATAGCCGCCCATCTCGACCGCGCCCGGCGAGATGGGCGGCGGGCCTCGCTCCGATTCGGGGATGGACAGGAGCGAGGCCGGACAAAAGCTGGTCCCCAGTGAGCCTCACGTATTGGTCTACCGTCGGTACATGCCGACCTGGACCGATGACATAGTCTCTGCTCTTCAGACATTGGGTGGAACTGCCACGTATGACGAAATTTATACCGAGGTTGCCAAGCTGCGTCCCACCCTCCCCGAGTCCTGGCGCGACACGATACGTCGAGAGATCCAACGACAATCTGCCGATTCGAACGGGTATGAGAATCGCCGGGACTTGTTCTTCTCAGTCGAAGGTCTAGGGAGAGGCATCTGGGGTCTTCGCCAGCTTGTCAACGAAACTCCGGTAGCACTCGATCTACCTTCGGGGGACGAACGGCCCGAACGCGTCGCCGTGACGACCTACCGTGTTCTAAGAGATACGAAGCTAGCTCGCCAGGTGAAGCTTCTGCATCGCGACAGATGCCAGTTGTGCGGTGTAGCGCTCGGCATTCCGGGTGGTGCGACATACTCCGAAGCACACCACATCATCCCCCTCGGTCAGGACCACAACGGTCCTGACGTTCCAGCGAACATCATCGTTCTTTGCCCCAACCATCACGCGCTGTGCGACATGGGGGCGATCCCCCTGTTGCGAGGCGAGCTTCGGCGTGCACCAGGGCACGACATCTCCGAGGAGAGTTTGAAATATCACAATGAGCGGATTCTCTGGTCTGTGAACGCGCGAGCCTGAAATCACAAAAGCCCCCCATGCATTGACCAATGAAGCTCGCAATGCTGGTGTTCAAGGCCCCGGAATGCACGCACGGTATGTTGACTGAACGCCGCCATTTCGATCCGCGGCCCGATGAACGGAGACAATGTGGACTTCGATAAGTTGCTTCGAGAGTCTTCGGAGGCTCCGCCCACGAATCCGCGCGAGCTATACGAACAGCTTCCGTACAAGGCTAAGAACTACGGATACATGCGTGATGTTCAAGCGCAGATTCTGACCAAGTGGGACGAAAAGCGCACTCAGCGCGACATAGTAATCAAGGTCAAC
The DNA here is from genome assembly GCA_965279645.1 of Rhodoglobus sp. Taxonomy (GTDB): domain Bacteria; phylum Actinomycetota; class Actinomycetes; order Actinomycetales; family Microbacteriaceae; genus Rhodoglobus. The sequence continues at coordinate 1,657,201 of OZ257254.1, forward strand.
ACCGGCGGTGGCAAGACAATCGACGGGTTAGTGATCTTGCAGAGCTACCTGAACGAAGGTATCCGCCCCGCCCTATACGTGGCACCCAACAAGTACCTCGTTGAACAGGTTGAAAAAGAAGCGGCGAACCTCGGAATACCTGTAGTCACTGATCCTGAATCCGCAGCGTACTTATCGGGTGATGCGATCGCTGTAGTAACGGGCGCGAAACTATTCAACGGACACACAGTGTTCTCGGACAATCGCCCTAGCGCTCCTCGCGTTCCCATCGGCGCTGTGGTGATTGACGATGCCCACGCCGTCCTCGCCACTCTGAAAGACCAGTTCTCCGTCACTATTGCTCGCACCAACTCGACCTTTGGCGAGTTGCTTGAACTTTTTGACGGAGACCTGAAAGAACAAGCCCCAGACGTTCTTCTGGACATTCGAGAAGAGACCGGTGGAGGATTCGCGCGTGTTCCATTCTGGGCGCTGTCCAACAAGTTGGACCAAGTCCGCACCATCCTGCGTCGATACAAGCCCGACAACGAATTCGACTACGGCCTAGATGCGATTCGGGAAGTTTTAGGGCTTTGCCGAATCGTATTTACGAGAACCGGGCTTACTATCGTTCCCCCTTGCCCGCCAGTTGGTCGAGTTCACAGCTTCGCCGATGCGCAGCGTCGTGTTTTTCTCACCGCCACTTTGGCGAACGATAGCGCCCTGATTACTGACTTCGACGCGGACCCCGAGTTGGTCGCAGTTCCGATCCAACCCCTTACTGCGGGCGATATCGGCGAACGCATGATCCTTGCACCGCAGGAGATCAACCCGGCAATTAGCGCTGACGACATCCGTGCGAAGATCGCGAAGCTTAGCAAGGAGTACAACACCCTTGTGATCGTGCCCAGTGACAAAGCCATGTCAGCGTGGAGCGACTACAGCCCGACCATAGCCACGAAGGACAACCTGACGAGGGTGGTGGCCGCGCTGCGCTCCGGAAAGCACGTCGGCCTTGTCGTTACGGCCAATAAATACGACGGCATCGACCTTCCGGACGAGGCCTGCCGGATTCTCGTGATCGACGGACTCCCGCAGGCATTCAGCGGCGACGAGCGGTTGGAGTCGTTGATGCAGCGCACCATCGGTGGAGTCGATGACCGCCAGGTGCAGAGACTCGAGCAGGGCATGGGGCGAGCAGTCCGAAGCAACGAAGACCACTGTGTCGTCTTTCTCATTGGTCGAAGGCTCTCGCAGCTCACAGTCGATCCGAGAACGCTCGAAAGATTCAGCCCCGCCACGCAAGCACAACTTAAGGCGTCAAGGATCATGGCGAAGGACATGGACAACCTGCCGCTCGGAAAGATCATTGACACCGCCAAACAATCCCTTAGCCGTGATGCCGCGTGGGTCAAGTACGCGAAAAGTCAACTGAGATCTTTGGTGCCCTCGTCTGCACGGATAGATTTGTCCGCGATAGAAACTCGCCGAGCGTTCGACTCAGCAACAGCCGGGGATCTCGAAGGTGCTTCCACGCGCCTCAGTGCCGCGGCAGAAGTCTGCAAGGACCCGCGACAAGCTGGCCAACTCCTGGAGCAGGCAGCAACTTACACGGAGCGGTACAACCCTGCTCAAGCCCAAACCATGTTGGCGATTGCTCGGACGAACAACCTCTACGTGCTTCGGCCACTGACCGGGATCGCTTACAGACCTCTCACGTTCGCTGGGTCGCAGTCTGCCAAGTTAGCGGAGCGGGCCACAACGATGTTCGGTACGCCCGCAGCGCTCCGCGTCGCAGTGGAAGGAATTCTCGAACGCCTCCGATTCGACCCGACCGCTACCGAGGAGTTCGAAGAAGCCGTGTTAGAACTGGGCCTCTTTCTCGGACTTGGCTCACAACGCCCAGAGAGACAACTTGGAAATGGTCCCGATAATCTTTGGGCGATCGAGCCTGGTCGCTTCTGGGTCATCGAGGCAAAGAGCGGCGCAGTAAGCGAGTTCATCAGCAAACGTGATGCCGGTCAGCTGGGGGAAGCTATGCAGTGGTTTGGCAAGAGATATCCCGCCGACGAGGCAGCTACTCCGATAATGATCCATCGAGAGAAGAAGCTACACAACACTGCAAGCGGCCCGACGGGGATGCGTGTCATAAATGCACGGGGTATGGGCGAGCTTCAAGCTGACGTCCGAGCACTTTCCGAGGGTCTCGCCGCAAGCGGGTGGGCGGACCTGGCAGAGGTCGCTCGCTTGCTCAACGGTCACAAGCTCGATGCTGCTGGTCTGACCGCAAGGTTGGTTGCCACCACTGGAGGAACTTCCTAGTTCCTAGATTCAGAATTGCGAGGCCTCACTCCGATTCGGTGTGGATAGGAGCGAGACCTCGCATCAGCAGTTAGTGGATGGGTTGCGAGAGCAGGTTGTCGCTCGTGGAGCTATTCCCCTTGGTGCGGAGGTAGGGGTTAGCACCGTTCTCCACGACCTCCACATAGGTGGAGGAGCCGCCCCCGCTCACGTAGACCGTGTTCGGGTAGCTGCGAACATGAGCGACCGCAGCGGGCTTATTGATCCAGTTACTGGCCTCTCCGTTGCGGCCCTGGAAATAGTAGCTAGTGATCGTGCCGAGCGTGGGAGGTCTGCTCGATACCTGGATAGCGGTTATCTCGTACATTGTCGGGTGCCTCACTTTCGGGTGATGAGAACGGCTCGGTTAGCCGTAGCGTAAGTGTGCCATGGGGGACAGACATTCCTGTCTGCACTCCAGAACTCTTCTCGATGGAGTTCTCGAAAACGATCCTCAGACGAGAACCGCCGCGAGGCGTGAAAGTGCCTCGAGAGGCGAGACACGCCGCTATCAAAACCCGTTGCTTATTGCGTTGCAAAAAGGTTTGGGTTCATGAGAGACTCGACGCATGAGCACTTCGACCAAGACCGGGCAGCGGCTCGGCTATCTCCGCGTGAGCACTGGCAAGCAAGACGAGCAGCTCCAGCATGACGCGCTCGACAAGGCGGGAGTGCTGAAGCGAAACCGCTACGCGGATCACGGCGTGAGCGGCTCCAAAACCTCCCGCCCCGGCCTGGATGCTCTCCTCGCGGATGTCGAGCCGGGAGACACCATCGTCGTCTACAAACTCGACCGTATCGGACGCTCGACCGCGCACGTCGCCCAGCTCCTGGCCGACCTGTCCGAGCGCGGGATCTTCGTTGAGTCAATCTCGGACGGCCTCAATAGCTCGACTTCCACGGGCCGGGCCATGCTCCAGATGCTCGCCATCTTCGCTCAGATGGAGCGAGAGTTTATCCAGGAGCGCACTATCGCTGGCCTCGCCGCCGCCAAGGCCCAGGGGCGCACCGGAGGCCGCCCCAAAGCGCTCGACGGCAAGCGGGCCAAGCACGCCCAGGCCCTCCGCGACGCAGGCGAGAGCGTTCCCGAGATCGCCCGCACCCTGGGTGCGAGCGTGGCGACCATCTACCGGCTCACCAAAGCCCGGGCGACCGCATAGCGGCTGCCGCCCGGCAGCGAGACCCCGGCACCGACTTGGAGGAGGCTCATCGCATCAGCGGGCGGCGTAGCCGGTTCTGCGAGGTAGGCCATCAAGCGGGTAAATCGCTCATACCGCTCAGCCCCTCTCGTGCCCGCGCGCGCATACGTCATGCTTGCTACATGGCAGAGCCGCGAGGGCACGAGCGTTTCATGGAGGAAGTGATCCGGCGCGTCACGGGTCTACCCGTGGAGCACGTAGACGACGGCGCCGTAAGCGGCTACCACGATGCCGAGATCTACTACCCGGATGGCGGGGTCGCCGCCGTCGAGATGACCACACTTTCCGACCCCGTAGCGCTGGAGATGTTGTCGTTCCCAATCGAGCTGGAGCTGCCCGAGACCCCGCACTGGTGGGACTTTCGCTATCCGCCGAGCCGCGTACTGCGACGCGACATCGAGCGCCACGTCCCGGCTCTCGTGCGATGGCTCGACCTCCTCGACTTGGACGACGCCGACAAGGCCGAAGATGTGATCTATGGCACCGCCGAGTGGGCGTGGTACGAGCGCACTGCGGTGCGTCTCCGACGTTTCAGCGGCACCTCGCGCGGGGGTCGCGTGGATGTCCTCCCCGAGGGCAGCGGGGGCGCGATAGACGAGTATTTGGAGGGCCTGGCGGGGTGGGTCGAGTCGTTGCAGGCCGAACCTATCTGGATCGACAACGTGGCCAAGCTCGCGCGCTCCGGCCATGAGGAGCTGCATCTAGCGTTCAGGCTCCACGAGTCGCGGGTGCCGTTCTCTATCTGGTCGGCACTCTGGGATGCCGACGAGATCCGGTCGCCCGACCCGTCCGGCATGGACCCGCTGACCGATCTCTGGCTTTTCGTCGGCTACGGGACCACGGTCACCCGATGGTCGCGCGAAGTGGGTTGGACCAGCCACGTCTTCCGAGGGGACGGGATGTCCGCTATTCCGACTGACTAGGCGTCATCCTCGATCCCCATCTCCGCCGCGACGCGGCGAATGTGCGTGCCGTCGTCCATCTGCGGAGTCAGCTTCGCGGCTTCGTAGATGGATCGTTGGAGGAGAGCTTTCACATCGCCGTCATACGCCCGCGCGAGGTAGCGATGGAGCGCCACTGCCACAAGGTCCAGCGTGTCGGAGAGTATCTCCGTTAGCTTCGCCGGGTCCACGTAGCCTTGGAAATGGAACTGGCCCGGACGCCACTCGTACGGTTCGCCGGTCAGCATCTGCAGCTCGCGGACGGCCCAATCCTTGCCGTGCGCGGCTGCCGAGCAGACGCGCCAATGGCCTTCGTACTTGCCCTGAGAGAACCCCGCGTCGGTCGCCGCGCTCTTCACGAGATCCACCATCGCCGGGAGGTGCGGAGTGTTCTTGCCGTGCTCGGTGAGAAGTCCAGCCGCCTTCTCGTGGCCGAGGAGTCGTCCTCTCGGATGCGACGAATCTCGGCCCATCGCCTCCATGGCTTTCGCCTCCTCCGCCAAATCATGGCGGACCATGCGCACGAGGCGAGCGAGGGCCTCGGGGAGGCTGGCAGAGCCGGAGAGCCAGAGCGATTGAGCGGCTCCCTCGATGCCTCCCCGCATCAGCGTGAAAGCCCAACGGAAACCCCCGTGCCGGACCACCTGGCCCTCGTATTGCTGGAGCGGCACGGCATGGTCGGCCCAGAGGCCGAGGTGGTCGAGAGCCGACCTCATCCCCTCGCGGCACCACTGGCTAATGGACTCCGTCGGGTACATCGCATCGGCGGTGGCAAAGGCCGTTCCCGGTCGCGGCGTCGATACTGTTGAGATCACCTGGCCGTAACTCCGGACGGTGAGCGCGAGTTCCGCCCACCTCCGCATAGTGGCATCATCAACGGGCCGCTCGGCTTCTTCCATAGCCACAGGCTAGGTCCCAGCTCCGACGACTCTGCCTTGATTCAGCAATCCGGCGAGCGTCATTCGGCTCCCCTCGCTCAGGGCCGGAACGAAGTCGGCTCGCACTTCGGGGCACTGCTTCTCCGCCGCATTCTGCGGGTCGCGCCAATCGATTCGTCAGGTGTCGCCGTACATCGGTCGGAGCAGGTCTCCGAGGTCGACATCGAGGGCGCGAGCGATTCGATACCAAGTCGTCAATGTGCCATGAGTCTGTGGAATGCCCGGCTTTCGCGCGCGGGGCTTGCCAGACTCGAGGGAGACCAGGGTGGCTCTGCCGACGCCGGATCGTGCCGCCAATTCGTCGTAGGACCACCCGCGCTCATGCCGGAGTTGGCCGAGGTGTAAGCGCAGGGCTTCATAGTCCGGAGATGGAACAGGACTCGAATTAGACACGCCCTAAGTCCACCCGTAAGGGGGTTAGTGGTTGTTATGGATATCCATCATGATGGATATCCATTGATCGTCGAGGAGTAGCCGTGACCGAACTTCGATCCGCCGGACCGCCCGCCGGGTGGTATCCAGACCCTGAGAACGCCAATTCAACGCGTTGGTGGGATGGCAGCGGCTGGACCATTCATGTGGCACCCGTAGTCCAGTCGGACAGCCATCTCTCGACGGCTCCCGTCGCGCCGAGTCAACAAGTTGTCCCACCTCTGCGGCGCGACACGATAGAGCGCAAGACTCCGCCTCCGCTCATGGTCAAGCGGGTCTACTGGGAGAACCTCCTTCGCTTCCGGTTCTGGATTTTCAGTCTGGGTGGCGGAGTCCTCGTCGGGGGCCTCGTGGGAATCGTCCTTCCCCCGGTGGGCGCATTACTGACGGTGATCGCGCCTATCCTCCTTGGCGGGTTCTGGCTCCGCGTACAGATGGCTTGTCGCCACTGCGGACGGCTCCTTGGAGCTGCAAAAGTCTCCGGCCCGGTTATGAAATGCCCGTCCTGCCTCGAACCCACCGACCTCGCAATCGCGCAGGGCGCGAAATAACCTCACCAGATTGGAACCACAGTGAATCGACGCATTCCTATAGCCCTTGCCCTCCTCACCACTCTCGCGCTCGCCGGATGCAGCGCTGAGACGCCGGACGAAAAGTTTCTTCGAGTGATCCACGAGAACACCGAAATCGAACTAAGCGACGCCGAACTGTTGACGCTCGGCAACGACGTTTGCAATGCATTAGCGATGGGCGGAGGATCACTAATTCTCGGCCTCGCCTTTAGCTCCGGGCTGGAATCCGAAGACTATGGTTTCGTGACGGGAGTGGCATCCGAAACGCTCTGCCCTGAGAACTAGTCCGCATAGAACAGGCCAAACCCCCGCTTTTCTCTGCCGGGGCCATTTCTTTCCCGTCATGATTAGGTGATGACGATCTCGCAAGCGGACCGCAAACTCCTTTGGGGTCGCGCCCACAATAGGTGTGCATTGTGCAAGCGACCGCTCACCGCCGACGCCGAATCGCCATTGTTGGCGGGCCTCATACTTGGAGAGGAAGCGCACATCATTGCGCGTGCTCTTGACGGCCCGCGAGGTGGCATCGAGGAGCGAAGGGACATTGACGGCTACTCCATTTTGATCCTCCTTTGTCCTGAAGACCACAAACGAGTGGACGACCAGCCTGACATTCATACAGTCCAGGCACTCCGCACTGCGAAGGCTGAACATGAGAAGTGGGCGGAGGCGCGGATAGATGGCGTACCCGGATTCGAGCCAATCAAAGTCCACAAAGGGGCGGACGAGGACTCGATACCGTTCGACCCCATCACTTCCGGCAGCCAAGTATGGAACCTCGTGAGCGGAGTCCAGATGTACAACCTGATACCGCTCGACGACGCGCACGCAGAAGACCGCGTAGACGCCGCTGATGCGTTCCTGGAGACCGCCAAAGACTGGGGCGAGATCTCCTCAGACCTCGATAGCCTTTCTCAGATTCGAGAAGCGCAGCGTTCGCTGAAGTCACTTTTGGAGGATCTCTGGGCAAAGAACCTCTTCGCCTGGGGAAGGCGGCTGACGCGGACTGTTTCCGGTGGAGTCGCACCCCCGAGCAGATGGACTGTCGCGGAACTTGTTGTGTTGGCCGCCGAGGATGTGCTGCCTGGCGAAGGTGCACAGGAGCATTCGCCAAGGAACGACACCACCTCCTAGCCCGAGAGTACGGGCAACAAACGGCGTGGTTGGCGAGCTAAGCATGGTCGAGAAGTGGCCTCTTACCAAGCAGGCAAGAGGGCCAGAACGCTACCGAGAACGAGAGTCCCCACAGCGAGCAACTAGCTGATATCCGTCTAGAACGCCCAGAATTACGGAAGACCCGCCGAGCGGAGGTCGGCCCGGAGCCGTCTCATCCGCGCGGCGTAGGGGCCATTCGTGGCGTGATCGTAATTCAGCGGGGGTAGCTCGGCGGCAATGATCTCCGGCTCAACCTGGCCCGGTGCCTCACGGACAACCCACGTCACGAGCAGGTGGCCGAGCATCCACTCGGTGAGGCGCGGCTCGACCTCCGAGGCCAGGCCGAACATGCCGCCCCGCGCAGGGAGCACGCCGGGCGCGAGGTCGAGTTCGTCGCGGAGTAGAGCCGAGAGGGAGCGCCGCAGCCCTGAGACGCGGGTCCGCTTCAAGTGCATTTTGACGCCGCGTGAGGCGAGTCCCTGTCCCTCTGCCAAGCCAATGTAGAGAGGGCGCTCGGGGTGCACGGCGGGGAAGTCATCAGGGTAGTGCGCGGCGAGTGCGCCGTCCAGATCCCACCACGCATAAATCCCGGTCTCTGGAACGTTCCCGAGTTCGAGGGGCGCGACTGGCGTAGCCGCGAGCAACTCATCGCGCACGGTCTGCCATGTCGTCATGGGTTCATTCTCGCGCGCAGCCTCATGGCCCCTTGTGCGATAGCGACGGCGTACTCCGGATCGACGCGGACGGCGGCGTCGAACTCCTCGAAGATGCCGACCTCTTGCAAGCGCGCGAACGCCGCGACAAATGCGGGAGTCAAGTCTGAGCGAGTGGCCATGATCCGACCTTATGCGGCGTCTTCGTCGCCCTTCAAGAGCGGCTCACCGTCGTTCAGCGACGTGACCACCTTGTGGACGATGTTGGCGCGCTTAGCCCCATAGCCGGGAGCTACGCGTATGTCCAGAAGTGCGGCGGTGAGACTCCTCCTCGCGTCGAACGGGAGTGAGTTGTACTCGGCGGCGAGCGCCTGTCGGACCTCGACCACGCGGCCCACGTCCACGCGCTCACCGGGTGCGATGACGCCGCGCCGGATGTCCACGAAACGACCCGTTGAAGCCCGAGCTTGGGCCTCCTGGATGGCCGCGACGAGCGCGTCCTCTTCGCGCTCCAGCACAGCCACCTGAGACGCTGCACGGCCCTGAGAGATAGTGCCCTTGCCGATGGCGTAGACGATTCTGCCTAATTCTTCGCGGGTGCGCTTCAAGCGTTTGTGCAGGTCTCCGAGATCCCCGTCGTCCTGACCTGGGAACAACTCGGCGGGGCCGTACAGGAACGCCGCGACGACCTCCTCGCGCGCGCGCTCCTCCAGAATGCGGGAGCGGATCGTCGGGTGAATCTTCCCATCGCTTGCCACGTTCCGATTGATCCGACTTGTGCACACGTAATAGGGCGAGCGCTCGCCGCTCCCGTCGCGCAGTTGCTTGGCGCCGAGCGACATCTCGCAGACTGCGCACGTTGCTAGACCGCTCAGGAGGTGCTTCTCCGGCTTGCGTCCCGGCTGGGAACGCTCCGAAATTATTGCTTGAGCTTTCTCGTGCGTATCACGGTCCACGATGGCCTGAATCACGCTCGTCGGTTGCTCGACTCCGTATCGGACGAGCGCCCCATAATTCCGCTCGCGGTCAATGAGCTGCCTCGTCTTGAAAGCCGTCCACGGGTACGCCGACGCTCGCGCAGCCTCCCAGACCTCCGGTGGCACGCTCTCGCCCTTCCGCTGTCGTCGGTCGAGCTTGTCGAGCACGGCGGCCAGTGCCGGGGATGGAACATTGCGCGCATTCAGGTCGCGCACGAGCGCCCGGACAGACTCTCCAGCCAGCACCGCCGCATAGATGTCACGGACGACCCGAGCCTCCTCCTCGCGTAACTCGATGCCACCAAGCTCCCATCCGTAGGGACGCCGACCGGGGGCCGGGCGACCCTCCGCGACCGTCTGTTCGTTGGACCGCTTGCGGCGAGCGCCCATGCGCTCTACCTCGCCCTTTGCCACCGCCGCCTTAATGCGCGCGTACATCTTCCCGCCGTCGGTCCCGAGGTCAACGTCACCATTGGTCGTGACGATGCGGAGGCCGCGAGTCTCCGCGAGGGCGATCCACTCTTCAAGCTGGCTCGGCTGGCGGGTCAGTCGATCCAAGTCGTAGCAAACCAGCACCGAGAACCGACCCGCCTCGAAATCTGCGCGCATTCGGTCATATTCCGGACGGCGCTTCTCCCGCCGGGATGCTGAGATCCCGTTGTCGATGTAGACCTCGCCAAGGGTCCACTTCTCGCGCTTGATGCGGGCGAAAGCGTCCTCGCGTTGGCGGGTGACCGCGCGCTCTTCTCCGGTGTGATCAAGGGAGATTCGGAGGTAAACAGCAGCGCGAATAGACATACCCATATTCTATATTTCTTGATGAGCACCCAGCCGGGCACGTCACCGCGGTCGTCAGTCCGCATGTGGTTGAAGAGAGGTCGCATGGCCTCATTGTGCGAGCAGTGGGAGCGAAGCATCCGGCGCTATCCACAAGGATGACGCTGGTGGCCGACCGTTCCCGTCGGCCACCAGCGTCAGTCTGAGTGCCTACAGGATGAAGAGCATCTCCTGGTAGGTGGGCAGCGGCCACAGGTCGTCAGCGACGATGTCTTCGAGCGCGTCGGCTGCGGCGCGCACCGCGTTCATGGCGGGCAGCAGCACATCCTTCGCGTGCTTGGCCTCGGCAAGGGCGTCGTGGGCGCCCTCAGCGGCGAGTCCGTCGCGCAGGGTGGCCAGCGCAGAGCGGAGGGCCGCGATCGGTGCCGACACCTCGTCGAGCGAGCTCGTGTCGGCGTCCACGCCGGCGGCTTTGAGTGCCGACACGTTCTTGGCGACCTCGGTCTGGTAGCGAACCGCTGCGGGCAGGATGACCGTCGCACCGATCTCAGCGGTGAGGCGAGCCTCGACACCGATCGTGAGCACGTACTGCTCGAGTCCAATCTCGTAGCGGCTGTGCATCTCGCGATCGTTGAAGACTCCGTACTTCTCGAACAGGGCGAGAGCCTCAGGCGTAATGAGCTCCGGGAGCGCGTCGAGAGTGGTCTTGAGGTTCTTGAGTCCGCGCTTCTCGGCCTCGATCGGCCAGGCGTCGGAGTATCCGTCACCGTTGAAGACGACCGCTCCGTGCTCGGTGATGATCTCGGTGAGCAGCTTCTGCACCGACTCGTCGAAGTCGGCGCCACCGGCCACATCCGCCTCGAGACGCGTCGCGATGTAGTCGAGCGAGTCGGCCATGATCGTGTTGATCGTGACCATCGGTGCTGCAACGGTCTGCAGCGAACCGGGCGCGCGGAACTCGAATCGGTTGCCCGTGAAGGCAAACGGACTCGTGCGGTTGCGGTCACCCGGGTCGGTCGGCAGCACGGGGAGGGTATCGACGCCGATCTTCATCGTGCCGCGACCCTTCGAGCTCGTGAGCGACCCCTTGGCAATCTGCTCGAAGATGTCGGCGAGCTGGTCACCGAGGAAGATCGAGATGATCGCGGGCGGAGCCTCGTTGGCTCCGAGGCGGTGGTCGTTCGACGCCGACGCCACCGATGCGCGCAGCAGGCCGCCGTACAGGTGCACTGCGCGAATCGTCGCGGCACAGAACACCAGGAACTGCGCGTTGTCGTGGGGGTTGTCGCCGGGCACGAAGAGGCTGCCGAGCTCGTTGTTTCCGAGTGAGAAGTTGACGTGCTTGCCCGATCCATTGACGCCCTGGAACGGCTTTTCGTGGAACAGGATCTCCATGCCGTGCTTCTTGGCGATCGTCTTGAACGTCGTCATCAGCAGCTGCTGGTGGTCGGATGCCACGTTGCCGCGCTCAAACATCGGCGCGATCTCAAACTGCCCCGGGGCGACCTCGTTGTGGCGGGTCTTGGCGGGAATGCCGAGCTTGAACAGCTCGCGCTCGGTGTCCATCATGAAGCCGAGCACTCGCTCGGGGATGGCGCCGAAGTAGTGGTCGTCGAACTCCTGGCCCTTGGGCGGCTTCGAGCCGAACAGTGTGCGGCCCGCGTTGAGCAGGTCGGGGCGCGCGAGGAAGAAGTGGCGGTCGACCAGGAAGTACTCCTGCTCTGGGCCGCAGAACGCGACGACGTTGTTGAGGTTCGTGTGGCCGAACAGCTCGAGAATGCGGGTTGCGTGGGTGCCCATGGCCTGCTGCGATCGCAACAGCGGCGTCTTGTGGTCGAGCGCCTCCCCCGTCATTGAGACGAAGATCGTGGGGATGCACAGGGTGTTGCCGTTGGGGTTTTCGAGCACGTATGCGGGGCTCGTGACGTCCCAGCCGGTGTAGCCACGGGCCTCGAAGGTGTTGCGGAGTCCGCCGTTGGGAAAGCTCGACGCGTCGGGCTCGCCCTGCACGAGGGTCTTGCCCGCAAACTCGGCGAGGGCGGTGCCATCACCGACCGGCTCGAAAAAGCTGTCGTGCTTCTCGGCGGTGAGCCCGGTGAGGGGGTAGAAGACGTGCGCGTAGTGGGTCGCGCCCTTTTCGAGAGCCCAGTCCTTCATTGCGGATGCCACGGCGTCTGCCACCAGCGGATCGAGCGTCGTACCGTTTTCGATGGTCGACATGACCGACTTATAAACGGACTTCGGCAGGCGCTTCTGCATCACGGACTTGTTAAAGACGTTGGCACCAAAGATCTCACCGGGGGCTTCGGTGAGATCGAAGCTCACCGTGGGCGGCACATAGGCTTCCACATCGGTGATCGCTTGACGCCTTACGTTGTTTCCACTCATGACGAATCCCTCGGGTAGCGGCGACCCCGCCCCACAGGCGGCGTCCTGCCGCTCAGCGTAGGGACGACATGTGCCGAGAATGTTTCGAGTACGTGTCAGTGGTACTCACTACATTCGGGGCATGGATATGGTTCTCATCCCCGGTTTTTGGCTCACAGGCGACTCTTGGTCACGGGTCTCACCCGCGCTCATGGCGGCGGGGCATCGCGTGCATGCGCTGACCCGATCCGGTTCCACACTGCGCGAACAGGTCGACTTCGTGACCGCCGCTGTGGATGCGATCGGAGCGCCCGTCGTGCTCGTCGGGCACAGTGCTGGTGGTGCGATTGCCCATGCCGTGGCGGATGCCCGACCCGATGCCATCACGCGCATCGTCTACGTCGATTCCGGTCCGCTGGGCGAGGGTGGAGTGATCAACGACGAACTGCCTGTCGTGGGCGACGAAGTGCCGCTTCCCGACTGGTCAGTGTTTGAGGATGCCGACCTCACCGACCTCACCGATGAGTTGCGTGCCGAGTTTCGCGCCGTTGCCGTGCCCGAGCCGGTGCACGTCACGAGTGACCCGCAGACCCTGAGTGATCCACGCCGCTACGACGTTCCCGTCACGGTTATCTGCTGCGAATTTCCCGCCGCACAGATGCAGCAGTGGATCGACGCGGGCATCCCGTTCGCGGCCGAACTCGCCGCTACGAAGAGCTACGAGCTCGTCGACCTGCCGACCGGCCACTGGCCGCAGTTCACGAAGCCTGACGAGCTCGCGGCGCTCATCCTCGCGGCCGTGGACCGGTAGGTCACAGGCCCAGCTGGAGCACGACGATTCCCGGAAAGATCGCGAAACAGATCGTGATCGGCAGGATGAGGAACACCAGCGGAAACAGCATCGCGATTTCCTTGCGACCGGCGACCTCGATGAGCGACCGCTTGGCATCGTCGCGGGCATCCTGAGCCTGTGCCCGCAGCACCTCAACGATGGGCGTTCCGCGCTCGAGCGCGCCGACAATCTGCTCGATGCAGCGGGAAAGGGGCGCAAGATCCAGATCGCGCTCGAGCTGGCTGAGGGTTTCGGCGAACGGCAACCCGGTGCTCACTGCGGCCACCACTCCGGCGAGCTCGCCGCTGAGCTCTCCCCCACCGACCCTCGCCACTCTTCGAATGGCATCGAGGATGCCCTCGCCGGCGGAAAGGCTCAGGGTCAAGAACTCCAGCACCACAGGCAGTTCGGCGACCAGCCTGTCGAGCCGCCTTCGCGCAGCTCGCTGCAACAGGTAGTCGCGGGCGATGACGCCCACGGCGCCGGCCACTGTGACGATGAGCACGCCAAATGGCAGCGCGGCAGACTTCGTGCCCACGGCGACCCCGCCGAGCACGAGCCCGAGGACAGCTCCAGCAATACCCCACAGCAACTGCTTCGCCCGAAAGCCGTCGACGCTGAGGGGCGAGCCCGCCTGCCGAAGGCGGCGCGCCACCTGATCGTTACCGCCGAGTACGACGCTCAGCAAGGCACGGGTGCGTGCGGCGAGGGGCTGCGTCAGTACCCCGAGCACCGGCAGCGGTCCCGGCACCGGAGGGGCGACCGCCTCCCGGGCTGCCGACGAGATGTCCACGAGGTAGGGCGCGATCCTGCGTGTGAGGCGAGGACGGTTCATGCGCGGTGCGAGGCTGGCGAGCATCCACAGTCCGAGGCCAAGACCGAGGCCAGTGAGCAGCCCCAGCGCACTTGTCGATGTCATGCGAACCACCGGCGCTCTTCAGGCAGGCGCCCGATCGTCATCATCACTCGATACGCGATCACGCTCACAATCAGCCCGGCCACGATGAGGGTCGCGCCCGCGGCCGAGCTGTAGGCGGCCGCCGCCTCCGGCCGCGTGGACAGAAGCACCAACACGACCCAGGGCGCGGCGACTCCCAGCCTGGCGGCGTTGTGCACCCACGACTGGCGGGCCTCGACCTCGGATCGGATCGCCGCCTCCTGCCGGAGGTAGGCGCTCAGATTGCGCAGCACCGTGGTGAGTTCAGTGCCGCCCACCTCTCGCGACATGCGAAGCGTCTCGATGATTCGGTCGGCAATGGGGTCAGCGAGACGACCCTTGAGTTGATCGAGGCTGAGCCCGAAGTTGCCGGTTGCGCGATAGTCGGCCTCGAAGGTCGAGAATGCCGCCCGGGTCGTCGGCGGGCCCACGCGCGACAGGGTCACGACGGCATCGGGTAGCGCCAGCCCCGAGCGCACCGCCGAAACGAGCTGGTCGACTACGTCTGGCCAGACCACTCGAGTCGCACGCCGTCGGGCTCGGGCCCGTTGGCCGATGACCAGAGCTGGTGTGAGCGCCGTCACTCCGGCCGCCGCCACGGCAAGCGCGGCCACGTGTAGCAGCACGAACACGAGGGATGCCGCCGCCAGGGCCAGCACCACCGACACCGCAAGCACCGTCGCGGGGCTGACACGCTCGAGCCCCGCCTGAACGAGGCGCACCCTCATCCCTGTGGTCCACCGATGGGGAGCGCGAATCGAGCCGCGCGGGTACACGAACGCCGAGGCGACGAGCACGACTCCCGCCCCCAACAGCAAGCCCCACACGATCGTCATCGCGCAAGCACCGTCGCCGGATTCAGGCCGGCCGCGGCAAACTTGGCCGTGCGGCTCGGATACCCGCCGGTTGGCTCGAGCCCGCCATCTCTCATCGCGAAGATCGGGCTCGCCTCAATCACTCCCGCGGTTACCTGCCCGCTCGGGGCGGTGATCTCGACCACGCGCCGATTGCCGCCGCGGGTGAGCTCGCACTGCACGACGATGTCGATGCACGCCGCTACCGTCGGCACCACGAACGATGAATCGATGTTGCGCCCCGCCAGCAGGGGAAGGGTGGACAGCTTGATGAGGGCATCCCGAGCGCTGTTCGCGTGGATGCTCGAGATGCCCGGCAGCCCGGAGTTGAGCGCGATCAACAGGTCGAGCGACTCCGCCTCCCGCACCTCACCGACGACGAGTCGGTCGGGGCGCATGCGAAGGGACTCCTTGATCAGGCGGCGCAGCGAGATCTCTCCCGCGCCCTCGAGGCTCGGCTGGCGGCACTGCAGCGCCACCCAGTCGCGAGCGGCGAGGGATAGCTCGAACGTCTCCTCCACGGTGATGATGCGCTCGGCAGGGCGAGCCGCGGCAAGCAGCGCCCCGATCATGGTCGTCTTACCGCTCTGCGTTGCACCGGAGACGAGGATGTTCTGCCCCGCGAGCACACACATCCTCAGAAAGTCGGCGGCCTGCTGGCTGAGGCTGCCGAGTCCTACGAGGTGATGCAGGTCGCGCACGCGAGCGCTGAACTTGCGCACGTTCACCGACCAATGCCGCCGTGTCACGTCGGGAATCACCACGTGAAGTCGCGAACCATCCGGCAACGACGCGTCGACAAAAGGCGAGCTCAGGTCGACCCGGCGGCCCGAGCTCTGCAGCATGCGTTCGACCAGGTCGCGCACCTCGGTGTCGGTGAGCCGGATGCCCGTGAGCTCGGCCACTCCGTTGCGCGCCACGAACACCCGCTGGGGGGAGTTGATCCACACCTCCTCGATATCGGGATCATCAAGGAGGGGCTGGAGTGCTCCAAAGCCGGTCAGCGTCGCCACGAGCGACCGCGTGGCATCCGCCTCGTTGTCGAGAAGTGGCACGGAACCGCCGAGCGCACGCTCACTGTAGCGACGCACCTCGTCGTGCACGTAACGTGCCGCGAGCTGGTGGTCGGATGACAGGTCGACGCCGTCACGCCTGACCCGCTCCCTGACCTGTTCCGCGATCACAGTGAGGGCGCTCGGCATGGCGTCATTCTGGTGTGAGCGAAGTGTTACGTGAGCCGCACTATCCACAGCCCGGGAGTGGCAGCATTGAGGCATGACCGAGGTGCTGCCACTACTTGCCGAGGGTTCTACGTGGGAGGGCTGGTCAGAGATTGGCGCCCGGCTCGTGGTGCCCGAAGGGGTGCATCATCCGTCGCCCTTCTCAGCCGTGCTCGCGGCCGCGCCCACTGACGTGAGGGATCGCGTGGTTGTCGATGCCGGATCCGGCGCGGGGCTCATCACCATCTCGGCTCTGTCGCGTGGCGCACGGGCGGTAGTGGCGTGCGATCTCGACGCAGCGGCGCTGGCAGCGACCAAAGACAACGTGATCCGCTTGCTGGGCGAATCGGCGGCGGAACGCCTCTCTCTGTATCAGGCGGATTTTCGGCAGCTCGGGCTGCTCCGGGCAGACATCATTCTCGCGAATCCTCCGCAGCGCCCCGAGTACATCCTGAGTGCCGTACCTGCCAGCGAACGGCACCTGCACGCGGGTGCCGGCGCCGACGGGCTTGACGCGATCCGGCTGATTCTCGACTACGCCGAGGTGTCGGAGGTCTGCACCACCGCGGCCGCGGTGCTGCCGGTGGAGACGTTCGATTCGCCGCGGTGGCCGAACAAGCGGGTCGTGTCGTCGACCGTCACGCCGATGAACCCTGTGTGGAAACTCGCCGGTGTCGGAGAAACCGGCGGTGTGACCGTGTGGTCGTTTACGCGCTGAACGTTGTCTAGCGGCCGCCCTGGCGGGGTTCGCCGCCGGTGACCGACGTGATGCTCGAGAGGCCCGCCGTCGAAGGTGCGGTGCCGAGCAGTGAGATCGCGAGGCCGACTCCGATGCCCAGCACGAGCGTGATCGTGGCAACGATAAGCACCGTCGGCAGTCGGTAGAGGCGATCGATCATGGTTCGAGGGTACTCGCCTGTCACCGGTTCGTGCGTGCCTTCGCGAGCCTCAGGGAGCGTTTCTTCTAGAAGCGGCGCAGACGGGCCCGGGTAACGAGCAAGCCGTAGAGGGGTGCCGCGAGCAGGAGCATCCCGAGCAGAGATCCGAATGTGGTGAAGAGGATCGTCACGAGTGCTGTCGCGGCGATGGCCGCCACGGCGAGCATGAGGAAGCCCCGCCGGCCGGTGATTGCATATCCGATGCTGCCCGCGGCGAGCGCCCCGAACCTGAGGATCGGCTCCGCGGGGGTCAGCGGAAACGGGCTGCCGCCCACCGATATCGCGATGGCGAAAGCCATGAGCGCGATCCACGTGATGAGCAGCGGGCGACTCAGCGGACCACTCCGTCGGTCGTCGATCGGCTCTGAAACCACGACCACAGGTGTGGCCAGAAGCACCTCGCGCGCCTGAGTCGCACGCACAAACGCGTCGGACTCTCCTGCAAGATCGGGATGCGACGCTCGTGCCGCACGACGGTACGCGGCGTCGATCTCGGGCCTGCCTGCCCCCGGTTCGATGCCAAGTATGGCGGCGGCTTCGTCGGGCGTCATGTCGTCACACTACCCGCGCTATTAGAATCAGTTCTCGCCAGCGGGAGTGGTGAAATTGGCAGACACGCAGGATTTAGGTTCCTGTGCTCTAGGGCGTGCGGGTTCAAGTCCCGCCTTCCGCACACAGCGAGGGTGCCCATCGGGCGCGCGCCGTTCCTGGGGCGGGTGTCAGCTGTTGCGCAGCGAACTGATCAGGTCGGCTTTCTTCTTGCGTGAGTATCCGGTCAGCCCGATCTCCTTCGCCTTGCTCCGGAGGTCGGCGACCGTCCACTCCTCGTAGTCGCCCGACTTTCCGCCTTTGCGGCCTATCGCAGACCGACCCTCCTTGGCAGCAGCATTGCTTATCCGGGCGGCCTTCTGCTTGCTCGCGCCGTCTTTGCGCAGTTCCTCGTACAGTTCGGGGTCTTTCAGGCTCGAGTTGCGTCGTGCCGGCATCATCCACTTCCCTTCGTCGAACTCTCACATCCACGGTAGGCAGGGCGCGCGGCTCCATGAAGGGCTTGACAGCACGGGCCGAGTGTCCACCCACGCGGAGATATTCGCCACACGCCGCGACTTGCGCAGGAATCGCCCCGAGCATCCGCAAATCTCCGCCGTTGCGCACGCCAGCAGGGGCGGATGCCCGCGCGCAGGTCACACCACGCACCGTTCCGGGGGTTACCGCGCACCGTTCCAGGGGTTACCGCACACCGTTCCGGGGGTTACCCGCACCGTTCCGGGGTCACCTCCACCGTTCCGGGGGTTACCCCCACAGCCACACACAGGGAGCACCTAGTACCCTGTCAGGAACGCACGTGACGACTGGAGTCCACTTTTGGTACCTGCCGCCCTTATCCCCTGGCTCGATCCCGAGAACCTGATCAACGGGTTCGGCGCTTTCGCGATCCTCGGCGTGAGCTTCATTGTCTTCGCAGAGACCGGCCTGCTGGTCGGATTCCTGCTGCCCGGCGACACCCTCCTGATCATCACCGGACTGCTGACGTTCCAGGGCGTGATCGACCTTCCCATCTGGCTCGTCTGCCTCTGTATCAGTGCGGCGGCCTTCCTCGGCGGTGAGGTGGGGTATCTGATCGGCCATAAGGCGGGTCCGCGCATCTTCGAGCGCAAAGAGACCGGCCTGTTTTCCATTGAGAACGTCAAGCGCACCAACGGCTTCTTCGAGCGTTTCGGCGGCTTCGCCGTGATCGTCGCCCGCTTCGTGCCGATCGTTCGCACATTCGCGCCCGTCGCCGCGGGCGTGGGCCACATGAACTACAAGAAGTACTCGCTCTACAACGCCATCGGCGCGATCATCTGGGGCACCGGGCTCACGCTCGTGGGGTACCTGCTGGGATACATCCCGCCGCTCAGCGCATTCGTGACGGAGTACATCGACCTGATTCTGCTGGGTGCCGTGGCCATCACGCTCATCCCGACCGTGTACCACTACATCCAGTCGATGCGTAAGGCGCGCAAGAAGCGCGACGCGCAGGCGATTTCCGACGCTGAAGCCGAGGAGCTCGCCCTGAGCCCCAAAGACTTCGACCAGAAGCTGGGCGACTAGCTAGACGGCTGCGGGCGGCTCGGGAAACCGGGCACGCAGCGCGTCAATGCCCTGCTGGGCTCCACGACGCACGTCGATCTCGGGGTCTTTCAAGAGCGGGCGGATGTCGTCGACCTGAGCCAACTCACCAATCGCCCCCAGCGCGCGTGCACTGGCGGCGCGCACTCGGGCCACCTCGTCGGTGAGCAGGCCGACGAGCGTCGGGGCCACGTCGAGCGTGCGGGCGGCGGCGACGCGCGTCGCCATCTCGCGCACACGCCAGGCCTGGTTGGCGAGGGCCGCTTTGACGGCGTCGCTTGCGGCCGCATCCCACACGTAGAGCAGCGCGCGGGTGCCCCACAACTCCGGCCAGTACAGCACGGGCGCACCGTCGAGAATGCCCTGCGCGTGACGCCCGCCCACGTACAGCAGAAAGTCGTCGCCCGCGTTGTAGCCGCCCACGAGAGCTACGGCGCGAGTAGCAACCTCTGCCTCGCCCCAGAGCTTCACGGCCGCCGCGAGGCGCACCTCGGTGGGCTCGTCGACGGGAATGGCGGAGGCGGAATCGGTAGTCATAGCGCAGGCAACTCTACCCAGATCGAGGTGAGGGCTTCGGCGGGCAGCTCGTCGCGGCGTCGACCAGTGAGCAGGACGTCGAGCACGATCCCCTCCGCTTCGAGGCGTCGCAGCAACATGGGATCGCGATCACTGATGCGTACGACGCGTCCGCCCGACGGTGAATCTGCGAGGAGAAGAGCGCTCGGGCGGTTGGTCGCGCCGTCTGCGCCGGGGATGGGATCGCCGTGCGGGTCGCGCACCGGATGCCCGAGCTCGATGTCAATGGCGTCGAGCAGCCGATCGCTCAGCGAGTGCTCGAGCACCTCAGCTTCGTCGTGAACCTCGTCCCAGCTGTAGCCGTAGCGCTCGACGAGCCACGTCTCGATGAGGCGATGGCGCCGCACCATCCGCAACGCGAGCGACCTGCCGTCGGCCGTCAGCTCGATGGCGCCGTACGGCTCGTGCGCCACTAGGCCCACGGCGACGAGCTTCTTGACCATTTCTGTGACCGATGAGGCGGCGAGCCCAAGCCTCGCGGCAAGTCCCGTCGTAGTGATGGGCGTCGATTGCCACTCGGTATGCCCGTAGATCACCTTGACGTAGTCCTCGATGGCAGCGGCAACCATCAGCTGCCCGACACCACGAGCACGATGAGCAACACGTTGAGTACCGTGATGAGGCCTGCCGAAATCCAGCCGGCCCACCGCAGCCACGGCGGGTTCACGAACTCCCCCATCTCCTTTTTCGAGCTTGCGAGCCAGACGAGCGGGATGAGCGCAAACGGGATGCCGAAGCTGAGCACAACCTGGCTGAGCACGAGAGCCCGCGTCGGGTCGAACCCGATCGCGAGAATGATGAGGGCGGGGATGAGCGTGATGGCCCGCCGCGCAAGCAACGGCACCCGCACCTTGAGCAAACCACCCATGATCGCTGACCCCGCATAGGTGCCCACGCTCGTGGATGCGAGGCCTGAGGCGAGCAGGCCGACAGCGAAGATCACGCCCACGGCCGGTCCGAGCGTGGCGACGACAGCGGCGTGTGCGCCCTCGATTGAGTCGGTGCCGTCGAGACCCCTCAGGCTGGATGCCGCGAGCAGAAGCATCGAGATATTCACCGCCCCCGCCACGAACAGGGCCGCACCGACATCCCATCGGGTGCCGCGCAACAGTTCGCGAATGCGCACGGGATCCTTGGTTACGCCGTACCGGTCGCGTGCAAGCGCCGAGTGCAGGTAGATCACGTGGGGCATCACGGTGGCGCCCAGCATGCTTGTTGCCAGCAGCACCGAGTCGGCCCCGGAGAAACGCGGGATGATTCCCGCGATCGCCTCGCGGGCGTCGACCCCGGAGAACAGCAGCCCCGTCATGAACCCGACCACGATCACGCCGAGCAGGGTGACGATGACGATCTCGAACGAACGCTGCCCCCGTCGCGACTGCACCGCAAGCAGCACCATCGACGCGATGCCCACGATGATTCCGCCCACGAAC
The DNA here is from genome assembly GCA_965279645.1 of Rhodoglobus sp. Classification (GTDB taxonomy): domain Bacteria; phylum Actinomycetota; class Actinomycetes; order Actinomycetales; family Microbacteriaceae; genus Rhodoglobus. The sequence continues at coordinate 1,678,433 of OZ257254.1, forward strand.
AGGGGCACGCCAAACAGGAGGTAGAGCGCGATGGCGCCGCCGAGCACCTCGGCAATGTCGGTTGCGGCCGCGACCAGTTCGGCCTGGATCCAGTAGACCCGGCGCGGCCCGGTTCTGAGGCGATCCCCGAGAATCTCGGGCAGGCTCTGACCCGTGACGATGCCGAGCTTCGCCGACTGGTACTGCACGAGCACGGCGATCGCGTTGGCAAGGATAAGCACCCACAGCAGTAGGTAGCCGTAGCGGGCGCCCGCCGTGAGGTTTGCAGCGACGTTGCCGGGGTCAACGTAGGCGATCGCGGCAACGAAGGCCGGCCCCAGCATGAGCAGGGTGGCACGAGCGCGCGTGGGAGTGCGCGGAGTCACCAACGACGATTTCGGCACACCGAAATCTTACGCCAGGAGCTGCTCCCGCACGATGGGCATGATCGCTTCGAACGCCTTGGCTCGATGGCTGATGGCGTTCTTCTCGTCGGCACGCAGCTCGGCCGAACTCACCGAGAGCCCCACGGGCTTGAAGATCGGGTCGTAACCGAAGCCGCCAGCGCCAACCGCCTCCTCGAGCACCGATCCGTGCCAGATGCCCAGCTCAACGAATTCGACGGTCTCGGGCGCGGGACCGTCTGGCCCGATCGCGCCCTCGGCAGGAGGGATCACGAGTGCCGCGGCACACGCGAAGTGGGCGGCACGGTTGCTCTCGGAGCCCAGGTTTGCGAGCAGCAGCGCGACATTGTCCGCATCGTCGCGCGTTCCGGCGTAACGAGCCGAGTGGATGCCCGGGGCCCCGTCAAGCGCGTCGACGCAGATGCCCGAGTCATCCGCGAGCGCGGGAAGACCCGTGAAGGCGGCGGCGGCGCGCGCCTTGATGAGCGCGTTCTCTTCGAACGTCTCGCCGTCTTCGACCGGCTCGGGGCCGTCGTACCCGATGAGTTCGATTCCCTCGAGCTGGTCACCCAGAATGCGCTTGAGTTCCTCGACCTTGTGGGCGTTGTGTGTGGCCAGAACTACCTTCGTCATGCGAGCGAGGCTACCTGCAACGCCGTGAGGTCGACAGCGCCGCCGAGCGCAAGATCGAGCAGCGCGTCGAGTTCACGGCGATCAAACGGGGCGCCCTCAGCGGTGCCCTGCACCTCAACGAACAGGCCGCGGCCGGTTACGACGACGTTCATGTCGGTCTCGGCACGAACATCCTCGGTATAGGCCAGGTCGAGGAGCGGCTCGCCGTCGATGATGCCCACACTCACGGCCGCGACCGAGTCGATGAGCGGCTTCGCGTTCTTGCCGATGAAACCCTTCGCCCGCCCCCACTCGATCGCGTCGGCGAGCGCGACATAGGCGCCGGTGATTGCGGCCGTGCGGGTTCCGCCGTCGGCCTGAAGCACGTCGCAGTCGATCACGAGGGTGTTCTCGCCGAGAGCCTTGGTGTCGACAACGGCTCGCAGTGAGCGGCCGATGAGGCGCGAGATCTCGTGGGTGCGGCCGCCAATCTTGCCCTTGACCGATTCACGATCCATGCGGTCGTTGGTCGAGCGCGGCAGCATGGCGTACTCGGCGGTGACCCACCCCTTGCCCTTGCCGGTCAGCCAGCGCGGAACGCCGTTCGTGAACGAGGCGGTGCACAGCACCTTCGTGCGCCCGAACGAGATGAGCGCGCTGCCCTCGGCCTGGTCGCTCCACCCGCGCTCGATCGTCACCGGGCGTAGTTCGTTGGCCTCGCGGCCGTCAATACGAGTCATTGCGTATCCGTTCTGGGCAGCCGGATGGCGCCCGTGTCAAAGTTTTCGACCCGCACAACCTCGGGTCCGAGAAAGCGTGTGGCCAGGGATTTGAACGCAGCCTTATCGGGACCGGTTGCCTCGAAGGTGTAGCTCGCGGGGTGAGGCGCGGTTCGTTCGAGGCCGTGCTTCACGAGAGTGCGGTACACGTCGAACGCCGTTTCTTCGGCGCTCGACACGAGACTGACGGTGTCGCCCATGACGTACTGGATCGCAGCAGACATGAGCGGGTAGTGCGTGCAGCCGAGCACGAGGGTATCGATGTCGGCTCTCTTGAGCGGCGCGAGGTACTCCTCTGCGACCGCGAAGAGGTCGGGGCCACTCGTCACGCCCGCCTCAACGAATTCGACAAAGCGCGGGCAGGCCTGGGTAAACAATTCGAGGTCGGATGCCGCGGCAAACGCGTCTTCGTAGGCCTTCGACTTGATCGTTCCGACCGTGCCGATCACGCCGACGCGGCGATTGCGCGTCTGGCGCACCGCGGCGCGCACAGCGGGCTGGATCACCTCGACCACGGGAATGCCGTAGCCATCGGTAAACCGCTCTCGGGCATCCCGCAGCATCGCCGCCGACGCCGTGTTGCAGGCGATCACGAGCAGCTTCACGCCGTCGGCCACAAGGTCGTCCATGACGGCGAGCGCATACTCCCGCACCTCGGCGATGGGTTTGGGGCCGTACGGCGAGTGAATGGTGTCGCCCACGTAGACGATCGACTCGCGAGGCAACTGGTCGATGATCGCCCGGGCCACCGTGAGTCCACCGACACCGCTGTCGAAGACTCCGATCGGCGCATCACTCACGCAATCAGGTTACCGTCCCGGTGATCGAGCGAAGTCGAGCGTCACCGTAGGCTCGACTCATGAGCACCGCGCTGCTGACCGATCGCTACGAACTCACCATGCTTGACGCCGCAATCGGCAGCGGCACCTTCGACCGCGAGTGCGTGTTCGAAGTGTTTGCTCGACGCCTGCCCGAAGGCCGCCGCTACGGAATCGTCGCGGGCACCGGGCGCCTGCTCGAACTCATCGCAGACTTCCGATTCGGCGACGACGAGCTCACCTGGCTGCGTGACAACAAGGTCGTGGGCGCTGCGGCGCTCGACTGGCTCGCCAACTATCGCTTCACGGGCAACATCGAGGGATACCGAGAGGGCGAGGCTTTCTTCCCGGGCTCCCCCATCCTCGTGATCGACGGAACGTTCGCCGAGGCCGTCATTCTCGAAACGCTCACGCTCAGCGTGCTCAACTACGACTCCGCGGTCGCATCGGCCGCCTCACGCATGGTGTCGGCCGCCGAGGGTCGTCCGCTCGCCGAGATGGGTTCGCGGCGTGCCAACGAGAACTCCGCGGTGGCGGCGGCGAGAGCCGCATTCATCGCCGGATTCCGCGCGACGAGCAACCTCGAAGCGGGTCGTACGTGGGGCATTCCCACCATGGGAACCGCGGCTCACTCGTTCACCCTCCTGCACGACACCGACGAGCAGGCATTCCAGGCGCAAGTCGACGCGCTGGGCCCGGGCACGACGTTGCTCGTCGACACCTACGACATCGAGGCGGGCGTCGAACTCGCCGTGAAGGTCGCCGGTACGGGTCTCGGTGCCGTGCGCATCGACTCCGGCGACCTGCCCGTGCAGGTGGCCGCCGTGCGCGCCCAGCTCGACGCGCTCGGCGCCACAGAAACGCGCATCACCGTCACCAACGACCTTGACGAGTACACGATTGCTGCGCTGCGTGCCGCTCCCGTGGACTCCTACGGCGTCGGCACGTCGGTGGTGACGGGCTCGGGGCATCCAGCATCCGGATTCGTCTACAAGCTCGTGTCGCACCGGGATTCGTCGGGCAGGTGGCTCTCCGTCGCGAAGGCGTCGGCGGCTAAGGCGACCGTGGGGGGCCGAAAGTATCCCGTGCGCACGCTCTCGAACGGGCACGCGACATCGGAGACCATCCACGTCGAGGAACGACCACAGGCCTCGCCGACCGTGCGCCCGCTGCTCGTTCCGCTCATGACTGAGGGCGTCGCTGACCCTCGGTACCTGGGTGCCGAGGGCACCGTGCGTGCTCGTGACCACCGCGAGGCATCCATCGAGGAGCTACCGTCGGATGCGCTGCGCCTGAGCCGGGGCGAGCCCGCTATCCCCACCCTCTACAGCTGAGCTACTTCAGCGTCTCGTAGATCTCTTTGCACTCGGGGCACACGGGAAACTTCTCGGGGTCGCGCCCGGGCACCCACATCTTGCCGCACAGTGCCTTCACGGGAATGCCGGTCAACGCCGACTCCATGATCTTGTTCTTGTCGGCGTAGTGCGAGAAGCGCTCGTGGTCGCCCTCTTCAACATTCTGCTGCGTGATGAGCTCTTCAAGCTCGCGGTCGAGGGTGTCGAGTCCGCCGCCGCCGGTCTGGTCGATGTCAGCCATGGCTCAAGTCTAATTCTGCACGGTGAAGGCAAGCAGTTCGGGAGCGTGACGGTTGACGATCGCCCCGCCCCAGCGCACGCCGACCAGCAGGGCAAGTCCACCCAGCCCCAGCCCCAACGCAAGCGCGGCCCAGTACCAGACAGGGGCCTCGGTCGCTCCGAGCCAAATGAAGTAGATGACGGGTGCCGTCGAGATCGCGGTCGCAAAGAACGAGACCGTCTGGATGACCGACCCGGTTGTACCGGCCGCCTGCGGCTGCGCGAACGGGCTGTCGCCCGGGTGCACGGTGGGGTACGGGAAGGCGGCCGAGACAACACTCGAGATACCGAGCCCGATGAGCAGCACGCCAGCGGACAGCCCGATGAGCCCGGGCAGCATCGCCCAGTTGCCGACGATGAGCGAGGTGGCGGCGCTTCCGAGAAGCACCACGGGCGCTCCCACGAAAAGCACGGGAACGGTACGTCCGAAGCGGTCGGAGGCACCCGGCGAATTGGCCGCGACATGCTCCCAGAACGCGGTGCTGTCGTAGGCGACATCGTTGTGGATGCTCCAGCCGAGGAACAGGCACGCGACCGGCACGGGCAGCCACGCGACGATGTCGACGGGCACTCCCGCAACCAGCAGCACCACCACGATGAGAATCGGCACCACGGGAACGGCGAGCAGCGCCACGCGGTAGCGGGCATCCCTTCCCCAGTAGCTGAGACTGCGGGCGGCAATAGCGCCACCCGGTGTCGCGGGCATGCGTTCGAACCAGCCGAGTCCGCTGTAGCGATGCTGCGTGGTTTCGCGCTGCGACGTCACGAGCATCATCGACACGAGGGCGCGCCACGCGAGCCAGAGCGCCGCGAGAAACACGACGGCGATCAGGAGTTTCGCCCAGGCCTCCGGCCGCCCATTCGCCGCGTCGGCCGGGATGCTCCACACCGCGCCAAACGGGGTCCACGTGGCGACAGCAGCGATGCGTCGAACGATGGGCAGGCCGCGGCTCTCCCAGTCCATCGTCGCCATGAGAGCGATGAATGGGGCCGCAAACGCGAGGACTGCGATCAGGATGATGCCGGCGGCCTCACGCACGCGTCGTGCGGAGAGGAAGAACGCCGCGATGGCGGTCGAGACGCGCGCGGCCAGAACACAGGTCGGAACGATCAGCACGGCCGCGACGATCGCGAGCAGGGTCGACACCGCGTCCCTACTCCACGTGCCGATCTGCGCGAGGGCAAACACCGTGACGACGAGCGTGGGAACGCTGATGAATGCGGCGAGGGCGAGCGACAACGCGAGCCGTTCGGTCGGAATCCCGAAGAGCGCGAACCGTCGAGGATCGAGCGAGTCGTCCACGCCGAACACGAGCGGCAACAGCAGGAAGCCCAGCACGACTACCGTGCCAAACACGATGACGATGGCGCGCGCAATGTCGGGCGATGCAAACCGCAGCCCGACGAGACCCACCGTGATGATGCCGGCTAGCCCGAGGCCGTAAGCAAGAGCGAGCAACATCCCGGCAAGCTGCCACGGGTTTCGGCGGAACGTATTGCCGAGAAGGGTGATCTTCAGTCGGAGAAACTGTGCAACCACTCGAGCCCCTCCACAGTCTTCGTGCCCCCGGCCAGGTCGACGAAGCACTCTTCAAGCGAACCGCCCTTGCGAACCGCCGCCATGGTGCCGTCGGCCAGGATCTCGCCGTCAACGACAACGGCAACGTGGGTGCAGATGCGCTGCACGAGATCCATGCTGTGGCTGGACAGAAGCACCGTGCCACCGGCAGCGACATACTTCTTCAGGATGTCGGTGACGGTCGTCGCTGACACCGGGTCGACCGACTCGAAGGGCTCGTCAAGCACGAGCAGGCGCGGCGAGTGGATCATGGCCGCGGCGAGCGCGACCTTCTTCGTCATGCCCGCCGAATAGTCGTTGACGAGTCGACCCATCGCATCTTCGAGGCCAAAGGCGCTCGCAAGATCTGCGGTGCGGGCGAGCACCGTCGCGCGATCCATGCCGCGAAGGATGCCCGCGTAGTACAGCAACTGCGCGCCAGTGAGCCTGTCGAACAGCCGCAGGCGGTCGGGCAGCACCCCCATGTTGCGCTTGGCGACCACAGGGTTGGCCCACACATCCGCCCCGTGCACGGTGATCGTGCCTTCGTCGGGCCTCAGCAGGCCCGTGACCATCGACAGGGTCGTGGTCTTTCCTGCTCCGTTGGGGCCGACGATTCCGTAGAACGAACCGGCCTTCACGTCGAGGCTCACGTGGTTGACGGCGACGTTGTCGTCAAATCGCTTGGTGAGGCCCGTGACCTTGAGGACCGTTTCAGCAGGCGGTTCGGGGGCGCGCGCGGGCACCTTGGCTGCGGGTTGCTTTACCGCAACGGCCTTGCTCGCAGCGGGACGCTTCGCAGGGGTGCGCTTGGCGGGCGTGCGCTTGGCGGTCGTGCTCGGAGTCGTCGTTGTTGCGGCGTCTGACGGATCAGTCTTCGCTGCGCCGGCGGCACGAGGAGCCGCAGGCTTACGGGCGGCGGCGGGCTTACCGGTCGTCGCGGGCTTGCGCGGTGCAGCAGGTTTACGGGGCGCAGCGGGCTTGCGAGGAGTGCGGGGCTTCGCGTCGGAATTCTGGGGTGAATTATCCTCGGGGATGGGCTCAGGAGAATTTTCCACCGTCCCAACCTACCAAGGCGCGGGGCCGTGGCTGAGCTTGCATCACAAATGCACAACAACCCGGCCATTCTCGTGCCACTCTCAGGCCCGAAAGCTACGCTTGGGGAAGCACAAAGGTGTGTCCATTTTCATTCCGCGCAGTAAACACCAAGCAAACAGTTCTGTACGCGGAGCCACAGACACCACCCGAGGAGACCACTCATGACTACGCAAATCGTCATTCTGGCCGCCGGGATGGGCAGCCGACTCGGTCGCTCCCTTCCGAAGCCGCTCACCGAACTTGGCGACGGCCGCACCATCATGCAGCAGCAGTTCGACAACATCCACCACGCCTTCGGCAACAATGCCCAGGTCACGATCGTCGTCGGCTACAAGCTCGAGCACATCATCGAGGCCTTCCCCGAGGCGTCGTTCGTGTACAACGAGCAGTACGACCAGACCAACACCTCCAAGAGCCTCATGCGTGCCCTACAGGCATCTGCCCCCGGCGGCGTGCTCTGGATGAACGGCGACGTCGTCTTCGACCCCACCGCCCTCGAGCGCGCAGCCAAGATGGTTGCCCGCGACCAGTCCTTCGTCTCCGTCAACACGGCCAAGGTGTCAGACGAAGAGGTCAAGTACACGACCAACGCGGAGGGCTACATCAAGGAGCTCTCGAAGACCGTCAAGGGCGGCCTCGGCGAGGCTGTGGGCATCAACTTCATTTCGCGCGACGACAAGGCTGTGCTGCTCCGCCAGCTCAAGCGCGTCGGCGACCAGGACTACTTCGAGCGCGGCATCGAGCTCGCGATCGCTGAAGACCAGCTGCTCATCGAGCCCGTCGACATCTCAGACCTCTACGCGGTCGAGATCGACTTCGCCGAAGACCTCGAGCGCGCAAACCTCTTCGTCTAGCGCGAAGGCGGGTCGAGCCCGTCGAGACCTCACCTGCTGTTCACTCGTTGGTGAGATCTCGACGGGCTCGATCCGCTTAAGGCATCTACGATAGGGGTCGTGCCAACGACCGAACTCGAGCGACCTCGCTGGTCGCCCACAGCTCGGTACCGTCGGGCTCTCTGGCTCCTGACCGTGCGCGACCTCCGGGTGCGATATTCCACCTCGGTTCTTGGGTACTTCTGGTCGATCCTCGACCCCCTCGTGATGGCAGCCATTTATTGGTTCGTTTTCACCCAGGTCTTTGACCGCACGGTCGGCGCGCAGCCCTACATCGTCTTCCTGCTGGCCGCGCTGTTGCCCTGGATGTGGTTCAACGGTGCCGTGTCGGATTCCACGCGGGCCTACCTGCGCGAAGCGAAACTCATCCGCTCCACCAAGATTCCCCGCACCATCTGGGTGGCGCGCCTCGTGCTGTCCAAAGGCATTGAGTTTGTGGCGAGCATCCCGGTGCTTGTGATCTTTGCGATCGCCACGGGGGCTACCTTTCACTGGGAAGGCATCTTCTTCCTGCTCGGTGTTCTGCTGCAGGCCATCCTCACGCTGGGCGTGGGACTTATCGTCGCGCCGCTCGTCGTGTTCTTCCGAGACCTCGAGCGCGCGACCAAGCTCGCGCTGCGCTTCCTGTTCTACGCGAGCCCGATCATCTACGGCCTCGGCGACCTGCCCGGGCCCCTCCAGTTCTGGGCAGCATTCAACCCCCTCGCCGGCATCTTCGGCCTGTACCGCGCAGCGTTCTTCCCCGAGCAGCTCGACTGGTTCGCTGTCGGTGTCGGAGCGGGCATGAGCCTCATCATCCTGGGGCTCGGCATTCTCGTCTTCAACCGCAGCGAGCGCGCAGTGCTGAAGGAGATCTAATGGCGGCCGCGAAGAAGACCCCACCGGCCGAGCCCACGCCTGTCGTGATCACGGTGGATGATGCGGGCATCCGTTTTCGCCGCAACCGCCGCGCGCGCCGCAGCTTCAAAGACCTGTTGTCGAGCCGCAAGCGTCGCACTCGGCCCGGCGAGTTCTGGGCCCTGCGAAACGTGAGCTTCAACGTGCACGCGGGCGAAGCGATCGGCGTCGTTGGCCGTAATGGGCAAGGCAAGTCCACCCTGCTGAAACTCGTGGCCGAGGTCATCCTCGCCGACGAGGGCGGTGTGACGGTGCACGGCGGTGTCGCACCACTCATCGAGATCACGGGCGGCTTCGTCGACGACCTCACCGTGCGCGACAACGTCTACCTGACCGCGGGACTGCACGGCATGACGAAGGCCGAAATCGACCAGCGGTTCGACGAGATCATCGAGTTCGCCGAAATCGCCGACTTCATCGACACGCCCTACAAGCACCTCTCCAGCGGCATGAAGGTGCGCATCGCGTTCGCGGTGATCTCTCGACTTGAGGAGCCCATCATTCTCGTCGACGAGGTGCTGGCCGTGGGCGACAAGGGATTCCGCGAGAAGTGCTACAAGCGCATCGAAGAACTACTCGCCGGGGGCCGCACGCTGTTCTTTGTGTCGCACAACGAGAAAGATCTGCGCCGGTTCTGCACGCGCGGGTTGTACCTCGACAAGGGCCAACTGGTGCTCGATGGCCCCATAAAGGATGTTCTCGCCAAATACAACGGGGACTACGGGCTGGGTGGCTGACGGTACGGTTGCATCATGGCCAAGACGAATGAGATCGCGGCATCCAACCCCATGATGGTGCGCGGCATTGACCGCGTGCTGACCGTACAACGCCCGGTGGTTCTCGCTCACATCCGCGCCATTCGCCGAGGCCGACCGAACGCCTCCCCAGAAGAGATCATCCGCACGCTCGAGCGTCGCTACCTCGCCGCGGTCACTGCGGGTGGCGCAGCGGTGGGTGCCACCGCCGCGGTTCCCGCCATCGGAACGGGTACATCCCTCGCCCTCTCGGGGGTTGAAACGGCCGGATTCCTTGAGGCGAGTGCCCTCTTCGCGCAGTCGGTCACCGAAGTACACGGCATTGTCGTTGACGACCCCGATCGGGCGCGCGCGCTCGTGATGACCATGGTGCTGGGCACCGCCGGCACCGACCTCGTGAAGCAACTCGCAGGGCAGGCGACCGGTGGACCACCCAAGTCGCGGTACTGGGGGGAGATGGTCACCAAAAGCCTCCCCCGTGGCGTGATGGGCCCGATGGCAGACACGATCAAGCGCACCTTTCTCAAGCGCTTCTCTATGGCTCAGGGAACCAACGTTGTTGGCCGACTGATTCCCTTCGGAATCGGCGCCGTCATCGGCGGCGGCGGCAACCACCTGCTGGGTCGCCAGATTGTTCGCTCGTCGCGCGAGGCATTCGGAGCGCCGCCCGCATCATTTCCGATCTGGCTTGAGCCGACCATCAAAGTTCCCAAGGCCCCCAAGCAGCCCAAGGCCGTGAAGGCGCCGAAGCAGCCCAAGGCGCCCAAGGCGGTTCGCGCTCCCGGGGAGCGCCGCGAGCTGCGCATCCCCCTGCCCAACCTGAGCCTCCCGAGCCTGCCCAAGCGCAAGCCGAAGGCGATCGAGCAGTCCCCCACAGCCGACGAATAGTCGAGGTCGTCCCCAGCGTGGGCGAGGTGGTCGGATGCCCCGCCTAGCGTTGCGCGCATGGACAACCAACTCGCCTACCCGGTTCCCTTCCGGGTCGAGCGTGGGGCCGGTCACGTCTATCGCATTGTCAATGTCGGCTCCGAACAGGTGCACGGTGTTGCCCTGACGCTCCACGGCGGCGGTGTCATGGGCGCAAGCGCACCATCCACCCTGCGTCCGGGCGAAGCGCTCGAGGTCACCGTCGCAGGTGCCAACCTCGCCCGCAGCGCAATCCTGGTGGTGCGATGGTTCCGCGCCTCGGGCGAGGAGTACCTGTGGCGAATCAGTTTCTAGCCGTGGCGCTGGCTGCGCTCCCGCACGAAGTCACGCGCGGTAAAGGTCTCGGTTGCCGGGGGCAGCGTTGACTGCCCCAGCCCTTCCACCAGCACCGCGGGGTCGACACCCAGCACACTGGCGATTCGCAGCACGGTGTGAAACGTGGGGTTACTCAGGCCGCGCTCGATCTTGCCGTAGTTGGAGACATTCAGCCCCGCGAGATTGGCGACATCGTCTTGGCTCAGCGCAAACTTCGTGCGGTGCTCTCGAACGCGCTCCCCCAGAACCCGGGCGGCTTCTGAGAGGTAGCGAGGCATACCTCATGACTACTTGCCTCGCTGCAATGAAACCAGACGTTGCAGCGCTCACGCTTATATGCCTTACTCCCCGGGTGGGGCCTCATCGTCTTCGTCATCATCGAAGGGGTCGCCCTCGCTCAGCTGGCGATCACCCGCGTGGATAGCGTCATGCTTCTCCCACTCGGCAACGAGATGTGCGATCGCGGCTCGAAAGCGGCGCGTCGCCTCCCCCGGGCTGGTGTCTCCAAAGTGGCGTTCCACCCAGTAGGTCAGGCGTCGCTGGGCCTCTTCGTCGGTTTGCACGCGTTCCGCGATCGCAGCGATGTTCGGGGCGTCTTCTGCAGTGAGCCACTCGCACGCGCCGAGATAGCCACTCTCGTCGATCTCGGCTGCGGGCGACGTGGGACGAGTGATGATGAGCGGCTTGCCCGTGGCGAGACGGTCGTAGACCATTGCCGAGATGTCGGTTATCGCGACATCCGCCGCCGCCAGCTGCCAGCCCAGCTGGGGACCGTTGTCGAAGATGTGCTGCGCCTTCGGGTCAGCGGCGTTTGCGCGGGCGATCGACGCGATTATCGACTCGTTCGCCGCCTTGTACTCGGCGTCAGCCACGCCGCTGCGCGGGTGGGGGCGGTAGATCACGCGGTGGCGTCCGGTGGCCAGGAGCGCCTCGACGAGCGGCACGCCGTGCGTGGCGATCGAGCCGTACGCCGCCGCCTCGCGGTCGCCCTCCCAGGTGGGCGCATAGAGCACCACACTGCGGTCGTCGGGCGTGTAGGGCAGGTCTCCGGCAAAGTGATCGGCCTGCGGGCGCCCGATCTGGATGGCCTTCTTCTGCATGTCGAAGTCCCACAGTTTGTGGCTCAACCGATCGATGGCTGCCTCGCCCGCGACGAAGCTGTAGTCGTAGGCCTTGAACTGGTTGGTGGTCATGTACATCTTGTCGGACTCGCCGTGATTGATGAACACGTGCCACATGCGGCCGTAACGGAACATCTGGAAGTTCTTGGCGTTCTGGTTGACGTAGAAGACGATCTTGATGTCTTGCTCGTGAACGAACTTCTCCAGGTCGGCAACCCGCCTCAGGTACAGAGCCGGAACAGGCGCCTCATCCCACAACGCGAGAACGGCGCTGGGACTGCGGGAGATGATGGCCACGGGGTAATCGCCCGCGAGCTCTGCGAGGGGTGCGTACCACTGACGCACTTGGTAGAGATTGACTTTGGAGTCGGCGAAGTAGACGGCGATCTTGATCGTTCCCGGCGCGGGGTGCTTGTGCAGGGCTGTCTGGGCAGCCACCGCGCGACGCGTCTTGCGCGAGCGCAGGATGTTGCGCAGCACGTTGTTCGCGGTCTTGATGTCATGCAGCAATGGCACGGTTACCTCCCCAATCCACAATCAAACCAGCGGCGGGCGCCCGGCGCGGGTCATGCGCCACACCGTTACCCACTTGATGCTGCGGCGCCCCCCGGGCCGCTCCCGCCAGCCCGCAGCCCAGCCACCGAACCACGCTTTCAGCGCCTGAGGGCGGCGAGCCCACCGCAGAACCTGGATGCCCGTCCAACTGCCCACGTAGAGGGGCACGAGCACCCACGGCAGGTTGCGCTTGGCGAGCCACACGCGGTTGCGGGCGTTCAGGCGGTAGTAGTACTCGTGCCGGGTGGGCTCGATAGCGGGATGACTCGCGACGAGGTCGCCCGCGTACAGCACACGCTTTCCCTGATCCCACACGCGCCAGGCCAGCTCGATGCCCTCATGCGCATAGAAGAAGGGATCGGCCCAGCCGCCCGTCGCGTCGAAGACTGCGCGAGGAAGCAGTGTGGCGCCCTCCCATACCGAGAACACGTTGCTCGAATGCTCGGGGTCGCCCTTGCGGATGCGCGGTATCCACCGTCGCGGGTTCTCGACACCGCTCGGGTCGACGACCCTCGGCTGGAGCAGGCCTATCGTGGGGTCGGCCTCGATCTTCGCGATGGCATCGGCCAGAAACGTGGGCGACGGGATGCTCGCATCGTCATCGAGGAAGAAGATGTAGTCACCGGCGACGGTGTCGACGCCGCGGTTGCGTCCAGCAGGGATGCCGAGGTTGTTCGGCAGGTAGAGGGACTTGACGCCGGCCGGCAGTCCGGTCGGATCCCAGGCGTTGCCGACCACGACGATGTCGAGGCTCACCCCGGTCTGAGCCAGCATGCTCGCCAGGCCCCGGGCCAGATCATCCGGTCGCTTGCCTTGCGACAGGGAGACAACGCCAACTGTTGCGGTCAGGATCGCACTCGCTTCGATGCCATGATCGCCACGAAGTGCCCGCCGAGAGCCAGCACGGCCAGGGGCAGCAGGATGAGCACGAGGGCCCGCTCCGCGAGCAGGGGTTCGGGCAGGAACAGCCCGACAATCGCCGCGATGAACGCGAGAATCGTCAGCTCAACCGAGTGGTACAGGCGGTGGAACGGCAGGAATCTCGCCGCGCGACGAAGCTTAGCCACGATGCGCTGGCTCGGCTCCGCCTCGCTCTTGCGGTCGCTGAGCTTGTCGAGCCCCGCGTTCGCTCGAGCGACATGCACCATGTCATTGAGGGCCTTATTGAGCACGATCACGAGGGCGAGCGCAAAGCCGACGGTCGTCCAGGCGAAGTCGGCCGGGAATTCGAGCGGCCACCCCGCGGCACGGATGCCAAGCACGATGGGAATGAGGGCCTCGGTCGTGTAGTGCCCGACCTTGTCGAGAAAGACGCCCGCAGGTGAGCGCGTGTTTCGCCACCGGGCGACCTCACCGTCGCTGCAGTCGACGAGCATCTGCAACTGGCCGAGCACGAGCGCGAGGGCGGCTCCGCCGATTCCGGGGATGAGCAGGGCCGCCGCGGTCGACCAGCCGACGAGAATCATGAGCCCGGTAACGCCGTTCGCCGAGATGCTGGTCTTGAGCAGCATCCACGTCAGGTAGGGCGAAATGTCACGCAGGTAGAGCGACGCGGTCCAGTGCTCGGCGTTGGCACGCAAGCGCACCTCGGGCGGCTGCGTAACCTCACGCAGCTGGGCGATTGAGCTCGGGCGAGCGGGGCGTGCGTCGAGCGACACAGACGGTCACCTTCCCGTGTATTGCTTGATGTTCTTTGTGATTCCCAGAAAACCCAGCAAGAATCCGATGCCCCAGCCGAAGTGGATGCACGGCAAGACTATGAGATACCAGAGGCCGGTGCGCACTCCCTCGCGGGCCGCCTTAACTGAGGCGGCGAGCACGAACAACACGTAGACACCGGGAACGATCCACCCGAGCAGCAACCACGGTGCTACCCCAAACAGGCCGACGACCCCGAGAAGGAGGCCCAGCGTGATGCCGATCACGGCGAGGGGCGGCACGAAGTAGCGCAGCGAGTTAGCCGTGCCGAAGCGGCGCGCGAGCTCGCCGCGCCAAATGCCGGTCGCCACGAACTGACGGATGAGTTTGCGCAGGCTCGAGCGCGGGCGATACACGACCTCGAGCTCGGGCGTGAACCACACGGTGCCGCCCGTCTGGCGAAGGCGCCGGTTGAGTTCCCAGTCCTGCCCGCGCTTGATGCCTTCGTCGAACAGGCCGACGTCGACCAGGCGCGAGCGCTGGAACACTCCGAGGTAGGCGGTGTCTGCGGGGCCGGCCTTTCCGCCCACGTGGTGCTGGGTGCCGCCGAGGCCCTCGGGCGAACCGTAGGCGTGCGCGACCGCCTTCTCGAATGGGGTGACACCGACCGCGCGCATGATCCCACCGACATTGTCGGCACCCGTCTCGAGCAGGGTCTGCACGGCGATGCGCGTGTAGTCCGTGGGCAGCACTGAGTGGGCATCCACCCGCACGACAATCGGGTTGCTGGATGCTCGGATGGCGACGTTGAGGCCACCGGGGGTCGACCCTGCCTCATTGGGAATGCTGCGGATGCGGGGATCGAGTTGTGCCATTGAGGCGATAACGTCGTTGGTGCCGTCGACACTCGGACCGAGCGCAAGCACGATCTCGAAAGGCCCCGCGTAGTCCTGAGCAGTGAGGCTGTTGACAGCCGCCTCGATGTGCTCCACCTCGTTGAGTACGGGCATCACGTACGACACACCCGGGAGGGCATTCGCCTTCGTCGCCATGAGGTCCTAAACGTAGAGTGACCGCCGAGGCTGACGCCTCGACGGTCACTAACTCTAGTGAAAGTTACTGAAGGGTTCCCAGCGTCACGTCGACCGTTGCGGCCTTGCCATCGCGCACGTAGGTGACGGTGGCAGTTGAGCCCGCGGCAACCGCACGCACCTGGGCGGTGAGGTCGGTCTTACCCGTGATGGGCAGGTCGTTGAAGCCGGTAATGATGTCGCCGACCTTGAGGCCAGCCGCCGCAGCGGCGCCACCGTCGACAACCTCGACGACGCTCGCGCCGACAACGGTTGCCTCAGTCTGGGCGGGGTCGTCGGTCACGTCGGCGACCGATGCTCCGAGCAGGCCGTGAGTGGCGGTGCCCGTCGCGATGATCTCCTCGGCCACGCGCTGGGCAAGGTTGGACGGGATAGCGAAGCCCACGCCGATGCTTCCCGACTGACCGCCCGTGGAGGAACCGGCCGAGGCGATCGCAACGTTGATTCCGATCACGTCACCGTCGGAGTCAAGCAGCGCGCCTCCCGAGTTGCCGGGGTTGATCGCGGCATCCGTCTGGATCACCGAGAGCGAGATCGTCGACGACGTGGTGGTGGTCGGGGCCTGCTGGTTGGGGTCGGTCTGGAAGTTCCAGAAGTCGTACGGGCTCTCATCCGGGGTCTGCGGCGTGCCACTGTCGGTGTCGCCCTCTTCGGGAGCGGCGGACGACGCGATCGTGATGCTGCGGTTGAGCGCGCTCACGATGCCGCTGCTGACCGTGCCCGACAGGCCAAGCGGGGCGCCGATGGCAATTGCCGTGTCGCCCACGTTGAGCTTCGCGGAGTCGGCGAAGTCTGCGGGCTGCAGGTCGTTGACGCCGTCAACCTTGATGACCGCGAGGTCTGAAATCGGGTCGGTTCCCACAATGGTTGCCGTGAGCAGGCGTCCATCGTTGGTCTGAACGCTGATCGTCGGGTCGTTGACCGCGCCATCGAGGGTGACCACGTGGGTGTTGGTGAGAATGTAGCCATCCTTGCTCAGGATGACTCCCGAGCCGGTGCCGCCCGCGGAGTCGGAGGCCACAGAAATCGTCACGACGGAAGGCGAGGACTTCGCGGCGACTGCCGTGATCTGCGTGGCGTCGGCCGCATCGTTGACGGTGATGGTGGAGGGGCTCGCGCTCGAAACAACCGGGCTATCCGCATTCATCGACGTTGCCCACATGGCAACGCCGGCTCCCGAAACACCACCGACGATCGCGCCAACGGCGAGCGCCGCAACGAGACCAACCGTGGCGGAGCGCTTGGGCTTGACGAAGGCCGGGTGTTGTTCGGCGGTGGGCGGCGCGTCGATCGGCGTCGTTTCGGCGGCGGGCGCGGAGGGCGCTGCAGGCTCGATCGGGCTGAGCTCGGTGCCGGCGGCGGGTACGTGCTCGGTGCCGGCCGCTGAGGTGGACTCGGAGGCTGCAGAGTCCTGGGGTGAATCGGTCATGTGGGGAGTGCTCCTTAGGCGGTTTCCAGCGATGCACTGAGCATCCACCGCGAACCTGAGCATTCTATTTGGGCACGCTGTGAGCAGTCTGCGCCTTGCCTAACAGCCGGGACCGCTCGGATTCGCCCGACAATCCCTCTGCACGAGCACCGTCTGAGCATCGACGACGTCGACAGTGAGGTCGTGGGCCGCGAGCGCAACAGTGCCGGCGATGGGTGTCCAGGGCAGGGTGCCGACGCGATACTCGGCGGAATAGCGAACGGTCAGCGAAACGGTGAAGACCCCGTCGGTCTCGAAGACGTGACTCGTGGGCGTGGGGTCGAATTCACGCACACCAAGGTCGGCCCAACTCAAACCGGGCGTATCGAGACGCGCGGTCGTTCCGTCGCCGTAGTTCCACGACCAGGACACGGGGGTGAACCTCACCTCGGCGGGCTGGCCGAGCAGGGTTCCCGAGTGCACCTCCGGCCCGGATGCCCCGATGAAGTTAGCCGGCAGACCGACGATGCCCCAGCCGTTCGGTTCCATGGATGCCGACGCAGGGTCGGGAGTGAAGCTCGCGATGTCGACGAGAGTCAGTGGTGCGGTGACCGTGAAGGTGTCGCGCCCGCACGTGCCGTCGAGGAACGGTTGGCATGGGGTGACCTCGGAGGACTCGTCGTCTGGAGCCTCGGAACCCCCCGGTTCGGTTGCTTCACCCTCCAGATTCGCCCCGGTGTCCGTGACTCCCGCCTCGATATTGCAGATGCCGAGATCAATATCGTGGCTTGAACAGCCGGGCGAACCTACATTCCACAAGGTTCCTAAGACAACAGCGCTCAACAAGATGGATCGGCTTGCCATGGTTCGCTTCCTGAGACCAGCAGCACACCGGCCTCCATCTGAAATGTGATCTGAAGATTCACCCGTGATATTCGATCGGCGGGGGTAACGTCCTGACCTTGGAGGTCAAGCACCCGATGTTCCTCAGCGTCATAACAAGTCACTACCACGACGCGGGTACTCTCCATGTCCTGAAACTTGAGTAGTCCTGGCGACGTCGAGCCTGCAATTCGAATGCCCTCCTGCTGCATTGCATCGAACGTGTCCACTTCGTGAGCCAACCAGTCCTCCGTGACATACGGCGCCAGTCGCTCCGGGTCCGCGCCGCCCTCTGACGCAATCAGGTCCGACATCGCCAAGTACTCCGCATACGCTTCTTCGGCCGCAGCGAGCGCCTCTTCCTCTGACGCGAATACGGGCGTTGGGGTCGGCTCGGGCGGCGGCTGCTGCGGAATGCAGCCGGTCAGTAACAGCACGAGCGCGATGAGGGTTGCAATGGTGGGCGTGCGCATCGCATCACAGTAGAAATGTCGCGGCGAGTAACGGATGAACTGTCCACAGGGCGGCCCGGCTAGGCTCGCCCTCGTGACGGTGAGCGGATCCTGGCAGCGCGCGGCGCGGGGCGCGATGCTGCTCGGCGATGACGGCTCGATTGCCCCAACGATCTTCGCCGAGATGTCGGCGCTCGCTGCATCCACCGGGGCGATCAACCTCGGGCAGGGTTTTCCCGACGAGGATGGCCCGGCCGAGGTGCTTGAGGCCGCCCGCCAGGCAATCAGCGACGGCATCAACCAATATCCGCCGGGCGCGGGCATGCCAGTGCTGTGTCACGCGATCGCCCAGCACCAGCAACGCTTCTACGGAATCACCGTCGACGCCGAGACACAGGTGCTCGTGACCGCCGGCGCCACCGAGGCGCTCGCCGCGAGCATCCTTGCGCTCACGGATGATGGCGACGAGATCGTCACTCTCGAGCCCTTCTACGACGCCTACGGCGCCATTGCGGGCCTCACACGAGCCAAGCACGTCACGGTTGCCCTGCGGGCTCCGCACTTTCTGCCCGACCATGACGATCTGCGCGCGGCCGTCACCGATCGCACGCGCGTCATTCTGATCAACTCCCCGCACAACCCGACCGGCTCGGTGCTCCCCCGTGACACGCTTGAGCTCATCGTCGAGCTCGCCCACCAACACGACGCGATCATCGTGACCGATGAGGTCTACGAGCACCTCACGTTTGGGGTCGCGCACGTTCCGATCAGCAGCCTGCCCGGCGCATTCGAGCGGACCGTGACGATCTCAAGCGGGGGCAAGACGTTCAACACCACGGGGTGGAAGATCGGTTGGATCGTCGCCCCCGAGCACCTGCTGAAGCCCATCCTCGCGGTGAAGCAATTCTTGACCTACGTGAACGGGGCGCCGTTCCAGCCTGCAATCGCGGTGGGGCTGGGCCTGCCCGACGACTTCTTCGTCAGCGCAGCATCCACCCTCGCGCTCAAGCGCGACCTCCTCAGTTCGGGCCTCGCAGCCGCCGGGTTCACGGTGACGCAACCGGATGCTGGCTACTTCGTGATCGCGGACGCCGCAGCCCTCGGCGCCACCGACGCTGACGCCTTCTGCCGCGCCCTGCCTGCTGTCGCCGGTGTGGTGGGGGTGCCCGTGACCGCCTTCGTGCGACCCGAACGACGGGACTATGCGACGCTCGTGCGGTTCGCGTTCTGCAAGCGGGTCGAGGTGCTCGAGGGCGCTGTCGCGGGCCTCACGTCGGCTCGCTGGTAGGTCTCGTCAAGGCTGGTAGGTCTCGTCAAGCTCGACCCGGCGAGGCCGCTCGACCCGCGAGGCCGCTCCTAGCGCGCGATCACCTTCGCGAGGGGCAGCGCGAGGCTGAACTCGGTACCGACCCCTTCTTCGCTCGACACACCCATCTCGCCATGGTGTGCCGTCACGATCGCCTTGGTGATCGTGAGGCCGAGCCCCACACCGGGCACCGCGTTACGCGTCGCGGTGGTCGCGCGGAAGAACCGCGAGAACAGCATGTCGATCTCATCCGCGGCGATCCCCATGCCGGTGTCGCGAACCGTGATCACGGCGCGAGAGTCGTTGCGCGTCAGCCCAACCGTCACGCTCCCGTCTCGCGGGGTGAACTTGATGGCGTTCGAGATGAGGTTGTCCACGGCCTGACCGAGCCGGATCGCGTCACCGTGCACAGTGGTGGGCCCGTCGGGCAGTGACGTGACGAGACTGATGCCCGCTGCGTCGGCCATCGGCCGCGCCGACTCGACGGCGGCGCTCACGATGTCGTCGAGATCGGCATCGCGCGCATCGAGCGGGAATTTGCCCGACTCGACCTGAGCCGTGAACAGCAAGTCTCCGACGAGCCGAAGTAGCCGGTGCGCGTTGCGCTCGGCGACCCCGAGGTACTGCAGCTGCTCGTCAGACAGGGGATGCTCGTCGTCGTCACGCATGAGTTCGAGGTACCCGAGTATCGAGCTGAGAGGGGTGCGAAGCTCGTGCGAGATGAGCCCCACGAATTCGTCTTTGAGGCGCGCCACCTCGCGGGCCTGCGTCACGTCAGACGCCACGAAGAGGTACCCCGCGGTCTCGCCCTTCTCGTTGACGCGCTTCGTGACCGAGAGCTGCACGGGCACGTGGGTGCCGTCGGAGCGCACGTAGGTCCACTCTCGACTCTCGGCCTGTCCCAGTCGGGCAGTCTCGACAAGCGCCGAGAATCCGGGGTTGAGCACGGTCTCGCCGGGTGGGTAGTTGAGCTCGCGAGCCCGCTGCTCGAGTTCGTCGTGAAGGTGAAAATCAAAGATATGGGCTTTGTCTTCCGCCTCTTGGGCGGTCGGGCCGAGCAACTTGGTGGCACCGGGGTTCCACGCGTCGATGAGTCCCGTGGCATCCGTTCCGATGACCGATTGCTCGGTGACTGCCGCCCACACTCCGCGGAACGTGCGATCGGCCGCGCGATACTTTGCCTCGCTCGCCTGGAGCTGCGCCGCGTACTCGAAGGTGCGCTGCAGCATCGCCTCTTTGTCGTCGGCAAGCTGCTTGATCGACCGGAACTGCTGCCGCCCCTGGCGCGAGAGTTCGTTGACGATCGCGGCGGCGGCGGCAAACACCAGCGGGGTGAAGATGCCCCGCAGAATGTCGCCCGCGCCCTGCGGTGTCGTGAGCCCGAGAAAGAACGGAACCATGAGGGCGATGGATGTTCCGAGCCCGGCGTACACGATGAACCGTCGCCCATCGCCCGACGCGATCCACACCACGGGAAGGATGATGAGGGCCGCGAAGAGCGACGAGATTCCGCCCGTGCCTGCGCGGAAGAATCCGAGAGCGATGATGTCGATCGCCGGGATGATGAGAGCGAAGCGCGCGAACTCCGGGCGATACGTGAAGATCACGGCGAGCAACGTGGCCGCTGCGACGAGCGCGAGTCCGATCCAGAATGTGGGGTAGTGGCTCACGTTAACGTCGGGGAACAGCACGAGCAGGAGGGCCGCAACGAGCACCCCACCCACGGTGGCCGACTGCTTCACGAGGGATGACGGCCGGTCGAAGTCGGCGGCGATCCGCTCGAGAATGCGCGGAATGACGGCAGTCATCGGGCTTCCTTTCCCACCGCGAGCCACGCGGTCAGCTCGCGCGGCGAGAACGGCTTCGCCATGAAGTAGTCGGCACCGGCGGCTATTCCGGCGCTCTGTGCCGCTTCGTCGACCGAGGCCGACAGCAGCAGGATGCGCACATCCCCGACACCCGGATCGGCGCGCGCCGCACGGCACACCTCGACGCCGGTGAGTTCGGGCATGGAGATGTCGAGAATCGCCAGGTCGGGGTTGAACTCGCGAATGGCCGCGAGCGCGGCAGCGCCATCACCCACCGTGGCAACGGCGTTGAGGCCCGACTTCGTGACTGCGATCGTGACGAGCTCCCGAATGTCGGGGTCGTCGTCGGCTATGACGACGGTGTGCGTCATGATGCCCTCCCTCGGTGAATGGTGTCGGTCAGTACCTGTCGAACTTGTGCTCCGGTAAATGGCTTCGGCAGTATCGCGTCGGCGTCAGGAAAGTCCGACGGGTCGAGCACCGAGGTGATGGCGACGGCGCACTCGGGAAGATCTGACTTGAGCTGTCGCGCGAGCGTGCGCCCGTCCATTCCCGGGAGCACCAGGTCGATCACGGCGAGTCGAGGCGGTTGCGCTTCATAGGCGGCAACGGCGTCCTCGGCGTTGCCGACGACCGTCACGTGGCATCCGGCGCGCTCCAGGTAGTTGCGCAGCAGGGCTGCCTGGTCTTCGCTGTCTTCGACAACGAGCACATCGACGCGCCCGCTCATGCGAAGAACACCTGCCTGACGACGACGAGCACCGCAACGAAGAGGATCGCTACAAATGCCTTGAGGATGAGCCAGCGCTCCGACTTGCGGTCGGCCTCGATCTCGCGTTGGAGAAAGCGCTCCCCCAGTGTTTGCTTGCTCATCCCACGACCCTGCCAATCTTCTCGGTCTTATCCCACACGGCTTCGGCACCGCGGAATTCCTTCACGTACGAGTCGACGGTGACCGCACACAGCAGCGGTCCATACCCGACGAGGTATATGAGCGCGGGGGTAATGAACCGGCCCACCCTGGTGTGCTCGATTACCTTGGCAAGCCACGCGCCGAGCATGGAGAGCGAGATCCAGACGTAGATGAAGAGCGTCCACGCCACGAGCCCAGCCTGGGTCACCTCGATTCCGAGAAGCGCGGGGATGCGCTCGGTGATGAGTCCAGGAAAGAAGGCTGACATCATCACGACGATCGAGACCAGGCCGGGAAACAGGATTGCCTCGCGCCAGCTGCGGCGACCCGTGCGGCCGTCAAGCTGCACAGCGAGGGCGATCGAGTAGACGTAGGCGCAGCCCGCGAGAATCCAGAGGGCGCGAAACACGATCGTTGCGAGGTCGCTTTGCAGCAGGAAAAGACCGACGAGACCCACGGACGACAACACCATCGCGACGGGCAGCAGGAAGATGCTGAACCAGAAGATGCCGAAGGAGAATTTGCCGAGTTTGTGTACCTTGCTCGGCCGAAACCAGATGTCGCGATACATCGCCGTGACCTGCACGTTGCCACGCGCCCATCGCAGGCGCTGCTTCCAGAGCGCCTGGATGCGTTGCGGCTCCTCCGCGAGCACCACGGCGTGTGGTTCAAAGACCACTCGGCGGCCAGCGATCTGGGTCTTGAAGGTAGTGATGGTGTCTTCGGCAAGGCTCGAGGTATCGATGCGACCGCCGATCGCCTCGAGGTTCTCGCGCGAGTGCAGTTGAGCGCCGCCCGCGAGACACGCGAGGGCTCCCAGCACGTTCTGGGCGCGGCGAGCCGCGACCTGCGCGAGCACGTACTCCATGCCGATGAATCGGGTGAGGTAGTTCTTGTCGGCGCTGCCCTCGCGAATGTATGCGGTCACCGCGCCCACCTTCGGGTCGGCGAGGTGACGGGTCATCTTGCGGAGAGAATCGGGAAGGTAGATCACGTCGGCGTCCATGATCAAGAGCGCCTGCATCCAGTCGTCTTCGAGCACGCGCCGAATGCCGAAGTTGAGGGTGTGTGCCTTGCCCTCTCCGCCCTTCTCGCGCCGCAGGTGAAAGACCGCGCCAGGGTATTCGAGCGCCTTCGCCTTCACGATGTCGGGGGTGTCGTCGGTGCTCGCGTCGTCGACAACGTAGATGCGCAGTGCATCGACGGGGTACTCGAGTGACATGAGCCGATCGATGGATGCAGCAATCACCGCGCCCTCGTTCCACGCGGGCACGATCACGGCCACTCGGGGCAGGTAAGGGGCGGCCTTTTTATAGTGGTTAATTCCCGCATGAAACGGGATCGCGAGAAATTGGTACAGCGTCGCGAGGATGGGAATCGCGCCCGTGGCGACGAAGAGCAGCAGCACGATCGACAGGGCGTTGTAACCGAGCACCGCCCAGTCGATTGTCATGACCGGGCCTCGTCGAGCAGCGCAATCACGCGGTCGTAGCGACCCACATCGGTCGAGATGTGCGAATCGGTGGATGCCACGATCCGAGCCCCCGCGGCGATGGCAACCTTGAGCGCTCGAGGCCCGGGGCACGCCCACTTCTCGTTGACTTCGATGATGGTGCCGGTGTCGGCGGCCGCTGCTGCCCAGCGCTCGAGATGTTCGTCGCGCAGGTCGTCTTCGTGCAGTCCGACTTTGGGCAGGATCGAGAACCAGTGCGCGAGCTGCGCGTGGCGGTCGGGGTAGGTGCTGCCGAAGGTCACCATGGCGGCGACGCTTGCGTCGATGAACATGTCGAGCAGCCGTGCCCGCGGCATGCCGTTGGTGATGTGATCGATGGTCTCGCTCGGCGACCACGGACCATCCACACCGGGAAACTGGTGGTCTGCGATGACGATCGCCTGCACGCCCGAGAGGTCTGCGGGAACATCGATATCGCCGTTCACACTCCAGAGCTTCGCCTCGACGCCGGTGAGCACGGTGAGCCCGTCCGGCACGGGCTCCGCGGCAACCGCGGCGACGAATTCCGGAACCCAGGTTGTCGACGCGCGAACGTGGTCAATGAAGCGCACAACGCTGAGGCCAGCAGCGGATGCGGCGGCGATGTTCTCGGCGATGGTGCTGACCGCGTCATCCGAGAAGGTCGAATGCACGTGGTAGTCGCCGAGAAGTTCGGCGTGCTCAGACATTCGGAGGC
Source organism: Rhodoglobus sp. (assembly GCA_965279645.1). Taxonomy (GTDB): domain Bacteria; phylum Actinomycetota; class Actinomycetes; order Actinomycetales; family Microbacteriaceae; genus Rhodoglobus. The sequence goes on from OZ257254.1 coordinate 1,702,465, forward strand.
CCGCTCACTCGTCGTCCCCGTGGGCCGCATGGTCGGAGACGAGCACCTCCGCGGGATCGATGAAGACGTCTTCGAGGTAGCGCACGTTCGCGAGATCCCGAAACTCGATGCGGTGCGGCAACGGCAGGCCGAGCGCGAGATCGAGCGCGAGCGACGGCATGTCGACGCCCGCCGCAATCGTGAGCGGCATGGCGCCCGGGAAGCGCGGGTTCACCTCAAGGAGGGCGGGGATGCCGTGCTTGTCGCGCCGTAGCTGCACATTCGCCACACCGGCAAGCCCAATGGCTGCCGCCACGGCTGCCGCAGTGGACTCGAGCCCGTCGTCGTGAACTGTGCGCCCGGCAATCGAGACACCGGAATCCACCCGCGTGCGCGTGCGCGGCACGGCCGCGATAACGCGACTCTCGGCGTCGGCGATCACATCGACCGAGTACTCATCACCGGGAAGGTGCTCCTGGATGATCAGGGCGTCGTCGAGGGGAATGGCCTCGAGGGCCGCGCGGTCGGGCACAACGCGCACTCCCCGGGAGCCCGCGCCGCGGCGGGGCTTGACGATCACCGGGAAGTCCCACTTCTCGGCCACACCGTCGGCATTGAGCAGGCTCGTCACCGGGGTACGCAGCAGCGGGGCGCAGCGCTCGGCGAGCTGAAACTTGTCGAGCGTCACATCCAGAGTCTCAATCGACGGTGCCGCGAGCACGGCTCCCAGTTCGGCGCGACGTCGCGCAAGGGGCGGCAGCTCCACGTCGACCGTCGAGAACACGACGTCGATCGCGTCGGCCGCGACGGTGGCAATGATGCCGTCGACAAAACCCTCAGAGCGCCCGGGTTCAACCAGTCGGCGCTGGGCTGCCGGCACGAGGTAGAGCCCGCTCGCCCAGCCGTCCATGTCGGCAGCGAACACGGTCACGTCGGGGCGCGCGAGCAGGGAGCGGATGACGGCAACCCCCGCCGGCCCGCCTGCTCCGGTTACGAGTACTCGCGTCATCGGGTCTCCCCCATCAGGCCCGAACGGGCGGAACTGTCGCGCTTGCGCACGGGCATCGACATGTCGGCCGTCTCTCGCAGAATCTCGAGCGGCTCGACATTCTTGCCGCCCCCGTAGCGCGACCAGTAGCGGGCCGTGGCGAGCACGAAGTCGGGCTCAAGGTACGCGCGAATGTCTGACTGCGACTGGAAGCACTTCAGTAGTTCGAGCTTCTTCTCGGTGAATCCGTCGATCGAAACGAACCTCGTCGGTCGGAAGTCGACCGTCGATGACGGGCTCTGGAAACATGCAACCGTGCCAACAGCACGAGTCGCGACGACGGTGGCCTCGTGCACCGCGCGGTGATCCTGGTGACGATCGTGGATCGAGTGCGTGTAGACGATCGAGGGGTTGATCTCGCGAACGACCTTCTCGATTATTTGCACCGTGGGACCTGTGTTGAGGATCTCGGTGTCGACGAGGTCTTCGAGAAAGAGGCGTGCGCCGAGAAGCTCGGCCGACCGAAGCGACTCGTGCTGGCGGTCGTCGGGTGAACCGCCCTGCCCGCCGCGGGAGAGCGTGAGGATGACGACCTGGTCTCCGTTGGCGCGATGCGACGCGAGAATGCCTCCGACTCCGATTTCGACATCGTCGGGGTGTGCACCAACGGCGAGCACGTACTCCCGCGGCCGGGCGGCTTCGCGATTGGCTCGCCCCTGCTCGGCCAGGCGGGTTACCACGCCCACGAGATCGGCCGAACTGACGGGCTTGGTGAGAAACTCATCGGCCTGGCTGCGCAGCGCACTCACGGCATACTCGACAGACACGTGGGCCGTCATGACGATAACCGGCAGGTCGGGCTGGTCGGTGCGCAGCAGGGTGAGCAGCTCGATACCCGTCATGCCCGGCATCTCGATATCGGTGACGACCACGTCGGGCCGAAACTCATCAACCGCCTGGCGTGCGAGTCGCGGGTCTCCTATGTCGCGAACGACACAGCCACCTCGACGCTCGAGCACCGTGCGCGTGTACAGCGCGACATCCGGATCGTCGTCGACGACGAGTACGCGATACGCGTCATCTTCCATGGCAGTCTCCCCCCACCTAACACCTACTCTATGACTGGTTCGTCTACCCCACCTAGCAGGCGGCCACCCCGCTTTCCGGTGTCACGGGCGTGACTGGTGTTACTGGAGAGAGGTGACACCGAATCGCCGCAGCGCGAGCGCTGGGTTAGTCCGGCGCACGCTCTCGATGCGCTCGGGCGTGATCTCGGCGACGGCCACACCCGTCTCGTCGCCGATCGTGACGAGCTCGACCCCCATCGGATCCAGCACCATGCTGTTGCCCGCTCCCACGGGTGGGGCATGATCGGCCGCCGCGAGGTAGACCGTGTTCTCGATGGCGCGAGCGGTGAGCAGCGTGCGCCAGTGATGTTCCTTGAGCGGCCCGCGTACCCACTCGGACGGAACCAGCACGAGGTTGGCCCCAGCATCCACGAGCCGCCTCGTGACTTCGGGAAAGCGAATGTCGTAGCAGGTCTGAAGACCGACGGTAAAGCCGTGCCACTCAAATGTCTCGGGGGTCGCGATCGGTCCGGCAACGACCCAGTCCGACTCGCGCTGCCCGAAGGCGTCGTACAGGTGCATCTTTCGGTACGTGGCGACCAGGTCGCCCTCGGGGCCGATCGCCACGAGCGTGTTGGAGATGCGGGCCGGCTCTGCGGTCTCGAGAATGCCCGCGACCACGTGGATGCCCAGCCGCTGCGCGAGCGCGCGCAGCCCGGTCACGAACTCGCCGTCGAGAGTCTGGGCCGCCTTCACCCAGTCGGTGCCCATCTCGGCCGTGAAGTAGCTGGAGTACTCGGGAAACACCACGAGTGTGGCCCCGCGCTCGACCGCCCGCTCGGCAAGCTCGGCGATGGAGGCCGCGTTGGCTACCGTGTCGGCGCCAGGCACGAACTGGGCGACCGCGATCAGGCTCATGGGGCTAGCTTAAGCGCCCGTGGCGATGCGCTGCCGGTACGGAAGCAGGGCTGCCTTGAGGCCGACACCGACGACCCCCACGAGTTGTCCATCCCGGAAGTACCCCATCGCGAGGTCACCACCGAGTTCTCCCTCGAGCAGGCGGTGCTCATCGGCGAGGCCGGGAAGACCATACGCCTGCAGCTTGATATCGAACTGGTTCGACCAGAACGACGGCATCGGGGCGAACGGCGTGGCGACCGTCTCGGCGAAACTCCCGTCACCGCGCAGCAGCGACGCGAGCACGGAACCCGCCCGCTTGCCCGTGTCGGTCGGGATGTTCCAGTGCTCGACTCGCCTCGGCACGTCATCGAACATCGGATTGGGGAAGCGGGCCACGTCACCCACGACGTACACGTCGTCGTGCACGACACCATCGGTGCCGACTGCGCGCAGAGCGTTGTCAGCGAGCACACCGTCGGTGAGATCGAGGCCGCTCCCCTCGAGCCAGTGCGTATTGCAGTCCGAGCCGATCGCCTCGATGAGCACACCGGCGTGCACGCGGTGCCCACCCGCCGTTTCGACGAGGGCGAGCCTCTCCGCGCCCTCGAGCGCCACGATTCTGTCTTCGGTGATGAAGGCGAGACCTTCCGCCTCGAGCCGCGACTGCAGGTCGTGCGCGAGTTGGAGCCCGAGCGGACGCACCATGGGGGCGACGCTCGGCGTCACGACCGTGACGACACAGCCGAGCTTGGTGGCGGTGGCCGCGAGCTCGCAGCCCAAGAATCCCGAGCCCGCGATCACGACGCGTTCGCCGGGAACGAGCTCGGCGCGCAGCGCCATCGCGTCGTCGAGCGAGCGCACCACGTGTCGGCCCGGCACTTGCGCCAGGTCGAGGCGGCGAGGGCGCAGCCCCGTGGCGATCACGAGCGCGGACCAGGGATGCTCGCGACCGTCGTCGGTGGTCACGGTGTGTGCCGCAAGATCCACTGACATGGCGCGGGAGCCGAGCATCCACGTCACATCCGACATCTCGGCACGAGCGGGAAACGCTACCGCCTCGTGGGTCACCTCAGACGACAGCACGTCTTTCGACAGCGGGGGTCGGTTATAGGGCGCGTGGGTCTCGTCGCCCATCATCACGAGTGGCCCGGTGTAGCCCGACTTTCGCAATGCTTCCGCCGTGCGGAGGCCACCCATGGCGGCCCCGACGATGACAACCGTCATCGCTATTCGACGATTCGGATCGCCTGCATCGGGCACACGTCAACGGCCGACTCGACATTCGCGCGCTCGGAGTCGTCTGCCTCAGCGAGGTACTCGAGTTTGTCATCGTCGTTGAGCTGGAAGATGTTTGGCGCCTCGAACACGCACTGGCCGTAGTGCTGGCACTGGTACATGTCCACGTCTATCTTGATCATCACTTCTCCTCGACGGTTGACGGGTACAGGTCTTTGGAAGGAGTGCGGATGCCGCGGAACTCCCAATCACCGCCAAGCGCAGTCGACACTACCTCTTCACTCTCCGTCGGTTGTGCGCCGACATCCGAACGCACGGCAACCGGCCCCGTGACGACCCGGTTGCTCAGGGTGCCGAGGCCCTCCACTTCGACCTCGACGACGTCGCCCGGTTCGACGGGGCGCGAGTAGGCGGGGGTGCCGGAGAACAGCATGTCACCGGGGCTCAGGGTGATGGTGCGAGCGATGTCGGCCACGAGGTAGTTCATGTCCCACTTCATGTTCGACGTGTTGTCGTCTTGTCGCACCTCGCCGTTGACGATCGTGCGCAGCTGCTTTCCCCGAAAGTCCCAGTCGGTGACGAGTCCGGGGCCCACGGGGGCGAGGGTGTCACTGCCTTTGACGCGCAGCATCGAGCCGGCATCGGTGTCTCTGAAGTCGTGCAGCCCGAAGTCGTTGCCGATCGAGTAGCCCGCGATGTAGTCGCTCGCCTCCTGAGGGGAGACGTTGCGGCACGTGCGTCCGATCACAATCACGATCTCGCCCTCGAAGTTGAGCCACTTGCAGCCGTGCGGCCGAACGACCGCGCCACGATGGCTGTTGAGAGCACTCACGGGCTTCTGAAAGTACGTGGGCGCGTCGGGGAGCTTGGTCATGAACTCCTCGGTGCGACTCGCGTAGTTGAGGTGCACAGCGATGATCTTGCTCGGAACCGCGGGCGGCAGGTGGTGGGCCTCGGCGGCCGATACCTCGCGACCGTCGGAGGCGACGAGCACGTCGCCGTGCGCCACGACCTCGGTCACCGAGCCGTCAAGCAGGATGCGTCGGTACTCAGTCACGAGACAGCGTCAGGTCTTTCGGGGCCGGGAATCCGCCCTCCGGCTTCGGGAACCACACGTGCACCTGGCCGGTGCCGATCGAGTTCTCGTACTCGCTGTACATCACGCCGGGGGCCGTGCAGGCCTCCTCGCCGATGGCGCCAGCGGTCAGCAGCCAGTGGCCGAACATCGCCTCCGGGCGCACCTTGTGGAAGGCGGGCATCGTCTCGAGCACCTTCGCGTGGTCGCCGGCCTTGAACCAGTCGAGCCGTTCGTAGTCGGCCTCGCGCGCGGCGTCGGAGAAGATGTGTGCCGGGTCGGCCATTTCGTGCTTGCGCAGCTCGCGCAGCTTGAAGAACGTGTGCGAGAGCGCACCCGAAGCGAGCAGGATGACGCGGCGGTCGCTCTTGGCGATGGCCTCTCCGATCGCACGCCCGGCCCGCAGGAAGTCCTCGTCTGTTGCCGTCTGGCACACGCTCACACTCACCCAGCGCTTGTCGGGGAGACCCTCGCCGAGGTACTTCCACAGGTTGATCGTGGCGTACATGACGGGCAGGTCGGGGTCGTCGATGGGGGTGATCCACGTGCCGTTCTTCTCGGCCTGCTCCCCCATGAGCGCGGAGAGCTCGGGGTCACCCAGGTAGTCGAACGGCACCCCGTGCATCCCGCGCGGAAGCTCCTCAGACGTGAACAAGCCGTGCCTGCGCGCCTGCGACGCCACGAGAAACTCGACCGTCGATGCCCAGTGGCTGTCGAGCACAACGACGGTGTCGTAGTCGTCTGACTCGAACACGTCTGCGCGCAGCTTCTCAAGCCCCGAGACGAGCGTGGAATCCTTGCCCTCGTTGAGCTCCATGCGCGTCTCTTTCGGCAGCATGATCGTCGGCACGTGGGCGATGAGGCCCACCCCTACTACTTCACCCATGGTCTGGTTCCTTTCATGATGCGGTCTTCCATCCGTTGGGAGACACGACGGTGTTCTTGACGTCTGCGTAGAAGTCGAATGACCAGGTGCCGCCCTCGCGGCCCACACCGGATTTGCGCGAGCCACCGAACGGTGCCCGCAGGTCTCGCACGAAGAAGCAGTTGACCCAGATCGTGCCCGCGACGAGCTGCGTCGTGACCGCCTCGGCGTGGTCGCGATCTCCGGAGACGACGACGGCCGCAAGCCCAAATTCGGTGCCGTTGGCGAGGGCGATCGCTTCGTCGTCGGTCGAGAACGTCTGCATCGTGAGCACGGGGCCGAAGACCTCCTGCGTGACGATCTCGCTGCCGGGCGTGGGGTCGTTCACGAGCGTGGGTCTGAAGTAGAGGCCGCCCAGCTCCTCGTTGGGGGTGCCACCGAACACGACATCGGCACCCTCGGCCGTAGCGCGATCGACGAACCCTTTGACCCGATCGAAGTGCTTTTGGTGCACCTGCGGGCCAATGTCGGTGTCGGGGTCGCGGGGGTCACCCTGGCGCAGGGCGGCGGCCTTCGCGGCGAACGCGGCCGCAAAGTCGTCTGCGATGCTCTCGTGAACGAGGATGCGGGTGCCCGAGAGGCACACCTGCCCGGCGTTGTCGTATTGCTCGACGGCGAGGGAGGCGGCGAGCTCGAGGTCGGCGTCTCCGAGCACGATGCACGGGCTTTTGCCTCCCAGCTCAAAGCTGCAGGGAGTGAGATTGTCTGCCGCCGAGCGGGCGATGATCTTGGCTGTCGGCACCGACCCCGTGAACGAAATGCGCGAGATTCCGGGATGCGCGACGAGGGCTGCACCGGCTTCGGCACCGTACCCCTGCACGACGTTGAACACCCCGGCGGGCATGCCAGCCTCGGCCGTGAGGTCGGCGAACAGCGACGCGGTGAGCGGGGTCCACTCGGCGGGTTTGAGTACGACGGTGTCACCGGCGGCGAGCGCGGGGCCGATCTTCCAGGTCGCGAGCATGAGGGGCGCGTTCCACGGCGTGATCAGGGCCGCGACACCCGACGGATCCCACGTGACGTGGTTGGTGTGCCCGCGGGTCTCGAAATCGGGGTGCCCGAGGTCGTTGATGGCATAGTCGGCAAAGAACCTCAGGTTGAGGGCAACGCGAGGCATGACACCGCGCACGTTGCTGCGCAGGAGTCCGCCGTTATCCATCGTTTCGACGTGTGCGAAGTCGTTGAGGCGAGCCTCGACGAGGTCGGCGACGCGGTTGAGGATTGCGCCACGTTCGACCGCACCGAGCGCCGCCCAGCCGGGAAAGGCCGCTCGCGCTGCTTCGACCGCCTGTGCGACCTCGGCTTCGCCGCCCCGGGATATGTCACCGAGGAAGGATCCGTCGATGGGCGACGTGTTGCGGTAGGTCTGCGCGGATGCGACGCGGCGACCTCCGATGTAGTGGCGAGTGTCGACGGCGACTCCCGCGACGTCGATTGTCGTCATCGGTCTCCCGTCGTGCCGCTCGTCGCTGAACTCTCCGAATCAATTCATTCGGATACAAACGACTCTAGCGGAGCGACCGCGAGGGGAACAAGAGTGGAGAGTTACTCGGGCTGCTCGACGTGGGAGGTGATGAGCCTGAGCATCTCGGCGAGTTCGTCACGCTTCGCGGGATCGATCGGGCTCGCGATGTGCTGCTCCTGCTGGTTGAACGCGGGAAAGAGGGTTGCCATGAGTGTGCGTCCGGCGTCGGTGAGGCTCACCACGACGAGGCGACCGTCGGTCTCGCTGCGTTCCCGAACGAGCCACCCTCTTCCCTCAAGCGTCGACAGCACGCCCGTGAGCGTCGCCTTCGAGAATCCGCCCTCCAGGGCGATCTGGCGCGTCTCGATGGGCTCCCAGATCCAGGTGACCCACAGCACGACGAATGCCGTCCACGACAGGTTGTTCTCCGACAGCACCGTGCGCTCAAAGTGATTTCGTACGGCAGTGGCGGCCCTGAAGAGGTTGGATGCCACGGCCATTGCCGAGTAATCCAGCGGCAACTTGCCGATCTTGGACTCGACCTGCCGCTCGGTTTCCGCGAGCGTGTGGGGACCGGCCATCTCGTAATCCCCTTCTCCAGCTCGGGCTGCTGTCACTCTAGCGACTGTCGGGGATACTATTTTGTTCGTATCCAAACAATGCTGTGGAGGAACACGTTGACTTCAACGACGAATGTCACACTGTCAGACCTCGACCTCTTCGAGACGGGCAATCCCTGGCTCGCGTTCGACGAGTTGAGAAGCACCGCGCCGGTGCACTGGGATGCGGAGGATGCCCCCAACCACGGCTTCTGGTCGCTCACCCGCTACCACGACATCGTGAGCGTGCTGCGTGACACCGAGACCTTCTCGAGCGAGCGCGGCACCGTCAACCTCGAGGAGCTCGACGACGAGCAGATCGAAGCGCGCAAGTCGATGCTCGAGACCGACGGAGTGCGCCATCGCGCGTTGCGACGACTCATGCAGGGCGAATTCACGCCGCGCGCGGTCGCCGGGTACGAGACCTTCCTGCGCGGGCTCACGGCATCGACGCTCGACGCCGCCTTCGCGAAAGGCGAGTTCGACTTCGTCGCTGAGGTTGCTGCCGACTTCCCCATTCGAGTGCTTGCACGCATGCTCGACGTGCCCGATGCCGACATCTACAAGCTCATCGATTGGGGCAATCGCATGGTCGGCAACACCGACCCCGAGCACACCGACGTGCTGGCAACATCCGAGGAGAGCGAGAAGTACCGGCTGCTGCCGTTCCGCTCCCCCGCGGCGCTCGAAGTGTTCGAGTACGGCCGCGAACTCGCCGACGCGCGCCGTGGCACCGACCGCACCGACCTCGTCTCGCGGCTCGTCAATCAGGTGCCCGAAGACGGCATCCCGCTGTCGGAGCGCGACTTCAACAGCTACTTCCTGCTGCTCGTCGTCGCCGGTAACGAGACAACCCGTCACACCATCACCCATTCCATGAACTACCTCATGCAGAACCCCGACCAGCTCGCCCTGCTGCAGGAACGGCCCGACCTCATCCCCTGGGCCGTCGAGGAGTTCCTGCGTCTCGCAAGCCCCGTCTACCACTTCCGTCGCACGGCCACTCGCGATACCGAGATCAACGGGCAAGCGATCCGCGAGGGCGACAAGGTCGTCACGTGGTTTGCCGCGGGCAACCGCGATCCCGAGGTCTTTGAGAACCCCTACGTGATGGATGTCACCCGCAACCCCAACGAACACATGGCGTTCGGGCGCGGCGGCCCTCACATGTGCCTGGGCAACTCGCTGGCACGGCTCGAGATCCGCATCATGTTTGAGAGCCTGCTGCCGCGCATCAGTTCAATGACCGCGACGGGCGAGGTGTCGCGCCTGAGGAGCAACTTCGTGAACGGCATCAAGCGCTTTCCCGTGCGAGTCGAGCTGGCATGAGCCACGACGACCTCCACGCCGAACCGCATCCGGTGTGGGGAGACGAGACCCATGTTGTGCAGCTGGCCGTGGACTGGTCGGCGCAGCGCGTCGTGCGGCACTCCGATCCGCTCACGACGGCTCGACCGGCTTCTGCCCTCGCGGCGGCTGCAGGGCCCACGATTACGCCGCAGGGAATCGGCGGGGATGCCGCGCTGCGCGTGTTCGACGAGGTCTTCGAGCCCGCGACCCGATCGCAGGATGAGCCGTACAACCTCGCCTACATCGCTGCCGCGCCCACCCGCGCCGCCGTCGCCTTCGACCTTGTCACGAGCGCTGCCAACATTTTCGGCGGGATCTGGGAGGCGGGGGCCGGCGCGATCTACGCCGAGAACGAAGCGCTCGCGTGGATCACGGGCATGCTCGGCTGGCCAGCGACATCGGGCGGGGCATTCGTGTCGGGGGGAACCTCGGGCAACCTCTCTGCGCTCATGACTGCGCGCGAGATCGCCAAGGCCCGACGCGGTGGACGACCCGCGGGCGGCTGGCAGCTGGCGTGCACGGGCAATGCCCACTCGTCGATCGCGTCGGCGGCGAAGGCTCTCGATGTCGAGATCGTGACGGTTCCCGTCGACGACCGCGGGCATCTCACGGGCTCCGCGCTCAGAGCGGTGCTCGAGCAGCACCCCCACGTCTTTGCCGTCGTGGCCTCGGCGGGAACGACCAACGAGGGCCTCGTCGATGACCTGGCCGACGTGGCATCCGTCGCCCATGAATTCGGGGTGTGGATGCACGTCGACGGGGCATACGGGGGCGCGGGCCTTGCGGCTCCGAGTGTGCGCCACCTGTTCGACGGAATCGAGCAGGCCGACAGCTTCATCGTCGACCCCCACAAGTGGCTCTTCGCACCCTACGACTGCTGCGCACTCGTCTACCGCGAGCCGGAATTGGCGCGCTCCGTGCATGCGCAGCACGCGAGCTACCTCGATCACATCGACCGTGAGTCGTGGAACCCGTCAGACATGGCCGTTCACCTGACCCGGCGGGTGCGCGGACTGCCGCTGTGGTTCAGTCTCGCCACTCACGGCACCGACAAATATCGCGATGCGGTCGAACTCACCCTCACCGCCGCCCGCACGGTCGCCGACGCCATTCGCGCCGCCGACTACATGCGGCTCGTGCGCGAGCCGGAACTCTCGGTGCTGCTGTTCGAGCGCCCGGGGTGGAGCCTCGACGACTACTCGGCCTGGTCGAAACGCACGGCCGATGCTGGCGTGATGTTCTGCGTTCCCACCACGTGGCGCGGGCAGACGGTGCTGCGACTCGCGTTCGTGAACCCCGCGACCGACCCGGCCCACGTGATCGACGCGCTCGCGTCGCTGCGCTAAGGATCCAGACGAGCCACTCGATCGAGGAACGCATCGATGAGCGCGTTCGTGCGAGCGATGGCGGCGGGCTCCTCAGCCGCGGTGTGAGCGAGCAGCGCCTCGGCATCCTGGCCATCAGCGATCACCTGTGGGGTGCCGCCCTCCTCGAGCCAGCCCGTCAGGGTTGAAGCGGTGAGCTCGGGATGAAACTGCAGCGCGAGACTGCGGCCGTAGGTGAAGGCCTGGGATGCGACGGAGTTGCGGGCCACCTCGACGGCACCCTCGGGGAGGGTCCATCGGTCGTAGTGAAACTGGAACCAGGGCCCGGGTGCCACGAGCTCGGCATCGTCGGTGTGGATGGCCGTCCAGCCGATTTCGGCTTTGGGCGAGCGCGACACGTCGCCGCCGAGGGCGCGCGCCATGAGCTGGCCGCCGAAGCAGATTCCCAGCACGGGGATGTCGCGGTCGATGGCGTCACGAACCCACGCGATTTCGGGCACGAGCCAGTTGCCGATGCACGCGTCATCCCACGCTCCCCACGGCGCGCCCATGGGAACTACGAGGTCGTAATCATCGAGGGAAGGAAACTCGAACCGCACGTTCGGCGAGGCGAAATTATGCTGGTCAACCACGAGTATTTCGTCGACGTCAAAGCCTCGTTCGCGCAGGCGATTCGCCACCGGACCCGTGGGACTCACATGATCGTGTTGGACGAACAGAGCCCTCATCGGTCTAGTATCTCACTAATCGTTCATGGCCGAACGATCTCCTGACGAAGGACATCAATGAGTACCGATGTAGCTGCTCTCCGCTCCCGACTCGACGCCCACAACGTCGACGTGTTGCGCCTCACGTTCCCCGACATCCTCGGAATCACCCGGTCGAAAGACCTGCTCGTGAGCCAGCTCGAACGCGCGAAGAGCCCCGCGTTTTGCCAGGGCGTGTGGGTCACGACGACCCAGGGCGGCGTTCTCGATGGCAATGACATCATGTCGACCGGACTGCCCGACCTCGTCACTGAAATCGACGCCGACACCCTCACGATGATGCCGTGGGAGCCCGGCGTCGCTCTCGTCGTGGCCGATGCGTTCAACGCCGACCACTCCGCGAGCGAGCTCGCCCCGCGCTCGGTGCTGCGGCGCGTGATCGCCGAGTACGCCGCCCTGGGGCTCACCCCCATCATCGGTCCCGAGTTGGAGTTCTACATCGCCGACGTGACCACCGACGGCTGGCAGCGATCAATCTCCCGCACCGGGCGCGTGTATACGACGGGATCGTGGGTCGACCCCGACGGCACGTTCCTGCACCTGCTCCGGATGCTCGACCAAATGAACATCGGCGTGTTCGCGGGCAATCACGAGTTCAGCCCCTCGCAATACGAGATCAACCTGTGGCACAGCGATGCCCTCAACGCCGCGGACCGCACGTTCATGTTCAAGACCGCAGTAAAAGACATCGTCGCGCGCTCCGGCAAGCTCGCCACCTTCCTGGGCAAGCCCTGGAGCGACGAGGGCGGCAGCGGCTTTCACCTGCACTTCTCGGTGGTGGATTCCGCTGGCAACAACCTCATGCAGGCCCCGGACGGCGAGCTCTCGCAGACCGCCAATCAGCTCATCGCGGGCATCCTGCACAACGCTGCAGCGCTTGCGGCGTTTACCAACCCCACGGTCAACGCCTACAAGCGCCTCGGGCCCGACACCCTCGCGCCATACCGAGCCAACTGGGGTCACGACAACCGAAGCGCCATGCTGCGGGTTCCTCCCGAGCGCGGCGCCGGCACCCGCCTCGAGGTGCGCCTCGGCGACGGCGCGGCGAACCCGTACCTGCTGATCGCGGCGGTTCTCGCGGCCGGGCTCGACGGCATCCGCAACGAGCGCGAGGTTCCCCCGGCCGCGGAAGGCTGGGCCTACGAAGACGAAGCGGCCGACGTGCTGCCCATGACCCTCGCCGAGGCGCTCGATGCGCTCGATGCCAACGCTCAAATGCGCGACATTCTCGGCGGGCCACTCGTCGATGTATTCACGCTCATGAAGCGCGACGAGGTCGAGCGTTACAGCGCGGCTACCGCTGACCCCTCTACGCGTGAAGTGACGCGCTGGGAGCTCGACGAGTACATCTCCGACTACTGAGCCGACCGCGCACGACCACCGCTCACACGGGGCGCGAGCGGTCGGCGATCAGGTCGCCACCCGCGAAGGTGACGCCCAGCTCGCGGTAGTACCCGCCCAGCATCTCCCCCACGGGCAGGATCGAGCCGAGCTCGTCCCACGGGGAGTCAGCGAGGGTCAGCTCAGCGTCGCCGCGCCACGCCTGACCGAGGTCGGCGTCGACACCGCCCATGGCGATCAGCTGGTCGAGCGACAGCCCCTCGCCCTGGCTGATCGACGGCATGAACCTGTTGTGGAGCATCCGGTGTCCGTTGACGAACCCGTTGGTTTCGCTCGGCTCGCGCAGGGTGACGATCGCCGAAGCGAGCCGGTGGTCGTACGCCGCGAGGGATGCCCCCAGCCTGGCTCCCGGCTCGAGGCGCGGTGAGGCCTTGCCGTGGTTGAACACGCGCGTGACGTGCACCGAGCCGAGCTTCTTCGGGTAGCCCTGAAACCAGCCCCGGCCGATCGCGAAGTCTTTCGTGACCCAGATCGCCACGCACCGGCTGTAGACGATGCCCTCGTAGGAGCAGCGCACCACGACGAAGGCCTCCAGATACTGCGAGCGCACGGGGTCGAGCAGTTCGAGCCCACCCTCGCTGCATGACTGCCAGTCGGCCCAGATGATGGCGACGGCCCCCGGATGTTCCGGGGCGAGGTCGATGTCGGCGGGCAGCAACGCACGTACATTCGCGGGATCCGTGAGGTATTCCACCGTGAGCAGTGTGCCCGAGTAGTACCACGGCATCTCTGGCACGAGAGCGCTCGAGCCCCTCGGCGTGAGGGGCGGCAGGAATCCGTGGAGTTCACTCATACGGCCAGAGTGTAGCCCGGCGAGCACTTTGTTCGCACCCAAATGACTCAAACCCTTGACGCGGCTGTGAGCCTTTCGCCATTGTGTACTCAGATCGTGCGTATCCGAACGATCTGCGACGTATGAGCTCAATGAGGAGTCACCATGTCCAGTGCTGCACCCGAAACCGACACCGAGACCGGCGGCCTGCGAAAGGGCAGGCTCGGCGTGATCGGCATCGTCTTCTTCGTCGTTGCGGCGGCCGCTCCCCTCGTGGGAATGACCGGCGCAGTACCAGTAGCGATCGTGCTCGGCAACGGTGCCGCAGCCCCGGGCGCGTACCTGGTGGTCGGCATCACCCTGCTGCTGTTTAGCGTCGGCTACGCCGCCATGAGTCAACGCGTCACCAATGCCGGGGCATTCTTCGCCTACGTCGGGCGTGGCCTCGGCCGCCACGCGGGGGTCGCCTCGGCGTTCGTCTCGATCCTCGCCTACGTCGCCGTGCAGCTCGCCATCTACGGATTCTTCGGAGTGGTCGTCTCGGGCGAATTCGGGTTGCTGCCCTGGTGGGCCTGGTCGCTCATCGCGTGGGTACTCGTGACGGGGCTCTCGCTGCTGAGCGTGGATGTGGGCGCCAAGGTGCTCGGCGTGCTCATGCTGCTCGAGCTCGCCTCCCTGCTCATCGTCTCGTTCGCGATCCTCGGCAACGGCGGTCCCGAGGGACTGAACTTCGCGGCATCCTTCGCCCCCGACAAGATTCTGGTCGGCGGCCTGGCGGGCTCCGCGGGTATCGCGTTCGCCTTCGCCTTCGCGTCGTTCATCGGATTCGAGGCAACCGCCATTTACGGCGAAGAGTCAAGAGACCCGAAGCGTGCCGTTCCCCGTGCGACCTACCTCGCGGTCGGTGTCATCACCGTGCTGTTCGCGCTCACGGCATTCGCGATGGTGACGGGCATGGGATCGTCGGTCGTCATCGACAAGACGCTTGAGCTCTCAGAAGGGCTCGCGAACCCGGCCGCCGTGCTGTTCAGCCTCGCCTCGCAGTATGTGGGCGACTGGCTCGCCACCATCATGGGAATCCTGGTGATCTCGAGTCTCTTCGCCGGCCTGCTCGCGTTTCAGAACGCCGCGTCGCGCTACTTCTTCGCGATGGCCCGTGGCGGCATCCTGCCCAAGGCGCTCGCCAAGACGAACGGCCGTGGCGCCCCCAGCAACGCGTCGATTCTCACCGCGATCATCGCGGGCGTCGTGATCGTCATCTTCGCGGTGGCCCAGCTCGACCCCTTCCTCGCGCTGTTCAGCTGGTTCAGCGGACTTGCCGTGCTCGCCATCGTGCTTATCGAGATTCTGGTCTGCGTCGCGGTGATCGTGTACTTCAGAAAGAACAAGGGCACCGAGAACGTGTTCCAAACCACCATCGCGCCGATCCTCGCGCTCGTCGGCCTCGTGTTGGGCGAGTACCTGCTGATGTCACGCTTTGCGATCCTCGCGGGCACCTCGGCCGAGGGGGTCGACCCCACGGTGACGCCGTGGTCGATGAGTGCCATCGGGTGGATTCTCGTGCTGCTGCCGTTCGCGCTGCTCGCCGTCGGGTTTGTCGTCTCGAGCGTGCGCGCCCGCGCGGTCAACGAAGAGCTGCTGAAGGATGTGCTGTCGTAGCGGTCACAGGTGAATGAAGGTGGTCTTCAGTTCCGTGTACTTGTCGACCGCGTGCCGTGACTTGTCGCGGCCGTTGCCGGACTGCTTGTAGCCACCGAAGGGAACCGTCAGGTCACCCTCCTCGTAGCAGTTCACCCACACCGTACCCGCCCGAAGGCGACGCGATAGCCTGTGGACCTTCGACACGTCGGAGGTCCACAGGCCGGCCGCCAAACCGTAGTCGGAGTTATTGGCGACACGCACCGCTTCGTCGTCGTCGGCAACCGTCACGATGGCAAGCACGGGGCCGAACACCTCGTGCTGCGCCAGACGGGAGTCGGGGTCGACACCCGCGAACACCGTGGGAGTGAAGAAGGCTCCCCCGGTGGCCGATCCGCCGAGCACGGCCTCCGCGCCATCCTCGAGTGCGCGATCGATGTGCTGTTGCACCTCTGCGACACGAGACAGCGACGCGAGCGGACCCATCTTCGTTTCGGGGTCGAGCGGGTCGCCGGGAGCGTACTCTGCCGCGCGCGCCACCACGCCAGCGATCACGTCATCGGCGATATCGCGGTGCACGATGAGTCGCGAGGGGGCCGTGCACATCTGGCCCGCATTGAAGAAGATGCCCCACGCCGCGGTCGAGATCGCAACCTCGAGATCGGGTGCGTCGGGAAGGATGATGTTGCCCGACTTTCCGCCCAGCTCGAGCCACGTGCGCTTGAGGTTTGATCGCGCCGAGTACTCGAGGTAGGCACGACCGACCTCGGTTGACCCGGTGAAGGCAAGCGCGTCGACCTGGGGATGCATGCCGAGGTGCTTGCCGAGCACGGATCCGCGACCGGGCACCACGTTGAGCACACCCGGCGGGATGCCCGCCTCGAGCGCGAGCTCAGCTATGCGCAAGGCCGAGAGCGAGGCGAGGTCTGATGGCTTGTGCACCACGGTGCATCCCACCGCCAGAGCGGGTGCGATCTTCCAGCCGGCGAGCGTGAGCGGGAAATTCCACGGCGTCACGACGCCCACCACGCCCACGGGCTCGCGAGTGATGAGGGCAACGTCGTCGGCTCCGACCGGTGAGACCTCATCGAGCTGTTTGTCGGCGTACTCTGCGTACCAGCGATACGTCGCGAGCACCGCGCGCAGTTCGATCGACCAGGCTTCTTCAACCGGCTTGCCCATCTCGAGGCTGATCATGAGGGCAAGCTCATCGCGGTGCACCTCGATGAGGTCGGCCCACCGCAGCATGAGCAGCTTGCGTTCGCGTGGCGCCATGGCGGGCCACGGGCCCTCGTCGAACGCGCGACGTGCCGCAGAGACGGCCCTGTCGAGGTCGGCGGTGTCGCCCGACGGCACTCGCGCGAGCAGCTGTCCATCACGGGGCGAGAGGTGATCGATCGTGGCCTCATCCCGCGCGGCAGCCGTGTCTCCGTCGATCACGAGCTGTGCGGGCATCCGGATGCTCGCAGCGAGGGAGTTCCATTCAGAAAGAGTGTGGTGCGACGACGTTGTCATCGCACCACACTAAATCATTCGCACCCTAACGGGTTAGGAACGCCACCAGTCATCGCCGGGGGTTACCGGCAGGTTGCGCTTGTGACGCGTGACCGTGTACCGGGTTTCGATGGCCTCGGCGATGTCGTCGTCGATCTGCTTGCCCTCGAGGAAGTCGTCGATCTGCGTGTAGGTGAGCCCCAGGTTGGCCTCGTCGGTCTGACCCGGGGTGTCGTCGAGCAGATCGGCGGTGGGGGGCTTGAGATACAGGCGATCGGGGGCATCCAGGTGCTCCAGGAGCGCGCGGCCCTGGCGTTTGGTGAGACCCGTGAGAGGAAGAAGGTCGGCACCACCGTCGCCGAACTTGGTGAAGAAGCCCGTGACCGCCTCGGCAGCGTGGTCGGTGCCCACCACGAGCAACGACGATTGGCCGGCAAGTGCGTACTGCGACACCATGCGCGCACGCGCCTTCACATTGCCCTTGGTGAAGTCCGTCATCTCGGCACCCATGGCGTCTTGGTATTCCGCCTCGAATCCGTCAACACCGCGCTTGATGTTGAAGGTCACGACTTTGTCGGGCTTGATGAATGAGAGGGCAAGCTGGGCATCCTCTTCATCTCGCTGCACCCCATAGGGCAGCCGAACGGCCGTGAAGTCGGCAAACGTGCCCTCTGCGCGCAACTCTTCCACGGCAAGCTGGCAGAGGCGGCCGGCGAGCGACGAGTCCTGCCCGCCACTGATGCCGAGCACGAATCCGCCCGCATGCGACGCGTGCAGGTAGTCCTTGAGAAAGTCGATGCGCGTGCGCACCTCGGTGGCCGGCTCGATGGTCGGTCGCACGTTGAGAACGGAGATGATCTGGGCCTGAAGCTCTCGCATTTAACGAATCTACCCCCGTCAGGCGAAGGGTGTCGCCGTCTCCATGAGGCGGGACCGGATGAGAAAGCGCAGGCCCTCCGGACCTTCGAGAGAGAACCCGCTCCCCCGACCTCTCACGACGTCGACGGTGAGGAACGTGTGGCTCCAGTACTCAAACTGTTCGCGCGACATCCAAAAGTTGATGGGCTGCGATTGCGTGCCGCTCGAGATGTCGAGCACGCCCAGCAGGATGTCGTTGTCGCTCGTGATGAAGTCGCCCTCGGGGTAGCACATCGGCGAGCTTCCGTCACAGCATCCACCCGACTGGTGAAACATGAGCGGCCCGTGCTGATCCCAGAGCTTGCGCAGCAGATCGGTGGCCTCAGAGGTGAGGGCAACGCGGGGCAGCGTCTCACCCGGGATGACGACGCTCGCTTCGATCATGTGGTGCTCCTTGCAATCAAGTATCCGGCGGCCGCCCAGCCTGGCAACATGGGCGACCGCCGAAGATATGGGAGACCCCGTCGACTTAGAAGAAGCCCAACGCGTTCTCGGAGTAACTAACGAGCATGTTCTTCGTCTGCTGGTAGTGCCCGAGCGCGAGCTTGTTGTTCTCGCGGCCGATTCCGGAACTCTTGTAGCCTCCGAACGCTGCCCCTGCCGGGTAGGCGTGGTAGTTGTTCACCCAGACTCGACCCGCCTGCAGGTCGCGGCCGGCACGGTACGCCACGTTGCCGTTGCGAGACCAGACGCCTGCGCCGAGGCCGTAGAGAGTGTCGTTGGCAATTGACATTGCGTCGTCGTAGTCGTCGAAGCTCGTGACGGCCACGACCGGCCCGAAGATCTCCTCCTGGAACAGGCGCATCTTGTTGTGGCCCTCGAATATCGTCGGCTGCACGTAGTAACCCCCGCTCAGGTCACCACCCAAGTCGACTCGTTCGCCACCGAGTGCGAGCTTGGCGCCCTCCTGCTTGCCGATGTCGATGTAGCTCAGAATCTTTTCGAGCTGGTCATTCGACGCCTGCGCTCCGACCTGAGTGTCAGTGTCGAGAGGGTTGCCTTGAATAGCCTTCTTGGTGCGCTCGATGGCATCGCCGAGGAAGGAGTCGTAGATGGGCTTGTGCAGCAGCGCGCGACTGGGACACGTGCATACCTCGCCCTGGTTGAAGGCAAACAGCACGAACCCTTCCTGCGCCTTGTCGTAGAACGCGTCGTTCTGCTGGGCGACATCGTCGAAGAAGATGTTGGCGCTCTTGCCGCCGAGTTCCACGGTCGACGGAATCAGGTTGGCGCTCGCGTACTGAAGAATCAGGCGGCCCGTGGTCGTCTCGCCCGTGAACGCGATCTTGCGGATGCGAGGGCTTGAGGCGAGGGGCTTTCCTGCCTCGACTCCGAACCCGTTGACGATGTTGAGAACGCCGGGCGGCAGGATGTCGCCGATGAGTTCGACGAGCACGAGGATCGACACGGGTGTCTGCTCAGCTGGCTTCAGCACGATGGCGTTGCCCGCGGCGAGGGCGGGCGCGAGCTTCCACACGGCCATGAGGATCGGGAAGTTCCACGGGATGATCTGGCCGACGACTCCCAGCGGCTCCGAGAAGTGGTACGCCACGGTGTCGTTGTCGAGCACGGCGTGATCGTCGTCCTGGGCTCGGATCGCCGAGGCAAAGTAGCGGAAGTGGTCTGAGGCGAGCGGCAGGTCGGCATTGAGCGGCTCACGGATGGGCTTGCCGTTGTCCCACGTCTCGGCCACCGCCAGCAGCTCGAGGTTGGCATCGATGACGTCAGCGATCTTGTTGAGAATCGCGGCGCGCTCGGTGGCGGTGGTCTTGCCCCATGCCGGTGCGGCTTTGTGCGCGGCATCCAGTGCTGCATCGATGTCTTCTGCAGTGCCCCGGGCGACCTCGGCGAACGGCTTGCCGTTGACGGGCGAGATGTCTTCGAAGTACTGGCCCTTGACGGGTTTGACCCACTCACCCCCGATCCAGTGCTCGTAGCGGGGTTTGAACGTGACCTTGCAATCCGGTGATCCGGGGGCTGCGTAAACCGTCATGGTGGCTCCTGTCGACGACGTTGTCTGAGTGGCGTGCGGCGCCGCGAAAGTCGACCTGGCACGCGTCGAATGACTGAATCGGAGCCGCTACCGCGACGTTACGAGAGCGCAGGTTGCGCGAAGGTTGCGAAAGGTTGCGCTCGGGTCTGCGCGGGAATCGGAACCTGGTGCGGGTCGATGCTCGCCGGCGGAACAATCCAATACCGATGGTCTCGAAGCGTGATCTCCCACCCGTTGTTGTGCACGAGCATGTGGTGGTGTCGGCACAGGAGGACCCCGCACTTGATATCGGTGCGACCTGCGTCACGCGCCCAAAACTCGATGTGATGGGCTTCGCACCACGCGGGCGGGCGATCGCAGTTCGGGAAGATGCATCCGCCATCCCGTGCCGCCAATGCGATCCTCTGTCGCCAGGTGAAGAGCCTTTCGTTGCGACCAACATCAAGTGGCTGCTCCTCGTCGAAGAGGATCGACAGGTATCCGTCGGCGCACGCCACCCGCTTGGCGGTTGCCACAGACACTCGAGCGGACTGCCCCTCGATCTGCGCTGCCCCCACACCGGCGTTTAACTCGGCGAGCGTGATGTGGAGGCGTACTCCGGGAGCGCGAGAGCCAAACAGCTTTCCTTTGTCGGCCGCCGACGCGAGCTTCACCATGTCGACGAGAGCGTCAGCAGTGATTTGTTCAGTGCTGCGAGGGTCATCAATGATGCGCTCTGCCCGAACTACCTCAGCGGGATCAACGAAACGCGGCCCGCCACGACGCGGGGCCGTGATCGAATCCACAGCGGCGCTCACCACCGCGGCGGATTCCGGGTCGAGCATGCCGATGAGTTTCGTCATTCCATTGGCCTGCGGAATGAGTCGCAAGAACCTCTTGTCGCGCAGTGCTGCTTCGCGGTCATCCACACCCCGCACGTCGAGTTCGTCGCGGATTGAACGCGCGGCGGCCCCGACTCGCTCCGGAGTGGTTTGGCTTGCGACGTCAACGAGGCGAGTCGCGGCATCGTGAAGGTCGTCGGCGGCAACTGACGCGCTGGGCGCGCCCAGCCCAGCCACTATGCCGTCAGCCGCTGCGATCGACAAACGCCCTTCGTTGACGGCAGACACCACTGCGCCGAGCCAAGGCGCTGCTGCGTCCAACGCTGCACCCACACGAATCAGAGATCGAGCTTCGGCGCGCGAAACGCCAGCGACCTGTTGCACGAGCGCCTCAGGAGTGCGCATACCCGCCCGCTGGGCAAGACCCGAGTAGCCCAGCTCGGGAGCGGACCGCCTGCTCAGTTCGGCAGAAACGCGAGCGCCCACGGCATCAAGCTGGTTGCGCGAAGCCGCGATCTGCGCCTGCAAAGCGAGCAGCGCTGAGTCTTCAAGCTGGGTGAGTTCGACGTGATCCGGCACGATCACTGTAGTGATCGTCATGGAACCACTGTACCACAGTTTCGAACGTATGTACTACTCGCCGAGTTCTTTTTCGATGCGCTCGAGGCGTGCGACGACCGATGCCCGCTTGGGCGACTTGGGCGGCAGCAACCGCAGGCACGCAGCCCACACCTCGGAGTCATACGCCGCTTCGTCAGTGCGGGCGTAGGTGAGAAGAGTGTCGGCCGAGGCATCCGTCATCAACGATTCACGCAGTCGCGAGCTCACTTCAGCGCGAATCGACCGGATGCCCGGAGCCTGCGACGTCGGAAGCAACTGCCCCGAGTAGCCCGCGAGCGCGACGCGGTGGGCGCCACGGTCAAGGAACGCGAGCACCCGGTGAGCATCGAGGTCGAGACGGCGCGGAAGCCGATACGGCCGCGACAGCGGAACGAGAGTCGCATCGACGGGCTCGATGACTTTACGCAAGCGCACCATCTCGGGCCGGAGCGTCTCCACCGTGCAGTCGAGCAGACTTGCCAGGTTCTCAGCGGACAGTCCGGCGGGATGCCAGGCGAGCAGCGTGAGAATCTCGGCATGTCGACTTGAGAGCTCGACGCTGCGATCGCCCGACTCAAGGTGCCCACCCTCCGTGCCAAGCACCGACAGCACGGGCGAGGAGTCGGGGCGCGACACGGCGTGCTGCACGATTCGGCGCGGGCGGGCCGCGAGTTCATCGAGTCGCTGGATTCGCAACTCGGCCTCGACCGCCGCCACCGCGGCCTCGAGCAGGGGCAAAGTGGCGGGCGACACGGCGTCGTCGCCGCCCGTGATGTCGATAACCCCCAGCATGGCGCCCGAGCCCGGGTCATGCACAGGCACGGCCGTGCAGCTCCACGGGTGCACGATGCGATTGAAATGCTCGGCACCCTGGATCTGGATGCCGTGATTGAGGGTGAGGGCGGTGCCGGGAGCGCTCGTGCCGACGGCGCGCTCCGACCAGTCCGCACCTTCGACAAAAAGCATGCCCTCGGCCTTGCGGCGCAGGGTGCGGTCGCCATCGATCCACAACAGGCGACCGTCCTGGTCCCCCACTGCCACGATGAGGCCCGCGTCGAAGGTGTGCCGGATCAGGAGCCGATGGATGGTGGGCAGAACGAGTGCGAGCGGATGGGCATCACGGTACTCGCGCAGGTCGTCGTCATCGAGGTCGACACCCGCAGTGATGCGGTCGGGATCGAGCTCCAGCTGCAGTGATCGCTGCCAGGACTCCTGCACGAGACGTCGCACTCCCGCGACGGGCACCCGCTCATCGATCACCGTCTCGTGAGCCTTAGCGACCCGGGCACGCGCGGCATCGTCTGGTGCGATGATCCACGGGCTGGGCACGGTGACTCCGATCTGCGATGAGCGAGGTGGGAGCAGTTTACGCTCCCACCTCGCCGGGGGCCGCTACGCTGCGACAGCCTCCCGTGCCTCCACGAGATACCGCGTGTAGGCGGTGATCGTGAGGAAGGTCGGGAAGTCCTCCTCGAGCGTTACTGCGCGGAACACCTCCGCCGCGTCGTCGAACCGGCTGCCCGGTGTCCCACCCCGCGCAGCGATCACGCGTGACAGTTCCTGCTCAACCAGATTGCGGGTGATGAGCGTGCCCTCGGCTGTGACGATCCGCTGGTGCATCCATTGCCACAGCTGCCCCCGGCTGATCTCTGCGGTCGCCGCATCCTCCATGAGGTTGTCGATCGCGGCCGCGCCAACACCCCGAAGCCAGCTCTCGATGTAGCGAACGGCGATCGACACGTTCGCAGCGACGCCCGCATCGGTCACCACCCCATCGATACGCAGGTCAAGCAGGTCGGCCGCGGTCACCCGCACGTCGGGGCGCTGGCGATCCACCTGGTTTGCTCGCTCCCCCAGCACCGCGTCAAATTCGGCACGAGCCGTGGCCACGAGGTCGGGATGAGCCACCCAGGTGCCATCGAACCCGTCGTTCGCTTCGCGCTTCTTGTCGGCCGTGACGGCGGCGAGCGCGCGAGCGGTCACGTCGGGGTCACGGCGGTTGGGGATGAACGCGCTCATGCCGCCGATCGCGTGCGCTCCCCTGCGGTGGCACGTCGCGACAAGCAGTTCTGTGTACGCGCGCATGAAGGGCACGGTCATCGTGATGCTCCCGCGATCGGGCAGCACGAAGGTTGCTCCGCGACCACGGAAGTTCTTGATGATCGAGAAGATGTAATCCCACCGGCCTGCGTTGAGCCCCGCGCAGTGGTCGCGCAGCTCGTACAGGATCTCCTCCATCTCGAAGGCCGCGGGAATCGTCTCGATGAGCACGGTGGCACGAATCGTGCCGTGGGCAATGCCGAGTGCGTTCTCCGAGAACGTGAACACGTCGTCCCACAGGCGCGCCTCGAGGTGGTTCTCGATCTTGGGCAGATAGAAGTACGGGCCGGTTCCGCCATCAATGAGGGCGGCCGCGTTGTGAAAGAAGTACAGCCCGAAGTCGGTCAGCGAGGCGGATGCCGGCGACCCCTGCCCCGCGCGGTCGGTGTACCGCAGGTGCTTCTCGACGAGGTGCCAGCCGCGCGGGCGCATCACGATCGTGGGTGTGGACTCTCCCAGCTCGTACCGTTTGCCCTCGTCGCTCGTGAAGTCGATCTGGCGACGGATCGCGTCGTGCAGGTTGAGCTGGCCGCCGATGACGTTTCCCCAGGTGGGGCTCAGCGAGTCTTCGTGGTCGGCAAGCCACACCTTGGCGCCCGAGTTCATGGCGTTGATGGTCATCTTGCGATCGGTCGGCCCGGTGATCTCCACGCGGCGATCCTCGAGGCCGGGGCCGGCACCCGCGACCTGCCACGTCGGGTCTTCCCGGATGGCGGCCGTTTCGGAGAGGAAGCGCAGGTCGCGCCCATTCTCGATGTGCTTGCGCTGCTGCATCCGGGCGGCGAGGCGGTCATGCCTGCGGCCAGCGAACTGGTCGTGCAGACGGGTGACGAAGCGCAGCGCCTCGGGGGTGAGGATCTCGTCGAAGCGGTCGTCGAGATCGGCGAGGATGTCGATGTGTGAGGTCATGATCAGTCCTTAGTGAAATTGAGTGGTCTCGGTGCTGCCCGCAAGAGCGAGGGTCTCGCTCGTCGGGTTGAGGGCCGTCGCGATGCGATCGAAGTACCCCGTGCCGACCTCGCGCTGGTGGCGCGTGGCCGTGTAGCCGTCTTTCTCAGACGCGAACTCTGCCTCCTGCAGCTCCACGTACGCGCTCATGTGCCGCTGCGAGTAGTCGTGGGCGAGGGTGTACATGGAGTGGTTGAGGGCGTGGAATCCCGCGAGCGTGATGAACTGGAACGCGTATCCCATCGCGGCCAACTCGCGCTGGAAGACGGCGATCTGCTGGTCGTCGAGGTGGCTCTTCCAGTTGAAGCTCGGGCTGCAGTTGTAGGCGAGCTTCTTTCCGGGGAACTCTCTGTGGATGCTCTCGGCAAACGTCCGAGCGAGCTCGAGGTTGGGCTTGTCACTCTCAACCCACAGCAGGTCCGCGTACGGAGCGTAGGCGTGGCCGCGGGCGAGAACCGTGTCGATTCCGGGCGTCGTGCGGAAGAACCCTTCCTCGGTGCGGTCGCCCGTGAGAAACGGCTTGTCGCGGTCATCCACGTCGCTCGTGATGAGGTCGGCAGCGAGCGAGTCGGTGCGGGCAATGATGATGGATGGCACGCCAGCCACGTCAGCGGCGAGGCGCGCGGCGTTGAGCGTGCGAACGTGCTGACGCGTGGGGATGAGCACCTTTCCGCCCATGTGGCCGCACTTCTTCTCACTCGCGAGCTGGTCTTCCCAGTGCACGCCCGCGGCGCCGGCCTCGATCATGGAGCTCATGAGCTCGTAGGCGTTGAGGGGTCCGCCGAAGCCTGCCTCGGCGTCGGCGACGATGGGCGCCATCCAGTCGATGGGGGCGGTCGAGTCGCTCGGCGATTCGCCGAATTCGATCTGCCCGGCCCGCAACAGTGCGTTGTTGATGCGTCGCACCACGGCCGGCACGCTGTTGGCGGGGTAGAGACTCTGGTCAGGGTAGGTCTGGCCCGACAGGTTCGCGTCGGCCGCAACCTGCCAGCCACTCAGGTAAATCGCTGTGAGTCCGGCGCGCACCTGCTGCACCGCCTGGTTGCCGGTCAGTGCGCCGAGAGCGGGCACCCACTCTTCTTCGTGGATGAGCCTCCAGAGGTTTTCGGCACCGCGCTTGGCGAGGGTGCGCTCCTCGCGCACTGGGCCCCGCAGGGCGATGACGTCGTCGGCGGAGTAGTCACGCTCGACGCCGTTCCATCGCGCGTCGGTCTTCCACTCGGTCTCGAGTTCTGCTGCTGTCTGGGTCTGGTCGCCGGGGCGATTGCTGTTGGTCATGCATCGACTCTGTGGCCGCCGTGGTGGTTCTTCACCGCAAAGTACGACAGAATTCTGCCACTTCTTCTATTAGTCAGAAGAAGCACGGAAGGAGTAGCCGGATGTCCGACCCCCACGCCAGTGCTGCGATCGAGGATGAGTACATGCTCGATTCCCTCACGATCGGCCGGCGCATCCGGCAACTGCGATCCGAGCGCGGCCTCACCCTCGACGACCTGGGTGCCGCGATCGGACGCGCGGCCTCGCAAGTGAGTGTGATCGAGAACGGCAAGAGAGAGCTCAAGCTCGGCGAGGTGCAAAAACTCGCGCGTGCCCTCGGCGTGACCATCGACGAACTGCTGAGCCCCGAGGCCCCATCCAAGCGTGCGGCCCTCGAGATCGCACTCGAGCGGGCACAGCGCGGGCCCCTCTACGCGTCCCTGCCCCTGCCCCCGCTTCCCGTGCGTAAATCTCTGAGCGATGAGGCGATCGAAACCATTCTCGGGCTCCACGACGAACTGCAGCGCCTTCACCGGGAACGCGCCGCGACACCAGAAGAAGCTCGTCGGGCGAACACCGAGCTGCGCGGCGCCATGCGCAAGCGCAATAACTACTTCGCAGAACTCGAGTCCACGGCACAGAAGCTGCTCGAGGCGGTCGGTCACGAGGGCGGACCGCTGTCTCAACGAGTCGCCTCTGACCTCGCATCCCATTTGGGGTTCTCGCTGCACTATGTGAGCGACCTGCCGACCTCGACCCGCAGTGTGACCGACCTCAGGAACGGTCGCATCTACCTGCCACTTGGCCAGGCGGCAGGCAGCGACCCCCGCTCAACGCTGCTGCAGGCACTCGCGAGTCATGTGCTGGGAGTGACGCAGCCGAGGGATTACGCCGACTTTCTGCGCCAACGCGTCGAGACGAACTACCTCGCGGCAGCCCTCATGGTTCCCGAGCACTCGGCGATTACGTTTCTCGAGGCGGCCAAGGCCAAGCGCGAGCTCTCTGTCGAAGACCTGCGAGACGCCTTCGCCGTCAGTTACGAAACGGCCGCCCACCGGTTCACCAACCTCGCGACGCAGCATCTCGGCATTCCGGTGCACTTTCTCAAGGTGCACGAGTCGGGCACCATTTCGAAGGCTTACGAGAACGACAACGTCGTCTTCCCGATGGATGCACTGGGAGCTGTCGAGGGACAACTCGTTTGCCGCTACTGGAGCGCCCGGCGCGTGTTCGACGTTGACGACCGCTTCAGCCCGTACCACCAGTACACAGATAAGCCGACGGGCACGTATTGGTGCACGTCACGCATTCAGACCACTTCGCGTGGCGACTTCTCGGTGAGCGTCGGCACGCCGTTTGCGCACGTCAAGTGGTTCCGCGGGCGCGACACGGCGAACCGCGCGACGTCGACCTGTCCCGACGAGGGATGCTGCCGCCGCCCGCCCACGGAGCTCGCGGGTCGCTGGGCCGACAGCGCCCTGCCGAGCGCGCGCCTCAACACCTCGCTGTTCGCGGCGATGCCGGGAGGGGTCTTCCCCGGGGTCGATTCCACTGAGGTGTTTGAGTTTCTGGACACACACTCTCCCGCGTAATTACTCACATTTTACTAGTACACACGTTCGAATGTGTGGTAGAATGTCCTATGGCTCAGCGCACCACCCCGGCACCAGAGGTGCTGGAGGCCGTGGTGCGCGTGTCGGCCGAACTGCGCGACCTTGTAGGCCTCTTGGCAGGGTCGACGGTGGGGTGTGCCGAGACGATTGTCGCGGTCGAGGCGGCGGGTCGACTCATGGATGCGGCGCGAGTGCACGCGGCCGCTCCGCTGGCCGCCGATCCAGCCCAGGCCGAGCGGATGGGTTACCCGTCGACGACCGCCGCGGTCTCGGCGTTGGCGTAGGTTTCCGAGCGCACAGCCAGGGAGCGGCTGCGGGTGGCGAAGGCAATCACGCACGACCGCACGATCACTGGGGCCGAGGTGCCTCCCCTGTTGCCACAGTTGCGGGTCGCGGTCGACGGCGGTCAGGTTGGGGTGGATGCGGCGGCACTTGTCGCGCGGGAGCTCGACGCGCTCCACACCCGGGTGCCCGGCGAGGTATTGGCCGCGGCCGAGACGGTGATGGTGAACCTCGCGACGGGGTTCGACCCGAGCGGAGAGCACGAGATTCTTCCCGTGTCAGTCGACTACCTCGCCGGCGAGGTGCGCCAGATCGGTGCCGCGGTCGATCCCGATGGGGCGAGGCCGCGAGAAGAACGCGCGCGCCGGCGTCGCAGCCTCAGGCTCGGCACCCAAGACATCGACGGTCTCGTCACGTTGAATGCGCGACTGCTGCCCGACATCGCAGCGCTCGTCGCGGGCATGCTCGAGGCGTGGCGCCGCTCGCCCCGGTTTGTCGATCCTGCCGACCCCGATGGCGCTCACGCTGTCGGTCTGGGCGACTCGCGTACCCCCGACCAGCGCCGCCACGACGCCTTCGCCGAAATCGTGATGGCCGCCGCCGCCGCGAAAGACGCACCCCAGCTCGACGGGCGACCCGTCACCGTGCTCGTTACCGTCGCTCACGACGATCTCACTCGGCCCGACGGCCTCGACGGCGACCCCATCGCAACCATGTCCGGCTCCACCGTGCCCGTCTCTCGGGCCCAGGTCGAACGCTTCATCGACGCGAATGGTTACCGCCGCGTCACCGTGAACGCACACGGCGCGATAATCGGCATCAGCAGCCCCGAACGCTGCTTCACCACCAGCCAGAAACTGGCGATCGCGGCCCGCGACGGCAACCGATGCTCCAGGCCCGGATGCACCGCCGACCACACCACACTCCAGGTGCATCACGTCATCCCGTGGAGAGACGGCGGACCCACCACGACAAACAACGGAATCCTGCTCTGCTACTGGGATCACCAACGCGTCGACGACGGCCCGTGGCAGTACCGCATGGTCGACGGGCTCCCCGAAGTGAGGGGTCCGGGCATCCCCGAATGGACCCGACAACGCCCCGGAATACCCCGCGCCGCCTAGCGGCGTCGGGGCCGGGTGCAGTCGCCCGAGGCGAGAACTACGCCCGTAAGGCGAGAACTACGCGGCGCGCGCGACGTCCTTGCGATCGGTTATCACGCGCGAGTCACGATCGACGCGCACGGCGTCAGCGATGCGGACTCCGTCGGCGACACGTGAGTGGCTACCCACCTTGGCCGCGCGCCCGATAATGGCGCTCTGGCCCACGTGCACGTTGCTGCCAATAAAGGCACCCGCACCGACAAACGCGTCGCGGTCGATCCAGCTGCCAGCACCGATCCAGGCACCAGCGGCAACTTCAGCTCCGGGCTCCACGTATGCGGTCGCCTCGATGTATGCGCTCGGGTGAGCGGTGGCTTTGAGTGAGACGAGTCCGCGGCCGTTGTCGTGCCTGCGGTAGCGAGTGACCTCACCCGCGTCGCCTTCAACCTCTTCGAAAACTCTGTTCATGTCTGCAATAACAACCAAACCGTTGCAAATAATCCCGCTGCGTCACTTGGCTTTGTCGGCAAGGAGCATCGTGCGCACCTCGCGCCTCAGCACCTTGCCAATGAGCGAACGAGGCAGGCTGTCGACAACGACGATCCGCCGCGGCACCTTGTAGGCCGTGAGCCTCGAACGAGCGTGCTCACGCAGCGCCGCAACATCCAGCTGGGCGCCCGGAGCGAGCACGACGGCAGCGGCCACCGACTCACCACCGCTCGGACTGGGCAAGCCAACAACGGCGGCCTCGGCAATCGAGGGATGCGAGACGAGAGCCTCTTCAACCTCAGACGGGGCGACGTTGAATCCACCCGTGATAATCAGTTCCTTACGGCGATCGACGATCGTGACGAAGCCATCCGGATCCACCTTCACGAGGTCACCCGTTCGAAGCCAACCGTCGGCCAGCAGCGTCTCGCGCGTCTCGGCAGGGCGGTTCCAGTACCCGCCGAACACCTGCGGGCCGCGAATGAGCAGCTCGCCCTCTTCGTCGGGCCCACGATCGCTCTGGGGGTTGTCGGGGTCGACGACCCGAATCTCGGTGCTCGGGAAGGGCACCCCGACCGCACCCGGCCGACGCGTGGGACCCATGGGGTTGCCGATGGCCACGGGTGACGTCTCGGTCATCCCGTAGCCCTCGATGAGCAGCCCACCCGTGGCCGACTCCCACAGCTCGACAGTCGCAACCGGAAGACTCATCGCACCCGAGATTCCGTACCGGATGCTCGAAAGGTCGACACTCTTCTCCGCTGCAGCCTTCGCCAACCGTTCATAGATCGGGGGCACCGCCGGCAGGAAGGTGGCGGGAGCAGTGCGCATCGCGGCGAGCAGCAGCGACGGCTCGAACTTGGGGAACAGCACGAGCCGGGCGCCAATGCTCATCGCGAACGTGACGCACAGCGTGAGCCCGTAGGCGTGGAACATCGGGAGCACGCCATAGACGACTTCGCGACCGAGCTCGAGGCCGGGCACCCACGCCTCGCCCTGCGCTGCGTTCGATCGCAGGTTGCGGTGAGTGAGAATGGCGCCCTTCGGCGAACCTGTCGTGCCGCTCGTGTATTGCAGAACTGCCGTGTCGTCGAGGGTCGGCTTGGGGTGGTTTCTCCTGAGCGGTCTCGACTTCACCAGGTGACGCCACTCGACCGCCCCGCGAGCAACCGTGCCGCTCGTGAGCGCCGATCGCGTGGTTCGCGCTTTCTTGATGGGCAGGCGAAGCGCAAAGCGCTTGCTCCACGGCATCCCGCGGGTGATGTCGACCGATACAACCCGGGTCACGCCAATGTCCGCGGGAAAGTCCACCACGGTGTGAGCCACCTTGTCCCACACGATTGCCACGCTTGCCCCGTGGTCTTCAAACTGGTGGCGCAGCTCGCGCTCGGTGTAAAGCGGATTGTGCTCGACGACGATCGCTCCCAGACGCAACACGGCATAGAACGCGATCACGTGCTCCGAGCTGTTGGGCATCACGAGAGCGACCCGATCCCCATGCCCCACGCCGAGCGACTTCAGACCGTTCGCGGCGCGCGAGATGGCATCGCCCACCTCGTCGTAGGTCATGGTCTGCCCGAAGAAATCGAGCGCCACGTTTCGGCGGTAGCGCTTCACCGCTGCCGCCATCATGTCGGTGAGCGTCTCGGTCACGGGCTCGATATCGGCAGGCACGCCCTCCGCGTAGGAGCGCAGCCAGGGTCGGTCGTCGAAAGCTCGCATACCCACCATTGTCCGCTCTTTGCAAGGGGTTGTCTG
The DNA here is from genome assembly GCA_965279645.1 of Rhodoglobus sp. Classification (GTDB taxonomy): domain Bacteria; phylum Actinomycetota; class Actinomycetes; order Actinomycetales; family Microbacteriaceae; genus Rhodoglobus. The sequence continues at coordinate 1,733,328 of OZ257254.1, forward strand.
GGGGTTGACCGGGTGCGACCGTGGCACCATGACCAAAGCAATTGCCCTCGTATGCACCCTCAAGCCGAGCCCCGAGCGATCAAGTAGCGAGCTCATGGCCTCGCAGTTGCTCAAGCAGCTTGCCAAGCACGGCGTCGAGGGCGAATCGGTGCGCGTCGTCGACCTCGACATCAAGCCCGGGGTGCTGACAGACATGGGCGACGGTGACGACTGGCCGCGCATCCGGGGAAAGGTTCTGACCGCCGACATCCTCATCATCTCCACCCCCACCTGGATGGGCCACGCGTCAAGCGTCACGCACCGCGTACTCGAGAGACTCGACGCCGAGTTGAGCGAGACCGACTCCGACGGTCGTCCGACGATGTTCGGCAAGGTCGCCGTCATGACCATCGTGGGCAACGAGGATGGCGCGCACGCGATCACGGCGGAGGTGGCCCAGGCGCTCAACGATGTGGGCCTGACGATTCCGGCCCAGGGCGCGGCCTACTGGAACGGCGAGGCCATGGGCAAGGTTGACTACCAGGATCTGGATGCTACCCCCGACAAGGTGCTGGAGACGCTCGCCACCGTCGCCACCAACGCGGCCCACCTTGCGTCACTGTTGCGCGAGAAGAATTACCCGGTCTGAGCCCCGCGTCGCTAGCGTGGTCGCATGCCCGCAGATTCCCGCCATGTGCGCTCGCTCTTCGCTGCCGAATCGGTCTACGACGGCGAGTTAGGGTCGATGACCCGGCTCAACGCCGACTCCTTTCCCCTGCTCAACCGCATGTCGATCAAGCGCATGGTGCTCGAACCCGGCACCATTCGCGAGCCGCACTGGCACGCGAATGCCAACGAGCTGACCTATTGCGTGAGCGGCTCGCTGCTCGTCACCGTTCTCGACAACGCGGACGAGTTCTCGAGCTTCACCATCGGCGCGGGACAGATGTTCCACATCGACACGGGAGCCCTGCACTATATCGAGAATGTGGGGGCAGACGCGGCCGAGCTCATCGTCGTCTTCAGCCACGAGCGCCCAGAGGATTTCTCCCTTCGCGGAGCCTTCGGCGCGATGACCGATGCGGTTCTCGGCAACACCTACGATCTGCCCGCCTCGGCCTTCGCGGGGCTCACTCGCGACACGTCGTCGCCGCTCCTGGTCAAGCGCGACGGCGCACCCGAGATCCCGTCGACCGCGGGCTGGGCCAACCGCCACAAGTTCGACGTGGAGGGCCAACTCGCGCCGCTCAAGGCCGCAGTAGGCTCGGCCCACCTCGCCCGGCAGCAGTACTGGCCCGCGCTCAAGAACCTGTCGATGTACTCGCTGCGCATCGAAGAAGACGGCATGCGCGAGCCACACTGGCACCCCAACACTGCTGAGATGGGTTACGTGCACGCGGGACACGCGCGCATGTCGGTGCTCGACCCGGATGGCACGGTCGACACGTACCTGCTCGAGCCCGCAGACGTGTACTTCATCCCCCGTGCATACCCGCACCAGATCGAAGTGATCGGTGAGGATGAGATCCACTTCCTGGTGTTCTTCGACCAGCCGACACCGGGTGACATCGGGTATCGGGCATCCGGGTCGGTATTCTCCCGCCAGGTGCTCGCGGCAAGTTTCGGAGTGGCCCTGGAAGATATGCCAGAACTGCCGTTCACTCCCATCGACCCGCTGATCGTCGGTCGCACCAACCCCGTCGACCCGGTCGCCCCGTAATGGCCGCACAACAGGGCGATCGAGTTCCCATCGAGCCGCAGAGCGTCGAGGCGCCGCTGTCGGCGTTCGCCGTGTTCTTGGTCGTCACGGTGGATGCTGGGGAGGATGCCGCCGCGCAAGCTCGCCAGGTGATTGCCGATGTCGGATCCCTCGTGCGCGCGGTGGGATTCCGCGACCTCGACGGGCAGCTCTCGTGCATCGTGGGCATCGGCAGCGCGGCCTGGGACCGGTTCGGCGCCACGGGTAAGCCTCGGCAGCTGCATCCGTTCGCACCGGTGATCGGTGCGAGACACACTGCCCCATCGACTCCCGGCGACCTGCTCTTCCACATTCGCGCACAACGCGCCGACCTGTGTTTCGAGTTTGAGCGCCTGCTTCTCGACAAGCTCGGCTCTGCCGTGACGGTCGTTGATGAGGTGCAGGGCTTTCGTTACTTCGACACGCGTGACCTGCTCGGCTTCGTCGACGGAACCGAGAACCCCACGGGCCGCGGCATGGCCGAGGCCGCCCTCATCTCAGAAGCGGAGCCCGACTTTGAGGGCGGCAGCTACGTGGTCGTGCAGAAATATCTTCACGACCTGGAGCGGTGGAACCGGCTGGGCACCTCGGTGCAGGAGCACATCATCGGCCGCACGAAAGCCGACAATGTCGAACTCGACGATGCGCCAGGGTCGCACAAAGACCTCGCGACGATCACCGATGCCGATGGAACCGAGCACGACATCCTGCGCGACAACATGCCGTTCGGAAGCCCTGGCGCCGGCCAGTTCGGTACGTACTTCATCGGCTACGCCGGCGACCTGTCGGTCATCGAGCGGATGCTCCAGCGCATGTTCATCGGAGAGCCTCCCGGCGCTCACGACCGCATCCTCGACTACTCGACAGCCGTCACCGGCTCGGCCTACTTCGTGCCCTCCGCAGACCTTCTGGAATCGCTCGGAGACTAAGCCAGGAACGTTCGAGACGCCACGACGAGCGCGTCGATACCGCGATCGATTGTCGGCTGGAGCACGGGCGCGAAGTACGGCGAGTGGTTGCTCGGGATGTCGTGGTCGAGGCGCCCTGCCGCTGCGGCGGCGGCGAAGGTCGCCGGGTCGGCTCCCCCGGTGAACCAGAAGACCAGGGGTGCACCCGCCGCGGTCGCGAGGATGCCGACATCCTCGCTGCCCGACACCGTTCCCCAGTCCATGACCGACTTCTCCCCCCACTGCGACGCGAAGGTCTCGCGAAGAACCTCGACGTGCTCAGCGGAGTTCACCGTCGCCGGGCCACTGAGCACGTCGGTGATGGTGGGAGGCTCGGTCATCCCGGCGGCGGTCGCTTCACCGTTGACGATGCGGCGCACCGCGACGAGCACGCTTTCGCGCACGTCGGGGTCGATCGTGCGAATGTTGATCGCAAGCTTTGCGGAGTCCGGGATGATGTTGCTCTTAGTTCCCGCGTGCAGGCTGCCCACGGTGAGCACAGCAAGCTTGCCGGGTGTGACGGAGCGCGAGACCACGTGCTGCAAGCGCAGCACGGTCGATGCGGCCGCAAGCACCGGGTCGATCGTGGTTTCGGGTCGCGAGCCGTGACCTCCCTTGCCGTGGAGCACCACTTCAAGGTCATCCACCCCCGCCATGGCAGGCCCCGAGGTCAGTGAAATGACACCCGCGGGCAGCGGAGCAACGTGCTGGCCCATCACGATATCGGGCCGGGGAAAGCGTCCGACGATGTCATCCGCGACCATCGCGCGGGCGCCCGCGAGTATCTCCTCGGCCGGCTGGAACACGGCCACGACCGTGCCCGCCCATTCGCTCTTCGCGTCGACGAGCTTCTCCATAGCGCCGATGAGCCACGTCACGTGCATGTCATGGCCGCATGCGTGCATGACGTGGGTCTCGTTCCCGTCCGGATCGAGCGCCATCACCGTGCTCGCGTAGTCGAGCCCGGTCTTCTCTTCGACGGGCAGGCCGTCGGTGTCGGCGCGCAGCCACACCACCTTGCCCGGCCCGTTCTCAAGCACCGCGACGACTCCGGTGCCGCCCACGCCTTCCGTTACGGCGAGGCCAAGGGCGCGCATCCGTTCGGCGATGATGCCCGCAGTTCGATGCTCGTGGAGACTCAACTCGGGGTTGGCGTGCAGGTCGCGGTAAAGGTCTTCCAGATTCGTCTGCGGTGACATGTCGGTCACGCTACCAAACGAGCTGAGGCCAGTCTGACTACTCGCGCAAAAGAAAAAGGCCCGGTCCGAAGACCGAGCCTTTTTCATTTGGTTGCGGGGCGTCCCACCCGCGCTCCCCCGAACGCCGCTGCGCGGCGCCCGGGGCCCCTCGCGGCGCGGGGCCCGTCTGACATCCTCAGGGAAATGAAAAAAGGCCCCGCCAGAGGCGAGACCTTTTTTCATTTGGTTGCGGGGACAGGATTTGAACCTGCGACCTCTGGGTTATGAGCCCAGCGAGCTACCGAACTGCTCCACCCCGCGGCGTAATTACAGCCTACCACGGCGCGGAGTGGGTTCCTTTCGGGGGCCCGGCGAGCGACTACCCGAGGGCGGCGATTGCTCGCTCGATGGCATCCTGCATGCGAGCATCCGCTTCCGCAGCGGCCACGAGGTCGTTGGCTGCGTAGGCGGCCTGACGATCTGCGAGAGCCGTCTGGTAGTCGGCGAGTGCCTTCTCAAGGTCGGCGTTGGTGCTCGGAGTTTCGGGCTGTGTAGGTGTCTCGGGGTCGACAGGCGCCTCAGGATCGGTCGGTTCAACGGGAACTCCGCCGTCACCAGCCTGCGCACCCGAGTCACCACCGAAGAGCGTGTCGAGCGCCTGATCGAGGGTGTCTTCGAAGGCGATCTGGTCACCGAACGAGACGAGCACCTTGCGCAACAGCGGATAAATCGTTCCGCTGGTGGCCTGCACGTAGACGGGCTGCACGTAAAGCAGTCCACCACCCACGGGAAGCGTCAGCAGGTTTCCGCGCACGACCTCGGTGTCACCTCGAGTAAGCAGGGTGAGCTGGCTCGCGACATCCGTGTCCGTGTTGAAGTTGGTCTGGGCCTGGCCCGGGCCGGGCACAGTCGTCTGCTTCGGCAGAGTGAGCAGCGTGAGCTTGCCGTAGTCGGGACCGGCATCGGCGTTGGCCGTGAGGTAACCCGTCAGCACGCTCCGGCTCGAGTCACCGCTCGCGTTCGGGATGTACGTGGAGTACAGGGTGAACGCGGGGGTATCGGTGCCGGGCACCTGCATTGTGAGGTAGTACGGCGGCTGCAGCGTCTGGCTTCCCGACGTGTTGGTCGGGTCTTCGGGAGTCACCCACTGGTCGTCGCTCGAGAAGAACGAGCCCGCATCCGTCACGTGGTAGGTGCCGAGGATCGCGCGCTGCACCTTGAAGAGGTCAGACGGGTATCGCACGTGATCGAGCAGCTGCTCGCTCATGTCACTCATCGGAAGGAGAGTCGAGGGGAAGATCTTGCCCCACGTCTTCAGCACCGGGTCGTTCTCGTCCCACGTGTACAGCTTCACGCTGCCGTCGTACGCGTTGACCGTCGCCTTGACCGAGTTGCGGATGTAGTTGATGTCATCCACGGCGTACGCGGGCAGCGGGGTGTACGTGTCGGCGATCGACTCAGAGAGCGACTCGACGCGCGAGTACGGGTAGTTCGTTCCCGTCGTGTAGCCGTCGATGACCCACACGATGCTGCCGTCGACGATGGCGGGGTACGCGTCGCTGTCGAGCGTGAGGTACGGAGCGACCTCCTGCACGCGATCCTTCGGATTGCGGTCGTAGAGAATCTGCGACTTCTCGGTCACGGCATCAGAGAGGAAGATCTGCTCGGACTGGAACTTGATCGCGTAGATGAGCTTCTTGAAGATGTTGTCGAGCACCGGCCCGCCGTTGCCCTCGAACGTGGTGGTGGCGTTTTGGTTGCTGTCTTCACCACCCGACGGGTAGTCGAGCTCGATGTCTTTGTTGCCAGCCGGCGCCCCAACGATGGAGTAGGTGGGCGATTCTTCACCGAAGTACACCCGGGGCTCGAACTCGCCAAGCGAACCAACGCTCGGAATGCCCGACTCGAGGAACACCGGCTCGCCATCGCTCGCGCGCTGGTTGCCGTAGGCGGCGACGATTCCGTAACCGTGGGTATAGACGACGGTGTTGTTGTACCAGTTCTGCGAGGTACCGAGGCCGGCCTGGTTGAGCTCACGCACGGCGATCACCGTGTCTTGTGTCGAACCATCGATCTCGTAGCGGTCGACATCGAGGTGATTGCCGAACTGGTAGTACTGCTTGAACTGCTCGAGCTGTGCGAACGCCTTGGGCGCAATCGCGGGGTCGAGGATTCGGATGTTCGCTGTCGTCTCGGCGTCTTCGCGCAGCGCGCCGGGCTCGGCGTCGGTCACGGCGCTGTACGGCACTTCCTGCACCTCGGCGACGTTGTACGCGTCTCGAGTGGCTTCGATGTTTCGATCGATGTACTCGGCTTCGAGGGTGCGAGCGCTCGGCTCGACCTGGAAACGCTGCACGACCCAGGGGTAGATGCTGCCGACGACGAGGCCACTGACGAGAAGCAGCGCGGTGCCGATGATGGGCAGGCGCCACCTGCCGATGATCGCCGTGACGATGAACAGTACGGCGACGAGCGCGGCAATGCCCGCGAGGATGGCGCGACCGGGGATGGTCGCGTTTGCCTCGGTGTAACCCGCGCCCGTCTCAAGGAAGCCCTGGTTAGCGGAGTACAGGGTCGTGTACTGGTCGAGCCAAATGCTCACTGCCTGCAGCAGCAGGTACACGGCAGCGGTGATCGCAAGCTGGATGCGCGCGGAACGGGAGATGCGCACCTCGCGACCGCTGAAACGGATCGCGCCATAGAGATAGCTGGTGGCCAGCGCGGCAATACCGGAAATGAGCACGACGGCCGAGGCGAAGCCGACGACGCCGTGCCAGAACGGCAGGTCGTAGAAGTAGAACGAGATATCCAACCCGAACTGCGGATCGGTGTTGCCGAACTCGGTCTTGTTGAGCCACTGCAGCACGATCGGCCAGCGGGTCGAGGTTGAGACACCCGCGAAGATACCGAGGATGATCGGGATGCCAAACATCGCGAGACGACGCAGCGGCTCGATCACCTGCTGGTAGCGGTCAAGCTGCGAGTTGAGCTTGGCGTAAACCGGTCGGGCGCGGAACGCGATCTCGATGCTCGCCCACACCGGCACCGCCATGGCGAAGAACCCGATGAGGAACATGACACCTGCGGCGACCCACTGTGTGGTGAGCACATTGAGGTAACCAAGCTGGTCGAACCACAGAACGTCTGTGTAGAGGTTCGAAATGATGAAGAACGCGATCACGAGCACCGCAATGACTACGGCGGTAATAGTGAGGGTGACGCGTGTGCGGCTCGTCGTGCTGGGGGTTCCCGACGTGGGTGTGCTTGACACTGGGTAGCTCCTGCTGTTGGGCGGACTCCCATCTTAAGGGCCCCAAGCTGCTAGAACGCCGGTAACTCAGCTCGCGGAGCAGGTGGCGATGCCCGAAGTGTCGCCATTCGAGCGGATCGCGGCGAGAGCGGTGAGGGCATCGTCGAGCGTGGCGACCGAAAACACGGTGAGGCCCGGAGGGATGTGTCCCGTCACTTCGTTGCAATTGGTGGCCGGCGCGAGGAACCAGTCGGCGCCCGCGCGCTGGGCTCCCCACATCTTCTGGCGGATGCCGCCGATCGGGCCGACCTCGCCCGTAGACGTGATGGTGCCCGTGCCCGCGATGTGCTCGCCGTCGTTGAGTGCGCCGGGAGTCAGCTTGTCGATGATGCCCAGCGCGAACATCATTCCCGCGCTCGGGCCACCGACGTTCTCGAGCTGAATCGTGACCGTGAAGGGAAAGTCGTAGTCACTGCCCACAACGATGCCGAGGATAGGGGCGGGGGTGTCATCGTCATTCAGCTCGGGCGTGATGCTGAGCGACACGTCTGCGCCGTCGCGCTTGACGACCACCGCGGCGGGCGTGTCGATGCCATTGCTGGCGATCGCGGTGCGCAGCGCGGTGACGTCGGCGAAGGTCTCTCCGTTGACGCTCACGATGATGTCACCCGGCAGCAGCACGCCGTCTGACGGCCCGCCGGCCTGGGTTTCGACGACAGTGAGGGTGCCGGGAACGTCGTATCCGAGGTTGGTGAGCGCAGCAGCGATCGCATCCTTCTGCGAGTTCTCCATGTCGACGCGACCCTGCTCGTTGGAATCCTCGACTGTGACCCCGGGCGGGAAGACTTCTTCGACGGGAACCACGGCGCGGGAGGGATCGAAGTAGGCGGTCGCGACCTCGAGCCAGTTGGGCAGGTTGTCGGGGTTGCCGCGCAGGTTCACCGTGAGCATGTTCATGGAGCCCTCGGTGGGGAAGGTCTCTTCCATGGGGATCTGGATCATCGGCACAGACTCACCGTTGATCGACACGTCACCCAGCACGTCGTAAACCGGCCCGGGCTGCTCGATCACGTACGGCGCGGGCACGAGGGCTACGACGGTCACGCCCACGAGGGCGATACCCAGGATTGACCAGCCGAGCCATCCGCCGCCGCGTCGGCGCGGAACGTCTGGCTCAAGATCGGTGAAAAGGGCCACCGGTGTCCTTTGGAAATCGGGAAGGTGTGTGCACTGCAACGGGTTGTTCGCCACGGGCGCACAGCGAGAGCCATAAGCCTAAGGGAAATCAGGGTCCCCCACGCCGCACAGCGATTAGCGTAGTTCGCATGCCTGATGATTCCCGGGAAGACCCGGACAGCCAGAACCCCGAAGACGAGTTCCGGGACATGCTGCGCGACTTTCTCGCGGGCAACACCGACATTGACCCCGCAAAGCTCGCAGGGGCGGCCGGCCTCCCCGACAACCCCGAGATGATTGCGCAGCTCATCGCGCAGCTGCAGAACGCCTTGCAGAACAGCGGTGACGGCATCAACTGGGATCTCGCGCTGGAGCAGGCGAAGGGTATTGCCGGCAGCAAGACCGTCGTCTCTCTTCCCGCTGAGCGTTCGCAGCTCGAGCAAGCCCTCCACGTTGCTTCACTCTGGCTTGACGAGGTCACGTCGATTTCGGCGCTCACGGCCGAGCCTCGGCTGATGAGCCGCCAGGAGTGGGTCGGCGCCACGATGCCCGTATGGACCCAGCTCGCGGAGCCGGTCGCGACCTCCATCGCGAATTCACTGACTGATGTGCTGCAGCAGAGCGCTCCGGATGACATGGACGACATGCTCAAGGGCGCAAGCAAGATCATGCGCAATGTGGGCGGCACCCTCTTCGCGATGCAACTGGGCCAGGTTGTCGGGCAGTTGTCGAGCGAAGTCGTCTCGGGCGGAGACATTGGCATCCCCCTGCTCGACGATGCCCAGGCGGCACTCATCCCCCAGAACGTCATCGGTTTCGGGGCGGGGCTCGACATCCCCATCGACCAGATCCAGCTCTACCTGGCCGTGCGAGAACTCGCACACGCTCGCCTGTTCCGACACGCGAAGTGGCTGCGGCTGCAGTTGCTCACGTCGATTACCGAGTACGCCAAGGGCATCCGGATCGACACGTCACGTCTCGAAGAACTCGCCGCCGATTTCGATCCCGGCAACCCTGAAGAGTTGCGTGACGCGATGACGAGCGGAGCGCTCATTCCGCCGAAGAGCGACGACCAGGTTGCCGCACTCGAGCGCCTCGAGACCACCCTGGCCCTCATCGAAGGATGGGTCGACGTCGTGACGGCAGAGGCCACCAAGCGCCTTCCCTCGAGCGCAGCGATCAGCGAGACCGTCCGCCGCCGCCGTGCATCGGGTGGGCCCGCCGAGTCGGCGTTCGCAACGCTCGTGGGGCTTGAGCTGCGCCCCCGTCGACTGCGTGAAGCCGCCGCGATGTGGCAGCAGGTGACTGAGGCCGTGGGCAACGACGAGCGTGACGCGCTCTGGTCACATCCCGATCTCGTGCCCCAGGCAGAAGACATCGACAACCCCGCGGCCCTCATCGCGCGCATCACGAGTGGTGCGCCGGAACCCGACGACATTGACCGGGCGATCGAAGACCTCCTGGGTGACGACACGTCGGATCGGCCGCACGAAGACTAGAGATGTTGTGGAACGTTCGCGCCGAGTTAACCCGGCGCGAGCACCATGGGTGGCATGGTCCTGAAGCTCGACCCGCACTGGCCGCTCGTCTGGCGCAGCCCCTTCAGCGTGCAGTTCGGTATCGACCCGCCCGTCGTGCGACTCGATGACGTCAGCGACAGCGAAGAGCGCATGCTCGCCGCCCTTGCCGTGGGCGTTGGTCTACCGGGCCTCGCGGTGCTGTGCGATCAGCGGCTCGACGTGCGTGACCACCTGTTGCAGCGGCTGAAGCCGGTGCTGCTGAGCGGGGAGCCCGAGCCGTCGGTTCCGCTCATCGCGGTCTCGGGCAGCGGATCACTCGCAGCGACAGTCACGACAGTGCTCGCGGGCAGCGGCGCGCGTGTCGTGGCCGCCGACACCCCGTCTGAACTCGAACACCTCACGCCCGACATCGCCGTCGTGGTCGGCCAGTTCGTGCTGCCACCCGCCACCCACGCGATCTGGTTGCGCCGCGATGTTCCTCACGTGCCGGTGGTCGCAAGCGAGACCGCCGTCACGATCGGCCCGGTCATCGAGCCGGGCGACGGCCCGTGCCTGCTGTGCCTCGAACTGCACCGACGCGACGAAGATTCGGCGTGGCCCGCGGTGGCCACTCAGCTGCTGGGTCGTCGAACGGGTGCCGACTCGGCCCTCGTCGCGGCCGAAGCGGCGGCGGTGCTCGCGCGCATGCTGCTGGGTCGCCTGGAATCGGGTGCTGGTCGTGCCGAGTCCGTGCGCATCCACGCCTCGAGTGGTGAGAGGTCGACCAGACAGTGGCAGGCGCACCCGGAGTGCGGATGCCGCGGCATTGCCCACCTCGTGGGCGCGGCGTCGGCTACGTGACGTCTACGAGAAAGCGGCTGGCCTGGCGCTGTGCCGAGCGACCCTGCTGTGGGCTTGACGACCACGACAGTGACAGTCGTCTCCGCGCGCGCGTAATGCCCACGTAGAGCAGTCGGCGCTCCTCGTCGATGGCGGCCGCATCTTTCGCGTAGCTGATGGGCACGAGACCCTCAGACAGCCCTGCGAGGTAGACGGAATCCCACTCAAGCCCCTTCGCGGAGTGCAGCGTCGCGAGCGTGACAGCCGACATCGTGGGTTCGTGCTGGCCCTGCTGGCGTTCGAAGAGTTCGTCGACAAACTGCTTGAGCGTCGTGCCCGCAGGGGCTTCCTCCGCCAGCCGCATGAGGGCGTTGAGCGAATCCCAGCGGTCGCGCACCGCGCCGCGGGTCTCGGGCGGCTCCTGCGACCAGCCGATGGAGCGCAGCACATCGCTCACGGTCTTGAACAGGGGCTCGTACGCGGCTGTCGTGACGGTCGCGCCGCGCAGCAGCATGAGTGCCTCTTTGATCTCGCGCTGGTCGAAGAAGCGGGTTGCGCCGCGCACGAGGCACGGCACCCCCGCGTCGCCCAGCGCCGTCTCGAGCAACTGGGATTGCACGTTGATGCGGTACAGGATCGCGATCGACTCGGGCTTCGCTCCCCCGGCGATCTCTGCCGCGATCGAATGTGCGATCGCCCGAGCCTCGGCCGCATCGCTGTCGTGCGACGAGACCGATGGGCGCGGCCCGGTGAGCTGCGAGGCGGGCTCGAGAGTGAGCGCACCGGGGCGGCCGCGCATGAGGCGGTTGGCGGTGTCGACGATCGCGGGAGTGGATCGGTAGTTCTGCTCGAGCCGCAGGACGACCGCATCGTCGTGCTCCGACCCAAAGCCGAGCAGGTAGTCAGGGCTCGCGCCCGCGAACGAGTAGATGGTCTGACTCGCGTCCCCGACGACGCAGAGATCATTGCGGGGGCCGAGCCACAGCTGCAGCAGGTCGTGCTGCAGCGGCGAGACATCCTGATATTCATCGACGACAAAGAAGCGGTACTGCTCGCGCACCTGCTGGGCCACCCGCGGTTCGGACTCGACCATGCCCGCCGCGGCGAGCAGCACGTCCTCGAAGTCGATCTGGCGCCGCTCGTCTTTGAGGCGCTCATACGCGTGCTGCAGGTCGACCATGCGGTCGATCGTGAGCGACGGCGGCACCGCGCGGCCTCGCTTGGCATACTGCTCGACGCTCAGGCGAGAGGTCTTGCGCCACTCGATCTCGGCGGCCGCATCGCGCAATGTCGCGGTGTCGAGCTTGAGCCGCAGCGATTCTGCCGCGTGCGCGAGCATGCGCGCCTTGCTGTCGAGCAGACGCGGCATGGTGCCGCCGATCACCTGAGGCCAGAAGAAGTTCAGCTGCGACAGTGCGGATGCGTGGAAGGTGCGTGCAGAGACGCCGCCGGCACCAAGCGCCCGCAGGCGCCCACGAAGTTCCCCGGCCGCTCGCGCCGTGAATGTCAAGGCCATCACTCGGCTGGGCGGATACACCCCGCTCGCGACACCGTAGGCAATGCGGTGTGTGATCGCGCGCGTCTTTCCCGTTCCCGCTCCCGCCAGAAGACACACGGGACCGAGCAGGGTCTCGGCGGCCAGGCGCTGCTGGTCGTCGAGACCGGTGAGGAGAGACTCGGCGGTCACCGCTGACCGTCGTCGATGGGGCCGCCGTACCAGTGCTCGACGATCGCTCGCGCAATCGATGTGGGGCCGGGCAGCTTGATCTCGGTGAGCGCGGCCGCGAGCTGCTCACGACTAAACCAGCGCAGGTCGATAATCTCGGTGCCGTCGGGCGTCGCGACACCCTCGAAGCCCGGCTCGACGGTGGCCGTGAAGCCGAGCATGAGCGAGGCGGGAAACGGCCAGGGTTGGCTGCCGAGGTAGACCGGGTCGACAACCCGAATGCCCGATTCCTCGAACACTTCGCGCACGACCGCGTGTTCGAGCGACTCGCCAGGCTCAACGAATCCCGCGAGCAGCGAATACCGGTTGCTCTCCCACAGCGCGTTCGAGCCCAGCAGGATTCGGTCGTCGGCATCAGTGATTCCCACGATGATCGCCGGGTCGGTGCGCGGGAACACCTCTGTGTCAGAGAGGGGGTCGCGGCGCACCCACCCGCCCTTCTCCGACACCGTGGGCTGACCGGTGCGAGGCGAGAAACGGTGTGACGCGTGCCAGTTGAGGATGGCGATGGCTTCCGTGAGCATGCCCGCGTCGCGGTCACTCAGCTGGGTGCCCAGTTGACGCAGGTTCGCCCATTCCGACTCGGCAAGATGCCCAGCATCCTCGAGCTCGACCGCAACGATGGGCGTGCCTGCCGGCTCGGGGCTTGTTGTCGATGTCGACCGACCGAGGTACACCTTGAGGTCGCTGTGCGGCACGGCCTCCACAGGCAGCAGGGCGAGCGAGGTCGGGCCGGAGAGCAGCGCGGTGCCCTGGTAGATGGGCAGCACGCGCGTCGCGGGATCGGCCCACAGCTCCTCGAAAAGGTTCTCGCGTTCGCGGCCCAGGTGGTCTCGATCGAGCTCAAACCGCGATAGCGGCAGTCGAGACAGAAAGGACTGCGTCATATGGTGACCCGTCGAGAAGTGCGTGGCGTACGGCGAATGAGCGGGATGCTCGACCTACCCTGTGGGTATGGCCAGATCCCATCTCACTCTAGCCGCGCTCGCGACGTCAGCCGTTGCCGGGCTGGACGCCGTTGCCGCTAGCAGTTTCGGTGCATCCCACGGCAGCGACTTCGATGCTGCCATCATCACCGGCGCCGACGGTAAGCACTGGATCATTCGTGTTCCCCGCAACCCGCGCGCCGAGGCAGAGCAGTCGGCCGACCTCGTCGCCCTGCGAGCGCTCAGCGCTGGCGTGCGCACCCGCTTGCCGTTCGCTGTCTCCGCCTTCGCGGGTCAGGTGCCCATCGACGGCACCCGCGGCATCGTCTACGAATTCGTCTACGGCAACAAGGTGCCACTCGGCTCATACGACTCGGGACCAGACTCGCTCGCCGCATCCGTCGGCCGGTCGATCGCCGCGATCCACGCCCTCCCCACCAGTTTTGTCGCCGATGCCGGGCTTCCCGTGCTCACCGCGGGTGAATGCCTTCGCTCGTGCGTCACCATTGCCGACCGCGCCGCCGCGACAGGCCTGCTGCCCGCCGCCCTCATTGGTCGCTGGGAGCGGGCAAGCGAAGACGCGGCTCTCTGGCAGTTCCAGCCGACGGTCATCAACGGCGCCCTCGGCGCCGACTCGATCCTTTCGGCAGACGGCGTCGTCACGGGCATGCTCGGATGGCAGGATCTGCGGGTGGCCGATCCGGCTCGCGACCTGCAGTGGCTGATCGGGTCGCACAGCGAAGGCATCATCGACAGCGCATTCGACGCCTACTCGCAGGTGCGCGGCGTTGGCGATCGTCAGCTCAAGCAGCGCGCGATGTTCTACGCCGAACTCGAGATCGCGAAGTGGCTGCTGCACGGCACCGAGACACGCAGCACCGAGATCGTTGATGACGCGGTAGAAATGCTCACCGGACTCGTCGACAACATTCGCAACGATGTCATGAACCCCATCGGCGCGCAGACCATGCCGACGATGGATCTCGACGACGTCGAGCAGCTGCTCGACCGTACCGAGCGCGCCGCGGGCTGATCAGGTCGCCGCAGGCTTCTGCGGGGTGGGTCGCGGCACGATGGCAACCCAGCGCCCCTTGCGCGGTGTCACGGCCACCTTCAGCCTGCCGCTGCGCGCGAGCACGATGGCGATGGCCACCGCGGCAATCGCGGGCACTGCTCCCGACACCACCATGGCATTCTTTGGGCCGATCGTTTCGGCGATCCAGCCCATGAGCGGTCCACCGACGGCCTGGCCGCCCACGACCACCATCACCCAGAACGCCATCACGCGACCGCGGATGGCGAGGTTCGACGAGAACTGCACCATGGTCTCCCCCGCTGTCATGAACAGCAGCCGACTGAGCCCGACACCGACGAGGAGCGCCAGAAACATCGGGTAGAAGGGCGAGAGTCCAGCCAGCGCGAGCACGACGCCGTAGAGAAGCGCGCCCAGGATGATCGTGCGCAGGCGAAGGCTCGCCCGACGAGCCGACGCGAGGGCGCCGATGAGCGCACCGACCGCGGCGAGAGAGTTGTAGAGGCCGTACCCTGTGGCGCCGGTCAGGTACACGTCGTCGGCGATGCCTGCGAGGAGAGCCGGCATGGGCATCCCGAACATGGCCACGAAGCCCACCATGACCATCGTCCAGAACAGGGTCGGCTTGCTCATGATGTAGCGGCCAGCTTCGCGGATCTGCCCCTTCGCGCTGGGCAGGCGTGGAGCGACGAGAAGCTCTCTCCCCCTGATCGCTGCGAGCAACACGATTCCGATCGCCGCCGCAGCAACGTTGATCGCGATGGCCCAGCCTGAACCGACCGCGACAATCAGGATGCCCGACACAGCGGGCCCGATAAGGGCACCGAGGTGGAAGATCGAGGCGTTGACGCTGATGGCGTTTCGGAGGTGACGGGGACCGACCATCTCGTTGACGAAGACCGAGCGAGCGGGGCCATCGAAGACCTGCATCACCCCGACCCCGAGCACGAGAGCATAGACGGCCAGAAGCTGTGCGGTGCCGGAGATGGCGATGATCGCGAGCACGAGGTTGAGCACGCCCGCGACGGCCGTGCAGAAAATCATGACCGCGCGCTTGGGGAAGCGGTCGGCGACGACGCCCGCGTAGGCGCCGAGCACGAGCGTGGGCAAGAACTGGAGAGCGATCGTGAGACCGACGAGCGCTACGCTGCCCGTGATCTCGAGTACGAGCCAGTCGACGGCGATGCGCTGCATCCAGCCGGCGGTGTTGGAGATGAACTGGGCCACCACGTACAGGCGGTAGTTGTGCAGCCGCAACGCACTGAAGGTGTCGCGCCAGGCGGGGCGCTGCATGGCTATCGAGATGGGCATCGTGGCGGGGGTCGGTTCCACCGGAGATACAGCCACACGTCAACGCTAGGCTCGGTTCGGCTATTCTGTTGCATGATCGTGCCTATAAGTCCCATCACGTTTCGCAATGAGGAGCCACAGGAGTGTTCGATCCGGTACTGCTGCGCACGTTCGTTGCCGTCGCCGAGACCCTGAGTTTCACGCAGGCGGCGCAGCAGCTGACCCTCAGCCAGCCGACCGTGAGCGGGCACATCCGCAAGCTCGAAACCGCGGCCGGTCGCGTGCTCATCGTGCGAGATACTCGCGCGGTGTCGCTCACCGATAACGGTGAGGCGATGCTGGGATTCGCGCGCACGATCCTTGCCGCCCAAGACCAGGCGTTGAGCTATTTCACCGGCTCCGCCATGCGGGGGCGCCTGAGATTTGGGTCGGCAGACGACCTCGCGCTGACTCAGTTGCCGGGCATCCTTCGAGACTTTCGACAGCTCTACCCCCAGATCAACCTCGAGCTCACCGTGAGCCAGAGCCCCACCCTGCTGAAGCGCCTGCAGGCCGGCCAGCTCGACCTCGTGTTCATCAAACAGGATCCCGGCGCGACCGACGGGCGGCTCGTGCGGCGCGATCGAATGGTGTGGGTGGGGCACAAGAGCGTGGGCTTCGACCCGGATGCACCAGTGCCCCTCATCGCGTATCAGGCGCCGAGCCTCAGTCGCAGCTACGCCATCAGTGCCCTCGCGTCGGTCGGGCGCACCTGGCGCATCACGTGCAACGTCAAGGAGGTCAATGGGGTGCTTGCGGCCGTGCGGGCGGGCATCGGCATCGCGGTATTCCCGCAGTCACTCATCCCCGCCGACCTCGCGCAGGTCTCGGCCTCGTTCGATCTTCCCGCGCTCGGCGATGTCGACTTCGCCCTGCTCGACAACCCCCGCGCCGCGCGCGAACCCGTCGCCGCGCTCACCTCCGCGATCCTCTCGAGACCCGTGCAGTAACGTCTCACCGTGTCTGTCTTCTCATCAACAATCGACCAGTTCTGGCGCACGCCTTCGGTCGACGCCCAACAGCACGTCGAGGGCGAGCAGTTTGAGCTGTGGGTGAATTCCTCGATTGCCCACGATCGACGGGTCACAGTGCTCCGTCGGCACGACGGCTTCGTCACGGCGGCGGTATCCCCCCTGGTGGCCGATGCGCTGGCCCTTCGAGACCCGACCGAGCAGGGTTTTAGGGCCGCACTGCAGGCGGCCGGAATCACTCTTCACGACGCCGACTACATTTACTACTTCTCGCAAGACATGCGCCGCGAGCTGATGGCCGAGAGCACCCCCGAATCGGTGCGGCAGCTCACCCACGCCGACGCCGACCTCTTCGCCGAGTTCGAGGCACGCAACACCGAACAGGATCTCGACGACGCGTACGTCGAGCTCGACCATTGGGCGGTCTTCGGCTCACTCAGCGACGGGAAACTCGCGAGCGCGGCGAGCGCCTACCCCTGGGACGAGTCGCCGCTCGCCGATACCGGGGTGCTGAGCATTCCCGACTACCGCGGGCGCGGCCACGCCCGCGCGACGGTTCGCGCGCTATCCCGTCATATCTACGACCGGGGCTACGAACCGCAATATCGCAGCCAGCTCGACAACAAGGGCTCCGTCGCCCTCGCGGCATCCGCCGGGCTCACTCTCTTCGGCACCTGGGAGGTCGTCTCACCCGAATCGCCCGTGTGACTATCCGAGCGCCGCACGCCAGCGCGCGAGCAGCTCATCCTCGTCGTACACGTGCTCCGGGCGAATGATCCGATCGTCGGAGACGTAGTAGAACACCGCATCAATGCGCTCGGGGTCGATGCCACGCCACTGCGCATAGGCGAGACGATAGAGCGCGAGCTGCAGCTGCTTCTGTTCGAGGTCGGCTGCGTCCTTGGGGGCCTTGCCCGTCTTCCAGTCGACAATCTCGAAGCGATCATCGCCGAGGGGGTACACGGCATCGATCTTGCAGATGATGATCCGGCCGTCGAAGGGCAGGTGGATCTCTCGTTCCACGTCGACGGGCTTCCGGGCGGCCCAGGGGCTCGCCTCGAAGATGGCCTGCAGCCTCGCGAGGTCTGCGTCATGCAGCTCAGAAACATCGACGACATCGTCGATGTCTGACTCGGTGATCGCAGCATCCAGCTCTTCGGAGTCGCCGCCGACGCCGTACCGATTCTCGACCCAGGAGTGAAACAGGGTGCCAAGCTGTGTCGCACGGTAGGGCTTCTCGGGCATGGGACGCCGCAGGGATGAGGCAACCGCGGCGGGGTCGCCCACAAAGTCTTTGAACCGAGAGGCCGGCACGCGGGTGGGAAGGGCGACGAGGTCGCTTGCCGACAGCCGCGCACGACGTTCGCCGAGCAGTAGTTCGAGGTCGCGCGCCCACGGTCCGGCGACGAGCGGCTCCGCTGCACGAACGGCCTCGGCCGCGCCCTCAACAGCGGGGCGTCGTCGCCCGAGCGGATCCATGGGCCACACAATGCGCTCCATGTTCTCGCCGAGCGGGTTCTCGTCGGTGACGGATGCCTCGGGCAGCGGCGACACGATCCCCAGAGCCTCGAGCTCTCGCAGGTAGGCGCTCGGCACCCGTGGCTTGGCCTGGGTCGCCCAGAACGACCCCGTGAGCAGCAGGCCGTGACGTGCTCGCGTGACTGCGACGTACGCGAGTCGGCGCTCCTCGGCGAGCAAGTGCTGCTTCACCCGGTCTTTGAAGGCCTTCTGCTCGTCCACTACCTCTTTGCGTGTGGTCGCAGACTGCCAGTCAAACACGGGAAGCTCACTCGCGTCGCCGCGGAATGGCCAGGGAAGCTGCCCGAACGACAGCCAGCCGAGGTATCCGTCGATGGGCTTGCCCGGCAGCTCCTCGTCGACCATGCGCGGCACCACGACGTGATCCCATTCGAGGCCCTTGGCGCCGTGAATGGTGAGCACCTGCACGGTGCCCGGTTCGGGATCTTCGGGGCGAGGCGACAGGTCTTCACGCAGCTCGGCCTCGCGCAACCAGGAGAGAAAACCGCCGAGGGTGGCGACCTCCTCCAGCTGCAGGTAGTTGGTGACGGCATCGAAGAATGCCTCGATCGTCGAGGAGCCCAGCGGGCGGTAGTCGTTTGCGGCGACCTCGATGTCGAGTTGCAGTTCCTGAAGGGCGAAAGCGACAAAGTCGGGCAGGTCCAGGCCCGCACGGGATCGCAGGCGGGCGAGCAGCATGCCCGCATCACGCAGGCGCTCGAGTCCCACGTCGCTGAAGTTGCTCAGCGCACCGTGGTCGGGCTTGGCGTGGGCCAGGAAGTCCAGGGCGTCGACGATGGAACCGCCCTCACCCTCGGCGACCGACGTCCGAAGCGCCTCCCCCAGCGCTTCGTCGTACTTCTGTTGCTTGTAGTCGCGATCCCGCAGCCAGGCCGAGAGTCGGTGCAGCGCGAAAAGATCCTGCACGCCGATGCGCCAGCGTGACCCGGCAAGCAACCGCACGAGCTCAAGACCGCCCGATGGGTCGTGCACGACGGTGAGCGCGCTCACCAGGTCGGCGATCTCGGGCTCGGCCATGAGCCCGCCGATGCCCAGCACGTGGAACGGAATGTCGTGCTGGCGCATGGCTTCGAGAAAGAAGCCCTGCATCTTGCGCGAGCGAAACAGCATCGCTGCCGACGGCGGGTCGCCGTGGTCGTTGCGCTCGGCGAGCTTCACCGTGAGCCAACGGGCAGCGGCATCCGCCTCGTCAACGACCGACTCGACGAAGGCGACGTCGACGGGCAATGCCGAGGCGAAGGGGCTCGGTTCGAGCTGCTCAACCGTGACTCGAGAGGTCGCGGCGAAGGGAGCCACGATCGCGTTGGCAGCCTCGAGAATGTGGTGGCCGTTGCGCCAGCTCGTCGAGAGCGCATAGCTCGCGCCTTGGGCCCCGAACGCCGCCGCGAACTCATCGAGGTTCGATGCGCTCGCCCCGCGCCAGCCATAGATCGACTGGTTGGGGTCGCCCACCGCCATCACCGGATGCCCGGCAAAGAGGTTCGCGAGCAGCCAGGTCTGCACGACCGACGTGTCTTGATACTCGTCGAGCAACACCACCCGATAGCGGTCGCGTTCGAGCTCGGCGACCCGCGGATGCTTGGTGAGAATCCTGAGCGCGAGCGCCACTTGGTCGGAGTATTCGACGAGGCCGCGCTTGATCTTGGCCTGCTCGAATTCGGCGGCAACGTCGAGCAGGGTGTCGAGCGCGCCGATCGACTCGGCGAGGTTCTCGACCTCTTTGTATTCACCGCGGCCGCCCGCGGGGAGGGCGGCGATCGAGGCGAACCGCTGTGCAAACTCGCGCACCTCATCTGCCGCCGCGACATTCTCGGAGAGTCCGCGCGCGAGACCCAGCACCGCTTTCGTGACGGGGTCGAGGTTCTTGCCGAGGTCGGCGAGGTGCGGGTTCGTGCTGCGCGTCACGGTGTTGCGGGCGAGCTGCCAGGCAGCGGCCTCGCCGAGCACGGCGCCGTCGCTCTCGCGCCCCAGCACGACGGCATTGTCGCGGTAGAGGGAGTTGGCGTAGGAGTTGTAGGTGGCAACGGTCGGCGTCTCGAACGGGTCGTAGTCGTCGCCGAGCATTCCCACGTGGGCGAGGTCGGTGATGCGTTCACGGATGCGCGCGGCGAGCTCTCCCGCCGCCTTGCGTGTGAAAGTGAGTCCGAGAATCTCACTGGGCTTGACCTGCTGGTTGGCGAGCAGCCACAGCACACGGCCGGCCATGGTCTCGGTCTTGCCACTGCCGGCACCCGCAACGACGAGCGCGGGCGCGAGCGGAGACTCGATCACGGCTCGCTGCTGGGCGGTCGGTCGCGGCCGCCCCAGCGCATCCGCGATGTCGAAGGCGCTGTAGGTGGGCTCAGTCACTCGATACCGCCTTCACCCGGTGCAGCCGCAGCCGCGACATATCGCCGAGCCCGTAAACGGGCAGCTCGATCTGCCCCGCGAATTCCGCGGCCGCGATGAGGGCCGCGGCGCCGCGAACCCGCTCACGGAATGCCTCGAGCTGATCGGCATCGAGCGGTGCCTGCACACCCTCGCGGTACGCCTTGGCACCGACCCCCTGCTTCACGAAGAGCAGCTTCGCTCCCCCGCTGACGTGGTCGCCGTGCTCGGCAAGCGCCTCGTCGAGGTGACCCTCGGCGTAGGCAAGTTGGTAGGCGCCCAGCTGCGGGTGGTCGTCGATCTTGGGTTGGTTTGTGATGGGGGTGCCCGTCTTCAGGTCGACGATCACGACCGACCCGTCGGGTGCGCGCTCGACGCGGTCGATTGATCCTCGCAGCACGGCATTGTCGATCTCGAGCTCGAAACGACTTTCGGCGCCGATGAGAGCCTTGCGCTCTCGCTCGAAGTCGACGAGATACTCGCTCAGGGCAACCGTGAAGTCTTTCGCGATGCGGCGCTGCCTCTCGGCGAGCCACGGCGCGTCAAAGAGCAGTTCGCTCCAGCGCTTGTCGACCGCGGCCCACAGCGCCTCGACCGACGAGTCCTCCGCCGTTTCCATGGCCCAGTGGATGATCGTGCCCACGTTCGCGAGCACGCCCGAGTCGGATCCCGCCACGCGTTCAAGAAACCAATCCAAGGGGCTGTCGACGAGCTTCTCGAGGTTCGACGGCGATACCGGTACCTTCTCTCCCTCGTAGAGCGGGCCGGTCGTGGATATCTCGATGAGGCCATGCCAGTCGTCAGGGTCGGCGCCCGGCACGCCCTCTACCGCGAGCGCAGCGAGAGACGTCGCCGCGTCTGCGGCCCGGGTGCGGCCCGCCGCCAAGGCCTGCTCCTTGACGAGCGCGAGTCGCAGCCGCGCCGTCATGGCCCTGAGCGACAAGGGCACCGCGGTCGCATCGAGCGTGACCGAGCCCTCGGGTGCGAGGTTCATCAGCACACTCGCGGCCTCATCGTCGTTGGCCACCGCGGCAAGCACCACGCGGTGCCGCGCGCGCGAAATCGCGAGCACAAACATGCGCAACTCATCGCCGAGCACCTGTTTGCGTTCATCCACTGCGGCGGAATCGACCCCCGTCACTACGCGCACCAGTTCCTGGGGGCCGAGCAGCGACCCGCGAAGTCGCAGGTTAGGCCACGCGCCGTCTTGCAGGCCCGCGACCACGACGGTGTCGAACTCGAGGCCGAGCGTGCCTGCGGGGGTCGTGACGAGCACAGCGGCGTCGCTGGGCTGCGGTGACAGCGTGTCTTCGGGCACTTCGGCGTTGAGTACGTCGTCGAGGAATGTCGTGGGCGGCGCATCGGGTCGCAGTTCCACAAATCGCTTCGCGGAGGTGAAGAGGGCGACGATCCCGTCAAGATTGCGGTTGGCCTCGGTGGCGGTGATGCCGCCGCCCAGGGCGTGGTCGTACCAAGTCTTGGCGAGACCGCTGCGATCCCACGCCAGCCACAGCAGCTCCTCGATCGAACCGTCACTCGCGCGCAGGGCTGCCAGCGTGTCGGCAAGCCGCGCCGCTGCCCGACCAACGCTGCTCTCGATCGTCACGAACCGGCCGGGCTCGGCGAGCCCCTCGACGAGAAGTTCGTCGGCGGGGCGACGACCGCCACCGGCAACCTCCTCGGCCCGCAGCGCGATGCGCAGCCTGCGCAGGGTGAGCCGGTCGAGCCCGCCGAAAGGCCCGAGCAGCAGTTCCGTCGCCCCCTCCGCCGTCAGCTCGGAGTGCCCGATGCCGATGCTGACGAGCGTCATGAGCGAGCGCGCTGCGTGGTCTTCGCGCAGCGCACGACCACCGACGGTCGATCGGGTTGGCACCTCAGAAAGCGCGAGGGAGCGCAGGATGCTCGACACCTGTGCACCGCTTCGCACGATCACCGCCATGTCAGACCACGGAACACCCCGCTCAAGATGCTCCTGGCGCAGCACTCGGGCGACCGCCGCCCACTCGCGCGCGGCGCTCACCGCTTCGATGCGCGCGATGGGCACCTCGGCGTCGACCCCGCCCGGCACGGCCGCGCGCTGCGTGCCCGCCGCGGCAGCCCCGATGCGGCTTGACACGGCCGCGGTGAACGCGCGCAATGCCGCGCCCTGGCGGTGGGCCGTGGAGAGCGTGAGCGTGCGCAGGTCGCGCGCGCCAAGAACGGTGGCGAGGCGCCCGAGAGCATCGGGTTCGCCGCCGCGAAAGGCGTTGGCTGCGGCATCCGGGTCACCGAAGGCGATCACGGCAACGCCTCGCGAGACGAGAGCGCGCAGCACAGCGAGAGTGGATTCCGTTGCTTCCTGCAGGTCGTCGACGACAATGAGACGCAGCGCCTCGACTCGCTCGCCCCCTTCGCCGCGCTCGATCGCGGCGACCGCATAGCGCGACAGCTCGGCCTGGTCGTAGCGGGTCTCATACCGATACGCGAGCACTTCGGCGTACTCGTCGATGAAGTCGGCGGCGGCACTCCATTCGGGGCGCGAATGCTGCGCTCCAAGCGCGCGCAGTCGCTCGCTTGATACGTCGAATTCGGTCGCGCGCGTCATGAGTTCGCGCAACTCTGTGCGGAACCGGCCGAGCCTGCGCACCTCGGGCTCGAGAGTCGGCGGCCACTGTGGCCCCGTGCCTTCTGCGAGGTGGCCTTCGATAAGGGAGGCGATCTCGGTGTCTTGCTCGGTTCCGCTCACGAGTCGGGGAGGCGGCGATCCGGCCGCTCGAGCGGCGTCTCGCACGATCTCGAACGCGAGCGAGTTCACGGTGCGCGCCATCGGCCCTGTCGTCGGCCGTGCGAGCCGTAGCGCTATGGCGTCGCGCAGGCGCGTGGCCGTGGCGCGGGATGTGGTGAGGGCGAGCACCTGATCGGTCGTCCACCCTCGACCCTCGATGCGGTTGGCGACGACCTCGATGAGCGTGCTCGTCTTGCCGGTGCCCGGAGCCCCGATCACGGCGGCCGATGCGTCGTCCGGCAGGTCGACGACAGCGCGCTGGGATGCATCCAACTGGTCGACGGAATACGCCGCTGCCGCTGGCCGCTGCCGCTCGAACCCACTGATGCCCACGGCCTCAACGGTAGTGGCGTGCGCTGACAGAGAACGGGCGAAACGGCGCTCGTGTTCTGTCGTAACCTGTCCTCGTGGACATTCGTATCGGCATTGCCAACTCTCCCCGCGAAATCAGCTTCGAGTCGTCGCAGACGCCTGCCGAGGTCGAGAAGATTGTCGCCGGCGCACTCGACGCCGACTCCAAGTTCGTGAAGCTCACCGACAGCAAGGGCAAGGTCTACATCGTTCCGACCGTGTCGCTGTCGTACATCGAGGTCGGCTCCGAGGAGTCGCGCCGCGTCGGGTTCGTGGCGTAACGACCATGGAGTTGCTCTTCGTCACCGTCATCGGTGCCTCGATCGGCCTCATCGCGCGCTACGTCTTTCCCCAGCGCGGAACCTACGGACTACTGCTCGTTCCCGCCATTGCGGCCGCGGCAACATCAATCGTCTGGGTCGCCCTGCTGTGGGCCGGGCTCACCTTCGACGGCGGCTGGATCTGGGTGGCGAGCATTTCCGCGGCAATCGCGGCCTCGCTCGTGACAGTGCTCGTGCTTCCGCGCAAGCGCAACGAGTCGGATGCCCGGCTGCTCGCTCAGCTCTCGGGCGCCAAGGCCTAACTCTCTGGTCTGCCGGGCCGTTACGCGGTCAGGCCGAGCGCATCCATCCGTCGCGTATGCGCCGCGATGAGCTCAGTGAAGACGGGCTCGACCCGGGCCTCGTCTGATTTGTGGTTCTCGGTGAAGTGCAGTGCGGAACGCGCGACGAGCATCGTGTCACCGACAAGGCGGCGACCCCACATGGCCAGACGCGAGGCCAGTCGCGGGTTCTCGTCGATGGCGGAGCGCAACTGTTCCGCCAGCAGCGGTTCACCCGACTCGGTCGCGTAGATCGACGTGATTCGCTTGCCCTGATCGGCCGGAAGGCCAGCGGCGAGGCGAGTGAAGAAGTCGTCGAGAAACCCGGCGCTCAGGTAGCAGGTCACAAGGTTCTCGTACCAGTCGGCGCCGTGGGTCGCGCGCTCGAATTCATCGACGCCTGCCGTGTAGGGCTCCATTGCCTCGGCGGGCTTGCCACCGGCGCGCGCGATCTCTTCGGTGAGTTGGTGGTGCTTGGCGATCGAGAGTTCCGCCGCACGACTGATGGATGCTTTCGCTGCCGTGGTGGGCGCCGTCGACACGGCCCGCGACAGGTTTTCGAACAGCGTCAACTGCACGTACGCCGCTCGACCCAGCAGTTCGAGAAGGGGTGGAGTGAACTCGTGAAGGTCGACTTTGGTGGTCGCGATCTCGTCTGAGCGAGAGCGGAGCCGCGGAACGTCAATGCGCCGCGGTTTGCGCGAAAACCAGTTAGCCACGTCGCCAAGCTTAGGTCAGCTAAACTATGCACACGCTCCCCATTTCTGGCGGGAGCACAGCGGAATGAATCGCGCCCCAGGACCAAGCGGGCGCACCTCGCTTAATCCTTAAGGGTATTTCTTTGACATTCGCAGATCTCGGCATCGACCAGGACATGGTTGACGCTCTCGCTACCAAGGGCATCATCGAGCCCTTCCCCATCCAGGTGCAGACGATTCCC
The DNA here is from genome assembly GCA_965279645.1 of Rhodoglobus sp. Taxonomy (GTDB): domain Bacteria; phylum Actinomycetota; class Actinomycetes; order Actinomycetales; family Microbacteriaceae; genus Rhodoglobus. Next base: position 1,758,482 of record OZ257254.1, read on the forward strand.
ATGGGTCTCGGCGGCCAGGACATCATCGGGCAGGCCAAGACGGGTACCGGTAAGACCCTCGGTTTCGGTCTTCCGTTGCTGCAGTCGCTCGGCACCGATCCAGAACCCGGCGTGAAGGCTCTCGTCGTCGTTCCCACGCGCGAGCTGTGCGTGCAGGTCGCCGAAGACCTCGTGCTCGCCGCATCCAACCGCTCCACCAAGATCGCCGCCATCTACGGCGGCAAGGCCTACGAGGGCCAGGTTGAAGAGCTCAAGGCCGGCGCACAGGTTGTTGTCGGCACCCCCGGTCGCCTTCTTGACCTCGCGAGCCAGCGCCTGCTGAGCCTCAAGGCCGTCAAGGTGATGGTGCTCGACGAGGCCGACAAGATGCTCGACCTCGGCTTCCTGAGCGACATCGAGAAGCTCTTCGCGCAGACCGACCCCACGCGCCACACGATGCTGTTCTCCGCGACCATGCCCGGCCCGATCGTGGCCCTGGCTCGTCGCTTCATGAACCGCCCGATCCACATTCGCGCAACCGACCCCGACGAGGGCCTCACGCAGGCCAACATCAAGCACGTCGTGTACCGCGCCCACAACCTCGACAAAGACGAGGTCATCGCGCGCATCCTGCAGAGTGAGGGTCGCGGCAAGACCGTCATCTTCACGCGCACCAAGCGCGCGGCCGCCAAGCTCGTCGAAGAACTCAACGACCGTGGCTTCAACGCTGCCGCCGTGCACGGCGACCTCAACCAGGAGCAGCGCGAGCGCGCCATGGCCGCGTTCAAGGCAGGCAAGAAAGACATCCTCATTGCAACGGATGTCGCGGCCCGCGGCATCGACGTCAACGACGTCACCCACGTGATCAACCACACCATCCCCGACGACCACGACACGTACCTTCACCGTGCTGGCCGTACCGGGCGCGCGGGCAAGACCGGCATCGCCGTGACCTTCGTGGACTGGGATGACATGCACAAGTGGTCGCTCATCAACCGCGCCCTCGAGATGGGCATCCCCGAGCCGGTCGAAACCTACTCGTCGAGCCCGCACCTCTACACCGACCTCGACATCCCCGAGGGTACGAAAGGTCGCCTGCCGGGCGCTCACGCCCCCGCGGTGCGCGAGTCGGCCCCTCGCACGGGTGGTCGCGACTCAGGCCGCGACGGCAACCGCAGCGGCGGCTCGCGCGACGGTGGCCGCGGTGGGCAGCAGCGCTCGGGCGACCGTCCCGCGCAGGCAGCGTCGGGCGAACCGGCCGCGGAGGGCTCGCGCCCGCCTCGCAGCCGCCAGCGTTCGCGCACGCGTCGACCCAGCACTCCGCCCGCGGCGTAGGTCGGGTCTCGAATTACGGCGTAGTGCGGGCTTCACATTAATGGCGTAATGTTCGCAGCCAATTCACAGGTGGCTGCCATACTGCTGCCATGACTGACACATCCGCAACCCTGTCCCAGCCGCTCTACGGAGCCAGCTTTGGACAGGCAATCAACCGTTTCTTCAAGAAGTACGCCACGTTCTCGGGCCGTGCAAGCCGCAGCGAGTACTGGTGGGTCATTCTCGGTCTCGCGATCGTGAACCTCGTATTCAGCATCCTGGTCGCGGCGCTCGGCGGTTACACGGCTAACGCCGACGGCACCTTCGCGCCCTCGGGCGCTGCCATTGCGGTCATCGCGATCTGGGGCGTTGTTGGCCTGATCGTGATCATCCCGGGCATCGCGGTGACGGTGCGCCGCCTGCACGATGGCAACTTCTCGGGCTGGTTCTACCTCCTGACCCTCGTCGGCCTGAGCATCGTCGTGCTCATCCTGACCCTGCTCGACTCGAAGCCAGAGGGCGCACGCTTCGACAAATAGCTTGATTAGCGAGACAATGGCTCCTCACTCGTCGCAATGCTGACCGGTAAGGAGCCATTGCCATGTCCGCTCGATTCGCTCTCGCCGCCGCAGGCGTGCTCGTGCTTGCGGGCTGCGCCGCCTCACCCGCGACCGAGCCGGATCCGGAGCCCGTGCCGTCCGACGAGGTGGAGGCCGAGGACTGCCTTGTCGGCACGTGGGCTCTGGATGTCGCGGACTACGCCGCCCAGTCGCAGGAGTACGTGCTCGGCCTCGGCATCCCCCTCGAAGACTTTGCGATGTCGGGTGCCGGGCAGCTCGGCTTCACCCCAGACGGCCTCGTTGCCGTCGACATCGACCTGCGCACCACGGGCACGCTCGTCGCGGGCGACCAGCGCATTCCCATCGACGTGCCCTCGGTTTACACGGCGAGCGGGGACTGGAGTCGCGTGGATGACGCGAGCATCCAGTTCGACAACTGGGCCAAAGTCACCGACACCCCCGACGTGCCTCCCGAGGTCGACCTGCCGGCCCTCGATGTCACGCAGCTCACGGATGTCGCCGCCGAATGCGACGCTGGCGAACTCAGCCTGTCCGGTTCGGGCGCGCCGCTCAGTGCCCACTGGACTCGTTAGCCGGTAACCGCACTCGATCCCGTACCCCGCGCGATCAGCTTCTCCAACACCTCGGGGCTCGTCGTGTTCTCACCCAGGCGGTTGGGCTTGCCATCACCGTGATAGTCGCTCGCGCCCGTGATCTCGAGGCCGAGTTTTTTCGCCAGTTTTGTGAGCCGCGCGACGCCGTCGGGCGTGTTGTCGCGGTGACCGAGCTCGAGACCGAACAGACCCTCGTCGGTGAGCTGCCGGATGACCGAGTCATCCATCGGGCGGTACTTGCCATAGGTCGCCGGATGCGCCAACACGGGCACGCCGCCCGCGGCGACGATCATGCGCACACCCTCAAGCGGAGACGGCGCGTAGTACTTCTCGTAGTACCCGCCACGCCAGTGCAGGATGCTCTCGAACGCGGCACTGCGGGTGGGCACATGGCCCTTGCGTACGAGTGCGTCGGCAATGTGGGGTCGCCCGAGCGTGGTGCCCTCGACCGATTCGGCGAGCACATCGGCCCAGGTGAGGTCGTAGTCGGCGGCGATGCGCTCGACGATGCGCTCGGCCCGGTGCGCGCGGCCGTCGCGGATGCGCGCGGTCTCGGTGATCACGTCGGCGTTGAGCGGGTCAAAGAGGTAGGCGAGCATGTGCACGCTTGCGGGGCCGTAATTGGTCGAGAGCTCCATGCCGGGGATCACCATGAGGCCGGTTCCGGATGCTGCGGCAAACGCCTCCTGCCACCCGGCGGTCGAATCGTGGTCAGTGAGCGCAACCGCGCCGAGCCCCGCCTCGACCGCGGAGCGGATGAGCTGGCTCGGAGTCTGCGTGCCATCGGACACCACGCTGTGAGTGTGCAGGTCGATGGGGCGAGGCTCGGGCATCCTGCAAGCCTATTCGTCTAAACTTGGCCCTCCCCATGACTCGCTTCATCACAGCTGCCCTCACCGTGCTCATCGCACTCGCTTTGCTGATCCTCGCGTGGCCCCAGCTGTTCGGTCTCGCGTGGACGACGCCCGCGGCCCAGATCGTGTCGCTGCGGGGACTCGGCGTGATCGTGGGAGTCGTGCTCGCGGTCGCGTTCACGGCCCTGGCGCTGCTGGCGCCGGCCGCTCGGCGGTTTGCCGCCTCGCTCGCGGTGCTCCTGCTCGCGTTCTCTGCGCTCAACGGCATCGTGTTGGCCACTCGCGGGTTCGGCAACCTCGCGTTCGAGACGGCCGGCAACAACGACGTGACGGTGCTCTCGTGGAACACCCTCGGCGACGCCCCCGGCGCACAAGTCATCGCCGACCTCGCCCTCAGCACCGACGCTGACGTGCTCACGCTCCCCGAAACCACATGGGAACTCGGCACCGAGATCGCGGCCATCATGGCGGCGTCAGACCGGCCGATGCAGGTCTACACGGTCGCCTACGACCAGATTTCAAAGGCTCGGTCGACGACCCTGCTCGTGAGCGTCGAGCTCGGCGCATACGACGTCGACGAGGCCGCAATCACGACCTCGGTATTGCCCTCGGTCGTCGCCACGCCGTCGGACGGGTCGGGTCCGACGATCATCGCGGTGCACACCCTCGCACCCATTCCCCCCGTGCTTGCCGACTGGAAGGCCGACCTCGAGTGGGCGGCAGCGGCATGCTCCGGCGACAACGTGATCATGGCGGGCGACTTCAACGCGACGCTCGACCACATGGCGGGCATCCAACACGACGAGAATGCCACCCTCGGAGCGTGCGCCGACGCCGCGCTCGCCACCGACAACGCCGCTGTGGGCACCTGGCCGACGGCAGTTCCTGCCCTGGTGGGCGCGCCCATCGATCACATCATGACGACGCCCAACTGGACGGTGACGGGCATGCGGGTCATCGAGTCCCACGACGGGTTCGGCAGCGACCACCGCCCCGTGCTCGCGCAACTCTCCCCCACCGGTTAGTGCGCGGCCGGTGCGACAATAGTTGGCATGGCTGAGTCAACAACCCCCGCGCCGCGCGCCACATCCAACCGTTCGACCACTCCCGTGTCTGACACCTTCGCGCAGTACATCTCGTCGCAGTGGGCGGAGCGACCGGATGTCTCGCCTTCGGCCCGCGAGCAGGCCGGATTCGCCGCCGCTCGCCGGGATCGCGTCTCGGCCCTGTATGCGGGCAAGCGCATCGTCGTGCCGGCGGGCGACGCGAAGGTGCGCTCGAACGACACCGATTACGCCTACCGGGCGCACTCGGCGTTCGCATACCTGACGGGCTGGGGTTCCGACTCGGTCGCAGGTTCCGTGCTCGTGCTCGAGCCGACGGATGCGGGTCACACCGCCACGCTGTACTTCCGCGAGGCCGCCGGGCGCGACACCGACGAGTTCTACGCCAACCCCGAGATCGGCGAGTTCTGGACGGGCCCACGCCCCTCGCTCGCGCACGTCTCCGCCGACCTCGGCCTCGCCACCGCGAACCTCGACTCGCTCGCCCACCTTCCCGAGGGCGTCGACACCGTCACGCTCGACGATGACTCAGACCTGTCGCGCGACCTCAGCGAAATGCGCCTCGTGAAAGACTCCTTCGAGATCGCCGAGATGCGCGCCGCTGTCGCCGCAACCAAGCTCGGCTTCGACGATGTCATCGCCGACTTTGACGAGATCACCACCCACACCCGCGGCGAGCGCCTCGTCGAGGGCACGTTCAACCGCCGGGCGCGCGCCGAGGGCAACACGGTCGGCTACGACACCATCGCGGCCTCCGGTCCCCACGCGTGCATCCTGCACTGGACCCGCAACGATGGCCCCGTCGTGCCCGGCGACCTCATCTTGATTGACGCGGGTATCGAACTCGACAGCTACTACACGGCCGACATCACCCGCACGCTGCCCGTGTCGGGCACCTTCAGCGAGGTGCAGCGCCGCGTGTACGAGGCTGTGCGCGAGGCGGCGGATGCTGCGTTCGCGATCGTGAGGCCGGGCATCCGCTTCCGCGAGATTCACGCCGAGGCCATGAAGGTGATCGCGGCGCGCACCGCCGAGTGGGGCCTGCTGCCCGTCACCGCCGAGGAGTCGCTCGAGCCCGACCACCAGTACCACCGCCGCTACATGGTGCACGGCACCTCCCACCACTTGGGGCTCGACGTGCATGACTGCGCGGCTGCTCGGCGCGAGATGTACCTCGACGGCGTGCTCGAAGCGGGAATGGTGTTCACGATCGAGCCGGGGCTCTACTTCCAGCCCGACGACCTGAGCGTTCCGGAGGAGTACCGCGGCATTGGGGTGCGCATCGAAGACAACATCCTCGTGACCGAGTCGGGCGCCGAGAACCTGTCGATCGCCATCCCCCGCACGGCCGACGACGTTGAGGCCTGGCTCGCCCGCTAGGCAGTTATCCCCCGATTGCTCGTCGAGAACGCCAGATCTGTGGATGCGCGGAGCTACACACCCACGCTTTAGGCGTTCTCGCGGTCAGGCTTAAGCGGCGGGATTCCTCGACAGCACGTCCTGAGCCTTCGCGGTCAACTCGGGGTCGATGATGATCTGGTAGTTGCTCGCGAGCACCTGGTGCGTCGAGGTGAAATCGCGGCGGCGGCGGTTGATGGCGTAGGAGACGATTCCGAAGATCATCCCGAACCCCGCACCAATGAGCAGGGCTGCACCGATGAATCCGAGGGTCTGCGGCGTCGGGGGCGTAAAGATGGTGAAGACAAGCCCGATGAACAGGCCGAGCCACGCGCCGCTCGCCGCGCCCGCGAGCGCCCCTCGTGCATAGCTGAGCTTTCCCGTCACCCGCTCGACGGTCTTGAGGTCGTTTCCCACGATGCTCAGTTGCTTCACATCGAAGTCGGCCTTGGCGAGCCGATCCACCACGGACTGGGCCTCGGGATAGGTGTCGTAGGTTCCCAAAACGTCGCCCTTCGGCAATGTGGGCTGCAGGGGGTTGCCTCGACCGAAGCTTGCGGGGTTGGTCACCCGTTCATTGTTCCATGCGGGGGTAGGGTTTTAGGCGTGAGCACGACGAGAGTATTCGCCGCCCGACTCGTCGGGTGCTCCGTTTTCGACCCCAATGGCGACAAGGTCGGAAAGGTACGCGACGTGCTCGTCGTCTACCGTTCCAGCCGCTCACCGCGCGTGGTCGGCATGGTCGTGGAGGTGCCGGGCAAGCGCCGCGTGTTCCTCTCGATCGGTCGCGTCACGAGCATCGGCTCGGGCCAGATCATCACAACCGGCCTCATCAACCTGCGCCGGTTCGAGCAGCGCGGCGGCGAGATCCGCGTGATCGCCGAACTGCTCGGCCGCAAGGTGCGCCTTCGCGACGGATCGGGCAACGCCCACATCGAAGACGTCGCGATCGAAGAGGTCGGCCTCGGCGAGTGGGAGATCGGCCAGGTGTTCCTGCGCCGCCCCAAGACCACGGCGTCGCCGTTCGGCAAGGGTGCCACGACGTTTGCAACCTGGTCGGAGATCGTCGAAGACGCCCCCACGGGCGAATCCCAGAGCGCAACCCAGCTCGTCGCGAGCTACGCAGACCTGCTGCCCGCCGACCTCGCCAACGCCATGCTCGACCTTCCCGAGCAGCGCATGCTCGAAGTGGCCGAAGAACTCTCCGACGACCGCCTGGCCGATGTGCTCGAGGAGATGCCAGAAAACGAGCAGGTCGACATCCTCAACCAACTCGACGACGATCGCGCCGCCGACGTGCTCGACCAGATGCAGCCGGATGACGCGGCAGACCTCATCGCCCACCTGAGCGACGAGCGTGGCGAGGCGCTGCTCGAACTCATGGAACCCGAAGAGGCGGAAGACGTGCGCTTCCTGCTGTCGTACGCCCCCGACACTGCGGGCGGTCTTATGACCACCGAGCCCATCATCGTTTCGGCCGACGCCACGGTTGCGGAGGGCCTCGCCCTCATCCGGCGCCATGAGCTCGCTCCCGCCCTGGGCGCCGCGATCTGCGTGACCCTGCCACCGTACGAGCCGCCCACCGGGCGCTTTCTCGGCATGGTGCACTTCCAGCGCATGCTGCGCTATCCGCCGAACGAGCGTCTCGGCACCCTGCTCGACCCGAGCCTCGAGCCCGTGCGCGCCGACACCAGTGCGGCCGAAGTCTCGCGCATCCTGGCGAGCTATAACCTCGTATCGGTTCCCGTCGTTGACGAGAACCACCGACTCGTCGGGGTGGTGACCATTGACGATGTTCTCGACTACCTGCTGCCGGACGACTGGCGAAGTACCGACGCCGACGATAAACGCCTCGTAAGCACCTCGACCGCAACTATTCCGACTGTAAAGGGAAGGAGGACTCCCAATGGCACGCGCTAAGAACCGAGCAGACAACCGCCTCGACTCACCCAAGGGCCTGCGCACCAACTTCTCGATCTTCGAGTCGCGTGACCGCATGGGACGGTTCTCCGAGGCCTTCGCTCGCGCGATGGGAACCCCGTGGTTCCTCGTGGGCATGTCGGTGTTCGTGGTGATCTGGCTCGGCTGGAACACGTTCGCTCCCGTCGAGCAGCAGTTCGACCCGCGCCTGACGAACTTCACCCTGCTCACGCTCATCCTGTCGCTGCAGGCCTCGTACGCCGCGCCCATGATCCTGCTCGCGCAGAACAGGCAAGACGACCGCGACCGCGTGCAGATCGAGCAGGACCGCCAGCGCGCCGAACGCAACCTCAACGACACCGAGTATCTCGCTCGCGAGGTCGTTGCGCTGCGCCTCGCGACGAAGGATCTGGCCAGCAAGGACTTCATTCGCGCCGAGCTGCGGGCCCTGCTCGAGGAGCTCGAGAAAGACAAGGATGACTCCGCCCGCTGAGAAATCGCTCGCTGAGACTCTCGAGGCGAACATTCGCTCGGCACTCGGCCGCGTCATCGATCCCGAGATTCGCCGCCCGATCACGCAACTCGACATGGTCGGGGGCGTGTCGGTTGCAGACGACGGCGCGGCGTCGGTCGAGGTGAAGCTCACGATCGTCGGATGCCCGGCAGCCGACACCATCGAGCGCGATGTACGGGCTGCCGCGGCCTCCGTGGTCGGGGTCACCTCGGTCGGCGTCACCGTGAGCGTCATGTCACGCGAGGAACGCGACGCTCTCACCACGAGGCTCCGGGGCACGAAGACCGCCCAGTTCGGGCCCGACTCTCTCGCGCGCATCTACGCCATCACGAGCGGCAAGGGCGGCGTCGGCAAATCGACGCTCACCGCGAACCTCGCTGTCGCGCTCGCGGCGCGAGGCCTGCGAGTGGGGCTCATTGATGCCGATGTGTTCGGGTTTTCGATTCCGGGCTTGCTGGGCATCGCCGGTGCCAAGCCCACCAAGGTCGGGGAGATGATCCTGCCGCCCGTGGCCTTCGGGGTGAAGGTCATCTCGATCGGCATGTTCGTGGAGGGATCGACCGCCGTCTCGTGGCGCGGTCCGATGCTTCATCGCACCATCCAGCAGTTTCTCACCGACGTGTTCTTCGGCGATCTCGACGTGTTGCTGCTCGACCTGCCGCCCGGCACGGGCGACATTGCCATCTCGCTGGGGCAGTTGTTGCCGCAAGCGGAGGTCATCGTCGTGACCACCCCGCAGCCCGCGGCGGCCGAGGTCGCTGAGCGCAGCGGCCTGGTCGCCCGCCAGACCGGCCAGAGCGTGCTTGGCGTCATCGAGAACATGTCGGGCCTCGTGCAACCCGACGGCTCGGTGCTCGACCTGTTCGGTTCCGGCGGTGGAGCGGATGCCGCTGCACGCCTCGGCGTGCCCGTGCTCGGCTCGGTGCCGCTGAGCGTGCCACTGCGCGAGGGCGGGGACTCCGGGCATCCCGTCGTACTCGCCGACCCGGCCAACCCCGCAGCCGTGGCCATCGACGCCATCGCCACCCAGCTCGCCGTGCGCGAGCGCGGCCTCTCCGGCCTCAAGCTCGGCCTCTCGCCCCGCTAGGGCCCCCAGGGCCCCGCCCCCACCAGGGGCCTGCCGCCACCCGGTGAACGTGCAATTTCTGCTGCACTGCTCGTCTCTTGGAGCAGTTTTCGACCGCTCGGCGACGCCACATCCCCTTAACGGCGAAACGCCCCGTGAGGGGCGTTTGTGGTTGCCGGTTGGTGCGGTGTTAGCGGGTAGGCACGCGGCGGTAGCCGTCGCGAACAACGAGCACGATCGAACCGATGATGGCTGCGACCGAGAGCGCTGCGAGGATGAAGATGTCTGGTGTCATGGTTCCATTACAGTCGCGTCAACCATTTAGAACAAGCACACATACCTAAACTAACTGTGTAGGCTTACTACATGGATATTCGCCGACTCGAGCTGCTTCGGGAGCTCGCCGAGCGTGGCTCGGTCACGGCTGTCGCGAAGGCCACTCACCGCACCGCTTCCGCCGTGTCGCAGCAACTCAAGATCCTCGAACGCGAAGCCGGGGTGCCTCTCACGGAGCGCGCGGGGCGCGGTGTCGCGCTCACCTCGGCCGGGCGCGCACTGGCTCGCACGGCGACCGACGTCGCCACCGCTATCGAACGGGCGGAGGCCCTGTGGGAGGACTTTCGATCACAGCCCAGGGGCGAGGTATCGCTCGCGATCTTCCAAACCGGCGGCCAGATGCTGCTGCCCGGACTGCTCACGACCATCGACCGGATGCCCGGCCTCACACTCACCGCGGGCGACCTTGATTCGCTCGTCGAAGATGTGGCCGATCTCACGGCCGACTTCGACATCGTTGTTGCCGACTCCCCCAGCCTGCTGCCCGCGTGGTCCGAGCGCGGTCTCGCGGTCGTGCCGCTCATGCGAGAGCCGCTCGACATCGCGCTGCCGGAGGGTCATCCGCTCGGCAACAAGCGCTCGCTGTCGCCTGCCGACCTCATCGATCAGGACTGGATCGGGGTGCCGCCCGGGCTGCCGTTCGACCGCATCCTGCGTGGCATCGAGGCCGCCAACGGCACCCCCGCCCACATCGTGCAGCGCTTCGCCGACAACGGCATCGTGGAGTCGCTCGTGGCTGCGGGCCACGGAATCGCCATCCTGCCGCGCTACACGACCCGTGACCGCGAGAACGGGCTCATCACGCGTCCGCTCAACGGGGTGCGGGCATCCCGACTGATCTCAGCGCTCGTGCGCCCCGATCGCGCCGAGCGCCCGTCGGTGCGCGTCGTCGTCGAGGCCCTGCGCGACGAGGCCGCACGCTTCGAGGCTGAGCACGCCGTCTAGTGGCTTGAACTACTCGTTGGTGCGCGCGATGAGCTCGGTGAGCAGGCGCTCGGTCAGGGGCGCGGGCAACGCCGCGATGAGCGCGAGCAGCGGGGCGAGCGAGTCGGGCAGGCCCGCACCGCCTGCGAGCCCCACCTGCCCGAGAATCGCGTAGGCGGTCTCGGAGTCGAGCGGGCCGCCCTGCGACAACCCCGCCACGAGCGACGGCGGCAGCGACGCCAGCACATCGGCGGGCGTAATCGCGGGCACCCCGCGCACCTCATCGGCGGCCACGGTCAGGGCCGCGATCAGCTCGGGCAGCACCGACTCGGTGACGGGCGTAATGGTGAGGTGTGTCGTGTGCGGCAGCGAGGTGCCGTCGGCCTGAAGCATGCCGGGCTGAAGCTGCAGCTGCCAGCCGTGGGCGCGAACGCGGTCGGCCCAGTGATGCGGATCCACACGCCGGTCTGGATCGACCGAGTCATCCGTCGCCACCGCGAGCAGGGGCCCGACCGGTGAGCCCACCACGCGCAGCCCTTCGATCGAATCGACGAGGGCGACGAGCGCGTCGGTGGATCGCTCGCACGACGCCGCGAGCTCCGCGAAGCCACTGCGCCCGAGTGCGTGGGTGATCGCCCACGCGGCAGCGAGCGCGCCCGCCGACTTCGACCCGAGCATGGTCGAGTTGACGACGGGATAACCCGGCCAGCGGGTGGTCGCAAAGTACTGCGCGCGCTGTCGATCCCGGCCGCGCTGAAGCAGCACGGAGACCCCCTTGGGGGCATATCCGAACTTGTGCAGGTCAGCGCTCATGGACGTGACCCCCGGCACACGAAAGTCCCACGGCTCGAGACCCGACCAGAAGGGCAGCACCCAGCCGCCGATGCACGCGTCGACGTGGCAGTCGATGCCCCGGGCAGCGGCAGCAGCAGCAACGGCCTCGATCGGGTCGAGCGCCGCGTGCGGGTATGACGGCGCAGAGACGACCACGAGGGCAACATCCGGGCCCATCCGCTCGATGAGCGCGTCGGCATCGACGCGGCCGTCGGCCTGCACGGGCACGAGGTCGAGCGCGAGCCCGAAGTAGTGCGCGGCCTTCTGGAACGCCGCATGCACCGTGACGGGCGCGAGAAGGCGGGGCTTCACCGCACCTCGCGCAGAGTCGACCGCCGAAACCCAGTTATCGCGCGCGGTCTTTACCGCGAGCAGGCAACTTTCCGTGCCGCCTGTTGTCACCGTGCCGACGACGTCGTCGGATCCGCTCAACAGCGATCGCGCAAACGCCACGACCTCACGCTCCATCACCGCGACAGACGTAAACGTGGTCGGGTCGAGTCCGTTGACCGGCTGCACGGCACGAATCGCGGCGGCCGCGAGCTCGTCGAGCTCGGCGAGACCCGAGTCGTAGACGTACGACAGCACTCGGCCCCCGTGCGTCGGCGCATCGGCCGCCCTCAACTCGTCGAGTCTGGTCAGAATCGCGGTGGGGTCTTCGGCGAAAATCATGGGGTCTGGATGTCTTTCTTGCGCAGCGGATAACGGGCGAACGAGATGAGCGACGCCGCGATGATGACCGCGGGCACAATGCTGAAGCTCAGGATGATGCCGGCGATCGCCGACCCAGGCTGTTCGACGACCTGGCCCGCGACCGACTCGAGGTAACCGGATGCCGCGAGCACGATCGTCAGCACTGTCGCCCCGAGAGCCATCCCCGTGGTCTCGCCCGCGGTCCATACGCCGCCGAAGGTGCCGGCACTGCCGTCTCCGTGCGTGCGGGCATCGTGCGAGATCACGTCGGGCAACATCGACATGGGCAGGGACTGCATGCCCGCGTACCCGGCCCCCGCGAGCGCGACGGGAGCGTACAGCCACTCCCCCGGGAACCAGATGAGCAGCGTCATCGAGAGGGCACCGAGGCCGAAGAGCAGTGACGCGAACACGAAGGACCGCTCCTTGCCGATGCGGCGGGAGATGATCGCCCAGACCGGCGCGAACAGCAGCGCGGGCGCGATGAGGGCAAGGAACAGGATCGTCACGCCGGTGCCGAGCACCCAGGTGGCCACGTACTGTGCCCCCGCGAGCATGATGCCGGTCGCGAGACCCTGCAGCAGGAAGGTGAACAGCAGGGCCCGGAACGGTTGGCTGCGCCGCAGCGCTTGCGCGCCCTTGCGGTAGTTGTCTGCGATCGAGAAGTTCTCGATGTGTGTCGGGGCACCCTTGCGCGCCACGAACGAGGAGATGAGCATGCCGCCGCCGATCACGAGCCCCGCCACGATCGCCATGACGAGATATCCGGTGTGCTCGTTCTCGAACGCGTCCCTGATCTCGGGCGCTCCGGCGCCAAACAGCAGGATCGCGAGGGTGAGCACCACGACGCGCGCTGAGATGAGCTTCGTGCGCTCGTCGTAGCCGTCGGTGAGCTCGGCGGGCAGCGCAATGTAGGGAACCTGGAAGAGAGAGAAGGCCGTGGCGGTGATCGTGAAGGCCAGAAGCACCCAGATTCCGGATGCGACGGGCCCGATGCCCGCCGGAACCGCGAATGTCAGGATGAAGAAGATGGGCAGCGCGATCGACCCCGCGAGCATGAACGGGCGTCGGGATCCACGCCGCGCGAGGCTTCGGTCGCTGCGCGCGCCGATCACGGGGTCGATGATGACATCCCACACCTTGGCGACGGTCACGAGGATTCCGGCGGCGAGGGCCGCGATGCCGAGCGTGTCGGTCAGGTAGTAGACGAGCACGAGGCCGGGCAGGGTGGCGAAACCCCCGGTGCCCAACGAGCCGATCGCGTACGTGGCAATAGTTCTTCGGGTAAGTGCCGGCTGCGCTGCGGTCATTTCCAGAGTGTATCGAGGGCAGCGGAAGTAAACTCACACCATGCCCGGAATCACTCTCGCCCGCGCGCTCACCGCTGAGCTCACGAGCGACCTCATTGCCACGAGTGGCACCACCATGACCGTCATCGCGCCGTTTACGGGCGAGGTGCTGCACGAGCTGCCCGCAAGCACTGCAGAAGACGTCGCCGACGCCTACGCGAGCGCGCGCATCGCCCAGGCGGCCTGGCGTGCCGCTGGCCCCGACCACCGCCGCCGCGTGCTGCTGAGGGCGCACGACCTGCTGCTCGAGCAGCGCGCCGGCCTGCTCGACATCCTGCAGACCGAGACGGGCAAGACTCGCGGCCAGGCCTTCGAGGAGATCTTCCAGGGGGCCAACGTCACCCGGTACTACGCCGTCTCGGCCAAGAGCGTGCTGAAGACCCGGGGCCGGCGGGGCGGCATCCCGACCGTTGTGTCAACGCGCGTCAGCTACAAGCCCAAGGGCGCAATCGGCATCATCACGCCGTGGAACTACCCCCTGTCGCTCAGCCTCATGGATGTCATCCCGGCCCTCGCCGCGGGCAACGCTGTCGTGCAGAAAGCCGACAACCAGGGGGTGCTGAGCATCCTCGCGAGCCGCCGTCCGTTCATCGAGGCTGGTGTGCCCGCCGCCCTCTGGGCGGTCGTCGCGGGCCCGGGTGAAGAGATCGGCAACGCCGTCGTGGATGGCGCGGACTACGTGTGCTTCACGGGCTCGACCCCCACCGGCACCAAGGTGGGCGAACGCGCCGCCAGAAACCTGCACGGGGCATCCCTCGAACTCGGCGGAAAGAATCCGCTCATCGTGCTCGACGACGTTGACCCACGGCAGGCGGCAACCAACGCGCTGTTCTCGGTGATCTCATCGATGGGCCAACTGTGCGTGTCGATCGAACGCATCTACGTGCAGCGCGCTGTTGCCGACGAGTTCACCGCGGCGCTTGTGGAGCGAATCAGGTCGATCAGGCAGGGGCCCGCCCTCGACTACACGACGGATGTCGGCTCCCTCACCTCGCAGGCGCAACTCGAGCGAGTGCAGGCCCAGGTCGATGATGCCGTAGCTAAGGGCGCAACCGTGCTCGCGGGGGGCAAGGCGAGGCCAGACCTGGGGCCGTACTTCTTCGAGCCCACAGTGCTCACCAACGTCACGCCCGACATGGCGTGCTTCGCGAACGAGACCTTCGGGCCGCTCGTCGCCATCCACGTCGTCCACACCGAAGACGAAGCGATCGCCGCCGCAAACGCGACTGAGTTTGGACTCAACGCGTCGGTCTTTACCGGGTCGATCCGTCGCGGGCGCCGCGTCGCCGATCGCATCGACGCGGGAAGCGTCAACATCAACGAGGGCTACCGCGCCACCTTCTCGAGCGTCGACGCTCCCATGGGTGGCATGAAGAAGTCGGGCCTCGGCCGTCGTAACGGGCGCGAGGGCATCCTGCGCTTCGTGGAATCGCGCACGGTCGCCAACGCAACGGGACTCATCACCCTGCCGCGCACGGGTGCCGAGTGGCAGAAGCTCACGGGCGTCATGCTCGTGCTGCTGAAGGCCCAGAAGTTCTTACGCGTTCGCTGACGCTCGACTAGCGGTCAGGTGGCCTCGGCGTCGAATGGCGCCGCCTGGCCTTCCTTGAGTTTGCGCTGGCGCTGGGCGTACGCGCCCTCCACGGGCGGTCGCACCTTGACGGGTTCGTCGTCTTCGATGAGGGCCTCGCGGATGATGCGGCGCGGGTCGTACTGGCGCGGGTCGAGCTTTTTCCAGTCGATGTCGTCGAAGTCGGGACCCATCTCATCGCGCATGCGATCCTTGGCACCGTTCGCCATGTTGCGCAGCGACTTGACGAGCCGCGCGAGCTGCGAGGCGTAGTACGGCAGACGCTCAGGCCCGAGCAGGAAGACAGCAATGATCCCGATGATCAGGAGCTTGTCGAAAGTCAGGCCAAAGGACACTCGATCAGGATAACCCGACCGCCGACTCTCCCCGTCTACAGTGGGAGCCTACGAGGAGTAATCAGTGTCTGAGCAGTTGAATTGGAAGTTCGCCGAAGAGTTCGTGGTGGAGCGTGCGGAGATCGCCGCGGTACGCCAGCACTCGATTGAGCTGGGCGTCGAACCGGTCAGCCCGTCGATGGGCGCGCAACTCGCGGTGATTGCCGCGGCAACCGCCGCGACGAACATCATCGAGATCGGCACGGGACTCGGCGTCAGCGGAATGTGGCTGTTGATTGGCGCCCCGACCGCGATCCTCACGACCATCGATTCCGAGCTCGACTACCAGCAGCAGGCGCGCCAGGCGTTCCTCGATGCGGGCATCCCCGCCAACCGCGTGCGGCTCATTGCCGGTCGCGCGGCCGACGTGCTGCCACGAATGAACGAAGGCAGCTACGACGTCGTATTCATCGACGCCGACCCCGCGCACGTGATCGAGTACGTGGAGCACGGCCTGCGGATGGTGCGCAAGGGTGGCACCGTGCTCGTCGCGCACGCTCTCTGGCGCGGCCGAGTGGCCGATCCAGCACAGCGCGACGACACGGTTGCCGGTTTCCGGCTTCTCCTCAAGGAGATTGCCGGATCTGACGCAGTAATCAGTGCACTCAGCCCCGTCGGAGACGGGCTGCTGCAGCTGACGAAGATTGCCGACTAGAAGTTACGCAGAAGCGCTAACGACGCCCGCGAGCGCGTCGTGCAGTTCTTTGGCCTCGGCGTCGTTTACCGACACAACGAGACGACCGCCGCCCTCAAGGGGAACGCGCACGATAATCAGGCGACCTTCCTTGACAGCCTCCATTGGCCCGTCACCGGTCCTCGGTTTCATGGCTGCCATGAATAGTCCCCTTTCAGAACGGATACCTGTCTATTATCCCGTATTCCTCACATAACTTAAAACCACGCTGTCTACCGTCACGGTGGAGTCCAGTCATATCCATCAACCCACCACCCAATGTTCACCCACGCGACCTGTAAGGCGATGAAGACGAGCACGATCCCCACCCGGTAGAGCCTCGACGTGGGCAGGGCGAACGCACCCAGCACGGGGAACAGGGGAACGAGCAGGCGGAACGTGCTCGACTGCGGGAAGAACACGGCAAGCAGGTAGAGGGCGTAGCTGGCGATCCAGAAACGGATGTCTGGACCGAGCTTTCGCGCCCACGGTGTGAACAGGAACGCGAAAAACCCCACGATGAGCAGCACGAGGATCGCGAAGAGCAGGGGTGTCGGCATGCGGAACTGGGGCGCCCAAAACTCGACGGCCTGGAACCACGGCGTGAACGGCACGAGCTCGCGATAGCCGATGTAGGGCACTCGCCAGGCGAGCTCGGTATCGGTATACGCCGTCAGGCTGCCCGTGAGGGCCGCGGCGATGAGAAGCCACGCGATGCCCATGAAGGCGCTGAACAGGCCCACAGCGACGGATGCGACCCGCTCACGCACTGAATACGGGTCGTCGCGCCGCTTCACGAACCGGTAGATCACGTGAAGCAGCATCGCGAGAGCGAATGCGAGCCCGCTCGGCCTCGTCAGCGACATCACCGCGACGACCGGCACGAGCATCCAATACCGCCGCTGCACGAGCAGGTACAGGGCGAGCGTGAGTAGGAACGCGTGCATCGACTCGGCGTACGCAACCTGCATGATGGGGCTGAGCGGGGCGAAACAGAACAGCACGACCGCGAAAAGCGCGGTCGACGACGGCAACACGAGGTGCATGAGCCGGTAGAACATGAGGGCCGCACCGAGCGCGAACACCGTCGAGACGATCACGGCGGCAACGGGGAAGTCGAGAGTCGTGACAATCATCACGAGACGAACGACCGCGGGGTAAGCGGGCATGAACGCCCACGCGCTCTCGCCCACGTGACCGTCGTCGGTGAGGGGAAGGTCGGTCGGATAACCGAGCACCGAGATGATGTAGTACCAGTGGCCGTCCCACATCTTCGCGAACTCGAAGTAGCCGGGGTGCGCGCCCGTCCAGGCGTTCTCGCCCTGCACTGCCGCGAACGACAGCAGGATGGTGGTGGTGACGATCCGCGACACCGCGAAGATCGCGATGACCTTGACCCACCAGTGGGTGAGCCGGTAGCGCACCTTCGCCGCTACGAGGAGGTCAGCCACGCCCGCAGGCCCCGCTCGCACTCCACGATCTCGGCTATCGCGACACGCTCGTCATCGGCGTGTGCCTTGAGTGGGTCACCCGGGCCGTAATTGACGGCGGGGATTCCGAGCGCCGAGAAGCGCGCGACATCCGTCCAGCCGTATTTCGGGTGGGCGACTCCGCCCACCGCCGCAAGAAAGTCGAGCGCGAGCGGGGCGTCGAGTCCGGGACGCGCGCCCGCAGCGAGATCGGTGACCTCGATGTCGTAGCCCGCGAACACCTCGTGCAGGTGCGCGATCGCGTCGGCCTCGCTGCGGGATGGCGCGAACCTGAAGTTGATGCTCACGACCGCCTCATCCGGAATAACGTTGCCCGCGACGCCACCCGAGATGCCGACGGCATTCAGGCCTTCGCGATACACGAGACCATCGACCTCGATCTCGGCCGGCACGTAGGCGGCGAGAATTGCGAGCACGGGCGCCGCGTCGTGAATGGCGTTGTGGCCCACCCACGCGCGAGCGCTGTGGGCGCGCACACCGTGAAGCTTCACGTCGATGCGTGCGGTGCCGTTGCACCCGCCCTCCACCGTCGCGCTCGTGGGTTCGCCCAGGATGGCGAAGTCGCCTGCCAACAGGTCGGGGCGGTTTGCCGCGAGGCGCCCGAGCCCGTTCAGGTGGCTGGCGACCTCTTCGTTGTCGTACCAAATCCAGGTGAGATCGACGGGGGGCGCAGTGAGCTCGGCGGCAAGCTTCAGCGCAACGGCCACTCCGCCCTTCATGTCGACGGTGCCTCGACCGATCAGGTAGCCGTCGTTCTCGATCACCGGCAGGTTGTTGTTGATGGGCACCGTGTCGATGTGGCCGGCGATCACGACCCGCTTGTCGCGGCCCAACGTCGTGCGGGCAACAACGGCGTCGCCGTCGCGAGTGACCTCGAGGTGAGCCAGGCCGCGCAGGGCCGCTTCGATCGCGCTTGCGATCGTCGCCTCATTGCCCGAGACAGACTCGATGTCGCACAACTGCCGGGTCAGCTCGACGCTCGACGCCGCGAGATCGAGAACGGGCAGGGTGGGATCGGTGACTGGCACGTGACCAGTTTAAGTAGTGTTGGCGTATGAGTTCGCGCGCAGCATGGGGCTACGGTCTTGCCACCGTCGCCGGTAACGGAACAGTTCTCGACACCTGGTTTCCGGCGCCGCGCCTCGGAACCCTGCCGGATGGAGCCGACCCGCACATTGCGCCCGCAGAGCTCGAAGACCTCGTGGGCTCCGACCCCCGCCGCAACGTGCGCCTCGACTTTCACACCGTCGAGATCGACCTGGACGCGGCACCCGCCTCGACCCCCGACGCCTACCTGCGACTGCACCTGCTGAGTCATCTACTCGCGGCGCCCAACACGATCAACCTCGACGGCCTGTTCGCGCACCTGCCCATCGTCGTCTGGACGAACGCGGGCCCCGTGCATCCCGACGACTTTGCCGCCCTTCGCGTGCCCCTTCAACGGGCCGGTATCGCAGCGACCGGCATCGACAAGTTTCCGCGCCTGCTCGACTACGTCTCGCCCGAGCGGGTGCGCATCGCCGACGCGTCGCGCGTGCGACTCGGCGCACACCTCTCCCCCGGCACGACCGTGATGCACGAGGGCTTCGTAAACTTCAACGCGGGAACGCTCGGTACGTCCATGGTCGAGGGCCGCATCTCGCAAGGCGTGGTGGTCGGCGACGGCGCTGACATCGGCGGGGGTGCATCCATCATGGGCACCCTCTCGGGCGGCGGCACCCAGCGGGTGTCGATCGGGGCGCGCGCCCTGCTCGGCGCGAACTCGGGCGTGGGGATCGCGATCGGCGACGATACCGTCGTCGAGGCGGGCCTGTACGTCACCGCCGGCACCAAGGTCGTCGTTGTCGACCCGTCGAGCGCCTCAGGGCAGGCGCCCGGCGCGCGCACGGTGAAGGCCGTCGAGCTGTCGGGCGTGCCCGGCTTGCTGTTCCGCCGCAACAGCCTCACGGGCGCCGTCGAGGTGCTCGCGCGGTCGGGTTCTGGCGTGCAGCTCAACGCCGCCCTGCACGCCTAGCCACCCCGCGAATGTTCCGATATGGCTGCCTCAACGCCCGACGAGGCAGCATTTTCGGAACACTCGCGGTTCTGGGGGTTGTGGGAGTTGTGGTGGCCGGATGCACGGCCTCGAGCGACACCATCGTGGCGGGCACATTCGGGCCCGATGAGCCCGTGGCCCTGAGTAACCTCACGGTGCAGGACGGCCGCTACCTCGTGTCATACGAGCTCGACCTCTACATCGCATCGCAGGGCGGTCAGGTGAATCTCGTGTGCGGCGTCGTGGATACCACGGGTCGCGTGGCGCAGCTTCCGGGCTTCGTCGAGTCCGTCACGTCGGGCGTGTGGCACCATCTCTCCGCGTCAGACACCCTCGAGCTTCCCGACCTCACCCTGGGCGTGCGGTGCTACCCCGACCGGCAGGTGACGCTGCAGGTTGTCGTGCGTGACGTGCAGCTCGCGGCCACCGACGCGGACTAGAGCCCCGCCTCGAGATCGTTGAGGTCGCCGAGCAGCCGCAGCAGGCGGTCGTCCCGGTACTCCTCGTACTTGTCGTCGACTGGCTGGGCCGCGGCGAGCAGCTTCTGCTCGACCGACGCGGCGATCTCGTCCCACGCGAACGCGTGAGCAACATCGACGAGCTGCTTCACATAGTCATCGTCTTCGCTCAGTTCGCGCAGCCGCACCGCGAGGCCGTGCGACACATCCTCCCGGCGCTCGATCATGTCACTGTCGACGCGCCGGTAGTCATCGTGGTGCGCCGGCTGGCCCGGGCGCTTCTGAATGTCGGCCCTGAGCGCGGCCAGGCGTGCGGCATCCGCGTCTTTCTCGTCTGCCATGTTCTGGAGTTCCTGGCGCACCGAATCAATGATGCGAGCCTCGTCGTAGTTGGCCCCGTCTCGCAGCGCACGCAGGATGATGAGGTTCTTGACGGCCATCCGCACGCCCGATCCGGCGATCAGAACGGCTTCGTCGACGAGTTCGGAAACCGGCACCTCGTCAACGGGTTCGGGTGCGACGTAAGTACCGAGGTCGATGCGTGGCCGGCGTTTGCGGAACCATGCCATGGTCGATACCGCCTTAGTGCGTGCTTAGCGTTGCGGCCAGTCCCGCGCGGGGGAACCCAGGTAGAGCTGCTGTGGGCGGCCGATCTTGGTTGCCGGGTCTTCGTTCATCTCGCGCCAGTTGGCGATCCAGCCGGGAAGCCGGCCAATCGCGAACAGCACCGTGAACATGCGGGTGGGGAAGCCCATCGCCTTGTAAATGACGCCCGTGTAGAAGTCGACATTGGGGTAGAGCTTGCGCTCCTTGAAGTAGTCGTCGGCGAGCGCGACCTGCTCGAGTTCTTTCGCGAGGTCGAGCAGCGGGTCTTGCACGCCGAGAGCCTCAAGCACCTCGTCAGCGCTCTCCTTGACGAGTTGCGCACGCGGGTCGAAGTTCTTGTAGACGCGGTGACCGAAGCCCATGAGACGGATGCCGTCTTCTTTGTTCTTGACGCGCTCGACGAACTTCTGCACGCCTTCGCCCGAGGCCTGGATCTCACCGAGCATTTTGAGCACGGCCTCGTTGGCGCCGCCGTGGAGCGGGCCGTAGAGCGCGTTGATGCCCGCCGAGATGGAGGAGAAGATGTTGGCTTCGGTCGAACCAACCAGGCGCACCGTCGAGGTGGACGCGTTCTGCTCGTGGTCTTCGTGCAGGATCAGCAGGCGATCGAGCGCCTTCGAGAGCACGGGGTTGACCTCGTACGGCTCGGCCATTGTGCCGAAGTTGAGCTTGAGGAAGTTGTCGACGAAGCTCAGCGAGTTGTCGGGGTAGAGGAACGCCTGGCCGAGCGCCTTCTTGTGCGCGTAGGCCGCGATCACGGGCAGCTTGGCGAGCAGACGGATGGTCGAGATCTCGACCTGCTCGGGGTCGTGCACGTTGAGCGAGTCTTCGTAGTACGTCGACAGCGCCGAAACCGCGCTCGAGAGCACCGACATGGGATGCGCGCTGTGCGGCAGTGCGTCGAAGAACCGGCGGAGGTCTTCGTGCAGAAGCGTGTGGCGGCGAATCTTCTCGTCGAATTCCCCGAGCTGGTCGGCCGTCGGCAACTCGCCGTAGATCAGCAGCCAGGCAACCTCGAGGTACGTGGAATTCTGTGCAACATCCTCGATCGCATAGCCGCGATAGCGCAGGATGCCCGCGTCGCCGTCGATAAACGTGATCTCGCTGCGGGTGGATGCGGTGTTGACGAAACCCTGATCAAGAGCCGTGAATCCGGTCTGCTTGGTGAAGGTCGAGATATCGATCGAGTCGTGACCGTCGGTTCCGCGGATGATCGGAAACTCTGCTGCACCGCCCGGAAACTGCAGGGTGGCCTTTTCTGGTTGCAGAGCATCATCAGTCACGGGATACAGCCTATAAGGAGCGACCCGCTACTGTCGCATGGCCCAAAGCCTTGGCGCGACGGTTGGAGGTTGACGACAGTCAGCGCGATTCGAGGCGCCGTACCGCGTCGTCGATTGCGGCGTCGGTTGCGGTGAGAGCGACCCGCACATGTTGGGCGCGATTCTCGCCGTAGAAGGTGCCCGGCACCACGAGGATGCCCAGTTCCGCGAACTCGGCCACGGTCTGCCATGAGTCGACTCCGCGAGTGGCCCACAGGTACAGGCCGGCCTCGCTGTGGTCAACACGCAAGCCCGCAGATTCGAGGGCGGGCTTCAGCCGGTCCCGTCGCGCGCGATAGAGCTCGCGCTGTGCAGCCACATGGTCGTCATCACCGAGGGCTGCGATCATCGCCGCCTGCACGGGCGCGGGCGGAATGAGTCCGATGTGTTTGCGCACGGAGAGCAGTTCGCCGATCAGGCGACTGCACCCTGCCACGAACCCGGCCCGATATCCGGCGAGGTTCGACTGCTTGCTGAGCGAATAGACGGCGAGCACCGAGTCACGCTGCCCCGCGATCACGCGGGGGTCGAGAATCGAGGCGGTCGGCAGTTCGCCCTCCCAAGCGAGCTCGGCGTAGCACTCGTCGCTTACGACTACGGCGCCCAGCTCGCGCGCCCGCGTCACGGCCGCACGCAAATCGTCGACGCTCAGCACCCGCCCGTCGGGGTTACCGGGGGTGTTCAGCCAGATCAGCCGGGTCTCGGCTGGCCATTCTTCGGGATCGTCGGATGCCACGACAGACGCACTCACGATGGCGGCACCGATCGCATAGGTCGGGTAGGCGACTCGGGGAATGACCACCACGTCGCCCCTGCCGATTCCCAACAGCAACGGCAGCAGAGCAACCAGTTCCTTCGAACCGATCGTGGGCAAAACATTGGCAATCGACAGGTCATCCACGCCGCGGCGGCGTGCGTGCCACTCGACGATCGCTTCGCGCAGCGCGGGAGAGCCCATCGTCTGCGGGTAGGCGTGCGCATCCGTCGCCTCAGCCAGGGCATCCCGAATGATCGCGGGAGTCGGATCGACGGGCGACCCCACCGACAGGTCGATCATGCCGCGTGCGTGCTCCCGTGCCCGATCGGCGTACGAAACCAGGGAGTCCCAGGGAAAGTCGGGCAGCTCGAGCGGCGAGCGGCTCATTCGGAGGAGCCGCCGCCTTCGGGCAGCGCCATGATGAGGGGGTGATCGGTGTGGATGACACCGATCTTGGCTGCACCGCCGGGCGAACCCACCTCGTCGAAGAACTCGACATTGGCCTTGTAGTAGTCGGCCCACTTGTCGGGAAGGTCGTCTTCATAGAAGATCGCCTCAACGGGGCAGACCGGCTCGCACGCACCGCAGTCGACGCACTCGTCGGGCTGGATGTAGAGCATGCGGTCGCCCTCGTAGATGCAGTCGACCGGGCACTCGTCGATGCATGCGCGATCTTTCAGATCTACGCACGGCTGAGCGATCACATACGTCACTTTAGGAAACCGAACCTTTCGCGGAAGTCTCCTTAATATTACTGCCCGAGCGACGGCGAACTTGCGGCCACGCCAGCGCAACGCCCGCGATGAGCACGGGGCCGAACGTCCACACGTATCCCACGGCGTTGTCGGGCACGAGGATCGATCCGCCAGACGACTGCACCGCGAGAAGCGCCGAGGTGCCCAGCAACCCGAGCGCCGCGATTCCTGCCACGAGCCGGGTCTCGAAGACCATGCGAAGTCCCACGACGAGGGCAGCAGTGATGACGAGTGCCACGACGATCCCCCACGGGATGCGTGCGCCGAGAATCACCACCGATGCCTGGTGAGCCACCGTGAGCGTCGCCCCCACGAAAGCACCGAGCAGCAGCGCAAGCACGCACGTGAGAATCTGAGCCCCGAGACCGAAGTCGGCGAAGGAGTTGCCGGGCGGACGCAGGCGATAGAAGTTTTCGGGCGCATCGATGGGCTGCGATGGCCGCTCGCCGCCGTAGGCCTCGATCGCGCGGCGCTTTCGGTCGGCGACGGATGCACCCTCAACTCGCACGCCGGAAGTGCGCTTGCTGGTGCCCATCACGTAGAGCGGCACCCCCATTACTGAAGCGGCCGTGCGTGTTGCGTCGTGCACGGCAATCCGATCCGGATGCCCGTCCCCACCGTCGGGGCCGTAGCTGACAACCACGTCGGGCTGGAGCGCGATGAGCGCCGCGGCGATGTCGGCAGCGACCTCCCCGGGGTCTGAGGAGGTAATGGTGTCGTAGCGATGCTCTTCGCGACCCTCCCATCGGGCGCCCGGGGAGCCCAGGTACAGGTGGTCAGTGACACCCAGCACGGCGAGCGCGGCGCCGAGTTCGCGGTCGTCGGTCGCGGCCAAGCCATGCTCGTGCGACTCGCCGCGCAGGCAGGTCAGCACCGTCACCGACGCGCCACGATCAGCGAGCGTCGCGAGGGTGGCCCCTGCCGATACAGCCACGTCGCCGGGGTAGGCGTGCACAAAAAGCACCTTCTCGGCCATGACTGCCCCTCACCATTTGCGCGCCAGATAGACAGGATACGTGACGCCGGGTAAGGTCTTTCGAGTTAGGTAAGCCTTACCAACTTCGTCTGAAAGTCCTCGTGTTCTTAGCAAACTTCCTGATCGGCCTGCGTGAAGGCCTCGAAGCGGGTCTCGTCGTAGGCATTCTCGTTGCGTACCTCAATAAGCTCGGCCGCCGCGACGTTCTGCCTCGCCTGTGGATCGGCGTCGGCGCCGCCGTGCTGATCTCGCTCGGCACGGGGGCGATCCTCACCTGGGGCCCCTACGGCCTGAGCTTCCAGGGCCAGGAGATTCTCGGGGGTCTTCTGTCGATCCTCGCCGTTGTGCTCGTCACCTGGATGATCTTCTGGATGGGCGCGCACGCCCGAGACATGAAGCACGACCTGCAGTCCAAGCTCGACACCGCCATTGCCGGTGCCGGACTCGGCATCGTTCTCGTCGGCTTCGTCAGCGTCGGTCGCGAGGGCGTTGAGACCGCGCTCTTCATTTGGGCCAACGTCAACTCGAGCGACAACGCCCTCCTCGGTACCGTGGCGGCGCTCCTGGGCGTGCTGGTCGCTGCGTTCATCGCCTACCTGATCTATCGCGGCCTCGTGAAGATCAACCTCTCGCGCTTCTTCTTCTGGACCGGCCTGTTCCTCATCGTGGTGGCTGCTGGCGTATTGCTCTACGGCATCGGCGACCTGCAGGAGGCGGGGCTGCTTCCCGGGTGGGGCCAGCCGGCCTTCAGCCTCGCGGCCGCCGTGCCGCCCACGAGTTGGTACGGAGTGCTCCTTGGTGGACTCTTCAACTTCACCCCGGAACCCACGTGGCTTCAGTTCATTGCCTGGCTGAGCTATCTGGTCACCGTTACGGCACTGTTCCTGCGCCAATCGGGTGCCAAGCCCGTGACCTCGAAGCGCGCTGATGCGCCCGCGGTCGAGTCCCTCACCTAGCTCTCACACTCACCCAGCACACGACACCAGGAGACACCTATGCGCGCTCACGCACTCACGGCCATCGGCGGCGCCGCTGCCATCACGCTCGCCCTGACCGGCTGCGTTCCCAACAACGTCGCCGGTTCGACCTCCATTGCCGTGAACGTGACCGACACCACGTGCGTCGTTTCTGAGACCACCACGGCAACGGGTGCCATCACCTTCGACATCACGAACTCGGGAACCGATGTCAACGAATTTGAGATCCTCGCCGACGACAAATTGCGCATCGTGGGAGAGAAGGAGAACGTCACTCCGGGCCAGACGGTCGAGTATGTCGCACAGCTCGCACCCGGCACGTACTACACGGCGTGCAAGTTCCAGCTGATCGGGGCGCCCATCGGTCTCGCCGAGTTCACGGTCACGGGAGAAGCGAGCGCCCTCTCAGCCGACGATGAAGCACTCACCGCGTCGGCCGTCACGAACTACATCGCCTACATCAAGTCACAGGTTGCCGAGCTGGTTCCGCAGGTTCAGGCGTTCACCGCCGCCTACGCCGCGGGCGACGACGAGACGGCCAGAACGCTCTTCCCGACTGCTCGTGTTGCGTACGAGCGCATCGAGCCGACTGCGGAGGCGTTTGGCGATCTCGACCCCAAGATCGACTACCGCGAAGTGGATGCCGTGGCAGAAGGCCTCGACTGGACTGGCTTCCACCGCATCGAGAAAGACCTGTGGGCGCCCGTCGAGGGCGACCTGAACTCCGACGGCGAATCGGCGCTCCTGGACTGGGAACCCTCGACGCTCGAGCAGCGCCAGGTGTTTGCGCAGGGTCTCGACGCCGACGTGCAGGAGCTCTACAACCTGGTCTTTGCTTCCGACTTCAGCGTGACGCTCGGCGACATCTCCAACGGCGCCATCGGACTGCTCGACGAGGTAGCCGTGGGCAAGATCTCGGGCGAAGAGGACTGGTGGAGCCACACCGACCTCTACGACTTCCTCGCTAACGTGCAGGGCGCCGAGGTCGCGTTTGGCAACGTGAAAGACATCGCCGCGAGCAAGGGCGACGAGGGCACGGCGCTCGTGGCCGATATCGAGACCGAGTTCGCGAGCCTCTACGAGCTGCTCGCCCAGTACGGCAGCTTCGAGAACGGATTCACGAGCTACGACGACGTCACCGAAGCGCAGCGCAAGCAGCTATCCGACCAGGTCAACGCCCTCGCCGAGCCCCTCTCGCAGCTCACGCACACCGTGCTCGGGGTAGCCGAGTAGCCTCGACGATATGACCGACACAGCCGACGAGACACCCGTGGACGCACCGTCCACGGGCCTGTCCCGGCGCGGTCTTCTCGGCCTCGCGGGAGCCGGAATTGCCGGGCTCGCCGTCGGCGGAGCGGCCGGCGCCGCGATTGCCACGGGAGTGACAGCGACCAACTCCCCCGGGGTGCTGACGAGTTATCCGTTCTTTGGCGAGCACCAGGCCGGCATCACCACTCCCGCACAGGACCGCCTGCATTTCGCCGCCTACGACATGGCGGAAGGAACCACGAGGCAAGACCTCATCGAGCTGTTGCAGGACTGGACGTATGCCGCGTCGCGCATGACCCAGGGTCTCGAGGTGACGGAGGGCGGCGCCGTCGGCGGCTCGCCGCTCGCGCCCCCCGACGACACGGGAGAGGCCCTCGATCTTCCGGCCAGCGCACTCACGATCACCTTCGGTTTCGGGCCCACGCTGTTCTCTACGGATGACGGAGTCGATCGTTTCGGCATTGCGAGCAAGCAACCGACGCTCCTCACCAAACTCCCCCGTTTTTCCGGCGACGCCCTGCGCATCGACTCGGGTGGCGGCGACCTCTGCATTCAGGCCTGCGCCGATGATCCGCAGGTTGCCGTGCACGCGATCCGCAATCTCAGCCGCATTGCGTTTGGCCGAGCATCCATTCGCTGGTCGCAGCTCGGATTCGGTCGCACCTCCTCAACCTCGACAAGCCAGGTCACGCCTCGCAACCTCTTCGGCTTCAAAGACGGCACGGCCAACATCAAGGCCGAAGACCCCTCAACCGTGAAAGACCAGGTCTGGGTGGGTGCCGGCGACGATCCCGCGTGGCTCGCGGGCGGCAGCTATCTGGTCACTCGCAAGATCCGCATGATCATCGAGACCTGGGATCGCACCCAGTTGCAGGAGCAGGAGCGCGTCATCGGGCGCAGCAAGTCAGAAGGCGCACCGCTGTCGGGCGGCACCGAGTTCAGCGAACTCGACTTCGAGAAGGAGGGCGCCACGGGGCAGCCCCTCATCGATTCGAGCGCGCACGTGCGCCTCGCCCACTCGAGCGCAACCGGCGGAGCCCAGCTGCTGCGGCGAGGCTACAACTTCGTCGACGGCAATGACGAGCTCGGCCGCCTGGATGCCGGCTTGTTCTTTATCTCGTTTCAGCGCTCACCGCAGCAGTTCATTGACGTGCAGCGCAACCTGAGTCGAGACGCGCTCAATGAGTACATCAAGCACGTGGGATCAGCAGTGTTCGCGGTGCCGCCGGGCGCCGCATCCACCAGCTACGTGGGCGCGACGCTGTTCGGCTAGCTACTTCGGCTCGGCCGAGGTGACGGTGTAGTTGACGATGAAGTCGGAGCCGTCTTTCGCAACCACCACGAGAACACCCCACGCGTCACTCGTGTAGATGAGGGTTCCACCTTCATCGGTGGTGCCACCCATCTCGCTCGTGGCGGTGAACCCGGCACCCTCGAGAGCCGACTTGATGGTCTCGACGGGCGATGAGCCCGTCACCTTCACCGTTACGTTGTAGACCTTGCTGTCACCCTCGGCAAGGGATCCGCCGAACTGGATGTCGCCGTCAACGACGGGCACCTCGCTCGGGAAACCTTCGGGCAAACTCGTGCCGCCGAGGTCAACATTGCCGCCGGTTGCCCCCTCGATGATGCTCTCGATGGGGTTGCCGAAACACCCCGTGAGGGCTGGTGCCATTGCGAGGGCGATGACGATCGCGATGGGGGCGGTCACGCGAGTGCGCAAGGTGCTCATTGTTGTCTCCTGTCGGTGGGGCGGATTGAGCGACGTTAGCCGCGAAGCACGACAACGTACGTGACCGCGGGCCCGTAGTCAGGCGTGTCTGCGGCCGTCACGTTGATCGTGTACTTCTCATTGGTGAAAACTCCGAGGGAGCCGGCGGTCTCTGTGGTCTCGACCTCCGCGGTGAACCCTGCGGCCTTGAGCGCACCAGACGCCTCGACGAACCCGGCGCCAAAGTCGGGCGTCGATACGACGACCGACCAGCCGGTTCCCAGGTCCATGCCGAAGGCGACGTCGCCGTCGATGATGGGCACGTCTGCGGGAAATGTGTCGGGAAGCCCCTCGAACTGGTCGAGACCGCCGTCGTTCGCGGTGTCGCCCGAATCGGTGGATGTTTCGCCCCCGTCGCTCTGACCGGAGCTGCCGTCCCCGCCCGTTCCCCCGCCCGAGCTGCCGCCCGGCGCCGCGCATCCCGCGATCGCGAGGATCACGGCAAGGCTTAACCCAGCGAGGGCGGTGCCCCGACGAAACGTTTTCACGTGGTCAGAGTACCGCCCCCATCAGGGTGCAACAATGCGGGTTTTGACTTAAGAGTTCTGCTTCTTGCGCTGCGAGTAGGCGCGCGCACGAGCGTTCGAGTCGAGCTCAACCTTGCGGATGCGGATGACCTCGGGGGTCACCTCAACACACTCGTCTTCACGCGCGAACTCGAGGCACTCCTCGAGCGTCAGGCGACGCGACGGCGTCATGCGCTCGAAGGTGTCGGAGGTCGACTGGCGCATGTTGGTGAGCTGCTTCTCCTTGGTGATGTTCACGTCCATGTCATCGGCGCGCGAGTTCTCACCGACGACCATGCCTTCGTAGACCTCCTGGGTCGGCTCAACGAAGAACGACATGCGCTCCTGGAGGGCCGTCATGGCGAACGGCGTGGCAACACCGGCACGGTCGGCCACGATCGAGCCGTTGGTGCGGGTCTCGATGGCGCCGGCCCACGGCTCGTAACCGTGCGAGATCGCGTTGGCGATGCCCGTGCCTCGTGTGATCGTCAGGAACTCCGTGCGGAAGCCGATGAGACCGCGCGACGGAACGACGAACTCCATGCGAACCCAGCCCGTGCCGTGGTTCGTCATGCCCTCCATGCGGCCCTTGCGGGCGGCGAGAAGCTGGGTGATCGCACCGAGGTGCTCCTCCGGCGAGTCGATCGTGAGGTGCTCGTAGGGCTCGTGAAGCTTGCCGTCGACGTACTTGGTGACAACCTGCGGCTTGCCGACGGTGAGCTCGTAGCCTTCGCGACGCATCTGCTCGACGAGAATGGCGAGGGCCAGCTCTCCGCGACCCTGCACCTCCCAGGCATCCGGGCGACCGATGTCGAGAAGCTTGATCGAGACGTTACCCACGAGCTCGCGGTCGAGACGGTCCTTGACCATGCGCGCGGTGAGCTTGTGACCCTTGACCTTGCCGATGAGCGGGCTGGTGTTTGTGCCGATTGTCATCGAGATTGCGGGGTCGTCGACCGTGATGGTCGGCAGCGGGCGCACGTCGTCAGGGTCGGCGAGAGTCTCACCGATCGTGATGTCTTCGAATCCTGCAACGGCGACAATGTCGCCGGGGCCGGCCGAGTCGGTCGGGAAGCGGTCGAGGGCCTTCGTGATGAGCAGCTCGGTTACGCGCACGTTGTGCACGCTGCCGTCGTACTTGACCCACGCGACGGTCTGGCCCTTCTTGATCGTGCCGTTGAAGACACGCAGCAGGGCGAGACGCCCGAGGAAGGGGCTCGCGTCGAGGTTGGTGACGTGGGCCTGGAGGGGGTGCTCATCGTCGTAGGTGGGAGCCGGGATGTGCTTGATGATCGCGTCAAACAGTGGCTCGAGGTCGGCGTTGTCGGGCAGGGAGCCGTTCTCCGGCTTGTTCCAGCTCGCGGCACCGTTGCGGCCCGACGCGTAAACGACCGGAACGTCGAGGATCGCGTCGAGGTCGAGGTCGGGGTAATCGTCGGCCATGTCGCTCGCGAGGCCGAGGAGCAGGTCCTGGCTCTCCGTGACGACCTCGTCGATGCGAGCATCCGGGCGGTCGGTCTTGTTGACGAGCAGCACGACGGGCAGCTTGGCCTCGAGGGCCTTGCGCAGCACGAAGCGCGTCTGCGGCAGCGGACCCTCGGATGCATCGACCAGCAGCACGACGCCGTCGACCATCGACAGGCCGCGCTCGACCTCGCCACCGAAGTCGGCGTGGCCGGGGGTGTCGATCACGTTGATCGTGATCGGACCGTCGGTGGCGTGGATGCCCTTGTACGAGACCGCCGTGTTCTTGGCGAGAATCGTGATTCCCTTTTCGCGCTCGAGGTCGTTCGAGTCCATGGCGCGCTCTTCGAGGTGAGCGTGCTCGGCGAACGAGTCAGTCTGGCGAAGCATTGCGTCGACGAGGGTGGTCTTGCCGTGGTCGACGTGTGCGACGATCGCCACGTTGCGCAGGTCAGAGCGTGTGGCGATAGCCATACTTGAAGTCCTTCTGGTTAGTTTGGCCCTTCCGGGGCCGTTTCGTTGAGGCCTTCAGCGGCCTTGGATGCTGCCCGGGCCTCGCGCCGCTCACGCTGCGCAATCGGATCCGGCAGCGGGACGGCGGCAATAAGCCGCTGGGTGTAGGGGTCTTTGGGGGTTCGCAGAATCTCGTCTCGCGTACCCTGCTCGACTAGTCTACCGCGATGCATGACGGCAATCCTGTGCGCGAGGATATCGACGACCGCCAGGTCGTGGCTCACGAAGAGGCACGCGAACTGCAAGCGCTCCTGAAGTTCCTGCAGCAGATCGAGAAAGCGAGCCTGCACTGACACGTCGAGCGCGCTCGTCGGCTCATCGGCCACGAGCAGTTCGGGTGTGAGCGCAAGGGCGCGCGCGATGCCGACACGCTGCCGCTGGCCACCACTGAGCTCGTGCGGGTAGCGGTTGCGGTAGCTCGTCGGCAGTTCCACCGAGCTCAGCAACTCCTGCACACGCTTGTCGAGATCTTTACCCTTGGCCTCACCCGCGAGCAGCAGCGGCTCACCGATGGACTGGCCGATGGGCATGCGGGGGTTGAGGCTCGACCCTGGATCCTGGAACACGATGCCGGTCTTGCGGCGCAGCGGTCGCAGGTCTTTGTTGGTGGCGTTCGAGATGTCGTAACCCACGACACTGAGGGTGCCCTCCGCGATGGGAAGCAGCCCGACGGATGCCCGTCCGAGGGTGGTCTTGCCGGAGCCCGACTCGCCCACGAGGCCCAGGATCTCGCCCGGGTAGATCTCGAGATTGATGTGCTCGGCGGCACGGAATGCGGGAACGCGGCCGCGCTTGGGGTAGTCGATCGCGACATCCGTGAACTTGAGCACGGGCTCGCGCTGTTCCACCTTGTTGATCTGGTCTTGCTCGTTGACCTGCACGGCCGCCGAGCCGAGGTGCGGCACAGCTGCGAGCAACGACTTGGTGTACTCCGCCTGGGGCTTCGAGAAGACATCCACGACGGTGCCGGTTTCGACCGCGAGACCATCTTTCATCACGAGGATGTTGTCGGCGAGGTCGGCGACAACTCCCATGTCGTGGGTGATGAGGATGATCGCGCTGTCGAGGCGAGTGCGCAGGTTGCGCAGCAACTCGATGATCTCGGCCTGCACCGTCACGTCGAGGGCCGTGGTCGGTTCATCGGCGATGAGCAGCACGGGGTCGCACGAAATCGACTGCGCGATCATGGCGCGCTGGCGCTGTCCACCGGAGAGCTGGTGGGGGTACTTGAAGAACGCGGTCTGCGGATCCGGCATCTCGACCTTGGTGAGAAGCTCGATTGCGCGCTCCTTCGCCTGGCTCGGGTTGAGGTCGAAGTGCGAGCGCAGGGCCTCCATGATCTGGAAGCCGATCGTGTAGACGGGGTTCAGGGCCGTCATGGGCTCCTGGAAGATCACCGCGATCTGGTTACCGCGCACGCTTCGCAGTTCGTTTTGCGGAATACCGCGCAGCTCGCGACCGAGGAGTTTGATACTGCCCGTCACCTTCGCGTTGGCGGGCAGCAGACCGAGGAGCGCCATGGAACTGGAGCTCTTGCCGGAGCCGGACTCGCCGACAATGGCGAGCACCTCTCCGCGCTTGACCTCGTAGTTGAGGCCGATGGCTGCGGGATAGAAGACTCCGTCGACCCAAAAATCGACGCCGAGGTCAGTGACCTCAAGAACAGTTTCTGCCGTCATGGTTGCAGAGGTCATTTCAGGCCCTTTCCGTGCGGGTCTGCGAAGCTTGGGCTATGCGCTTCGCTCCTACGAGTTTTCGTCCGACCTTCGGTCGGGTACTGAGTGTCATCGTGGTCGCCATTGCCCTGAGCGGGCTCGTCGGCTACGTGGTGGCCGGTGACGGCGTGGGACTGCTGCGCTACGGCTGGGGCATCGTGCTCATCGGCGCGGTCGCCGTGGCGCTGTTCTGGCTCCCTCGCCTCGACATCGCCGAACACGAGGTCACCGTGCGCAACGTGTTCAGCACACTGCACCTTGCGTGGCCCGCCATCCAGCAGGTCGATACCAAGTACGCCTTGACGCTCGTGTACACGGGCGGAAAGGTCACGGTCTGGGCGAGCCCAGCCCCCAACCGATACGCGTCGCAGTCCGCGAGCAAGTCCGCCGCGAGAATCGCCGCCGATCCCGCGGGCTTCGCGCCTCGTCCCGGCGACCTTCTCGAGACCGACAGCGGTGCCGCGGCGTACCTGATCCGCCGACACCTCGAAGACCTGCGCGAAGCGGGCCTGCTCGGTGCCGGTGTTGAACCGGGAAGCGTGCGTCGCGACATCCACTGGGCGACCATTGCCGTGCTGGGCGGCTTGGTGCTGGCCACCCTGCTGGGCATTCTGCTGTAGCGCCATCACGAGTCGTCCCGTTTGGGCGCTGGGCGGTCGTCAGCGGTGGGCGGCGGCGCGTAGTACGTGCGTCCCACGCTGCCCGAGCCCTGCATGCCAAGTGACCTGCTCGACACCTCGGCCGCTGCGCGGTCCAGGTCGCCTGCCGCTGCCGGAGTCGGCGGCTTGGGGCCACTCGCGCGAGCGGCACGCGCGAGGGCGCGCTCCGTCGGCATGCGGCGCTGGCGGGGATCGAACGCGTCACGCAAGCCGTCACCAATGAAGTTGATGCACAGCGCAATGGCGATGATGAACAGGCCGGGCCACCAGAACAGCCATGGCCTTGTCGCGAAAGCGACCTGGTTCTCACTGATGATCTTGCCGAGCGAGGTATCGGGCGCCTGCACGCCGTATCCGAGGAAGCTCAGACCGGTCTCGATGAGGATCGCGGCGGCCATGAGCAGCGTCGAGTTGACGATGATCACGCCGATCGCGTTCGGCAGGATGTGGCGGAAGATGATGCGGCGGTCGCGAGCACCGGCCACGCGCGCCGCGTCAACGAACTCACGTTCGCGCAGGCTCAGGAACTCGCCCCTCACGAGGCGCGCAAGACCGGTCCACAGCACGAGGCCCAGGATGACGGCGAGCACCACGGCACCGGAGATTCCGAAGCGGCGACCGAGCACCGCACCGATCACGATCACGGGGATCGTGATGATGATGTCGGTGAAGCGCATGAGCACCGAGTCAGTCCAGCCACGGTAGTAACCGGAGATGGCGCCGATGACGGTTCCGATAAACGTGGCGATGAGGCCCACGATCGTCATGATCATGAGC
This sequence comes from Rhodoglobus sp., assembly GCA_965279645.1. GTDB lineage: Bacteria > Actinomycetota > Actinomycetes > Actinomycetales > Microbacteriaceae > Rhodoglobus. The sequence continues at coordinate 1,792,589 of OZ257254.1, forward strand.
GACTGCTGCGTTCCACGCATGACCACGGCGAAGATGTCGCGGCCCACTTCGTCTTGACCGAAGGGGTGGTTTCCGAAGCTGAACGGCCACAGCGTCCACGTGGGGCGGCCGCCGTTCTCGATCTCTACCGCAATGTTCCAGGTGTAGGGCCACCAGCCGCCGGACTTCCAGCTGCCGAAGGCGACACCTACCGAGGTGAACGCGAGCACGATGATGAACGCAAGCGCGAACATCGAGATGAGGGCGCCCTTGTGGCGGAAGAACCGCTTACGAACGATCTGGCCCTGGCTGAGGCCCTCGACCTCCTTGTTCTCAATCGAGTTCTCGGAGTCGGTTACGCCGGCGTCGTGGTGACCCGGCTCTTCAATGGGCGGGGGAATGTTACTCATCAGGACACCCGGATTCTCGGGTCAAGACCTGCGTAGACGAGGTCGGCGATCAGGTTGAACAGGATGGCGAGCCCACCCGTGACGAGGAAGAACGCCATCACGGGGTTGGGATCGACATGGTCGAGCCCGTTTTGGAACAGAGCTCCCATGCCGGTCCACCCGAAGACCCGCTCGGTAATGACCGCGCCACCGATGATTCCACCGATGTCGAAGGCGACGATCGTCGCAATCGGGATGAGGGCGTTGCGGAAGGCATGGCGCACGACGACCGTGCGCTCGGTGAGGCCCTTGGCACGCGCCGTGCGGATGTAGTCCTGGTTCATGACCTCGAGCAGGCTCGCACGCGAGTAGCGCGTGTAGCTTGCGAACGAGATCAGGATGAGGGCAAGCGTCGGCAGCAGCAAGTGGGTGAAGAGGTCGATGCCGTGCACCCACAGCGAGCCCTCGAGACCGGGCGTGCCCGATCCGATCGTCGCGATCGGGCGGCCCTTGATGCGGCCCGAGCTGGTGTAGTCATCCCACACCTGCATGAAGCGGTCGAGCGAAACAATGCTCGCCGAGAGGAAGCCGACGATGGCTGCTGTGCGAGCAACCGGCAGGCGGTCATCCCCGCCCATGAACCAGCCGACCCCGAAGCTCACGGCAACTGCCACGACGCCGAGGCCAACCCAGCCCCAGAACGGCAGGCCGGTGGTGTAGTTGAGGAACGGCCAGTACGACGCGACACCGATTCCCGCGACCACGAGCGACGCGTAGAGCGCGCGGCGGTTCTTGAGTCCCGTCGAGATTGCGGTCACGCCGAAAGCGATTCCCGCGAGCGTCAGCACGATTCCCACCCAGCCGATGTGGGGGTAGGTGAACCAGTCGGAGAGCTTCATGTAGGTGATGAGCGCCGCGGTCGCGAGGGCAGCAACGCCGAACGTGATCGCCTTCTGTTTGCCCTTGCCCGGCAGGATCGACATCCAGATCAGGCCGGCTATCACCGCCAGTATCGGGATGATCCACCACACGATGACGGGATCACCGAGGAAGTCATTGAAGCCGATGGCCACGTACTGCTTGAGCAGAACGGCAACCCAGAAGATGGGCAGCGAGAAGAACAGGAACGACAGGAAGGTGATTCCGTAGTCGTAGCCGCTGTACTGGCGCAGTGCCGTCGTGATACCGACCGTGAGACCGAGGATGATCGCGATCACCGTGGCGATCGTGACGAGCTGAAGGGTCGAGCCTGCGGCCTGTGCGAGGAGTACGTTCACGGGCTGGTTCTGCACGGTGACACCGAGGTCACCGAAGCCCTTGCCCGTGAGACCGAAGATGCCTCCGAGCCAGATGAAGTAACGCAGGTACGGCGGAACGTCGAGGTGCAACAACGCTGTTCGCGCCTCGATGAGCTGCTGCTTGTTGGGGGCTGTACTGGTTCGCAGATCCTCGAGGGGGTCGCCCGAGAGGGCAACGAGGATGTACATCAAATATGTAGCTGCGAGAAAAATGAAGATGGAGGCGATCAACCGCCTCGTGATAAATGTTGCCACGAATGGCACCTACCTAACCGGGGGCTTCCAGTGGTGGGCGCTGGGGCCTTTCGGCCCCAGCGCCCTGGGTATTACCTGACACTGATGTCAAGCGATGAGCTTAAAGCTCATTACTCGGTGACAGGCTCCCAATCCCAGATGTTCCAGAAAATGGTCGGCGCGAGCGTCGAAGGAGCGATGTTCTTGATCGCCTTCGGGTCGTATGCCGTCACTGCCGGGAACTGGAAGATGGTGACGCCGTAGAAGTCGTCCCACAGAAGCTTGTCGATCTGCTTCTGGATTTCGATCTGCTTGTCGGTGTCGAACTCCGTGGAGAGAGCGGCCGTGAGGTCGTCCATCTCCGGGTTGCTGTAGAAGTTCAGGTTGTTGATTCCACCAGTGGTGAACGTGGGGGGCGGGCCGTTGGTCACACCGAGGCTCGTCGACTGCCATCCGAAGAGGGAAGCGTCGTAAGCACCGGGGGTACCGAGCAAGCCACCCCAGTCAGGGCTGGAGCAGTCGGTGACGTTGAAGCCAGCGAGAGCACCAGACTGCTGGATCAGCAGGAACTCGTTCGCACGACGAGGGTTCGTCGAGCTGAAGAGCATGCAGACCTCGGGGTTGGTAACGCCAGCCTCGGCGAGGAGTGCCTTGGCGCCCTCGATGTCGACATCTGCGTACGCAGCCGAACCGTTCTCGGCGACGGACTCGTCGTAGCCGTCAGCACCGGGGAGGAAGACCTGCGAGTTACGAACCTCGGCGTCTGCCTGCAGCGGCTTGATGAGCTTGTCAACGATCTCCTGGCGCGGGATGACCTTCATGAACGCCTCACGGATGAGGGGGTTGTTGAAGTTTCCGCTCTTCGACTGGTCGAACTGGAGGTCGATGTGCTCGTAGGTGCCCTCGTAGCCACCGATAACCTCAACGTCGAGTGCGGCAAGAGCCTCAGCGACGTCGGCGGTTGCCTGGGGCGAGATGACCTGGACTTCACCGTTCTGAAGCGCCTGCACTGCTGCGAGCGGGTCAGTGATGAAGCGAACCGTGATCTCTTCCACAGCGGCCTGGTTAGCACCGGTGTAGTTCTTGTTCGCGGTGAGGGTCACGTACTGGTCAGCGACAAAGTCGGTGATGACGTACGGGCCGCTGGAGAGCACCAGGTCGGTGTTCTCGGGCATCTCGGTGAAGTTGAAGCCCGTGTTCCAGAAGCTGGAGATGCTCGCGAGTGCGGTGTCGTCTTCATCCAGGATGGCGGCGAGGACTGCGTCCTTGGCCTTCTGGTTGTCGTCGATGCCGAGCGCGTTCTTGCCCACGACGTGTGCCGGCAGGGGTGCGCTCATGACGAGCTCCCAGTCAACGAACGGTGCGTCGTAGGTGAGGGTGATCGACTTCTTGTCGTCGCTGACCTCGGGCGTGGCCTGGACGAGGCCCATGCCGGTCGAGGGGTCAGCACCCGAGTCGAAGTAGACGACGTCGGTCGGGAAGTCATCCGTGAACTCGCCCGTGTCGGGGTCGGTGAACTCGGAGGAGTCGAAGTCCGGGGTGTCGAGGGCACGCGACAGCGCGGCCCAGTTGAGGAGGAGGTCAACCGCGTCAACGGCAGTGCCGTCTGACCACTTCACACCGTCGGCGATCGTGTACTTGACGACCAGCGGGTCGTCCGACACCTTCTCGTACGTGCCGAAGGACTCGTCCTTCACCAGTGCGGGAGTGTTGTCGTAGTAGTTGAAGCTGGAAAGCGTCGAGTACGTGATGTTGTTGTTTGCCGTTGCGTTTCCGAACGACGTAACACCGTTGTACGAGTAGAACGGCTGGTTCCACGCCACCGACAGTGATGATCCCTCGACGATCTCGGACTGCGGACCAGCGCAGCCAGAGAGTACGAGAGCACCGACGGCGACCGTGGCAGCAGCTGCTGCAAGTCGCTTGATTCTCAATTTTCCTCCTGTGCAAGATGAGCAAACGGCACGACGATTCCTAGAGGCCGTACCGCGCTTGATAGTCACACCCTAAACGGGGGTAAACCCCCCGCAAAACTGTAGGCGGAAACGTTACACAGTGGTAACGAACATTCGAATTCCTTGCGTCGAACGGCGGATCATTGCGTGTGTCTGCGGTAAAACGCAATAAACTCGCGTCAGGTCGCTCCGGGTGATCCGAACGGGCGTGCCTGAGCGCGTAGCATCGAGATGTGAGCCAGAGCCGATTGTCGGAACCGTCCAAAGCACCACTGCTCATCTTCGACGGTGACTGTGCCTTCTGCACGACCGCTGTGAACCGTCTGAAAGCGCTGTTGCCGGTGTTCCCGGAGACCTCCCCGTGGCAGTGGCTCGACCTCGACGCGTACGGTCTCACTCGCGCCGACGTGACGCAGTACGCGTGGGTTGTGACCTCCGGTCACCAGTACGCGGGGCACCTCGCGGGCTCGGCACTGCTGAGAATGCAGCCGTCGTTCGCGCTGCGGTTTCTCGGCCACCTGATCGCTACTCCCCCGGTGTCGTGGGTTGCGGCCCTCGTCTACCGATGGGTTGCCGCGAATCGTCACAGGCTGCCGGGCGGAACACCCGCGTGCGCCATGCCCCGCGCGTGAGCGACGTTCTTCCGAGCAGGAGGCGCATCGGCGCCGAGATCCTCATCGTGCTCGGGCTCTCGCTTGGGGCATCCGCCGCCTACTCGGTGGTCTCGATCGTCAACCGGCTCACGCGGCCGGAGGCGCTCGGCGACCAGACCACCTCAATCAACAACCCGCTGAGCGACCGCCCGACGTTCGACCTGATTTACCAGCTCATGGGCGTGTTCTTTGACCTCGTCCCCGTGGCGCTCGTCGGCTTTCTGCTGTGGCAGGTGACTCGTCCCCACCTCGGCCGCCTCGGCATCGACTTCACCCGACCCGCACGTGACGCAATCCAGGGCCTCGGGCTGGCACTGCTCGTGGGCATCCCGGGAATCGGCGTCTATCTCGCCGGCCGTGCGCTCGGCATCAGCGTGAATGTCGTGCCCAACGCCCTCGACACCTACTGGTGGACGGTGCCCGTGCTGCTGCTCTCCGCGCTTCGTGCGGGGGTCACCGAAGAAGTCATCGTGATCGGCTACCTGTTCGCTCGGTTGCGAGACCTCGGCTGGGGCAGGTGGCAGATCATCCTCGCGTCAGCGACCCTGCGCGGCACGTACCACCTCTACCAGGGCTTTGGCGCCTTCGTCGGCAACTTTGCGATGGGCGTGCTGTTCGGATGGCTGTACACGCGCTACGGGCGCGTGCTGCCGCTTGTGATTGCCCACACCGTCATCGACGCTGCGATTTTCATCGGCTATCCGTGGGCGGCAGCAACGTTCCCGGCGCTCTTCTCCTAGGCGCGTCTCAGTCGGCGAAGGCCTCGACGGGCGGGCAGGCGCACACGAGGTTGCGGTCGCCGTAGGCGTTGTCGATGCGCCGCACGGGAGGCCAGTACTTGCCGCGGATGAGGCTCCGCAGCGGGTACACGGCCTGCTCACGCGAGTAGGCGTGCGCCCACTCCCCCTCGATGACCGACTGGGCGGTGTGCGGAGCATGCACGAGCGGGTTGTCGTCGGCTGGCCACGTGCCTGCGGCGACGGCATCCGCTTCGTCTTTGATGGCGATCATCGCATCGATGAATCGGTCGATCTCGGCGAGGTCTTCGCTCTCGGTCGGCTCGACCATGAGCGTGCCCGCGACGGGGAACGACATCGTGGGGGCGTGGAACCCGAAGTCGACGAGTCGCTTGGCGACGTCGTTGTTGTCGATGCCCGTGGCCTCCTTGAGCGGACGCAGGTCGAGAATGCACTCGTGCGCGACCAGCCCGTTGTCGCCCGCGTAGAGCACCGGGTAGTGATCGCGCAGGCGCACAGCGACATAGTTGGCTGCAAGCACGGCCGCGCCGGTTGCTGCTTTGAGGCCCTCAGAGCCCATCATGCGCACGTAGGCCCACGAGATGGGCAGGATGCTCGGGCTGCCGTACGGGGCAGCGCTGATGACGTTGGTGGCTGACCCGCTGAAGACGCGCTGGGCCATCGGGTGGCCCGGCAGGAACGGCGCGAGATGCGCCTTCGCTGCGACCGGCCCCACGCCGGGACCGCCGCCGCCGTGCGGGATGCAGAAGGTCTTGTGAAGGTTGAGGTGCGAGACATCCCCACCGAAGTCGCCGAAGCGCGCGTAGCCGAGCAGCGCGTTGAGGTTCGCACCGTCGACGTACACCTGGCCGCCCGCGTCGTGCACGGCCTTGCAGATCGCACCGACCTCGTGCTCGTAGACGCCGTGCGTCGACGGGTACGTGATCATGAGCGCGGCGATCTCGTCGGCGTGCAGCGCGATCTTGGCGCGCAGGTCATCGAGGTCGACGTTGCCCAGGTCGTCGCAGGCAACCACAACAACGCGCATCCCCGCGAGCACGGCACTCGCCGCGTTCGTTCCGTGGGCGCTCGACGGGATGAGGCATACCGTTCGCTGCGGGTTACCGTTCGCGCGGTGGTAGCCGCGAATCGCGAGCAGGCCCGCAAGCTCGCCCTGGCTGCCCGCGTTGGGCTGGAGGGAGACCGAGTCGTAGCCGGTGACCTCGGCAAGCCAGGTCTGCAGCTGCTCGATGAGGGTGAGGTAGCCCTCGACGTCAGCCTCGGGAGCAAACGGGTGGATGCCACCGAACTCGGGCCACGTCACCGCTTCCATCTCGGTGGCCGCGTTGAGCTTCATGGTGCACGAACCGAGCGGGATCATGCCGCGGTCGAGCGCGTAGTCCTTGTCGGCGAGGTACTTGAGGTACCGCATCATGCTCGTCTCACTGCGGTGCGTGTTGAACACGGGATGAGTGAGGTACGAGCTGGAGCGGGCGAGCTCGGGCAGGTACTCGTGCTGGTGGGTCGCGTCGAGCTGGAACCAGCGGTCGGTCTTGGTGAAGACCCCGTGGTCGGCCGAGGCATCCCGCTCCCCGGCCTCGAAGGTGTCGAGGAGGGCCGGCAGGAGAGTTTCGATGTCTTCAGCGCTCGTCTCGTCAAACGAGAGCGAGACCGTTGTCGCATCCACGGTGTTCAGCAGGATGTTGTGCGTGAGGGCACGCTGCACGGTTGCCGCGGCATCCGGAACCGTCACCGTGAAGGTGTCGAAGTAGCTGTCGGCGTGAGCGTCAACGCCCCGCGCTCGCAGCTCTTTCGCGGTGAGCACAGCGGCTGCGTGCACGTTCTGAGCAATGCGCTTGAGGCCCTGCGGGCCGTGATAGACCGCATACATCGAGGCCATCACGGCCAGGAGCACTTGCGCTGTACAGATGTTTGACGTGGCCTTCTCGCGGCGAATGTGCTGCTCGCGGGCCTGCAGCGAGAGCCGGTAGGCGGGGTGGCCGGCCGCATCCTGCGACACCCCCACAAGGCGCCCGGGAAGCTGGCGCTCGAGCCCCGCGCGCACGGCCATGTATCCCGCGTGGGGGCCGCCAAAGCCCATGGGAACACCGAGTCGCTGCGAGGTTCCGACGGCGACATCGGCGCCCAGCTCGCCGGGAGCCTTGAGAAGCGTGAGCGCGAGCAGGTCGGCAGCGACAACCGCGAGGCCACCCTTCTCCTTGACCGCAGCGATGATCGCGGTCGGGTCCCAGACGCGGCCCGAAGCGCCCGGGTATTGCACGAAGACGCCGAACGCGTCCTCCAGCTCAGCGGGCGCGGTCGCGGCGAGCTCGACCACCGAAAGCGTGATGCCGACGGCCTCGGCGCGGTTCGCGAGCAGCGCCTTGGTCTGGGGCAGGGCATCCGCGTCGACAATGAACGTCTGGGATTCTGCCCCGGATGCACGGCGAGCCAGCAGCATCGCCTCGACCACGGCGGTTGCCTCGTCGAGCATCGACGCGTTGGCCGTCGTCATGCCCGTGAGGTCGGAGACCATGGTCTGGAAGTTGATGAGGGCCTCAAGTCGGCCCTGGGAGATCTCCGGCTGGTAGGGCGTGTACGCCGTGTACCAGCTCGGGTTCTCGAGCACATTGCGCTTGATGACTGCGGGGGTGATCGTGTCGTAGTAGCCGAGGCCGATCATGGCGCGGCGCACGGTGTTCTTGCCTGCGAGGGCGCGCAATTCCTTGATCGCTTCACGCTCGCTGGCCGCCGCAGGGATCGAAGAGCTCTCGATCGGCTTGACGTGGATGCTCGGCGGAACGGCCGCATCGACGAGCGCCTGCACGCTGTCATAACCCACAGCCGCGAGCATGGTGGCCTGCGCCGTCGCGTCGGTTCCGATGTGACGCTCTGCAAACCCGTCGAGGGACTCAGGGCGGTGAAGGTCTGACACTTATTTACTCTCCAGTTAACGCGGTGTACTCGTCGAAGCTCAGCAGAGCGGGGAGCTCCGTGAATTCGACCTTGATGAGCCAGCCCTCACCGAACGGGTCACTGTTGACCAGTTCGGGGCTGGAGACAACAGCGTCGTTCGATTCGACAACAGTGCCGTTCACGGGGGCGAAGAGTTCGCCCACCGATTTGGTCGACTCGATCTCGCCGACGACCTTGCCTTCGGCGACGGTCGACCCGGCCTTGGGTAGATCGACGAACACGATGTCGCCCAGCTTCTCGGCCGCGTAGGCGGTGATGCCGACGGTGGCGACGGAGCCAGAAACGAGAACCCACTCGTGTTCGGCGGTGTACTTCAGTTCGGTCTTGTCGGTCATCAGTTCTCTCTCTTATAGAAGGGAAGGGCAACGACGGTCGCCGCGATTCGCGACCCCCGCACGTCAATCTGTAGCTCGGTGTTCAGGTCGCTTACCTCGGGGTCGACGTATGCCATCGCGATCGGGTGGCCCAGGCTCGGTGAGAGGGCGCCGCTCGTGATGATGCCGACCGATGCTTCTGCCTCGAGGGGCTCGGGGGACGTGTAGATCAGGTACCCGGCACGGCCGGCGCGCTTGCCATCCGCGACGAGACCCACGAGCACGCGAGCGCCCTCGGCCGGGCCAGTCTCAATCGCGGCGCGGCCCACGAAGTCTGCCGTCTTGGTCTTGAGGGGCACCACGCGACCAAGGCCGGCCTGCACGGGAAGCGTGTCGAGGCCGAGCTCGTGGCCGTAGAGCGGCATCCCGGCCTCAAGTCGGAGGGTGTCGCGGGCGGCGAGGCCGCACGGTACGAGACCGAACGGCTGGCCCGCATCGATGAGAGCAGCCCACAGGGTGGCGGCATCCTTCGTATCGACGAAGAGCTCGAAGCCGTCTTCGCCCGTGTACCCGGTGCGGCCGACGAGCACTGCCGAGCCGCGGAAACGCATTCCCATGCACGCGTAATAGGGCAGTTCTTCGAGGTCGTGGCCCATGGCCCACTCGGGAGCGGCGTCGAGGCCGGCGGTTGCCTCGAGGATGGAGCGAGCAACGGGGCCCTGCACGGCGATGAGTGCGACGGCGTCGGTTGCGTCGGTGAGCACGGCGTCGAAGCCCTCGATGCGCGCGGCGAGGTTCTCGACGACAACCTCGCGATTGCTGGCGTTCGCCACGACGAGGTACTCGCCCGGGGCGTTCTGGTACACGATGAGATCGTCGATGATGCCACCCGCCTCATCGAGGATCATCGTGTACTTGGCTCTCGACAGCGCGATGGCCGACACATTGGCGGCGAGCGCGTAGTCGAGAAAGGCTGCGGCCTGGGGGCCTGTGACGCTGATCTCGCCCATGTGCGAGATATCGAAGATGCCCGCCGCCGTGCGAACCGCGTGGTGCTCGGCGAGGTCGGAGCTGTAACGCACGGGCATCTGCCAGCCCGCGAAGTCGGTGAAGCTCGCGCCCGCGTCAATATGTATTTGGTGCAAGGGGCTGAAGCGATCGGTCACGGAGTTCTCCTGAGGGCGCGGCTGCGAGTAGAACTCCCCCTCTGTCATGGGCCTGAGAGTTTCGCGCATCGTTGAGATGCACTTTCACCTTCGGCGGCGCTGGTTGCTCGAATACCGACCAAGCGCAGCTTGGTCGGCGCTGGCGTCGCGGCGACCGTCCTAGACGGTCGCCCATAGCTCCAGCGCGCTTTTCAGAGTGGCCTTCTTCGATGCGGTACGTGTACCTGAGAGATTGGCGGGGAGGCTTGCTCCTTCGGTGCCTTCCACGAAGGAAGGCTCTCCCGCATCGTGTTTGCGGCCCGATGTTGTGTTGTGCGACCAGCCTACTGCTCAAGTGTTACCGAATGATGAACTAGCCGCGACGCAGCCGACCGATCAACGCCACAACGCGGGGCACGACGAGATAGACCGCGATCGGCACGACGATGAGGGTGAGTACGAGTGCCCGCAGTACGGGGTGCCACTCGGCTGTGAAGGGCGCCATGACGCTCATGCCGATGGCGACAAGCGGAAATATCGTGAGCCAGGTCGCGATCGCTCGCACGTGCACGGATGGTGGTGACGCGGGGCGCACCTCGGTGGTTTCTACTGGGTTGCTCATGGCTTCTCCTCAACTGCAACTATTTGGTTGGAACTTACTGTAGGGGGATTATTAGATAATTGCAACTAGTTCGTTGGATATTCGGGGTAAGCTGGATTCATGGCCTGGGACACCGAGCGAACCAAGCAATTGCTGCTCGACGCAGCCACGGAGGAGTTCAGCCGATACGGCCTCGCCGGCGCGAGGGTCGATCGCATCGCGGCATCCGCCGGGGTCAATAAAGAGCGCATCTACCAGTACTTCGGCAAGAAAGATGAGCTGTTCGGCATCGTTCTCGAGAAGGAGCTGACCGCCGTGATGGATGCGGTGTCGATTGAAGGCACCGGCGTGGAGGCCATCGAGAGTTACGCCGGCCGCATCTTCGACTACCAGCGGGACCATCCAGCCCTCGCCCGCCTGATCTTCTGGGAGGGACTCGAACTCGACTCCCCCGTCGCCGAAGCGTGGCGCGCGGATCGCAACGTGCGCAAGACAACCATGCTGCGCACGGCGATTCCCGAGCTCTCGAAGGCCAACGCTCACGAACTTCTGCTGACGTGCCTGACACTCGCCGATGGCTGGCAGGTGCTCGGCACGGCCGACCGCATCATGACCGGCACGGTCGTGCGGGATGACGCACGCCACGCTCGACGCCGGGCGTTCTTCGTGCGCACCATGCGCGCGATCACCCAAGATCTGATCGGCGCGCGCTAGTCGTCTTCTCTCTCGCCGTTCTCGTCGTCTTCGTCGAGACCCTCGATGCCGTCCAGATCGTCCGGCCAACGCATCAAGAGCACTTGCTCTGCGGCAATCGAGAGCTCGATGAGCGACTCGAGCAAGACCTTGAGGCTCGTGACAGCCAAGAGCTGCACCTGGTCCATGGGGCCAATAGGCGCGATTGCCGCGAGCTGCCAGGCGGCCGCGACATCGTCGTCGGCCAGTTCCACCGTGGCCGACCATTGCTGGTCGGAGAACTCGCTCGCGAGAGCGAGGGCGCGGCGCACGGCCTCCTCGGCGCGGGCGCGCAACGGGCGAAGCGACTCATCCCACTCCAGGTCGGGCAGCTCGGTCACCTCCGCCACCGGGTAGGGGTCTTCCTCGAGCCAGCGGTCAACGGTGATGCGGCGACCACCTTCGGCCACCAGCATCACGAAGCCCTCCTGGATATCGAGCTGGGTGATCTGTGCCACCGTGCCCGTAGTGAACCGCTGTTCACCGCCGCCGACCTCCTGGCCACGTTCGATGAGAGTGACGGCAAACTCGGCGGGGTCGTTCTGCAGGATCTGCGACAGCATCGCGAGATACCTGTCTTCGAAGACCCGAAGCAAGACGGGCATGTGGGGAAACAGCACAGAGCCCAGAGGAAACATCGCGACCGTCTCGGTCATGACGACGCCTTGGTGGCAACTCCGTACGCCATGTATCGCCACCGCGCGGGCGTGATGCGGTTGAGCACCCGGTCAAGCGAGGCAAGCCTGCGGCGTTGCGCCTCGGTGACCCCGAACACCGCCGAGACGCCGGTCGTGTGCAGCTCGTAGCTCTCGAACAGACCCAGGAGCTGCGTGAGCTGAGTAAGCGGGATGTAGTACCACGACGCGCCACGGCGACGATTTGCGAGGGCCCGCGCCATGCGGTGAAAGATCGTGCCACGCACGTTCTCGGCGAAGATCAGTCGACCGCCGGGCTTGAGCGCCGAAAGGATCGACTGCATCGCGGTGCGCTGCGATTGGCCCCCGTCTGAACCCAGTCCGCCCAGTACCGACTTGAACACGATCAGGTCGAACTCGCCGACGTAGCCGATCGCCTTCGCGTCGATGTCCTCGTACGTGATCGTGCCCGGAAAGTCGTAGCGGTCGTGCAACGGGGATGCATCGAGGCTCGTGTTGGCCCAGTTGGAGCACACGACGTCATGACCCGCGAGCGCCAGCCAGAGCGACGGCCCTCCCGGTCCGGCTCCGATCTCGAGGCACCTCAGGGGAACGTCGGCAGAACGCACCTGGTCGTCCCAGAACTCGACCGCAGTCGAGAACGTACGAACGTCCCACCCCACTACGTCGTGCATAAGCGTGCTATCGGCGTCCACGAACTGGGCCCCTGTCATTGTCTACGGTTTATTCATCGTATTGCGCGCGCCCGTGCTGAACGATTCAATAGCGGGATGTCCGCGATCCCCCAGAGCATTGACGCTCTCGTCATCGGGGCCGGCCCAGCCGGCCTTGCCACCGCTTCAGAGCTGACTCGCCGGGGGTTGGGGGTGCTGGTGATCGACCAGGCCGACACCGTCGGGTCGAGTTGGACCAGGCACTACGACCGCCTGCACCTTCACACGGCACGGCGATTGAGCTCGCTGCCCGGCACCGTGATCCCGGCATCGAAAGGGCAGTGGGTCGCTCGAGAAGACTTCGTGACCTATCTCGCCGACTACGCGACCACCCACAAGCTCGACGTTCGGCTGGGCGTGACCGCGTCATCGGTGAAGAAGGATGCGGCGGGGTGGAAAGTCGCCACGTCGGAAGGCGACGTCACCGCCCGCACCGTGGTCGTGGCAACCGGATACAACCACACACCGTTCGTGCCGGACTGGCCGGGCATCGACTCGTACGGCGGCCGGATCATTCACTCCAGCGAGTATCGCAACCCAGCGCAACTCGGCGGCTCGAACGTGCTCGTTGTCGGCACCGGCAACAGCGGCGCCGAGATAGCCGCAGATCTCGCCGAGGGTGGGGTGACGGTGTCACTCTCGGTGCGCACGCCGCCGAACATCGTGCCGCGCGCGGTAGCCGGCATCCCCAACCAATACCTCGTGCTGTCGATCTCGCCCCTGCCCACCAAGGCACGAGACGTGATCTCCGGAGCGGTGCAGAAGATGGTCATCGGCGATCTCACGAAATACGGCATCGCGAAGGCCCCGCGCGGCATCGTGACGCAGATGGAACGCGACGACGTCACTCCCACGATCGATGTCGGACTCATCCCCGCCCTCAAAGCCGGCAAGGTGACAGTGGTGCCCTCGATCGAGCGGTTTGAGGCCGACTCGGTGCGCCTCTCCGACGGAAGCGTCATCGCCCCGGACGCGATCGTGGTCGCCACCGGCTACCGCCGCGGACTCGAGTCGCTCGTCGGCGACCTGGGTGTGCTGGGGGCCCACGGCCGCCCGGCGATCAACGCCGACGAGCAGCTGCCCGAGCATCCCGGCCTGTACTTCATCGGCTACTCCAACCCGATTACGGGCAATATTCGGCAACTCACCATCGATGCGCGCAAGATAGGGCGGCGCGTGGTGCGGTAACCTCGGCGTCAATGACGACATCCGATCGAGGTTTCCGCCCCGACATCCAGGCGTTCCGCGCGCTCGCGGTCAGCCTGGTCTTCGTCTACCACCTGCGCCCCGCCGTGCTGCCCGGCGGCTTCATCGGCGTTGACATCTTCTTCGTGATCTCGGGATACCTGATCACGGCGCACCTGCTGCGCGAGGTGGTGCAGACGGGAGGTGTGCGCGTCACCTACTTCTGGGCGCGCCGGATCCGGCGGCTGCTGCCCGCGTCGTTCGTCGTACTCGCCGCGAGCCTCATCGCGACACTCATCTGGCTACCCAAAGCCCTCTGGCAGCAAGCCATCCAGTCGATCGCTGCGAGCGCGCTCTATGTCGTCAACTGGGTGTTCGCGAGCGACTCCGTGAATTATCTGGCCGCCGAACAGCAGCCCTCGATCGCCCAGCACTACTGGTCGCTGTCGGTGGAAGAGCAGTTCTACGTGGTGTGGCCGCTGCTGTTTCTTGCTGCTCTCGCGATCGCGCGACTGGTGAACCGGGCGACCGCTCGCCGTGCGACTATCCGCAACGCCGTGATCGCGGTGTTCGTTGCATCCCTCGCCTTTTCTGTCGTTTTCACCGTCGTGAGCCCCGCGGCCGCCTACTTCGTGACGGCGACGAGGGCGTGGGAGTTTGCTGCAGGCGGGCTTATCGCGTTTCTGCCCGCAGTGGGGAGCCCCGCGCTGAGAGCCGCTGCCAGCTGGGTCGGGCTCGTGGCCATTGGTGCGTCGGCCGCCCTGCTCACGGGCGAGGGATTTCCCGGATACATCGCCCTCGTACCCGTGCTCGGCATCGCGCTCATGATGTGGGCAGGCAACCCGGCTGTTCGGTGGTCGCCCACGGCCGGAGCCGGACTCAGGCCCGTGCAGATTGCCGGTGACCTGTCGTACTCGATCTATCTGTGGCATTGGCCGCTCATCATCCTGTACCCGTACGTCACGGGCCACCCACCCGGGCTGGGGGGCATCGCGGCGATCGTCGCCCTCACGGTCGTGCTCGCGTTTCTCACGAAGCGGTTCGTCGAAGATCCGGTGCGACGTGGCACCTTCTGGGTGAACGGTCGCCGCAAGGCTTACGCGCTTGCCGCTGGCGGAATGGCCGTGATCCTCGTCGGCACCTCGCTCACCGGCATGGCCGTGCAGCGCTATTACGAGACCGCCGGTGCCCCTAAGGCTCCGTTCGCGAGCACCGAGCAACTCGCGGCCGAGATCGAGTCCACCCTTGCACTGAAGCACTGGCCCGACGCCGACCAGCCGCCGGGCGATGCCGCGCAGGCTCCGGAGTGGGTCGAGGATCGCTGCATCACCGTGCACGAGAAAGACGTGGACCGGTGCTCCTACGGTTCGGAGTCGGCCGAGAAAGTGGTCGTGGTTATCGGCGACTCATACGCCTCAGCCTTCCTTCCCGCCATCCGTGCCGCACTCGAGCCTGCCGGATGGCGCGTTCAAGTGCTCACCGAGGGGCAATGCCCCATCGCGGCAGTGCTCGTTCACTCGCTCGGCGAGACCACCGAGTACACCGAGTGCACCGAGCACCGCACGTGGGCCAACGAGTTCATTGCCGAGACCCAGCCCGACCTTGTGCTGGGGGTCAGCTCGAGCGTGAGCACCCTCAAGCGGCTGCTGAGCGGAAACACCGACGAGGCGGCGGTCGACGAGTGGGCCGAGGGATCGCGCGTGGCCTTCAAGCAGCTTGCCGAGATCGGCGTTCCCACCATCATGATCGGCGGGCCACCCCGCACCAACTGTGGGCCCAAGAAGCAGCCAGCGGATTGCCCCCCGCTCGACGCGATTGCGGAGGCCGAGAACCTCGACCTCGAGAAGGGCATCGCCGAGCAAGAGGGCATCGGCTTCATCGATACCCGGTACTGGTTCTGCTCCCCCGAATCCAACCTGTGCCCCGATCTCATCGGCTCAGCCCTCGTGCGGGCCGACGGCAGTCATCTCGCCGGCACGTTCTCGAAGCGGCTCGGGGGAATCCTGGCTGATGCCATCGACGCAGACGTGCCTATCGGCAAGTGACGTAGCC
Organism: Rhodoglobus sp.; assembly: GCA_965279645.1. Taxonomy (GTDB): domain Bacteria; phylum Actinomycetota; class Actinomycetes; order Actinomycetales; family Microbacteriaceae; genus Rhodoglobus. The sequence goes on from OZ257254.1 coordinate 1,808,208, forward strand.
TGAGGACCCTCATGGATCACAATCTTCTCCGGCAGTTCGTCGCTGCGGCGCACCACCTGCACTTCGCTCACGCCGCCAAGGCCCTGGGCGTGCCGAGGTCGACGGTGGTGTTATCCGTTCGCACCCTCGAGGCGACCCTCGGATACGACCTGTTTGACAAGGATGCGACGTCGACCGTGTTGACGCCCGAGGGTGCCGCGTTTCTCGTCGACGCCCAACGCCAGCTGAACGCCTCCGCGAAGGCCGCCGCCGCATCTGCCGCTGCACCCGGCGGCAAAGCAAAGGCGTCGAAGGGCAAGGGACGCGCACCCGCAGTCAAGGGCGAGCGCAAGCCGGGCAGGCCGCGCCAGGGCCGTTAAATCGGTGCCCGCGCACTCGATATGCTCGACACAAAAGTCGAACCTGAGAGGAACCTGCGTGGCTGAAGAACGCAAGAAAAAGGTTGTGCGTGTTGAATCCACCCCCGAGGCGGTGGCAGAAACTGAAGCACAAGAGGCAACCTGGAAGCCGACGGCTGAGGCCAAACGCAAGGCTATGACCTTCCGCATCATCGCGGCGGTGCTGTGGGTGCTCGCGATCGGCGGCGAGGTCTTCGCAATCTTCGTGCTGCTCAAGCAGAACCCCGTAAACATCGTTCTGCTGATCGTCGCACTCGTCGTGATCGGCCTCCTTGCAGTGGGTGGCTCCCTGCTCTGGAAGCAGGCCAACCGCCTCGACCCGGCGTCGAAGTCCGACACAGTGCGCTTCTTCGTGCAGAACCAGCTCGGCGCGATCATCACGGTCATCGCGTTCCTGCCGCTCATCATCCTGATCTTCACCAACAAGAACATGGACGGAAAGCAGAAGGGCATTGCGGGAGGAATCGCGATTCTTGTGCTGCTCGTGGCCGGATTCTTCGGAACATCCATCAACCCACCGTCGACGGAGCAGTACACGGCCGAATCGAGTGAGGTGATGAGCCTTACCGGTCAGGACCTCGTCTACTGGACGAAGTCGGGAAAGGTCTTTCACCTCTGCGAGAACGCCTCTGCCGTCAACCTCGAGTCGGCCGACAACACGATCTACTCGGGCACCGTCGCCGACGCCCACGCGGCCGGCAAGGAGCGCCTGACCCTGCAGATCGACCTCGAGATGGACCAGTGCGGGATCACGCCGCCGGATGACTCGACCGAGGCTCCGGCCGAGACCGAGGAGACGCCCGCGCCTTAGCTCGCGCGGTTACCCCCGGGGTCGCCGCGGGTGACCTCGGGGTGTCCTCGGGTCACCTCGGGTTACCTCGGGTGACCTCAGTCGCCCTCAAGTCACCCTCGAACGCCCTCGAGTCGCCCTCGAAACGACAGAATCCGATAGTTGCCGATCACGGCGACTATCGGATTTCGTCCTTTCGGCGCGGGTTGGGCCAGCCGGATGCGCAGCAGGATGGCGCAGCCGCATCCGCAGCCGCATCCGCAGCCGCATCCGCATCCGAGCCTTGACAGCGTGCTTTCATTTTGAAAGCATGAGACTCATGAGCCTTTTCATTACGTGCCCGGTTGAGAGCGTTGAACGCGCAACCGCCTTTTACACCGCCCTCGGCTGGACACTCAACGCCGAGATGTCGGACCACAACGTGTCGTGCTTCGCGATCGCCCCGGAACAGTACGTCATGCTCGGCAGCCGCGAGATGTACGCGAGTGTCGGCGGGACCGAGGAACTCATCGGCGGGCCCGACACCCCCTCCAAAGTGACGGTCTCGTTCGACCTGGGCAGCCGGGAGGCCGTCGACGAGATGGTCGAGCGTGCCGCCGCCGGGGGCGGACGCGTCGGCGACATCGACGACTACCCGTTCATGTACCAGCGCCAGTTCGATGATCCGGACGGCTACCACTACTCGCCGTTCTGGATGAAACCGGACGCCGACTCAAACGGGTGAGCGACCTCGCAGCGGCCCTTGAGATCGTTGGAGCCCGGTGGGCGCTGCTTATCGTGGAACAGCTCCTTGACGGGCCGCAGCGCTACGGCGATCTGCAGCGCGAGCTCGGGATGGGAACGAACCAGCTTGCGACGCGCCTGCGCGAACTCGAGGCGGCTGGCGTGCTGTACCGCCTTCCGCTGAAGCACAACACCCGCGCCTACGCACTGACTGACCGTGGGCTTGCTTTGCGCGAGCCAATTGTCGCGCTCACACAATGGGGTGCCGGCAGCTAGTTGTTAAACCTAAACTCCACCACGTCGCCATCCTGCATGACGTAGTCCTTGCCCTCGATGCGGGCCTTGCCCTTGGCGCGCGCCTCGGCGATCGATCCGGTCTCTACCAGGTCATCAAACGAGATGACCTCGGCCTTGATGAAACCCTTCTCGAAGTCGGTGTGGATGACGCCCGCGGCCTGCGGCGCCTTCCAGCCCTTGCCGATCGTCCACGCGCGCGCCTCCTTCGGGCCCGCGGTGAGATAGGTCTGCAGGCCGAGGGTGTCGAAGCCGATGCGAGCGAGCTGGTCGAGGCCGCTCTCGTCCTGGCCCGTCGAGGCGAGCAGCTCGGCCGCGTCTTCGGGGTCGAGGTCGATGAGCTCCGACTCGAGCTTCGCGTCAAGGAAGATCGCCTTGGCGGGTGCGACGAGGGCGGCCATGGTGGCGAGGGCGTCCGCGTCGCCGAGGATCGCTTCATCGACATTGAAGACATAAATGAATGGCTTGGCCGTGAGCAGGCCCAGCTCCTTGATGGGTGCGAGGTCGATTCCGGATGCCGAGAGCGGCTTGCCCGAGTCGAGAACCTTCTGCGCTGCGAGCGCAGTCTCGAGCACGACGGGCTCGATGCGCTTGGTCTTGAGCTCCTTCTCGTAGCGCTCGATCGCCTTGTTCAGGGTCTGCAGGTCGGCGAGGATCAGCTCAGTGTTGATCGTCTCCATGTCGGACGCGGCGTCCACGCGCCCATCGACGTGCACGACATCGGCGTCGGTGAAGCCACGAATGACCTGCGCGATCGCATCGGCCTCGCGGATGTTCGCGAGAAACTTATTGCCCAGGCCTTCACCAACCGACGCGCCCTTGACGATGCCGGCGATGTCAACGAACGACACGGGAGCCGAGAGGATGCGCTCGCTGTTGAAGATCTCGGCGAGCTTGGTGAGCCGGGCATCCGGAAGGTTGACGACGCCGACGTTGGGCTCGATCGTGGCGAACGGGTAGTTCGCTGCGAGAACCTGGTTCTTGGTGAGTGCGTTGAAGAGGGTGGACTTGCCGACGTTCGGGAGTCCAACGATTGCGATAGTGAGAGCCACGGGGGTCTAGCGTACCCGTCAGGCGCGACGCGACCTGAAGCAGTAGGCGTTATAGGGCAGCGGGTAGGCGCTGAGACCGGCGAGATCGGGGTGGGTGTCGAGCACCGCACCAACGTTGGCGAGCATCGCCGCCTGATCTGCGGGCTCGGCGGTGATGTACTGGCTCCACGACGAGACAAGCCGCAATACGCCCGCGCGATCGAGCTTGTAGACCCACGGGATGACAATCTTCTCCATCGGAGTGAAGGGCTCCCCCACGACCGTGATCGCGTCAAGACCACTCCCCGCGATGCCGTGCGTCGCCTCCGCGAGCGCAACAATCCACGGCACGGAGCCGTCGAGCACGTTCCACACCAGGCCGAACGCTCCACCGGGTGTGAGCACGCGCGCGACTTCGGAGAGCGCAACCTCGCGGTCAACCCAGTGCCACGCCTGAGCGCACACGACCGCGTCGACGGAGGCATCATCGAGCGGAATCTGCTCGGCGGTGCCCTGATAGGTAGCCACGTTCGGGAGGGTCTGGCCGAGCCGCCCCAGCATCGCGGGGTCGGGGTCGACAGCGACCACGTCGTATCCGTGGCCGACCAATAGCTGGGTGAGCTTGCCGGTGCCTGCACCCAGGTCGAGCACAGTAGAGACCCCGGCTGGCAGCACCCACTCGATCGCCTCCGAGGGATAACTCGGCCTCACCGAGTCGTAAATCGCGGCCGCGCGACCGAACGACAGTGCGAGGTCGGCGGATGACGGCATGTGTCGATAGTACGAGCATCGGCGTGCCCAGCGGCTAGCGTCGGTCGGTCATGTGACTATCAGAACGTGCCCCTGGATTTCACTGCGATCGACTTCGAGACCGCCAACAACTCGGCCGCCAGCGCCTGCTCGGTTGGGCTCGTGAAGGTGCGCGATGGTGTCGTGGTCGACTCGGCCTACTGGCTCATCAAGCCGCCTCTCGGGTACGACGCGTTCCTCGAGTGGAATGTGCGCATCCACGGAATCATGGCGGTGGATGTCGTCGACGCGCTGCTCTGGACCGAGCAGCTGCCCGACCTGGTCGCGTTTGCGGAGAACGATCACCTTGTCGCCCACAACGCGAGTTTCGACATGGGCGTGATCGAGGCCGCGAGCCGGGCCAGCTTCGTCACTCCCCCGAGCTACGACTACCTGTGCAGCCTGCAGGTCGCGCGCAAGACCTACCATCTCGACTCGTACAAGCTCCCCTCGGCGGCGATGGCGGCGGGCTTCGAAGACTTCACCCACCACAACGCCCTGGCCGACGCCGAGGCGTGTGCGGCGATCATCGTGCACGCGGCCGACCGCCACGGTGCGTCCAACATCGCGCAGCTCGCCGAAGCGACCGGCTCACACGTAAAGACGATGGGCGTTCTGAAGACCAGCGCGGGTCGAGCCTGACGAGACCTGGATTTCGTCAAGCTCAACCCGCGAATGCTGTTAGCCGTTCTGCGGGAAGCCCAGGTTGATTCCGCCGTGCGACGGGTCGAGCCAGCGGCTCGTGATCGCCTTCTCGCGCGTGAAGAAGTGCACAGCCTGCGGGCCGTAGGCCTTCGTGTCGCCGAACAGCGAGTCCTTCCAGCCGCCGAACGAGAAGTAGCCGACCGGCACGGGGATCGGCACATTGATGCCGACCATGCCCACGGTCACTTCGCGCTGGAAACGGCGAGCTGCGCCACCGTCGTTGGTGAAGATTGCGGTTCCGTTGCCGTACTGGCTCGCGTTGATCAGGGCAACACCCTCGTCGTAGCTGGCAACGCGCACGACCGAGAGCACCGGTCCGAAGATCTCGTGCTTGTAGACGTCGGAGTCGGTTGACACCTTGTCGATGAGCGTCGGTCCCAGCCAGAAGCCGTCGGCGCCGCCATCGGCCTTCACACCGCGCCCGTCGACGACCACGGTCGCCCCGTCAGCCGTTGCAATGTCGATGTAGCTCGCGACCTTGTCGCGGTGCTCGCGTGTGATGAGGGGCCCCATGTCGCAGCCGCGGGTGCCGTCGCCCACGGTGAGTCCCGACATGCGCTCCGTGATTTTCGCGATCAGGTCGTCGGCAACGGGCTCGACGGCAACGACGACCGAGATGGCCATGCAGCGCTCACCCGCCGAGCCGAAGCCCGCGTTGATGGCGGAGTCGGCGACGAGGTCGAGGTCGGCGTCGGGCAGAACGAGCATGTGGTTCTTGGCGCCGCCGAGGGCCTGCACGCGCTTGCCGTTGTGGGCCGCTGTCTCATAGATGTACTTGGCGATCGGGGTTGAGCCGACGAACGAGATGGACTGCACATCGGGATGCTCGAGCAGGGCATCCACCGACTCCTTGTCGCCGTGCACGACGTTGAACACGCCGTCGGGAAGGCCGGCCTCCTTCAGGAGGTTGGCCATCCAGATTGCGGCCGACGGGTCTTTTTCGCTGGGCTTGAGTACGACCGTGTTGCCCGCGGCAATCGCGATCGGGAAGAACCACAGGGGCACCATGGCCGGAAAGTTGAAAGGGCTGATGATGCCCACGACGCCGAGCGGCTGGTGCACCGAATACACGTCGACCCCCGTCGATACGTTTTCGGAGTACTCGCCCTTCATGAGATGCGGAATGGATGTTGCAAACTCCACCACCTCGAGCCCGCGGGCGACCTCGCCGAGGGCGTCACTCGTCACTTTGCCGTGCTCGTTCGTGAGGATCGCGGCCACCTCGCCCTTGCGGGCATTGAGCAGCTCACGGAAGGCGAACAGCACACCCTGGCGCTTGGCAAGGCTCGCGTCGGCCCAGGCCGGGAACGCGGCTTTGGCCGCCTGCACCGCGGTGTCGACATCGGCCACCGTCGCCAGGCGAACCTCGCGAGAGACCGTGCCCTCTGCGGGGTTGTAGACGGGTGCGGTTCGAGTCGATGCGCCCGCATAAGCGGCGCCGGAAACCCAGTGGTCGAGGATGTCAGTCATGACCCCAGTCTGGGCCGCCAGCGATCTGCAATCAAGGGCTGATCACGCACAGCTAATCTGCGTTTTTGCAGACTAGGGAACGAGCTCCGATGCCCGCCTGACAACTTCATCGCGAAGGGCGTCGCGCACCACGCGCACCGCGTCGACCGAGAGCGAGTCACGTCGCACGGCGAGCGAGAATTGCACCCGAAAGTCGACGAGGTGCGGCAGCACAGCAACGAGGTCGGCATCCCGCTCCGCCATGAACGCGTGCAAGAGTCCGATGCCGGCCCCATGCTTGGTCGCCTCCAGTTGGGCGAACGCATTCGTTGACCCGAATCTGACGTGCATGCCGCCGAGCACGGGAGCAAGGTCAAGCTCGCGAACCGTGAGCAGGGCATCCACATAAAAGACGAGAGGATGCTGCTCGAGGTCGGCGAGGGTGGTGATCGGTTCGTGCCGCGCCAGGTACTCGGGCGACGCATAGAGGCGCACCGCGTAGGGCGCGAGCGGCTCACTTGCCAGGCGCGAACTGGCCGCAGACCCCACTGTGACGGCGAGGTCGTAGCCCGATCCGCGCAGGCTCAGCGGCCGCGTCGAGGTAACGAGCTCCACGGTGATGCCCGGATGCTCGCGCTGCACTCTCGCGAGTGCCGGCACAGCAAACAGGGTGCCGAACGCCTCAGGGGCCACGAGGCGCACGGTGCCTCGGATCGAGTCGCTTCCGCCCGATGCCGCGCCGAGCACCTCCTCGACGAGGTGTTCGAGCGGTGCCGCCCGCGCGGCGACGTCGCGCCCGATGGTGGTGAGTTCCCAGCCGTCGGCGCCGCGGTCGAGCAGGCGCACGCCCAACACGGTTTCGAGACGGTCGAGCCGGCGACGCACAGTGGTGTGGTCCACTCCGAGCAGGGTTGCAGCGGTCACGAGCTTGCCCGTGCGCGCGACGGCAAGCAGGTAGCGCAGGTCGTCTGTGCTGACCTCGAGGGGATCGGGCGCTGCGTGGGCCATGCGTTCACCTTATGCCGGGGTTGCGGGCGGGCATTGTCTGATGTCACTGGCACACTGGCGACATGGATCCCATCGTTGCCCTTCTCATCGGCGTTGCCGTCGGCGCCCTTCTCGGCGTTGTGATCGGCGCGCTCATCGCGAAGACCCGCTCAGGTGGCGCAGACCCTGCGGTGCTCGAGGCCCAGCACGCGGCCGCGATCGCGCAGTTGCGGGCCGACGAAACGGCCATCCAGTCAGAGCTTGCCGCCGAGCGCGCCGCGATCGCTGCGACCGCCAGGGGGCTCCGGGAGCAGGTCGACTCGCTCCAGGCCCAGTACCGAGAGGTCGTCGAACGACAGCGCACGGATGCACAGGCGCAGGCCGAGCGCGAGCAGCGCGAGTCCAAGGTGCTGCAGGCGCTCACCCCCGTGCAGGAGTCGCTGCGCACCATGCAGCACAAGGTGACCGAGCTCGAGACGCAGCGCAGCCTGCAGCACGGCGAGCTCGCGCAGCAGTTGCGCGCCGCAACCGAGTCAGAGGAGCGCCTGCGCAGCACAGCAGAGTCGCTCGCCTCGGCGCTGCGCAGCAACAGCACTCGCGGCGTGTGGGGCGAAACCCAGTTGCGCAACGTGGTGCAGGCCGCGGGCCTTATCGAGCGGGTTGACTTCGACGTGCAGCACTCCATCACGTCAGACGCCGGCGCTGGCCGCCCCGACATGGTCATTCACCTGCCCGGCGGCAAGAACATTGCCGTCGACGCGAAGGTTCCATTCACCGCATATCTCGAGGCAAGCCAGATTCCCGTCACCGCGACAGGCGAAGAGGCAGCGCGACGAGACGCCTTGCTCAAACAGCACGTTCGCGTGCTCCGCAGCCACATCGACACGCTCGCCAGTAAGGCCTACTGGGCCGGGCTTGAGGCCTCCCCCGAGCTCGTGATCGCCTTCATTCCGAGCGAGTCACTCGTGTCTTCCGCCATGGAGTCCGACCCCGGGATCATGGACTACGCGTTCTCCAAGGACGTCGCACTCGCCTCACCCGTGTCGCTGTGGTCGCTGCTCAAGGCCGTCGCGTTCACGTGGCAGCAAGACGTGCTCACCGACCAGGCCAAGTTCCTCTTCGACCTCAGCAAGGAGCTCTACGGGCGCCTCGCCACCCTCTCGGAGCACGCCGACAAGTTGCGTCGCTCGATCGACTCGACCGTGTCGAGCTACAACCAGTTCGCGAACTCCCTCGAGACTCGCGTGCTCGTCACGGCTCGCAAGCTCAACGCCCTCGACGAGACCAAGATCATCGGCGAGGCGAAGACGATCGAGCAGGCACCCAAGCAGCTCACTGCCGTGGAGATGGAGCTCGCGGCGCTCGACGAGCTCGAGGGTGTGGCCCGACCGGAACTCGACATCCCCGACCTGCCCACGGTGACACGCAAGCCGAAGACCGCTTAGGGGTCGCGTTATCTCGGGCTTACCGAGCCTTCCGTAAGCTGGGCGCGGCACCCGGCCGAGACGGCAGCGGCGCTGTTCGCCCGCGCGAAGCCATCCGCGCGGGCGTCGTCATCCGCGGCCGCTGTGTCATCCGCGCGGCCGCTCGTCATCAGCGGCGCCTGTGCCATTCGCGCGGTGGCTTGTCATCAGCGCCGTCGCTTGTCATCCGTGCGGCCGCTGTGCGGGGCGCGCGGATAACAACGCCCAGCGCGGATGGCCACGCGATTTGCCGCGCAGTTGGTCGCGCGATTGGCCGCGATTGGTCGCGCAGTGCGGTGGCTTGTCATCCGTGCGGCCGCTGTACGGGGCGCACGGATAACAACGGCCAGCGCGGTTGGCCGCGCGGTTGGCCGTGCGACGGGCGCGGCGATCGCCGGGCAGTAGCTAGTCGAGCCACTTCTCGGCGAGGTGGTCGGCGTGCACGCGCCGAATGGTGCCCGAGTGCGACCGCAGCACGATCGACTCGGTGCGGATGATCGGCCCCAGGCGCTTAACACCGCTCACGAGCCCACCGTCGGTCACTCCGGTCGCGACGAAGAAGGTGTTGTCGCTGCGCACGAGCGTGTCTGCGTCGTATACGTGGTCGAAGAGCAGTCCGGCATCCAGCCCCCTCTGCTTCTCGTCATCGGTCTGCGGGTGCAGCATCGTCTGGATCACACCGCCCAGCGCCTTGATGGCACACGCTGTCGCGACACCTTCGGGGCTGCCACCGATGCCCGCGCAGATATCGATACGGGTTCCGTACAGCGCCGCGTTGATGCCACCCGCCACGTCGCCGTCGAGCATGAGTCGCGTTCCCGCGCCGGTCGCGCGAATGTCCTCGATGAGCTGGGCGTGGCGGGGGCGGTCGAGCACGGCCACCACGATCTCGTCAACGGGCTTGCCCTTTGCCGCGGCAAACGCGCGAATGTTCTCGCCGATGGGCTTGCGAATGTCGATTACGCCCGCGCCCTCAGCACCCGTCACGATCTTCTGCATGTAGAACACGGTGGATGCGTCGAGCATCGTGCCGCGATCAGCGACGGCAATCATCGACAGCGCGTTCTGGCGCCCGGCCGCGGTGAGCGACGTTCCGTCGATCGGGTCGACCGCAATGTCGCACGCCGGCCCACGCCCGGTTCCCACGTGCTCGCCGTTGAAGAGCATGGGCGCCTTGTCTTTTTCTCCCTCGCCGATTACGACGAGTCCGTCGAAGTCGACGGTGCCGAGGAACTTGCGCATCGCGTCAACCGCGGCGCCGTCGGCCCCGAGTTTGTCTCCCTTGCCGATGAAGGGCACCGCACGGATGGCGGCGGCCTCCGTCGCCCGCACGAGTTCCATGGCGAGGTTGCGGTCGGGATGAAGGAACAGTGTTCCTGTTTCAGTGTTCAGCATTAAGAGCATCCTGAATTTCGGGACCAATGCTGTGGTGGGGTTCGATGAACCAGCACAGCCAGCCTACCGAAGGCTGGCTAGACTTTCACCGCCACCACCTGAAGGAGATCACAGCGATGCCCGTTGCAACCCCAGACCAGTACGCCGAAATGCTCGACAAGGCAAAGTCGCGCGGCTTCGCCTACCCGGCGATCAACGTGTCGTCTTCGTCCACCATCAACTCGGTGCTCCAGGGCCTGAGCGAGGCGGGCTCCGACGGCATCATCCAGGTCACCACCGGTGGCGCCGACTACTTCGCGGGCCAGACCGTCAAGGCGCGTGCATCCGGAGCCCTCGCGTTCGCCGCTTTCGTGACCGAGGTCGCCAAGAACTACCCCGTCACCGTGGCGCTGCACACCGACCACTGCCCGAAGGATGCCCTCGACGGCTTCGTGTTCCCGCTCATCGCGGCATCTGAAGCCGAGGTCAAGGCGGGCCGCAACCCCATCTTCCAGTCGCACATGTGGGATGGCTCGGCCGTTCCGCTCGCCGAGAACCTCGAGATCGCCCGCGAGATCCTGCCCCGCATGAAGGCCATCAACGCCATTCTCGAGGTAGAGATCGGTGTGGTGGGCGGCGAGGAAGACGGTGTGAGCCACGACATCAACGAGCACCTTTACACGACGCTGGATGACGCGATCGCCACCGTTGAGGCTTTGGGCCTCGGCGAGAACGGCCGCTACATGGCAGCCCTCACGTTCGGCAACGTGCACGGCGTGTACAAGCCCGGAAACGTGAAGCTCAAGCCCGAGCTGCTTCTCGAGATCCAGAACGGCCTGCAGGCCAAGTTCGGCACGGGACCCAAGCCCCTCGACCTCGTGTTCCACGGTGGATCGGGTTCCACCGACGAGGAGATCGCCACAGCCGTCGCGAACGGCGTCGTGAAGATGAACATCGACACCGACACCCAGTACGCGTTCAGCCGTTCGATCGCCGACACGGTGCTGCGCAACTACGACGGATTCCTGAAGGTTGACGGCGAAGTCGGCAACAAGAAGGTCTACGACCCGCGCTCGTGGGGAAAGATCGCCGAGACGGCCATGGCCGCTCGTGTCGTCGAGGCGACCAAGCAGCTCGGGTCGGCCGGCCACTCCGGCAACTGAGCTAGTCGCGCTCCGGAGCGATCCGGAACGTAATTCCGTCGCGAGTGACCTTGAGGTCGTCGACGGCCATTCTGAGCGTGAGATAGTACGGCGCGATGTGCATGATCCGGCGACCCTCGGGCAACGCCATGTCGATGCTGAGGCCGACGGCCGTCGCGCCGTCGGCGGCTTTGCGCAGGTCGATCATGAGAGAGCCCTGATCGGTCTCGGGCAGCTCGAGGATGGCCTGGAGGAGACCCCGAAGTGCGGTGCGCTGGGCGTTGTTCATGCGCTTGGCCAGCCGGTCGGGATCAACCACGACGAGTCGTGACTCGTCTGCAATGGAGTCAAGCCACGACACGTTCGACTGCGTGACCAGGTCGTCACGCAGTCGTCGCGCGAGCTGTCCCGCGAGGGCCCGGTCCTCCGGGGTGATGCGGCCGGCGTCAGCAATTCCCTCGAGAAAGGGGGCGGCGCGGGCGGTGAGGCGAGCGAGCGTGACACGCTCGGCTTCGATGGCAGCGCTATCCATCGCCCCCTGACCCACGATCATGATGCGCGATGGGCTCTCGAGCATCGGCACCATGGTGCTCACCACCACATACGAAAAGGTTGCTGTTGCGGCGACGGCGAGCACAGGCGGATACGCGATGACGAGGGCGGTAGACACGGGGCCGATCGTCTCTTTCACGGGGTAGAGGATGAGATAGCCCAGCACCACCGTGACGATCGACGAGACGGTGCCGAGCACGAGCACCTTTCTCACGGGCAGGTAGGGCGCGAGACTCACAAGCACCAAGGCGGGTCCCGCGGGGCCCCACCAGGTGGCGAGGTTGAACATGGTTCCCGCGTAGTCAGTGGCGGAGAGCGCGAATCCCGAAATCGCTGCCGCGAGGGCGAGCGAGCCGCTCAGCCATCCCATCGCTGGTTGCAGGGGTCGAGTGCGAGCGAAGATCAAGAGGCCGGCAAGCACGCACAGCATGAGACCTGCTAGCTGCAGGCCCGGCCTGTCGCTCACACCCCACATCACAACGGTCACGATCGTGCCGTACACGAGCACCAGCCCGGAGAGGGCGAGCGGCAGGTAGGGGCCTGTGAACCAGCTCAGCGGGTCGATCTGCTGCGCGGATGTCGCGAAGTACCGCCTAGGAGGCGCCATGTGACGACTCCTCGTGCTCGGTGACGACTTCCGCAACGGGGAGCGAAATCACCACGGACGTGCCCTCCCCCGGCATCGACCAGATCTTGACTGTGCCGCCCACCGAGCGCACGCGCTCCCCCACCGAGGTGCGCAGGCCGAGGCGGTCGGGTGCCACCGCCGAGGGATCGAACCCGGCACCGTGGTCGGCCACCATGAGCGTGACGCCGTCGGGCGAGTAGACGAGATCGAGTTCTGCGATGCTCTCACCGGAGTGTCTCAGCACGTTCTCAAGGCACACCCTGATCACGTCAACAGCAACGTTCGCGACATCCTCACGGAGTCGATAAATGCCGACACCCGAACCCGTCACGTGCACGGTGAGTCCCCGCCATTGCATCTCACTGACGATCTGCATGATGCGGTTGCGCATCAACGAATCCTGGTCATCGACGACGACACTCGACGACTCAGAAAGCCACTCTGCGCCCGTGAGGGTTCGTAGGTCGTCACGCAGCCTGTCGACCACCCGTTGGTCAAGGTCGTCGGCGGCATTCATCACGAGCGCCAGGTCGTTGAGCAGAGTGTCGTGAACCGCAGCAGTGACGCGCACCCGCAAGTTTTCGGTGTGCGACGCACGCCGAGTCTCGTATTCGAGAGCGTCAAAGTCGGGCACGCGCCGCCGCAGGCTCGCCTGGATGGCAGCGAGGGCGCCGTAGATCACGAGCATGAGCATGAGGGTGAGTACGGGCCCGAAACCCGGTGTGAACGCGACTCCCGCGATGAGCGACACGACAAGCGTCACGAGGTTGGAGAGCACAAATCCACCCACCGTCCATGCCAGTCCCGCGCGAACTGTCGTGGCCGAGACCCCGACCAGCACAAGGGCGACGGCAGGACGATTGAGCAGGTACAGCCCTTCCTGCAGGATCGGCGGATAAACCGAAAGCAGGATCACCTCAAAGAGCACCGCCCCGACCGACCCGACCACGAGAAACACAATGGCCACGGTCGGGCTGGGGCGCAGCGCAGCGAGGATCGCAAGCCCGACCAGCACGACGAGAATGAGAAACGGCAGCGGCGGGCGCTGAATGAGGTCGCGGCTCGACATGAACTCGACGAGCATGGGAACCGCGAGGGCGAGGCTGACCGCATTGACGGCACCGGCAGCGCGAGCGAGCGAACTCGTGATCACTCGGGCGGAAACATCCCGAGGCAGCACCGCAACTCGCATGGGCGCCTCCCTCGGCCTACGGAGTCATCTGGGCGATGTAGGCCGCGTACGCGGGGTCAGACGCCATGACGACTCCGACCATGATCACAACGATGAGGTTAGCCAGCACACCGCCAGCGAGCGGCCACCAGAACGCGATCTTGCCGCGCTGCAGGAAGATGCCCGCGCCAACCGCGGCGATGATCCAGATGGTGGTCTGCGTGATGTTGGCGAGAACGCCAATGAGCGAGGCAGCGGCGTCTGAGGTGAACTCGCCGATTCCGAGCTGCGTGAACATCTGGTCGAAGATCTCGGGCAGGCGCGAGAATCCCACGAAACCCGACAGCACCGAGTACAGCCCGAGCCCCAGCAGGGCGAAGGTCAGCACGGTGTCCCAGGTGCGCCGCTTGCGTGGCTGCACGACAACGTCTTCGGCCACCGGCGGCGGCGTTTCGGCCGGCGGCTGGTAGTGCGGAGACACCCAGCCCTCGGGCGCATACTCGCCGTACTGCGGGCGGGGGCGGGGGTCAGTCATTCGGTGTCACTTTCGGTTGGTGCATCCCTTTGCCAGTCCAGCCGCCGGGTGCGACCACCGAGCCCGCGCTCGTCGGGGTTACCCGCAGCGTCGGTTCTCAATTCTTTGGGCAGGGAGAACATGAGGTCTTCCTCTGCCGTGACGATCTGTCGAACGTCGCCGTAGCCCGCGTCGGCCAGGTCGTCGAGCACTTCCTGCACGAGGATCTCGGGAACCGACGCACCACTCGTGACGCCCACGGTTGCCACACCGTCGAGCCACTCCTGCTTGATCTCGCTCGCGTAGTCGACGCGGTAGGCCGCCTTCGCGCCACCCTCGAGCGCAACATCGACGAGCCGCACCGTGTTTGAGCTGTTAGCGCTACCGACGACGATCACGAGGTCGGCCTCGGGGGCCACCTTCTTGATCGCGACCTGGCGATTCTGCGTGGCGTAGCAAATGTCGTCGCTCGGCGGATCCTGCAGCGTAGGAAAGCGCTCGCGCAGCAAGCGAACCGTCTCCATCGTTTCGTCGACGCTCAGCGTGGTCTGCGACAGCCACACGAGCTTGTCGGGGTTGGTGACCACTATGTTGGGTACGTCTGCGGGGCTGTTGACGAGTGTCGTGCGCTCGGGCGCGTGACCCATCGTGCCCTCGACCTCTTCGTGGCCGTGGTGGCCGATCAGCAGGATCTGGTAGTCGTCGCGGGAAAAGCGCGTGGCCTCGCGGTGCACCTTCGTGACGAGGGGGCACGTCGCGTCGATGGCCTGCAGATCGCGGTCGGCCGCGCCCTGCACCACCGCGGGCGAGACGCCGTGAGCGCTGAAAACAACGTGCGAGCCTTCGGGAACCTCTTCGACCTCGTCGACGAAGATGGCGCCCTTTTTCTCGAGAGTCGAGACGACATGGATGTTGTGCACGATCTGTTTGCGCACATACACGGGGGCGCCGTAGTGCTCGAGTGCCTTCTCGACGGCGATCACCGCACGGTCCACTCCCGCACAGTAGCCGCGGGGGGCTGCGAGTAGCACACGCTTCGGGCCGGTGACGGGGATGTCCCGTAGCCTGTTACGTACCGCGGGAACCCGCGGCATCTCAAGGCTGACGGCTGCGCCGTTACTGATGCTCACGCGTACGATTCTACCGGCGTGGCAGATGCGAAACCTCGGAGGCTTGGCTCGCGATGACAATCGACCCCGGTGCACCCACCGTCGATGAGCCCTGGGGCGTCGCGCTTCTCTCCAACAAGATCAAGGGGTGGATCGACCGCCTCGGCTCCGCCTGGGTCGAAGGCGAGATCACACAGTGGGGAATGTCGGGCGGCAACGTCTACGGCAAACTCAAAGATCTCGACGTAGACGCCACCATCTCGTTCACGATCTGGTCGTCGGTCAAGGCCAAACTTCCCGCAGACCTCAAGCAGGGTGATCGCGTCGTCGCACTCGTGAAGCCCAACTACTGGGTCAAGGGCGGCACCCTCACTATGCAGGTCTTCGAGATGCGCCACGTGGGGCTTGGCGACCTGCTCGAGCGCCTGGAGCGCCTGCGCCAGAAGCTCAAGGCCGAGGGCTTGTTCGACAGCGATCGCAAGAAGGCGCTTCCGTTCCTGCCCGCGTGCATCGGACTCGTCACCGGCAAAGACAGCGACGCCGAAAAAGACGTGCTGCGCAACGCACAGTTGCGCTGGCCCGCCGTCAAGTTCCGCGTGGTTCACGCCGCCGTACAGGGCGACCGCGCGGTCACCGAAGTGATCTCAGCCATCCGCACCCTCGACGCCGACCCCGAGGTCGAAGTCATCATTGTGGCGCGCGGGGGCGGCGACTTCCAGAACCTCCTCGTGTTCAGCGACGAGTCCCTCGTGCGCGCCGCTGCCGCCTGCGAAACCCCCCTGGTGAGCGCGATCGGCCACGAGGCCGATCGACCACTGCTCGACGACGTGGCAGACCTGCGGGCATCCACCCCCACCGATGCGGCCAAGCGGGTGGTTCCGGATGTCGCAGAAGAGTTGTCGCGCGTGCAGCAGGCCCGGGCATCTCTGCGGCTGCGCATCACGCAGCGCTTGTCGCTCGAGGTGGACCGGCTCGAGGCCCTGCGATCTCGGCCGGTGCTGGCCAACTCCACGTGGATCGTCGATTCTCGCGCGGAGGAACTGGGGCGCTACATCTCTCGAAGCACCGATCTCGTCGAACGGGTCATCGAGCGCTCCCACACGCGTATTTCTGAGCTCACGTCGCAGCTGCGTGCCCTGTCACCGCAGCGCACGCTCGCTCGCGGGTACTCGATCGCCCAGCTGCCCGATGGCACCGCCCTGCGCAGCACGGCAGACGCCCCCTCGGGTACCGCCCTCACCATCACCGTTGTGGACGGCAAGATCGTGGCGACAGTGGACGGCGGGTAGAATTACACCGTGGCAACCTCTCCCCCGAACGACGTGAGCGACCTCACTTACGAGCAAGCGCGTGACGAACTCATCAAGGTGGTGAATGAGCTCGAGCAGGGTGCATCCAGCCTCGAAGATTCACTTGCGCTGTGGGAGCGCGGAGAAGCGCTCGCTGGCCGCTGCGAGGAGTGGCTCAAGGGAGCCAAGGCGCGCCTCGAGGCCGCACGCGCGGCCGCAACGGAGTAGCCGTGCCCGACAAGGCAGCGGCACCGAAGCAGCCCGCGATCGTCGCGGAGCTTGGTCGGCCCGAGACTCCGGAAGAAACGGCCGCACGAAAAGCCGCGAACTCGCGCAGGCACCGCGCGAACCAGACCCTGTTCAACCTCATTGTGGCGCTCATCGCCACGCTCGCGATTGTGCTCGTGCTCGTCGCCGTGGTCGTGCGGCCTACACCCACCGACGTTCCGTCGATCGACTACGCGGCGATCGCTACCGACGCCCAACCTGGCGCATCTGAACCGCTCATTACGCCCGCCCTGCCGCCCGGCTGGAGCGCCAACGCTGCGCGCTTCGGCACGGTGGCTGAAGTGCAGACCTGGTACATCGGCTTCATCACGCCCAGCGTGCAGTTCGTTGCCCTCAACCAGGGCATCGACGCCAACCCCACGTGGCAAGACGGGGTGCTCAAGGGAGCCCAGCAGACGGGCTCGACCACCGTCGACGGCGTCGCTTGGCAGGTGTTCGACCAACGCACGGCCGAGAATCCGGGCAACTTCGCTTATGCCATGGCCGCTACGATCGGCGGCAGCACCGTGGTTCTGCACGGCACGGGCTCGAATTCCGAGTTCGAAACCCTCGCGGCATCCGTCGCCCAGCAACTGGAGAAGTAGATGGCCTCGGACCGCACCCCGGCACAGGCATGGCACGAAATGGTTCGCGGTAACGAGCGCTTCGTCGTCGGAGCGCCTCAGCACCCCCGCCAAGACGTCGAGCGCCGCGAAGAGCTCGCCTTCAAGCAGTCACCCGACGCCGCCCTGTTCGGGTGCAGCGACTCTCGCCTTGCCGCAGAAATCATCTTCGATAAGGGCATCGGCGACCTGTTCGTCGTGCGCAACGCCGGCCAGATCATCTCCGACTCGGTGATCGGCTCGCTCGAGTATGCCGTGGGTGTGCTCGAGGTGCCGCTCATCGTCGTACTCGGCCACGACGAGTGCGGTGCCGTGCGCGCAGCGATTGACTCGCAAGGCCCGGATGCGGCGCCACTGCCGCCCCACATCACCGGCCTCATCTCGAAGATCATCCCCGCTGTGCGCCGCGTGGGCCGCACCGAGGGGCAGATCGACCCCGCGGTTGTTGACGCCCAGGAGGTTGGGCGGGAGCACCTGCGCGACACCATCGCCGAGCTGCTCGAGTCGTCAGAACTCATCAGCGAAGCGGTCGCCGCAGGTACGCTGGCTGTGGTGGGCGCCAACTATCGCCTGCTCGAAGGCCGCGCAGTGCCCGACGTGATCCTGGGCTCGGTCTAGACCACCACTTATCTCTTTTTCGCAGGCATCAGAAGGACAACAACGTAGTGAGTACCTCCGGTTTCCGTATCGAACACGACACGATGGGCGAGGTGCGGGTTCCCGCAGACGCCCTCTACGCCGCACAGACGCAGCGTGCTGTCGAGAACTTCCCCATCTCGGGCTCGGGCCTTGAGCCCGCACAGATCGTGGCCCTCGCCCGCATTAAGCGCGCAGCGGCCATCGTGAACGCCGAGCTGGGCATCCTCGATCAGAGCATCGCCAACTCGATCGCCTCGGCCGCCGAACTGCTCATCTCCGGCGAGCATCACGACCAGTTCCCGGTCGACACCTACCAGACCGGGTCTGGCACGTCGTCGAACATGAACATCAACGAGGTGCTCGCCCACCTCGCCACCGACGCGCTCGGCTCGCCCGTGCATCCCAACGACCACGTCAACATGTCGCAGTCGTCGAACGATGTTTTTCCCACGTCGGTGCACCTTGCGGTGACCGGGGCCTTGCTGCACGACCTCATCCCCGCGCTCGAACACCTCGCCGTGTCACTCGAGGCCAAGGCCGCGCTGTGGAAAGACGCCGTCAAAGCCGGCCGCACCCACCTCATGGATGCGACGCCCGTCACCCTCGGCCAAGAGTTCGCCGGGTACGCCCGCCAGGTGCGGCTGGGCGTGGAGCGCGTCAAGGCCACGATCCCGCGCGTCGCTGAGGTTCCCCTCGGCGGTACCGCCACCGGTACGGGAATCAACACCCCACTCGGGTTTCCGCAGCGGGTCATCGAGGTTCTCGCCGAAGACTCTGGCCTGCCCATTACCGAGGCGCTCGACCACTTCGAGGCGCAGGGCGCTCGCGACGGACTCGTCGAGGCATCCGGTGCCCTGCGTGTGATCGCCGTCTCACTCACCAAGATCTGCAACGACCTGCGCTGGATGGGCTCCGGCCCCAACACCGGGCTCGGAGAGCTTCACATCCCCGACCTGCAGCCCGGATCGTCGATCATGCCCGGCAAGGTCAACCCCGTGATCCCCGAAGCCGTTCTCATGGTGTGCGCGCGCGTTATCGGAAACGACGCCACCATCGCGTGGGCGGGCGCTTCGGGCAGCTTCGAGCTGAATGTCGCCATCCCTGTCATGGGCACGGCACTGCTCGAGTCGATTCGTCTGCTCGCCAACTCGTCGATTGCTCTCGCTGACAAGACGGTCGACGGGCTCGAGGCAAACCTGGTTCGCGCACGTGCGCTCGCCGAGTCTTCGCCCTCCATCGTCACGCCGCTCAACAAGATCATCGGCTACGAGGCCGCCGCCAAGATCGCCAAGCACTCGGTCGCGCACTCGATGACGGTGCGTGAAGCCGTCATCGACCTGGGCTTCGTCGAGCGCGGCGAGGTGACCCTCGAGCAGCTGGATGTTGCCCTCGACGTCATGTCGATGACTCACCCCGGCTAGACCCGCCAGAGCACCGCTAGCGCGACAGCGCTCCAGAAGCCCACCAGCATGTACGGGCCGAACGGGATGCTCGCGCCACCGCGACCCCTGACGAGCGTGACAAGTGCACCTATGCCGCCGAGCACGAAGGCCAAGACGGGCGCGGCAACGGCGGCGGCCGGGGCGACCATGCCCGCCGCCAGCCCCAGCACTCCCCCCAGCTTGACGTCGCCCATGCCCAGGCCGCCGACGAGGCCGAGCACGAACAGAAAGGCGAAGTAGGCGAGGCCGGCGGCAAGCGCGACGACGGGCGCGCGGCCCGTCGCCACCCACACGGCGCCAGCGGCACCCAGGGCCACCGGGTATCCCGGCAGCACGAGACGGTTGGGAAGGCGCCGCTCGGCCACGTCGGTGGCCCACAGGGCCGGAGTGACGGCCGCGAGGTACACGCACGGCACGAGGGAGATCAGCGCGAGCATCCCGCGAGGCTAGCGGCGATCGGCACGTGCGCGATGAGCCTGTGCACAGGCGAGAAGAACTAGTCCTCGGTCTCCGGAACGTCGACGGCCGTCAGCTCATCGCCGTTGAGCGTGGTCACGAGGCGATCGCCGACGGGGGCCGCCAGATTGATCGGGATCAGCACCGACGAGGTCACGCTCGAGTCGACCGCACACGCCGCGGTGTTGTCGGGGATCGAGCCGTCTGCCGGGTCGGGAACGCCGTAGTAGACGGCAATCTTGACGTCGGTCTCGGACTCGAGCACCGCCACCTGGCGGGGAACGCAGAGGATGGGTCCGCGCACGTGCACGACGAGGTCCGCGAAGTCGAGCGCCGAGAATCCGACATCCGGAATCGACCCCACGAAGCCGGGGAAGTCAAGGTTGCCGAGGTATTTGAACTCGTTGAGCCCATCGAGATACAGCGGCAGGCCGTCATCGAAGACCTGGTAGCCGGAAATCGGCACCTCAACGAGCCCCGGGGGCGTCTCGACGACCGGCGTGATGTCGCGGTCGACGATAAGGGGGTTGGGCGAACCCCACATCTGCGTGATGACGCTCTCGGTGGGAGTCGAGCTCGGCGGCAGGTCTGCGATGGCGGCGCTCGACGACACAGCGACGACAGCACCGATGCCGAGCGCGCCCAGAGCCGAGATTACGCGGCGCCAGCCATAGGCTGTGCCGCCGGGCTCATGGGCGTGCTCGTCAGACAGGCTCCACGCCGACAACGCTCGCCACTGGCTCCGAGGTGCAAAGACACCCCAGATGAACACAATGGCCAGCGTTGCAGCCAGAATCCCGAAAACCCACCCCACACGACGACCTTACGCGAGTTCGTTGGACTCCAGCATCTCGGTGACCAGCGCGGCGACAGCCGACCGCTCCGATCGCGTGAGTGTGATGTGTGAGAACAGCGCGTGGCCCTTGAGGCTCTCGATCACGGATGCCACACCATCGTGCCGCCCCACCCGAAGGTTGTCGCGCTGAGCCACATCGTGGGTCAGCACGACGCGTGAGTTCTGCCCGATGCGGCTGAGCACGGTGAGGAGAACGTTCCGCTCAAGGGACTGCGCTTCATCCACGATCACGAACGCATCGTGCAGTGAACGACCGCGGATGTGGGTGAGCGGGAGCACCTCGAGCATGCCGCGCTCGATAACCTCGTCGAGCACGTTCTGCGAGACGACCGAGCCGAGGGTGTCGAACACGGCCTGAGCCCACGGGTTCATCTTCTCTGACGCGTCACCGGGCAGGAAGCCGAGCTCCTGGCCGCCGACCGCATACAGCGGGCGGAAGACCATGATCTTGCGGTGCTGCTGCTTTTCGAGCACCGCCTCAAGGCCGGCACACAGGGCGAGCGCCGACTTTCCGGTTCCCGCACGACCACCGAGCGACACGATGCCGATGTCAGGATCGAGCAGCATGTCGATCGCGAGCCGCTGCTCGGCACTGCGCCCGTGCAGCCCGAAGATGTCGCGATCACCGCGCACGAGCTTCATCTCGCCACGGGCAGAGACTCGACCGAGAGCCGATCCGCGATCGGAGTGGATGATCAGTCCGGTGTTGATCGGAAGGTCTTCCACCAGGCGCGAGTGCAGCTGCTCGTTGTCGTACAGCTGCGCCATCTGCTCGCTCGACAGGTCGATGTCTTTCTGACCGGTCCAGCCGGAGTCGACCGCGAGCTCTGCGCGGTACTCCTCAGCGGCAAGTCCGATCGATGCCGCCTTGACGCGCAAGGGCAGGTCTTTCGAGACAACCGTGACGGCAAGACCGTCATTGGCGAGGTTGAGTGCCACAGCGAGGATGCGCGAGTCGTTGTCGCCCAGCTGCAGGCCCGATGGCAGCACTGACATGTTCGAGTGGTTGAGTTCGACGCGAAGGGATCCTCCATCACCCACGGCTATCGGGAAGTCGAGTCGCTCGTGGAGTACTCGGAGCTCATCGAGATTGCGCAAGGCCTGGCGGGCGAAGTAGCCAATCTCCGGATCGTTTCGCTTCGACTCCAGCTCGGAGATCACGATCACGGGCAACACCACGTGATGTTCAGCGAATCGGAAGACTGCCTTCGGATCCGACAGGAGAACCGACGTATCCAAGACGTACGTTCGCTCGAGTTGGGATGTCCCCGAGCCTCCCGCCTTCGACTCGTTCAGTTTCGATGTCGGATTGGCTAGCTCGGCCACGTGCACTCCATCCCCGGGTGAACACACTCGGATCCAGTCTGCGAAGACGGCCATGGAGGTTACGAAACGAACTTACGTGGCCGTCTCGATCAGGCGCCATACCTGATGTTTCGAAGCTAGGCGCGATTCGCGGATGCCACGCCGCGACGCGCCGCGTGTTGTATGTCCGGCAGGTTACGTATTTAGAGCAGGCCCGGCAGCGGGCCGGGGAAGAGCCCTCCGCCGTACTTGGTGTCGATCACACCCACCGTGTTGCGCATGATCTCGTGGCGCACCCGGTTGCCCGCAACGCCACCGTTGTCCCACTGCGCCAACGGGAAACTGCCAATGCTGTTACCCACCCAGACACCGGTGGCGACGTTCGTGGTCGACGTCACGACCCAGGTCTGGTTGGTGTCGTCGGTGGTTCCCGTCTTGCCAAAGAGCGGCACCCCGTCGCCGGGGTTGGATGCCGTGGCGGTTCCCGACGTCACGACGGCCTGCAGCGCATACGCCACCGTCGCGGCGATCTCGGGCGAGACAGCCCTGCGGCAGTCCGGCTGCTGGCCGGGCAGATCTTCGCCCGTGGGGCCCACGACCCGGTCAAGCATGATGGGTTCGCAATACATGCCGCCCGCAGCGATCGCCGCGTAGGCGCTCGTGAGACTCAGGGGCGTGATTTCGTTGGTGCCGAGCACCGACGAGGGGTTGGATTTGAGAGGCTCGCCATCCGCGCGCTTCACCCCGAGCCGCGCGGCGGCGTTACGGATGTTGCAGAGGTCGAGCTTGAGCGCCATCGAGATGTAAGCACCATTGATCGACCCGGCCGTGGCCGAAAGCACGCTCATGCTGCCCCCTCCGCCGCCGGAGTCGTTCTTGAAGGGGTAGGGACCGAACCACGGCCCCCCGCCGTCGACACACGTGTCGGTGAAAGTTTGCTGCTGAACAGTTCGCGCGCTCGAGTCGACGAACTCACTGAGCTTGTGACCCGCCTCAAGCCACGCGACCAGTGTGAACAGCTTGTACGTGGAGCCCGATTGCAGGCCACTCGATCCGCCGTGCTCATAGTCGGTGTTGTAGTTGACGGCCGAAGCTACGCTGCCGCCGCCGTCAAGGGTGTCGTTGAAGAACTTGTTCTCCGCCATCGTCAGGATGCGGCCCGTGCCGGGCTGCACCGACACGGCCGTGCCACCGAGCGCAAATGCCGTCTCAGAGTTGGGCGCCCACTGCCAGACCTGCGCTTGCGCCGTGGGTTGGATGTCCATGTCGAGAGTCGTGTACAGCTCGAATCCTCCGAGCTTCCAGTTCTCCCGGCGCTCCTCGGCGGTCGCCCCCAGAGCCTCGAACTGGTCGACGTTCTTGACAACGTAGTCGCAGAACCAACGCGCGTAGTCGTTGGCTGCGACGCATCCGTTCTTGAGCGGCGACGGCACGACGGTGGTCTCATCGACGGGCGTGTCGAGAGCAGTCGTGAGCTCGTCGCGAGTGAGGTGGCCCGCGTCGTACATCGAATACAGGATCACGTCACGCCGCTTGCGATTGTCTTCGTAGTTCTCGGGGTCGTCGAGACCGCGCTCACCCGGGTACTGCACAATCGCGATCAGGCTCGCTGCCTGCGCGGCCGTGAGTTCTTTCGCCGTCGTGCTGAAGTAGCGCTGCGCGGCCGTTTCGATGCCGTAGGTGTTGTCTCCAAAGAACGAGATGTTCAGGTATGCCGCGAGAATCTCGTCTTTCGTGTAGCGCTTCTCGAGCCCGATGGCGAGCTTCATCTCTTTGATCTTGCGCTCAAGCGAGGTTGCCGTGGCCGCCTCGTAGGCGAGGGTGCGCTTTTCTTCCGTCGGCTGCTCGAGGGCCTGCTGCACGAAGATGTTTTTGACGAGCTGCATCGAGAGAGTGGATGCGCCGCTCTCGACGTCACTCGAGCCGAGGTTGGCCGTGGCCGCGCGCACGACCGACCGCACGTCGACACCGCCGTGCTCGTAGAAGCGGCGGTCTTCGCCGTCGACCGCAGCGTCTCTCGCGAACGACGAGATGTCGTCGATCGAGACCCCCATGCGGTTTTGGTCGTAGATGGTCGCGATCGGGATGTAGCCGTCGACGTTGCCCTCACCACGGGATTGCGCGTAGATCGTGTTGCGCTCGGAGAGGCGCCCGATCACGAGGTACTCGGGCAGATCGTTGAAGAATCCAATTCCGCTCGAGGCCGTCACGCCCGTGACGGCGATGACCGGTGCGACCGCGAGCGTCACCAGTAGGCCGGCTATCGCACTAAAACTGACGATTCCGAGAAGAGCGGCTGTGATGGAGCGAGCTCGTGAAACGGGGGACAACTGGGTAGGACGCACGCGCGGGTTCTGGAGACCATACCCATGAGCCCTTGGAGGCTTGGGGTACACATCTTCCACACTACGTTGCTACCCCGTCAAAGTACCAAACGACATCAGGCTTGCTCGCAGCATCGCGAAGGTTTCTTCGTCCGTCGTCGCGTGCGGGCTCAACCGAATCGACCCCTCGCGTGCGGTAGCCGTGACACCGTGGTTGTGAAGCGACGCGGCGAGCATCGTCAGTTGCTCTGCGGGTGGAGCGACGACGACTATTCCGGCCCGCTCACTGTGGTCGCGGGACGAGAGAACTTGCAACCCGAACTCGTCTGCGAGGTCGATGATGCGTGTGACGTGCTCGGAGATGCACTGCGAAATGAGCGGCACCCCGACGAGCGCAATCTCTTCGAGAGCTGCCGACAAGCGCGCCTGGGCGATCGGGTCGGGGTGACTGATCTCGAAGGCGGCCGCGCCGTGGGTGGGCGGCAGCACCTCATCGAGCGGGGTGCCCTCGGCGTCGGTCGCAGAGAAACCCGACAGCACGGGCGTGAGTCGATCGACTGCCCGATCGCTGAGGGCGAGAAATCCGGTGCCCCAGCCGGCCCGCACCCACTTCTGCCCTCCGGAGACGATCACGTCGGCGACCTGGTACGGCACGTCGGTCACGCTGAAGCCCTGGATGGCATCGACGATAAGCAGGCGATCTCCGATCACCTGACGGATGCCCTCGAGGTCGGCGAGGTACCCCGTACGGAAGTCGACAAGGCTCACCCCGACGGCCGTGATGTCGGGAGTCAGCTGTTCGCGCAGGGTGCCCGGGGTAACGCGGCCATGCTCTGGCTCGAGCCACCGGGGCGTGAGCTTGCCTAGCGCTGCCTGGGCACGCGTTGCCGCGAAGGTGAGGCTCGGAAATTCGGCGGGAGAGATCGCGATCTCGCCTTCGAGACCGAAGATCGCCTGCATGAGGCCAGAACTCGTGTTGGGCTGGAACACGATCTGATCCGGTCGAAAACCGATCGCCTGCGACACGACCCGGCGAAAGCGGGTGCTCTCTTCTTCTTCCTGAGTGAGCAGCGTTCCGAATCGTGCTCGCCCGAGAAGGCTCGACTGGGCCGCTTCTTCTTCGCGCACGGTGCGACCCATCGGGCCCGCCCACGCAAAGTTGAGGTAGCCCGGTTCTTCATTGAACCGGTCGAGAAAATCCGCGATTGTCATGCTGGTCGTCATTGACCGAACCTCCTGTGTCGTCTCGCGTAGTCGCGCAGCGCGCGGAGGAAGTCGACTTCGCGAAGGTCGGGGCCGAGTGCCTCGACAAAATAAAACTCACTGTGAGCACTCTGCCACAGCATGAAGTCGCTGATTCGCTGCTCGCCCGACGTTCGAATGACGAGGTCGGGATCGGGTTGGCCGCCCGTGTAGAGATGCTCGCTGATGAGTTCGGGGGTGAGAAGCTCCGCGAGCGCATCGAGCGTTCCGCCCGAGCTCTCGTGAGACTGCACAATACTGCGCATGGCATCGGCAATCTCCCGGCGGCCGCCGTAGCCAATCGCGAGGTTCACGTGAAGGCCCGTGTTCTTCTCTGTGCGCTTCTGCGCCGCATCGAGTTGCTGGCGCAGGGCATCCGGGAGTCCCTCGGACGAGCCAACGTGCTGGATGCGCCAGTCCCTGAAGTGTGAGAGGTCTTCGGCGAGGTCACCGATGATCTCGAACAGGCCCGTGAGCTCTTCCTGCGTGCGCCCCGTGAGATTGTCGGTCGAAAGCAAATAGAGCGTGGCAACAGAGATTCCGAGGTCATCGCACCACTCAAGAAACTCGCGGTATTTGGCGGCTCCGGCACGGTGACCGTGGGCCGCGGTCTCCAGCTCGCGCAGCTTTGCCCACCGACGATTTCCGTCAATGATCATGGCAACGTGGCGAGGCAGATCCTGTGTCGAGAGCTGGCGCCTCAGACGGTTCTGATAGAGCCCGTACAGAAAGCCACGACCGAGTGGAACCTGGCGCTCTTTCACAGCCCTACGCTAGCCCAAAGCGGGCGTCCAGCCTGCTGCACATACACTTGCGCCATGGACACGAACGAGCCCGAGGTCGTCAACATTCCTCTGCTTGAGGATGAGCTCGAGCATCCGGTGACCGAGGCCAAGCCCACCTGGCGGGGCTGGATTCACGCGGGAACGTTCCCGCTGGCGATCGTGCTGGGGGTCATCCTCATCGTCTTGGCCGACGGGGTCGCCGCCAAGGTGAGTTCGTCGGTCTTCGTGCTCTCGTCGTTGCTGCTCTTTGGAGTGTCTGCGCTGTACCACCGCTTCACCTGGAGCGAGCGGGCCCGCGTGCTGCTCAAGCGCATGGACCACTCGAACATCTTCCTGCTCATTGCAGGCTCATACACTCCCCTAGCCGTGCTCTGCCTGCCGCAAGACAAGGCGACCCTGTTGCTCTGGCTCGTCTGGACGGGGGCCGCCCTCGGCATCGGATTCCGCATCTTCTGGATCGGTGCGCCGCGATGGCTGTACGTGCCGCTCTACATCCTGCTCGGCTGGGCGGCGATGATCTTCATCGTCGACATCTTCAACGCCAACTGGATCACCATGACGCTCATTGTCGTCGGCGGCCTGTTCTACACGGGCGGTGCCGTGATCTATGGGCTGAAGCGACCCAACCCGTTCCCGGGCAAGTTCGGCTTCCACGAGATCTTCCACACGTTCACGCTGCTGGCGTTCCTGTGCCACTGGGTCGCGATCTTCCTCGTGGCGACCAACCCGCCGCTGCTCGGCTAATCGTGCGGGTTACGGCTCGCGGGTAGGGCTTTCGGCCTCGCGGATCGCCTCGGACTCGGCCGCCTCGGCGGCGAGCTTGTCCTGGATCTCTTCGCGGTAGCGCACGCGCCGCACGCGGCGGTTCATGTCGATGATGAGCAGCACCGTGGCGATCGCGACGAACGCGGTCACGGCGAAGCCGACAACGCCGGGCGTAATGAGGTTCGGGTCGCCCTCGTATGCGGGCATCGTGGGAACCGGCGTGGGTTCGGGCGTGGCGAGCCAGAGGATCGCCTGGGTTGCGAGCATCGTCAACGAGGTCATGGTTTTTTCGTGGTCTCCACAGCACGCAGACGCCGTGTCACCGTGCTCCAATGTTTTGCGAATAGCCTTGGGATTCAAGACTAACGGAGCCGCCCAGTGACAACCCCCAGCCAGCTCGACGAGCGCTACGGCAGAACGCCCCAGACGGCTCGACGCACGCTCTGGGTGGTCGTGGCATCCGCCGCCGCATTCGTCGTCGTATTCGCGCTGTGGTTGATCTGGGGCGGGCTGCTCGAGGCGCCCGCACAGTTCGAAGCTCGCGACAGCGCGCACGAGATTCTGTCAGACAGCGAGGTGAGCGTGCGGTGGGAGTTCAATGTGGCCCCCGGCACCCCGGCGAAGTGCGCGGTACAGGCCCTCAACTCGACCTTCGGCATCGTCGGATGGAAAGTGGTGGATGTGCCGCCATCGACCCGACAGACACAGGTGCTCACCGAGACCGTACGCACGAGCGAGTTGGCTGTCACCGGCTTGATCTACCGTTGCTGGCTCACCTAGGCTTGACCAATTCACCACGAAACCGGCCCGACACGGCCGGTTTCATTCTGTTAGGAGCGCAATCGTGAGCAACAACGAGCCCTCGGTCACCTGGTTGACCCAGGAAGCGTTCGATCGCCGAACGGCCGAGCTTGAGCAGCTGTCGGGTGAAGGCCGCACCGAGATCGCGAAGAAGATCGAAGCCGCGCGCGAAGAGGGCGACCTCAAAGAGAACGGCGGCTACCACGCTGCGAAAGAAGAGCAGGGCAAGATCGAGGCACGCATTCGCGTGCTCACTGAACTGCTGCGGCACGCCACCGTCGGCGAGGCCCCGGCCTCGACGGGAGTTGTCGAGCCCGGCACGGTTATCACCGCAACCATCCAGGGCGACAAGTCGGTGTTCCTCATCGGCAGCCGCGAGATCGTGGGCGACAGCGACCTTGACGTCTACAGCGAGGGCAGCCCGCTGGGAACCGCGATCATCGGCCTGAAGGTCGGCGCATCCACGACCTACACGGCACCCAACGGCAAGTCGATCTCGGTGGAGATCCTCAAGGTCGAGACCTACGTTCCGTAGAGCGACCGCTCAGAAGTCGATGCGGGGCTCGTAGCCCTCGTCGCGCAGGCGTGCCAGCACGATCTCGGCATGCTCGGGCCCGCGAGTCTCGATGTGGAGTTCGAGCTCGACCTGGCTGATCTGCAGCCCGTTGTTGTGGCGCGTGTGCAGCACCTCGACGACGTTGGCGCTGCACTCCGCCACGAGGGCAGAGACGCGCGCGAGCTGGCCGGGACGGTCGGGAAGAGGGATCCGGAGCTTCAGGTAGCGCTCGGATGCCGCGAGCCCGTGGCTGATGACGCGCTCCATGATCATCGGATCGATGTTTCCCCCGGAGAGCACGACCACGGTGGTGCCGGTGGCCTTGATCTGCCCGGAAAGAATGGCGGCAACACCCACGGCCCCCGCGGGCTCAACCACGAGCTTGGCGCGCTCGAGCAACACGAGCAGGGCCTGGGCCATGTCGTCTTCGCTGACCGTGACCACCTCGTCGACGATCTGTCGGATCATCTCGAAGTTCAGTTCACCCGGGCGGCTGACGGCGATGCCGTCGGCGATCGTGGGGCCGATCACGATTTCGGAGGGCTCGCCCCGCTTGAGCGAGAGAGGGTACGCGGCAGCGTTGGCGGCCTGCACACCGATGACTGTGACGGTGCGTCCATCGAGCGCGGCCCGCTGCTTGATCGCGCTCGCGACACCCGAGATGAGCCCACCGCCGCCGATCGGAACCACGACGGTGTCGACATCCGGTCGCTCGTCGTAGATGTCGAGGCCGAGCGTTCCCTGCCCCGTAACGACATCGATGTGGTCGAAGGGGTGAATGAAGATCGCCCCGGTCGAGCGCGCGAACTCCGCGGCTGCTCGCAGCGGTTCATCCACGGTGTGGCCGCGCAACACGACCTCGGCTCCGTAGTCTTTCGTCGCCTGCAGCTTGGGCAGGGGAACACCCACGGGCATGAAAATCGTCGCCTTAATGCCCAGCTCGCGCGCGGCGAACGCCACGCCCTGGGCGTGGTTGCCGGCCGACGCCGCGACAACGCCGCGTGCCTTCTCTTCATCGGTGAGGCGGGAGAGGCGGTTGTACGCACCGCGGATCTTGTACGAGCCGGTGCGCTGAAGGTTCTCGCACTTGAGGTAGACGGCGGACCCGAGCACATCGGCGAGGTACCGCGAACTCTCGAGCGGGGTGGCTTGCACGACGCTCGAGATGCGCTCGCGGGCATCCTGGAAATCGGCCAGCTTCGGGCCGACGAGCACCTTGTTAGGCATGGGGCAGGATGTCCTTCGCAGTCGGGTGCGGGTTGGTTCTCCACTCACCACTCGCGATGTACTTGACCATCACATTCAGCACGGCAATCACCGGCACAGCAAAGAGGGCCCCGGCGATGCCTGCCGTGAAGCCACCGGCGGCCACTGCGAAGACCACGGCAAGCGGATGCACCTTGACCGCCTGGCCGAGCACGAGCGGCTGCAGAACGTGCCCCTCGATCTGCTGCACGAGCAGCACGACGCCGAGCATCACGACGGCGGGGATCGGGCCGAGGTAGATCAGGGCGACGAAGACGGCGAGGGCGCCCGTGAAGAGCGCTCCGACCACGGGGATGAACGACCCCAGGAACACCGCGATAGCAATCGGGATGACGAGGGGGAAGGGTGTGCCGACTACGAGACCGATGATCCACGCCCCGAGGCCGATGCCTACGGCGTCGACGGCGGCGACGAAGATCTGCACCTTGACGAAAGTCGTGAGGGTTATCCAGCCGGCACGACCCGAGCCATCGACTGCCGGGCGCGCACGCCGCGGGAACAGCCGCACGACCCACGCCCAGATGCCCTTGCCGTCGATGAGAACGAAGAGCGTGGCGAAGAGGGTGAGCAGGAAGCCCGCGAGCACGTGACCCGCGGTGGATCCGACCGAGAGGATGCCGCTGAACAGGGCAGCACCATCACGCTGGATCGCCTCCCACGCCTGGCCGATGTAGGCGTTGATGTCGGCCTCGCTCAACTGCAGCGGTGACGCGAGCAGGAACGCCTTGAAGTCGTCGAACGCCTGGATCGACTGTTTCTGGAGGTCGGGATAGCCGAGGCGCACCTGCCAGACCACGAGGAAAATGAGGCCAGCCACGACACCGAGCGTGCCGAGCATGGCGACGGCCACCGCAAGGCCCTTCGGCCAGCGGTGACGCATGAGCCAGTTGACGAGCGGCACGAGCAGCGAACCCAGCAGAATCGCGACCATGAACGGAACCACGATGTAGCGGAACTGCATGATCAGGAAGATGAAGACCGCGAGTGCCGCCACGATGGCGACAATTCGCCACGAGTAGGCAGCAGCGATCTTCAGTGCGGGAGGAACCGCGTCGTCCGGGTTCGGAACTGTCTCTATCTTGCGTCGACCAAGTGCCACGCGGCCAGTCTAGGTTCCCTAGCGCGGGACTGCGCTGACAGGCGCTCCCTTGAGTCGAACGTGAACGGAATCGCCCGGCTGCGGCCGAGTATCGACGTCGTGCTGGATCGACAGCAGCGAGTCATCCTCGAGCCGCACCTGGGTGCGGCGCAGGCTCCCGAGAAAACTCGAAGAGACGACGGTTGCCGGGATTCCGGATGACGCGAGCGCGACATCCTCGGGCCGAATGTAGGCCGTGACGGGGCCGTCGGCGATGGGCTCACCAAGCAGCTCCAGTTCACTCCCGTGCACAAGGATCATGCCCTCGCGCGCCGTCGCGGGCACACGGTTGCTGAGCCCGACGAAGTCAGCAACGAATGGCGTCGCGGGCGTCGTGTAGAGCTGCTCGGGGGTGCCGATCTGCTCGATCGACCCGTCGCGCATGACGGCGACTCGGTCGGCCACGGCGAGCGCCTCTTCCTGGTCGTGCGTGACGAACACGGTGGTGATTCCGAGCTCGGTCTGGATGCGGCGGATCTCGTCGCGCAACTGCACACGCACCTTGGCGTCGAGCGCGCTCAGGGGCTCATCGAGCAGCAGCACGCGCGGGCGCGTGACGAGAGCACGAGCAAGGGCAACGCGCTGTTGCTGGCCGCCCGACAGCTGGTGGGCGAAGCGCTCGGAGAAGGTCGAGAGACCCACCATCTCGAGGGCTTCGGCGGCGCGCTCACGCCGCTCGGCCGTGGCGACCTTGCGCATCCGCAGCCCGAACTCGACGTTCTCGATAACGGTCATGTGCGGAAAGAGCGAGTACGACTGGAACACCATTCCGATGTCCCGCTTGTTGGTGGGGGTGCCCGCGACATCCTCCCCATCAATGAGGATGCTGCCGCTGTCGACTACCTCGAGTCCCGAGAGCGCCCGCAGCGCCGTCGTCTTGCCGCACCCGGAGGGGCCGAGCAGCGCGACGAACTCCCCGGGTTTGATCTCAAGGTCGATGGCGTTGAGAGCGCGGTGGGCGCCATAGGTCTTGACGACCCCGCGCAGCTCGACGGTTGCGCCGCTCGAGGTGAGCGACTCTGCGATGGTGGAGGCGATAGGGATGCTGTTGGTCATGATGAACTCCGATTGCGTCGGGCCGATCCGAGACGGCCGATAAGAAGAAGCAGCGCGAAGGCAAACGCGAGCGAGAGCAGGGCGAGAATCGCCGCCACCCACGGATCGGATTGGCCGATCTGCAGCAGTGCCGTCTGCAGGTTCCTGCGGTTGAGCAGGCTCGCGATCGTGAACTCACCGAGCACGACAGCGACCGAGATGAATGCCGCGGCGAGCACTCCCCTGCGCAGGTTGGGCAGGAGTACGCGACCGAGAATGGTTCCCCAGCCGGCACCGAGGGAGCGTGCAGCCTCGCTGAGGGTGACGACGGGCACGGCATCGAGGTTGGCCTGGATCGCCCGGTAGGCGTAAGGCAGCACGATGATTCCGTATGCAAAGGCGAGAGTCCAGATCGACCCGCCGAATACCCGCACGACCACCCCGTAGACCGGCGCGAGCCCGACCACGAGCACGATCGCCGGCACTGTGATGGGGATGATGCACACGAACTCGAGCACGCGCTTGAACCGCGGGAACTGGATGTGCACGAGGATCATCGTCGGCAGCAGGATGAGCAGCACGATCGCGACGGTGACGATGGCGAGGATGAACGAGTTGCCGATGGACTGGAACAGGTCGCGATAGGTACGAGCGTTCTCGGGATCGAACAGGCCCGTCCAGTGACTGATCGTGTAGCCGCCGCCGAGCCCGTCGCGGAACGAGAACTCGATGAGCGCGATGATCGGGATCACGAAGACTGCGCCGACGACCCCGAGGATGATCCAGCGGGTGGCTGTGCCGGGCTCTGTGCCCAGCCGGGTTGCGTTGCTCACTTCTGCCACCTCGAGGTTCTGTTCTGCAGTACGGAGTAGCCCCACATCACGACGACCATGACCACGATCATCCCGAGCGCCAGAGCGCCCGCCATGTTCTCGCGGCCCAGCACGGTCTCGCTCACGAGCGCGCTTCTAATCTGAAGCGGCACGATCTGTGAGCCCTGACTGATGAGGGCGGCCGCTGTCGCGTACGACGAGAATGCGTTGGCGAACAGCAGCAGCAGGCTTCCAATAAACGATGGCGCGAGCACGGGGATCGCGATGCGCGTCCAGTACGTGAACCGGGTGCCGCCCAGCGTCGCGTTCGCTTCGGCCCATTGCGATTTGAGGCCCTCGAGCGCCGGCATGAAGGTGATGATCATGAGCGGCACCTGAAAGTAGATGTAGACCGGGATGAGGCCGGGCACCTGGTACAGCCAGACTCCACCCGCAAAGATGTCGATGCCGAATGCATCCTTGAGCCAGACCGTGATGAGACCCTGCAGGCCGATCGCCGCGATGAACGCGAAGGCGAGCATGACGCCACCGAACTGCGCGAGCACGCTGGCCGCCGAGTCGATGGCCGAACGCAGGCCGCCGTCGGCTCGAGTGCCCAGCAGGGCGTAGCAAACGAGGGCGCCAACGATCGCGCCGATGACGGCGGTGACTGCAGAGACCCAGAAGGAGCTCACGAAGGTGGCCAGCACCGTGGGCGCGAAGATGCCCGCGATGTTGTCGAGCGTGAATGTGCCGGCCTCGGTGAAGAAGCCGGTGCTCACCGCGAGCACGGTGGGCACCGCAAGAAAGAGGATGACGTATGCCGAAAACGGCAGCAGTCCGAAGACTGCTGCCGTTCCGCGTCGCTTACTGGACAGCAGCAGCCCACTTCTCAGCGAGGATTGCCGCGTTGGCCTCGGCCTGCTCGGCCGTTACGGTGACGAGTTCGCCATCGAGGGGGCCGAGGGTGTCAAGCGCTTCCTGGTCAACGGTGCCGTTGGCAACGAGAGCCTCGATCGTGACGGGGTATGCGCCGCCGACGATGAAGAGGTTCTGCGCCTCGGGGCTGTACAGGAATTCCTGCCACAGGCGAGCTGCCGCGGGGTGCGGTGCGTCGTTGCTGATGGCCTGGTTGTAGAAGCTCGTGTACACGGCTCCCGGGAGGGTGGTGACCTTCCAGCCGTCGACCGTGGCCGCGGCTGCGAGGTTGTTGTAGCTCCAGTCGAAGACGACCTTGGTCTCGCCGGAGGCGATCGTCGCGCCGGTCGCGTTCACGGGAAGGAAGTTGCCCGCGTCGTTGAGCGCCGCGAAGAAGTCGATTCCATCGGTGAAGTCATCGAGCGATCCGCCGGACTGCACGGTGGCGAGACCGACCGCAGCGAAGGCCGCGCCAGCCTGCGTCGGGTCACCGTTGAGTGCAACCGCACCCTTGTAGTCGGCGCCCAGCAGGTCATCGAGGCTCGTGGGCTCGGGAACCGAGTTCGAGTCGTAACCGATCGACATGCTGCCCGTGTAGTCGTTCACCCAGAGGCCGGTGGCCTCCTTGTTGGCGTCGGGAATCTCGGCCCAGTTCGCGACCTGGTAGGGCGCGAAGTAGTCGAGGCTGTCAAGGGTGACCGCGGTGCCGAGGTCGAAGACGTCGGGAGCCGTGTCCTGGCCCTTGAGGTTGTCGGCAGCGGCGATCTCTTCGGCGCTCGAGATGTCGGGGTCGGCCGAGTTGACCGTGATTCCGTACTTCTCCTCGAAGAGAGCCTTGATCGCGCCGTAGTTCGCCCAGTTGTCGGGCAGTGCGATCACGTTGAGCTGGCCTTCGGCCTGCGCAGCGGCGACGAGAGCGTCGATACCGCCGAACGCTTCGGCCGACGTGGCCGTCGACGCGTCGACATCGGTGGGCGCGGCGGGGGTGCCGGCGCAGGCGCTGAGGGCGATCGTGCCGGCGGCTACGACCGTGAGAGCGGCAAGAGTGCGCTTTCTGTACAAGGGATTCCTCCATTGGGGGGCCACCGGCCGCCCGAGCTGTGACGGGCAGATGGAACCGGTGTGGCCTCTTCGCGTCACGGTACGGATGCTCGGGGGTGGTTCGTCATCACGTGGGTGAACGTCGGGCGAACTCCGGTCGTCGGGAGGGTTCACTACGCTCGTGCTGTGGTCGAGTCGGTGAGTGCTGCACAGGCGCGGCGAATTCTTCTCGGCGCACAGGGTTTTGGGGCACAGAGTTTTGGGGCACAGGGCTTCGGCGCCGCCCGGGGGCCGGTCGGAACCCGGCAGCTCAATCTCGCGCTGCGGCGACTCAACCTTCTGCAGCTCGACTCGGTCAACGTCTTCGAGCGCAGCCACTACCTTCCGGTCTTCGCGAGGCTCGGCCCGTATGACAAGGCGGCGCTCGACAGGCTCACATTCGGCAAGCGTTCGCAGTACATCGAGTACTGGGCTCACGAGGCCGCGATCATCCCTCTCGCCGACTGGCCGCTGTGGCGATGGAAGATGGATGCCCTCCGCGCGAGCGACCCCGACAAGTACCCGTGGGTTCGCGCGAACGGCGCGATGCTCGACTGGTTGCGCACGGAACTCGCCACTCTCGGGCCGGTGGCAGCGAGCAAGATCGAGCATGACGCCGCGAAGGGCGCGGGCGGTTGGTGGGGCTGGTCCGACGTGAAGACCGGGCTCGAGTTTCTGTTCCGCTGGGGTGAGGTCGTGTCTGCCGGGCGAACCCGGTTCGAGCGCACGTATGCGCTCGCGGCCCACGCCCTGCCGCCAGAACTCCTCGGCGTCGAGGTCTCTCGTCACGATGCACACCGCGAGCTCGTTGCTCGATCAGCCGTCGCGCTCGGCATCGGCACCGAGGCCGACCTCGCCGACTACTTCCGGCTGCGCAGAGACAACGTTCGCCCCGCGATCGCCGAGCTCGAAGACGAGGGGGTGCTGCTGCCTGTGACGGTCGCGGGCTGGAAGCAGAAGGCGTGGCTGCATCGGGATGCCCGCATCCCCCGCCGCATCGAAACGGCGGCCCTGCTCTCACCCTTTGACCCGGTGGTGTGGGACCGAGGCAGGGCTCTTCGGATGTTTGGCTTCCACTACCGGATTGAGATCTACACGCCAGCGCCACGACGGCAGTACGGCTACTACACGTTGCCGTTGCTCATTGACGACGCCCTCGTGGGGCGCATCGACCTCAAGAGCGACCGAAAGCCGGGCGTGCTCCGGGTGCAGTCGGCCTGGCGCGAGCCCGGTGCCGTTGTCGATCTCGACCGGGTGGTGCCGCTGCTGCGCGACATCGCCCAGTGGCAGGGGCTGGGATCGGTTGAGTTCGCTGATCGAGGCGATCTGATCGGGGAGCTGGGGCTCCACCACCGCTCCCTGCCCTGATACTGTCAACCACCGCCGCCCCTCGAACCGTTGGGACAGTATGAGCACCGTCATCATTCGTATCGCCTTCATGCTCGCCGCCGTGCTGCTTCTCGCCACCGCGTGCACGCCACTGGATTCCGCTGGTTCCCCCACCCCGACGGCCCCGAACGGCGGCCCGACGCCAACCGCGACGGCCGAAGCGCTCCGGGCACCAGAACCGCTACTCGATCTGGAGTGCGGCGACATCTTGCCCTCCTCGGCCGTGAGCGCCGCGTACCCCGCGGGCGTCACCGCAATCGACCCGGCCGAGTCGATCATGGGTGCCGACCCGATAATCTCCCCCACCTACGCCCTGCAGAGCCTCGGTGGAATGGCCTGCGAGTACAGCAATGGTGAATCGTTTAGCTCATCGCGCGGTACAAATCCCGCCTACGTCGGGGTGCGGGCACTCGTACTACCCAACGCGGTCGCCCAGTGGGAGAAGTTCATCGGGTATTACGGTGCTGACGGCGAAGGTCTCCGCTGTTCAAGCGCGGCGGGAGCGATGTTCTGCACCTTCAGCAGCCTTGTCGACGGCGCCTGGGTCAGCATCACGGCAATCGGCGCTTTGTCGGCAGAGACAGTCGATGGCTTGGGCGCAGCTGCCGTCGCCGCCATTAGCGCGGCCGACCCGGGAGCCGATCCTTGGACCGCGCCCGCGGGCACGGCAGAGTTGCCTCCTGACTGCGCGGGAATTGTCCCGGATTCCGACGTGCAGGCCCTATTAGGCGCACCGGTTGCCACCGTCTCGTCACTCGGCGGAGGTGGCTGGAGCATCGAATCCGCCGCTCTCGAAGACTGGGGCGGGCCGCGCTGCAATTGGCTCTACGTCGACGCTGATCTCGGAGTCGGATCGTTGAACACTCTCCCCGGCGGAGCGTGGGCGTGGGCTCTCGCCGCCGAGTTTCTCACCGTGCCGAGCGCACCCGCGGCCCTTGACGTCGCGGGACTTGCCGACGCAGACGAAGCGTGGCTTCGCTGCACGAGTGATGGAGGCGAGTGCGTGCTCGACCTCATCCTCGGTGGCAACTGGGTTGAGGCCTACCTGTGGCCCGACGCGCACGACCGGTCGTACGACCAGCGCGCCGGCGCCGAGGCGCTCGCGACGGCGATTGTTGCGAGCATCGGCTAGCGGCTAGAAGGTGCGACCGATCTCGCCGAGCCGCTTGATGCGGTCAGGGATGGGCGGGTGGGTCGAGAACAGCTTGGCCATGAAGCCGGGCTTGTTCGGGTCGGCGATCCACATGTGAGCCATGCCCGAGTTCTGGCGCTGCATGGGGCGACCGTACTCAGAGAGCTTCTGTAGTGCGCTCGCGAGAGCATCCGGGTGCCGAGTGGTGAGTGCGCCCGTCGCATCCGCGAGGTACTCGCGCTGGCGGGAGATGGCCGCCTGCACCGCCGCCGCGACGATCGGCGCAACGATGAATGCCGCGAGGCCGAGCACGAGCACGACCGGGTTGCCGCCGTTGTTGTTGTTGCGTCCGCCGAAGAAGGCCATCCGCAGCAACATGTCGGCGATGAATCCGACCGCGACGACAAGCCCGAACACGATCATCGACACGCGAATGTCGTAGTTGCGCACGTGCCCGATCTCGTGCGCCATGACGCCTTCGAGTTCGGAGTCGCTGAGCAGCTCAAGGATGCCCGTGGTTGCCGCAACGGAGGCGTGCTCGGG
Organism: Rhodoglobus sp.; assembly: GCA_965279645.1. Lineage (GTDB taxonomy): Bacteria > Actinomycetota > Actinomycetes > Actinomycetales > Microbacteriaceae > Rhodoglobus. The sequence goes on from OZ257254.1 coordinate 1,845,990, forward strand.
GTCACGTCCCGTCGCGAACGCGTTCGGAGCCGGGTCGTTGATGATGTACACCTTGGGCATGGGCGTGCCTGTGGTGATCGACAGATTCTCGACGATTCGGTAGAGGCGCGGGTTATCCGCCTTCTGGATCTCATGCGCGCCGCTCATCGACAACGCCAGGCTCGACGCGGCGAAGTACTGAATAACGGCGTAACCAGTGGCGATCACCAGGGTGATGATCACGATCGTGACGTCGTTGTAGATGGCGGCCGCGAGCGCCGCCAGCCCGCCAATGATCACCAGAAACAGCAGAATGATGAAGACCGTGTTGCGTTTGTTCTTCGCTATTGCGCGATACATCTAGATCAATCTCGTCGGGAAGGTCTCGTCAAGCTCGACCCACGGGGGCGGCGGGGATCAGAATTGTACGCGAGGCGGCTCTGCAATTGCTGCGGAGTCAGTGACCTCGAAGAATTCGCGCTCGTGGAAGCCGAGACCACGCACGAACAGGGTGTTCGGGAACACCTTGATCTTGGTGTTGAGCTCACGCACGCCACCGTTGTAGAAGCGACGGCTGGCCTGAATCTTGTCTTCGGTGTCGACCAGCTCGCCCTGCAGCTGCAGGAAGTTCTGGCTCGCCTGCAGCTGGGGGTACGCCTCGGCGACAGCGAAGATGCTCTTGAGCGCGGACTGCATGTGGTTCTCGGCGGCAGCGGCATCCGCGGGGCCCTGGGCGCTGAGGGTCTCGGCACGGGCCTTCGTCACGTTCTCGAACACCTGCGACTCGTGAGCCGCGTAGCCCTTGACGGCCTCGATGAGGTTGGGCAGCAGGTCGGCACGACGCTTGAGCTGCACGGTGATGTCGCTCCACGCTTCGTCGACGCGCACGTTGAGCGTGACGAGAGAGTTGTAGGTCGACCACAGGTAAATACCGATGATGACGACGAGCAGAACGATGACGCCAATGACGATAAGGAATTCCATGGCCCCAAGCATAAGCGAGGGTTACTGAAGTCTCCTAGGCTCAAGGCATGCCCACAGCCGACGTCGCCCGGGAGGCCGTCGAGCGGCTGACCGCGATCATCCCCGACTTTCCCCAACCCGGCATCGTTTTTCGCGATCTGAGCCCCGTCTTCGCCGACGGTGCAGCGCTGCGCGCGATCACGGACGCGATCGTGGAACCATTCGTCGGGCGAGTGGATGCCGTCGCCGGTGTCGAGGCTCGCGGCTTCGTTTTGGCGGCCGCAGCCGCCTACGCACTGGGCACGGGCGTGCTCATCGTGCGCAAACCGGGCAAGCTGCCGCGGCATGTGATTCACGAGGACTACGCGCTCGAGTACGGCACGGCATCACTCGAACTGCACCCCGACGAACTGCCCGCCGGCTCACGCGTGCTCGTGCTCGACGACGTGCTGGCCACGGGCGGCACGTTGCGCGCCGCGACGACTCTCATCGACCGGGCCGGATGGACGGTCGCGGGAGTCTCGGTCGTGCTCGAACTCGAGGCCCTCGCGGGTCGTGACGCGCTGCCGGGGCGCGACATCCGGAGCCTTCAGACGGTCTAAGTCATAGACCTCGCGCCGGGACGTCGCTCGGCGCTGGGGTCGCGCGAAGGCCAGAAATGGCCTTCGCTCTACGCTCCACCGCGCATCCCCATTCGCGTCAACGCGAGCGACTCGAAGACCTGCACGACGGTGTAGAGCAGCAGCGAGACGACTGTGACGGCGACGACGTTGGCCCACACGTCGGTGAAGCGGGCCGTCGCCGCGTAGGTGGCGGTGGCGCTGCCGATGCCGTCTCCCGTCGACAGCATCTCGGCGAGCAGTGCACCCGTGATGGCGCCGGGAACCGACACGCGCACGGCCGCGAAGAGCGATGGCAGGGCCCCGGGCAGCGCGACTTTGCGCACCGCCGTGAGCACGCCTCCCCCGTAGACCGACACCACATCAAGCATCTGCGGTGATGCGGACTTGAGGCCAAACACCATGGTGACGAGCGCGGGAAACAGCACCACGATTCCGCCGATGACGGCTACCGAGGCATCCGTTCCAAAACCGAAGATCAGGATGATCACGGGAGCGAGCGCAATGAGAGGAACCGACCGCAGCAACGTGGCAACGGGCATGAAGGCGCTCTCGACACCCTTGGAGATGCGGAACAACACGGCGAACACGATCGCGACGAGCAGACCCCAGAAGAAGCCGATAGCCGCGTGGCGCAGCGTGACCGACAGGTTCTCTGCGAGCACCGAGCGGTTGAGCGCGGCATCCGCGTCAGTGAACAGAAACTCCCACACCTGCGCGGGGCTCTTCATGATGTACGGCGAGATTCCGCCGAACCACAGCACCCCGAGCCAGATCGCGAGCACAATCGCGAACGTCGACAGTCCGACGAGCACGCTCTTGCGCAGCGCCCGGCCGAACGCCCGCAGCGACTGGGCGCGCACCTGCTTGCGCAGCGTGATGACCGAGATGATCTCGGTCTGGGTGGACTGCGTCTGCTGGGTGGAGGGCGTCATCGCTGCGCCTGCCCGGTCGACCACGGAGCAATGAGTCGAGCGATGAGGCCCACGATCGCGTAGCCCACGATCGACACGAGAGCACACAGCAAGAACAGCCCCCACACACGCGGTGAGTTGAGAGTGACCTGCGCCGCGACGAGGATCGGGCCCACTCCCTGCTCGATCTTGCCGAAGTACTCACCCAGGATCGCGCCGAGGAAGGCCGCGGGCACCGCGATTTGCAGTGCCGTGAGAATGCCGGGCAGCGCGGCAATCACACGAACCTTGCGCAGTTGCGTGAGCTTGGTTCCGCCGTAGACGTAGACGACATCGAGGGATGCTCGATCGGCCGCCTTGAGCGCGAGAAGCGTTCCCACGACCGTCGTGAAAAACACCGAGAGACCGGCGAGAAAGATCGCCGTTGACGACGGAGCGCCCGCCGTCTTGGACCCGCCGAGCACGATGATGACGATCTGCCCGATTGCCACGATGGGAACGCAGTAGGTGATGACGGCGACCTGCGAGAGCACGCCCTCGAGCCGGGGCACCACGAGCACGAGCGCACACAGCGCGAGCGCGATGAGGTTGCCCCAGAAGAATCCGATGCCGGCCTCCACGAGGGTGACCGAGAAGTTGCGCCAGAAGAACTCGAACCCGTCGCTCACGATCGACGCAAGCACCTGGGGCGGGGTGGGGATGGGCGCGTACTTGCCCTCCGTGGGGGCCGAGGCGAGGGCCGCTACCCACCACAGTGCCACGAGCAGCACTCCCCCAATGAGTCCGATGGCCCACGGGGGCAAGCGAAGCCGACGGCTAGTCATCGACGGCCGCGCCTCCCGCGCCGAACAGCAGCTCAGACGCGTGATCGACGTACTCGTGAAACTCGGGGGTGCGCTGCATCTCGGGCAGGCGGGGCCGGGGCAGGTCGATCTCGATGATCTCCTTGATGCGGCCGGGTCGCGGGCTCATGACGGCCACGCGGTCGGAGAGGAAGATGGCCTCGGAGATTCCGTGGGTGACCATGAGCGTCGTTGCGGGCTTCTCGGTCCAGATGCGCAGCAGCTCGAGGTTGAGCTTCTGCCGCGTCATGTCGTCGAGCGCGCCGAACGGCTCGTCGAGCAGAAGCACCGAGGGCTTGAGCACGAGCGATCGGGCAATCGACACCCGCTGGCGCATCCCGCCGGAGAGCTGGGCGGGGCGAGCCTTCTCGAACCCGGTCAGGCCGACGAGCCCGATGAGTTCGTCGATGTAGCCCTGGTCGACCTTCTTGCCCGCGACCTCAAAGGGAAGACGGATGTTCGACATGACGCTGCGCCACGGCAGCAGCGCGTGATCCTGAAAGGCGATGCCCAGCTGGCTGTCTTTGCGCAGCTGCTGGGGAGTCTTTCCGTCGACGAGGGTGACGCCCGAAGTCGGCTCCTCAAGCCCCGCGAGAATGCGCAGGATCGTGGACTTGCCGCAGCCGGAGGGCCCGAGCAGCGCCACGAAGCTGCCCTGGTCGGAGTGGAGCGTGGTGTCTTGCAGGGCGACAACGCTGCGGGAGCCCATGCGGAACTCCTTGTGCAGTTGCTCGATGTGGATGCCGCTGCCGCCGACTACTTCGGACACCGTTGTGCCTTTCTGGTGGAAGCCGGTGCCCGAGGATTAGCTCGGGCACCGGCCGATAAATCAGAACCTACTTCGCGTATGCGATCAGGTCGGGGTTCTCGTCGTAGACCTCGTCGAGCAGGCTGAGGTCGAACAGCTGGTCGGCCGTCACGTCGATTCCCGCCGCGGCGAGAGACGCGATGGTCTCGGACTGCAGTGTGTCAGAGATCGTGAACAGGCCGTTGGCGACGGTGTCGTCAGAGACCACGAGCAGCTCCGCCTGCGCGGTTGCGCCAGCCAGCGAGACCTCGGGGTCGAGGCCGAGGTCGGCCCCGTACTCCTCAACGGCGAGTTTCGAACCGGCGGCCGGGTCGTTGACGGCGTCGGTCCAGCCGAGGATCTCGGCCTTGAGGAACGCCTTGAGCTTGTCGCGGTTGTTGGCGATGTAGTCATCGGTTGCCGTGACGGTCTCGGCGACGAACGGCAGGCCGTTGTCGGCGAATGGCAGGTTCGACACCTCGTAGCCCTGTGCTGCAACCGTGAGCGACTCGTTGGTGAGGTACGCCATGAAGCCGTCGACGTCACCGTTCACGAGCACCGACGGGTCGTAGCCGACGGGAACGATCGTGACCGAGGCGGGGTCGATGCCGTTAGAGGCGAGCAGCGCGTTGAACAGTGAGGTGTTGGAGTCCTGCACACCGATCTTCTTGCCGACGAGGTCGGAGGCTTCGAGGATGTTGCCCTTGTCGGCCAGCGACAGGATGGTGAACGGGTTCTTCTGGTACGTGGCGCCGATGATCTTGAGCGGAGCGTCTTCTGCTGCGACAACGGTGCCGATCGAGATCGCGTCGCTGAGCGCGATGTCGGTGGTGCCCGAGAGCAGCTCGGCCGTGCCGGTCGACGGGCCGGGGGTCAGGTTGACGGCCGTGAAACCGGCGTCTTCGTAGTAGCCGTTGCTCGTGGCCAGGAACTCGCCCGAGAACTCCTCGTTCTTGATCCAGGAGAGCTGAACGTTGATCTCGCCAAAGCTCGCTGCCTCGCCGTCGGTGCCGGTTGCTGTGTCGGTCGCCGGCGCGCAACCCGCGAGTGCGATGGACGCCACGACCGACGCGGCAACGATGGTTGCGGCTCGACGGGCCCTAATGCTGTGGATGATGGACATGCGTGTGATGCCTCGCCTCTGTGAAGAAATGGAAGGGAATGAGGCGAACTTAGCCAGAGCGCGTTTCGTGATGAATTGGGCTGTGTTTCGCGCAGGTTAACTACGAGCCCGGAGCACCTGCTGCAGCCACTTGTAGGAGCGTTTCGGGGTGCGAACCTGAGTGTCGAAATCGACCCGCACGAGCCCAAAGCGCTCGGCGAAACCCGCCGCCCACTCCCAGTTGTCCATGAGCGTCCAGACGAAGTAGCCCTGCACGTCGAGACCCGGGGCCCCCGCGAGCGCCTGCTCGAGGTGGTCGGCGAGGTAGCTTGCGCGGTGCGCGTCATCCACCGACCCGTCGGCCGCAACCACGTCGGTGAAGCTCGCACCGCCCTCGGTGATGTAGACGGGCGGGAGGGCGTCGCCGTAGCGCTCGGCGTAGTCCGTGAGGGTGACGCCGAGGTACTCGGGAGCGACCGGCCACCCAAAGGCAGTGGTCGGATACTCCGGCCACTGTGCGAGGTGGAAGGGCAGCGCGCGCATCCCGGCCGAGCTGCCACCGTCTGGGGTGGAGTCGTTGGCGGGCGCACCGGACGCGATGCGCGTGGGCATGTAGTAGTTGAGACCGTAGAAATCGATGGGCTGCGCGATGGTCGCAAGGTCTGCAGCATCCACGTCGATAAGCGCGCGGAACTGCTTGCGCGCAAGCAACGGAAACTTCGGGTAGCGGCCGAGCAGGATCGGGTCGGCGTAGATGCGGTTGTGCACGAGGTCGAACACCTCCGCGTACTGCCGGGTGAGGAAGTTGTCTTTCGCGGGCACGACCGGCGAGTGCACGTTGGTGATGCCGATGCCCCCGGAGACGCCCACCGAGCGCAGCGCCTGCACTGCCAGTCCGTGGCCGAGCAGTTGGTGGTGCACCGCCAGAAGTGAATCGAACATGAGGGTCGCGCCGGGTGCGTGAACGCCCAGCGCGTAGCCGTTGAGGGTTACGGTCGTGGGCTCGTTGAGCGTGATCCACTTGTCGATGCGGTCACCGAATGCCTCGCCTGCGAGCACCGCGAAGTCGGCGAAGCGTGACGCGGTGTCTCGCTGCATCCACCCGCCCTTGTGCTGCAGCGGCTCGGGCATGTCCCAGTGAAAGAGGGTGGCCATGGGCCGGATGCCCGCCGCGAGCAACTCGTCGAGCAGTCGATCGTAAAACGCGATGCCCGCCCGGTTGGGCCCGCCGGTACCGCCGGGCTGGATGCGCGGCCAGGCCAGCGAGAAGCGGTAGGAGTCGATGCCGAGCTCTTTCATGAGCGCGACGTCTTCGGGGTAGCGGTGGTAGTGGTCGGCCGCGATCGAGGCGTTCGAGCCATCGGCAATGCGACCCGGCTGGGCCATGAAGGTGTCCCAGGTCGACTCGCCGCGGCCATCCTCGCGAACGGCGCCCTCGATCTGGAACGCCGCCGTCGCGACCCCCATCGTGAAGGTCTCGGGAATCAGTGCCGCAAAGCCCTGGGGGTCATGCAGCCACTCGTTCATTCGCCCAGCACAGCCCTCGTGTAATCGTTCTGGAACACTCGCTCTGGGTCGAGCCTGTCACGAACCGCAAGAAAGTCGTCGAAGCGCGGGTAGGCGGGCCGCAGGTCGGAGGCCGTGCGCGTGTGCATCTTGCCCCAGTGCGGGCGGCCGTCGTGGGCACGCATGATCTGCTCGACGGCCTCGAAGTACTCGGTGGGGTCTTCGCGGTAGTAGCGGTGCACGGCGATGTAGCCGGCCTGGCGACCGTAAGCGGTCGAGAGCCAGTTCTCGTCGGCGGCCGCGACCCGCACCTCAACGGGAAAGCTGATGCACCAGCCCTTCGCCTCGATGAGAGCCTGCACTTCACGCAAGGCCGCGGGCACGTTCTCGACCGGGATCGAGTACTCCATCTCGCGGAACCTCACGCGGCGCGGGCTCGTGAACACCTCGTGCCAGCCGTCGACGATCTCGCGCTGGGCCACGGCCTTGTCGGCGAGACGGTTGAGCGACGGGATCGTGCCCGGCATCATGCGACCGACCTGGCACAGCGCGGCGTAGACACCGTTGGCCAGAAACTCGTCGTCGAACCAGGCGGCAACGGGGTTCTGCCGCTTGCGCGGGGTGTCAGCGTGCAAGCGCGTATTCGTCTTGGTGAGGGCCGAGGTCGTGTGCGGAAACCAGTAGAACTCGAAGTGATCCACACTCGTGGCGCGGTGCATCCAGTTGTCGAGTACCTCGTCGAGCGGCTCGGGACGCTCGATCGCGTGCATCACGAATTCGGGAACACAGCGGAGCGTGACATCCACCACCACCCCGAGCGCACCGAGGCCCAGACGTGCGGCGGGCAGCAGCTCGGCATTCTCGGTCTCGCTGATCGTGAGAACATCGCCACTCGCGGTGACGAGGGTGAGCGCGACGATCTGGGTGGCGAGGCCACCGAAGGCTGCGCCCGTGCCGTGGGTGCCGGTGGAAATGGCGCCCGCGATCGTCTGGCGATCGATGTCGCCCATGTTCTCGAGGGCGAGGCCGAAATCGCCCAACAGTGCGGGAAGCTGGTACAGGTTGGTGCCGGCACCGAGGGTGACCTCATTGCCTGAGACCGCGAGAACGCCGTCGAGAGCCGCGATATCGAGCTGCACGCCATCGGTCGCCGCAATCGAGGTGAAACTGTGGCCCGCACCGACCGGCTTGATCGTGAGGTTTCTGGACTTCGCAAACGCGACAGTGCCGACGACCTCGTCGACCGACGTCGCACGCGAAAAGAACTGCGGATTCGAGCTCTCGGAGCGGCCCCAGTTGCGCCAGCGCTTGCCCGCCTGGATGCTCGCGCTCGTCGTGGTGTTCACACTCACAGGAACGCCTTCCCTTCACCTCGATAGGTCGCCATCGTGTCAACGATACGGTCGCCGTCAACCATCGCGAACTCGTTGAGGTGTTCGCTCAGTTCACCGGCCTTGGTGTGGCGCAGCCAGACGCGGTCGCCCACCGTGAGCTTCGCTGCGGCAGACCCGGTCAGGGGCGACTGCACCTCGCCCGCCGACTCCCTCGGCACGTACTTGAGGCCCTGCGGCCACGCGAGCTGCGGCAGGCGGGAGGTGTCGGGAGGCCCGGATGCGATCCATCCGCCACCCAGGATGGTCGCCATGTCGGGGGTCGGCTTGCGCACGACCGAGAGCGAAAACGCGGCGGCGGGGGCCGGGTTGAAGTGGCTGTACCCATCGAACAGGTGGGGGCCGAAGAGTCCGCTACCCGCCGCGATCTCGGTGATCGAGGTGTCGGCTGCCGTGCGCTCGAGCGAGCCGGTGCCGCCTCCGTTGACGAACTCGAGGTCGGCGAGCTCCCGCACAGCCGCAACAACGTTGCCGCGGCGCTCGAGCAGCTCGCGATACGAGCTCTCCTGCATCCAGTCGACCGCATGGCCGCGCAGCGCCCTGCCCGGCGGACGGTTGACGACGCCCGCGATCTGCGCCTCGTACGACATGATGCCGACGAGCTCAAAGCCCGGGCGCTTCACGATTTCGCTTGCGAGCAACTGGGCCTGCTCGACGGTGCGTACGGGAGACCGGAAGACACCCGTGAAGCCCAGCAGTTTCGACTCCCACGACGCATCAAGCTCGAGACAGACGCGAATTGTCTCGCGCTTGTCGGCAGCGATCACGGAGTCGACGAAGTCGAGCTGCTCGACCGAGTCGACCATGATCGTGACCCGTCGGGACTTGTCGCTCGTGGCGAGCGTCGTGATTCCGGCAGCATCGACGGTCGGGTAGCCGACGACGACGTCGTCGATGGTCTCGGCAAGCCACAGCGCTTCGGCGAGCGTGTAGGCGAGCACACCCTTGTAGCCGGGCAATGCGAGCACGGCATCGATCACGCCGCGAACGCGCACCGACTTTGAGGCCACGCGAATCGTGGTGCCGTTGGCGCGCGCCAGCATGTCGTGCGCGTTGTGGGCGAGGGCGTTGATCTCGACGGCGCCGAAGGGGGTATCGAGATTGCGTGTGGCGTGGCTCAGACCACTCCAATAGGAGGCGGGCTCAAGCCACGGCGTCGCGGTGGGCGCGGGGAGTTTCATCAGCGAACGCTCCTGATCGGTAGAACGGCGATCGCTCCCAGTATGGCGGCCACAGCAGACAGGATGAACAATCCCTGGAATCCCGCAAGCGCGGCGACGATGAGAGCGCCGAACAGCGGGGCGAGCGCCTGGGGCACCGCGGTGGCGATGTTCATGATCCCGAGGTCTTTGCCTCGAGTGTGCGGATCGGGAAGCACCTGGGTCGCGAGCGCCTGGTCAACCGAGAGGAAGCAGCCGTAGCCGAGCCCGAGCAGGCCCGCGGCGAAGAACGCGACACCGAGGTCGGGGATGAACGCGAGCATGAGCGCCGCCACGCCCTGCAGCGCCGCCGCAACAAACACGAAGGCCTTGCGACGCCCGAGCTTGTCGCTCAAGCGGCCGAGCACGAGGCTCGCAAGAATGACGAACACCATGTAAACGAGGGTCAGCAGGATGAGCGTGTCTTCGGCGTCATCGACAAGCAGGCCGTACTGCAGGAACTGGAACAGCAGAGCCGTGCCGAACGCGTTACCGAAGTTGACGAGGATGCGGCTCAGCAGGGTCCAGCCGAAATCCGGGTACTGGCGCGGACTGATCCAGAACCCCTCGATGAGCTTCTTGAGCGTGAGCTTGTCTGCGGTCGGGAGCACGGCGTCTGTTGTGCGCAGCAGGAAAGGCAGCACGAGGATGAGCAGAAGCACGGCGACAGCGGCGTATCCGAGGAACTGTCCCGTGAAGAGAGTCGTGACGAGCACCAGGCCGAGGATCGTACCGATCGCCTGCGGCGCCGATATCCACCCCGACACGAAGCCGCGCTGGTTGATGGGCACCTGGTCGGAGATCGTGGCCGTGAGGGCCGCCGTCAGCACGCAAAAACCGGTGAGCGCGAGCGACCAGAAGACGCCGATGCCCACCATCGTGTCTTGCAACCCCAGCAGCAGCAGGGATGCCGCGAAGATGAGGGCGCCCGCGGCGATCCACGGGCGACGACGACCGAACCGGCTCGTGGTGCGGTCGGAGAGCGCGCCCGTGAGCGGGTAGGCGATGAGGGCGCACAGGCCCGCGATGCCCGAGATGATGCCGAACGCCACAACGTTGTCGACCCAGTAGGTGGCCTTGAGCTGAGCCTCGATCTGAACGGGCAGCAGCAGTTGCACGGGCGTGAGCTGGGCCATCCAGATGCCGAGCCAGGCGGTGGCGAACAGGGCGATCCATCCCCCCGTCACGGCCTTCGTCGGTTCGGCGAATGGTGCCGGGGCGGTATCGACCTGAGTCACTGAGCGGGCTCCTTGATTGTGGTGGGAACGGCGAGCCGCGCGAGGGATGTCGCGGCGAAATCGAGTACTCGGCGGGCTGCCGCGGCATCCCGGTCGGCGAGCCAGGCGAGGGTCACCCCATCCGTGACGGTGACGACGAGCCGGGCAACTTCGGCGACCGGCAGCGTCCAGGTGACGTGTGCGGCCGCGGCCCCCTCGGTGAGGATCTCGCTCACGGCACCGCGGTAGCTGTCGTACTGCTCGCGAGCCAGGTGTTCGAGGTCGGGGGTGCGCAGGGCGTACTGCACGAGCTCCTGCATCACCTGCTCGTGGCCGGGGTCGGAGATCACGTAGTCGAGAAAGGCGTTCATGCCCTCGCGCAGGGAGGTCTCGATGTCGGAGCCCGGGCGCAGCACCGCGAACACGGCGTTCGACTCGGCGCCCACGACGTAGGCGATGAGTTCGCGCATCATCTCGTCGTGCGAGCGAAACGCGTAGTGGAAGCTCGCAAGCGACATGCCCGCCTCAGCGACGATCGCGCGGGTTGTCGCGCCCGAGACGCCATGGGCGGCGATGACTCTCAGCGCGGCCTGCACGAGCAGCGCGCGACGCTCGTCTGCAGGGATCCGGCTCATAGTGGGTCAACTGTCCCAGACGGATGTCCAGAACGCAAGACATCCGCATGTGCTGGCGGGCGCTTGTTGTTCGTGCGGCGCTTTGTAGTGGGTGGGGCGCGTTGTAATTCGTGCGGCGCGTTGTCAGGCCGGGCGTCGCCGTGAGCGCGGGGCGTGTCATCAGTGCGGCGCGTTGTCAGGCCGGGCACCGCCGTGAGCGCGGGGCGTGTCATCGGTGCGGCGCATTGTCATCAGTGCGGTGCGCGCACGGGGCGCGCGGATGACAATGGGGCGCGCTGATGAATGGACGGTGCCCCTGGTGGGGGTCGACTCCCCTACTGCGCCGCCGCCACATCGCTTCGCGATGCGCTGGAGGGTGGTGCCGTCGGGCGCTACCCCTGCGGGTTCAAGAAGTACGCGAGGGCGCCTGTTGCGATCAGAATGATCCAGCTGAGCACCGTGAGCACCAGGAAAATGATGCTGAGCACGAGACCGACGGTCGCAGGAGTGTTTGTCACTCCCGCCGCCTTCGACTGGTTGCGCGCAATGATGCTGACGATCAGCCCCGCGAGCGAGAAGACGAATGCGAGGACGAGGCCGACGATGCCGAGGGCGCGGCCGTCGGAGGCGGCAGGTGCAGTGGGTGTGCTCACGGTATGACTCCAGGATGTGGGATCGACGGGAGGGAGCGGATTGGCCCTTCGCCGCACTCTATCGCTTGCGAACCCTGAGTTGCCGTCATCTCACCCGAATCGCCTCCCCTAAAGACGAGACATCCCCCGGCACCCCCAGAACGACGGTGACCCGGGTGGGGGTCGACTCCCCTACTGAGCCGCCACCACAGCGCTGCGCGCTGCGCCGGACTGCCCAGCGGGGGCCCACGAAGGGTTCTCACGACTACGGCATTGTCGGTTTGCGCGCGCCCCTCGGGCGCCCGCAAAACGACGGTGCCCCGGGTGGGGGTCGAACCCACACTTGGACGATTTTAAGTCGTCTGCCTCTGCCATTGGGCTACCGGGGCCGTGCATCCCCAGTGTACGGATGCCTTAACGACCGCGAGATGACGCAATGTGTTGTTTAGCCATCGGCTAAGGCACACATTGCGTCATCTCGGGCAGAAATGGTGCAAAGGCTAGACCTTGGGGCGCGTCGCGAACTCCTCAAAGGCCGCGCGCGGGTGCACACGGGCCTCGATCGAGACGTTGTCGCGACCGAGGAAGAAGTTGCCGATCCAGTCAGCGAAGACACGGATCTTGCGCTCCCACGTCGGGATCGCGAGACCGTGGTAGCCGCGGTGCATGAACCAGGCAATGAGTCCCTTGACCGCGAAGTTGCCCGACTGGAAGACACCGTTGTAGAGACCGAGGCCCGCGACAGCTCCCGCGTTCTTGTGGAAGTACTCCTTGGGAGCCTCACCACGAAGCGATGCAACGACGTTCTTGGCGAGCAACTTGCCCTGGCGCACAGCGTGCTGGGCGTTGGGTACGCAGAATCCGCCGACGCCACCGCCCGAGAGATCCGGAATCGCCGCAACGTCGCCGGCAGTCCACGCGTCGGCGATGGGGCCGTCGTCGTCGATGATCTGGAGGGATGCGTTGCCGCGAAGGCGACCGCGCTCCTCGATGGGCAGGTCGGTCTGGCGGATGACCGGGTTGGCCATGACACCCGCGGTCCACACGATCGTGTCGGACTCGAAGGTTTCGCCCGTCGACAACTCGACGACGCCACCGGCAGCCGACTTCAGCTGGGTGTCGAGGTGAATCTGGCCACCACGCTCTTCGATCGACTTGATCACCCAGAGGCTCGTCTTGAGCGACACCTCGGGCATGATGCGACCCATCGCCTCGATGAGGTGGAAGTGGGTGTCTTCGAACTTGATCGTCGGGTACTTCTTGACGAGAGCCGACGCGAGGTTGCGCATCTCGGCGAAGGTCTCGATACCGGCGAAGCCGCCACCGACAACCACGAAGGTGAGCAGGCGGTCGCGCTCGGGACCGGCGGGCAGGTTGGATGCCTTGTCGAAGTTGCTGAGGATGCGGTCGCGTACCGCGATCGCCTCCTCGATGTTCTTCATGCCGATCGCCTCGTCGGCGACACCGGGGATCGGGAACGTGCGCGACACGGCACCGGCGGTCATCACGACGATGTCGTAAGTCTCGGTCCAGGGCTCGCCGACGGGCGGCACGATGGTTGCCGTCTTGGCGGCGTGGTCGACGTTGGTGACCTTCGCGGTGATGACGCGCGTCGTCTTGAGGTGACGGCGGTGAGAGACGACCGCGTGACGCGGCTCCATCGATCCGGCGGCAACCTCAGGAAGGAACGGCTGGTACGTCATGTACGGCAGAGGGTCGACCATGGTGACTTCGGCTTCGTTGCGGCCAAGCCATTTTTCAAGCTTGCGCGCGGTGTAGAAACCGGCGTAGCCGCCGCCGACGATCAGGATTTTGGGCACGAGTGGTGGTCTCCTCAGGGAAAAGTTCGCTCCAAATCTACTCTGTCTGGCGAGGGGACCTGAAATGCCGCACGGCCGCGACGACCAACCACGTAATGATGCCGCCAAACAGCAGCAGAACACCCACCGGGATGCCCACGTTTCGCAGCAGGTTGACGGTGGGAAGCACAGTGCCGAGCGGGTTCTGCGGGCCAACCGCGACGGGTGCGGGGCTCGGCGAGGGCGCCAGGGTCGGCAGGGGCGTGGGGGTTGCCTCGGCGCGGCGGTTGAGTCGGATCCAGTCCCGCAGGTCACCCATGGGGTTGGCGTCGACCCGCACCACGGTGAGGTCGGTGACGGCGGCCTGGGCATCCACGAGTCCGAAACCGTAGATCGGATCGGGCCCCGACTCCCCCGCATCGCGCGCGGTGGCGACGACGCGGTTGATGACGTTTGCGGCGTCGAGGCCGGGGTGAGCCGCCATGACGAGGGCAACGATGCCCGCCACGATGGGGGTGGCACCGCTCGTGCCGCTCCAGGTGCGGTAGCCGCCGCCCGGCACGACGCCAACGAGATCTTCGCTCGGGGCCGCGACCGCGATCGTGATGCCCTGCGACGACGCGTCGAAGCTGGCCTGGCCCGTCGCGTCAACGCCCGCGACCGTCAGTACGCCCGGCATGGTCGCGGGTGCGCCGACCGTGGTGGTGCCGCTCCCCCGGTTGCCTGCAGCGGCGACGATCACGACGTCGTGCTCCATCGCGTAGAGGAACGCGTCGTCCCAGCTTTCGGGCCATTCGAGGGTGTTGCGGGTGAGTGACATGTTGATCACGTTGGCCCCGTTGTCGACGGCCCAGCGAACCGCGTTCGCGATCTGGTCGTCGTCGCTCGACGTGCCCTCGCCGAAGCCGATGGAGATCGAGAGGATCTTGGCGGCGGGCGCCGACCCGATCACACCGTTGTTGCCGCCCGTGCCCCGACCCGCAGCAAGCGACGCAACCATCGTGCCGTGCTCGGAGCCGACCGAACCCACGGGGGCCTGCCCATTGGATGCACCGAGGCCCGAGAAATCCGTGCCGCCGACAACCACGCCCTTGAGCTCGGCGACGCTGCCGTCGACCCCGGTGTCGATCACGGCGATCGTGATGCCCTCGCCCTTGGTGGTGTTCCACGCGGCACGGATGCCGTAGTCGTCAAGCCAGTACTCCCGGTCGCGCACCGCGTCGGCGGAGGCGGGCAGGGGCGCGAGCAGGGTCGCGGCCAGCGCGAGAAGGAGGGTGGATGCCGCGAGGGGGCGGCGCTTCACGGGGTGTTCCCTTCGACCCGCTCGTAGTCGATGCATTCGCACACCAGCGGGCTCCACTCCGCGCGCTCGAGCGCGATGTCGCCGATGGGATTGACCCCGGGGCCTGCGGCTAGCGCGTGACCGACGAGCGCATGAAGGCACTTGACGCGATCAGGCATGCCGCCCGCGGAGATCCCCGCGATCTCGGGCACGAGGCCGTAAGCGTCGCGGTCGGCGATGTACGACTCGTGGGCCGTGCGGTACTGCTCTGCCACGTCGTCCACAAGCAGGGCGGCGAGCCCGGGCATCTCGCCCTCCGCCTCGAGGGTAGAGACCGCCGCGGTAGCGGCCGGGTGGGTGAGGTAGTAGAAGGTGGGAAACGGGGTTCCGTCGGTCAGCCGTGGCTTGGTCGACACCACGGTAGGTGCGCCGCACGCGCAGCGAGCGGCAATGCCCACGACATCGCGCGCGGGGCGTCCCAGCTGGCGCGAGACCGTTGCGATGTCTTCTTCGGTGGCCGGTGTCATCATTGCGTCGTCAAGTCCTGAGGCTGGGCATCCGTGAGTCCGGCGGTGTAGACCGACGCGAGCATGCTGCGGAGCCAGTCAACCTGCGTGGTCTGAATCTCGTCACTGATGGGCTGGCCGTCAGAGGTGGTGGCGCCGCCGGTCTTGCCGATCACGAGGTAGCTCACGTCGCCCGGGTAGACGTAGAAGAGTCGCTCGCGCGCCTGCGATTCGATGTAAGCGGGGTCTTCCCACCGGGCGACATCGCCCGTGAGTTCCTGCACCGACTCGCCCGCCGTCGCGACCTCCTGCTCGAGGGCCGCAATCTGCTGACGCTGTTCGATCAGGATGCGCAGGTTGGGTGCCAGCACGATCATGGCGAGCACGAGTAGCGCGAGCATGAGCACCGTGAATCCAGACAACCGGATGGTGCGCAACCAGCGCTCGGGTGCGCTCTCCTCACGTGGAAGAACGACGGGAACCTGTCGGGTCCCGCCGTTCTTAGCCATTCGTCAAGGGTAAGCGATTAAGCCTTGAACCTCGGGAACGCCGAGCGACCAGCGTAGACGGCAGCGTCGCCCAGCTCTTCTTCGATGCGAAGCAGCTGGTTGTACTTGGCAACGCGGTCGGAACGAGCGGGCGCACCCGTCTTGATCTGACCCGCATCGGTTGCAACCGCGAGGTCGGCGATGAAGGTGTCTTCGGTCTCGCCCGAGCGGTGCGAGATGATCGCGGTGTAGCCGGCACGCTGCGCGAGGGCAACCGCGTCGAGCGTCTCGGTAAGGGTTCCGATCTGGTTGACCTTCACGAGGATCGAGTTGGCGACGCCCAGGTCGAGGCCCTTCTGCAGGCGGATCGGGTTGGTCACGAACAGGTCGTCACCAACGATCTGCACCTTGCCGCCGAGCTGCTCGGTGAGGTGCTGGTAGCCCTCCCAGTCATCCTCTGCGAGCGGGTCTTCAATCGTGGCGAGCGGGTAGTCGTTGACAAGCCCCACCCAGAACTCGGTGAGCTGCTCAACCGAGAGCTTCTGCTTCTCGAAGGAGTAGACGCCGTCTTCGAAGAACTCGGTTGCCGCAACATCCAGGCCCAGGGCGAAGTCCTTACCGGGGGTGAAGCCGGCCAGGTTGATGGCCTCAACGATGAAGTCGAGCGCCGCGCGTGCGCCGGGCAGGTCGGGAGCGAAGCCACCCTCATCGCCGAGACCGGTGGACTGGCCACCCTTCTGCAGCGTGCTCTTGAGCGCGTGGTAGACCTCTGCACCCCAGCGAAGGCCCTCGGCGAAGGTCTCGGCGCCGACCGGCAGCACCATGAACTCCTGGATGTCGAGGGCGGTGTCGGCGTGCGCGCCACCGTTGATGATGTTCATGAGCGGCACGGGGAGCGTGTGCGCGTTGGGTCCGCCGAGGTAGCGGAACAGGGGAAGGTCGGCCGAGTCGGCGCCGGCCTTGGCAACGGCGAGGCTCACGCCGAGGATGGCGTTCGCGCCAAGCTTCTTCTTGTTGTCGGTGCCGTCGAGAGCGATCATCTCGGCGTCGATGAGACGCTGGTCGGCTGCGTCGAAACCCTCGATGGCCGGGCCGAGCACGTCGAGCACGGCGTCGACGGCCTTGAGCACGCCCTTGCCGAGGTAACGGCTCTTGTCGCCGTCGCGCAGCTCGTACGCCTCAAAGGCGCCCGTGGACGCACCGGACGGAACCGCCGCGCGAGCAACAACGCCGTCGTCGAGCAGAACTTCTACCTCGACGGTCGGGTTGCCCCGTGAATCCAGAATCTCGCGGGCTCCAACTGCCTCGATCAATGCCACGGGGGTACTCCTCTTTATAAGACTGTGTGGTGGGGTTGCGCCTAAATACTAGCCCCGCCCGTTAACCACCCACGCAGCGCGGAGTTGAACAGTTGCACGTTCTCGATGTTGAACTGGTGGTGCATGCCGGGGGCGATCGCGGTGGTTGCGCCCGCGGTGCGCAGCAACTCGAGTGACGCCTTCGTGATGGCGGGTGAATCCAATTCGCCCGCGATTGCGTGCATCGGAGCCGTGACCGCGGCGAGCGTGGCGGGCGCAATACCGTTGCGCACCTCGGCATAGATCGCCCGCGCGGTTTGCTTCGTGATGCCGAGTCCGGTCTCGACGAACAGCTCGGCGTCATCGCCGGTGAGTCCGTAACTGCGCGCCAGGGTGACCCAGAAACCTCGCTGGTTCCAGAAGGTGAGGAGCGCCGTCCCTGCGATCAGGTCGCGGCGACGCGGGGGTGCCGCCTGGGTGCTGGCGAGAAACAGGCTGCGCACGAGCTGCGGATGACGCGCCGCCAGCTCGAGGGCAACGCTCGAGCCGAGCGACAGCCCCACGACATGCGCGGGTTCGTGCAGCAGGGTCGCGAGCTGGTCGGCCGTGTCGGCGATGGACACCCAGGGCTCGTCGTTGCTCGCGCCAAAGCCGGGCAGGTCGGGAACGATACTGCGGTAGTCGGAGAAAGCCGGAACCTGCTGCCCCCACATCCAGCCGGCGACATTGCCGCCGTGCAGCCAGAGCAGGGGGTCGCCCTCGCCGAACTCGAGGTGCTTCACGTCGTCACGATCTTTCTGCCATTGGCGATGAGCCGATCGAGCTGGGCGGCGAGCGCTTGCTCGTCGACTCCCTCGTCGAGCCCGCTCTGGTGGTTGTCGAGCCCCTGCCAGGCAGCGTCGATAAGGGCGGTGCCGGCCGCGGTGAGAGCGACGATGTTGGCGCGTGAGTCGGTGGGGTCTTTCGAGATGGCGAGGTATGCGGCATCCTGCAGCCCCGCCACCCGCTGGGTGATCGACGCACGGCTCACGCCGAGGTTGGCTGCGATTGCCTGCTGGCTTATGGGGCCAAGCACCCGCGCCATGAGCAGCACCAGAAATGCCGGGTAGCGGATGCCGTGCTCGCGCTGCAGGTACTCGTCGGCGATGCGGTCGATGAGCAGCGTCGCCTGGTGCAGCTTGAACGCGGTGGAGTTGAGAATAGCCTCAATATTGTTAAGCACTTAACAATATTAGCATGAGCAGGTTGAGCTCGATGAAATGCCCCGCGATTCCCGCGGTCTCGTCACGCTCGACCCGCCTAGCCCAGAGACGTGAAGAGCCGCCTAGCCCAGGGGCTTGAACTCCGGGGTGGTCGTGCTCGCGTTCACGAGCGCGAAGCGGGTGAATCCCGACGCGGCGAGCTCGGCGAGCAGGGGCGCGAGGTTCTTGCGCTTGCGCTCGACGCGCACCCGTTGTCCGTCAGCGATGAGCTGCTTCTGCAGGGCCGCAAGCTGGGCTGGCGGCACATCCGCGTCGTACACGAGGGCCGTGGCATCCGGCTCGCTGCCCGCGGGCAACTCGACGAGGTCGACGAGACGCTCGAATCCGAGTGAGAAGCCGGCTGCAGGAACCTCGGTGCCGAGGAATCGGCCGATCATGCCGTCGTAGCGCCCGCCACCGCCGAGCGAGTAACCGACCGACGGGTGCGCGACCTCGAAGATCGCGCCCGTGTAGTAACCCATGCCGCGCACGAGCCAGGCGTCGAACTGCACGACCTGGTCGCCCGCTAGCTCGTTGACGGCCTCGCCGATCGCCGCGAGTTCGGCGACCGCGACCGGGTCGACGCCCTCGGGCAGAAACTTGCGGATGGCGGCCTCGCCGAACGGCAGCAGCTCCATGGTGGTGGGGCGCTGGAAGAACGCTTCGAGAGCGGCGATCGCGTCGGAGTCAAAACCGCGCTCGCGCAGCTCGGCGATCACCCCCGCCTGCGCAATCTTGTCGAGCTTGTCGATGGTGATGAGCACGGCGTCGTGTTCTGCAACCGGAAAGCCGAGGATCGTGAGGGCGCTGATGAGCAGGCGGCGATCGTTGATCCGGATGCTGCAGCCCTCGAGTCCGAGCGCGTCAAGCGTGGCGACGGTCGCGTTGATCAGCTCGATCTCCGCGAGAGGTCCGGCCTCCCCGATGATGTCGATGTCGCACTGGATGAACTGCCGGAAGCGCCCCTTCTGCGGTCGCTCGGCACGCCACACGGGGGCGATCTGAATCGCGCGAAAAACGGAGGGCAGCTCGCCGCGGTGGCTCGCGTAGAACCGGGCGAGCGGAACCGTGAGGTCGAAGCGCAGGCCGAGGTCGGAGAGGTCGAGGGGTTCGTTCGCTGACCGCAGGTCGTCGACCGTGAGCCCACGCTTCAAGACCTCGAAAGCGAGCTTCTCGTTGTCGCCGCCGAGGCCCGAGTGCAGGCGGTCACTGTCTTCCACGACGGGGGTCTCGATCTCGTCGAAACCGTGCGCGCGGTACGACTGGCGGATCACGCCGAGCACACGCTCGCGCTGTGCCTTCTCGGCCGGAAGAAAGTCGCGCATCCCGCGCGGAGGGTTCACCTGTGACGCCATGCATCGATTCTCTCGTAGTGAGCGGGTGCGCGCCGTGCACGCCCCCATTTAGGGGGTGTTACGATAGTTCGACGTTCGCGCCTGTCGATGAAGTCCGGGTTCGCAGATGTTCTCCCCCAGACGAGGTCGGCGGTTCGGGTAAAGCCCGCCGATCCTCACGGGCACGGTTCGCTTTCATAGGCCTAGCGCCCTGAAACCAGCCGTGCCTATCAAGGTGCCCTCTCCATTCGGGTTGGAGGGGGCACCGCTCTTAACGTTTGAGACCGATCACTCCCGCGTCGCTCGCGCCCTCGATCTCATGGGCTCGAATCTCGGCCTGCAGTTCGCGCAGCGCGCCACGAAGAGCGCGTTCTGAGTCGAGTCCGTTTGCCTTGGCGGATGCCACGATCGCCAGCAACAGTGGCCCGAGCTCGTCTTCGCTCGTGACGTTGACGGCGCCGGGCGCCGAGGCATCCAGCAGCCCCACCTTGTCGGCTCGGCCGAGCAGTTTGTCGGCGAGGGCGAGCGAGGGCATGCCCTGCGGGATGCCGTCGAGCACGCTCGTGCGCGTGGGCTTCTCGACCGCCTTGAGCTTGTCCCAGTTCTCCATGACCGCGTCGGGGGTGTCGGCGATGACATCGCCGAAGACGTGAGGGTGGCGGCCGATCATCTTCTGCGTCATGTGGGCGGCGACGTCTTCGAGCGTGAAGCGCCCCTCCTCGGCGGCCAGGTCGGAGTGAAAGATCACTTGGTAGAGCACGTCACCGAGTTCCTCGACGAGTTCTTTGTCATCGCCGGACTCGATCGCGTCGACGAGTTCGTAGGTCTCCTCGACGAGGTACTGCACGAGCGACGCGTGGGTCTGCTCGCGGTCCCACGCGCACCCGCCGGGAGCGCGCAGGCGGTGCAGCACGGCAATCAGTTCGTCGACCTGGGGGTTGGGCGCGGCATCCGTCATGCGTTCAGTCTCCCACCCCCGCTCCTTTGGGCCCGTGAAGTCGGCGAAGGTCGGGACCCTGCGAGAATGCTGGCATGAAGGCCCTGCTCTCGCTGCTCGTGATCATCCTGATCGCTGCGGTCGCCTACCTTGCGATCGCCCTCGTGCCGCAGGCGGGTGACGAGGCGGCTCAGCCCGGTGGGCCCGGGCAGACGGGGCAGACCGAGCAGACCGGGCCCAGCGAGCAGGCCGGGCAGACCGAGCCCACCGACCCGACCGAGCAGCAGCCGGCGCTCGAGGCGGGCATCCCGGCCGACGCAACCGAGGCCGAGGTCGAGTACGTGCACGACGGCGACACGCTGTTTCTCGCTGACGGTCGCAAGGTGCGGCTACTCGGGATCAACACCCCCGAGATCGGCGAGAACGCCGAGTGCTACGGCGAGGAGGCGACGACCGCGCTGCGGGGGCTGCTGCCCGAGGGAACCCACGTGTGGGTCGTCGACGACGTCGAACCCCTCGACCAGTACGGGCGCTCGCTGCTCTTCATCTACACGGATGACGCGGTGAACGTGAACCTCGCGCTGCTCAGCTCGGGCATGGCAGAGGTGGAGATGTACTCGCCCAACCTGCTGCTGCAGAACGAGGTCGAGGCCGCGGAGGATGCCGCACGGTCGGCGGGCCTCGGACTCTGGGCTGCGTGCGGCTAGGGCCACGACTCCGGCGACGGCCACTGTGCCGGCCGCTTCCGCGGCAACGCCCACTGCGGTCACTGCCGCTGCCGCTGCCTGGCATGGCACGGCACAGCGCGCGCCGTGATTTCAGGTTCAGCCGCGTCGTTCCCGCTCCTCAGGACATTGCTTCGTGCACGAACCGTTGTCCTGAGAAGCGGGAACGCTGGAGCTCGGGATCTCGTTTCACGACCGCGACGATGGGCGATGCGTGGGCGATTGGGCAATGGGCAATCGCGCGGGCGGGCGGATGGGTGAACGGACGCGTGAACGGGCAGCGGGCAGACGGGTGGGCGGGCAGACGGGTGCGCGGGCAGACGGGTGCGCGGGCAGACGGGCGGGCGCGGCGAGCGAAGCCCTAGCCCCTAGTAGACGTGGTTCTGCGCGATCGCCAGAAACCGGATCGGCACGTCGACGAGTTCCTGGGGGCCGTGCGGGCCCTCGCCGTCTATGAGCAACGAGTCGCCCGGGCGCAGGGTGTACTGGTAGGCGCCGTGGCCGTAGACCATGGTTCCCTCGAGCATGTAGAGAAACTCCGTGCCCGGATGCTGAAACAGCGGGAACACGGCCGAGCGCTCCGTGAGTGTCACGAGCGTCGGTTCGAGTGCACCCTCGATTCCGCGAAGGGAGCCGAGCAACACGTACTCGTGCCCCAGCCGCGTGCCACTGCGCACCGCGCTGCCTCCCGCGCCCGCGGGCGTGTAGACGGCCTCGCGATCGGTGTCGGCTCCGCGAAACAGGGCCGTCACGGGAACCCCCAGCCCCGAGGCCAGCGTCTGCAGCGTCGTGAGGCTCGACGAGGTGGAGGCCGACTCGATGCGCGAGATCATGGCCTTCGACAACCCGGTGCGGGTCGCGAACTCGGCCGCCGACAGGCCCGCGGCGACGCGGTACTCGCGCACACGTTCGGCGATGATCTGCTCGAGCGGGCGTTGCTGGTCTGGCACAGCCTCAGCCTAGATGTGACGGGCCCAGATGCGATGCCAGCTGGAACGGTCGCGGCGCGGTGCCCCCGTGCGCGACATCCGCAATCAACTCCCCCAGCAACGGCGCGAACTTGGCTCCGTGGCCCGAGCACGGCGACGCGATCACGAGCCCGTCGACGCTGTCGATCACGAAGTCCTCCGACGGCGTCGAGGTGTAGAGGCAGGTCGTCTCCCCCACGGGTGTCGGGTCGACGCCGGGCAGGTTCGCTTCGACCCACCGGATGATGCGCTCCCGGGCCTCGGGCTGCACGATCCCGTCGCGGTCGCGCGCCGTGGTCACGTTCTTGCCGTCGTGTTCGGCGATCTTGAACGCGGCACCGCCCACGTCGTAGCCGCCCGGCAGCGCGTACACGCTCGCCTCGTCTTTGTAGACGAAGATCGGCCACGGCCCGGCGAACTGCTCGGGGAACGCAAAGAAGAACGCCTGCTGCTGCGACACCGTCAGCGGAGGAAACGCGATTCCATTCAAAAACTCCGGCAGCCACGCCCCCACCGTGAGCACGACCCTGTCAGCCGTGATGGTGCGGTCGGCGAGCCGCACCTCCCAGCCACCGGCAGCTCGGCCCACCGACAGCACGGGCGAGTTCACCAGCACGGTCGCGCCCGCAAGCTCCGCCCTGTCCACCATCGTGCGCACCGCGAGGTCTGCATCGAGCACGCCCGCGCCCGGGTGGTACACGGCGGGGCCGGTGAAGGTGATGTGCGGAAAGCGCTCGCGCGCGGCATCCGCCGACAGGCGCTCGTGCGGCAGACCCAGCGAGGCGAGGGATGCGGCGATCCCGTCGAGATCACGCTGTGCGCCGAAGTCGAGACCTCCCGTGATGCGCAGCACCGGCTCACCGCTCTCGGCCTCGAGCTCGCGCCAGCCCTCGAGGGCGCGCACCGTCAGCTCGGCGTGAAACCGGTCCGGGTAGGCGTGACGGAAGATCCGGGCGCTGCCGTGCGAACTGCCCCCCGGGTGCGCGGGCGAGAACGCCTCGACGAGGGTGACGTCGTCGCCGCGCTGCGCGAGGCGCCATGCTGTCGCGGAGCCGGCCAGGCCAGCCCCGACTACGACGACCTTCACAGCGGGGTGCCGGGAACCCAGCTGGTTCCGGCGAGAGGTACGCGTGCCATGGCAGCAGACTCTATTGTCAGTGCCACCAGGTCTTCGGGCTCGAGGTTGCGCACGTGCGATTTGCCACACGCTCGTGCGATCGTCTGGGCCTCGAGCGTGAGCACGCGCAGGTAGTTGGCGATGCGGCGGCCGCCCTCGATCGGGTCGAGACGGTCGGCGAGCGCCGGGTCTTGCGTCGTGATCCCGGCGGGGTCACGACCGTCCTGGAAGTCGTCATAGAAGCCCGGCGCGCTGCCGAGCTTCTCGTACTCGTCGGCGAACTCGGGCGAGTTGTCGCCGAGCGCGATGAGGGCGGCGGTTCCGATAGACACGGCGTCAGCGCCCATCGCGAGAGCCTTCGCAACATCCGCTCCCGTGCGAATTCCGCCCGAGACGATCAGCTGCACCTTGCGGTGCACGCCCAACTCCTGCAAGGCCTCGACGGCTTGCGGGATGGCCGCGAGAATCGGGATGCCGACGTGCTCGATAAACACCTCCTGCGTGGCGGCGGTGCCCCCCTGCATGCCGTCGAGCACGACCACATCGGCGCCCGCCTTCACGGCGAGCGAGGTGTCGTAGTAGGGGCGGGATGCTCCGATCTTGACGAAGATCGGCTTCTCCCAGTCGGTGATCTCGCGCAACTCCGCGATCTTGATGGTGAGGTCGTCGGGGCCCGTCCAGTCGGGGTGACGCGACGGTGAGCGCTGGTCGATTCCGACCGGCAGCGTGCGCATGCCGGCCACACGCTCGGTGATCTTCTGGCCGAGAAGCATGCCGCCGCCGCCGGGCTTGGCGCCCTGACCCAGCACGATCTCGATCGCGTCAGCCTTGCGCAGGTCATCCGGATTCATGCCATAGCGAGACGGCAGGTACTGGTACACGAGCATCGACGAGTGGCCGCGCTCCTCGGCCGTCATGCCGCCGTCACCGGTCGTGGTCGACGTGCCGACCTCAGACGCCCCACGCCCGAGCGCCTCCTTGGCGTTGGCAGACAGGGCCCCAAAACTCATGCCCGCGATCGTGACGGGGATGGCCAGGTGCAGCGGCTTGGAGGCGTGGCGGTCGCCGAGAATGACGTCGGTTCCGCAAGCCTCGCGGTAGCCCTCCAGCGGGTACCGCGACATGCTCGCGCCGAGGAAGAGCAGGTCGTCGAAGTGCGGCAGGGGGCGCTTCGCTCCCCACCCACGGATGTGGTAAACCCCGGTTTCGGCGGCTTGCTGGATGCGACGGATCGCCGCCTTGTCGAAGGTGGCGGATTCGCGAAGTGCGCTGGTGTCCATGGTTCTTGGCCTCAGTACGAGTTGTTCGAGTGGAAGTGGTAGAGCTTGCGGGCCGAGCCGTAGCGCCTGAAGTTTGCCGGGTCATCCGTGCGTCCGGCGGCGGCGAGCAGGTCGGCAAGTTCGGCGAGGTGCTCGGCCTCCATGGGCTTCTCGATGCAGTCGGCGCCGAGGGATGCCACAGTGCCCTGCACGTAAATGCGGGCCTCGTAGATGGAGTCACCGAGGGCTTCGCCGGCGTTACCGCACACGACGAGGCGACCCGCCTGCGCCATGAACGCCGACATGTGACCGATGTCGCCGCCCACCACGATGTCGACGCCCTTCATGCCGATGCCGCAGCGTGCGCCCGTTGAGCCGTCGACCACGACGAGGCCGCCGTGACCCGTCGCCGCCGTCGACTGCGAGGTGCTGCCGGTGACGTGCACGAGGCCCGACATGATGTTTTCGGCGAGGCCCGTTCCCGCGTTGCCGAGGATCTGCACGGTGCCGCGCTGGTGCATGCCGAGCGCGAAGTAGCCGACGTGCCCGTCGATCGTGAGGTCGAGCGGCACGGTGATGCCGACGCCGACGTTGTGTGCGCCCCGCGGGTTGGCGACGCGCCACACCGAGCCGGGCTCCGCATGGTGGATGGCCTGGTTGAGCTCGCGCACCGTGGCCTCGGCGAGGTCGAACGACACTTCGGTTAGAACGTCCACGAGTAGACCTCCCCGGGCTCAGGCTCGAAGATGCGAGCGTTCTCGATGCCGGGCAGGTACGCGAGCGCCCGGTACTCCGACGCCATCGCAACCCACTGGTCGGTTTCGGCGATGATGGCCGGTTTGCAGGCGATCGGGTCGCGCAGCACGGCCATGCCCGTCGCGGTCGTCACGACGAGCGTGTAGAAACCGTCGAAGACCGTCTTGAGGCTTTCGAGGGCCTCGGGCAGGGTCTCCCCCATCTCCAAGCGTGTTGCGAGATAGCGGGCCGCTACCTCGGAGTCGTTGTCGGAGTCGAAGCTCACCCCCTGCGCGCGCAGCTCGCGGCGGATGCTCGCGTGGTTAGAGAACGACCCGTTGTGCACGAGGCACAGGTCGTCGGCGACGGTGAACGGGTGCGAGCCGGATGCCGTGACCGCCGACTCGGTGGCCATGCGGGTGTGGGAGACGCCCTGCGTGCCCTTCACCGTGAAGAGTCCGAACTGTTCGGCAAGGGCGACGGGGTTGCCGATGCCCTTGAGCGTGGCGACGTTCTCTCCGCGACCGATTTGCCGGGCATCCGGAGCCGCGATGCGCAGCGCGCCCGACAGCTCGGCCGTGTCGACCGGGGAACTGACGAGCGTGGTGTCGCCGAGGGTGAGCACCGTGACGGATGCGCCGAGCAGGTCGGCGAGCGCCGCCTGCAGTTCTGCGTCGGGCCGGTTGGAGTCGAGCAGGCTCACCATCGCGCTTCCCGATGGGTTGAGGCGCTCGTCGCCGTAGACGGAGATACCGGCCGAGTCGGGCCCGCGGTCAACGATCTCGCACAGCATGCCGTGCATGAGTTCGCCGAGTCGCGGGCGCAGGGCGGGGTCTTTCAGTTGGAGGGCTGCGATGCCACACATGGTGTTACGTGTCTTTCTCTTCGGTGCTGACTAGAACGCGGTGAGGTAGCGGTCGATCTCCCAGGGGGTGACCGTGTTGTGCCAGGTGAGAAACTCCTCCTCCTTCACGTCGGCGTAGTAGCCGGTGACGTCGGCACCGAAGGTGTCGTTGAGCAGGTCGTCGGCGCGCAGGGCCGCCACGGCGTGCAGCAGGGTGGGCGGCAGGCTTGTGGCGTTGGTGCCCGGGATGCCCGGACCATTGGGCGCGCCGGGGTCGCTGCCGCGCTCGATGCCGTCCATGCCGGCCACGAGCGTGGCGGCCATCGCGAGGTACGGGTTGGCGCTGCCGTCGCCGCCGCGCAGCTCGATGCGATTGCCATCGGGCACGCGGATGAAGTGGGTGCGGTCGTTGCCGCCGAAGTCGGCGACGCGGGGCGACCAGGTGGCGCCGGACGCGCTGCTCGTCGCGCCGCTGCGCTTGTACGAGTTGACCGAGGGCGCGATGAACGCCTGAAGGGCGGGGGCGTGATCGATGATGCCGGCGATGAACGAGTAGGCCGTGCTGCTCAGCCCGAGTTCGTGGTGATCCCGGCCGTCGGGGAACTGGGGCTCGCCATTCCGCCAGAGAGATAGGTGCATGTGCATCCCGTTGCCGGCCCGGTCGGCGAACGGCTTGGGCATGAAGGTGGCGATCATGCCGTTCGCTTCGGCGACCATCGAGATGATGTAGCGCAGCGTGATCACGCGGTCGGCGGTGGCGAGCGCGTCGGCGTAGGTGAAGTTCTGCTCGAACTGGCCGTTGCCGTCTTCGTGGTCGTTGGCGTAGTTGCCCCAGCCGAGCGCGTTCATGGCGGTGGATGTTGCGGTGAGGTGCTCGTACATGCGCGTGACGCCGCGGGCGTCGTAGCAGGGGCGTCCGGCGTCGTCGCGCTTGTCGGCGGTGACGATCGAGCCGTCGGGGTCGCGGGCGAGCAGGTAGTACTCGATCTCGGCGCCGACCATGGCCTCGAGGCCGGTCTCCTTGAGCTCGGCGAGCACGCGCTTCAGGATGACGCGCGGCGCGTAGGGCCATGGCTCGCCGTTGACGTACGGGTCGCACTGCACCATCGCGAGGCCGGGCTTGATGAAGTCGAGGTTGGCGTAGCTGTCTGCGTCGGGGATGACGCAGATGTCGGGATCCTGCGGCTTCTGGCCGATCGCTCCGGCCGCGAAGCCGGCGAAGCCGAGGGCTCCCGCTTCGAGCTCGGCGAGTGCCTCGATGGGAACCAGCTTCGCGCAGGGCTTGCCGTTCATATCGACGAAGGTGGCAAGGATGAAGCGGACGCCATCGGCCGCGGCTCTATCTGCCAGGGTCAGCGTTGCTGCCACTGGGCGTGTGATGACGTCAGTCACGACGGGCTCCTCTAGCCGTTGTGTTGCATGAGAGTGAACGATGTTGCTTGTCACTACGCTAACGCGGGTTTGAGGCGTGGGGAGTTCTGGGAGGTTAAAGGTTTGTTACGGGAGGCTGGGTGGGGGTGCTGGTCCAGCGGAATTATTGCTGACGTAGCCTCACTAAGCTGGTTCCAAAGGGAGCCGCATGCCCAAGTACTTTGGAACGCCTGACGGAATGTTCGTCGGGCGAATTTTCGTTGATCGCAATGCTCTTGCCGCAGACGGGTGGCATCCACCCCTGCAGGGTGGTATCCATGGGAACGCCCATGAGGGGGCCGACTCAATCGTCCTATCGGGTGGCTATAAGGACGACGAAGATTTCGGCGATTACATCATCTATACCGGCCACGGAGGCAAGCCGGACTCGATGAAGAACCTGACCGAAGATCAATCGATCTCCGCTCCAGGGAATGCAGGGCTAATCACAAGCCTGGAACGCGGTCTCCCAGTTAGAGTCACTCGCGGAAGACCCAGAAGACTTTCCGAAGCCTTGAACAACCCATACCTTCCATCTCGCGGGCTTGTCTACGCCGGCCTATTTATGGTCACGGATTGGTGGACGCGAGTCGGATCGGACGGGTACCTGATAGTTCAATACCGCCTCGACCGCATCGAAGGTCAAGCAGAGTTGCCTGGCTCATTCCCGCCCCCGCAGCAGGATCCCGCATATGCAACCACCCAAGTCGTCCGCCGGATTCGGGACACTGCCCTGTCGCGCCGAGTCAAGGAACTGTACGGTCACAAGTGCCAGGTATGCGGCACGGCCGTTCCAGGCGCCAAAGGCAATCTGTACTCCGAGGGCGCACACGTGAAGCCCCTGGGAAAACCACACGTTGGAAGCGACTCCTTGGACAATCTGCTCTCGCTGTGCCCCAACCATCATGCGCAATTGGACCTCGGTGGAATGGTCATCCTGGACAACATGACGGTCGCCGAAACGGTGTCTCTCGCTCCACTTGCCGGCCTCGTGTTCCTATCGGGACATGAACTGCACCCGGAGAACGTCTCCTACCACCGAGCGCACTGGCGTAGCGCTATCGGTCTTTCTCCAGATCCCTACGACTAACGGTGTGACCATCCCGTCCGAACTCGAACGTCGCTTTCGCGAAAACTCCAGCAAGCGCACTCGGCAACCAGTACTTCGCGTCATCCCACATTTGATCGAATGGGATCCCGTCGAGCGGATACCACTCCGGCCTCAGCTCCGGTGACTCGAGCGGATGCCCTGACCACTCGCGGCAGCGGAATGCCCATGACTTCTGACTCCACTCGGGCCTGTATGGGAAGGGGTACGTCAACTCTCCGATTCGCTCGAGGCTCGACGGTGTGACGGACACACCGATCTCCTCCGCCACTTCGCGCACAGCCGCCACTTCGGGCGTCTCGCCCGCTTCAAGCTTGCCGCCAGGACCGACCAGCTTTCCGATTCCAAGTCCGGTCTTCTTTCTGCCGAGCAGCACTTCATCACCACTTGCGGTGCTGCGAATCAGATAGACGACGCACACCTCCGGCAATTCCATCCTCGGAGCGTAGCGCGACGTGCGACTACCAGTCGCGCGGTCCCGGCCCGTTGTTCTGCGGCACCGACCTGGCGCTCAACTTGTTCATCTTGATTCCCGGATAGTAGAACTCACGTAGGCCTCTCCGGACCGCGGTCCAAATGATCGTGTACATCACCCAGAGCACGAGAGCGGTAAGCCCCAGCCACACGAGAAAACCGATGAGCAGCGCGATAAAACCAGCGCTCGCAAGAAACGTGAGTACGCCTAGTGGGTCAATATCCATAAGCCGAGGATATGAGGTGCCCTCGGTTTGCGCCGGCCCCAGTGTGGGGCGCCGGCATTGGACGCGACTACGCGGCAGCCCCCTCCGGCGCCTCAGCAGGCGCCACCGGCGTCCGCGGCATCGCGATCGCAGCGGCCGCTGACGCGAGGGTGACGATGAACACCGCCACGAATACCGCGGCCGAGCCTGCGGCGATCGTCTCCGGTGGGATGGTCGGGGCATCCGTCGCTCCGAAAATCGAGTTCGCGATCGCACCGAAGATGGCCACACCGAGGGCGCTGCCGATGGAGCGGGCGAACATGTTGGTTCCGGTCACGACTCCACGCTCGTTCCACTCGACGCTCGACTGCGCGGCGACCAGCGTGGCGGTCGAGGCGAAGCCCATGCCGAGACCAATGACGAAGCATCCGATTGCCACAATCGCCACCGACGGGGTCAGCGCGAAAGCCGCGAGCAGGGCCGCACCCGCGACGACGAAGATCATTCCGATGAGGGCTGTGGTTCTGAAACCGAGGCGCAGGTAGACCCGACCCGAGAAGGATGCCGCGATCGGCCAGCCGAGGGTGAGCGCGGCGAGCGCGAGGCCCGCGACGATCGGGGCAACGCCGAGCGACCCCTCAAGATACGTCGGAACGTACGACGTGAGCCCGAGCAGCAGCGCACCGGTGCCGAGGCCCATGAGCGTGGTCGTGAGAAGCAGGCGTCGCGAGAACACCCAGAGGGGCAGGATGGGCTCGGATGCCCGCCGCTCCGCGAACACGAACGCCACGAGCAGCACCCCACCGAGGGCGAAGGCGCCGATGGACTGCGGGGAGTTCCACGCCCAGGCCTGGCCGCCCTCGAGCACCGCCAGAATCAGCAGCGTCATGCTCGCCGTAAGAAGCACGGCACCGAGGTAGTCGATCTTGTGGTCGCGGCGTTCCACCTTCTCGTGGAAGTGGCGGATGAGCATCCACCCCGCCGCAATGCAGAGCGGGATGTTGATGAAGAACACGCCGCGCCAGATGCCCAGCTGCGAGAAAATGCCGCCGAGGGTGGGGCCGACAACGCTCGACACCGCCCAGACGCTCGCCATGTAACCCTGCACGCGAGCGCGCTCCGCCACCGAGTAGATGTCGCCCAGAATCGTGATCGACATGGGCTGCACTGCGCCCGCGCCCAGCCCCTGGATCGCGCGGAAGGCGATCAGGGCGGGCATGCTCCACGCGAAGCCGCACAGAATCGAGCCGAGGAGAAAGAGGGCGATACCCACGAGGATGATCGGCTTGCGCCCGAAGATATCGCTGAGCTTCGCATAAATGGGAACGGTGACCGCCTGCGCCAGCAGGTACACCGAGAACAGCCACGGGAAAAGCGCGAACCCGCCGAGCTCGCCCACGATCGTGGGAACCGCCGTCGCGAGGATCGTCGCGTCGATGGCCACGAGGCCTGTCGTCACCATGAGCGAGAGGAGGATGGGGCCGCGCTCCGAGCGCAGGCCGACGGCGGTAGTCATCCTTGGGTTCAATCTCTCAGCGATGGTCTGTATTCCCGTGACAGGGTAGACCCATGCTTGACCCGACCTGGGCGTTCACGCCGCTCGTGCTGTGGGTGGCGTTCGTGCTGCTGCTCGCGCTGCTTGTGGTGCGCACCATCCGTCGGGACCGCCGCGAGTATCAGCGGTTCAAGCGGTTCCGCACCACCGCGCGTCGGCAGAAGATGATGCGCAGGTGGCTGCTCGACTCGCTCATCTCGTTTGGCGGGCTGAGTGTGATCCTGCTCATGCTCGCGGGGGCATACATCTCCCCGCTGCTGCAGGAGCTGACCGGGTGGCCGGTTGTGCGCGAGATCCGGGGCTGGTTTATTCACGCGCCCGGTCTGGCCTGGGGCATCGTCGTTGGGCTGGTCATTGCCTTCGTGGTGGTTACCGCGCTCGGGTTGCAGGCCGCGCGAAGCAGCGAAGGGGTGCCGCTCATCGGCGACATCGCCGCGATGCTTCCGCGCAACAGGCAGGAGCTGCTGCTCGGCGGTGTGATGTCGGTGAACGCCGGCGTTGTTGAGGAGCTGATGTTCCGGCTCGCCCTGCCCGCCCTGCTGTTCGGCGCGTCGGGCAGCGCTGCGGTCGCCGTGTTCGGCAGCGTGCTGCTGTTCGGAGCGCTGCACCTCTACCAGGGCATCAACGGCGTCATCGGAACCACCATCATCGGCGCCCTCTTCATGCTCACCTACGCGGTCTCGGGCACCATCGTGCTGCCGATCGTGCTTCACGCGCTGTTCGACCTGAGGTCGCTCGTGCTCATCCCCGTCACCGTGTACGGCGTGCATCGCGTCGACGGGCTGGTCACACGGGTGATCGCGCCTCGGTTGCGGGCGGTGGATGCTCCGGCGGCGGGCACTCCGGGTGCCGCTGCGGTTGTCACCCCACCTGCTTCCCCCTCCTCTCCCCCACAAGACGTGGCCTGAACGAGTTATCCCAAGATTCCGTGTATTCGTAGATAACTTCGAAACTCAGTGGGAAAATTGATGCATGCACATCTCCCCACCCGTCGCATTCCGGGCTCTCACGCCCGACGATGTGGCAGCGCTCAGCGACGACGAACTGCTCACTGAGCAAACGGCCGCCGCAGGGGTGATGCGCCAAGCGGCGGCGAATGGGGCCGTGTTGAGCGCGGAGATCGCTCGGAGATCTCACCCCGATTTCGGCTACACGGGTCTTGCGCAGTCCTTGGGCGCTCGCAAGCCCGAGATGCTGGTGGCCCAACTGACCGGGCTGAGCGCCCAAGATGCCCGCCGCCTCGATCGCGTCGGCACCATGGTTGCCGAGCCCTCGCCCTGGCTGACCCCGGTCTCGAAGGCTGTGTCTGAAGGGGACTTGTCGCTCGCGGCCGCCGACGTGATTCGCGCTGGGCTGGGTGATCCGGGCCGCGTGGCCGCCGACGACCTTCTCGACGCGGCGATATCTTTGGTCGCCGAAGCTCCGAGCCTCACCTTTGAGCAGCTTGCCGCCCGAGCTCGGGATGCGCGCACTCAGCTCGACCTCGACGGCGTGCCCGCGCGTGAAGAAGAACTCCGTGGTCAGCGCTGGCTCGCGTTCACGCCCCTACCGAATGGCAACGTTGGGGTGCGTGGCGAGCTCGACCCGGAGAGTGCTGCGATCGTGCAGGGTGCCGTCGACGCGATTACGTCGCCGCGACGGGGTGGGCCGCGGTTCCGCGACGAGGAGAGCCCTGCAACTCCCGAGCCTGAAGACAACCGCACGCTCGCGCAGATGGCAGTCGACGCGCTGGTAGATCTCGTGAAGCTCGCGACCCTCACTGACACGAGCAAGGTGGTCGGCAAGCGTCGCATTGCGCTCCGCATGCACGTGTCGCAGAGCGACTTCAGCACCGGTGAGGGCTTCGCGTGGATTGAGGGACAGACCGCAGTCGTATCTGTCGCGACGGCACAACGGCTCGCATGTGACACCGGACTCATCCCCGTCATGTTCGACAAGACCGGCCAAGTGGTCAACCTCGGCAGACAGCAACGGCTCTATCCGTCCTGGATGAAGGCCGCAATCGCAGCGCGAGATGGTGGCTGCCGGGTTGCGGGATGTGACCGTCCCCCGGAGATGTGCGAAGTCCATCACGTGCTGGAGTGGATGCGAGACAACGGCGAGACGAGCATCGAGAACGGGATACTTCTCTGCCGATACCACCACATGCTGTTGCACAACAACGGCTGGCGAATAGAACGCGACGGCGCCGAGTACACCCTGATCAACCCCGCCGGCCAGCGATTCGCGATGCCACCCAAGAATCCGATCCGGGCACGACTATGACCTTTCAGCTCATCGGGATCTCTTCGTACCCGCCGCCAAGTCGGCCAGCTCTCGCCGCACGTGTCCCGCGCGGAATTGACGGGGTGGGCTGGCCGCGTCATCCTGAAACCGTGTCCGCGACAAAGAGAAACGTCATACTCACGATCGCCGGAGCGGTGCTCGCGCTTCTTGGCGGAATCGTGCTCGGCTTCCAGTCATCACCGGCGGCGCTCTCGACCGATCGGGCCGAGGTTCCGAACCCCGTCGCGTTCGTTTCGCAGGGCGGCAACTACCGCCTCGTTCTCCTCAGCCAGCCCAGCGGCACCGTCGGCGCTGAACTCGCCTGCACCGTCTACCAAGCCACCGGAACCACCGTCCCCGTCGACCTCGACACGCCCTTCACCGCGCCGGCCGGCTACACGGTGGCCACCTGCGAAGTCGTGGGAGGAATCAGCAGTGGCGAGACCGGCGAGGGTGGCGGGAGTGGCGACGCAGGCGACGGGGGTGATGCGGGCGTGCGAGGTGACACGGTGAACTACGTCTACGCAGTGGTGCCCGTCGTGCCTGCCGTCGCCATCGCGGCGACCGTCGCACTCGTGGTTGGCCTGCTCGCACTCGCCGCCGGCTTCGTGCTCCTCATCGTCGACCACCGCAGCAGCGCGAGCGGCGGCAGGCGAGCAGCCGTCAGGGCACCCGCGCGACCCGCACCGGAACCACCCTCGGCCGCTGCACCTGCACCTGCACCTGCACCTGCTGACGACTAGCCTGCGACTCGATCCGTCACTAGATCCCCCCTAGATTTGCGACTCGAACATCGTGTAGAATTCGCCCTGCTTGGCGATGAGCTCCTTCGATGTTCCCTGCTCCACAACCTGACCATCCTTGAGCATGTAGATCACATCCGCACGCTCGATAGTCGTCAACCGGTGGCTGATGATGATGAGCGTCTGACTCTTGTCAGCAAACAAGTGGTTGAAGATGCGAGATTCCGCGAGCGCGTCAATAGCCGACGTTGGCTCGTCGAGAATGATGATCGGCGCCTCCCGATAAAAGTTGCGGGCCAGCGCCATCCGCTGCCACTGTCCGCCCGACAGGTCGACACCATTCGTGCCATCCGGATGCGCCATCCACGGCGAGACATAGCTCTCCGCCCCCTTCGGAAGCTTGCCGACAAAGTCGGCCGCCTCCGCCTTCTTCAGGGCAGCGGCAAACGCGTCGTCATCGAAGGGCTTATTGACCTGCCCGAAGAAGACGTTGTCGCGAGCAGTCGCAAAGCTGTAGCTGAGGTAGTCCTGCTGCAAGACCGCCAACTGCTTGTGCCACGAGTCGAGGGAGAAGTCCCCCAGCGGGGTTCCGTCGAGAGTGACCGACCCCTGCGACGGCGAGTACAGACCGCTGATGAGCTTGATGAGAGTCGACTTACCCGCACCGTTCTCCCCCACGATCGCCACACGCTGGCCGCGAGCGATCTGCAGCGAGACATCCCGCAGCACATCCTGCTCCGAGCTCGGGTAGCGGAAGCTCACGTGGTCAACCCGTATCTCGGCCGGCGGACCATCCAACACCTTGTCACCACCCTGGCGAACGTCGAGGTTCATGAACTCCTGGTAGTCGAAGAGGTTCGCGAGCTGCTCATCGAGCGACGAGATCTCGGTCACGAAACTGTTCATAGCGGCGAGCGCACGCGTCACGATCTGCTGCACGTACAGGAACTGTCCGATGGGCTGCAGGTGCTGGATGATCTGCACCGTCACCCACAGCAGCGACCCAACCTGGGCCACCAGCTCGAGAGCATCCGCGGCCAGGCGTCGCAGGATGAACTTGCGCTCGAAAATGATGCGGGTCTTCTCGTCTTCATCACGCAGGCTCTGGCGCAGGTTGAGCAGGTAGCGCACCATACCGTAGAGGCGCAGCTCCGCGATGTGCTCGGGCTGGAACAGCTGCCTCTCGATGGTTCCCTTGGCACGCCGGACATCCACGGTGCTGTTCCAGTGGCGCACCTGCGCACGCGACAGCGAGAACTGCAGGTACACCCCGGGCACGATCGCGATAACAAGGATCACCGCGAGCCACCACCCCACGAGCAGCAGCGCAATCACCGAGGCAATGAGCGTGATGACCTGCGAGAGCATGCGCGACAGGGTCGCGAACGCCTGCGAGTAGAACAGCGAAAAGCGCTGCGCCCGGTCGTACATGTCGATGGTGTCTTTGTCGTCGTAGCGCCAGAACTCGAGCGACAAGAAACGCTCGTACATGATGTCGCTCACCTTGGCCTCGAGCGCGTACCGCATGAGCCTCTGCACGTACTGCTCGAGACTGCGCCACCCCGTGAGCAGCAGGCCCAGCACGGCAGTAACGATCACATACGTGATCGCCCGCGCGCCCGCAGTCGGGTCGCCCGCGAACGCATCACCAAGGGCAGTGGTCGTGAGCGCCGCGTAGTAGGTCGTGACGATCGGCAAGACGGCCGTGATGATCGCACCAGCGATCTGCAGGATGATCGTGCCGGGTGTCGTCTGCCAGGTGAGGCCGGCGATGTCCCTCGCCGCAATGAGGTACTGCTTAGCTCCGAGGTTGGACTGCTGGATACGGCGATTGCGGGGAGGCATTCTTCCTGTCTACACCCGGTTGGGGATGGCGGGATCTCGCTGGCGAACCTCTGACCTAGCTGTCCGCTCTACGCGTACTGAGAAGACCCGTCATGCGCGCAGGAAGGGTGAAGTTGACTCGCCCTGCCGTCGCGCTGAGGGTGGCGACTCTAGTTGCCAACTCTGCTTCGAGCGCCGGCCCGACTACGTGCTGGATGATCTGGGTGGGCTTGTCGCCGAAGGAGTCGTCATCGAAATAGACGTCCCAGTACTCCCATGCGTTTCTGGCCTGATCCGCCCACATGATTGCGGACTGGAGCTGCCAGAGTTCTTCGTGGGCAGTGAGGGGCGACGCCCACTCGACCACCTCGGCATCCAGCGGAAGCACCCGATTGTCTTGGAGAGTTGCGGCGAGGGTAGATGGGAAGAGCTTCTCACGGGAGAGAACCGCCGCAATCAGAGCCCCGACCAACCCCACGATTCCGATAATTGCTGCGGCGGCCGTGCCACCGCCACCCCCAAGAGCCTGTGACGCGAGACTCGCCAGCACGAGCGTGACCGCGAGTACTCCAAGAAAGACAAGCCAACCAAACAGCCGCTCCAGTACGCGCTTCGCCTGACTCGAATTGGACTTGTCGAATAGCGCCTGCCACTGCGTCGCCACGAGGTCGACCCCACCTTCGGCGCGCGGATCGACCACGTACCATGCCCACTTATTGTCGGCGCGGCCGCGGAAGACTCCGGGCCTCGGTTCGCTGATTGGCATTGGGCAAGTTTAGGGATGCTCGAACACCTGGTTAGCGTCTGCAGCCCCCACATTCGCCGCAACACCACGCCACCTGACACAGATGGTTGCTACCGGTGAGGCGTAACGACAACCTGTGTCAGTTCGACGGGGTTGCTTCGACCGTCTCGACCCCAAAGATCGCACCGAGCAGCCCGCCCGCCCACTCGATGAGCTGAGCATCGGTCGGCTCAGCAGGCAGGGGAACGAGCACAGCCGCCGCGGCCGCGTGATAGCGCGAACCCGGGTACATGCGCTGCAGCCGCACCTGGATCGAGTCGGCAAGATCGGCGGGAGCAACCCGCAACTTGTCACCCATCACGACAACCTCGCTGAGCCCCGCCTTCTGGGCCATCCGGCGAAGGCGCGACACCGCCACGAGGTGCTGCACCTCCACGGGCGGCTCGCCATAACGGTCGGTGAGCTCGTCGAGAACACGGTCGATCGAATCATCCGTCGCGGTCGGCGACGCGGCCGTCGAAAGCTTCTGGTACGCCTCGAGCCGCAAGCGCTCGCTCTCGATGTACTCCTCGGGCAGGTGCGCATCCACGGGAAGCTCGAGCCGCAACTCCGTCTGGCCCTCGGCAACATCGCCCCGGAAGGTGGAGACGGCCTCTCCGATCATGCGCAGGTAGAGGTCGAAACCCACACCCGCGATGTGCCCGGACTGCTCGCCACCGAGCAGGTTTCCAGCACCACGAATCTCGAGGTCCTTCAACGCGATCTGCATACCGGCACCCAGCTCGTTGTTGGCCGCGATGGTGTTGAGACGCTCGTGCGCGGTCTCCGACAGGGGCTTGAGCTCGTCGTAGAGGAAGTACGCGTAGGCCCGCTCGCGACCGCGACCCACACGTCCGCGCAACTGGTGCAGCTGCGAAAGTCCGTACTTGTCGGCGCGATCGATGATGAGGGTGTTCGCGTTGGCGATATCGAGACCGGTCTCGATGATGGTCGTCGACACGAGCACATCGAATTTGCGCTCCCAGAAGTCGACCATCACCTGTTCGAGCACATGCTCGGGGAGTTGCCCGTGAGCGACAGCAATGCGCGCCTCCGGCACGAGCTCGGCGAGCTGCGCCGCAACGCGGTTGATGGATGACACGCGGTTGTGCACGTAGAAGACCTGGCCCTCACGCAGCAACTCGCGACGAATCGCAGCACTCACCTGGCGATCGGAGTACGGTCCCACGAACGACAGGATCGGGTGACGATCCTCGGGCGGCGTCGCGAGCGTCGACATCTCCCGGATGCCCGTGACGGCCATCTCGAGCGTGCGGGGAATCGGCGTCGCCGTCATCGCGAGGATGTCGACGTTGGTCTTGAGTTTCTTCAGCGCATCCTTGTGCTCGACACCGAAGCGCTGCTCCTCGTCGATGATCACGAGACCGAGATCCTTGAAGGCGATGCCCTGGCTGAGCAGGCGGTGGGTTCCGATGACGACATCGACCGTGCCATCCGCGAGCCCGGCGATGGTCTCCTTCGACTCCTTGTCGGTCTGGAACCGGCTGAGCGCACGCAAGTGCACGGGGAAGCCCGCGAACCGCTCGGCGAAGGTCTCCATGTGCTGGCGCACGAGAAGGGTCGTCGGCACGATCATTGCGACCTGCTTGCCGTCTTGCACCGCCTTGAACGCGGCCCGCACGGCCACCTCGGTCTTGCCGTAGCCGACATCGCCGCTGAGCAGGCGATCCATGGGGATGGGCCGCTCCATGTCGGCCTTCACCTCATCGATGGTCGTGAGCTGGTCGGGCGTCTCGGCGAACGCAAACGCCTCCTCGAGCTCGCGCTGCCACGGGGTGTCGGGACCGAACGCGTGCCCCTTCGACGCCATGCGCGCCGAGTAGAGCTTCACGAGCTCGACCGCGATGTCGCGAACCGCCTTGCGCGCCCGGCCCTTCGCTGCAGCCCAGTCGCTGCCGCCCATCTTGCTGAGCGACGGCGCATCGCCACCCACGTAGCGCGTCAGCAGGTCGAGCTGGTCGGTGGGCACGAAGAGCTTGTCGCCCGGGTAGCCGCGCTTGTTGGGGGCGTACTCGATCACGAGAAACTCGCGCTGGGTCTTGATGGCGTTGCGACCGCCGGTGGATACCTCGCGCTGAACGAGCTCGACGAACTTGCCGATGCCGTGCGTGTTGTGCACAACGAAGTCACCGCTCTTGAGCTGCAGCGGGTCGACCACGTTCTTGCGACGACTCGCGAGCTTCTTCACCTGGCGGGAGTCGTACCCCACCGAGCGCCCGAAGAACTCGCTCTCGCTCAGCAGCGCGAGCTTGATGTCGGGCAGCTCAAAGCCCAGGTCGAGGGATGCCTGCAGAAGGTATGCCACCCCCGGTTGGGCATCGGCGGGGAACGCCTCGACCTCGCGCGCCGAGAGCTCATGCTCGGCAAGCACCTGGCCCGCGCGATCGACCATTCCCGTGCCCTGGGCAACCACGGCGATGGTCCAGCCGTCGTGCAGGAGTTCGGCTACGTGGGAGACGGCGCCGTCAGGTTGGCCAGCGAAGCTCGGAACTGCTCGCGCGTCGATGCGGATGTAGTCGTCGTCGTCCCCGTGGATCGAGCTGGACGAGCTCTCACCCACGTCGTTCGTGCGGGGGGCCTCGTCACGCTCGCCCCCCTTGAGCGAGGCCCCAGAATCGAATCCCGACATCGTCCACCAGGGGCGCGGACCCGCGGTCTCACGCAACGAGGCGAGCGTGACGAACTCGCCGGCCTGCAGGTCGATCGGGGCTTCGGCTCCCGCGGTGGCGGCGTTCCACGCAGCCCCCAGAAACTCGCGGTTGGTCTCCACAAGGCTCGCCGCACGCGAGACGACCTTCTCGGGTGACATCACGGCCACGGCAGCATCCGCGGGCAGGTAGAAGGTGAGCGGCACGAGCTTGTCGACGAGCGCGGGCGCGAGCGACTCCATGCCGTCGACGGGGATGCCCTCGCCGATCTTGGCGAGCATTGTCGAGAGGCTCGGAAACTCGTGCTGCATCTCGCGGGCCCGCTGCCTGACAGCGTCGCTGAGCAACATCTCGCGGCTGGGCGCGAGCTCGGCGTGCGTGATTTCGGTTGGCAGGGAGCGCTGGTCGGCAACCGAGAACTCGCGCAACTGCTCGAGCTCGTCTCCGAAGAACTCGATGCGCAGCGGGTGCTCATCGGTCGGCGCGAACACATCGAGGATGCCTCCGCGCACGGCGAACTCCCCGCGACGGGTCACCATGTCGACGCGAACGTAGGCGAGATCGATCAGGCGACGCGTGAGCTGCGCGAGGTCGTAGCCACGACCGCCCTTGCTGAGCTCGACGGGCTCAATGCTCATGAGGTTATCGGCGAGTGGCTGCAGGGCGGCGCGCACCGAGGCGACGAGCACGAAGGGGGTGGTCTGGGCCGATGCCGTCCAGTCCCGGATGCTGCGGAGGGCGGCGATACGCTTGCCCACGGTCTCGGCGCTCGGGCTCAGGCGCTCGTGCGGCAGCGTCTCCCATGCCGGAAACTCGACGATCGTCGCATCCGGAAGGTAGCAGGCGAGCGAGCGGCGCAACGCCTCGGACTCGCGCCCGGTCGCCACGATCGCGAGGGCAGCTCGAGGGCCGCCCGTGCGAGTGAGGAGCCCCGCGAGCAGCGGCGCACGAAGGCCGTCGACTAGCGAGAAATCAGCACTGCGAGTGGCTTGCGAGAGGGCGCTCTCGAACGTGCGGGCGCGCGAAAGCCCCGTGATTAATCCGTCGAGAGTCACCAGACGAGTCTAGGCGCGGTCACTGACTCTCAGGTCCGAGCGGGGCCCGCCCATCGTGCGCTGTGAGCGAAGGCTCCTTCAGTTCCACGAAGATCACGTGGGTTTCGGTGGTGCCGATGTTCTCGCCGCTGTGGGTCTGCGCGCCCAGCCAGCGCGCGGTCTCGGCCGGGAGGGTCACATCGACGTGGGTGCCGGCGTTGTCGGCAGCGTGCAGTCGCCGGTCGAAGCTGCTGAGGGTGACCATGACCGAATCGGGATGCGCGTGCGGAACGCTGCGCGTGCCCGGCTGGTCTCGATACTCGAGCACCCGAACGCGATCGTTCTCGAAGAGAACCGAGTAGAGCTGCGGATTGGTTGTTACCGGATCAGCGGTCATGCGGGCGAGGGTACGCCTGATTGGCCCATGAGGCTAGGGGCGGGGTGCCGGTGCTCAGCTCCTGGGCTCTTGAGCGGAACGAAGTTCTGCGAACCTGCCCAGGCGCTGAGCACCGGCGGCCCGACCCACCGGAGGCTAGTCCTTCGCGGTGTGGAACTTGAGCTGAGCGGCCGTGAGCCCCTGTGATGCGATGAGCTCCGTCGCATCCGCCGCATCGCCCAGCAGGTTGGGCAAGACCTCGCGCTCGTCGCGAGTGAAGTCGCGCAGCACGTAGTCCGCGGCATCCATTCGGCCGGGCGGGCGCCCCACACCGATTCGCACGCGGGTGAAATCGCCCGTGCCGATCGCCGAGATGATGTCGCGCAGGCCGTTGTGCCCGCCGTGGCCGCCGCCGTGCTTGAGCTTGAGCGAGTCGAACGGAATGTCGAGCTCGTCGTGCAGCACGATGAGCCGCGAGGGCTCGAGCTTGTAGAACCGCAGCAGCGCCGCCACAGGGCCACCCGACACGTTCATGAAGGTATTCGGCTTGGCCAGAATGAGGCGCGGGCCAGAAACGAAACTGCGCCCCTCGGCGACGGCCGCGTTGGCCTTGTGGTTCTTGAAGGTGACGGATGCCCGATCAGCAAGCTGAGCAAGAGCCATCTGCCCCACGTTGTGCCGATTGCCGGCGTAGCCGGGCCCGGGGTTACCGAGCCCGACTACGAGCCAATGATCATCGTCCATTGACGGCTTCCGGCGAAAAAGCAGTGTTACTCAGCAGCCTCGGCTGCGGCCTCATCGGCGGCAGCCTCGTCAGCAGGTGCGTCGCCCTCGGCCTCGTCTTCGCCGAGGTCCTGAGCGGCTTCGCCCGTGATGCCCACAACGAGCGTCTCGGGGTCGGTGATGAGCGTGGCGCCCGTGGGCAGCGCGACATCCTTCGCGAGGATGTGTGCACCCTCCTCGAGGCCCTCGATCGACACGACCAGGCTCTCGGGGATGTGGGTTGCCTCGACCTCGAGCGACAGGGTGTTCTCGCCCTGGTTGACGCTCGTGCCGGGAGCGGCTTCGCCCTCGAGGTGCACGGGCACGTCAACGGTGACCTTCTCGCCCTTGCGAACGACGATGAGGTCGATGTGCTCGATGATCTGGCGCACTGGATCTTTCTGCACGTCTTTCACGAGCGCGAGCTGCGTCTTGCCCTGGATGTCGAGCTCGAGCACCTGGTTCGACTTGCGCAGGATGAGCGCGACCTCGTGACCCGGCAGCGTGACGTGCTGGGGCTCGGTGCCGTGACCGTAGATGACGGCCGGGATCTTGCCCACGGCGCGAATCTTGCGGGCAGCGCCCTTGCCAAAGCTCTCGCGAACCTCGGTGACGAGGTGGTTTGATACGGCCTTCTCAGCCATGATTTTTCTCCTTGTGGGCCGGAGCCCTACCTAATGAGCACTGGGCCCAGATCGTGTTCAACTCGAACGCATGATTGTCAGCGTGAGGAAAAGCCCTGTGACTCACCCGCCGCGTCGATAACGGAACCGCTAATGGTTCCCTCGCCGAAGTTCAGTGCAACAGACTACCAGCGATTTGGCTGACGATCTGCCCCGGATTCTGGTCGATCCCCACGCTCAGGCCCGGCTCGTCGGCCTCGAGGGGCTCGAGCGTTGCGAGCTGCGACTGCAGCAGGGTCGTGGGCATGAAGTGCCCCTCGCGGTGCCCCATCCGTTCCGCGAGCAGCTCGGGGGCTCCGTGCAGGTAGACGAACGTCGCATCCGGCGCCTGCTGCAGGATGGCCTCACGGTAGCTGCGCTTGAGCGCCGAACATGCGACGACCAGTCCCGTGACGGATGCCTCGGCAAGCGTCTGCCCCACGGTGGCGAGCCACGGCCAGCGGTCGTCATCGGTGAGCGGGTGGCCCGAGGCCATCTTCTCGACGTTGGACGCGGGGTGCAGGTCATCCGCGTCGACGAACGGAATGCCGAGCCGCTCGGCGAGCGCCTCACCGATCGTCGACTTGCCGGAACCACTGACCCCCATCACGACGATGAGCGGCGGATTGGGCATCCATCAACCGTACTAGCCTGTGTTTCATGACTAAGGCAAATATCGGCGTTGTCGGACTCGCGGTGATGGGCAGCAATCTCGCTCGCAATCTCGCCTCACGCGAAGGCAACACGGTCGCCGTGTACAACCGCACCTGGGCACGCACCGAGACGCTCATCGATGAGCACCCCGAGGCCGGCTTTGTCGCCTCCAAGACCATCCAGGAATTCGCCGACTCCCTCGCGAAGCCGCGCACCGCGCTGATCATGGTGCAGGCCGGCAAGGGCACCGACGCCGTCATCGACGAGCTCGTCGCAGTGTTCGAGCCCGGCGACATCATCGTCGACGGCGGCAACGCGCTCTTCACCGACACGATCCGTCGGGAGAAGGCCGTGCGCGAGACCGGAATCAACTTCGTGGGCGCCGGCATCTCGGGCGGCGAAGAGGGCGCTCTCAACGGCCCCTCGATCATGCCCGGTGGGTCGGATGAGTCGTGGGTGACCCTCGGCCCGATCCTCAAGTCGATCGCTGCCGTTGCCGAGGGCGAGCCGTGCGTGACGCACGTCGGCCACGACGGCGCGGGACACTTCGTGAAGATGATCCACAACGGCATCGAGTACGCCGACATGCAGCTCATCGCCGAGGCGTACGACCTCATTCGCCGCGGCACCGGCAAGACCCCCCTCGAGATCTCGGAGATCTTCGCCGAGTGGAACAAGGGCGAGCTCGAGAGCTACCTGATCGAGATCACCGCTGAGGTGCTCAAGCAGGTTGACGCCGAGACCGGCAAGCCGCTCGTCGATGTGATCCTCGACCAGGCCGGCAGCAAGGGCACGGGCGTCTGGACGGTACAGACCGCTCTCGACCTTGGTGTGCCCGTGTCGGGCATCGCGGAGGCCGTGTTCGCTCGCGCCGAGTCGTCGAAGCCCGAGCAGCGTGCTGCGGCATCCGCCCTGCCCGGCCCGTCGGAGGATTCCTGGAAGCCTGCCGACGCCGATGCCTTCATCGAGGGTGTGCGTCTCGCGCTCTACGCCTCGAAGGTGATCGCCTACTCGCAGGGCTTCGACGCGATCGTCGCGGGCGCCGAGCAGTACGGCTGGGACATCAAGAAGGGCGAGATCGCCAAGATCTGGCGCGGGGGCTGCATCATCCGTGCCCGCTTCCTCAACCGC
Source organism: Rhodoglobus sp. (assembly GCA_965279645.1). Classification (GTDB taxonomy): domain Bacteria; phylum Actinomycetota; class Actinomycetes; order Actinomycetales; family Microbacteriaceae; genus Rhodoglobus. The sequence continues at coordinate 1,889,946 of OZ257254.1, forward strand.
ATCACCGAGGCTTACGCCGAGAACCCGGGCCTCGTCGCCCTCGTGACCGCCCCGTTCTTCGTTGACGTCATGGCCAAGGCCCAGGTGGCGTGGCGCAACGTCGTCGCCGATGCGGCGCACGCGGGCATCCCGGCCCCGGCATTCTCGTCGTCGCTCGCCTACTACGACGCGCTGCGCGCCGACCGCCTGCCCGCGGCACTCGTGCAGGGCCAGCGCGACTTCTTTGGAGCGCACACCTACAAGCGCGTCGACAAGGAGGGCACCTTCCACACGCTCTGGTCGGGTGACCGCTCGGAGATCGAGTCGGAGGGCTCCTCGCACTAGCGCGCTGGCGTCGGTCAGCCCTAGCGCGCTGGAGTCGGTCAGCCCGCCAAGGCCTTGCGCAGCACCTCGGCCTGGTGGCGGTGACCGATCGTCTCGTACCCGACAACAACCACGGCGGGTGAGAGCGTCACGATCAGCAGGCAGACGCCGATGGATGCCCCAGCCGCAGCGAGCACGACGGCAAGCACGAGCATCCCGACTGTGCCCGCGAACAGCCCCACGTGGAACGGGTCGAACTCCCGCACGAGGTAGGTGTACAGGCCGAACATCGCGATCGAGAAGACCAGCACGGGCACGGCGACCGCCGTGATCGCGCCAAGCACACCCACCTCGGCGTGGCCGTCGATGACGTACGCGGCAACGTGCAGGCCCGCGCCGGTCGCGGCGATTGCCGCGTAGACGAAGATGTGCGAGTAGCTCCAGACGGTCGAACGGTCGCGGTACTTCGACAGGATCTCGGCCGAGGGAATGATGAAGCAGCTCCACCAGAGCCCGAAGGTGATGCCGACCCCCGCAACGACCACGAGCACGGCCTCGGAACTCCACTCGCGTTCGGTGACCAGCACCGACACGGCCGCGACCGTTCCGAAGATGCCCTCACCGAGCGCGATGATCGCGAGCAGCCCGTAGCGTTCGGCGATGTGCCCGCCGTGCCAGGGGGTTCCCCCGTTTTTGCGTTCGGCCACGACGGGGCCCATGAACTCGACGACAAACAGCACGATGCTGGCCCAGAAGAACACGGTGACGGATGTTGCGAGCAACGCGAGCACGACCCACCCTGCCTGCGCCACACTGATGAACAGCACGTAGGTCAGGGCGGACTTGCGGCGCGCGGGATCCTGCCGGGCGGCCCTCAGCCACTGGGCAACCATCGCGACCCGCATCACGACGTATCCCGCGACGATGACGGTGTTGTTGAGCTGACCGCCGTCTTCGAGAGACGCGAACATCTCGGGCAGGCCGAGGGCAAACACGATGACACCGATCATCTGCACCATCGTCGTGACCCGATAGAACCAGTCATCCGTGTCGTAGGCAGACGAAAACCAGGTGAAGTTGATCCACGCCCAGCATGCCGCGAACATCGCGAACACGAAGCCGAGAACTCCCGTCTGCCAGTGCCCGGCCGCGATGAAGTGCGCGAGCTGATCGGCGGCGAGGCCAAACGCGACCACAAACGTGAGGTCGAACAGCAACTCGAGAGGCGTTGCCGCACGGTGGCTCGCGCTCGGATCACGACCCGTCATGCGCGCTAGTCGGTGGCTGCGATCGGCGGCGCTGGTCTGGGGCGTGGGGTCGGTCACGCGTTCATAGTACGAAACCGCAGGCTGAAGTGCATTGGCTCGGCGAACAGTCGGTACTCGGGCAGCACGCCCGGACCGCACGCTGCGGTGCCGACGCCGCTCTGACGATGGTCGATCACCACGTGAGTGCGACCGTCTGGTTCGAGCTCAGCGAGGTGAGTCGCGGCGGCGACGGCCTCGGTCGACCACGGCCTGACCGTGGCAGCGAACGGCTCGCCCTGGATCTCGATTGCACTGCCCGCACCCTGCGTGAGTAGCAGGCTGCGGATGCCCCGGCGAGCGCCCGACTCCTGGGGCCGCACGTGCGGCACCTGCAGCTCGTCGACTGTCGCGCTGTGCCAACCGAGTCGCGCGCCCTGTCCCGTGTCGGGATAGGCCTGGCCCGGGCCCTGCCCGAACCAGTCGACGGTCTGCACGTCACCGGGCAGGCTGAACGACAGGCCGAGGCGTGCCCACGGCTGTTCGACATCAGCGAGAGGCGTGACCTGCACGTCGAGGACTGTCTCGTCCGCTGACAGGCTCCAGCGGCAGGTGAGCTCGACGAGCTCGTCACGACCGGCACCCCCAACGCGGGTGACGACTGTCGTGGCATCCGCGACCGTATCGATGCTGACGAGTCGCGAGACGAGGCGGTCGAGGCCGAGCTGCGCCCAGCGCGTGGCCACAGGGGGCAGAGCCGGTTCGTCCCAGCCGACGCCGAGGTCGTTGTCGGTGGGGGCACGCCAGAGCTCGAGTCGCCAGTCGGCCACGTCGAACGCGCCCAGGCCCACGAGTGCGCCTGCGGCGTCGAGCCGGAACGGCGCGTCTGAACCGGGCAGCGAGGCGGGCTCGATCACGGTGGATGACTGCGCGAAGGCCACCTCGTGGCCCGCGTCGGCCCACTCGGTGCCCGCCGCGAGGCGGGCGCTCACGGTGAGAACGCGCTCGGGCTGGCTTGCCTCGTCAACGAGCTGCCGCGGCAACCCGATCACCGCCGTGCTTCGGGCCGCAATCGGAGGAACGGGAAGCGTGCCCGACGCCACCACCCCTGCGGCGGAGTCGATCACCCAGTCGAACGTGAGGTGCGACGTGTCGACCACGTCGTAGCGGTTCGTGATGGTCACGTCGCGGTGGTCAGCGGCAACCGTCATGACGACGGGCGCGAAGACCGCAGCGAGGTCGGTCAGCTGGGGGCGAGGCTCGCGGTCGGCGGACACGAGACCGTCGATCACGAAGTTGCCGTCGTGCACCGCCTCGCCGAAGTCGCCGCCGTAGGCGATGCTGCCGTCGGTGCGCCGGATGCCGTGCTCAAGCCACTCCCAGATGAAGCCGCCCGCAAGGCGCGAGTGCGTCTCGAAGAGCTCCTGATACTCGCTCAGGCCGCCCGGTCCGTTGCCCATCGCGTGCGCGTATTCGCACAGCACGAACGGCATTGCGCGGCGACGGGCATCCTGTGCCGAGTCATCGAGCGCCTTCTCGCTGCGCGTGCCAATGGAGGCCACTTCGTCGGTCGACGCGTACATGCGCGAGTAGATGTCGACGTACTCGCAGTCGAAGTCGCCCTCGTAGTGGATGGGACGGCTGGGGTCGCGCTCGCGAATCCACTGCGCCATGGCTGCGAGGTTCTGACCCGTGCCGGCCTCGTTGCCGAGCGACCACATCACGATCGACGGGTGGTTCTTGTCGCGCTCGACCATGCGCTCGGCTCGGTCGAGGTAGGCCTCTCGCCAGATCGGTTCGTCGGAGGGATTGCGACGCCAGTCGACCATTCCGAATCCGTGGGTCTCGATGTCGCACTCATCGATCACATAGAAGCCGAGCCGGTCTGCGGCATCGAGCAGTGCCGGGTGCGGCGGGTAGTGCGAGGTGCGGATCGCGTTGACGTTGTGGCGCTTCATGAGCGCGAGTTCGGCGAGCATGGTGTCGTGCGGCACCGTGCGACCGAGGTCGGGGTGGTGCTCGTGCCGGTTAACCCCGCGGAGCTTCACGGGCACGTCGTTGACGGTGAACACTCCCCCGGCCACGCTCACGGTACGGAAGCCGATTGCGAGCGTCACGCGTTCGGTCTCGGTCGACACCACGAGCTCGTACAACCGGGGCGACTCCGCAGACCAGGGTTCGACGGCCAGCTCGAGCGATACCCCACTCTCGCTCCGGATACCCAGCTCGACGATCTCGACGGTGGCGGGTTCGGGCGTCTCCACGAGCAGGGTGCCGAGCCCTGCCGCGTAACCGGCCCGCACGAAGACGTCGTCGACTCCGTGTGCGGGCCGCGCACGTAGCGTGACCTCGCGGATGATGCCGGGTGCCCACCACTCGTCCTGGTCTTCGAGGTAGCTCGCGGCCGAGAACTGCGCCACGCGCACCTCGAGGGTGTTGTCACCCTCGCGCAAGCCCGTCGCCTCGAACGTGGTCGGCAGTCGGCTGCCCCGAGTGGTGCCGAGTTCGACGCCGTTGAGCCACACTGTCGCGGCCCCCTCGATTCCCTCAAACCGCAACACCGACCGCTCGGGCGCGCTGTCGACGGCAAAGGTCAGCGCGTAGTCGCCGACGGGGTTGGCGTCGGGCGGGTAGGGCGGGTCGAGGGGAAAGGGGTACTGCACGTTCGTGTACGCGGGTGATCCGTGCGGTGCGGGGTGGATGGCGTCATGACTGGGCATGACCCATGACGCGGGCACGGGCATCCGGCCCCACCACGACGTGTCGGCCCCGGGCAGGTCGTCGGGCGCCTCGGCGACGGTCGGCGACCACCGGAACGCCCACTCACCACTCAGGTCGACGACAGGCGCGTCGGTCTCGAGGGCTGCGACAGGCGTCAGTGCGCCCCGACCGGGGCGCGGGTCAGCGAGGTCGGTCATGCGGCTGCTTTCGGGGTCACGGAGCGGAATCGGAGCGTCACGAATTCGAAGGGTCGCAGCGTGAGCTCGAGTGAGTCGAGCGGCGCGGCGAGGTCGCGCTCGAGCAGGTCGGTGCGGGCAACGGATTCGTACGAGGCGTCGAGGGCGATCGTCGCCGTGGTGCGCGAGCCGAGCGACTCGTAGACCCTGACCACGAGATCTCCCGATCGGTCTTCGGCGAGCTTGACGGTCTCGACGACCACGCCGGGGTGCGAGCTCGTCACGAGCGGCGCCACCGGCATACCTGTGACGGTGCGCTCGGCGAGGTTGCGCTCGTATCCCAGTGCCACGGCCTCGGCGATGTCAGCATCGGGCTGGATGCTGAAGCGCACGGTGTGCGGCCCCTGGTCGGAGTGCGGGTCGGGAAACTTCGGCGCCCGGATGATCGAGAACCGGGCCGTCGTCGTGGTGCCGCCGTCGGTACGCGTGACGCGCTCGATGTCGTAGCCGTAGGTCGAGTCGTTGGCGATCGCGACACCGAAGCCGGGCTCGCCAACGTGCAGCCAACGGTGCTGGCAGGCCTCGAAGCGTGCCGCGTCCCACGAGGTGTTGGTGTGGGTCGAGCGGAACACGTGTCCGAACTGCGTTTCGGCCGCAACCCGGTCGGCGCGCACATCGAGCGGGAACGCAAACTTCAGGATCTTCTCGTCTTCGTGCCAGTCGACATCGAGTTCAATATCGAGCGACGTGGAGCCGGGTCGCAGGATGAGGCGCTGGGTGATGCTCGAGCGACCGGTTGAGCGCGTCGACACGACGGCGACGGAGCCGTCGGCGGCGGTCTCGGTGGTGACCGCCGCCGCGGCATCCAGCTCGGTGACGGTGCGCTTGTAGTGTGCGTCGAGATCCCACGCGTCCCACAGGTTGGGCAGGTCGCGGTGCAGCCGCAGGGCAGCCGCGCGAGCGCCTGGCGCGATCGCGTCGCGACCGCTTGCTCCCGTGAGACCCGCGAGCGAGCCATCCGCAGCCACTCGCACGGTGAGCAGGCCGTTGCTGAGCGTCAGGCCGCTGCCGTCGTCAGTGAGAACCGTGCCCAGGGCCTCGCCGGTGGTCTCAGCGATGGCAAGACCGCCGACTCCCGCGCGCGCCAGTGGCGACGAGTTGATGAGCAGCTGCGTCGTGCCGTCACCGACGAGCGCGGCGATGGATGTCTCGATGATCGCCTCGAGCTCCGTGGCGACTTCGGCGTGCTTGGCCTCGGCCTCCCGATGCACCCACGCGATGGCGGAGCCGGGCAGGATGTCGTGGAACTGCAGCAACAGCACCGTGTGCCAGCACCGCTCGAGCACGTCGTAGGGGTACTCAACGCCGCGACGCACGGCCGCAGCGGTTGCCCACAGCTCGGCCTCGCGCAGCAACTGTTCGCTGCGCCGGTTGCCCTGCTTGGTGCGAAGCTGCGAGGTGAAGACACCGCGGTGCAGTTCGAGGTACATCTCGCCCGACCACACGGGAGCGTCGGGGTATTCCGCTTCCGCCTCCGCGAAGAACGCCGAGGGTCGATCGATTCGAACCGTGGGCGATCCCTCGAGGGAGGCGAGGCGGCTCGCGGCCGCGATCATCTCGCGCGTGGGTCCACCCCCGCCGTCACCCCAGCCGAAGGGGATGAGCGACATGGTCGCGCGCCCCTTCTCCGAGAAGTTGCGTTCAGCACGGTGCACTTCCATGGCGCTGAGGTCGGAGATGTAGGTGTCGGCGGGCGGAAAGTGCGTGAACACGCGCGTGCCGTCGATGCCCTCCCACCAGAAGGTGTGGTGCGGCATGCGATTGACCTGGTTCCAGGAGATCTTCTGGGTGAGAAACCAGCGCTCCCCCGCTGCCGAGACGATCTGCGGCAGTGCGGCGGAGTAGCCGAACGAGTCGGGAAGCCAGGCCTCCTCGGCCTCCACTCCGAACTCCTCGAGAAAGAAGCGCTTGCCCGCGATGAACTGGCGGGCCATGGCCTCGGAGCCTGGCATGTTGGTGTCGGATTCCACCCACATGCCGCCCACGGGCACGAACTGGCCGTCGGCCACCTTGCGCTTGATGCGCTCGAAGACCGCGGGGTAGTACTGCTTCATCCACAGGAACTGCTGCGCCGACGAGCACGAGAAGACGAACTCCGGATGCTCGTCCATGAGCGACATCACGTTGGTGAACGTGCGTGCGCACTTGCGCACGGTCTCGCGCAACGGCCACAGCCAGGCCGAGTCGATGTGGGCGTGGCCGGTCGCGACGAGGTGGTGGGCACTGGCGTTCGCGGGGCTCGCGAGCACCGCGGCGAGGGCCGCACGACCGTCTGCGGCCGAACCCGCAATGTCGTCGGGGTCGAGCACGTCGAGCATGGTCTCGAGGGCGCGCAGGATGTCGTGGCGGCGCGGGGTGTCGACCGAGAGCTCCGCCATGAGTCCGCGCAGGCTCCAGATGTCTTGGACGAGCTCCCACACCGTCTCGTCGAGCAGGGCGATATCGAGCTGCCGGAGCTCGTAGAGCAGCTCCTCGCCCGCGGTATCGACGTGCCCGAGATGCGTCGGGTCGAATGTGTAGTCGCCCGCGACATCGGGGTTCGCTGCCGCCTCGATGTAGAGGTCGAGCTGCTCGCCCGGGGTAGCCGGAAGCCAGGAGTTGAGGGGCGAGATCGCCTTGATGAGCGTTCCGTCGGCGCGGTAGCCGAGGCCCTCCGCCTGGAAGCCCGAACGCGAGCGGTTGTAGCCGAAGTCAACGAGCACCTCCGCGCGCGTGCCCGGGATAGACGCCCACTCGGCGGGAACCGTGCCGGTCACGTGGAGCCACACCGTGCTCCAGGCGGTCCCCCAGGCCCACCCGACCGGCACCGGCTCGAACTGCTGGGCCGTGGCGTGAGCGAACGACACCGGTTCACCCGGCACCTGCCACGCGGTCGCGGCGAGGGGGCGGGCATCCCGGTAGATGGCGGGAATCACATGGTCGTCAACGAACCTTTTGATGCGGCCTTCAACGAGGATGCGGTCATCGTGCACTGGGGGTCCGTTCTACAAGGAAGAGCCACGAGGTGATCGCGCCCTGGTCGTCATCGAGGGGAATACCGGAGTCGGTGAGTGGCAGCTCGGCACCGGTGAGAAGGTTGGTGACGCGCACGGAGCGGTCGGCGAGCGCGGGCTGCACGTGAGTGGGGGTGGTGCCTCCCGGCAGCACGTATTGCGCGACCACATGACGATCGCCGCTCGAGAGCTGGAGCGCCGGCGCACGCTCGCCCAGGCCGTTGCGCTGCGGCGCATCCGTCAGGCGCGTGAGTTGTCCCTCGCGAACGAGGTCGGCGATCGTGCCGGTGTACACGGCGACATGCTCGCGCAGCACCTCGTAGTGCGAGGGGCGCAGTTCGGGCAGGCGCAGCGAGACTCCGAAGCGGTGCAGCATCGCCGCGCGCAGGGTCGTGGCGAACTCCTCGTCGGTGAGTGCCGAAAAGTCGAGCTGCGACTTGGGGTAGTCACCGCGCCACTGCGACCACGACCAGTGCAGGATCGAGACGGGAGGCAGCAGCATGCTCGTGCCCCACAGCACCTGAAGGGCGTGCTCGGTGTAGTCGGGGTCGGAGAGGAAGAAGGCGTGCACGTGACGGGCGATGCCGAGGTCGATGCGCAGGCCACCCGAGGAGCAGTCCTCGAAGACGACCTCCGGGTGGCGCTCGCGGAACTCGTCGAGAACGGCGTAGAGGCCCTCGTAGTGGCGCAGCAGTCCGTCGCCCGCTCCGTGGCCGTGGTCGGTGCGCGTGCATCCCGCGTCGGGATCGACGTTGAAATCGAGCTTGATCCACTCCGCGCCCATCTCGGTGACGGCAGAGCTCATGCGTTCGAGCACGAATTCGCGACCCGCGGGCGAGCCCATGCAGACGTAGCCGAGGAAGGTCGGGTCGTGGGGGTCGAGGCCCTGTGAGCCGACCGTGTACGAGGGGTCGTGCGGGCGACCATCAACGGCGAGCGCCATGATCTCCGGATGATCGACGCGGGCCTGCGCGGCATACCCGACGGCCTCGGCCTCAACCCAGATGCCCGGGCGAACGCCTTCGGCCCGAATGCCGTCGCCGAGCGCTGCCAGTCCGGAGGGAAAACGCGCGGTGTTGACGAGGTCCCAGTCGCCGCGGTAGTCGCCCCAGTAGGTCGTGGGGTCTGCCGGGCCGAACCAGCCCGCGTCAACGGTGGCGTAGCCGATGCCGAGGTCGGCGGCGAGCCGAGCGTTTTGCCAGATCAACTGCTCGGTGATCTCGACGTCTTCGTAGGGCCACCAGTGATTCCACTCGACGTCGAGGCGCTCCGACGCCTCCGAGCGGGGAATCCAGTCGGCGCCGATGGCTGTCGTGAGGGCCGTGGCCGCCTCATCCCGGCTGCCACCGATGGCGACGACAACCGAGGGCGCGGTCACCGATTCGCCGGGCTGCAGCTCTACGAAGAACTGCCAGGTCGAGATGCCCGCCGAGACGCGGGCACCCTCGTCGAGGCTGATGTGCCAGTTGCCGCTCCACGCGGGGCTCACGACGATGCCGCTGCCCTCGTGCTCGAGGCCGAGCCACGGGCTCATGCCGTGGGATGAGCGGCCCGACCTGCTGTCGAAGTACTGGTGATAGTCGGTGGTGCCGGTCTCGGGACGCCACTCGTCGCCCCACGCCGAGTGGAAGGCGAGGGTGCTCCAGGTGGGGCCCTCGAGGTGGGCGGCGAGCGGGTCCATGCGAGTGACCGTCACGGCCGCATCCCCCTCATTGCGCAACTCGAGACCGAACTCCCAGACGTTCTGGCCGCCAATGCGACGAGCCGACCACAGCACCGACACGGCGGTGCCGGAGAGGGTGCCGCCCACCATGCTGCGATCGGGGGTCGATTGCACTTCGGCGTCGTCGAGGGTGTCGTATCGCTTGCGATCGACTTCGACGTGAAGCAGGCGGGATTCCACGAAGGCGGTGGGCAGCTCGAGTGTGCCCCCGTCGCGGGCGGACACAGAAAGCATGGGATTAGTCGTCGATGACATGAATTCTCCGGTCGGTCGCAATGATCATACCTAAGCGGAGACCCTTTAGGTATGATCTTTGACTATGGACATTGACGCCCCTCTCCGCGTCGGTGTAGTCGGGCTTGGCTACGCCGGTACAACCCATCTCGAGGCTTACGAGAAGATTCCGGGAGTGAAGGTCGTGGCCCTCGCGGGCAAGGAACGCCCTCGACTCGAGCTGCTCGGCCGGGAGCACGCCATCGACAATCTCTTCGACGACTGGGAAGACCTGGTCGCCCTCGACGACCTCGACATCGTGAGCATCGGCACCCCCAATGCCCTGCACGCTCCCATCGCGATCGCGGCGCTCGAAGCGGGCAAACACGTCTTCTGCGAGAAGCCCCTTGCCACGACGGCCGTGGAGGCGCGCGCCATGGCCGCGGCATCCCACGCCGCCAATCGGGTACTGGATGTCGCGTTCAATCACCGTCGCCGTGCCGACGTGCAGTACCTACGGCGGTACATCCAGTCGACGGGTCTCGGCCAGATTTACCACTCGCGCGCCACCTGGAAGCGCAACTCCGGCATCCCCGGTCTCACTTCGTGGTTCACCAACAAGGCACTCGCCGGGGGCGGCGCCCTCATCGACCTCGGGCCCCACATCATCGACAGCCTGCTCTTCCTGCTCGGCGAACCTCGCGTGATCGCCGTGAGCGCCATGACCCACGGCGTGCTCGGACGCGCGGGCTATGGCGCCATGGACAAGGGCGCACAGTTCGGCGGGGGCCACACCGCCTTCGAAGTGGAAGATCTCGCGACCGCCCTGTTGCGGCTCGATGACGGCTCGAGCGTGCAGTTCGAGATCAGCTGGGCGGGCCACACGGTCGACGACGAAGACATCTCCATCGAGCTGCTCGGGGTCGAGGCGGGCGCTCGCCTCTCGGTCAAGCGCTACGCGCAAGACGACACCCTCATGATCTTCCGCGACATTGCGGGCGCGCATGTGACGATCCGCCCCCAGGTGCACGTCGACGACAAAGGCCACCCCGCTGTCATCGGTGAGTTCATCGACACCGTGCGCTCGGGCGACTGGAGCGGCCACCACGGAGACGAAGCGGCTCATCGCACCGAGATTCTCGACGCGGTCTACGAATCAGCCCAACTGGGCAGAGAGGTCACCATCCCATGAGAGTGACGATCTACAACGAGGGCATCCACGAGGCCGAGGCCGGCTCGGTCACGCAGCGGCTGTATCCCGACGGGATGCACGGCGCCATCGCCGACGGACTGCGCGAGCACCTCGGCGCCGACGTGTCGATCAGGTTTGCGACCTTCGAGACGCAGCACGAGGCTCTGAGCCCCGAGGTGCTCGCCGACACCGATGTGCTGTTGTGGTGGGGTCACCAGAACCACGGTGGCGTCGCCGACGACGTCGTCGACAACGTGATCACGCGAGTGCACGAGGGCATGGGTTTCATCGGGCTGCACTCCGCGCACTACTCCAAGCCCTTCAAGCGACTCATGGGCACGACGTGCTCGCTCATCTGGCGCAACGACAACGACCGCGAACTGGTGTGGAACGTGAATCCCACGCACCCCATCACGCGCGGAGTCGCGAGCCCGATCATCATCGAGGGACAGGAGATGTACGGAGAGCACTTCGACATCCCCGCGCCCGAAGAACTCGTGTTCATCAGCTCGTTCACGGGCGGTGAGGTGTTCCGCTCGGGCGTGACCTACACGCGCGGTCTCGGCAAGGTGTTCTACTTCTCGCCCGGTGACCAGGAGTACCCGGTTTACCACCATCCCGACATCAAGCGCGTGCTCGCGAACGCCGTCGAGTGGGCCATGCCGACGCTGCCAGCAACCACTCTCGACGCGCCACCGCGCGCTCGCGGATGGTTCGAGACGCCGAGCCACACGAGCTAGCTGTACTTGCTAACGGTCGAACTCGATCACGTGCTCTGAGCCGTACCAGTCCCCGGCGGGGGTGATGTCTTTAACGAACAGGCGGGCACGCTTGCCGAGCCGCAGGCTCGTCGCCCTCGATGCGATGTCGTCGGGCGTGTTCATGGGCTGCAGCGACGGGTACCACAGCGTGTGCCCGGGCCGCTGCAGCAGCAGCTCAGGCTCCGACCAGCGCTGGGAGTTGGCGCCCGCACCGAGGTCGCGATTCTCGTTGAACGAGATGAACACGCTGTCGCCGACCCAGTAGCCCGCGTCGACGCGGCCCATGAGCATGACCCAGCACTCCAGGTGCTCGTTCCAGCTCACCGACGGTCCCCAGTAGAAGCGCTTGTCTCCCGCAGAGACCGCACCGCCACCGTCAATCGGCGAAATCTGCAGTGACCGGATCGGCCGCCCCACGCCGTCGGGCGCCGCGGCGAACGCCGTGCCGTCCCACCGCCGCGCTGCGCCCACAGGCGCGTCGAGATCGGCAAGAGCGATTCGCGCGACGCTGATGCACTGGCCGTCGGCCTCGATCGCCGGATGATGCGTTGCCGGGTCGAACACTCCCGGGTAGCCGTACTCGCCGAAGAACACGTAGAGATAGTCTCCGCTGGCGACGGCCGAAGGGTCGCCCACACCCCCGGGGAACGTGTTGTTGCGGTTCACGGGAGACACGATCATCCGAGCGTCGAGATCCTCGAGAATCACGCCGTGGTCTGCCCAGCTGTCGCCGCCGTCTGTCGACTTCATGACTCCGATGCGACAGACGGCCTGCACGGAGGTGTCACCCTGCAGCCCGGGCGGCCAGTTCTCGTCGCGGTAGCCCTCCCCCGTCGCCGGATTGAACGGCAGCGTTTCGGGGTAGTTCTCGTTGTGATAGACCGCGTACAGGGTGCGGCCGGTGGCATCACCGGGGTGCTGGTAGACCGTCTCGAACCACACCGCCCCGTGCAACCCCGGCGAGCCCGGGGGCGCGTTCGGGGGCATGCGGGGTGTGACAAACCGGTCGCGAGGGGTGAGGAACGTGGCATCCGGGTCGGGTCCGTCAGCGTACTTCAAATCGTCGGCGGCACCCCAGACCGGGTCTTCCCCGTACTTGCCGGGAAAGATCCGAAGCGAGTCGCCCACCCAGGCCTCGGCCATGTTGCAGTCGACGAACGAGGCGAACTCGAATCGCTCCGAGGGCCGCAGCGAGAACGTCGGCACTAGCGGCTGACGCCGACCGACAGCCCGCGCATAATGTAGCGCGACGCGAACGCAAGCAGGATGATCGGCACCGACGCCGTGATGAGCAGGCCTGCCGACACGAGCGGCTGCTCGTTGAGGAACTTGTCGCCCACCTGCGCGAGCGCGGGGGTGAGAAGTCTCATCGACTGTTGCGGCACGAGGATGATCGCAAACAGCAGCTCGTTCCACATGCCGAGAAGCTGCAGCACCGCGAGCGTGGCGATGCTGCTGCTGCCCATCGGGAAGACGATCGACCACATCGTTCGGAAGAATCCCGCGCCGTCAATGCGCGCCGCCTCGAGCACCTCGTTGGGCAGGGCCCGGAACGAGACGGTGAGGAAGAACACCGCGAACGGCAGGCCCGTCGCGACGTACACGAGGATCAGCCCGGAGTAGTTTCCGACCATCCCGAGCCTCGAGAGCAGCAGGTAGATCGGCAGGATCAGCACCTGGCTGGGGATGAGCATCACCGAGACGAACGCGCCCGTGATGAGCTTCGATCCGGGCACCGGGTACTTCGCCATCGCGAAACCCGCGAACAGCGCGAGGGTGAGCTGAATCACGAGCGCGATCGAGACCACCAGGAGGCTGTTGAGGAACGCCTGGCCCACCCCGTAGCTGTTCCAGAGAATCACGAAGTTCTGGAACGTGACCTCTCCGGGCAGCCCCAGCGGGCTTCGCAGGTAGTCGACCTGCGTGCGCAGCGATGAGGTGATGAGGAAGTAGAACGGGTAGATGATCGAGAGCGCGAGAAGCGCCAGCACGATGATGATCGGGATGCGCGCGCGCCTCGGCAGGGTTGCACTGGTATTGGTCATGATCAGTCCTCGTCCTGGATCCTGAAGAACTTGTTCTGCAACACCGTGAGCAAGCCGATGAATACGAAGAGCATCACGGCCAGTGCTGCACCTGGGCCCTTATTGCCCGTCTCGAATGCCTTGAGGTAGACGAGATAGTCGATCGTCGTGGTGTCGTAGCCGGGGCCACCGGCGGTCATCACGTAGATGAAGCCGAAGAGTGCAGTGAACGTGTAGAGCACGTTGATGATGAAGACGAAGCCCAGCACGCGTCGGATGTTCGGCAGCGTGATGTACCACAGCCGCTTCCACCATCCCGCGCCGTCGAGGGCGGCCGCTTCGAAAACAGACGGGTCGATCGCGGTCAGTCCGCTCAACAGCAGCAGGGACTGGTAACCAAAGCCCGCCCATACGAGGGCGAGGATGATGACCGTGATCGCGAGATTGCCGGTCGTGAAGAACTGGATGCGCTCGGCACCCGCCCAGGCCAGGATCTCGTTGACGACGCCGTAGTAGCCGAAGATCTGCTTGAACATGATGCCGATAACGACGGCGGAGAGCACGTTCGGCAGGAAGTAGATGATGCGGTAGAACTTCCAGCCTCGCACCCGCTCGAAGAGCAGCACCGAGACGATGACCGCGACGAAGATGACGAGCGGAACCGAGATCAAGAACTTCAGGTTGTTGAGAAACACCTGGTGCACGAGCGGGTCAACCAGCAGCTTGACGTAGTTGTCGAGTCCGACCCATTCGAACTTCACGCCGTTCGACTTGTTGAACGAGATGTAAAGCGCGAACAGCACGGGGTAGATCATGAAGCCCATGACGACGACCAGCGCGGGAAGTACCGCGAACAGGCCGATGATCTTGTCGCGGCGGTTGAAGCTGCGACGGCGGCGGGGCCCGCCGGCCGCGGAAGTCGCTGCTGCGACTTCCGCGACCAACGGGGTGCTGACTGAGGTCATTACTGAGCCGCGTCGAATGCCGCCTGGAGCTGAGCTACAGCATCCTCAGGGGTAGTCGTGCCCAGGAACGTCGAGGCGTTCAGTCGGTAGAACAGGTCGATAACGGCCTGCGGCATCACGTTGTCGAAGGGGTAAACCTTCGTCTCGATCGTCGTGAGCTCCGCAGCCTGTGCCTGCAGCAGCGGGTTCTCGATGACGCTCGGGTCGGCGGACAGGCTGTTGGATGCCTCGATCTGGGTCATGCCAACGTAGATGTCCTGGATCTCGGGCTGAGCGAGGAAGCGCAGGAAGTCCTTCGCCTCGTCCTGGTGCTTCGAGTAGTTCGTGATCGACAGTGCGTTCGACGGCCCACCGGCAGCAACGGAGGGGTACTCCGCGCCATCCAGCATGGGGATGAAGAACGAGCTCACGCGGTCACCGAAGTTCTCGTACAGGTTGGCGTCTTCCCACATACCGACGATGTAGTACGGAGCCTGGCCGGTGAGGAAGCCCGTGCTCGCGTCACCGTTCGACAGCTCACCGGCGTCGGGGTTGATGAGGCCGCTCGCCCCGAAGTCAGCCCATGCCTTGTAGGCGTCGAGCATCGGCTTGCCGTCGATGGGCTCAGCGCCGCTGTACATGTCGGTGAAGGTGTTCTCTCCACCCTCGCCACCGGCGAGAGCCGCGACGACCCATGCGCCGACGTAGCCTTCGAGGTTGGCGATCCAGAATGCGGTGCCACCGGTCTTGTCCTTGTACTCCTGGCCGAGAGCGAGCAGGTCTTCCCAGCTGCCGGGAACCTCTGCCGGGTCCATGCCCGCGCTCTCAACGAGATCGTGGTTGACGAACACCGTGAAGTAGGTGCCGGCGCCGTACGGCATGCCGAGCAGGGCGCCGTCCTGGCTGTAGTCCTGGCGAACCGTGTTCCATCCGCTCATGTCGTCGAAGATCGACTGGTCGAACGTGTCGCTCAGGTCGAGGAAGTAGTCGGCGAACGAGAGGGTCGGACCACCGGCGTACTGCACGCGGATGTCGGGACCGTTGCCCGCGATCGATGCGGCCTCGAACTGCGCCTGGTTGGTGGTGATGTCACCACCCTGCTGCACGATCTCGATGCTGACGTCGGGGTTCTCTTCCATGTACTGGTCGGCCGCGACGTTGAGGAACGAGTTGTCTGGAATGGTGCCGTCTTCATTGACCTTGCCCAACAGACCGGTGTCCCAAATCAGCAGGTTCGTCTTTCCGTCGTCGGCTGCGGGCGCGCATCCTACGAGCCCAACGAACAGCCCTGCGGTGAGGAGCAGGGCTCCCACTTGGCGTTTCTTCATTGCTGTGTCCTTCCTCTGTGATTAGTCGACCCGCTTGTGCAGGTCGCTCGTGTGGTGCGTGTGGTGCTTCGGGTGCAAGTCATGGTCAGAATGTCGCCGTCAGTCCGCCGTCGACCACGAGCACGTGGCCGGTGATGTAGGTGTTGTCGGGCGAGAGCAGGAACCCTGCCGCGAGGGCGACCTCGTCAGGCGTGCCCGCCCGACCGAGCGGCAACTTGCCCGCCTCGACATAGACAGCCGTGAAGCTGGCGCTGTCGTGCTCGCTCGTGCCGTCGGCGAGAGTCGCCATGGGCGTGTCGATGAAGCCCGGCGCGATGGCATTCACGAGGATGCCGCGACCCGCGAGTTCCGTCGAGAGCACCTTTGTCGCCGCAACCAGGCCGGCCTTTGACACCGCGTAGGCGGTGGACCCGGCCTCACCGAACGAGGACTGGATTGACGAGATGCTCACCACGCGGGGCGCGGCAGATTCGGCCAGGCGCGGCACGAGTGCCATCAGAAGATTCACGGCGCCCGTGAGGTTGACGTCAACGACGCGGTTGTAGGTATCGAGGTCGAACCCGTCGGCGGGGGTTGCGCGGTAGATGCCGGCGCAGAGGGCCAGCTGGTCCACGGCCGTGGTGCTTGCGGCGAAGGCGGCGACGGCGGGCGCGTCCGCGAGGTCGAGCGGCACGGCTTCTGCCGAACCACCCGCGGAGATGATGGCGGCGACTTCTGCCTCGAGCTGGGCAGCGTTCGAATCGATGCACACGACGTGTGAGCCGCGGGCGGCGAGTAGCCGTGCGATGGCCGCACCGATCCCACTGGCGGCCCCTGTTACCAGGGCCGTGCTCGGGGTGAGTGCCATCGCAAGATCCATCTATTCGAACATCATTGGTCTTACTTAATCCTAACCTCCCCCAGCAAAACCTCGCTAGGGTGGCAGAATTATTGGCGAATATGGGATTCGCCAGCACCAATTCCGCGGCTTTTCGGGCCTCGGGTGGCGCTTTAGGTATTACCTTTACTCAAAACGCTCGGAAGAGCAAGCTGTTCACACGGAATCTCAGAAAGGAAGTCGCATGACGGTTGTTCGCCTTTCTGGTTCCCATGCGACTGCGACCGTGAGTACGACAGCCGGCATGCTGCTCGATGCGGCTTTTCTCGTGGCGGGTCGTGAGGTGCGTCCCTTCGCTCGTGCCGACTGGATCGACGAACCGCTCGACGACCCACACCCTGGCCACCTTCGCAAGCTGGCCGCCGAGTTCGTTGCCGTGCCATTCGGATCGGCCGGGGCGCCCGCCGATCTCGATGACAGCTGGGCCCACATCGTGCCGACCGACCCTCCCGCCGAGCCTCACGGAATCTCCGCGGATGCCGAGTGGAGCGTGCAGTCGTCGGCCGACGACGCGGTCACCCTCACCCTCGACTACCCGGAGCACCACGACATCGCTCGACTCGAGCGCACCATCCGGCTTCGCCAGGATTCCGCCGCGATCGACTTCGAACTCACCATCACCGCCCGCCGCACCTGCCGCACCGCCGTGGGCCTGCATCCGATCCTCCGCCTGCCGGAGCATCCCCACGCGCTCGCGCTCGACGTGGACTTCGATAAGGGCTTCACATACCCGGGGTCCGTCTGGCCGGGCGTCGGCCCGACGCGGCCATCGAGCACCTTTACGTCTCTCACCGCCGTACCCGCGAAGGCGGGAGGCACGGTCGACCTCTCCCACCTGCCGCTCGGCGCTGCCGACGATGCGTCAAGCGCCACCGAGGATGTCGTGCTGCTGGCCGGCGTGCGCTCGCCACTGCAGGCGCGTTTCGACGACGACCGCGTGACGGCGACGCTCGACTGGGATCGGCAGCTCGTTCCGTGCCTACTCGTCTGGCTTTCCGACCGCGCGCTCGCCGATGAACCGTGGCGCGGTCGCTATCGCGGCCTGGGGCTGGAGCCCATTGCAGCGGCCTTCGACTTCGCTGGCGAGGTCTCGCTCGGCAGCAATCCACTCGCGCAGGAGGGCTACTCCACTGCCATCGACGTGGCCGCCGGGTCACCGGTTACGATCCGCTACTCGGTCGAAGTCTCTTCCATTGATGCTTATGTATGATGTAAATTCGGACTTCTCCCGCCAACAATGGCGCTCATGGGGAAAGAGTCGGGCTTAAATATGATCAAAGGGGATACGGCATGAAGATCGACTCTGTCGACTTCTTCTACGCGACAATGCCCGAAGTCACCCTCGCTGCCGATGGCAGCCAGGATGCACTGCTCGTTCGGGTCACGGCGGGTGGCTTCGTCGGCTGGGGTGAGTGCGAGGCATCCCCCCTCGTCTCGATCGCGGCGTTCGTCACTCCCCGTTCGCACGGCGTGTGCCAGCCCGTGGCCGACTCTGTGCTCGGCCAGACCCTCGACGGCCCCGACGACATCGCGCGCATATCGGCACTCGTCGAGCGCAACAGCATGGACCTGCTTCAGGCCGTGCACACCTTCTCCGGCATCGAGATCGCCATGTGGGATCTGCTCGGCCGGCGCTTCGAGGAGCCAGTGTGGCGACTGCTCGGGTACGAGCGCTCGCACCCCAAGGTTCCGTACGCCTCGATGCTGTTCGGCGAGACGCCCCAGGAGACGCTTGATCACGTGAGTGCCGCGATGGCCGCGGGCTTCCGTGCCGTCAAGGTCGGGTGGGGCGGATTCGGCGAGACCACCGCTGCTCGCGATGGCGAGCACCTGGTCGCCGCGCGTGAGGCGCTCGGCAGCGAGGGCATCCTGCTCGTGGATGCCGGGCAGATCTGGGTCACCGATGTCGAGGCGGCCAAGGCACGCATGCCCTACCTCGCCGAGGCCCGCGCGACCTGGCTCGAAGAGCCCTTCCTTCCTCACGCCTACAAGGAGCACGCGGCGCTCGCCGCGAGCAGCCAGGGCGTCGGCATTGCCGGCGGCGAGGGCGCGCACACGACCCACATGGCCACCAACCTCATCGACTACGGTCACGTGAGCTACGTGCAGATCGACACGGGTCGCATCGGCGGCATCGGGCCGGCCAAGGCCGTCGCAGACTACGCCGCCGCCGCGGGCGTCACGTACGTCAACCACACCTTCACGACGCATCTCGCGCTCTCGGCATCGCTGCAGCCGTTCGCGGGACTCGCCGACCACCGCATCTGCGAATACCCAGTCGAGTCGAGCGCGCTCGCTCGCGCCATCACGCGCGGCACCCTCGCGATTGACGCCAACGGCGAGATCGCGGCTCCGGATGCACCCGGCCTCGGCATCGACGTGGCGCTCGACCAGCTCGGCCCCTACCTGCGATCGGTAGACATCTCGGTGGATGGAGCGACGCTGTATGCTAGCGACGATTCCGCGGGACGCACCGTGACCATTGACGCATAGCGGGGTGAGGAGCACAGTGGCAGACCTGGCTTCCGACCTCCCGACACTCTCGGGTTACACGATGCGCGGGCTCCAGGGCCGCGTGATCGAGGCTCTCGGCCAGGACATCATCGGCGGACGCTACCTTCCCGGCGACCTCCTGCCGCGCGAAGCGGAGCTCACCGAGGAGTACGGAGTAAGCCGCACGAGCGTTCGCGAGGCCATGAAGGTGCTCGCGGCGAAAGGCCTCGTCGAGATTCGCCAGAAGATCGGCACGCGCGTGCGTCACCACGACCTCTGGAGTGTGTTCGACAGCGACATCCTGCGCTGGTACGCCGTGCAGGGCAAGGGCGACGAGATCATGCGCGATCTCATCGAACTGCGCCAGATTCTCGAGCCCGCGGCGGCACGCCTCGCCGCCGGCCGCTCCACCATGACCGACCTGCGACGCATCGAACTGGCCTACCTCGAGATGGTTGACAGCGCCCGCGACAACAACCGCTACGCGGCGAGCGACGTCGAGTTTCACATGGCCGTTTACGGCGCATCCCACAACGCCCTGCTGCAGCGCTTCGGCCGGCTGGTCGCCGACTTCATGCAGCTCAGCTTCAACGTGCAGCAGCGCGTGCGGGTGCACGACGTCGTCGACTTCACCGACGACGCGAAAGCCCACGGCGAGGTCTACCACGCGATCAACCGCGGCGAGCAAACAGCGGCGGGCGACTCCATGCTCGATGTCGTGCTCGACGGAAAGAGCGCCCTCATCGAGGCGCTCGCCCACCTTGACGAGTCCGGTCGTACGGCCGAACCTCCGGTCGAGTGAGCGAGACGCTCCAGCCCCTCCTGCACGATCAGGAGGTGGTGATCGCCGCGCCAACCCAGGCCTGGTTCGCGCCCGACGGAACCATGGGCGATCGAACCATCCAGGGCATCTACGTGTCTGACGTGCGGATCGCGCGTACCCTCGACTACCGCGTGCAGGATGCCGCGGCCGAGCACATCGCGACCGACCGGCTCGGGGCATCCCGAGTGCGCATCACCCACCTGCACCGCGCTCTCGACGGCGCCGGAGCCGACCCCGACGTTCGCTCGCGCATCGAACGCACCGCCACGACGACGGGCCTCGGCGACGAGTACACGATCACGTCGCGACTCGACCGGCCCTTCGACACCACGATCGAACTCGTCATCGGGGCCGACCTCTCCCCCATGGACATGGTCAAGGCGGGCTACCTGCCCGCGGCCGTGCCGGGCCTGTCGGCCCGGGGCTGGGGCGATGGCGAGGTAACGGCGACACTCGACGCACCCGGGTCGGTCATCACCCTCGACGGCGACACCGCGCGAGTCAGCTGGAACGTCACCGTGCCCGCTCGGGGCGAGGTGACGGTGCGCTGGAGCCTGCACGCGGTGGATGAACGGGCCGTCGTGAGTGGCGCGACCGAGCCAGCCGAGTGGAATGCCGCGCACGTCGCTGCGGCCGACCTGCGCTTTGAGCGGTGGATCGCGGCATCGCTCGACGACCTCTCGGCCCTCAGGCTCACGACCACGCATGCGCCGGGAGAGCAGTTTCTCGCTGCCGGTGCGCCGTGGTTCTTCACCCTCTTCGGGCGCGACTCGATCTGGGCGGCCCGGATGATGCTGCCCTTGGGAACCCACATAGCGGCGAGCACACTGCGCGCCCTCGCCGCCCTGCAGGGCTCCGAGCGCGTGCCGGACACCGCGGAGCAGCCCGGCAAGATCATGCACGAACTGCGCCGTGGCGCGCTCGAGCTGCCGGGCGAGGGAATCACGCTGCCGCCGCTGTACTACGGCACCGTCGACGCGACGCCGTTGTGGGTGTGCCTGCTGCACGACGCCTGGCGCTGGGGCATGCCCGATTCCGAGGTCGAGGCCCTGCTGCCGCACCTCGAGCGCGCGCTCGCGTGGATGCGCGACTTCGGCGACTCCGACGGCGACGGACTGCTCGAGTACATCGACGAGTCGGGTCGGGGGCTGTCGAACCAGGGCTGGAAAGACTCCGGCGACAGCGTGCAGTTTGCGGACGGCACGCTCGCCACCGGCCCCATCGCGCTCGTCGAGGTGCAGGCGTACGCCTACGAGGCCGCGACCCACGGCGCCGAGCTGCTCGATCACTTCGGTCGTGACGGCGGCGACGAGTGGCGCGAGTGGGCACGCCGCTTGCGTGTGCGATTCCACGAGTCGTTCTGGCTCGAAGACTCGGCGGGCCGCTATCTGGCGATCGCCCTCGACGCCGACAAGAAGGCCGTCGACTCGGTCACGAGCAACGGCGGCCATGTTCTCGGCTCCGGCCTGCTCTCCCCCGAGCAAGCCCACGCGGTGGCCGCCCGCCTCGTGGCATCCGACATGTCGAGCGGCTACGGCTTGCGCACCATGTCGTCGACAGCGGCCGGATTCTGGCCGCTGAGCTACCACGGCGGAAGCGTCTGGGCTCACGACACCGCGATCGCCATCGCGGGCATGACGCGCGAGGGATGCTTCGCCGAGGCCGACGTGCTCATCCGCGGCCTGCTCAACTCCGCTGAGGGCTTCGCCTCGCGGATGCCCGAGTTGCAGTCCGGTGAGAGCACCGACGAGACATCCACCCCCGTGCCCTATCCGGCCGCCTGCCGCCCGCAGGCCTGGTCGGCGGCGGCATCGGTCGTGGTGCTCTCGAGCGCCCTGCACCTGCGCCCCGAGAATGGCGGCCTCGCCGCGGATCCCCGCCCCGTGCTGGGAGCGCTGGATGTCGCGGGCCTTCGCTTCGGCGGACTCGACTGCACTATCCGCACCAACAGCGACGGCGATGTCGTCGCATCGACGGGAGTGCCCGTCCAGGTCGGCTGAGCGCACCCAGCTCAAAGTGCGAGAATCGAGCCACCATGCAGCAGGACGAACACGACGACGAGCCGGAACTCGCGGGCTACGAGCCCGTCGACCGGCCGCTGCGGCCCGCCTACCTGCAGACCGTGATGCGCGTCGTCGTGGTTGTGGGCCTCGCCGGGTTGATTCTGCCGGGCATTCTCGTGACTCTCGGCACGGCCAACCGCACGGCCAACGCCACGTGCGCGGCCTACACCGCGTTCTACGCTCCCGAGGCCGTGGGCTTCTCGACCCGATTCGAGTTCTTTGGCGCGGCGGGCCTCGGGTGGAACTGCTACGCCGAGGCGTTCGGGGGCGGCGAAGTGCTCGTCAAGTCACTCGGCCTCATCCCGGGCGGGGCGCGGCTGCCGCAGGCTCCCATCGAGAACAGCTAGAGCGGCATCGCCCCCGGCCTCAGTCAGCCGTCAATGACTCCCGCACCTTGCGGCGCAGCACCTTGCCGATGAGTGACTTGGGCAGTTCATCCACCGCAACGACGCGCCTGGGTACCTTGTAGGCCGCGAGATTGGCGCGGGCGAAGTCGCGGATGCTCGCCTCATCCAGCGTCGCGCCGGGCGAGAGCACGACCGCCGCGACGACTTCTTCGCCGCTGTGGTCACTCGGCAAGCCGATCACGGCAACGTCGGCAATGTCGGGGTGCACGCGAAGGCACTCCTCGACCTCGCTGGGGGCCACGTTGAAGCCGCCCGTGATGATGAGTTCCTTGATGCGATCGACGATCGTGACGAACCCGTCGGCATCGACCGTGACGATGTCACCCGTGCGGAACCAGTTCTTGCCGCCATCGGTCGCCTCCACAAACACGTCGGCGGTCTCGGTGGGCTTCTTCCAGTAGCCGCTGAACACCTGGGGACCACGCACGAGAAGCTCGCCCTCGTCGCCCGAGGCGCGATCGACGGTCGGGTTCTCGGGGTCGACGACGCGAAGCTCCGTGCCGGGCAGGGGAAGCCCGACGGTACCCGCGCGGCGGGTGGGTCCCACGGGGTTGGCCATGAGCACAGGGCTCGTCTCCGAGAGCCCGTAACCCTCGACGAGGGTTCCGCCGGTGGCGGCCTCCCACGGCTCGACCACCGACGGCGACAGCGGCATGGCGCCCGAGATGGCGATCCGGATGCCCTTGAGCGAGACACCCTTCTCCTTGGCCGCCACCGTCAGGCGCTCGTAGATCGGGGGCACCGCGGGCAGGAACGTGGGTGGGCGCTTCTTGATCACGGGAAGCACGAGGTCTGGATCGAAGCGCGGGAACAGCACGAGGCGAGCGCCCATGCTCATCGCAAACGTGAGGCACAGGGTGAGACCGTAGGCGTGGAACATCGGCAGCACGGCGTAGACGACGGCCGTGCCGCGCTGCACCTCCGGCACCCACGCGCGCGACTGGGCGGCGTTGGTCGTGAGGTTCAGGTGGGTGAGCGTGGCGCCCTTGGGGTTGCCGGTCGTGCCGCTCGTGTACTGGATGAGGGCAACGTCGTCAGCGTCGGGGCGGATGATCCGCTCGTCGATCGGCGCGGACTTCAGCAGCTCGTCCCAGTCGATCGTGCCGCTCACGCGCGTCGTGAGTGCCGCGCGAGACTGCTTGGCCTTCGCGATGGGCAGGCGCAGCAAGAAGCGAGTCGTGAAGGCCATTGAACGCGTGATATCGATCGAGATGATCGTCTCGACGGCAACATCCACGGGAAAGTCCTGAATGGTCGCGACCGTCTTGTCCCACGCGATCACGACACGCGCGCCGTGATCTTCAAACTGGTGACGCAGCTCGCGCGGCGTGTAGAGCGGGTTGTGTTCGACCACAATCGCTCCCAGCCGCAGGATCGCGTAGAACGCCACGATGTGCTGCGGACAGTTGGGCAGCACGAGCGCGACGGGATCGCCCTTCTGCACACCGAGCAGGCGCAGGCCCTCGGCGGCGCGATCGATCTGGTTGCCCAGCTCGGCGTACGTCGTCGTGGCGCCAAAGAACTCGAGAGCAACATTGCTCGGGTAGGTGCGAACCGACTCCGAGACGAGGTCGTACAGCGACCCCTCGGGCAGCTCGATGTCTTCTGGAACGCCTGCGGCGTAGGACTTCAGCCAGGGGCGGGGGGTGCTGATACTCACGGAATCACTCTATTGCCGCGCTATCGTCTCCCCATGCGTTTGCTTGAGATCTGGCGTTACCCCGTGAAGTCGCTGCAGGGCGAGCGGGTGGATGCCACGCTCCTGGGCCCCGAGGGAGTCGCGGGCGACCGCCAGCTCGCGATCTTCGACGTCGAAACCGGCTTCGGGCTCACCGGGCGGCGGGAGGCCGAACTGCTGTTCGCCTCCGCTCGCATCGTGGGCGGGGCCGTCGAGATCACCCTGCCCGACGGATCCCTCGCCCGGGATGATGCAGCTCTCAGCGAGTGGATCGGGCGGCCCGTCGCCCTGCGCTCGACGTCGGAGGCGACCTCCCGCCGGTTCGAGAGTCCGGAAGACTTCGAGAACGAAGCATCCGGAAACTGGCGCGCGTTCACGGGCGCGCTCGGGTCGTTCCGCGACGACCAGGATGCCGCGATCTCGATCGCGTCGACGGGCAGCCTCGGCGAGTGGCCGCAGCGGCGATTCCGCCCCAACCTCGTTGTCGACGGATCGGGCGAAGACGAGCTCGTCGGCTCAACAGTGAGGATCGGCGGCGCGGTGGTGAGCGTTCAGGAGCGGCTCGGACGCTGCGTGATGGTCACGAGAGCGCAGCCCGGCATCGAGCGTGACCTGGGCGTGCTGCGCACCATCCACCGCGAGCGCGATCACACCTTCGCGGTCGGCGCGACCGTGCACACCCCGGGCGAGATTGCCGTGGGAGACGAACTGGCTGGCGCTTAGGCTGCGCCGTCGAACATGCTCGTGACGGAGCCGTCGTCGAAGACTTCGTGGATCGCGCGCGCGAGCAGCGGCGCAATCGGAAGGATCGTGAGCTTCGGAAAGCGCTTCTCCTCCGGAATGGGCAGCGTGTCGGTCACGACGACCGAGTCGATTGACGCGCCCTGGAGCAGCTCCGACGCGGGGTCGGAGAACACCGCGTGCGTCGCGGCAACCACGACCTTCGTGGCGCCCGCGGCCTTGAGCGCGTCGGCGGCCTTGACGATCGTGCGGCCCGTGTCGATGAGGTCATCGACGATGAGGCACACGCGACCGTCAACCTCACCGACGATCTCGTGAACCGAGACCTGGTTGGGAACGAGCGGGTCGCGACGCTTGTGGATGATCGCGAGCGGGGCACCGAGCTTGTCGCTCCAGATGTCGGCGACGCGTACGCGGCCCATGTCGGGGCTCACGACCGTGAGGGTCGAGGGATCGAGCTGCTTCTGGAAGTGCTCGAGCAGCACGGGCATAGCGAAGAGGTGGTCGACGGGGCCGTCGAAGAAGCCCTGGATCTGTGCGGCGTGCAGGTCGACGCTCATGATGCGGTCGGCGCCAGCGGCCTTGTAGAGGTCGGCGACGAGGCGCGCGCTGATCGGCTCGCGGCCACGGCCCTTCTTGTCTTGGCGGGCGTAGGGGTAGAAGGGGCTCACGACGGTGATTCTCTTCGCGGATGCCCGCTTGAGTGCATCCACCATGATGAGCTGCTCCATGAGCCACTCGTTGATGGGGTTGGTGTGCGACTGGATGACGAACGCGTCGCAGCCTCGAACGCTCTCGTCGTAGCGGGCGTAGATCTCACCGTTGGCGAAGGTGCGAGCGTCGGTGTGCACGAGATCCGCACCGAGCTCACTGGCCACATCGATCGCGAGCTGGGGATGGGCCCGGCCCGACACGATTACTAGCCGCTTCTGTCCGGTGATCTTGATTTCGGACACTGTTCCCGCTCTCTGCTGACGACGCCGTGGCTCTGATTCTACCGGGCTGCGACCCGCAGGATTCTGTCGAGAATCTTGGGGCTCAGTCTTCGGTTGCCGCCGCCGCGGCATCCGCCGAGGCGGTCCCCGCGCGGTTCGCCTCGACCCAGCCCGTCATATTGCGCTGGGGGGCGACGGTGATCGCGAGTGCGCCGGGCGGAACATCCTTGCGCACCACCGTGCCCGCGCCCGTCTTCGCGCCGTCGCCCACCGTGACGGGTGCGACGAACACGTTGTGCGAACCCGAGTGCACGTGTGATCCGATGACGGTGCGGTGCTTGGCGAGGTCGTCGTAGTTGGCCGTGATGGCGCCCGCCCCGATGTTGGTGTGCTCGCCGATCTCGGTGTCGCCGATGTAGCTGAGGTGCGGCACCTTGCTGCCCACGCCGATCGTGGAGTTCTTGATCTCGACGAAGGTGCCGATCTTGCCGTCGGCGCCGAGGTACGTTCCGGGCCGGAGGTAGGCGAAGGGGCCGACGAGCGCGTTTTGGCCGATAACCGCGAGCGTGGCATCCGTGCGCTTCACGATCGCGCCCGCGCCGATCTCGCAGTCGACGAGAGTGGTGTCGGGGCCGATGATGGCGCCGGACTCGACGAGTGTCGCGCCCTTGAGCTGGGTGCCCGGCTTGATCTCAACGTCTTCGTTGAGGGTGACATCCGCGTCGATCCAGGTCGTCGCGGGGTCGTCGATCGTGACCCCCGCAAGCTGCCAGCGGAGCACGATCAGCTGGTTCATGCGGCGCGCGGCCTCGGCGAGCTGCACGCGGTCGTTGACGCCGGCCACCATCCAGCCATCGGTCACGGGCATCGCGGCGACGGATGCTCCGCTGCCGCGCAGAAGCCCCACGACGTCGGTCAGGTACATCTCTTTCTGGGCGTTGTCGGTTGTCACGTGAGCGAGCTGCTCGCGCAGGGGCGCGACCTGGAAGACGTAGGTGCCCGAGTTGATCTCGGTGATCGTGAGCTCGGCGGGGCTCGCGTCTTTCTGCTCAACAATGCGGTCGAGCTGGCCGTCGGTGCCGCGCACGATGCGACCGTATCCCGTGGCGTCGTCCATGATCGCCGAGAGCAGGGTGGCCGCGGCGCGGGCGGAGCGGTGCGACTCGATGAGGGTGCGGAGGGTCGCGGCATCCAGCAGCGGAACATCGCCGCTCACGACAACCACGTCGCCCGCGAACTCGCTCGGCAGCGCGGCAATCGCAACCTCGACAGCGCGACCGGTGCCGGGCACGTCGTCCTGGTCCACGATCACGACGTTGGGCAGCAGCTCGGTGATGGTGGCGACGACCGCGTCGCGCTCGTGACGCACGACAGCGATCACATGGCTCGGGGCGAGCTCTGCGGCAGTCGCAAGCACGTGACCGATGAGCGATCGACCCGCGAGCGAGTGCAAAATCTTGGGACGCGACGATTTCATGCGCGTGCCCTGGCCCGCGGCGAGAACGATGACGGCGAGGTTCTGGTCGGTCATGAAGCTATTCTCCCGCGTTCTTGGACTCTGGGGATCGGCCCTCGCGGGACCTCGCCGCAATGAGTTGTGGCGCCGTGAGCAGTGCGCGCTTCCACGGCGCAACCCCCTCGATCTCCACCTGCAGCGAGAAGCTCAGCACCGTGCGGATGAGCACGACGATCGCGAGCACGATGGCATCGGTGAGCGAGGGCGTGGAGGTCACGGTGCGCACGAGATCGGCGGCCACCAGAATCTCAAGCCCCAGCAGGATCGCAAGCCCGATGGAGTCCCGCAGGGTGGTGAAGGCCGCCCGCCCGTCGCGCTTCGTGGCGAACGAACGGATGCCGAGAACGAGCGCCACCACGAACCCCACGGCCATGGCGACGACACCGGCGACCTCGAAGGTCGTCGCTACTGTCTCGAAGAACGTTTGCATCTGCACCCCAATCCGCTCCGCCTCCAGGACTCGAACCTGGACCTAACAGCTCCAAAGGCTGTCGTGCTGCCATTACACCAAGGCGGACCGCACCTCACGGCGCCTGACAAGTCTGCCAGACACCGTAGGCGGGCGACGTTGCATCGCTTCACCGGGATAATGGACGGATGCCCGCAAGCGACGAAGTCGACCGCATTGTCGAGTCGTGGTCGCGCGAGCGCCCCGACCTCGACTTTTCACCCCTGCAGGTTCTCAGCCGCGTCGGACGCC
The DNA here is from genome assembly GCA_965279645.1 of Rhodoglobus sp. Lineage (GTDB taxonomy): Bacteria > Actinomycetota > Actinomycetes > Actinomycetales > Microbacteriaceae > Rhodoglobus. Next base: position 1,917,861 of record OZ257254.1, read on the forward strand.
TCGCGCGGCACCTCGAGTTGGCGCGTCGCACGGCGTTCGAAGCATCCGACCTCGAGCTGTGGGAGTTCGACGTGCTGTCGGCACTTCGCCGCGAGGGCGCGCCCTACCAACTGAGCCCCAAGGCGCTTCTGCAGCAGACTCTCGTCTCGAGCGGCACGATGACCAACCGCATCGACCGACTCGTCGCGCGCCGCCTCGTCGAACGCCGCACCGACCCCAACGACGGTCGCGGCATCCTCGTGGTGATGACCGACGCGGGAACCCAGCGGGTGGATGCCGCGATCCGCACCCTCGTCGAAGCCGAGGCGGCCCTCCTCGACCGCCTGAGCGCCCAAGACCAGGAGCGCCTCAGCTCCCTGCTGCGGAAGCTGAGTCTCGACTTCGATTCCTAAGCCACCCCTCGACGAAATTCGCCGGGAACAGCAGGAACCAGAAGTACATCGCGATCTCGCCCGACCAGAACAGGGCAATCGGGATCGACAGCCAAAACACGACCGGTGTCGTGAGTTGCCCGGTGCGCACGTAGCGATACATCTCAACGTCGACCCCGGGGTCGATCAGCTTCTTTCGCCAGGCGTAGTTCCACATGGCGAACTGGATCACGCTCAGCAGCCCCACCACGAAGGCGTACAGCACCACGGCCGCGGGCTCGGGAGCGTAGGCACTGAGCAGGCTCGTGGGAAACGGCACGAAGGCGACGAAGAACAGCAGCACGAGATCGAGCAGCATGAGGGTGCCATCGTGCGTCGTGATCACGCGGAACTTGCGATGATGAGTCACCCAGTTGACCGCGATGATCGTGAACGAGAGCGCGTACGCGAAGAACGCGGGCCACTCGTCGAGAAGCACCTGCCACGCGGTACCGCCGTCGTCATCCGGCACGTGCAGGTCGATCACGAGCAGCGTCATGGCGATCGCGAACACCGCATCACTGAAGAAAACCAGTCGATCGGTGTTGCTGCCATCCACGAACAGTCGCCGGTAGCGGTCCTGCAGGCTCTCCATGTCGACTCACCCTAGCTAGATTGGGCTCGTGCCTGTAGCGCAAGACCGGGAAGCCCCCACACGCGAGCGCGTGCTCAACCCCCTCACCGACGGGATCGGTTCGAGTGCCCGCGCGCACGAGCACCGACTGCTCTCGGCGGCCCGGCCTGCACTGCCGTTCCTCAACTGGCTCGGCATGTTTGCGAAGCCGATCATGAAGGTTCCCCGTCTCGGCTGGATAACCGCCGACCCCCTCACGGCACGCTCGGTACTGAATGATCCCGACCACTTCACGCTGTTGAGCGAGGGTGGCGTCGGCCATCTCTGGGCGCAGATCCTCGGCGACTGGGTCTACACGCTGTTTGACGGCCCCGGTCACTACGACCTGCGCACGCGCAGCCGCGAGCTGTTCACCGAGAAGACGAGTTTCGAGTTCGTCGAGCGAGCGTGGGGATCCCGGATTGCAGACGCCCGCGCGCGCTTCGATGCGGGCGAGCCCATCGATCTGGCCGACCTCAGCCGAATCCTCGTCGGGCAGATGGTTGTCACGCTGCTCGGCATGACCGTGCCGGACGAGTCGGATGACTCGTATCGCGAGATTTTCCGCACGGGCGAGCAACTCGCATCCATCGCTTTGGGCACGACGAGCGACACCGTGCTGCCGCCTGCCAAGATCGAGAAGGCGCGTGAGATCGTCGAGAAGCTCACGGGCCACATCGATGGCTCGTTCGCGACGGCATCGGGCGACACGATCATCGGGCGGTGCCGTGATCTCGGGCTCAGCCTGCAGGAGACCAAGGGGCTGTCGACGCTGCTCATGGTTGCCGGCACCGAGACGGCCGCATCGGCGATGGCACGCACGGCCGCCCTGCTCTATGACACGGGAGAGCAGCACCGGCTGATCGGCAACCCCGCCCTCATGGAGAACGCCGTGCGGGAGGCGCTGCGCGTGACCTCCCCCGCACCCATCATCGGGCGATCGGTGCTCGCCGACATCGAGATCGGCGGGCGCCAGCTCGCGGCCGGTGATCGCATCGTTGTGCTCACGTGGACGGCGAACAACCTGGCGGGCGAGTATCGCGTCGACCGTGACTACATTCCGCAGAACCGGCAGTTGTGGTTCGGGGCTGGCAGGCACCTGTGCCTCGGCGGGCCGCTCGCGCGCGCCGAGCTCACCAAGATCGTCGACATGCTCGTGGGCGACGGTCGAGCATTCCGGGTCGTTTCGCGCCGGTACGGACGCACCGTGCTGATTCCCGCGTACGAGAGTCTCGTGGTGCAGAAGACCTAGTCGTGCGTGGTGTGCTCGTGCTCGCCGTGCGAGGCCATCTCAAGCTGGAACGTCGAGTGCTCGATCTGCACATCGAAGTGCTTGGCAACGCAGCTCTGTAGCTGGTCGAGCATCTTGGGCGCGTGACCGTCGAAGAAGCATTCGTCATCGACGACGACGTGCGCTGTAAGCACGGGCAGGCCCGTCGCGATCTGGCTCACGTGCAGGTCGTGCACCGCCTGCACGTGCGGCACCCTCAGGATGTGCTCGCGCACGTCTTCGAGATCGAGTCCCTTGGGTGTGGATTCGAGCAGCACGTTGGTGGTGTCGCGCAGAAGCAGGGCGGCGCGAGGCAGGATCATGAGACCGATGAGAATCGCGGCAATGGAGTCCGCGTACTGAAAACCCGTTGTCGCGATAACGATTGCCGCGACGATGACCGCGACGGAACCCAGTGCGTCGTTGAGCACCTCGAGAAACGCGGCGCGCATATTCATGTTGGCACCCCGCCCGCTCGCGAGAACCGCGATGGATGCGATGTTGCCGAGCAGGCCGATGACGCCAAAGATGATGAGCTGCGAGCCGATGATCTCGGGCGGCTCGAACATGCGCCGGACGGCCTCGATGATCACGAAGATGCCCACGGCAAGAAGGATCGCGGCCTGGGCCGTGGCACCAAGCACCTCGGCGCGCTCGAAGCCCCAGGTGCGCCGCGCCGTCGCCGGGCGCCTCACGAGCGTCGCCGCCACCAGGGCGACGGCCAGGCCGCCCGCGTCGGTGAGCATGTGCGCGGCGTCGACGAGTAGCGCGAGACTGCCGGTGACGACCGACCCGATGACCTCGGCAACCAGAACGACGGCGGTGATGCCGAACGCGATCGCGAGCCGCGTGCGACCGCTATCGGTGCCGTGCTCGTGGTCGTGGGTCACCCCACCATTCTCGCTTACCAGTGCTCGGCGCCGCTCAGCGAGGTCGGCCGCGGGTTGTAGCCCAGCTCGGTGCGAGCCGCGGTGAGGTCGAGCGTGCGCTCGAGCCCGAGCTGACTAACGGCGTAGCGCGTGATCCGGGGCCGGCCGGGCAGCTTCTCCAGCACGGCAGCGGCACGGAAAGCCGTCGAGTACGGGATGCTGCGGATCGAGACATCCGGGCGCCCCCGCCGCACGAGAAACTCCTTGAGCACGGCAGACAACAGCACGTCGGTGTCGTCGCCGATGTTGTAGATGCCCGCCGGGCCGTGCAGCGCGAGGGTCACAGCGTCGACGAGGTTGTCGACGTGCGTCAGCGTGTGACTCACCCTGGCTCCCTCGGGCAGCAGCAGGCGACGACCCCGGATGCCCGCCATGATGCGCGGCAGGAGCGTCGTGTCTCCCGGTCCGTACACGGCGTGCGGGCGCAGGATCACCGCGTCGAAGCCCGTGAGCTCGGACTCGGCGGCCGTCTTCGATTCGGAGTACGTGCTGAGAAAGCGACTCACCGGCGCGGCGCTCTCGCGCACCTTCACGTTGGGCGTGAACGCGTCGTACACACTCGCCGTCGAGATATGCACGATGCGCGCGCCCGGGAAGCTCGCGGCAACATGGCGAGTTCCCACCTGGTTGGTGAGCATCGCGCGCGAGATGGGCGCCCAGTCGTCGGCGAGCGCCGCGCAGTGCACCACTGCGTCGAAGTCTCCGGGGCGGATGTCGGTCGCGATGTCCCACTGCTCATAGCTCGCGCGCGGGTGCGACCAGCCCTCCGCCGCTCGACCGAACCCCGTGACACTGTGCTCGCGCTCGACGAGGGCCGTGGCGACCCTGCCGCCGATGAACCCGCTCGCCCCGGTGACCGCGATCTTCACGCGCGCAACTGCTCCTGAAGTGCGGCGCGGTCGAGTTTCGAGCTGCGCCCCGATCGCGGAAGAGTCTGCATGGTGACGATCCTGTCAGGCAGCACGGCCGCGTCAATGAGCCCGGGCAGGGCGCGTCGCACGGCCGTCTCGTCGAAGCCGTCGCCCGGTACGAGCACGAGCACGAGTTCGTCGTCACCGATCGCGTTCGGGATGCCCGCGAGCGCGGCATCCTCAACGCCCTGGATCCCGGCGATCACGGGCTCGTACAAGCCCGGATACACGTTCGTCGTGCCGCGAATGAACATGTCTTTGCTGCGCCCGCCGAGAATCACGTGGTCGCCGTCGATGCGCGCGAGATCGCCCGTCGCGAGCTCGGTGAGCGGCGGGGCACCGAGGTAGTTCGCCAGTCCCGGGCCCGCCACGACGAGTTCGCCCTCCACGATCGACGCGCGGATGCTCGACATCAGTCGCCCCACGAAGTCACCCTCCCCCGTGAATGCGAGCTTTTCCGCGCCGTCGGCGATGGCCACGGGCAAAATCTCGGTCATGCCGTAGATCGCGCGCACGGTCGTGTCGGGCAGCTGCCGACGCACCCGTTCCAGGAGGGGTCGCAACACGGGAGCGCCGCCGATGAGGAGCGCCCGCAGTTTCGGGGCCTTCGCGGGCGTGCTCTCGAGTAGCCGCAGCAGTACGTCGAGCGCGGCCGGAACGGCGAACAGCACGTCGGCGTCGGGCAGCAGGTCGAGGTAGCGTTCCGGACGCGCGCCGGGGTCGGCACCGGGTGGCGGCATGATCCAGTGCGCACCGGAGATGAGTGCCGGGATGCCCACCATGAGTTGATCGGTGAGCACTCGCTCGCCAGGCACAAAGCCGACGGCGCTCGCGAAGTCGTGCAGGCCGCTGCCGAGGGACTCGCGCGAATGCACGACCGCCTTGGGGTCAGCCGTCGTGCCCGAGGTGAAAATGATGAGCGCCTCGGCCGCACGGCGCGTCGGGCTTGCCCAGACCTCCCCCGCGCGAGGTTCGCGCACTCTCATCAGGCTCGACGCGCTCACTGCGCCCCGCGGCACGCCCGGCAGCCACCGTCCGCTGTAGATGTGCCGGGCATCGGGAACCACCGTGCCGTAGTCGGGCAGCTCGAGTCCGCGCGCCCGCGCCAGTCGACGCAGCGGGCCACGGGATGCCGCGTACAAGAGTGACTCGGCGGCCACCCAGCGTGCGGCCACGAAATCGGCTCGCGCGCGAAACAACGTCTCGCCGGCCCCGGGATCGGCGAAGACCACCGTTGCGCCCGCATGGATGATTCCCAGCGCGAGCACAACGGCGTCGATCCCTGGCCGAATCGAGAAGAGCACGCGATCACCCGCACGCATGCCGTGCAACGCGAGCGACGACGACACCGCCTGCACGCGGTCGCGCAGCTCGCGATAGCTGAGGCTCGTCGTGCGAAACGTGATGGCGGACGCATCGGGCGTGCGGTCGCACGCCGCCAGCACCGCTTCGAGCAGGTCGGTCACGCCGACACTCGCAGCGACCGGTAGCTGGGAATGAGCACCCCGCGCGCCGCCGCGCGCGATGCGACCCGCAGCGGCGCCGCGTCGAGCAGGGCGTCGAGAGTGATGCGCACCTGGGCCATCGCGAGGGGTGCGCCGAGGCAGAAGTGGGTTCCCGCGCCAAACCAGAGTTGCTTGAGCGCCGCCGCGGCATTCACCGAGGGATCGAACTGTCCGAGCGCGCGATTGGCCGCGAAGGTCGCGAGGATGACGCGATCACCGGGGTGCACCGCGACACCGCCGATCGAGGCATCCGCCACGACACTGCGCAACATGACCGGAGACGGGGTGGTCACGCGCAACCCCTCGGCGATCGCCGGCTCGGCGAGCACACGATCCGCCGCGATCGCCGGCAGCCACCCCGAGTCGATGACGAGCGCCACGAGCCGCGGAATGTAGGAGACGAGGGTCTCGGTGCCCGTGAGCACGAAGGCACCGACGGCACCCATCGCCTCGTCTTCGCCGAGCCCGAGTGAGCGCATGCGCCCTGGCACGGTCGCCTCATCGCCCGCCCGGTAGGCGGCTCGAGCGTGGGCGGTGAGCTCGTCGAGCACCTCGCGCGCGTGCGCGACCTGTGTGGGAGAGAGCCGGGGCTTCGCGAGCCGCACGAAGCGAGTGATCGACGACACGCGATCGAAGAGCGCGTCGTCGACCTGGCTGGCGTCGAGCCCCACGAGCTGGCTGATCATGATGCTCGCGTTGCGCTTGGCCTCGGCAACGATGTCGACGCTCTCACCCGCACGCAGGCGAGCGGTCAGACGCTGCGCGGGTGGGCCGAGGGATGCCGCGACAAGGGGGTCAACGTAGCTGGGTGCGAACAGCGGGCCCAGCTTGCGACGCAGTGCGAGGTGATCGCTCCCCTCCATGTTGAGCAGCACGGCGGGGCCGAGCACGGGCGTCCAGAGGTCACTCGGGCTGCCGGGACCGGTCTTCGTGAACGCCTCGGTGTTCATGAGCACGCCCCGCAACAGGGTCGCGTCGCTCACGAGCACGCCGAGGCCGGGCACGCGCCGAACCGGGCGCCGGGATGCCGCGAGTGCGGGGTAGGCGACGGGGTGGGCGGCGCGCATGACGCGCTCCTCCCATCGCCGCGCGAGCTCGATCGTCATCGCATGCCCGCCGTCATCGGATATCCACGTGCTCCGGCCGATACGCGTGATCCTTGTACCAGAGCAGCGTGTTGCGCAGACCCCACGCGTTCACCCGGCGGGATGACCCGTACACGACCACGTCGCGCCGTCGGGCGTACCGACTCGTGAGCCGCCGCACGGCATTGACGAGGGCGCGATCTTCGTGCAGGTCTTCAATCGCGGTGCGCGGGAAGCCGCCCGCGCTCTCGTACAACTCGGCCGTGATGCCCACGTTGCAGCCCGCGGCCATCATGTACGGGCCGCGGTACGAGGCGTCACGGTTGCCCGGCCGGATGCGCCCGAAGGCTTCGGCGAGTTCGACCGCGGCACGCAAGAGCATGCGCCGCCACACCGAGAGCCCCTCGTCGTGGCGCGGCACGAGCTCGCCCCCCACGAGGTCGAGGTCGGTGAGCGCATGTCGCACCGCCGCAGTCCAGTCGTGACGAGGCAGGCAGTCGGCGTCGGTGCGGGCGAGCAGGGTGGCCCCGCGCGCGATCGCGGCCCGCATGCCCGTGTCGGCCGCGGCCCCCGTTCCCTTCTGCGGCTCGGTCACGATGCTCCAGCGGGTGAGGCCGCGCTCGGTGGCGAAACCGCGAATGACCTCGGCGGATGCATCCGTCGACGAGTTATCCACGAAGATCACGTCGAAATTGGGGTCATCCTGCGCGGCGAGAGCCTCGAGGGTGGGCGTGATGCCGGCGGCTTCGTTGAAGACCGGCACGACCACGAACAACCGCTCGTCGGAGCTGTCGCCGTTCACAGGGTCACCACCATGAGCCCGAGACTGATGCCGCCCGCAAGTCCGATGAGCAGCACGCGACTGCCCGGTGCGACCTGGCCGCGCTCCCGCGCGAGCGAGAGCTGCAGGGGCAGCGTCACCGAGGCGAGGTTGCCGTGATCGACGACCGTGATGATCGACTTTCCCTGCGCCACGCCGAGCCTCTCAAAGATGGGAGGCAGGTACGGCAGCGCGACCTGGTGAATGGCGACAAGGTCGAAGTCATCCCACGTGAGGTCATTGCGCTCCAGCAGGTCGAGCACGGGCTGGGGGCCCAGTTCGAGAAAAGCCGCCTGCAGCGCGGCCCCATCCATATCGAAGTAGCTCAGGTCGGCGTTGCGCGGGTTCATCGAACCGCCGATCGAGAGCGTGCCGGTCTGCCAGTGGCGCGACGCGGCCACGAAGTGCGAATCGAGGATGCCCGTGCCCGCGTCATCCGTCGCCTCGAGAATCACCGCGGCCCCGCCGTCGCTCATCGTGTAGCCCGGGAACGATCGGATGAACTGAGCGTGATCGGCGAGCTCCCAGCGCACGGCGTGGCTGGGTTGCTCGCCGCTGGCAATGAGCACGCGTCGGTATTGGCCCGCACCAATGAGCGCCTCGGCGACCTGCATGGCGTTGAGCACACTGTTGCAAGCGTTCTTGACGTCCATGACGGGGCATTCGAAACCCAGCTTCGCCGCGACGATGTGGCTCGTCGCGGGCTCGATGAGGTCTTGGCTTGCGCTCGCGAAGATGATGAGGTCGATGGCGCCGGGCGACTCCTCGAGGGCGAGTCGCGCGGCAGCAACCGCAAGGTCGGATACCTGCCAGCCCTCGGGGCGCACGTGCACGCTCTCGACGCCCGTGAGGCGCCCGATCAGCCCCGTCGCAAGCTTCAGCCCGGGGTTGACTGCACGCAGGGCGCGTTCGGTTTCGCGGGTGCTGCGAACGGTCTCGGGCAAGTAGACCCCGAGGCCCGCGATTCTGGTGGAGGCGTGAGGCACGCCTGCGAGCCTAGCGGCGCGCGCGCACCGCCTTGATGAAGCCGTCCACGTGGACTCGAGCGGGCCGCAGCCATAGCGTCGACCCACGCGCCCCATTGCCGCAATACTGGCTGCATGGACGCAATCGGCACCATCACGTGGATCGTCGCCTTCGTGCTCGTTACCGTCACTGTCACGGGCCTCGTCGGCCGCATCGGATTCTCCGCGCCCGTCGCGCTCGTCGTCGTGGGTGGCGCGGTCTCGTTCATCCCGGCCGTGCCGCCGGTCTCGATCGAGCCCGACCTGATCCTGTACGGGCTGCTGCCGCCCTTGCTGTTCGCCGCGGCAATTCGCACCTCGCTCGTCGATGTGAGGGGCCGTGGCGACAGCATCCTGCTGCTGTCGGTGGGACTGGTCGCCTTCACGGTGCTCACGGTCGGCTTCGCGACCTGGATGCTCGTGCCCGCTATCACGCTCGCCGCGGGCTTCGCGTTCGCCGCCGTCGTCGCCCCCACCGACGCCGTCGCGGTCACCGCGATCGCGGGCCGACTCGGACTCCCCCGTCGAGTCGTGACGATTCTCGAGGGCGAGAGCCTGCTCAACGACGCGACCGCGCTTGTCGCCCTCAATGCCTCGATTGCGGCGATCGTGAGCATCGTCAACCCCGTCGAGATCGGTCTTGAGTTCGTGCTCGCCGTGCTCGTGGGCGGAGGCATCGGCCTCGCGGTGGGGTGGATCGTGTCACTCGTGCGCAAGTCGCTGCGCTCCCCCGTGCTCGACACGAGCCTCTCGCTCGTCACCCCCTTCGCGGCGTTCGTGATGGCGCAGTTTCTGCACGGCTCGGGCGTGCTCGCGGTCGTGGTTGCGGGCCTCTACATGGGCCTCCGGGCTCCGACCGTCTCGTCGGCCGAAGCCCGGGTTGCCGAGAGACTCAATTGGCGCACCATCCAGTTCCTGCTCGAGAACGCGGTCTTTCTGTTCATCGGGCTCAACCTCTCAAGCATCCTCGAAGGCGCCATCCGCACGGGGCCGGGGGTGTGGGAGACCGTCTGGATCTGCATCGGACTGCTTCTCGCGCTCACCCTCACCCGGTTTCTCTGGGTGGGGCTCACGACGCTGCTCTATCGTCGTGGCCCGCGACGCCTGCGTGAGCGCAGCTGGGCGTGGCGCAACGGCGTGGCCGTCGCGTCGGCCGGAGTGCGCGGCGTCGTGACCCTTGCGGCGGTGTTCCTGCTCCCCGAAGAGACGCCGCAGCGTGAGTTCCTGCAGTTCCTGGCGTTCGTGGTGGTCGTGGCATCCCTCATCGGCGGGCTCTTCCTGCCGATGATCGTGCGCGGGCTCAAGCTTCCGGCGCCCAACGTCATGCAAGAGACGACCGAGCGGCGCAACCTCATGGCCGAGGCGCGGCGGGCGGGCATCGAGCGACTCGAAGCCGAGGCATCCCTCGACGATGAGGAACGAGTGATCGACCGCCTGCGACAGGATGCCGCGTTCCTCGGTGACACCCTCGACCAGTACGAGGCCGAGCAGGCGGTACCGCAGCTCGAGTCGTACTATCGCCTGCGCAAGCACATGATCATCGCGGAACGCGAGGCCGTGCTCGCCGCGCGACGGGAGGGCCGCTACCAGGAGCCCGCCATCGTTGACGTGCTCCGGGCGATCGACGCCGAGGAGACGTCGCTCAGGGCGAGCGGTGGCTCCGACAAGAGTCCTAGCTGAGCAGTTCCTCGAGCTCGAGCCAGCGGAACTCGACCGTGTCGAGCTGCGCCTGCAGGTCGGCGAGCTCGGTCGCCAATGCGCCGAGGCCCGTGTAATCGGACTGGTCGTGAGTTGCCATCGTGGTGTGCAGCGCGGCGATCTGACCCTGCAGCTTCTCGATCTTGCGGCCAGCCGCGGCATGCTCCTTCTGGGAGTTGCGCAGCTCGGCGCCCGTAAGGCGGGTCGAGCTTGACGAGACCTCGGGAGCCTTCACGTCGGGCGATCTCGATCCGCGCTGCTGCGCGTGGCGAAGCTCCAGGTACTGGTCGACGCCGCGCGGCAGGTGACGCAGCCCACCGTTGATCACGGCGTACTGCTGGTCGGTGACGCGCTCGACCAGGTACCGGTCGTGGCTCACCACGAGCAGCGTGCCCGGGAAGGAGTCGAGCAGGTCTTCAATGGCGGCAAGCATGTCGGTGTCGAGATCGTTGGTGGGCTCATCCAGGATCAACACGTTCGGCTCGCTCAGCAGAATGAGCAGCAGCTGCAACCGACGCTTCTGGCCACCCGAGAGATCTTTCACGGGAGTGCTCAGCTGGGCGCTCGAGAAGCCGACGCGCTCCAGCAGTTGGCCGGGCGTCATCTCCTTGCCACCCGTGATGTAGGTGCTCTTCTGGCGGCCGATGACCTCCGAAACGCGGTCGTTCCAGATGTCTTCGAGTTCGAAGAGCTGCTGGGTGAGGGTCGCGACCTTGATGGTCTTGCCGCGCTTGACGCGCCCCGTGGTGGGCTGAAGAGAACCCGCGACGAGCGAGAGCAGCGTGCTCTTTCCCGCACCGTTCACCCCGAGGATGCCCGTGCGCTCGCCCGGGGCGATGCGCCACGTGACATCCTTCAGCACAACCTTCTCGGCCGGCTCCCCTGAGCCTGCCGAAGGGTAACTCACCGAGACGTTCTCGAGATCGACCACGTCTTTGCCGAGGCGCTGCATGGCCATGCTCGCGAGGCTCACCGAGTCGCGCACGGGAGGCTCGTTGGCGATGAGCTCGTTGGCCGCATCGATGCGGAACTTGGGCTTGGCCGTGCGCGCCGGGGCACCCCGGCGCAGCCAGGCGAGCTCTTTCTTCATGAGATTCTGGCGCTTCGACTCCATCGTCGCCGCCATCTGGTCACGCTCAACACGCTGCAGGATGTACGCCGCGTATCCGCCCTCGAACGGCTCGATCAGGCGATCGTGCACCTCCCAGGTCGCGGTGCAGATCTCGTCGAGGAACCACCGGTCGTGAGTGACGACCACGAGCCCCCCGGCGTTGGACGACCAGCGCTTCTTGAGGTGCCCGGCAAGCCACGTGATGCCCTCGACGTCGAGGTGGTTGGTTGGCTCATCGAGGAAGATCACGTCGTGGTCGCCGATGAGCAGAGCGGCGAGAGCGACACGGCGACGCTGGCCGCCCGAGAGGTCGCTCACGAGTGACTCCCACGGGATGTCTGCGATGAGGCCCGCGATCACGTCGCGCACCTGGGGGTCGCCCGCCCAGACGTGCTCATCGATGTCACCGATCACGGTCTGGTGCACAGTCTTGGTGCCGTCGAGCTCGTCGGCCTGGTCGAGCATCGCGAGAGTCACGCCGCCGCGACGGGTGACGCGGCCGGAGTCCGGCTCGAGACGGCCTGCGAGCATCCGGAGCAGCGTGGATTTGCCGTCGCCGTTGCGCCCGACGATGCCAATGCGATCGCCTTCGTCGAGCCCGATCGTGATCTTGTCGAAGATGACGCGAGTCGGGTATTCGAGGTGGAGCGCTTCAGCGCCGAGGAGGTGGGCCATTTAGACGAGACTACCGCGCTACGTTGGAAGGGTGATCCTGCCCTACGAGCGTGAGGTGTCGATCGAGTTGCTGCTCGCGTCGCCCCAGCATCGATACGAGGGTCGGCCCGCAGACGGCCCGCGAGACGCGATGTCGCGCGAAGTGCACAATTCGATCGAGGTGCGAGCCGGTCTGGGTATCGTCGGCGATCGCTATTTCGGGCAGCGAGCGCACGTGACGGCGTCGGTCACCGTCTTCGCTTCGGAATCACTCGACGCCGTGGCCAGTGAGCTGGGGCTCGATCATCCGCTCGACCCCGCCGACACCCGGCGAAACATCGTCGTGCGCGGCATGCCCATCGACGAGATGCGGGGCCAGACCTTCAGTCTCGACACGGGCAGCGGGCCCGTGCTCTTCATGGCTCATCGACCCGCGAACCCGTGTGCCTGGATGGATGTCACGCTCGCGCCGGGAGCCCATCGCGCGCTGCGCAAACGCGGAGGCATGCGCTGCGAGCCGCTCACCTCGGGAACCCTCTCGCTCGGCGCGGCCGTGCTGCGCACAGCGGTGCCGCTGTCGGAGCCGGCGCTCTTCTAGCCTGGTCAGCTCACGGTGACCGAGATGCTGTGCCAGCCCTCGGCACCATTCGGGATCACGCCGACCCGGTCGCTCGATTGAGTGAAGCCCGAGTTATCCGTCGCCCGCACCTCGAGAGTGTGCGTGCCGGGCGCGGCATCCCACTCGTACACCCACTGCACCCACGTGTCGTCAGAAATCGCGTCGGCAAGGCGGGCATCGACCCACGAACCACCGTCGACGCGCACCTCGACACCCGCGATTCCCGTGTGCTGGGCCCAGGCCATGCCCGCCACAGCGATCGTGCCCGCGACCTGGTTGGTGCCGGAGCGGGGAACGTCGATGCGCGACGACGTCTTGATCGGGCCCTTCTCTGACCAGCCGCGCTGAGTCCAGTAGGCGGCGTCATCCTGAAAGCGCGTGACGCGCAGCTCGGTGACCCATTTGGTGGCCGAGACGTAACCGTAGAGTCCGGCGACGACCATGCGCACGGGAAAGCCGTGCTCGAGGGGAAGGGGTTCGCCGTTCATGGAGACAGCAAGAATCGCGTCGCGGCTTTCGTCTTGCAGCACCTCGAGCGGGGTGCTCGCCGTGAAGCCGTCAATGCTCGTCGACAGCACCATGTCGGCACCGGGCTTCACGCCGGCCTTAGCCAGCAGGTAATGGATGGGATACCCCATCCACACCGCGTTGCCGATGAGGCCTCCGCCGATTTCGTTCGAGACGCACGTGAGCGTGACGGCGGTTTCGTTAAGCGGCAGCTTCAGCAGCTCCTCGTAGGTGAGCTCGAGTTCGCGATCCACCATTCCCGTCACCTTGAGCGTCCACGACGTGGGGTCGATGTTGGGAACCTGGAGCGCCGTGTCGATGCGATAGAACGTGTCGTTGTCGGAGATCACGCTCGCGAGGCCGGGGATGTCGAGCTCCGCTCCCGCGGGAATCGGTGGCGCGGCCACGGTCGGCTTAGGCAGGGCAATCGCCTCGCGCACGACGTTCGCGGCGGTGGTGGCGGCGCGCATCGCCTGGGCCGCCACCGTGGCCACGACGGCTCCGGCGGCGGCGACCCCGACGAGCGTAAAGAAGCCGCGGCGGCTGGTGCCCACGCGTGCGTTGGTGATGGCGGTGCGCGGCTCGTCGCGCGAGGCATCCGACCAACCGCGCAACCGGTGGATGCCGATTCGCAGCACGAAGACGCCCGCGACCACTCCGAGTCCCGTTGGAATAAACCAGTTGATGGATGCCCCGGCTCGAGTGCCCGCAGCGACCGCCGCCACGATCCCCACAGCGGTGAGGGCGACGACTCCCCACGGGCTGCGCCGCAACTCGAGCCATCCGATGAGCACCGCGAGGATCAGCACGAGAAGGCCGAGGCCCACGAGCAGGGCAATCTTGTCGCCCGTGCCGAACAGGGCAATCGCGGTCTCTTTCACCCACGGCGGAACGATGTCGATAACGAACGAGCCGACCGCGAACAGGGGGCTCGACGCCGCGTCGACAAACTGGGCGGCCAGTTCGGCGACCGCGAGGGTCACCAGCGCGGCAAGCACGCCGACGCCCGCAGCCCACAACCGCACGTGCTTCATGTGGGCATCGTAACCCGCTCGGCTGTGCAGCGCCCGCGCCTCGAGCAGACAGAAATCGATAGTTCGGTGCATCCTGAACTATCGATTTCTGTCCGTTCAGCGACGTGTGGACCCCTCAGCGAGGGCGAGGCGTACGCGCTCGGTGATGCCGCGTGGGTCGCGCAACTGACCTTTCGTGATCTGGATGACCGTCCACCCTGCGTCGTGGAAGCGCTCGAGCCGCGCAATGTCGTCTTCAAACGTCTTTTCATCGCGATGCCCTTCACCTTGATACTCGATAGCTACCTTGTGCAGCGGGTAGGCCAGGTCGGGTGTGCCGACCCAATACCCGTCGTCGTCATGTACTTCGTAGCCGACGAGCGGTTCGGGTAGGCCCGCGTTCACGATGAGAATTCGCACGCGCGATTCGGGCGGTGAATCGGTGCGAGAGCGCACTCGCGCAAGGGCCGCCACCGCCCTTCGGGCACCACGGTTTCCGGCCCATCCATACACGGCCGCCGTGAGTTTCTCCAGAGACGACTGGGGCCGCTTTCGTCTCACGAGATGGTCACCGGCCACGATCAGGTCGTCGAGCGTGAGCAGGGTGGCGAGGTGAATCCACGTGCTTTCCGGGCCCATGACGGGCAACCCGTCAACGATCCGCACGTCGATGCTCGACACCGAATGTCCGCGGATGCCCGCCCGCCGCACAGCGCGACCAGCGGTGGCAACGTCGAGTCCGTCGCGCGCCAGAAGCCGCTCGGGCAGCGGCATCCCGTACATGCGCGCCGCGGTCACGTGCGAAAACGCGAAGCCGGAGGGCGCCACCACGAGGTACGAGCGGGCCGCAAAGGCGAGCTCGCTCGCCAGCCGCTCGTAGCGCGTGCCGTCGGCATGGGCTCGCGAGGTTGTGCGCATCCCGTGAAACGGGGACACCAGGTCGGTTGCGTCGAGTCGCTTCTCGGCGACACCGGATGCACGTGCATCCGACACTCGAAACTGCGGTGGAAGGTGGCTCGGAAGTCGCGCGCGTTGGTTCACGCCGCGATTCTTCGCACTGCCGGAACCGTTCGCGCGAATCATCCACACGCGGTCGGGCCCCTCCACACCCTGACAGGACCCCACGACACCCTGACAGGACCGATCCACACCCTGGCAGGGCCCCACCACACTCTGATAGGACCGAAACCGATAGTGCCGGATGCCGCGCACTATCGATTTTTGTCCTGTGGCGGGAAAGACGCCGGGGCGGAGGACGCGCACGGAGGCGCCGCGGACACCCACCGGACGCTCACGGACGAGACGCGGACACCCGCCGGACGCGCCGAGAACACGCACCGGACGCGCAGAGGACACCCACCGACGTGCAGAGGACACCCACCGACGTGCAGAGAGCGCGCACGGGCGCGCACGGAGCGCTAGTCCCGGGTGTGCAGCCAGTCGGGCCGCGGCGGGAGGTCGGGGAACGTGCGAAACGCGATCTTCGACTCGGGCCGGAAGACCACCCATACCGTGAGAAACATGAGCCGCAGGTCGGTCCAGAGGCTCTTGTGCTCGAGGTACCACATCTCGAGCGCCCCCTTGTAGGGCGCGATCTTGTCGACGTAGAACTCGCGCGGGTCGACGCCGGGAGCCGACAGAAGCAGCTCCTCGTCACGGAAGACGATGGATCCGATTCCCGTCACGCCGGGGGGAACCGAGTAGATCGTGTCACGCACCTGCTGGGGGTAGATGTCGAAGTCGACCTGCATCTGCGGTCGCGGACCGACAAAGCTCATCTCGCCCGTGAGCACGTTGATGAGCTGGGGAAGCTCGTTGATCTTGGTGGCGCGCAGCACCCGACCCACCGAGGTCACCCGCGGATCGCCGCGCACCGTGAGCGAGCCGGTGCCGATGTTGGGGCTGTTCTTGAGCATCGTCGCGAACTTCCAGATGCCGAAGTTCTTGTTGTGCAGGCCGATGCGGGTCTGCTTGTAGAACACCTCACCCTCGCCCGTGAAACGCAGGGCGATGATGATGACGAGCAGCGGCACGCTCAGGATGATCAGGGCAATGAGCGAGACGAGAAAGTCGAGAATGCGCTTGACGATGCGGTACACGGCGGTCACATCTTCTGGTCCAGGCTCTTACCCGTTTCCACGTGCTGGAAGGTGGGTACGAGCCTGACGAGTGCGGCAACAATGGCACTCTTGTCGAGATCGGGCTGGGCAAAGAGCTGGTGGAGGTCGCCCACGAGGGAGCGGATGCTCGAAACATCCTGACTGGCGACGGCCTTGACCACGCCAAGCGCCTCGAATTGCGTCAGGTCGACGGTCTCGCTGTCGGTGTAGAACTCCTCGAAGGACTTCTCCCCCGACGTGTCGGACTCGAAGTAGTAGACCGGCCACGTGGGGTCGTTCGGCTGTCGCGCGGCCGCGGCAGCGCGCGCCTCGTCTTCGGACGCGCACACGAGGGGCTCGAACCCTAGGTCACGCAGCAGGGCATCGGCGATGGTCGAGAACGTGAGCATTTTCGGCTCGTCGAGGCGGGGGAAGAAGATATCGGCGGGCTGCCCGGTGACGCACGCGAGCAGGCACAGCTCGCCGCTTTCCGCGGGCGAAACGAAGTAGCGGCGCACGTCGGAGGGCGCCGAAAGGGGTTGGCCCTTGGCAATGCGCTCGAGGAATCCGGCGGGCAGCGAGCCGTTCGAGAACGCCACGTTCGCGAACCGCGCGGTCACGGCGGGCAGCTCCGCGGCGTAGGCGAGCACCGCCTCTTCCATGAGTTTCTTCGATGCGCCCATGACGTTCGCAGGGTTGGCCGCCTTGTCGGTCGACACGCAGAAGAAGTGCTCGGGGGGCGCCTCGAGCAGCAGGTCGAGCAGGCGTGCCGTGCTGATGACGTTGTTCTCGACCATCGCCTCGATCGAGTAGCGATCCTTTTCGCTGCGCACGTGCTTGTGGGCGGCGAAGTGGGCCACGATGTCGAAGGGGCCTTCGGTGCGCAGCAGCCGTGCGAACACCGGGTCGCCGAAGCTGATCGGGTAGGTCGTGAAGTTCTCGGGAACGAACTGGCCCTGCCTGCTGCGCAGGTCGCGAGTGAGCTCGGTAAGGCCGTTCTCGCTGAGGTCGACGACGCACAGTCGCGCGGGCTCGAAGGGCAGCAGTGCCCGGATGAAGGATGACCCGATCGTGCCGGCACCGCCGATGACGAGCACCGACTTTCCCTCGATCGCGGCACGGAGTTCGGATTCGTGCGCGGCGAGGTCTGCGGCAAACAGCGACTCATCGCGGCCGGTCACGTGGCGCGCAATGAACGAATCGAGGTCGAACGATGTCACGGTCATGGCGCCGTCGCCTCGACCGCGTCTCGCACCGCAGCGATCACTTCGGCGATGTGCTCGTCGCTCAGGCCGTTGTAGAGCGGGAGGGTGATCTCGTTCGAATACAGCTCGTACGTCTTCGGGTAGTCCGCCATCTGGTACCCGCGGCTCTTGAACAGGGTGAGCATCGCCATGGGGATGTAGTGCACGTTGACGCCGATGCCCCGCGCCGAGATGAGGTCGATGATCGCGTCGCGTCGTGCCTCGTCGGCGCCCGCGATGCGCAGCAGGTACAGGTGACAGGATGACTCGCGCTCGTCGCTCTTGTAGTGCGGCAGGATCGCCCAGTCGTTCTCGGCAAATGCGGTCTGGTAGAGCTCGAACATGCGTTTGCGGTCGGGCAGCAGCTCGGTCGGGTACTTGCGCATCTGGGCAAGCCCGATGGCGGCGCCAATGTCGGGCATGTTCACCTTGAGGCCCTGGTCGACGATGTCGTAGCGCCAAGATCCGGTCTGGTTCTTTTCGAACGCGCTCTTGTTCTGACCGTTGAGAGAGAATGCCCGCAGAAACAGGTACTCCTCGTCGTTGTCGAACGGCGCGGGCAGGTTGAGGCAGATCGCGCCGCCCTCGCCCGTCGTGACGTTCTTCACGGAGTGCAGGGAGAAGACCGTGGCATCCGCCCACTGCCCGTTCGGGCGACCCTTGTAGGTCGAGCCGATCGAGTGGGCGGCGTCAGAGACGACAAGAATGCGGCCGAGCTTCTCCTGGCGAGCTGTCGCTGGCGAGAACAGCGCGCGCACTTCGGGGGCGTCGAGCACGGCGTGGATGGCATCGTAGTCGGCGGGCCAGCCGCCAATGTCGACGGGAAGGATCGCCTTGGTGCGCGGGGTGATTGCCGCGCGAATATTCTCGGCGTTGATCGTGAAATCGTCGAGAACGTCGACCATGACCACCGTCGCGCCGATGTTCATGGCGCACAGCGCGGTCGCGCTGTAGGTGTACGCGGGAATGATCACCTCGTCGCCCGGGCCAATTCCAAACCAGCGAAGCATGAGCATCGCGCCCGACGTCCACGAGTTGACACACAACACGGGAGTGCCGCTGAGCTTGGATATTTCGGCCTCAAGCAACCGCACCTTGGGCCCGGTCGTCAGCCATCCCGTGTTGGTGAGGGTGTCGTTGACCTCGGCGATGACATCAGCATCGATGAGCGGCAAGGAGAACGGGATGGGCATGGGGGTTAAATCTACCGGTCAGTCGTTGACGATGCGCGCGCCGTGAACCGGGCCCGTCGCACGCACGACGGTGAGGCGCGCGGCGCTCAGCGCGATCTGCAACTCCAGCGCGGAATCGAGGTCGGCAGCGAGGAACGCCACCGTGGGGCCGGAACCGGAGACGATGCCGGCGAGCGCACCGTTCTGCTCGCCCAGCTCGAGGGTCTGCGCGAGCGAGGGCTCGAGATGGAGAGCCGGGGCCTGCAGGTCGTTGTAGAGGCACTCCGCGAGCATGTGCGGATCACCCGCTCGAAGGGCCTGCAGCACATTGGCGTCGACCGAGGGCGCTACTTGGGCGGGAAAGATGTCCTGTGCGTGGCGGTCGCGGTGGTTGTCGAGTTCGCTGTACACGGCGGGAGTCGACAGCCCGAAGTCGGCGAGCGCGAGCACCCACTGAAACTGCCCTTTGGCGAGCGCCGGGCTCAGCTGGTCGCCCCGCCCGGTGCCGATGGCGGTGCCGCCGGTGAACGCGAACGGCACGTCGGCGCCGAGCTCTGCGGCGAGCTCGAGCATGTCCTCCCGGGGCAGGGCCGTGCCCCACAGGGCGTCGCACGCGAGAAGGGCTGCCGCGGCATCCGCCGATCCGCCGCCCATGCCGCCCGTGACCGGCACGTGCTTGTCGATCTCCAAATGCACCCCGCCGCGGTAGCCGGTGCGGCGGGCGAGCAGTCGAGCCGCCTTGATGGCGATGTTGGAGCCGTCGGCGGGCACGCGCGACAGTTCGACCGTGCCCGAGATCGCCACCGAGAAGTCGTCGGCCCGGGATGCTCGAACATCTTCGTAGAGCGAGACCGCCTGATAGGCGATCGCGACGTCGTGGTACCCGTCGTCGAGCAGGGCGCCCACCTTGAGAAACACATTGATCTTGCCCGGCGCTCGCGTGTGAACCACGTTCGGAGCGGCGGGACTCGTCATGCGTCCAACCTATCCTGCGCGCTTGAGCTCTGGAGCGAAGGCCATTTCTGGCCTTCAGTCAGTGAGCCCGCGCAGTTGTCGGTAGCGCTCCGCGATCACGCGCGCCCCAGCCGAGGAGACCTGCCCCTCCGTGACGAGCCACTCGAGCGTCTGGTGTTCGGTCCAGGTCGTTGCGGACTGGGCGTCGAGAAACGCGAACCACTCGTCGGGGTGGTGCCCCGTCTTCTCGAGCACGACACGATCGCTGACGGATTCGCCCATGAATTCCATGGCTTGACGCTACTGCGCGCGAGCGATATTCGCTATTGCGCCGTTGCGAAGCTGACGAAGGCAACAACCAATCCGCCGGCGGTCATCAGCACCACAAACGACCCGAGCGCCAGGCTGTAGATGGACATGCCCAGCGCGCCCAGTCGCCCTGATCTCCGCAGCGCTACGAACGAGACAAACAACGACGCGATACCGAAGAGTGCTCCGACCACGAAGAGCATCAAGATTGCCCACACGGGGAGAGTGGCTTCGAACATGTCATTGAGGATGATCGCAGCGCAGAACGAAAATCCGATCATCGCCAGTGCCACACCCGCCTTCGCTGCAGTGTTAAACCCTGCCCGCATTGATCGCTCATAGCCCGGCGGGAACATCGAGGGGCGCGGAGCCTTGGCCGTCTTGTCGCTCCACTGGTAGCCAGTCCACCAACGATCCGATCCCGGATGTGCGGGGTCGTCGTACCAGCCTGGTCTCGCAGGGCCGGCACTTACAACGGGATCCGGGGCAATGCTCATGGCTTGACGCTACTGCGCGCGAGCGATCTTCAGGAAGTCCGCGACGGTAAGTTCTTCGCCTCGCGCGGTGGGCGCTATTCCTGCCGCTTCGAGGCGAGCGGATGCCGCGGCGGAATCGCCCAGCACGGGCCCGAGTGACTGGCGCAGCATCTTGCGGCGCTGCTGGAATGCGGCATCCACGAGCGCGAACGTCGCAAGGCGCTCGTCTTCAGTGCCGGGCTGCTCGTGCCGCTCGAAGCGCACGAGGATCGAGTCGACGTTGGGCACGGGCCAGAACACCTGGCGACTGACCTTGCCCGCGGTCGAGAATTCGCCGTACCAGGCCGCCTTGATCGATGGCGAGCCGTAGACCTTCGAGCCGGGACCGGCCGCAACCCGCTCGCCCACCTCGGCCTGCACCATCACGAGGCCGCGGTCGAGCGACGGAAAGTGTTCGAGAAAGTGCAGCAGCACGGGAACCGACACGTTGTAGGGCAGGTTCGCGACGAAGACCGTCGGCTCGCCCGGAAGCTCGGTCACTTTGAGTGCGTCTTCGGTGATGACCGTCAGGGTGCGCGAAGCGAGAGCCTCAGGAAACGCCGTCGCGACCGTGAGCGGCAGTTGGGCGGCGAGACGCTTGTCGATCTCAACAGCGACAACGGATGCCTCGACCTCAAGCAACCCGAGGGTGAGCGATCCGAGCCCGGGGCCGACTTCGACGACGGTCTCACCAGCGACGACACCAGCCGCCTTGACGATGCGGCGCACGGTGTTCGCGTCGATGACGAAATTCTGGCCGAGCTTCTTGGTGGGCTGGATGTCGAGCAGGTCGGCGAGGTCGCGGATCTCGGCCGGACCAAGCAGCGCGCTGGCGGGCTTCGTCAAGCTCAGCCCACCGGTCGGTCGAGCGGCGACGTCGAGGGCGGAGCCTCGTCTTCCCACAGACCGTAGACGGCTTCGGTGTTTGACGAGACCTGTGCCGCGAGCATCGACACGTCGGTCTCGAGGTGGGCGGCCATCGCCCGCAGGGTGATGGGAATCAGGTAGGGAGAGTTGGGGCGACCCCGGTACGGGTGCGGCGTCAGGAAGGGCGCGTCGGTCTCGACGAGGATGCGGCTGCGCGGAATCACTTCGAGCGCCTCGCGCAGGTTGCCCGCGTTCTTGAAGGTGACCGTTCCTGCGAACGACAGGTACCACCCGTTCTCGACGCACACCTTCGCCATCTCGGCATCGCCCGAGAAGCAGTGGAAGACCGTGCGCTCGGGAGCCCCTACGCGCAACAGCGTCTCGATCACATCGGCGTGGGCGTCGCGGTCGTGGATCTGCAGCGCAAGCCCGCGCTGTTTCGCAATCTCGATGTGAGACTCGAACGCGCGCAACTGCACGGCGCGCCAGTCTTCGCCCGTTCGGAAGAAGTCGAGCCCGGTCTCACCCACGGCGCGAACACGGGGGCGGCCGGCCAGTTCGTAGATCTCGGCGATCGCATCATCCAACATTCCGTTTTTTGCATATGCCGGAACTTCGTTGGGATGCAGCGCGACCGCAGCGAGCACGCGAGGCTCGTGCAGGGCCACCTCGGCCGACCACCGTGACGTTTCGAGGTCGCCACCGACCTGGATGACGCCGCGCACGCCCACCGAGGATGCCCGGTCGAGCTGCTCCCGATAGTCCATCGGGTTGTCACCGTCAGAGATCTCGAGGTGGGTGTGGTTGTCGTACACCCCCACGGTGAGCGCCTCGGGAACCGCGGGGTACTCGAGGTCCCGCGACTGCCCGGTTTCGGAAGTCGTGTCGCGATGACGCACGAATGGCTCAGTCACGCTGCTCCGGCGTCGTCCGCTGTCTCGATGCGGGGAAACAGGGATGTCTCGAGCGCCGTCACGCGCTCGCCGGGCGTCCACGTCCACGCCGTGTCGATCTTCTGCGCCTCGACCGCGCCGGATCCGCCGATCGCCGCCCACAAGCGAGCGGTGGCCTTGGGCAGCACGGGTGCGAGAACGATTGCGAGGGTGCCGAGCCCGTGCACGGCCGTCGCCAGCACCGTCTCGAGGCGCGCGCGCTTCTCGGGGTCTTTGGCGAGGGCCCACGGTTCGTTGTCGGTGATGTATCCGTTGAGCGCGTCGACGAGCTCCCAGATGCTGGCGAGTGCCTCGTTGATGGCGAAGGCGTCGATGGCCTTGTCGGCGGCATCCGTCACGCGCTTCTCGAGCTCAAGAATCGGTGCGTCGATCTCGACCGCGGGAATAGCGCCGTCGAAGTACTTGATGACCATGGCGATGACGCGCGACGCGAGGTTTCCGAAGCCGTTGGCGAGCTCGGCCTGGTAGCGCGCGCTGAGGTCTTCCCAGCTGAACGAGCCGTCTTGCCCAAACGTGATCGCCGACAGGAAGTAGTAGCGGAACGCGTCTGATCCGAACGTGTCGGTGATCTGGGAGGGCGCAATACCGGTGAGCTTCGACTTGCTCATCTTCTCGCCGCCGACGAGCAGCCAACCGTGGCCGAAGATCGCCTTGGGCACCTCGAGCCCTGCGGCCAGCAGCATGGCGGGCCAGATCACCGCGTGGAACCGAGCGATGTCTTTACCCACAAGGTGCACGGCGGGCCAGCGACGCTCGAACTCGGCCTCGTCGACGCCGTAGCCCACCGCCGTCACGTAATTGAGCAGGGCGTCGAACCACACGTAGACGACGTGGCTCTCGTCCCACGGCACCTTGATGCCCCAGTCGAAACTGGAGCGGGAGATGGAGAGGTCGGCGAGGCCCTGCTTGACGAACTGGATGATCTCATTGCGCACGCTCGCGGGCTGCACGAACTTCTCGTTTTCGTAGAGCGCGAGCAGCTGGTCTTCGAACGCGCTCATGCGGAAGAAGTAGTTCTTCTCCTTGAGCAACTCGACCGGGCGGCCGTGGATCTTGCAGACGAGCTGACCCGCGTAGTCGCCGTCGGGAGTCTCGAGCAGGTCATCGATCTGCTTGTACTCTTCGCACCCCACGCAGTAGTAGCCCTCGTACTCACCGGAGTAGATGTGGCCGGAGTCGTAGAGACGCTGCAGGAAGAGCGCGACCGCTTTCTCGTGGCGTCCCTCGGTGGTGCGGATGAAGTCGTCGTTGGCGATATCGATCGTCTCGAGCAGGGGCTTCCATGCCGTCTCGACGAGGTTGTCGGCCCAGGCCTGCGGGGTCGTGTCGTTGGCAACTGCGGTGCGCAGAATCTTCTGGCCGTGCTCGTCGGTACCCGTGAGCAGCCAGGTGTCTTCGCCGCGCTGGCGGTGCCAGCGCGCGAGAACGTCTGCCGCAACTTCTGTGTACGCGTGCCCGATGTGAGGAACGTCGTTGACGTAGAAGATGGGCGTCGTGATGTAGAAGGAATCGCCGGCGGCCATTACTCCATGGTACCGGGCCGCCCAGCATTGTTACGGCGGAGCCCTGTCGGGCTCAGACTGCGGGCACCTGGGCGTAGCGGAAGTCGGCCTGGAATGCCTCGCCCGCGGCCGCCGCCAGATCGACGGTGAGGATGATCGACGGCGAGAGCTGCACGACCGTGACGCCCGGCGAGAGGTACGACGCTGATTCTGCCGTGCGCATGATCTCCACGGTCGCGACGGCGTCGTTCACCATCGTCGGGTCGCTGATTGTCACGGCGAGGCCGTACCGGCTTCCTTCCGTCATCACCGTGGCCCTGGTGTCGCTCGTCAGGTATGGCAGGCCGTTGCGATCCACGGTGCCGCCGGCCCAGAACACCGCCCCCACGACATTGAGCGTGGACTCCTCAACGGCCGAGACCCTCGTGGAGTTCTCCAGCACCGTGACATCCGGCGACTTCGCATAGTCGCGAACGTGCGCCTCGCTCGCGTCGGGGAGCACCACGTAGGAGTAGGTCGCGTTCTTCGGGTTGCTGCCGTGGTTGAACCACAGCGATGCGAAGTCGTTGCTGCTCACCGCATCCGACCCGCGAGCCGTGTTGATGTCACTCCACGCCCCGGTGCCGACGTAGCGGTCGGCGACGACGGGCGCACCGCCGGGAAAGACGTAACCGACCTGGCCCACGTCGCCGGAGACGTGAGCCCACGACGCCGACGAGAATGTGCGCTGGTCAGAGACGTTCACTCCATTCACGGTGAGACGCTGGGTGGCCTCGATCTTGCGTGTGTCGACGATCGTCTCGACGTGGCGCGACGAGCCGTCCCAGCCGGTGCCCGTCTGGTCTTCGGATGACACTCCCGAGCCGAGCGCGACAACCTCATCGTCGAAGAAGAACCAGGCTTTGTTGGCGCGCGTCGAGGTGAGGTACGACGTGAGCTTCATGCCTGACGCACCGTACCGGCCCGACGAACTGGCCACTCCTCCGGCGAAGGTCGAGTCCGACAGCCGGTGGCTGCCCTGGCCCCCTGCCCTCGGAATCGTGTCGACCGTCGTGCCCGCGAGTCGGTAGGGGTTCACCGTCGCCCAGTAGTCGTCGCTGTACTGGGTGGTGTCGTTCGTGTAGAGAGCGGTCATGCCCGCTGCCGTGTACCACCCGCGAAGGTTCTGACCGCTCACGAGTTCGAAGTCCGCAATGCGCGAACTCGACATGCTCACCGAGAAGGCGAAGTTGTCGCTCTGCGCGACCGCCCGGCCCATCCCGTTGAACATCCAGGCACCGAGCGGGGCCGGCGCGAGCTCCAGCTCGGTATCGGCGAGCGCGGCCCCACCCAGCGTGAGGTCGAAGATCGACCCGCTCTTCCAATAGTCGCCCAAGGCATCGCTCACGAGCCACCTCTTGGCGATGGATCGCAGCTGCACGCCGACCTCCGGGGGCGACGACTCGGCGAGCATCAGCACGGCGCGCATCGCGGTCACCCCTGCGTCGTGATCCTGCATGTAGTCGCGCGAGATCTCCCGGCCCCGCACGGCATCCATGACGGCGCCGTTGTAGATCACGGGATCAAAGGACTTCGACACCCAGTTGGCTACGTTCGCAATGCTCGCGTCGGTCACGGTGTAGGGCGAATGCCTCACGAGCATGAGGAATTTCGCGAGGGTGCGCAGCATGGAGAGCCCGTAGCCCCCGGTATAGGCGAAGGTGTTGTGCTGCACGAACGATCCATCGCGGTAGAAGCCGTCTCCGGATGTCACATAGTCGAGCGCCGGCACGACCCCGTCGCTCGCGAGCCTCACGGCCTCCTCGTCGCCGATGATCACTCCCCGCAGCCCCACGACCATCGAGGCCCAGATGCGGTTCGCCCCCGTGCGTGTGACGGTCGGGCTGAAGTGGTGGATCGCGTCCATGAATCCATCGACCTGCTCGGGCGCGAGGCTGTCGTACAGCATCACCGTGATGTCGTTGAGTTCGAGCGGGATGCCGATCTCCCAGTACCACCAGCTGACAGGAACATACGTGGTGCGCGCGTTGTAGCGGTTGTCGTGAAGCCACGTGAGGGTGCCGACGATGTCGTGCAGCAGGAGGGGGTCGCCCTCGTACTGTGACCCGTGGGTGGCCCAGGCCTGCGCCATGTACCTCACGCGAGTGAATGCCTCCATGAGGTCAACCATCGTGTTGGTGTTGATGTCGGCCCACGGTTCGCCGCCCTCGGGAAGCTTGAGGCCGGACCACTGCACACGGGCAACTCCGTCAATGCGATTGATCGACGTGCGATAGGGCTCAACCTCGGGGTCGTAAGAGTCACCGCCCGTGAGCACGTCAGACCAGGCCACGCGCATCTCTTCGAGCGTTCGCGGAACGGGATCGCCGCAGCGGGCCGCGTCGCACGAAGCACTGGCACGCGGCTGCGCCTGCGCCTCGGGGCTGCACGACACAAGCAGGCCCGTGAGGAGAGCTGCGCTCAGCACGAAGGCAACGAGGGGTCGCGCTCTGCGACGGCTGTGAGTCATCAACGAATCGCCAGCGCGCCCTCGTACAGGTCGCGCTTGGAGAGGCCAGTTGCCTCGGCGACCTCGGTGGACGCGTCTTTGAGCTTTGAGCCAGCCGCCACGAGAGCAAGCACCTGGGTGATGGCCGTCGGCAGGTCGGATGCCTGCTGCTCTGCTCCTTCCACGACCAGGCAGATCTCGCCCCGCGCGCCGTCGGCGAAGTACAGGGCAAGTTCGCTCGCGGTGCCCCGCACGACCTCTTCGTGGAGCTTCGTCAGCTCGCGGCACACGACGACACGTCGCTCGCCCCCGAGCGCCGTGGCGAGGTCGGCGAGCGCGGCGGGCAGTCGGTTGGGCGACTCGAAGAAGACCATGGTGCGCGGTTCGCGCGCGAGCATCCGGAAGTAGGCGACCCGGCCCTTGCGCGGCAGGAACCCCTCAAACGTGAACCGGTCGGTGGGAAGCCCGGAGACGGCGAGTGCGGTCAGCACCGCGCTCGGTCCCGGCAGGGCGGTGACGGTGACCCCGGCGGCGGCGGCGGCCGCCACGAGGGGGAATCCCGGGTCGCTGATGGCGGGCATGCCCGCGTCAGACAGCACGAGAAGGTCGGCGTCTCGAGCGAGCTCGACGAGCTCCGCGGCCTTCGCCGACTCGTTGTGCTCGTGAAGCGCGATGAGGCGAGGGCGGTTGTCGATTCCGAGCGCCCGCATGAGGTGGATGGTCGTGCGGGTGTCTTCACTCGCGATCACCTCAGCGTTGGTGAGCGCTTCGATGAGGCGTTTGGAGGCGTCACCGAGGTTGCCGATCGGGGTGGCAGCCAGAATGATCACTGAGCCATTGTCTCTCGTACGATTGCCTCGTGAGCAACCGCGACTTCGATGACCTGCTCGAAGTCGACGAATCGTCGGCCGTGCTGGGTGGCGACGACGAGCCCACCGGGTCGCGGCTCGACCGGTGGTGGGAGTCGCGCTCACCGCTCGTGCAGAGGATGTTCCGCTGGGGCGCACCGGCCCTCGTCGTGCTCGTCGCCGCGTTCACGCGACTGGTCAATCTCGGGCACCCGCCCGAGCTCGTGTTTGACGAGACCTTCTATGTGAAGGATGCCTGGACCCTCTGGAACCTCGGGTACGAAGCATCGTGGCCCGCCGAGGCCGACGTGCTGTTCAACGCGGGGCAGACCGACGTCTTTCTCAGTGATCCCTCGTTCGTCGTGCATCCGCCACTCGGCAAGTGGCTCATCGGCATGGGGATGGCCGCCCTCGGGCCCGACAACCCCGTGGGCTGGCGAATCTCGACCGCCATCGTGGGCATTCTCGCCGTGGTGCTCATCATGCTCATCGCGAAGTACCTCTTCAGGTCGACCGTGCTTGCGACCATCGCGGGCTTCCTCATGGCCATCGACGGCAATGCGATCGTCATGAGCCGCGTGGGCCTGCTCGACAACTTCGTGATGTTCTTTGCGTTGCTCGGGTTCGGCGCGATCATGCTCGACCGGCGGTGGTCGTCGGTGCGGTTGTCGGCGTGGATCGCCGAGCGGGAGGCGGCGGGGCGCAGTACCGACTGGGGTCCGGTGTTCTGGTGGCGGCCGTGGCTTATCGCAGCGGGGGTAGCGTTCGGCGCGACCGCGGCGGTCAAGTGGAACGGCCTGTACTTTCTCGCGGCTTTCGCGATCTACACGCTCGTCGTGGATGCCCTTGCGAGGCGCCGATCGGGCATCCAGTTCTGGGGTTCGGGAACGGCCTTCCGGCAGGCTCCCGTCACGTTCCTGCTCACGGTACCCGTGGCGCTTTTCGTCTACCTCGCGAGTTGGACCGGATGGTTCGTCACCGACAACGGCTACTACCGTAACTGGGCGGCCGAGGCGGGCAACGCGTGGACGGGGCCACTCGCGTGGGTGCCCCAGGCACTGCAGAGTTTCTGGCACTTTCAGGTGTCGGTCTACGACTACCACGTCGGGGAGAACCGACCCCACGGCTACCAGGCCAACCCCCTGACCTGGTTGTTCATGGTGCGCCCGACGAGCATGTGGTACCAAAGCTCGGCCATGGGTGAGAACGGCTGCGCGAGTGAGCTGTGCGGGGCATCCATCACGGGTCTCGCCAACCCGCTCATCTGGTGGGCGGCGACCGCCGCAATGCTCTACCTCGTCTACCGCCTCGTGCGGTATCGGGAATGGCGGGTGGGCTTCGTGCTCATGGGCGTCGCCGCGGGGTACCTGCCGTGGCTGCTGTACCTCAACCGCACCGTCTTCCAGTTCTACACAATCGCGTTCGAGCCGTACCTGTTGTTGTGCCTGACCCTCACGATCGGCATCATTCTCGGCTCGGCGCGAGATCCGAGTTACCGACGCACGAGCGGGCTCGGGGTCGTCGCGATCTTCCTCGTTCTCGCGACGCTGCTCAGCATCTTTTTTTGGCCGCTCTGGACGGGAATGCAGCTCGACTACAACTGGATGCGTGCGCACTGGTGGCTGGGCACGTGGCGCTAGACCACTTCTAGACCTCTCACGCTTTCGAAACACTCGCGAAACCCGGGCACGGTATATTCGATCAAACCCGAGAATTCCCCCACTATCGAGGCGTCCCGCACCATGGCTCGAAGCAAAACAACAGCGGCGTTTGCTGCGCTCGCTCTCATTGGCGCGTCCGTTTTCGCTGGCGGCCTCGCCGCCAACGCTGCAGCGCAGGCACCCGTCATCGTCGACCCGGTCACGGCCACCACGTCGACGGATCTGATCCCGACGGTCTCCGGCACCATCCCCAACCCCGGTGTGGATCACACCGTGACCGTGACGGTCACGAACGCCGCTGGCACCGGCGTCTACTGCACCGACGCCGTGGCGTACACCGAAACCACCTGGGACTGCGTGGGTGCGCCTGAGAACTTCGGACTGCAATACGGGGACAACACCTTCGTTGCCACGGCTACCGACACGACCGACCCCGGAGTGGTGAGCCCCGCGAGCAACCTGGTCGTCGTCACCGTCGGGGGAACCCAGCCCGTGAGCATCTTCGCCCCGGCGACGGGCGAGACGGTGCACGATTCGACTCCGCTCTTCGAGGGTTTCGGGCCGACGCTCGGAGTTGCTCAGGTCTACCTCGACGGCGAGGTCGAGCTGTGTAGCGCCCAGATCGAGACCAGCGGCTACTGGAACTGCGAGTCGACGGTTGCTCTCACGAACTTCGCCAACACCGTCGCGGCGACCGCCACCCTCGTCACCGGCACCCCCGGCGAAGGCTTCTACGGGCCGGCGGGGCTCTTCTACGTTCCGCCGCCCCCCACTCCCGTGATCACCGGGCCGACGGGCGACAGCTACTCTCCTACGGCGACCTTCACCGGCACCTTCCCGAACGACGGTTCGACCTACCTGATAATCGTGTACGCCTTTACCGACAGCGGCGAAGAGATCTGTTCTGACGATGTATTCGCGGGCGACACCACGTGGTCGTGCGCGGGAACCCTCCTCACGGGCTCGACCCCGTACTACGCCGTTGCGTACCCCAACACCGAGGGTCTCGAAACCGGAAACCCCAGCGCGAGCAGCAACCAGGTGACCGTCGGTTACATCGACACCGTGCCCAAGCCCACGATGGGCTACGACCTCACGCCTGCCTCCATTGGCATCACCGCGACGGGCGTGCCCGGCAGCGAGGTGGAGGTGCAGTTCTACTCGGTCATCACGAGCGGAGCCGCATACGACTATGTCTCGGTGGAGACCTGCCCCGCGGGCGGTGGCGGCGAAGGGGGCGGCTTCGGGCCCACACCCGTCGGCTGCGTCTTCGCCGACCTGGCCCCCGGCGTCTACAACGCCTACAGCCACCAAGCGATCGATGGCGCGGAGTCGGGCTTCCAGAACGACTACGTTCTGATCCCGTCGAGCCCCACCCTCGGTGCCGACGTGAACGCCGACCGCACCGTGACCTTCGGTGGGGAGGGAACGCCCGGCTACCTCGTTGACGTGCAGACCACCGGCGGGGCATCCGCGTGCACGGCCATCGTGACGGCGGCGGGCGAGTGGACGTGCGATTCCGCTCCCACTCCCGGGCCGCACGCCTACCGTGCAACCCAGCAGTCGCAGGGTTTCGTGGCCGACACCGGCAATCCCGAAGATGTGCCGGATGCATCGCTGCAGGGCTACTCGGCCCTCACCGCCGCCGTCAATGTCGTGGTGCCCGCTCCCCCAGCGCCCCCGGTGGTGGACCCGCCCGTGGTCGTTCCGCCAGACCCGGCCCCGGTTGTGACCCCCGGGCCCACGCCCACTCCGACCCCGACAGCGCCGCCCGTACCGCTCGTCTGGACATTCAGCGCGGGCGGCAGTGAATACGCTCCGGGCGACGAAACCGACCTCATCGGCGAGGGCCTCCCGCCGCTCGCGACGGTCAGTGCCGAGTTCCATTCCACCCCGGTAGCCCTCGGGGCGACCGCGGTCGGCACCGATGGCGCATTCCGACTGCATGTCACGATCCCCGAGGATGCGACCCCCGGCCTCCACCACTTCGTCGTGACGGTCACCCCCCTCGGCGGAGCGGCCTCGACGGTCGAGCAAGCCGTGACGATCACGCCCAAGCCGAAGGCCGCCGGCACGCCTCCCTCGAAGAGTTCCAAGCCGCTTGCCGTGCTCGGCAGCGCCGCAACCGGTGGCGAGCGCAACGACCCCGCCGCGCCAAGCTCGCTCACGTTCTCGATCCAGCCCTTCCAGGTTGTGCTCGCGAACCCCGCAGTCGTGGGAGCCGCGGCACTCGCGGGCCTCGCACTTCTGCTGCTGATTGCGTTCCCCGCCGAACTGCTCAACTCGACAATCTCCGAGCAGTACCCGCGATTCTCCAAGCGTTTGCCGCGCGTGAAGACTCCCTGGCTCGAGCGATTCACGGTCTGGCTGTCGACCACTCCCGTGTTTGGCGCGATACTCATCACGCTCGTCGCATCCGTCATCTTCGGTTTCTCTGACCCCGGATTCGGATTCGACATCACGTCGCTGCGGCTCGTGCTCGCGTGCTTCCTCGCGCTGTTCGTTGTGGGATACCTCGCCAGCTCAATCTCCGGATTCATCATTCGGCGCCGCTGGGGGCTCTCGACCGTGATGGAGCTCAAGCCCCTCGGCCTCCTTCTCACGATCGTCGGCGTGATCATTTCCCGCCTGCTCGACTTCTCGCCAGGATTCCTCATCGGCCTGCTGCTGGGAATCGCGATCGTCGGCAGCACGACGGCCGCGCAGCGAGCCAAGGCAACTCTCGTGCAGGGTGGCGTGGTCTTCGTGCTCGCGATGCTCGGCTGGCTGCTCTACAGCTTC
Organism: Rhodoglobus sp.; assembly: GCA_965279645.1. Lineage (GTDB taxonomy): Bacteria > Actinomycetota > Actinomycetes > Actinomycetales > Microbacteriaceae > Rhodoglobus. Next base: position 1,949,403 of record OZ257254.1, read on the forward strand.
GTGCTCGGAACGACCCAGCCCGACTCCTTCGGCACCGCCCTCATGTTCGACACCCTCGTTGCGGTAACCGCGGAGGGGCTGACGGCGCTGTTCATCGGGCTGCTGCCGTTCCGCTATCTCGATGGCGAAAGCATCTTCCAGTACAGCAAGGTGATCTGGGCCGCGGCATATGCGCTCGCAGCGGCAGCGTTCGTGCTCATCATTGTGCCGAGCGCGTGGGGCGAGATCGATGGCCCGCTGTGGCTCTGGCTCGCGTTCATCGGCGGCTTCGCGGTGATTGCTCTCGCGCTCTACCTCTACTTCCGGTTCTGGGCGCCCCCCATCGAAGAAGACGAGAACGAGACGGCGAGTCAGAGCGTCGACGCCTAACGGTGGTGCGGGCATCCCCGCCACGTAACGCTGGGAAATCACGCCTGCGCACTTCGATAGCCTGAATCCATGGCAGATCGCGAGTATGGCTTCCGCACGCGTGCAATTCACGCGGGCAACATCCCTGACGCAGTGACGGGCGCCCGCGCGCTGCCGATCTACCAGACCAGCGCGTTCGTCTTCGATGACACAGCGGATGCCGCGGCGCGGTTCGCGCTTCAGAAGTACGGCAACACTTACAGCCGGCTTGCTAACCCCACGGTCGCAAGCTTCGAGGAGCGCGTTGCATCCCTCGAGGGTGGCCTCGGCGCCGTCGCGACGGCGAGCGGTCTCGGCGCCCAGTTCATTACCTTCGCCTCGCTTGCCGGGGCGGGCGATCACGTCGTCTCGTCGGCCAACCTGTACGGCGGCTCGATCACCCAGCTCGACATCACGTTGCGTCGCTTCGGTGTCGACACCACGTTCGTGCGGTCATCCGACCCCGCCGACTACGCCTCGGCGATCACCGACAAGACCAAGTTCATCTTCGCTGAGACCATCGCGAACCCCTCCGGTGAGATTGCCGACATCGAGGGGCTGGCCGAGGTCGCTCACGCGCACCACATTCCCCTCATCGTCGACTCGACGGTGGCGACCCCCTACCTCAACCGCCCGATCGAGTGGGGCGCCGACATCGTCGTGCACTCCGCGACGAAGTTCCTCGGCGGAGCCGGCACGACGCTCGGCGGAATTGTCGTCGAGTCGGGCCGATTCCACTGGGCCAACGAGAACTTTCCCCTCTTCGACCAGCCCGTGCCCTCGTACGGCGGGCTCAACTGGCACGGCAACTTCGGCGAGTACGCATTCCTTACGCGCCTGCGCGCGGAGCAGTTGCGCGACATCGGCCCCGTGCTCGCCCCACACTCCGCGTGGCTGCTCGCGACTGGCGTCGAGACCCTCCCGTTCCGCATGCAGGCGCACGTGGATAACGCGCGAATCGTCGCGGAGTGGCTCGACGCCGATCCCCGCGTGGAGTTCGTCAACTGGGCGGGACTTCCCGGCCACCAGCACTTCGAGCGCGCTCAGAAGTACCTGCCCAAAGGCCCTGGCTCGGTGTTCAGCTTCGGCGTCAAGGGCGGTCGTGAAGCCGGGCAGAAGTTCATCGAGAGCGTCAACCTCGCGAGCCACCTCGCCAACATCGGCGACGCCAAGACCCTCGTGATCCACCCCGCATCCACCACTCACGCTCAGCTCACCGAGCAACAGCTCCTCGACGCGGGCGTCCTGCCCGGCGTCGTGCGCATTAGCGTGGGAATAGAAGACCCCGAAGACATCGTTGATGACCTTGACCAGGCACTCGCCGAAGCGACGAAAGGCTGACCGTGAGCACTGCAGTAGCGCAGACCGATACCGTCCAGCTGGCCAACGGGCTGACGTGTGACATCCCCGCGAGCTCACCCCTCGCGAAACTGCTCAAGTCTCAGCGCACCTGGATCGGCCCGAGCGCCAAGGAGCGACTCGCGATCCTGCGCAAGGCAAAGTCCATCGCGATCGTCGGTGCGTCGCCCAACCCGGCCCGCTCGAGCTACTTTGTCGCCACCTACCTGCTGCAGTCGAGCGACTACAAGGTCTACTTCGTCAACCCCATGGTCGACGAGATCCTCGGGCAGAAGTCGTACAAGTCACTTGCCGACCTGCCCGAGGTGCCCGACATTGTCGACGTGTTCCGCAAGGGCAGCGACATCCCCTCGGTCATTGACGACGTGGTCGCCATTGGCGCGAAGACCGTGTGGGTGCAGCTGGGCATCTGGAACCAGGATGCCGCAATCTATGGCGAGTCCAAGGGGCTCACGGTAGTCATGGACCGCTGCATCAAGATCGAGCACGCGCGATTCCACGGCGGCCTGCACCTGCTCGGCTTCGACACCGGCGTGATTACCGCTCGCAAGACAGTGCGCTAGAGCGCTAGCGCGTCGTCACCTCATTGCGGCTGCCCTGCTGGCTGACCGCGCCCATCGTCGCACCGCTCACCTCGTTGTCGTTGCCACCGATGTTCACGTTTCCGACGCTGCCCGAGGCATCCACGTCGTTGCGGTCGCCGTTGATCTGAATCGTGCCGACCTCGGTGGCGCTCACCTCGTTGTCTTGCCCGCCGATCGAGATCGACCCGACGCTGAGCGCCGATACCTCGATGTCGTTGCCGCTGATCGACAGCACCGCCACGTCGGGCGCCGTCAGTTCAATGCCCTGGCCCTGAAGTGAGATGTTGGGGCAGTTTCCCGTGAGCACGTACTCGCCGGCCTGGTTGATCGTGACATCTTTGCCGTTGCAGTCCGTCGAGCCGACGGGGCCCGGCGCGAGCGGCACCCCGGAAGACACTGTCGGAGACGGTGTGGCCGTCACCGAGCTATCCGCCGACGGTGGCACCACGATGGTGATGCAGCCCGAGAGCAGCAGTGCGGTGGCGGCGGCGGTCACTGCGGCGGCGAGAAGTCTCATATCTCCAGTATTACTTGGTGTTGCGGGCACACTTGGCCCCCAAGCGGGGCGGGCCTAGCGTGATGCCATGTCCGACGCGCTTCTCGACTCCCCCCTCGTCTCCACGCAGTGGCTCGCCGACCACCTCGGTGCCGACAAGCTCGTGGTGCTCGATGCGACAGTCTTGCCCTACACGCAGCCGGGTGGGCGCTCGGGATATCTCAGCGGTCACGAGACCTATGTGGTGAACGGCCATATCCCCGGCGCGGTGTTCGCCGACGTGATCGAGGAGCTCTCCGACACGACGGCGAGCCACCCCTTCACTCACCAGTCGGCCGACGACTTCGCCCTCGCCGTGGGTGGCCTGGGCATCGATAACGACACCGCCGTGGTCGTCTATGACGCGGTGGTGGGGCAATGGGCCGCCCGGGTCTGGTGGCTGTTCCGGTCCTTCGGGTACGACAACGTTGCCGTGCTCAACGGCGGTTACGCCAAATGGGTCGCCGAGGGGCGCGAGACCGACGTCGGGCACGTCACACCGGCAGCGGCCGTCTTCGTGCCACACGAGCGACCCGAACTCTGGGTCGACCAGGCGGATGTTGCCGCGATCGCGTCGGGCGAGGCATCCGGCGCCCTCGTCTGCGGCATTCCGCCCAAGGAGTACGCCGAGGGCCACATCCCCGGCAGCCTGAGCGCGCCCGCGGGCCGTCTCGTCGACCGCGAGACAAACGCTCTTGTGGGGCTCGATCAACTGCAGTCAACGTTCGCACCCGTGCTCGGCGAAGACCGCATCGTCACCTACTGCCGTGGCGGAATCGCGGCAGCGTCTGACGCCCTCGCCTTGACGCTCCTGGGGCACCGCAACGTCGCGCTCTACGACGGATCACTCAACGAGTGGTCTCAGGAGCTCACGACGGTCGGCAGCTGACACACAAAGTCTTCGCAGAGGTACGCCGTCGCCACGCCCGGAGTGGTGCGGCGGCCCTCGAACAACTCGAACCCCGCCGCCGCGAACGCGTCGCATTGTGACTGGCTGACCACGACGCTCACGGAGTACCGACCGCTCGGAGCACTCACACCCTCACCCACGATCACGAGCTGGGTCACGGCAGACGCGAGGGCCGACATCACGCCGAGCGCGGCACCGTAGGCGATGGGCTGGGCGGATGACGCGGCAGCCACTCGCGCACTCGCACGAGCCGCGGCATCCCGGTACGCACTATTCGCAGTGAGAAGGTAGACGCGATAGGAGGCCGCCGCCATCGCACTGAGGCCGGACGGGTGAGCGCCATCGCTCTCGTCGGCGGCAACCGTGATTCCCTGGGCGGCAAGCACGGGATCCGCCCCGTCGGGAACGCCGAACGGCTCCCCCGCCGTCATCGACGCATCGACCAGGCTCCGGGCCGCAATCGCGTACCGCACCTCACCCGTTGCCGTGGCGAGGTGAAGCAGGCCGTGGGCGAGCATGCCGAAGTCTTCAAGCGTCGCGTGAGCGGCCGAGACCACTCCCGCTATCGAGGTGCGCACCAGGCGATTCGGCAGCACGTGCCTGTCGAGCACGAAGTCGGCCGCGCGCCGCGCGGCGGCGATCCAGTCCTCCCGCTGCAGCACCGTGCCCGCGATTGCGAGCCCCTCGATCGCGAGTCCGTTCCACCCGGTGAGGATCTTCTCGTCGAGGGGTGGCGGGTCGAGGCGGGCACGACTCGCGGCATCCAGCGAGTAGTAGAAGCCCTCAACCCGGGCGCCGTCGACTGTCGACTCGCTGTCTTGCGCAGAGGCGAAGCCGCCCGATGGCAACTGCAGCGTCGTGATAAGAAAGTTGGCGATGCCCTCGGCAACGGCTCGTCGGGATGCACTGACGCCTGCGTCGCGATCGTCGCCCTCGACTGACTCGACTGACTCGGCTGACTCGGCTGACTCGACTGACTCGACTGACTCGAGTGCCTCGAGTGCCTCGACTGCCTCGGCAGACGACGCGGTCGCATAGGCCGCCACCAGTTGCGCGTTGTCGTAGAGCATGCGCTCGTAGTGCGGTTCGCTCCAGTCGCGCTGCGTCGAGTACCGGAAGAAGCCGCCATCCACCCTGTCGCGCAGCGGCGACGCCGCCATGATGTCGAGGGTGCGTGCACCGAGCGGTTCGTCGCGGTCGACGAGAAAGCGCAGCACGGGGGTGACGGGAAACTTGGGTGCTCCCCCGAAGCCGCCGAACTCGGTGTCTTCGTAGCTTTCGAGCTCGCCCACGACGGCCGTGAAATCGGTGACGAGGGCGGATTCATCCACCGCTCGCGCGGACCCCAGCGCCGCGACGATCGCGGCGCCATTGTGCTCGACCTCGTCTCGACGGTCGCGCCACGCGTCGAGTACTGCGCCGAGCACCTGGCGGAAGGCCGGGTGGCCCCCGACGGGCGAGGGCGGCCAGTACGTTCCGGCGAAGAATGCGCGCCCCTGCGGCGTGACGAACACGTTGAGCGGCCAGCCCAGGTTGGGGGTGAACGCGCCCGCCGCCGCGAGATAGGTGCTGTCGACCTCGGCGTGCTCTTCGCGGTCGACCTTGATCGCGACCAGGTTCGCATTCATGATCGCCGCGACCTCGGGATCGCTGAAGCTTTCGCGCGCCATCACGTGACACCAGTGGCAGGTGGAGTAGCCGATCGAGACCATGACGGGCACATCGCGGCGGGCAGCTTCGGCGAACGCCTCCGCTGCCCACGGCCACCAGTCGACAGGGTTACCCGCGTGCGATCGCAGGTAGGGGCTCGCAGCGTTAGCCAAGCGGTTAGGCATAGTCTCTTCAGTATGTCGCTGACGACCCTCACATACATCGGTGGACCGACTGCAGTGCTCGAATATGCGGGCCTGCGCATTGTGACGGATCCGACGTTTGACCCGCCCGGAAGGTACGGCGACCCCGACGACGAACTCGTCAAGACGGCCGGCCCGGGCATCGCACGGCTCGACATCGGGCCGGTTGACCTGGTGCTGCTGTCTCACCACGAGCACGAGGACAACCTCGACTTCGAGGGGCTCGAGCTGCTCGCGCAGGGTGTTCTGACCCTCAGCACGATGAAGGCCGCGACAGACCTCTTCGGCGGCGGTGTCGTTGGACTCGATAACTGGGAGACGTACGAGTTTCGAGGCGTGACGGTCACGGCGGTTCCCGCCCTGCACGGCCCGCCCGGTTCGGAGGCCCGCCTTGGGCCGGTTATCGGATTCGTGCTTGAGTCCCCCGGCGAGCCGACCATCTACGTCTCCGGCGATAACGCCTCGCTGCCCCTCGTCGAACAGATCGCGGGAGCGTTCGACCACTTCGACATCGCGCTGCTGTTTGCGGGCGCGGCCCGCATCCCGCAAATCGACGCCCCACTCACCCTCACGTCGACGGATGCCGCGGCAGCCGCCCGCATCCTCGGGGTGTCACGCGTGGTCGGGCTGCACACCGAAGACTGGGAGCACTTCTCCGAGTCGCGTGCGCAGCTGGAGGCGGCATTCGCCGATACGGGTCTGCTCGTGTCGACGCCGCGTGGCGAGACGGTGAGCCTGTAGCTCGGCGTGCTGCCGCAGCGGCATCCCGCGCGACCCAGCTCGGCGCACATCCCGCGCGGCCTAGCTCGACGTCATGCCGCGCGGCTCGGGCTTTGGGCGCCGATACCTCTGCCACGGATCATCCGGATCGATGCCGCCACCGCGTCGCCCGCGCGCGCTCGGAATGGCAGCAAGTGGCACGGCGCCGTACTTCCACCCGGTGCGGTGACGCCAGCGGCGGCGCAGCCTCCGCACCTGGTATTCCAACTGGTTGAGCACGGAGTCGTTGAGCCGGTATCCTCGCGCGGTTTCTTCTTCGCGCACGATCACCCACGCGTGTTCGCGAAAGATCGCGAGGTGGTGCTGCACGGCGGATCGGCCCACGCCGAACTCGTGCATGATGACCGCTTCGATCTCGCCGGACTGGTGCTCGCCGCTGGCCAGCATTTCGACGATTCGACGACGAATAGGTTCAGCAAGGATCTCGAAGGGGTGCATGTTTTCACTGTGTCAGTTGGCGCGAACGTTCGCGCCAACTGACATTGAGAAAACAGCTATCCCCCTGCTGGGCGGCACTGGGGAGGAGAGGAGGGCCCCCTAGAAAGCCGCCTCGTCGGGGTTCGCTCCGACGCGCAGTCCCTGGTCGAGACCATCGATCGCCGCCATCTCCGCGCCCGTGAGCTCAAAACCGAAGACGTCGAAGTTCTCCGCCATGCGCTCGCGTGAGTTCGACTTCGGAAACACGATGATGCCGCTCTGCAGGTGCCAGCGAATGACGACCTGGGCGGGCGAGACGCCGTGCGCTGCCGCGGCGGCCGCGATCGGGTCCATGCCGAACAGGTCGTACTTGCCCTGACCGAGCGGCCCCCACGCCTCGGTGTGGATTCCCTTCGACGCCAGGTAGTCGCGCAACGGCACCTGCGCAAAGGCGGGGTGAAGCTCAATCTGGTCAACCGCCGGAACAACGCCGCCCTCGGCGAGGATGCGGTCGAGGTGCGGCTGGTGAAAGTTGGAGACACCGATCGAGTGAGTCTTACCCTGCTCCTGAATCTGCTCCATCGCGTGCCAGGTCTCGACGTACTTGTCGAGGTCGGGGCGGGGCCAGTGGATGAGGTACAGGTTGACGTGTTCGAGGCCCAGCTTCTCGAGGCTCAGGTCGATGGCGTCGAGCGCCGACTGCGTTCCCTGGTCGCTGTTCCACAGCTTGGTCGTGATGTAGAGCTCGTCGCGAGGAATCCCGGATGCCTCGATCGCCCGCCCCACGCCAATCTCGTTGCCGTAGACGGCCGCCGTATCGATGTGGCGGTAACCCACCTCGAGAGCATCCGTGACGATGCGTTCCGTTTCATCCGGGTCGACCCGGAATACGCCGAAGCCAAGCTGGGGAATGGTGGTGCCGTCATTGAGCGCGATGGTGGGAACAGTCATGGCTCAAGCCTACGACCGCTCCCCGCGCGCCGAGGGGGCTTGCGCGCGGCGCCGGGAAGTGTGCACTCCGACGCGCAATGCCCGCCGCTAAGCAGTGTGCACGTGACGCTCGTCAACACCGTTGTAGGCACTCAGCGGGCGGATCAGCGAGTTCGAGGCGAGCTGCTCCATGACGTGCGCGGTCCAGCCGGTGATGCGGGCCGCCACGAACAGCGGGGTGAACATGGACGTGTCGTAGCCGATGAGGTTGTAAGCCGGACCCGACGGGTAGTCAAGGTTCGGCTTGATGCCCTTGCGTGACACCATCGCCTCCTCGAGGGCCTCGTAGAGGGCGAGGATGTCTGGCCGGTCGTACTCGGCGACGAGGGTGTCGAGCGACGCCTTCATTGTGGGAACCCGGGAGTCACCGTTCTTGTAGACGCGATGCCCAAAGCCCATGATCTTGCGCTTCTGGGCCAGTGCGTCCTCAAGCCAGGCCTCGGCAGCATCCGCTGTCTTGATCTCCTCGAACGTGTGCTGCACGGCCTCGTTCGCGCCACCGTGCAAGGGGCCCTTGAGGGCACCGATTGCGCCCGTGACAGCCGAGTACACGTCGCTCAGGCTCGACGTGATGACTCGGGCCGTGAACGTCGACGCGTTGAAGGAATGCTCCGCGTACAGAATCATCGACACGTCGAATGCTTTGACGACCGTGTCGTTCGGAACCTCGCCGAACGTCATGTTCAGGAAGTTGGCCGAGTAGCCCAGATCGTCGCGCGGCTCGACGAGGTCTTTGCCCCACAGGCGTCGCTGGGTGTACGACACAATCGCCGGCAGCTGCGCGAACATCAGGATGCTGCGGTCGAGCGTCAGGTCGAGGTCGATCCAGGTCGTGTCGTTGGTGAGCGTCGCGTCGAGGGTGCCCAGCACGCTTACCGCGGTTCGCACGACATCCATCGGGTGTGCCGTCAGCGGAAGGTCGTCGATCGCTCGCTTCACCTTCGGGTCGAGTGCCCGCTGCGAGCGCTCAAGCTCCTGGAACGAAGCCAATTCCGACTCGGTGGGCAGCTCCCCCTTCCAGAGCAACCACGCGACCTGCTCGAACGTGCAGTTCGCGGAGAGCTCCTGAACCGGATAGCCGCGGTACAGCAGGGAGTTCGTCTCGGGGTTGACCTTCGATACCGCCGTGACGTCGGCGATGACCCCCGCGAGACCTTTGCGAACTTCGTCGTTTTCCATAGCTGATCCTTACAGGGTGAAGTTGAACACGGAGGTGTCGAACGAGTTGTAGGACTCGTAATCCAGCAACTCGTACAGTCTTGCGCGGGTCTGCATCGAACCGACAGTGGGCTTGAGCGTTCCCTCGGCGACCAGGGTGTCAAGGCCACGCTCGGCGGCACCCATCGCGAGGCGCAGCAGGCTCACGGGGTAGATCACGATGTTGATCCCCACGTCGGCGAGCTGCCTTGTGGTGAAGAGGTCGCTCTTACCGAACTCCGTCATGTTCGCGAGGATCGGCACGTCGACCGCGGCGCGAACCGCCTCGAACTCGCTGAGGTCTTTCATCGCCTCGGGGAAGATCGCGTCTGCGCCGGCATCCACGAGAGCCTTCGCCCGATCGATCGCGGCCTGCAGTCCATCGATCGCACGGATGTCGGTGCGCGCCATGATGAGCAGGTTGGGGTCACGGCGGGCATCGGCGGCGGCCCGGATGCGCTTGAGTGCCGTGTCTTCGTCGACCACTGCCTTGCCGTCGAGGTGGCCGCAGCGCTTGGGGTTGACCTGGTCTTCGATGTGGAGGCCTGCGACTCCCGCGTCTTCGAGCGTCTGCACGGTGCGCGCGACGTTCATCGGCTCGCCGAAACCCGTGTCGGCGTCGACGAGTGAGGGCAGGTCGGTCATCCGTGAGATCTGCTGCGCCCGGTTCGCGACCTCGGTGAGAGTCGTGAGCCCGATGTCGGGCAGGCCCAGATCGGCCGAGATGACAGCGCCCGAGATGTAGACGCCCTCGAAGCCCTTGTCTTGGATGAGTTTCGCCGACAACGGGTTGAAGGCACCGGGAAACCGCAGCAGCTCGCCGCTCGCGAGGGATGCCCGAAACGCCCGACGCTTGTCGGCCGGGGTAGCGCGTGTGTACAGCATTAGAAGATGCCCTTCGGTGTGACAGCAGGAAAGTTGCCGGAGATGGTGAGTTGCGCAAGCTCGTCGGCGCTGAGTTCGGGCAGGCGCTGCGCAACGTCGAGGAACCGCTCGATCTCGGCGTCGGCGAGCACGCCCGCCGCGAGCTCACGGAACTTCTGCACGTACTGCGCTCGAGCGAAGGGGCGCGCGCCGAGCGGATGGGCATCCGCGACGGCGATCTCCTCGACGATGCGGCTGCCATCGGTGAGCTCGATCTCGACGCGGCCGCCAAACGCCTTCTCGGCGGGTTCGAGCGAGTGGTAGCGACGGGTCCACTCGGCGTCTTCTTCGGTCGTGACCCGGTGCCAGAGGTCGACGGTGTCGGGTCGGTTGGCGCGCTCGGGCGCGTAGCTGCGCTCGTGGTGCCACTCGCCGTCTTGCAGCGCGACGGTGAAGATGTAGGGAATGGAGTGGTCGAGCGTCTCGCGGCTGGCGCTCGGGTCGTACTTCTGCGGGTCGTTCGCCCCCGACCCGATCACGTAGTGGGTGTGGTGGCTCGTGTGCAGCACGACACGGTTGATCGTCTCGGCCGAGAGTTCGGGATGCTCGTGCTTGAGCTTGCGCGCGAGGTCGATCCAGGCCTGCGCCTGGTACTCCGCCGAGTGCTCCTTCGTGTAGCTGTCGAGAATGGCCAGACGTGCCTCACCCGCTTCGGGCAAGGGCACCTGGTACGCGGCATCCGGGCCGTCGAGCAGCCACGCAATCACGCCGTCTTCGCCCTCGTAGATCGGGGTGGGGCTGGTCTGGCCGCGCATGGCGCGGTCCACGGCCTCGACCGCCATCTTGCCGGCGAAGGCAGGAGCGTGAGCCTTCCAGGTGGAGATTTCTCCCTTGCGGGACTGCCGCGTGGCGGTGGTCGTGTGCAGCGCCTGGCCGATGGCCTGGAAGATCGTCTCGGTGGGCAGGCCCAGGAGGGTGCCGATTCCGGCCGCGGCCGAGGGACCGAGGTGGGCGACGTGGTCGATCTTGTGCTTGTGCAGGCTGATCGCTTTCACGAGATCGATCTGAATCTCGTAGCCCGTGACGATGCCGCGCAGCAGTTCGGCACCGCTCCGGCCGAGGTGCTGGGCGACAGCAGTGATCGCGGGGATGTTGTCGCCGGGGTGCGAATACTCGGCGCTCAGGAAGGTGTCGTGAAAGTCGAGTTCGCGCACGGCGACCCCGTTGGCCCACGCCGCCCACTCGGGGCTCGTGAGTTGGCCGCTACCGAACACGGTCGCGCCGACCCCGTTGCGCGACACGAGGTGCGCCTCGGCCTGCGCTCGCGCGGCGATCACGGGAGCGCGTGTGAGCGACGCGGCCGCAACGCTCGCGTTGTCGATGACGCGATTGATCACCATGTCGGCCACGGCCTCGGTCGCTTCGATGTGCTCGGAGGCGACGGTCGCGATCTTCCATGCGAGCTGCTCTTCGCGTGGCAGGTTTTCGTCGCTGCGGTAGACGCGTACGGGGTGCAGTTTCACTTAGATTCCTTCGGTTGTGACGGATGCGAGGATGCTCGCGAGGCTCTGGTGCAGGTGGACATGGGTGGCGGATGCCGCGAGCTCGGCGTCACCGGCAGCGACCGCCTCCACGATGAGGAGGTGTTCTCGGGCGGCGGCCCGCAGCCGCTCGACGTTGTCTTGCGAGATGCGGCGCACGCGCGCGAGGTGGGGGCGCACGGTGCGCAGCGCCGCGACGAGGTATGAGTTGGCGGCCGCGACATCCATCGCCGCATCGAAGCGCTCGACGAGCGCGTAGTAGGGCTCGCGATCGGGCAGCGCCAGTAACGCATCTGCGCCGCGGAACTGTACGGCGAGTTCGTCGAACACCTCGCGATTGCGGCCTCCGGCGGCCAGACGTGCCAGCTGCTGCTCAAGCGCCTGGCGCAGCTCGAACAGCTGGGCGATGTCGTCGGTCGAGACGGTCGTCACGACGAGGCCCCGGCCGCCCTGGGCTGCGACCAGCCCGTCGGCGAGCAGGCGGCTGAGTGCTTCGCGCACGGGAGTGCGTGACACGCCGAGCCGCTCGGAGAGGTCGACCTCGGCGAGCACGGTGCCGGGCTCGAGCCGCCAGTCGATGATGTCTTCGCGCAGGGCGGCGTAGGCGCGTTCGCTGGCTCGCACGGGCACCTCCTCGATCTGTGTATACACAGGTTAGTCGATTTGCGCCAAAACCTCACCAATAGCGCCTTAATGTATGCAGACCTTCTGTGCAGGGTAGGTTTCTCGGATGAGCCTCATCAGAATGAACGACGTTGAGGTGCGCTTCGACAACTCCCCCGTGTTGCGTGAGGCCTTCTTCCGCCTTGAGGCGACCGACCGCGTCGGGCTCATCGGTCGCAACGGTTCGGGCAAGTCCACCCTGCTCAAGCTCGTGCTCGAGCAGGTGAGTCCGGATGCCGGCACCGTCACGATCGAGGCGGGCACTCGGTTTGGCTACTTCTCCCAGTTCTCGGAACTCAACGGCACGCAGACGATCACCGAGGTGCTTGAGGCTCTCTTCGCCGAGATCCACCTGATCCAGGCCGAGCTCACGTCGATCGACCAGGCGATCGCGGCGGATCCGAGCGCTGACCTCGACCCGCTCATCCACCGCCAGGCGGAGCTGTTCGCTGAGATGGACCGGCTCGATGGCTGGGACTACGAACGGCACATCGATACGGCGCTCACGACCCTCGGCTTCACCGAGGCTCACCGCACCTGCCCCATTGACGAGCTGTCTGGCGGATGGCGCAACCGGGCCGCCCTCGCCAAGATCCTGCTCGAGGCACCCGATGTGCTGCTGCTGGATGAGCCCACCAACTTTCTCGACGTGGCCGGAGTCGAATGGCTCGAGGCGTGGTTTCGGGATTTTCGTGGGGCAGCGATCATCGTCTCGCACGATCGTCGGTTTCTCGACGCAGTGGTCACCCGCATCATCGAGGTCGAGAACTTTCACCTGCACGAGTACCCCGGCAATTTCGCGGAGTACATCGTGCAGAAGCAGTTCCGGCTCAAGACACTCGAGGCGCAGTTCGTGCACGAGTCGGAGTTGCTCGCGTTTGAGGCGGAGGGCATCGCCGACCGTCGCGAGGCCGCCAAGGCATCGGGCGGGTCTCTCGGTAAGCAGCTCGCGGGCATCAAGAAGTCACGCGCTCCCCGCCCGGTAGACCAGATCATCACCGAGATCTACGGCGGCCTGCACGTGAAAGACGTGCTGTGTCGCGTGGAGGGTCTGTCGAAGTCCTACGGCGACAAGACCCTGTTCGACGACCTCACTCTCGAGGTGCGCCGCGGCAATCGCATCGTCGTGCTCGGCTCCAACGGAAGCGGCAAGAGCACCCTGCTTCGCGTGCTCACGGGAGAAGAGAAGCCGGATCACGGTCGGGCCGACTGGGCGCCCGGCGCCAAGGTCGTCTCGTACAACCGCGTGCTCGACGAACTCGACCTCGACGACACCGTCACCCACGCGGTCAACGCCTACCCCGACAGCCTCGCCCTGACCGCCACGCGCAAGTCTGTCGGGCGCTTTCTCTCGATGTTCCAGTTTTCCGAGGCAGAACTCAAACAGCGCATCGGCTCACTCTCGGGAGGGCAGCGGGCGCGCGTCGCCATGGCGCAGTGCCTGTTGTCTGGTGCATCCGTTCTCGTACTCGACGAGCCGACCAACCACCTCGACATGGCGAGCACGCAGGTGATGGAGCGCGCGATTCTGCACTTTCCGGGCGCCGTCATCGTCGTGAGCCACGATCGCTTCTTCGCCGAGAAGATCGCGACCCGAACCCTCGTCTTCGACTCCGGTCACCCCGGCGAGATCGAGATAATCGGGGCCTAGCCGATCGCCTGGGCGACCACCCTCGCGAGCCGCTTGCCGATGAGATGGTCCCCCGCGAGCACCTTGTGCACCGTGACACCCGTCATGCGACCAACCACCTTGAGCGCTCCGTCGGAACGAAACTCGTCGAGCGACCCGTAGACGACCTCGACGGGAACCTGCACCGCAGCGATATCGCTGATGGTGGTTTGTGACTCGATCGAGTTTTCGAGCGACTTCACGAACGGGGTCCAGGTGCGCTCGTTGATGTCCATGGCTTTCGGGATCGGCAGAAGCTTCTCCACGACGGCAGCATGCTTGAGCGTGAAGTCTTTGTTCTCACGCAGAAACTGGTACGCCTTGATGTAGAAGTCCATCACGCTGCGGTCGACCTCATCGCTGAGTTCGTTCGGGGACAGGTAGATGGGCGGGCTCACGAGTACGAGCTTCGTGACCAGACGCGGCAGGCGAGCCGCAAAGCGTGCACCGATGAGCGAGCCCATCGAGTGCCCCACGAGCGTGAACGGCTCCTTCAGCCGCAATGACGCGATCGTTCGCTGGATCGCGGCGACGTGGTCGGCGAGCGTGTAGTCGCAGTCCTCGACGATGGGCGAACCGCCGAATCCAAGCAGATCGATCGAGATGCAGCGGTGGTTCGCCTCAATGAGGGGAAGCACGTTCTGGAAGGTCACCGACGACGACGCGATGCCGTGGATGAGCACGACCACAGGGCCCTCGCCGCGGTCATCCGCGACGTGCAGGAGGGGAAATCGCTTGGGTGGCAGCCACCATCTCATGCCCCAGTATCGCAGCCCTTAAACTGAAGGGCTCATGCCTGAGACTTCCGCGATCGTTTATCCCCCCAGCCTGCCCGTCAGCCAGCGGCGGGATGACATCGTCGACGCCATCGGCAAGAACCAGGTGCTCATCGTCGCGGGCGCGACGGGCTCGGGCAAGACCACCCAGCTGCCCAAAATGCTGCTCGAGCTCGGATACCAGTCGATCGGGCACACCCAGCCCCGGCGCCTCGCCGCTCGCACGATCGCGGAGCGCATCTCTGAAGAACTCGGCACCGAGCTGGGCGGGCTCGTCGGCTACCAAGTGCGATTCACCGACAAGGTCGGCAAAGACACGCGCATCAAGCTCATGACCGACGGGATCCTGCTCAACCAGATTCATCGTGATCGCGACCTGAAGCAGTACGACGCGATCATCATTGACGAGGCCCACGAGCGCAGTCTCACCGTTGACTTTCTGCTCGGATACCTCAAGCAGTTGCTCCCTCGTCGGCCCGACCTCAAGGTCATCATCACGAGTGCAACGATCGATCCCGAGAGCTTCTCGAAGCACTTCGGCGGTGCGCCGATCATCGAGGTGTCGGGTCGCACGTACCCCGTCGAGATCCGGTACCGACCGCTCGTGGCCGAGGTGTCGTCGTCCCCTGAGGATCTCGAAGGGGATATTCGCGAACCCCTCGCTTCGAGTGCCTCAGCGAGCGATGACCGGGACTACCTGCAGGGCATCAATGACGCGCTGGACGAGCTCGCGGGCGAGAGCGACGGCGACGTGCTCGTGTTTCTCTCGGGCGAGAACGAGATTCGCGATGCCGAGGATGCCATCCGCGGCCGCAACCTGCCCGGCACCGAGGTGCTGCCGCTGTACGGTCGCCTGAGCGCCGCCGACCAGCACCGGGTGTTCGAGTCGTCCCGCACGCCGGGCGTGCGGCGCCGGGTCGTGCTTGCCACGAACGTCGCGGAGACGAGTCTCACGGTTCCGGGCATCCGCTACGTCATCGATGCGGGAACCGCACGCATCAGTCGCTACAGCGTGCGGTCGAAGATCCAGCGCCTGCCCATCGAGGCGATCAGCCAAGCGAGCGCGAACCAGCGCTCGGGGCGATCCGGCCGCACAAGCGACGGGATCGCGATCCGCTTGTACTCCGAAGAGGACTTCCTCAGGCGACCGGAGTTCACCGAGCCCGAGATTCTGCGCACCAACCTCGCCGCGGTCATCCTGCAGATGATCTCGCTCGGTTTGGGCGACATCGCGGGCTTCCCGTTCCTGCAGCCGCCCGACTCGCGCGGCATCAAGGATGGCCTCGACCTGCTGCGCGAACTCAACGCGGTCACCGCGAACAGCGAGATCACACGCATCGGCAAGCAACTCTCGCAACTGCCCATCGACCCCCGCCTGGCGCGGATGGTGATCGAGTCGAAGCAGCACGGCACCAGCCGAGAGGTCATGGCCATCGTCGCGGGGCTGAGCATCCAGGATCCCCGCGAGCGCCCGCTGGAGAAGCGCGCCCAGGCCGACCAGCAGCACGCCCGGTTCGTCGACCCCACGAGCGACTTCATCACCTTGCTCAACCTCTGGAACTATCTCGAAGAGAAGCAGAAGGAGCTCAGCGGCAACGCGTTCCGGCGGCTCGTCAAGTCTGAGTACCTCAACTACCTTCGCGTGCGGGAGTGGGTGGATGTCTACCGCCAGCTCACCCGCACGGCGAAGCAGCTCGGGCTGCATGTAGGCGAGCCGCACGCCAACCCGGACGGCATCCACAAGTCATTGCTCTCCGGACTGCTCAGCCAGATCGGCCTGAAGGATGCGGCGAAGAAGGACTACGTGGGCGCCCGCCAGTCACGCTTCGTGATCTTTCCGGGGTCGGCGCTGGCCAAGAAGCAGCCGGCGGCCATCATGAGTGCGGAGCTCGTTGAGACCAGCCGACTCTTCGCCCGGACCAATGGGGCGATCGACCCGGCGTGGGCGGAGAGCATCGCGGGTGACCTCGTGAAACGCACCTACTCCGAGCCGCACTGGGAGAAGAGACAGGGTGCCGTGGTCGCTTACGAGCGCGCCACTCTCTACGGCGTTCCCATCATCGTGAAGCGACGCGTGCAGTTCTCGCGCATCGACCTGCCCTACGCGCGGGAACTGTTCATCCGCCATGCCCTCGTTGACGGTGATGTGAGCCCCGAGACCCTGCGCGCCCGCACGTGGGACTTCGACCGCGCCAACCGGGCCCTGCGCAAGGAGCTCGGCGAGCTCGAGGAACGCACCCGACGCCGAGACATCCTCTTCGACGATGAGGCGATTTTCGAGTTCTATCTGCGTCGCATCCCGGCGCACGTTGCGAGCACGCGCGAATTCGAGGGCTGGTGGAAGAAGGCCAGGGTGGATACGCCCGACCTGCTCACCATGACGGCCGAGAACCTTGTCGACGAAGAGCCGGTGGTCGAGCTCGTCGAGGCCGACTACCCGAAAACCTGGCAGCAGGGCGACCAGACCTTGGCGCTCAGCTATCGCTTCGAGCCCGGCACCGACGACGACGGCGTCACGGTCGAGGTGCCCCTGCCCCTGCTCGCCGGGCTCACGACCGACGGCTTCGACTGGCAGGTGCCGGGGTTACGAGAAGAACTCGTCACGGCCCTCATCAAGTCCCTGCCTAAGCAGATTCGCAAGAACGTGGTTCCTGCGGCCGACTGGGCTCGCAAGCTGCTCACCTCCCCTGACGTTGTCGACGGCATCGCGTCGAGCGCGTCAGCGACCGCGACGCTGGCTCGCGAGATCCAGGCTCAGACCTACACCCCGGTGAGCGCGGCAGACTTCGATTGGGATCGCGTCGCACCGCACCTGCGCATGACGTTCGCGATCGTGGATGCCTCGGGCAAACGTGTCGCCACGGGAAAGACGCTCAGCGCGCTGCAGGCGAGCCTCAAGCCCGTCGCCCGAGAGTCGGTCGCGCGGGTCGTCGACACCGCTCGCGAGGATCGCCGCGACCCCATTGAGAGGGCGGGCATCACGGCGTGGGACTTCGACGAGTTGCCTCGGCTGTCGACCCGGTCGATGGCTGGGGGCACCATCCGGGCATATCCGGCTCTCGTCGACGATGGCACGTCGGTGAGCATCCGACTGATGTCGACGCCCCACGATCAGTCTGTTGCCCACCGCTTGGGCGTGCGCCGATTGCTGCAGCTGGGCATCCCGTCGCCGATCGGGTACGTGCAGGAACACCTGACGACACAAGAGAAGCTCGTGCTCGCCCAGAGTCCGTATCGGTCGAATGCCGAACTCTTCGATGACTGCATGATCGCGTGCATCGATGCAGTGCTCGGCGATCGCGACATCTTCACCAAGACGGACTTCGAGGATGCACGCAGCGCGGTATCTGCAGCCATCGTCGACTCCCTCTTCTCGACGGTCGCGCTCGTCTCGCGCATTACGACAAAGAGCCGCGACGCCGACAAGGCGATCCGCGCAGCCACGAGCCTTGCGCTCATCGCCCCGCTGGGCGACGCTCGCAGCCAACTGGATGCGCTCGTCTATCCCGGCTTCGTCGCGGTGACGGGACTGCAGCGGCTGAACCGCCTGCCCGCCTATCTGGACGGACTCATTCACCGCGTCGGCAAGCTCGCCGAGAATCCGGGTCGAGATCGCGTGTGGATGACGGAGGTCGCTCAGGCGACCGAGCGCTACATTTCCGCGGGCGGCAGCCTGCCCCTCGCGCCCGACGCAGAGCCGCGAATCGTGCGAACACGGTGGCTGCTCGAGGAGCTTCGCTTGTCGCTGTTCGCCCAGCACATCCCCACGAGCGAGCCGGTGAGCCTGCAGCGCATCACCAAGGCATTAGCCTGAATGCGTGAATGAAACCAGGACGGTCTCGGCCGAAATTGCTCGATCGTGGCTGCTGGTGGCGGCGACGCGGCCAGAATCCTTCGACGCTGCTGAGGCTTCGCGCGCCGATCAGATCGTGCTCGACGTTGAGGATGCGGTCGACCCCCGCCTCAAAGACAAGGCCCGCAACGATGTTGCCGACTGGCTGAGCAGTGGAGGCTCGGGCTGGGTGCGCATCAACGATCGCGCGAGCGATTTCTGGTCGGACGACGTGGATGCCCTCGCCGGGCTTCCCGGACTCCGCGGCGTCATGCTTGCCAAGACCGAGCACCCCGCTCACGTCACAGAGACCTTCGACCGGCTCAAGGGGGCGACGCCCGTGCTCGCCCTCGTCGAGTCGGCGCTCGGCATTGAGGAGGCCGCGCACATCGCTCGTGCCCGTGGGGCCTACCGCCTCGCGTTTGGCAGCGGCGACTATCGGCGCGACACCGGCACGAGCTCCGACGACATGGCGATGGCCTATCCGCGCTCCCGCCTGGTTGTTGCGAGCCGCGTCGGCAACCTGCCCGGTCCCATTGACGGCCCGACCGTCGGCACCAACCACCCCGTGCTGCGTGAGCAGGGCGCGCTGGCGGTTGCGCTCGGCATGACCGGCAAGCTGTGCCTCGACGTTGACCAGCTGCCGATCATCAACGAGGTCATCAGCCCCACCCGATCAGACGTCGCATGGGCTCGGGACTTCCTCGCCGATTTCGAGGCGCGCGGGCGGGTCATCCGCGACGGCAGCGACCTGCCGCGTCTTGGTCGAGCCGAGAAGATCGACAAGCTCGCGCGCGCCTTCGGGGTAGAACCGCTCTAACGCTGGCGGGAGGGCTAGGCCCTGTCATCCACAGGCCACCCACGCGTAACGTAGATGCATGCCAACCGCAGTCATTGTCGACGCACTCAGAACTCCTTCCGGTCGAGGCAAGCCAGGGGGTTCCCTTTCGGGCTATCACCCAGTGGATCTCCTCGGCACCCTCCTCAGCGAGCTCGTGGCGCGCAATCATCTCGATGCCGCGATGGTCGATGACGTGATCGCGGGCTGCCTCTCGCAGGTGGGTGAGCAGTCGGTCAACATTGCGCGCAACGCTGCGCTCGCCGCGGGCTTTCCCGAGTCGGTTCCCGGCACCACGATTGACCGCCAGTGCGGGTCGAGCCAGCAGGCCGCCGCCTTCGCGGCCCAGGGCGTCATTGCGGGGGCCTACGACGTCGTGATCGCCTGCGGTGTCGAGCTCATGAGCAAGAACCCGATCGGTTTTGCAACGCTCGGCATGGACAACTGGGGCCGCTCCGTTCACGATCGCTACGACGGCGGCCTCGTGCATCAGGGCATCTCCGCCGAACTCATCGCCGCTCGCTGGGGCCTCGACCGCGAGTCGCTCGATGCGTTCGCCGCGAGGTCACACGAGCTCGCGGCATCCGCCGACTTCTCCAGCGAGGTGTTGGCGATCGACGGCTTCGAGGTGGATGAGACGATCCGCCCCGGCACGACCGCCGAGAGCCTGGCCGGCCTCAAGCCCGCGTTCGAAGAGCAGCGTTACACCGAACGGTTCCCGGAGATCGAGTGGCGCATCACAGCCGGAAACTCGAGCCCTCTCACCGACGGAGCATCCGCGGTGCTCATCATGAGCGAGGAGCGCGCCAACCAGCTCGGCCTGCGCCCTCGCGCGCGCTTTCACCACTCGGTTGTCGTCGGCAGCGACCCCATCGAGATGCTCACGGGGGTGCTGCCCGCCACCCACAAGATTCTCGATCGCAGCGGATTCTCGATCGACGACTTCGACACCTTCGAGATCAATGAAGCCTTCGCCTCCGTTCCCCTCGCGTGGCAGCACGAATTCGAGGTCGACCACACCCTCATCAACCCGCGCGGCGGAGCGATCGCACTGGGACATGCTCTCGGGTCATCCGGCACTCGCCTGCTCACCACGATGGTGAACCAGCTCGAGCAGTCTGGCGGGCGCTACGGCCTGCAGGTGATGTGCGAGGGTGCGGGCATGGCCAACGCGACCATCATCGAGAGGTACTGATGCAGATCAACGGATGCGCGGCCATCGTCACGGGTGGCGCCTCCGGCCTCGGACTCGCCACCGCGACCGCGCTCGCTGCCGCTGGCGCACGCGTGGTGATCATCGACCTCCCGACGGCGACGGATCCGGGCATCGACGGCATCACACTCGTGCGCGCCGACGTGACAAACCAAGACCAGGTTCAGGCTGCCGTGGACGCTGCCGGGGATGCCCGCATCGTCGTGAACTGTGCCGGCGTCGCGACCCCGGGTCGCGCGGTCGGCAAAGCCGGACCGCTCCCCCTCGAGACCTTCGAACGCGTGATCGCCATCAACCTCGTGGGCACCTTCAATGTGGTTCGCCTTGCCGCGGCACGCATGATGCAACTGGACGCGATCGGCGAGGAGCGCGGTGTGATCATCAACACCGCCTCCGTGGCGGCGTTCGACGGGCAGATCGGGCAGGCCGCCTACTCCGCGTCGAAGGCCGGCGTCGCTGGGATGACGCTGCCGCTCGCGAGGGAGTTCGCCCCGCACCTCATCCGCGTGATGACGATCGCACCGGGCATCTTCGAGACCCCCATGATGGCGGGCCTGCCCCAGGAGGCACAGGACTCCCTCGGCGCCCAGGTTCCCCACCCCTCACGCCTCGGCAAGCCCAGCGAGTACGCGGCTCTGGCCCTGCACATCGTTGAGAACGCGATGCTCAACGGCGAGACGATCCGCCTCGACGGAGCGATCCGGATGCAGCCCCGCTGATCCAGTTCCTCACGATCCTGGCGATACGGCGACGAGCCCCGCGCGTGTAGCCGCCTCCACCAGCCTGTCATCGTATGAGACGAACGCCTGAACGTCGCCCTCGAGCGCGAGCGCTGAAGCCAGATGAATTGCGTCGAGACTTCGAAGGGTTGGGGGGTCAAGGCGCGCTGCCAATCCCAGAATCGAGTCGTCAACGGCCATCAACGGAATCTGATCGACGATGCGTGCCGCACGCGGCAACTGTGCAGATGCCACTCTGCTCACTGCTCGCAGTACTTCGGTTCTCGTGAGGGCGCTCGAGATCACATCTCGTTCGCGCGCGTAGTCGCGAAACGCGACTGATCCAGGCTCATCGAGAATCAGTTTGACCACGGCCGAGGAGTCCAGGTAGATCACGGAAGTCGCTCTTCGCGCTGTTCATCCAGGATCTGGGCGATCGAAGCACCGTCGTAGCTGGGGTCTGGCGGCAGTGGCGGATTCTCCTCCAGCCATTGCCACAGATCACCCTTCGCGGGCGTTATCAGTCCCCGCTCGAGAAGTTCGTCGTACCGCGACTTTTTCTCCGCAGGCAGGGGTGCGAGCACAGCAACGGGCACACCCCGGTCGGTCACTTCGATTGATTCGCCCCGCTTCACCCGTTCAAGGTATTTGCTGGCGTTCTGGCGCAACTCGCGAACCCCGATACTCTCCATGTGCTACACGGTAGCACTTTGCTGTTGGGGAGCGGCTAGAGCTGCTTCTGGTAACACAGCGCATTCGGCATCACGACGTACTTGCCGTAAATGGGGATCGGAACGTAACCGATGTCTGTGTAGAGCGCGATCGCCGGCACCTGCAGCTCGCCGGTTTGCAGTACGAGGGATGTCGCGCCGCGAGCCTTCGCGATGGTCTCGAGTTGCTCCATCAGCAGCCGGGCCACCCCGCGGCCGCGGTATGCGTCACCAACGAACACCTTCTTCACCTCGAACACCTCGGGGCCGAACCCCGGCGCCTGGCGTAGCGAGGAGTGCCCAAGCACGTCATCGCCCTCGACGACCAAGATCGTGTCGGTGATTTCGGCAGGGTCGACCGTGAGCGCGTCGTCGACGGCGGCGTTCATCTCGGGCGAGTTGCCCGAGGTGAACTTCTCGTACATGGCGCCCGTCTCCTGGTTCATCGCCTCACGCTGCGCGACAGCGCGAGGGTCGAACCAGTCGACGTGCTCTATGTTCACTCGCTCTTCGCGCCGACGGTCGCCGAAGCGTTCGACTCGTACGAAGTGTTCGTCGACTCGAAGAAGTTGACGAGCTGCAGAGTGTCGTTGGCCGCGGCCATCCACTTTGCGGGGTTCGACACGTTGTAGTGCGCTTCGAACCCGAGCTCTTCGAGACGACGGTCGGCCAGGTACTTGACGTACTGGTTGATGTAGTTGGCGTTGAGGCCGAGAATGCCGCCGGGCAGCAGGTCGCGGTTGTATTCCTCTTCCATCTCCACGGCATCCAGGATCATCTGCTTGATCTCGGTCGCGAACTCTTCGGTCTGTAGGTCGGGGTTCTCTTCGAGCACCGTGAGGATGAGGTTGATACCGAACTTGAGGTGAAGGCTCTCGTCGCGCACAACCCAGTCCATGAGCGAGCCGAAGTTGCGCAGCAGGTTGCGCTGGCGGAAGCTCAGGGCAACCATGAAGCCTGAGTAGAACCAGACACCCTCGAGGATGACGTTGTACGCAACGAGGTTGCGAACGAAGTCTTTCTTGCCCTCGGTCGTCGTGATGTCGAGCGTCTGCTCCGTCATACGGCGGATGAACTTGAGTTCGAACTCTTCCTTGCGCGCCATCGAGGGGATGTCGACGTGCGAGTTGTACGCGGCCTCCCGGTCGATGGGGAAGGTCTCGAGCACGTACTCGAAGCTCATACAGTGGTTGGCTTCTTCCCACATCTGCTTGGCGAGGTAGAGGCTGCACTCTGCCGCGCTCACGTAGGGGTAGACACCGAAGGCAAGGGCCTTGTTGACGAGAAGTTCGTTCGGGTTGAAGTAGCTCATGAGGAACGTCACCGCGTGGCGCTCTTCATCCGTCATCTTCTTGAAGTCAGCGATGTCTTCGCCGAGCTGGATCTCGTTCGGAAACCAGGTGTTGGCAACGGCCTGGTCGTACAGGTCCATCGCCCACTGGTACTTGATCGGTTTGAGCAGGAGGCCGTCTTGCAGGCCTGTTCCCAGGATTCCCATGTGTCTTGTCCTAAATCTCTACTGGCAGCTGTCGCACTGCAGGTCGTCCATCGGATCGACCGGAACTGAATATTCGGTGGTGTTGTCGAAGGGGCCCATTAGTTGCCTGCCTTCGGAGCCAGTCCACCGAAACCACGGCGGGCGGGAGCGGGTGCAGCAGCGGCTTCGGCAGCGGCGGGTGCCGCGTTCGAGGCCACGATGTCTTCGGCCTTGTTGACCTTGACCGTCGACTGCTCCGCGGTGTGACGGGGCTTCATGTGCAGGTAGTACGTCGTCTTCACGCCGCGCTCCCATGCCGCAAAGTAGATGTCCATCATGTCGCCGAGGTCACGCGTCTCGAGGTACATGTTGCGGCTGATCGCCTGGTCGATCCACTTCTGTGCACGAGCCGATACCTCGAGGAACGCGTACGGCGAGAGCTGGAAGCTCGTCTTGTACACGGCCTTGATGTGGTCGGGGATCGAGGCGATGTTCTGGATGTCGCCCTGGCTACGCAGGATCGCCTCACGAGTCGAGTCCCAGATGCCGAGCTTCTGCAGGTCGGCAACGAGGTTGCGGTTGACCTCGAGGAACTTGCCATTGGAGGTGGCGCGGCTGAAGATCTGCGAGAACTGCGGGTCGAGGCCCGGCGTGGTTCCCGCAACAAGACCGATGGATGCCGTGGGCGCGATAGCCATGAGCGTTGCGTTGCGCATTCCGCCCTTGACCTTGACGCGCAGTGCATCCCAGTCGAGACGCGTCTTGCGGTTGACCTTGATCTCCATCTCGCGGTCGGCCTCAGTGAGGGCGATCGAGTCGAGCGGAACGAGACCCTGCGACCAGCGGCTGCCCTCGAAGTTCGAGTACGAGCCGCGCTCCTTGGCGAGTTCGGTGGATGCATCGATCGCGGCGTACGAGACGTGCTCCATGATCTCGTCGATGAGGTCGTAGGCCTCTTCGCTCTCGTAGCTGATACCGAGCTTCTCGATGATGTCGGTGAAGCCCATGACGCCCAGGCCGACGGCGCGGTTCTGCTGGTTGGAGAAGTCCGCCTCCTTCACCGAGGAACGAGTGATGTCGATGAGGTTGTCGAGCTGGCGCACCGCGAGGCGAGCCGACACTGCGATCTTCTCGAAGTCCACGGCGAGCGAACCGTTCTCCAGAGTCAGCATGTGCTGCGAGAGGTTGATCGACGCCAGGTTGCAGACGGAGACGTTGTCTTCATCCTGCGGGAGGGTGATCTCGGTGCACAGGTTGGAGAGGTGAATCGTGCCCGTGTTGTTGTTGAGCGCGCGGTTGTTGATCGTGTCTTTCCAGGTGAGCCACGGGTGGCTCGTGGTCTGGAGGGAGATCAGGATCGACTTGAACTGCTCGCGAGCGGTGATCTTCTTGAAGAGACGCATCTCGCCGGCCTCGGCCTTGGCCACGTACTCGTTGTAACGAACCGAGAATGCCTTGCCGTACAGCTCGTTGAGGTCAGAAACCTCGAGCGGGTCGAAGAGGTACCAGTCATCGTCGTTCTGCACGCGCTTCATGAACTCGTCGCTGATCCACACGGCAGTGTTGGCGGTGCGGGTGCGGCGGTACGGGTCACCGGAGTTGTTGCGGAGTTCGAGGAACTCCGGGAAGTCCATGTGCCAGTTCTCCATGTAGAAGCACAGGGCGCCGAACTTCTTGCCACCGCGGCTGACCGCGCGAAGGATCGAGTCGATCGTGTGCATGAACGGGATCGGACCGGTCGAGGTGGTGTTGTTCGAGCGGATGGGCGAGCCCTGCGCGCGAAGCTTGGTGACCGAGAGACCGATGCCGCCCGTTCCCTTGGTGAGCCACATCACGTCGCGCGTGGTCTTGGCGATGTGCTCCATGTCGTCTTGCATTTCCATGACGAAGCAGTTCGCGAGCTGCGGGTAGATCGTGCCCGCGTTGACGAGGGTGGATCCCGCGGCCAGGTACTCGAGGCTCGACATCTTCTCGTAGAACTTGAGCGCTGCCTCGGTGGGGTTCGCCTCGTTGAGCGAGAGGCCCATCGCGATGCGCATCCAGAAGTACTGCGGAACCTCAAGCGCGTCGCCGTTGCGACCCTTGATGCCGTAGCGGTTGTTGAGGGTAACGACGCCGATGTACTTGAGCAGCTCGTCGTGAGCGGGCTCAAGGTGCGACGCGAGGTACTCGAGATCGAAGAGCTCGGTGAGACGCGGGTCGAGCAGACCCTCGTCGACGCCGCGAGTCACGTTGGGAGCGAAGTGTGCGCGGTGCAGTTCCTTGAGCTCTTCGGCGCCCTCGTAGTCGCCCAGCACGCGCTTGTAGATGGTCTTGAGAAGCAGGCGAGCAGCGACGATGTCGAATGCAGGGTCATCCTTGACGTTCTGCAGTGCGACCTGAATCACGGCCTCGTCGAGCTGCTGGGTGGTGATGCCGTCGAAGAGCGTCAGCTCAAGTTCGGAGGCGATCTGCGTCACCCATGTGATGTTCTCGTCGAGACCGGCGCTTGCCGATTCAATCGCGAGGTTGATCTTGTTTGCATCGTACGGCTCGCGCTCTCCGCTGCGCTTGACGACTGTAATTCCCACGAAAAACTCCCTCTTGGGTCGTCAATAACAACCCGATCCAGCACCCAAATATGCCCGTTACCCAAACCCCCGGCCCGGCGGTTCCACCACTATATAGCGGGGTACCGACACGAAGCGAACCCTAGATGTAGTGGGCGTGTCATCCACAGATTGTGGATAACTTGCCCGAGTTATGCACACATTGCACAAGCTAAACCGAGCCACCGACTCTCCTGATCGGGGTCTGAGGTCACGGCTAAGCTCTGAGGGTGAAGAGCTACGCCGACCTGCTGAAGACCCCGGGGGTTGCGCGCATCATCGCGGCGCAACTCACCGCGCGATTCCCCGGCGGCATGCTCTCACTGGCCTACCTGCTGCACGTTGAGCACGTCTTCAACTCCTACGGAGCCGCGGGCCTCGTGCTCGCCGCCACGAGTGTGGGCCAGGCAATCTCCGGCCCACTCACGAGCCGGTGGATGGGCGCGTGGGCCATTCGCCCCGTACTCATTCTCACCACCGCGGTGTGCGCGGCCACAATGGCGACGATCGCGTTCGTGCCCCTGCCCCTCGTCGGATACATGATCGTCGGGTTCATCGGCGGCCTGAGCTATCCCCCCGTGCAGCCCGCCGTGCGCACCATTTATCCGAAGATGGTCACGTCGAACCAGCTCACCCCCTTGTTCGCTCTGGATGCCTCGGCCCAGGAGATCATCTGGATCGCCGGCCCCGTTCTCGTGACCTTCATCTCGATCCAGATCTCGACCGTGCTGGGAATCGTGGTGGCCATGGCCTTCCTCGTTTTCGGAGGCCTGTGGTTCATCTCCAGTCCCGAGGTCGGGCGCGTGCGCATTCCTCGATCCAAACGCAAGCTCGGCGTCGTTCTCTCGCGCCCGCCGGTGCTGCTGGCCACCGTCGTGGGATTCCTGCTCGTCGGCTCGTGTGCCGCCGTCGAGGCCGGAGTCGTCGCGACCTTCGGCGAGGGAGGGCCCACGGCGGGCACGGTGCTTGCGCTGTGGGCTATCGCCTCGCTCGCGGGTGGCTTGCTGCTCGGTCACATCCCGGTCGGACCGTGGGCGCTGTTCCGCCGCATGTCGGTGGTCGCTGTCGGATGCCTGCTGGCGATCTTCGCGTGGGACATCTGGTCCCTGTCGTTCACCCTGCTCATCGCAGGACTGTGCATCGCACCCGCACTCGCGGTGATGTTCGCGATCGTGTCGGCGAGCGTCAAGTTCAGCGACACCGCCGAGGCCTACGGATGGGTCGGTACCGGGCAGCTCATTGGTGCAGCGATCGGTTCTGCAGTCGCCGGATTCCTCATCGATTCTGCGGGGCCGACGGGTGCCTTCATCACGGCCGCGGCGTTCGCGATCGTCGGTGCACTCGTTCCGTTGGTCTTCCGGGGCGCGCACCCCGACCTGCGGGGGCGCGACGCCAGTCCGATCCCCGACACGGCACCGGTTCCGATTCAGCCCAGCTAGCTACCGGAGCGTCGTGAGCGCTCCCGCGTGATCGTGCAGCTGGTTGAGCGACGTGTGCAGGATCGACGCGTGCTTCTCTTCCGGCGTGAACACACCGTCATGGATGTGCGACGCAACGAAGTTGATCTCGACGTTGGCGCCGATCTTCGCGAGGCCCACGGTGGTGAGCACCGCCTCGAGGGCGGCGACGGCGCGCGTTCCCGCTGACACCCCGCCATAGCTCACGATCGATACGGGCTTGTGCTTCCACTCCTGCGCGAGAAAGTCGATCGCGTTCTTGAGCACGGGCGAGTAGGAGTGGTTGTACTCGGGGCTCACGAGAATGAAGGCGTCCGCGGCATCCACCCTCTCGCTCCACGCAAACGTGTGGGGTTTCGTGTACTGCCGCTTGGCCGGATGATTCGGCTCGTCGAGGAAGGGCAGCGCGAGCTCGGCGAGATCGACGAAGTCGACCTCGAAACGGCCATCCGCATCGACCTGGGACTTCACCCACTGTGCGATGGGGAGGCCTGCTCGGCCTGGGCGGACGCTTCCGACGATGATCATGAGCTTCACAGGGCAAGTTAACCATTCGGTGGCCCGTGAGATTCCCGGCGGCCCTTGCGCGGGAGTTAGAGCCATTCGCGGGTGCTGTGACACCCGCGAATGGCTGTACCTACCGCGCAAGCGCGACGGGCCTCGTGGTCGCTACCGCGCAAGCGCGACAGGCCCCGCGGTCGCTACCGCGCAAGCGCGACGGGCCCCGCGGTCGCTACCGTGGAGACATGACCCGCAGAGTGCTTCTCGTACACGGCCTCAGTTCGCACGCCGGCTCGTGGTGGAGGGTCGAGCAGCACCTGAGCGAGTTGGGGTGGGATGTCTCGACAGTGAACTTGCGCGGGCACGGCGGTGCCGAGGGCGCCGACTCTTACGAGCTCGCGGCGTACGCGAGCGACCTCCCCGGCGGGTGGGATGCCGTCGTGGGCCATTCGCTCGGAGGCGCGACCGCCATCATTGCGGCGCAACGGCCCGGCTTCACCCGGTCGCTCGTGTTGCTCGACCCCGTGCTCGAGGTGCCGGAAGAACTGTTCGATGAGGTGCTGGCCGACCAGCTTTCCGAGCTGGAGCTCACCGAGGAGTCGCTCGCCCAACTCAAACCGCACTGGGATGCGCGCGACCGCGATGCCAAGCTCGCGGGAATCCGGGCCACCGACGCGACGGTCGTGCGCCGCAGCTTCACCGACAATCGACACTGGAACGTGCTCGCCGAGGCCCGCGCTCTGACGGTTCCGACGCTGATACTGGGCGGCGACCATGAGGTCTACAGCATGCTCGCAACGAGCACGGCGGATGCCCTGACCCTGGCCAACCCGCTCGTCGAGTACCGAGTCGTGCCGGGCGCGGGACACTCCCCGCAACGCGACAAGCCGGCCGAAACGCTCGCGGCGATCGGCAAGTGGCTAGTCGCCCACTAGCGGGTCGGTTGGCCCGGCCCCCGGTGTGGGCTCCGACGATACATCCTCCGGGTTCGGCAGGGTCATCAGAAACCTGAAGAACACGAGACTCGCGATGGCCGCGGCCCCGCCACCGACGATGAGCGGCAGGGCGAGGTCGATACGCGCGATCAGCCCGCCAATGAGGGAACCCAGGGGCATCGTGCCCCACAGCAGGGTGCGCCAGGTGCCATGCACCCTGCCGAGCAGGTGGCCCGGGATGATGCTCTGCCGCAACGACATCACGAGCACGTTCCAGATCGTCACCACGAACGACGAGAAGAAGAACCCGATCGCCGCCGCCCACAGGGTGGGGATGAGCCCCGCGAAGACGAAGGCAACTCCGAACCCGACCGACGCGAGTGCCATCGTGAGACCCGCACCCCAAGCCACCTTGAGCCGGTTGGTGAGTGCCGCGCCGATGATGCCCCCGACCGCGCCGGTCAGCAGGAACACCCCGAAGAAGGGCTCGGGAACGCCCAGGCGGTCGAGCAGATAAAGCACAAAGGTCGCCGTCGCAGCAGAACCGGCGAGCCCGACGAAGGTCGACAGAAACCACAGGGTGCGCAACATTTTGTTGGCGAGGATGAAGCTCAGGCCGTCACGCAGCTGGCGGTACCAGGGCACATGCTGCCCCGGTGCATGTGTCGCGAACTGCCTGCCCGACGCCACCTTCGGCAGCGCGAGAGCGAGGCCGCCGGCGAGCGCGAACACGAGCCCGTTGATGCCGAGCGGAATGATCACCGAGACCGCGAAGAGCGCCGACGTGAGCGGGCCCGACAGGAAGTTCTGCACGACCAACTCCCCCGCCTCGATGCGGGAGTTGGCGCGCGGCAGGTTGGGCTTATCGACAATGGATGGCACGACGGCTCGGATGGCGCCGTCGTACACGGTCTCGAACGCGCCGTAGACAAACACCACGACGTACAGCCACCAAATGGTGAGCGAGTCGGTCGCGACGAGCACGATGAGCAGCGCCGCGAGCAGTGTGCGCACCGCCTGGGCGAGAGCCAGTGCGCGGCGTCGGTCGATGCGGTCAATCAGGATGCCGGCCGGGATGGCGAAGAACAGCCACGGCAACAGCGCGAGCGCCGCGACAACCGACACGAGAAACGGGTCGCTCGTGAGCCGGGCCGCCAGTAGCGGCATGGCCGTGCGAACGATGCCGTCACCCAGGCTCGAGGCGAGGTTGGCAGTGAAGAGGTTGGAGAAGGCGGCACCCAGAGGGGCGGCCTTGGGCCTCACCATCGCGAGTGCACTGCCTCCCGGAAGTACCGGTCATAGAGGTCGGTGACCTGCTGAGTGAACTCAGGAGTGAGCGGCTGCACTGATCCGGCCGAGGCGTTGGACTGTGCTTGCCGAGTGGTGCGAGCACCCGGAATCACCGTGGTGATGCCGGGCAGCTGGGCGAGCCAGGCGAGGGCGGCGACGGGCGCCGTGAGCCCCTGCGAGTCGGCGAACTCCGCAAACTCCTGTGCTGCGGCGACGCCCTGTTCGAAGTCGACCCCCGCGAACGTCTCGCCCACATCGAACGATTCCCCGTGCCGGTTGTAGGTGCGGTGGTCGTTGGCCGCGAACATGGTGTCTTTCGTGTACTTGCCACTGAGCAGGCCCGAGGCCAGGGGCACGCGTGCGATCACGGCAACGCCGGCCTCGTCGGCGGCCGGGAGCACGGCATCCAGCGGCTTGAGTCGGAAGGCGTTCACGATGATCTGCACACTCGCAACGCCGGGTCGCGCGATCGCGGTCAACGCCTGTGACGTCTCTTCAACACTCACTCCGTAGCGCGCAATCGCGCCCTCCGCGACGAGCGTGTCGAGGGCGTCGAAAACCTCGTCGCTTACGAAGACTGCGGTGGGCGGGCAGTGCAGCTGCACGAGGTCGAGAGTGTCTTGCTGCAGGTTCGCGCGAGACCGATCGGTCCAGGCGCGGAAGTTCTCAAGAGTGTAGTTCTGCAGCTGCTGATCGACCCGGCGCCCCATCTTGGTCGCGACGAAGATGTCGAGCTCGGGGTTGGCCCGCAGATACCTGCCGATGATGGTCTCGCTGCGGCCATCGCCGTACACATCAGCGGTGTCGAAGATCGTCACGCCCGACTCGACCGACGCCTGAAGAACCGCCGTGGCATCCGCTTCGCTCACGTCGCCCCAGTCGGCACCCAGCTGCCACGTGCCCAGGCCAATAACGGAAAAGGGGCGGCCGACTCGCGCGGCGGTGCGTTGTTGCATGCTCCAACTTTACGGTGAGCGTGTGACGTCGAAGATCAGCCGATCACTCTGACGAGCTCTCGAGCGAGACGCTTGCGCACGAGGTGGTCGTTGACTTCGACTCGATGCATGGTGACGTGGCGCATCTGTTCGATGATGTTCATGGTGCCCGGCGCGATGAACTGGTCGAGTGCACCATAGACGACGTCGATCGGCACGCGCACGGCCGCGATGTCGCTGACGGTTGTCTGCGATTCGATGCAGTTCTGCAGCGAGAGAATAAACGCCTCCCAGTTGCGCTCGGAGATTTCGAACACCTTCGAGATCTGCAGCACCCTGCCGATGCGCGCCGCGTTCGCGATCGTGAAGTTCTTGTTGGCCCGCAAGAACTCGTAGGCCTTCATGTAGCGGTCGATCTGGCTGCGAACGCGAGGGTCGCCGATCGCGGCCGGTGCCACGTAGACGGGCGGGCTCACGAGCACCAGTCGACTGACGAGCGCGGGATTCTGGGCCGCGAACCGGGCCGAGAGCAGGCTGCCGAGTGAGTGCCCCACGAGAATGAAGGGCGCCCGGAGCTTGAAGGAGGCGATCGTCGCCTCGATCGCGGCGACGTGCTCCTCGATCGTGAAGGTGGCGCCTTTGGGTGCCACCGATTGGCCGAAGCCCAAAAGGTCGATGGCGATGCAGCGGTAGCGGTCGGTCAGCTGCGGGATCACCCTTTCGAACGTCGCCGCGGATGACGCGATCCCATGGATCAGGATCACGACCGGCCCTTCGCCCACGTCGGTGGCGATGTGAAGAAGAGGAGGGCCACTTCGCGTGAACGCTGACGTGACCCTCCCCCAGAACTTACGCAGTGGCTGCGATCCGGTCGTAGCGGTCGGCCTGTGCGTCATCAATGAAACTCATGCAAACACCCCTTCATCTGATGCGGCGAGCGCCGACACCAGAAGAATAGTGGGGCTAGTCGCGCAGTTGCTCCTTGTAGTCGTTCTTCGCCTTGGTGGCGTCGCGATCAGCTTCCGCCTTCTTGACGGCAGCGTCGGCCTGGGCTTCGTCGACCTTGTCGCTCACGCGCTCCTTGGTGTCATCCACCCACTCGCCAACCTTCTTGCCGGTGGCTTCTGCAGCGTCTTTTGCGTCATCCAACAGACCCATGATGGTCCTCCTTTGTTGTCGTTCTTCGACAGTAATCCGGGCTCCTGGAAGCGAGGCAGGGGTTGACACTGACGGTCAAATCGTCATAAACGTTGGGTAGATAACCGGCGGATGCCTCTCTAGCTTGTAAGCATGAGGCGCATTCTGATTCTTCCCACAGCACTAATCGTGACAACGCTCGCCCTTGCCGGATGCTCGGCCGCGAGCGACTCCGGATCGGCCAGCGATTCTGGCGGCCGATCCGCCCCCGAGGTCGTGGCCGAAGGCGAGATGCAGTCGTCTGACGGCTCGCTCGCCGTCAACGACTCCGTCGACCGCCAAGTGATCACCACGGGGTGGGTCACGATCACCGTCGATGAGCCGATGGATGCCGCAACCGAGGCAATCCGCATCACCGAGCAGGTCGGTGGCCGGGTCGACGGACGCAGCGAATTCGCCCCCATCGACGGCGACAAGGGCAGCGCGACGCTCACCCTGCGGCTCCCGGCCGACACGCTCAACTCCACGCTCGACAAGCTCAAGGAGCTCGGTGACGTGCAGGAGATTTCACTCAACGCGCAAGACGTCACGATGGTCACGCAAGACCTCGATGCGCGCATCACGGCGCTGGAGGCATCCATCGATCGCCTGCTCGCCCTGCTCTCGAGCGCGACAGATACCGACACGCTCATCACGCTCGAGACGGCCATCTCCGACCGCCAGGCGCAACTAGAGAGCATGCAGAGCGAGCGTCGCTACTACGCCGACCAGGTGTCGCTGTCGACCATCACCCTCAACCTCGTGTCGGTGGCTGACGCCCCCGTCGAGCAGCCGAGCAACTTCTTCACGGGAATCATCACCGGATGGAACGCGTTCGTCGCCTTCTTCGCCGGCCTGCTCGTCGCCGTGGGAGTGCTGCTGCCGTGGATCGTGCTCGCCGCCATCATCACCGCGATCGTGCTGTTCGCCGTCAAGCGCACCGAAAAGAAGAAGGCAGCGACGCCCGCCGGCGAAGACCTGGAGCAGACGACCGAGTAGTTAGCTGAGCAGGTCCCTGACCATCGGTACGACCTTCGTGCCGTAGAGCTCGATGGAGTGCATCGACAGCTCGTGGGGCAGGGTGCCTGCGGAGTACTTGAGGTCGAAACGCTGGATGCCGAGCGTCTTGATGGTGTTGGCGAGCTTGCGCGCGACGGTCTCGGGCGAACCGAGGTAGAGCGACCCGTGGGCGACCTCGAGCGCGAACTCGTCGGGGGTCGACGGCGGCCAGCCGCGCTCGGCGC
The DNA here is from genome assembly GCA_965279645.1 of Rhodoglobus sp. Lineage (GTDB taxonomy): Bacteria > Actinomycetota > Actinomycetes > Actinomycetales > Microbacteriaceae > Rhodoglobus. The sequence goes on from OZ257254.1 coordinate 1,982,843, forward strand.
CGATACGGTCGCGCATCACACGGTGGTGCGGCCAGTACTGTTCGGCAGCGAGCTCGTCGGTATCGGCGATGAAGCCGGGCGAGTGTACGGCGATCGGCAGGTCGGGCTTCTCGAGCTGCGCGAGCGCGCGGTGGAACAGGTCAACGTACGGCGCGAACCGCGCGGGGTCTCCACCGATGATCGCGAGCACGAGCGGCAGGCCGTAGCGCGCGGCGCGAACGACCGACTCAGGGCTTCCGCCCACGCCGATCCAGGTGGGGATGTGACCACCCTCGGTGCGGGGGTACACGCTCTGCTCGGTCAACGGCGGGCGCATGGTGCCCTGCCAGGTGACCGGCTCCTCCTTGAGCAACTCGGCGAACAGGTCGAGCTTCTCCTCGAACAGCTTCTCGTAGTTGGCGAGGTCGAAGCCGAACAGGGGGAACGACTCGGTGAAGGATCCGCGGCCGAGAATGACCTCGGCGCGGCCGTTGGAGAGCGCGTCTACGGTGGCGAAGCGCTGGAATACCCGGATCGGGTCATCCGACGAGAGCACCGTCACGGCCGACCCGAGGTGGATGTTCTTGGTCACCGTCGCAAGACCGGCAAGCACGACCTCGGGCGCCGAGACTGCAAAGTCAACGCGGTGATGCTCTCCCACACCGAAGAAGTTGAGGCCGACCTCGTCGGCAAGCGTTCCCTCGGCGACGAGATTGCGGATCACCTGGGCCTGACTGACGGGTGACTCGTCGAGGCCCATCGTGACGTCACCAAAGGTGTCGAGTCCGAACTCAATGTGCTCTGTCATGGTTTGTCCATTTCTATGCGTACGCATTCATAACCGTATCGGGGGTGCGGGAATTCCCTAGCGACGCCGCTCGCCAGAATCCACCGGAGCGGGCAGGTTCTCGGCCAGCCAGTCGTTCCAGATGCGCACCGTGCGCCACGCGTCGCGCACCCGGTCGAGCGCCTCAGGCGTGTGCATCCACTCGGCGGGCGCGAACGATCGCCCGACGGCGAGGCGTCGAAGCCGAAGCAGGGCGATCTGCGGATGCTCGGCACTGTAGCCGCGCGGAGCGGTGGCCACCGCGTCATCCGTCGTGACCGTGAACCCCGCCTCCCCCACCTCCTCCAGGGTCGCCTCAAGGTCGCCCACGAGGCGGTTGTCGTCGACGATCTCGCGGAACCGCGCGAGCTGTTCCCGGGCGGGCTGGTAGAGGCCACCCGCGACCATCAGTCCCGTGCTCGAGAGCTGCAGGTAGTAAGCCATGGCAGACATGTCGGCCGAGACCAGGCCGATGTGTTCTTTGTAGGGCCGCTTGTCGGCGCTGAATCTGACGTCGTTGTAGGGGCGAAAGATCTTGAGCGGGCCGAACTCCGCGTCGAGCTTCTCCGCTAACCGCTCGGCCGGGCCGCGCACGTGTGCGTCGTATCGAGGCTTGTTCTCAAGCCACCAGGCCTTGGACTGGTTGTGTTCGAGCTCGCTGTAGAAACGGAAGGCGTCGGGATCGAACCCCGTGAACGGCGCATCGGCGGTCATACCCCCATGCTAGGAGGCTGACCGGGAGGAATAGCTAGGCGAGCTTCGGGTTCTCGCTGTCGTCAGCGGCCTCGAGGTAGCCGCTCAGCCGCGCGATGAAATCGTCGGAGGGGCGGTACGCGGCGTCGGCTGTCGACTTCTCGAACTCGGCCTGCGCTTCTTCGATCGCACTGTCGATCTCGAGCACTGCGAGCGCGTTGCGCTGGTGGTCGTCGAGGGCGACAAGGTAAGCGATCGCACGGTCGATATCGGCGGGGCCGGCATATTCGTAGTCAGACATGTCCTCATCGTACAAGGGGCCCCGGCGCGAACGCCGGAGCCCCTCTTTTACCTGTCGGCCACCACCGCCGACCGGAATTTAGTACGTGACGGTCAGGGTGTTGGTCACCGAGATGATTGTCACGACCGCGGCGTTGATGAAACCGCCGATGTACGGGTTGTTCGTCGCTCGGTAGATCTTGCGCGAGATGACTGCCGACACCGCAAGAATCACGATGACCGGGAACAGCCAGATGCTGAAGATGCCGCCGAATCCGGGAACCGTGTAGCCCGTGACGAAGAACGTCACGTACTGCACGATCACGAGCACGATGGGCGCGAGCGAGTTGGCGAGCGCCAGCACGAGCGTGTTCAGCCACTCCTTGCCCCGCAACGTGAACCGGTTGAAGCCGTTGATGGCCACCGAGTTCGCGAAGAAGTAGAGCAGGAAGAACGGAACGTAGAGCAGTGCGATCCAGAGCTTGTCGGGGCCGAACGCCTTGATCGCGATGACCCAGAAGCGCAGGTCAGACTTGAAGAAGAAGTCGAGCACGAACACGATGCCGAAGGCAGCCGTAACGACGACCGCTCCCAGTCCGATGCCGTGGAAGAACTTCTTCCATCCCGGGAAGACCCCGGCCGCACGCAGGTCGAGACCGTTCTTCTTACCGAAGGCGAGGTACGACACGAGCATGATGATGAGACCCGCCACACCGTTGATCGCAGCCCAGGTTGCGATGAAGAACACGGCACCCTGGGTGAAGATCGTCGGCACGACGTTGAACGCGATGCCCTGCATGACCGGCTGCTGGCTGAGCCACACGTAGCTCGCACCCGAGAAGAGCGCCGAGACGAGCAGTCCGCCCCAGAACCATGCGAGTCCGCGACGGCTGGTGGCCGCGAGTTCGGTGGCCGGTTCGTGCTTGAGGCCCGCGAAGGCACGCGTGCCGAGCAGCGCGCGAGCGAAGGCGACAAGGAAGATGCCGAAGCCGATCAGACCGAGCGTCGTGAAGAATTCCTTCCACTGCCACACCTGGGCGTCAGAAGAGATGGGCGTCGGAGTCTCGAAGACTTCATCCCAGAACTCGATCTGGCTCGCCACGGTCGTCTTCGAGATCGTGCCCCACGGGTGCGTCTCAGCGGGCGTGTACACGACACGGGTTGCCCCGTCTTCGGAGTAGAACTCGCCGGCCGTCCGCTGCTCCGCGTCGGCGGGGTCAACGCCGAAGCTCAGGAACGACTGCGCGTTGGGCGTGCCGATGTAATCGCGCGGGGGCGTGAGCACGGCGCCTTCTGCGCTGTAGCTGCGGAAGAAGAACTCGTCGTACTGGTCGGCCACGAGACCCACGTCACGAGTGCCGTAGATGTTCGTGTAGGCGCCATCCGCGTCGGTGTAGACGGGGTCGTTGTCAACGAGGAACACGGCATCGATCAGCTGGTCGTCGGCTTCATTGTCGAGCGCCACCGAGAAGTTGGCCGCACGAGCACCGTTGGAGTGGCCCGAGATGCCGATCTCGGTCACGTACGGCAGGTCGGCGACGAGCTTCACGACGTCGTACATGCCGGTACCGCCCAGAGTGAGCTGGTCGTTGCGCAGGTACGAGGAGTTGCCGTGACCGTACATGTCGATCGACACCACGACGTATCCGCGGCGTGCGAGTTCGACGTAGTTGGCATCCTGCATCTCACGGTTGTTCCACCAGCCGTGGCTGACGATGATCGCGGGCGCCTTGTTGTCTTCGGTCACCGAATCCGGCTTGTACATCAGCGCACTGATCATCTGGCCGGACGGGGTCTCCCACCGCATGTCTTTCACGGCGATGGTTCCGCCCGCGGTCTGCACGATCGATGCGACGATGCCAGACAGCAGCATTAGCACCAATGAGAGTGCCAGCCAGAAGCTGTTCTTTCTCAGCAAGGTGAGTTTCATTGATTCCCTACTCCTTCGTGTGGGTATCTTGTGATCTCGAGTCGCGGCGGATGCGCGCTCGTCATGGTGGCCATACGGGTGGTTAGGTCTCCACGTCCTCATCCACCCAGCCCATGGTCTTGGTCACCGCTTTCTTCCAGTTGCGGTAGAGCTGGTCGCGCTCGATGCTGGCCATTCGTGGTGTCCAGCGTTGCGATTCGGACCAGTTATCGGTGACGTCCTGCTGGCCGGCCCAGAAGCCGACCGCAATGCCCGCCGCGTAGGCAGCACCGAGAGCAGTCGTCTCGATCACCCGCGGGCGGATCACGTCGACGCCGAGCTGGTCAGCCTGAAACTGCATGAGCAGTTCGTTGGCGACCATCCCGCCATCGACGCGAAGTTCTGCGAGCGCAACACCCGCATCGGCTTTCATGGCGTCCATCACCTCTCGGGTCTGGAACGCCGTCGCCTCGAGTGCGGCTCTCGCGATGTGATTCTTGGTGACGTAGCGCGTGAGGCCCAGGAGGGCCCCGCGTGCATCCGGTCGCCAGTAGGGGGCGAAGAGCCCCGAGAATGCGGGCACGAAGTAAGCGCCACCGTTATCGTCAACCTCGCGAGCAAGCGTCTCGATGTCGGCCGCGTCGCTGAACATGCCGAGGTTGTCGCGCAACCACTGCACGAGCGATCCCGTGACAGCGATCGAGCCCTCGAGCGCGTAGACCTGGGGCGCGTCGCCAATCTTGTAGCAGACCGTCGTCAGCAATCCATTGGTGGAGTGCACGCGCTTCTCGCCCGTGTTGAGCAGCACGAAGTTGCCGGTGCCGTAAGTGTTCTTGGCCATGCCCTCGGTGAAGCACGCCTGCCCAAACGTCGCTGCCTGCTGGTCTCCCAGGATTCCCGAGATGGGAACGCCCGCGAGCATGCCGTGTGTGCGGCCGTGGCCGTACACCTCAGACGACGAGCGAATCTCCGGCAGCATTGACAGCGGGATGCCCATGTCGGCGGCGATGTCGTCGCGCCAGGTGAGCGTGTCGATGTCCATGAGCATCGTGCGCGACGCGTTGGTGACGTCGGTGACGTGGATGCCGCCCTCGAGGCCTCCCGTCATGTTCCAGAGAATCCAGGTGTCCATGGTGCCGAACAGCAGGTCCCCGCGGTCTGCGGCCTCGCGCGCACCGTCGATGTAGTCGAGAATCCACTTGATCTTGGGGCCGGAGAAGTACGTCGCAAGCGGAAGGCCGACGTCACGCTTGTAGCGATCGCTGCCCGCGTCGCCCCCAAGCTCTTCGACGATCCGTTGGGTGCGGGTGTCCTGCCACACGATCGCGTTGGTCACGGGAACTCCCGTGTGCCGATCCCAGACGACCGTCGTTTCGCGCTGGTTGGTGATGCCGACCGCGGCGATGTCTTCTGACGTGAGATTCGCCCGGGTGAGCGCGAGCCCGACGGCCTCGCGCACGTTGTTCCAGATCTCGATGGGATCGTGTTCCACCCATCCCGCGCGGGGAAAAATCTGGGCGTGCTCGAGCTGGCCGCTCGCGACGACATTGGCGTCGTGATTGAACACGATCGCTCGCGAACTCGTCGTTCCCTGGTCAATCGACAGCACGTAGTCGGGCATCAGTTGCGGTTCTCTCCGTTGAGATGGATGGTCGGGGCGTCAGCGTCGCGGGTGTGCCGACGAGCTCAGGTCGGTCATGGGCACAAGACCCGGTGCGGCCGCTCGAACACGGGACGCGCTAGCGTCGTCCCCTTCGAGGGCAGCAGCAGCATTGGCCGCGGCAACCGCGCGGTAGGCCGCCACCTCGGCATCGACCTGTGCGGGCGACCAGCCCAACTCGGTCGCCGCGATGTCGGCGACCTCGGGCATGGCCGCGAGCGCTTCATCCGGGTACTCGTAGACCATGCGCGTGCGGCGCTCCATGAGGTCGTCGAGGTGCAGGGCGCCCTCGTGGGTCACCGCGTAGCGGATCTCGGCCCGCAGGTATGCGGGAGCGTGAACCAGGGGAACCGCCATGGCGGGGTCGGCTTCGCAGATCGCTGCAATGTCGAGGATGTTTGCGCCGTACCGGTGCACAAGGTGGTCGGTGAGCGCTGCGTCCCACTCAAACTGGGCAGCGAGTGAGCGGATCTCCCGCTGTGCCGCTTCGAGGCCCACCGCGCCCGCGAGCGGGATGGTCTTCGTGACGGAGGGCTCGGCGGCGGCACGAGCGCCAAGCGCGAAGTCGACGGCGTCTTTCGCCATCACGCGGTAGGTCGTGAACTTGCCACCCGCGATGACCGTCAGGCCGGGAACGGGCGAGGCGACGGTGTGCTCGCGCGAGACCTTGGCCGAAGCAGTGCCTGCCTTGGTGCCGGGCTGCAGGAGGGGGCGCAGGCCAGCCCACGTTCCAATGACATCCGCGTGACTGATGGGGTGCTCGAGCACCGCGTTGGCCTCGTTGATCACGTAGTCGATGTCGCGAGCGTTCGCGGTCGGGGTAGCGAGCTCCTCGGTCCACGGAGTGTCGGTCGTTCCAATCACCCAGTAGCGCGACCACGGGATGACGAACAGCACGCTCGTCTTCGTCTGCAGGATGAGCCCCACGGTGCCCTTGATGCGATCGCGGGGCACGACGATGTGGATGCCCTTCGACGCGAGCACCCGCAGGCCGCCCTCGTCGTCGGCGAGCGCTTGCGACTCTTCCGTCCACACGCCCGTGGAACTGATGACGTTGCGAGCCCGAACCGGGAACGTGCGACCGGTCTCGAGGTCGAGCAGGTCTGCACCGATCACGGTGCCCTCGTCGTTCTTGGTGAGGCCCACCACTTGGGTGCGGGATGCAGCCTGCGCGCCGTACTCGACGGCGGATCGCATGACGGTCACGACGTAGCGTGCGTCGTCGACGTTCGCGTCCCAGTACTGGATGGCGCCGACCGCGGCACGCTCCGAAAGGTCGGGAAAGACTGCGCTCACCTGGCGTCGCGACATGTGCTTGTGCCACGGCAGCGCTCGCTTGCCGCGGCGGATCGTGGCGAGACCGTCGTAGAGCGCGATGCCTGCTCCGACGAAGGCGCGCTCCCAGACGCGGTGGCGCAGGGGGTACAGGAACGGGATGGGGCGCACGAGGTGCGGGGCGACTTCGGTGAGCAGCAGGTCGCGTTCGGTGAGGGCCTCGATGACGAGCTTGAAGTCGAGCATCTGCAGGTAGCGCAGGCCGCCGTGCACGAGCTTGCTCGACCGCGAGGATGTTCCGGATGCCCAGTCCTGCCCTTCCACGACCGCCGTCGAGAGGCCACGGCTTGCGGCATCCAGGGCGATGCCGGCGCCAGTGATGCCACCCCCGATGACGAGAACGTCGAGTTCCTGGCCGGGCTCGACGCTTGCGGCGAGACGCGCCAGGGCGTGCTCACGAGTCGCAGCGGTGAGGCGGTTGTCAGGCATTGGTCCCCCGGTTGTGCCGATAGTGGTCACCGCGAACCCGGTGCCGTGCAGCAGCGTATTACTGTGGACATACCCGTTGGCAAATTGAGCAGGCAACGTGCACATATGTGCAGATTGGATGTCATGGACAAGGAAGAGACGATCCTCGCGGCCTCGTCGATGTATTACCTGCAAGACATCAAGATGGAAAGCATCGCGAGTCACCTGCACATGTCGCGATCGACCGTGTCGCGATTGCTCAAAGAAGCCCGCACGTCGGGGCTCGTCGAGATCACCCTCCGACCCACGCCGTCGCGTGCCCCGGGCATCGCACAGCGCATCTCGCAACAGTTCGGCGTGGAGACCTACGTCGTGCCCGTGAGCGACTCCGCGCCCGTTGCCGAGCGCCTCGAACAGGTCGCTCTCGCGACCGCTCGCATGGTCTCGGGCTGGTTCGACTCAGACATGGTGCTGGGCGTCGCGTGGGGCACGACACTGGGGGCAATTGCCAAACATCTCAGCAAAAAGCCCACGCGCAACAGCTCGATCGTGCAGCTGAACGGCGCCGCCAACAACCGCACCTCGGGGGTCGACTACGTCGGCAGCCTCATCTCCCGCTTCGGCGACGCGTTCGACGCCCGCGTGCACCTGTTCCCGGTTCCCGCGTTTTTCGACTACGCCGAGACCCGCCAGGCGATGTGGCGTGAGCGCTCGGTGGCGCGCGTGCTCGACGTGCAGCGGCGAGCGGATATCGCCCTGTTCTCGATCGGCGCGGTCGCGGGCGAGGTGCCCAGCCACGTGTATTCGGCGGGCTATCTGGAGCGCGAAGACATCGACATCCTCGAGGCCGAGGGAGTCGTGGGCGACGTGTGCACCGTCTTTCTGCGAGCCGACGGAACCTACGAAGACCTCTCGTTGAACGAACGTGCAACGGGGCCCACTCCGCACGAACTCCGCCGAGTGCCGCGCAGGGTGTGCGCCGTGGCCGGCGACAGCAAGGTCGTGCCGCTGCTCGCCGCACTCCGAGCCGGCGTGATCACGCACCTCGTGCTCGACGAACAGACGGCTACCGCCCTCGTGGAACTCATCGGCGAGCCCGATCAGAAGTAGGCAGAAATCGCGGCGGCTTCCGTCTCGATCGTCGACTCCGACACGAGGTCGGATGCCCCCTCCGCGAGCACCGCAGTCCACTCGTCGAGAACGGCCTCGGCGGTCCCGCTCGCGATAAGAGTCGAATCGAGCGTTGCCGTGGCAGCGGCGACGGCATCCGGAAACAGTTCGGCGAACCGCTCGGCCAGGATGTTGCCCGAGCTCGGGCCCCCGCCCGCTGCCCCGCCACCGGGCCGCGCTCCGCCCTGACCGCCCGGCATCCCACCACCGGGTTTACCGGCACCCTCACCCCCGCCACCGTTCTGCACGCCAAACGCGAGATTGAGATCCCAGTTCACGACGGTCATGAGGCCCGTTGACTCGTCGTAGTGCAGGTAGGAGTTGTTGCCCGGACCATCGATGTCGTCGAAATTATCGACAAGCTCCTGAAACGCGAGGTAGGTCGCGAACGAGTCGATGTCGAGGTAGCTACTGAGCTGGGCGACGAAGGTGGCGTCATCCGACTCGTTGATGAATCTCAGGAACTCGGTGAGGGGCTCGAGGTTCTCGTCGCCTGCTTCCTGGTCAAACACATCCTCGTAGCTCGCCGGGTCGTCGCCGCGATAGCTGTAGTCCCCGCCCGCCTCGGCCTTATAGAGCAGGCCGGTCGTGCCGAACTCCTGCGCAGCCCAGTCATCGTCGGGATTCTGGATGACCAGCCGCAGCCGATCGGTTCCACCGTTCACGCTGAAGCGCGACGACACCGCCTCCTGACTCGCGAGCCCCGCGGCAGACAGCAACTCGAGCGCGACGGCCTCGTTCAGGGCCGTCTCAGAGTTGTTGCCGCGCACCACGAGCTCGGTCTCACCGTCGATGTTCTGACCATCGACGTATTTGTCGAGCCGGATGAGCCACGGCAACTCACTCGGGTCGCTGTCGGTACCGACGCCTCGAAGGCTCGAGTTGCCTTTGAGTTTGATGCCCACATTCTCGAGAGTGGTTCCGTCGATCGTGACGGTCGCCGTTGCCCACACCTTCTCGCCGGTTTGCGCATAGGCGGTCAAGAGCGCCTCAAGGTCGGCCTCGGCGATCGTGACCGCGATGTCGTGCACCGCGGACGAATCCCACACTGTCGCGGAGGTGACGGTGGCCGCGGCCTCGCTGGTCGACGTGGTTGGCGCTTGCGCCGTCGTGGTTGCGCTGCAGGCGGTGAGTCCGCCCACAGCGAGAACGGCGATGAGAACGAGAACCGGGCGGGAGAGCTTCATACCCGCAAGAACACCAGCCGGGCATCCGGTACTGCTGCACGCGAGCTATGAACTCTCTATGGGCCACGACCGGGCACCATGCCGCTGCGTAGGATTGCGATCGTGACGAAACCGGTCGTACGCCGCCGCTGTGCCCTCGACGAACTGCTGCCGCGGTGACGGTTCACCGGCACATCGCCCGCGTCGCGCTCGGGCTCGTGCTGCTCGTCGCCGGCGTCAGCCACCTCACGGTTGCGCGCGCTGCTTTTGTCGCCCAGGTGCCGCGGTGGCTGCCGCTTCCCGTGGATTTCGTGGTGGTGGCATCCGGGGTGGTCGAGATCGTGCTCGGGCTGTCACTGCTCGTACTGCTGAGATACCGTGTGGTGGTCGGGTTCGTGGTTGCGGCGTTTTTCGTGGCGATATTCCCGGGCAACATTGAGCAGTTCGCAAGCGGCACCAACTCGTTTGGCCTCGACACCGACGCGGCACGATTCATCCGGTTGCTGTTCCAACCCCTGCTCGTGATCTGGGCGTTGTGGTGCACGGGCGCGTGGAAGTGGTTCAGGCAGCGCAAGAAGAGCACTTGACCTTGCCTAGAGGCTGAACTCGCGGAGTTTCTCTAGAAGTTATAAACGAGATTAGCAATCTGCTAGATTATCGGCGTGCCCCAGAGTGTGAAACCACAATCAACCCACAACGCGGCAGCGCGTCGTCAGGGTATTCCGCCCGTGCCCGGCGACCTGCGCGCTCAGGTGCAGCAGCTCACGCTGCGCCAGCAGAAGTTCGAGCGAGCACTCGCCCGCGAACTCGCCGTCGACGCGGCCGGACTCGAAACGATGGATTACCTGATCTCGGCGGGAACCTCCACCCCCACCGAGCTCGCCCGCCGCACCGGCCTCTCCACCGCGGCCATGACTCTCGTGCTCAACCGCCTAGAGGTGGCAGGCCACGTGCAGCGCGACCGCCACCCCTCCGACGGCCGCAAGCTCATCGTGACGCCCGCACACCGCTCCACCGAGCAGGCCGAGCAACTCGTGCGGCCCCTCATCGCTGGCGTCGAATCGGTCATCGCTGCGCTCTCTCCCGCCGAGCGCGACGCCGTCGAGAAGTTTCTCACCGGCGTGATCGCGGCCTACGACGAGGCGACGGTGCGCTCATGATCTACATCGCAGACGCCGCCTCCGCTGCCCGACTGGGACTTGTGGGAGATCGCACCGCGATGATGGCGAGGGCTCGAGGCATCCTCTCGGGGCCGCTCGCGGCCGATGATCCGGCTCGACAGGTCGTCGAAGCCATTCGCGACGCCTCGCGGGTCGCCATCACGGGCGCGGGCACCCTGTCGTCACTCTCGTCGGTTCACATCATCGAACGCTGGGTCATCGCGCTGCTCGCCATGCGCTACTCGGTGCCCTACGTGATGACCGGCCAGGTGTTCGGCGTGGAGCTGACGGCCGACGACGCGGACCTGCTGCGCGACTTGTTGGGCCATGCCGAGAACGTGTGGGTGCGAGACGACGCGTCGTTTCGGCTGGCCGATACTCTCGGCGTCGCTTACGATCACCTACAGCTGAGCGACGCCCTCGGCGCAGCCAGCTAGTCGTACAGTCAGGCACTCACCATGGATTTGAACACAGTCGTCAGCGTGCGCTCAGCCCGCACGCGCGCCGACCTCATTCTCTCCCCTGGCGAAGCCATCCTCGGGGGCGGCACGTGGCTGTTCTCCGAGCAGCAACCGCAGATCACGGGGCTCGTCGACCTCACCTCGATGGGCTGGCCCGCGATAACCCTCACCCGCGAGACCCTCGAGATCGCCTCCACGTGCACGATTGCGGAGCTGTCACGACTCGATGCCCACCCGGACTGGCTCGCGCATGAGCTCATTCTCGATTGTTGTGAATCGTTGCTCGGCTCGTTCAAGGTCTGGAACGTGGCGACCGTCGGCGGCAACATCTGCCTTGCCCTGTCGGCGGCACCCATGAGCGCGCTCGCAGTGGCGTTGGATGCGACGGCCGTGCTGTGGGGGCCCTTCAGCTCGGAGCGCCGCGTGCCGGTGGTCGACTTGATCCTCGGCGCCCAGCAGACCGCCCTTGATCACGGCGAGGTCATGCGCAGCATTGAGATCCCGCTTGAGGCCATGCGCAGCCGCATCGGCTTTCGCAGGATCGCCCTCTCGCCGCTGGGGCGAACGGGAGCCATGGTGATCGTTCGTGAGTCTGCGAGTGAGGTCGTCTTCACCGTCGCGGGCGGAACCCTGCGGCCCCACCAGCTGCGCTACGCGGCCGTGCCCTCGAGCGCAGAGCTCGAGACCGCCGTCGCCGGAATCGACGACTGGTTCGACGATGCCCACGGAAGCGTCGACTGGCGCCGAGCCATGAGCGTTCGATTCGCCGAACAACTGCGAAGCGAGCTCTCATGAAGTTCGAGGTGAACGGCGAACCAGTCGAAGCGATCCCCCGCCCGGGCCAGGTGCTGCGCACGCTGTTGCGTGACCTCGATCACTTCGAGGTGAAGAAGGGATGCGACGCGGGAGACTGCGGGGCGTGCACCGTGCTGCTCGACGGGAGTCCCATTCACTCGTGCATTTACCCGGCTCACCGCCTCGAGGGCTCGAGTGTCACGACCGTGAGCGGTCTCGGTACGCTCGAGCATCCGCACCCCCTGCAGCAGGCGTTCGTGGATGCGGGCGGCTTCCAGTGCGGGTTCTGCACCGCGGGGTTTGTCGTGACGGCCTCGACGTTCACCGAAGACGACCACGATGACCTGCCTCGCCTGCTCAAGGGAAACCTGTGCCGCTGCACGGGCTACCGTTCCATCCACGACGCGATAACAGGGGTAAGCAACACCGAGATTGCGCCCGCAGGCGATGCCGCTGGACGATCTGTCGCTCCCCCCTCCGCGATGCGCGTGGTCACCGGGCGCGAGCCGTACACGGTCGACCTCACCACCACGGGAGTGTTGCATCTCGCCGTGCTGGGCAGCCCGCACCCGCACGCGCGAATCATGGCTATCGACACCTCCGCCGCTCTCGCCGTGCCGGGCGTTCATGCCGTGCTTGACCACCGGGACTCGCCCGAAACCCTGTTTTCGACCGGACGCCATGAGATGCGCACGGATGATCCCGACGACACTCTCGTGTTCGACCGGGTGCTGCGGTTTCGTGGCCAGCGAGTTGCCGCCGTCGTGGCAGACACCGTGCAGATAGCGTCGCGCGCGCTTGAACTCATCTCGGTGAGCTACGAACTCCTGCCTGCGGTGTTCGATCCCTTCGCTGCGCGCGAGCCCGGCGCGCCCCTGCTTCACGCCGACAAGGGTGTCGAGTCACGCATTGCGGCCCCCGAGCGCAACACGGTCGCCGAGTTTCACGACGAGACGGGGGATGTCGCGGCGGCAATCGCCTCGGCAGACGCGGTTATTTCGGGCACCTGGACGACCCAGCGCGTGAGCCATGTCGCTCTCGAGACCCACGCCACGCGGGGGTGGCTCGACAAAGACGGCCGCCTCGTCTTGCGCACCTCGAGCCAGGTGCCGTTCCTCGTACGTGACGAGATCTGCCACATCTTCGGCCTCGATCAGGATCGGGTGCGCGTGTTCACCGCACGGGTGGGCGGCGGCTTCGGCGGCAAGCAGGAGCTGCTCACAGAAGACCTCGTGACCCTCGCCGTGCTGCGCACCGGTCAAGCCGTGCAGTACGAATTCACTCGAAGCGACGAGTTCACAATCGGGCCCATGCGTCACCCGATGTCGGTGAGCGTGACGGTTGCGGCCACGAGCGATGGCACCCTCACCGCGCTCGCCGTCGACCAACTCATGGACACGGGCGCCTACGGCAACCACGGCATCGGCGTGATGTTCCATTCGATCAACGAATCGGTGTCGGTGTACCGCTGCGTCAACAAGCGCGTGGATGCACAGTCGGTTTACACGAACAACCTGCCGTCGGGCGCCTTCCGCGGCTACGGCCTCGGCCAGGTGATCTTCGCGATCGAGTCCGCGATGGATGACCTCGCGCGCACGCTCGGCATCGATCCCTATGAGCTGCGCCGGCGCAACGTGATCGTGCCGGGCGACAAGCTCGTGGTCACCGACCCCGACGAGGCGAGCGACCTCGGCATCGCGAGCTACGGTCTCGACCAGTGCCTCGACCTCGTCGAGGGCGCGCTCGCCCGCGGCAACGGCAGGCTCGCACCCGAGGGCTGGGAGACCGGCACGGGCGTGGCGATCGCGATGATCGCGACCCTGCCCCCGCGCGGTCACCACACCGAGGCCACGGTGAGCCTGCTGCCCGATGGCGACATCGAGATTGGTGTGGGAACCGCCGACTTCGGCAGCGGCAGCACCACCGTGCACGCTCAGCTGGTCGCAACCGCCCTCGGCACCACAGTCGACCGCGTGCGGATCAGACAGTCAGACACTGACGCCGCGCGGTACGACACCGGCGCCTACGGATCAGCGGGCGTCGTGGTCGCAGGGCTCGCGCTGCACGCCGCCGCTCGGGACCTCGCGAGTGCGATGGTCGCGCGCGCGGGTGGTGGAGCCGTGGTGGCCGGTGGCGTGCTTCGCGATGGCCAGCTCATCGCGGCATCCACGCTTCTCGACGACGGCCCCCTCACCATGACGGGCACCCACGACGGCACTCCGAGGTCGGTTGCTTTCAATGTTCACGGCTTTCGGGTGGCGGTCGACCGGGAGACGGGCACAGTTGAGATTCTGCAGTCGGTGCAGGCGGCGGATGCCGGAACCGTGCTCAACCCGGAGCAACTGCGCGGCCAAATCGAGGGCGGCACGGCGCAGGCGATCGGCTCGGCGCTCTATGAGGAGGTGCGCCTCGATGACGAAGGTCGCGTGCTCACGTCGACCCTGCGCAACTATCACGTGCCACAGTTTGCAGACGTGCCGGTGACGGAGGTCTTCTTCGCCGAGACCTCGGACGAGCTGGGTCCCTTGGGCGCGAAGTCGATGAGCGAGGCGCCCTACAACCCCGTCGCGCCAGCTCTGGCTAACGCCATTCGGGATGCCACGGGCGTGCGGGTCTACGACCTGCCGATGTCACGCGACCGGATCTGGAAGCTGTCGCACTCGTAGCTCGTGGATCGTGCCCGCCGTCGTCGCAAGGGGGGCCGCGGAGCGAGCCGTGCGCACCGCCATGATCTCAGCGAGGATCGAGATCGCTGTCTCCTGCGGCGTGCTTGCGCCAATATCGAGTCCGATCGGCGAGCGCAGTCGCGCGATGGCGGCCTCGCTCACGCCGCGCTCGCGAAGTGACGCCACGCGCCGATCGTGGGTGTTGCGCGATCCCATGGCACCGACATATCCGGCGGGCAGGGAGAGCGCGAGGGCGATGAGCTCGGCGTCGAACCGCTGGTCGTGGCTCAGCACGCAGATGACGGTGTGCTCATCGACGCTCGCGCTCGCGAGGTACTCGACGGGCCAGCGCACGACGAGCTCGGCCGTGGGAAAGCGGGCGGGGGTGGTGAACAACGGTCGGGGGTCGCACACCGTCACGCGATAGCCCACCACATGGGCTGCGGCGGCGAGCGCGGACGAGAACTCCATTGAGCCGAACACGATCAAGTGCGCGCGCTCGGGCGGCACGTCGATGAAGGGCTCGTCGCCCGGGGTGCAATCGATCACGATGGGCTGGCCCGTGCGTAGCCGTTCGATCAGGGCCTCGGTGACAAGCTGCACGTGAATGCGGAGCGTTCCGCCGCAGGTGAGGCCCACCGAGAAGGCCGTCTCGTCGCTCACGCCGTACTCGACCGTGCGCGGCTCACCGTCGGCGATCACCGCCTCGCACACGTCAACCACGGCGCCCTCGACGCAGCCGCCGGCGATGCTGCCGATCACCGCGTGACCGTCAAACGCCATCGAGGTGCCCACGGTGCGCGGCGCACTTCCGACCACCGAAACAGCAGTCGCCACGGCGAGCGGCACACCGCGCTCGAACGCGGCGATCAACCGGTCAGCGATCTCGAACATGCTTCAAGCGTGACACATGTGACGATGGGGATATGGCCGTTGACAGCAACCCCGAAGAACACGTCACAGGCATCGTTCTTGCGGCCGGGGCCGGGATGCGCGCGGGCGGGCCGAAGGCACTCAGACGCACTCCGCAGGGTGAGCCGTGGGTGGCGCGGGCAGTCACCTTTCTTCACGACTCCGGATGCTCGCCCATCATCGTCGTGCTGGGCGCGGGTGCCGCGGCCGCCCAGCCCCTGGTGCCTGAGTCAGCCGTAACCGTGGTCAACGACCAGTGGCAGGAGGGCATGGCGAGTTCACTGCGTGCCGGCCTCTCTCAGGCCACCGGCATCGCCGCGCTCGTGACCCTCGTCGACCTGCCCGAGCTGCCGGCATCCGTGGGCCTGCGCGTGCTCGAGCGGCCCGTGCAGCGCTCCGAGCTGCGCCAGGCGGTGTTCGAGGGGCGGCCGGGGCATCCGGTCGTGCTCGGTGCCGACCACTGGACGGCGCTGGCTGCGCAGGTCAGCGGCGACCGCGGGGCGCGAGACTATCTCGTGCAGCACGGAGCCCACGAGATCGAGTGCGGCGACCTCTCCGACGGCCGCGATGTCGATCTCGCCTAGGCTTTTGGGTATGCCGCTCACTGTGCTCATCCCGTGGCGCCCGCAACCCTCTCGGGTCGAGGCGTTCGACGTCGTTATCGCCTGGTACCGCGAGAACTTCGGGGACATCGATATTCGCACCGTTGACTGCGACGACGAGATTTTCAACCTCGCCCAGTGCCGCAACCTGGGCATCGCATCCATCGAGGATGCGGGGCAGGTCGTCATCATCAACGATGCCGATACGGTTCCCGAGATCGGCCCCCTGCGCGAGGCGATTGAGGCGGCCGCATCATCCGGCCGAGTGCACCTTCCCTACACGGCGTACCACTGGCTGGGCGCGGAGGGCACGGCCCAGCTCATCTCCGGCCGATCGCTCGATGAGTGCGACTTCGAGCTCGTGCGCGGCGCGTGCTCGGGCGTCTATGTGACGACTCCTGCCACCTGGTGGTCGCACGGCGGGCAAGACGAGCGCTTTCGCGGCTGGGGCTTCGAAGATGCCGCGTGGTACCTCGCGCACGAGACTCTTCTCGGCGAGCCGCCGCGCCGGCACGGCGGAACCGTCTACGCGCTCCATCACACCCCCGAGGTGCGCGAAGGCCCGCAGTACGACGCCAACGCCCAGCTCATGCAGCAGTACCGCGACGCCTCGGTGAGCGTTGAGGCGATGTCTCAGCTCGTCGAGAGCGTTGCCACGGCTGCGCGCGCTCGGGCCTTGCCGGGCTCGTAGGCCAGATCGGCGGCGAGCGCGTTTAGGGCGTCGCGCGGCATGTCGAGCACCTGCTCGATGGCCGCCGCCAGCTCGTGCGCCGTGGCTGTGTTGGGTGCGAGCGACACCCCGTAGCCCGCCTGCTCGATCGCGGCCGCACCCGCAAACTGGTCGGTCGAGAAGGGCAAGACGACGATCGGAACGCCGTAGGTGAGTGACTCGGTGACGGAGTTGTTTCCGCCGTGGTTCACCGCAGCCGCTGCCGCACGCAGCAGCGTCACCTGCGGCAGGAAGCCGCGCACGAGCCACCCCTCGGGCAGCTCGCCAAGCTCGGCCGGGTCGGTTGAGCCGGTGGCGATCGCGGCCCGAACACCGAGCGAGCGCAGGGCCTCGGCGACGCGTGCCAGCACGTCGGCGCGCACGGAAAGAAAACTGCCGAAACTCACGTACACGAACGGCTCGTCGCTCGAGGAGATCCACGAGGTGACCTCGTCGTCGACGGGTTCATCCCGCACGGCGGAGCCAAGAAACACGTGCGGCGGCAGCAGCGCTGTGCGATCGGGCGGCGAGAGCTCCGCGGGGTAGTTGAGCAGCACGAGATCGCCGTGCTCCTCAAATGCGCTGCGCGACGGTGGCAGGTGCGGTGCGAGCTGCGCGAGCGCGGCATTCCACTCGGCCGTGAACGAGGCGCTCACCTCGTCGCACAGGGCGCGCAGCAGGTGCAGCTGCTCCTCGCTCGGCGAGAACGCGGCGGGCCAGTCCGGCGGGTAGCCGTACACCTCTCGACCGACGGGGAGTGCCGACGGATGCCCGAGCACGACATCCGCGTACCGCACGCCACCAGCGGCGAGCGCGAGCCGCGCGCTGAACGCGAGATGGTCGACGATGATCGCATCTGGTTGCACCTCGTCGATCACGGCGAGAACTGCGCGAGCCGTCGCGACGGGCTCCCACATGAGGTCGCTCAGCCGTGCGCGCGCCTGAAACGCGAGCGTCTCCACCATGCCGAGACGCGTCGCGGCGAAGAAGCCGCGGAGCGCGTCATCCTCACCCTTGGGCTGGTCTTCCGCGCGAATGGTTCCCGGGTTCGAGCCTTTGCCCAGTTGCAGGTTCACGCGCTCGAAGCCGAACGACTCGACGATGCTCGCGGTGGCGGGGCCGGTAGCAACGACGACACGCTCACCGGCCTCCTTCCACGCGGTGCCGAGGGTGGCGAGGGGAAAGAGGTGTGAGGCGTAGTCGGGGCTGATGATGAGCAGCGTCACGAGACGACGACCTCGAACGACTCCGCGTCGCGGCGGTGGTCGTGCTCGGCCTGCACCACGTGCACGTAGAGCGACGAGAGGGAGTGCGCCATCGCCTGGATGGTAAAGCTGTTCTCCACGGTCGCGCGCGAGCGCATCGCACGATCCGGCCCGATCTCGTGGGCGGCGGCGTCGAGCGCCGTGGTCATGGCGTCGCGCAACTGCGAGACATCCCACGTGTGGGTGAGGTAGCCGGTGACTCCCTGTTCGACGTAGGTCGCAGGGCCACCGCCATCGGGGGCGACAACCAGCAGGCCCGACGCCATGGCCTCGAGCAGCGCGATGCCGAACTCCTCCTTGAGGCTGCCGCACACGTAAATGCCATGGGGCGCCGCCAGACCGGGAACGCCAAAGCGCGCCGCGGCCACCCAGCGGGCCACGGTGTCGTTGGGCTGGTGGCCGGGCAGGATGAGGCCCCGGGCGGCCCGATCGGCGGGCGGAACAATCGCATCGATGCGGTCGAGCTGTTCGAGTTCATCGGCCGATGGATCGTCGAGATCGCCGCCGATGATGAGCAGGTTGGCGCTGTCGCTCAGCCCGCCCGCCCAGGCCTCGACGATCGTGGCCATTCCCTTCACGCGGTGCATGCGGCCGACGCTCACGATGAGGGGAAGCGCGCGTCGCTCCGCGGGCAGTGACTCAAGCAGCGCGGTTAGCGCGTCAAGAGCGGGGGTGGGGGCGGATCCGTCGGCGTGGGCCGAGGTCTCGGCCACCGCGGCATCCACCACCCCGAGGTCGATGCCCTCGGGAACGATCGTGTGCCGCTCCGGGTGCGCCGTGATGTCAATTCCCACGAGTTCGCGCATGTCGCGCTGAAGCTCAGGCCGCGGGAACAGCACCGTGTGGGCGGCGTTTGCGGCGAGGCGCTGCACGAGTCGCGTGCGAAACCAGAAGTGCTCCTTCTCGTCAACGTCGCCGAAGTTGAAGCGGTCCAGCTGGCCCGATACGTCGAGCGAGTTGATCACGCCGTGGGGGTCGGGCGCCACGGTAAACACCACGGGGATACCCATCTCGCGCGCCACGTCGGCGGCGGCAAGGCTTCCCACGTCGGCCATCCGCAGGTGGATCACGTCGACCCCGCCGGCCGCCCTCAGCATGCGCCGGATGCCACGGCGGGCCGTCACTCGCAGGGGCCAGGCGCTCGCCGACTGGGTCGGCGGCACAAAGAGGGGAATGCGCCCGAAGCCGTGGCCACCGGTCTGCGAAGCAAGCTCGTCCACGCTCTCGAGGGTGCCCTCGACCGACCCTCGCGACAGGGTGACTACCCGCGCTACAGGGGAGTCCGGGTCGGCCGCGAGCGCGTTGCCGAGGCGCACAAGCAGGGTGGCGATTCCACCGTTGTCGCCCTTGCCCGCCTGCTCGAGGTTGGCGTCGATGTCGGCGTTGAGGAACAGTTGCGCGACAGTGAGGCCGGATGCCTCGCCCGCTCGAGCCCGCAGCGGGGTCAGGTCGACGAGTGCGAGCTGCGCAACGACGGCGAGCTCGTCATCGCCGCGAGAGATGCCGGTCAGCAGGTCGATGAGCGTCGAGTCGGGGGTGCGCTGCCCCAGCGCCGAGATGGCGGCGAGACGCACGCGGACGTCCTCACCCGTGTCGCTCGCGAAACGCAACAGCGGACGCCGCGCGATCGCACCGCGCACGAGGCTGAGCGTCTCGACAAGACGAGCGCGAGCGGCCGGCTCGTGCACACCGAGAAGGGCCGATTCGACGCCGATCGCGACGTGTTCGGGTGCGGCGGAAGACCACTGTTCGAGGGTGCGCTGCGCGAGCATCCCCACGAATCCGCCCTCGGCAACCAGGCCGATGAGTCGCGCGACGGCATCGAAACGCGGAAGCCTAAAACCGATCGCCCACGCTGCATGCTCGCGAAGAAAGCCGCGCTCGCTCGAGAGCAACTGCGAGAGCATCGCGATGGCTTCGTCATCGAAGATCTGGGCGAGGGCGTGAGTTGCCGCGATCGCGGCCAGCTGGTCATCTCCACCGAGCGCCTGGCCAAGCACCCGCATCGTGCGCACGCCGCCCTCGCGGCTGGCGTCGAATGCGACGTCGTCGGCGAACCGCAGCGAATCGATCAGACGATCCGCGTGTTGCACCAAATCGAGTGACGTTTGAATACCCACGTCGAGCTTTCCCCTCAGTTGGTACGCCCCGTGCGGAAGGCGGCCTCTTCATTATGGTTCACTCGATCTCATGCACGTAGTCGCGATAGGCGACATCGGGGTTGTCGACGGCATGATGCATATCGGCGACGAGGCGATGTTCGAACAGTTTCTTGACCAGGCCCGCACTCGCGGTTTTTCCGAGGTGGTGGCCATTTCGGCGAACCCGGCCGAAACGGCCGCGCGCTACGGGGTCACCTCGGTGCCACGCCTCGGCCTGACGGGCACGCCAGCCCAGATGATCGCGCGCGGAGAGCTGATTCTCGCGGGCGAGGTCGAGCCGCTCGACCCGGCCCTACCGACGATCGACGCGATCACCTCGGCCTCGCGCGTGGTGGTGACGGGCGCCGGAAATCTCGCATCCACCTGGCCCGTGCACATCATCGAACGATGGATCATTTCCCAGCTCGCCGAGCGCGCCGGGGTTCCGTTCGTCATCACCGGGCAAACGCTCGGGCCCGCCCTGTCGGCAACCGATGCGTTCTTGCTGAGCGAGCTGCTCGAGAGCGCCCAGCTCGTCGGTGTGCGCGAAGGCGCATCGTTCCGCCTCGCCGACACCCTCGGCGTCGACCCCGAACGTCTCCAGCAGACGGTGGATGACGCGAGCTTCCTGGGCCTCGACGCGGCGAGCATCCCTGCCTCCCCCGCCCGGCCGCCCTATTGCCTGGTGTCACTCTCCACCCACGTCGGAACAACCGATCGTGAGGCCTTCCTCGCTGCGACAGCGGCCCTGCTCGATACCGTCGCCAATCTCGGCCTCGACGTGCGCTTTCTCGCGCACTTCGGGCCGTTGTCTGGCGAGCCGCGTCGCGGCGACGTGGTGATGCATGAGGCCGTCGCATCCCTCATGAAGTCGCCGTCCGTCGTCGAACCCACGGGAACCGCCGTCGAGGCTGCGACCCTCGCGCGCGAGGCGTCGCTCGTGATCAGCAGCCGCTATCACCCGGCGGTCTTCGCCTCCGCCGCTGGGGTGCCCACGCTGGGCATCGCGGTCGACGATTACACGACCGTGAAATTGCACGGGGCCCTCGGTGCCTTCGGGCAGAGCGGTGTGATCACCGGTGACGACCTCGTCGCAGGGCTCGCTCCGGATGCCGCCGCAGGCGTCTGGGCCGCGCGCGAGAGCATTCGAGCCGCCGCGGCCGAGGAGCTGCCCGAGCGGCTGAGCCAATCCTCACTGTGGTGGGACCGCGTGCTCGGTTAGGTCGCACCGGCCCGTATTGGGCCACTGCTTGCGTTACTGTGTCGCGCTATGTACTGTGTAGCGCATGGTAGAACAGGTGAAGTACGAACAGGACCTCCGTAAGGGCGTGCTGGTGCTCGCCGTGCTGTCGCAGCTGCGCACCCCGCAGTACGGGTACTCGCTGCGCCAGGCGCTCGCCGAACGAGGCATGCCCATCGAGGAGGGCACCCTCTATCCCCTACTTCGGCGACTCGAATCCCAGGGGCTACTCGACTCGCAGTGGCAGGCCGAGAGCGGGCCGCCCCGCCGCTACTACTCCCTGAGCACCCAGGGAACGCTGCTGTTCGGCGAACTCACCACATCGTGGGACTCGCTCGCGACCGTCATGAACCAGCTCCTGAAAGGGGAGAACCGATGAATCCGGATGCCCTCATCCAGTCCTACGTCGCCGAGGTCGTGCGGCACCTGCCACGTCGCCAGCGCAAGGATGTCGCCTACGAACTGCACTCGCTGCTCACCGAAGAGCTCGAGGGCCGACCGGAGTCGGTGCTCGAGGTGCTCGCGGCATTCGGTCGCCCGGCCGACGTGGCCGATCGGTACCGCCCCGCCGGGTTCACGGTGCTGCGGGCATCCGAGGCTCCCCGGTTCATGTGGATCGCGCTCGGCGGTGTGGTCGTTCAGTGGGTGCTGAGCCTCATCGCGACTTACAGTGCGCCCAGCGATGTCGACTGGCTCAGCCGGCTCGGGGCGTGGTGGCTCAGTTGGGGTCTCGGCGCGTTTTGGTGGCCAGGCCTGCTCATCTCGCTGACCCTCATCGCCGCGGCGATCAGCTCCCGGCGGGAGCCGGCAGAGTGGACACCACGCGAGGCCGCGGTGCTCGACCGCGACCGCGTCAAGCGGCCTGTCATCGTGCTCTACATCGCACTCGGGCTTGTGGGCGCAGCAACTCTCGTCGCGCTAACGAACCTGCCGTCGTGGCTCCCACAGCCGGTGATCGACGCGCTCGCGCTCGACCCGCAGTTTCTCGCCTGGCGAGCCCCGTGGATCTTGCTGCCCTGGGCAGCGAGTCTCGCGATCGGCATCGCGCTGCTCGTGGAGGGGCGCTGGAATGTCGTCACGAGGCGCATCCTCGTCGTATCTGACGCGCTGTTCGTCGTGTTTCTCATCTGGTGGGTTGTCGCGGGTCCCATCTTCGTCAACCCGGCCGCTGACAACCTGACCAAGGTGTGTCTCGTGCTTCTCGCCGCGGTATCGGTGCTCGATCTCGTGCTCAACGTGCGGCGCCTGCGCACCCGCGTCGTGTCGCCCGTGGTGATTGCTCCCTGAGGCGAAGCGAATGCAATCGACGTGAAATGAATCTCGGAGCTGCTCCAGAGTCCCCGACCACGCCTCGACCGAGGCTCTGAAGCAAAATCCGAGACTGAATTGGCGTAACAGGCACCACTTCGAAGGACTTTTGTCGTCTAGGGGCATTGCATCGCGTCAGCCCGCTACAGCGAGTCTTTCGCGTAAGAAACTGCCAGAAGATCTGCCTCAGGGGTATTTGAGAGCCAAACCACGTCGCCGATTCCGAGCGCCCCAGGGTGACTTCTCCACGCCTCTTCAATTCTCTTCGTCCAAGCCTCTGGATCTCCAGCCCACGGCTCAAAACCGTTCGAGAGACTTCCCGGTACAACCAACCCGCGTTTGAATAGCTCGGACAATACGGTCAGCACGCGCGCCACCCGATCGTCGAAGTTTGGGTCGGATCCTGGCTTGGGGTTTAGGTCTATCCCTTCTTGGAGGGCCGAGTCGACAACCAACCATTGCACGTCTGCCAGATACTGCCAATCATCGAGCCCGGCGACAAGGATGGATTCGATCAATTTGTCCATCGGATGGTTATCCGTCATCAGCTTGGTTACTCCGCGACCCTAAGCAGTCTCAACGGAACCCCGGGCGACTCAGTTCCCGGTCCGCCCAGCCCGCTTGCCAACAGTCGATACTCAATACAAACGGACACAGTCACCTCGCCGTTACCAGGTTGAGGTTGTCTACGCTCGCGCTCGATAAACCTACCGCCCCCACATACATCAACGCGCCTCTCGATCGGGCTCTGAAGCAAAACCGCGAGACTGAAGAGGATCAGCTGAGCAGTTCGAAGGTAATCTCACGCACTCTAAATGTCGTGAAGCGCTGGGCAACATTGCATTCCCAGCGGTACTCGAGGTCCTCTCCGGAGTAAAGCAACGTGAGTGACCCGGTCACCGAGTAGTGCGTGCGCACTTCATCGAGCTCTGTTCTGACTACCAGTACATCCGTAAATTCAGAAGCAATCGGACGTCCAGCCGACGGGGCGATTCGATGGGGAATCTCTTCCACGCAATCGACAGCAACACTCTTGTAATCACCGTCGTAGTCGAGAAATAGGTCATCACCCAATGCCTCTCCGCGACTTTGGCATCCCGAGAGGGTGAACAACAGCAGTGCCAGAGTCAGGCCGATGGGGGCGAGTCGCAGCTTGACAGCCATGTCCGTTCCCGCGACCACGCGCACCTAGGCTTCCTTCCACGAGTGCCCAAAGGATCTGTGAGGACCTGGGCGAATCGAGCCCACTCCCCGGACCCGTCTCGCCTAGCACCCTATATAGATAGTCGAGCGACACGAAGAGCTCGCCGGTTCGCGAGACAAAAAACGCCGCCCAGGTGAGCGGCGTTCTTTGGTGCGGTGGACCCTAGGAGATTTGAACTCCTGACCTCCTCGATGCGAACGAGGCGCGCTACCAACTGCGCCAAGGGCCCCTGTGCTCGTTACAAGCCCAGTGCGCTAGCTAGGTTACCAGAACGGCTGCGCTACCCGGCGCGACGGCGGGCGAGCACGGCATCGATGTCGGGAGTGCTCGTGGGCGTGGCATCCACGATCCCCATGTTGGCGAACGGGCTGTTCGACGCGGCCGGCCGTGCGGGCACCACGGCGGGCGGCTGCTCGGCGTCGCGAAGCCTGCGTTCGGCGGATGCAGCGGCCAATTCCAACTCGAATGCCGGGTCAACCGCTGGTGCGGCCGGGGCCTGCGTGCGGGAGAGGTACAGGGGCTTCGGCAGCGGAACCGGCGTCCACGGAGCATCCACTCGCTGCTGGGCTACCGGGGCCGCGTGGTCGGTGAACGCTGCACTCGTTCGTGCACGAGCGACGGGTGTCTGGCGCGAGCGCGAGACCTCGGCGAGGCGCCCCAACAGAGCGAGTGAGCAGACCGTCGTAAGCGCGGCAGCCGCGACAACAAGCCACGCTCCCCCGACACCGGCAACGATGGCAACGACGACGGATGCACCAAGCACGAGCGACGCGAGCGCCCGGGTGCGACGCAACCGCTTGGCCGCAAGCACGTGCGGATCAGGCTGGGCGGGCAGCTCGGGAGCGCGGCCCACGGCCACCGGTCCCGAGGGTGCACGAAACTGCTTGGGCACCTCGGAGGTCTCGGCCAGCACGCGAATGGTTTGCTGCAGTCGCACGGCGTTCTTCTCGGTTGCGAGGTACTCGCGCTGCTTGAGCCAGTTGGGAACCAGGTACACAAGCCACAGGCCAGCGGCGATGGCCAGCATCACGCCGCCGCCGAGTCCCGAAAGTTCCATGTGCTTAAGGTACGAGCGTTACTCGTGAGACGGGTGTTGGCGCGCCGTTAGACGAGCGGTCTCGCCGCCTTCGCGCGATCCGCCGCAGGAATCGCCGCCGCCTTCGGGTCGACCTTGCCGTCGAGCCAACGTCGAAGCACACCCGTGGGCATCTCATCGACGGTCAGCGCGAAACAGAAGTGGTCGCGCCAGTCACCGTTGATGTGGATGTAGCGGCGCCGAAGCCCCTCATACCGGAAGCCGAGTTTCTCGACCACGCGCAGTGACGGATCGTTCTCGGGTCGGATACAGATCTCCATGCGGTGCAAGCCGACCCCGAAGAAACAGTGGTCGGTCGCGAGGGCGACGGCCGTGGGCGTCGCGCCCTTGCCCGCGAATCGCTCCGAGACCCAGTACCCGATCGTCGCCGACGACAGCGAGCCGTAGGCGATGGATGACACGTTGAGCTGCCCCGCCAGCTCGCCGTCGTACTCGATCACGAACGGCAGGCCCTGCCCCGAGCGCGCGTTCTGTTGCAGGGAACGGATGCTCGACCGCACGTCAAACGTCATGGGCCCGTGCGGATTGGTGGCCTCCCACCTGCGCAGCCAGCCGCGGTTGGCCGCCAGCTCGCGCTCGAGGGTGCGGGCATCCCTCAACCGGATGGGCCTGATGGTGGTTCGACCCTCAGAGAGGGTTGGGATCGTTGACGCCACGGACTAGTCCAGTGTCGCCACGAACTGCTTGAGCCACGGGCGCAGGTCGGTGCCGAGGTCGTCGCGCTCAACGGCAAGCTGAACGATCGCCTTGATGTAGTCGAGCCGGTCACCGGTGTCGTAGCGGCGCCCGCGGAACACGAGTCCGTACACACCGCCGGCGAGGTTCTGCGTGGCGAGGGTGCGGAGGGCATCCGTCAACTGAATCTCGTTGCCCTTGCCCGGCGCCGTGTCGTCGAGCACGTCGAAGATCTCCGGCCGCAGCACATAGCGCCCAATGATGGCGAGGTTCGACGGTGCCGTGCCCTGGCTGGGCTTCTCCACGAGGTCGACGACGCGCACGATGTCGGGGTCGTCGGTGGTCTCGACGGTCGCAATCCCGTAGAGGTGCGCGGCGGAGGGCTCGACCTCCATGAGAGCGATGATCGTCGCATCCCGGCCGACCGCCTCTTCAAGCATGCGCGAGAGCAACGGGTCGCGCGGGTCGATCAGGTCGTCGCCGAGCAGCACGGCGAAGGGCTCGTTGCCCACGTGCATGCGGGCGCGCAGGATGGCGTGGCCGAGGCCGCGCGGGTCGCCCTGGCGCACATAGTGGATGTCGGCGAGGTCGTTGGAGTACTCGACCTTCTTGAGCCTGTCGACATCACCCTTCTCTTCGAGCGTCGCCTCCAGCTCAGTCATGCGGTCGAAGTGATTCTCGAGGGCGCTCTTGTTGCGCCCCGTGATCATGAGCACGTCGTTGAGGCCGGATGCGACCGCCTCCTCCACGACGTACTGGATGGCGGGCTTGTCGACGACAGGCAGCATCTCCTTGGGCATTGCCTTCGTAGCGGGCAGGAATCTAGTTCCCAGGCCCGCAGCGGGTATGACTGCTTTTGTGATGCGGATCGACATGGGAACAGGCTACCGGGCCGTCTACCTACAATGGTCTAATGACCGATGACCTCGGCAAGCAGAAGCGCGCACTGCGCGCTGAGCTTCGTGAGCGCCGCCGCATCACCACGCCGAAAGCGCGTGAGGCAGCAGATGCCGCCATTACCGAGAACCTCGTGCACCTCACCGAGAGCCTCGGGTCGCGGTCGATTGCCGCCTACCTCTCCACGCCCGACGAGCCGGGCACCCGTGACTTCCTGAAGTGGGCGTGCGCGCGCGACATCCGGGTGCTGCTGCCCGTCTCCCGCGCCGACGGCCTGCTCGACTGGGCGCCATACGACGGCAAAGAAGAAGACGAAGACCTGCTCGGGATGCCCACCCCCACGAGCACGCTGCTCGGGCCCATTGCGATCAACTCGGTCGATCTGATCATCGTGCCCGCGGCATCCGTAGACCGCACGGGAATGCGCATGGGCTGGGGTCGCGGATACTTCGACAAGACCCTCGGCTCCATGGAAAACTGCCCGCCGGTCTATGCTGTGATCTTCGACGAGGAGCTCGTCGACGAGGTTCCCCGTGAGCGGCACGACCAGCCCGTCAACGGAGTCGTGACCCCCTCAGGCATCGTCGCCTTCTCATAGCTCGACTGTCACCAGCTTAAGGAACGCAGTGCCCACCTACTCTTACCGTTGCACCGAGTGCGACAACGCTTTCGACATCCACCAGGCCTTCACCGAAGACTCGCTCACGGTGTGCCCCACCTGCGGTGGGGTGCTGCGCAAGGTGTTCTCGCCGGTGGGCGTGACCTTCTCCGGTTCTGGTTTCTACCGCACCGATTCCCGCGCGAAGCCAGCCGGGGAGTCGAAGAGCACCTCAAGCTCACCTTCGCCCGCGCCCGCCGCAGCGCCTGCGGCACCGTCATCCCCCGCATCGTAAGGGAGCACCCATGATCAAGGGTTTCAAGGAGTTCATCCTCCGCGGAAACGTCATCGATCTCGCTGTCGCCGTGGTGATCGGCGCCGCGTTCACGGGCATCGTGAACGCGATCGTCAACAGCGTGTTCAACCCCGCCATCGGCGCGCTGTTCAACGCCGAAAGCCTCGCGACCGCGCTGCCGGTGTCGATCCCCACCACGTCGGGTGGCACAGCCACCATGTACTTCGGCGCTGTCATCGCCGCGGTCATCCAGTTTCTGCTGGTGGCCATCGTGGTCTACTTCGCGCTCATCGTTCCGATCAACTACCTCAAGCGCGTCTCGTTCAAGAAGAAGCAGGACGGTGAGGTCGAGTCCGAGCCCGCTCCCCCGACCGAGCTTGAGTTGCTGGCCGAGATCCGCGACCTGCTGGCGAAGAAAGACGCGTAAGGGCTGAGCGCCGAGACGGCGCTCAGGGCTGGCGTCGCACGAAGGCCAGAAATGGCCTTCGCCTAAGCTCCAGCGCCCCAATGCGGAGGCACGTCTCTTTTGAGACTGTCGTCATTCTCCGCGGCGCGATGCCGCGGCGGCTCCTGCACAGGGTGTGGGTCTGAGCCTTCGGGCGGTGGCGTTCGCACGCGGCGCGACTTTCGCGCGGGTGGCGTTACGGGTTCGTCGTCGGCGCGGTGCTCAGGCATGCTGCGGAATCACAGTGATGGGCTCCGTGATTGGTGCAGCGTCGGCGCCCAGCATCACGGCAATGCGGCCAGCGACGGCATCGGGATCGCTGAACAGTTCGAAGGCGTGCACACGCAGGTAGTGCCAGCCGAGGCGGCGAAGCAGTTCGGGGCGCAGGCGCAGCGACTCGCGCAGGCTTGCCTTGTGCAGCACCGCGTCGGTCTCGATAGCGATGCACATGCCCCCGCGGGATGCCACGAGCCCAAGTTTGCCGCGGTGCCCAAGTGCCACGTTCAGCCCTCGCAGTTCGAGGCGACGGGCCAAATCGACGAGCATCGGCTCGCTGTCGTCGGGCACGGGCTCTTCAGACTGGCGCGCGCCCACCTCCGACAGGATGTCGCTCAGCGCGACCGCGCCGTACTTCATGCGGCCGTCATCGAGATCGGCGGGCTCGAAGGATGTCACGATCACCATCGACCGGCGCGCGCGGGTCATGGCTACCGCGAGCAGGCGCTCCCCGCCCGGCTCGCCGAGTGATCCGAAGTCAGACAACACGCGCCCGTGGGGCGTGCGACCGTAGCCGATCGAGAAGATCACGCGGTCGCGGCTTTGGGCCACGGCCTGGTCGATCGTGGTGACGGCGAATGGTTCGGCGCGGTCACCGATCACGAAGTCGACGAGCTCGGGGCGCGTGCCAATCTCGCTGAGCACGGCCTGCATCACACGCACGGCGTGCTTCTCGCTCGCGGTGATCACCATGAGTGATTCGTGGGGACGGCGAAGTGCGTGGTCGAGCACGAGGTCGACGACGCGATCGACTTCGGCCTGGGGGCTTTCGACCGCGCCCGAGTCGGGATCGGGCATGCCGGATCCGTTGGCGACATAGTCGAGCGCGAGGCTGCCGTGGCCGAGGAAGCTGCCGGCCCACGGAAGGGACAGGATCTTTCCGCCGTAGAACCGTCGGTTGACGAGCTCGGCGAGGTCTTCTCCGCCGGGGCGGTAGCTGCGGGTGAGCGTGAGAGTCGGAAGCAGCGAGCCAAGACGCGCGAGCGCCGAGTTCTCGTGAAGCTCGTCATCGTTCGTCTTCTCGGGGTAGCTGATCTCACCGAGGGCGATATCGAAGGCTGCCGGAGTCTGCGTCACGGGGTCGCCGAACGCGACAACCTGCTTTGCTCGACGAATGGCGCCCAGGTTCTCGGCGAGCGTCGTCGCGCCCGCGTCCACGAGGATCACGGCGTCGAACGGCATCGTGTCGACAATCGACGAGACCTCGTACGGCGACGCGAGCCAGACCGGCGCGACCGTGCGCGACAGGTGCGGAGCAGTTGTCTGGAGGTCGAACGCGCTGATCGTGTCGTGCACGAGCAGTCGCTTGAGCAGCTGGGCCTCATCCGGCCAGTCGACAAGGCCGATCTTCCAGTTTTCGGCGAGCTGCCAGCTGAGCAGCTGCGCGCTGCCAGCCGCATGCGCCTCATCCACGAGCCTGAAGTCGGCCTCGAGGCGGTCGAGCACCGAGGTATTGGCGTTGAGCAGCGCGCGGTCGGCGTCGAGCAGTGACTCGAGGGCGGACTTCCACCACGAGAGCTCGAGTTCGGCGGCTACCTCGTTCTCGGGCACGTGCCGGCGGGCGAGGTCATCGATGATCGGGTCGAGGTCGAGCTCGCGCAGCGACGTCATGAGGGCCGTGCGGTCCTGCAGGTTGTGCAGCACATCGCTCTCGGCCGCGAGCCCGGCGATCTTCTCGCGAAGCGCGTCGATCGGCATGCTGCCGAGCTGCGAATCCTTGCTCGTGAGACCGAGCGGCGCATCGAGCGACGCCAAATCTTGCGACACCTGCTGGTATGCGACCTGCACATCGCCGATACCGACCGGCACCTCGGGGGTTGCTCCCTCGGCAACGTAGCGGTGCCACAGCACGCGCTGCTGCTGGATGCGGATGAGCGCGCTGTTGAGATCGCCGACCCGAACGCCGGGGCGCACGTACTCCATCGCGAGCTTCTTGAGACGGCGGCGGTTGCCCCCGGTCATGTCGGGGTAGTCCTTGCGGGGCGCGGTGGCCGCGATGAGTTCCGTGATGGAGCGGTCGAAGACCATGGGCAGGAACTTGTCGAGGGTGTCGCGCAGGTCGACGAGCAGTCGCAGGTACACCCCGAGCTCGTTGATGTTCTGGAACGGGCGCATGTGGGTGCCCGAAATGAGCTCGGTTGCCATCGTGGTGAGACGGGGCAGTTCTTCGGTGTCGAGACGTTTGGCCACGGCGTGCGCCCGCAGGGCATCCTCACCGTTGGCGAACTGGGCGCCGTACCAGGGCGAGTCGCCCGGCCCGTACTTGAACTCCCCCAGCTTGGCAGCGGCGACCATGGTCTCCGCAGCGCGGCGACGATCGGTCGCAAGTGCTTCGACAGCGCGGCGCGAGAGCCGCGCTGTGGTCTGCGGAGCGTGGGGCAGCAGCGCGAGACGACTGAGCTCGGTGACGCAATCGAGCACGGAGACGCCGATCGCCGGATCTGGGCGAGCGATCGCACCCCGGTAGTCGACGAGCACCTTGCGCAGGCGGGTCAGCGCGTCGTCGATCTCGCCCACGTTGGGCTGCTTCGCCTTTTCACTGCGCGAAATCGACCGGATGATGTCGCGGCGCAAGGTGCGCGGCTGCACGGCAAGGCCGGGGAGCCCGACGTCGCCGAGGCGCTGGGAGATGGACTGAAGGGATGCCCGCCGAGCGCTCGTGACGAGCACTCGCTTGTTCTGGGCGACGAGCGCGCCGATCGCGTTGACGATCGTCTGGGTTCCACCCGTGCCGGGCAGGGTCTTGACGACGATCGAGTTGCCTGCGGCGATCTGGGCGATGACGTTTTCTTGCTCGGCATCCGCATCGAGCAGCAGGTTGTCGGTCTGCGGGGAACGCTCGTCGGAGGGCAGGGCCTGCACGGGCGAGTAGCTTTCCTCGATCGTGCGCTTGGCGGTTGCGTTGCCCGCGAGCGCGTCGAGCACGGGGTGCGCGAGGTCGGTGGCGTCGGCGACCATGGCGTCTGCGACATCGGCGAACGACGAGACGACCAGTCGCGGGGTGACTTTGAACCAATCGAGGTGCGACGTGAGTCCGCGCAGGCGGTCGATCACCGGGTTGGGCTTGAAGGTGCCGTCGTCGTCGGTGAGAGCGACGAATGCCGCGGCATCCAATCGCACCTGGAACTGCTCGTCGAGAGCCTTGGCGAGCGCGGGGTTAAGGAAGGCGGTACCGCGCAGCTTGACCTCGAAGTCGCGGCCGTGGCGGCGAATCGCAAGTGGACGCAGCAACACGGGGGCACAAAACTGCTCGCCCTCGAACTGCCACTCCGCCATGCCGATACCGAGGTGGATCGCGTCGATGCCCCGGGCGGTAGTGAGCTCGAGGCCCTTTGCGGCTACCGCTGCAGCCGCGATCTTGGCGCCGCGCAGGGCGAGCTCGTCGCGGATGAGGTTCGACAGCAGCGTCGTCTTGCCGGTGATGAACTGCGCGAGGCCGCCGGGGTGGGTCGCCGAGAGTTCCACCCGCGTGCGTGCGGAGTCAACGAAATGAAGAAGCGAGGAAGGCCCACCGATGTCGGCGAGCTCAGCCCGCCACTCGATCCACACGGGTTCGGCGGCATTGCCCGGCTCGATCGAGGGATCACCGAGGCTCAGGGCGTGCGGTGCAGTCACCTGCGTTTGGGCGTGAGCGTGTTGGTCTTCATCCACCGGCTCGACCAGGTCGGGCTCAACGGTGAAGTCCTCACGATGTTTGTCGGCACGCCACACACCGCAACCTTAAGTGGGTGATTCACATAAATCGGGGAGATAACCCAGAGTTTCACAACACCGGGCCGCCGTAGAATGGAGCCTTATGGACGTCGTTGGCGGCATTGCGCTCGGCGTCATCACCCTCGTCGTGGTCGTGACGGGCCTCGTGGTCGCCGGTTTCGTCGTACTGTTTCGCCGCCGCGACGCACAGTCATCACCCGCCGGGCTCGGCTCGCTGACGACCCGCGCTGGCACCCTGCTCGTGCAACTCGACGACGCACTGCGCGACGCCGACGACGAGCTGGGATTTGCGATGGCCCAGTTCGGTGCGGAGCGCGCCCGCCCCTACGCGGCCACCCTCGCCGAGGCGCGCGCCAAGGTGGCGGAGGCGTTTCGACTGCGGCAGGCGCTCGACGACGCGTACCCCGAGAGTGACGCCAGAAAGCGCGAGTGGACCCTCCAGATCATCGCCCTGTGCGAGCAGGCACGCGATTCCCTTGCCAGCCAAGATGCCTCGTTCCGCGCACTGCGTGGGCTCGAAGTCAATGCGGCCTCGACGCTTGCCGACGTGCGAGCCAGGATCGACGCATCCCGAGCCCGCATCGGCACATCCACCGATCCGGCGGTGCTCGCCGAACTTGATCGAGCCTCCGAGCTTGCCGACTCCGCCGAGTCGGGCATCTCGGCCACGGGAGTGAACGACGTCAGCTCGACGTTGCGTGAGGCGCAGGAAGCCGCCCATCGGGCCGACCAGTTGCTCGACGCTGCCGATCGCGCGGCGAGAGACCTGGCCGAGGCGAAGAGCGCGCTCGCTTCGCTGCGCGCGAAGACGAAAGCCGATCTCGTCGAAGCGCGGGCCGCGGTGGATGCCGCTCCTGATGCCGACACGGGCGCGGCGATCATCGCGGCAATCGCCGGCGTTGATGCGGCGCTGACCGACGCAGACGAGACCCGACCAGTGCTCGCTCTCGACACGATCGGCGACGCGGTTGCCGATCTCGACCTGGCGCTCGCGAGCGCCCGCAACCAGGCGCAGCGTTTCGAGCACGCACGCACCGCCTACGCTGGCACGCTCGTCTCGGCGAGAAGCCAGATCGCTGTTGCTCGCGAACTGATCGCGACGCGCGGCGGTGGAGTGAACGCACGCACACGGCTGGCGGAGGCCGAGCGCCAACTCATGCTCGCCGAGAACGAGACCGACCCGGTCGCAGCTCTCGACACCATTCGCCGTGCCGTCACCCACGCGCGTGACGCCGACGCGCTCGCCCGCTACAACTCGATGGGACTGTCATGACCGACGCACTGCACCGCCACACCGACTACGGGCAGACCCCGTTGTTCGAGGCCGACGTTCTGCCCGACCCGCTCGCGCAGTTTGCCGTGTGGCTTGAGCAGGCAGACGAGTCGAACGTCTACGAGCCCAACGCCATGGTGCTCTCGACGGTGGAGCCGGATGGCACGCCCTCGAGTCGCACCGTGCTGCTGCGCGCCGTCGACGACAGCGGCTTCGAGTTCTTTACGAGCTACACGTCGCAGAAGGGCCGCGCGCTCATGGCGGACCCGCATGTGGCGATCGTGTTCCCGTGGTACCTCATTCATCGCCAGGTGATCGTGCGCGGCGTGGCCGAGCCTGTCGACCCGGCGATCTCCGACGCGTACTTTGCCTCGCGCCCCAAGGGCTCCCAGATTGCCGCCGTGGCCAGCGACCAGTCCCAGCCCATCGCGAACCGGGAGATCCTCGAGGCGCGCGTCGCCGAGCTCGAGAAGCAGTACGCCGACGGGGATGTTCCGCGACCCGAGACGTGGGGCGGCTTTCGGGTGACTCCGAGCTCGTTCGAGTTCTGGCAGGGCCGCTCCTCGCGCATGCACGACCGCTTGCGCTTCATCCGCAGCGCCTCGGGCTGGAGCATGGAGCGCCTGCAGCCCTAGATGGTGCCGAGCTTGCCCGCCGTGCGCTTGGGTGACTTGCGCTCGCTGCGCGCGTAGATCGTGGCGCGCTGGCTGGAGAGGGCGAGCAGCAGCAGGATGTCGACGGCGAGGGGCACGAGGTTTCCCTGCAGCGTCAGTTTCTCGCCGCCGAACTCGAGCGTTGTGAACTCCAGCACGAGGGTGATCGTGTTGATCGACATGGCGAACACGCGCGCCCAGTTGCTGCCGAGAAACACCTGCCACGCCAGAAACAGCTCAATGAGACCGACAACCACGAAGAATCCCGCGAAGATCCACAGGCCGATAACGGTGTCTTCGAAGGTGCCGAGCGGCGCGCTCAGAACGCTCCAGTTGAGGGCGAGGTAGAGGGCGTAACCGAAGCTCACGAGCGCACCAAGCACCATCATCACGGCCCCCACGATGATGGGTGCGGGCCGCCGGTTTCGACTGTCGGTCGGCACGTCGCCGGGTGTACCGGGCGTAGTGCGCACCCTGCGCAGGTCCATGATGGGCAGATCACCGTCGGTGATGATCGAGTCGCCGCCGCCGTTTCGCGCGTGATATCCCGCCGAGAAGTCTTCGATCACGGTGACCTTCACCCGCCGATTGGCCGCCTTGGCGGTCGCGATGATGTGATCGCGCTCGGCGTCGGTGTGCTCGTCAATCTTGTGGGTGACCTGCAAGGTGAACAGTGAGAATCCGACGCTCTTGTCGTAGGTGCCCGCGGCCAGCCAGTCGGCGCTGATGCCCCCTGGCAACTTCCAGTCGGGTGGGCAGCGCCAGAAGCGCACATGGTGGCGCTTGCCCGGGTCTCCCCCGACCTCCTGCTGGTACGCAAAGTCCTGTTTGCGGCCAAACAGCAGCAGGGGGCTAACAGGTGCCTCGTCGTAGCTTCGACGAAGAATCGTGGATCTCACGATGTTGAGTCCCGTGGCAAGGGAGAGGTCATCCGCGAGCGTCCACCCGGCATTGGCCATCACCGTGTGCACCTGCGGCTCACTGCCGAGGAGGGCCAGGTTGATGGGATCGCCGAGCAGCCCATCACTCGTTCGTGCTCTGCCGATGAAGTAGTCGGGCACGTAGATGCGCGTGAGAATCCGATGCAATCGCGGCAGCACGAGGTAGGCAAGCAACACCCAGAACACGACGACGAAGGCGATCTGCCACCAGCCGAGCGTGAAACTCTCCTTCACCAGCAGCCAGGCGAGCCACACCGCGGCCACGCCACCAATGATGAAGAACACCCAGTCGAGCGCCGAGTCGACAACGGGTTTGGGCGTGAAGGTGGGAACCGCGATGGCGGGCAGAGGAGTGCGTGAGGCCACGGATGCTCCTACTCGAGCTCGACCGAATAGATCGGCACGAGCGTCACAGTCACGGTGCTCACGTCAATGCCCCGCGCGGCAAGGTTCTCCTTGAGATCGTCAGTGCCGGGGATGGGCAGCGGGCCCTCGGCTCGCACGAGCGTCTCGGAACCCTGGGTCGTGATGTCGGTGATCGTCCAGTCGTGCGATTGAGCCCACGGGTCGGCCACGCTGTGCACGGCGCCCTCGACGATCGCGCGCGCGCCGACCGACACACTCGTCAGGGTGAGTGGGGCGCCGATCACCAAGAGCATCACCGCCAGCAGCACGATCGGTCGGGCCAGGCTGCGCGACCGGCCGGCCACATCGATGCGCCCGAGCTTGTTCACCCCGTAGAACGACATCACCACGATGCCGGTGCCGATGATCGCGACCACGTTGGTCATGAACAGCAACAGCGCCCCGAGCGATTCACCCGGCGAGCCAGATTCCAGCGTGAGGCCGACCACCGCGAGGGGCGGCACGAGCGAGATCGCGATGGCGACCCCCGGCAACGTGTCGGAGATGTCACGGCGCACGAGCGCGACCGACCCCACCACGCCGGTGCCCAGCGCTGCGAGCAGGTCGATGAGACCGGGGCTCACGCGGCCAGCGACCTGGGGGTTGGATGCTGCGACCACATCCGACACCACGAGCAGGCCCACGACGAAGCCGATGCCGATCGCCGCGGCGGCACCCGCGAGCACAAGCAATAGCGAGCGGGTGAGATTCGCCCGGTCACCCAGCACCGTCGCAAGCATCGTGCCGAGGATGGGTGTCATGAGGGGCGCGACGATCATCGCGCCGATCACGGTCGCCGTGGAGTCTGCGACAACGCCGGCCGAGGCGATCACCGCGGCGAGCACGAGAAGCAGCCAGAAGCGCGTGTACTTGCGGTTGGATTCTGGTCCGTCGAAGAAGACGGACTCGCGCATCGCTACTTCGGTGTTGAACCTGTCGTCCACTACTCCCCCGGCTTGTTGGATTTGAGCCGCCCGCCGATGCGTTCGGTGATGTACGACAAGACGAGAGCAGACGCGGTGCCGATGATCACGACGCCGCCGCCCATGAGCATGACCGCGTAGATGCGACCGCCGATGGTGACGGGGTAGGTGTCACCGTAGCCGACCGTCGCGAGAGTGACGCAGGCCCACCAGATCGCGTCGCCGAAGCTGACGATCGTGGCGCCCGGCGCGTTGCGTTCCGCCGAGAGGGCCGCGAGCGAGATGAAGTAGACGAAGATCACGGCGTACGCGACGGCATACGTGACGACCTCTGCTCGCACGGCTGCAGCACTCTTGACACGAAAGTAGGGCACACGCCGCAGGAGATTGACCACCCGGAACGCACGGAAGACGGGAACGATGACCGACAACAAATCGACCACGTTCTCGCGGGCAAAGATCAGCCGCTCGCCCTTGGCGGTGAGCGACAAGCGCACGAGATAGTCGCTCAGAAAGAGCACCCACGCGGCGAGGATCTCCAGAAAGATCAGGAGGTAAAGCCAG
The DNA here is from genome assembly GCA_965279645.1 of Rhodoglobus sp. Lineage (GTDB taxonomy): Bacteria > Actinomycetota > Actinomycetes > Actinomycetales > Microbacteriaceae > Rhodoglobus. The sequence goes on from OZ257254.1 coordinate 2,019,486, forward strand.
CTGGGCATATCGACCCACAAGACGTACATCGAGTACGCCACGATGAAAAGGATCCCGACAACGACGAGCGGAACCGTTGTCGCTGCTTCCCAGCGATCCCGTCGCGGCGACTGGGACAATGAAGTCATGACACAGGTTTACCGCAGCTATGTCGCGATCGGTGACAGCTTCACCGAGGGAATGGGCGACGATCTTCCCGACGGGCGGATTCGCGGCTGGGCCGACCTGGTCGCTCAGGGTCTCGCCCTGTCATCTGACGAGACTGTCAGCTACGCCAATCTCGCGATCCGGGGTCGCCTGCTTGCCCCCATCGTGGGCGAACAGCTCGACGCCGCGATCGCCCTGAAGCCCGCCCTTCTCAGCCTCAACGGCGGCGGCAACGACATCATGCGGCCACGCGTTTCTATCGAGTCGGTGGCCGACTCGCTCATCACCGCGGTAGACACAGCGCGCGCCGCCGGCGTGCAGGTGCTGCTCGCCAGCGGCGCCAATCCCTCGGCACACGTTCCGCTCGGGCGGGTCATCCGGGCGCGAGGCAACCTGCTCGCCGAAGCGGTGCGCGGCCGACTGCCCATCGACGGCGTCACTTTCGTCGACAACTGGGCAGATACCGAGCTCGAAGACCTGAAGTACTGGTCGCGCGACAAGCTTCACCTTGGCCCTCTGGGACACCGCCGGGTTGCGAGCAACGTGCTCGCCGGGCTGGGCGTGCCGATCCCCTCATTCGCCGATGATGGCGACGAGGTGGCGCGGCCTCGCACGTCGGCATACTGGCGCGAGTACGTGCTGCCCTGGATCGGTCGCCGTCTGACGGGACGGTCATCCGGAGACAATCGTGAACCCAAGTTTGCGACGCTCACTCCGGTTGTGGTGGCGCCGCCCTCTTCGTGACGATCGCCGCCGTGACGCGCTCGATGAGGTCGTACGGGATCGGTTTGGCGTAGGGAAAGTTCACCGAGTCTTTTGCGGACCGGTACGGCGCGATCTCTGCCTCCAGCTCACCGTCGAGCCGCGGCACCGGGTAGAGCCCCACGTGCTTCTTCCAACCCGCGAAGTGCACTGCGTAACGACCCCCCAGCATGATCGCGGCAATCCCGTACCGGATCTTCTCCTGCGGATCCGGAACCTGGCTGCGAATTGCCTCGCGAACTCTGGACAGGATCGGCTGCACCTCGGGCGGAAAGCCCGCGATGTATTCGTCGATGGTGGCCGGTACGGGGGATGCCTCGACCACTAGGACTCCGGACCGCCGATGTTGACCAGCCAGGTCACCCCGAACTTGTCGACGAGCATCCCAAAGCTGTCGCCCCACGGTGCCGCGACAAGAGGCTGGGTTACCTCGCCACCCTCGGCGAGCTTCGCGAAGTAGCCCGACAGCTCGGCGTTCTCGGCGTCGACGCCGCTGATGGATACAGAAAAGGCATTCATGCCTTTCGTCCACTCCATGTGCATCGGGGTATCCGAAGCCATGAGGGTGAATCCACCCGGGGTCGTCAGCTGCGAGTGCATGATCTGGCTGGCCTCTGACGGGTCGACCTCCATGCCGAAGTCGGCGAATGTGCTGCTCGTCAGTTCGCCGCCGAAGACGGAGTGATAGAACTCCATGGCATCCTTCGCATCGCCGCGAAAGTTGAGATAAGGGTTGAGCGTAGCCATCGTGGCCTCCTTTAGTAGATGAAAAACATTCTCGACCTGCGGAGAGCCAACGACTACCCTAAACCTCATAGAGGCTGACCCGAGCGCCTCCCACGACAACCGCAACTGTCTGTGAAGGCTTGGTCTGAGCATGTCGATTCGCATTGCCGCCTACAACGTTGAGAACCTCTTCGACCGGCCGAAGGCGATGTCCGGGCCCATGACATCCGCGGGCAATCCGGTGCTCAACGCGCACGCACGCGTGAACGCGCTGATTCAGGAAGAGATCTACACCCCCGCAATCAAGGCCGAAATTCTGGAGCATCTGAAAACGCTCAAGCTGCTCAAGTCTGACGACGCCGAGTTCGCCGTGCTGCGGCAGGTGCGCGGCAGGTTACTCAAGCGCGGCGCAGCCGGCACCGAGGTGGTCGCCGAGGGTCGTTCGTCATGGATCGGATGGGTCGACCTCGAGAAGGCCCGCGTGAGCGAGCTCGCCATGAAACACACGGCTCAGGTGATCAGCGACGTGGATGCCACGATTCTTGGCGTCGTCGAGGCCGAGAGTCGCGTAGCGCTCAAGCACTTCACCGACCCCGGCATCGTCGGAGCCGACAACGCACCGCTCTACCCTCACGTGATGGTGATCGACGGCAACGACGATCGCGGAATCGACGTGGGGCTCATGACGAAGTCAGGTCATCCGATCGTGTCGGTCAGTTCGCATGTTGACGACGTGGATGACACGGGGCGCACCATCTTCGGGCGCGACTGCCCCGAGTACACCGTCGTACTGCCGTCGGGCAAGAGGATCGTCTTGCTCGTCAACCACTTCAAGAGCAAGGGCTACGGCACCCCCGCCCAGAGCAACGCCACTCGCAAGCGTCAAGCGGCGCGCGCAGCGGAGATCTACGAGGCCGTGCGCGCTCGAGGGGAGAAGTACGTCGTGTTGCTCGGCGACCTCAACGACACCCCCGACAGTGATCCGTTGGGGCCGCTGCTCACGCAGACGGACCTGAAGGATGCCTCGACCCATCCGACCTTCTCGCTCGATCCCGAGCGACCGGGCACCTACGGCAACGGAACGAAGAGCCAGAAGATCGACTACCTGTTGCTCTCCCCGGCCCTCTTCGCGAAGGTCACGGGAGGGGCGATCTTCCGCATGGGGGTGTGGGGCGGCAAGAACGGAACTCTCTTTCCGCACTACCCGACCATGAAGTCACCGGTGCACGCGGGATCCGACCACGCCGCGATCTACGCGGATATCAATCTGGGCTGACCGCTACTCGGCCTGGGCGATACGCACGACGTTGCCCGAGGGGTCGCGGAATGCACAGTCGCGTGGTCCCCACCCCTGGTCCATGGGCTCCTGCAACACTTCGGCGCCGGATGCCCGCAGCTTCTCAAACGCAGCGTCGACGTCATCCGAGCGGAACACCCACAGTGGCAGCACTCCCTTGGTGAGCAGTTCCTGGATCGCGTCGCCATCCGCCTGGGACCGGCCCGCGAACGGGTCGGAGAGCACGATGCCGAGGCCCGGCTGATCGTCGGTGCCGAGGGTCACCCATCGCGAGTCGCCCGACTTGACGTCATTCTGCACCGAGAGGCCGAGGCCGTCGCGGTAGAACTCGAGAGCTTCATCCACGTCGTTGACGGTGATGTTTGTGAACTTCAGTGAGATACTCATGAGCCCAAACTACGAGGCGCGCGTCGTGCTGGCTTCTCGAATTCTGCTCGGTCTCGTGCGCGCCATCGCCTCGAGCGGTGGCATCGCGTGAAGCGCGTCGTGGTCGCGCGAGCGGTACGCCGTCGGAGTCTCCCCCGTGATCTGGGTGAAGCTCGAGCTGAACGACCCGAGCGACGTACACCCGACGGCCATGCACGCGTCGGTCACGCTCATCCCGGCCCGCAGCAGGGCCATGGATCGCTCGATCCTGCGCGTCATCAAGTAGCTGTAGGGCGTCTCGCCGTATGCCGCCTTGAACTGGCGCGAGAAGTGCGCGGGCGACATGAGTGCCTTCGCGGCCATCGTCGGCACGTCGAGCGGGCGCGCATACTCGCGGTCGATCAGGTCGCGCGCCCGACGCAGGTGCGCGAGGTTGGCGAGGGCCTCCGGAGTCATGCGTTCGAGGGTACTCGGCTGGCCGTGACCCGTGAAGTGGGGCGAAGGGGGATCGACTGCGGCGACGCGCCCGCACCTAAGCTCGAGGAATGCTCCATAACCGCGTCCTGACAGTTCGCTCCGTCGTCGCCAGCCTCGCTCTGGCACTTGTCGCGGGGGCGGTCGCTTTCGCACCGGCCACGGCACCTGCGTCAGCGGCCGCGATCGATGCTGCGTCAACTCTTGCGAGCGCCAAGGCGTTCACCACCAAGCCGAAACCCGTGATCACGGGCACGGTGGCAATGGGAAGCGTGATCACCGCCTCGGCCGGAACCTGGACTCCCAGCGCGAGCTTCACGTACCAGTGGAAGCGGAACGGGACGGCCATTGCCGGCGCCACGAGCCGAAGCTACAAAGTCACGCCGAGCGATGTGCTCACGACGCTGACGGTGGTCGTGCGCGGTTCGCGAGCTGGCTACCTGAGCGCGAGCGTGGCCTCGACCGGGCGAGTTCCGGCCGGCACCAAGTACGCCAACTGCGCAGCGCTCAACCGTGACTACCCTCACGGAGTTGCTCGCAACGGGGTCGTCGCAGATATGGTCTCCGGCAAGCCGAAAGCGCTTGGCGCACTGACGTTCTTCTCCACCCCGCTGTACAACCTCAACCCGGGCAGGGATGGCGACAAAGATGGCATCGCCTGCGAGAAGCACTAACGCTCGCAAGATCTAACCTCGAAGCATGCCCTCGCTCGGTTCGCTCGAACTTCTTCCGGTGCTCGATCATCTCGAGCTCGTCGCGGCTCCTGTTGCCGCCGCCCTGCCGCAGCTCGCAGACGTGTGGGTCGCGACGATCGATCCGACCCTCGCCGACACGGCTGCCTTTTGCGAAACCTACGACGTAGGCCTGGATGTCTCAGCCAACTGCGTCATCGTCGCGGGCCGTCGAGGCGAGGTCACGCGCTACGCGGCGTGCATGATTCTCGCCACGACGCGAGCCGACGTGAACGGCGTCGTTCGACAGTTGCTCGACGCCCGCAAGGCCAGCTTTGCCCCCATGGATCACGCGGTCGAACTCACCGGCATGCAGTACGGCGGCATCACGCCGGTGGGCCTGCCGGCCGACTGGCCCGTCTTCATCGACTCCCGCATTGTCGACCTCCCACAGATTGTGATCGGCTCCGGCGTGCGAGACAGCAAGCTCGTGCTCTCGGGTGCCACTCTTGCGGGCATCCCGAGCGCACAGGTCATAGTCGACCTGGCTCGCTAGCGACGGTTCTCGGCCTGCCGAAAGAGCACGCCCGAGACGATCAGCGCGATACCGAAGGCGACCACGAAGACCGTCGTGACGCCGCCGAGTCCGACAATCGCCAGCAGCCCGAGCAACGTCACAGCGGCAAGCGCACCCGCGACCACGAAGGCGATGCCCGAACGGTTCGTGATCTCCTTGCCGACGTAGAGCACGGCGGCGCCGATGAGAAAACCGAGGCCGGCGAGAGTTGCGGCGATGTTGACCAAGATGGCGGGCAGGGCAATGCCGAAGCCGGTGAGCGCGATGATCGCGAAACCGGCGGCACCCACGAAGAGCGCGATCTTCGCGACCGTGTTGTTGACGGCGCCCAGAGCAAGAATCACGAGGGCGACCGCGATGGCCGCGTACGCGAGAATCCAGAGCCACGGCAGGGAGACGCCGAGCAGGGGCAGCAGCTGCGTGAGAATGACGAGCGCACCACCGATGATGAGAGCAATGCCGGAATTCGAACGGTTGGATCGGGAGATTGCGGCCATGAGGTGCTCCAGAGGTCGGGGTGTTTGCCGTCAGTCTAGGGTGTCGCGGCCGCCCGTACTGCGGTGACGGCGGCCTCGACTCCTCCGTTGTAGGGGGTTCCGTGGCCCGGCAGCACCCAGGTCGCCTTGGTCGGTAGCAGTGCCTCGAGCGACGCTATCGCCTGTTCAGGCTCATCCGTGAAGGGTGCCGGCTGAGGTCCGGTCTGGCCCGTGAGCACGTGCCGAGTGGTGAGAGCGTCGCCCACGAAGACCGCGTCTGCGATGGGAACGTGGATGGCGATGCTGCCCTCGGAGTGGCCGGGCATCCCGATGATGACCGGGTCGCCGGGCAGGTCGAGAACGTCACCCGCGCGCACTTCGACCACCTCGGTGAGCCAGGTCGTGCGCGCTCCGCCCTTGCGAAGGGCGTAGCCCATGAAGCCGAGCATTGCACCGAGCTTGAACGGGCCGGCCGGGGTCTTGGGCTTGGGGCCGCCCTTGGCGCGCGAGGCGTCTCCCGCGTGCACGTAGACGGGCACGCCGTGCTCGCGACGGAGGCGCTCGGCAAATCCCACGTGATCTGAGTCGCCGTGGGTGAGGATGACGCCCTTCACGTCGCCTAGCGTGCGACCCATCGTCGCGAGCTCGGCCGTGAGGTCGGCGTAGTGTCCGGGCAATCCGGCGTCGATCACGGTGACGCCGTCGGTTGTGTCAACGAGGTAGGCCGCGACGATGTCGTTGCCGATGCGGTGGAGGTAGGGTCCCAGTTTCATGATGGCTACGATACATAGCCATCATGGCTACTGTCAATAGCTATACTCGTCATATGCCCACACCGGATCGCACGTCACTAGACGAGATAGTTGCGGCCGCGCGCGAGATCCTCGAAGACGATGGACTCGCCGGCCTCACGATGCACGCCGTCGCTCAACGCGTCGGCGTGCGCGCGCCCTCCCTCTATAAGAGGGTCCAGAGCCGCGACGACCTCGTACGCTTCGTCGCCGAGGCGACGCTCGCCGATCTCGCGTCTCGACTGCCCGATGACGCGGATGCTCCGCGGATCGCGAACGAGTTTCGTCGGTTTGCGCACGAGCGCCCCGCGGCCTTCCAGCTGGTGATGGCGGCAGGCCGGCACGGTCCCGCCCCGCGCGCCGAGTACATCCAGGCGGCGAGCGTCGCGGTGCTGCGGGTGGCGGGCGAGCTCGCGGGCGACGAACACGCCCTTGAGGCGGCGCGCACCTTCACCGCGTGGGCGAACGGGTTCATCACGATGGAACTTGCCGGAGGGTTCAACCTCGGCGGCGATATCGACCGCGCCTGGGAGTATGGCGTCGAGCGGCTCGTGGCCGCGATCAGCGCGTAACTAGCGCTGCACCATTCCCGTCGAGCCCATCACCTTCGTGATGTCGATCAGAATCGCCACCCTCTCGGGGTTGACCGCGGGCTGCCGGTACCGCAGCGCGTAAAGATCGACGGCCTCCTTCACCGAGTCGGCGTCGGTCAGCACCCGCCCCGCGCCCACCAGTGTGATCCAGCGTGGGCCATCCACCTGGCAGATGGTCGCGTGGCCGCGGTTCAGGATGTTTCGCACCTTCTGCGAGCCACCGCGAGTAATCACGCGTGCCACGCCATCCACCACCGTGAACCCGACAGCCACGGCGTGAATGGACCCATCTGCGGCGAGGGTGGAGAGCGTCGCGAGATGGCGATCGGTCACGAAGGTCTGGGCGTCGGGCGTCAGCGATATGGGCACGAGTCCACTGTCGCACGCGCCCGCAGCCTAGGCACCCACATACTGGGCGAGGTGCTCGCCCGTGAGGGTCGAGCGATCGGCGACCAGTGCCGCAGGCGTACCTTCGAATACGACGAGCCCACCGTCGTGCCCTGCGCCCGGACCGATGTCGACGATCCAGTCGGCGTGCGCCATGACGGCCTGGTGGTGCTCGATCACGATCACCGACTTGCCGGATTCCACCAACCGATCGAGCAGCCCGAGCAGGTTCTCTACATCTGCGAGGTGCAGCCCGGTTGTCGGTTCATCGAGGATGTAGACATCCCCCTTCTCACCCATGTGTGTGGCGAGCTTGAGGCGCTGACGTTCACCTCCCGAGAGAGTGGGCAGCGGCTGGCCGAGGCGGATGTAGCCGAGCCCGACATCGACGAGTCGCGCGAGAATCGCGTGGGCCGCGGGAGTCTTCGCATCGGTGCGGAAGAACTCCTCCGCCTCGGTGACCGACATGGCGAGCACCTCGCTGATGTCGCGACCGCCGAGCTTGTACTCGAGCACCGAGGCCTGGAACCTCTTGCCCTCGCACACTTCGCACACGGTGGCGACCGTGGCCATCACGCCGAGCTCGGTGTAGATCACGCCGGCTCCGTTGCAGTTGGGGCACGCACCCTCGGAATTGGCACTGAACAACGCGGGCTTCACCCCGTTTGCCTTGGCGAACGCGGTACGGATCGGGTCGAGCAGCCCCGTGTACGTGGCCGGGTTGCTGCGACGTGAGCCCTTTATCGCCCCCTGATCAATCGAGACCACGCCGTCTCCGGTCGGGATGGAGCCGTGAACGAGTGAGCTCTTGCCCGAGCCGGCGACTCCCGTAATCACCACGAGCACACCGAGCGGGATGTCGACGTCGACGTTGCGCAGGTTGTTGGCGGTCGCCCCGCGAATCTCGAGCTTGCCAGACGGCGTGCGCACGGTCGGCTTGACGGCGGCACGGTCGTCGAAGTGACGCCCGGTGAGTGATCCGCTCGAGCGAAGCCCCTCGACGGTGCCCTCGTACTGCACCTCGCCCCCGGCAGTTCCGGCGCCCGGTCCGAGGTCGACCACGTGGTCGGCGATCCGGATGGTCTCCGGCTTGTGCTCGACAACAAGCACGGTGTTGCCCTTGTCGCGCAGACGAAGCAGCAGGTCGTTCATGCGCTGGATGTCGTGCGGGTGCAAGCCGATCGTCGGCTCGTCGAACACATACGTGATGTCGGTGAGAGACGAACCGAGGTGACGGATCATCTTCGTGCGCTGCGACTCCCCGCCTGACAAAGAGCCCGAGGGGCGGTTGAGCGAGAGATAGCCAAGCCCAATGTTGACGAACGAGTCGAGGGTCTCCTGCAGGGTCGTGAGCAGTGGCGCCACCGACGGTTCATCCAGCCCCCGCACCCATTCGGCCAGGTCACTGATCTGCATGGAGCAGGCGTCGGCAATGTTGATGCCCGCGATTCTGGATGATCGAGCGCCCTCGTTAAGGCGCGTGCCGCCGCAATCGGGGCACGTCGTGTAGGTGACCGCGCGGTCGACGAAGGCGCGGATGTGGGGCTGCATCGCTTCCTTGTCTTTCGACAGGAACGACTTCTGCACTCGCGGGATGAGGCCCTCGTAGGTCATGTTCATCGAGCCGATCTTGATCTTCGTCGGCTCCTTGTAGAGGAAGTCGCTCAGTTCTGTCTCGGAGAATTCGCGGATCGGCTTAGTGCCGTCGAGGAATCCGGATTCGCTGAAAATGCGCACCATCCAACCGTCAGCCGTGTAGCCGGGGATCGTGATCGCGCCGCCCACCAACGACTTGGAGTCGTCGTAGAGCTCGGCAAGGTCGATGTCGGTGGCGCTGCCCATGCCCTCGCAGCGCGGACACATGCCGCCGGTGACCGTGAACTCGCGGCGCTCTTTGGTGGTCTTGCCGCCCTTCTCATACGTGACGGCGCCCGCGCCCGACACGGATGCGACGTTGAACGAGAATGCCTGCGGCGAACCGATGTGCGGTTCACCCAGTCGACTGAAGAGGATGCGCAGCATGGCGTTCGCGTCGGTGGCGGTGCCGACGGTGGAGCGCACATTGGCGCCCATGCGCTCCTGGTCGACGATGATCGCGGTCGTCAGACCCGTCATGAAGTCGACGTCGGGCCGTGCGAGCGACGGCATGAAGCCCTGAACGAAGGTGCTGTAGGTCTCGTTGATCATGCGCTGCGACTCGGCCGCAATCGTGCCGAACACCAGCGAGCTCTTGCCCGAGCCGGAGACACCCGTGAATACGGTCAGGCGCCGCTTCGGGATGTCGACGCTGACGTTCTTGAGGTTGTTCTCCCGCGCGCCCTGCACCCGGATGAGGTCGTGGTTGTCGGCAAGGTGTGTCATGGCTCACAGATTAGTTGGAGGTGGTGACAGCCGCTTCTCGCACTACCGTTGAAAGATGACGTCCACCGAAACTGCCGAGGCCGAAGCGCCCGCCATCACCTTCACCGATCTTGGGCTGGGCGACGCCGTACTCAAGGCGCTCAAGGAGGTGGGCTACGAGAATCCGTCTGCCATTCAGGCCGCGACCATTCCTCTCCTACTGCAGGGGCGCGACGTGCTCGGGGTTGCCCAGACGGGAACGGGAAAGACTGCGGCGTTCGCGCTGCCCATCCTCGACCGCCTCGACCTCAGCCAGAAGAGCCCCCAGGCGCTCGTACTCGCACCCACTCGAGAGCTCGCTCTTCAGGTGTGCGAGGCGTTCGAGCGCTACTCGTCGCACCTCAAGGGTGTGCACGTGCTCCCGGTCTACGGCGGCCAGGGCTACGGCACGCAGCTGAGCGCCCTGCGCCGCGGCGTTCACGTCGTTGTCGGCACCCCCGGCCGCATCATGGATCACCTCGAGAAGGGCACCCTCGACCTCTCGCAGCTCAAGTACCTCGTGCTCGATGAGGCAGACGAGATGCTCAAGATGGGCTTCGCCGAGGATGTCGAGACGATCCTCGCCGACACTCCCGACGACAAACAGATCGCGCTGTTCTCGGCCACGATGCCCCCACAGATTCGGCGCCTGTCGGGCAAGTACCTGCACGATCCCGAAGAGATCACGATCAAGGGCAAGACGACCACGTCGGCCAACACGACGCAGCGCTACCTCATGGTGTCGTACCCGCAGAAGATCGATGCCCTCACCCGCATTCTCGAGGTCGAGAACTTCGAGGGGATGATCGTCTTCGTGCGCACCAAGAACGAGACTGAGACCCTCGCCGAGAAGCTCCGTGCGCGCGGATACTCGGCCACGGCCATCAGCGGCGACGTGCCCCAGGCGCAGCGCGAGCGCACGGTCGAACAGCTCAAGAACGGCAAGCTCGACATTCTTGTGGCGACGGATGTGGCGGCCCGCGGCCTCGACGTCGATCGCATCAGTCACGTCATCAACTACGACATTCCGATCGACACCGAGTCGTACGTTCACCGCATCGGCCGCACGGGGCGCGCCGGACGCAGCGGTGCCGCCATCAGCTTCGTCACCCCGCGCGAGCGTCGCTTGCTCGATCAGATCGAGCGAGCCACACGCCAGCCGATGGTCGAGATGAAGCTCCCGAGCGTGGAAGACGTCAACGTCACGCGCCTCACGCGGTTCGACGATGCGATCACGGCGGCTCTCGCCGACGAGGGGCGCCTCAACGATTTTCGGGACATCATCGCCCACTACGTGCAGCACCACGACGTGGTCGAATCGGATGTCGCGGCCGCCCTCGCGATCGTCGCCCAGGGCGACACTCCCCTGTTGCTCTCGCCGGATGATCCGCGCTTCGCGCGGCAGTCACGCGACCGCGACGAGCGCAGCAACCCCCGTGAGGGCCGCTCGTTTCGCGACGACCGCCCGGATCGACCCGAGCGCGCCGAGCGTCGGCCCCGTTCGTCATCGTCCAAGCTTGCCCCGTACCGCATCGAGGTCGGCAAGCGCCAGCGTGTCGAGCCGCGTCAGATCGTGGGAGCTCTCGCCAACGAAGGTGGCCTGAGCCGCGACGACTTCGGGCACATCGATATCCGTCCGGACTTCTCGATCGTCGAGCTTCCCGCCGACCTGCCGCGCGCGACGCTCGACCGGCTGGCATCCACGCGCATCAGCGGCAAGCTCATCGAGATCCGCCCCGATCGAGGCGGGCCCGCGCGGCGCAAGTACTAGGCACCGTTCCCTGTGGCCCTGGCGTTCCCTGAGGCACTCGAAGGGAACGGCTGCCCGTTCCCTGAGGCACTGACGTTCCCTGAGGCACTCGAAGGGAACAGATTGCCCATTCCTCGCGACGCCATTGCGCTTCGCGCCGGCATCCGCTGAGCTTGAGGAATGAGCGATCGCGACCTCACACCCACCCCGGACGATTTCGATGTCGAAGGGCTCGACCCGGATGACACGGCCGAGCAACTGCATCCGTCACCCCCGCTGCCCTCACGCCCCGACCACGCCGACGACGACTTCGCCGAGGAGCCCGACTTCGAGGTGAATGACGGGTAACCGCGGCACGCGAGCCTCAGCGAGCAAGCAGTATTCCCAGGCGTAGGCGACAGCACCGGGGATGGGTTCGGTGGGCGGTGGTCCGGTGAATCACACTCGACACGCCCCGTCGAACGAGTGCGTGCCACCGCGCGAGGATCCAGCTGGACGATCGCGCGGCGGCACTCTATGTCAGTGACTGAAGTACTCGTTCGCGCGCTTCGTGTACAGAAGGCCAATACCGATCAACGCCACCAGGCCCGAAAGAATGGGGGCCACAAAGTTCGCCGGATTCGCGATGAGAGCGAAGACCGCCGTGAGCAAGGAGAGCACAAACGAGATCGTCACGAGGATGCGCGCGACCTTGCTTCCGCTGAAGAGGAAGAAGGCCACGATGAACGAAACCACGCCCACGATGATCGCGATCCATGCCGCCTCCGTGCCGACGCCCTCGGGGCTCAACACACGAGTGAGCACGAGCACGCCTGAGATAACCTGCAGTGCAGCGCCGATCCACGCAAGCACGGCAATGAGGACGACGCCTCCAGGTCGCTGGGTTGTCATGAGTTGTTCCCTCCATTGTTGTTATTGACCGGGGCCTCATGGCCCTCGGCTTCTCCGAGTAAATCCTTGAGCCCAAGGCCGCCGATGTTCTGCGCCTCCACCTCGAGTGTGGTTCCGGTCGTCTTGTCGGTGAGCCCGATCACCTGCACGGTGCCGTGCCGGTGCCTGCTGACCTCGAGGTTCTCGCGCTCGATGTGAGCGACCGGGTGCAGGTTCTTCCAGCCTCCGACCAGCCCGGTACTCGTGCGCCCGAGCAGGTAGAGGCGCCCGGCCGAGAGTGCGAGCACGAGCGAGGGGTAGCTGCCGTGGCTGGCAGCGCTCACGCGCTGGCCGATCATCCCCCCTGCGACGCCCCACGCCATCGTGTTGTTACTCCCCCCGCCGACAACGCCGGCGGCGGCCCCAAGTACGCCGGCGAGCGTCGAACCTCGTGGCATGACGACGGCGACATCGAGTATCTCGTCATCAGGAATCACCGCTTGAGCGCCGCTGCGGGCGTGATCTTCTCTGGTCATATCGCGTCTCCCCATCCCGACACCCGCCGACTCCTCTGGCCAAACGACCGTCTGGGAAGACCATATCGAAAATCAGGACATTTCTGAACAACATTGGCGGTTTCGGCGGAATTGCCCCTGACTGCTTAGATCATCGGGTGGTGAACACGAACCTGGACGCGAACGCTCGGCAGCGCGCCGTTGAATTGCTCGGTCGATTCAACGACGAAATGACCGCCGTGATCGATGACGCGTTCGGTACAGAGTGGGCGGAGATCGAGGAGATGATCGCCCTCGTTCTGCTCGCCGCTGAGGGCTCGGTGACCACTCGTCGCCTAGCAGAAGTCAGCCACCTCGACAGGCGCGCTCTGTCTCGACTCGTCGCGCGCATGCGTTCTGAGAACCTCGTCACTACCAGCCCATCGGCTGCTGACAGGCGGGCGGTCGAGGTCGCTCTGACCGAACTCGGAGAGCAGAGGTCGGGTGTGCTGCGCCGATCTATCACCGTGTTCTTCCATCGCAGCGCTGACATCGCTCATGACATCAGCGAAGGACTCCAGCCTGTCGAGCACCCCCGTGCATCCTCGCCCTCAGCTGACGCGCTCGATCTCCTCCGCCGGGTCTGCGAAGCGGGGGCTTCGCTTGTGCGGGCTATGCCGGGCGCGGCAACCCAAGGGATGCTCGCGGCTCGCCAGCGAGCGGCCCTCGTGCAGATAGCGGCACAGGGAGGCACGCGCCCAAATGAGCTGATTCCCTCGCTCGGGGTATCCCGTGCTGGGGTCGCCTACATAGTTGATCAGCTGTGCGCAAAGGGGTTCATAGTCCGCCGGCGCGATGCGGTACGTGAGGACCGCCGCGCCGTGGTGCTTGAGGTGACGGAGGCGGGCATGCTCGCGATAGGCGCAGTTACAGACGCAATCGAACGCGAGCGTGGATCGCTGTCTGACCTGTTCAGCGAAATCGCTCTCTGGCACTCGCCGAGCGACATCGTGCAGTCGCATCCCCAGCCAGCACCTTGATCTCGCGACGCAAGGCGCGACACGCACGAGGGGCCTTGCAGCCCAAAGCTCAACAGGGGCCTTGCAGCCCAAAGCTGTAGCCAAGGTTCCGGTGAGGGCTCTTCGGTGCCCCTGGAGGGACTCGAACCCCCAACCCTTTCCTTAGGACGGAACTGCTCTTCCATTGAGCTACAGAGGCCGGCGGCATCCAGCTTACCGGCGCGCACAACTGCGGAGATTCTCGACGACACCCCGGTGGGCGCGGCGGTTCGCGGCGTGTTGCGGTGAATCTCCGCGGGAGTGAACGCGAGGGCCGCTTCGAGTGCCTCAGCGAACGCTAGAGCGGGGGCCGCTTCGAGGGCCTCAGCGAACGCTAGAGCAGGGCGCCGCTTCGAGTGCCTCAGCGAACGGGCGCGCCTAGGACGGCGGGTACAGGAACGACGCCACAGACGTCGCGGGGATGGTGCGCTGGCTGTACATGCCGGGAACGTAGTTGTATTCCTCGAGCGTGACCGTTCCGTCTGCGTTGACCGACTTCACGTACGCAACGTGGTTGCCGCCCGTGTAGGCGACCGCGCCCACGATCGGCGTAGCGCTCACGGTGCGACCGAGGGCCTCCCAGTTGTACTGCCACTGGCCACCGTTGCCGCCGTAGGGGGTGAGGTTCGACCAGACCCACTTGAACGGTGCCGCGTAGTAACCCTGGTCGCGGTTGATGCGCCACGCGACGAAGTCAACGCACTCACGGAAGTAGTAGTTGAGGGGCGAAAGCCCGCCGCCCTGGTCGTCGGTGAGTTCGTACGGCCAGGGGTAGTCGTCACCCAGCTCGCGCGCGCCCGATGCAATGTAAAGCGCGTTCGCTTCGGCACGCAGTGCGTCAGCGTTCATCTCTTCGAGCTGCTCTGGGGTGGTGGCGCTGAAGCCGTCGCGCAGCGTGGCGGATGCCGCAGCATCCGAGCTCACGGTCAGCGCCTGTGCAACGAGTCCCTCTTTCGAGCTGGACACCAGCTGCGTTCCCGTCATGGCGTAGGCCGGCAGGCCCGCGACGGCAAACATGCCAACCACGACGCTCATGGTCGCGAGAACGCTCAGCGGATTCTTGCGCTTGTGCTGTTCCGTGGCGGATGCCCGCAGCTCAGCCACGGCCGAGCGGCGCGGTCGACGTGCCGACGACGTGACCGTGCGGGCCTCACGAGGGGCCGCAACAGCATCCGGTCGCTTGCGGGGAGCGGACGTTGCCCGGCTCTGCGCTTCGCGCATTTCCCGCCTCGAGGTGAAGGTCTGCGCGGTCACTTCAGCATCCAGCGAACTGGATTCATGAAGATCGGCCACGAAAAAGCACTTCCATTCGGGTTTTTGGGACTCTTCGAGGGTACGGGAAGAGCGTCGACAAGTCTAATTGTCACAAACTGATAACAACTCACGCTGCAGGTGCGAGGAATTCCTCCCAGTCGGGCAGCGCGCGCTCGATGCCACGCACGAGCCAACTCGTTCCGTGGGGCGGGCGTGGGGTCATCCGCAGCGTCCAGTTCATCTCGGCCGGAGTGCGGTCACCCTTGATGTTGTTGCACTTGAGGCAGCAGGCGATCAGGTTCTCCCAGCTGTCTTTGCCGCCACGCGAGCGCGGCTGCACGTGGTCGATGGTGTTCGCAGAGTTGCCGCAGTACCCGCAGCGGTGATTGTCGCGGCGAAGCACCCCGCGACGAGAGACCGGCACGTGCCTGCCGCTCGGGATGCGCACGTACTTGCGCAGGATGATCACCGACGGGCGGTCCCAGGATCCGGTGGATCCCCAGACCGGATGCTCGGTATCCGCCGCGACGATCGTCGCCTTGTCGTTCATCACGAGCACGAGGGCTCGCTTGAAGCTCACGACGGCGAGGGGCTCATACCCCGCGTTCAAGACCAGAGTGCGCACATTCATCCTCTCGAGGAGCCTGCACGGCTTGCAGGCGATCGACCTACCCGGGGTTCATGAACGACAGAGTGCAGGAAACAAAAAAGGCACCGTCGTGGGACGATGCCTAGTTGTTGCGCGCGCGAGTAACCCCGCGGTACGCACTGCTGTGCCGTATGTAGAAGTGGGCGCGCGCATCCACGGTTTGGATGCTGCACCTACTCGACATAAGGCTCTCCGTCGCTCAAGGAACTCCGAGAGCTACAGGCTAACCCAGAAAACCTGCACGTCTGATTAACGACGCGAGGCCGTTAGGTCAAATGCCGATGCGAACGATGTAGTAGTCGCTCTCATAGATGGGACGAACGGATACGCCGGTCGACTCGGTACCCGCGTCGATGAACATTCCGCCACCGAGGTAGATGCCGCTGTGACCCGGCAGGATCACGATGTCACCGGGCAACGCTGCGTCGGTGGAGATTGCCGTTCCCATGGCCGCCGAGCCGGAGACCGAGTGGGGAAGGGCGATGCCGAACTGGGCGTACACAAACGCGACGAAGCCGGAGCAGTCGAAGCCGGCCGGGGTCGAGCCGCCGTAGGCGTAGGGAACGCCCTGGTACTGCAGCGCGACGTTGGCTACAGCGCCCAGGTCGAAGCTCGGGTAGGCCGGGTTGGCGAGGTAGTCGGCCGCGGTCGGGCCCGAGTACGCGGCGTATGCGGCGGCGAGAGCAGCACGCTCCTGCTCCGCCACGATCTCTTCGTGGGTGGTCGCGCTGAACGCGTCACGCGCGACACCGGATGCAGCGGCATCCGCGTCGACGACGACGCTCTGTGCATCCTTGGTCTTGATCTCCTGCAGCGCGGCGGTGGCCTCGGCGGCCTCCGTGTCGGGCGCAGGGTTGAAGGCGTAGGCCGGCAAGGCGATTGTTGCGAACAGGCCGGGCACGATCACTGCTGTGACAGCAAGGCTGAGAATGCTCGACTTGCGTTTCTTCTGTGCAGAGCGTGCGGTGAAAGCTGCTGGTACCTCAACAACAGGGGCTGCTACAGCCGAAGATTCTGGTGTTGGTATTGCTGTCGTTCGGGTTTTACGGGGTCCTACTTTTGTCAAGAGATTTAACCTCCTGCGCCTCGGCAACTCTAGGTCGTTGCCCCATCCGTTTCGTATATCGATTCGCTTGACCTCGACTGGGACGGGTTAACGAGACGCCCAGCTAAGGGTCCTTTTAGCCGTCTTATGGCCGATGAGGACTTATCGACCGTACCCGACGAGAGATGCTTTGTCACCCTGACGAGGGATAGGCATCATCCTCAAGGCTGATTCTCAGCGACCCACGAAGATGTGAATTGCGACCTCGTTGGGCAGTTCAAGCCCATCCCCAAAGCCGTCGACCTGCACCAAAACATACGATCCAGCGGCGGAGATTGTGGCGGTCGCGCCGGGCAAAACACCGGCCGACTGCAGCTGCTGAAGCAGTTCCGGCTCGAACTGAACGGGCTCCCCCAGGCGACGGATGACGCCGCTCACGGGCTGGTCAGTGGCGGCAACGAGGTCGACGATGTTGATGACCCCGTCCATGAATGCGGGTGCCGGGGCATCGCCCAGCTCTTCGAGACCGGGGATGGGGTTGCCGTACGGAGACTCCGTGGGGTGACCGAGCATCTCAAGCAGGCGACGCTCAACCTGCTCGCTCATGACGTGCTCCCAGCGGCAGGCCTCGTCGTGCACGAAGGCCCAGTCGAGCCCGATCACATCGGCGAGCAGGCGCTCGGCGAGGCGGTGCTTGCGCATGACATGAATGGCACGCTGCCGACCCTCGGGCGTGAGCTCGAGGTGGCGATCGCCCTCGACGACCACGAGCCCATCGCGTTCCATACGGCCGATCGTCTGAGAAACCGTGGGGCCGGAGTGGCCGAGGCGCTCAGAAATGCGGGCGCGCAGGGGCACGATGTGCTCCTCCTCGAGATCGAGGATGGTGCGCAGGTACATCTCAGTGGTGTCGACGAGGTCCGTCATAAAGTCAAGCCTAACGGGCGGCGACCCTAGGATTGACGCATGCCCAGCCTTGTGATTCCCAGTGGTTTGCTGCCCGCCGACGGACGCTTCGGATGCGGCCCATCCAAGATTCGTCCCGAGCAGCTTGAGCACCTGCTCGCTGGCTCGGCCCTCCTCGGCACCTCTCACCGCCAGGCGCCCATCAAAGATCTCGTCGGTCGCGTGCGCTCCGGCCTCGGCGACCTGTTCCGCATTCCCGACGGCTACGAGGTCGTGCTCGGCAATGGTGGTTCGACCGCATTTTGGGATGCCGCGGCCTACTCCCTCATCGACAAGCGCAGCGAGCACCTCACCTTCGGCGAGTTCGGCGCCAAGTTCGCGGCCGCCGCGACCGCGCCCCACCTCTCCGCGCCCCGCGTGATCAACGCCCCGGCCGGCTCGGTCGCCACCATCGAGCTCGACGACGTGGACGTTTACGCGTGGCCGCAGAACGAAACATCCACGGGAGTCATGGCGCCCGTCACGCGCGTGGCCGGCGACGCGCTCACCGTGATCGACGCCACGTCGGCCGCGGGTGGCATCGACTTCGACTCGTCGCAGGCCGACGTCTACTACTTCGCCCCGCAGAAGAACTTCGCCTCGGATGGCGGGCTGTGGTTCGCGCTCTTCTCCCCCGCGGCACTCGCTCGCGTTGAGCAGATCGCGGCGTCTGACCGCTACATCCCCGAGTTCCTCTCCCTCAAGAACGCGGTCGACAACTCGCGCCTCAACCAGACGCTCAACACCCCCGCGATCTCGACGTTGCTGCTGCTCGAAGACCAGGTCAATTGGATCAACACCAACGGCGGCCTCGGCTGGGCGTCCGCGCGCACGACCGAGTCGTCGTCGGCGCTCTACGAGTGGGCGGATGCCTCCGCCTACGCCACCCCGTTCGTCAGCGACGTGGCCTCTCGCTCGCAGGTCGTGGTCACGATCGACTTCGACGATTCGATTGACGCGGCGGCAGTGGCATCCACCCTTCGCGCCAACGGGATCGTCGACACCGACCCGTACCGCAAACTCGGACGCAACCAGCTGCGCGTCGCCACCTTTGTGGCGATCGAGCCATCAGACGTGCGCGCGCTCATCTCATCGATCGAGTACGTGGTCGAGAACCTCTAGTCCGTCTCGCGGGTCGAGCCGTTCCCGCGGGTCGAGCCTGACGGGACCACCCAACGCATGACCTGGCACACAGAACCCAACGCATGGCTCACCACGGTGCGCCCGAACGGCGCGCCGCAAACATCCCGCGTCTGGTTCGCGGTTCTGAATGACACGATCTGGATCTCGACGGGCGACACCGCCCTCAAGTGGCGCAACGTGCGCGCCGACCCGAGGGTGACGATCGCCTTCGACGGTCGCGACGCCGGCGTGATCAACGGCGTGGCCACCCTGCACACATCTGCTCGGGCGCGCCCCGACGTGCTCGAGGCGCTCGCGTCGAAGTACAGCGGGTGGGATGCCGCAGCCGATGTTCCCGGATGGGGCGCCCGCGTGCTCATCTCGGTGCCCGTGGGCACTTTCCACCCCGCTTAGCGCGCCCACCACCCTCCACCTCCCGCCGAGAACGCCACTTCTGTGGGTATTTCGCCCGCCACATCCACAAAAGTGGCGATCTCGGCGAGTGGTGCGCGGGTTGGGTAGCCTGTAGCCGTGCGATTGTGGCTGAAGGACTCCGAGCGTCGGCCCGATCCCGCGCCCGTGAAGACGGATGATCGCAAGCCCATGCTCATCGGAGTCGCGCTGTGGCTCGTCGCCCTGGCCGCGCTGATCTTCTTCATCGGCCCACTCACCGACGCGGGCAATGCGTGGTGGCTGTGGACGTGCGTCGCCGGAATCGCGCTAGGCCTGATCGGCATCCTCTACACGAACTGGCGACAGAAGTAGCTCCCTAGTAGGTGCGCTCGTCCTCGTCGTCTGACTCGTCATCGTCCGAGTCATCGTCGTCCGAGTCTTCGTCGTCTGACTCGTCGTCGTCGTCGGAGTCATCCGCGTCTTCGTCGAGGTCGTCGATGTCTACGCCGTCGACGTCGCCGCCGTGCAGCACGTCGCTTCCGAGAACGTCGTCCTCGTCGGGCTCGTCGTCGAGGTCGTCGTCGTCATCGAGGTCGTCGTCTTCGTCGTCGGATTCGTCGTCCGCGACATCCGATTCCTCGTCGGGGTCGTCGGAGTCGTCGTCAGACTCGACGCCCTCGATCGCTTCTTGCGCGGCCTTGTAGTCGGCGAGACGCTCCGACCACGGCACCCAGTCGGGCGCGAGCAGTGCGCCGTCGGCGGGCATGAGCTCGGCCTCGAGCACTGTCGGCTCGGAGTCGGGAACCTGGGCGACCGAGACCGTCCACTTCCAACCCGGGTAGCCCTCCATGGCGGAGTCAAACAGCACCGAGACGACTCCGTCGCCTTCCTCGGTTTCGCCCGAGTAGGCACCGACTGTTGCAGCCGGGGTGATCTCGAGCAACGCTGCCCGAGCTAGTTCTTCAAAACGCTCAGGCATCCAGCTCGTCCGCGACCTTGCGCAGCATGGCGGCGATCTTCGACGAGTGGACCTTGTCGGGGTAGCGCCCGCGCTTGAGGCCCGAGCCGATGCCGTCCATGAGCTTGACGAGGTCTTCGATGATGATCGCCATGTCGTCGGCCGGCTTGCGGTTGAGCTTCGCGAGCGACGGCGGAGCATCCAGAACGCGCACAGACAACGCCTGCGCGCCCTTCTTGCCGTCGGCGATGCCGAACTCGAGCTTGGTGCCAGCCTTCACACCGGTGGTGCCGGCGGGCAGGGCGGACGCATGAAGGAAGACTTCCTGGCCGTCATCTGAGCTGATGAAGCCGAAGCCTTTCTCGTCGTCGTAAAACTTGACCTTGCCGGTGGGCATCGCGGTACTCCTCTTATTGCTAGTGCATCAAGACTAGAGCAGTCCGGCTACCCCGTATCCTTGTCTTCGTGGCAAATGACACCCCTATCCTTGGCAACCAGCTCGAGCGCACGCTCGCTTTCATGGTTGCTGCATCCATCGGCCTGTCGATTCTGAGCTTCGTCGCCGTGATCATCGGCACGGCTGTGGGGGTGCGCGACTTCAGCCAGGGAATCTGGCCGGTCGCGATCGTGTTGCCGGCCATTGGCCTGCCCCTGGGACTCCTGCTTGTGATCGCCGTCATCATCATCAGCGGCATTCGTCGGGGTCGTGAAGCAAGGGATGCCCGCAACTAACGAGTCGGCACTGGTGCTGGCGGGCCAGCTTCGCACGCTGGGCGATGCCGAACTGGCCGCACTTCTCGGCGCCCGCGAGATTCGCGAGGCGGGCATCCGCGACTTCTTTGATCTGGCTGACGCACTGCTCGACCCGTCGTCGATCCAGCACGCCCTGGGCCGTCTCGATCGCCCCACTCTCGCGGTTCTCGCCGCGATCGCAGACCTCGGCACGGTGAGCGAAGCGGATGCCGCAGCACATCTGGCAACCCTGGGTGGCGACCCCGGCGGACTCCCCGCGCACCTGGCCGAAGCCTCTCGACTGGCCCTGGTGACGCAGACAAACGGCCTGTGGACCGTGCCCACGTCGGTCTCGCAGCAGCTGATGACGTGGCCAGACCTGGGGCTTCCGTCGCTGCGCGAGCTCGCGGGCACACCGGCCCCGGCGGCGCTCGCGCCGGTGAGCGGAGTCGACTCGAAGTTCGTCGACCACGTCGCATCCGAGCACGCGTTTGCCACGACCACCTCGATCGCCGAACTCATTGCCGAGCTGCAGCACGATTCGGCTCGCGAGCTCGCGCGCGGCGGCGTCGCGCTGCCCGACAGCAAGCGACTCGCAGCGAGCATGGCGGTTGACATCGAGCGGGTGCCCGGGCTGCTGGAGATCGCGTCGCGCGCCGGCCTCATCGCCCTCGACAACGGTCGCTGGCGCCCCACCACCTCGAGCGTCGACTGGATGGTCGACACGTCGGGCGAACGCTGGGCCCTGCTGGCCGCCGCGTGGCTGGAACGGCTGCCCGGCGACATCCGCACGATTCTGAGCGAGCGCGCCCACGCCATGTGGGGCGACAGGCTCGACGAGTACCTCAACTGGCTGTTTCCCGGCGGCGGGGAGTGGATGCGCGAGCGGGTGCTCGCCTACACGCGCGACGCCGAACTGCTCGGCATCACCGCGGAGCACGTTCCGTCGACCCCCGGTGCCGTGCTGCTGATGGATGGCCCGCAGCCCGCCGCGACCGCGATGGCCGAGCTCTTTCCGCCCGCCGTTGAGCAGGTCTACCTGCAACACGACCTCTCAATCGTCTCGCCGGGACCACTCGCCCCGCACCTCGACGCGCGACTGCGCTCGATGGCCGACGTTGAGGGGCGCGCGCTCGCATCGAGCTACCGGGTGTCGACCGCGAGCCTCTATCGCGCGCTCGCGTCCGGTGAGACCGCCGAGAGCATTCGGTCGTTCCTTGGCGAGATCTCGCTCACGGGCATCCCGCAGCCGCTCGACTACCTCATCACCGAGGCGGCCGCGCGCTACGGGCTCGTGCGCGTCGGTTCGCTCGAGGGTGCGCGCACCTACGTTCGGACGACGGATGCAACGCTGCTGCGCACCCTTCTCGTCGACCACAGCATCGCGGCCCTCGGCCTCGCTCGCGCGGGCGACGGGCTCGAGAGCCGCTTCGACCTCGAGCTCGTCTTCTGGACGCTGAGCGAGGCGCGCTACCCGGTCGCCGCCGAGAACGGGGCAGGCGAAGTGATCCTGCTGAAGCGTCGGCAGGTCGCGCGCCCCGGCGCCGTCGTCGCGGCCGACCCGGCAATCTCGCTCATCGAGCGTCTGCGGCTCGGCAGTTCCGCCGACCCGGATGTCACGGGCGCCGCCTGGCTCTCGCGCCAGCTCGACGTGGCCATCAAGGGCAAGGTCGCCCTCACCGTGACCGTGCAGATGCCCGACGGAACCTCCATCGACTACCAGCTCGAGCCAGCATCCGTGGCCGGCGGCCGACTGCGCGCTCGCGACCGCAAGGCAGACATCGAACGCACCCTGCCGCTGTCGAGCATCACGGCCGTCGGGCCGATCGCGGAGTAACCGCAACTAAGCTGTAAGGATGCCCGCAAACGGCCCCCTGATCGTTCAGAGCGATCGCACCGTGCTCCTCGAGGTCGCGCATCCCGACGCCGAGGATGCCCGCCACGACCTCGCCGTCTTCGCCGAACTCGAACGAGCCCCCGAGCACATTCACACCTACCGCATCACTCGCCTCGGCCTGTGGAACGCGCGCGCCGCCGGTCACACCGCCGCCGACATGATCGCGACGCTCGAGAAGTATTCGAAGTTCGCGATCCCCCAGTCAGTGGTCGTCGACATGACCGAGACGGTCGGTCGATACGGTCGCCTCGTGATCGAGCGAGCGGATGACGGAGCCCTCACACTCACGGCCACCGACGCCGCCGTGCTCAGCGAGATCACGCGCGCACGCAAGGTTGCCGCCCTGTTGTTCGAGAAGCGCGGCGACCACACCTACGTCGTGCAGGCGTGGGCTCGCGGCCAGCTCAAGCAGGAACTGCTCAAACTCGGCTGGCCAGCAGAAGACCTCGCCGGCTACACGCCGGGAACCCCGCACGCCATCGACCTCGACGAAAGTGCGTGGCACCTGCGCCCCTACCAGCACCAGGCGATCGACAACTTCGCCGCCCACGGATCGGGTGTCGTCGTACTGCCGTGTGGCGCGGGCAAGACGCTCGTAGGTCTCGGAGCGATGGCTGCCACGGAGACCACGACGCTCATCCTCGTGACCAACACCGTGTCGGCCCGGCAGTGGAAGGCCGAGATTCTCAAGCGCACGACTCTCACTGAGGACGAGATCGGCGAGTACTCGGGCGTGGTCAAGCAGGTGCGTCCGGTCACGATCGCGACCTACCAAATTCTCACGGCCAAGCGAAAGGGCGAGTACGCCCACCTCGCTCTGCTCGATGCCCTCGACTGGGGCCTCGTCATCTACGACGAGGTGCACCTGCTGCCCGCCCCCGTCTTCAAGCTCACGGCCGAGCTGCAGGCTCGCCGACGCCTCGGACTGACCGCAACGCTCGTTCGCGAAGACGGCCGCGAGGGCGACGTCTTCTCGCTCATCGGGCCGAAGCGTTTCGACGCTCCGTGGAAGGAGATCGAGGCCCAGGGCTTCATCTCGCCGGCCTCCTGTTTCGAGGTGCGCATCGACCTGCCCGAGATGGAGCGGCTTGAGTACGCGGCATCCGCCGATGATGAGCGCTACCGTCTGGCGGCCACCGCACCGGCGAAGCTTGGCGTGGTCAAGGCTCTCGTGAAGAAGCATGAGGGCGAGCGCATCCTCGTGATCGGCCAGTACCTCGACCAGATCGATGAGCTCGCCGATGCCCTCAAGGCGCCGAAACTGACGGGCGCCACATCCATCGATGAGCGCGAGCGGCTCTACCAGGAGTTCCGCGACGGGGTCACGAAGGTGCTCGTGGTCTCGAAGGTCGCGAACTTCTCGGTCGACCTGCCCGAGGCGACCGTCGCCATCCAGGTTTCCGGATCATTCGGCTCCCGCCAGGAGGAAGCGCAGCGTCTCGGCCGACTGCTGCGCCCCAAGGAGAGCGGCCTGCCCGCCAACTTCTACACGCTCGTCGCGCGCGACACCGTGGACCAGGATTTCGCGCAGAACCGCCAGCGCTTTCTCGCAGAGCAGGGCTACGCCTACACGATCCTCGACGCCGACGACCTCGAGCGCGCTGCCTAGCGTCGCGAGTGTCCAGTTGTGGTGAGTTGCGGATGCCCGAAGGTCGCCACAACTGGACACTCACGGCCGCCATCCCCCTTGGATGAGTGCGGCACGCACCAGTGCGACCGCGACGGACTGCGAGTGGGTCTTGTTGATGCGCACCACCCGCCAGCCCAACGCCATGAGGGCCTCAAGGCGGTCCACATCGCTGAGCGCGCCCTCTTCTTGGAAGTGCTGTCCGCCGTCGTACTCCACGATCACCCGATACCGCTCGTAGACCAGGTCACCGAAGGTCAAAAATCCGCCGAACTGATTTCGAATGACCGCGTTCACGACGGGCTCCGGAAGCCCGCCCCAGACCAACCACAGACGCGTTCTCGTTTCGCGGGGCGAATCCGTGCGTGCCCGCACGAGAGCCAGCGCCGCTGAGAGACGGCGGTGTCCGCGCCTGCCCGCCGCATTCCTGACCGCCGCGATCATCTCGGCACGAGTCGCAAGAAGGTGCTTGCGACGCACCAAGGCATCCCCGAGAATCACCAACTGCACAAGGGAATGGTGCGGAGCAAGCATCACCCATGTGCTGACCGGCGATGCGATGGTGAGGCCCTCAACGGTCACGACCGTGACGCTGCCAACTGCCAGGCGGTGGCCAACGATCCCCTGCACCCGAGGCTCTCTGCCTGCTCCGCCCATCGTGCTTACGTGCAGCAGGTGCGTCGACGGCACTGGCAGGCCGTGGAGAACTGCTGCGGTCTCGTGGCTAAAGAACTGTCCATCCGTCATCCGAATCGCATAGGCCTCGCAGAGTTCTCGAGTACCCGGCTCGCCTGCGGGCATCCGCACGCCCCTGAACGGCGCTTGCAGGTCCTTCGCGCGTGTTCGCGACCGCGACACCCCCGCGGCTCCCTGCGCATCGACCGCAAAAGGCTGGCCGGAGAACTCGGCAGGCAGGGGCGCTGGCATCCCTCGAGATTGCCAAGGATTCGCGGGCGGCCCCGGCGCCCATCCCCAGACCCTGCGAGTGTCCAGTTGTGGTGAGTTCCGGATGCCCGAAAGTCGCCACAACTGGACACTGACGCGACTCCAGCCAAGGTGCTCGCCACCTCGCGATTCCACCCGTGGGGCCGAGGATGCCACGGCGTCAAGTGACAGCGGTCGACGACAGAATGGGCACCATGGTCGAACCGTTCGAGATCGCAGTGCCCCAGCCCGTGCTCGACGACCTGCGAGCGCGCTTGCGTGCCACCCGATGGCCGGATGCCGTGACAGACGACTGGTCGCAGGGCACCGCCCCCGAGGCGCTCCGCACGCTCGTCGAATACTGGGCAACCGAGTACGACTGGCGAGCCGCGGAGGCGCGACTCAATGCGATCGAACAGGTGCGCAGCAACGGTGTGCATGCTCTGCGCTCGGGCACGCCCAGGGCGACCCCCTTGCTGCTTGTCCACGGCTGGCCAGACGGGTTCGTGCGGTTCGAACGTGCCCTGCCTCACCTGGGTGAGCGCTTCGAGATCGTGGTGCCGAGCATCCCGGGCTTCGGGTTCAGTGACCGCCCCACCGAGCCGTGGGGTCCGGCCAAGATCGCGGACCAGTTGGCCGACCTCATGCGCGACTTGGGCCACGAGCGTTTCGGAGTGCACGGTGCCGATATCGGCACCCACATCGCCGACCAGCTCGCCCTGCGGCATCCGGAACGCCTGCTCGGCCTTCACCTGGGCGACATCCCGTTCCGCCGCATGCGTGCCCTCGACCCCGCCATCCTCACCGAGGCAGAACGCGACTGGGCCACGAGGTCGCTGCAATGGGATCTCGCCGAGGGCGGCTACTCACACCTCCAGCGCACCAAGCCGCAGACGCTCGCCGCCTCACTCAATGACTCGCCGGCCGGGCTCGCGAGCTGGATGCTCGAGAAGTTCCAGTCCTGGAGTGACCGCGACGTGTTCAGCGCCTTCACTCTCGACGAGCTCGCCACCAACCTCACGATCTACTGGGTCACCCAGACGGCCGGCTCGGCCGCGCGCTACTACTTCGACAGCCGAACGGCCGCTCTGAGCGACGGACGAGTGGATGTTCCGACCGGGGTCGCACAGTTTCCGCACGACCTGCTCCCCGCTCCTCGCGAGTCTGCCGAGCGTTTCTACAACGTGCAGCGTTTCACGCGCATGCCTGCCGGCGGCCACTTCGGCCCGTGGGAAGAGCCGGAGGCCTGGAGCGCCGAACTCATCGCATTCTTCGACGGCCTGGAAGCGTAGGCTTTCGCACTCAGGCCGCTCGCGAGAATCGCTCGAACTACTCCCAGACTTCTTCCAGCTAACTGCCAGATACTGTACGCATGGCTGATGGACCCAAGATTCTGATCGTTGACGACGAACCGAACATTCGCGACCTTCTCACCACGAGCCTGCGCTTTGCAGGGTTCGCTGTTCGCGCAGTCGGCAACGGCGCACAGGCAATCTCCGCCGTTCTCGAGGAGGAGCCCGACCTCATCATTCTCGATGTGATGCTCCCCGACATGAACGGCTTCGGTGTGACCAAGCGCCTTCGCGCATCCGGCTACACCGCCCCCATTCTCTTTCTGACCGCCAAAGACGACACCGAAGACAAGATCACCGGTCTGACCGTCGGTGGCGACGACTACGTGACGAAGCCCTTCTCGCTCGACGAGATCGTTGCTCGCATCAAGGCGATCCTGCGCCGCACCATGATCGACGACGAAGAGGCGATCATTCGTGCCGGCGACCTCACGATGGACCAGGACACCCACGAGGTGACCATCGGCAGCGAGCAGATCGAACTCAGCCCCACCGAGTTCAAGCTGCTGCGCTACCTGATGCTCAACCCCAACCGCGTGCTGTCGAAGGCTCAGATTCTCGACCACGTGTGGGAGTACGACTTCAACGGTGACGCTGGAATCGTCGAGAGCTACATCTCGTACCTGCGTCGCAAGCTCGACCAGTTCTCAGACGAGCCTGTCATCCAGACCAAGCGTGGTTTCGGATACATGCTGAAAGCAGCCAGAGCCTAGCCTCACGGGTTAGCCTTAACCCCTTATGCACGACGTCACCGACTGGTGGAACAGGATCTCCCTGCGCACCAAGATCACCGGTGTTACTGTGCTGCTCCTCACCATGGGCCTGCTCGTCGCTGGGCTCGGCACCATGGCCGTTTTGCGCAACTATTTGCAAGACGAACTCGACGTGAAGATCTCGTCGGCGCGCGAAAAGCTCGTCGGCGAGATCGAGCCGGGCGGTGGATGCGCTGTCTCCCCCGTCGTCAACGAGTACTACCTTGCCGTGCTCGATGTGAACGGCAATGTGCTGTGCAGCAACCGCGTCACCCAGTCGGCTCGGCCGATCGTGGACTCCCTCAACCTGCAGGTCGTCTCCCGCATCGACGACGAGGTCACTCTGCCCAGCACCGAGGTCGGCGGCCAGTGGCGCGTCGGCGCGTACCCGACCACCGACCGCACGGGCACCGAGTTCTACACCGTGGTGATCGCGCTCGACCTCAAAGACACCAACGGCACGGTGTCACGGTATGCCGCGATCTTCCTGTTCTTCGGCCTGACAGTCGTGATTGTCGGCGGGGCGCTCACCCGATTGCTCGTGACATCCACGTTCGCTCCCTTGCGCGAGGTCGAGGCCACGGCGGCACGCTTCGCGGGCGGCGACTTCAGCCAGCGCCTCGGCGGGGCTACCCCCAACACCGAGGTCGGCCGACTCAACCGCTCGCTCAACTCGATGCTCTCGCGAATCGATCGAGCGTTTGCCGATCGCGCGAAGACGATCGACCAGATGCGCCGATTCGTGGGCGACGCGAGCCACGAGCTGCGCACACCCCTGGTCTCCGTGCGCGGCTACGCCGAGCTGTATCGCATGGGTGCGCTCACGAAGCCCGAAGATGTCGCGCAGGCCATGGAGCGCATCGAGAAGGAGGCGATTCGCATGGGCGAACTCGTCGAAGACCTTCTCGAGCTCGCCCGAATCGATGAGGCCAAGCCGCTCGTGCTCACGCGCGTCAACCTCGTGCCTATTGCGCAGGATGCCGCGCTCGACGCGATGGCCTCCTCCCCGGGCCGGGTCGTCACGGTCGTTGGCCTCGACATCCCCGCCGAGGTCTCCACAGAGACGCTCGTCATGGATGTCGTTCCGCCCGCGAACCCGACGAGCGGGCCGCCACCGCGCCCCTCGCTCGCTACCGGCCCCATTGCGTTTGCGGGCGCGACTCTCGCCCGCCTCACGACTCGGCGCCAGCGGCCCGCGCGCGACGCCGGCGAGGCCATACCCGTCGCTGCTCCGCCGCCCGTGGAGCTGGGCGCGGTCGTGATGGCCGAGGAGAACAAGATTCGCCAGGTGCTCACCAACCTCATGGGCAACGCGCTGCGCTTCACCCCTGCCGACAGCCCGATCGAGATTGGTGTCGGGGTCGACGCCAACAGCCAGCGGGCCGTGCTCTCTGTGATCGATCATGGCGAGGGCATCCCCCCGCAGATTCGCGAGAAGATCTTCCAGCGCTTCTGGCGAGCCGACACCTCGCGCACCCGCGACACCGGGGGCAGTGGTCTCGGCCTCGCGATCGTGTCTGCCATCGTTGCCGCCCACAAGGGTGAGGTCGAGGTGCTCGAGACCCCCGGTGGCGGCGCTACCTTCAGAGTCTTCCTTCCGCTCCTCCAGAGCGAGACGGATGCCGCGGACTCCACCGTCTCCTGACTCCCCCGCCGCGCGGCCTGCCGTGGCCCCTACCGTCTCCCCATGACTCGTTATCAGGTAGACAGTGAAGCCGTTCTCAATGCCACGGGATCCGTGCGCACCACCATCAGCCGCATAGAAGCGGAAGTAGCCAGCCTCATCGGGCAGCTCGTGCAACTCGAGGGCACCTGGCAAGGCATGGCGTCGGCGGCGTTCAGCGCTGCCGTGAACGAGTGGAAGGGCACCCAGCAGCTCGTCGAGCAGAATCTGGGCGCCCTCAATCACGCACTCGGCCAGGCCGGACACCAGTACGCGGAGGTCGAGAGCCAGAACGCGCGGTTGTTCGTGCGTTAAGGCCGGGCACAGCGAAACGGCCGGCTCCCCGAGGGGAACCGGCCGTCTTTGCTTGTTCTAGGACCTAGAAGTCCATGCCGCCGTTGGGGTCACCCATCGGGGCCGGCGACTTCTCCGGCTTGTCGGCGACGACTGCCTCAGTGGTGAGGAAGAGGCCGGCGATCGACGCGGCGTTGAGCAGCGCGGAACGCGTTACCTTCACCGGGTCGTTGATTCCTGCAGCGAGCATGTCGACGTACTCACCGGTCGCGGCGTTGAGGCCGTGTCCGACGGGCAGGTGACGCACCTTGTCAGCAACAACACCGGGCTCGAGGCCCGCGTTGAGTGCGATCTGCTTGAGCGGAGCGTCGATTGCAACGCGCACGATGTTCGCGCCCGTCGCCTCGTCGCCGGTCAGGCCGGTCACTGCTGCGGTCTCGAAGGCAACCTTGCCAGCCTGGATGAGCGCGACGCCACCACCGGCGACGATGCCCTCTTCGACTGCTGCCTTGGCGTTGCGCACTGCATCCTCGATGCGGTGCTTGCGCTCCTTGAGCTCAACCTCGGTCGCGGCACCAGCCTTGATGACTGCGACACCACCGGCGAGCTTGGCGAGGCGCTCCTGGAGCTTCTCGCGGTCGTAGTCGCTGTCGGTGTTCTCGATCTCGGCACGGATCTGCTTGACGCGACCGGCAATTGCCTCCTCGTCACCCGCACCCTCGATGATCGTGGTCTCGTCCTTGGTGATGACGACCTTGCGTGCGCGGCCGAGCAGGTCGAGGGTGGCGTTCTCAAGCTTGAGTCCGACCTCCTCGGAGATGACCTGTCCACCGGTGAGGATCGCGATGTCCTGCAGCTGGGCCTTGCGACGGTCGCCGAAGCCGGGAGCCTTCACGGCAACCGACTTGAAGATGCCGCGGATCTTGTTCACAACGAGAGTTGCGAGAGCCTCGCCGTCAACGTCTTCCGCGATGATGAGCAGCTGCTTGCCGCTCTGGATCACCTTGTCGACGATGGGCAGAAGATCCTTGATGTTCGAGATCTTCGAGTTGGCGATGAGGATGTACGGGTCTTCGAAGACCGCTTCCTGGCGCTCGGGGTCGGTGACGAAGTATGCCGACAGGAAGCCCTTGTCGAAGCGCATGCCCTCGGTGAGCTCGAGCTCGGTGCCGAAGGTGTTCGACTCCTCGACGGTGACAACACCCTCCTTGCCGACCTTGTCGATGGCCTCTGCGATGAGAGCGCCGATCTCGGAGTCACCAGCGGAGATGGATGCGGTTGCAGCGATCTCTTCCTTGGTCTCGATCTCCTTGGCGGATGCAACGAGAGCCTCGATAACGGCGCCTACGGCCTTCTCGATGCCCTTCTTGAGGCTGATCGGGTCTGCACCGGCAGCAACGTTGCGGAGGCCTTCGCGCACGAGCGCCTGGGCGAGAACAACCGAGGTGGTCGTTCCGTCACCGGCGACGTCATCGGTCTTCTTGGCGACCTCCTTGACGAGCTCGGCACCGATCTTCTCGTATGGGTCGTCGAGTTCGATTTCCTTGGCGATCGACACACCATCGTTCGTGATGGTGGGCGCGCCCCACTTCTTCTCGAGCACGACGTTGCGGCCACGTGGGCCGAGTGTGACCTTGACGGCGTCGGCCAGAATGTTCAGGCCGCGCTCGAGGCCGCGACGGGCCTCTTCGTTGAAAGCAATGATCTTTGCCATGTGTGTTTCTCGTCCCTCCCGGACGTCGTACAAACGAATTCTTTAGCACTCAGAAGCATAGAGTGCCAGCGTCAAAGTTAGCACTCGTGAGGGGTGAGTGCAAAGAGTGGGAGGAACGACAAAACGCCACCCACCTATGGTGAGTGGCGCTTGCCTGCGGTAAGTGTGATTGCGTGTGGATTATGCCAGTTTGACCGACTCAGCCTGCGGGCCCTTTGCGCCCGTTCCGACTTCAAAGATCACCTGCTGGCCTTCTTCAAGAACCTTGTAACCACCCATGTCGATTGCCGAGTAGTGGACGAAAACGTCCTGTCCTCCTCCGTCGACGGTGATGAAACCGTAGCCCTTTTCAGCGTTGAACCACTTCACGGTTCCGTTCGCCATGTGTTACTCCCTGCTGTGTTCCTGGCGGCCGACTGACGGGACGACCAATCCCAGATAGTAGCCGAGCAAAACTGCCGTTTATAGGGGTGTTTGGTGAAGTTAAACACGTACGTAACACGATCGGAACGTGCAGCGCGTTTTCGGCCCGGAACGGCCAAATAGTTAGGCTGCGGGCACCGGGTAGTCGGCCCCGAGCACGACCGTGATGGGGGCACTCGAAACCGTCAGTGGCTCGACAAGTCGGATGCCACCGACGCCAAGAGCCACCGCGACTCCTCGCGCGACATCCTCGTCTGCGGGGCTCGTGTAGTAGACGAAGGTCTCTTCCACGTCGCTCGACGATGTGGTCGCCGTCGCGCCCACGGGCCAGCCCGACGCGACGAGTGAAGTACCGACAGTGTTCTCGAGACCGACGGTGGGCGTTCCGTTGAGCACGGTGATGGTGATCAGGCGCGCGGGGTCGATGGTGGCCGGGTCAGTGACGGGATCGGCGGTCGGCGTGGGGGTCGGAGTCGGCGTGGGAACAACCTCGACGGGGATGAAGGGAAGCCCCAGGTCGATGTCGAGCACGCGGCTGATACCGAACAGGCCCCCGAAGACGAGAACGCCGGTCGCCAGTAGCGCCCAGGCGAAGACGATCCAGCCGCGACCCTTCTTGCGCGGCCCGCGGTGGGCGCCGACACGAGTGAGGTCTTCGGGTAGTTCGTCGAACCGGTCTTTCGGAAAGTTCGCCATAGCTCAGTCGTTCGATTCTTCGTGGGGGTCGTTGCCAACCGGGTCAGAGGTTCTGAATGCTCTGGCGGCCCTGGCTTCGGTGCGAGCATCCCGTGCACGCAAAAGGCGCCGAACCAACATGGGATCATGGCGCACGGCCTCGGGCGAGTTGATCACGGCATTCAGCAATTGATAATACCGGGCGGCAGTCAGGCCGAATTCGGCCCGGATCGCGTCTTCCTTGGCGCCTACGTGGCGCCACCATTGACGTTCAAAGTCGAGAATCGCGGCGTCGCGAGAAGTCAGTTCAGACGCAGCTTGGTGCTGCGGCTCAGGCTTCGCGCTCACGTGTCCTCCCAGTACGGTCGCAATCCTAGGGGCCGGATGCTGGTGAGAGGCTGAAGAACGCTGGCCAGCCGGGGATTCACAGCGGGCCTGAGGGCTCGCAGCTTAGGATTACCTAAGTACGACATCCCGACCCTGATTGGCCGCCATGCTCTCCCGCACGACAGCGACCGCAGCACTGGCAGCCCTCCTGGTTGCCGTGCTCGCCGGCTGCAGCCCCGCCGCGACGCACTCTGCCACGCCGACGGTGACGAGCGACCCGACGATTCCGCTCGCAGAGCTCGACGTGCCCGCCGACCCGCGTGCCTTTGTGGGCGAATCCACCGCCGTGCTTGCCAACGCCGCCGTTGAGGTACCGGATGCCGCGCCCCAGCAGTCGCTGCCCGTGACCGTCACCTCGCACGACCTCGCGGGAGACACTCCGGTGACCGTCACGTCAACGGACCGCATTCTCGCGATGGACCTCTCCGGCTCGATTGCGGCCACGGTGTTCGCGCTGGGCCTGGGCGACGGCGTGGTCGGTCGCGACATTTCCACCACCTTTCCCGAGGCGGTCGACCTGCCCGTGGTCACCTCGAGCGGTCACACCGTCAACAGCGAGGCGATCCTCGCGCTGCGACCCACCGTGATCATCACCGACGGCACGATCGGCCCAATCGATGTGGTGCTGCAGCTGCGCGACGCGGGCATCGCCGTGGTATTCGTCGACACCGAGCCCAGCATCGCCGGGGTCGGGGAGCTTGCGCGCCAGGTGTCACAGGCGCTGGGTGTTCCTGCCGCGGGTGAGACCCTCGCCGCGGAGCTGGTCAGCGGTATTGACGCGAAGGTGAGCGAGATCGCGGGCATCGTGCCATCCGGTGAACCGCTGCGCATGATGTTCCTCTACCTGCGGGGCAACTCGGGCATCTACTACCTGTTCGGCAAGGAGTCGGGCGCCGACGTGCTCATCACGTCGCTGGGCGGGGTGGATGTCGCGGCGGAGATCGGCATCGAGGGCGACCGGCCCATGACCGACGAGGCCATGGTCGCCGCCAACCCCGACCTCATCCTGGTGATGACCGACGGCATCGCGAGCGTGGGCGGCGTCGATGGCCTGCTCGAGTCGAAGCCCGCAATTGCGCTGACCACGGCGGGCCAGAACCGTCGCTTCGTGGACATGGCCGATGGCGACATCCTGAGCTTTGGGCCGCGCACCGCTGCCGTGCTCGACGCGCTTGCTCGCGCCATCTACGCTCCCGGCCAGTAGCGCCCGCCAGCGCCGGCCGCCTTATACGCGGCGGCGCAGCACCACGACGATGACTGCGACCATCGCGCCCAGCAGCACGAGGCCGCCGACCAGCCAAAGCCACCAGAGCGTGGGTGCCGCCGCGATGGGTTCGGTGGGGGCGATGGGTGCGGTGGTCGGAACGGTGATCGTCGCGCAGGCCGGGTCGATGCCCAGCTCGATCGTCACAGGGTCGAAGGCTTCGCCGGCCTCATAGGTACCGAACGCTTCCGAGCCGTCTGCGGTGAGGGTCGCCGGGGCATCCGTCACCGTCAGCACGCCGCCGGTGGCCGCGATCGTGTCGGAGAGATCCAGGGTGACGAACTCGACGCTCTTGGCGTCGATCGCGGCGCCCTCCTGGGTCGTGCCCGAGACGTCGACCAGGATCACGGCCGAGTCACTGTCAATGAACTGCACCGTGGGATTCGAGATGGTGGTGTTCAGGATGCCGCCGTGGCCGGTGAACGTGACCGAACCGGCGAAGGCGAGAGATCCCTCGCCCGTCTCGCCGTCGAAGGTGCCGACGCCGTCGATCCACCCGAAGCTGGGGGTCTCGTACGTCGCACCGTCGGCGACAGTCCACTCGCCGTTGGCGATCGACCCGCTGATGTAGCTGCGGAACGACTCCTTGAATCCCCAGGTGAGGGTGGACGACTGCACCGGGCATGCGGTTGCGGACAGGGCGACGGTGGCGGGCGCGTCACTCGAGGCAGCATCGGCGTGAGCGGTGCCCACGCCCGCGAGCGCGATGGCGAGGGCACAACCGGCGGTGATCGCAGCGATCATGCCCGACCGAACGCGTGACGATGCGGAGATGCTCACGGGTATTTCACTCCAGCCTTGGCTCAATCGAGCCTACCCACCTCAACCTTGGAACCGGCCCGGTACATGGAGATGTGCGGGATGCCCGCCTCGATGTAGCCCTCGCCGAAGGCCGTGAATCCGTACTTCGCATAGAGCGGCGCGATGTACTCCTGAGCGTGCAGCATCATCGCGTCAGACCCGAAGTCTTCGAGCACGCGCGCGAACAGCTGCTGTGCGAGCCCCTCTCCGCGTCGGTCGGCGCGCACGATGACTCGACCGGGCACGCGGTGAGCGTCGAGGTGCTCGGGATGCTCGTCGAACAGCACGCGCAGGTAGGCGGCGGTGCCGGCGTCATCCGCGATCCAGTAATGCACGGTCGTCGGTTCCTGGTCGCGGTTGTCGAGCTCGACGTCGTCGACTTTCTGCTCGACAAGAAAGACGTCCGTGCGCAGCTTGAGAAAGGCGTACAGCTCGTCGAGGCTGAGTTCGCCCCAGGGTTTGGTGATCACGGAACATTCGGGCACAGCCCCGAGTTTAAGATGGTCAGAGACTTCATCGACGCTCAAGGACCAACATGACCTACAACGTGAACAAGACCGACGACGAGTGGAAGGCCGAGCTCACGCCGGAGGAGTACGCCATCCTGCGCCAGGCCGCCACCGAGCGCCCCTGGACGGGCGAGTTGCTCGACGAGAACCGGGCCGGTGTGTACAAGTGCAAGGGCTGTGGGCAGGAGCTCTTCCGCAGCACCGCCAAGTTTGACTCGCACTGCGGTTGGCCGAGCTTCTACATCCCCACCGAGCAAGACGCTGTCGAGCTCATCAAAGACACCACGCTCGGCATGGAGCGCGTCGAGGTGCGCTGCTCAAACTGCGGTTCGCACCTGGGCCACGTGTTCGACGACGCGCCCACGACTCCCACCGGTGACCGGTTCTGCATGAACTCGGTGTCGCTGAGCTTCGAGAGCGCCGAGTAGCCGTTGTCAGTTCTCGACGCGGTCATGCGTCGCCACTCGCACTCGCGGGTGACCGCCGATGCACCCACCCACGCGCAGTTGCTGCCGCTCGTGGAGGCTGCGGCGACCGTCGCCGACCACGCGTCGCTGCGGCCGTGGCGCCTGATCGAGTTGCGTGGCTCGGACCGGGATGCGCTCGGTGCAGCGTTTGCGGAGGCGAGTGGCCTCAGTGGCAAAGACGCGCAGAAACTGGCGGAGAAGCCGCTTCGAGCATCCCTGCTCATCGCGGTGGTTGCCGTGCACGTGCCGAGCTTCAAGGTTCCGGAGTGGGAGCAGGATGCCACGGCGGCGGGTGTCGCGCACACCCTGAGCCTGCTGCTCAACGAGGCCGGGTGGGGCGTCTTCTGGCGCACCGGCGGGCACACCCGCTCCGAAGCTGTTCACCGGATGCACGGACTGGCGCCCAACGAGAAGCTGCTCGGATGGCTCTACGTGGGCGGTCTTCCGGAGAAGACGAAGCCCGAGAAGAAGCACACGTTCAACCCGGGGCGGTACCTGACGCCGCTCTCCTAGGTGCCGCGGTGATGATGACCGCGACGAGGGTGAGCAGTGTTCCGATCACGGTCGTGAGGGCGAGCTCGTGGCCCTTCGCGGGGATCACGATGTCGAGAATGAGCGATGCGATCAGTTGGCCCGCGATAGTGCCGAGCGACAGCAGCAGCACGCCCAGGAACCGCACGATGATGGCGCCGCCCGCGATGAACACAACGCCGACCACTCCCCCGAGGTAGACGATCGGGTCGGTCGGGAACTCGGTGGGCAACCCCGCCCACGTGAGGTGCACGAGGGTTGCCACGAGCAGCACGGTGGTTCCCACGAGGAAGTTGATGAACGTGGCAGTGATCGCGGATCCGCTCACCTCGCGTACCTGCCCGTTCACCGCCTGCTGCCACGCGATACCGAGGCCCGCGATGAACGGGAGTGCGATCATCCAGAGCGGTGCATCACCGTGGGACTGGTTGGCGCCCGAGAAGATGACGGCGGCGAGCGCAAGCACCGCGCCGATCACTCGAGCGACCGTGATGGGTTTGGCGCCCATGGAGCCGAGACCCTGGCGATCGATGAGGAGGCCGCTCAGTGTCTGGCCCGCGACGACTCCCACCGAGAAGAGGGCGACACCGAGGATGGCGGCGACCAGCCCCTGCGACAACACAAGGAACGCTCCCGCAACACCACCCACCACGTACCACCAGGGGATGCTGCGGTCGGCGACAGCGGTGCGCACCTTCGCGAATCCGATGCGGCCGCTGCGAACGGCGAGCATCACGATGCTCACGATGATGAGACCCGTGCCGAACGAGATGAGTGCCGCGAGTACTCCGTCGCCGATTCGAAGCGACAATTCGCCGTTGATGCGGGCTTGAGTGGCGATGCCCGCTCCACACACCATGGCGCCGAGAACGCACAGCGCGACGAACCAGCTCGGCCTGGAGGATGGGGATGTCATGGCTTAGCTATTATTGACCACGGTTCATGCCCCCTTAGCTCAGTTGGCCAGAGCACCGCTCTTGTAAAGCGGGGGTCGTCGGTTCGAATCCGACAGGGGGCTCCGCGCCCGTCTTTCGGGAAAACGGGGTCCTCCGAGGTTTCATCGACTACTCCGACGGCCTGAGTCGGCGTGTCAACCTTCTTGAGTTGTCGAGTCAATGTCCGCGGGCGCTTACCCGTCCGGGGTGGACATCAACTAACGGAGGATCGGCCCCGGTGCCGCGATCTGGGCAAAAAACGTCGCCGACGACCCGGGACCGTGGCTACGTGAGGTTGACCGCGGGCCGAATCGCCGATTGTTTCGGACGATTGGGGGGTCATTCGGACGACTGGGGGTGGTTGCTAGTACGATCGCAGCATGCTTCGGAGTTTGACGACGTGACCAGATCCTCGGTGGTCCACCGCCTTGAGCGGTTCCAAGACATAGACACCGACCCCACCGGCGAGTTGATCTTGTCAGCCTTCGTATGTGCTGGAGCAATCGACCGCCAGGTTGTTTACGTGAGCACGCCGATCACCACGGGCGCGCTATCGATCGAATTCGCTTCGGACGCGTCGCAGCACAGATCGCAGGCGGAAGTAATCCGAGCCAACATCGCGGGCGCAAAGGACGTCACGGCGCGTGCGCGCTCCGCCTTTCCGAACGAATTGACTATCGAACCGACTTCACTGCACGATGTAGTCGCCTATGAACAGTCCGACTATCACCGACTGTGGTGCGCTCTCATTGAACGCTATGCGAAGGTTGTCGTCTTCAACGATGGATGGCAGTACTCAACAGGTTGCGCCGCAGAGTTTGCTACAGCGGCGCTCTCAGGTGTGCGCATTCTCGATCATCACCTGAATGACATGCCGATTCGAGACGCCGTGCGTTTGCTTGACGAAGCTGTCTCAAGGCTCGAGCAGTCGGGCCGTTCGGTTGAGACTCACGAATCGGTCCTATCCGCCGTGCGGGCTCAGACCGTCTCGGGATAGCCGAGTCGCGGTGCTAAAGGATGAGAATCTTGCAAGCTTGGCGATGGACCACAACGTCGCCAACTTCGCGAGTTTCGGTCCAGACGGCGAACTGCGGCAGTCCTCGTTCCGAGTCGCTCCTGGGCTTGGGCTCAGCCGAATAGGGCTAGCTGCGGAACAGTTACTCTCATCTGGGCGACCGGTCAACGTCCGGACGTTCACTATCGACGGCAGACAGAGCACACCGTTCGTCTATGGGATCGAAAGCGCATCCGAGGTGCTTAGTGCTGCGCGCGCGCTAGTCGCGGAGGGCTACTACCTGATCGTTAACGAGCAAATCGACATACATGACGGCGGCGTGTCGGGCGTTGCGCAACAGGGATTGGTCGAATTCGCTCCGGACGCAACGCCGAGAGTTGTCGAAGATCCCAATCGCACCGTCGCACAGCTTCCGGCGGCTGTCGCGGAATCTGTTCTGAGCGCTGTCTACGGATTCGACCTGTCGTTCCCACCCTCGGACAGGTTGGAGTTCAGCGTCCATCCACTTCGAGTCGGTAGTCGCAACGAGCGGATGATCGTCTGGGAGTCGTCAAAGGCATATGGGAGCCGGCTTAGCGCCGAGATCTCATGGCCGAATGACTTTAGCCGATTGATCGGGGACAAGACTTATGGGCTCGTCGTGGCCGATGCGCTCGGCTTGCCGGTGCCGCAGACACTGGCGGTTGCTCGACGGGTCGCGCCATTCCGCTTCGGCGTGTCCACCGAGTCTCAAGAGACATGGATGAGGACGAGTCCAACAGTGCCGAGGCCTGGCCTCTTCACCACGACGCGCGGGTGGCAAGATCCTTTCACACTTCTCGAAGTGGAGGACCCTGAACGAGAAATCGGTTCGGTCCTAGCCCAGGACGGCGTGATCGCGGAGTTCTCTGGATCGGCCGCGACTGCGACCGGTGGGGGCTATGTCATCGAGGGGCAGGCCGGCTACGGCGACCACTTCATGCTCGGGGGAAGTCCCTCGCCACTTCCCTCAGACGTGGTGTCTTCCGTGCAGGATCTGCTCGACAAGATGCGCGCGGCTCTGGGTGATGTGCAGATCGAATGGGCAATCGACCGACGGCAAGTCTGGCTGCTGCAAGTGCATGTCCGGAGCCTGAAGGGAATCGGGGGCCAGACGTTGAGCCCCGGTCGAGCCGAGCGATGGCTCAACTATGATCCGGAAGACGGATTGCCCGTCCTGCGCGCCCTGACGGACCAAGCGCGAGCTGAGGCTGCTGGCGTCTTCGTCGTGCGTCCTGTCGGTATCACGTCGCACGTCGGCGACGTCATCCGCGCGGCAGGCGTGCCGGGTCGGATGGCGCGGCCCGACGTTCCTCCCGCTTGAGGTAATCGCGCCGATTCCGTCGGAGAGGCCAAGTCGCTGAGATAAACGACAGGACCGCCCAACCGAGGCTCACGATCGAGGCCGCGGCGAATGACACCTCGTCATTGCGCTCACCGACGACGACAACGCTGAGCGCGGCGCCGAACATCACCGCGACCCAACTCGCGGGCAAGGTAGCCGACCCACGGGAGCGTTTCGCTCGATAAGCGCCTTTGAGCAACAGCAACGAGGCCGCCAACCACGCTACGCCCACCAGGATCACTGCTGCCAACGCCACCCACTGCGCTGCCAGGGCGAGGAGTGTCACCCATATCGCGGCGACGACTGCCAGCCCAAATCGGAGCCGGGCATTGACGTCGTTCTCGCGCCCCGTCGACTCGTCCATCGTCTGGCGCGAGTATCTGACATCCGCCTGCAATTGAAACAACAGATGAAGCCCGAACAGCAAGGCCGCGATCCATCGAGCTGGTGCGGGGAAATCGATCACCGAGTTGCCATCGCCTGCCGCGGCAGTCGCGCCGAGAACGACGGTGAGACTGAGAAACAGAAGCGCGAGGTTGAAGACGCTGATCGCTTCAGAAGTTCGCCCATACTTGGCCTGAGTACGTACGGCGAGGTTGTGGTTTTCCTTAATCAAGGACCCCACAAGCTCTCGCTTGAGGTCCACGGGCGCCGCCTTCCACTTGCGACTCCACTCTTCTTCGGAGTATTTGGCGATCTGGCCAAAATAGATCTGCGAGGTTTCGATTTTGGGATCTCCCGCGTAGCTCACTTCAACAGGTGTGCCCCGGGATCCTCGACCCGGTGTGCGGAGGGGGGTCGCCAGGCTGTTGATCAGCAGCATGACGCAGAAGATGACGAGCACCAGGTAGACGGCGAGAGTCACGATTCCAAGGGGCGGCAGTTGGACCGGGGTCGAGAACTCGGTGTACCGCTGAGATAGATAACTGGGCTCTCCGAGATTAGCGGTGGCGATCGCAGCCGCCGTTAGGAAGGACACTCCAGTGAACAACCGTCCGATTTTGTCGTCCTGATGTTTGGTCGCGTCGAGCACCTCGGTGTAGGACCCACGTAGCAGCGCTAACCGTGCATCGACATCGGCTAGGTCACGCGACTGAGTCCGTCTCACATCGGAAAAGGTATCACCGGATTCCCCGAATGCTGTCCACCGGCATTGGCTACCACGTAGATCCCACGGGATCCCAGACTAGACACGACGGCCTCGGATCCAGCCAGTGAGTAAATCTGATTGCCTCTCTTAG
The DNA here is from genome assembly GCA_965279645.1 of Rhodoglobus sp. Taxonomy (GTDB): domain Bacteria; phylum Actinomycetota; class Actinomycetes; order Actinomycetales; family Microbacteriaceae; genus Rhodoglobus. Next base: position 2,060,236 of record OZ257254.1, read on the forward strand.
ATCGCCCTCTACGGCGCTCGTGCTCACACCTGACGGGATCCAGCTGACGCGCATCCGCGACACCAGCACGGTCGTCGTCCGCGCGATCAGGATCCAAATCAGTCGTACCCTGGCAGGGTCGATCGCCGACATCGTCGAGACAGAGCAGACCGTCCAGGTCTGCGATTAGGCCAGCATGCTCATCAAGGGCGGCTGTCCGGCGCACTGAGCAAAATGCGTCAGCTCCGGAAAACGACCCGGCCGATGAGCCACCCGCTGAACTGTCACGGATGCCCCCAGGCAAAAGTGTCACCGATGTCCTGACATCTACTGTCAGACATGTCCGGTGCAGTTTCGTCCGGGACGTCTTGATACAAGACATCCCAACGCCCGAAAGCGAAGCGCTCATAGGGGCGATTGACCTCCTCTTGAGCGACTGGATACCTGCGCTCGAGCATGACGTCGTCGACTTGCTGGGAGGCGCGAGACGAGCTCTTAGCCCCCGTCGAATTGAGCTGTCTCCGGCGCATCTTGTGGCGAGGCCACTGTGCCCATCGGATAAAGGTGCCGGCCCGATCTACCGCTGGGCGCGTCTGAGGCCGCGCGGCATGTCGGAATGCTTGCTCGCCTGAATTCCATGGTCATCGTCCTTCCGGGCTAATAAGCTGCGGCCATGGATTCTGAAGGAAAATCACCAAAAGTGGAGATTCTTGGGGCTCTCGAGATTCTCTATTCGAAAAGCGCGTCACTAAAGGCAGCGTGGCCTGCAGAGAAGTCAGCCCTTGGACAAATCGTTGTTTCGCTAGAAGCCGAACTCGCCGGGCAGTTCGAGTTGGGCGCTCCGCTCGGTGTGGGCGGAAGTGGCGTTGTCTTGCGAGTGCGAGACATGCGACTTGGCGTAGCGCGCGCCATAAAGTTCTCTCGGCCCTCTCCGGGTAAAGAAGAACTCCTCGCGGGGTTTTTGGCTTCCGAATCCGCGAGACTGGTTGAGCTCTCCCACCCGTATCTAATGCGCGTCCACGCCAAAGGGACAGTACTAGCGCATGATCAGCAAGTTCCCTACTACGTAATGGACTTGTACGACGACGTGAGCGACGCGGACGAATACGTCAACCTCGACACCGTTTCGGGTGAAGACATCCTCGTCCTAGTCGAACGCATCCTCGAAGCAGTCACTTACATGCACTCCCAAGGTCAAGTCCACTTGGATATCAAGCCTGGGAACATTCTGGTTCGCCCTGGGAACATTCCTGTCCTCAGCGACCTAGGTTTCGCAAAGATCCTTCGTGACGACAGCGGCGTAACGATTATTGGAGGGACCGAAGGGTTCATCCATCCGGACGCGCGTCGCTTCATCGTTGAGGCGTCCAGCGATCCCAATCGCCTCAAAGGGGAAACCGCTAGGTCGCTTCTGAAACCCACTTGGGACCTATTTGCACTCGGAAAGACTCTCTTAATCTTGCTCAAGATCGTGGACGAGCGGACAGATCGACCCCTGACCTTGTACGCCCACAGATACCTAAAACTACTTGCCTGCCGACTGTTAGACGGCCAGAACTCCATGAACGAGACTCTGCTTGGCCTCTCAAGAAGTGCGTTCGAAGAAATCAAGTATGAGCAAGCCGCCCATGCACTCCTCGATGTGCGGAAGCTGTCGGGCGGTTACAACCTCGAGACGCGCATTCCAGAGCTCGATCAGTTCGGTGCGACGACAATCCAGGCGTCGACATTTGCCACTACGCCCCTCACTCCGCGGGTCGAGGCCATCCTTGCCCATGAGGACCTTGCGCGACTAGGAGGCTTCACCCAACTCAGCCTGCTGAACCTCGTATACCCGACGGCTACGCACACTCGCTTGGAGCACGCGATCGGCACGTTCTCTGCGATGTGCCGCTATATAACGGCTTTGTTCTATGACCCCATAAATCCGCTCTTTCGGCAAATAATGACGGAGGAAGACCTGCTTTCAGCGCTTCTCGTCGCGTTGGTGCATGACATCGGTCACTTTGGGTTGGCGCACGATCTGGAAGATGCGGATCTCGAGATCTTTTCCCACGAAACCCGCGGTAGAGAGCTGCTGCGGGACTCCAAGACTGGACTTCGAGGGCTCATCGAACGCTCGCAGCTCGAGAACGGCGAACCCGGTTGGGGCGTGTCTATAGAGCGGCTCTTGAGCATCCTGGAATCCGACGTGCGCGCCGACAAAGGGAGCCTCAAGGATCGCTTGATCCATTCGATGATTGACGGCCCGATCGACGCGGACAAGCTCGATTACATCATTCGCGATAGCAACAACCTGGGTCTGACGTACGGCTCAGTGATCGACGTGGAACGACTGCTACGAGTATTGACCGTCGTGAGTCGCCAAGTGGGAACGGAAACACACGTAGGAATCGCGATCCACGAGAAGGGACGAGTCACCGCTGAAGCCGTCGCTTTCGCGCGCTACGCCCTCTACGGGTCCGTGTACTGGCACCACGCTTACAGATCGATCAAAGCAATGCTTCAAAGGATCGCGCTCGAGTACCTCGAGAAAGTCGATCAAGCCGACAAATCTCGGAAAACAGGTATTCGAAAGTCGGTGGTTGAGCAGCTTTACCCCGCACTTCGGCCACACGGCGGGGCGCCGCAAAGCCTCCCGCTCTCCGTTATCGCTGGGAGCAGTCAGATCCATCCGGGCGACAAGGCGGTGCTTGAGTGGATTTCCGATCGATCCGGCGACACGGGTCGGGATCTCGCTCACCAGATAGAAAATCGCAAGCTATTCAAGCGAGTGTTCGTAATCTCACGATGGGGGAATGAGAGCCTTTGGCGCGAAGTAACCGACCTCACCTCACAGTCGGACTGGCGTCGCAAGCTGAAATTTCAACGTGCCTTCCAGACCAAACTCACCGCAGCAGTGGAGCAACTTCATGAGCTCGCGCCCCAAACGGCGATGGTAATTGCGGATGCTCGCAACGAGTTCATCGCTGCAGGAAAATCGACGAAGGCAATAGTCCTCGTTGACGCGACACAACCAAAACCAGGCGCTACGAGCAATCTGGAGCTTGTTCAGGAGGAAGACCGCCGACGCGCTCTCCAAGACGAGTTGACCGCGGGTCGACCCGAGCAATCGCATCTGTGGGACGCGCTTCGGGACGATCTGCATGAGTCGCTAGGGAAGGTCCGCATCGTCTGCGATCCTAACCATGCGCGATTCGTTAGCGCCCTCAATCGCGAGGTCGTTGAGGCCGCACTCGAGCAAGCCTTGCGCGACGCTTAGCTGTCATTGAGACAGCGTCCGCACTGTGGGCACGGTTTTGCCCACGTTTGCCCACAATCGTGGGCAAACGTGGTCAGACTCACCTGATCACAATGGACCATAATCCGCGTTAATACGCGGAAGTTGGGCCCTCCCGCTAGGCATCAGAAGGCCCTGTTTCGCTCTTGTAAAGCGGGGGTCGTCGGTTCGAATCCGACAGGGGGCTCCAAGAAAAAGCCCGACGGTGAGGGATCTCTCGTCCGAGCCCCCTTCGGGAGGCGCGGCATTCCCGTCCTTTGCCACCCAACCTCCCGCGCGGAACCTGTGGAGTGCGGGACGTTGGCATGCTGGCTCCGCCAGGGTGGGGCGGTAGGACAGGGCAAACGACGGTAAACGAACACCCTGCGAAAACTAGGCGCGCTCTACCGGGAGCCACAGCTCCGTCGTCGCCGAGCTGAAATCATCGGTCCGATCGAGGACGGTGACGATTGAGGGACCCGGTCGAAGTCGCCACGAGTTGGACGGGAACCAGTCTGTGGCCGTCGCCGCCCAGGTCGCCTGAAGTGCTTCGGGATACGGCCCCGCAGTGCGGAATATGGCCCACTCGCCGGCAGGCACATCGATCACGTCGAGATCGCTCGGCACTTCGGTTTCGTTGCCGATCGCGACGCCATGCAGGTAGGTGAGCTCGCTGCCCTCGGCATAGTCAGGATCGACGTCGGCGCTCACTTGAAGCAGTCCAGCGGGCTCGGTGGCGATGAGCTGCTTGAGGCGACCATGCTCCTCCGGGGGCAGCGAAGCGATGAGCGCCTGGATGTGCGGGTTGACGCCCTCGTGGATGAGCGGCACTCGGGCCGAATGTCCGATGAGTCGGAACGCGGGCTGATTGGCAATACGGGTGTCCATGGGACTGTTCCCTTCTACGGTCAGGCGGAACCTGAGCTGCGGTTGTGTGCGAAGGGGGCCACCGTCTCGCCGGACGTCACTCGGGCTGGCTCCGTGCACGGCTCGGAAAGCGCGCCCGAATGCCTCGGTCGAGCCGTATCCGAACCGCACGGCGATTCCGAGCAGATCCTCGTCACCGAGGATGTCCGCCGCCGCGACTGACATCCGGCGCTTGCGGACGTACTCGGACAACGGCATGCCTGCCAACGACGAGAACATACGTCGGAGGTGGTACTCGGTCGTGCCGACACTCGTAGCCAGCCGAACGAGATCGACCTCCTCAGCGAGGTCGCCCTCGATGAGCTCGACGAGCCGGTTGAGACTTGCGATCACGGTGTCCCCTTTCGACATCCAGCCTCATCGTCAATCGAATGTCGAACCCGACTATTGCGGTTCGATCCGATCCGAAGGCCGCAACACCCGAGCCATTGTCGACCACTGCCGACCCCTTGCGCTGTCGGCGCGCGACTACTCCTCGAGCGACGACAACAGCTCTTTGAGCCCGAGCCCACCGATGTTCTGCTGCTCAAACTCGAGGGTCGTGCCCGTCGTCGTGTCGGTCAGTTGGAGTATCCCCACCGTGCCGTGATGTTTGCGAGCCACCGTGAGGTTGTCGCGGTCGATGTGCGCCACGGGGTGCAGGTTCTTCCAACCGCCGACCAGGCCGGTTGAGGTGCGTCCCAGCACGTACAGCTTCGTTTTCGAGACCGCGAGCACGATCGAGGGATAACTCCCCTTCGAGGCACTGTTGGCGCGCTGCGCGAGCATCCCGCCCGCAACACCCCACGCTGTTTGGTTACTGCCGCTCAGACCGACACCAGCCGCCGCGCCCAGCACCCCAGAGATGGTGGAACCGCGCGGCATAACCACGGCGACATCGATGATCTCGTCGTCAGGGATGACCGACTGTGCACCCTCTCGGGCGTGTTCTTCTCTCGACATGTCTTTCTCCTATTCTCAGGCTGTTGTCACAGCCCGCTTGCGCGGTGACCGGTCTTCGTAGACCTTCCCCTTCACGAGAAAGATCACGACCAGTGCCGCCACGATGTAGACGTAGTTGAACAGGCCGGCGATGAGGATCAACCCTGCGTCGCCGGAGGTGGTGCCGTGGGCGTCGATGCCGCCCGTAGCAAGGAATGTGGTCGGATCGGTGGCTGCGTGCAGAAGCATGGCCCACACGATGCTGCCCGTCACGCGCATCGACAGGTACATCATCGCCCCGAACCCGAAGGTGTAAACCACCGTCACCGCCACCGTGGCGACGGCTTGTCCCGACAGCACGTTGGCGCTGTGCAGCAGTGCGAACAGCAACGAAGACAGCACCATGACGATTCGTTCGGTGTACCCGGCCCGACGCAGCAGATTGACCGCGACACCTCGGGTGATGAGCTCCTCAGCGAAGCCGACACACAACCCGAGGAACAGCACCGCGAGAATCACGGTGATCGAGTACGACGACCAGCTCGTCGCAAAGAGTCGAATCACGATGGGAACCGCCACGAGCACGACGGCAACCCACATCCATCCGCGACCCGTGATCGGCTGGCGCCCGAAGATTTCCTTCTGCCAGCCCAACGACGCGACGAAGGCGTAGGTGAGCAGACCCATCACCAAGATGGGCAACGCGAGCGCGAAGAACACCGTATTCGGGGATCCGAATAGGTCACTCAGGTCGATCACGCCCGCGAAGGCGGTGGTGATGCCCAAGCTCACCAGCTGGAAGGCACCGAGGTAGACGGCGACAATCAGAAGCGATTTCCACCATCCACCCCGGTTCCAGAATCGGCGCCACCGTGAGTCGTCAGGGTTGCCGTGAGTCACAGTGGTTCCAGACATGCGGATGTCTCCCTAACTGGTTATCGGTCTCAGTTGGCGAAGTACTCGTTGGCCTTCGGCGAGTAGAGCAGGATCAAGCCGATGAGAGCCGCGATCCCCGAAACGATGGGGGTCGCGATGACGGCAGGGTGCGCGATCACGAAGAACACCGCGGTGAGCAGTGACAGCGCCAGCGAAATGGTGACAAGCACTCGAGCAATACGACTGCCGCGGAACAGCGCGAGGCTGATTGCGAACGAGACCACGCCGACCACAATCGCAATCCACGCTGCCTCAGTCGACGCGCCAGTGAGCACGCCAGTGAGCACGAGAATGCCCGACAGAACATGAAGGAGTGACGCGATCCACGCAAGAACTACGACGAGGGTGACCCCGCCGGGACGAACTCCGGCCATCTGAAATACCTCTTCCCAGAAAAGCGACCTGGTGTCGCTAGAGGTTTCCATCCTGCGAAAATGCCTCACACAATTTCTAGGGATTCGTTTCAGGCTCGGCTTGTGGTAGTGGACAGAGCGTTCTACGCACCGTGGAGTCAGGTGCTCGCCCTGCGGTACGTGCTGACAACGACTCCGGATGCCCGGGTCTGAGCATCCACGAGCGTGAATGTCGACCGCGGAAAGTCGGCGCTGAAGAGCTTCTTGCCGGTGCCGAGCGTTATTGAGTAGACGACCAGCCGGTACTCGTCGATGAGGTCATACTCCGCGAGGGAACGGATCAGATTCGCGCTTCCCCACACCCGAATCTCGCCCTCGTGAGCGGATCGCACGGCGCTGACGTCGGCCGCGAGATCGTCGCCCAGCAGACGCGAATGTCGCCACGCGACCTCGGTGAGCGTGCGCGACGCGACGTATTTGGGCACACGGTTGTAGCGACGAGTGCACTCGCCCATGAGGCCGGGCGCGCTCTCGTCCCACACTCCCCACGCCTGCGACCAGATGTCGTAGGTCTTGCGGCCGAGCAGCAACGCCTCGGTCTTGCTCTCCCACTCGAGAAGGAGCTCTTCGAGGTCGTACCCGGACTGCCATCCGCCGAGCTCGAACCCACCCTCACGGTCTTCGTCAACGCTGCCGGGGCCCTGGATAACGCCGTCGAGCGTTACGAATGCCTGCACCACGATTGTGCCCATGCGGCTAACTTACGAACCGCCGCCCGCGAGCGCTACCCCCGAAGAACTCGTTCGACCGGCGTGTGTAAAGCAGGATCAGCGCGTGCTTACGACACCTTCACGCCGGCGCTTGTCACGTACTTCGAGGTGAAGCCCGTCTTCATCGCACCAACCACGACCGTGATCGTGGCGCCCTTGTCGGCCGCGACGAGCTTGTACGTCGACGCGGTCGCGCCGGTGATCTTCACGCCGTCGCGCTTCCACGCGTAGGCCAGGTTCAGACCAGCGGGAGCCCAGCCGGATGACGTCGCCGTGAGCGTCTTGCCGACCGTGGCGGTGCCGGTGATCGTCACGGTTCCCGCGGTGATCTTCCCACCCGTGACGGTCGCGGTCGCAGCGCTCGACTTGTAGACCGGCGTGTATCCGGTCTTGGAGCCCTTCACCGTGACGGTGATCTTCGAGCCGGCATCCGCATTCGTCAGCGTGTAGGTCGACTTGATGGCACCGGAGATCGCGACACCGTCACGGCGCCACGAATACAGGAACGTGACTCCGGCCGGCGACCACGTGCCCGGGTTGGCCGTCAACACGCTGCCCACCACGGCGGTGCCGCTGATCGTGGGAGTGGCGACGCCGAGCGATCCGCTGGCGACGACGGCCGTGGCGGCGCTCGTCCTCTGCCCCGCGGTGTAGCCCGCGCGCGTGCCGAAGACCGTGACCGTGAGCGTCTTGCCCAGGTCAGCGGCGGTCGGGGTGTACGTGATCTGGCCAGCGCCGGCGATGTACGCGCCGTCGCGCTTCCAGCGGTACGTGAGGTCGGTGTCCGCAGGCGTCCACACCCCCGGATCTGCCGTCAGCACGCTGCCGACCTTCGCTACACCCGTGATGGTCGGGGTGCCCTTGATGATCGTGCCGGCCTGCACGGCAGCGCTCTCCACGCTATCGACGGTCTCGGTCGCGTAGCCGTCTTTAGACGCGGTGACGGCCACTGCTACGGACTTGCCGAGCGCCACCGGGGGCAATACGAAGGTGGCGTCGTCGCCTCCGATGACCGGTTCGCCGTCGATCCACCACTGGTACGAGAACTGGGTAGGCGTCGGCAGCCAGTTGCCGGGCTCAGCCGTGAGAGTCGCACCGACCTTGAGGGATCCGCTGACCGTGGGCACCGGAGCACTCTCGAACGACGGCAATATCTTGTAGGTGCCCGCGAGCAGAGTGCGTCCCGGTGTGTAGACGTAGATGTTGTGGTTGCCCAGGTCGACAAACGGGGTGATGACGCGAATCTGCGTCGCACTCAGCACCTCGACCGTGCACCCGTAGAAGCCGTCCAGGCTGACGCCGGTGTCGCTCGTGAAGCCGCTCGCCGTGATGATGAACTCGTTGTTCGTTTCAGTGGTACCGGTCAACGGCGATACGTCGACGTCGAGGTACTCAAACTCGGTCGTCACGCTGCGGGAATCGTTGGAGATGACAACCTCGGCCACGCCGACGGCGTGAACCGGCCAGGTGAGCTGCACGGTGTTGCCGCCGGTCACCGAGATGACTACAGGGTCGCCGTCAACGGTCAAGGTCGTCGCGACCGCGGTGTTGAGGCCGCTCATCTCGATCCGGCCGGTGAACTGGCTGCGCACCGTGCCGGCTGTCGGCTCCATGGTGACAATCTCGAGCGCCGCAACGGCACTGGCCGGAGCCACCGGCAGAATCACCCCCGCCCCGATTACGAGCATGGCAAGCAGAACGGTATGCAGTTTTTTCATCGGGGGCATCCTGAGCGGTAGAGGTTCATGCAATCTATCGAGTTTTGATCAGCTCTAGACAGCCCTGAGCCCTAATTTGTCTGATTCCCACCACTGCAGCACACGAGTCGCATAAAACGTGAGCCACGGGGATGGCTCGCCTGGAGCAACATCCACCTCGAACCACACCCTGCCCGGGTGACGCTTGCCCTGCAGCCAGGTGCCGTCGGGCTGACGCGCCGATCGCACCACCTCGATCGCCTCTGCGAGCCGCGGATCGGGCGGCGTACCCTCGTGCAGCGCCACCGCCCTGAAGTAGTCGAGCGCGTTGAGGGCCGTGTAGAACGACCGGAATGGGTACGCGAAACTCGTCACCCACGGCCGGATGATCTCCCCCGTCGTCACGCGTCGCAGCAGCCGCCGCTCGAGCAGGTACTGCTCGCCACCGTGGCGCGCCGCGCGCAGGGCGTCGGAGCCGCCGGTGGCCTGTTCGTAATGCAGGATGCCCTTGAGCGAGTTGAGGGTGGAGACGACCGATGACCGCACCGAACCCTCGACCCACTCGCAGTTCCAGCCTCCATCGTCGAGGCGATGGTCGACAAACCACTGGGCGATGCCATCGACGTCGGCCCCGAGCCACACCCCATTAGCCAGGGTGAACGCGTTGATGCAGCAGTCGACCTCGCCGCCCCAGTAGGGCAGGTCGTCGTACTCCCAGTGACTGTTGGCGTCGATCTTCTCGGCCGTGCCCGCGAGCGCGCTCGCGTCGAGACCCCACTCGCGCAGGGAGTTGAGCGACCACGTGGTCGCCGTCCACGGCTGGCCCGCGCCCGGTGCCGCCTCGGGCCCCTCGAAGTCGAAGTCGGCGGGAAAGAACGCCCCGCCCGCCCACTGCCCGTCGGGATCCTGCAGGGCAAGCAGCCGCGCGCCGAAGCCCTCTGTCGCCACTCGAGCGCGGGTCGCCTGCCACACCTCGGTGGGGGCACCCACAATGTCACGCTCGACCTGCCACCTCAGGGCTGGGTCTTGGTCGAGCATCCACTCAGTCAGTTCGCCGTCAGACTTCATGCACCCGAGGGTAGCCACCACCCCCGTCACCGCGGCGGAGGCTACGCTGACTCTCGTGACGGTCAGCTTTGAGTGCGAGACCGCCGCTGCAGCGCCCGTGCAGCGCATGTTCGATCTCGCCCGCAGCATCGATGCCCATGTCGATTCGATGTCGTCAACAGGTGAGAAGGCGATCGATGGCACCACCACCGGCTTGATCGGCCTCGGCGATCACGTCACCTGGAGCGCGCGACACTTCGGGGTGCGCTGGCGGCTCACCAGCCGCATCACCGCCATGACCGAGCCGACTAGCTTCACCGACGAGCAGGTTCGCGGCCCGTTCACGCGGTTCAGGCACGTTCACGAGTTCGTGGCCGACGGCCCTGGCACGCGCATGATCGACCACGTCGAGTTTGAGGCGCCCTTCGGCCCGCTGGGACTCCTCGCGGAGCGACTCGTGCTGCGTCGCCACCTGCAGCGCCTCATCGCGCACCGCGGCGCCGCGCTCGCTCGAGCTGCCGCGAGCTAGTCCACAGCCTCACTGTCGACCACGGTGCCGCCCCGTGCGACAAAGAGGGGCGGATGCCGCAGCACCCGCCCCTCCAGAAACGCTTCAGCCGTTACGGCGTCGGGGTCGGAGTGGGCGTCGGGGTCGAGGAGTCGTTGAACTCTTCGCCCGCAGCCTGGATCACGAACGCCTGGAACGATGCGAGGTCGTCAATCGCGCCCTCGTACTTGACGCCGTTGACGATCACGGTCGGGGTGCCGGTGACCTGGTCGACGTTCGAGTTCGGAATCGGGCCGTTGAGCGCACGAGCGGTGGATGCCGAAACCCAGGCCTTGAAGTTCTGGCCCTTGATGCACTCGGCGATCTTGTCGGCGTCGCCGACCTTGACGCCATTAGCGAGGTCGACAAGCTCATCGTCTGACAAGCCCGTCGTGTTCTCGGCCGGCTGGTTGGCGAACAGCGCGTTGTGGAAGTCGTAGTACTGGTTCGGCGAGTAGTTCGCGACACAGGCCGCAGCGTTCACCGCGCGAGTGGAGTACTTGGTGCCCTGCGAGAGTCGGTCGAGGATCGCGATCGGGTGGATCTCGACGGTCGTGCCGCCGTTCTCGAGCAGGCTCGAGATGTATTCGCCGTTGGTCTCCTCGAATGCGCCACAGATGGGGCAGAGGTAGTCGACGTACATCTGGATGTCGAGCACACCCTCGGCACGCTCGTTGGGTACGGGGTCTTCGCCCGACTCGAGCGCCGGGGTCTCGGTGGCGATGAACCCCTGGCTGATCTGGATTCCGTCGCTCGCCATGTTGAGCGGCCCCGGTCCGACCGGCTTGATCGAGTTGATGATCACCAGTGCGATGACAGCGATGATCGCAATCGAGGCAACGATGATGCTGCCCTGAAGAATGAACTTGGTGCGGCGATCCTTCTTCTTCTGCTCTTCACGCTGAATGCGCGCCTTTTCACGGGCGGCTTCGCGCTTCTCATTCCGTGAGAGCTTTCCGTCGCCGGGGATGCCGTTGCTCAATCGAACCTCATTCAGAAGGGTGCAGGATGCTGTGGGCACGCGGGAAAATGCGCACGCCTCAGGAATTGTACGAGCGATGGCTGGGAATTGCCCAACCGTGACCCGTCTTGGGGGTGCCATAATGGGTCTCGGTGTCTCCAACGATTGTAGGCATCGCTTCCATTCACTACGGATCGTCCGGCACGTACCTGCCGGTGAAGGAGTAATAAAGTCATGGCATCTGTCACTTTTGACAACGCAACCCGCCTCTACCCGGGATCCACTGTCCCGGCCGTTGACAAGATCAACATCGAGGTTGCCGACGGCGAGTTCCTCGTACTCGTTGGCCCGTCCGGTTGTGGAAAGTCCACCACCCTGCGCATGCTTGCCGGCCTCGAAGAGGTCAACTCGGGCCGCATCCTCATCGGCGACCGCGACGTCACTGACGTTCCGCCGAAGGACCGCGACATCGCGATGGTGTTCCAGAACTACGCGCTCTACCCGCACATGACGGTCGCCGAGAACATGGGCTTCGCGCTCAAGATCGCCGGCGTGCCGAAGGAAGAGCGTGCGACCCGCGTGCTCGAAGCAGCCAAGCTGCTCGACCTCGAGCCCTACCTCAGCCGCAAGCCGAAGGCACTCTCGGGTGGCCAGCGCCAGCGCGTTGCCATGGGCCGTGCAATCGTTCGCCAGCCCCAGGTGTTCCTCATGGACGAGCCGCTGTCGAACCTCGACGCCAAGCTGCGCGTTCAGACCCGCACCCAGATCGCGTCGCTCCAGCGTCGCCTCGGTGTCACCACGGTCTACGTCACGCACGACCAGACCGAGGCGCTCACCATGGGTGACCGCATCGCGGTTCTGAAAGACGGCATCCTGCAGCAGGTCGGAACGCCTCGCGACCTGTACGAAGCACCGCAGAACGTGTTCGTCGCCGGCTTCATCGGAAGCCCCGCCATGAACCTGTTCGACGCTGACGTCGTTGACGGCGGCCTCAAGTTCGGCACCGCTGTTGCGGCCGTCGACCGCGAGACCCTCGGTGGCGCATCCGCCAGCAAGGTCACGATCGGTATCCGCCCCGAAGACGTCAAGGTTTCGAAGACCGGCGAGGGCCTCCCGGTCGACGTCGACGTCGTCGAGGAGCTCGGCGCCGACGGTTACCTCTACGGACACACCGAGGTCGACGGCAACCGCGTCGACATCGTTGCACGCGTCGATGGCCGTTCGCACCCGAACGCCGGTGACAAGGTCTTCATCCTCCCGGAGCCGAACCACGTGCACGTGTTCGACACCGAGTCGGGCCTCCGCCTCTCCAAGAAGGCTGTCGTCGCAGGCTAATTGATCTAGCGTTGATGGGGCCCGCCAATACGTTGGCGGGCCCCATCCTCTTAAAGGCGAAAATATGAGCGGTTCACTCAACATCACGGCGGCAACAGTCGACCCGGCACTCCTCGACCTGCCGTGGTCGCTTCCCCTCGAGCTGTGGCCGGATGAGACGATCGCAGCTCTCCCCAAGGGCATCTCACGACACATCGTGCGGTTCGTGAACCTCTCCGGTTATGTCGTGGCCATCAAGGAGACATCCGCAGAGCTCGCGAAGAAGGAGTACGAGATGCTGCGCACCCTGCAGCGGCTCGACATTCCGTGCGTTGACCCGGTTGCCGTGATCACCAACCGCACCTCAGACACGGGCGAGGCCCTCGAGTCGGTGCTCGTCACTCGTCACCTCAAGTTCTCGCTCCCCTACCGCGTGCTCTACTCGCAGAACCTTCGACCAGATACCGCGACTCGACTCGTCGACGCCCTCGCCGTGCTGCTCGTGCGCCTGCACATCGTCGGCTTCTTCTGGGGTGACGTGTCGCTCTCCAACACCCTCTTCCGCCGCGATGCCGGCGCATTCAGCGCGTATCTCGTCGACGCCGAGACCGGCCAGCTCTACGACGGCCTCTCGAACGGCCAGCGTGAGAACGACCTCGAGATCGCGCGCGTCAACATTGCTGGCGAGCTCTTCGACCTGCAGGCTGGCGGGCGTCTCGATGAAGACATCGACCCCGTCGAGATCAGCAACGGAATCGTCGCCAAGTACCGCACGCTCTGGAAAGAGCTCACGGGTGCCGAGGAGTTCTCGCAGTCCGAGCGCTGGCGCATCAACAGCCGGGTCGAGCGCCTCAACGAGCTCGGCTTCGACATCGAAGAGCTCGCGATCAAGACCGACGAGACGGGCACCCAGGTGCGCATCCAGCCCAAGGTCGTGGATGCCGGGCACCACTCACGACGCCTGCTGCGACTCACCGGACTCGACGCGCAAGAGAACCAGGCACGACGCCTGCTCAACGACCTCGACTCATACCGCGCGACATTCGGCAAGAAAGACGTGGACGAAGAGGCGGTCGCCCACGAGTGGACGTCGCGCGTTTTCGAGCCCGTGATCCGCGCGATCCCCCGCGATCTGCGTGGTCGCCTCGAGCCCGCCGAGATCTTCCACCAGCTGCTTGATCACCGCTGGTACATGTCACAGAACGAGGCCCGCGACGTGCCCCTCGCCGAGGCCGTCTCGAGCTACGTCGACACCGTGCTTCGTCACCGGCGCGACGAAGCGACCCTCATCGATCCCCCGACGGGAACCTTCACCATGCCCATCGATGTCGCCGACCCCGACGACTGGCGCTCGAAGGTCTAGTTCCCCTCGAGAACCTCAGGGAACGGTTATTTCTTCTTTGCCGCTGCCCGCAGCTTGGAGATCTCGTAGAGCGTGACGCTTGCCGCGATGCCGGCGTTGAGTGACTCTGTTGCGGCGTTGATCGGAATCGACACGACAGCGTCGCAGTTCTCGGTGACGAGTCGCGAAAGACCCTTGCCCTCGCTGCCGACCACGACGAGCACGGGCTCTTTCGCGAGCTGCAGGTCGGGGAGCATCACGTCGCCGCCGCCGTCGAGGCCCAGCACGAACACGCCGCGCTCCTTGAAGGCCTTGATCATTTGCGTGAGGTTGGGCGCCATCGCAACGGGCGTGCGGGCCGCGGCGCCAGCCGAGGTCTTCCACGCCGAGGCGGTGAGGCCAACGGAACGACGCTGCGGAACGATAACGCCCTGGCCACCAAACGCGGCAACCGAGCGGATGATCGCACCAAGGTTGCGCGGATCGGTGATGCCATCCAGTGCCACCAGCAGCGGCACCTGGCCGCGCGAGATCACCTTGTCGAGAAGTTCCATGGGGTGCGCGTACTCGTACGGTGGCACCTTGAGCATGACGCCCTGGTGCACCGCGTCGAAACCGGCGAGGCGATCCATCTCGGGGCGCATCACCTCAAGCATCGGGATGCCGCGGCTCGTGGCGAGCTGCAGGATCTCCTTCACGCGGTCGTCGAACTCGATGCGTGCCGCCATGTAAAGAGTTGTCGCGGGAATCTTGGCGCGCAGTGCCTCGAGCACGGAGTTGCGGCCCGTGACCATCTCCGACTCATCCTGCGACTTCGCGGCGCGGCCGCCCGACCCAGCCGGTCGACCACTCGAGGGTCGAGCCTGGCGCGATCCGCCCGCAACCGCACCGGCGCCAGCGGGCTTCTTCTTGCCACCCGCCGCCTCGTAGCGTTCGCTCGCGGCCTTGCGCTTACCCGCGGGGTGGTACGGGCGATCCTCCGCCTTGGGCGTGGGCTTCTTGCCCTCGAGAGCCTGGCGACCCTGTCCGCCAGAACCTACCTGGGGGCCTTTGCGACCCTTGCGTACGGCTCCCGCGCGGGGCTTATTTCCTGGGCTTTTCATGACTGTCGCTCCTTCACGGAGCGCCACTTAATCAAAGCAGGCTCCAATGGCTTCCGGTTGGGGTGTCCTCAACCGAGATGCCCGCAGCACTAAGTTCATCACGGATCCGGTCGGCCGTGCTGAAGTCCTTGGTTTGGCGGGCCGAATTGCGGTCGGCGATGAGCGATTCGACGAGGCTTTTCAGGGCTTGTTCGGTGGGTTCGGATGACTCGGCTCGCCACTGCGGTGACAGCGGATTGATGCCGAGCACCTCCACCATTGCGAGCACGGCGCCCCGAGCGGATGCGACCGACCCGAGGTCTCCGGCATCCAGGGCGGCGTTGCCCGACCGCACTGTCTCGTGCAGCACGCCGAGAGCCTGGGGCACCGCGAGGTCGTCGTCCATGGCGGCAGCGAAGGCATCCGGAATCAGCTCGACCCCGACGTGCTTCGAGTTGGCGAGGCGACGATTGGCCCGATCGAGGAACACCTCGATGCGCTCGAGCGCGGCCTCAGCCTCGAGCAGCGCGCCGTCGTGGTAGTCGATTGTCGAGCGGTAGTGCGCGGCACCGAGGAAGTAGCGCACGACGATCGGCGGTGCCATCGCGAGAAACTCGGCCGCGAAGATCGAGTTGCCGAGAGACTTCGACATCTTCTGACCGTTCACGTTGACGAGTCCGTTGTGCACCCAGTAGGTCGCGAATGCGTCGCCCGCGGCAGTGGACTGCGCGAGCTCGTTCTCGTGGTGCGGGAACCGCAGGTCGAGTCCGCCACCGTGGATGTCGAACGCGGGGCCGAGGTAGCGGCGCGACATGGCCGAACATTCGATGTGCCATCCGGGGCGCCCGTCTCCCCACGGGCTCTCCCACTTTGCCGACTCGGGCTCGGTGGGCTTGTAGCCCTTCCAGAGCGCGAAGTCGCGGGGATCGCGCTTGCCTCGCGGGTCGGCGTCGGTCGCGGCCTCCATGTCGGCGGGCTTCTGGTGGGTGAGCTGCCCGTAGGTCGGCCACGACCCGGTGTCGAAGTACACGTCGCCCTGCGCTGCGTAGGCGTGGCCACGCTCGATCAGCCTGGCGATGAGCTGCTGCATCTCGCCGACGCTCGCCGTCGCGCGGGGTTCATAGGTGGGCGCGAGGATGCCCAGCTTCTGGTAGCCCGCGGTGAACTCGAGCTCGAACCGGTAGGCCAAGGCCCACCACTGTTCGCCCGTCGTGTCACGGGCCGTTCCTGTGTCGGGCCCTGTGCCATCCGCCGCCGCGAGAATCTTGTCGTCGATGTCGGTGACGTTGCGCACGAGCGTCACGTCGAAGCCGCGGTAGGTGAGCCAGCGGCGCCAGATGTCGTAGACGAGCGCCGAGCGCAGGTGCCCGATGTGCGGGGATGACTGCACCGTCGGACCACAGACGTACATGCCGACCTTGCCCTCCTCAAGAGGAACGAAGTCGGTCACGGCCTGGGCCTGGGAGTCATAGAGGCGCACGGTCACGCCCCCGAGTTTACGGCCAGATCGCCGGTTGGGGTTTCGTCGAACTCAACCCGCTGTGGTGACGAGAGCGTTCGCGATAACCGCGACCCCCTCGCCCTTACCCGTGAAACCGAGGCCGTCGGAGGTGGTCGCCGATACGCTCACGGGTGCACCGACGAGTTCGGCGAGATGGGTCTCGAGCTCCGTGCGTCGGGCGCCAAGGCGGGGCCCGTTGGCGATGAGCTGAACGGCAACGTTCGCCACGCGATATCCGGCGCCCGTCACCAGGGCTACGGTCTCGCGAATGAACACCTCACCGTGGGCGCCCGCGAATCGCGGATCATCCGTTCCGAACTTCGAACCGATGTCGCCGAGTCCGGCGGCCGAGAGCAGCGCATCGCAGATGGCGTGCGACATCGCATCGCCGTCGGAATGACCCGACAGCCCCACCTCGTCTGGCCAGTACAGCCCGCCGAGCCACAGCGGCTCCGAGGCGTCGTACGCGTGCACGTCGATGCCAACACCGGTGCGGGTTTCGCCCATGGGGCCCTCCAACTCACGTATGGCTCGCTGCAGGTCTGCAGGCGTGGTGATCTTGTACGACAAGGCGTCGCCCGCGACCGTCGTGACGGTGCCGCCGGCCTGCGCGAACAGTGCGGCGTCGTCGGTGTGGTCGTCTCGCGCGGCAGCGTAGGCGGCGTCGAGCGCGGCGCGCGGAAAGCCCTGGGGCGTCTGCACCTGGGCGAGAGCACTTCGGTCGACCGTTTCGAGCACGGCCGTGCCATCCACGCGCTTGATCGTGTCGATTACGGGCAGCACGGGAATCACTCCCCCGCCTGTCGACTCGACGGCTGCGATGACCCGGTCAAACACGGCGGCAGGCACAAAGGCGCGTGCGGCGTCGTGAACCAGCACGGTGCGGATGCCCGGCTCGAGCACCGCGAGACCCGCGGCCACCGAGCCCTGACGCGTGTCGGCCCCCGCCACCACCGTGGCGTGGGGCGCAATCGCCTGTGCGTCGTCGAGGTGGCTCGCGGGCGCGACGATCACGAGTTGCGCGTCGGAGGGAACCCCGGCGACAGCGTGCGCGAGCATGACTCTGCCCGCAACATCCACGAAGGCTTTCGGCTCAGCGGCGCCGAGCCGCGAGCCGGAACCGGCCGCAACAATGACGACCGCAGTGGTAACCATGGGTTTCGGTACGCGCTTCGCGCTACTCAACCAGCAGGTGGTTAGGAGGCCAGAACCTCGTCGAGCACGTTCGAGGCCTTCTCTTCGTCAGTCTTCTCGGCGAGCGCGAGCTCGGAGATCAGAATCTGGCGGGCCTTCGCGAGCATGCGCTTCTCACCGGCAGACAGACCGCGGTCCTGGTCGCGACGCCACAGGTCGCGAACGACCTCAGACACCTTGATGACGTCGCCCGAGGCGAGCTTCTCGAGGTTGGCCTTGTAGCGACGGCTCCAGTTGGTGGGCTCCTCGGTGAAGGGGGCGCGCAACACTTCGAAAACCTTGTCGAGGCCCTCTTTGCCAATGACATCGCGAACGCCGACGAGGTCGACGTTTTCTGCGGGAACTTCGATGGTCAGGTCGCCCTGCGTCACGTTCAGTTTGAGGTACAGCTTCTCCTCACCTTTGATGATGCGCTTCTTCACTTCAGTGATGGTTGCAGCACCGTGATGGGGATAAACGACAGTCTCGCCGACCTCAAACAACATGTATGGGGGTCCTTTCAGAGACACCAAGTTTACCACAGGGGATTCCTAGTAAGGATGCCCTTACTCAGCTAGGCCCGGCGACGTTCTGTAAGCTTTGCTGCGTGATCACTCGCTCAGTCTTTGCCCGCGCCGCGGCGTCCGTCATTCTCGCTGGTGCGCTGCTCGTCGGCACCACCGGTTGTGTGTTCATCACCCCGACTGCGACTCTCGAAGAGTACGACCCGAGCGACGGCGTTGGCGCCACGCTCGGCGACATTGCCGTGCGTAATGTGGTGGGCATCAGCAACGAAGACGGCACGGCCATCAGCATCATGGTGGCGATTGTGAACACGGGCACCCAGGGCACGAAGGTGAACTTCCAGTTCGAGGCCGACGGCGAGAAGACCACAGAGTCGCGCTACGTCGGAGCGAACACGACCGAGTCGTTCGGCACGACCCCCGACGGCGACAAGATCGTCGTGCTGAGCCCCTCGGTGAGCGCTGGCGGACTCCTGCCGGTCTACGTGCAGTACGGCGACACCGCGGGCAAGGAACTCCTCGTTCCCGTGCTCGAAGCGGTCGGCGACTACGCCGAGCTCGCTCCCGCGACTGAGGGCTGAGTTTTTCAGGCCCTCGAAGCCTGACCTCACGCGCTCGAAGCGTGCCCTCACGCCCTCGGGGGGAGCATCCCCGGCCCTACGCCTCGAACCGGTAACCCAACCCGCGCACGGTAACCAGCATTGTCGGTTCTGAGGGGGTCTTCTCGATCTTCGAGCGGATGCGCTTGATGTGCACGTCGAGGGTCTTGGTGTCGCCAAAGTAGTCGGCGCCCCACACCCGGTCGATCAGCTGCCCGCGGGTGAGCACGCGCCCCGAGTTGCGCAGCAGCAGCTCGAGCAGCTCGAACTCCTTGAGCGGCATCGCAATGTCTTTGCCATCCACCGAGACGGCGTGACGCTCGATGTCCATACGAACCGTGCCGGCCTCGAGCACCTGGGTGTCGTCGTCGTCATCCTCAACCCGGCGGCGCAGCACCGCGCGAATGCGCGCGAGCAGCTCGCGGGTTGAGTACGGCTTGGTCACGTAGTCGTCAGCGCCCAGTTCGAGACCCACGACGATGTCTACTTCGCTGTCTTTTGCGGTCAGCATGATGATCGGCACGTTGGAACGGGTGCGGATCTCGCGGCACACCTCGGTTCCGCTGAGGCCGGGGAGCATGAGGTCGAGCAGCACGAGGTCGGCGCCGTTGCGCTCGAACTCGGCGACCGCCTTGAGTCCGTCATCCGCGATCGTCGTCTCGTACCCTTCGCGCTCGAGGAGGTAGGCGAGTGGCTCGCTGAGGCTCGATTCGTCTTCGACGATGAGGATGCGGGTCATGTGGGGGCTCCAAGAGAGGTTGCTGTTGCGTGTGATGCTTCGGGCAGGCGGATGGTGAAGGTCGAGCCGCTTCCGGGCTGCGACCACACGCGGATGTCGCCGCCGTGGTTTTGGATAACGTGCTTGACGATGCTGAGCCCCAGGCCGCTGCCGCCGGTGTTGCGGCTTCGGGCGGGATCACTGCGAAAGAACCGCTCAAACACCCTGTCGAGTTCGTCTTCGGGGATACCGACGCCCTGGTCGGTTACCGCGATCTCGACGATGCCCTCGTGCTGGCTCACGCCAATGCCCACGCGGCTGCCGGTCGGCGAATACTGGATGGCGTTGGAGATGAGGTTGTGCAGGGCGGTGACCAGGAGCGTCTCGTCGCCGTACACCTCTGCGCCGGCATCCCCTCCGCTGGCGAGCTGCACCTTGTGTCCCTCGGCGACGACGCGGTTCTGGTCGATCGCCACGGCCACCACGTGATCGATGTCGATCAGGTCGGCTTTGGTTAGTGCATCCGTCGCCTGGAGGCGGGAGAGTTCGATGATCTCCTGTGTGATGCGGGCGAGGCGTTCCGACTCCTTCGTGAGCCGCTTCGCAAAACGGCGCACCTGTTCGGGGTCGTCGGATGCGTGCACGAGTGCTTCGGCCAGCAGGCTCACTGCGCCGATCGGGGTCTTGAGTTCGTGGCTGATGTTGGCCACGAAGTCGCGCCGCACCTCTTCAAGGCGGTAGCTCTCGGTGCGGTCTTCCGCGAGCAGCAAGATGTAGCGGGCCCCGAGTCGTGCCACGCGCACGAAGAGGTAGATGTTGGCGTCGCCGAACGGCCCGCGGCTGAGCGTGAGTTCTTCGGTGACGGGGTCGCCGTTGCGTCGCACCTGGTCGACGAGTTTGGTGAGCTCCGGATGCACGAGCTGCTGGTTCCACACGAGGCCGAATGCGAGTGCGCCGGGGCTGGCCTTCACCACGTTGTTCGACGGGTCGATCACGACGCCCGCGGACTCAAGTGCCTCGATGACCTGGTCAACGCCGTCGGGAACAGCGGAGCTGACAACATCCACGGCTCGTTGGCCGCGTCGTGCAGAGACGAGGACGATCGCGAAGACGCCCACACCCAGCAGCACGCCGAATGCCAGGGCGGCTGGCACCAGCCACGCGGAGTCCATACGCACTAGATTAGTTACATCTGCCGGGCAGACCCGCCCGAGTTCGTCTCCTTGGGAGCACTTAGGGTGATGTTCAGTCGTCGGGCACCTTCCGTTAACCTAGCGACGGCAGTGTGGCTAAAGCCGTGCGGGTTTCGTCATGCCCGTATCGAAGGGACTTAAAACGTGCGCGAAGTATTCCAGCAGGAACTGCGAGAGGTGCAGGACCGGCTCGTCGAGATCTCGACTCTCGTCGCTGTTTCGATCGAAAACGCTACTCGTGCATTCAACGAGTCCAACGTCGCTCTCGCCGAGCAGGTGATTGCCGACGACGACAAGATCGACACTGCTGCCATCGAGCTCGATGAGTTGGCGATCAACATCCTCGCTCGTCAGCAGCCGGTAGCCCGCGACCTTCGCATCGTGGTCTCGGCTCTGCGCATCTCGTCTTCGCTCGAGCGCATGGGTGACATGGCCGAGCACATCGCTCAGCTTGCTCGCTACCGTTTTCCGGACAAGGTTGTTCCGAAGAGCCTGCGCGGTACGTTCGCTTCGCTCGGTGAGCTGGATGTTGCGATCGCTCACAAGCTTGTTGAGCTTCTGAAGACCGAGGATGTTCGTCTCGCCGAAGAGATTCGCAACGACGACGACAAGATCGACGCCCTTCACCTCTCGGTGTTCGACAAGGTGCTGGGCGAGACGTGGAAGGGTGCTGCGGTCGACACCGTTGACGCGACCCTCGCTTCTCGTTACCACGAGCGTTTTGCTGACCACGCTGTCTCGATCGCCAAGAAGGTGCAGTACCTAGCGACTGGCGACTGGATTCCTGCGGAGTAACTCGTTCGCGGAGGCCGTTTCGTTCGCTGAGGCACTTTCGTTCGCTGAGGCACTTCGTTCGCTGCGGCACTCGAAGCGCCCACGTAGATCGTGGCGTTCCCTTCGAGAGCCTCAGGGAACGTGGCTGCACGCCAGAATGTAGCCATGCCCAACGAAGACGCCCTCCAGCGCGCCGCCGAGGTGCGCCTGTATGCCCACTACGGTTTCGAGTCGGCCGAGCGGTGGGTGGATGTCGCGGGCACGAGCATCCGCGTCGTGAGCATCGCAGGCATCGGCACCCCCGTACTGCTGCTGCACGGCGCTGCGTCGGTGACGGCGGCGGCGATTCCGCTTATTGCGTCATTCAACGGGGCGCCCGTGATCGCCATCGACTGGCCGGGGCACGGGCTCTCGGGAGCCCATAAGTTTGGTCACGACCTGCGGGGGCTCGCGACATCCATCATCGAGGCGGTCACGGCAGACCTCGACCAGTTCGACATCGTGGCCCACTCGCTCGGCGGGCAGTTCGCGCTGTACTACGCGCTCGCGCGGCCGGCCAGAATCCGACGACTGGTGCTGCTCGGGGCGCCGGGCGCGGCGTTTGGCGAGCTCACCTCGGGCGGCGGATTCCAGCTGCTCGCGCTGCCGATCATTGGGCCGTTGGTGCTGCGGCTTCCGGTGTCGCTTGAGCAGTACGGCAAAAACAGCGCCCGCACCCTCGGCCCCGGAGCGGTCGAGTCGTGGCCGAGCGAGCTCGTGGAGGTGGGATGGTACGCGTCGCGGCGGCGCGAGTTTCACCGCAGCCTGCCGTCGCTGTTCAAGGCCATCGTCGGGCGCGGACGCGTGCGTGACGGCGTCGCGGTGTCGGTCACCGAGGCCGCGAGCCTGACCATGCCGGTGCTGTTCGTGTGGGGTGATGCGGATGTGTTCCTGTCGCCGGGCGCCGCGGATGCCTGGACCAGCGCCATCCCGCATTCCACCGTGGTCGAGTTACAGGCCGGGCACGCGCCGTGGCTCAACAAGCCGGAGGAGGCCGGGCGGGCCGTTTCGGAGTTTCTCGCTGGATGACCCGCGCGAACTGACGCAGAGTGCTGCTTCGCTCGGCGCTAAGCAGCGAAGTGTGACAGGTCGACGCACGAGAGAGCGCTCGCATGAGCGGTGGCCCGCGCGACCGGCACCACGTAACCTCGAAGCATGACCGCGTACGTCTCGGCGTTCGAGCTGTTCTCCATCGGTGTAGGACCCTCGAGTTCTCACACCGTGGGGCCGATGCGCGCCGCGCGCGAGTTCGCTGAGCGCCACGCCCACACCCTGCCCGCCCGCGTCACGTGCGACCTCTACGGCTCGCTCGGTGCGACGGGTCTCGGCCACGGAACCCCCGACGCCATCGTCGTCGGCCTCTCCGGCGCGACGCCCGAGACGGTTGACCCTGCGGTGGTGCGGGCGGCGTGGTCCGACTGGCCGGATGGCTCAGCCCTCTTGTTTGCTGGTGTTCACCCGGTGCCATTTGCTCGGAGCGATGTGCAGTTTGAGCCGCGCACACGGCTGCCCGGGCATCCGAACGCCATGAAACTGACCGCGTTCGATGCCGGCGGACATGTGCTTGCCCGGGAGCTCTACTACTCGATCGGTGGCGGGTTCATCCGCCGGGAGGGTGACCTGGCGGCGGCGGGGGCGGAGTATCCGCTGTCGTTCAGGAGCGCGGATGCCCTGCTTGAGCTGTGTGCCGCCAACGGCGTGGGCATCGCCGATATCGCGCGCCTCAACGAGCTGTCGCGGCGCGACGAAACAGAGGTGAACGCGGGGCTCGACGCCATCTGGCACGCCATGTACGCGTGCATCGACGCAGGCCTGCACGCCACGGGTGTGCTGCCCGGAATCTTGGGGGTGAAGCGCCGCGCGGGTGCGATCCGTGAGCAGCTGGAGACGAGCGAGCACGACCGCGTGCTGCCCGGTGAGTGGCTGGCCGCGTTCGCCCTCGCCGTGAACGAGGAGAACGCGTCGGGCGGGCGCGTGGTGACCGCGCCGACGAACGGGGCCGCGGGCATCCTGCCGGCGGTGGCCCGGTACTGGGCCGAGTTTGTGTGCAAGGTGGATGATCCGACCGAGGGCATGCGCGTCTTTCTGCTCACCGCGACCGCGCTGGGTTCGCTCTTCAAGGCGAACGCGTCGATCTCCGGAGCCGAGGGTGGATGCCAGGCCGAGGTCGGCAGTGCATGCGCGATGGCCGCTGGCGGGCTCACTGCTGTGATGGGTGGGACGCCCGCGCAGGTGGAGAACGCCGCCGAGATCGCGATGGAGCACCACTTGGGACTGACGTGTGATCCGGTGGGTGGGTTGGTGCAGATTCCGTGTATCGAGCGCAACGCGATCGCGGCGTCGACGGCGGTGACGGCGGCTCGGCTCGCGCTGCGTGGCGACGGCTCGCACTACGTTTCGCTCGACACTGTGGTGGAGACGATGCGCCAGACCGGCCTCGACATGTCTACGAAGTACAAAGAGACGAGCGAGGGCGGCCTCGCGGTGAACGTGGTGGAGTGCTGATCGCTGACGCGGGTCGAGCCGCTCCCGCGGGTCGAGCCTGACGAGACCGGTTAAGTTAGACCCCCCAACGCCCCACCGCAACCCCCTCCCCCACATCGCCCTGAGGGCGTTGACTAGTCACATGTCAACCTTCCCGATCAACCCGAGCCCGGAGTCAACGCCGGTTCCGGAGGAGCCTCTCGAGGAAGAGACGGCGCCCGACCCCGACGCGGATGACACCGATGAGTAGCATCCCGATCGACCCCGACTTCAACGAGCCCGACGAGTCGCCGCTGGGTGGCGGCGCGGAGTCGGTGCCCGACCCGGTCGCGCCGGAAGCCCCGTACGTGGACCCCGACAACACCCCCGACGAGGATGCCGGTCTCGCTGACCCGCACATCGGCGGAATTCTGGGTGAAGACCCCACGCCTCCGGATGCTCCGGTCGGCGATGCTGCCTCGGAGCCCACGGCCCGGTAGCCCACAAGCTGGAGGAGCGGGATTTCGCGTGCGGAGTGTCGTCCCGCTCTTCCTACTACTTGCTCACGCGGGTTGAGTAGCCGTCGAAGGCGGCGTTATCGAAACCGGCTAAAGCAGTTACTGCCGCCCGCCGGTGACCGGCAACACGATCACGTTGCCGTTGTCGTAGTTCTCACGGTGCCCCGGCTGAATGACAATCGTCTCGCCGACTTGAGCCCCGCCACGCCCGCGCCCGGTGATCGAGCGCACAATCGCGCGCGCCAAGAAGTAAACAACCCCAACGCCGATCGCGATCAACGCAACCCAGAACGCAACGAACAGCAGCACCACGACGGCCACCACACCAAGGACTATCCGAAGAACCCCGAACCCACTGGATGTTTCGCGCATGCAAAAAGCGTACGCGCGAAGTCTGGGAACCGACAGGGTCGCGAAAAGCAACCCCCTGACAAAGTCGCGAGCGCGGCGTTGACTGTCAGATGTCACCCCAGCCACGACTGAAGAGCGAGACGGAGCACCACAATGACTGACGAACGCGGACTCAGCGAAGACGAGACCCCTCCCGTGCTGCCTGGCCCCAACTCGGTCGAGGAGACCGAGGATGTCGGCGGCGACGACACCCTCGATCCCAACGAGTAACCACCCACAAGCTGGAAGAGCGGGGCCTCTCGTGCGGAGTGCGGCCCCGCTCTTCCTACCACTCGTCGTTACCGTTTCGTGGCCGACGATTCGCGCGCGAGCATCCCTCACTGTGTAAGCTCGCAAGTCCGTGCCATCCGGCACGTCCCGTTAATGGAGGTTGTTGTGCTGCAGAACTGGCACCGCGAAGCGCAGGCGTACCTGATCAGTACGCCCTTTGAGCGCGCCCTCCAGCACCTCAGGTAGCAACGGACTTCAGTCCCGCGCCGCCTGAGGCCCGGGACATCCTTTCAACGACTCTGCAGAGTTCTGGACCCCGGGCATCCCCGTATCCAGAACACCAACAGAATCGAAAGGACCATGAAAAAGATCAACGACCGGCTGGTTAGCTGGGCGTCTATTCTCGACAGCAATGCCGAGGCCCAGGCGCTCACGACTGCGACCATGCCGTTCATCTACCCGCACCTTGCGCTCATGCCGGATGCCCACCTGGGCCTCGGCGCGACCGTTGGGTCGGTCATCCCCACCCTGCGTGCCGTCATCCCGGCGGCCGTGGGTGTGGATATCGGCTGCGGCATGATCGCGGTGAAGACACAGTTCACTCGCGACCAGCTGCCGGAGAACAGGCGGGAGGTGCGCGAGCAGATCGAACGCGCCATCCCCACCTCGGCCGGTGCGTACAACCGCAAGATTGTGGCGACGGCCGAGCCGCGTGTGGCGGAGCTCGCGGAGCTCGCGGCCGCGAGCGGCTTCGACCCGGCGCAGTACGTGGGCAACTGGGCGCTGCAGCTCGGCACCCTCGGTAGCGGAAACCACTTCATCGAGATCTCGGTGGACGAAACCGATGCCGTCTGGCTGTTCCTGCACTCGGGCTCGCGTGGGGTGGGCAACAAGATCGCCCAGCACCACATCAAGGTAGCGAAATCCCTCATGGATAAGTGGTGGATCACGCTTCCCGACCCTGACCTCGCCTACCTTGTCGAGGGCACCCCGGAGTTCACGCGGTACATCGCGGAGCTCGGCTGGGCGCAGCACTTCGCCCTCCTGAACCGTGAGGAGATGATGGACCGGGTGGTGCGGCAGGTGAGCGAGTGGATGGGCGAGCCTGTGATCGAGCAGGAGCGCATCAACTGTCACCACAACTTCACACAGAAGGAAGAGCACTTCGGCAAGAGCGTGTGGCTGTCTCGTAAGGGCGCCATCTCGGCTCAGGTCGGCGAGCTCGGACTCATCCCCGGCTCGATGGGCACCGCGTCGTACGTGGTTGAGGGACTCGGCAACCCGGTTGCCCTGCGGTCTTCGCCGCACGGTGCCGGGCGGGAGTACTCACGGAGCGCGGCTCGCAAGACCTTCACCGCGGACGACCTTCGTTCCGCGATGGAGGGCATCGAGTACCGCGACACCGACGCCTTCATTGACGAGATCCCTGCGGCCTACAAGCCGATTGACCAGGTGATGGCGGATGCCGCTTCGCTCGTGTCAATTCGGCACACGCTGCGGCAGCTCGTCAACGTGAAGGGGGACTAACCACGGGTGCCCGTCTCGAGGGATCGGGGCGGGCACCTCTCGTTTCGTCTGCGGCAGCTAGCTGGCGGTCGGAATGAACTGCCTCAGATACTCGCGCAGGGCAGGATCGCTTACGTAAACGTAGGTGCCGCGAATCCCTCGCGTCAGGAGCACGGCGTAGATGTTCGAAATGAACCTCAGCAGATCATCATCCGTGTAAACCTTGCCGAGCTTCGGGTTGTTCTCCTTACCCTTCACATCAAAGTACGACTGGCGATCGATGAAGAGTTTGCCTGCAGCAGTGTCGTACCGTAGGTCGGGCCCGATGATCACTCCCGCATAGTTGAGATCGTAACCCTGGACTGTATGGATAGATCCAACTTCGTCCAGTGACTTACGCGATGCAATCCAGTCAACCTGGGTACCGTTCCATCGAAGCTGCAGACCGTCGATGTCGATGTCGAACGCGGTCTTGTCGGTCTTGGTCTTCCACGGCCAGGCGAAGCCAGCCACCATGCGTGAGAGCCCGGTCTCGGCATCCCGATCTCGAATTGCTTCTCGCATTTCACTGACGCTGTCGAACATACGCAGGTCGTAGCCGTCGAAGTCCTTTGCAGCCGGCACCGAACCACCAACGCTGAGGATGCGCCGGATGTATCCCACGTAGTCCGAACCCGCCTGCACTCGCATCTGCGTGACCAGCGGGTAGAAGCGGTTCGTTGACCGAGCGATGTCGGCCAGTTCGCCCAAGTGCTCTGACGGAATGTCAGCCGGCCGCACGCTCTGCTCCGCATCAACCAGGAAGATCTGGTGCTTGCTCTTGGCTCGAATCCAGTCGAGTTGCGTCTTGGTCGGATCATCCGAGCCGAACAGCTTCTCGGTGATGAGCTTGAAATTCTTGTTCTGCACGCCCGACGGCTGGTTGGCCCGTTGATTGAGTCGGTGCGTTTCATCCACGATCAGCAGGTCGAAATGCTCGTCGGCGAAGCCAACGTCGAATGCGGTCATCACCATGCCGGGGTTCAGGCCGGGAGTCTTTCGGAAGACCTTCTTGATCGACTCCCGCAATGATTGCTGCGGCACGACGAGACCGATGCGAAGATCCTGAAGCAGCTCGGGGTATCCGCTAACGAAGAACTCGGCGAACCGGGAGTCACTATCCAGCTCATCGGTCGGGATGGTTTTCGCAATATCGACGAGAAGTTTCAGCAGGTAGATCGCGATGACGGTCTTGCCGGTGCCGGGGTCACCTTGGACGACGATAGTGCTGTTCGCCCCGACCTCAAGGTCTTCGAACAGACCCTCAAGAATGCCCTCAACTGCGGCCGCCTGGTCTTCTGTCAGCGCCTTGAAGGGTGACAGCTTGAAGAGGTCGCTGTTCTCGATTTCGGGAATGCTTCGGGTGAAGACGCCCTCAGCGCGCAGCTGCTCGAAGACCTCGAGGAAAGTCGCGCGATACCGATCGCGGTCGTAGTAGTCGGCTTCGGTGATTCCGTCGTTGCGATTGAGCACGCGGTAAGAGCCGTCTCCGGCGAGCATGCGGATGAGGTACGACTCAAGGTCGAGGCAGACCGACTTGTTGAAGGTCTCGTCGACGATCACGCGGATAGTGCTGAGGTGCTGTTTCTCGGGAGACTCGAAGTGCTGACGCATTCGGGCTGCAGCGTTGAGCGACTCCCCCACGTAGACGTCGTTGAGCTTCTCGCCGAAGGAGGACTCGCGACCCGACTTCGCGTCGTCGAGAACGTAGACGACAGGCCAGTTTGTGTTGCGATGATCGCGCGGACCCCAAGCTTTGACAGCGGCTCGCGTGAACTCGAGCCGCACAATGTCAAAGGGCGTCATACTTTGCGCTGCGCCCCCGCGCCTTGTCGACGGGGTACTTGGCGCGGGTCTTCTCGAGCTTGTCGAGAACGATCTGGTCGGGGTCGACGCCGAGCTTGTCTGCGAGGAGGAGGCAGTAGGTCAACACATCGGCGAGTTCGTCACGCACTCGGGCGTGATCAACATCCGCTGACCACTGGAAGCATTCGAGCAACTCGCCAGCCTCGATCGCAACGCTCTTGGCGAGGTTCTCCGGAGTATGGAATTGAGCCCAGTCCCGCTCGGCGACGAACGCGGCAATTCCGTCTCGCACGCTTTGTTCCGGCATGCGGCCAAGGTAGCAGCCCGACGGCGACAATGAGACGCGCCGCATCGCAATCCCCGAAGCCACTGCCGCTATCGTTCTGATACGGATTCATAATTGGAGGCACCGTGGACTTTGCCGAACTTCTCACAGCAATGGCGCTGAAAGTGAAGAATCAGAGAAATGCGATCACCACGGAAGAAGGCACGAAGAACGCGTTCATAATGCCATTCATCTCGACGATCCTTGGCTACGACGTGTTCAATCCCTTAGAAGTCGTGCCAGAGTTCACGGCCGATGTCGGAATCAAAAAGGGCGAGAAGATCGATTACGCGATAGTTCGTGACGGCGAGGTTCTCATGTTGATCGAGGCCAAAAAGTCTGGCGAGTCCCTGAAGATCGAAAACGCATCGCAGCTTTACCGCTACTTCGCCGTCACAAATGCTCGCATCGCCGTGCTCACGAATGGCGTTGAGTATCACTTCTACACCGACCTCGATGCGCCGAACCGAATGGATGCGAAGCCATTTCTCGTGCTTGATCTTCTCGACATCGACGAAACCCTAATTCCCGAGCTCCGCAAGCTGACGAAGGACGCTTTCGACCTTGAATCCATTGTCAATGCGGCAGGAGAGCTCAAGTATGTGGGGCAGATCAAGCGAACGATAGCAGCGCAGTTCCGTGAACCCGAGGATGAATGGATTCGGTTTTTTACTGCCCGCGCATATGAGGGTTCGATCACACAGAAGATTCGTGAGCAATTCACTCCGCTAGTGGAAAAGGCCGCTAAGCAGTTCTTAAATGAGCAAGTCAACGAGCGCCTGAAGTCGGCGCTAGGCGGATCCAACTTCTCGACGCGAGACGCCTCCATCTCCACCGGATCCGTCACGAGTCATGTGGCGGCGATCGACGATCTCGACCGCGATACCGAGATCGAGACCACACTCGAAGAGCTCGAGGGCTACCAGATCGTCAAGGCGATCGCCTGCAGCGAAGTGAAACCTCAGAGGATCGTTCATCGCGATTCAAAGTCCTACTTTGCGATACTGCTCGATGACAACAACCGAAAGCCGATCGCAAGACTTCATTTCAACGGGAAGTCGATTAAATACCTCGGACTGTTTGACTCGGAGAAGAATGAGACTCGGCATGTGATCGAGTCCTTGGACGATATCTATCGGCACGCTGAGCACATTCGAAGTGCGGTACGGGCGCTTGCGTAGGCGCGCCTAAGTCAATTCATGGGGTGGTCAGCCACGCAATCACCGCGAATCCGCGCACAGTCAGGCCGCCCGAAACTTCGCCGAGAGCGCCGCAGTCACTGCCGCGACATCCACCGGCCCAGGCGCCGCGTCGCGGACTCGCGCGACAAGCTTCTTGGGCCAGAGCACCTCTACTCCGTCTACATCGAAAGAGCTGCCGAACAGCCCCCAGTCAGCCTCGACGAAACAGAGGAAGCCGCCGACGGGTACGTCAGGCAAGGCATCCTGAACCCGCTCGACCTGCCACTGCACGCCTTCAACGAGCGCGGTCTTGTTGCGTCCCCCTACATAGAGCATGGCAACTCGCGGTCTGAACAGTCCGCCCTCGACTCGTTTCTCGGGTCGACCCTTGTAGCGTTTTGCGTCGATCACCCAGACGCCGCTGGAGTCCACGACCATGTGATCGATGTTGGCGCGACTGCCCGGGATGCGCCGGTCGTGCAGCACGCTTCGGTTGGCTGATCGAAGAGAGTCGAGCAGACCGCCCACTCGCTCTTCGCCGACAGCACCGGTGGCCCAGGCACGCGTGCTTTGGCGCTCCGGCGTCAGGGCGACCGCAAGACTACCCAGTCGCCCCCAGTCGTCCCGGACCTTTGCTTCATCCTTGGCCCTGCGTCGCTCGTACTCGCGGCGAGCGGATGCGCCAGCGCTGTTCTCCTCAGTCATGAACTACCCCCGAGGCTGAGGTTAGTTCAGCACTCGATCTCAGCGAGAGTCCCTTTAGTGGGGGTCCCGATACTCCAGGTTGCGTTGGCTCGGCCTCCACTATGTCAGTAGATTGCGACACACTCTCAATTAGTGACTTGGATCGAACAGGTCAGTCAGCTCGCAAGACCTCCGAACGGAAGTAGCACAGACATGCCACGTCGAGTACTGATGCAAAGAGGCGCCGAGACTTTCGACCTTGTCGAGGTCCCGGCACCGAACGAGCATCATCTCCAGGAGATTATGAAGAGCCAGCCACAACTAATTCCCTCCGATGACCTCGGGCTCGACGGGGACCTCCTGGTCGTGGGGCGTGAGACGGCGCTCGCATCGGGGTACATCGACCTGCTTTGCCTTTCCCGTTCAGGCGACGTCGTGCTGATCGAATTCAAAACCGGTCCCCAGAATCCAGACTTTCGTCACGCGTTGGCGCAGCTCATCGACTACGGATCTGATCTCTGGCGGCTGAGCCTTGAAGACTTCGATCGTGGAGTTGTTCAGCGCTATCTCAACGGAGCGCATGTTGTTCCCGCGTTGAAAGGCTCGGATGACCTCAGGGAGGCCATAAGTCGAACGAACTGGGAACTCTCGGAAGATGAACTCGACAGTCTCTTCGGACGGCTCGGCGAAGTGCTCACGACCGGCGACTTTCACTATGTTGTCTCGGCACAAAGATTCACTCCAGCAATGCAGACGAGTCTCGAATACATGAACGCGACAATGCGGTTCGGTCGCTTCTACCTCGTGGAGATCGTTCAGCTGCAAGGCGGTGAACTTACGGCCCACGCTGCGCAGGTTGTTGCGGCACCATCAAAGAGGAGTGTTCAGACGGCTTCTGGCGATTCAACCCAGGCCGATGAATCTGCGTTCCTGTCTTCCATCTCCGATGAGCCTTACAGGAACGCCTTACGCGATGTTCTTGCTGCGTGCGTCACGCTGGGGATCGAAGTGAAGTGGAGGTCGCGCGGAGCATCGATTCGAATTCAGTCAACGGACCGCAAGCAGCCGCTGTCTATTGGCTGGCTCCTTCCCGAGGGCAGCCATTGGTACGGAGCACGCTTTCTCTCGTTCGGGGTTGATCACGCGTCGCTCGATGAAACTCCGAGCGTGCGCGAAGCGGTACTCGCTTTCACCGAACGCATAGGCACCTTGGTCGGCAGTAAGCCCGTGCCCACCAAGCTCGATGCCTACATGTTCGGGCCCGATGCACTGCCGTCCGCAGCATCGGACATCATCGCTGTTCTTGAAGAACTGATCGGCAGCCTGGCCGGCGGCGAGTAGTGGCGAGCTACTTCGGAGTCGATCTGGCGTGGGGTGAAGGTACCGCGACCAAGGTCGCGAAGGAGACCGGAGTGGCGCTACTGCGCGAGGATGGGTCAATCGCAGACGCCGGATGGACGATCGGCATAGACGCCACGACCGCTTGGATCGTCGATCGGATGTCTCCGGGTGACGTCATTGCAATCGACGCTCCCCTGGTCGTGACCAACGCGACCGGAATGCGTGAATGTGAGCGACAGGTGGGGCAGCGCTACGGGCGCTGGCAAGTATCGGCCAACTCAACAAATCTGACCCGCGCGTGGTTCGGCGGGATCACGATCCGCAAGCAGCTTGAACAAGCGGGTGTGGTTTACGACGATGGTGTCCGTGAGCTTCCCTCGGGCGCGATAAGCATGTTCGAGTGCTATCCGTATACGACGCTCGTTGGAGCGCACGAGCTCGGCTATAAGACCGAACGACCCCGATATAAGAGACCCAACACCGCGATACCCCCAACTGAACGGCGAGCGGCACGCGCAGCAGCGTGCGACGACCTCGTCCAGCGGATGGCGGGGCTCAAGCAGGCGACTCAGAGACTGGACTTATTGAGCCATCCCAAAACTGCCGCTCTTCTTAACGAACCTTCACCATTGGATAATCGGTCGTACAAGCATCGGGAAGACCTCATCGATGCCGTGCTCTCAGCGTGGACTGCTGCGTTATGGGCGAAAGGCGGCCTCGAGCGCTGCCAGATACTAGGAGCGGAGAGCGCGCCCGACGATGCCGGCCGTCGCCCTGTGATCATTGCCCCAGCTAGGCCCGAGCAGCGCCGTTAGGAAACTGGCGGCGTACCTGCTCGGCCTCGTCGATGCTCAGGTTCCAGCGGAACCCCTTCTCGCCAAGAGGGCGCATGTTCGCGTTCCTCAACCATTTACGGATGGTCTTTGCTGGCACGCCTATCTGCTGCTCAAGTTCTTTGGGCGTGACAGTTGCGGAGGTGTCCACTCGCAGCTACTTCTTTGCGCCCTGGGCCGCCACGGCCGCGGCACCGGCGGCCGCAGCATCCGGGTCCAGGTAGACACCGGGACCGGTGGGCATGAAGTTGTCGTCGAGCTCGTAGATGAGCGGGATGCCGGTGGGGATGTTGAGTTCGGCGATGTCTTCGTCCGAGATGCCGTCGAGGTGCTTCACGAGGGCGCGCAGCGAGTTGCCGTGGGCGGTGACCAGCACAGTCTTGTCGGCGGCAAGGTCGGCGGTGATGTCCGAGAACCAGTAGGGGAGCATCCGCTCGATCACGATCTTGAGGCTCTCGGTGCGGGGCACCTCGCCGTCGATTCCGACGTAACGCTCGTCGTGCACTTGGCTGTACTCGGCGTCATCGTCGAGCACGGGCGGCGGGGTGTCGAAGCTGCGACGCCACGTCTGGAACAGCTCGGGCCCGTACTTCTCGAGCGTCTCAGCCTTGTCGAGACCCTGCAGCGCGCCGTAGTGACGCTCGTTGAGACGCCACGTGCGCTTCACCGGAATCCACAGGCGGTCGGCGGTCTCGAGCGCGAGGTTCGCAGTCTGGATCGCGCGGGTGAGCAGGCTTGTGTACAGGATGTCGGGCTTCAGCCCCGACTCGGCGAGCAGCTCGCCGGCGCGCTTCGCCTCGGCGACGCCCTGGTCGCTGAGGCGCACATCCACCCAGCCGGTGAAGAGGTTCTTCTGGTTCCAGTCGGAGTTGCCGTGGCGGAGGAGGATGAGGGTGTGGGTCATGGGGTTAAGCGTAGCGATGCGCTACCTACCCTGCGAGCGACAGCACCCTCTGACGCGGCTTGGTGCGCTCGATCCAGAGGTCATGGGCAGTCTGCATCCCGAGCCATAGCTCTGCGCTCGTACCGAACAGCTCACTCAACCGAATCGCCATGTCAGCGGTCACCGCAGAGTGGCCGTGACGTATGCGCGAGAGGGTTGCGCGGGTAACGCCAAGACGGCGTGCGGCCTCGGCGAGGCTCGTCTCCCCCAGATAGTCGTCGAGGAGTTCGCCCGGGTGCGGTGGGTTGTACATGGAGGCCATCGGGTTTCCTTTCGTCAGTGGTAGTCGAGGTAGTCAAGAAGGTGGATGTCGGTGCCATCGATGTGGAACGTCAGGCGCCAATTGCCCGAGACCCAGATGGCGTAGTGCCCGATAAGCCCGCCCGAGAGTTGGTGAGGTCTCCACCCACCGGGCACGTCGGAGATCGACTGGGCGTTGTCAAGAACTGCTAGTTGACGGCGGAGCTTGTCGGCATGTTGCGGCTGGATCCCAGACTTCGTTCCTGTTTCGAAGAACTTCTGCAGTCCTTTGTGTCGAAAGGACTTGATCACAAGCAACAGTGTATATTGATGCTATACGTATAGCAAGAGTATACGGAGCCGATTCCACAGGGCCAACTTCTCCACAAAAGAGAGTCGACCCATCCAGTGCGCTCTCTCAGCCGGGCACCCTTGGCGCATGACTGAAGTTCCCAGAGCCCAGACCGACGCCGACTTTATTGCCATGGTTCCGGCCCTGATCGGATACCACGCCACCAACAGCCTCGTCTGCGTCGCGTTCAACGGCAAACAGGCGTTCGGCGGGTTTCGCATCGACCTGCCCCCGCGCCGTCGCACCAGCGACTACCGGGCCGTGGCCACGACGATCATCGGCATGCTCTCGCGCGTGCGGGGAGCGAACCGCGTCGCGCCGGTGATCATTACGGATGCGACGTTCGCCGACGAGAACGGCGTGCCCTGGGTCGACTTTGCGCGCTACCTTGCCGATCGACTCGAGGATGCGGGCTTCGGCATGGTCTCCGCGCTGTGCGTCGCGGCCGACGGGTGGGCCAACTACTTCGATCCGGACTATCCGCGCGCGGGTCGGCCGCTGGCTGAGATTGCATCGAGCCCGATGCAGAAGCGAGCCGAGGTCATGCGGGCGCCCGCGCTGTCAGAGTGGGCGACGCTTCCGGAGGTCACGGACGACGAGATCGACGAGTTCGCAATGGATGTCGTGGCCGTTCGTGACGGCGACTACGCGTGCGAGCTGATGACCTTCGAGGTCACCGGCTTGTCAGGATTCATAGAGCACGTTGCCGAGACGGAGGCGCCGCTGCCACCCGCGGAGGAGGCTCTCTTGCTTCTCACGTGCCAAGCCCCCAGCAACCGTGACGTGATCACGATGCAAGTTGCCTTTGGTGACACAGTCGGTGAGGCAGTTGCGGCTGACAACGAGGAGCTTCTCGAGATACAGGCCCGTACGGGCGGATCGATGGACGACGTGGTGCGAGCGGAGATCGCGGCCGGGCGGCGCTCGCTTGAAGACGACGACTTCAGCAAGCTTCTGATGGGTGTGGGCACGATGCGTCCGGACGTGCGCCGGATGGAGTCGACCATCACGAAGCTCAAGCGAATCGTGGCACTCGCGCCCGCCCACTACCGGCTCGGTCCGCTGTGCATCCTCGCTTGGTTGCTGTGGGGTCGTGGGCTCGGATCAGCGGCTGGCCACTTTGTCGACAGCGCGCTCGCGATCGATCCCGAGTACGGGATGGCGCTCGTATTGCGCACGATCTTCTCAAGTGGGCGGCTTCCGGAGTGGGTGTACTCGGACGGGTCTCGCTAAATACGTACGTATTTGTGTACGCTTTTGGAATGGAGAGTGTGTTGGGGATTGTTGAAGCGCGGGCCACGTTACCCGGGCTCATTGAGCAACTTGAGGCCGGCGCATCCGATGGCTTCGTCATTGGATCGCACCGCAAGGCGCAAGCAGCTCTGGTTTCGCTCGACAGGTTTGCATCGACCGCTCCCGCTTCTCAGGACACCCACGCGCCAATGCTCGGGCGGGTTCGCGAGCTCGCGGGCATC
The DNA here is from genome assembly GCA_965279645.1 of Rhodoglobus sp. GTDB lineage: Bacteria > Actinomycetota > Actinomycetes > Actinomycetales > Microbacteriaceae > Rhodoglobus. The sequence continues at coordinate 2,096,219 of OZ257254.1, forward strand.
ATCAAGCGCCTCGCTCGCGAGAGTCACATCACTTCGGTGTCTGTGTTTGGGTCGGTGGCGCGCGGTGATGACGGGCCGGAGAGTGACATCGATCTGCTCGCCGAGATGGATTCTGAAGGCAGCTACTTTCACCTAGCCCACTTCCAAAGCGACATGGAGGTCTTGTTTGAGCGCGCCATCGATGTTCTGCCGCGGGACGCTCTCGACCCACTCAAGAACCACGAGATCCTGTCCGAGGCAATACAGCTGTGAAGACGGATGACCGCATAGAGCTATGGCTGGACGACCTCGCATCTTTTCTTGATGCCGCTGCCGACCTGGTCGCGCGCGGGCTATCGGAAGTGGTCGCGCAAGCACGGCAGACTTGACCCATGCCCATCGGCCAGGTCACCCGCGGAACAACCGGCACCAACCGGTTGCGGCGCATCGACCGGTGGATCGCGCAGCTCCCGGCCCTTCGCAATGCCGAACACCCGCTCGTCGTCGACCTCGGGTACGGAGCATCCGCCACCACCTCCCTCGAACTGCACCAGCGGCTGAGCCGCGTGCGCCCCGACGTCGAAGTTGTAGGTATCGAGATCGAGCCCGAGCGCGTGCGCATCGCGAGCCTGTCGGCCCGACCGGGCGTGAGTTTTCGGTTGGGTGGGTTTGAGGTTCCGGGTGAGAGGCCGACGATCATCCGGGCTCTGAATGTGCTGCGACAGTACGACGAAAGCGAGGTGCAGGGCGCGTGGGACCTCATGGTCAGCCGCCTGCAGCCCGGCGGCGTGCTCGTCGAGGGCACCTGCAACGAGGTTGGGCGGGTTGCGAGCTGGGTGGATGTCACGTCCGCTGGGCCGCAGACGTTCACGATCTCGCTGCACCTGCCGTCGCTTGAGAGGCCGTCGATCGTTGCCGAGCGGTTGCCCAAGGTGCTGATTCACCGGAACGTTCCGGGCGAACGTATTCACCAGTACCTGCTCGATCTCGACCGCTGGTGGGCGACGCACGCCGGGCTCGGGGTTTACTCGCCGGCGCAGCGGTGGGTCGCGGTGGCGCAATCGATGAAGGATGCCGGGTGGCCGGTGTTGGGGAACAAGTCGCGGTGGCGGCTCGGCGAGCTCACCGTGCAGTGGGACTCAGTGGCACCACTGCGTTAAGGGACTTCCGTCGCCGCCGCAGGCGCGACGATCTGACGTGCCTGGGTCTCCGGCAAGCCGAAGAGAAGAACCCCACGCGGAGTCGTCACTTCGAAGTAGCTATAGAAGCCGGTGTTCGGAAACGCGCCGCCCTGGGGCGGATCGCCCGGCTTCAGGTCGAGGATGTGGATGTCGCGATCTCCGACAACTCCAATGCGCGGCTCGAAATGCGCATGACCAGGGGTGATGTCGGCGGTCCCCTCGCTCCACTCGGTGCCGATGTTCAGCACACGTCCCTCGCGAGCCCGAACCGCGAGCCGCGTGCGGCCCTCGGCGAGGTTGCGGCGATCAGTGCGGGCATAGTTGCGCTTGGCTATCTGCTGGCTGATGGGGATAAAGATGTTGTCGACGATCGCACCGACGATGCCCGCCACTATCCACCCAACAAACTCCACGCCCACATCTTTGCAGGAAGGCCTCGCGAATGGCGTCGCGCGTTTCGCGGGCCTCGTCAGGCTCGATCCGCCTGGGTCGTCGACCGGCCTAGCGGCTATTGGAAGTTGATGCCGCGCACCTTGTGACCGGCGGAGATGTTCTCACCTGAGACCGCCGCAGAAAGCGGCGAGATCAGGAACGTCACCAAGTCGGCGATCTGGGTCGGGGACGACTGGCCCGGGCGTCCGTGCTCGATCGTCGTCGAGGGCTCGTCGACGACGTTGCCGGGGTTGACCGTGTTGACCGTCACACCCGAACCCGCGACCTCGTCGGCGAGGCTCTTCGCCGCGATGTTGAGCGCGGCGTTGCGGATCGTGCCGGTGATGTTGCCGGTCATGTAGGCGATCTGTCCGCTGATGCCGACGATGCGTCCGTAACCGGCGGCCGACATGATCGGCAGCACCGTGTTGGCGACACGCAGGAAGGAGAGGGACTTGCCGTTCATGGCCTCCGCGACCTGCACCGGGTCGGAGAGACGCGCCGGGTCGAGGGTCTGCGCGGCGGGCGCCGCGGTGATCACGACGGCGTCGAGGCGTCCGTGGTCGGCGACGAGTTGGTGGATGGCGGCATCCACTGATGACTGGTCGTGGGCATCCATCTGGATACCGTTCTTGCCGGACCGGGATGCCACGACGACCGTCGCGCCCTCGGCCGCCGCGTGCGCGGCGATGGCCGAGCCGATGTAGCCGGTTCCGCCTACAACGAGGACTACGTGGTTTTTTAGTTTCAGGTCCATGTGACCACGGTAGTTGAGTTGCTTGTGGGGGGTCTCGTCAGGCTCGACCCGCCTAAAGGGTCAGTCGACTACCGGAGGGAGGAGCTCTCGGGCCGCGTTGTAGTCCATGCCCGTCGCGACCAGGAGGTCGACGACGAGCGGACGCATGAGCACCACGACCACCGACTCGCGCAGCGCGCCATCCGGCACGATCGTCGCCGGGTCGAGGCGCGGGGCCAGATCGGCGAACACCGTGCGCGAGGCACCCACCACATCGCGGTCGGAGACCTGCTGGCCGAGCAGCTGGATGCCGTTGCCCAGCTCCGCCATGAGGGCCGCCAGCTCGGGCCGCTTCTCGCCATCCTCCGTGAGCACGAGCACGCGCCGCGCGAGCGAGCGCAGGTGCCGGGAGGTGAGATCGGCCGCCTTCAGCACGCGCGCCTGCATCTCGAGCTCGGGCAGCTGCCGTCGCAGCCACGGCGAAATCTTCGAGATGGATGTCGCGGTCTCGAGTGATCCGGCCCAGTCGTCAATGAAACCCTGGGTGCGGCGCAGGCGGTCGAGCGCAAGCTCGGCGGCCGGATGATCCGACTGGCCGATCGCGGAAACCAGCCCATCAACGCTCTCCTTGAACACCGAGAAGAGCACCTTCGCGTCGCGCGTCGCCGCCCGCCGAGGATCACGCGGAATGAGCGCCGTCGCCGCGAGCGCCACCACGCCCGCGATCACGGCGTCGAGGCTGCGGGTGAACACTCCCCCGTTCGGCTCGGGGAGCAGCACCAGGATCATCGCCTGCACCGCCGCCGCGATCGCGAACGCCGGGTTCGACGACACCGCGCGCGCCACGAGCAGCGTGAGGAACAGGATGATCGCCATCTGCCACGGCCCCTTGCCGAGCCAGAGCACGATCACCTCGCTGAGGGCGATGCCGATGGTGACGCCGATCGAGGTCTCGAGCACGCGGCGCGGGCGGGCGTCGCGCGAGAGACCGAGGGTGGTGATCGTGACGGTGACGGCAATAAGAGGAACGGCGTGGCCGAAGCCGTAGTGCGCGATCGAGTAGGCGGCGACCACCGCGAGCGTGATTTGCAGGGCCGCGGGCAGCGAGTTGACCACGCGGCGGTACCCCGACGCGACGAGGGCGCGCATTGCGACCTTGCGACCGAGGCGGCGGAGGGCGGAGTCAGACACAGTTCGAGGTTACTCGTGGGGGTTCCCTTCGAGAGCCTCAGGGAACGCCCTTCGAGAGCCTCAGGGAACGCCCTTCGAGAGTCTCAGGGAGCGTTAGGGGCGGGGCGGACGGGTCACTGCACCCAGGCGGGGCAGGCGCGGCACGTTCGCCTCGGCGCCCGCATCCGTCGGCACGATCGTCTCTTGCGCGGCGGCGATCGGGGTTTCGGCCGCGACCGTGAGGGTGAGCGCCGGGTCGACGTTGCGCTTGATCACCGCGAGCGCGATCGGCCCCAGGTCGTAGTGCAGGCCCACGGATGTCACCTTGCCGACGACATCGTCGCCGCGAAGCACCTCGGCACCGGCCTCGGGCAGCACGCCCTCGGATCCGTCGAGGTGCAGCATCACGAGCCGACGCGGCGGGTGGCCGAGGTTGTGCACCTTGGCGACCGTCTCCTGCCCGCGGTAGCAGCCCTTGTTGAGGTGCACGGCGCTGCGCAGCCAGTCGAGCTCGTGCGGGATCGACTTCTCGTCGGCCTCGGTCGTGAGACGCGGGCGCCACGCGGCGATGCGCAGCGCCTCGAGCGCGAGCGTGCCGGCGGCAGGGAACTCGCTCAGGTCGGTCGCGGGGTCGACGAGAATCTCGCGGTAGGTCCACTCGGAGTATTCGTGGTCGGTGGATGTTGCGTACTGGTGGCCACCGGGGGTGACCGAAGTCCAGGGGTCGTTCCATATGAGGGGGACGCCGTTGGGACTCGCGGCGGGGATCTGGGGGGTGGTCTCGTCAAGCTCGACCCGCTTTGGCGCGAAGGTGCCGACCGTCACGTAGTCGGAGACGCCGACCTCCACCCGCAGCATGAAGCGCATGCGGTCGAGCCACGCGCGCAGGGGCTCGCCCTCGGCACCATCGACGAGCAACCACGTCGTGACGCCGTCATCCAGAACGCGGATCGCGTGCTCGAGACGACCCGTGGGGTCGAGCAGGAGAGTCTCGGCCGAGTCGCCGGGCTGCAGGTTGGTGAGCGCCTGTGACGTAAGCGAGTCGAGCCAGGTGAGGCGGTCGGGGCCGGTAACCGTGATGACCGCGCGGTCGGAGAGATCCACGAATGCATTGCCCGAGGCGAGCGCCTTCTGCTCGCCCAGGGGGTTGCCGTAGTGGAGCGGCGGCGTGCCGACGGCTCCGTCTCGGCGGTTGCCTTCGAGAGCCTCAGGGAACGGGGTCGCCTCAGGGAACGGGGTCGCCTCAGGCAACGGGGTCGCCTCAGGCAACGTTTCACTCGACACGAGCGAGCCTTCCCGAGGCGTGGGACTTGAGCTCCTGGCCGAGGGCCGCGATGTCCCAGGCCCAGAGCAGGTGCGAGTCGACGAGACCGTAGAGGCGAGTGGCCGCCACATACTCCTTCGCGGTGGCAGTGCGCACCACGGCATCCGTGGCCAGATCGATGCGCGGACCCTTCACCTGGCCGAGGTAGAGCTCAGAGACCCCGTTGGGATGCACGAGCGAGACCTCAATGTCGAAGGCGTCGTCTTTGTTACGCAGGGTCTCGACGGCGGCGGCAGTCACGTACGGGCGCGGACCGGTGCCCGGCAGCATGCCCGGCCCGGGATCACCGTAGGCCGCGGGCCGCGAGAGGCGCCAGTAGCCGGTCTCGGTGATGTGCGGGGTGTGGGTCGCTTGCCCTGAGGCACTCGAAGGGTCCAGAAGCCACGTATAGGAGGTGTAGTTGAGGTAGGGCAGGCCATCGTGCGAGAAGCTGATGCGCTGGCCGAACTCGAGATTCTTGATGTCGCCGTCAACGTCGTAGTTGACGATTCCGGTGCCCTCCCACACGCCGAGCAGCCACGACAGGGGAACGAGCTCAGCCGGAAGGTCGGCGTTGAGGTCAATCACGAGCGCGACCGAAGAGAAGCAGCGCGGTTAGCGCTGGCCGCGAAACAGGTTGTAGAGCACGACGACCGAGACAAACCCGATCGAGAGCGTCGCGAGACCGAGAAGGCCGACGAAGAAGAGCTCAAGGGCGAGAAGCATGTACTAATCCTATGGCAGCAGGGCGAAGACGCCGGTGGCGATGGCGAGAATAACGATCGCGCCGCCGATGGAGGCCATCGCGCGGCCCACGTATCCCTCGATACGGCCGGTCGCGAGCTGGATCGCGAACGTGACGATAATTGCCGCCCCGAGCGAGATTCCCAACCAGGTGAGGCGCTCGTCGGCGGGTGTGACCGCGGCCACAATGATCGCTGCAGCCAGAGTGAGCACCCACACGGAGAGCACGCTCCATCTTTGCCACGTCATACAGCGATCCTACGGGGGGTCTTAGACTGTCCTCACGCACTTTGGAGGACGATTGGCGCAGCTGTTGATCCTTACCTCTGCGGTGGACACTGAAGTCTTTCCCGCATTGGGGCTCCTGAGCCACACAACGAAGCAGATTCCCGCATCACCTGCTTCGCTTATTTCTGCGCCATCATGCGACCTCATCTTCGTTGACGCCCGCCAGGATCTGGCCAGCGCCAAGTCTCTCTGCAAGATCCTCAACACCACGGGCGTGAACGTTCCGCTCATCCTGATTCTCACCGAGGGCGGGCTCACTGCGGTCTCGGCCGACTGGGGCGTCGACGACGTCATCCTCGCCAACGCCGGACCAGCAGAGGCGGATGCCCGCATCCGACTCGCACTCGGACGCCAGGCACTCGACTCTTCGTCATCCAAGATCCAGGCCTCGGGCGTGGTCATCGACGAGGCCTCGTACTCGGCGAAGGTGCACGGCCGCCCCCTCGACCTCACCTTCAAGGAGTTCGAGCTGCTGCGCTTCCTGGCGACGCACCCGTCGCGCGTGTTCACGCGCGAACAGTTGCTCAGCGAGGTGTGGGGCTACGACTACTTCGGCGGAACCCGCACGGTCGACGTGCACGTGCGACGCCTGCGCGCCAAGCTCGGCGACCTCGAGTCGCTCATCGGAACGGTGCGCAACGTGGGGTACCGCTTCAACGTGTACGACGATGACACCGAGCGTCTGGCACCCGCTGTCGGCTGACTTCGCCGAACTCGCGGCCAGGGCGCTCGCCTTCGACGGCCACGCGCCGTTCTCTGAGACCGCGCTCGCACAACTCGCGACCGGAGCTCGCCAGCTCGTGTGGGCCGGCCCCGCGGCCGCCGTGTACTCGGCGACCGAAGCCGAGTTCGTCGTCGACCCCGAGTTTCGGCACCAGGGCAACGGCGGTCGGATGCTCAACCTGCTGTTAACGCAGGCGCCCGGCGACCTGTACCTGTGGGCATACGGCGGACACCCGGATGCTCGAGCCCTCGCCGCCTCGCGCGGACTGCAGCCCGTGCGCGAGGTACTGCAGTTGCGCGTGCCCGGCGCCGAGCCCGACGTGTACATCGAGAGCGACGACACGGACGCGCTGCGCCGGTATCGCAGTCTGGGATACCGCGAGTACTCGATCGACATTCGGTATCGGTGGCGCTCGGAGCCTTACGGCGTGTGAGGTTTCGGCACGCGCGGTGCGCCCGCTACTCAACCCGCGGGTTGGCACCACTTCGGCGTGCCGGCTCGCACTTCCTCGGCGATCAAGCTCGCACCTCTGAGCGTTCACAGAATGCAGGAAAGCGGAGTCTTGCTTGCGTCTCCTGTCTTCTGTGAACGAAACGGCTCGGCCTCCGGATGTTGCGCGCGGGGCCACTGTCCCCACCGGTTTTGTACGCGCGCTGTGCGCGGTACTCAACCAGTGCGACGGGGCGCGCTGCGCGCGGTCGGCAAGTGGGGCGGGGCGCGACTCGACGGGAGGGGGCGCTACTCGACCACGGGAACCGGGCACGCTGCGCAGGGCGGGCGGGCAGGCAGGCGGGGCGCGCAGTACGCACGCGGTCGGCGGGCGGGACGGCGAGGCCGGGGCGGGACGGCGCAGGCGGCGGGCGCGGCGGCGAGTTAAGCCGCAGTTCACCGCGTGGTGACAGTATTGGTGAATGGATAGCGCAGAACTCGCCGAAGCCGGTGCGGCCACCGACTCCCTCGACGAATACGACCTCGACGAGTCATCGAGTGTCGACGACGGAACGTTGCCGTTCGATCGCTATCTCGACCGGGAGCTGAGCTGGCTCGCCTTCAACCAGCGAGTACTCGAACTTGCTGAAGACGAGAACCTCCCGTTGCTCGAGCGCGCCAACTTCCTGGCGATCTTCGCGAGCAACCTCGACGAGTTCTTCATGGTGCGCGTCGCCGGCCTGAAGCGCCGCATCGAGACGGGCCTCGCCGTGCCCACCAACATCGGAACCCCGCCCATCGAGGTGCTCGCCGAGGTGAGCAAGAAGGCCCACGAGCTGCAGGAGCGCCACGCACTCGCCTTCATGAACGGCGTGAAGCCGGCACTCGATGCTGCGGACATCCACATCGAAGGCTGGGCCGACCTCGACGAGGCCGACCGCGTGCGCATCGACGAGATCTTCTCCGCGCAGATCTTCCCCGTGCTCATGCCGCTCGCCGTCGACCCCGCGCATCCATTCCCGTACATCTCCGGCCTGAGCCTCAACCTGTCGATCCGGGTGCGTAACCCGAAGACGCAGAAGGAGGAGTTCGCGCGCCTCAAAGTTCCGACCAACCTGCCGCGGTTCGTCGAGCTGCCCGACGACAAGAGCGGCCAGACCCGCTACATCCCGCTCGAAGACCTCATCTCCAACCACCTCGACGAGCTGTTCCCCGGCATGGAGATCATCGAGCACCACGAGTTCCGCGTGACGCGCAACGAGGATGTGGAGATCGAGGAAGACCCCAACGAGAATCTGCTGCAGGCCCTCGAGAAGCAGCTGCTCAACCGCCGCTTCGGCCCGCCGATCCGACTCGAAATCACCGACGACATGGATTCGGTGACCCTCGGCCTGCTGATGAGCGAGCTCGACATCACCGAGCAGGAGGTCTACCGACTGCCCGCACCGCTCAACCTTGGCGGCCTCTTCCAGCTCACGCGCATCGACAAGCCCGCCCTCAAGTACCCGCGGCACGTGCCGACCACGGCCGTGCAGCTGCTGCCCACCGAGGCGGGCGCCGGGCCCGACATCTTCGCGTCGATTACCAAGCAGGACATTCTCTTGCACCACCCCTACGAGTCGTTCTCGACGAGCGTGCAGGCCTTCCTCGAGCAGGCCGCCCTCGACCCCAACGTGCTCGCCATCAAGCAGACGCTCTACCGCACGAGCGGTGACAGCCCCATCGTGCAGGCGCTCATCACCGCCGCCGAGGCGGGCAAGGCCGTGCTCGCGCTCGTCGAGATCAAGGCGCGCTTCGATGAATCCGCCAACATCTCGTGGGCACGCAAGCTCGAGAAAGCGGGCGTGCACGTCGTGTACGGGCTCGTCGGACTCAAGACCCACTGCAAGCTCGCCCTCGTGGTGCGCCAGGAAAACGGCGTGCTGCGCCACTACAGCCACATCGGCACGGGCAACTACAACCCCAAGACCAGCCGCATCTATGAAGACCTGGGACTGCTCACCGACAGCGACACCGTCGGCAAAGACCTCACCCGCCTCTTCAACGAGCTCAGTGGCTACGCCATCGAGAAGAAGTTCAAGCGCCTCCTGGTGGCTCCCCTGCACCTGCGCAAGGGGCTGCTCAAGCGCATCGCGACCGAGGCGGCGAACGCTCGCGCTGGCCTGCCGTCGGGCATCCGCATCAAGGTCAACAGCATTGTGGATGAGGCGATCATCGACGCCCTCTACCGTGCGAGCAACGCGGGCGTGCCCGTCGAGCTCGTCGTGCGCGGCATCTGTGCCGTGCGCCCCGGCGTCGAGGGTCTCAGCGAGAACATCCAGGTGCGCTCGATACTCGGTCGCTACCTTGAGCACGCGCGCATCTTCTCGTTCCACAACAACGGCGACCCGCAGGTCTATATCGGCTCGAGCGACATGATGCACCGCAACCTCGACCGCCGCGTCGAGGCCCTCGTGCGCATCACGAGCCCCGACCACCTGGCCCAGCTCGACGACCTCTTCAACCTCGCGATGTCGGATGACACGTCGAGCTGGTGGCTCGAACCCGACGGCACCTGGACGCGCCACAGCGTCGCAGAAGACGGCACCCTGCTCGCCGACATGCAGAATGTTCTCATGAAGCAGATCTCCCAGAGGAAGCGCGGCGGGGTTCTTCGGTGACTTCAGTCGCGACGGCCACGCTTCCTGTGCTCGCCGCGGGCGCCGTCTGCTGGCGCCTCGTCGGCACAGAGGTTCGCATCCTTGTGGTGCACCGCACCCAGCACAAAGACGTCTCCCTACCCAAGGGCAAAGTCGATCCCGGCGAGATGCTGCCGCAGACGGCGGTGCGCGAGATCGCCGAAGAGACCGGACTCTCGATCACCCTCGGCGTGCCGCTCGGCACGGTGGAGTACGTGATGCCGAACGGCCGCGACAAGATCGTGCACTACTGGGCAGCCGAAGTTGACGAGCATGCGCTGCAGCTCGCTCGCTTCACCCCCAACGCAGAGATTGCCGCCCTCGAGTGGGTTCCGCTCGAGAAGGTGCGCAAGAAGCTCAGCTACGAGCACGACGTGGATGTCATCGACCGCTTCGCCGAACTGCTCAAGAAGAAGCGCGCCCGCACGTTCGCGATCATCGCCGTGCGCCACGGCAAGGCGGTGCCGCCCGCAACCTGGGACGGCCCCGACTCCACCCGCCCGCTCATGCAGCGCGGCGTCGACCAGTCGGCCACGATCGCCCCGGCGATCGCCGCGTACTCCCCCGAGAAGATCATCTCCTCGACCGCCGCACGTTGCCTTGCCACGATCACGCCCCTCTCGCAGCTCACGCAGCTACCGGTGAAGGAGACCTCGCTCATCAGCCAGGACGCCTACGAATACGGGGGCGGGGATGTCTCGGCCGTCGTCGCGCGCAGGCTCAAGAAGCAGAAGACCAGCGTGCTCTGCAGCCACGGTCCCGTGCTTCCGCAGATACTTGCGGAGGTCGCGGCGCTCACGGGAACGCCCGCGAGCGCGGAACTCCGGCACGCGGCATCCCTCGACACCGGCTCGTTCTCGGTGCTGCACATCTCGCTCAATCACCCCGAGCGCGGCATCGTTGCGATAGAAACTCACAACCCCGTCTGACGTTTAGCCGTCGTTCACCCTGCGTTTACCTTTCGGGGCGAACTTGGTTAACCCCGCTGCCTAGGTTCATTGGGTGGGTCGCACCGGCCCGTGTCCGAAAAATCTTAGAACTCCCCGAAGGGAACACTGTGAACTTCAAGCGTTTTGGTGCCGTTGGCGCCATTGCTATCGCAGGCACCATCCTCCTCTCCTCTTGTGCAGCCAACGAGGGTGGAACCCCGAGCGAGCCGACCGAGTCGCTCGCCGGAACCATTGACGGCGCTGGCGCGTCGTCGCAGGGTTCGGCTCAGGAGGCGTGGGTTGCCGCGTTCCAGACCGAGAACCCCGACCTGACCATCAACTACGACCCCTCCGGCTCCGGCGCGGGCCGCGAAGCATTCATCGCCGGTGGCGTTGACTTCGCAGGCACCGACTCCGCCCTCAAGCAGGAAGAGATCGACGGCGGCTTCGCTGGCTGTGTTCCCGACACCGGTTACATCCAGGTTCCCGCGTACATCTCCCCGATCGCCGTGATCTTCAACGTCGAGGGAGTGACCGAGCTCAACCTCGACGCGACCACGATCGCCAAGATCTTCAAGGGCGAGATCACCACTTGGGATGACGCAGCAATCGTCGAGCTCAACCCCGACGCTTCGCTCCCCGCCGCCCCCATCACCGCCGTTCACCGTTCGGACGACTCGGGCACCACCAAGAACTTCGCTGACTACCTGTTCAAGGTTGCTCCGGATGTCTGGGACGCCGAGCCTGCTGACCCGTTCCCCTACGCCACCGGCGAAGCAGCACAGGGCACCTCGGGCGTTGTTGACGCAGTCACCAACGGCACCAACACCATCGGTTACGCTGACGCCTCGAAGGCTGGCGACCTCGGTACCGCCGCCATCCTGGTCGGCGACGAGTTCGTGAACTACTCGCCTGAGGGTGCAGCAGCTGTTGTTGACGAGTCGCCTGCTGGTGACACGAACAACGGAACGACCGACCTCTCGATCAAGCTCGACCGCACCACGACCGACCCGAGCCACTACCCGCTCGTGCTGGTCAGCTACCTCATCACCTGCGTTGAGTTCACCGACGCTGAGGCCGCACCGCTGGTCAAGGGCTACCTGAGCTACGTCACCAGCGAGGCCGGCCAGGCTGAGGCAGCATCTGCCGCTGGCGCCGCACCGCTCTCGGCTGAGCTTTCGGCCACCGTCGCCACGGCACTCGAGGCGATCAAGTAATAACCCAGTAACACCCTGTCGGGCTGTGGGCCACGTGCATTGCACACCGGCCCACAGCCCGACAGACTGAAACCCCCGCCCAACCCCCACACGCCAGGTCGCGCAGAAAGTCAGGAATGACGCAAGCACCCGCTCTGCCTCGAGCCAAGCTCCGCCCCGCAGACCGAATCTTCTCCGGCGCTACAGTCGTCGCCGGAAGCCTCATCCTTGCCGCACTCGCGGCCGTTGCGGTCTTTCTCATCGCACAGTCGATCCCGGCGCTTGTCGTGGATCCGGCAGAGCTCAAGGGCTCACCGTCCAGCTTCTGGGCCTACGTCGGCCCCCTCGTCTTCGGAACCGTCTGGGCCGCACTCCTCGCCCTGATCATGGCGCTCCCCGTTTCGCTGGGAATCGCCCTCTTCATCTCGCACTACGCGCCGCGCCGCGTTGCCCAGGGCCTCGGCTACATTATCGATTTGCTCGCGGCAGTGCCATCCGTTGTCTTCGGACTCTGGGGCATCAAGGTGCTCGCACCGGCCGTGACGCCGCTCTACACCTGGCTCGTTGACAACCTCGGGTGGTTCCCGCTCTTCACTCCGCCGGTGTCCGGCACGGGTCGCACGATCCTCACCGTGGCCATCGTGCTTGCCGTCATGATCATTCCGATCATCACCGCCATCAGCCGTGAGGTGTTCCTTCAGACGCCCGTGCTTCACGAAGAGGCTGCACTCGCCCTCGGCGCTACTCGCTGGGAGATGATCCAGATGGCCGTGCTGCCGTTCGGCCGCCCCGGCATCATCTCGGCAGCGATGCTCGGCCTCGGCCGCGCGCTCGGCGAGACGATGGTGGTCGCGATGGTGCTCTCGGTGTCGCCGGGCCTCGTCACCTGGGTGCTTACGAGCTCGCAGAACTCCTCGACGATCGCGGGAAACATCGCCCTCAACTTCCCTGAGGCACACGGCGTCGACGTGAACCTGCTGATCGCAACCGGCCTCATGCTCTTCATCATCACGCTCGTGATCAACTCGATCGCGCGCTTCGTCATCAACCGCCGCAAGGCGTTCTCCGGAGCCAACTGATGACCGCGACGACCACCACGACGAGCATCGTGAACACCCTCACCACCGGCCGCCTGCCGAAGTGGGCGCCCTGGGCGATCCTGCTCGGCTCGTGGGGCGTGATGAGCGCCGTCTTCGGTTTCGTTGCGGCCGCGTCGGGCAGCGAGTTCAACATCGCCCTTGCGCTGTTCGTGGGCACGATCCTCTTCGACATCGCGATCTTTGTGATCGCCTACCTCGTCGAGGGCATCCGCCAGGCCAAGGACCGCCTCGTCACGTCGCTCGTGATGACAGCGTTCATCATCGCCCTGCTGCCCCTCATCTCGCTGCTGTTCACCGTCATCGTCGCCGGCCTGCCCCGCTTCGATCTCGACTTCTTCACCAGCTCGATGCGCAACGTGGTGGGCCCCGGCGGTGGAGCACTGCACGCCATCATCGGCACGCTGCTCATCACCGGCATGGCCGCGCTCATCTCGGTGCCGGTCGGCCTCCTCACCGCCATCTACCTTGTCGAGTACGGCCGCGGCGCACTCGCTCGCGCGATCACCTTCTTCGTCGACGTCATGACGGGCATCCCCTCGATCGTGGCCGGGCTCTTCGCGTTCGCGTTCTTTGCGCTGATCACGGATGATCCGGGCATCCGGTTCGGGTTCGGTGGGTCGGTGGCGCTCTCGCTGCTCATGATCCCCGTAGTTGTTCGCTCGAGCGAGGAGATGCTCAAGCTCGTGCCGAACGAACTGCGCGAGGCCTCGTATGCGCTGGGTGTGCCCAAGTGGCTCACGATCCTGAAGATCGTCATCCCGACGTCGCTTGCCGGAATCACGACCGGAATCACGCTCGCCATCGCGCGCGTGATCGGCGAGACCGCACCGCTGCTCATCATCGCCGGCTTCACTGCGAGCATGAACTACGACCTGTTCAACGACCGCATGATGTCGATCCCGGTGTTCGTGTACACGCAGTACGCCAACCCCGGCACCGACGTGCAGGCCTACCTCGACCGCGCCTGGACGGGCGCGCTCACGCTCATCCTCATCGTGATGGCGCTCAACCTCATCGCCCGTCTCGTCGCCCGCATCTTCTCCCCCAAGCTCGGCCGCTAAGCCCTCCCAGACAGGAACCCTGTGTCAAAGCGCATCGAAGTCAACGACCTCAACGTCTACTACGGCAAGTTCAAGGCCGTCGAGGATGTCTCGCTCACCATCGAGCCCCGCACGGTGACGGCGTTCATCGGCCCCTCCGGCTGTGGCAAGTCGACCTTCCTGCGCACGCTCAACCGCATGCACGAGGTCATTCCGGGCGCGCGCGTTGAGGGTGAAGTGCTCATCGACGGCAACAACCTCTACGGCCCCGGCGTTGACCCCGTGCTCGTGCGCCGCCAGGTGGGCATGGTGTTCCAGCGCCCCAACCCGTTCCCCACCATGTCGATTCGCGACAACGTGCTCGCGGGCGTCAAGCTCAACAACACGCGCATGGCTAAGAGCGATCAGGATGCACTCGTCGAGGAGTCGCTCAAGGGCGCCAACCTCTGGAACGAGGTCAAGGATCGTCTGGCCCTTCCCGGATCCGGCCTCTCGGGCGGACAGCAGCAGCGCCTCTGCATCGCGCGTGCGATCGCGGTGTCTCCCGAGGTCATCCTCATGGACGAGCCGTGTTCCGCACTCGACCCGATCTCGACGCTCGCCATTGAAGACCTCATCGAGGAGCTCAAGCAGGAGTACACGATCGTGATCGTGACCCACAACATGCAACAGGCGTCGCGCGTCTCGGACAAGACCGCGTTCTTCAACATCGCGGGAACCGGCAAGCCCGGCAAGCTCATCGAGTACGACGACACCGTGACGATGTTCTCGAAGCCGTCGGTGCAGGCAACCGAAGACTACGTCTCCGGCAAGTTTGGATGATCGGCGCCCGTCGCTGAACCCGTAGAGAAGCCACTTGTCCCCGCCACGTTAGCGGGGGGCAGGTGGCTTTTCGCTGTACCACCCGCATAGTTATCGCCCACCTGCGGCCGTGCGGGTAGCTCACGCTGCGCGTGGACGCGCGGGTAGGTCGCGCTGGAGTAGCCGTGCGCATCGTCTTCACCCAAGCCCGCGCGCATTGCCTTCATCCACGCCCCTGATCACATATTGCTCCCACCCCATCGTTCACAGAACACAGGAGAGGCGAGCATTTCTTGCGTTTCCTGTGTTCTGTGAATGAGTGAGGTCTGGCTCGTTGTGGTGCTCGGTTGATCGGCACTCGTCCAGCGTGACGAGTCGGCCAGCAAGCGCTCGGCGTCGGCAGTGGGCGAGCGCGAGCAGTGGGCAAGCGCGAGCAGTCGGCGAGTCGCTATTAGGCCCGCGGGACCGCTCGACCCGGGCGCGCGTCGGCACTAGGCCAACGCGAGCAGTCGGCGGGTCGTTACTCGGTCCGCGCGACCACTCGACCGGGGGCGCGCCCTACGCTGTGGCTACCGCTACGACGGGATCGGTCGTGGGCTTCGGGGAGCCGCCGCGCGGCTCGACAGTCACGCCTACCGTGTCGCCCTCGGCCATGGTTCCTTCGAGTACACGCCAGGTGCTGCCTGACGAGTCGACGGTGAAGGTGCCCGCGGGGCGTGCACCTGAGCCATCGATGTACCAGAGCTCGTAGACGTGGGTCGCGGGCAGCGGATCGAGGCCCTCGACCACGAGCGCCGACGATGCGAGCTCGCCCGACCACACGAGGGTGGCTGTGCCGCCGCTCACGATAGGGGCGCTGATGCGCTGCGAATCCGGTGCGGCCTCGATCGCGGCGAGCTGGCTCGCCTGGGCCTGCTCGAAGTTGTTGGTCGTGATCGTGTTGGCCACGACACCGCCGCCCACGATGAGAGCGACGGCAGCGGCGGCCGCAGCGAGCGCGGTCACCGGACGAGTGAACCAGCGCTGGCGCGCCCTGTACTCGGCGGGGGTGGCCATGGCGGCGGGGGTCTCGTCAAGCTCGACCCGCTTGGAGGGAGCGGCCCGTCTGGCGGGCTCGTCGGACTCGATTCGCGAAAGCTGGGGCGTCGACGACAGCTGCGCCATGATGCTCGCCTTGAGTGCGGGCGGGGGCGTAACCGGCTCTGCCGCGAGGCCCAGCAGCACAGCGGTGTCGCTGAGCTCGGTGACCTCGTAGCGCGCATCCGGATTGGCCTCGAGGTATGCCTCGACCTGCTCGCGTTCCGTGGGCGTGAGGGCGTTGAGCGCGTACGCACCGGTCAGGTTCGCCGCGTCATCCTTCGAAGCAGTCATGAGGTCACCCCCAGTTCGTCGCGCAGACGGATCATGCCGTCACGCAGTCGGGTTTTCACTGTGCCAATCGGCACGCTGAGCATTGTGGCCACTTCACTGTGACTGTATCCGCCGTAGTACGCAAGGGAGACAGCCTGACGCTGCAGTTCTGTGAGACGTTGCATGGCCTTTTCTACCCTTTCGTGCTCGATACGGACTTCGATGGTCTCGGCGACATTGTCGTAGTCGGGGTTGTAGTCCCGGATGCCGATGCGGGTGTCACGGTCGCGTGACGACTGTGACGCTCGCACCCGGTCAACCGCCCGGCGGTGGGCCATCGTGAGAATCCAGGTGGACGCTCCCCCTTTGTTCGGATCGAATCGGGTAGCGGATTGCCAGATCTCGAGGAAAACCTCCTGGGTTACCTCCTCCGACTGGGCCTGGTCTTTCAGCACGCGACGAATGAGACCCAGCACGCGAGGCGCGATCTGGTCATAGAGCTCGGAGAAGGCCCGCTGGTCGCCTGTAGCGATCCTCTCCAGCAGGTCCTGCTGGCTGACGACAGGGCTATCCACGAGATTCAGCATGTCACTCTCCTCATCCGGGTCACTGGGGGTTGCCGTCATGCAGATAGTTCGCTACAGGACGGCAACCGGTTTGGTGCGGAACCGCCGGGTTTATCCGAAGGTGAAGGAGTAGGCCTCGAGCCCCTCGCTGAGCGTCACCTCAAGCGTTCCCTTGCCAGGGTCGCCCTTGGGGATCAGCGGGTACGAGTTGGGCGTACCCGACACGTCGAACGTGGTGGTCTTGCCGTCGAGCTTCAGGGTTACCGTTCCCTCGCCGCCCAGCACCATGCGCACCTCGCTCGCGGTGTAGTTGAGCTTGATGCTCGCCTCACCGCCCGACGGTGTGGCGTTCTGGAAGTCCAGCTCCCAGTCACCCTTGAGCGCGAAGCTGTCGTCGGCGAGCTTCGACGGGTACGCATACGTGTTGACGCCCGACGCGTACTCCTCGTCACCACCGAAGTTGACCTCCTTGCCGAGGCTCAGGTACGACTCGGGAGTCGTCGAGCCGGCCTCGGGGGTGTCATCCGCAATCTCGGTCGCGGCAGGCAGCTGGGCGTTGGGGTCAGCGTCGGTGAGCAGCTCACGGATGAGCTTCTCGGTGTTTTGGTAGCCACCCTCACCGAACTTCACGTGCCGCACGACACCCTCGGCGTCGATCAGGTAGTGCGCCGGCCAGTAGCGGTTGCGGTAGTTGGTCCACGTGCTCAGGTTGTTGTCGAGCGCGACCGGGTACTCGATGCCAAAGTTCGCGGCACCGGCGATCACGTTGCGCGGCTCCTTCTCGAAGGCGTACTCGGGCGAGTGGATTCCGATGACGGTGAGCCCGGCATCCTTGTAGGCCTTGTCCCACGCGGTGATGTGCGGGATGCTGCGCTGGCAGTTGATGCAGCTGTACGCCCAGAAGTCGATCAGCACGACCTGGCCCTTGAGATCGGCAAGATCGATGGGCTGGTCGTTCTCGGTGTTGAACCACTGCTGGATGCCCGTGATATCCGGAGCCGTTCCGCAGCTCTCGAGCTCGGTCGCACCGTTGGTGCACTTGTCGAGATCCTTGTTCTGCTCGTTCTCGAGACCACCGAGGTCGAGCTGCTCTGCGATGTCTTCCGAGTTGGAGAACTGGTCCTGCAGCGCGCTCGTGTAGTCGGGAACCAGGCGCTGCAGCAGCTGCGGCACGTTGAACACGAGACCGATCGAGAGCGCGATCATGAGCACGCCACCGATCACGCGGATCTTCTGCTGGTGCTTGCGGAACGTCTTCACGCGCTCCGCAACCCGACGACCGGCGAGCGCGAAGATGAGCAGCGGCAGCGCTGCACCAAGCGCGAACGTGATCGTGAGCACGATCGTCTCGACGCCGATCCTGCCGGTGGAGCCAGCCACCGTGATGGCGGCGAGCACGGGGCCCGCGCACGGCACGTAGACGGCACCCAGGGCGAGGCCGAGCACGAAACCGCCGCGCTCGGTGCCCACGTTCTTCTGCGGGATCCACGAGAACGGCTTCTCCAGGATGTGCTGGAACTTGGGCACGATGAGCCCGACACCGATCAGCACGAGCACCACGATGCCCGCCCAGCGCAGGAAGTCCTGCGGCAGGTTGAGCAGCGCGAGGATGAGCGACCCGATGAGGGTGAACACGCTGAAGGCCACGACGAGGCCGGCGATCACAAAGTAGGGGCGCCACTTCGAGACTGTTTGCACACCGGCATCCGCGTCGCCGCGTGCGCTCATGGCGCCACCCGACAGGAAGATCACCGGCAGGACAGGAAGGATGCAGGGCGAGATCCCAGTTATGAGACCTCCCAAGAATCCGATGAGAGCGAGACTGAGCACGGTTTCCTCCGCGAGCTGTAAGGCCGGCGGTGAATCCTCCGGTGTGCTGCAAGTTCGGAACCGTGAGCCCAAGTGGTTCGATATTGGCCAATTTCGAAAAACCTCCAATCCGATTCGCGCGGGGGTGCCGAACCCCTCCCAACGGCAAGCACAACCGCTTCGCTGCAGGCCTTCGGGGGCCACTCACATTCACAAGGAGAATTCCCATGCGAGTTATCAAGCGCAACACCATCGCTGCACTGGCGCTCGCTGCCGTGGCCACCTTCGGCCTCGCAGCATGTTCGCCCATGGCATCGACCACCGAAGAGTCGCCGGCACCCGCTGCCAGCGAGCCCTCGATGGAGAACGACTACACGGCTGACCTGGTCGGCTCCGGATGCTCCGCTTACGCAGACGCCAACCCTGACGGCGGCGGCTCGATCGTGGGCATGGCGCAGGACCCGGTTGCGGTTGCTGCATCCAACAACCCGCTGCTGACCACGCTGGTCGCCGCAGTCTCTGGTGGACTCAACCCTGACGTCAACCTCGTTGACACGCTCAACGGCTCCGAGTTCACGGTCTTCGCCCCGGTGGATGACGCATTCGCCAAGCTCCCGGCCGAGACCGTCGCAGCGCTGCAGCTGCCGGAGAACGCCGCACTGCTCACGAGCATCCTCACCTACCACGTCGTGCCCGGCCAGATCCTGCCCGCCGACATCGATGGTGAGCTCACCACGGTCAACGGTGGAACTGTCACCGTGACCGGCTCGGGCGACGACATCATGGTCAACGACGCCAAGGTCATCTGCGGTGGCGTTCACACCGCCAACGCAACGGTGTACCTGATCGACACCGTCCTCAGCCCGCCCGCCGAGTAACTACCTCCCAGTAGATACGCGAAAGCCCCGCTCAGCAATGAGCGGGGCTTTCGTAATGTTCGAAGTTGTGCTGGGCCGCAGAACGCCTCTCGGCGCGAGGCCGCTCGAAGCGGCTATTAGTGGAGCCCGGGGTTACTGCGGCCCGGCATATCTACTGTAACAATGTTGGCCGCGAGCTATTCCAGTGATCCGGCGCGATACAGACGAGCGCACGCCGTGAACTCCTGCGCGGTGAGCGACAGTCGGTCTGCGCGGGTGGTGAGTTCGGTTGCTCGCTCGGGATTCACGGGGTCGGCGTCATCCGCAACGCTCGTTGCCCCGGCCGACAGGATGCGGCAGAACGCGGCAGCGCGGTCGAGCGCTACGCCAAAGTCACCGCGGAACAGGCCGCGCAGGATCTGGTCGGCGAGCGCCGTGATCTCGTCTGGGCCGGTAGGAACCTGGGCTCCCGCCACGAGGGCGTCGATGGTGCTGAGCACCTCGGTGCCGCGCTGGAACAGGAAGCTCGTGCCATCCGGATCCTGGCGGATGAGCGCTCGGATGAGGTAGATGCGCCACAGCGCGCCCGGCAGGCTGCGCGGGTTGGAGCGCGCCCAGAGCTCGGCGAGGGCATCGAGCCCGTTGGCGTCGGTGTACGCGACGAGCCGCTCGAGCACCTCGGGATCGTCGCTCTCGCGGGCGCGATTGACGAGGGCGTGAGCGGTGTCGTGCGCGACGCGCAGGATCTGCGCCGGGTCTTCGCCACCCTCGTACTCGTCGAACTTGTCGCCCGAGTACTGGGTCGGTTTGTGAAAGTCGTCGGCCATCGCGCTCAAGCCTACGCGCGCTGCCTGGCGGCGGTCTTCGCGCGGCGGGGCGGGGGCGGGGGCGGGCGCATTGTCACGTGCGCGGGTCGTACGATCATCCGCGGGTGGCAGAACTCCCGCGAATGGTTCTACCACCCGCGCACGCGCAAGTCGGGCTAGATCACCACGAGCTGCAAGAGGCGATGCGGCCGATCTTGCACGATCGTGATCACGCTCGACTTCCCGTCGACCTGCGTCGTCACCGATTCGCCGGCGAGGAGGCGCGCGGAGTCGCGTACTGTCACCTGCCCACCAATCTCTTCGCTAACCCACTCCGCCACCTGAGCGACATACAGCTCATGGTGCTGGCGGTCGAGTTGCTCGTACTGATCAACAGCGGCGCTGCAGCCGAGAATGCTGAAACCAAGCATCGCCACGGCGATCACGCCGGATGCCGCCGCCCAGAGCACCGGGCCTTCCCGCTTAGCCGCCATCCGCACTGTCAGGATGAACAACGCCAGAAAACACACTCCGACAACCACGCCGAGGGCAGGGATGAATGGCCACCACTCCGTTTGTTCTGCATTGACGTAGATCCCGGGATTGTCGCCGACCATTGCGCCACCCTATCGGTTCGGCTCGGCTCCCTACTGAGCCGCCGCCAGATCGCTGCGCGATCCGTCGGACTGCTCAGCGGGGGCCCGCGAGCGGTTCTTCTACGCAGATACGACAAAGGGATGGAGCCCGGTGGGCTACATCCCTTTGTGGGCCCCGCGGGGCTCGAACCCGCGACCCGCGGATTAAAAGTCCGATGCTCTACCAACTGAGCTAGAGGCCCCTGCCCTACAAGATTAGCGCGAGAAACGCGGCCTAAGATTCAGCGATGGCAACGAAACCCGGCACCCAGCAACCACGAGTCGGCTTCGTGCTGCACGGCGAGCTTGCCGACGGGTACGCCGGCGACCTGGCAAGTCACGACACCTGCGAAGCACTGCGGTTCGTGAACCTCGACATCGACGAGATAGATCTGACGGGCATCCACTTCGAGGGATGCGCGCTCGATGACGTGCGCATCACCGAAACCAACCTGCGGGCATCGCGTTTCACCGACACCACGATCGTGCGGCTCAACGCCCCCATTCTCAAGGCCGCCCGGTCCACGTTTCGTGAAGTCACCATCGACGGCTCGCGTATCGGCTCGGCCGAGATGTTCGAGGCGTCGCTTAATTCGGTGCACGTGAGCGGCAGCAAGCTGGGGTTCCTCAGCCTGCGCACGTCCATAGTGCAAGACGTTCAATTCACCGGATGCTCGATCGACGAGCTCGACCTGGGAGGCGCGAAGATCACACGCGTGGCCTTCGCCGAGACATCCATCGCCACGCTCACGCTCACCAACACCACCATCAAGCACCTCGACTTGCGCGGCGCCGAGATCGGTCGCGTCGAGGGTCTCGAGGGATTGCGCGGTGTCACGGTCAGTCCCGACCAGCTCGTCATGCTCGCGCCCTCGTTCGCTGCGCACTTCGGGCTGATCGTCGAGGACTAGCCGGGTTCGTGGACGCTCCCCCCGGAGTGCCCACGATTTACCCTCAACAGCGAGGTCCTAAAGCTCGCCGGCATCGACTGCTGCGACCACCGCATTCCGTTTCCGGACCCCGTATGCGGTTCGCTTGCGGCCGATGGCTAATGGTCACAGAGGCGAGCGGCTCGCCGAAAGGTACAAGGTCCCGCGGGTGAAACGGTTTCTACTTGTCGTCGGGTGCGGGCATGGGTGTGGTGCGGTCGGCCTGCTGCTGCATCTCGACGAAGGTGTCGTGCGCGGTCGAATGCATGGCCTCATCGTACGCGGCCATGGCACCGGCGAGGGCTGCGCCGGCGGTTCCACGGCGGCGAGCGCGGCTCGCGAGAAAGAAGAGGCCGACCATCACTGCGGCAACGACGAACACCACCGTGATGGGCAGCACCAGCTCGGTCATGGGGTCAAGGCTACGACTAAACGCCGAGTGTGCCGATATTGCTGCCTGCGCGCACCTTCAGGCAGCAATATTGGAACACTCGCGGGTTTTAGTGGGCCTCGAAGGAGTCGAGCAGGTGGATGAGGGCGCGCGCGTAGGCATTCGCCGCAACGTCGGACTCGAAACGCGAAACGACACCCTCGAAGCTCGTCTCGACCACGAAGGCGCCCGAGAGTGACACGAACGTGGAGCCGAGCCGCTCGCGCAGTTGCGCCTCGCTCGGCAGCCACAGGGTCTCCTCGAGGGCGACCGAGTCGAGCGCCCACTCGGTGGTGCCGTTGAATCCGAGCACCGTGCCGGTCGTGTAGTCGTGCGCCTCGATCGTGAGATCCGAGAGGTAAAACACGTCGTGGTCGACCTCGACGCTGTCGATGATGAACGCGTCTCCCACCTGCGGCTTCCACTCAAGACCGGAGTCACGCAGCGCGCGGGCGAGTTCGACGGAGATCACTGGTTAAGTATGCGGTGCCCGCTTGGGCGAACTCTGCGAACGGGGTCTCGTCAAGCTCGACCCGCGTGAGAGCTCGACCCGCCTGAGGGCTCGACCCGCCTGAGGCTCGATCCGCGGCACGCGCTACAGCGACGCGCCGAAGAGCAGACCGAGCACGTACGTGGCGCCGGCAGCGCCGAACCCGATCGCGAGCTGGCGCAGTGCGCGCTTGAGGGGGGATGCCCCCGAGAGCAGTCCCACGACCGCGCCCGTTCCGAGCAGCGCGAGGCCGACGAGCACCGACGCGATCACCACGGCCGTGAATCCGGTCGCCCCGAAGAGGTACGGAAGCACCGGGATGAGCGCGCCGGAGGCGAAGAAGCAGAAGCTCGCGAAAGCCGCGCCCCACGCGGTTCCGACGGTGTCAGGCTCATCCGTCACCTCGACGGGGTCGCTCTCGAGGTGCAGGGTCGCGAGCACGCCGGTGGCGTGTGCCTCGGCCTCGGCCTGCGACATGCCCCGCGCCCGGTAGACGAGGGCAAGTTCGTTGGCGTCGACGTCGAGGTCGGGCAGCGCCTTCTGGGATTCCGGATCGGGCTTGGCCGCATCGATGAGTTCGCGCTGCGACCGCACCGAGACGTACTCTCCCGCGCCCATCGAGAGGGCACCCGCGAGCAGGCCCGCGATGCCCGTGAAGAGCACGGTCGCCGTCGAGACGCCCGTGGCCCCGATTCCGAGCACGAGCGCGAGGTTGGAGACGAGTCCGTCGTTGGCGCCGAAGACGGCGGCGCGGAACGTGCCCGAGATGCGCAGCCTGCCGCGAATCGCGAGCCCCCGCACCACCTCGCCGTGGATGCGCTCATCCGCCGCCATCGCTTCGGTGGCGTCGGAGTCCGACTCGTACGGCGAGCGAGCCTCCGCGCGCTGGGCGAGCGCGAGCACCCACACCGAGCCGAAGCGCCGGGCGAGAAACCCGAGCACGCGGGTGCGCAGGTCGCCGCGCAGGGGCGCCCCGACGTCGTCGCCAAGAAGGTCGAGCCAGTGCTGCTCGTGGCGACCCTCGGCCTCGGCAAGGGCGAGCAGGATGTCTCGTTCCGAGCCCTCGCGGCGCGAGGCCAGATCACGGTAAACGGCGGCTTCAGCGCGCTCGTCGGCGAGGTACTGGCGCCAGCGACGAATCTGCTTCTGGGTAGGGGGAGTCATGGGATCCTTCGGTTCGGATCCGGCGAAATATCGTGGGTCGACGACTTCGGCCAGATCTGTACTGACCGAAGGTCTCGTTCGCCAGGCCCAGTGCAGCTGACTGCACGGCCGTGGTGGAGCACCGGGCCAATCATCCTGATCGGCCAGTATGTCGATGTCTCGCGCCAATGCGGTTACCCGCAGCGGGAACTACTCCCCTTCGTACCTCCAGCTTAGCCGAAGGCCCCTAAGCGCTGTAGCGGATGCCCCACTGCAGTGACCACGAGTCTCCGGGCTCGAGCCACTTGAGGCCCAGCCCCGTGTTGTACGCGTTCGGCGGAGCAGTCATGGGCTCGATCGCGATCGCGAGGGGCTGGCCCGGGAACTCGCGAGTGGTGAACACCTGCACGTAGGGGTGGTTGTCGTCTTGCCAGAGACTCACCGACCGGCCATCCGGAGCGGCGAGCGTTGCGACGACTCCCCCGTCGACCGTCTCAACTCCACCGAAGGCGGTGTCGAGGTCGAGGTCGCCGGCGCGACGACCCGCGCGCAGGTCGAAGTCGCCGTCGACCGGCACCTCTGCGAGGGGGTTGAGGCGGGCATCCACGTCGAAGCGGGTCGAGGCGTGTACCGTGAGCGTCAACTCGTTGGGGTCAACCCCGCCGATCGTGAAGAACGGGTGCGTGCCGACCGCGACGGGCGCCGACGCCCCACCGATGTTGGTGAGCGTGTGGGTGACCTGAAGGCCGTCTTCGACGAGCTCGTATCGCACCGAGGTCTCAAGGTGAAACGGATAACCGTGCTGCGGAAACACCGTGGCTCCGAGGGTGACGGACGCCTCGGCCCGGTCGAGCTCGCGGTAGCCCGTGTAGCGCAGCAGGCCGTGGATGGCGTTGTTCCTGGCGACCTCGGTGATGTCGAGCTGCTGGGCCTTGCCGTCGAGCTGCCACAGGCCGTCTTCGACGCGGTTGGGCCACGGCACGAGCACGATTCCCGCAGCAAAGGGCGGTGCACTCGACTCGGGGTAACCGGGGGTGAGGGCGACGCCGTCGATGGAGAATTCACGCAGCGCGGCAGCAACCTGCGTGATGACGGCCCGGGCCCCTCCGCGAGTGAGGGTGTACTGGTCACCGGTGGGTGGGGTCACGATGCGTTCATTCACGGCGCAAGCCTAACGTCGAGGGGCAGTTGGTCGAGCAGCTGCGGGTCGGTGTCGCCCGCAGTGACGAGGGTGGCGAATGCGCTCAGGGGAGCGATCACGGCGAGGTCGGTGCGACCCAGTTTCGAGGCATCCGCGATCACGATGCTGCGCTTGCTCACCGACATCACTCGCGTCTTGATCTCGGCGTCGGGCAGGTTGAGGTTGGTGACGCCGTCGACGGGGTGAATACCGTTGCAGCCGATGAAGGCCGTGTCGAGTCGCAGGGCGTCGAGCATGGGCGCCGCGAAGGGATTCACGAGGGAGTGCTGCAACGGGCGCAGCGTGCCGCCCGTCACGATCACGGTGAAGCGGGGCACCGCGGCCTCGAGGGCGAGCGCGATCGTGAGGCCGCTCGTGACGATCACGACGTCGTGCAGCTCGCGCCGCTCGACGAGAGCCCTGGCGAGCGCCATTGCGGTGCTGCCCGCGTCAACGTAGATGCTCTCTCCCGACCGCACCATGCCTGCGGCCGCGCGACCGATGGCGGCCTTGGCCGCCGCGTCGCGGTCGAGCGTGACCTCGAGGGTCTGCTCGCGCAGGGCCGTCGCCGGCATCGCACCACCGTGCACGCGGATCACGGCACCGCGCCGCTCGAGCACGCTCAGGTCGCCGCGAATCGTCACGTCGCTCACCCCGAGCTCGTCGGCGGCGTCGGTCACTCGAACGAAGCCTCGGTCGTCTACGAGGGTCGCGAGCTGCTGGCGCCTGGCCTCTGTCATGACGATCACCACCGCCTTTCGCTTTCTTTCGAGTACGAAACCCATACTTTCGATATCGTAATAGGCATGCCTGGCATCCGAAAGATCGACACCGTACTCGCCGACGGCCGCGATCTCATCTACTACGACGACGCAGACACCACGCTCAGCGAGGAGCGATCGGTGGATGCCCGTACCCTCGACCCTCGACCGGCGACCGCCACGATGCGCCAGGACCCCCTGACAGGCGAATGGATCTCCATCGCGGCCTCGCGCCAGAACCGGGTCTTCCTGCCTCCCGCCGACCAGGACCCGCTCGCGCCCGCAACCCCGAACAACCCCTCGGAGGTGCCGAGCAACTACGACGTGGCCGTCTTCGAGAACCGCTCGCCGTCGTTCGGGCCCGAGCTCGGCGCGCTCGACCTGAGCGGGCTCGGACTCGGGCGCACCGCCCCGTCTCACGGCCGCTGCGAAGTGGTGTGCTTCAGCCCCGAGCACGAAGGCTCGTTCGGATCACTCAGCGAGAGCCGCGCGCGCACCGTGATCGAGGCGTGGGCCGACCGCACTGCCTTTCTTAGCTCGCTGCCCGGCGTCGCCCAGGTGTTCCCGTTCGAGAACCGCGGTGAGGCCATCGGCGTCACCCTGCACCACCCGCACGGGCAGATCTACTCCTACCCCTACGTGACACCGCGCACGAAGAAGCTCATCGAGTCGATCGAGGCCTACGGGCCCAACCTCTTCCAGGACATCCTCGCCTTCGAGAGCGCCTCCGAGCGCGTCGTGCTGCGCGGTGAACACTGGACCGCCTACGTGCCATTCGCAGCCCGGTGGCCCATCGAGGTGCACATGCTGCCTCACCGCCACATCCCCGACTTCGCGGCGACCTCGACCGAGGAGCGCGACGAGCTCGCGGGCCTCTACCTCACTCTGCTGCGGGGAATCGACAAGCTCTACGACACCCCCACGCCCTACATCGCGGCGTGGCACCAGGCGCCCGTGGTGGAGTCCCGGGCCGACATCCGGCTGATGCTGCAGGTCACGTCACCGCGTCGCGCGGAATCTAAGCTGAAGTACCTCGCCGGATCTGAGAGCGCCATGGGCGCGTGGATCGGCGACATCCCGCCCGAGACGGCGGCCGCATTCATTCGAGAAGCCATTCTTCAGGTAGACAAGGACAGCAACAGGGTATGAGCGACATCAGGGACGAGGTCGCAGCCGGCTTCGAGGAGATCTACGGCCACGCGGCATCCGGAATCTGGTCGGCGCCCGGCCGCGTCAACCTGATCGGCGAGCACACCGACTACAACCTCGGTTTCGTGCTGCCATTCGCCATCAACCGTCGCACGGTCGTGGCCCTCGGCACGCGTGACGACGCCGTCATTCGAGTGGCCTCGGCCTTCGCCGACGAGGTGGCTGAGATCGCTCTCGCCGACCTCGCGCCCGACCGCCTTTCGGGCTGGTCTGCCTACCCGCTGGGTGTCGCGTGGGCCCTGGGCCAGCACGGGGCAGACCTCGCCGCCGTGCCCGGTGTCGACCTCTACATCGAGTCGGTCGTGCCCGTCGGCGCTGGCCTGTCGTCGTCCGCCGCGATAGAAAGCGCCGTCGCCGTCGCCCTCAACGAGGTGTGGCAGCTCGGCTTCGACCGACAGACGCTCGCCAAGGTGGGGCAGCTCGCCGAGAACAAGGCCGTCGGCGCACCCACCGGCATCATGGACCAGTCGGCGTCGCTGCTCGGCCAGGAAGACCACGCGGTGTTCCTCGACTGCCGCTCACTCGAGTCCGAACTCGTGCCACTCGGGTTCGCCGAGGCGGGCCTCGAGTTGCTCATCATCGACACGGGAGTGTCGCACTCGCACGCCACGGGCGGGTATGCCGACAGGCGGGCATCCTGCGAGCTCGGTGCGCGCGTGCTCGAAGTCGCGTCACTGCGCGACCTCACGGTCGACGACCTGCCCCGCGCACGCAACCTGCTCGACGACGAGACGTTCCGGCGGGTGCGACACGTCATCACCGAGAACCAGCGCGTGCTCCACACGGTTGCGGCGCTGCGCTCAGAGGGGCCGCTCGCGATCGGCGAGCTGCTGGATGCCTCTCACCTCTCGATGCGCGACGACTTCGAGATCTCGGTGCCCGAGCTCGATCTCGCGGTGGAGACGGCCCAAGCCAACGGCGCGATCGGCGCGAGGATGACGGGCGGAGGGTTCGGAGGTGCCGCAATCGCGCTCGTTCCCGCGGCGGGGATCTCGCGAATCCAGGTCGCTGTCGATGGGGCATTCGCGGAGCACGGCTTCCAGCAGCCCACGATGTTTACGGTCACTGCGGCCGACGGTGCTTCGCGGGACCGCTGAACCCCTACTATCTAGGGAAACAACTCCAACCGCAGGAGTCTCGTGTTTGGCAACCTGGTTCACCAGCTTGGCAAGGTTGCGTATCCACTGTTTGAACGCTTTTCGTCCATTCCGTGGGATCACGCGCCTAGGCCGCCGAGCGCCCGCGCGGTAACCCACGGGGCGGGGCACGACCCCGACCGCGTGCTTCTCATCGGCGGCTCGAGCTCGGTCGGCTGGGGAGTGGTGTCGCACGAACTCGGCCTTGCTGGCCGCCTCGCGCGTGCCACCGCCGCCGCGACCGGTCGCGGCGCCGACGTGGAGGTCTACTCGTATCCCCGGCTGGATATTCCCACCATGCGGCGCGAGTTGACCCCCGCAACCATTTCGCGCTTCGACGCCATCGTGATGACCCTGGGCGGCCGCGAATCGTTTGAGCTCATGCCCACCTCGGTGTGGCGCACCCAGCTGACGTCGCTCCTCGACCACATCTCGGTGGGTCGAAACGCCGGTCCGAGCGTGATCATCGTGGGCGCGGAAGAGACCTCGCCCATTACTCTCGGCCGGTTCGTGAACTCAATGGCGATGAACCGCGCCCGGGCGCTCAACGAGACCACGCGAGAGACAATCGCGCACCGCCCTCGCGTGACCTTCGTCGACTCGGCCTACACGCCGATCGACACGAACAAGAATGGTGTGCTCGAAGAAGACCAGGCCGCGCTGTACAAGCGGGCCGCCCGGGCAATCGCCCCCACCCTCGCCGTGCTCCTCGACCGCGCGCCGGATCGGCTGCGCAATCCCGTCGACGATGATGCTCGCGTTCACGCGCTGCGTCACATCCAGTCCCAGGAAGGCACCGACCACCCGCGCATCGCCGAGCTGCTCTCGGCCACGAAGGCGGCGCTGCACATGCGAAGCGCAGACCTGTTCTTCGTGGATCGCGACCGGGTGCGACTTCTGGGAGCCACGAACGTGTCGGTGACGGAGGGCCCCCGCGAGCGCGCACTCAGCAGCGAAACCCTCGAGCACCCCGCGGGACTCGTCATCCCCGACTTGGCTGCGGATGCTCGCCACAGCAAGCGACCCGAGGTGGTCGGGCCACCGCATCTGCGCTTCTACGCGGGATTTCCCGTCGAATCGCCGGACGGGCATCCCGTCGCCGTGCTGACCGTGGTCGACACGATCCCCCGCGACATCACGCCAGCCGAGCTCGCGCTGCTGCGACAGTTCGCGCTCAAGGCCGGCGCGATCCTGTTCGAGAACTACTGAGTCTGGCTTAGATGACCTGCAGGTACTTCAGCACGAAACCGGTGGCAAGCACCACGGATACAAGGGTTGCCAGGGTCACGTAGAAACGCCCCCACGGAAATCGCTTCTTCGCCATGGCTACAGTCTCTCAGCCGCGTCGACGACGTTCTTGAGCAACATGGCGCGTGTCATCGGGCCAACGCCGCCGGGCACGGGTGACAGGTAGCCCGCGACATCCCCCACTGCCGGGTCGACGTCGCCGACGAGGCGCGCCTTGCCTGTCTCGTCGTTGACGACGCGCGTGATGCCCACGTCGAGAACCGCGGCCCCGGGCTTCACCCAGTCGGGCTTGATGAGCGCCGCGACACCCACGGCGGCAACCAGGATGTCGGCTCGGCGCACGTAGCTCTCGAGGTCCTGGGTGCGGGAGTGCGTGAGGGTCACCGTGGCATCCAGCCCCTTACGAGTAAGGAGCAGGCCGAGCGGGCGACCGACGGTGAGGCCGCGACCGACCACCACGACGTGCTTGCCCGAGATCTCGACGCCGTAGCGTTGAAGCATCTCGACGATTCCCGCAGGGGTGCACGGCAGAGGCGAGTTGATGTCGCCGCCCACGCCGAGCACGAGGCGTCCCAGGTTGGTGGGGTGCAGGCCGTCGGCGTCCTTGTCGGGATCCATCAGCTCGAGCATCGCGTTCTCGTCGAGCCCCGCGGGCAGCGGAAGCTGCACGATGTAGCCCGTGACCGCCGGGTTGTCGTTGAGCTCCTCGATCGCCTGAACGACGTCGGCGGCGGATGCATCCGCAGGCAGGTCGACGCGGATGGACTCGATGCCCACCTCGGCGCAGTCGCGGTGCTTGCCCGCGACGTACGAGATCGAGCCGGGGTCGGAGCCCACGAGCAGCGTTCCGAGGCCGGGCACGATTCCCCGGTCGCGCAACGCGGTGATGCGCTCGCGCAGTTCGTCTTTGACGGCCGTCGCTGTGGCGACGCCGTCGAGCGTTACCGCGACCACTAGTTCCAGGTTCCGGGGCTCTCGAGGCCCGGGTAGAGCGGGTAGCCGTCGGTGAGCTTCAGCACGCGAGCACGCAGGCCCGCGACATCCGGGGAGGGCTTGAGGGCCGTCGCGATGATGTCTGCCACCTCGGTGAACTCGGTGTCGCCGAATCCGCGCGTCGCAAGTGCGGGCGTTCCGATGCGCACGCCCGAGGGCGTCATCGGGGGGCGAGGGTCGAAGGGCACGGAGTTGCGGTTCACGGTGATTCCCACCGAGTGCAGGATGTCTTCCGCATCCTGCCCGTGAATCGCGGAGGTGCGCAGGTCGACGAGCACGAGGTGCACGTCGGTTCCCCCGGTGAGCACGTCGATGCCAGCCGCCTTCGAGTCAGCCGCCGTGAGACGCTCGGCCAGAATCTGCGCGCCGCGGATGGTGCGCTCCTGGCGGTCCTTGAACTCGGGCTCGCCGGCGAGCTTGAACGCGGTCGCCTTCGCCGCGATCACGTGCATGAGTGGCCCGCCCTGCTGGCCGGGGAACACGTTCGAGTTGATCTTCTTCTGAAGCTCGAGGTCGTTGGTCAGGATGAATCCCGAGCGCGGTCCGCCGATCGTCTTGTGCACGGTGGATGACACGACGTGAGCGTGAGGAACGGGCGACGGGTGAAGCCCTGCCGCGACGAGCCCCGCGAAGTGCGCCATGTCAACCCAGAGGGTGGCGCCGACCTCGTCAGCGATCGAGCGGAACGCTTCGAAGTCGAGTTGGCGCGGGTACGCGCTCCAGCCTGCGATGAGCACGTGGGGGCGAACCTCGAGTGCCTTCTCGCGCACGACATCCATGTCGACGAGGAAGGTCTCGGGGTCGACGCCGTATGCGTGGGCCTCGTAGAGCTTGCCTGAGAAGTTGAGCTTCATGCCGTGCGTGAGGTGGCCGCCGTGAGCGAGCTCGAGTCCGAGGATGCGGTCGCCGGGGCTCGCGATCGCCGAGAGCACTGCGGCGTTGGCGGATGCTCCCGAGTGGGGCTGCACGTTGGCGTACGCGGCACCGAAGAGCGCCTTCGCGCGCGCGATGGCGAGGGTTTCGGCGACATCCACGAATTCGCAGCCGCCGTAGTAGCGGCGACCGGGGTAGCCCTCCGCGTACTTGTTGGTGAGCACGGATCCCTGCGCTTCGAGCACCGCGCGGGGAACGAAGTTCTCGCTCGCGATCATCTCGAGCGTGCCGCGCTGGCGGCCGAGCTCGTCGGCGAGCGCCGCAGCGATCTCGGGGTCGACCTCAGAGAGTGGGGAATTGAAAGACACTGGCGGTTCTCCTATGACACTCGACGGATAGAACAAAGGTATCCGGTGAGCCCAGGCGTACGGCCCAATCGTGTGAGGTTATCGCTCCCCGATGGTTGCCCATCTCAACGCCAGTTGCGATGGGACCAGTCTACCGCTTAGCGGGTGACTGCTCGCAGGATCGCGGAGATCGCGAATCCTGCCGCCGCCACAAACGGGATTCCGACCGCAACGAGCGCGACAAGGTTGGGCTCGAAGGTGACGACCCCATCCGCGTCGGTCGAGTAGGCGCCGATCGGGATGGCCCAGCCACCCCCGCCCGCGCCCTCTCCGCGCCCGCTGCCCTGCTTGCCATCGGGGCCGTAGGTGCCGTCGCCGTCACCACCCCCGAAGCCGTATCCCACGAGTGCGACGGGCAGCACTTCTTTGCCGTCGATCTTCACGATGTCGCCGTACGCGGTGTGCACGCCGAACGACTTGGCCGAATCTGCGATCTTCTCTACGAGGCTCATGAATTCACGCTACTCGCATGGGGTCGGGTCTGGCAGAATTACTTCTAGTTAGTTATGACTCCTTACAAACACGCCGCCGTAGTCGTGCTCGCATTCGCGTCGCTGACCGCCTGCACGCAGAATGGACCCACCATGTCGCCCTCCGTCATCCCCGCGCCCGTCTCGTTCGAGGTGCATGACGGCTGGCGGGATGCCGCGGAGGCCGAAACCGCGCTGGTTGCTTCGAGTGGCTCAGGCAGCGAGAGCGCCGCCGTGAGCGGTTCCTACTCGCTCGAGGTTGATGCGGCGGGCATCCGCATCGAAGCGGCGGATGACGCGGGCCTGTTCTACGGCCGGCAGACGTTACGCCAGCTCGAGGTCGATGGCCGCGTGCCCTACGTGACGATCGAGGATTCCCCACGCTTCGAGTACCGCGGGGCGATGCTCGACGTTGCGCGACACTTCTTCGGCGTCGAAGACGTGAAGCGGTACATCCGCGATCTCGCCCTGCTCAAGTTCAACTACCTGCACCTGCACCTCACGGACGACCAGGGCTGGCGCATCCAGATCGACTCGTGGCCCGACCTCACCGCCAAGGCCTCGAGCACCGAGGTGGGCGGTGGTGGTGGCGGCTTCTACACGAAGGAGCAGTACCGCGAGATCGTCGACTTCGCGGCCGAGAACTTCATCACGGTCGTGCCCGAGATCGACATGCCCGGCCACACGAATGCGGCAATCGTTGCGTACCCGCAGCTGGGCGACGCCCCCGTGGAGCCGTACGAGGGCGTCGAGGTGGGCTTCAGCTCCCTCGCGATCAGGAGTGAGGCCACCTACACATTCGTGGATGACGTCGTGCGCGAACTCGCCGAGCTGACGCCGGGCCCGTACATCCACCTCGGGGGCGACGAGTCGCTCGCGACGACCGACGACGACTTTCTGTACTTCATTGCGCGAGCGACCGCGATTGCCGCGGCCCACGGAAAGACCCTCATCGGCTGGCACGAGATGGGGCGCTCCGCCGAACTGCCCGCCGGCACGATCGGCCAGTACTGGAGCTACACGACCCCGCAGGACGGCGCCGCCGAACACACGGCCTCATTTGTCGAGCAGGGCGGCCGGGTGATCTTCTCCCCCGCCGACGTGGCCTACCTCGACATGAAGTACGACGCGCTCACCGAGCTCGGACTCGTGTGGGCCGACGGACCGACGAGCGTGCGGGAGTCGTATGAATGGGATCCGGCGGCCATCGTGCCCGGCATCGGCGACGCGCAGATCCTCGGCGTGGAGGCACCCCTGTGGACGGAGACCCTCGCGACTATCCAGGACCTCGAGTACATGGCGTTCCCCCGCATCGCAGCACTCGCCGAGATCGCGTGGTCGCCGGCCGGGCCGCGCAGCTTCGACGAGTTCGAGCCGCGACTCGAGCGCTTTACCGAGCTACTCGACACCCTCGAGATCAAGCACCTGCTGACCTACGAGCGCGAGTAACGCTTAGCGAGCCAGGCGTCGCCGATGAACAGCAGGATGAGCGCGAGCACGGTGATCGCGACATCCACGAACGGCAACGCGGTGATGCTCCACTGGTCGAGGATGATGCCACCGAGCAGCGCACCCCCGCCGATTCCGATGTTGAACGCGGTGGTCTGGTAGGCGGATGCCACGTCGCGCAGTCGCGCGGACGCCGTGTGCAGCATGCGCGTCTGCACCATGCTCGGGATGCCGCCAAACGCCGCGCCCCACAAGACGATCGCGGTGACAGCGAGCACCGGCTGGGCGGGGAACAGGCCGGCGACGAGCACCGTGACGATGAGCGCCATGAGGCTGCCCGCGAGCGACGCCCTCGGGTAGCGGTCGGCGAGCAGGCCCGCGAGGATGAGGCCGATCGCCCCCGCGCCGCCGTAGAGGAACAGGATGCCCGCGACCGAGCCCGGGTCGAGCCCGACCGGCCCGATGAGGAACGGCGCGATGTACGTATAGAAGATGTTGTGGCCGGTGACCACCACGAGGATGAAGACGCAGATCAGGATGACGCCGGCAACCGACTTGTCTTTGCGCAGCGGGATCGCGATCTCGCCCGTGGCCAGCCGCTCGATGTGCTGAACGCTCGGCAGCAGCTTGAGGGCGACGAGGGTGAGCACCAACACGACGCCAGCGATGATCGCGAAGGCGACGCGCCATCCGAAGGCGTGGCCGATCGCCGTGCCCACGGGAACGCCGAGGATGAACGCGAGCGTGCCACCACCCGTGACGATGGCGACGGCGCGACCGAGCTGCGCCTTGGGCACGAGATGGCCGGAGTAGGCGCCGACCACGGCCCAGAACAGGCCGTGGGCCAGGCCGCTCACGACCCGCGCGACGACGAGCACGCCGTAGCTGGGCGCGAGGGCGGCGAGCACGTTGCCGAGCACAAACACGAGCAGCACGACGATCACGAGCGACTTGCGCGGCACTCGGCGGGTGACCGTCGCGAGGGGCACCGACGAGATCACCACGGTGAAGGCGAAGACACTGATCAGCAGGCCGACCTGCGACTCGGTGACGTCGAGCTCTTTCGCCATGTCGGGCAGGAGCCCGGTGGGCAGGAACTCCCCGGTGACCGAGGTGAACACGAGCGCCGAGAGGGTGAATAGACCGATCCACGGAAAGGGCGCGAGTTCGGTGGAGCGGGACATCCGGTCAAGCTTACGCTCGCCGCTACTCTTGGATCGTGACTGCCACTGACACCCACTGGATCCTGACGCTCGTGTGCGACGACCAGCCCGGAATCGTGCACGCCGTGAGCGGGGCGATCGTCGAGGCATCCGGAAACATCACCGAATCGCAGCAGTTCTCGAGCGACGACACGGGGCGCTTCTTCATGCGCCTGCAGGTGGAGTCGTCGGTGTCGCGCGACGCGTTCGAGGCGGCCCTCGCTCCCGTGACCGAGCGCTACGGCATGACGTGGGAGCTCGACGTGGTCGGCCGCCCGCTTCGCACCCTCGTGCTCGTGTCGACCGCCGGCCACTGCCTCAACGACCTGCTCTACCGTCAGCGCGCCGACCAGCTCGCGATCGACGTTCCACTCGTGATGAGCAATCACCCTGACCTCGGTGAGCTTGCCGCGTTCTACGACGTGCCATTCGAGTCGCACCCCGTGCTGAGCGCGGGCCAGAAGCTCGCCTTCGAGGATCGCGTCCAGGAGGTCGTCGAGCAGCACGACATCGAACTCGTGGTGCTCGCTCGCTACATGCAGATTCTCTCGCCGGAACTGTGCGAGGCGCTCGGCGGCAAGATCATCAACATCCACCACTCGTTCCTGCCCGGTTTCAAGGGTGCCAACCCGTACCGCCAGGCTCACGCCCGCGGCGTGAAGCTCATCGGAGCGACCGCGCACTTCGTCACGAGCGACCTCGATGAGGGGCCGATCATCGAGCAAAACGTCGTGCGCGTTGACCACTCGCGCACCCCCGCCGAGTTGATGGCGATCGGCCAGGACGAGGAGTCTCGCACCCTTACCCAGGCCGTCAAGTGGTTCGCCGAGCGGCGCGTGCTGCTCGACGCCGCCCGAACGATTGTTTTCAAATGAGCACACTCTTTCACTCAGCCCGCAAGCTCGACGCGGCCGGCCAGGTCGATGACTTCTGGATGCTCGTCGATGGCGACACGATCGTGTCGACCGGCTCAGGTCGGAGCTGGATCGACCACCCCGACGCCCCCACCACGACCGTCGATGTCGACGGCCACTGGCTCGTGCCGGGCTTCATCGACCTGCACGGTCACGGCGGCGGCGGACACTCCTACGACGGAACCGTCGACGATATCGCCGCGGCCCTTGCCACGCACCGATCCCACGGCACCACGCGTTCGGTTCTGAGCCTCGTTGCCAACCCGCTCACCAACCTGCGCGCGAGCCTCGGCCTCATCGCCGACGTCGCCGAGGCCGACCCACTCGTGCTCGGCTCGCACCTCGAGGGCCCGTTCCTCGCGGTGGCGCAGCGCGGCGCGCACAACCCCGCCTACCTGCACGAGCCCCAGCCCTACGAGGTGGAGGAGCTGCTGAGCGCATCGCGCGGAACCCTCCGCCAACTCACCATGGCACCCGAGCTGCCCGGCGCTCTCGAAGCGATCGACGTGCTCGTCGAGGCCGGGGTCGCCGTGGCGGTGGGGCACACCGAGTCCACGTTCGAGGCGACACGTGAGGCTTTCGACCGCGGTGCGCGAATACTCACTCATGCCTTTAACGCCATGCCGGGAATCCATCACCGCGCCCCCGGCCCCGTTGTCGCTGCGTTCGAAGACGACCGCGTCACGATCGAGCTCGTGCTTGACGGCAAGCACGTCGTGCCCGCGGTGGCGAACCTCGCGTTCACGAGCGCCCCCGGACGCATCGCACTGATTACCGACGCCATGGCGGCGGCGGGCTCGAGCGACGGCGACTACAGCCTCGGCTCACTCAACGTGACGGTGCGCGACGGCCTCGCGCTGCTGCGCGGCACCTCGACGATCGCCGGCTCGACCCTCGTGCAGGATTCGGCGCTGCGCATCGCCATGCGCGACACCGGCATCGCGCCGGTCGACGCGATCGCTGCCCTCACGCGCACGCCCGCGCGTGCCCTCGGACTCGACCACCGGCACGGGATGCTCGCCCCCGGCTTCGTGGCCGACGCCGTGCTGCTCGACCACTCCTGGCACGTCACGCAGGTGTGGGCCGACGGCGCGCGCCTCTAGTCCGCCGGGCGCCTAGTCGCCCGGGCGTCCTGTCCGCCGAGCCGCCAGTCGTCTGGCCCGCCCGGTTCGCCTGTCGCCTCGACGCGTGGCTCGCCTGCCGTCTAGTCGCCTGGCTCGTCTCGCGTCTCGTTCGCTTCCCCTGCTACCCCCAGGTTCGCGGGCTGCTTAGTCGTCTGGCTCGTCTGTTTCGTCTGTTTCGTCAGTCCGCCGGTTGCGCTCGCCCGTTTCGCCACACTGCACCCGCGGCAGACTGCTGCGGACTTTCAGCGTTCACAGAGCGCAGGATATGCGAGCAATTATTGGGTTTCCTGATTTCTGTGAACGGATTAGAGATACCTAGGGAGTCTCGCGTCGCTAGACTTCCCGCGAGGGGGCGCACATGGGGAAATGGGTCCGCGCGGGGGCGCTGCTTCTCGCTGGCGTGCTCGCTCTGGGCGCTGTGCCAGCGTCCGCCGAGGCATCTCCTTCCGCAGCAGCGTCAGCAGCCGCAGCCGCAGCCGCAGCCGCATCCCAGGCACCCCGGCCGGTCGTCGTCGGCAACCACCTCGTCGATGCCCGCACGGGAGCCACGTTCGTGCCCCGTGGGGCGAACTGGCCGAGTTTCGAGTACGCGTGCTGGCAGGGCTGGGGGTACTCGCAGAACACCGCAGGCGAGGCCGCGCTCATGGCCACGTGGAAGATCAACACGGTGCGCATCCCGCTCAATCAGGATTGCTGGCTTGGCCTGCAGGGCTCCCCCGCGGGCAACGGGCGCACCAAGGAGGGCTACCGCACGGCGGTCGAATCCTTTGTGGCCCAACTGAACGCGGCAGGGATTGTCGCGATCCTCGACCTTCACAGTTCGGCCCCGCTCGGATACCCCGCGCACGGCCAGCGGGCGATGCCGGATGCGCAGTCGACAGCGTTCTGGACGTCGGTCGCCACCCGGTTCGCCAGCAACCCCTCCGTGATGTTCGACCTGTTCAACGAGCCCTACTCGCGCTGGAACAATGCCACCAGCGGGTGGGTGTTCGATCTCACCTGGACGTGCTGGCGCGATGGCGGATGCCAGGCGCCCGTCGAGGATGACTACACGTCGGCGCTGAGCGGGGCGAAGTACACCGTGGTGGGGATGGCTGAACTCGTCGCCGCGGTGCGTGCCGCCGGGGCATCCCAACCGATCATGCTCGGCGGCCGCGACTACAGCAACGACCTCAGTAAGTGGCTGCAGTACCGCCCCGACGACGATCAGCTCGTCGCGTCGTGGCACAACTACCCCGGCCAGGTGTGCCACACCCTCACGTGCTGGAACACTCAGATCACCGCGGTCGCCGCCGCCGTGCCGGTCGTCACGGGCGAAATAGGCCAGACCGATGGCGGGAGCGACTACCTCACCACATTCATGGACTGGGCAGACGACCACGGGGTCGGCTACCTGCCGTGGGCGTGGTGGCGCGTGAACCCCAGCGAGTCGGTGCCCAACAGTCGGTACGCGCTCGTCGGCGATGACGACCTGCCGAAGGCGCCCTCAGGCACAGCCCTGCACGACCACCTCGCGGCGCTGCCGACAGGCACACCGAGCCCGCCCACCGTCACCAGAATCCCCGGCGGAACCCGCTACGCCGTGGCTGTCGCGGTGTCCGCCGAGGCGTTTCCGACCGGCTCCGCCACCGTATTTGTCGCCACGGGAGCCAACTACTCGGACGGGCTCTCGGCGGGCCCGGCAGCGGCCGCACAGGGCGGACCGGTGCTCCTCAACTCGGGCACGTCCCTGCTCCCCGCGGTGCGGGCAGAGATCGTGCGGCTCAAGCCGCGGTCGATCGTGGTCGTCGGAAGCGCGGCGAGCGTGCCGGAATCGGTCGTGACCGAGCTGCGCGGCATCCAGGCCCAGACCACCCGCATCGCGGGCGACGACCGCTACGCGACGTCTCGACGAGTGGCCGCCACCGCCCTCAGAGGCGCGACGGTCGCCTACGTTGCGTCGACGACGTCGTACACCGACTCGATCACTGCGGGCGCGGCGGCGGGATCCGTGCCCGGTCCTCTCGTCTTCATTGGCACCACGACGTCCAGCGTCACGGCGGCAAAGTCGGCGCTGCGCACGCTCGGCGTGAGTCGCATCGTGATTCTTGGGGGCGTCGCATCCGTCTCCGCCGCCGCCGCGACGAGCCTCGCCACGGTCGCTCCCGTGACGCGCATCAGCGCCGCTGACCGCTTCTCGCTCTCACAGGCGACCAATGCCGAGCGCTTCACGACGGCAGCGCGCGTGTTTCTCGTCTCCGATGCGTCGTTGATCGATGCGATTCCCGCGGCCGCGTGGGCCGCGAGCGTCGACGCCCCCCTATACCTCGTGCCGAAGAATTGCGTTCCCGGGGCGGTGCTCACCTCGATCGCCGCGCTGGGCGCGACGAAGGTCACCCTCGTGGGCAGCACGACGTCGCTCAGCCAGGACGTCTTCGCCCTGAAGAGCTGCTAGCCGCGCCAGTCGTTGCGGTGCAGCCAGGCGTAGCGGTAGTAGTCGGCGTACTTCAGGTGGGAGGCCGCGGCCTCGTCGACAATGACCGTGACGTGGGGATGCAGCTGCACCGCCGATCCCGGCAGCGACGCCGTCACGGCGCCCTCGACGGCCCCGGCGAGAGCCGCTGCCTTCTTCTCGCCGAAGGCGAGCAGCACGAGGTGGCGAGCGCGCAGGATCGTGCCGAGCCCCTGGGTGACGCAGTGGGTGGGCACCTGCTCGAGAGAGTCGAAGTAGCGCGCATTATCGAGCCGCGTGCGCTCGGTGAGGGTCTTGATGCGCGTGAGCGAGGCGAACGAAGAGCCCGGCTCGTTGAATCCGATGTGGCCCGTGCTGCCGATGCCGAGCACCTGCAGGTCTACTCCCCCGGCCTCGACGATGGCGCGCTCGTAGTTCTCGCCGGCCAGCTCGATCGGGCCGCTCTCCGCGGGCACATGCACAAGAGACGGGGTGAGGCCAAGCGGCTCCACGACCTCGCGCGTGATCACCGAGCGGTAGCTTTCGGGATGCGAGGCAGGAAGCCCGACGTACTCGTCGAGCGCGAACCCGCGTACCCGCGAGAGGTCGAGGCCGCGGCTCGCGAGCGAGCGCCAGGTCGTGAGTGGAGTCGATCCCGTCGCCAGGCCCAGAACGGCGTCGGGCGTGGTGAGCACGAGCTGCTCGATGAGGTCCGCGGCGAGTGCGCCCGCGGCATCCTGCGACTCGACAATGACAACCTCAGCCATCAGGCAACTCCCACCAGTGCGGCACCCACGGCGGCCGCGGGAAAATCAGCGGGCACGATGTGCACGCGCTTCGACAGGTCGATCGACGTGAGGAACGGCGACGACTTCTCCCACGATTCCAGAACGGCGACGACGGCGGCAAGCAGTTCGGGCCCGAGCGACGAGAGGCCTCCGCCAATGACGACGCTGTCGACATCCACCGTCAGCACGAGCACACGCACGGCGGCCGCAACGTTCTCCACCAGGCGGTTCTTCACCTCGACCGCGAGTGGTTCGCCGATTGCCGCGGCCGCGAACAGGGCCCGGGCAGGCTTCGGGTCATCGGTGGGCCACTGGCGAGCGATCGCCGAACCGGATGCCACGGTCTCGAGGCATCCGCGCTGGCCGCACGGGCACAGCAGGCCGTTGGGGTCGACGGGGATGTGGCCAATTTCGCCCGCAGTGCCGCGCGAGCCGCGCCACAGCGCACCCCCCAGAACCAGGCCGGCAGCGAGGCCGGTGCCCAGGTTGAGGTAGGCCATCGAGTGGGCCGGATCTTTCTCGAGCAGGTGGAATGCTCCGAGCGCCGCCGCGTTCACGTCGTTGTCGATGCGCACGGGGCGACCGAGGCGAGCCGAGAGCTCGGCACCAAGGTCGAGCCCAGCGAGGCCAAGGTTGACGGCGTGCGAGACGCGACCGGTTCCGTTGTCGACGGCACCGGGAATTCCGATACCGATCGAGCTGAAGCCGGCGATGGTGGTGCCGGAGAGATCGGCCAGCTGGGTGACCGCACTCACCGCGGTCTCCACGACCGCCGCGGGCCCGAACCCGGTAGGCAGTCGCAGCTGCTGGCCGATCTGCCCATTGAGAGCGATGGCAACGGCGTCAGTCTTGGTTCCGCCGATGTCGATTCCGACCTTCATCCCCCCGATCGTCATCCCTTCACCGCTCCTGCCACGAGGCCCGAGGTGAGTCGGCCCTGCACGATCAGGAAGAAGATGATCACGGGCACGGCAACGAGGGTTGAGGCCGCCATCACCTGGCCCCAGTCGGTCTCGCGCGTCGCACTCGCCTGCACAAAGCCGCGCAGCCACAACGGCAGGGTCTGGGATGCCTCGGCCGGAAGCAGCACGAGGGCGACCGTGAATTCGTTCCACGCCTGGAGGAACGCGTAGACACCGGACGCGACGAGCCCGGGCGCGAGCAGCGGGAACGTGATGCGCATGAACGCACCGAAGCGACTCAGGCCGTCGACCATCGCGGCCTCCTCGAGGTCGGCGGGCACGCCCGCAACGAAGCCCCGGAGCATCCAGATCGTGAAAGGCACGACAGCGGCAACGTAGATCACGCTCACGCCGATCACCGAGTTGAGCAGCCCGACGCTTGCCATCATCTTGTACTGCGCGATGAAGAGCCCCTCGGCGGGAAGCATCTGCACGATGAGTACAGCGACCACAAAACTCGTGCGCCCCCGGAAGCGGAACCGGCTGATCGCGATCGCGGACAGGAAGGCGAAGATGATGCAGAAGAACACGACAGTGAGCGTGACGGCGATACTCATGCCGAGAGCGGCATAGAAGGAGCCGTCAGCGAGCGCACCCGTGTAGTTGCTGATCGTGGGACGCGTGGGGAAGAACGTCGGAATGAAGGATGCGAGCGTTGCCGTGGGAATGAGCGATGAGCTCACCATCCAGTACACCGGGAAGACCCAGATAACGGCGATAACGATCGCGAGTACCGACAACACGGTACGGCGAGTGCGCCCGGTCATGCTGCATCCTCCTTCAGAAGGCTGCGGATGTAGAACCAGCTCAACGCGATGGTGATCGCGAGCACGAGGATCGAGACGGCCGAGGCCATGCCGAAGTCTTGAGCGCTCGTTCCGAGCTTGTAGATGTAGGTGCCGAGCAGGTCGTAGTCTCCCGACTTGGAGCCTGCATCCTGCAGCATCTTGATTTGAGTAAACACACGCAGGTCCCAGATGAGTTGCAGCAACAGCACGATCGCAATCACGGGCTGGATGAGCGGAAGGATGATGTAGCGGAAGCGCTTGATGCCGCTCGCCCCGTCGAGCTGTGCCGCCTCGAGCACCTCATCGGAGACCTGGGTGAGACCCGCGTACACCGAGAAAGACACGAAGGGCACGCTCATCCAGATGACGATCACACTCGCAACGGCGAAGAACGTGAAGGGCGTCGCGAGCCAGTCAAACCGGTTCATCTCGACACCGGGCACCATGTCGAGCAGGTAGTTGACGATCCCGCGACGGCGGTCGAAGAGCCAGATCCACACGGTCATGGCGGCCACGACGGGCATCGACCAGGCGAGAAGGAGGGCGATCTGCAGGATGAGCCGGGCCGTCTTCGTGACGACCGTCATGAGCAGAGCGAGCAGCGTGCCGACCGCGAGGGTGATCGCGGCCGTGATGATGCAGAAGGCGAGCGAGCGCGCGACGACGCTCCACAGAACGGGGTCGGTGGCGAGCGTGATGAAGTTCTGCAGGCCGACGAACTCAGGGGCCTTGCCGAACTGCTGGGCAAGGCCGTACTCCTGGAACGACGTAACGACCTGCCAGATGACGGGGTATCCCATACCGAGCAGGAGAATCGCTACGGCGGGGATGATGAGCACATGCGGGATGCGGATGCCGCGACGTGGGGTCATGGTTGACATGACTGTTCCTCCTTTCGGGGATGCGTTCGCCGAGGTTCTCGAAGCGAACAAGCTGAAGATGTGAGGGGTGTGGTGGGCGGCGCCTGGCAACGCCGCCCACCGGGTGGAGCGAGTAGTTAACCGTTGATCAGTTCGTCGATCTTGGCGTCGTACTCAGCGGCGAGGGCTTCGATGTCGCCACCGCCGTTGACCTTGCCGAAGAACTCCTCGAGCAGGCCCGATCCCTCAACTGCAGCCCAGCCGGGAGCGGCGGGGGTGAGCTTCGAGTTGGCTGCCGACTCTGCGAGCGCCGTGGCGAACTGGTCGTCACCGAGGGATGACGCGTAGTCCAGGTTGGCCGGGCCGAGACCGTTCTCGCCGAGCATCTGCTGGTACTCCGGCGAGAAGATGATCTTCATCAGCTCCTTGGAGGCCGACTGGTTCTTGCTGGCCGCCGAGATGGCGATGTTCGAGCCACCGGCGAAGACCGGGGCGGCTCCACCGTCGACACCGGGCAAAACGAACACACCGAAGGTGGCGTCGTTCCAGGTGGCGACAGTCTTGGTGTCGTCGGCGGGGTCAGGAGTGAGGTCACCAATCGACCAGTGCGCCCATCCGGGAGCGATGATCGTCGCGGCCTCGGGTGCACCCGTTGCGGCGTTGTTGTTGATGTTGACCCACGGGGTGCTGTCAGCCTCGGTCACGGGCGCAAGCGAAGCATCCGCGAACAGTGTCTGCAGCTGGGTGAGGCCCTCGATGGTCTTGGGGTCGGAGAGCGTGGACTTCCACGTGTCGCCGTCCTTGGCCGCGAGGTCGCCGCCGTTGGCGAAGATCCACGAGATGCCGTTGCGCCAGTCTTCTCCACCGATGTAGAAGCCGGACTGCGTGGGGGTCTTGAGCGCCGCGACGGTCTCGTTGAACTCGGCGAGAGTCGTGGGAACTTCCTTGCCGGCAGCTGCCCAGACGTCCTTGCGGTAGAAGTTGTAGCGCGAACCGAAGTAGTACGGAAGCGCGTAGTTCGCTCCGTCAACGGCGCCAACATCCACGAACGACTGCAGCAGCTTGTCGCCACCGAGCTCCTCGTACATGTCGCTGATGTCGGTGAACGCTCCGACGCTCGTGAACGTCGGTGACCAGGTGTTCCCGATCTCCACCACGTCAGGGGTATTCTCGGGGTCAGGCAGGGCGGTGGTCAGCTTCGAAAGGGCGTCGGCCCAGTCCTGCTGCTCAATGGTAAGGGTGCCCCCGGTTGCATCTGCGTACTCTGTCTTAAGGTAGTCGCGCAGGGCATCCGGGGTGTCACCTCCCATGACCCAGAGGGTGATGTCAGTGCCACCCGTCTCAGCCGGTGTCGTTGGTGCACACCCAGCGAGAACGAGAAGTGCGGCGGTTGCTGCGGCAACCGCACCAATCTTCTTCTTCATTGTGTCTTCCTTTTTTGTGGGACGGGCGGGGTGCCAGGGCGGCCACTCCGCTGGTGCGGGATTTGGAGTCTTACGAGACCCCGAGTTGCGCAGAGAGCACCATGACGGCGGCGCCGCGCATGACTATGTCCTCCCCGAGCGTGGTCATCCGCAGCGTGAGATCGCCGTGGAACACGGCCATCGTTCGGTTGCGGAGCGTCTCGATGGTCGCTTCAGCAAGCGGTCCATCAAGTAGTGGGGTCGGGCCACTCAGCACTACCTCTGCGAGGTTGAGCGCGCCGACGACGGGGGCGAGGGCGATGCCGAGGCGCTGCCCCGCTTCCGTCAAGATCTGGTGCTTCTGGTCTTCGGATGTCGCGGCCTTCAGCGCCGCGTCGAGGCGCGGGGTCGCGAGCCAGGTCTCGAGGCAGCCGTGCTTGCCGCACGCGCACTCGGCGCCACCATCGGTACCCACCACGACGTGACCGATTTCACCGGCCGCGAATCGGCTGCCGAAGAGCGGCGTGCCGTCGAGCAACAGCCCTGCTCCCACACCGTGGCCCACCTTGATGAGCATCATGTCGCTGTCGGCGCTGCCAAAGCTGTGCTCGGCGAGCGCCGCCGCGTTGGCGTCGTTGGCGACAACGACGGGAACCCCGAAGCGGGTGGTCAGGATGCCCTGCAGGTCGACACCCGCCCACCCGAGGTTGGGGGCGCTCAACACGACACCGGCGAGGTCGACGACACCGGGTGATC
This sequence comes from Rhodoglobus sp., assembly GCA_965279645.1. GTDB lineage: Bacteria > Actinomycetota > Actinomycetes > Actinomycetales > Microbacteriaceae > Rhodoglobus. Next base: position 2,140,918 of record OZ257254.1, read on the forward strand.
CCACGCCGAGGCCGAGAATCGGCAGGGTCGCGGCGGCCACGAGTGTCTCTGCGAGGGAGATCACGAGCGCCGTGGCATCCGCCCCCGTTGCCCCCGCGAGGGGCAGTTCGGCGCGGTGCAGAATCTGGCCGTCAAGGTCGAGCACGGCGCCACGGAAGATCGCGTATTCACTCAGGTCGATGCCGATGATCTGGAAGGCGTTGCGGTTGAGGTCGAGGAGCGTGGCCGGCTTGCCGGGACGAGCGTCTTCGCGCTGGCCGGTTTCGACGATGAGGCTCTCGACGATGAGCTCGGCGACGAGGTCTGAGATGGTCACGCGGGTGAGCCCGGTCTCGCGGGCGATGTCCGCGCGGGACTGCTGCCCGGCCCGGTAGAGGGTCTGGAGCACGAGCGACCGGTTGTGGCCACGCGCGTGCTCAGGCAGCACTTTCGTGGTGGGACGCAATGCCCGTCCTGTGGTGAACCCCGTCGTCATGTTTGTTAGTAAAGCTTACGAACAAACTATTTGCAAGATGCTCTTGCGGTTTTTACACGCTCGTTACATTCCCCTGCGTGGGCTCCGCGCGACGCCCACCCAGCGCCCCGGCGCCGAGAACGCCACTTCTGTGGGTGCGAGCGCTCGCACATGCACAAAAGTGGCGTTCTCAGCGAAAGGTGGGGCGGGGCAGTACCGCTGGCCGGCAGTACAGGTGGCCAGCAGTACCCCTGGCCGGGTTTACAGGCGGCCAGCGGTACCTCTAGAACAGGATGACGAAGATCTCCTGCGAGCTCGTCGAGCCCGTGGTCACGTCATCACCCGCATAGGTCGCCTTCACCAGGTAGATGCCGCTGCCGAGCTTCGGCAGCTTCACCGTCGCCTTGCCGTTGCCGTCGAGGGTGACGGCAGACGGCGTCTGGCGTCCGTTGATGGTGAGCGTCACCTGTCCGGTGGGAGCCGCCGCGGCCGAGCTATCGACCGTGATCTTGGCGGTGCGCGACTGCCACGAGAATCCGAGGTGCTGGCTCAGCGAGAGCTTGGTCGTCGACGTGAACTTCACGATGACGGCCTCGGATGTCGCCGTGCCCGAGGGCACGTCCGGCTTGCTCGCAGTGACAACCACCGTGAGCGCCCCGCCCTGATCCTTCGGCTTCACCTTGTAGGTGTCTTTGGTTGCGCCCGGGATATCCACCCCGTCCTTCTGCCACTGGTAGGCGAAGGTGAGGCCCTCGGTGTCCCACTCCCCCGGGCTCGCGGTCAGCTTCTTGCCGACCGCAGGCGTTCCCGAGATGGTGGGCAGGGCGGTGTTGATGGGCGTTCCGGGCTCGATATCTTCGCCCGTCTTCACCTGCACCACCGTGAATTCACCCGTGTCGCCGTAGCTCACGAGACCGACGTAGGTCGTGAATGCCTCGAGGTCAGCCCACGACGCCGTGTACGCGACGGGCACGCCCTGCACCCCCGCGAGAACGGGCGGGGTGAGCGTGAGAGCGGCGCCGCCGGGCACAACCGAGGTGGCCGTGAAGTTCCACGCCGTGCCGTCGGCCGCCGAGTAAACATCCACAATCACCAGGTAGTTGCCGGGCGTGGGTGCGGTGAGGTCGACTCGTTCATCGGCAGAACCCGTCGCCGACTGGTACAAGGCAACCGGGTTGCCCGCCCCGTCGAGCAGGTAGACGAAGAGGTCGAGGTCGGCCGTGTCATCCGCCGCATCGAGGTCGAAGCGAGCGAATACCGCGCCCTCGGGAACGGCCACCGGGTACTGCGCGCCGTCGCCGGTCACGCCCTCGCCTGCTGTCGAAACGCCCGCGCTCAGCCCGGTCGTCGACAGCGGGATGTCGCCGTTGCCACCCGGCGTCACCTGTACGTCGACCGCGCCGAAGGTGCCGGTTCCGTCGACGGAGTCGGGCGCGACGAGAGTCACGGGCTGCACAGCCACGGGGCTGCGCACGATCGTGTCGCCGGATGCCCAGCTGATGGCACCCGTCGCGAACGCGTCAAGCGGCGCATCCGTGCGGCTGAAGGTGACCGTGTACGACTGCGACTCACCCGCAGCACCGAACGTGAGCGTGGATGGCTCCACGGTTACGTCGATGCCCGCGAGGCCCTCGACGGATGCCTCGAACGTGCCGGCCTCAGTCGAGGTCACCGTGCGAGTCACCGTCTCGGGCGCCGTGAGCGAACCCACCGCGATCGAAGCCAGGTTCAGGTTTGACGGATCGATCGGGTCAACCCCGAAGTCGTAGCCAATGCCCTGAAGGTACGCGACCCAGTCCTGCGGTCCGTTGAGGTAGAGCAGGCCCGGCGACAGGAACTTCGTCGGATCGACGTGCCCGGCACCCTGCACGAACGGGTCGGTCACGGCGTTACCCGCGGAGTCGAGCGTGTTGTACGCGCTCGTCATCATTGCCGACTTCACCTCCGAGGGCGTCGCGTTGGGGCTCACGCCGAGGTAAAGCAACGCGAGACCCGCAATGTGCGGAGCCGCCATCGAGGTTCCGCTGAGGAACTCGAAGGTGGGCTCGCCGCCCTCCTGGTTGGGACCGGCCGCCAGGATCGACACACCCGGCGCCGTGATGTCGGGCTTGAGCACATCACTGCCGTCAGCGAGCACGGGTCCGCGCGACGAGAATCCGGCAACCTGCGGTGTCGGCGGTTCGATGCCCGTCGAGTTGCCGGTCGTGAACGTTGCCGTCGCGCCCTCCGTGGCGGCATAGGCCACGACGGCGTCATGGAAGACGGCGTCGAGGTGCACGGTGGGCACCGAGTGGAAGTCGGTGTCGATCGAGCCAGGCGTCACGTTGACGAGGACCATGCCGATGCCGCCGACGCGAGCAACCTCGGCCGACTTCGCGACCCGGTCATAGACACCGCGCTCACACACGATGATCGTGTCGGGCTCGACGAGCTCGGGGTCGAGTGATCCCGGCGCGCACAGCGCCGAGTCGGTGTCGGGAAGGGCAACGGCGGTCGAGTTGACGAGTGCGCCCGTGAGCGGCTCGGCCGTGTCATCCATGTCGACAGTGATGGATGCCCCGGCAAACGCCTGGCCGTCCCCGAGGGTCACGGTCGCCTCGTAGGAGGGAATCGTGCTTGCGGCAACGGTCGTGATCCACGGGCTCGCGTTGTCGAGGGTGGATGCGCCGGGCCCGTCGTTACCGGCAGAAGCGGAAACGAAGATACCCGCAGCCGCCGCACCGAAGAACGCGTCGTCGGTTGCGGAATAGGTCGTCTGCGCCGCACCGCCACCGATCGAGTAGTTGATCACGTCGACGCCGTCGATCACGGCCTGGTTGATTCCGGCGAGGATGTCGGTCGTGGTGCAGCCGTCATCGGTGAGCACCGTGGGGTCGGGGCCCGACCAGCACACCTTGTAGGCGGCGATCTTGGCGCCGGGCGCGACGCCCGAGATGGCTCCGAAGTCGATGCCTCCGACCGCGGCGGGGGTCGCGAGGTTGCCCGCTGCGGTCGACGCCGTGTGCGAGCCGTGGCCGTCGCCGTCGCGCGGGGAGACGAACTCCCCTGGGCCGGTTGACGCGTCGCCGAGGTTCTCGGTGCCGAAGCCATCAACGTAGTAGCGCGCACCGATCACCTTGGTGCTGCAGTCGTCGGCCGTGAATTGCTCGCCTGTCTCACACGCTCCCGTGAAGGTTCCGCCGTCGGCCTTGGTGAAGGTCGTCACGTCGCCGTTGAGCCACGGGTCGGCACCGCCGGTGGTTCCGAGGGGGGCGCCCGCGAAGGCCGGGTTCTCCGGCGCGATGCCGGTGTCGAGCACGCCGAGCACGATTCCCGCGCCCGCCTGCTCGGCTCCGCCCACGGATGCCCACACGCCGCCGTCACCCTCGAGACCGAGGAACGCCGTCGAGGGTTCGGCGGTGATGTGCAGCAGCTCGTCAGGAGTCACGGCCGCGACATCACGGTTCGCGGCGAGACCCGCGGCCTGCTCCGAGGTGAGCTCGGCAGAGAACGCGTTGATCGCGACCGTGTACTGCACGTCGATCGAGGCGCCCACACTCGCGGCCACTTCCTCCTGCTTCTCGGCGAGGAACTCGCTGTAATCCTGCACCGGGCCTCGACGAGCGTCGAGCTGGTCGCCCTCGTCGGGGCGGGTGCCGGGATATCCGGCTACTCCGCCCTCGTACGTTGCGACCGAACTGCCCTGCAGCGTGACGATGTAACGCCCGGCGTCGAACGTGATCGGCACGTTCGGATTGCCCGGCGCCGGCGGAGCGGCAGACGCCATCCCCGGTGCGAGCAGCACTGCCGAGGCGGCGAGCGCGGCGGCCGCGAGGCCGGCTGTGAAGGTGGAGAAACGGTGACGTGCCGACTGGCGCGCGGGAGAAGTCACAGGTGTGCCCTTTCGATTGAGACAGCGGATTTCTCTGCTCAGTCGGGCACTGAACTTTCTCACCCTAACCGAGTGACCCTCATTCGGGGGTAGAACATTCCCGCGAATTTCTTCGAATTGCGCAAGAAAGCTGCGTGAGCCCCCAGCCGACTCCAAGGAAAGTCGAGTCGACTAGGGCATGCTGGGAGCAGCCAACCGACGACACGGGAGATCACCGAATGCGCACTCTGACCAACAGCAAGACCGCAGTGGCCGTCGTGGCCGGACTCACTCTCGTGGGAGCCCTCGCGGGCTGCGCACCCACCGCCACCGGTGAAGACACCGCCCAGCCCGACACGACCGAAACCGACGCGCCTTCGACCGACACGTCAGGCGGCGGCTACACCGACGGCACCTACACCGAGGCGGGCAGCTACCAGGCACCGAGCGGCACCGAGACGGTCGACGTGACCGTCACCCTCGAAGGCGACATCATCACCGACGTACAGGTGGTGGGCGAGGCGACGGATCCGCAGGCGAAGCTGCACCAGGGCGAGTTCAGCTCCGGCATCGCGGCCATCGTCGTCGGCAAGAACATCGACGAGATCTCGGTCGACAAAGTGGGCGGATCATCCCTCACGAGTGGTGGTTTCAACGAGGCCATCGACCTGATCAAGGCCGACGCTGCCGCCTGAGTTGCGCCCCAACACCCTCAGCTTTGAGGGGATCGGAACGAGTTGGCAGATCGACTCGTCCCGCCCACTCGACGCCCCACTAGTGGAGGCGATCGCCGATCGGGTCGAGTCGTTTGATCGCATCTGGTCGCGGTTTCGCGAGGACTCGCTCGTCACGCGCATCGGACGCGAACCGGGACGCTTCGAGTTGCCCGCCGAGGCGGTCGAACTGTTCGAGCTCTACCGCGGGCTGTATGAGGCGACGGATGGCGCGATGAGCCCGCTCGTCGGACGAGCCCTAGAGGGCCTCGGCTATGACGCCGCATACAGCCTCACACCGCGGCCTGACGTCGTGAGGGTTCCCGCGTGGGACGACGCGATTGCGTGGGACGGTCACGCCCTCACCACGGTGCGGCCCGTGCTGCTCGACGTCGGTGCCGCGGGCAAGGGATACCTCGTCGACCTGCTCACGGGGCTGCTCGATGAAGCCGGTCATGACAATTACATCGTCGACGGCAGCGGTGACATCCGCAGCCGCGTGCCCGCTGCAATCAGGGTTGCTCTCGAGCATCCCATGGACACCAGCAAGGCGATCGGCGTCGCTCTCGTCGACGGCGCCATCTGTTCGTCGGCCACCAATCGCCGGGCGTGGGGCGAGCGCCTTCACCACGTTATCGACGCCACCACGGGGCTCCCGACCTACGACGTGATCGCCACCTGGGCGATCGCCCCGACCGCACTGGCGGCCGATGGCCTGTCGACCGCACTCTTCTTCGCAGATCCCTCACGATTGGCCGAGCGATTCGACTTCAGCTGGGTGCGTATGTTTGCGAACGGACGAGTAGAGTTCTCGCCACACTTCGACGGAGAGTTGTTCACATGAAACGATGGCTCGACCGCGTGACCGGCATGGTCACGATGTACAAGCTCATTCTCGCTGTACTCGCCGCGATCTCGGCGATCGCACTCGTCTTGTCGTTGCTCGGCCAGCTGTCGTACGGTCCGCTGGCACTGCTTGCCTCGCTCGCAGTCGCGATCGTCACGACGTGTGCGACCAGTTTTGCCGCGGCATCCATCGCTCGCGTGAAGCCCCACCTTGAATCGGCGCTCATCACCGCCCTGCTGGTCTTCTTCGTCATGCAGCCCAAGCTCGACGTGTTGGGTCTCGCCGGAATAGCCCTTGCCGGTGTCGTCGCGGGAGCCTCGAAGTACCTGCTTGCGGTGCGCGGGCGCCACATCTTCAACCCCGCGGCTATCGGATCATTCGTGCCGACGATCATCGTGTTCACGACCTTTGTCGGCATGAGCTTCGGAGCCTGGTGGATCGGTACTCCCTACCTGCAGCCCGCCGTATTCATCGGCGCCTTCCTCATTCTTTACCGCACCCAGCGGCTCACGATCGGGCTCTCGTTCATCGTGCTCGCCCTCGCGCTCGCGGTTGCCGTTGCCGTCTCGAACGGGCAGGAGTTCGGCGCCGCTCTCACCCAGGCGGCGTTGCAGTCGCCCATCGTGTTCTTCGCCGGATTCATGCTGTCGGAGCCCCTCACCCTGCCGCCGCGCCGGTGGCAGCAGCTGCTCGAGGTGGTCGTGGTCGCCGTCCTGTTCGCGGTGCCGCTGGCCTTCCTCGGGCCGGTGTCGAACAACCCGCTGTTCGCGTTGCTCGTGGGCAACCTCATCGGTTTTGCCTTCGGGCAGCGCCGGGCCATCCGCATGACGTTCGTGGGCAAGACGCAGCTCAACCCGACCACGTGGGAGCTCGCGTTCCAGCCGGCCCGACCCGTTCGGTTTCTGCCCGGCCAGTACATGGAACTGACCATCCCCCACCGCCGAGCCGACTTCCGCGGGTCTCGGCGATACTTCTCCATCTCGTCGGCGCCCACGGCCGAGGGCCCCATCACGTTCGCGATAACCCTGCCCTCGAAAACATCGAGCTTCAAGAACGCCCTGCTGTCGCTCGAGCCCGGAGCCACCGTCAACGGAACGAGCGTGGGCGGCGATTTCGCCCTGCCCGCCAACGTCGCCGAGCCGTTGCTGCTGATTGCCGGTGGCATCGGCATCACGCCCTTCGCTTCGCAGCTTGCCCACGCCACCGAACGCGGCGAGACGCGTGACGTCGTCGTGGTCTACGCGAACAGTGCCGAGGGCGAGCTCCCGTACGGGTCGCTTCTGGCGCGATCCGGGGCGCGCGTGGTGCTGTTTGCGCCCGCGGCGCCCTCACCGTTGCCTGTCGGATGGGTGTACGCGGGCCCGGGCCGCGTGACCGGTGAGGCCGTGGCATCCGCCGTTCCCGACGCGGCGAAGCGGCGGGCATTCATCTCGGGGCCGCCCGCCCTCGTGCACGACCTGCGCAAAGCACTGCGCGGCCTCGGTGCGCGGCGCGTGCACACCGACTACTTCTCGGGCTACTAGGCGAGCAGCCCCAGCTGGTCGACCGCGGCCCGCTCCTCGGCGAGCTCGGCGACCGAAGCGGCGATGCGCTCGCGGGAGAACGCGTCAAGTTCGAGACCCTGCACGATGGTCCACTCGCCACCGACCGACGTCACGGGGAACGAGCTCACGAGTCCGTCGGGCACGCCGTACGACCCGTCGGACACGACACCCGCCGAGGTCCAGTCACCGTCGGGCGTGCCCGCAACCCAGTCGCGCATGTGGTCCACGGCGGCATTGGCAGCGGATGCGGCCGACGACGACCCGCGCGCGGCGATGATGGCCGCCCCGCGCCTGGCGACCGTCGGGATGAAGTCGTTCTCCACCCACTCGGCCGGTTCGCGCACCGGATGCCCGTCCACAAGCGCGTGCGTGAGGTCGGGGTACTGGCTTGCCGAATGGTTGCCCCAGATTGCTACCCGGCTGATCGAACCCACTGGGGCACCCGTGCGGCGAGAGAGTTGGGCAATCGCGCGGTTGTGATCGAGCCTCGTCATTGCGGTGAAGCGGGCGGCGGGAACATCCGGCGCATGAAAACTCGCGATCAGGGCGTTGGTGTTGGCGGGGTTGCCGACCACGAGCACGCGCACGTCGTCGGCGGCGTTCTCGTTGATGGCGCGCCCCTGCGGCGCGAAGATGCCGCCGTTGGCCGTGAGCAGGTCACTGCGTTCCATGCCCGTCGTGCGGGGGCGGGAGCCCACGAGCAGCGCGGCGTTGGTTCCGTCGAACGCCACGCCCGCGTCATCCGTGAGATCGATGGATTCGAGCAATGGAAAGGCGCAGTCGTCGAGTTCCATCGCGACGCCCTCGAGCGCGCCGAGGGCAGGCGTGATCTCGAGAAGTCGCAGGCTCACCGGGGTATTCGGGCCGAACATCGCGCCGGAAGCGATGCGAAAAAGGAGGGCGTATCCGATCTGTCCGGCCGCGCCGGTGACTGTGATTCTCACCCTCTGACAGTACGCCGCTCTAGCATCGAAGCATGGTCTCGTTTGCTGACAAGATGCTGCTCGAGGTGGAGAGCGCCGCCGAGTGGGAACGGTTCATCGTCGAGCAGGGCACAGACGACGGCGTGAGGCTCAAACTGCGCAAGCGACTGTCACAACTCACGACGGGAATCACCTACGACGAAGCGCTCGACATCGCGCTCTGTCACGGCTGGATCGACGGCCAGGTGGCTCGCTTCGACGACGACTTCGTGTTGCAGGCATTCACGCCGCGGCGCCGCAACAGCCCGTGGTCGCAGCGCAACGTGGGGCACGTGGCCCGCCTCATCGAAGAGGGCCGCATGCATCCGGCCGGTCAGGCTGAGATCGACCGCGCCAAGGCCGATGGTCGGTGGGATGCCGCGTACCAGGTGAAGAACGCGCCCGTGCCCGACGATCTGCGGGCGGCCCTCGACGCCAATCCGACAGCCGCGGAGTTTTTCGCGACCATCAGCGCACAGAACCGGTGGGCGATCATCTTTCGACTGAGCCAGCTCAAGCGCGAAGAATCGCGGGTGCGCAACATCGTGAAGTACGTCGACATGCTCGAGCGTCACGAGAAGCTCTACTGACGACGTTGGGTCTCGTCGAGCACCTCCGGCAACGGTAGGCGCGCACTCTTCAGCCTCCGGCGAACAGCGCCATTTTCGCTCCGGAACGTGCCTACAATCTCAACATGAGTCGACCCGACTCAAGTTTCCAGATCTGGCCGTACCCAGTCCGGCCGAAGGAGTTGAACACCATGGCAGTTGTCTACAGCCCGTTCCGCCCGGTCGCTCGTACCGCGGCATCCCAGCCCCAGTTCCGCCAGGGACCGCGCCTCGCCGCCGTCGACCTGTACCGCACCGAGGACGCATTCACCCTCACCGTCGACCTCCCCGGCGTTGACTCGAACTCGATCGACGTCGACGTCGACGGCCGCCTGCTGACGATTCGCGCGCAGCGCACCGCCAGCGAGGTCGAGGGTGCCACGTGGATCTCCCGCGAGCGCTCCACCGGCTCGGTCGTGCGCAAGCTCACGCTCGGCGATGGCGTCGACTCCGAGAACATCGCGGCCGACTACGCCAACGGAGTGCTCACCGTCACGATCCCCGTGAGTGAGAAGGCCAAGCCGCGCAAGGTCGTCGTGTCGGGCGCGCCCTCCGCTGAGGTCGCCGCGGAGTAACACCCAGAGTGCAAAAAACGCTCTTCCGGATGATCCGGAAGAGCGTTTTTTGCACTGTCAGAAGTTACGCGAGCCGGGCGGCGAGCGCCTTGTCGAGCGTGTCGAGGAACTCCTCGGTGGTCTCCCACTTCTGGTCCGGTCCGACGAGGGCCGCGAGGTCCTTGGTCATGTGGCCGGCCTCGACGCTCTTGATGACGACATCCTCGAGGGTGTCCGCAAACGTCGCGAGCTCGGGGTTGTTGTCGAGCTTGGCGCGGTGCGAGAGTCCGCGGGTCCACGCGTAGATCGAGGCGATCGGGTTCGTGGAGGTGGGCTTGCCTGCCTGGTGCTGGCGGTAGTGGCGCGTGACGGTGCCGTGCGCGGCCTCGGCCTCGACAACCGAGCCATCCGGCACCGACAGCACCGAGGTCATGAGGCCGAGCGACCCGAAGCCCTGGGCCACGGTGTCGGACTGCACGTCGCCGTCGTAGTTCTTGCAGGCCCAGACGTATCCGCCCTCCCACTTCATGGCCGACGCGACCATGTCGTCGATGAGGCGGTGCTCGTAGGTGAGGCCGGCGGCGTCGAACTTCTCCTTGAACTCGGTCTGGAAGACCTCCTCGAAGATGTCCTTGAAGCGGCCGTCGTAGGCCTTGAGGATCGTGTTCTTCGTGGAGAGGTACACCGGGTAGTTGCGGCTGAGGCCGTAGTTGAGTGAGGCACGCGCGAAGTCGATGATCGATTCATCCAGGTTGTACTGCACCTGGGCAACACCGTCACCCGGGGCGTCATACACCTCGAACTTGAGCGGCTCAGAGCCGTCTTCGGGAGTGAACTCGACGGTGAGCTTGCCCTTGCCAGCGAAACGGAAGTCGGTGGCGCGGTACTGGTCGCCGAACGCGTGGCGGCCGATGATGATGGGCTTGTTCCACCCCGGCACGAGGCGCGGGATGTTGGAGATGATGATGGGCTCGCGGAAGATCACGCCACCGAGGATGTTGCGGATCGTGCCGTTCGGGCTCTTCCACATCTTCTTGAGGCCGAACTCTTCAACGCGGGCCTCGTCGGGGGTGATCGTGGCGCACTTCACGCCGACGCCGTGCTTCTGGATGGCGTGGGCTGCGTCGATCGTGACCTGGTCATCGGTCGCGTCGCGGTGCTCGATGCCGAGGTCGTAGTACTCGAGGTTGATATCGAGGTACGGGTGGATCAGGGTGTCCTTGATCTTCTGCCAGATGATGCGAGTCATCTCGTCGCCATCGAGTTCGACGACGGTTCCTTCAACCTTGATCTTGGACAAGCTGTCTCCTTAGTTCGTGACCGTGGAATAGCTTACTGGTTCGGCAAACTATCTTGATGTCGAGATAGTTTACCTGATCTGTCTACCGAGGGTTAGCCTGTTGAGCATGGGCGAGCTGAGACTGGAAGAACTTTCCGCGAAGACGATCGTTGCGGCAAACGGCCTCACGCTGCGCCGGGGGCAGGAACAGTTTGTAACGCCGCCGTCGTACGCGATTGCCGACAGCTTTCTGAATCCGATCACCTCGTGGCCGCGAGTTGTGCTCGATGGCGACAAGGTCGTCGGGTTCATCAGGGGCAACTTTGATCCGGATGCCACGCAGGAGGAGTTCCGCAGCTGCGTCTGGAGAGTGACGGTGGCCGGGGATGCCCAGGGCTCCGGTGTCGGATCGTTCGCCGTGCGCGCACTCGCCGCCGAGGCGAAGAGCCGCGGCTTCGACCACATCACCGCGCTGTGGGAGCCCGGCGACGACGGTCCCGAGGACTTCTTCCTGCACGTCGGCTTCGTCATCACCGGCGAGACCCAGTACGGCGAGAACATCGGCACCCTCAGCATCTAGCGTTGCCCGACACCGTGCAGCAGCCCTCCGACGACTTCATCAGCCGCGTGCTCGACGTCGTTTCCGCGATACCGCCCGGCCACGTGATGAGTTACGGGGATGTCGCGGCATCCTTAGGATCACGTGCCGCACGCGCCGTGGGAACGGTCATGGCCCACTACGGCGGTGACCTGCCATGGTGGCGCGTGGTGCGCGCGAGCGGGCATCCGCCCATCGACCACGAATCGCGCGCCCTCGAGTATTACCGGGCCGAGTCCACGCCCCTCAAGTGGTCCCGAGACGGCGTCTATCGCGTAGACCTCGCGGTCGCCCGCCACACCCCTTAGCCTGCTGCGGCAGCCTCCAGGTCGGCGATCACGATCTTGCGCATGCGCAACATGGCCTGCTGAACACGTGCGGCCTTCTCGCGATCGGGGTCGGATTGCAATCGCATGAGTGCGGTCGGCACGATCTGCCACGAGAGGCCGTACTTGTCTTTGAGCCAGCCGCACATCGACTCCTCGCCGCCATCAGCGGTGAGGGCGTCCCAGTAGTGGTCGACTTCTTCTTGCGTCTCGACCGAGACGAAGAGCGAGATCGCTTCGGTGAAAGAGAAGTGTGGGCCCCCGTTCAGCGCCATGAACCGTTGCCCGGCGAGTTCGAACGACGCAAAGAACAGCGCACCGTCGGGTGCCCGGCTCTCGTCGATCGTCTTCGCGTCGGGGAACAGCGCGCAGTAGAACGCGATCGCCTCCTCGGCGTTGTCGTTGAACCAGAGGTAGGGAGTAACGGATGTCATGCGTACAGGACTACACCAGCGAGTCGCGCCACGCAGCATGCAGTTGCGCGAATCGACCCGTGCCCGCGATGAGCTCGCGGGGCGTGCCATCCTCCACGATCCGGCCGTGCTCCATGACGAGCACGCGGTCGGCGATCGCGACCGTCGACAGTCGGTGCGCGATGATCACGGCGGTGCGATCGGCGAGCAGGGTCAGCAGTCCCTCCTGCACCAGACGCTCCGACGGGATGTCGAGCGACGCCGTCGCCTCATCCAGGATCAGCACGACGGGGTCGGCGATGAAGGCTCGCGCGAACGACAGCAGCTGGCGCTGACCCGCCGAGACGCGCCCACCACGCTTGTTCACATCGGTGTCGTAGCCGTTCGGAAGGCTCTCGATGAACTCGTGAGCACCCACCGCCTTCGCGGCGGCGACGATCTCTGACCGGGTGGCGTCGGGCTTTCCGAGGGCGATGTTGTCGGCAACGGTGCCCGAGAAGAGGTACGCCTCCTGCGTGACCATTACGATCGCACGCCGAAGATCCTTGGGATGCAGCGACCGAAGGTCGATACCGTCGAGCTGCACCGTGCCGTGGCTCGGGTCGTAGAACCGCGAGATCAGCTTCGCGAGAGTGGACTTGCCCGCACCCGTCGATCCGACGAGGGCGATCGTCTGCCCGGCCGGAATCTCGAGATCGAAGTGCGGCAGCACGACGCGGTCGGCCTTGTACGCGAACTCGACGTCGTCGAACGTGACCCGGCCGTGGGCCTGGCGTAGGTCGATGGGGCGCGTCGGATCGGGCACGCTGGGCTCTTCCTCGAGCACGCCCGAGATCTTCTCCAACGCGGCCGCCGCCGACTGGTACGAGTTGTAGAACATCGCCATGTCTTCTGCAGGCGCGTAGAACTGGCGCGTGTAGAGCAGGGTCGCGAGCAGGGTACCCACGAGCAGCGTGCCATCGGCCACGCGCAGGCCACCGACGAGCAGAACGATCGCGAGCGAGACGTTTCCGATGAGTACGAGACCGGGGTCGAAGATGCCGAAGAGCTGGATGGTGCGGGCGTTCGCCGCGCGGTAGTCCTCGGTGAGCTGGCCGAACTCCGCCTCGTTGCGCTTCTCTTTGCGGAACGCCTTGACGGCTCGGATGCCGGTCATCGTTTCGACGAACTGCACGATGAGTCGCGCCGAGGCCGTGCGCGTGTCACGGAAGTAGAGCTGCGAGCGCTTCTGGAACCAGCGGGTGAGCAGGGCGAGCGGCAGCAGCGATCCGAACAGCACGAGGCCGGCGATCGGGTCGAGCGCGATGAGCGCCGCAGCCGTGAACGCCATGTAAAGGAATCCGGATACCAACTGGTTGATGCCCGAGTCGAGCAGCTCCCGGATGGCGTCGAGATCACTCGTCTGGCGCGCGATGATGCGACCGGAGGTGTAGCTCTCGTGGAACTCGAGCGACAGGCGCTGGGTGTGCAGGAACACGCGCTTGCGCAGGTCGATGAGGATGGCCTGGCTGATGCGCGCCGACAGCACGGTGTACCACGCGATGAGCGCGGCTCCGATGATGCCCGTAAGCAGGTACGCAACGACGGCACCGGCGAGCGGCATCCAATCGTTGTTGACAAGCGCGGGAAGCCCGTTGTTAATACCGAACGCGATGAACAGCGGACCGGCCACCTGCGCCGCGTTGCTCACGACGACGACCGCCATCGTGAGAATCAGCTGGGGGCGCAGGGGGCGCACGAGCGAACCCAGCAACCTCAGCGAGCGCCGACGAATCTGCCTCGACTCGAGCTTGTTGAAGTCGTTGCGCTCTTCGCCCTCGACGCCAGTGACGTTGCTCACAGGATCACCTCCGCTGCCTCGCGGCGCTGCTCGTCTTCCAGGGACGAGATGACGAACCGGTAGTGCTCGCTCGTTGCGAGCAGCTCCGAATGTGTGCCGACGGCGGTGACCTGCCCGTTTTCGAGCAGGGCGACGCGGTCGGCGAGCATGACCGTTGAGGGTCGGTGCGCCACGATGAGCGCGGTCGTGCTGGCAAGAATCTTGCGCAGCGCGGCCTCGACAAGAGCCTCGGTATCGACGTCGAGCGCCGAGAGCGGGTCGTCAAGCACGAGAACCGAGGGTCGCGCTGCAACGGCGCGTGCGAGCGCAAGGCGCTGGCGCTGGCCGCCCGACAGCGAGAGCCCCTCCTCGCCCACCTTCGTGTCGAGGCCCTCGGGCAGGTCGTAGACGAACGCGGCCTGCGCAATCTCGAGTGCCTCAGCCAGGTCGGCCTCCGACGCATCCGGGCGCCCCAGCAAGACGTTCTCGCGAACGCTCGCCGAGAACAGCGTGGCGTCTTCGAAGGCCATCGCGAGGTGAGTGCGCAGTTCACTGAGGGTGAGGTCGCGCACGTCTACGCCGTCGATGGTGATCGAGCCGCCCGTGACGTCGTAGAGGCGCGTAGTCAGCGCGGTGAGCGTCGACTTGCCTGACCCCGTGAGGCCCACGAGCGCCATCGTCTCCCCCGGCTCGATTGCCAAGTTCACGCCGTTCACCAGGTCGGGCACGCGTTCGGGCGAGTCCTGGTAGCGGAAGTGCACGTCGTTGAAAATGAGACGACCGTGCGGCTCGGTGATGGTCTGGGGGTTGTCGGGATCGGTGATCGTGTTGGGGCTGTCGATCACCTCGAAGAAGCGGTCGGCGGCGGTGCGCGTGTCGAACGTCATCGATAGCAGGAAGCCGATCGACTCGACCGGCCAGCGCAGCACGGTGGCGGTCGCGAAGAATGCCACGAGGTCGCCCTGGCTGATCTGCCCGTTCACGGCGAGCCACACACCTGCGAGCAGGCTTAGCGCGAAGGTGACATCCGGAACCAGCAGCAGCCACAGCCAGATGCCGGCGATCGCCTTGGCCTTCTCGATCTCGGTTCCGCGCAACTCCTCGGCCTGGTTGGCGAAGTTGTTGAGCGCGTGCTTGCCGCGCCCGAACGCCTTCAGCACGCGGATGCCGTGCACCGACTCCTCGACGGCGGTGGCGAGGTCTCCGGCCTGGTCCTGGCTGCGCCGAGCCACGACGGAGTACTTGTTCTCGAACAGGTAGCCGTAAATCCAGAGCGGAATCGAGCACACCATGAAGAGCACGCCAAGAATCCACGAGATGTTCACGAGGAACACGAAACCGATCACGATCGTGAGCAGGTTGACCACGAGCAGCACGAGGCCGAATGAGATCCAGCGGCGGATGAGGTTGAGGTCACTGATCGCGCGCGACAGCAACTGGCCACTCGGCCAGCGGTCGTGGAAGCTCACGGGTAGATCCTGCAGCTGCTTGTACAGCCCGTTGCGCATGCGCGCCTCGATGTGCGTTCCCGGGGTCAGCACAAACCAGCGGCGCAGCGCCACCATGATCGCCTCGACGATACCGAGCGCGAGAACGGCGGCGAACGCGGGCCAGATTTGAGCGGAATCGCCGGTCTGCAGGGGCCCGTCAACGAGCAGCCCGAGCACCTGCGGAATCAGCAGCGCGACGACGGCAGCGAGCAGGGCGGTGACCATGCCCATGATGATGCGCGGCAGCGCAGGCTTGGCGTAGGGGTAGAGGCGGCGAATCGCGGCGAAGGTGCCGACCGAAACGGGGCGACCGGATGAGGTCGTTTCTGACATGGGTTGTCCCTGGAACGCGGCAGCCTTGTGGGCGACCGAATGTGAATTCTGTGGTGAGGATGCCGCTGGGCGGCTCGGGAGAGACGGCGGAGGTACCTAGCGAAGTCGGTACGAACGCGGGGCACCGACAACAGGGGCCGTCGTCGCGATCGTGCGCGCCGTGGTGTGTCCTGTTGATGTCATCGTGCCCTCCCAGAGTCGTGCTGCCTGTGATGAGCAGCCTTCCAGACTAGACCGGGCCGAGCGAGCTACGCAAGCGTGGTTGGTGGGTCGACCCCGACGCCCCAGTTAGCGAACGCGCACCGACAGGCAGGTGACACAGCCCTCGAGCTTTTCGAACTCGCTCACATCGACAGTGACGACCCGGTAACCGAGGTCGGCAACGATGGCGGCGGACTTCGGCACCGAGGATGCCATGAGCACGGCGTCATCCGAGAGCACGACGACTGCCGCGCCCGGCTCCGGCAGCGCGAGGAAGCGGTCGAAGGCTGCGGGGTTGTCGACGTGCTTGGCGTAGCCGACGACGGTTCCGTCGGGCAGCGCGGTGACGGCGCTCTTGAGGTGGAGCACCTTCTTCACGGGAACGGCGATCACGCGGTAGCCGAGTGGCGACACGATGGCACGCAGCTGGCGGATGCCCTCCGCATTGGTACGACCGCCGCGACCCACGTAGACCTTCGATCCGATCTTGAGTACGTCACCGCCGTCGAGGGTGCCGGGCAGTTCGATCGTGCGCACATCGAGACCGAGCACGCGAGCGGCCTCGGCGGGGGCGTCCGTCTCGCCGCGACGCGTCTCCGCGCCGGGGCTCGTCACGACGGCGGTGCCCCCGAAGATCACGAGGGTGTCTTCGATGAAGACGGAGTCGGGATGCAGCTCTGAAGGGTCGACATCGACAACCTCGAAGCCGTTGTCGGTGAGTGCCGTCACGTAGGCCTCCCACTGCTCGTCGGCGAGGTCTTGGTCGACGGCGACCCGCTCGAGGTGAGTGAGCTCACCCTCGGCGAGCTTCGAGGAGGGCTGGCGCACGAGGGCGATCGGCTTGACGGTGCCCGGGAACAGGCGCATCGCACACGCCCAGATCGCGCGGCCCGCGGTCACGGCTGCGATCGTGCTGAACACGATGAACGGCAGGCTTGCACCGCCGAGTGTGCCAATCACGTAAGCCGCGGCATCCGAGCTCCAGCCGTTGCCTGCCGCCACGTAGCCCCACGAGGTTCCCGCGAACGCGCCAATCGCAGCGCCGACGACACCGACGATGAGTGCTGTCCACCAGCGCCGGAACGCTCCCAGGGATGCCGCGATCGCCACGATCAGGAACAGCACGAGCGCGCCCGGCATGAAGTAGTTGTTGATCGGGCCGAGGTTTTCGGCAGCAGCACCGTTCGCGATGAAGAACGCGAACACCGTGGCGAGGTGCGCAGCAGCAGCAACCCCCAGGGCCGTCACGAGGGCCGCAATGACTCGGCGGGCGGGCGTGATGGGGCGCGTGAAAGTAGGCATACGTTGACCTTAGGGCGTGGAGTCTATGGGTTAGCTGTGGTGCGCTTAGTGGAAGAAGTGACGCTCGCCCGTGAAGTACATCGAGACTCCCGCGGCCGTGGCTGCAGCGATGACTTCTTCATCGCGAATCGAGCCCCCGGGCTGAACCACCGCCGTGACGCCCGCCGCAAGCAGAATTTCGAGTCCGTCGGCGAAGGGGAAGAAGGC
This sequence comes from Rhodoglobus sp., assembly GCA_965279645.1. Lineage (GTDB taxonomy): Bacteria > Actinomycetota > Actinomycetes > Actinomycetales > Microbacteriaceae > Rhodoglobus. Next base: position 2,158,418 of record OZ257254.1, read on the forward strand.
GTCGGATGCGACGACCGAACCCGCCGCGCGCTCACCGGCACGGGCAACGGCAAGCTGGCAGGAGTCGACGCGGTTGACCTGCCCCATGCCGACGCCGACGGATGCGCCATCCTTGGCGAGCAGGATCGCGTTCGACTTCACTGCGCGCACGGCTCGCCACGCAAACTCGAGGTCGGCGCGTGTGGCGGCCTCTACCTCTTCGCCCGAGACGAGCGTCCAGGCATCCGACGTGAAGTCTTCGTAGGTGTCGACCGACTGCAGCAGCGCGCCGCCCGAGATCTGCTTGAACTCGTCTGTGCCGCGACGGTAGTCGGCAGGCAGCTGCAGCAGGCGCAGGTTCTTCTTGGTCTGCAGCACGGCGAGCGCGTCAGGCTCGAAGCCGGGCGCCACCACGACCTCGGTGAAGATATCTTTGATCGACTCTGCCGCGGCGAGGGTGATCGGGCGGTTTGCCGCGATCACGCCGCCGAAGGCGGAGACCGGGTCGCAGGCGTGAGCGCGCGCGTGCGCCGACGCGATGGGGTCGCCCACGCCGCGCGCGACAGCGATGCCGCACGGGTTGGCGTGCTTGATGATCGCGACCGCGGGCTCGTCGAAGTCGTAGGCGGCGCGCAATGCGGCATCGGCGTCGACGTAGTTGTTGTACGACATCTCTTTGCCACCCAGCTGCGTCGCCTGCGCAATGCCGTGGCCATCGGCCTCGACGTAGAGCGCTGCCGTCTGGTGCGAGTTCTCGCCGTACCGCAGTGGGGTCTTGAGGTGCACCTCGTACGTGAAGGTCTCGGCGGCGGAGGTCTCGCCAGACTCGACTCGCGTGGGCGGCTTGATGCCCACGTTGGCGGCGAAATACTCGGCGACCGCGGCGTCGTATGCCGCCGTGTGTGCGAAGGCCTCTCCCGCAAGGCGCTGGCGCTGGGCGAGAGTGGTTCCACCTAGGGTGAGCGCCTTCACGACCTGGGCGTAGCTCGCGGGGGAGGTCACGATCGCCACGTTCGCGTGGTTCTTCGCGGATGCACGCACCATCGCGGGGCCGCCGATGTCGATCTGCTCGATGACGTCGCCCACGGCGGCTCCGGAGGCGACCGTCTCAACGAAGGGATAGAGGTTAGAGACGACGAGCTCGAAGGGGGCGATTCCCGACTCGGCCAGTTCCTTCTCGTGCGACTCCAGGCGCAGGTCGGCGAGCAGCCCCGCGTGGATCGCAGGATGCAGCGTGCGCACGCGCCCGTCGAGTGACTCCGGGTACCCGGTGACCTGCGCGACCTCAATCACGGGCAGGCCCGCAGCCGCGATCGTCTTGGCAGTCGTGCCGGTCGACACGATCTCGACGCCCGCTGCGGCCAACGCGGTCGCGAGCTCGACGAGCCCCTCTTTATTGCTCACCGAGATGAGCGCGCGCTTGATGGGGATGGCGTCGCGGTGACGGTACAGCGATGGGTCGTGCGTGGGGCCGCTCACGAGAGCTCCTTCAGGGTGATGTGCGAGTTCGCGATGTCGAGGATCGCCTGGATGAGAAGTCGGCGTTCGACGGGCTTGATGCGTTCGTGGAGAGTGGCCTCGGTGTCATCCGGAAGCACCGCAACGTGCTCTTGGGAGATGATCGGTCCGCTGTCGACCCCGTTGTCGACCACGATCACGCTCGCGCCCGTGCGGTCCACTCCCGCCTCGATGGCGTCGTGCACCGCGTGGGCACCGGGAAACTCGGGAAGATACGCGGGATGCGTGTTGATGAGGTTGGGCGAGAGGGCCGCAACGACCCGCGGCGGCAAGAGCTTCATGAAGCCGCTCAGCACGACGAGATCCGGGTTCCACTGCTGGATCTGGGAGAGCAGTTCGTCGCCCCACGCGTCACGATCGTCGAAGGCGCCGAGCGCAACAGAGAAGGTGGGAATGCCGTAGTGCTCGGCGTGCTCGAAGCCCTCAGCGTCGCGGTCAGCGCCAACGGCGATCACGCGGGCGGGAAACTCGGCGTCTTCCGAAGCCTCAAGAAGTGCCCGGAGGTTAGACCCGCCCCCCGAGATGAGAACGACGAGTGAGAGCACCACGAAATTCTAGCGTTGCTTGCTCGTGCCCCTGAGTGATGGCCGTTTCAGGGTTGTCAGCAGCCCGATGAAGGCGGCGATGGATAACTCGAGCGCGGCCCACGCGCCGACCGCCCACGGGTCGGGCCCGACATGCTGCAGCCGCCCGGGGCCGGCGGCTCCCGCCGAGAACCACGCAAGCAGTCCGAGGATGATTCCGCCGATGACACCCATCGACAGCGCCGTGAGGGCAACCGCGGCTCCGCTCACGGTTGCGCGCAACGGAGGACCGAGGATGGCTCCCACGAGAAAGCCGACGGCCACGGGAATGATGAGACCGACGAATCCGAACGCGAAGTCGCCCGTGGGCAGTGCGCCGAGAATGGGGATGGCCGGGATCGGTCCGAGCGAGGTTCCGAGTGGGCTCACGACCGAGCCCGTGCCGATGGAGAAGCCTGGACCCACAAGCCAACTGGCCGTCCAGATCACGAAGTTAGGCAGGAACGCGAGCTGGCCGAGCGTGACGGCAACGCCGCCGAGCACCTCGGTGTGCAGCCCCTCGTAGAGCGTGATGATGCGGGCGTACGACGTGACGATCGCAACCGCGAGCACGAGCGACGACGCGAGCAGAACGGCAGCGGCAGCGGCGACCCCACCGCGCAGGGCGGTGACTACGATCGCGCGGTTGCGCTCGGGCCAGGTGGCGAGCCAGTCGGCGATGCGGTGGTGCGCGGCGTCATCCCCCACCATGCGCACGCCGATCGCAAGGCCCAGACCGAAGACGAGCGTCGGCAGGATCGTGCCCTGCACGATCGAGGGACGGGCAAGCTCGTGCAGGGCCGAGAACGTTACGAGAAACGATGCGCCCGCGAAGGTCACGAGCGCGACGATCTCGCCCATGCGGCGGTAGCGGGTCTCGGCGACGCGGCGGCCAGCGCGCACCCCGAGCAGGATCGTGAGCAGCGCGAACCCGAGCGCCGCAATCGTGAACTCGACCGGTTGCCCGGCCGCGGGCAGGCCGAGGGTTGCGGCAATCGCGGGGTCGAGAGTAAACGTGACGTCAACGCCGTGGCCGATCAGCCAGATGTCGACGGATGCCCGCCAGAAGGTGGACCAGTCGAGGGCGAATCCGAACTGCGCACCCCACAGGATCGTGAGCGGAGCAAGAGGAATCGCGACGCCGATGGCAACGACGAGCAGCGCTTCAAGCGCGGCAAAGAGAGCGGTGAGTTGGCGGTTGATCACGAGGTCAATGCACGACCGCGTTCAACGTGATCACGAGGGTTCCGAACAGCGCGCAGCCGATGCCGCCAAAGATGCGCGCCGCGATGTTGGCCCCGCGGCGCGAAAAGGCCGTGTAGCCGAGCAGAAACAGGATGACCGTGCAGACCAAGAGCGCGTAGTCGACGGCGTCGTCATCCGACAGCAGGCTCAGGGCACCGAGCAGCAAGGGCACCGACGGCAGGATCGCCGCCCACAACATGCCCGAGGAGTGCCGCATTGCCGACCAGATCGCCTTGTGGAGGGGCATGTTGCCCGCGTGGGTCACGATCGTGCCCGCGAAGACGTGCGCGCCCCAGAAGATCAGGAGCGAAAAGAACGAGAACAGCAGCACAAGGCCAGCGTTGGGATCTTCGTCGACAGACGATGCAGCGATGAGTGCCGCATAGAGAATGAGCCCGTAGATCGCGTCGACCGAGACGAACCGTTCCCCCACCCACTGTCGAAAACCCATGGGGTTAAGCTACTGGCTGATCGCCCAGCTCCCCGTATCCCTCGGCGGTCATCGCGCGAATGGCCTCCATGGCTTGCTCGGCCTGGGCACCAGTTGCCGAGATGCGGATCGTGTCACCCTGTTTCGCGCCGAGCGACATGATGCCGATGAGGCTGTTGGCTGCGACCGGCCCCTTGCCCGTGGTGAGGTCTTCGATCGTCACGGTCGCGTCGAACGTCGCTACCGTCTTTACGATCGTCGCCGCAGGACGCGAGTGCAGTCCATCGGGGTTGATGAGCGCTTCGTCGCGGGAGACTGCGGTGGCGGTCTCGTCGGGCTCGACCCGCGGAAGGGGCTCGACCCGCGGGAGCGGCTCGACGCGTCCCGCAGGCTCGAGGGCACCGCGTTTCGCGTCCATGGCGTTGTGCGCCTCGCGCTCGACCTCGTCGAGGCTGGCACCCGCGGCCGCCACGACCACGCCCGCAATGATGCCCTCGACGAAGGGCGCGTCACTCAATCGCACGTCGGCTTTCGTGCCGAGAAACTCGAGCGACATCGTTGCGCTCAGTACGGCCGAGCCCAGGTCCATGAAGACGAGCACCCCGTCGTCCGACGCCACCGACTCGATCGCCGCTGCCACCTTGGTCGCATCCGTGCCAATCACGCCCTCGCCTGCTCCCGCAGCGATCGCGATCGGCGGAGGCGTGCCTCCCACCATCTCGAGTGCGAGATCGACTGCTGCCGTGGCGAGTGCGGGACTGTGGGAGACCACAACTATCCCGATCATCGCTACCCCTTGAGCTCTTCGACGAGCGCCTCGAACAGCAGGGTGGTCGAGGTCGCGCCGGGGTCAAGGTGACCCGCGCTGCGCTCCCCGAGATAGCTCGCGCGACCCTTGCGGGCGACGAGCGGCTCGGTCGCGTCGCGCCCCACCTCGGCGGCAGCGAAGGCGGCGGATGCCGCGGCAACAAGGTCTCCCCCGCCACCGAGGGTCTCGTCCCACGCGTCGACCGCGGGGGCCATCGCGTCGAACATGGTCTTGTCGCCCGCTTCGGCTTTGCCCCGGGCGACGACACCCTCGAGACCCGCGCGCAACGCTGCCGACAGCGCGGCCCCGTCGAGCTCGGTCACGGGGCCGGCCGTCATGCCCATTCGCAGGAAGAACGTGCCGTACAGGGGGCCGCTGGCGCCACCGACGGAAGTCACGAGGGTCATGCCCACGGACTTGAACAATTCGTCGGCGGCGCTCGCGGGTGCAGCACCGAGCTTGTCCATGACTGCCGCCATGCCTCGGGTCATGTTCGACCCGTGATCGGCGTCACCGATGGCCGAGTCGAGCTCGGTCAGGTAACCCTGCTGCTCGGTCACCAGGTCGCGGAATCGGGCGAGCCAGCTCACGAGCTGCTCGATGGTCACGGTGCTGCTTGACATCTACCTATACTCCCCAGCGAAGTCCTGCCGTGTTGACGGGTGCGTCCCACAGCGTCAGGAACTCATCATCCGCCTTCAGCAGGGTTACCGAGCATCCCGCCATGTCGAGGCTCGTGATGTAGTTGCCGACGAGATTGCGCGCGACGGTGACGCCGGCCTTCTCGAGCAGCTTCGCAACCTCGCCGTACATGACGTACAGCTCGATGAGAGGCGTGCCACCCATGCCGTTGAGCATGGCGATAACGGGGCCCTTGGTGAAGTCGAGGTCGGCGAGGATCGGGTCGACCAGCTGCTGGGCGATGGATGCCGCTCCCGCGAGCGGCACGCGGTGGCGACCGGGCTCGCCGTGGATGCCCACGCCGATCTCCATCATGTCGTCGGGCAGGTCGAACGTGGGCTTGCCCGCGGCCGGAACGGTGCAGCTCGTGAGCGCCATGCCCATCGACCGACCATTGTCGTTCACGCGGTTGGCGAGGGCGGTCACCGCAGCGAGGTCGCGGCCCTCCTCGGCCGCGGCGCCGACGATCTTCTCGAGCAGTACCGTCACACCCACACCGCGTCGCCCGGCAGTCCACGTGGAGTCCTCCACCGCGACGTCGTCGTTCGTGACGACCGACGCGACCTTCACGCCCGTCTCGGCTTCGGCCATCTCTGCCGCCATCTCGAAGTTCATCACGTCGCCCGTGTAGTTCTTCACGATGTGGAGCACTCCCGCGCCGGAGTCCGCGACCTTCGTGGCTTCCTGCATCTGGTCGGGGGTGGGCGAGGTGAAGACCTCGCCGGCGCAGGCGGCGTCGAGCATCCCCAACCCGACGAACCCGCCGTGCAGGGGCTCGTGGCCCGAGCCGCCACCCGAGATGAGCGCGACCTTGCCCGCCTTGGTGGGGGTGCCGCGGTAGATGATGCGGTTGACGTGGTCAACCTTGAGCTCCGGGTGCGCCGCCGCGACGCCGTTCAGTGCGTCGGCGAGTACGGCCTCGGGAGCGTTGATGAGCTTCTTCATCGTGCCTTCTCCTCAGTGAGAGCGTCGGTCAGGGTGGTCTTGTCTTTCTCCGTGCGCGAGATCACGCCGAACAGGAGGGCAGCAGCGACGCCGGCGGCGAGTTCAGCCACGATGTAGACCCACCACTGCTCCCAGTGCACCTCGCCGCCGAGAATCGACTGAACGATCATGGGGCCGGTCGTGCGGGCCGGGTTGATGGATGCTCCCGTGGTCGGTGCCACGGGGATGATCGCCGCGAACACAACGAAGCCGATCACGAGGCCGGCGAAGCCGGGGCTCGCCTTGCGGTGGATGACGCCAAACACCGTGAACACGAGGATGAACGTGCCGACGAACTCTGCGATGAGGGCCGTGTAGATCGGCGTCTCGGAGCTGAAGGATGCCACACCGAGCCCCACCTCGCTGGCCCGTGGCCCGAGCACACCGACGATCGTGAACGCACCGACGATCGCTCCCAGCACTTGCGCGATGAGGTAGCCGGGCACTTCCCGCCACGGGAACTTGCCCGTCACAGCGAGACCAAGGGTGACGGCGGGGTTGATGTGGTTGCCGCTGATGTATCCGAAAATGTAGACCGTCGCGATGACGACCGTTCCGAATGCCAGGGAAATGAACCCCAGGCTGGCCATCGTGAACGGTGCGTCACCATTCACGATGAGGGTTGCGGGAACCGAGCCAACGCCGATGAAGACGAGGAATGCGGTTCCGAGGAACTCCGCAGCGAGCTTCTGCCACTGCTTGTTCTCATCCATGTGTTCTCCTTTGAACTGGTCTGACAACTCGACGCGGCGCCCGCCGCTGACGTTCGGCATCACCGGAACGTCATTCGATAATGTCGAATATGCTCCGTAGAATGTAGCCTGTCAAGTCTTTTGGCCGAACGAATCGGCCCCATAATGGACAAAACGAGCAAAGGGGCGGGATTGATCCAGTCGATCGATCGGGCAGCGAAGGTGCTGTCGTCGCTTCAGGGTGCGCGCCACCTGGGAATCACCGAGCTTGCCGGCCTGCTGGAACTGCCGCCGTCGACCGTGCACGGCATCGTCAAGTCGCTCCAATCGCACGGTCTGGTCGCCAAGGAACCCAACGGCAACCGTTACATGCTCGGCCCGGCGCTGCTCAAACTGTCGAACGTGTACCTCGACACCCTCGACGTTCGCGCTCGGGCCATGCGCTGGACGCGCGAACTCTCGCGTCGCACGGGCCTCGCCGTTCGCTTGGGCGCTGAGCTGTTCGACGAGGTCATCATCATCCATCACAACCGTCGCCCCGACGGGAGCGAGCAGATGCCCGAGACCGGGCTGTCGATACCGGCCCACGCTTCTGCGATGGGCAAGGTGCTGCTGGCGTGGAATCCTGACTCCGCCGATGACGTGCTGTCGCGACCGCTGCGCAGCCTGACGGGCGACACCATCATCGACCCTGCCAAGCTCACGCTTCAGTTTGCCCAGATCACCGAACGCGGCATCGCCACCGAAGAAGACGAGGCGGTGTTGGGCGAGTCATCGCTCGCCGCTCCCGTGGTCGACCGCAATGGCAGCGTGATCGCGGCGGTCGCCGTCGTGCTGCCGTCGAGCGAATGGCCGCCCGAAGATAACGTGCTCAACGACCTGCGCGAGACCGCCCGCAACATTTCGCGGGAGCTCGGCGCGACCGCGTGGCCCCCGCTGGCCGGTCAGCACATGGGGTCAGACGACGGCACCGTTCCGTTCACGAAGTAGTCGTTGACGACGTCGTCGACGCACGCGACGCCCTGGTTGTAGATCGTGTGGCCCTCACCCTCGTAGGTGATGAGCACGCCGCTCTCCAATTGGTCCGCGACCGAGACGGCAGACGAGTACGGGGTAGCCGGGTCGTTCGTCGTTCCGATGACGAGGATGGGCGCGGCGCCCGCGGCGTCGTACTCCGTGGGCTGGGTCGACACCGGCACGGGCCAGTTTGTGCACAGCACGTCGAGCACCGCGTAGTCGTCGTAGGTGAAGAACTTGCCGATCGTGGGGGCAGCTGCGTCGATCTCGGCCACCCGCTCGAGCGTGCTTGCCGGGTCATCGAGGAAGTCGCCGTCAACACACGTCACGGCCTGGTACACGTCGACGGAGTTGCCGGAGTAGGTGCCGTCGGGGTTGCGCGAGTTGTAGTAGTCGGCGTTCACGAATGCGAGCGCGGGGTCGCCCTGCAGAAGGGCGACGAACATCTCGGTCATGTCGGGCCAGTACGACTCGGCATAGAGGTTGAGGGCGATCGCCGTACCCACGGTCGCGGAGTCGAGCTCGCGTCCATCCTCGTTCACGAGACCCATACCATCGATGCCCTCGAGCAGGGCGCGTGTCTGGGCGAGGGCCTCATCGAGTGAACCGCTGAACGGGCATCCGGTGCCCGCCAGACAGAACTGCATGTAGGCGCGGAAGGCGCTCTCGAAGCCGGCCATCTGGGTCTTGAGGCCCTCGAAGTCACTCACGGTGGGATCGACCGCGCCGTCGAGCACCATGCGCCCGACCTTCTCGGGGAACAACTCTGCGTAGGTCTCGCCGATCTTGGTGCCGTACGAGTAGCCGAGGTAATTCAGAGTGGTGTCGCCCAGCACGGCCCGCAGCAGGTCGAGGTCGCGGGCGGTGCTCACGGTATCGATGTTGCCCAGCAGGGGGCCGGTGTTGTCGAGGCAGGCCTGGGCGTAATCCTTCTCAACCACGGTGAGTTCGTCGATCCACCCCTGAGTGTCGTAGGGGCTGTCGAACGTGCCGTAGAGGGCCTCGTCGCGGTCGGCATCATCGGTGTAGCAAACGACGGTGGATGACCGGCCGACGCCGCGCGGATCCCACCCGACCATGTCGTAGTTGGCGTCGAGCCCGGGAAAGCTCGAGTACGCGACGTACTCCCAGCCCGAACCACCGGGACCACCGGGGTTCACGAGCAGCGAGCCGAGTCGCTTGCCCGTCGCCTGCGTGCGCACGAGGGCGAGGTCGATCGACCCGAGCTCGGGTTCGGCCCAGCTGATGGGGGCAGACACGGTGGCACACTGCAGGCCGCCCTCGCAGCCCTGCCACGTCACGGTCTGGTGGTAGAACTCCTCGAGGCCCGCCTCTACCTCTTCGTTCGTGCCCTGGCTCGTCGAATCTTCATTGACGATCGAACCGAAGAAGGAGCATCCCGACAGCGAGACGAGGGCAGCGACGGCGACGATGGCAACGGCGGGCAGGCGGCGAGTCAGAACTGAGCTGGGCATTAGTGAAGGCTAACCGCTCAGCGCGTGCGACAAGCGGATCGTCCACCACCAAGCGGCCCGTTAACGACAAATCCGGACTGGTCTCCCAGCCCGGATCGTCGTGTGAGCCCGGATGCCCGAGCAGAGTGCCTTAGCGTGCGGCGAGAATCTCGCGCATGAGAGCAGCGGTCTCGCTCGGCGTCTTGCCGACCTTGACCCCGGCGGCCTCGAGGGCCTCCTTCTTGCCCTGTGCGGTACCGGCGCCGGCGGAGACGATCGCGCCAGCGTGGCCCATCGTCTTGCCCTCGGGAGCCGTGAAGCCCGCGACGTAGCCCACGACGGGCTTGGTCACGTACTCGCGAATGAAGTCTGCCGCGCGCTCCTCAGCGTCGCCGCCGATCTCGCCGATCATGACGATGGCCTCGGTCTCGGGGTCATCCTGGAAGGCGCGCAGAGCGTCGATGTGGGTCGTGCCGATGATCGGGTCGCCACCAATGCCGATCGCGGTCGAGAAGCCCAGGTCACGCAGTTCGTACATCATCTGGTACGTGAGGGTGCCCGACTTCGACACGAGGCCGATCGGTCCCTTGCCGGTGATGGTCGCGGGGGTGATACCCACGAGCGACTCGCCGGGCGTGATGATGCCGGGGCAGTTCGGTCCGATGATCTGGGTCTTGCCGCCCTTGGCCTTGGCGAGTGCCCAGAACTCCGCCGAGTCCTGCACGGGGATGCCCTCGGTGATCACGACGACGAGCGGGATCTCAGCCTCGATGGCCTCGACCACTGCATCCTTAGCGAATGCCGGGGGAACGAACACGATCGAGACGTCGGCTGCAGTTGCATCCATCGCCTCCTTGACCGTGCCGAACACGGGCAGCTCGACTCCGCCGTCGTGCGAGACGGTCGTGCCTGCCTTGCGGGCGTTGACACCACCCACGACCTGCGTGCCGGCCTTCAGCATGAGGGCGGTGTGCTTGGTGCCCTCACCGCCCGTGATGCCCTGCACGATGACCTTGGAATCCTTGTTCAGAAAGATCGACATATCCGTTGCCCTTACGCGTTTGCCAGTTCGGCAGCCTTGTCGGCGCCTTCGTCCATGGTGTCCGCCAGGGTGACCAGCGGGTTGTTGGCTGCGCGCAGGATGGCGCGGCCTTCCTCGACCTTGTTGCCGTCGAGGCGCACGACGAGCGGCTTGGTGGCCGCGTCGCCCAGAATCTCAAGCGCCTGCACGATGCCGTTCGCGACCGCGTCGCACGCGGTGATTCCGCCGAAGACGTTCACGAAAACGCTCTTTACCTGCGGGTCGCCGAGAATCACGTCGAGGCCGTTGGCCATGACCGTGGCGGATGCTCCGCCTCCGATGTCGAGGAAGTTGGCGGGCTTCACGCCGCCGTGGCGCTCGCCCGCGTAGCTGACCACGTCGAGCGTGGACATCACGAGTCCCGCGCCGTTGCCAATGATGCCGACCTCGCCGTCAAGCTTCACGTAATTGAGGTCGTTGGCCTTCGCCTTGGCCTCGAGGGGGTCAGCGGCATCCTTGTCTTCAAGGGCTTCGTGGTTCGGGTGACGGAACGACGCGTTCTCGTCGAGCGTGACCTTGCCGTCGAGGGCAAGAACCTGGCCGTCTTCGGTGAGCACGAGCGGGTTGACCTCAACGAGGGTCGCGTCTTCGCCCGCGTACACCTCGTAGAGCTTCACGATGACGGGAGCGACCTTCTCGACGAGCTCGGCGGGGAACCCGCCGGCGGCGGCGATGGCCTTGGCCTTGTCGAGGTCGATGCCCGCGATGGGGTCGATCTCGATCTTCGCGAGAGCGTCGGGGCGCTCGACTGCAAGCTCTTCGATCTCCATGCCACCCTCGACGCTGCACAGCGAGAGGTAGGAACGGTTGGCGCGGTCGAGCAGCACCGAGAAGTAGAACTCCTGCGCGATGCGAGCGCCCTGCGCCACCATGACGCGCTTGACGACATGGCCCTTGATGTCGAGACCGAGGATGTCGCCGGCCGCCGTGAACGCGTCATCCGCGTTGTGTACGACCTTGACGCCACCAGCCTTGCCGCGGCCGCCGACCTTGACCTGGGCTTTGACGACGACGGTTCCGCCGATCTTCTCGGCAGCCGCCTTCGCCTCCTCAGGGGTGTCAGCGGTGATGCCGGCAAGTACAGGCACTCCATAGGATTCGAAAAGGTCCCGAGCCTGGTACTCGAAAAGATCCACGTAACTCTCGCAATCGCGCGTCGGTTTGTTTTGTTGAGGGGGTCATAACGACGCGAAGTAGTTCGACGTCAAGACAGTTTGACCACAAAGAACTCTACTCGCTCGTTCTGAGCGTCTCGTCCGAGCGCGACGACCTGGCAGGTTAACTTCGGTCGATCTTTCAGCGGACAATGGCAGCATGAAGCGCATCGCGGATGTCTCGGCAGAGGCCGTGCTGCTCGCCGGTGGTGCGCGTGCCGTGCTGCTGCAGCTCGCCAATCCCGCCGTCGCGCGCGGGGTCGCGCGGCACAGCGACTTTGCCCACCGCCCCCTCGACCGCCTGCACGGAACCCTCACCTACCTCTACGTGATCGTGTACGGCACGCCGGCTGAGGTTGCCCGCATCGCGCGGTCGGTGGGTCTGGCGCACCGCTCCGTGCGCGGTTCGGGATACGACGCTCGCGATGTGGACGCCCAGCTGTGGGTCGCGGCGACCATCTATTCCTCCGCCATGCAGGTGCACGAACTGCTGCTCGGGCCAGTCGCCAGCGACGAGCTGCTCGCCGACTACGCGGTGGTCGCCACGACGCTCGGTGTTCCCGTAGGGTCCTGGCCAGCCACCCTGGCGGCCTTCGACGAGTACTGGGCTGCGGCGCCACTCGCGGTTGGCGATGAGGCGCGTGGTGTTGCGCGGGAGTTGCTACATCCCACCGCAGGCCCGCTCTGGTTGCGGGCCGCGATGCCGGTCGTGCGGCTCGTGACCGCGGCCCTCCTGACGCCAGAGCTTCGCGAGGCCTACGACCTTCCGTTCGACCAGCGCCGGTTCGATCGGTGGGTGCGGTTTGTGCGAGCCGTGTACCCGCGCCTGCCGGCACGCCTCAGGCACGCGCCGATGCGGCGGTACCTGAGGGCCTTCCGCGCGCAGGCAAGTGACTCGCGCTAGGCGGTGAACCGCACGATCCCTTCGGCGATGTTCGCCTCGACGAGCTTGGCTCGCACCACCTGGCCGGCCTCGACCGCACCCTCGATGTTCGCAGTGACGACCGGGTCGGTGAGCTGGATGACTCCCCCGCCGTTCTTCGCGGAGATCACTACCGCAGCAAACTCCTGGCCGACGCGAGCGGAGAGCAGGGCCGCCTCGATCGCGTTGACCGAGGCGTGCTCGAGTCGTGACGCAACGCCATCCGATCGGGACATGATCTTGGGGAGGGTCGGCAGCGCCTCTCGAACCCATTCGGGCACGGGCTCGCCCGCGAGCAGTGCTTCGCAGACCACGAGCACGAAGCGATCGACGAGTCGGCGCAGCGGCGCGGTGGTGTGTGCGTAGGGCGCCGCAACGGCGGCCTGGAGAGTGTGCTGCGGTTTGGTGTCGACAAAAGCGGAATAGCCAGCACCGCGAAACAGGGAGCTCGCCGCGTGGATGGCCGCGAGACCGCGGGGATCGGTCTGGTCGATGCCGCGAAGGTATTCGCCATACGGAATATGTTTCGGCCACGGGCATCCGAGCGCGCCAACCTGGCGACGGAATTGCTCGAGTGTGTCGTCGAAGGGCTTGGGCATCGTGCGCAGGATTCCGATATTGCCGTCGATCATCACCTTCGCGGCGGCCATGCCGGTCATGAGAGAGATCTGCGCATTCCACCCCTCAACCGCAAGCGGGCTGCGACGCACAAGCGTGTACCTGCCGTCGACCATGTCGACCTCTTCATCGGGCCGGTTGAGGCTTGCCCCGCCGCGCTTGCGTTCAAGCTCAATGCGCTTGAGCCCCACTTCGCGAAGCAACTGCAGGGCCTCGTCGGCCGACCCGTCATCGAGCTGCTGTTGCGCCTCGACGTAGGAGTATTGGCGGCGGCTGCGCACACGGGCGCGCTGCAGCTTTGTGGTGGTCACGTTTGTGGCGATATCCAGATACATGCTCCAGACATACGCACCGCGGTCGACGTCGGGCAGGAGGGATGCCGCGGCCTCGCTGATCGCGGTCGGATGCAGCGGGATGCGGCCGTCTGGCGCGTAGAGGGTCTGGCCTCGTTCGCGCGCTTCACGATCGACGGGGCCTCCCGCCTCGACGAAGCCGGGCACGTCGGCGATGGCGTAACGCACGAGATATCCGGCACCGTGACGCGCGATGAACACGGCCTGGTCAAGGTCGGTCGCGCCCTCGGGATCGATAGTGACAAACGGAATGTCGGTGAGGTCGAGAGCGGGAAGCTCGTATCGCGCAACCGCCTCTTTCGCTGCGGCCTCCACCTCTGGCGCGAACGACTCTGGCAGTTGCAGGTTCTCGCGGATGAGCTGCAGGGTGCCAGCGAGCACGCCCTGGGGGTGCGGAGCCCGCGGAACGAGCACGGGTGCAGTGATCTCGTCGAGCTCGACCGGCGCCTCAGATTTTTTCAATGGGCGCGATCTTGATGAGCAGGCGCTTGCGACCGGCTGTGTCGAATTGCACCTCGGCCACCGCGCGCGGCGGCTCACCCGTGACGGCATTCACTCGGCCCTCGCCGAAGTCGGTGTGCCGGATGCGGTCGCCAGCGACGAGCGTGAGATCGCCGTTGTCGCGAACCGTGCCCGTGACCGCGGAGGTCCACTCGGTCTTGGGCCGGGGCGCGGGAGGCAGTGAGTTGGAGTAGCTGAAACGCTCCGAGCTGCGACCCGCGTTGATGGCGCGTGGACGTGTGCCGCCGCGCGAGTTCGCCATGCCCGGAGACTGGCGCCACTCGATGAGGTCGGCCGGAATCTCCTGCAGGTACCGGCTCGGCATCGCAACGCTCACGTCACCGAACGACGCGCGCGAGGCCGCGAGCGACAGGTAGAGGCGTTTACGAGCGCGCGTGATGCCCACGTAGAACAGCCGACGCTCCTCGGCGAGACCCCCGGGCTCGTTGCTCGACATGCGGTGCGGCAGCAGGTCTTCTTCGATGCCCGTGAGAAAGACGGCGTCGTACTCGAGGCCCTTGGCCGTGTGCAGGGTCATGATCGAGACCGAGCCGTCGTGGTCGTCGATCTCATCGGCGGCGGCGAAGAGTGCGATGCCCGTCAGGAAGTCGATGAGCGAGCCATCCGGATTCACCGTGCGGAACTCTTTGGTCTGCGACACGAGCTCTTCGAGGTTCTCGGCGCGAGCCTCGTCTTGCGCGTCGCCGCTGTTCTTCAAGGTCTTGTGGTACCCGGTGCGGTTGAGCAGTTCGGTGAGGATGTCGGCGGGCGCACCACCGTTGGGCGCGGAGCCCGACGGCGCAGCCATGGCGGAGACCTCGTCGAGGATCGTACCGAGGTCAAGGATCGCTGCCGTGACCTTGGGCCCGAGGCCAAGCTGGTGCGCGTCGAGCAGGGCCTGGCGCAGGGGCATGCCGAGCCGATCAGCGTGGGCCTGCAGCGCCGCCTCGGTCGCGGGGCCGATGCCGCGCTTAGGCACGTTCATAATGCGGCGCAACGCGAGGTCGTCGTCGGGATTGGCGATCTGGATCAGGTACGCCATCGCGTCTTTGATCTCGGCGCGCTCGTAGAACTTGGTGCCGCCCGGAATGCGGTACGGGATCGCCGAGCGAATGAAAATTTCTTCCAGCGGTCGGGTCTGCGAGTTGGTTCGCACGAAGACCGCAATGTCGTTGAGGCTCAGCCCACTGCTGCGCAGCGCCTCGATCTCGTCGGCAACGAACTGGGCTTCGTCGTGACCGGAGTAGCCCGTGTAGCCCACGATCTTCTCGCCTGCGCCCACGACCGTGAACAGGTTCTTGGCCTTGCGATCGAAGTTGTTGGAGATGACGGCGTTAGCGGCATCCAGGATGTTCTGGGTGGACCGGTAGTTCTGCTCGAGCAGGATGACCTTCGAGTTAGGAAAGTCGCGTTCGAACTCGACGATGTTGCGGATGTCGGCGCCGCGGAACGCGTAGATCGACTGGTCGCTGTCGCCGACGACAGTGAGGGATGCCCCGGGGATGCCGCCATCCGGGCCCACCTGCATTCGGGTATCCGCCGGCACATGCTGCGGCTTGACGGGGCGCACGAGCTCGCGGATGAGCGAGTACTGCGCGTGGTTGGTGTCTTGGTACTCGTCGACGAGCACGTGCCTGAAGCGCCGTTGGTAGAGGGCCGCGACATCCGGAAACGCCCTGAACAAGTAAACGGTCTCGCCGATGATGTCGTCGAAGTCGAGCGCGTTCGCACGACGAAGCGCTGCCGTGTACTGCCGGAAGATCTCCAGCAGCACAACCTCTTTCGGGTCGCTGAGGTTGGCGGTGCGCCCGAATGCCTCGACGTCGGTGAGCTCGTTCTTGAGGCGTGAAATGCGGCTGAGTGCGCCGCCGACGGTGAAGCCGAGGGTGTCGGCGTCGAGCTCTTTGATGATGCGCTTCATGAGCGCTCGAGAGTCGGCGGTGTCGTAGATGGTGAAGCTCTGCTTCATGCCCATCGACTCGGCCTGGCGACGCAGTATGCGCACGCAGGCGGAGTGGAACGTAGAGATCCACATACCCTCGGCCGACTCGCCCACGAGAGCGGCGACGCGCTCACGCATCTCGGCGGCGGCCTTATTCGTAAAGGTGATCGCGAGGATCTGGCTGGGCCATGCCTCGCGCGTCTGCAGCAACCCCGCGATGCGGCGCGTGAGCACGCTCGTCTTGCCCGACCCGGCGCCGGCAACGATCAGGAGCGACTGCCCGCGGTACTCGACCGCCTCCCGCTGCTGCGGGTTGAGCCCGGCGAGCAGGGCGTCGTCAATGCGAGCACCCGAAGGCGGAAGGAGGGGTTCGGGGGTGAGGGTCATCGCCCCCCAATTCTACTTGCGTGCTCAGACGTCGAGCGCTTCGAAGACGAGGTCGGGCTGGTCGGCGAAGACGCCGTCGATGCCCGTCGCCGCGATCAGCCGAAACTCCTCGCGCCAGTCGCCGAAGTCCGCCGCGTTCTTTCCGCGGCGCAGGTTCTTCGCGAGAAAACGATTCTCGGCACGCAAGGTCCAGCAGTAGACCTTCAGTCCGGCGGCGTGAGCGCGTGCGACCAAGTCGTTCGTACCCGTGACGTTGCCCGCGAGATCCGTCGTCAGCAGCATCTTTTTGTCGACGCTGATTCCGTCGACCTCCGTGGCAAGACGGGCGAGGCCTGCGGCGGTGAGGTGGGCGGAGTACGGCAGCGCCTTGCGCCCGAACTTCGCGACCAGGTCGGCGGGCGACCCCGACGACTCGCAGAGAAAGACGTAGTGCCCGGGAATGCCGCGATCCCGAATCTTGCCGAGAACGGTCTGCTCAAAGCACTCGACGATGAGGTTGGTGGATGTCGCCCACCCCCGAATCTCGCTGGCGAACAGCTCATCGAGCGGCAGCCCAATGGACTCGAAGTAGGTCGCGTGCTTGATCTCGGCCACCAGAATGAGCTCGCGGCCCTGAGCCGCGGATGCCTCATCGATGATGGTCATGAGGTCGGTGAGTCGCAGGATGCGCCCTGTGCCGTTGAAACTCGCTCCACCCTGGCGCACGGCGGGCAGTCGCTCCATGGCGCGCAGGGTGCTCAGCTCCTGCCACGTGAAGTCTTCGGTGAACCAGCCGCTCATTGTGACGCCGTCGACCACCTTTTCGGTTCGGCGATCCGCAAACTCGGGATGCGCGGCGACGTCGGTGGTTCCCGAAATCTCGTTCTCGTGGCGCAGCACCAGCACGCCGTCTTTCGTCGCCACGATGTCGGGCTCCACGGCGTCGGCCCCCAAGCGGAACGCCAACTCGTACGCAGCGCGCGTGTGCTCGGGGCGGTAGCCGCTTGCACCACGGTGGGCGATCACGAGGGGCCGAATAGCGGTGTTCACCCCACTAGCATTCCACTATGTCTACGTGCGCTTCCTGTGGCGCAGAACTCGCACCCAGCTGGAAGTTCTGCATCAAGTGCGGCGCGCCCGTCGCAGAGTCCACCCTCGGGGCGGAGCCCGTCGAGACGATCGCCGAGGAGCACGAGGTGATCGCCGAGGCTGAGCCCGAGCCAGAAACCGAGGCTGAGGTCATCCCCGCGGCCATCCGACCCGACGCTGTCGAGCCGCGACGCTTCAACATCCTCGCGATCCTCGCACTATTGCTCGCCTGCATCGGCGGCGCTCCCGCCCTCATCTTCGGCCACGTAGCGATCGGTCAGATCAAAGAGAGCGGCGAACGCGGACTGCGCATCGCTCAGGTCGCCACAGTGCTCGGGTACGTGTGGCTCGTCGTCTGGGTCGTCTTGATCACGGTTCTGGTCACCGGTGTCTGGCGCTAGCAACGGCTGGCGCGAGCCAACCTCCCTGCTGCCGCTTCGCTGGGGCACCTACCGCGGGCGTTACCTCGCCGGCCTGCTGCTCATCGTGGGTGGCGCGGTGCAGCTTCAGGGCTCCAACACCTGGACCCTCCCCCTCCTGCTCATCGGTGCCACCACGCACGCGGTGGGCTGGAGCATCATGCCCGCGAAAGGCTGGCGCAGGATCGTGGCCGTGGTTCCCTCGAGCGCGATCATCTGGCTGCTGCTCACGGGCCCGCTGTCGCTGTGGATGCTCAGCATCATCTTCATCGGTTGGCTCATCGTGCGTCACCGGCCGTTGCGAAGCTTCGTGACCGTGCTGTTCCCCGTGGCGAGTGGCGTAATCGTCGCCCAGTATTTCCACGAATACTCCGAGATGCCCGAGGCCCTCGCCATCTCGATGGCCGTTTTCGTCGCCTCGGCCTGGCTCGCACGAGTGATCGCTGGCACGACAACTTCTCAGTAAAACAGGGTAGTTTTGGGTCATGGCACTCGATAACCCCGCATTCACTCGCAGCCCCGCCTTCAACTCGCAGGGCGCTGTCGCCGTTGCTCAGGATGTCTCGGCACAGCAGCTCGACGAGATCTACAACCGTGCCTCCGCCCCGGTTGAGGGCGAGACGATGACGGTTGAAGACACCATCGCCAAGACCGTCGGAGCGTTCGTGCTGCTCTTGGTCGGCGCAGCCGTCGGCTGGCTGACCGTGGAGGCCGTGCCGTTCCTGTGGATCGGCGCCGGAATCGTCGGGTTCGTTCTGGCCCTCGTCAACATCTTCCGCAAGGAGCCGTCCGCAGCGCTCGTGCTCGCGTACTCCGCAGTGCAGGGCGTGTTCGTCGGCGGTATCTCGGCGTTCTACGAGTCGCAGTTTCCCGGCCTCGTCGTGCAGGCAGTCATCGCCACCCTCGTCGTTGTGGGTGTGACGCTCGCGCTCTTCGCGAGCGGCAAGATCCGCGCATCCAAGAAGGCCACCAAGGTGTTCCTCGTCGCGATGGTGGGCTACCTGGTCTTCTCCGTGGTGAACATCTTCATCATGATCTTCGCGCCGCAGCTTGGCGCGTTCGGCGCTCGCAGCGTTGAGATTATCCCGGGTGTCCCGCTCGGCGTGGTCCTCGGTGTGTTCGTCGTGATTCTCGCGGCCTACTCGCTCGTGCTCGACTTCGACTTCATCCAGAAGGGCGTGCAGAACAAGGCACCCCGCAAGTACGGCTGGACCGGCGCCTTCGGCATCATGGTCACCGTCATCTGGCTGTACCTCGAGCTGCTGCGCATGCTCGCGATCTCGCGAAACTAGCTGCCGTTACGTCGAAGGGCCGTCCCACTGGGGCGGCCCTTCTTCGTTGCGCTCGCAGGTCTCCTCGCCGAGCTGACAGAAAACGTTGCTTCAGGATGCCCGGAGCAACGTTTTTCGTCAGCTCGGTGGTGTGGGTGCTGCGCCCGTGACGAGGGAGCGAAGCGGTAGCCTCGGCCCGGAGGGGCCGTCGGCCCTACCGCCGTAGCCTCGGCCCGGAGGGGCCGTCGGCAGCTACCGCAGTTACCTCGGCCCGGAGGGCCTCGGCTCTACCGAAGTAGCCTCGGCCCGGAGGGCCTCGGAGTGAGGCTGAAAGAGGCCAGAAATGGCCTCTTTCTTAACGCCTCACTCCCACTCGATGGTGCCGGGCGGCTTCGACGTGACGTCGAGCACCACACGGTTCACACCGGGCACCTCGTTGGTGATGCGGTTGGAGATGCGCGCAAGCACGTCGTAGGGCAGGCGGGTCCAGTCAGCGGTCATCGCATCTTCGGATGACACGGGCCGCAGCACAATCGGGTGACCATAGGTGCGGCCATCCCCCTGCACACCTACCGAACGCACATCCGCGAGCAACACGACCGGGCACTGCCAGATCTCGCCGTCGAGGCCCGCGGCGGTCAGCTCGGCGCGAGCGATCGCGTCGGCCTTGCGGAGCAACTCGAGGCGCTCACGGGTAACCTCGCCAACAATGCGGATGCCGAGGCCTGGCCCCGGAAACGGCTGGCGCCCGACGATCACCTCGGGCAGACCGAGTTCACGGCCGATCGCTCGCACCTCGTCTTTGAAGAGGGTGCGCAGGGGCTCGACGAGCTCGAACTGAAGGTCTTCGGGGAGTCCGCCGACGTTGTGGTGGCTCTTGATGTTGGCCGTGCCGGTTCCGCCACCCGATTCGACCACGTCGGGGTAGAGGGTGCCCTGCACGAGGAACTTGATCTGCTCGCCCTCGCCCTGGGCTTCGAGCACGAGCGCTTCTGCGGCGTTCTCGAAGCTGCGAATGAACTCGCGGCCGATGATCTTGCGCTTCGTTTCGGGGTCGGTGACGCCGGCGAGTGCATCCAGAAACTGGTCGACGGCGTCAACGGTCACGAGTCGCACGCCCGTGGATGCCACGTAGTCCTCTTCGACCTGGCGGCGCTCGTCTTGTCGCAGCAGGCCGTGGTCCACGAAGATGCACACGAGCTGGTCGCCGACGGCCTTGTGCACGATCGCGGCAGCGACCGCGGAGTCGACACCGCCCGACAGCCCACAGATCACACGAGAGGTTCCGACTTGGGCCCGAATGCGCTCGACCTGCTCGGCGATGACGCTGCCGCTGTTCCAGTCCGCGGGGATTCCCGCGGCCGTGTGCAGGAAGTTCTCGAGCACGCGCTGGCCGAACTCCGAGTGCTTGACCTCGGGGTGCCACTGCACGCCGTAGAGGCGACGCTCGTCGGAAGCGAACGCGGCCACGGGGGTGGAGGCGGACGACGCCAGCACCGTGAACCCTTCGGGGGCTTTCGACACCGAGTCGCCGTGGCTCATCCACGTGGTCTGTTCGGCAGGTTGCCCGCCCAGCAGGCTGCTGTCACCCTCGGCGAGCGTGACCGCGGTGGCGCCGTACTCGCGCAGGCCCGTGTTGGCGACTTCGCCGCCGAGCTGCTGGGCCATCACCTGAAATCCGTAGCAAATGCCGAGCACCGGGATGCCCAGCTGAAGGATCGCGGGATCGAGCGTGGGCGAACCGGGCTCGTAGACCGAGGATGGCCCGCCCGAGAGCACGATACCTGCGGGCTTCTTGGCGGCGACCTCGGCCGCGGTGATCGTGTGGGGCACGATCTCGCTGTAGACGCTGGCCTCTCGTACGCGACGAGCGATCAGCTGCGCGTACTGCGCGCCGAAGTCGACGACGAGTACGGGGCTGGCAGTGGTGTCTGTCACGCGGTTGCTCCAACCGGTTCGAGGGACGAAATCACGGCCTCGACGTCGCGGGGAACGCGACGCTCGAGAAAGTAGGAGAGCAGCGGGATGATGCCGCCGAGGGCGATGAAGAGAAACTTGCCGAACGACCAGCGGATGTAGCGCCACAGCAGAAAGTCACACGCGAGGTACAGCACGTAGAGCCAGCCGTGCACGATGAGGATCGCGGTGGAGAGGTTCACCCCGACGATGAGTTCTTTCGGCGTGAGCGCCAGCAGGCCGTAGGGCCCGGCGAGCTCGATGTCGACCCCGAAGCCGTACCGCAGCACCATCATGAGCACGAGCAGCAGCAGGAACGTTCCCGTGATGATCGATGAGACCTTGTAGACCGACACCGTGCGCCGAATCTTGGGGATGTCAGCGGGGCGGGGTCCGATCGGCATGGCCCTATTCTACCGGCGCGCTTTCTTGTTCTTCCTCCCAGGTGTCCTTCACGAGGCGCCACCACAGGAAGACCGCGAAGCCCGCGAAGATCACCCACTCGAGGGCATAGAAGATGTTCAGCAGATTGAGGCTGACCTCGGTGGACGGCGGCGGGGAATCGATCAGGTCGAGGCCCGGAATCGACTCGAACGACACGACATAACCCCCGTAGACCCCCTGCGGCACGGTGGTCCAAATGTTGACGAGCTCGGCGATGGCGAGGGCGCTGCGCTGGCCAGCCTCGAAGTCCGACTCCTGGGGAGATTCGCTCGGCAGGTACCGCCCGGTGATGGTCGATGCGGGAGGGGATGTCGCGAGGCTCGCGATGGCGGACTCCGCGGCATCCGCATCGCTCGCCCAGCCCACCGCCACGGCGACGCTCGCTCCGTCGCTCGTGATCGCGTGCCCGACAACCCAATAACCGGGGTCGGCAAGGTTGGAACGCCCCGAGAGCACCACGTAGTCGTCGGGCACGAACTCTGCTTCGAACGTGACGACCTGGCCGATCGTCGCTTCAGGCATGGGCTGCTGCGGCGTCGCGATCTGCTTCAGGCCGACGACGGTTTCGGTCTGCTCCTCGGTGACGGTGCCGCCCTCGACGGCCCGCGAGAGCTGCCATTGCCCGAGGGCCGCGAACCCCGCCGCGATGGCAAGGGCAAGGATGAGCGCGCCTATCCAGCGGGGGCGACGCGCGACGGTCCAGATGCTCAATATTCGGGGTCTCTCTTTCGAGCGGACAACTCATCGGACTGCTGGGAGGCCTGCTCGGCCAGGCGATCCATCGGTTCGGGTTCGACTCCACCGTAGACGTCATCAATGTCGGAGTCGGACAGCGCCGATGCCACCGGCTCCTGCCCGCTGAGCGCCGCCTCGACGAGGGCGATCCCTTCCTCGCGCATGCGATCGCGCTCGGGAGCGGCAGCCTTCTTCTTGCGCTTGGTTCCGAGGATCACTCCGCCGATGCGCTCGGAGTTGACCGCGAGGATCGGACCGATGATCGACATCGTGAGCACGTAGAGCCCCGCGAACGGAACGATTCGGGCGTCGAGTCCGGCCGACAGCGACAGGGTCGCGAGAATGAGAGCGAACTCGCCCCGGTTTTGCAGGATGACCGTGGCATTGATTCCCGCCTGTGGTCCGAGCTTGTTCAGCCACGCCACAAACTGCCCGGCGCCCGCGTTGAGGGTGATCGTCATCAGCACCGCGAGCGCGACGGGAACCAACACCTCACCGAAGGTCGAGACGTCGAGGGCCAGGCCAAAGTTGAGAAAGAAGAAGGCGCCGAACACGTCGCGGAGCGGCAGCGCGACATGCTCGATCCTCGCGCGGTACTTCGTCGCCCCCAGCACGAGTCCAATGAGGAACGCGCCGATGGCATCGGTGACCCCGAGCAGCTCACCGATGCCGCCGAAGGCCACCGCGAGCCCGAAGAACAGGATGGTGAAGAGCTCGTCGTCTTTCGTGCGGAACAGCTTCGAGACCCACTTGCCGCCCCAGCGCGCGATCGTGAACATGACCACAAGGAAGAGGAAGGCGACGAGCAGCTTGACGATCACGGCCCAGAGGTCGGTCTCGCCACTCAGCACGACACCCACGATCGCGAGGTAGATGGCAATGAAGATGTCTTCTACGACTGTCACGCCGAGAATCATCGGAGTCTCGCGGTTGGGCAGGCGATTGAGCTCGATCAGCAGCTTGGTGACGATGGCGCTCGACGATGTCGCCGTGATGCCCGCGATGATGAGGGCCTCGCGCGTGCCCCAGCCCAGCAGGAAGCCGAAGGCAAAGCCGACCACCATGTTGACGAAGATGTACGAACCGCCAGACAGGATGAGCTTGCCGGCGTTTCCGAAGAACTCGTCCTGGTCGAACTCGAGGCCCAGGTTGAACAGCAGCAGGATGAGCCCGAAAATTGCAATGAGCTCGACCTGGTGCGTGTCGAAGTTGAGCGGGAACCAGTGCGAGTACGGGCTGGCGGCAAGCCCCACGAGCATGTAGATGGGTATCGCGGGCAGCCCGATGACTTTGCCCAACCTGCCGAAAATGTAGGCGATGATGAGCAGGATGCCGATAACAAGAAGCTCTTCACCGAGGTGCATCGGCTAGCTTCCTGGCGGAGAGTCTGCCGGCACTTTGGCCTTCATCTCGCCGGTGCGGTAGAACGTGAAGGCTTTCGCAACCTTCTCTGGAGTACCCGCAACGACGAGGGTGTCCCCGGGAAAGACGACAAAGTCGTCTGAGGGACCAGGGTTTGCTGCATCCCCCCGAACCACGGCGACGACGGTGAGCCCGACGACGCCGCTCGAGGTGATGCCGAGCTTCTTGCCCGCGATGTAGTGGTCGTAGTCGACGGGAAACCAGTCGATCGACAGACCGGGGATCGCGTCAAGGCTCGCAAGCGATTCGGTGATCCGGGTGCCGCCGAGCAGTTCCGCAAGCGTGTGAGCCTCGTCTTCGTCGAGGCGCAGAGAAACCTTCGTGACGTCGGAGCCGTCTTCGTCATCCGAGAACGAGATGAGGTCGCTGTGACCGGAGCGGTGGGTGATGACCCCGACCTTGCCGCCGTCGTCGGTGACGAAGGTGTGAAGCACACCCACCCCAGGGAGTTTCACTCGCCGCACGTCTACCATCACGCCATTCTAAACGGTGCACCTGAAGAGGACGGGGCCCCGGAGAGGCCCCGCCCGTTCACTGCCCCCCGACTAGTAGGAGCAGACCGTCAGCTCTGCAACGGTCTTGGTGAGCGTTGCTGTGCCCCCCAGCAGCACGATCTTGCTCGGGTCGAGCTTCACGATCGACTCGAAGACGACCTGCGGGATGCACGTCGTGTCGCTCAGGTAGATCGGGTAGCCCTCGCTTCCGGCGCGAGCCGAGCCGGCGAGCGCGTCGGGAAACTTGAGGCCCGTCGAGAGATACACGACCTGTGATGCCGCGAAGGCATCCTCGATGAGCTTCACGGCGGTCATGTAGCGATCGACGCCCGAGGGGCGCTTGACCGTGTACAGGTCTGACAGCTGCAACTGGATGCCCGGCTTCACGGTCTTCGGACCACCGGCGATGGTCACATTCTGCACACCCAGATTGCTCAGCGCCTGGAGGGTATCGATGTCGAGGGAGTTGCTCGCTCCATTGACGAGGATCACGGGCGCGTCGTAGTGGGCCGCGGGCGAGGTCGCCGCAAGCGCGTCGGGGAAGTTGAGCCCGCTCGCGATGTACGCAACCGTCGCGCTGTCGAACGCTTCCTCGGCGATGTTGCGCGATGCCTCGAACCGATCGGCCCCGCCAATGCGCATCACCTTCGGCGCAAGCGACAGGGCGACGAGCTTGTCGAGAACGCTCCGGGAGATGGTCGACGGTCCGCCGACGATCACGATCTCGCCGGGATCGAGCCGCTCGAGCTCAGCCAGAACCGACGCCGGAACGCTGTCTTTGGTCGTGAGCAGCAACGGCACGTCGAGGTGCGCCGCCGCGGGAGCGGCACTCAGTGCATCCGCGAAGCCCTCGCCCGAGGCAAGATACACGCGAGTCACTCCCGGCTCGAACGACTGCGAGATCTTGACCGCGGTGTCGTAGCGATCCTTGCCGGCGATGCGTGAGACGAGCGGTGTGGCATCCTCGGCGATCGCCACCCCGGCGGAGACAGCCGTGGCGGTCGTGTAGCCGGTCTTGGTTCCCGTCACCGCCACCGTGATCTCGTGGCCCGCGGCAGAGAATGCGGGCATGTACTTCTTGCCGGTCTGGCCGAGGATCGGCTCACCATCAGAAAGCCACTGGTAGCTCAGCGCAACACCGGAGGGAGCCCAGGTGCCCGTGAACGCGGTCAACTCCGTGCCAATGGTGGGGTCCCCCGCAATCTGCGGAATGGGCGCCGTGAGGGTTCCGTGGGGAACCTGGCTCGTCGGGTCGGATGTCGCGTGGCGCGTGGCGTACCCCGCCTTGGTTCCCGTTACCCGCACCGTGATCCGGGTGCCCACCTGCGCGACCTTGACCGTCAACGTTGAGCCGGTCGCGCCCGAGATCGGCACACCGTCGGCGAACCATCGGTACGAGAGCGTGACCGCTGCCGGCAGCCACGTGCCCGCGTCGACGGTGAGGGTCTCGCCGATCGCCGCCGTGCCGCCGATGAGGGGGCTGGGCACGAGCGTGTCGATCGTGCCAGCAGCAACCGTGGTCGCAGCGGGCGAGGAAGCGTCGGCGCTGTTGTAGCCGGGCAGGGAGCCCGTCACGACGACCACGATCGACTTGTTGAGCTCTGCGGCGTCGAGCACGTACGTGGGTCCGGTAGCTCCGGCGATCACGATGCCGTCGGCCTTCCACACGTAGGTAAAGGTCACACCGCTCGGTGCCCAGGTGCCGGGATGCGCTGTGAGCGTCTCGCCAACCTTCGGCACACCCGTGATGGTGGGCGATCCCGCCGTGAGGGTTCCCGCGCCGACGGGGGACTGCGCTGCAGACGCGACAGCCAGGTCGGCGTACCCCTCGAGCGTCGCGGTGACGACGAAATCGATGGTGGCGCCTTCGTCACCCGCACCCAAGGTGTAGGTCGCACCGGTTGCACCGGGAATGTCGGCCCCGCCGGAACGCCACTGGTAGGTGAACGACGCACCGCTCGGCGCCCACGATCCGGGGTAAGCCGTGAGCGTGGTGCCCACCGCGAGCGTGCCATTGAAGAACGGCGCCCCGGGAGTCAGGATGCCCAGCGGCACCTCAGCCGTTGGAAGCGAGGTAGCGTCGGCGGTCGTATAACCCGCCTTGGTGCCCGTGACCTTCACCGTGAGCTGGCTGCCGACATCGCCGACGACGATCTCGTAGGTGGCATCGGTGGCACCGGGGATCGCGGCCCCGTCTGCGAACCACTGGTAGCTGAAGGAGATGGGCAGCGGGGATGATCCGCCATCGACGGCCGTGAGGGTTTCGCCGATCACAACGTCTCCCGTGATGGTGGGCGTGGCGACCGTGAGGGTGCCGACGCCGATGGCCACGGCATCCGACTCGGCCGCGACACTGTCGTAGCCGGGAGCGGAACCTGTCACGACGACGCTGATGTCGTAGGTGTAGTCATCGCCCGTGAGTTGGTACGTGTCATCCGTCGCGCCATCGATCGTGTCGCCGTCAGAGAGCCACTGGTACTCGAAGGTCGTGTCGGCGGGCGCCCACGTGCCGGGCGTCGCCGTGAGCGCCTGCCCCACGGTCGGGGTGCCGGTGATGACGGGTGTGCCTGGTTCGATCGGCCCGGAGAACACGTACGTCGTCTGGTCGAAGGTGATGTTTGAGACGGTCGCGTGCACGCCGGGCGCGGTGGGCGGGTTGGTCTGCACACCGAAGCCGATCACCTGTACGTTGCTGAGCTTGTCGAGAATCTGGTGCAGCGGGTAATCGCTGAACGCGCTGAACCCGAGGATGCTGCTGCTCAGACGCCATGGCGAATTGAGGTCGAAGGTGTGAGTGCCCGCGCCGAGGTCGGTCGAGTGAAGTGTCGCGAAGCTTCCGCTGCCGTAAAACAGGGGTATCTGGTAGGTGACTGAGCCGTCGAGAACCGTGATCTCGGCACCGGCGACGAGCTCGCCGAGAGTGAGGTCGGTGATGGGGGCATCGAGGCCCTTGAGGATCTGGGATTTCGCTCCGAGGCCCAGTTCGAGGCCGTCTTCGATCACGTTGAACGCGGGAGTGGTGTTGCCGGCGACGCCCTCGTGCCACTGCGTGTAGTTGGAGAGCGTCTCGCTCAGTTGGATCTCTGACTCGTAGACGCGAACGACGGCGTCCACTGACGGCACGTCATAAGGCACAAATACATACTTCGTGCCGTTGGCCGTCACGCTCTCGACTACGGCTGCGGCATCCGCCTGCACAGCGAAACCCAGTGACTGCACGTTGCCGAGAGACGTGAACAGCGCCGACCAGTCAGCGAGAGACAGCTTGCTGCCGCCCGCGAGCAGCACGGTTCCCGCAGCATCCTTGATCGCGGATGACGTCACCCAGGTGTCGGTGACCGCGAAGTGCTGCTCCCCGAGCGGCAGGTTCTCGATGCGCAGCGTCGTGAACCAGGGCGAGCTCGGAGTCGCGCCGCCGTAGAAGAGGGGCAGCTGGAACGCCACATTTCCCGCGATTACATCGACGTTGGCCGCGGTCGCAAGCGCCTCGAGGTCGGGGTTGGCGATGGGAGTCGCGAAGCCGTAGATCGGCTGCGAGTGCTGCGGGGCACCGAAGTGCAGGCCGTCTGACTCGACCGAGAACGACCGACCCGTGTTGGTCGAGTAGCCCTCGTGCCAGCCCGCGTAGGGGTCGGCGTCGGCGCTGATGTCGTACTCGTTGACCGTCACGGTGGCGGTGGGCGCGGCGGCGACCGCGGTGCTGAAGGTGGAGGTCTGGCATCCCACCGTGATCGAGGTGATCGTCGCGTCGCCGAACACACCCGATCCAAGGCTGTAGCCATACGAGGTGATCCTCGCGCTCGGCCAGGCGGAGAGGTAGTCGGCGAGAGTGCCGGCGTTGGGGTATCCCCAGCCGTCGGGAAGCCCCAGCGCCGCGTTGCTGTTCCAGAATTGCGCTTTGTTCCAGTCGCCGTCGGTCGTCAGTGACCATCCGTCGCCCGAAACGAAGTTGGCCCAGGGCTCGCCGACGAGGTATCCGTCGAATCCGCCGTCGCCGTCTTTGTCGAAGGCCAGCTGCAAGCCGGGTCGCTTGTCGAAGCCCGCAGCGAACTCGATGCCCACGGTTCCGACGTCGGCGAGAGCGATGTCGATCGGGTGGTACCCGGCAGCCTTCGAGAGAGTCGAGCTGTCTTCCGTGTAGATGCGCAGGCCGCCGGCCACGAATTGGTTGTGGCCCTTGGCGCGAGTCTGGCTGAAGGTCCACCCGTTGGAGTCGAGGTTGGATGCCGCGGGGCCCGCCGCGAGCGGCGGCGTGCACGGCACGAGGGTCGGCTGGGAGAACGAGTAGGTGGTGCCGTCCCAGACGATCGAGGAGACCCGGGCCGGTGCATCCGCTTGCACGCCGAAGCCCGCGAGCCCTACTCCGCCCGTCGATCCGGCCGCTTGGTAAAGCGCGCTGAGCAGCTCACCGAGGGGCGCTTCCTGCTGCGCCGCGAAGGGGCCGAACGCCTGCGTCGTAGCCCAGGTGTCTGATTGGGAGAACGAGCTGCCGGCGCTCAGGCTCGTCGATCGAAGGGTCGTGAAGTGCGGGGATGACACGGTGCCGTAGAAGACCGGAACCTGGAAGGTGACCGATCCCTCCTCAACAGCAACGCTCGCGGAGGTGATGAGTTGCGTCAGGCGCGTGCGAGTGGCCGGAGTGGTCGACGCATCAATGCCCTTGATGACCGTGCTGGCAGAGGTGGACGCGAGCTCGAGGCCATCGGCCGACACGTAGCTGTTGGCCGCCGTGGCGGAGGGGTTGCCCTCGTGCCAGTCGAGATAGGTCGCGGGGGTCTCGCTGCCCTTCACGTCCTTCTCGTAGACCGTCACCGCCGCTGTCGGTGCTGGCGTGGCCGCCTCGGCATCGATCTCGATGAGAAGCCCGGGGTTCGACGACCAGCCGGTATCGACCCGCAGGGTGTCGGTGCCGCCGGCGCCGCCGTCGGCGTAGGAGCCAGCGAGCGTGTCCCAGAACACCTCGTCGACGTTCTCGTCGGTGCCCACGGTGGGCAGGGTTCCGGATGTGCGCAGGCCCACGTTGAGCGACTCATACGGGCCATTCGCGCCGATCGGGGCGGCACCGTGCGAGTTGGTGTTGTAGGCGACGGTCACGACGATGTCGGTCGGAACGACCACACCGCCAAAGTCGAAATCGAGCGTGAATGCGTAGCCGTTGTAGCAGGAACCGTTGGCAGCCCGCCACGCCGTGGGAGTGGAGCACGTGCTGTCGGAGCTGGGCCGGTACGGGATCTTCTGCGCCTGAGTGACCGACGAGATGAGCGCGCCCGCAACGGGCACAGCCCCCGAGTTGTCGACCTCGTAGATGTTGACGGTGATGGGATGCGTGTAGGTCGCGCCCGGCGTTGTCACGCAGGGGCTGTTGGTTTGGCAGGCCCAGCTCGACATACCCACCGAGACGTTCGTGATCGCACGGTCGGTGCCGGCCAGCTGGATGTAGTCTCCGAATTCGTCTGTCGACCTCGCCTGGTAGCCGAGACTCACGACGTTGGGCGCCATCGAGTCAGGCAGGCTGCTGTAGACGGGCAACTCGACTGCTGCGGCAGGTGCTGCGGCGAGAACGGATAGCCCCGTCAGTGCGAGCGCACAGGTGACAACTGTGCTCACGGCGCGGAGAACGAAGGAAGGCCTGCTGACCACGGGTACTCCAAGGGCAAGCGAACCCTGCCCACCCAGCAAAGTGGGTGCGCCAAAGAGTCCCGTGAGGGCACACAGGACGAGCCTCCCGCTAGGGACGGGTGGGCAGGGTTCGGATGTACATTGCTAGGTGTTGCGCTCGAATTCAGAGACTAGGGATCACGTAATCCGAGTGTTCGTCACTCTAGCGGGACTGCTTCGACATTGGTGAGAGTTTTTTACAAATGTCCGCCGGTCAGGGGAGACGACCCCTGATATATCAATGAATTTGCATGGTTTGTCCCCGTAATTGGGGACAGCTACGGGGTCACGATTTCTGGCGCTTCGAGCCGCACCCGGTCGGCCGACGCGTCGTCCGGTTCCAGCTGACTCGCGCGCTCGGCAAGCACCCGCGTGAGGTAAGTGGTCACCTCACGATTCGTGCGAGCGGCATCCCACCCCAACTCCCGACCCATGAGGGCGGCCGCGACCGGTGCAGCCGAGACCCCGCGATCCCACGCTTCGATCGAGATGCGGGTGCGCCGCGCAAGCACGTCGTCGAGGTGCAGCGCGCCCTCGTGGGTGGCCGCGTAGACCACCTCGGCCCCGATGTAGTCGTCCGCCCCCGGAAGCGGTTCCTGCAGCTCGGGTCGTTCGCGAATCAGGTCGAGAAGTTCATCCGTCATCACTCCGTAGCGATTGAGCAGGTGCTCGATGCGCACTTTGTGCACGCCGAAAGCGCGTGCGATCTTGCCGCGCTTGTTCCATGCCGCGTGGTAGCCCTCGCCACCCAGCAGCGCGATGTCTTGCGTGATGCTCGGCGAGATCGTGCCATCCAGTGCCGCGACGGCCTCGTCGATCGCGTCTTTGGCCATGATTCGGTAGGTCGTCCACTTGCCTCCCGCAACGACCACAAGGCCCGGAACGGAGTGGGCGACGATGTGCTCGCGGCTGAGTTTCGAGGTCTGGTCAGACTCGCCAGCGAGCAACGGCCGGAGGCCCGCGTACACGCCTTCGACGTCATCCCTCGTGAGCGGCACCGCGAGCACCTTGTTGACGTGTTCGAGCAAGTAGTCGATGTCTGCTGCGGTTGCCGCCGGATGCGCCTTGTCGAGGTTCCAGTCGGTGTCGGTCGTGCCGATCAGCCAGTGGCGGTCCCAGGGGATCACGAACAGCACGCTCTTCTCGGTGCGCAGCAGCAGCCCGAGTTTGGAGTGGATTCGGTCGCGCGGCACGACGAGGTGCACGCCCTTGGACGCCCGCACCTTGAACTGCCCGCGCTCGCCCACCATGGCCTGGGTGTCATCCGTCCAGACGCCCGTCGCGTTCACGACCTGGCGCGCCCGGATCTCGAACTTCTCGCCCGTCTCAAGATCGTGCGCATTCACCCCGACGACGCGCTGGCCGACCTTGATGAACCCTTCGACGCGCACGCGGCTTGCGACGTGGGCCCCGTAGAAGCTCGCCGTGCGAGCGAGGTTGGCCACGTATCGGGCGTCGTCAACCTGGGCGTCGTAGTAGGTGAGACCGCCGACAAACGCGTCGGAACGCAGACTCGGCATTGCGCGCAACATCTGACGCTTGGTGAGGTGTCGGTGATGAGGCACCCCGGGCGGTCGGCCGCCCGTGTAGCTGAAGAGGTCGTAGAGCAGCATGCCCGCTCCGATGTAGAGGCGCTCGAAGACGGGCTTCGTGAGCGGGTACAGAAAGCGCACGGGCTTCACGAGGTGGGGCGCAATGCGCTGCAGCAGCAGGCCGCGCTCGATGAGCGCTTCCCGCACGAGCCTGAAGTCGAGTTGCTCCAGGTAGCGGATGCCGCCGTGCACGAGCTTCGACGAGCGGCTCGAGGTGCCACTCGCCCAGTCGCGCGCTTCGACCATCCCTACCCGCAAACCGCGGGTCGCGGCATCCAGCGCACTGCCCGTCCCGACGATTCCGCCACCGACCACGAGGATGTCGAGCTCTTTGGACTTGAGCGCCTCGACAGCCGCGTCACGCTCCTTCGGTCCGAGCTTGGACGAACGGGTGACGGACTGTGGCATGACTACCTCGCGCTGTATGGCGCGACGACTACCTCGACGCGCTGGAATTCCTTGAGGTCGGAGTATCCCGTCGTCGCCATCGAGCGACGCAGTGCTCCGATGAGGTTTACCCGGCCGTCGGCAGTGCTCGACGGGCCGTACAGGATCTCCTTGAGGGGAGCCAGGCTGCCGACCTCAACGCGATTGCCGCGTGGAAGCTCGGAGTGGTGGGCTTCGGCGCCCCAATGCCAGCCGCCGCCCGGCGCCTCCTCGGCGCGAGCGAGAGTGCTGCCCAGCATGACCGCATCCGCACCCACCGAGATGGCCTTGACGATGTCGCCGCTCGTGCCGAGGCCGCCATCGGCGATGACGTGCACGTAGCGACCGCCGGACTCATCCATGTAGTCGCGGCGAGCGCCGGCGACATCCGCCACCGCGGTCGCCATGGGAGCGTGGATGCCCAGGCTCGCGCGAGTGGTGCTCGCGGCTCCCCCGCCGAAACCGACGAGCACGCCGGCGGCACCCGTGCGCATGAGGTGCAGAGCAGCCGTGTAGGTGGCCGCACCGCCCACAATCACGGGCACATCGAGCTCATAGATGAACTTCTTGAGGTTGAGGGGCTCGACCGACTTCGACACGTGCTCGGCGCTCACCGTGGTGCCGCGGATCACGAACAGGTCGACGCCTGCGTCGACGACCGTCTTGTACAGCTCCTGGGTGCGCTGCGGGCTCAGGGCGCCCGCGACGGGAACACCGGCGGCGCGGATTTCCGCGAGTCGCGCGGTGACGAGTTCGGGCTTGATGGGCTCGGAGTAGATCTCCTGCATGCGCCGGGTGGCGGACTCCGCGGGAAGTTGACGGATCTCGGCGAGCACGGGCTCGGGGTCGTCGTAGCGGGTCCAGACACCCTCGAGGTCGAGCACGCCGAGACCGCCGAGTTTGCCGATCGCAATCGCGGTGGCGGGGCTGACCACGGAGTCCATGGGAGCGGCCAACACGGGAATGTCGAACGTGTAGGCGTCGATGGTCCAGCTGACCGAGACATCCTGCGGGTCACGCGTGCGCCGCGAAGGCACGATTGCAATGTCGTCGAACGCGTACACGCGTCGCGCTCGCTTGGCACGGCCGATCTCGATGTCACTCACGCAGTAAGCCTACCTATCGCGCCCCATCTGGCTCCCCCTTGCTCATCGCGCCCGCACAACCCGGCTCTCATCCCAGACCGGCTCGTTCGACTCGTACACGCGCCCGTCGCTTCCAAAGACGAGATAACGATCGAAGGATCGGGCGAACCAGCGGTCGTGCGTTACGGCAAGCACGGTTCCCTCGAAACGAGCGAGAGCCTGCTCGAGGGCCTCTGCCGATACGAGATCGAGGTTGTCCGTTGGTTCATCCAGCAGCAGCAGGGTGACGCCGCTCAGCTCGAGCAGCAGAATCTGCAAACGCGCCTGCTGTCCACCGCTCAACGACTCGAACACCTGCTCGGCACCCTCGACGAGCCCGTAACGATCGAGCGCGCGGCTGGCGGCTTCGCGAGCGAGACCCGCGCGATTGTCGTCGCCGCGATGCAGGATGTCGAGCAGGGTGCGGCCGAGCAGCTCCGGATGCTGGTGCGCCTGCGCAAACCACCCGGGCACGACCCTCGCCCCCAACCGTGCCCGGCCCGAGTGGGCAACCGGCTCGAGCGTCGTACCGACTGAGGTCACGTGCCCGAGCAACGCATCAGGATCGCTGCCGCCGAGGGCGAGCAACCGAAGAAAGTGCGACTTGCCCGAGCCGTTCGATCCCAGCACCGCGACGCGTTCACCGAACCACACCTCGAGATCGAACGGCGCCATGAGACCGGTGAGCTCGAGCTGCTCACACACCACTGCGCGGTTTCCCGTGCGCGCGCCCGTGAGGCGCATCTGCAGGTCCTGCTCGAGCGGCCGCTCCTGGGGAGGGCCGGCCTCCTCGAACTTGCGCAGACGCGTGAGCGCCGCCTGGTAGCGCGAGGCAAAGCTGTCCATCGCGGTCGCCCGCACCTTGAGGTTGCGCACGAGCGTCTTGAGCTTCTCGTGCTGTTCATCCCAGCGCCGCTTGAGTTCGTCGAAGCGTGCGTTCCGGTCGTCGCGGGCCTGGTGATAGGTGGCGAAACTGCCTCCGTGCGTCCACGTCGTGTTGCCCGCACCGCCCACCTCGAGTGTGATGATGCGATCAGCGGCCCGCGCGAGCAGCTCACGGTCGTGGCTCACGAGCAGCACGGTCTTGGGAGTTAAGCGCAGCGACTCCTCGAGCCACCGCTTTCCTGGCACGTCGAGGTAGTTGTCGGGCTCGTCGAGCAGCAGCACCTGCTCGGGGCCGCGCAACAGCGCCTCAAGCACGAGTCGTTTCTGCTCGCCGCCCGACAGCGTGGTGATCTCGCGGTACTTCGCTCGCTCGAACGGGATGCCGAGTGCAGCGATCGTGCACGTGTCCCAAACCGTCTCCTGGTCGTAACCGCCGGCATCGGCGTAGTCGGCGAGCGCCGTAGCGTACGCCATCTGGTGTGCGGTCGTGTCCTCTTCTATGAGAGCCAGTTCGCTCGCATCGAGCGCGTGGGTTGCGGAGCGCACAGCGGCCGGGGCGACGCTCACCAAGAGGTCACGCACGGTCGAGGCATCCCGAACATGGCCGACGAACTGGTCCATCACGCCGAGCCCACCGTCGATCGTCACCGCGCCGCTGTCGGCGTGCACCTCGCCGCGGATCAGCCGCAGCAGCGTGGACTTGCCCGCGCCGTTCGCTCCGATGAGTGCGGTCGTCGTGCCGTCGCCGACGCGAAACGACACCTCGTCGAGAAGCACTCGCCCGTCATCGAGCGAGTATGTGACGCCGTTGACGTCGATGTATCCCATTGCCGTGGCTCCTAGGCCACCCCACTTGGGCAGCCGACCAGCCTACAGCGAGGCGGCGTTAGCGACGGTAGTTGGGGGCCTCGACGACCATCTGGATGTCGTGGGGGTGCGACTCCTTGAGTCCCGCCGCGGTGATGCGCACGAAGCGCCCCTTCACCCGCAGTTCGTCGATCGTGCGCGCGCCCGTGTAGAACATAGACTGGCGCAGGCCGCCGAGCAGTTGATAGACCACGGATGACACGGGCCCGCGGTACGGCACCTGGCCTTCGATGCCTTCTGCGATGAGTTGCTCGTCCGACGGCACATCCGCCTGAAAATAGCGGTCGCGAGAGTACGAGGTCTTCTTGCCGCGCGTCTGAAGGGCGCCAAGTGAGCCCATGCCGCGGTAGCCCTTGAACTGTTTTCCGTTTTGGAAGATCAGCTCGCCGGGGCTCTCGTCGGTTCCGGCGAGAAGCGAACCGAGCATGACCGTCTCGGCCCCTGCGACGAGCGCTTTGGCGATATCGCCCGAGTACTGCAGGCCGCCGTCGGCAATGATCGGAACTCCGGACTCGCGGGCCGCGAGGGATGCCTCGTACACCGCCGTCACCTGGGGCACACCGACTCCGGCGACAACGCGGGTGGTGCAGATTGAACCCGGGCCGACGCCCACCTTCACGGCGTCAGCACCAGCGTCGATGAGTGACTGCGCGCCCGAGCGCGTCGCGACGTTTCCGCCGATGATGTCGATGGCCGAGAAGGCGCTGTCGCGCTTCAGGCGGGAGATGATCTCGAGCACTCCAGCGGAGTCGCCGTTGGCCGTGTCGACGACGATCACGTCAACGCCCGCGTCGCGAAGCTGGCCGGCGCGGTCCCAGGCGTCGCCGAAGAATCCGATAGCGGCACCGACCCTCAGGCGGCCCGCTTCGTCTTTCGTAGCGTTGGGGTATTTCTCGGTCTTGTCAAAGTCTTTGACCGTGATGAGTCCGCGCAAGCGGCCCGCGGCATCCACGAGGGGAAGCTTCTCGATCTTGTGCTGCGCAAAGATGGCGATCGCGCCATCCGGGTCGATTCCCTCGGGTGCAGTGATGAGGGGGGTCTTGGTCATCACGTCGCGCACGAGCGTCGTGGACTTCTCGAACGGCGAGACGAAACGCATGTCGCGGTTGGTGATGATGCCAACGAGCTTGCCGTCACCCTCGACGACGGGCAGGCCTGAGACACGGAACTGGCCGCACAGGGCGTCGACTTCGGCGACGGTGGCATCCGGTGTCGTCGTGACGGGATTGGTGATCATGCCGGACTCGCTGCGCTTGACCTTGTCGACGTGCGCGGCCTGGTCTTCAATCGACAGGTTGCGGTGCAGGATGCCGATTCCGCCGTTGCGCGCCATCGCGATCGCCATGCGCGACTCGGTCACGCTGTCCATCGCGGCCGACAGCAGGGGCGAGGCCACGCTGATGCGACGGGTGAGGCGCGATGTCGTGTCGGCTTCGCTGGGAATGACGTCGGTGTGGCCGGGCAGCAACATGACGTCGTCGTAGGTCAGGCCGATGAAGCCGAAAGGGTCAGGCTGGTCCATGAGTTCCCTTGCTGGAGAGATTGTGAGACCCGGATGCCGCGCTGAATACCGGTACCCAATATTAACCGGTTAGACCCGCAGCTATTCCACGCGCATAATGGCTCAATCAGATTGTGACCTTCGACGAAACATGAGGGACACAAACTGCAAGTATCGTCAACGTCGACGGTGCGCCAGGTCCCGCGGAAACACTACGTTCCGGCTGGTCCCGTCTTGGAGGTTCCGTGGAAGTCACTGGCTTGGCTCATAAGCGCTGGTCGCGCTTACTTGTCGTCTTTTTCGTCACGCTGCTCGCAGCTCTCACCTTTGTGGGAGGTGTAACAACAGCGCACGCTGACGAAGTCGGCGAAGAGTACGACTTCAGCTTCGGCGGCTTCGTGCGCAACGACGGTGACCCCCTCGAGGGCGTGCTCATCAGCGTCTCCGGCAACGGATACAACGCCGAGGTCGAGACCGATGCCGACGGCAAGTGGAAGATCGGGGTGCCCGAGAAGGGCACCTACACGATCACCCTCGACGAGTCGACGCTGCCGAAGGGCATCATCGTGACCGAAGCGGGCAACGTTGTCGAGCTCACGATCGAGAATGTGCCAAGTAAGACGTACAACTTCTTCCTCGGCGCAGGCGTTCGTGAGCAAACGAGCTTCCTCGACCAGTTCATCCAACGTGTCTTCACGGGCCTGAGCTTTGGACTGCTGCTCGCCCTCGCGGCCATCGGCCTCTCCCTCATCTTCGGAACAACGGGCCTCAACAACTTCGCGCACGCCGAAATGGTCACATTCGGTGCCCTCGCCACCCTGACCCTCGCGGTCGACCTGGCGTGGCCGTTGTGGATAGCGCTCATCGGAGCCCTCCTCCTCAGCGCTGGCTTCGGCTGGGTACTGGATGCCGGGCTGTGGAAGCCCCTTCGCAAGAAGGGCATTGGTCTCATCCCGATGATGATCGTGAGCATCGGACTCTCGCTCGCCCTGCGGTACACCTACCAGTACATCTACGGCGGATCCACGCGGCAACTGCCTGGCGCAGACGGCGCGGACCTCAAGTTCGGCCCGATCTCCCTCTCCCCGCTCGACCTGCTCAGCATGGGAATCAGCATTGTGGTGCTTCTCGCGGTGGCGTTCTTCCTGCTGCGTACTCGCCTCGGAAAGGCCACCCGCGCTGTCAGCGACAACACGAGTCTCGCCGCAGCCAGCGGTATTGACGTTGACCGCGTCATTCGCATCGTGTGGGTCATCGGTGGCGGGCTCGCCGGGCTCAGCGGCATCCTCTACGCCTTCTACCGCCCGGGTGTTTCGTGGGACATGGGATTCCAGATCCTGCTGCTCATCTTCGCCGCCGTCACCCTCGGCGGACTCGGCACCGCATTCGGTGCACTCGTTGGATCGCTCGTCGTCGGCGTTTTCGTCGAGATCTCGACGCTGTGGATTCCCTCGGACATGAAGTACGTGGGCGCGCTGGCGATCCTCATCCTTGTGCTGTTGTTCAGGCCCCAGGGCATCCTGGGCCGCAAAGAGAGAATTGGCTAGGGGCGCATCATGGTTGATTTTTGGCAGATATTCCAGAACGGGCTCGTGGAGATCATCTCCCCGACCACCGCTGCGTACGCTCTCGCGGCCCTCGGCCTCGCCATCCACTTCGGATACACCGGTCTCGTTAACTTCGGCCAGGCCGGGTTCATGGCCATCGGTGCATACGGCTACGCAATCTCGACCCTCACGTTCGGGTTCCCCGTCTGGGGCTCCGTGCTCGTGGGTGTCGGCGCGTCGGTCGTCTTCGCGCTCGTGCTCGGTATCCCCACGCTGAGACTGCGGGCCGACTACCTCGCAATCGTCACGATCGCGGCATCCGAGATTCTGAGACTCGTCTTCACGACGAACCAGTTCGACTCAGTCACCGGATCCGCCGACGGCCTCAGCGGGTACAAGGGCGGCTTCGCCGCACTGAACCCGTTCCCCGAGGGCACGTACGGGTTCGGTCCGTTCGAGATGAACGCTTACGACCTGTGGGTTCGAGTCGTCGGATGGACCCTCGTCGTGATCGCGGCGCTCTTCGCCTGGCAGCTCATGCGCAGCCCCTGGGGTCGCGTCATCAAGGGCATCCGTGAAGACGAGGATGCCGTGCGCGCCCTCGGCAAGAACGTCTACTTCTACAAGATGCAGTCGCTCATTCTCGGTGGTGTCTTCGGAACCTTCGCCGGAATGATCTTCATCATGCCGCGAGCAGTCGTTCCCGCGAACTACGCGACCACGCTCACGTTCTTCATCTACACGATCCTGCTGCTGGGTGGTGCCGCCACCATCCTCGGTCCCATCGTCGGCTCGATGGTGTTCTGGGTGCTGCTGTCGGTCGTCTCGGGCTTCGTCGCCCGTGCCCAGGCCGCCGGCTGGTTCCCCGGAATGTCGAGCGTCCAGGCCGGTCAGGTTCGCTTCATCGTTGTAGGAGTCGTGCTGATGCTTCTGGTCATATACAGGCCACAGGGCATCTTCGGAAACAAGAAGGAGTTGGCTTTTGTCAAGTAACATCAAGCCCAAGAGCTCCCCCGTCAAGAGCGTCAACCTTCACGTCGGGGAAATCGAGCCGGGCGTCGCCAAAGTCGATCCGATCATCGTCGCCGACCACGTCACACGCACCTTCGGTGGTCTCACCGCCGTGGATGTCGCGCACGTCGAGATTCCGCGCAACGCGATCACCGCTCTCATCGGCCCCAACGGTGCAGGAAAGACCACGTTCTTCAACCTGCTCACCGGGTTCGACAAGCCCGACACGGGATCGTGGACGTTCTCGGGCACCTCGCTCGCGGGCCTCCCCTCGTTCAAGGTGGCTCGGCTCGGCCAGGTGCGTACCTTTCAGCTGACGAAGTCCCTCAACCTCCTGAGCGTTCTCGACAACATGAAGCTCGGCGCCAAGGGCCAGAAGGGCGAGAACATGTTTGTCGCCCTCCTGCCGTGGCTGTGGAAGAAGCAGGAGGAGGAGATCGAGGCGCGCGCGCTCGACCTGCTCAAGAAGTTCAAGCTCGACACCAAGGTCGACGACTACGCGGCCAGCCTCTCCGGCGGCCAGCGCAAGCTGCTCGAGATGGCGCGGGCGCTAATGAGTCAGCCCACCCTCGTGATGCTCGACGAGCCGATGGCAGGCGTCAACCCGGCGCTCACGCAGTCGCTGCTCGACCACATTCTCGATCTCAAGACCGAAGGCATGTCGGTGCTGTTCGTTGAGCACGACATGCAGATGGTTCGTCACATCGCCGACTGGGTGATCGTGATGGCCGAAGGCAAGATCGTCGCTGAAGGACCACCCGACGTCGTGATGGCCAACCCGGCCGTGATCGACGCGTACCTGGGCAGCCACCACGACCAGGATCTCGGCGAGCCGGATGCCGAGCACATTGAAGCACTGAAGGAGCTGACGGATGCCGACGACGAGTCCTGAAACGAAAGCTGAGGCCGCGCCCGGCACCGTGCCGGTCGTCGAGGTCAAGAGCATCACGGCGGGGTACCTGCCGGGAGTCAACATCCTCAACGAGTGCTCGCTGGTCGCCAACCAGGGCGAGCTCATCGGAATCATCGGCCCGAACGGCGCCGGCAAGTCCACGCTGCTTAAGGCCATCTTCGGCCTCGTGAAGGTGCGTGAGGGTGAGGTGATGCTGCAGGGCGAGAACATCACGGGCCTCAAGTCCAACAAGCTGGTCTCCAAGGGCGTGGGTTTCGTTCCCCAGACCAACAACGTGTTCCCCACGCTCACCATCAAGGAAAACCTTGAGATGGGGCTCTACCAGAAGCCCAAGGGCATCAAGGAGCGTCTCGCGTTCGTGACCGAGATCTTCCCTGAGCTCGAGAAGCGCCTCGGGCAGCGTGCCGGATCACTCTCCGGTGGTGAACGCCAGATGGTGGCGATGAGCCGCGCACTCATGATGGGCCCGCACGTGCTGCTTCTTGACGAGCCATCCGCTGGTCTCTCACCGGTGCGTCAGGATGAGGCGTTCCTGCGCGTCAAGGAGATCAACAAGGCCGGCGTCACGACCATCATGGTCGAGCAGAACGCACGTCGCTGCCTGCAGATCTGCGACCGCGGCTACGTACTCGACCAGGGCAAAGACGCATACACCGGCACCGGCCGCGAACTGCTCAACGATCCCAAGGTCATTTCGCTCTACCTCGGAACCCTCGGCGAGGACTAGTCGCCACAGGGTTCGTCGGCCCCGGGTGCTTCGGCATCCGGGGCCTTTTTCGCGGTCATGGTCGCGGTCGCCGCGGTCGCCGTCGCCGTCGCCGCGGTCGCGGTCGCCGCGGTCGCCGTGGTCACCGTCGCGTCGCCGCGGCGGAGATTATGCGCGGCGGGCGGCGTTTCACGGCGGGATCGCCGACCGCCGCTGCAAATCTCCGCCGCGACGCACGGGCGCTCTCCTCGTCCACAGCCGAGGGCTCGAGGCTCCCTTCCCCAGAATTGCTGACTCGGAGCGCAGCGGCGCAGGGCCGAGCAACAGTAGACGCGTGATGTGGCTGTGCGCACGCGGGCATGTAGCGACCGCGCAGGAGTTGATCGCGCACGGCACGAGCCGACGGCACATCGTGAGCGCAGTGCGCGCAGGGCGGCTGCTGCGGCTGCGCAGGGGCGTTTACGGGTGCGCGCACCTCGACGCCGATCAGCGCACGGCCGTCGCCGCGGGTGGGCTCATCGACTGCGTGTCGGCGCTCGCCAGGCACGAGGATGTCTGGGCCGGTGTCAACAGAGCCGGCCTGCATCTGCGACTCGAACCACACGCTCACTCTCCTCAGGCAGACGCGGTAGTGCATTGGCGCAAACAGGCGCAGATACCCACGCACGCCGTGGAAGTGTCGCCGGTGGATGCACTGTTGCAGGCTATGAGCTGCCTCGATCCCTACGACGCGCTCGCTGCCGTCGAGTCCGCCCTGCACCTCGGCTACCTGAATCCCTGGCTGCTGGACTCGCTCATCGAGCTCGCCCCTGAACGCATGCGCCGCACCCTTGATCGCATTGACCCGCGCTCTCAGTCGGGATTCGAGACCCACACGCGTGTGATGTTGGTGGATGCCGGCCACACAGTGGAGTGCCAGGTTTCGGTGCCCGGGGCGGGCGTTCTCGATCTACTCGTCGATGACTGCGTTGGAGTGGAAACGGACGGCCGCACGTGGCACGAGCATCGGTTTCTGGAGGACCGAACGAAGGACATCCGGGTCGGTGCGTGGGGTATCCCCGTGCTGCGGCTCGCGAGGTCACACATTTTCGAGACGTGGCCCGAGACGCTCGCAACGATTGAGCGGATGATCGAGCAGTCGCCGCGGCGCGCATAACAGCGGAGATTTCGCTAGGCGCAGGCGTGGCGAGGCACCGCACGCCGCGTGTCGCGAGAATCTCCGACACTGCGTGCGGCGACCGGCCGTCGCGGGTGACCGCGGCGGCGAGGACGTGCCGCCACGCGGCGCCGCGCCGCCGTGGCGGGCGGACGGCTTAACGAGAAGGGGCCCCGGCGTGCGCCGGGGCCCCTCTGCTTCAGCTAGAAACTAGTTGATGCGCTCGTAGGTGTTGCCATCGTTGTACTCGTAGATTCCGATGGTTGCCTCGGTCGGGTCGCCGTTCTCGTCGAACGTGACCGGGCCGGAGTAACCGTCGTAGTCAACAACTCCACCGTCGAGGATGATCTGAGCGGCCGACGCGAAGTCGGTCGCCTTCTTGCCATCGCCCGAGCCGCCGGAAACTTCCTGCAGCTTGGAGGCGATGTCAACGCCCGCGGTCGAGTTAGCCGCGAGAGCGGCAAGTGCGGTCAGGATGACTGCGTCGTACGACTCAGCTGCGTAGCTGAAGTCGGTCAGGTTGGGGTCAACCTCGAGCAGGCGGTCGGTGAAGTCACCGAGGGTCGCCGTGTCGAGACCGGGCAGCGTGCCCTTGGAGCCCGTGAGAGCACCAGCAGCGAAGTCAGCGCTGTAGTCGGCGAGGTTTCCATCGACGAAGTACAGCGGACCTGCGTAGCCAGCACCGCGGAGCGCGGGAACGATGACCTTAGCCTCGTCGAAGGTGACGAGAGCGATGGCATCCGGGTTCGTCGCCAGGATCTCGGAGATCTGGGTCGTGAAGTTGGTGTCACCGGTGTTGAAGGTCGGCGCAGCCGTAACCTCGCCACCAGCAGCCTCGAAGACCTCGGTGATCTTGGCGGTGAGGCCAGTTCCGTAGGAGTCGTTGAGCTGCATAATGCCGAGCGTCTGCACGCCGTCTTCAGCGATCAGGTTACCGAGCACTTCACCCTGGAGAACGTCCGAGGGGGCGGTGCGCCAGTAGAGGCCGTCATCCGCGTAGTCGGTGAAGTCGATCGAGGTGTTGGCCGGCGAGAACTGAACGACGCCAGCGGCGACGATCTGGTCGATGACGGTCTTCGAGACACCCGACGACGCTGCTCCGATGATCGCCGAAACGTCAAGCGAGAGAAGGTCGGTCACGGAAACCGTGGCCGTGTCGGTGGTGGTGTCGCCGGAGTCACGGTACTCAACCTCAACGGTGATGCCGAGGTCGGCGTCGTTGATTTCCTTGACTGCGAGTGCAACGCCGGCTTCTTCGGGCGGGCCGAGGAACGCGAGCGTGCCACTCTGGGGCAGGATGGTGCCGATCTTGAGGGTCAAAGGCTCGCGGGGTCCTGAAGAGGATCCACCATCCTCAGCGGCCGGCGCGCAGCCGGTGAGGACGAGGGCACTCGCACCAACGATGGCGACGCCACCGAGGATGGACTTGAGAGACCGCGAGCGCGAGGCTGTTGCCTTCACGAATACGCTCATGTTGCTCCTTGCAATTGAATGTGATGGGACGCAGCACGGCAAAGCAGTGCTGTTCTGCCACGGTATTCGGCCCGGGGGTCTTTCACAATACGTAGGTGTTACAGCCGTGTAACACGGCCAGATCGTTACCAAATACGACTCTGACCCCCGAAATGGGGCGTTCTAGAGGTCTTCGACGACGGATGTCGCCGAACGCTGGCGAGATCCATGCAAAAACATGTCAATTGTGAGGATTATCAGCGCGAGCCACACGATTCCGAAGCCAATCCACCGCTCGAGTGGCATTGCTTCCTGCAGGAAGACGACCCCGATGATGAGCTGCATGATGGGGGCGAAATACTGCACGAGCCCCATGTAGACGAGTGGAAGTCGGCGGGCAGCGGCCGCAAACAGGATGAGCGGCACGGCCGTTACGACGCCCGCGCTCAACAGCAGCACAGTGTGGAGGGGAGAAACCGTTCCCATGCTGAGCCCCGTGGTCATGGCGATCACGACCAACCCGATCGCCGCGAGCGGGCTCAGGATGAGCGTTTCGGCGGTGAGCCCGCCGATCGCATCCGCCCGTGGTCCGACTCGCTTCTTGACGAGACCGTAGAAGCCAAAGGTGAAGGCAAGCGTGATGGCAATCCACGGGAAAGATCCGTAACCGATCGCGAGCACCAGCACGGCGACAACGCTCACGGCGATTGCGACCCACTGGAGCGGCCGCAGGCGCTCCCTCAGCACAATGACACCCAGCAGCACCGTCACGATCGGGTTGGTGAAGTATCCGAGGGCCGCCTCGACCACGTGGCCCGACAGCGCGGCGAACACGTACACGAGCCAGTTGACGAGAATGAAGACCGACGCGATGGCGAGGTTGGCCATCGTGGCACGATCGGCCAGGATCACGCGGAATCGGGTCCACCCGCGCGTCACGGTCAGCAAAAGCGCGCAGAACGCGAGCGAGAGCACGATGCGCCAGGCCACGATCTCGACCGGCCCCGTCGGCGCAAGCGACAAGAAGAAGAGGGGCAGAAAGCCCCACAGAACGTAAGACG
Organism: Rhodoglobus sp.; assembly: GCA_965279645.1. Taxonomy (GTDB): domain Bacteria; phylum Actinomycetota; class Actinomycetes; order Actinomycetales; family Microbacteriaceae; genus Rhodoglobus. The sequence goes on from OZ257254.1 coordinate 2,202,455, forward strand.
AGACGGCGAACGCGAGGCCGCTTCCCGAGATCTTGTCGGGCGCGGCGGTGGTGGTCATATCGTCAACCCTAGGTGCGGCCGGAACAGCAACAGGCCCGGAAGACTAAGCCTTCCGGGCCTGTGGCAGTATGTTGCCGAAATTTAGCGCACTACGACCGCAAGCACGTCGCGAGCCGACAGCACGAGCAGGTCTTCGCCGCCGTACTTGACCTCGGTGCCGCCGTACTTGGAGTAGATCACCTTGTCGCCTACGGCGATGTCGAGCGGAACGCGGTTGCCGTTGTCGTCAATGCGACCTGGGCCCACTGCGACGACCTCGCCCTCCTGGGGCTTCTCCTTCGCGGTGTCAGGAATGACGAGGCCAGACGCGGTGGTCTGCTCTGCCTCTACCTGCTTGATAACAATGCGATCCTCGAGCGGCTTGATGGACACCGACACGGTTGACCTCTTCTTTCTGAAAACTTTGGTTGGCACACTCCCTGCGAGAGTGCCAGAACAACTATAGAGCGTGATTGGCAGTCGATCAATGTGAGTGCTAACGGTAGCGTTGAGTCATGGATGCACAGCAGCTTCGCGAGCTGCTCTCGGTGGAGGGCTTGCGGTTGCTCGACTCCCTCCCGAAGTACGAGTCCACGGCGGATGTCGTGCGAATCGTCTCGGAGTTGCGCAAGGCCGGGCATCCGCCGGATCTCGTGGCTGCCGTGCTCAGCCAAGCCAAGCTGCGATCGCGCGCAGCAAGCAAGTTCGGTCCGTTTGCCGAGCGCATGCTGTTCACCGAGGCGGGGCTCGAGCAGGCAACGCGGTTGAGCGTCGCCGCGCAGCACGCGGGCCGGTTCCAGCGCGCAGGCGTGAAATGGGTGGCCGACCTCGGCTGCGGCATCGGGGCGGATGCACTCGCCATCGCCGCGCTCGAACTCGAGGTCACCGCGGTCGAACGCGACGAGGTGACGGCCGCCATCGCCGCCTACAACCTCGCGCCGTGGTCAAACGCGAGGGTGGAGAATGCCGACGCCGAGAGCTTCGATCTTGCGGGGGTCGACGGCATCTACCTCGATCCCGCCCGTCGCGAGGGCACCAAGCGCCTCAAGAATCCCGCCGACTTCACTCCGTCGCTCGACTTCGCGTTCGAACTCGCCGAGCGCTACCCGACCGGCATCAAGCTGGGGCCGGGCATCGACCGCGACCTCATCCCCGATTCGGCCGAGGCACAGTGGGTGTCGGTCGATCGGGACGTCGTCGAACTCGGCCTGTGGTTCGGCGCCACCGCGCGCGAGGGCGTGAAACGCTCCGCGTTGGTGGTGGGCGCCCACGGGTCCGCCGAACTGACGGCCGCGGCAGACAGCGCGGATGCGACGGTCGGCAGCCTCGGGCAGTACCTCTACGAGCCCGACGGTGCGGTCATCCGGGCCCGGCTCATCGGCGACCTCGCTCGCCGTCTAGACGCCCACATGCTTCACGATTCGATCGCGTATATGACCGCCGACGCCGTCGTGCCGACCCCCTTCGCGACTGCGTTCAGGGTCGTCGCCGATTTTGCGCTCGACCAACGCACGATCAAGCGCGAGCTTGCTGCTCGAAAGATCGGCACCGTCGAAATCAAGAAACGCGGCGTGGATATCGACCCGGCGCACTTCCGTACCGCGCTCAATCCCAAGGGGCCGGAGAGCGGCACGCTCGTGCTGACTCGCGTCGGCAGCACTCGCCGCGCCCTCCTGGTCGAGCGGATCTAGCGCAGAAAAGCACAACGGACCCGCACCCGAAGGCGCGAGTCCGTTGTGGACGAGGCGAGCAGTTAGTTGTAGCTGCCCGACATGCCGGCGGCAGCGAAGATGCCGATCCAGACGATGATGAAGATGACGCCGACCAGGATGCCGATGTATCCGAGCACGAGGCCGATGATCGCGAGCACCTTGCCCTGCTCGCCGGTCTTCTTGATCTGGCTGAGGGCGATGTGGCCCGTGATGACGGCGACGAGACCGAAGCCACCGAGGATACCGGCGACGAGCGAAACGATCGAGAGAACGTTCCAGGGTGCAGCCGGCGCGTAGTTGGTCGGAGGAGCCGTGTAAGGCTGCGACGTCACGGGCGGGGCAGCAGCCGGCTCAACGGGCTCGGGCACTGCGGGAGTTGTGGGGTCAGTCATGATGCTCCTTGAAGTTCTTCAGGCTGCGGTGTGCAACGCTGCCCATAGTAGCGGCGCAGGGCTCACGCCTGAATGGTTGTGACCGGCAAAGTCGAGTCTGCGCCGAAAGAGAGTGAGGATGGCTCGTGCCCCGCCATCACCAATTGTGACCCGAGCGCGGCAATCATGGCCCCGTTGTCGGTGCACAAACTGAGGGGTGGGATGCGCAGTTCGATGCCCTCGGCGGCGCATCGTTCGGCTGCAACCTCGCGCACGCGAGCGTTCGCGACCACCCCGCCACCCAGCAGCAATCGGGGAACCCCGAGGTCGTGGCAGGCGGCGACGGCCTTGGTGAGCAGCACATCGACAACCGCTTCACGAAAACTGGCCGCGACATCCGCGAGGGGAACCTCAGCACCCTGATCGCGCTCGTGCTCGACCCACCGAGCCACCGCCGTCTTGAGCCCCGAGAACGAGAAATCGTAGCGATGCTTCTGCATGTCTTTGGGCAGGCTGAGTCCGCGGGGGAACCGAATCGCGGTGGGATCGCCCCCCACGGCCGCGCGGTCGATCTCGGGACCGCCGGGATAGGGCAGGCCGAGCAGGCGCGCAACCTTGTCGAACGCCTCCCCCGCAGCGTCGTCGATCGTCTCCCCCAGCAGCTCGACATCGGAGACGAGGTCGCGCACGAGCAGCAGGGAGGTGTGGCCGCCCGAGACGAGCAGTGCGATCGTGGGGTACTCGAGCGGCGCGTCGCTCGGCCTCGTGAGGCTCGACCCACCGAGCAGATCGGCCCCAACGTGGCCAACGAGGTGATTCACGGCGTATATCGGCTTGCCGAGGGAGACGGCGAGCGCCTTGGCTGCGCCGACGCCCACCATGAGCGCCCCCGACAGGCCGGGCCCGCTCGTCACCGCGATGGCGTCGACCTCGTCGAGCGTCACACCGGCCTCGGCGAGCGCCTGGCTCAGCGCGGGCGTGAGCGCCTCGAGATGGGCGCGTGCGGCGACTTCGGGCACGACTCCGCCGTAGCGAGCGTGTTCATCCATCGACGATGAGATCACGTTGGCGAGTAGTTCAGTACCCCGCACGATTCCGATGCCGGTCTCGTCGCAGCTCGTCTCGATCCCCAGGATCAGCGGATTCTTCATGCGAGGGTGGCCTTCGGGCTCGGGATCGTCAGGCGCATCACGATGGCGTCCACTCCATCCGGCTGGTAATAGTGGGGCCGCACGGCGAGCGCCTCGAAGTGCAGCGATTCGTACAGCGCCTGGGCACCGGGATTGTCGGCACGCACTTCGAGAAAGATCTCCTTTGCTCCACGATCCCGCGCCTCGTCGATCATGCGGTGCATGAGCACGCGACCGAGGCCGTGACGTCGTGCGTTCGCAGCGACGGCGATGGTCTGGATGTCGGCCTGCGGCTCCCTCAGGGGGGAGCGGAGCCCTGCGTACGCTTCGACCCGATCCGGATGCTCGGGCGGGAACGCCACCAGGTAATAGCCGTGCTTGTCTGCCAGCTCCGAGAGCATGGACTCACGCGACCACGCGTCGGTGCCGAACACGTCGTGCTCGATCGCCATGATCGCGTCGAGATCGTCCACGCTCGCGCGACGCAATTGCCAGGTCATGCGGTCACCCGCTTGGGGCCGGCCGAGAGTGTCACATCCGGGGAACGCAGGTACAGCGCCTCATCCGCCGCGAAGCTGCGACCGTTGGCGTACAGCGCCTCGGCGAGCAGACCGAGGGAGGCTGCAGACACTTCCGCCGCCTCGAGGAGTCGGTAGGACTGGTAGTCGGCGACGGCCGACTCGAGCTCGGTGGCTTTCGCGAGCGCCGGACCGGTCGTGCGAATGGGCAGGCCCGCATCATCCGCCCCCGAATACGCCGACCAGTACACCTCGCGACGGCGTGCGTCAGTCGCGATGAGCACCGGTTCGGTGCGGCGCCCGTCGAGCGCGCCAAACGCGATTGCATCGTGACTCACGATGGGCACAACCCTCTTGCCTGCCCCGAAGGCGAAGGCTCGCGCGGCCGCAATGCCCACGCGCAGACCGGTGAAGGGCCCCGGCCCCATGCCGGCGACGACACCAGACAAGTCGGTTACAGCGATTCCCGAGTCGCTCAGGCAGGCCTGGATGAACTCGCCGATCACCTCGGCGTGCTTGCGCGTATCGGGTGAGCTGTACTCGGCGAGCGTTCCGGCATCACGGTCGACGATCGCCACGCTCGTGCCTGCCGAGGTATCAATTGCCAGCAGCATCCACCCACTCCTTCCAGCGCGGTCCGTGTGCGGTCAGCGTCACCGTGCGAGGCTCGGCTTCGACGTCGGGATCCGGATTGCCGCCGTGCGGCCGAACGATGTCGATTGCCAGCCAGTCATCGGTGATGCCGTCGGTGAGGCCGGCACCCCATTCGACAACGACGATGGATGACGCGAAGTCTATGTCGAGGTCATCGAGCTCCATGGCGCTGCCGAGCCGATACGCGTCCACGTGAACGAGCGGCGCACCGCCCTCCCGCGGATGGGTGCGGGCAAGCACGAAGGTGGGGCTTGTCACCGCGCCACGCACTCCGAGCGCTTCGCCGATGCCGCGCGTGAGGGTTGTCTTGCCTGCGCCGAGCTCTCCGTTGAGCAGCACGAGGTCGCCGGCGCGCAGTTCTGCTGCCAACCGCGCACCCCACTCGGCCATGGCTTCGGGCGTATCGATTCGCATCTAGACGTACCGCCTCGTCACTCGCGGCCCGATGCGCGTGACGATCTCATAGTTGATCGTGCCCGCGGCATCCGCCCAATCCTGAGCCGAGGGCACACCCGTCGCAGGGTCACCGAACAGCACGGCGGGGTCGCCCACGGCAACTGCTGCGTCGCCAACGTCGACCACGATCTGGTCCATCGCCACCCGACCCGCCACCGGGTACGTCACTGCGTTGATCGACACGGGGCCACGGCCCGAGGCCTGGCGCGGAACACCGTCGGCGTAGCCGAGCGGCACGAGTGCGAGCGTGGTCTCACGCGGCGTGCGGTAGTCGTGGCCGTACGACACCCCGGTGCCAGCGGCCACGCGCTTGACCGATACGACCGGCGCCGTGAGGGTCATGGCGGCGCGCAATTCAACACCCGCGGGCTCGTCGAAGGGCGACAGCCCGTAGGTTGCGACACCCAGGCGAACCATCGTGAAGCGGGCCGTTGGCACCCGCAAAGCCCCTGCCGTGGCGGCAAGGTGCACGAGCTCAGGTTCGAGCCCCGCGGCGTGCGCAGCGGCCAGGGCGGTCTCGAAGCGCGCGACCTGCGCGAGATCCTCGGCCTCGCCCGCATTGGCCAGGTGGCTCCACAGCCCGCGCACGACGAGTCGCCCCGCGGCCTGGTGGGCCGCGGCAGCGGCAAAGAGCTTCTCCCACTCCGATTCATCCGCTCCATTGCGGCTGAGGCCCGTGTCGACCTTGAGCTGCACGACGGCGACTCCGGATGCGGCGGCTGCCGCCTCGAGCTGCTCGAGGTAGCTCACTCCGATGTCGACCTGCCGCTCGGTAGCCGCGGCGAAGGACTCGGCGGGATCATGCAACCACGCGAGCACGGGAGCCGTGACGCCCGCCTCGCGCAGCTCGACCGCCTCGTCGAGGTCGGCGACGCCGAGCCAGTCGGCTCCCCCGTCGAGAGCGGCGCGCGCTGCGGGCACGGCGCCGTGTCCGTAGCCGTTGGCTTTGACGATCACCATCGACGCCACGGTCCCCACAGCGCTTCGCAGTGTCTCAACGTTGTGCGTGATGGCGGAGAGATCGATAATCGCTTCGCGCATGGTCATGACTCGGCCACCACGTAGGCGATGGCGATTCCTGCGTCGTGACTCATCGAGAGGTGGATCGCGGTGATGCCTCGCGCTTCTGCGATTGCTTTGGTCGATGCCTGCAGCTCGAACCCGGGGTTTCCGAGCGGATCATTGACCACGCGCATGTCGTGCCACTGCACGCCCGTGGAGTCGCCAAGCGCCTTGATGAGGGCTTCCTTGGCCGCGAATCTGCCCGCGAGCGATCGCAGCGGCATGGGTTGACCGTCTTTAAGCTGTTCGCTCTCAGCGAACAATCGCGAGATCAGCGTCGGGGTGCGCTGGAGCGCCCGCTCAAAGCGAGCGAGGTCCACCACGTCGACGCCGATACCCACAATCATGAGGGAACAGCTACTCGACCGTGACGGACTTCGCGAGGTTGCGCGGCTGGTCGACGTCGAGCCCCTTGGCCGATGACAGTTCCATTCCAAAGATGTGCAACGGCACGACGGCGAGCAGCGGCTCGAACAGCGGGCCGGCGAGCGGGATCGGGATGACCTCGTCGGCGAAAGGCAGCACAGCGGCGTCACCCTTTTCGGCGATGGCGATCACGCGAGCACCGCGCGCACGAATCTCCTGGATGTTCGAGACAACCTTGGGGTGCAGCGAGTTCGGGTCGCGCGGACTCGGAACGATCACAATCACGACCTGGCCCGGCTCGATCAGTGCGATCGGGCCGTGCTTGAGCTCCCCCGCGGCGAAGCCCTCGGCATGGATGTACGCAAGCTCCTTGAGCTTGAGAGCACCCTCGAGAGCCACCGGGAAACCCACGTGGCGGCCGAGGAAGAGCACGGACTGGGTGTCGGTCATCCAGTGCGCGAGCTGCGCGATCTCTTTCTGCGACACCTCGAGCACCTCGGCGATCTTGGCGGGCACGGCCTGCAACTCGGCGACATTCTCGCGGATCGCGTCATCCGTCAGCGTTCCCCGCACGGCACCGAGGTGAAGGCCGATGAGGTACAGCGCCGTCACCTGGGCGACGAAGGCCTTCGTCGAGGCAACTGCGACCTCGGGCCCGGCGTGCGTGTAAACGACCGCGTGGGATTCACGCGGGATGGTCGCGCCCTGCGTGTTGCACACTGACAACACCTGGGCACCGGCTGCGGTTGCATGCTGCACGGCCATCAGGGTGTCCATGGTCTCGCCGGACTGGCTGATCGAGATCACGAGCGTGCGCTCATTGATGATCGGGTTGCGGTAGCGGAATTCGTGAGAGAGCTCCACCTCAACGGGGATGCGGGCCCACTGCTCAATCGCGTACTTGCCCAGCATGCCCGCGTAGGCCGCAGTGCCACAGGCCACGATCACGATGCGGTCGATGCCGCGAAGCACCTCGTCGCCGATCGGGTCGAGTTCGGTGAGGTGCACGAGGCCGTCGTGGGTGCGACCGAGGATCGTGTTGGCGACAGCGTCAGGCTCTTCGCTGATCTCCTTCGCCATGAAGCTCGACCAGCCGCCCTTTTCTGAGGCTGAGGCATCCCAGGCGATCTCGAACTCTTCGGTCTCGACCGGGTTGCCATCGAAGTCGATGACCTCAACCGAGTCGGGGCGAATCGTCACGATCTGGTCCTGGCCGATGGCTACGGCGCGCTGCGTGAACTCGACAAAGGCCGCGACATCCGAGCCCAGGAAGTTCTCGCCATCGCCGAGCCCAATCACGAGCGGGGAATTGCGGCGAGCGCCGACGACGACGCCGGGCTGGTCTTCGTGCAGCACCAGGAGGGTGAAGGCACCGTGCAGTCGCGCTACAACGGCACGGAGGGCCTCGGTGAGGTCGCCCGTCTTGTTGTACTCGTCGCCCACGAGCAGGGCCGCGACCTCGGTGTCGGTTTCGCTGGAGAACGTGGCGCCCGCGTCGAGCAGCTCCTGCTTGAGCTCGGAGAAGTTCTCGATGATGCCGTTGTGGATGAGCGCGAGCTTGCCATCGGCAGAGAGATGGGGGTGCGCGTTGCGGTCGGTGGGGCCACCGTGGGTTGCCCAGCGCGTGTGCCCAATGCCGGTAGAACCGTTGGCGAGCGGGTGATCCTCGAGGTCGTCGAGCAACGACTGCAGCTTGCCCGCACGCTTGCGCGTGCCGAGCTTGCCATTCTCATCGAGCACGGCAACGCCCGCGGAGTCGTACCCCCGATACTCGAGGCGCTTGAGGCCCCCGAGGAGCACCTCGAGACTCTTGTTGTCACCGACGTAGCCCACGATTCCACACATGCTCCCATTTTAGGTCTGCAACCTGTGCGACCGGGCGCGGCTAGGCTTTAGGCGATGTCCGACCCCGCTGCCCAGAACGGCCACGTCTCGCCCTTTGTCGAGCTTGACCGGGATGACTGGGCTGCTCTTGCCCCGACTATGACGGCTCCGCTCAGCCAGACCGAGATCGTGGAGCTTCGAGGTTTGGGTGACCAACTCGACATTGGCGAGGTTCAAGAGGTCTACCTTCCTCTCAGCCGGCTGCTCAACGTGTACGCCAAGAACGCCCAGCAGCTGCACGACGCAACGAGCTCGTTCCTCGGCGCGACCACCCAGGGAACCCCGTTTGTTATCGGCGTTGCCGGCTCGGTCGCTGTCGGCAAGTCGACCGTTGCACGACTCTTGCGCGAGTTGCTGGCCCGCTGGGAGGGCACGCCGCGCGTCGAACTCGTCACGACCGACGGATTCCTCTTTCCCAACGCCGAGCTGGAACGCCGCGGCATCATGGAGCGCAAAGGATTCCCCGAGTCGTACGACCGCCGGGCCCTCCTGAGGTTCGTGAGCAAGGTCAAGAGTGGCGCTCCCGAGGTGCGCGCCCCCTTCTACTCGCATCTCGCGTACGACATCGTTCCCGACGCCGAGATAGTCGTCAACGCCCCCGACGTGCTGATCGTGGAGGGGCTCAACGTGCTGCAGCCACCCGCGCAGGGGCGACGGCTCGCGGTGAGTGATCTTTTCGACTTCTCCATCTATGTGGATGCCCGAACCTCAGACATCGCGCGCTGGTACGAAGAGCGATTCCTGAGCCTGCAGCGGGGAGCCTTCTCAAACCCGGCCTCGTTCTTCCACCGCTTCGCATCGCTCACCGAGCAGGAAGCGCGCGAGCGGGCGCGCGGCATCTGGAAGACCATCAACGAGCCGAACCTCGTGCAGAACATCCTGCCGACGCGGCCTCGCGCGTCACTCGTGCTGCGAAAAGGCGCTGATCATTCGGTGCACAGCGTGCTGCTGCGCAAGACCTAGAGCGCCAGCCGTTCGAGCACCACGGCCGCAAGGGAGTTCGCGATCTCGTCGGCGATCTCCTGATGCTCGGCTTCTACCATCACGCGCACCATAGGTTCGGTACCGGAGGGGCGCAGAAGCACTCGACCGCTGTCGCCCAGTCGGGCCTCAGCAGCGGCGACGGCATCGGCGATCACTGAGTCTGACGCGAGGCCGTGGTGATCGACGCCGCGAACGTTCACGAGCACCTGCGGGTACACCGTCATCGCCGAGGCGAGTTGCGCGAGGGACTTGCCGGTGCGTGCCATCTCGGCGACCAGGTGGAGGCCCGTGAGAATTCCGTCGCCGGTCGTCGCGTACTTGGTCATGATGACGTGGCCGGACTGCTCGCCACCCAGCGAGAGTCCGTGTTCGGCGAGAGACTCGAGCACGTAGCGGTCGCCCACGGCGGTCTCGAGCATGCTGATGTTGTTGGCCGCCATCGCGCGACGCAGACCGAGGTTGCTCATGACAGTCGCGACAAGCGTGCGATCCTTCAGCACACCGCGCTCGGCCATTGAGAGCGCGAGAATCGCCATGATCTGGTCGCCGTCTACGACGTTGCCGTCTTTGTCGACAGCGAGGCAGCGATCCGCGTCGCCGTCGTGGGCAATGCCGACATCAGCACCGTGGGCGAGCACGGCCTTGGAGAGGTTGTCGAGGTAGGTGGATCCCACACCCTCGTTGATGTTGAAGCCGTCGGGATCGGCGCCAATGACCGTGACGCGAGCGCCAGCATCGGTGAACACCTGCGGCGATACGCCCGCGGCGGCACCGTTGGCGCAGTCAATCACCACGTGAATGCCGTTGAGTCGGTGGGGCAGCGTCGACAGCAGGTGCACCACGTAGCGGTCTTCAGCATCCGAGAATCGACGGATGCGCCCCACCTCGACACCCGTGGGGGCGAGCTTCGGGGCATCCATTGCCGCTTCGATGCGATCTTCGACCTCGTCGGGGAGCTTCGTTCCACCGGTCGCGAAGAACTTGATGCCGTTGTCGGGCGCCGCATTGTGTGACGCCGAGATCATGACACCGAGGTCGGCCTTGAAATCTGCAACAAGGAACGCCGCGGCAGGGGTCGGGATGACACCGGCGTCGTACACATCGACGCCCGAGCTCGCGAGCCCCGCAGCGACCGCCGCGGCCAGGAATTCTCCTGACACGCGGGGGTCGCGTGCGATTACGGCTATCGGTCGACGGCCCGAGGCACGGCGGCCATCGGCCACACGTCCCTTACCGAGCACGACGGCAGCGGCCTGCGCGAGGCCGAGAGCCATCTCGACCGTCAGGTCACTGTTCGCGAGCCCGCGAACACCATCCGTGCCAAAAAGCCGAGGCATTGCGGTGCAGAAAGCGGGTTAGCGCTTCGAGAACTGCGACGCCTTGCGGGCCTTCTTGAGACCAGCCTTCTTGCGCTCGATGACGCGAGCGTCACGAGTGAGGAAGCCAGCCTTCTTGAGTGCCGGACGGTTGTTCTCGCGGTCGATCTCGTTGAGCGAACGAGCAATCGCCAGGCGCAGTGCGCCGGCCTGGCCCGAGGGGCCACCACCGGTGATGCGAGCGGTCACGTCGTACGCGTCCAGGAGGTCGAGCACCTTGAACGGGTCGTTGATGAGCTGCTGGTGCAGCTTGTTGGGGAAGTACTCGGCGAGCTCGCGGCCGTTGACGGTCGCCTTGCCGGTGCCGGGAACGATGCGAACGCGGGCGATCGCTTCCTTGCGGCGTCCCACGGCTGCGCCGGGAACGTTGAGAACCGCGCGGGGCGCCTTGGGGGCGCTGTCAGCGGGGGTCTCGGTGGAGTAGCTCTGCGGCGTCTCGGTGGAGTAGCTCTCGGGAGCCGACTCGATGGAGTCTTCGATCTTGGCCAATGTAATAAGTCCTTTGAATTCGTAGCGTCAAGCAGCCGGAGCTACTGGGAAACCTGGGTGAGGGTGTACGGCTTGGGCTGCTGTGCGGCGTGGGGGTGCTCAGCACCCGCGTACACCTTGAGCTTCGTAAGCTGGGCGCGACCGATCGAGTTCTTGGGAAGCATGCCACGGATGGCCTTCTCGACCGCGCGGGTCGGGTGCTTCTCCAGCAGCTCGGAGTAGGTGGTCGCGGTGAGGCCGCCCGGGTAACCGGAGTGACGGTACGCCTTCTTCTGCGCGAGCTTGGCACCGGTGAGGGCGACCTTCTCTGCGTTGATGATGATGACGAAGTCGCCCATGTCCATGTGAGGAGCAAAGGTCGGCTTGTGCTTGCCGCGAAGAAGCACGGCAGCGTGGCTGGCGAGACGACCGAGAACGATGTCGGTCGCGTCGATGATGACCCAGTCGCGCTGAACGTCAGCGGGAGTGGGCGAGAATGTACGCGTCACAGTAGTAACTGCTTTCTTTTGTCGAGAGGTTCGTGAATCCCACTCCGATGCGCGTTTCTCAATCAGACGATTGGGGAAACCCAGCGGTGGAGGGCTCAACGTGTGCCGCACGCAGTGCGCGAACACAACCTCGTAAGACTAGTTGAACTTCGCCTCGTCGGCAACCCGGCGAGCTCGCGTCTGCGCGGCGCGGGCACCCATCTCGGCGTCGGGCGGGTAGCCGACCTCCACGAGCGTCAGGCCCGCAGCGGGCATCACCTTGAACTCGCTCGATCGTTGCGTTTCAGTCAGGATGCCCGTGAGCCGCTCACCGGGAAGCTTGCCTTCGCCCACGGAAACTCCCGCACCCACGAGCGCTCGCACCATGCTGTGGCAGAACGCGTCGGCCTGCAGCCGGGCAATGAGCACGCCCGCGCTGTCGCGTTCCCAGCGGAAAGCCTGCAGTTCGCGGATGGTCGTCGCGCCCTCGCGCGGCTTGCAGTAGGCGGCCCAATCGTGCAGGCCCAGCAGTTCCTGAGCTGCCTCGTTCATGGCGTCGAGGTCGAGTCTCGCCGGGTACCAGACCGTGTGGCGGCGCAGCAGCGGGTTTCGTTCGGCCCAGACATCCGCAATCCGATATTCGTAGCGACGCCACAGTGGCGAGAATCGGGCGTCGAAGCCCTCGGGGGCGAGAGACACTGACGACACGTAGACGTCGCTATTGAGGCCGGCGATGCCATTGAGGCGACGCTGCAGCGCGGCCGTCGGCTCGAGCGCGCGGTTACGACCGTGCGGTCTCGCGAGGTGCGCCATCGACGCGGCGTTCAGGTCGACGTGTGCGACCTGGCCCGTGGCGTGCACACCGGCATCCGTTCGCCCGGCGACCGTGAACACAGGCGGTGCGCTGAAGCGGCGGAAGATTATCGCGAGCGCGCTCTCGAGCTCGCCCTGCACCGTGCGGAATCCGGGCTGCCGCGCCCACCCCATGAAGGCCGTGCCGTCGTAGGCGATGTCGAGGCGCAGTCGCGTCGTCGGCTCGTCGATGACAGTCATGGGTTAAACAGTAAGACCCCGCTCGAGAACCAGGTCTCAAGCGGGGCCTTGACTAGAAGTGCGAGCTACTTGGTCTCTTCTGCGGTCTCGTCGGCAACGACGTCTGCATCAGCGGCCTCATCGGCTACGGTCTCGTTCTCGACCGACTCGGTCGACTCCTCGACCTCGGCAGCAGTCTCGTCCGCGGTTTCGTCGGTGGCGGCTTCCTCAGCGGGAGCCTCCTCGACGACCTCGGCCTTGGCGGGCTTGTCAGCCTTGGCGGCAGCAGCCTTTTTGGCGGAGGGCTTCGGGTTCACGGGCTCGAGCACGAGCTCGATCTGCACCATCGAAGCGTTGTCACCCTTGCGGAAACCGAGCTTGGTGATGCGGGTGTAGCCGCCCTCACGGTGCTCGACCAGCGGCGCGATCTCGGTGAAGAGCTCGTGGATAACCGTCTTGTCACCAATGATCGCGAGAGCACGGCGACGGTTGTGAAGGTCGCCCTTCTTCGCGAACGTGATGAGACGCTCGGCGACGGGACGCAGGCGCTTGGCCTTGGTCTCGGTCGTCTTGATGCTCTTGTGCGTGAACAGGGCCGCGGCCAGGTTCGCGAGCATGAGACGCTCGTGGGCCGGTCCTCCGCCGAGGCGGGGTCCCTTGGTAGGTGTAGGCATTGTCTTTGTTCTCCAGTACTAATCCGTCGTGGCTCGGGGCCTAGACGGTGGTCTCGTCGTCGTCGTAGCCGCCGTAGAAGTGGGCGCCGTCGAATCCGGGCACGCTGTCCTTGAGCGACAGTCCCATCTCGACCAGCTTGTCCTTCACTTCGTCAACCGACTTCTGTCCGAAGTTGCGGATGTTCATGAGCTGCGTCTCCGACAGGGCGACGAGTTCGCTCACGGTGTTGATTCCCTCGCGCTTGAGGCAGTTGTAGCTGCGCACAGACAGGTCGAGGTCTTCGATCGGCATGCTGAGTTCGCTCGACAGAACGGCGTCAACAGGAGCCGGGCCGATCTCAATGCCCTCGGCAGCGTTGTTGAGCTCGCGCGCCAGGCCGAAGAGCTCGGTAAGCGTGCGGCCAGCGGATGCAACCGCGTCGCGCGGGGTAATCGCGGACTTGGTCTCGACATCCACGACGAGGCGGTCGAAGTCAGTGCGCTCGCCGGCGCGGGTGGCCTCGACGCGGTAGGTGACCTTGAGCACGGGCGAGTAGATCGAGTCGATCGGGATCTGGCCCGCTTCGCTGAACTCGCTGCGGTTCTGCGTGGCAGAAACGTAGCCACGGCCACGCTCGATGGTGAGCTCGAGTTCGAACTTCGCCTTGTCGTTGAGCGTCGCGATCACGAGCTCGGGGTTGTGGATCTCGACACCGGCCGGAGCGGAGATGTCGGCGGCCGTGACCTCACCGGCGCCCTGCTTGCGCAGGTAAGCGGTGATGGGCTCGTCGTGCTCGCTCGAGACAACAAGGTTCTTGATGTTCAGGATGACCTCGGTGACGTCTTCCTTGACACCTGCAACCGTGCTGAACTCGTGAAGCACGCCGTCGATGCGGATGCTCGTGACTGCAGCTCCGGGGATCGAGGAGAGCAGGGTGCGGCGGAGGGAGTTTCCGAGGGTGTAACCGAAACCGGGCTCAAGCGGTTCGATAACGAACCGCGAACGGAATTCGGAAATGTTCTCTTCGGCAAGAGTGGGTCGCTGTGCGATGAGCACTGGTGATTCCTTTCGGCAAGGCGTCCGCTATTTGACGCCTGAATACGACGAGTGGCTGGCCCGTCGGTCTATTGAGTTGTTAGAGGGAAGTACAGGGGCCGAGATGTGATCGGCCCATCAGCGGATGGCCGCGCCCAGCGCACAGCGCTTAGCGTGGCCACCCGCCAGAAGGGCTAGACGCGGCGACGCTTGGGCGGGCGGCAACCGTTGTGCGCCTGCGGGGTGACGTCGTTGATGGAGCCGACCTCGAGGCCAGCGGCCTGAAGTGAACGGATCGCGGTCTCGCGGCCTGAACCCGGTCCCTTGACGAAAACGTCGACCTTCTTCATGCCGTGTTCCTGCGCCTGGCGAGCAGCGGACTCCGCTGCGAGCTGGGCTGCGAACGGGGTCGACTTACGCGAACCCTTGAAGCCGACTGCACCGGACGAGGCCCAGCTGATGACGGCACCCGAGGGGTCGGTGATCGAAACGATGGTGTTGTTGAAGGTCGACTTGATGTGGGCCTGGCCCAGTGCGACGTTCTTCTTCTCCTTGCGGCGCGGCTTGCGCGCTGCAGCCTTCGGTGCGGCCATTACTTGCGTCCTGCCTTCTTCTTGCCAGCAACGGTGCGCTTCGGCCCCTTGCGAGTACGAGCATTGGTCTTGGTGCGCTGTCCGTGAACGGGCAGACCGCGGCGGTGGCGAATACCCTGGTAGCTGCCGATCTCGACCTTGCGGCGGATGTCAGCGGCAACCTCGCGGCGGAGGTCACCCTCTACCTTGAAGTTCACCTCGATATAGTCGCGCAGTGCGATGAGCTGGTCATCGGTCAGATCCTTAACACGGATCTCCCCGCTGATTCCGGTGTCGGCGAGGGTTTTGAGGGCCCTCGTGCGACCAACACCGTAGATGTAAGTCAGTGCGACCTCAACGCGCTTGTCGCGCGGGATGTCGACGCCGGCTAGACGTGCCATGTGGCTTCTCCTGTGAGTGAGTGGAGGTATTGGACAGCACCGGTGCGAAGGCCTCCAACCCTCGGTGTCCCCGGCCGAAGCCGGTTCTTGGTGCTGCTCTTAGTTATTCAGTTGTAAGTGTGTGAGCGAGTCGATTAGCCCTGGCGCTGCTTGTGACGCGGGTTCGACTTGCAGATCACCATGACGTTTCCATTGCGGCGGATGACGCGGCAGTGGTCACAGATGGGCTTAACGCTGGGGTTTACCTTCATTGCAGTTCCTTGTTTTCGCTGTCTTCGTACCCGCAGAGTGCCGCGGGCCGTTACTTCTCAGCGAATCGTGCCTTGCGGCAGTTACTTGTAGCGGTACGTGATGCGGCCACGGGTCAGGTCGTACGGGCTCAACTCGACAACCACCCGGTCCTCAGGAAGGATTCGGATGTAGTTCTGTCGCATTTTGCCTGAGATGTGGGCAAGTACCCGGTGGCCGTTGGTCAGCTCAACGCGAAACATCGCATTGGGCAGAGCTTCGACAACCGCGCCTTCGATCTCGATGACACCGTCTTTTTTGGCCATAGCCTCTTCGTCGCTAAAAGTTATTGATTCGCTGGTCTGCGTGGATTTGATGCTTCGATGCAGTCTGCTTGGATAAACAGAGCGCAGGCACGACAAAATCGTTCGGAAACACCAAAGATCAAGCTTAGGTCATTCCCGGGCGTTTCGCCACTCGCGTGCTATAACTGCGCTGCGCCCGAGGCGAACGTCATCATTCTGACTTCACGGTCGTCGACAGTCGGCGAGCTACGACGGCGGCGAGTTCGGTAAAGAACGGTCCCGCCTCTGCCTCTTGGGCAGCGGGCACGACCATCGTGACTCGCTGCACCACCTTGCCGTGCTGCAGCGTCAGAACCCAGGTCTGTATATCTGCCGCAGTCTCCGCGGGTTGGCCAACGGCAACCCAGTTGGCCGTCTCAGCAATCCAGCCACTATTGCTGACCTCGAGAGTGTCGATGAGAAGCGGAGTTATGGCTGTCGTGTACTCGACGGCAAAGTTGGTTGTCGTAAACGACGGACACGCTGGTACGTAGTCATTGTGCTCAAGCAGGAATGTGACGGCATCCTGCTCGGTGTCGAATGTTCTCGACGTCACTGTCACGAAGGAGGATCCGTCGCTCTCTGCGCTCAGACTCTGCGTGGCCGAGACAACCTTCTTCTTCCACAACGGATCGGCATCAGTCTCAGTGCCCCACGCGGGGTAGACGGCTCGGCCCAGCTCTCCTCCCGCAAATGCACACTCCGCGGGCGTCCCCTTCGCGTCGCGCCAGTCCGATCCGACCCGCGTCACGGCGGTACCCAGGGTAGATGGAGTGTGCCCACTGTCACTCGCGGTCAGACCGAGGTACCGCACGTCGGAATCAGTGAGTCGCAGTGCCTCGAATACGTCCTGGCCCGGCTTCGCCTCGACCGCTGGCGGGGGTGTGACAATCTGCACCACCACGATGACTGCCGCGATAACGATCGCAAGCAGTCCGGCCGATACGCCGATGATGATGCCGACGAACGCGCCTCGAGATAAACCTTTTGTGTCGTCCGTCATCTGGTCTCTCCCCATCCGAGTCGAGACTAGCTCACGGAATGGGCGTCGGCGCGACTCTGAAGGGGGCGAGCCCTGCGGCGCCGCCGTCTTCGGCAGTGAGCACCCAGATGCCATTGGCGTGCACTGCCACCGAGTGCTCCCAGTGCGCAGCATCCGACCCGTCGTCGGTCGCAATGGTCCAGTCATCGGCGAGCACGTGCAGGTCGATCGCACCGGCCGTCACCATCGGCTCGATCGCAACCACCAAACCGGCCTTGATGTCGGGACTCGCCCCGCGCACGCGGTAGTTGAATACCGGAGGATCTTCGTGCATTGATCGGCCGATGCCGTGACCCGTGTAATCCTCGACGATGCCAAAGGCGCCGGCCGACTCGATCTCGTCTTCGATCGCTCCCCCGAGCTCGTTCAACTTTCGGGCAGTGGCGAGCGCCGCAATGCCCGCCCAGAGGGATCGCTCGGTGATCTCTGCCAGCTGCTGCCGGCGCGCAACCAGGTCGGGCCGGGTCGGATCGGGCACCACCACGCTGAAGGCCGCGTCTCCGTTCCATCCGCCGATCTCGGCGCCGCTGTCGACAGACACAAGATCGCCGGGCTGGATGACCCGGTCCCCCGGCACACCGTGAACAACCTCGTCGTTGACCGAAACGCACAGCGTGTGGCGGTAGCCCGGCTCTTTCATGAAGTTGGGAACACCACCGAGGCCGCGGATGGTCGCCTCGGCGATGCGATCGAGTTCGCCGGTCGTCGTGCCGGGCACGATCGCTGAGCGGACTGCCGCGAGCGAGGCGGCCGTGATGCGCCCTGGCTCAACCATGAGGCGAAGCTCCGCGGGCGTCTTGTAGATGCCGCGCTTACCGAAGGCCACGAAACTAGGCGGCGTCTGGCTCGATGATGCCGCGTTCGGCCAGCGCAGCAAACACGCGGGCCGTCACTTCGTCGACCGGCCCGAGGCCATCGACCTCAATGAGCAGTCCGCGCTCACCAAACATTGCCAGGAGCGGTGCGGTCTCGCGCTGGTAGACCTCTTGGCGGTGACGAATGGATTCCTCGGAGTCGTCGACACGGTTCTGTTCGACGGCACGCTTGGTCAGTCGGCGGATCACTTCTTCTTGGTCGGCAACCAGGCGAATCACTGCATCGAGTGAGTGGCCGTGCGACGCGAGCAGGTTGTCGAGGTACCGCACCTGGTCGGTCGTGCGGGGGTAGCCGTCGAGCAGGAATCCCGTCGCAGCGTCGGCCTCGTTGAGTCGATCGGTAACCAGTGCATTGGTCAGCGAGTCAGGAACGTAGTCCCCACCGTCGACGATCGCCTTGACCTGCTTGCCGAGATCGGTCTCGTTGGCAATGTTGAAGCGGAAGATATCGCCCGTCGAGATCGTCGGGATGGCGTAAGCCTCTGAAATTCGGGCGGCCTGCGTTCCCTTACCTGCCCCTGGCGGACCAACTATGAGAAGCCGGGCCGTCAACGCAGAAGTCCCTCGTAGTGACGCTGCTGGAGCTGCGAGTCGATCTGCTTCACGGTCTCAAGCCCGACACCGACGATGATCAGGATGCTGGCGCCACCGAACGGGAAGTTCGTATTGGCCCCCACCAGAACAAAGGCGATGAGAGGGATGAGCGCGATCGCACCGAGATACAGCGAGCCGGGAAGCGTCACGCGCGTCAGTACGTAGTCGAGGTATTCCGCGGTCGGGCGACCTGCGCGGATGCCCGGGATGAAGCCGCCGTACTTCTTCATGTTGTCGGCGACCTCTTCAGGGTTGAAGGTAATCGCGACGTAGAAGTAGGTGAAGCCCACGATGAGCAGGAAGTACAGCAGCATGTAGAGCGGGTGATCGCCCTTGGTGAGGTAGTTCGAGATCCACGTGACCCATGCGGCAGGAGTCTCGCCCGCGGCCGGCTGGTTGAACTGCGCGATGAGGGCGGGCAGGTACAGCAGCGACGAGGCAAAGATGACAGGCACAACGCCGGCCATGTTGACCTTGATCGGGATGTACGTGTTGTTGCCCCCGTAGGTGCGTCGACCGACCATTCGCTTTGCGTATTGCACCGGAATGCGTCGCTGCGACTGCTCGACGAACACGACCGCCGCCATGATGACGATGCCGACCGCAAGCACGATGAGAAGCGTCTCGACGCCACGGTTCTGAGCAATTGCGAGGAGTGCGTTCGGGAAGGTTGCCGAGATCGAGGTGAAGATCAGCAGCGACATGCCGTTGCCGATGCCACGCTCGGTGATGAGCTCGCCCATCCACATGATGAGGCCGGTACCGGCGGTCATCGTGATGACCATGAGCATGATGGCGTACCAGGCGTCGTTGGTGATGAGCTGGCTACATTCGGCGACACCCGAGTTCGACGGGAAGAGAGCGCCGCTGCGCGCAACCGTGATGAGGGTGGTCGACTGGAGAACACCGAGCGCGATGGTGAGGTAGCGGGTGTACTGCGTCAGGCGCGACTGGCCGGACTGGCCCTCCTTGTAGAGGGTTTCGAAGTGTGGGATGACCACGCGCAGGAGCTGCACGATGATCGACGCCGTGATGTACGGCATGATGCCGAGCGCGAAGATGGACAGCTGCAGCAGAGCGCCACCGCTGAAGAGGTTAACGAGGTCATACAGGCCCGACGTTCCCGCGTTCGACGCGAGACAGATCTGAACGTTGCCGAAGTCAACGAACGGGGCAGGAATGAACGAGCCCAGACGGAACAGCGCAACGATGCCGAGCGTGAACCCGATCTTCCTGCGAAGGTCAGGCGTACGGAAGATCCGCGCGACAGCTCTAAACACAAGGCCTCCGACGTTTGAAGAAAAACAGTTCTATGTAATGCAGTCGAGCGGGGCCGGAAGACCAGCCCCGCTCGAAACCCGTAGAGGGGTTACTTACTTGACCGAACCGCCGGCGGCAACGATCTTCTGCTCAGCTGAGCTGGAGACCTTGTCGACTGCAACGTTCAGCTTAACCGCAATATCGCCCGACCCAAGAACCTTGACCTTTTCGTTCTTGCGAACGGCACCCTTGGCCACGAGGTCGAGGATGGTGACATCCCCGCCCTTGGGGTAGAGCTCGGCCAGCTTCTCGAGGTTGACGACCTGGTACTCAACGCGGAACGGGTTCTTGAACCCGCGCAGCTTCGGCGCACGCATGACGAAGTTGATGTTTCCACCCTCGAAGCCGGTGCGCATGTTGTAGCGAGCCTTGGTTCCCTTGGTACCGCGACCAGCGGTCTTACCCTTGGATCCCTCACCACGACCGACGCGCGTCTTGTCTTTCTTCGCGCCGGGAGCCGGGCGGAGGTGGTGCACCTTGAGCACCTGGGGGCGCGATGCGACGTCGGCAGCGGGTGCCTTCTTCGCGGCGGCCTTCGGAGCGGCAGCCTTGGCCGGAGCCTTGGTTGCAACGGTGTCGTCAGCCTTGGCAGCAGCAGCCTTCGGGGCGGCGGCCTTGGCGGGCGCAGCCTTCGCGGCAGGAGCCTTGTCGGCGGCAGCAGCCTTGGGAGCCGCAGCCTTGGCCGGAGCCTTCTCTGCAGCAGCCTTGGGAGCGGCAGCCTTCGCGGGCGCCTTCTTCTCGGCAGCAGCCTTGGGGGCAGCGGCCTTCGCCGGCGCCTTCTTCTCTGTAGCTTCGTCAGCCATTAGTCAATCTCCTCGACCTTGACGAGGTGAGCGACCGTGCGTACGTAGCCACGGTTCTGCAGGTTGTCCTCACGGACGACGACGTCACCGATGCGGTGCAGCCCGAGGCTGCGCAGGGTGTCGCGCTGGTTCTGCTTCTCACTGATTTTGGACTTGATCTGGGTTACCTTCAGGCGCGCAGCCATCAGACACCTGCCTTAGCTTCGGCCTCGACACGCAGAAGGCGAGCCGGGACAACGTGCTCGACGGGCAGGCCACGACGTGCGGCAACCGCACGAGGCTCCTCGAGCTGCTTGAGGGCAGCAACCGTCGCGTGCACGATGTTGATCGTGTTCGACGAACCGAGCGACTTGCTCAGCACGTCGTGGATGCCCGCGCACTCGAGTACGGCACGCACCGGGCCACCGGCGATAACACCGGTACCAGCGGATGCCGGACGCAGCAGCACAACGCCAGCTGCGGCCTCGCCCTGCACGGGGTGGGGAATCGTCACTCCGACGCGGGGAACACGGAAGAAGTTCTTCTTCGCTTCCTCGACGCCCTTGGAGATGGCCGTGGGAACTTCGCGCGCCTTGCCGTAGCCGACGCCGACCAGACCGTTGCCATCGCCGACGACCACGAGAGCGGTGAAGCTAAAGCGACGACCACCCTTCACGACCTTCGAGACGCGGTTGATGGTGACAACGCGCTCCAGGAACTGGCTCTTCTCGGCATCGCGAGCGTTGCCGCGATCACGGTTGGGGTTGCGCTCGCGACCGCCACGGCGGGCCTCGCGAGGCTCGTTGGCGGTGTCGGTGGCCGGGGCGTCGACGGTGTTTTCAGGCACCGTTACAGCCTCGGTTGCGACAGCCTCAGTTGGCTCAACAGCCACGTCCTGCTCCTTGTTGGTGTTAGTTGCGTCGCTCACAGGTTCAGACCACCCTCACGAGCTCCGTCAGCGATAGCTGCTACGCGTCCTGCGTAACGGCTGCCACCACGGTCAAATACGACTGCGTCAACGCCGGCCTTCTTGGCACGCTCTGCGACGAGTTCGCCGACCTTGCGGGCCTTGGCGGTCTTGTCACCGTCGAACGTGCGAAGGTCTGCCTCGAGCGTGGATGCCGACGCAAGGGTGTGACCCTTGGAGTCATCGACGACCTGCACGAATACGTGGCGGGCCGAACGGGTGACGACCAGGCGCGGACGCGCCTCGGTGCCGACAACCTTCTTGCGAAGGCGTGCGTGACGACGGCTCTTAGCGGCCGACTTGCTCTTACCTCTGGTTCCGAGAGCCATGATCACTTACCACTCTTTCCGGCCTTGCGGCGGACGACTTCGCCCGCGTAACGCACGCCCTTGCCCTTGTAGGGCTCTGGCTTGCGCAGCTTGCGAATGTTGGCCGCGACCTCGCCGACAGCCTGCTTGTCGATTCCGCTGACCGTCAGCTTGTTGTTGCCCTCGACCGTGAAGCTGATACCAGCCGGCGGGTCAACGGTGATGGGGTGGGAGAAGCCGAGCGCGAACTCAACCGAGTTGCCCTTCGACATCACGCGGTAACCGGTACCAACGACCTCGAGGCCCTTGGAGTAACCATCGGTGACACCGATGATCTGGTTCGCGATGAGCGTGCGAGTCAGGCCGTGCAGTGAGCGCGATGCGCGCTCGTCGTCCGGACGACTGACGAGCAGCTGGCCCTCTTCGATTGCAACGACGATGGGGTTCGCAACGGTGAGCGAGAGCTCACCCTTGGGGCCCTTGACCGCGACATCCTGGCCGTCGATCTTCACCTCAACACCCGCGGGGATGTCGATGGGGAGTCTTCCAATACGTGACATGACGAGTTACCACACGTAGGCGAGGACTTCCCCACCTACGCCCTTCGAGGAAGCCTCTTTGTCGGTCAGCAGACCGGAGGAGGTGGACAGGATGGCGACGCCGAGACCGCCGAGAACCTTGGGGATCTCGGTTGACTTTGCGTACACGCGGAGGCCGGGCTTCGACACGCGCTTGATGCCCACGATGGAGCGCTCACGGTTCGGGCCGTACTTGAGGTCGATGGTCAGGGTCTGGCCCACGCGGGCGTCCTCAACCTTCCACGCGGAGATGTAACCCTCGGACTTGAGGATCTCCGCGATGTGCGACTTGAGCTTGCTGCTGGGCAGCGAGACCGTGTCGTGGTACGCCGAGTTGGCGTTCCGCAGTCTGGTCAGCAGGTCTGCGACCGGATCTGTCATTGTCATGATTGGTTTTCCTAATCTCGACCGGTTTCGTACACCCGTTACACGAGTGCCGACCTTGTCGATCGGTGTTGGTCGCGACGAGCGCGATCAACGGGTTTGGTTTAGTTGGCGGCTGCGTCGTTCGACTTGAACGGGAAACCGAGCGCCTTGAGAAGCGCGCGACCCTCTTCATCGTTGCGAGCGGTGGTGACGACAGTGATGTCGAAACCACGAACGCGGTCGATCTTGTCCTGGTCGATCTCGTGGAACATCGACTGCTCCGTGAGGCCGAACGTGTAGTTGCCGCGACCGTCGAACTGCTTGTCCGACAGGCCACGGAAGTCACGGATACGGGGAAGCGCGAGGGTCACGAGACGGTCGATGAACTCCCACGCACGGTCGCCGCGGAGGGTGACGTGTGCGCCGATTGGCTGTCCTTCGCGGAGCTTGAACTGCGCGATCGACTTGCGAGCGTTGGTGACCTGCGGCTTCTGGCCGGTGATCGCGGTGAGGTCCTTGACGGCCCCATCGATGATCTTGCCGTCGCGAGCTGCCTCGCCGACGCCGGTGTTAACAACGACCTTCACGATGCCGGGCACCTGGTGCACGTTCGTGAAGCCGAAGTCCTTCTTCAGCTGCGCGGCGATTTCGTCGCGGTACTTCTGCTTCAGGCGCGGCTGGATTTTGCCAGCTGCGGGCGCAGTTGCGGTGTCAGTCATTACTCGGCGTCCTCTGCGGCCGGCTTGTCAGCCGACTTCTTGGTCGAAGCCTTCGCGGGCTTCTTGGTCTCGACACGACGCGACTTCTTGAAGTAGCGCACGCGGGTGGTCTTGCCACGGTCGTCGGTCTCGATGCGGAAACCGACGCGGGCGGGGAGCTTGGTCTCGGGGTCAACGAGGGCGATGTTCGACACGTGAATGGGTGCCTCCATCGTCTCGATGCCACCGGTCTTGGTGCCACGCTGCGTCTGGCCCACCTTGACGTGCTTGGTGACGAAGTTGACACCCTCCACGATCACGCGGTCTTTGTCAGCGATAACGCCAATGACGCGACCCTGCTTGCCACGGTCTCCGCCGCGGTCCTGGGTCGGGCCACTGATGACCTGAACGAGGTCGCCCTTACGAATGTTTGCCATGGTTACAGCACCTCCGGCGCGAGCGAGATGATCTTCATGAACTTCTTGTCACGAAGCTCACGGCCGACCGGCCCGAAGATACGGGTACCACGGGGGTCCCCATCAGCCTTCAGAATGACGGCAGCGTTCTCGTCGAACTTGATGTACGAGCCGTCGGGACGACGGGTCTGCTTGATGACGCGAACGATGACGGCCTTGACCACATCGCCCTTCTTGACGTTGCCGCCGGGGATCGCGTCTTTGACGGTGGCGACGATGACGTCACCGAGTCCGGCGTAACGACGGCCTGAGCCACCGAGAACGCGGATCGTGAGGAGCTCCTTGGCGCCGGTGTTGTCGGCGACCTTTACTCGGGATTCCTGCTGAAGCATTTACTTCGCCTTTTCGAGGATCTCGACCAGGCGCCAGCGCTTGGTAGCGCTGAGCGGACGGGTCTCGCTGATGACAACGAGGTCGCCGATGCCGGCCGAGTTGGCCTCATCGTGCGCCTTCACCTTGGAGGTGCGGCGGATGACCTTGCCGTACAGGGGGTGCTTTACGCGGTCCTCGACCTCGACAACGATGGTCTTGTCCATCTTGTCGCTGGTTACGAGTCCACGGCGCGTCTTGCGGTAACCGCGATCGAGCTCGGCCGTCTCAACAACAGCCTTCTTCTCGTCAACTTTCGCCATGACTACGCCTCCTTCGTCTCATCGGTGGCCTCGACTGCGTCTGCAGCGTCGGCCTTCTTGGTTGCCTTCTTGGGTGCCTTGGCCGGAGCCTCGACAGCAACGGGGGTTGCCCGGATGCCCAGCTCGCGCTCACGGATGACCGTGTAGATGCGAGCAATGTCGCGCTTGACAGCGCGAATGCGTCCGTGGCTTTCGAGCTGGCCGGTCGCGGACTGGAAGCGAAGGTTGAAGAGTTCTTCCTTCGCCTTCTTCAGTTCGTCGACGAGCTTCTCGTCTTCAAAAGTGTCGAGCTCAACGGGAGCAAGCTCCTTGGATCCGATCGCCATTATGCGTCGCCCTCCTCGCGCTTGATGATGCGTGCCTTGAGGGGCAGCTTGTGAATGGCACGGGTGAGTGCTTCGCGAGCGATGGTCTCATTGACACCACTGAGCTCGAAGAGCACGCGACCGGGCTTGATGTTCGCGATCCACCACTCGGGTGAACCCTTACCGGAACCCATGCGGGTTTCGGCCGGCTTCTTGGTGAGCGGGCGGTCGGGGTAGACGTTGATCCACACCTTTCCACCACGCTTGATGTGACGGGTCATGGCGATACGAGCTGCCTCGATCTGCCGGTTCGTCACATATGCGGGAGTGAGGGCCTGAATGCCGTACTCGCCGAACGACACCACGGTGCCACCAGTGGCCTGGCCACTACGGCCGGGGTGGTGCTGCTTGCGGTGCTTGACCTTGCGGGGAATCAACATGGTTACGCCTCAACTCCTGCTGCGACCGGTGCGTCTGCCTTGGGAGCAGAGGTGCGCGGGGGACGGCTGTCGCGGCGGTCGCCGCCACGGTCGTCACGACGCTCCGGACGGGATGACTTCTGGTTGGCCTGCTCGCGAGCAAGCTCCTTGTTCGTGATGTCGCCCTTGTAGATCCAGACCTTCACGCCGATGCGTCCGAACGTCGTCTTGGCCTCGTAGAAGCCGTAGTCGATGTTGGCGCGCAGGGTGTGAAGCGGAACGCGACCCTCACGGTAGAACTCTGAGCGGCTCATTTCTGCGCCACCAAGACGACCGGAGACCTGGATGCGAACACCCTTGACGGAAGGAACGCGCTGGGCGCCCTGCAGGCCCTTACGCATCGCGCGGCGGAATGCCACACGAGCGGTGAGCTGCTCAGCGATGCCCTGGGCAACGAGCTGAGCCTCGGCCTCGGGGTTCTTGACCTCGAGAATGTTGAGCTGGATCTGCTTGCCCGAGAGCTTCTCGAGGTCGGCGCGGATGCGCTCGGCCTCGGCGCCACGGCGACCGATCACGATGCCCGGACGGGCAGTGTGAATGTCGACGCGAACGCGGTCACGGGTGCGCTCGATCTCGATGCGTGCCACACCGGCACGGTCAAGCGAGGTCTTGAGCAGGTTGCGGATCTTGATGTCTTCGGCGACGTAGTCGCTGTAGCGCTGTCCGGCCTTGGTGCTGTCAGAGAACCAACGCGACACGTGGTCGGTGGTGATTCCCAGACGGAAACCGTAGGGGTTTACCTTCTGTCCCATTACTTCTTTCCTGCCTTCTGGGCCTTGGGAGCGGCAGCCTCAACGAGGTGGTCCGGAGTGGACAGCACGATCGTGATGTGGCTGGTGCGCTTGAGGATCTGGAAGGCGCGGCCCTGTGCACGCGGCTGGAACCGCTTCAGGGTCGTTCCCTCGTCGACAAAGGCTGCCGAGACGAACAGATCCTGCTCGTCGAGGAAGCTGTTCGACGCATCTGCCTTGACGCGAGCGTTCGCGATGGCAGAAGCAACGAGCTTGTATACGGGCTCGCTTGCACCCTGGGGCGCAAACTTCAGGATCGCGAGAGCCTCGTGAGCCTGCTTGCCGCGGATCAGGTTGACGACGCGGCGGGCCTTTGTAGCGGTGACGCGAATGTGCTTCACGCGGGCGATGGATTCAACCATTAGCGGCGACGACCCTTCTTGTCATCCTTCTCGTGCCCACGGAACGTGCGGGTGGGCGAGAACTCGCCGAGCTTGTGCCCGACCATGGTCTCGGTGACGAACACCGGGATGTGCTTGCGACCGTCGTGCACCGCGATGGTGTGACCCAGCATTGCCGGGATGATCATCGAGCGGCGCGACCAGGTCTTGATCACGTTCTTGTTGCCGGCCTCATTCGCCTTAACGACCTTCTGCAGGAGGTGGTCGTCGACGAAGGGGCCCTTCTTCAGACTGCGTGGCATCTTCTGACTCTCCTACTTGCGCTTCTTGCCGACATTGCGGCGACGAACGATGAGCTTGTCGCTCGGAAGGTTGCGCTTACGAGTGCGACCTTCCTTCTGGCCCCAAGGGGTAACGGGGTGGCGTCCACCGGACGTCTTACCCTCACCACCACCGTGGGGGTGGTCTACCGGGTTCATGGCAACACCACGAACGGTCGGGCGAACGCCCTTCCAGCGCATGCGGCCGGCCTTACCCCAGTTGATGTTGGACTGCTCGGCGTTGCCGACCTCGCCGATGGTGGCGCGGCAGCGAACATCCACGTTGCGGATTTCACCCGACGGCAGACGAAGCTGCGCGTAGGGGCCGTCCTTGGCAACGAGGCGAACGGATGCACCAGCGGAACGAGCCATCTTGGCGCCACCACCGGGGCGGAGCTCGATCATGTGAATGACCGTTCCGACCGGGATGTTGCGAAGGGGCAGGTTGTTGCCGGGCTTGATGTCGGCCGAGGGGCCCGACTCTACGATGTCGCCCTGGTTGAGCTTGTTCGGAGCGATGATGTATCGCTTCGTGCCGTCAACGAAGTGCAGCAGCGCAATGCGAGCCGTGCGGTTCGGGTCGTACTCGATCTCGGCAACGCGGGCATTGATGCCGTCTTTGTCGTTGCGCTTGAAGTCGATCACGCGGTACTGGCGCTTGTGGCCACCACCGATGTGACGAGTCGTGATGCGACCGGCGTTGTTACGACCACCGGTCTTGGGCAGCGGGCGAAGCAGCGACTTCTCCGGGGTCGAGCGCGTGATCTCGGCAAAGTCTGCAACCGATGAACCGCGACGACCAGGAGTCGTGGGCTTGTACTTACGAATAGCCATGAGTTATCCCTCTGATCCCTAGCCGACAGCCGTGAAGATGTCGATAGAGCCGGACTTGAGCGTGACGATTGCACGCTTGGTGTCTTTGCGCTTGCCGAGCCCGAACTTGGTGCGACGGGTCTTGCCCGTGCGGTTCAGGGTGTTGACCGAGCCGACCTTGACGTTGAAGATCTTTTCGATCGCGAGCTTGATCTCCGTCTTGTTTGCACGGGGGTCAACCACGAACGTGTACTTGCCGTCGTCGATCAGGCTGTAGCTCTTCTCGGAGACGACCGGGGCGATGATGATGTCGCGTGGGTCTTTGTAAGTCTCGGCGCTCATGCGCTGACCTCTTCCTTGCTGGCCTTGGTGTTCCACGCCACGAACTCATCGAAGGCACCCTGGGTGAAGACGATGTCGTCGCTCACGAGGATGTCGTACGCGTTGAGCTGGTCGAACGGCAGAACGTGGACGGTAGACAGGTTGCGAACGCTCTTGTAGCTCGTCTCGTCTTCGCGCTGCAGAACGATGAGCACGTTCTTGCTGGGGGCGATCGAGTTGAGCAGAGCGGCGACGGCCTTGGTCGACGGCAGGTTGCCGACGGACAGGGAGTCGATCACGTGAAGACGCTCGCCACGAGCGCGGTCGGAGAGAGCTCCGCGCAGTGCTGCAGCAATCATCTTCTTGGGGGTGCGCTGCGAGTAGTCACGCGGGTGCGGACCGTGCACGATGCCACCACCCTTCATCTGGGGTGCGCGGATCGAGCCCTGACGAGCGCGACCGGTTCCCTTCTGCTTGAAGGGCTTGCGGCCTGCACCGGACACTTCGCCGCGGCGCAGCGTGTTGTGCGTTCCCTGGCGAGCGGCGGCGCGCTGGGCGACAACAACCTGGTGGATGAGCGGGACGTTGGTCTGAACGTCGAACACCTCGGCGGGAAGTTCGACGGTGCCGACCTTCTTGCCCTTGGCGTCTGTGACGTCGATGGAGGTAGCCATTATTACTACGCCCCCTTCACTGCGTTGCGAACGAAGACGATACGACCACGAGCACCGGGCACGGCGCCCTTGACGAGCAGGATGCCCTTCTCGAGGTCGACCGAGTGGACGGTCAGGTTCAGCACGGTGACGCGGTCGCCACCCATGCGGCCCGCCATGCGCATGCCCTTGAAGACACGGCTGGGGGTCGAGGATGCGCCGATCGAGCCGGGCTTGCGGTGGTTGCGGTGCGAACCGTGGCTCGACGAAACACCCTTGAAGTTGTGGCGCTTCATGACACCGGCAAATCCCTTGCCCTTCGAGGTGCCCATGACGTCGACCTTCTTGCCAGCCTCGAACATGTCGACCGTCAGTTCCTGACCCAGGCTGTACTCCGACGTGTCGTCGGTGCGCAGCTCGGTGAGGTGACGGCGAGGCGTAACGCCTGCCTTGTCGAAGTGGCCGGTGAGCGGCTTGGTGACCTTGCGGGGGTCGATCTGGCCGTAGGCGATCTGCACGGCGGTGTAGCCGTCGACCTCCTGCGTGCGCAGCTGGGTAACAACGTTGGGGGTGATCTCGACGACGGTCACGGGTACGAGCTTGTTGTTCGCATCCCAGACCTGCGTCATGCCGAGCTTCTTGCCCAGCAGACCCTTGGTGTTCTTAGACATAATTCTTCCTATTCGGCTCTCGAGGCTCTGCCTAAGGGCTAGAGCTTGATCTCGATGTTGACGTCGGCCGGCAGGTCGAGACGCATGAGCGAGTCAACTGCCTTGGGCGTCGGGTCGATGATGTCGATGAGCCGCTTGTGGGTGCGCTTCTCGAAGTGCTCGCGGCTGTCCTTGTACTTGTGAGGGGAGCGGATCACTGCGATCACGTTCTTCTCGGTGGGCAGCGGCACCGGGCCAACTACCGTGGCACCCGCGCGGGTAACCGTGTCGACGATCTTGCGAGCCGACGAGTCAATGACCTCGTGGTCATACGACTTCAGTCGAATGCGGATCTTCTGTCCCGCCATGACGGACTCTCTCTCTGTTGGAACAACTGCGATAGCACTTCTGCTTACGCACCACTGTTTATCTGTCAATGTTCAAGACCCTGCGCGCACACGAAGGCACGCACACAGAATTGATTGAGCTTGTGAGTTCTGCTCCCCGCGGCCTAGCCTCTGGTGCCTTGGGCACCGGGCTATGCACTGCCTGGAAGTGATTCGCCGCACGACGCGGCAAAGTGTTGAACTAGAAGAGTTTGCCACACTGCGGCATTTGCTGCAACCCGGGCGTGTCGCGATTGCTCACCCAGAGGTGGGGGCGCCCGGATTCCTGATCAGGATGTTCACGATGAGGGTGGAAATGGCGGCTGCGACAAGGAAGAAAACCCCCGCCTGCACCCCCAACGCTATCGCTGCGCCGTCGACTCCACCGCCCAGTGCCGAGAGGATGACGATCCACACGAGGTTGACGACAGTGCCGATGAATGCGGCGAGCATCGAGCCGGCAAAGCCCCAGCCGCTCCCGCGGGTGCGAACCGCTCCGACAATGAGCTGCACGAGCCACGTCACTATCGCTATGTCAACGAACCCCAGCACGAGGGGAAGTGCGTTGAGCACGAGCGCGTCGACCGCCGGAGCGCCCAGAAACAGGTACAACATCCAGCCCAGGAGCACCGTGAGCGCGGTCGCGATCCCGACCTGCAGTGCGATCCTGCCAATGACCCGAGCCATGGTGGGAGCCTATCCGGCGATGACCCGCCTCACGAGGGGAACGCCGGGGCGATACGCGAGGTGCACGTAGCCGGGAGCATCCAGAATCGCCAGGTGCGCTCGCGCCCCGACGCGGAGGTGGCCCACGTCATCCCGCCGCAGGGCCGCCGCTCCGCCCTCCGTCGCCGACCAGAGTGCCTCAGCGGGCGTCATCCCCATGTCGCGAACGGCGAGCGCGATCATGAGCGGCATGGAGGTCGTGAAACTCGAGCCGGGGTTGCAGTCGCTCGCGAGCGCGACCGTCGCTCCGGCGTCGATCAGGCGGCGGGCATCCGGCCAGGGCTGGCGGGTCGAGAACTCGACGCCCGGGAGCAGGGTGGCAACCGTCGCGCTGTGGGCGAGAGCCTCGACATCGGTGTCGCTTAGGAACGTGCAGTGGTCGACGCTCGCGGCGCCCAGTTCGACAGCGAGGGCGACTCCCCCGGACTCACCGAGCTGGCCCGCGTGAACGCGCGCTCCCAGCCCCTTGGCGATTCCCGCGGTGAGGATGCGACGACTCTCGTCGACCGTGAAGGCGCCGGTCTCGCAGAACACGTCGATCCACCTCGCGTAGGGGGCGCAGGCGTCGAGCATGTCTCCCACGACAAGGTCGACGTAGTCGTCACGGTCACCGTCGGGCACGACGTGCGCGCCGAGAAACGTGACCTCGTCGGTGAGGGTGCGGGCGAGACGCACGCTGCGCTCTTCGTCGGCCACGGTGAGGCCGTAGCCGCTCTTGATCTCGATCGTCGTCGTGCCCTGGGCATGGGCCTCGGCAACGAGCTTCGACGCATTCGCAAGCAACTGCTCGTCGCTCGCGTCGCGCGTGAGCCTCACCGTGCGCCGGATGCCCCCCGCCTCGTACCTGCGCCCGGCCATCCGGGCCTCGAACTCGTCTGAACGGTCGCCGGCGAAGATGATGTGGCTGTGGCTGTCAACGAAGCCCGGGATGACTGCTCCACCCTCGGCGTCGATGCGTTCGTCTGCGGATGGCGCGTGTGCGGCGTCACCGGTCCAGGCGACGAGGCCATGCTCGATCACGAGGGCCGCGTTGCCGCGCTCGGACTGCTCGGTGTCGTGAGTGACGAGCAGGCCGATGTTGTCTACGAGAGTCGTGGTCATCGCGTGGCCAGTCCCGCGATGATCTCGAGCACGCAGAGGGCGGCGAGGCGTACGGTGCGCGCGTCGGGGGTGTCGGCAGCGGCATCCACCTCGGTGAGGTCGATCGACGTGACCGCGGGATGGGCCCCAGCGACTCGGGCCGCGGCGCGAAGCTCGGCCGCACTGATGCCCCCCGGAACACTCGCCGGGCACCCGGGCGCGACCGAGCGGTCGCACACATCGACATCGAGGTCGACGTGCACGGGACCGCCCGCGCTCGCCGCCCGATCGATCGCCTCGCGCATCACGTCGACGATCGATCGCTTGTGCAGCTCGTCGCGCAGCACGACCGTGATGCCTGCGTCGGCGGCCCGCCGAGAGTAGGCGAGGGAGTTGGCGAGGGGTTCGATTCCCACCTGGGTGGTGCGGGTGCCAGCGAGCCCCGCCTCGAGCAGCTGCCGCACGGGCGATCCGTTGCTCACCCCATCGCGCAGGTCGTGGTGAGCGTCGACGGTGACGAGACCCGCGGTTGTGACGGTGTCGCCCCATCGACCGAGAGCGACCGGTACGGTGGTGGCGTTGTCGCCACCGAGCGCGATCACCAGCCGGGCATCGAGCGCGGCGACGAGTGCTGTTGAGTCGTTGTTGTCGGGATCAACGGCGTCGCCGGCGTCGACAATGCGTAGGCCCGTCTCGAGCGAGTAGCGACGCAGGGCCGCGCGAACCGCGCCGGGAGTCGAGTGGGCCTGCGTGGGAGACAGTGACGTGCGAAAGGTCGGAATGCCGATGATCGCGCCATCCGCCCTCTGCCCGGGAGTAGGGGAAGGCCAGTCGCCCGCACGGGGCCAGAGCGGGTCGTGGGGCAGTGGGGCGTGCACGGGCTATCCCTCCTGCATCGGAACTCTGACGCCGAGCCTATCCGCGACCTCGATCGCCTCGTCATACCCCGCATCGACATGACGGATGACGCCCATCCCGGGATCGTTCGTGAGCACTCGCGCGATCTTCTCGCCCGCGAGCTTCGTGCCATCGGCGACCGTGACCTGCCCCGCGTGGATGGAGCGGCCGATTCCGACACCGCCGCCGTGGTGGATCGAGACCCACGTCGCGCCCGACGCCGTGTTGACGAGCGCGTTGAGCAGAGGCCAGTCGGCAATGGCGTCTGAGCCATCCTTCATCGCCTCGGTCTCGCGGTACGGGCTCGCGACGGAGCCGGAGTCGAGATGGTCGCGACCGATCACCACGGGTGCCGCGAGCTCGCCCGAGGCGACCATGTCGTTGAAGCGCTCGCCCGCCACATCACGCTCCCCGTAGCCCAGCCAGCAGATGCGGGCGGGGAGGCCCTGGAAATGCACTCGCTTCTGCGCCATCGGAATCCAGCGCTGCAGGGAGCGATTCTCGGGGAAAAGCTCGAGCACG
This sequence comes from Rhodoglobus sp., assembly GCA_965279645.1. Taxonomy (GTDB): domain Bacteria; phylum Actinomycetota; class Actinomycetes; order Actinomycetales; family Microbacteriaceae; genus Rhodoglobus. The sequence goes on from OZ257254.1 coordinate 2,235,151, forward strand.
GCACGGTCGGTCTTGGCGATGTCCGAGGCGTCACCACTGAGGGCCGCCCAGCGGAACGGCCCCTTGCCTTCGGCGAACAGCGGGCGGATGTACGCGGGCACGAAGCCCGGAAAGGCGAAGGCGTCGGAGTAGCCCGCCTGCAGCGCCTCGGTGCGGATGTTGTTGCCGTAGTCGAAGACCTCCGCACCCGCGCGCTGGAACCCGACCATCGCCGCCACGTGCTTGGCCATGCTGCCCCGGGCGCGCTCGGCAAAGCCCGGCTTAGTCTTCTCGGCGGCCCAATCCTCAAACTCGATGCCGAGCGGGAGGTAAGCCAGAGGGTCGTGGGCGCTCGTCTGGTCGGTGACGATGTCGATCTCGGCGCCCATCTCAAGCAGGCTTGGCACGACGGATGCCGCGTTGCCGAGCACTCCGATAGACAGCGGCTTGCGGGCATCCCTCGCCCGGTATGCCAGTTCGAGGGCGTGCTCAAGGCTGTCTGCCGCGACGTCGAGGTAGCCGTGTTCGATGCGGCGCGCGATGCGGCTGGGGTCGACATCGACGCAGATCGCGACGCCGTCATTCATCGTGACGGCGAGCGGCTGGGCGCCCCCCATGCCACCGAGACCGGCTGTCAGGGTGATGGTGCCGGCGAGAGTTCCGTTGAACTTCTTTTCGGCGACGGCCGAGAAGGTCTCGAAGGTTCCCTGCAGGATGCCCTGAGTGCCGATGTAGATCCACGATCCTGCGGTCATCTGCCCGTACATCGTGAGTCCGAGCTGCTCGAGCCGACGGAACTCATCCCAGTTGGCCCAGTCGCCGACGAGGTTGGAATTGGCCAGCAGCACGCGCGGCGCCCATTCGTGCGTCTGCATCACTCCGACGGGCTTGCCCGATTGCACGAGCAGCGTCTCGTCGCCCCTGAGCGTTTCGAGCGTTCGCACGATCGCGTGAAAACTCGGCCAGTCACGCGCGGCCTTTCCCGTGCCGCCGTAGACGACGAGGTCTTCGGGATGCTCGGCGACCTCAGGGTCAAGGTTGTTCTGAAGCATGCGCAAGGCTGCTTCCTGCGGCCAGCCGAGAGTGTGGAGGGTACTGCCCCGGTGAGCGGTGATCATGATCGTTCCTTTCCCGTCGCCTCGAAAGCGCCCGCGAATGAGTTGCGCACAACGAGATCGACGGCCGCGGCGATGTCGGGGGCGAGGTAGCGGTCGGGCCCGGGTCCGGGCACAACGGTGCGCAGGGTGTCGATGACCGCTGCGCTCACGGGCGACGGCCGCTCGCCACGCATTTGGATGCCTCGAGCGGCGGTCATCAGCTCGATGGCGAGCACGCGCTGCAGGCCGTCGATGCTGCGGCGGAGTTTGCGCGCGGCGCTCCAGCCCATCGACACGTGGTCCTCCTGCATGGCGCTCGTCGGGATGGAATCGACGGATGCCGGTGCCGCGAGTCTCTTCAGCTCGCTCACGATTCCCGCCTGGGTGTATTGCGCGATCATGTGCCCCGAGTCCACGCCGGGGTCGTGAGCGAGGAACGGGTTGAGACCACCGTTGCGGTTCTTGTCGAGGAAGCGATCGGTGCGGCGCTCACTCATGCTCGCGACATCCGCGACCACGATCGCGAGAAAGTCGAGCACGTAGCCGACGGGAGCGCCGTGGAAGTTGCCGTTGGACTCAACGCGGCCGTCGACGGTGACGACGGGGTTATCGATGGCGCTGCTCAGTTCGATGAGCGCGACCCGGCGCGCATGGTCGACCGTGTCGCGCGCCGCGCCATGCACCTGCGGTGCGCAACGCAACGAGTAGGCGTCCTGCACCCGCGTGAACCCGGTGGCGCGATGCGCGGCGATCGCACCGGAGCCCGCGAGCACCGCGCGCATGTTGGCCGCGCTCGTCGACTGGCCGGGGTGGGGCCGGAGCGCCTGCAGGTCTTCGGCGAAGACCGCATCGGTGCCCGCGAGTCCCTCGACGCTCATCGCTGCCGCGAGATCGGCTGTGTCGAGCAGATCGTCGAGATCGCCGATTGCCAGTGACAGCATTCCGAGCATCCCGTCCGTGCCGTTGATGAGGGCGAGCCCCTCCTTCTCGCGCAGCACTACGGGCTCGAGTCCCGCGGCCGCCAGGGCCTCTTCGGCAGACATGAGTTCGCCCAACGCCGACAGGTCGCCGTGTGCACTCTCCCCACCGCCGGCGCGAGGGGCCGGGGCTACCGCCCGGCGAACGCGCACAGCGCCTTCGCCCATGACCGCGAGCGCACAGTGGGCGAGCGGCGCGAGATCGCCCGAGCAGCCGAGGCTGCCGTACTCGCCGATGACAGGCGTGATGCCGGCGTTCAGCAGGGCCGCGTAGGCCTCGGCGACCTCGGGGCGCACCCCTGTGCGGCCCGTTGCCATCGTCGAGAGCCGAAGCAACATCGTGGCGCGCACGACCTCGGTCTCGACCTCTGGCCCCGAGCTTGCCGCGTGGCTTCGCACGAGCGAGCGCTGCAACTGCAGGCGTTGTTCAAGGGGAATGTGTTTGGTCGCGAGCGCGCCAAAGCCCGTCGAGATGCCGTAGTGCGGCTGCGGATCCTCGGCGAGAGCCTCAATCACGGCGCGCGACGACTGCATCGCGTCAATTGACTCGGCGGCGATGACCACCCGGGCGCCGTGTCTGGCCACCGCGATGACATCGTGAATGCTCACGGGACCGACCCCGACGGTGACTTCGCTCATGCGTCTCATTGAACGCCCGAGGCTCCCGTTGTGGAACGGGCCTGCGTCATACTGTGTATGAGATATCAGACAGGAGCGTCGGATGCCGCAGATTCCTGCAGCGCGTAACACGCTCGCCGTGCTTCGGTACCTGGCGGCTCGGAGTGGGCCCGTGCGCGCATCCACCCTCGCTCGCGACCTGGGCATGCCTCGATCGTCGGTGTACCAGCTCGTGCGGGTGATGATGGATGAGGGCTTCGTCGTGCACTACCCAGAAGAGCGCGCCTACGGGCTCAGTGCACTCGTCGTCGAGATCGGCTCGGCCTCACTGCAAACCGAGCGGCTCGGCCGGCTCGCGCACCCGCTCATGGAGAAGCTCGTCGCCGACGTGGGTGTACCCGTCGTCGCCCACCTCGCTGTACTCACGGGCGCAGACGTGACCTACGTCGGCAAGGTGCAAGGCGCCCGGGCGCCCACGACGGTGTCGAACGTGGGCGTTCGGCTACCCGCACACCTCACCGCCACCGGCCGGGCAATGCTCGCCGAGCTCTCGGGCGCGCAGGTGCGGGCGCTCTACCCGTCGCGCGACTCGCTCATCCGCCGGGTGGGACCGGGGCCGTCGACGCTCGCGGAACTCGACGCGATCCTGCTCGCGACGCGGTCGCGCGGGTTCGCGCTCGAGCTGGGCGACGTGCAGTCCGACTACTCATCGGTGGGGGCTGCCGCGGTCGACCACAAGAGGTACCCGATCGCCGGCGTGGGCGTGACGTTTCGCACGGGCATCCCGGATGACGCAATCGATGCTCTCGGCTCAGCCGTCGTCGCCACGGCCGCCGCCCTGGGGGCGCGCGCCCTCGGGCGCAGCTAGCGCCGCGGCCGGGCGCAGCTAGCGCGCGCTCGCCCAGCACCCGGTCGCGCGGGAGAAACGGTCAGTCGCGGGTGGCAGGACACCCGCGACTGACCTCACCTCCCGCGTAACCGAGGTGCGCTCTGGCGCAAGCCCAACTCGAGGAGTTTCGGACGCAGGAGCCGAGGCGACATTGCTTCTCGCGAGTTCCATCGTGCGAAGCCGCGCGCTTGGCGTCGCAGCTCGTTCTCGCGGTGCTTTTCGAGCAGAACGACCTCTTCTACCGTGCGACCGCCGCGAAGCAGAGGATTCGTGTATTTGTCTTCACCGTCGCACTCGCCGATGGCATCGACCTCCTCGAAGTAGAAGTCGACCGGAACCAGGCCGCTCGCGATTCGGTACTCCCTCTGAAGGATCGGGCGCGGAAATCCCAGGAGCGCGATCGTGGTTCGGCTTGTTGACTCGGATGTCGAACCGGAACGCTCATCCGCGAAGTTGAGGATCTTGAGCGCGCGAGCACTTCCGTAGAAGGGCAGAAGCCGCTCCCACTCAACGACAAGCTTCTCTCGCGTCGTCAGCGGATTCGGGTTGAATCGTGCGACATGAATGGCGCGATCAGCCGCAGCAATGGCGGAGAACAAGGAGGCGCTCGCCGCCAGATCAATGACGGTCCTCTCGATCGTTGTCAATGAGAGTTGCTGGTGGACAGTGGTACCCGCCACATCGGCACCAAGAGCGTGGCGGCGGACCCCCTCATCTGAGCGCCCGCCACCTGCTCGGGGCACGAGAGTGTGCACCGCCGATGGCCGGGCACCCACGATTGGCAGTCCCCAGATCGCCGCGGCCGATTCGTGCGAGAAAACCGTCGAAGGAGACAGCTCGAGCGCAGCAGCGTGGATGAATGCGCGGTAGCGGGCATCCGCGTCGAGCAGGTTCCACTCGTTAGCCTGCGCATAGACACCGTGCCGAACGCGGATGAGATCGCCGCGGCGAATTGCTCGGCGGAGAGCGGGCCCCGACGGAATGATGGCGTCGAGATCGCTGCGTCGATAGAGGGCCGGCAGTAGTTCATCGGGTGAGCTCATCGGCCAAGGCTGCCGCCGCAGGCGCGTTGCGGAGCACGAGCATCCGAATTCCGTGGACAACTGCCGGAACGCGCCCAAGGGTGGGGATCGGTTGCGCGGGTGACGCGGTCGGTGGCGGGTGGCAGGACGCCCGCGACTGACGCTCAGACCCGCGCAACGGTCTCTCGAAGGTTGTGCGCACACACGGAGAGCGCGGGTTAACGCAGAAAGGGCCGTGCCCGAAGGCACGACCCTTTCTTACAGAAACTGAATTACTTCAGGATCTTCGTAACGGTTCCAGCACCAACCGTGCGGCCACCCTCACGGATGGCGAAACGGAGGCCGTCCTCCATGGCGATCGGCTGGATCAGCGCGACGGTCATGTCGGTGGTGTCGCCGGGCATAACCATCTCGGTGCCCTCGGGCAGCGTGATGACGCCGGTGACGTCGGTGGTGCGGAAGTAGAACTGCGGACGGTAGTTCGCGTAGAACGGGTTGTGACGGCCACCCTCATCCTTGGAAAGGATGTAGGCGGTGCCCTCGAAGTCCGTGTGCGGGGTAACCGAACCGGGCTTCACGACAACCTGGCCGCGCTCAACGTCTTCACGCTTCGTGCCGCGCAGCAGCAGACCACAGTTCTCGCCGGCCCAAGCCTCGTCGAGCTGCTTGTGGAACATCTCGATACCAGTGACCGTGGTCTTCTGGACGGGACGGATGCCCACGATCTCGACGTCGGAGTTGATCGCGAGGGTACCGCGCTCGGCGCGACCCGTCACAACGGTTCCACGACCGGTGATCGTGAACACGTCTTCGATGGGCATGAGGAACGGCTTGTCCTTGTCGCGCACCGGGTCCGGAACGGACTCGTCGACAGCGGTCATGAGGTCGAGGATGGACTGGGTCCAGGTCGGGTCGCCCTCAAGAGCCTTCAGGCCGGAGACGCGCACAACGGGAGCGTTGTCGCCATCGAAGCCCTGAGCCGAGAGCAGCTCGCGAACCTCGAGCTCAACGAGCTCAAGGATCTCTTCGTCATCAACCATGTCGGACTTGTTCAGTGCGACGAGCAGGTAAGGAACACCAACCTGCTTCGCGAGCAGCACGTGCTCGCGGGTCTGAGCCATGGGGCCGTCGGTAGCAGCAACCACGAGGATTGCGCCGTCCATCTGAGCAGCACCGGTGATCATGTTCTTGATGTAGTCGGCGTGGCCGGGTGCATCAACGTGAGCGTAGTGACGCTTCGCGGTCTCGTACTCAACGTGCGAGATGTTGATCGTGATACCACGCTGGCGCTCTTCAGGCGCCGAGTCGATCGACGCGAAGTCGCGCTGAACGTTGGTCGCCGACGGGTACGTGTCAGCCAGGACCTTGGAGATCGCCGCGGTGAGCGTCGTCTTTCCGTGGTCAACGTGACCGATTGTTCCGATGTTTACGTGCGGCTTGCTCCGCTCGAACTTGGCCTTAGCCACAGTGGGTCCTCCTCAGGACTCGGTGCTTAGCATCCGAATGGTTTTCGGATGCTAGAGCGATTGGTGTGTGTTTATGTTAGTTGAACTGTCTGGCAGATCGAATAACCGGAGTTACTCGCCCTTGTTCTTCTGGATGATCTCGTCAGCTACCGCGCGGGGAACTTCTGAGTAGCTGTCGAAGCTCATCGAGTACACAGCGCGACCGGAGGTCTTGGACCTCAAGTCACCGACGTAACCGAACATCTCCGACAGGGGCACCTTGGCGGTAACGACCTTGACTCCGGTCGCATCCTCCATGGACTGGATCTGGCCGCGACGCGAGTTCAGGTCGCCGATGACGTCGCCCATGTACTCCTCGGGCGTGCGCACCTCGACGGCCATGAGCGGCTCAAGCAGCACGGGGTCGGCCTTGCGGGCCGCTTCCTTGAATGCCATGGAGCCGGCGATCTTGAATGCCATTTCCGACGAGTCCACATCGTGGGCAGCGCCGTCAAGGATGATTCCCTTGACGCCGACCATCGGGTAGCCGGCGAGAACGCCGACCGCCATTGACGCCTGGAAACCGGCGTCAATTGAACCGATGTACTCGCGAGGGATGCGACCACCGGTGACCTTGTTTTCGAACTCGTAGATCGTGTCGGGGGTTACCTCGAGCGGCTCAAGCGAGATCTGCACCTTCGCGAACTGGCCGGATCCACCGGTCTGCTTCTTGTGGGTGTAGTCGTGCTTGTCCACGATGCGACGAATCGTCTCGCGGTAGGCCACCTGCGGCTTGCCAACGTTGGCTTCAACGTTGAACTCGCGCTTCATGCGGTCAACGAGGATGTCGAGGTGAAGCTCACCCATACCCTTGATGACCGTCTGGCCGGTGTCCTGGTTCTGCTCGGTGCGGAAAGTCGGGTCCTCTTCAGCGAGCTTCTGGATAGCGATACCCAGCTTCTCCTGGTCGGCCTTCGTCTTCGGCTCGATAGCAACCTCGATAACGGGCTCGGGGAACGTCATCGACTCGAGAACGACCTGGCTGTTCGGGTCGCACAGAGTGTCTCCCGTAGTGGTGTCCTTGAGGCCGATTACCGCGTAGATGTGACCAGCGGTGACGCTGTCTACGGGGTTCTCCTTGTTGGCGTGCATCTGGAAGATCTTTCCGATGCGCTCCTTCTTGCCCTTGGTGGAGTTGATGAGCTGCGCGCCCGAGTCGGCCTTGCCCGAGTACACGCGAACGTAGGTGAGGCGACCGAAGAACGGGTGCACTGCAACCTTGAACGCGAGCGCTGCGAAGGGCTCGGATGCATCGGGGTGACGCTCGACGATGACCGACTCGTCACGAACGTCGTGACCCTCGGTCGCGGGAACGTCGAGCGGGCTCGGCAGGTAGTCGACAACGGCATCGAGCATCGGCTGCACACCGCGGTTCTTGAATGCTGAACCACAGAGCACCGGGTAGATCTCGCTGTTGACGGTGAGCTTGCGGATGGCCTTCTTGATTTCGGCGACCGAGAAGTCGGTGTCGCCGTTCAGGAAGCGCTCGAGCAGCTCGTCGTCGGTCTCGGCAACGGTCTCGAGCAGAATCGCGCGGTACTCGTTGGCCTTCTCGACCAGGTCGGCAGGGATCTCTTCGATGGCGTACTTGGCGCCCATCTCAACGTCACCCTTGGAGTCGCCGCGCCACGTGAGCGCGCGCATCTCTACGATGTCGACGACACCCTCGAAGGTGTTCTCGAAACCGATCGGGATCTGGATGACGAGCGGCTTGGCGCCGAGACGCTTGATGATCGTGTCGACGGTGAAGTAGAAGTCAGCGCCGAGCTTGTCCATCTTGTTGACGAAGCAGATGCGCGGAACGTCGTACTTGTCGGCCTGGCGCCAGACGGTCTCGGACTGGGGCTCAACGCCCTCCTTGCCGTCGAACACTGCGACTGCACCATCGAGAACGCGGAGCGAACGCTCCACCTCGACCGTGAAGTCAACGTGACCGGGGGTGTCGATGATGTTGATCTGGTGCTTGTCCCAGAAGCAGGTGGTTGCAGCAGACGTGATCGTGATGCCACGCTCCTGCTCCTGTGCCATCCAGTCCATGGTGGCTGCACCATCGTGAACTTCACCGATTTTGTGGGTGATGCCCGTGTAGAACAGGATGCGCTCGGTTGTCGTCGTCTTGCCAGCATCGATGTGCGCCATGATGCCGATGTTGCGGACCTTGTTCAGGTCGGTGAGCACGTCCTGTGCCACGGGTTCCTCCGAAAGATTGTGTGTTGAACGCTGGACTCGGGGAATCGAGCGGAACCGGATGCCCGGCTCCGCTCGATCACCGAAAAGTGGTTACCAGCGGTAGTGCGCGAAGGCCTTGTTGGCGTCAGCCATCTTGTGCGTGTCTTCACGACGCTTGACTGCTGCACCGAGACCGTTCGATGCGTCGAGGATCTCGTTGGTGAGACGCTCGGTCATCGTCTTTTCGCGGCGGCCCTTTGCGTAGCTCGTGAGCCAACGCAGTGCGAGGGTGTTGGCACGGTGTGCCTTGACCTCGACGGGAACCTGGTAGGTCGAGCCACCAACGCGGCGCGACTTGACCTCAATGGTGGGGCGCACGTTGTCGAGCGCCTTCTTGAGGGTGACAACTGCATCCTGGCCGTTCTTGGCAGCAACGCCCTCGAGGGCACCGTAAACGATGCGCTCTGCGAGGCCCTTCTTGCCGTCGAGCAGAATCTTGTTAACGAGCTGGCTCACAATGGGAGCCCCGTAGACCGGGTCCGCAACTACGGGACGCTTCGGTGCTGGTCCTTTACGTGGCATTACTTCTTGTCCATCTTCGCGCCGTAGCGGCTGCGAGCCTGCTTGCGGTTCTTGACCGCCTGGGTGTCGAGGGCGCCGCGGATTACCTTGTAGCGAACGCCGGGGAGGTCCTTCACGCGGCCACCGCGGATAAGCACCATCGAGTGCTCCTGAAGGTTGTGACCTTCACCGGGAATGTAGGCCGTGACCTCGGTTCCGTTGGAAAGCTTGACGCGGGCGACCTTGCGAAGAGCCGAGTTGGGCTTCTTCGGAGTGGTCGTGTAGACGCGGGTGCAAACGCCGCGCTGCTGCGGGTTGGACTTGAGGGCGGGCGCCTTGGTCTTAACGACCTTCGGCGTGCGGCCCTTTCGCACCAACTGCTGAATGGTGGGCACTAAGTAACTCCTTGATTTTCTGCACGGTGACAGGGTTGTGATGTTTAGCATTCGAGCCGGTCAGACCGGTCGAGTTCATCTGGACCCATCTACGAATTGATGGGTATGCCGTGGGGGTCATCCGATGGACGAACCCAAGCGCGCACGCCAAAGCGCGCACACCTTGCCAAGAATAGTCTTCCGGGACTCGCCGGTCAAATGATTGCGCTGTGGGCGGAAGCTGTTTCGTCTGTGTTCACTGGTCGTTTCCTCGCCAGCTGAATCAGGGCGAAGAGGGCGATCGCGCTCCAGACGACGTTGAGGATGGCGGATGGCCATGCCGAGTGCACCACGCCGTTGATGAGCAGTCCCAGCGCACCTACGAGGTTGAACCACTGGTACATGCGGCCATTGGAGATCTTGCCGATGGAGAGCAGGAAGTAGCCGACCAGAATCGTGACGGTGCCGGCCCAGCCGACGATCTCAAAGAAAATGTCCATTGTGCTCCGAGGGTATAGCGCGCGAGTCAGCCGCGGGGTGCGCGAGACATCGCCCAGGTGGCCACGACCACGAGGGGCGACAGCAGGGCGGCGGCCACAATAAAGGGACTGATCGCGAAGTGCGCCACTGCCTCGAGGCTGTATCCCACGAGGGCAACCACGAGCATCCCGGCGAAGCTAGCGAACGCGGCGATCACGGCTCCCCGCAGCGGATGCCCGGCGCGAGCCACCCACCATGACACGAGCCAGGTCGCGATGATCGCGGCACCAGCCATCGCCGGCCCGAGCAGTGGTCCGGCATCCGGATAGTCGACGACGTCGCGATCGAGCGCGAGACTGAGCCCGCCCCACACGCCGACGAGCAGGGCGATGTAGGTGACCGCGCCGAGGATCGGCGCGAGCGCCCGGTTAGTAGGTGGCGGAAGTTGCGGCGGCACCTGACTCATGAGCTGCCCTCTTCTCGGCGAGCTCGCGCTCCCAGGCCGCGCGCGACTCGACATTGCGCACCTTGATCTTGCGACCGCGGCGCGCGATAAGCGAGCCGGTCCAGAGGGCCACTTCGCGAGCGACGAGAGCTGAAATGACGATGATGGGGCTCACGAGCAGCGAGACATAGGCCTCGGCAGCCTGCTCGGGGGTCATCGAAAGCGCCCCACCGGCGAGCAGCGTGAGGCCCACGGTGCCGAAGTAAACGACGACAGCAACGACGATGCTGCCGAGAATGTAGGCCCACCAGTTGGCTCGGTTGGCGAGAAGCACCACGATCACGAATGCGATCACGAAGAACAGCACGGGAATGTAGAACTGGGGAACAGCGAGAAAGCCGAAGTTCACGCGACCGATGGTGAGCAGGTCGAGAATGATTCGAACGAGGGCAAGAGCCGCCGCGAAGATGACTCCGGATGCGACGGCGATCAACGCCCCAAAGCCGCGGTTGCCCTTCGGGCTCGGAGCTGGCGGCGTCTGAACGTAGACGTACTGCTGCTGCGGCGGTGCCGCTACGGGCTCGACGTTCTCCACCGTCTCGACGACGACGGGCTCGGCAGCCCCGGTGTCTTCGACGACTACGGCATCTTCGATGACTTCTTCAGTGGGCTCAGGCTTTGCGTCGCTCATGGCCACACTCTAGCAACGGGACACACCCCGCCGTCAGGGGGATGACAGCAGGGTGCGCCCGGACTATGGGGGCTACCCGTTGGTAGCCGTGGGTGTGGGGGAAGGCTCCGGAGTCTCGGTCGGTTCCGGAGTGGGTTCTGTTGCTGCGTCGTCCTCTTCCACGACGACTGCGCCCGCTGGGTCGGCGATGACGTACAAGAATCCGCTCAGGGTGCCCTTCGTTTCATCCGGAACAAAGGTGAACTTGGGGGCCACGAACAGGCGATCCCCGACTTGGACGATCCGGCTGAACACGATGACATTCGGAGCAGCGCCCGAAACCTCGATCGATACTGCGATCGTGAGCACTCCGTCCGGTGCGGTCGCACCAGGGATCGGGGCGGCATTCTCGTCTGTAGTGGGCGGCGCGACGGCGCCTTCCGCGATCGGAGCTTCGCCGTAGACGGTGGGCTCGGCGACCGTGATGTTGGTGATCTGAACCACAGCCGCATCTGCCGCCCGCTGCACGAACGCGAGGAACGCGTCGGCCGACTGGGTCGCCGGAATGAACTTTCTCAAGGTCTCAACGTCGGCCCTCAGGTCGTCGATGTCCTCAGCCTTTTTCTCAAGCTCGGCGAGAGTGGCGGCCTGCATGAGGTTCTGCGAATCCACAGTTTGCTGTTCAGCGATTGCGGCCGAGCCTTCGGCAAGCTTGGGTGAAATGCCCACCACCCAGCCGAGTACTACGACGATCGCGATGACCGCTACGGTTCCGAGCAGCCACAACCGGTTGCCTTTCACTGGGACACCTCTTCATCCCCGATGCGCTTCGCGAGCGCATCGACGTTTAGGTTGAGCGTGATCGAGGTCTCATACCCGGCAACCTCGGAGAGCTTCACCTGGTCGATCGTCGCGTCGGCGAATCCCTCGATCTTCTGAAGAGCTCTGAACAGCGTGTTGCCATCGATGGTGGTCATGCTGATCACGACGAGTGACATTGTTGCCACCCGCGGTTGACGCAGCGGCCCGTTCGGCACGAGCGCCGGCTCCCAGGGCGAGGGGACACTCGCATCCCAGGACAGGTAGGCAACGGGACCAAGGTTCGCCGAGATCGTGTCAAACACATCCGCCCACACCACCTCCGTGCTGGTGGCAAGACGCACGGTTTGTTCACCGGTAGTGAGCAGAGTGGAGATTTGGCTCACCTCGGAGTACTGGGCCTGCTGGCTGATGAGGTCTGTGGTTGTCATGCGTGCTTGGTCGAGCGACGCCTGGGCCGCAAGCGCCCGCATGGTGGCGATGGCGTAGCCGCCCGCCACGAGAATGAGCACGACGACAACGAGGGCGGCAAGAACCCTGCGGGTGCCCTTCGCCTTGGTCGCCTGAAGAACCTCGGGAGGGAGCAGGTCGGCACGGGGCTCGCCGCCGAGAACCAGTCCGGGGATCTGCTTGACGGGCTTTGCTGCGCGGGCGCTCATGATGCGGATCCCAACGCGAGTGCGTATGCCGTGGTCATCGCATCCTGCTGCTCGCGAGTAGTGCGAGCGCCCTTGGGCTGGCGACCGAAGTCGGCGCCTCCCACGGGCTCGGCCGCGACAACGGCGATACCCGTCACTTCGCCCAGGGCTCGAGCCAAGCCCGACAGCTGGCTGCCGCCGCCCGAGAGCACGATGCGATCGATGACCGAGCCCGGGTGGTTGGTCGTGTAGTAGTTGAGCGTGTTGCGCACGGCGTTGACCTGTTCGCCACCAACCTCGTAGATGACTTCAGCGACCGGGCGGTGCTCAGGGCGCGCCGATGTCGGGCTGAACCCGAGATCGCGTTTGGCGCTCTCGGCCTGGCCCGGAGACAGCTGCAGTCGCGTCGAGAGGGCGCGTGTGATGTCGTCGCCACCCGCGGGCACGATGCGCACGAATTGCGGCACGCCATCCTGCACGAGAACGACGTTGGTCGTGTTGGCTCCAATACTCACCATCGCCGTGAGCCCCCGAACGGCGCCCGCCGGAGCAAGGGCGCGGACCAAGGCAAAGGGGATGAGGTCAACCTGCACGGGGCGCAGACCAGCTCGCGTGACGGATGCGACGTTGGCGGCAACGGCCTCCTTGATCGCCGCGACGAGAAGTCCATTGACCACGGGGCCACTCTCGCTCGTGCCCTCCGAGATCGGATAGAAGTCGAGCAAGGCCTCCCCCACCGGCACGGGAAGCATGTCCTGCACGTGGAACGGCAGGGCCTCTCGCATCTGCGCGATAGGTGCTCGGGGCATCGTGAGGTCTCGCGACAAGACGCGCGGGCCACCCATGCCGAGTACGACGTCTTTCGTCTTGAAGCCGCCGTTCGCCCACAGGCGCTTGATTGCCGTCGTGACGGTGCCGATCTCGAGCACTTCGCCTCGGCGCACAGACCCCTCAGGTAGCGGCACCTCCGCGTATCGCGTGATTATCGGATGCGCCTTGTCGGCGTTTTTGACCTCGACGGCGCGAATACTCGCGCTGCCGATGTCGATTCCCACTATTGGACTCATGATCCCCCCAGACCAAACAGTGACAGGTAAGCATCGGCGATCACGTGACCGCCGAGAATTCCGAGCCAGGCTCCGGCGAGCATCCACGGTCCAAATGGGATGCCCGACCCGGAGCGAGCGCGTCGGAAGATGATGAGGGCGACCCCGAAGAGGCCACCGAGGATGAAGCCTGAGATGGCACCGACGGCGAGCACGTCCCATCCGAGCCACCCGAGGAAGAGCCCGAGGGCACCGGCGAGTTTGACGTCTCCTATGCCCATGCCCCCGGGACGCACGATGGCGAGCAGCAGGTAGAGACCCCCGAGGGCACCCGCTCCAATCGCTGCTCGGCCCAGACTTGAGATGTCGCCACCCACGATCGACGCCGCTCCGAGCAACACAGCCCCAACCGCGTACGCGGGAAGCACGATCACATTCGGGAGGCGGTGCGTGTCGAGGTCGATGAGGGCGAGCGCAATACTGATTGCCGCGAGATACAGGTACGCAACCAGGGCCAGGATGCCGGCGATGGTCGCAGACGGCGTAGTGGTCGCGAGGAGCTCGGGCACGAAACGGAGCGCGACAAGCAGGAACGCGACGGCTCCACCGAGCTCTACGAGGGGGTAGCGCGCAGAGATCTTGCTTCCGCAGTCTCGACACTTGCCTCGCAGCACGAGCCAGGAAATGAGCGGGATGTTGTCGTACCCACGCACGACGTGACCACAATTACCGCAGGCGCTCGGCGGCGACACGATCGACTTTCCGAGCGGCACTCGGTAGACGACAACATTCAAAAAGGAACCGATAAGTGTGCCGAAGGCCCCCAACGCTACGGCAATCATGGTCACCCCGTTACGTTCCTCAGCGACACAAGCGGCCGCGATGTGGACGTCGGAGTACTGGGCGCGACGGTGCCGGAGTCGAGGTCAACCCCGGGCAATCCAATCTGCTCGTAGCCGATGTTGGCACCGCCGTCGATGGTCGCAGCGCCCACGAAGATCTGCCCGCGCAGGGTGTCGATGCCGCTCGAGAACGTGACCGCGCACGGCGTATAGACCATCGTCGACAGATTGCTCGTGAAGTCGAAGCCGCCATCGATGACGAAGCTGCTGCCACTCGGGCACGTCGGCACGGTGTCGTTGACGTTGCCATCGGGAGTGATCAGCCACAGGCGCTGGTCGGTCGGTGCCTTGAACCCGCCGCCGGCGTTCAGGAGGAACTTGTTTGCCACGATGGCAAGGTCACCCTTGAGCTCGAGCTCGTCGGCTCCCGAAATGTAGACGCCGTTGGTGCAGGCGCGGGCGTCGAGCACAGCAGCATTGGTTCCCACTGCCGTGACCTTGGCCTGCAACTGTGCATACGAGCACGTGCCGGCCGGCATAACGAGCTCGGTGAAGCCAGTCCATTTGGTCATGTCGTACGCGAGGTTGTACCAGCCGGGAACGACGGGTCGCGCGGGGGCCGTCGAGTAGGTGCTCGCGCCGGGGCCAGCCGGAACGACTGTCAGGGTTCCCTTCACGAAGCTCGACTGGTTGTTGCCACTCGGCTTGGAGAACGTCTTGGTCGTGAGATTCTTCTCCGCGACACCGCCCCAGTTGAATACCGAGCCCCCGAAGATCCACACGTCGCCCTTGACGTTGCCGTTTGTCAGGCTGAGGGACTGCGCCGCGACCGTTCCGCCAATCGTTCCACCGCCACCGATGGTGACGTCTGACGTCGACCACACGTTTCCGTTGATGGTCTTGCCGCCGTGGGTTACCCCGGCACCGACCAGGCTGCCGCCGATAATTGCTCCGCCGACCGTGGTGATGCGGCCGCTCGCCCACGCTGTACCGGTGATGCTGCATCCACCATCGATGCTGAGGGTGCCGTTCTCCACGACGAGGTTGCTGATGCCGGATGCGCCACCGGTGCAGGCAACGTTGCCGGTCTTGATCATGACGCCAGGACTTGAACCGTCAATCGAGTACAGCGTGCCACCGCCGCCGAATCCGGTGGACGAGTATGCGTACACCGCGGGCCCGCTGGCCTTGATCGCGGTGGGTGTAGAGGTGGCCGCCAGGATCGCCTCAAGTTTGATGGAGTTGCCCGAGCCCTGGCCAACGATTCCCGACTGGTCAGCAAATCCCGTTGACACGATCTTCACTTGAGTCGTCGTGCCGACGGGGCACTTGGCTTCCCATCCGCCGGAAATCGGACGGAAGATCGCAGCCGAGTAGCGCGGTGACGTTCCCGTCGGGCTCGTATAGACCGGTGCACCCGACGTATCGGAGCACGTTCCGGCGGCGAGCCCGGCCCTCGCAGCGGCGACACCCGCTTCAGCAGCGGCTTGTGCCTGCACGCCCGCTCGAGTCGAGGTCGTGAAGCCCAGCCCGGACACCACCGACGTCAGGATGAGCGAGGTCATGATGAGGCCGACGGCCATGAGTCCGAGCACCGCAGCGAGCGCGGCACCGTCATCGCGGCGCATGCCGCGGAAGATCCTGGTCAGTAGCACGTGCCTGCCTCCGATACGCCGGTTCTCTTGAGCACTGTTGTTTGGATTGCGATGGGCTTGTTGTCCCCTGCAGCGACGGCGTTGAACGCCATCGTGACTCCCCCGCTGGTGCCGGTGAAGATACCTGTGCCGGAGCGAGGAGTGATTCCTGTGGCGAGCAGCGACCACGTTGCGAGCTGGGCGGCGGTGGGCGCCGTGATCTTGGTGCCGTCAGCCGTTTGGGTCGAACGGATGCTTCCGCCGTTGGCGGCCGAGTAATACCAGGCGCGGCACGACCACGTGATGGTGGCACCCTGGCTCGCAGTTCGTACAACGAAGTACTGGTCTGTACCGGAAGGCGTGAGCACTGCTGAGACATCGGACGCGTTGCGAACGCCGGTCTCGATCGCGGCCGCGGCCAGCTGCGCGGTCGAGGTCGTCGTCGTCAGAGCCGACACGTTGCGCTGGGTGGCCGTGATTGAGATGAAGATTCCCGCCACGATCGCGAGCACAAGTGAGAGCAGCAGGCTGGCGACGAGCAACTCCACGAGCGTGAAGCCCGCATCCCTCGGATCCTTCTGCGCTTCCACGGTCAGCTCCCCACGTAGACGAGGGTGCTCGCCGTGGCAATCGTGGCTGAGGTGTCGAGTCGAACGACATTCGTTGTGACCGCGAGAGTGGTTGGTGAACCTGTGCACGCTCCGGTCGTCGTCGTGACCCGCAGCACGACACCCCGCGGGTCCGTCAGGTCGGCGGTGCCGGCAACCGCGGCAACGTTCGCGCACACCGGTCCCTTGGACTGGGCGAGTTGCATCTTCTCGGCGACGAGCTGAGTTGCCGTGGCGAGAGTCGAGTTGGCTGCTGAGGTCTTGAGACCCGTAATGAGCAGCGGAAGGAACGCCAGCGCGAGCGCGGCGAGAATGAGCATGGAGACGACGATCTCGATGAGCCCGAAGCCCTGGTCGTCTGTCTGGTTGTGCGAGCGGTGCCCGGTCGGTGCAATGGTCATGTCGATCGAGTCCCCCTCTCAGATCGGGTAATGCTGGTGGTGCTGACTACATAAAACGAAGCCGATAGCTGGATGGGGCGCCGCAGTCGCGACGCCCCATCCTGAATCGCTAGGTGGTTACGGGCATCCGCCGGTCGAGATCGCGGTGCCAGCAGCGCTGACGTGCCAAGCCGGGGCAGCGGTCTCGAGGCAGAATGCCGAGCCGCCGGTGTCGATCGTGACGCTGCTGTCCTGCGGGAAGCCGAAGTCCTTCAGCTGCGCCGCCGTGGGCGTTCCGTTGGGAACGTTGACGAGGTATGCCGAGTAGGCGATCTTCGCGTTGGCGAGGTTGGCCTTGGCTGCGGCATCCTGCGCCTGGGCCTGCTGGCCGAGGAACACAGGGATCGCGATCGCGGCAAGGATGCCGATGATCAGGATGACGACGAGGAGCTCGATGAGCGTGAAGCCCTTGTCCTCGGTGAGGCGGGCGCGCTTGGCGTCCATCGACTTGTGAATTGCTGCAAACATTTTGTTTTCCTGTTCCGTCTTGGATAAGTGGACAGGAGGTCCCCCGTAGAACTGACCCCCACACATATGTTCTTGCTAGGACTCACCCCCGTACATCCCGCGAACAGGGGGTTTATCCGTTTTTCGCGCCCCCAGAACAGGGGCACACCCTCAGTTGATCTGCTCGAAGATCGTGAAGATCGGCAGGTAGAGGGCAATGATCATGCCACCGATTACGACACCGATGAAGCCGATCATGAGTGGCTCGATGAGCGACGTGAGCTGCTCGGTGGTCGTCTGCACTTCTTCTTCGTAGAAGTCGGCGATCTTGTTGAGCATCTGCTCCATCGATCCAGAGTCCTCGCCCACGGCGATCATCTGGGTCACCATGGGCGGAAAGACGTTGCTCTCGGCCAGGGGCTCAGCAATCGTGCGACCGGCCCGCACAGAGTCCTGCACCTTGTGCAGGGCATCTTCAATGACCCAGTTGCCGGAGGTGTCTCCCACGATGCTGAGGGACTGCAGAACGGGCACACCCGACTTGGTCATGGTCGCGAAGTTGCGGGTGAATCGGGCGATCGAGACCTTGCGGAATAGATCACCGAACACCGGCATCTTGAGCTTGAGTGGATCGATAAACGCCCGCACCTTGTCGGCGTGTTTGTTGCGTCGCCACCAGATCGCAAATGCGACGCCGCCGACTACAAGAATCGGGCCAAGCCAGATCATCGATTTCGACAGACCGACGAGGATCTGGGTGGGGATCGGAAGCTCGCCACCGAGATCCTGGAACATCTTCTCGAAAATCGGCACGATGAAGAGCAGCATTCCGACGACCGAGACCAGCGCCATGATCAACACGACCACGGGATAGGTCATCGCCGACTTGATCGTGGCTCGCAGCTTGACGTCGGCCTCGATGGTGCTCGCGATCGACTCGAGCGCCTGGTCGAGAAAACCACCGGTCTCGCCGGCACGCACAAGGTGGATCATGAGCGGCGGAAAGACATCGGACTGGCGCGCGAAAGCCTCAGACAGCGACGATCCGGCCTCGACCTGGTTACGCACGGTGGTGAGCACGCGCGCGAGCGGCTTCGACTCGGTCTGCTCAGACAGGATCGCGAGCGACTTCATGAGCGGGATGCCCGCTGCCACCATCGTCGCCATCTGGCGACTCATGATGGCGAGGTCTTTGAGGGTGACACCCTTCTCGAACGCTCCGAGGGAAATCTCCATGTTGAGGCCAGTGCCGGCCCCCGCAGCATCCACCGACACGGGCGACAGGCCCATGGTGCGCATGCGCGCCACGGCAGCCGATTCGCTGGGCGCTTCGAGCTTGCCCTTGACGATCTTGCCTTCGCCATCCCTGGCCTTGTAGGTAAAGGCCTGCACAGTAGTAGACATCAGTATTTCGCCTCAAATGTCGGCACGAACTCCGACGGCGCCCCCAGGTCGGAGGAATCCCGCCGGTGAACCATGCGGTCGAACGTTTCCCGGTCGTGCACCTTCTCCATCGCGGCCTTGTGCGTGATGTGCCCGCTGTTGACGAGCTCGGCGAGGTGCTGGTCCATCGTGTGCATGCCCAGGCCGCGCCCGGCCTGAATGGCTGTCGGGATCTGGTAGGTCTTGCCCTCGCGAATGAGGTTGGCGACGGCGGGTGTCGTGACCATCACCTCTGTCGCGACGACGCGGCCCGTGCCACTCGCGTGCTTGACGAGGGTCTGGCAGACCACACCCTGAAGGGTTGACGCCAGCTGCGTACGCACCTGGTCCTGCTGGTGCGGCGGGAAGACGTCGATGATGCGCTCGACCGTCTGCGGGGCATCCTGCGTGTGCAGGGTCGCAAACACGAGGTGGCCGGTCTCAGCCGCCGTGAGGGCAACCGAGATGGTTTCGAGGTCTCGAAGCTCACCGATAAGAATGACGTCGGGGTCCTGGCGCAGCACGTGCTTGAGCGCATTCGCGAAGCTGTGCGTGTCGTGGCCGACCTCGCGCTGGTTGATGAGCGCGCGCTGGTTGGCGTGCAGGAACTCGATGGGGTCTTCGACCGTCATGATGTGGTCGGCTCGCGTGCGGTTGACGAGGTCGATGAGTGCCGCAAGCGTCGTCGACTTTCCCGAACCGGTCGGACCCGTGACAAGCACGAGGCCGCGCGCGAGGGTCGAGAAGTTGGCGACCGAGTCAGGTACGCCCAGTTCACTCAGCGGCTTGATCTCGGTCGGGATGAGACGGAATGCCCCACCGATCGCGTTGCGCTGCTGATAGAAGTTCACGCGGAAGCGAGCGTTGGCCGACAGCGTGAAGGCGAAGTCGAGCTCGAGTTCTTTCTCGAAGATCTCGCGCTGTTCATCAGAAAGGATGCTGTAGAGCGCCGTCGTCACCTTCGAGCGCTCCCAGTTGACATTGGCCGAGAC
The DNA here is from genome assembly GCA_965279645.1 of Rhodoglobus sp. Taxonomy (GTDB): domain Bacteria; phylum Actinomycetota; class Actinomycetes; order Actinomycetales; family Microbacteriaceae; genus Rhodoglobus. The sequence continues at coordinate 2,254,825 of OZ257254.1, forward strand.
GGGGCGCAGAACGCCATCGACCCGGATCATGGGTGGCGCGTTAACCGTGACGTGGAGGTCGGATGCTCCCGACATCATGACTTCCTGGAGGGCGAGCATGAGGTCGTGGTCGGCCCCCGTGCGCGTGGGCGCGCGCTCGGGGAAGTCGCCCTCGGGAACGCGCGGTGGCGGGAACGACGCCACGGGCGCGTGCGCGGGGGGCGGGAACGCCGGCGCGGCGGTCGGAGCCGCGACGGGCGCAGCGGCGGCTGGCGCGGCTGCGGCGGGCGCGAGCGATGGAGCGACGGGCGGCGCCGAGTACATGGGCGCGGCGGCGGGCGGCGGCTGCGTGTACGCGGGCGGCGGAGCGGTTGCGACCGTGGGCGGAGCAGGCTCGGCCACGGGCGTTCCGGGGGGCGGCCCGTAGTTGGTGGGCGGAGCCGCAGGGAACCCGGGCGGTGGCACGGCGGCCTGCTCGTGCAGTCCCCCGTTCACCGGGATCTCGTAAATGGGTTGGGTCATTACGCCACCACTCTCAGAATCTCTTCAATAGAAGTCAGTCCCATTTGTGCCTTGGCCCAGCCGTCCTGGCGGAGGGTGAGCATGCCCTGGGAAATTGCCAGGCGTGAAATCTCGGCGCTCGAGGCGCGCGCGACAGCAAGGCGCTCGATCTCCTCGGTCACGGTCATGACCTCGTGGAGAGCGATGCGACCCCGGTAGCCCGTGTTGGAGCAGCTCGCGCATCCCGTGGCTTTGAACAACTGGGGTCCGGGCTGGCCCGGTTCAATGAACCGCAGCGTCGCGAGCTCCTGCGGGTTGTGCGCATAGGGCTGCTTGCAGCGCTCGCACAACCGGCGAGCAAGACGCTGTGCAACAACGGAGTCGAGAGCGGACCCCACGAGGAACGGCTCGATGTCCATCTCGGTCAGTCGGGTCACGGCGCTCGGGGCGTCGTTGGTGTGCAGTGTCGAGAGCACGAGGTGGCCGGTCAGCGAGGCTTCGATCGCGATCTGCGCCGTCTCGTGGTCGCGGATCTCACCGAGGAGCACCACATCGGGGTCGGACCGCAGGATGCTGCGCAGCGCGCTCGCAAACGTGAGGCCGGCCTTCGGGTTGACCTGAACCTGGTTTATGCCCTTCATGCGGTACTCGACCGGGTCTTCGACCGTGATGACGTTGATCTCGGGGCGAGCGACCGCGTGCAGGGTCGTGTAGAGCGTCGTCGACTTACCAGAACCGGTCGGCCCGGTCACGAGAATCATGCCGTAGGGCTTGGAGTACGACCGCTTGTAGGCCTCGAAGTTGTGCGGCAGCATCATCAGGTCTGACATCTGCATGCTCGAGGAGTTGTTGTCGAGAATACGCATGACGACCTTCTCGCCCCACACCGTGGGAAGAGTCGCGACACGAAGGTCGATCTTGCGACCACCGTGACTGACCGACATGCGACCGTCCTGGGGTTTGCGTCGCTCGGCGATGTCGATGTCGGCCATGATCTTGAGACGCGAAATCACGCCGTTCTGGATGTTCTTGGGGGCGCGCTGCATCTCGTGCATCACGCCGTCGATGCGGTACCGAACGCCCATGTCGTACTCGGCGGGTTCGATGTGGATGTCGGACGCCAGGTCCTGGATGCCCTGGCTGATGAGCAGGTTCACGAACCGCACGATTGGTGCGTCGTCTTCCTTGGGCTCGGGGAGGTCCTGGCGCACAAGCTCGCCGGGGCCCGCTTCGAGCTCGAGCTCGGTGGACAGGCTTGACAGCTCGCCGTCAGCGCGGTGGAAACGGTCGATCGCGGCGAGCAGGTCGCTCTTCTCGGCCACGACACACTTGACCTGCTGGCGAGCAATCGAGCGCACGTCATCGACGGCGAACACGTTGCCCGGGTCGATCATCGCGAGAATCAGGTAGTCACCCGAGAAGCTGATGGGAAGCACGCCATATCGGCGGCAGACCGCCGCGGGCACGAGCGAGACGGCGCGCGAGTCGACCGCGAAGTCGAGAAGTTCCACGAACGGCAGGCCCGCGAGCGCGGCTCGAGCGGAAGCCAGTTGCACCTCAGTGAGAACGCCGCGATCGAGCAGGTCGCGAACCGTGCTCTCCTCGTCGGCGGGCATCATGGAATCGAGACTCTCGATGGGCATGACGCCCCGAAGAATCAGGATTTCGGTAAGAGACGCCATGACTTCACCCCCCAGTGATCGCGACCTCCCCACCGTAACCCGGTGGGGGACAGACCACTAGCCCCGCAAGTGAGGGGTAAGACTGAGCGCCTGCGATGAGATCCACTCATCCAGGCGCGGCGTCACGCACTCATTGAGAACGTCGACGACATCGACCATCTGGGTGCTCAGGTGGGCGAGAACGTGATCGCGCGCGTCGCTCGGGTGCTGCGACTCAGAGATGGTTTCGACTGCCGAGTCGAGCGCGGTACTGAGCTGGTGCATCAGGTCGTGCGGCCACCACGCGACATCCATGGCCTCGGAGAGCAGTGATGAGCGGCACTGGGTGCAGGTCATGGGCGAGAGCTGGCCGGGCGGCGCCCACTCGGCAACGGATTCATACCAGGTGGACAGGATGCTGCCCAAGAGGTCATCAATAGCGGGTCTGTTCACGGCACGGCTCCGGGATAAGGTACGGGTTCCTTACTCGAATGGTGGCAGCGCTCCCAGCCGTATATCAGTCGTCTAATGCAATGACACCCATTTGGGGGTGGAACGGGGGTGCGCACGCTCACAGCGAATTCATGGCATCCTCAGTTCATGACCGGCGCTCTCCGCATCGCGCACGTGGACGACCACGAGACCGTGCAACTCGGGTTCGCCTCCATGCTCGCGGGCCAGGATGACCTCGATCTGGTCACCTCGGCCACGAGCGTCGAGCAGGTTCTGCCGCTCATTGCCGACCTCGACCTGGTGGTGCTGGATATTCGCCTGTCGGACGGCTCGACCATCGATCACAACCTTCGAGTGCTGCACGATCACGGTGCCCGCGTGCTCGCCTTCACCGCGGCAGACAACCCCGCCGAGCTGCGGGCGGCCTCGCGCGGAGGCGTGCTGGGCATCGTGCGCAAGTCGGAATCTCGTGAGGCGATCCTCGACGCGATACGCAGTGCCTCTCGTGGCGTGATGGTCGCGACGACGGAATGGGCGGCCGCGCTCGACGCTGACCCGCTCATCACCTCCGCGGGACTGAGCCCCAAGGAGCGCGAGGTTCTCGCGCTCTACGCCTCGGGCGACAAGTCGGTCACCGTCGCGCATCGAGCGGGGCTCTCCACGGGAACCGTTGCAGAATACGTTCGTCGCATCCGCTACAAATACGCCATGGCCGGGCGGCCGGCGCACACCAAGGTTGACCTCTACAAGCGCGCCGTCGAAGACGGCATTCTTCCCTCGCCAGAACAATGAGCGTGACGATCGCCGTCACCCAGGTCTCCGAGCCTCGCGCGGAAGAGCGCATTGCCCGCACCATTACGGCCGTGACGGGCGCGGCCGCGGTGTTGCTGCTCGTGACATCCATCGGCGCCATCATCTCCGAGGCCCCCTACCTCACTCCCACCTACGTGTATGGCGCGCCCATGCTGGTGTTTGGCGGATTTGCCGTGCTCGTGTTCGTCACCTTCCGGCTGCGATTGCGCGATATTCGCAGGGCACACGGCTGGTACGCACTCATCTACCTGTTCGCCGTGGTCACGTGGTTGCCGTCGATGGGCTCGACCCCGCTGCCCCCCGATGTCAACCCGTGGGTGCTCGAGATCGTCACACTGGGGGCCGTTCCCGCCGCGATCGCCTGGCGAGCAAGCCTCGCCTGGATCTACCTGGCCGTAAACTCAGTGCTCAACGTGCCCATCCGGTATTTCGCGGCGGGTGGCGTCGACTGGCAGGCGCCCCTGCAATACTCACTGCTCACGATCACCCTGGGGGGCGTCTTCACCGCGCTGGCCATGGTCGCGATGCGAAACGCCAAAGCCGTGGATGCCGCAACCACGATCCTGCGCGAGGCGGCCGCCCGCTCCGCCGCGGCGTCGGCCCGTGCGCAGGAGCAGACCCGACTCGACGCACTCGTGCACGACGAGGTGATGAGCACCCTCTTCTACGCTTCCCGTGGCGAACCCGGGCTCGAGGAGTCGGTGAAGAGCCAGGCCGAACACGCCCTGGCTCAGCTGGAACGCTTGCGTTCGGGCCGGGACGACTCGGCGACACCCGTCAGTGCGGGAGTGTTTACGGTGCGACTGCGGTCAGTCGTGCTCGCGGCCTCCGTCGGCATCGACTTCGAGGCTTCCGGTCGACGGTCGGCGGCGATCCCTGCGGAGGTGGCTGCCGCGTTTGCCGAGGCCACGTCGGAGGCGGCGCGAAACAGCCTGCTGCACGCACCCGACGCGACGCGATCGGTGCGGGTACAGTTCTCCGGCGACATCGTGCGAGTGGAGGTGCGCGATTCGGGCCCCGGATTCGATCCGCGAGAAGTGGACCCGCATCGACTCGGCATCCAGGTCAGCATCCGGGGACGCATGGCGACCCTCGCGGGCGGGCGTGCGACGGTACACAGCGCAACAAGCGCGGGCACGACCGTGACTCTCGAATGGATCGGCGATGAGTGAGACTCAAATGGTTCCCCTGACGGGGAACGGTCCACGGCTGATCATCTGGCTCTACATCGCCACCATGATCGTGCTCGCCCTGTGGAGTCTCGACGACGTGCGCGCGGAGTGGCCGACGTTCGTGGGAATAGCGGTGTTCATCGGCATAGGCGTGGTGTTCAGCCTGGATTCTGCTGTTCCGATGACTCGCTGGAGCACCTACATCGTCGTTGCGGCGTGGCCGATTGTCGCCTGCCTCATCTCCTGGCAGCTCACGGCCCATGGCGGACACGCGCAGTGGTACTTCGGCGCCGGGACCGTCAGCCTCTTCTACGTGAGCTTGCGCGGACGCCTTCCCGAAGCATGGATCGGCTTCATCCTGCTGTCCGGCGTCATCGTCGTGTGGGGCGCGACAACCGAGACGGGGGCCTTCATCGCACTGGGCCTCGTCGGTAAACAACTCCCCATCATGCTTGTCGGCACCCTGTTTGCCGTCGGGCTGCGTCGCACTATCGCGAGTATCGAACGGCTCACCCTCGAGGCCTCGGCGCGTGCGAGCGCGGAGGCGATCTACCTCGCCACCACGGCCGAACGCAACGAACGGCTCAGCGGTCTGGATGCCGTTGCCACTCCCCTGCTGACTCGCCTCGTGGACGGCTCGAGACTCACTGACGAGGATCGGCTGGAATTCTCCATCGCCGAGGCCGAGCTTCGCGACAGCCTTCGGGCCCGAGCGCTCAGCGTGCCCACCCTCGTGGCCGCGGCTCGAGAAGCACGCCGTCGAGGAGTGGATGTCGTTCTTCTCGATGACAGCGATCCGGCCAGGCTCAGCGAGAGCGACCTCAATGCCGTCGTCGCGCGCGTGAGTGGCGCCCTCGACGAATCTCGGGACGGCCGCGTGGTGGCGCGCTTGTTGCCCCCGGGGCGGGTGGATGTCGCCACAATCCTCATCGACGGAAGCCTGCACGCAAGCCACGAAGTGGTGCAGGCGGGCCTTAACGACGAAGAGCCCGTCACCTCGTAAAAGGTGACGGGCTCTAACGGAACCAGTCTCGTCAAGCTCGACCCGCGGTACGGGCGATCACTCGACCTGATCCGGCGCGGGGCTCAGCGCCCCGCGCGCGAATCAGTTGTAGGTGCCGGGGGTGTAGTCGTCTGAGCTGAAGCTGTCGAAGTCAACGAAGCTCAAGTCAGACTCGCTGAACACCGACTCATCCGTGAAGATGCGGTTCGGGTAGCGCTCGGCCTTCGCTTCGTCCGTCGCCTCGACAGACACATCGCGGTAGCGCGGGAGACCCGTGCCGGCCGGGATGAGCTTACCGATGATGACGTTCTCCTTGAGGCCCATGAGCGGGTCGGACTTGCCCTCCATGGCGGCCTGCGTGAGAACACGCGTGGTCTCCTGGAACGACGCGGCCGACAGCCACGACTCGGTTGCAAGCGAAGCCTTGGTGATACCCATGACCTCCTGGCGAGCCGAAGCGGTGGCCTTACCCTCGGTGAGCGCAGCACGGTTCAGCTCGTTGTACTTGAGCCGGTCGACGAGCTCACCCGGCAGAAGTCCGGTGTCACCGTGGTCAACCACGGTTACCTTGCGGAGCATCTGGCGAACGATGACCTCGATGTGCTTGTCGTGAATCGGAACACCCTGCGAGCGGTAAACGCCCTGCACGCCATCCACGATCTCGAGCTGAACGGCACGCACGCCCTTGACGCGAAGAACTTCCTTCGGGTCAACGTTTCCGACGTGGAACTTCTGGCCGAGTTCGACGTGCTGGCCATCCTCGATGAGGAGGGTTGCACGACGAAGCACCGGGTAGGCAATGGGCTCGTCACCGTTGTCGGGGGTCAGGATGATGCGACGAGCGCGATCCGTGTCCTCGATGGTGACGCGACCTGCGGCCTCGGCGATCGGGGACGCACCCTTGGGGGTACGAGCCTCGAACAGCTCGGTGACGCGGGGCAGACCCTGGGTGATGTCATCAGCAGATGCAACACCACCGGTGTGGAAGGTACGCATCGTGAGCTGCGTTCCGGGCTCACCGATCGACTGGGCCGCGATGATACCGACGGCCTCACCGATGTCGACGAGCAGGCCGGTTGCGAGCGAGCGACCGTAGCAGACTGCACACACACCGACGGCCGACTCACACGTGAGAACCGAACGCACCTTGATGTTGTGCACACCAGCGGCGAGCAGGGTGTCGAGCAGCACGTCACCGACGTCGGCGCCAGCCTCGGCAATGACCTTGCCCTTGGCGTCGACCGCGTCAGCCGCGAGGCTGCGAGCGTAGACCGAGTTCTCGACGTTTCCGTTGAGAACCCAGGCGCCCTCGGCGTTCTGCTCTGCGATGGGCATGTCGAGACCCTTCGAGGTGCCGCAGTCGTCTTCGCGGATGATGACATCCTGCGAGACGTCCACGAGACGACGAGTGAGGTAACCCGAGTCAGCGGTACGCAGTGCCGTGTCGGCCAGACCCTTGCGGGCACCGTGGGTCGAGATGAAGTACTCGGCCACGGTCAGGCCCTCCTTGTAGGAGTGCACGATCGGGCGAGGGATGATCTCACCCTTCGGGTTCGACACGAGGCCACGCATACCGGCGATCTGGCGAACCTGCATCCAGTTACCACGAGCACCAGACGAGACCATGCGGTTGATGTTGTTGTCGGATGCAAAGTTCTCCTGCATCGCGGTCGCAACCTCAGCGGTGGCCTTGTTCCAGATCTCGATGAGCTCCTGACGACGCTCGGCATCGGTCGTCAGACCCTTGTCGAACTGGTCCTGAACCTTCGCGGCCTGCTTCTCGTAGCCGGCGATGATCTGCGGCTTGTTCGGCGGGGTGACGATGTCGGAGAGCGCAACGGTGACACCCGAGCGAGTTGCCCAGTGGAAACCGGCATCCTTGATGCGGTCAAGCGCTGCAGCAACCTCAACCTTCGGGTACCGCTCGGCGAGGTCGTTGACGATTGCCGAAATCTGGCTCTTGTCAGCAACTGCCTCGATGTACGGGTAGTCGGCGGGAAGCGTCTCGTTGAAGATCGCGCGACCCAGCGTCGTGTCCATGAGAACGGTCTTGCCCTGCACGAATCCCTCGGGCGCAGTGCCCTCGGCGAAGTGCACGTTCTCGAGACGGATGCGAACCTTGGCGTTCAGGTCGACCGTGTGCTGGTCGTGCGCGAGGATCGCCTCGGCGATCGACGAGAATGCACGGCCCTCACCGGTGCCACCCTCCTTGAGAGTCGTCAGGTGGTGCAGACCGATGATCATGTCCTGTGTGGGCAGGGTCACCGGGCGACCGTCAGACGGCTTGAGGATGTTGTTCGACGCGAGCATCAGCACGCGAGCCTCGGCCTGGGCCTCGACCGACAGCGGAAGGTGCACGGCCATCTGGTCACCGTCGAAGTCAGCGTTGAATGCTGCACAGACGAGCGGGTGAAGCTGGATGGCCTTGCCCTCGACCAGCTGGGGCTCGAAAGCCTGGATGCCGAGACGGTGAAGCGTAGGTGCGCGGTTCAGCAGAACGGGGCGCTCGCGGATGATCTCCTCGAGCACGTCCCACACCTGCGGACGCGAACGCTCAACCATGCGCTTTGCACTCTTGATGTTCTGTGCGTGGCTCAGGTCGATGAGGCGCTTGATCACGAACGGCTTGAACAGCTCGAGTGCCATCTGCTTGGGCAGACCACACTGGTGAAGCTTGAGCTGCGGGCCGACGATGATGACCGAACGACCGGAGTAGTCAACGCGCTTTCCGAGCAGGTTCTGGCGGAAACGACCCTGCTTACCCTTGAGCATGTCGCTCAGGGACTTGAGGGCGCGGTTACCAGTACCGGTGACGGGGCGACCACGACGACCGTTGTCGAACAGTGCGTCAACGGCCTCCTGCAGCATGCGCTTCTCGTTGTTCACGATGATCTCGGGAGCACCGAGGTCGAGCAGGCGACGCAGGCGGTTGTTGCGGTTGATCACACGACGGTAGAGGTCGTTGAGGTCGGAGGTCGCGAAGCGGCCACCATCCAGCTGCACCATCGGGCGCAGCTCCGGCGGGATGACCGGAACAACCTCGAGCACCATGGCGGCCGGCGAGTTGCCGGTCTGCAGGAAGGAGTTGACCACACGGAGGCGCTTGATGGCGCGGATCTTCTTCTGGCCCTTGCCGTTGGCGATCTGGTCGTGAAGGTCGACACTCTCGGCATCCAGGTCGAACGCCTGAAGGCGCTTCTGGATTGCCTCGGCGCCCATGTAGGCCTCGAAGTACGTGCCGAAGCGGTCCTGCAGCTCCTGGAACACGGAATCTTCGGGCTTGAGGTCGCCGACCTTGAGGGTGCGGAAGTCTTCCCACACGCGCTCAAGCTGTGCGATCTGCTCGTCGAAGGACTTACGGGCCTGGCCCATCTCCTTCTCCGCGCCATCCTTCACGCGACGCTTCTGGTCGCTCTTGGCACCCTCTGCCTCAAGGGCAGCAAGGTCTTCCTCGAGCTTCGTGAGGCGGTCGGCGATGCGAGCATCGCGCTGGCCCTCGAGCGTCTTGATCTCGAGACGAATCTCGTTCTCGAGGCCGGGGAGGTCGGAGTGACGACCCTCCTCGTCGACCGAGATGATCATGTAGGCGGCGAAGTAGATGACCTTCTCGAGGTCTTTCGGAGCCATGTCGAGCAGGTAACCGAGACGGCTGGGCACACCCTTGAAGTACCAGATGTGGGTAACCGGCGCGGCGAGCTCGATGTGGCCCATGCGCTCGCGACGTACAGAGGACTTGGTGACCTCTACGCCACAGCGCTCACAAACGATTCCCTTGAAGCGGACTCGCTTGTACTTGCCACAGGAGCATTCCCAGTCACGTGAGGGCCCAAAGATCTGCTCTCCGAAGAGGCCATCCTTCTCAGGCTTGAGCGTGCGGTAGTTGATCGTCTCAGGCTTCTTAACCTCACCGTGCGACCAGCGACGGATGTCGTCGGCGGTAGCAAGACCGATCTTAATTTCGTCAAACGCGTGAACGTCGAGCAATGTATTTCTTCTTTCTACAGAATTCGAAAGTAGGAGTCGGGGGTGGGCTTAGATCTCGTCAATTGACGAGGACTCGAAGCGCGTGGAGATGTTGATACCGAGTTCTTCTGCGGCGCGGAAGACTTCGTCATCCGTGTCGCGCAGGTTGACCGCGGTTCCGTCAGCCGACAGCACCTCAACGTTCAGGCACAGCGACTGCATCTCCTTGATGAGCACCTTGAAGGACTCGGGAATACCCGGCTCCTGGATGTTCTCGCCCTTGACGATCGCCTCGTAGACCTTGACTCGGCCGAGGATGTCGTCGGACTTGATGGTCAGGAGCTCCTGGAGCGCGTACGCGGCACCGTATGCCTCGAGCGCCCAGACCTCCATCTCACCGAATCGCTGTCCACCGAACTGAGCCTTACCACCGAGGGGCTGCTGCGTGATCATCGAGTACGGACCCGTCGAGCGTGCGTGAATCTTGTCGTCGACAAGGTGGTGCAGCTTGAGGATGTACATGTAACCAACGGAGACGGGCTCGGGGAACGGCTCGCCGGAGCGCCCGTCGAAGAGGCGGGTCTTACCGGTGGAGTCGATGAGACGCTCACCGTCACGCGTGAGCGTGGTGGAGTCGAGCAGTCCTTCGATTTCGGTCTCGAGCGCACCGTCGAACACGGGGGTCGCAACCTTCGTGCCGGGCTCGGCGCTGCGGGCGTGGTCGGGGAGGGTGGTGGCCCACTTGGGGTTGCCCTCGACGTTCCAGCCCTGCTTCGCAACCCAACCGAGGTGGGTCTCGAGAACCTGGCCGAAGTTCATGCGGCCGGGGATACCGAGCGGGTTCAGGATGATGTCGACGGGAGTTCCGTCGGCGAGGAACGGCATGTCCTCCACCGGCAGGATCTTCGAGATAACACCCTTGTTGCCGTGACGGCCAGCGAGCTTGTCACCCGCGGTGATCTTGCGCTTCTGGGCGATGTAGACCACGACGCGCTGGTTGACACCCGAGCCGAGCTCGTCATCGTTGTCGGCGTTGAACTCCTTGACCGCGATGATGGTGCCCTCTTCACCGTGAGGAACCTTGAGCGAGGTGTCGCGCACCTCGCGGCTCTTCTCGTTGAAGATGGCGCGCAGCAGGCGCTCCTCGGCGGAAAGCTCGGTCTCACCCTTAGGCGTGACCTTGCCGACGAGGATGTCGCCGGGGCGAACCTCTGCACCGATACGGATGATGCCGCGCTCGTCGAGGTCGGCGAGCAGCTCCGGGCTGACGTTGGGGAGGTCACGGGTGATCTCCTCCTTGCCGAGCTTGGTGTCGCGAGCATCCACTTCGTACTCTTCGATGTGAATCGAGGAGAGCGTGTCGTCTTTCACCAGGTTCTGGCTCAGGATGATCGCGTCTTCGAAGTTGTGACCCTCCCACGGCATGAATGCCACGAGCAGGTTCTTGCCGAGTGCGAGCTCGCCGTTCTCGGTAGCAGGACCATCAGCGATAACCTGGCCGGCCTCAACGCGGTCGCCCGCGCTGACGATGACACGGTGGTTGTAGCTCGTGCCCTGGTTGGAGCGGTCGAACTTGCGCAGGATGAAGTCCTGCGTGCCGCCCTCGTCGAGCATGATCGTGACGGCGTCAGCAGACACCTCAGAAACCACACCGGCCTTCTCGGCGGTGAGCACGTCACCGGCGTCGATGGCTGCGAAGCCCTCCATACCGGTACCCACGAGCGGGCTCTCGCTGCGCAGCAGCGGAACGGCCTGGCGCTGCATGTTGGCACCCATGAGTGCGCGGTTTGCATCGTCGTGCTCGAGGAACGGGATGAGGGATGTTGCAACCGACACCATCTGGCGCGGCGAGACATCCATGTAACCGATCTGCTCGGTCGGGATCAGGTCGACCTCTCCACCCTTCTTACGTGCAAGCACGCGGGGCTCAGCGAAGTGAGCGTCGGGGGTGAGGGGTGCGTTTGCCTGAGCAACCACGTAGTCGTCTTCTTCACTTGCCGTGAGGTAGTCGATGGTCGTGGTGACCTTGCCGTTGACGACGCGACGGTACGGGGTCTCGATGAACCCGAACGCGTTGATGCGAGCGAACGATGCGAGCGAACCGATCAGACCAATGTTGGGGCCTTCCGGGGTCTCGATCGGGCACATGCGGCCGTAGTGCGACGGGTGAACGTCGCGAACCTCGACGCCTGCGCGCTCACGGCTCAGACCACCGGGGCCAAGCGCCGAGAGGCGGCGCTTGTGGGTGAGACCCGCGAGCGGGTTGTTCTGGTCCATGAACTGCGACAGCTGGCTCGTTCCGAAGAACTCCTTGATCGCGGCAACGACGGGACGCACGTTGATGAGCGTCTGCGGCGTGATGGCCTCGATGTCCTGCGTGGTCATGCGCTCGCGAACGACGCGCTCCATGCGGGACAGACCGGTGCGAACCTGGTTCTGGATGAGCTCACCCACGGCGCGGATACGACGGTTGCCGAAGTGGTCGATGTCGTCAACGTCGAGACGAACATCCACCTTCTTGCCGTCGCGCACGCCCTTGATGGTCGACAGCGCGTTGTCGTGCACGGTGACGTAGCTCGACGAGGAGTCGTGCAGCGCAACCATGTACTTGATCGTCGCGATGATGTCTTCGATCGTGAGCACCGACTGCTTGATGTCGGTGTCGATACCGAGCTTGCGGTTGATCTTGTAACGACCAACCTTCGCGAGGTCGTAGCGCTTCGAGTTGAAGTAGAAGTTGTCGAGCAGCGCACGCGCGGCCTCGGCAGCAACCTGCTCGCCCGGGCGGAGCTTGCGGTAGATGTCTTTGAGCGCCTCTTCCTTCGTGAGGATGTTGTCCTTCTCGAGGGTGAGCTCGATCGACGGGAAGCCCTTGAACTCCTCGAGGATCTGCTCGCTCGTGAGGCCAAGAGCCTTGAGGAACACGGTGACGCTCTGCTTGCGCTTGCGGTCGATGCGAACGCCGACCTGGTCGCGCTTGTCGATCTCGAACTCGAGCCAGGCACCGCGGCTCGGGATGATGCGAGCGGAGAAGATGTCTTTGTCGCTCAGCTTCTCGGGGGTGCGGTCGAAGTAGACGCCGGGCGAACGCACGAGCTGGGACACGACGACACGCTCGGTGCCGTTGATGATGAACGTGCCCTTTTCGGTCATGAGCGGGAAGTCGCCCATGAACACCGTCTGCGTCTTGATCTCACCGGTGAGGTGGTTCATGAACTCAGCGTTCACATAAAGAGGAGCGGCGAAAGTCTTGCCGCGCTCCTTGCACTCGTCGATCGAGTACTTGGGCTCTTCGAGCTCCGGACCCGTGAACGACAGCTGCATGGTCTCGCCGAGGTCTTCGATGGGCGAGATCTCTTCGAAGATCTCATCGAGGCCACTGCGCGAAGGCAGGTCAGTGCGGCCCTGGGCCACACCTTCCGCGACACGCTGTTTCCAGATGTCGTTGCCAACCAACCAGTCGAAGCTCTCGGTCTGCAATGCGAGCAGATCGGGAACCGTCAGGGTGTCGGTGATCTTGGCGAAAGAAAGTCGCGATGCTCCGCGGCCGTTCTTAGGGGACTTTTTGGTGGACGCAGTGCGCGCAGCAGCCAAGGAAATAACCTCCGTGGACCCCGTCGGGCCCTCATGTCAGACGAACTGACTGTCGGTAATGAAATGCTCACCAGGACCCAATGAGATCTGCCCCGCCGCTATACGCGGGGCGCGCCAGCTGTCCACAATATGACGGCATGAGTTGTCTGGGAGCGCAAGGATCAACTATAGGCCGGTTTGACACGCCATTGCAAGTTGTTTCTTGACCTGATTCTGAGAATCCGCTATAAGCGCACGCATCGGGGCAGCGGCGGTGTCGCTAGAGTCGCTCCATGGCAAGCGATGCAGCACGAGTGATTCTGGTCGGTTCCGAATCAACGGGCAAGACCACCCTCGCGCAGGATCTTGTCGCCCACTACCGCTCACTGGGCGGAGCGTTCGCTCTCACCCAGTGGGTGCCGGAGTACGGACGCGAATACACCGAGATTCTGCTGCAGCGCCAGGGAGTGATTGACGCCGATCCCGACGCCGAGGTGCACAGCGCCGAGTGGACGGCCGAAGATTTCGCGGTGATCGCGGTGGAGCAGCAACGCCTCGAGGATGCTGCCGCGGCATCCGGGGCTCCCCTGGTGATTTGCGATACCGATGCCTTTGCCACCCAGCTGTGGGAGCGCCGCTACCTGGGCGACGGTTCGCACGCGGCTTTCGATGCCCTGCCCGTGCTGCCCCCGCGAGCGCTCTACCTCGTTGCCGACCTGAACGGGGTGCCGTTCGAACAGGACGGCATCCGCGACGGGGAGAACTACCGCGAGGCGATGCAGCAGTGGTTCGTGGAGGAACTCACCGAGCGCGACGAGCACTGGGCGCTCGTGACGGGCACTCGGCAGGAGCGCCTCGCCACGAGCATCCGGCTCATCGACGAGGTCTTACGGGATTACTGACCCGAAGACCTGTGCCTCGACAAGAGGCCTGATCGCCTTCTCGAACTGGCGGTCAACGAAGTAGTGCTTGAGTCGATCGTCGAGCAGCGCGTTTCCGATCGCCCCCATGATCATCGCCTGGTCGAGCGAGAGGTACCGGTCGGCGACGGTGTCGCTTCCCACGGCAACCGCGTCGTAGAACCCACCGGGGCCGTAGGCACCCAGCTCGTTCTTGATGCCGTCGAGGTTGTCGAGCACGGCCTTCTCGTCGTACGGAAGGGCGAGGAAGGCCGCATGCGGAGTCACCACGCCGTCACCGAACTGCGGATCGGGGTTGGTTGCCTCGCGGCAGCCCTCGTAGCCGGTGTCGACGTCGGTCGACTCGGCGTCGCTCGCGTACCCGGTCGAGTTGATGCCGAGTCCCTCGACTCCGTACTCGCGGTACTCGGCGAAGGGGTCGCTGGCCGGGGAGAATCCCCAGTAGCCGTAGCCCGCCTCATCCATTCCGTGCCAGCGCTGGGCTTCGACGGTTGCAGGATGATTCACACCCCACGATCGCGGACCCCACTGGGCCTCGGGAATGAACAGGTCGGGCATGAGCGCCTCGAACATGCTGCCGCCCCACGACGGAACCAGCTTCATGCCGGCGTAGTCATAGGTGCCCTCGAACACGCTCACACCGAGATAGTCGCGAGTCTCGCCCGTGGGCTTCTGCTCCTGCCAACCGAAGTCGCAGGCCTGGTCGGGCATCGTTCGGTACGTGCCGTAGTACGCGGTTGCGGGAATCTGGCCGTTGGCGATGCCGATGTAGGTGGCGATTCTCGCCTCGCTCACCGTGGTGTCGTACCAATGGCACGTGTAGTACACGTCGTCGCCCTCACCGGCGTAGTTGCCGGGCACGACACATCCGTCTCCGGGAGGGTCCACCCAGAAGCCGCCTCGGTTGAGGCTGACCCCGGGCCGCGCGTTCAGGTCGTGGAACCAGGCGAAGTTCATCGAGTCGTAGAGGCGCTTGGCCTCACGCTTGAGGCTCGGCTCGGCCTTCGCGACCACGTCGAGCGCTGTCGCGAGCCATCCATTGTCGACGGTGCTCAGGAAGGGATGCACGACGTCGCCGCTCGCCGGCCAGGCGGTGAGCTTGCTCGCATCAGCGGGCGAGTACCAGTTGTAGAACATGCCGCTCGGCTCATGGCGCTCCATGCTCGCGAGGGTGCCGAGGGTCGTTCGAAGCCGCTCGCGCGCCTCCTTCTTGCTGATGATTCCGAGGTCACGCGCGATGACGGTCGACCAGAGGTATCCCCCGATGTTGGTCGGCGAGGTGTACCCGGCCGGTTGCGTGAGGTCGCCCTCGATGTTGTCGCTCGTGAGGCCCGTCGTGTTGTCGGTCATGGCCACGAACGACGTCCAGGTGTCTTCGGCGTAGCCCTCGAGAACGCTGTCGCCACCCCCGCCGTGGTGTGGATTGCCCGCCTGAACGGCGGTCGGTGTGATGATGAGCGCAGCAGCGACGGCGACGCTCGCCGTCGTGCCGAGCGCGATGCGGAATCGTGAGGGCATCAGAAACTCCTTTGTTCTCCGTTCCTCCACGGTTGCACCGAAACCGACGGGCAGCTAGGGCCTTGCGGATTGCGGGAGCCTCGGGTATCCCGCGAGCGCTGAGCCGCCGTTACGACCGGTGGCGCGGTCAGCGCACCTCGACGATTGCCGCTCGCATCAGCTCGATTCGCCGGGCGACCTGCGCGACGACGGAGGCCTCGACGCCGAGGTCGGTGAGCGCTGCGGTGAGGTGCTCGAGTGTGCGAGAGAAGACGTCGTCGGTGATGCCGAGACCGGAGTGCGCGTTGCGCATGCTGCGCCCGTCGTAGAGTTCGGGGCCACCAAGGCCAACCGCAAGAAATGCGCGCTGGTGCGCCTTGAGCTCGGTGAGGTCGACGCCGCGAAACCATTCCGCCATGGTCGGGTCATCGAGCATGCGCACGTAGAAGGAGTCGACGGCGGCCGCGATTGCGGCATCCCCACCAGCCTGCTCGTACAACGACACGTCGAGTTTTCCTCTCATTGACCAGTGGTGAGTGTACCGAGCCGTCTACCCGATATACCAACCCCACAACGAGAGTCATGCGAATGTGTGACAGGGTCGAAGGGTGGCCGACTATCCCTCCCGCACCCTCTCACTCAGCGGCTACCACGCCGTCGTCACACCCGACCGCTGGGTTCCCGGCGCCTACACGCTCACGGTCGACGGCACGCCCCAGTCGCACGTGAACCTCGACGACCCGTCCGAGCTGTTCTTCGAGTACGTGCAGCGCATGGGTCATGTGATCGACCAGCTCGGGATGCCCGGCCAGCCCATCACCGCCGTGCACCTGGGTGCTGGCGCCCTGACCCTGCCCCGCTACGTCGAGGCAACGCGACCGGGATCACGCCAGCAGGTCGTCGAGATCGAGTCCGATCTCGTGGACCTCGTGCGCGCCGAGCTGCCGTGGTCGAAGTCGGCCTCCATCCGGGTGCGGCACGGTGACGCGCGCGAAGTACTCGGCAAGTTTCCGCCCGGGCTGCGGGGAGCCGTCGACCTGCTGGTCGTGGATGTCTTCAGCGGCGCGCGCACGCCCGCCCATGTGACGAGCATCGAGTTCTACCGGTCGGCCGTCGAGCTGCTTGCGCCGGGCGGCATCCTGCTCGCGAACATCGCCGATGGACCGGGCCTCGCTTTCGCTCGTGGCCAGGCCGCCACGCTGTCCGCCGCGATCGGCCACGTCGCGGCGCTCGCCGAGACACAGATCCTCAAGGGGCGCCGCTTCGGCAACATTGTGCTTGTCGGTTCGGCAACCGAACTGCCGTTCGATTGGATGCCGCGACTGCTCGCGGCGGGACCGCACCCCTCCAAGGTCGTGGCCGGAGCGGAGCTGCGCGAATTCATTGCCGGGGCACCCGTCGTGACCGACGCCACGGCCATCCCCTCGCCACCGCCATCGAAAAACATCTTTCAGGTACGACCGGGAGGCGACTCATGAAGACCCGTGCAGGCGTGATCGCCGTCGCACTGCTGCTGGCCGGATGCACCACCGCACCCGAGCCCACCCCGACGCCGACCGCATCGGCACCACCCTCGCCGACGCCAACCGCGACCGCGACGCCCGAGGCGATCGCCCCGGTGCAGCCGACCGGCGATGTGGCGGCGGTGATTCAGGGACTGGATGCTCCGTGGTCGGTGGTGCGGCTCGAGAGCGGTTCAACTCTCATCAGCGAACGCGACACTGCGCTCGTCAAAGAAGTTCAGGCCGATGGAACGGTGCGCAGCATCGGCACCATCCCCAACGTCGTGCCGGGTGGCGAAGGAGGACTCCTCGGAATCGAAGTGGTCGACTCCTCTCTCTATGCCTACTTCACCGCCGCCAACGACAACCGCATCCTGCGATTCGACCTCGTGGGCGGGCCGGGCTCGTACTCCATTGGCGGCAGCAGCGACATCCTGATTGCGCTTGTCAAGGCGGGCAACCACAACGGTGGCCGAATCAAGCTCGGCCCCGACGGCAAGCTCTATGCCACCGTGGGCGATGCGTCACAGCCCGGCCTCGCTCAAGACCCCTCCAGCTACAACGGCAAGATTCTGCGGATGAACCCGGATGGCTCCGCACCGGCCGACAACCCGACGCCCGGCTCGCTCGTCTACTCCCTGGGCCACCGCAATCCGCAGGGCATTACGTGGGATGCGGAAGGTCGACTGTGGGCGGCAGAGTTCGGGCAAAACACCTGGGACGAACTCAACCTCATCCAGCCCGGCGGCAACTACGGGTGGCCGATCGTCGAGGGGCAAAGCAGCAACACCGACTACATCAACCCCGTGTACCAGTGGAGCACCGACGCCGCGAGCCCGAGCGGGCTCGTCGCCGTGGGCAACACCCTCTTCATGGCGGGTCTGGGTGGCGAACGGCTCTGGGCGATTTATCCGGATGCTTCCGGCACGACCGCAACGGCCACCGAGTGGTTCGCTGGCGCCTTCGGTCGCATTCGCGACGTCGTCGAGGGCCCCGACGGTAGCGTGTGGATGATGACGAACAACACCGACGGGCGCGGCTCGCCACGTGCGGGGGATGACCAGCTTCTGCAGGTCAGCGTCGCACCCCTCGGTTAGCCTCGAAGAGTGGCAGAACTGCAAAGAGTGCGCACGTGGGCAAGTGCGCTGATCGACCTCCACCTCGAGCCCGGATGGACCTTCGGGTTCGACAACGCGAAGACCCGCGCGGGCCTGTGCAACTACACGCACAAGCGCATCACGGTGTCGAAGTACCTCGCCGCGCGGTACGAAGACGACGAGATTCACCAGGTACTGCTTCACGAGGTGGCGCACGCGATCGCGGGAACCCGAGCAGGGCACGGGCCGCGCTGGAAGGCGATTGCCAAAGACCTCGGCTACGAGGGAAAGCGGCTGCACGACGGCGCGATAGCGACCGAGCTGGCCCCGTGGGTGGGCACGTGCCCCGCGGGCCACGTGCACTACCGCTATCGGCGACCTCCGCGCATGCTCGCGTGCGGCAAGTGCTCGCGCACGTTCAGCCCGCTGAATGCGATCAGTTGGGTGCAGCGCTAGGCGCGACCTTGAAGGTCGGCCACTTGGCGTCGAAGGCGGCCGCCACGTTCTTCCAGTGCCCGAGCATGAGCTTGCGTTCGTCGCGATTGGCGAGTTGCTCATGGTGGATGCCGATCGTGGTCCCGGTCGCCGATTCCTTGACGGTCAGCTGCAGGATCGTGTCGTGCGGCCAGTCATCGGGCTGCCACGAGATGCGCACGCGCGTGCCATCCGTTCGGCTGCGCACTGTGCCGCGCACGCCATCCTTCGTTTCGTACGCCTCGCCCTTTTCGGCGGGAAGCTCAGCAATGTCACCGAGCCACAGCGGCAGACCCTCACCGAGCAGAAAACCCCACACCTCGTCGATGGGTGCGTTGACGGTCGTGCGAACACCCAGTTCCCAGCCCGCGTCTTTGGTTTTACCCGTCGTGTCACTCATGTAACTGACTATAGTGGTTACATGCGAGATGCGCGACCCACAGGGCAATGGTTCACCAGCAGCGACGGCCACCGCTGGTGGTTTGACTCCGGATCACTCGCCCTCGATTTCGCCTACACGGGCGGCATGGGCTCGAACCCGGCGTGGGAGACACTGCACGCGCCCGACGATCTCGCGCACTGGCTCGAAGGGCGGTTCGACGAGGCCGACGGCTCGGTGAGCGACCGGGATCTTCAGGATGCCCTCGCCCTGCGCGGGGCAATAGCGAGGGCCGCCACCGCCGTGAGTCGCGGGGGGCATCCGGCATCCATCGATATCGACGCGATCAACCTCTACGCGGCCACCCCCGACATCCCACCCGTGCTCGCTGGCGGCACTCGCCAGGCCGGTCGGTCGCGAGTGCGAGTCGGCCAGGCACTCTCGGCGATGGCGCGCGAAGCAATCGACCTTCTTGCGGCCGACAACGCCGAGCGCATCCGCGAGTGCTCTGCCGACGACTGCGCGCTCGTGTTCTTTGATGAGTCCCGATCCAACAACCGTCGCTGGTGCTCGATGCAGCGCTGCGGCAATCGCGCAAAGGTGCGCAAGCACCGGTCGAAGGAGGCAACACCATGACAATCACGCACATCAACCCAGAGGGGATGCACAAGAACCCCGCGTTCTCGCAGGCAGTGCTCGTCGACGGCGGGTGCACGCTCTACATCGGAGAGCAGAACGGTGTGGATGCGACGGGGGCGCTCGTGCCAGGCGGCGCGAAGGCCGAGGCCATCGCGGCTCTCGAACAGATCAAGCTCGTGCTCGCCGACGTCGGCGCCGACCAGTCGAACGTCGTGAAGATGACTGTGTACTACCCGAAGGAGACCTCGCTCGACGAGATCTTCGCCGCCTCTGGTGAGGCATGGGGCGACCACCCCACCGCCATCACCGTGCTGCAGGTGCACGCGATGGGCCGCCCCGGCGCGCTCGTCGGCATTGAGGCCATTGCGTCGGTCTAGGGCCCATGCCGCTGTCGGGCACGGCTAGCGCAATCGATTGCTAAGCTGGCGAGCGTGTACCGAGTCGTCAACGTGCAGGCCCATGTGGCCCATGTAGCCACACGCATTCCCTTCCGCTATGGCATCGCCGAAATGACCCAGGCCCCCCACGTTGTCGTGGAGTTGACCCTGGGCCACGGCGCCACCACAGCGCGCGGCTGGGCGTCGGAACACTTGCCTCCGAAGTGGTTCACGAAGAACCCCGACTCGGCCTTCACCGACGATGTTGCCGACATGGTGCGTGTCATCGAGCACGCCGTCAGCCTGGCGACGGGCCTCACGGCAGAGACGGTGTTCGACCTGTGGTGGCGGTTGCAGCAGGAACAGTCGACCTGGGCGACCCGGACGGGCACACCCGGACTGTTAGCGGGCCTCGGCACCGCACTCGTGGAGCGCGCTCTCATCGACGCCGCGTGCCGTTGCGAGGGCCTGCCGTTTGACGAAGCGATCATGTCTGGCGCGCTCGGCTTCGACGCGTCACGCCTTCACCCCGAGCTATCGGGGCAGTCCCGCGACGAGGCATTCGCGGGCCGCGGCGCGAACTCGCTCGCAATCCGGCACACCGTGGGCCTGTCGGATCCCCTCACTGACCGCGACGTCACTGATGACCCGGCAGACGGGCTGCCCGTGAGCCTCGATGCGGTAATCACTCGCTATGGGGTCGATCACTTCAAGATCAAGACGAGAGGTGACCTGGCCGAGGATGTCGTTCGCGTTCGCTCGATCCTCGACCTCGCGGCGGCCCACGATGTCGACCCGTGGTTCACCATCGACGGCAATGAGTCGATGACGAGTGCGGCCCACTTCACCGCGTGGGCAACCGGTCTGCTCGACGAGCCGCGATTGAAGGAGGTGCTCGCCGAGCGGTTGATCGCCGTCGAGCAACCGTTCCACCGCTCGATGGCGCTCAGCGCGGAGGCGGGCTCTGCCCTGCGGGCCCTGCAACCTCGACTGTCGGTCATCATCGACGAATCGGATGCCGAGCTCACGAGTGTGCGCGAAGCCATGGACCTCGGCTACGCAGGCGGCACGTACAAGGGGTGTAAAGGCGTGTTCCGCGGACTCGCGAACTCGGCGCTCGTGCGGGCGCGATCGGCAAGTCGCATCACGGTACTGACAACAGAGGACCTGTCGACGCTGCCTCCGTTAACCGTTGCCCAAGATCTGGTCGTGACCTCGCTCATGGGTCTCAGCCATGTTGAGCGCAATGGCCATCACTACTTCGGCGTTCTCGCCCCCGTCGACCCGAGGGTCGAGGAGAAAGCGCTCGAGGCACATCCGGACGCCTACGAACGTGGTGCCGACGACCGGGTTCGCCTGCGCATCACGGGTGGAAGAGTGGCTATCGACTCGCTTCGCGCCGCGCCATTTGGTTATGGCGCAGACATCGACTGCTCGGCTCTGCCCGCGCTCAGCGTGGCCACCGCTGTCGCAGGCCTCGTCTAGTTCTGGGAAGGTTTCCAGCGTTGGGCGACCGCAAATCTGAGCAATCGGTTGCGCACTGACTCTTTCCTGTGCTTGAATCACCATGCAACGGGAGGAACTGTCAACGATGACCACAACTGGAAACGATTCTCGCGCGGAGGCAATTCGCCTCATTCGCGCGGGAACGGTGATCCCAGCGCATCCGCTCGCTCTCGATGAAAACCGAACTTTCGACGCGCGGCGCCAGCGCGCGATCAGCCGCTATTACATCGACGCTGGCGTCGGAGGCATCGCTGTCGGCGTTCACACGACCCAGTTCGGCATTCGCGCTCACGGCATCTTCGAGCAGGTTCTCGCGACAACCGCCGACACGGTGAGCGACTGGGCGGACCGCCCGGTCGCTCTGGTGGCCGGCATCATTGGCGATACCCCGGCCGCCGTCGGTGAAGCAACTCTCGCCCGAAGCCTCGGGTACACCGCGGCGCTGCTGAATGTCGCTTCATGGCGGGATCGACCCGAGCAAGCGATCCTCGACCACTGCCGCGCCGTGGCCGAGGTCATGCCACTGATCGGCTTCTCGCTGCTTCCCGAGGTTGGCGGGTTTCACCTCTCGTACGACTTCTGGCGTGAATTCGCCTCGATCGACAACGTCATCGCCATCAAAATGGCCCCATTCAATCGCTATCGCACCCTCGACATCGTGCGCGCCGTTGTCGACGCTCGGGCCGAGGATCGCGTCACGCTCTACACGGGCAATGACGACCACATCGCGCTCGACCTGCTGCAACCCTTCGTGGTGCCCCGAGACGGTCACGAAGTCACCGTTCACATCAAGGGCGGGTTGCTCGGCCACTGGAGCGTCTGGACTCGCGCGGCAGTCGAACAGTTTGCCGCACTGTCAGCAGCACGCGGCGGGCCCGTGTCACAGCAGTTGCTCGGTCTCGATTCGGTCATCACCGACTGCAACGGCGCAATCTACGACGCCCACCACGACTTTGCCGGAGCGATACCCGGTTGCCTCGAAGTACTGCGTCGTCAGGGTTTTGTCACCTCGACTGTCTGCCTCGACGAGGCGGAGGTTCTCTCCGCTGGGCAGGCCGAACAGATCGACCGCGTCTACGCGGCACATCCGCACATGAACGACGACGCCTTCGTGGCCGAGAATCTCGCCGCCTGGCTCGCCTGAGCTTCGACCTAACCGACACCGAACACTCAAGGACCCCGCATGACCTCGCCAACGCTGCAGTACCTCACTCATGACAATTTGCCGGAACGCTTTGCGAGCGTCGAAGACCTGGATGAGTTCATGTCCCGACCCACCGCCGAGACCGTGAGAGACCTCGCCGCGATCGACGGTGACGTGATCATCCTCGGAGTCGCTGGGAAGATGGGCATGGGTCTGGCGCGCATGATCAAGCGCGCCGCGCCACACAAGCGCGTCGTTGGGGTGGCGAGGTTCTCGGATGCGGGCAGCGCGGAATTGCTCGAGAGCTACGGGGTCGAAGCGATAGCGTGCGACCTGCTCGACCGAGAGGCCGTTCGACAGCTTCCGAAGCTCGCGAACGTGATCTACATGGCCGGATTGAAGTTCGACTTCCGAGGGCGTGAAGACTTTCTGTGGGCCATGAACACCATCGCGCCCGCCATCGTTGCCGAGGAGTTCGCACACTCGCGCATCGTCGCGCTATCGACCATCCACGTGTATCCGTGGTCGGATCCTCGTCGCGGCGGCGTCACCGAAGACATGTCGCCGCTCGCCCGACCCGGCGAGTACGCCAATTCGGTTGTCGGCCGTGAGCGAGTGTTCCAGTACTTCAGTGGCGTACATGACACACCGGGACGAATCGTGCGCTTCGTCTACGCCATCGACATGCGCTACGGCGTGCTGCAGGAGATCGCCAGCTGGGTCAAGTCGCGCACCCCGATCCCGCTCGCGACCGGGACCGTGAACATCCAGTGGCAGGGCGACTCCATCAACCACTTCGCGCGCCTTCTCGGCCACGTCGAGACACCGGCATCAGCGATCAACATTGGCGGCACCGAGAACGTGAGTGTGCGCCGAGTAGCCGAGGAGTTCGGTACCCATTTCGGCATCGAACCCATCTTTGAGGGCGAGGAGAGCGACAACTCTCTCTTCGTGAACTGTGACCGCGCGGCAGAACTGCTCGGCAACTCCGTCGTGCCCGTGAACAGGATGATCCGGTGGGTCGCCGACTGGGTAGAGAACGACAAACCGCTCTACGGCAAGCCAAGCAAGTTCCAGATCCGCACAGGAGTCTTCTAAACCATGACCGAAACTAGCAACTCGATGCTCTCGGGCATCAAAGTCATCAGCTTCACGCACTTTCTGCAAGGCCCCTCCGCGAGTCAACTGCTCGCAGATCTGGGAGCGGATGTCGTCAAGATCGAGCCGCACGGTGGAGCATTCGAGCGCAGCTGGACTGGCCCTGGTCAGTTCATCGAAGGTGAGAGCCCGTTCTTCGCCCTGGGCAACCGCAACGTGCGCAGCGTGGTGATCGACCTCAAGCATCCCTCCGCAGCGACGGTGTTGCGCGACATGCTCGCTGACGCCGACGTGCTGATCGAGAGCTTCCGTCCAGGGGCGCTCGACCGAATGGGACTGGGCTACGAAGTTGTCTCGTCGTTCAACCCCAAGATCATTTATGCGTCGCTGTCGGGCTACGGATCCGATGGCCCCTACAAGGATCGTCCGGGGCAGGATGTGCTCATCCAGGCGCTCTCTGGGCTGGCCATGGCAACGGGGCGCGCCGGGGCCGAGCCCACACCGGTCGGCGCTTGTGTGGTCGACCAGCACGCCGCAGTACTGGGAGCGTTTGGAATACTCGCGGCTCTGCACGGCCGCGAGCGCACTGGCCGCGGCACCAAGGTCGAAAGCAACCTGCTGAACGCTGCCCTCGATCTGCAGATTGAACCGCTGACCTATTCGTTGAACGGGTTTCGCGGCGCACGCTCGGCCAGCGGAGTCTCATCGACCTTCTACTCGGCGCCATACGGTGTCTTTGCCACGGAGTCCGGTCCGCTGTGCATCTCGCTCACGAGCCTCGAGATGCTCGCGACAGTCTTCGATGACGCGTGGTTCACCACTATTGCCACGGAGGACTCGTACGCTCGCCGCGAGGAAGTAAACGAACGGGTCGCCGCACACCTGCTCGCACGCACCGCCGAGCAGTGGCAAGAGCATTTCGCCGGACGCATGTGGTTCGCGCCGGTGCAAGGATACGACGAGGTCATTGTCGACCCTCAAGTGCTGCACAACGACTCCTTCGACTCCTACGAACACCCTCGCG
Source organism: Rhodoglobus sp. (assembly GCA_965279645.1). Classification (GTDB taxonomy): domain Bacteria; phylum Actinomycetota; class Actinomycetes; order Actinomycetales; family Microbacteriaceae; genus Rhodoglobus. The sequence goes on from OZ257254.1 coordinate 2,279,600, forward strand.
CGGGAACCATTCGAGTGCTCAAGCACCCTGTCAGCTACGGCGGGAGCCGCCCCGGCATCCGCACCCCACCTCCCGAGCTGGGACAGCACACCCGCGATGTGTTGCGCGACCTCGGCTATGAAGACGCGGCGATCGATGACCTGATCAGCTCGAGAGCGTTCGCATGAACTCGGCCGGTGTCGGGGGCGAGCCCGCCAGGGTGAGCCTCGCTGACGGCACTGTGCTGGTTACCGTGCGTGGTCGCGTCCTCGACATTCGCCTGAACAGGCCGCACAAGCGCAACGCTCTCACCGCCGACATGATCGACGCGCTCCACGAGGCCGTGGATCTTGCGGACGAGCGCGGTGCGAGCGTTGTTTGCCTTCGCGGTGCCCCCGGCGTCTTCTGCGCCGGCGCAGACATCGCGGGCTACGTTGATGCGACGGCCAACCTGGACTTTCTGCGGGCGTTCACGTCGCGCGCTGCCGAGCTCTGCGATCGTCTGGCCGACGGCGACCACATCGTGGTTGCTGTCGTTGACGGGCTGGCCCTCGGGGGTGGGTTCGAACTCGTGCTCGCGAGCGACCTTGTCGTGGCCAGCACCCGCACCCAGTTCGGCCTGCCCGAAGTTGCGCTCGGGCTCATCCCCGGCTGGGGCGGCACCCAACGTGTTGCGCAGCACTTCGGGCCTAACCGGGGTAATGCGATCGTGCTCGCGGGCAGTCGGCTCAGCGCTGAGCAGGCGGGGAGCTTCGTCACCGAACTCGCCGAGCCGGACGTCGTCGATGCCATCGGCACCGCTCTCGTTGACGGCCTTGCCGAGCGCGCTCCCCTCGCGCTGCGCGCAGCCAAGATCGCCCTTCGAGCCGCGAGAGGGCAGGCCGAAGGTGCGGCTGTGGCCGGGCCAGCCCGCGAACGGTCGTTGCTGCTCGAGCTCTTCGCGACCGAAGACGGAATCGAAGGTGTTGCTGCCTTCGTAGCCAAGCGCGCCCCCCACTTTGTCGGGCGCTAGAGAGGTCGCCTTCATGCTTCCCGAACACACGTCACCGATGCTCGGCACCTGGCACCTTTCGAGCGTGCACCCCCCGGATCACGGACTGCCCGTGCTCGCCACGGTCGACGTCGTCGTGGTGGGCGCCGGGGCCGCCGGAGTGGCTGCGGCGACGGTCGCTGCCGAACAGGGGCTCAGCGTGCTGGTCGTGGAACGCTACGGGTTTGCTGGGGGCGCTGCCGTGGCAGGGATGTCGGGAACCATCTGCGGGTTGTTCCTTGCCACTGATACGGCGCCCGCGCCCGAGCAGGTTGTCTTCGGTTTCACCGAGCGATTTCGGTCGGCGCTCGAGGCACGCGGCGGGGTCACCGAGCCCCAGAAATATGGGAAGACCTGGACGGTGGCGCACGACCCGCTCGTGTGGCGTGACGTGGCCGATGACTTTCTCACCCGCAGCGGCGCTCGGATCATTTACCACGCGATCGTGAGCGGCGTCATTCTTGATGGCGACCGGCACCTCGGCGTCGTTCTCGAGTCCAACGCCGGGCGCGTAGCGGTACTCGCGGCGCGCACGATCGATGCGTCCGGGGATGCTGCGGTGGTGGCCCGAGCCGGATGGGATTACAGTTTCGGCGCCAACGGCCGCATCCAAAACCCCACCATGTTCTTCCGACTCGGCAACGTCGACACGGACGTGTTCTGGTCGGACTACGGCCCTGACACGATCTGCCCACCCGAGGTCTCGGCCTCACTGCGCCAGGAGCGCGCGCAGGGCCGCGACCTGCCGCGCGACCACATCTGGACCTTCCGCACCACCCGACCGAACGAGTTGCTCGTGAATGCGACGCGTCTGACGGCGGCCGATGGGCGAATGCTCAACGTCATCGACCCCGAGGACTTCACGATTGCCGAACTGCTCGGCAGGCGACAGGTGCGAAGCTATGCAGATTTCTTCCGCAGAAACCTGGCCGGCTGCGCGGAGGCATTCGTTGTCGATACGGGGGTCGAGGCGGGTATTCGCCAAACTCGCAGCATTGCCGCCCGCCGAACCCTGACCAACGACATGGTTGTCAACTGCGACAAGCCCGCCGACGGAATCGTGCGCTCACCGTGGCCCATCGAACTGCACGACGGATCCCGACCCAAGCTCAACTGGTTGCTGGACGACTACTACGAGGTTCCCTACCTTGCCCTGGTTCCTTCGCGGGGGCAGAACCTGATCGTTGCGGGGCGGTGCCTCGGGGCAGAACACGAAGCTCTTGCCTCGGCCCGAGTCACAGCGCAGTGTTTCGAATACGGCAACGCCGCCGCGCTCGCCACTGTGCAGTCGCTCGCTGACGACTCGGACTACGCCGATGTCGACGTCGACAGACTGCGAGCCGCTCTCAGGTCTACCGGCAGTGCACTCTAGAGCCACGCCGATTCATCACTACTATCGACCCAATGGCCAGGTTGAAGGATGTCGCGCTTCGCGCGGAGGTGTCGCTCTCCGTCGCATCCAGAGTTCTCAACAACGACTCGGGCGCGCGCATCAATCCCGAGACGCGCGAGCGCGTGTTGAGCGCCGCCGCTGAGCTCAACTATGTGCCAGACCATCGCGCCCGGGCGTTGCGTCTCTCTCGGGCGGGCGCGATTGCCCTCGTGGTACCCGAAGTCAATAACGCGATCTTCGCCAACCTGCATGCGGGAGTTCAGGAGGCCTGTCGCGAACGCGACACCGCGGTGTTTCTCGCGCAGCTCGCGAGCCCGGATGAGGGCACGGAAAGCCTCGGCAGAATCATCGGCAACGGTCGCGTCGACGGCGTGATCGTGCAGCGTGGCGAGCGGTACAGCGACGATCATCTTCGCGCAGCGATCGCCCTCGACGTGCCCGTCGTACTCTTCAACTCCAGCCTCGACGGCCACGCCGGATCCGTGGCACTCGATGACAGCGCGAGCGTGCGAATCGCCCTTGAGCACCTGCGCGACCTAGGCCATCGCGAGGTCGGGTTCATCGCGGGAGCCGCGCAGCACGATGCAGCGGCACGTCGCTTGGAGGCATTCACCGCCCACGTGGGCACGCTCGGTCTCATCACCAGGCCCGACTGGATCCAGCCGGCGGGGTGGGAGGCGGAGGCTGGGGCCGAGGCGATGACGAGGCTTCTGGCGGTCGACGGGCGCCCCACGGCAGTGCTTGTCGCGAGCCTCAACGCGGCCGTTGGCGCGCTCGCGACCGCGATAACTCACGGCGTGAGAGTGCCGCAGGACCTGTCGCTCGTGACCATCCACGACACCTGGATCGCCGAATACACGAGCCCCTCGATGACCACGGTTGCCATGCCCATGCATGCTGCGGGCCGCGCCGCGGCAACCATGCTGCTCGATCACCTCACGGGCACGCCGCTCGTTGACCTCGTTGTCAACGAGCCCGGCCCGCAGCTGATCCGTCGAAACTCGACGGCAGCAGCGCGCTAAAGCAGACGCCGCACCGTGTGCGGATCGATGTGGCCGTCAACCACCGCGAGACGGTGCGACAGCGCCAGTGCACCCCCGACGGGAATCACCAAGCCATCGTCGTACGCGATCGCCCACCCAATGGCAGCGAAATCCTCGAACCGGTAGAGCCACTTGCCGTTGCCTGGCGCATTGCGAAAAGACAGCCCTAGCGTGACCGGGTCGCCGCCCGCCGTGCGCCCATGAACGATAAGGGTCTGCGACTCAACCCCCGAGGCGGAGATGTCTCCCGCCTCCCCGATCAGGTGCTCGGCAGTGAATCCCTCGGCCAGGCGCAGCCACAGTCCGCCGTATCCGCCGTCGGGGCGACCACGTTGCGCGGGTGTCTCAAGCGGCAGGTCCGCATCCGTGACGTTATGAAGAACCGTCTCGAAGTCGATGACGAGCGCGTCGGCGTGCCCCGAGAAGGTCCACACCCGTTGTTCGCGAATGAGCGGCTCGTCGCCGTGCCCGAGCCAGGCGAGTTCGTGGGCGATCTGGTTGTCGCGAGCATCGAGCCATCGTTCGTGGCGGATGCTGCCCTGGTCTTCGACCACGACGTAGCCACGATCCGGTCCGAAGTAGGTGCCACCACCCCACAGGTTGTGCTCGCCCACACGAGGGAAGGCGAACTGCAAGCCGTGGTGCCATGGGTGATCGGAGGGCGCGAATCCTGTTACGACCACACCTCCGGGCGTGCGCAGGGGGTGCAGGTACGGCTTGGGGGTATCAACGGGAGGCACCGCGCTCGTGGCGCTGTACTCCGCAACCACGGCACCACCGAGGGCAACGCTCGCGCCCGTGTCGTGTCGATCAACGATGGCCTCAGACATTGCGCGCCGCTCGCGTGGGACCAGCCGCGTCGAGCGCGGAGTAGAACGGATCACCCGCGACGATCTCGCCCCGCAGCACCGGGCGCTGAACACTCGAGGACTTGTAGAGGGCCGTCAGAAACTCCAGCGTCGCGCGGGCACTCGCCGTGGTCAGCTCAGGCTGCTCCCCCGAACGCCAATGGCCCAGCAGATTGGCCAGTTGCGCCCGGTGGGCCTGAACCGGCCCCTCCGGGCTAGCCCAGTTCTCGACGATCTCGGACTCGCCGCTTTCGCCGACAGCGCGCACCGACCACTCGTCGAGCAGCGGCATGTACAGGGTGTCGAGGTCGATCGTCGCCGACTCGGTCATCACCTGCAGTCGAGTCTCCTGGTGATGACTGAGCACCGTCGAGAGCAGGGTTGCGATCGCACCGCTGTCGAAGCGCACGGTCGCGGCACTCGCATCCTCAACCTCAATCGGTCGAGAGAGCGTGTCGACGATGGAGCTGACCGATTCCCACGGGCTGCCCATGAGCCAGAGCAGCAGGTCGATCGCGTGATGCGCCTGGCTCGTCGTCGCGCCGCCGAATTCGGTAGCGAACTTGCCCCGCCAGGCCGCATCCCAGTACTCGGGTCCGCGGTACCACGACGTGTGGGCGACACCGATGAGCGGTGTGCCCCAGGTGCCGGCTCGAAGCGAATCGAAGACCTGGCGAGATCCACCGGAGTAGCGGAACTGTGACACCGTCACGCACCACTGGCCCGTCTCTTCTTCCGCAGCGAGAATGCGGTCGGCGGACTCGAGCGACCCTGTGAGCGGCTTCTCGCAGAAGGCCCACGCTCCCGCTCTCATCGCCTGAATAGCGATCGGCTCGTGCAGGTGGGGAGGAGTCGCCACGACGACGATGTCTGGTTTTTGTTCATCCAACATCACCGCCAGATCGGAATACAGGTTGTCGGTGCCGAACTCACGACCGGCATCGGTGCGGCGCTGCTCATCGAGGTCGACGATGGCAACCAGCTCCGCCTCCTCGGGTAGTGCGACGATTGCTGGCAGGTGCGCGGCCGCACCGATTCCACCGGCGCCGACGACGCCGATTCGTGCTCGTTTCATGCGGGGATCAGCCTTTCAGGCCTGTAGTGGCGATGCCGGTGGTGAGATATTTCTGCCCGGCGAGGAAGAAACCGAATAGTGGTCCGAGCGACAGCACGGCCATCGCAAACATGGGACCCCACGCGCTCTCGCCGCTCGCGTCGAGAAACGCGTTGAGGCCCAGCGGAACCGTGTAGTTGCGCGGATCCTGCAGGTAGAGCAACGGCGTGAGGAAGTCGTTCCACGTCCAGATGAAGGTGAAGATCGCGGTCGTCGCGAGCGCGGGGAGGGTCAGCGGCAGGATGATCAGCCGATAGGTCTGCCACGGGCCCGCGCCGTCGATCTTGGCGGCCTGGTCGAGCTCGGTCGGAAGTCCCCTCAGAAACTGCACCATCAGGAAGATGAAGAACGCATCGACCGCGAGGAACTTGGGGATAACCAGCGGCAGGAAGGTGTTCACCCACCCGAGCTGAGAGAACAGGATGTACTGCGGGACGATGAGCACGTGCTGCGGCAGCATGAGGGTGCCCATCATGCAGATGAAGAAGAAGGCACGAAATTTGAACGACAGCCGAGCGAAGGCGTAAGCGGCGAGCGAGCACGAGATGAGGTTGCCGACCACCGACAACACGGCAACGATCGTCGAGTTGAGGAAGTAAGTGCCGAATCCCACTCCCGAGCCCTCCCAGCCGCGCGTGTAGTTCTCGAGCACGATGGGGTCGGGGAATGGCGAGATCTCGGAGAAGATGCTCGCGCTGTCTTTGAACGAGGCTCCGACCATCCAGATCAGGGGATACAGCATGAGGATGCCGAACCCGATCAACAGGAAGTGGGAGAGAGCGTTACGGCCCGGGCCACGTCGCTTGCCGAAGCGCACCCCGGCAGTCTTGGAGTAGTCGTCGCGAATGTCAGTCGTCATAATGCACCCAATACTTGGAGAACCAGAAGTTGGCGGCGGTCACGATGGCGATGCCTGCAAACAGCACCCATGCCATCGCGCTCGCGTACCCCATCTGGAAACCGGTGAACCCTCGTTGATAGATGTAAAGCGTGTAGAAGAGCGTGGAGTTGACCGGTCCGCCCGTGCCTCCCGAGACCACGTACGCCGGCGTGAATGCCTGGAAAGCGCCAATGAGCTGCAAGATCAGGTTGAAGAGAATGATCGGCGTGAGCATCGGAAGGGTGATGTGACGGAAGGCCTGCCTGCGGTTGATGCCGTCGACGGCGGCGGCCTCGTACAGGTACCCCGGGATCTGCCTGAGGGCCGCGAGGAAGATCACCATGGGTGATCCGAATGTCCACACGTTGAGCACGATCAGGGTTCCGAGTGCGGTGTCGGGGCTGCCGATCCAGCTCTGCCCCTCGATGCCGAACACCGCGAGCACCTGGTTGATCAGCCCGTTGCTGCCGAACATCTGGCGCCACAGCACCGCGATGGCGACGCTTGCGCCGATGAGTGACGGCAGATAGTAGATCGACCGGTAGAGCGGCAGCCCTCGAAGGCCGCGGTTGAGGATGATCGCGAGAAGGAGCGCGAAGGCCAGCTGCAGGGGAACCGATACGAGCACGTAGACGAGGGTCACCCGAACGGATTCCAGGTACTTCGGGTCTGCCGTGAACATCCGCACGTAGTTATCGATGCCCACCCAGTTGGGCTCTGCGAGAAGGCTGTAGTCGGTGAAAGACAGGTAGAACGAGTAGATCATCGGCCCGAGAGTGATCGCCACGAAGCCGATCAACCAGGGGGCCAGGAAGAGGTAGGGAGCGACACGGTCACGCATTCGCGCGCCGGTCAAGGTGCGGGATCCGGTGCGGAGACCCTTGGGCCCCCGCACCGGATCCATCAGTGCTTCACCCGCAGTGCTCTCGACGCCGTCGCCGGCTCGTTTGTTCTGCGTTATTGACATGGTTTTCCTTCAGAGCAGTGCGGGTGGATTTCTAGCTAGCCCAGTTCGGACTGGGCCTGAGTGAAGAACTGCGCTGCGGCATCCTCAACACTCAATTGGCCGAACTGCACCTGCTGTGCGATCTCCGAGAAGATCGTGTTGACCGTTCCCGATCCCACGGGCGCGGGCACGGGAGCCGACGAACCGTTGTCGCGAACCGACTGGATGATGTCCATCGCCTTGGCGACCGTGGCGTCGACCTCGCTCGTTGCGGCTTCAACGACATTGCCGTTGGCCGGAACGCCGCGGTCGATGCCGAGAATCGCGTTGGCTTCTTCGCTGTTGAGCAGGAAGTTGACGAGCTTGGCCGCCTCGACCGGGTGCTCGGACTGGCTCGAGATGATGAGGTTCATCGCCGTGCGCAGGTACTGGCCGGGGTCTTCCTCTTCAGACGGCATGCGCAGCAGGCCAAGCGTGTTGGGCGTGCTTGCCTGCACCGACGCGTACTGGTTCACGAAGAGGAAGGTGGAGGTCGCAACGCCAGCAACGACGGCGTCATACGGCGTGCCGAGGTATTCAGACGATACGTCGGGAGCGGTAGCCGCGCCGGAGGCACGCATGTCGGCCCAGTAGTTCCAGTAGTCGACGAGGGTGTCCTCGTCGAAGCCGATCCCGTCAGCGGTGAGGTATTCCTCGCCCTGCTGCTTCGCCCAGACCTCGAAGACCTGGTAGCTGTGAGCAAGGTCCGTAACGCCGGCGACAGCACCACCCGACGCGGCGCGGATCTCCGCACCGTAGGTCGCGAGGTCATCCCACGTGTAGCCTTCCGCGGGCACCTCAACGCCGAGCTCGGCGCTCTTGACCTCGTCGAAGATGAAGCCGTGCGTCGACAGTCCGAAGGGAAGCGCGCTCAGGGCACCATCGATCGTGTTGGTCGCGACGAGGTCTTCGGGCCAGCCGTCAAGCGAGATGGTGCCGGCGTCGACTGCCGTGTTGAGGTCGTAGACCTGGCCACGCGCGGCGAACTCCACGAGCACCTCGTTGTACAGCTGGATGACGTCGGGCGAGTTCTTGCCCGCGTACTGGGTAGTGATCTTGTCGAGGTATCCGTCGAAGCCGCCGAAGTCGCGCACCACGGTGATTCCGGGGTTCTGTTCTTCGAACAGGTCGAGCGCCTGGTTGGTGAGCTCGTGACGAGCATCGCCGCCCCACCATGACATACGCAGTTCTACGGGTCCGGCTGGCTCAGCTGGTTCGGAACTGCACGCGGTGAGCGTGGCGCCGAGTGCGAGGACGGTGGCCGCAGCGATTGCTGTCTTCCAACTACGTCGTTTAGACAATGTTGCTTCCAATCTCTTCATTGAGAGTCTCCAGGCGGCTGTGCCGTGGAGCAGGTTGTCGTGCTTGTTGGTGCCGGGAAGAGCAAGAGTTCAGGACTTGCACAATCGATTTCTTACCTTCACGTCCGGCCACTATAAGCGAGCCTCAAGAGCGCCGTCAACGTTTCTGGAAAGGTTTCCGGGACCGCGAAAATATCCCGTCACGCTTTGTGCGCAATCGTGTGCGCCAAATCGTGCTGGCGAGGCGCTCCGACGCTGCCCGCCGCACGATACTCAGTCGACAACCGCACCTCGCGGGGCTGCCCGTCTTCGAGCTGGTCGAGCAGCACCTGAGCCGACCGTTCACCCAGTTCCTGGGCATCCCGCCACACGACGGCGAGCGGTGGCGTGAGCAGGCTCCCGAGGGGCAGGGAGTCGCACGTCACGAGGCTCACGTCTCGCGGCATCGACAAGCCCAGAGCGACGAGACCCTTCAAGACGCCCACCAGGATCTGGTTACCACCGACGATGATCGCCGTCGGAGGATGCTCCGACTGGAACAACTCGAGCGTTGCCGACTCGCCGTAGGCGGGAGTGAACGGTCCGCTCGTGACGGTAGCGACGACTCCCGGGCGGTTCGCGACCGCGCGTCGAAGGGCCTTGGCGCGCGCCTTGGCCGGCAGCACCTCCTGCAGTCCATTGATGAGAGCGATGCGCTCGTGGCCGAGCGCGAGCAGGTGCTCGACCGCTTCGGTCACGCCCGTCTTGTGGGCGCTCAGCACGTGAGAAGCAACAGGCACCCCGAGTTTTCGATCGATCAGCACCGTGGGAATCTCGGAGCCGGCGATCAGGTCGGCGATCGGCCCACTGTGCTCTTCACCCGCAGACACGAGAAGGCCGTCAACCCGGCGCTGATGCATCCTTCTGATCTGCTGCAACGCAATCACATCGTCGTTGAGGGAGTTTGCCAGCAGCACCGAGTATCCCCGCGCACTCAACTCGATCTCGGCTCCGTGCGCCATGAGCGCGAAGAGCGGGTTGGAGATGTCGGATACGACGAACCCGATGGTTCGCGACTCCCCGGTGCGCAAGCTCTGTGCGAGCATGTCGGGCTCGTACCCGAGGGCCGCGACGGCCTCCAGCACTCGATCTCGCATGGAATCGCTGACATCCGGGTGACCGGAAATAACCCGCGAGACCGACGAGATGGCCACGCCGGCGCGCTCGGCGACCGCCTTCATGCCGGTGGGCCTGATCCGCGAGCCGGATTCTGCTGCCATACGAAGCTCCTTTGCGTCGTTGCCGGGCGCCGTGGGCGCGCTGGCCGAGGAGTGCTGTTCGTCGATGCCGCGCCATCGCGGATATTCCAGATTCTGATCAGAATCTGGAGTTGCGCAATCGAATTCGCATACACTCGCCGCTGTCAACGTTACTGGAAAGGATTCCGGATTGCTCGCCAACGTGTTCAGTCATCCCCTCGCGACCAGCGAGTGGGAATCGCTGCCCGCCGCCACCGTGCGACTGCACACGCGGTCGGTGTGGGCGGAGCGAATCGAGGGCGAAGAGTCTGCTCCAGCGCGGCGCATCATTCATCTGCGCGCAGCATTCGCCGACGAGCCCATGCGCCTGGATTCACTACAGGCCTCCGTTGCGGCCGGTTACCACAAGTGCGCGAGCGGGCAGGAGGTCGACTCCATCGTGCGAGCTCGACTGTGGACTCCGGATGAGGCGGGCTGGACGCTCGCCGGCGAACTGCGGCGCACCCGTTCGGAAGCACTCACCGAGCCCACGGCCATCCCCCTCGATCTTGAGACGCGCGGGTTCGTCGCTGAGCTGCGCGAAGCGACCACAGACCGGTGGTGGCCGGGGTGGAACCTCGCGAACACCGGGCTCACGCTGAGCGGGGACATCCCCTCGGCCTGGACGCCGCGCAACCAGGGCGCTCTCGAGATCGAATCGATCGACCTGAGTAATCTGCCGAACGGGGTGGCCGCTGAGCACCGAAACTCGGAGATTCGGTACACCACGGGCTCGCTGTCGATCGGCTTTCGCCTGCGCTCGCCAGCATGGAGCTACCTCAGCGTCGATGACGACGGCGCTGGGCGCCACGACCGTAACTTGCTCCAGCAGCCTCGTTCGATGGATATCGTGCGCAGCGGCGTGTATCCCTCTGGCGTCTACCCGGTGCTGCGCGACCAGAACGCGGAGTACCTCGCCCAAGGCCCTCGGTTCACTTCTCATGACGGCGACCGACCCGTGGGGTTTCTTGCCTACGACTACGAGGGCTCGGTGAGCGTGCGAGGCAACGTCGTGCGCTACGACGTGAACATCCCCAGCGCCGACCAGCGCTACGAATACGAGTACACGATCGAGCGCGATCACATCCAGATGCGAGTGCGACGCACGTCGAGAAGCGTGCGGCGCGCGTGGATGAGCTCCGCCTGGCATGTGGCAACCGACAACCGGATCACCCCGTCGACCGTGATCGGCCGTCTCACCGAACGAGGCGAGACGGGGATTATCGCGGGCGATGCCGCCTGGCACTTTCCCCGGCACGGCACCTTCGTCATCACCAGCTCGGGGGATGACGTGCTGCTGCGCAGCGACTCGGTGCGAGCCCTCGACACCAACACCCTCGAATTCAAGCTCGGGGAAACCCCGACGGAGTTCGGCGACTACGTGCTCGAGGCGGGCGACTTCGAGGCTGTCGTGACACTCGCGGCCGGCACGCCCAGGCTCGCCCGCCTGTCACCGGACGCGCCTGCCGTGGTGCGCAGGATGGTCGATCGGCACGCGCTGACGGGACTGCCGTTCCGAAGCGACACGGCGACCTATTCGAACAATGGCGCATCGATGCACTGCACGACAACGCTCAACGACATCTCGGCGATTGCACGGGAGCTTGACGAACTGCCCGGCGGGATTCATCCCATGCAGCTCGTGGGCATATCGCTGCGGCGCTGGCTCGATGGTGCGCCGAGCTACGGCAGCGGCAGCACCTCGCATGGCCCCCATCGGCTTGAGGACGAGTACGTGCAGATGGCCGCCAATACCCTCGTCGCGCTCGCTCGCTACCTCGAGTACGACGACGACCCGACGTGGTTCGCAGCCCACGAGCACCGCATCCTCGCGGAGATCGACGCCATGCTCGCACGCGACGTCGACGGAGACGGTCTCGTGGAGTCCTCAATCCGGCGTGGCATCAGCGGTGAGCACCAGTGGAGTTCTGCGTGGGCCGACGTGATCTCGTTCGGGTGGAAAGATGCCTGGGCCAACGCCGCCCTGTTCCAGACCTGGACCGAACTCGCCCCCGTGCTCGACCGCTTCGGCCAGGCGCACCGAGCCGACCGGTGCCGAGAGGCCGCCGAGCGCATCCGAGATACTTACCTCACGACATTCTTCAACGATGAGACCGGCCTGATAGCCGGGTGGCGATCGTTTGATGGCGAGCTTCACGACTACGGCTTTTCACTCGTCACCGCTTCGGCGTGCGCGAGCGAACTCATCGACGTGGATACGGCCCGGGCGATCATGCAACGCCTGCTCGAACACTGGCAGCTGGCCGGTCTCGGCGATTGGCGCAACGGCATCCCGCTCAACCTGTGGCGAATCCCGGAAGAAGACATCGGCGGGGTGATCTTCGGCTTGCCCCTCGGTGGCTACCAACAGGGTGGATGTTCGCACCACAGCGCGCGCGTGATCGTTGATGCGCTCTACCGGGTGGGCATGCGGGAAGAGGCGGATGCCCTTCTGACTGCTCTTTCTTCTACCGTCGCGGATGATTCCTCGTTCGGCGGCCTCGGTTCGGGAGTGGACTGGCGCATGTGGGACGGCTCCCCCAGCGGCTACGAAGGTCAGCTCGCCGAAGGCTTCAGCATCCTCGCAAGCGCCGTGAGGAGATACTCCTGAGCGTGCACCGCCCCGCCGCACTCCTGTCGCACTCGGGGGTGCGGGGTTGGGATGAGTTCTCACTCGACCCCGCCCAGCGACACCTCAACCACGGCTCGTATGGCGCTGTTCCCACCCGCACTATCGCTCATCGGCACGCGCTGACCCGTCAGCTGGAAGCCAATCCATTCCGTTGGTTTGAAGAGCTACCCGAACGGCACGCGCGGGCTCGGCACGCCATCGCACCGTTCGTCGGTGCCCCGGCAGACGAGATCGCGATGGTGGCCAATGCGAGCGCCGCCGCGAGCGCCATCTTCGTGAGCCTGCCGCTCGCGCCAACTGACGAGGTCGTGCTCACTGACCACGTGTATGGCGCTGTCGCAATGGGCGCTCACCGTCACGCCCGGCACTGGGGCGCGAGGGTGCGGGTTGCGCACGTGCCACACGACGCACATGCAGAGGAGTCGCTTGCCGCCGTTCTCGCGGAGATCACCGATCACACGCGGCTCGTGGTCGTAGACCATATTTCATCGGCTACGGCACGGTACTTTCCCGTGGATGCCCTCACCACTGCGCTCGCTGGGCGAGGCATCATCCTTGCCATCGACGGTGCCCATGCGCTCGGAAACCTGCCGACGGCCGCAATCCGGGCACCACACGTGGTGTGGTTCGGCAACCTCCACAAGTACCCGTGCGCGCCCCGAGGTGCGGCGGTACTCGTCTCTCAGGGAGAGGTCTCGCAGCGACTGGTGCCGATCATCGACTCGTGGGGGGCCGAGCTTCGGTACCCCGAACGCTTCGACCTGCAGGGATCGATCGACACCACGGGATTCCTGGCTGCCGCACACGCCATCGACACCCTCGACGCGCACTTTGGGTGGGATCGCATTCGCAGCCACAGTGTCGAATTGGGCGCTTGGGCGGCGCGAGAGATCGGGCTCGGTCTCGGTGAACTCATGGACGACGACCCCCTGCCCGACGTCGGGATGCCCGTGCCCCAACAGCCGCTGCTGCGGTTGCCCCCGGGTGTGGCGTCAGACGCGTCCCGCGCTCGCACTCTCAAGGACCGGCTCGCCAGTGAGGCCGGGTGCGAGGTGGGAGTGTCGACGTGGAACGGCCGGGGGTTCATCCGCTTGTCTGCGCACGTCTACAACGAGGCAGCCGACTACGAACAGTTTCTCGAGCGCGGGCTACCCGTCATTGCGTCGATGCGTGGGTCGAGCTAGTCGACGACCTTTACTTCTTTCCAGAAGGCAACGTAGTTGCTGAAGTCTTTGCCGACGCGATCGAATGCGGTCGGGTACGGGGTGGGGTAGCTCCACGCGCGATCCTGCAGCGTCTCGCCGTCGACGACGACGGAGAAGTACTGGCACTCACCCTTCCACGGGCAGGTGTAGGGGGTCGCGCTTTCGGTGAGCAGGTCGGAGTTCACGCTCGACGGCGGAAAATACCAGTTGCCTTCGATGGAGATCAGGTCTTCTTTGGGTGCTTCTGCGATGACGGTATCGCCGAGTACTGCCTTCATGTGTTTCCTCCAGAAGTGGTTGCTGGTTGCAACCTTAAGCGGGCAACCTGAATTCCCTCAGCACAGCGAAATCGGCTGACGAATTCGCCGCGCGTGCCCGATCTACGGCCTCGCCGCCCTCGGCGAGCAGCAGCTCCTGGCCCGTCACCGAGGCAGACAGCACGTGGCTTCCGGCGTTGCGCAGGCCCGCGTAGGCCCCGAGCGCGGCCGCAGCTTCGGGCGAGGTGTAGTCGAGGCCGATGTCGGCAAGGGCGTCGATGACGGCGCCCGCCGCGACGAGATCCTCGACCGAGAACCGGCCGTCGGCTCCGCCCGCGGCGACCACGGCGACGTACGCTCGGTCGCCGAGCTCCACCTGGCGCGCGAGCACCCACTGCGCCACGGCCGCCCGCGACCCGATCGACCCCGTCACGATCGCGCCGTCGTGGGCGACGGCGGTGGGGTCGACGGTGGCATCGGGCAGGGCATCCACCCACACGACGATGTGCGCGCCCGGGGCAATGCGCTTCGCGCCCGCCACCCCCCAGTCGAAACGCACCTGGTAGCGGGTCTGATTCTCTGGCGAGGCACTCGTGTCGGTCACCGTTCGAGGTTAGTGGACTGCATCTCGGGGTCACCGAGCTCGAAGTCATGCTGCGAAATCTCGCAACCCCCCTGTCATGTCTGCCGGGTAGCGCAAACTGGAGGCATGCGCGTACTGCTCAAGCTCGTACTCGATTGCCCGCCGGATGCCGCGTGGAAGGCCATCCGCATGCCCGCGGTCTTTCGTGCCGTGTCTGCTCCCCTCACGACCTTCGAATCTCTCGAGGTTGGCGGGTTTCCGGAGCTGTGGCCGGGCGGCGAACATCGGGTTGTCATGAAGGCGGCCGGGCGTTGGGTCGTAGGGGAACAGGTCATCGATGTGTCATTCCCGTCGTACGCTCTCCCCACCCACATCATGCGTGACTCGGGGCGTGGCGTGACGGGGCCCCTCGCCCTGGTCACAAGGTGGGAGCACTCGATGGCGATCGCGGCTGCTGCGGGCGGCAAGACGCTTTACCGCGACCAGCTCAGGTTCGAGGCGGGCCCGCTCACCCCACTGCTGTGGCCGTTCTACTGGGCGTTCTGGCAGTGGCGAGGGCTGCGCATGAAGCAGCTGGCTCCGAAGTGGACGTCATGAGCGCCCTCGAGGTCGCCGACTGGCGTCGGCGCGTGTTCGCGATGTACGCCGCGGTGCGAGCATCCGCCGATCCCGCCGCCGCGCACGACTCGTGGCGGCGCGAGCGCGACGAGCTGTTTTCGAGTCATCCGTCGACTCCCCTGCTTCCGCAGGATCGCGCGAACTTCACGGGCCTGCCCGTGCAGCCCTACGACCCCGCGTGGCGGTTCGAGGTGACCCTCACGGCCGCCGAACCGCGGCGCCTCGAGGTCGAGACGGGCACCGACGGTGTCGTGCCGTTCGAGTTGATCGGTGTGGCAGAGGTGCCCGGCGTCGGTTCGCTGGATGTGTGGCGCCTCGCGTCATACGGCGGTGGCCTGTTCGTGCCCGTCAAAGACGCCTTGGCTGGCAAGCCCGGCGGAACGTACGGAGGCGGCCGCTACCTGCTCGACACCGTGAAGGGCGCCGACCTCGGTTCCGGGGCCGCCCCCGACAGCATCGTGCTCGACTTCAACTTCGCCTACAACCCCTCGTGCGCTTACGACCCGATGTGGGCGTGCCCCCTCGCGCAGCCCGGCAACACGGTTGCCGTGCAGATTCCGGTCGGCGAGCGCTACTAGCGACGACGCATCGGCTGCCGCACGACCGTCTTGAGTTTCGCGACCTCCACCCGGCGCGGGTCGGAGATGTAGATCTCGTGATGATGCCCCGTCTCGACGTACCCGTTGTCGGCGATCCACTCGTGCATGCGCGCGATGGTGGGCGCCTCGTCGTCGTAGCTGCCCACATGCATCCACTGCACGGCCGTGCCCTCGACGAGAGTCTCGAGGCGCACCTCGTCAACCAACGACGCCTTCTTGGCGGCGGCCTTCTCGCGAGCGAGGTGCCAGACTTCGTCGGTGAGCCAGTCTGGCTGGCGGATCATCATGGTCCACGACCACTCGTCTTTGCTCAGCGACGCGAAGTCGCCCTCGCCCCACCACAGCCCCTCGAGCGGGCCGACGACGTAGTCGCGCCCGAGCTGCGCCTTGCTCGCGAACTTCACCGCGTACGAGAGCGTGTACAAGGTCTCGACGGCAGCGACGTAGTGCTGCGAGGTGTTGGGGTTGCCCGCGCCGTCAATCATGAGGAACGAGAAGTCGGGCACCTCGACCACGACGAAGTCTCGACCGGGCGAGTACAGGTCTCTGCGTTCCCGTCGAAAATCGACTTTGTCGGATGCGGTGGGTGCCATGACAACACCCAACCGCATCCCACTGTCATCAGTGTCGGCGACGACTCCGCAGCTTCGGGGCGACCCGCACTGCAATGAGCACTCCGCCGAGGGTCAACAGGCCCAGGGCGAGCGGCAGGGCGATCCCGCCGACCACGAAGCCGGTGAGGGCGAGCATGCCTGGCGTCAGGATCGTCGCCGCGTCTTCGCTGGAGAGACTGACCTGGCCCATAGTCGACGTGCCGGTAAGCCTGGCGACGTTGACCACCGAGCCGGGCGCGGTGCTTGCGTCGAGCTGCACGCCGAGAACGACGGCGGGCACCGGGTCGAGGTAGCCCAGCGGGCGGTCAAGGAGACACGTGACAGTGCCGCCGAATCCGTTGGGCAGTCGCTTGGTGACCTCGCAGCTCTCCCACGCGGGCACCTCGGGGCTTTCTGCGGCCGCCGGGGTCACGCTGAGCACCTTGAGCGACGAGGGAACCACGTCGACCATGGCGACATCGCTCACCGAACCGAGCCCGTCGTTGCCCGCCGTGATCGTGTAGTCGAAGGTGCCACCCGCGGGCACGACCGTCGTGGACGCGACCTTCTTGACCCAGAGACCGGGATCACGAGTCACGTCGTCACACTCGGCCGTGGCCTCCGGATACGTCACCACGACGCTCGCGCTCGGGTTGATCGAGAAGGTCACCTCGGTGTCGGCACGCAGTGCGTACTCCGGCAGAGTCGGGTCGAGCACGAGGTTCTCGAACTCGGGCGTCTCACCCGGCAGGGCGGCACGCCAGCCCGGCCACATGGTTCCGACGCCTTCAGCGTTCACTTCGGCTCCCGGCCACAGCAGCTTGCCCGAGATGGGGCCGCCGTCGAGCGGAATCTCCTCGGTCTTGACGGCTGTGCCGTTGGAGTCACTCCACGTCACGGTGAGCGTCTTGCCCGCGGTGTCTACGTTGTGCGCGTTCACCTCGTAGGTCATCCACGGGGCGCCGACCTGGCACTCCGAGGCCGCACCGACGACAAGCCACTTCACGAGAACCGTCTCGTCGTCGTCGTCGCCCTTCACGCCGCGAGTCGTGGAGGTCACGACGGCGACGTTGTCGATCTGGTCGACCGCGACATCCGGATGCACCGCAACCGTGATGGTGAACGGCGTCGCCTTCGCACCGGCGGGCAGGGTCTCGTCGTAGACACACGTGAGCACGCCGCCGTAGCCGAATGTATCGGTGTCGGCGATGGCGCAGTCGGTCCAGTCATCCGACGAGATGTCGATGACCTTGAGCTCGTCGGGAATCTCGTCGACGACCGTGACACCGGCCGCGGGAACGGTGCCCGTGTTGGTGACCTCGAAGGTGTAGTCGAACTCGTCGTCGGCCTGCACGACGGGCTGCGACGCCGTCTTGACGATCTGCAGCTGTCCGATCGTGAAGGTGTTCGTCACGGTCACGTCGACGGTGTCGTCACCGACAATCGCGATCGCGCCCGGGGATACGACTGTGCTCGTGGCTTCGCCGGTGACCGTCTCGGTCACCACGCAGTTCGCGCCCTCGGGAAGCGAGTCGTAGGTGGCCACATACCCGTGGTCGAAGTCGAGCGGGCGCGTGGCGCCACCGGGAATCTCGATGGTTTCGACCACGCCGTTGACGGAGCGCTTGCACTCGAGGCTCACCTCGAACGGGCCGGTACCCCACAGCTCGACTCCAACTCCGTCGCCCGTGACCTGCTTGGTGACTCGCAACGCGCCGGCCTTGAAGACGTTGCTCACCACGACGGCGGTCGGGTCACTCTCGAGCGTGAAGGTGCCGGGCGAGACGGTGAATCCGTTCGCGCCGCCGACCTTCGATTCGACGATCGAGCAGTTCGCGCCGACGGGAAGTCCCGTGAACTCAGCCGAGTAGTCGGGTGCCACGAGCTCGCGCTTGTCGCCGCCGGGGATCGGGTCGAGCACCTGGGTCGCGCCGTCCACATCACGCGTGCACACGACGGTCACCTCGAAGGGTCCGTTGCCCCACAGCTCCCAGCCCGAACCGTTGCGCTCCTTGGTGATCTCGATCGAGGTCAGGTCGAAGGTGTTGGTGACCTGCACAGCGAGCGTCTCGGCGGGAATCGTGAACTCGGCAGAGGTACCGTCGGTAGGTTCGCCGTCGCCGACCGTGATGGTCGTCGAGTTGGCTGCACCGGTCTTCGATTCCGTGAGGTCACAGACCGATCCCGCCGCGAGGTTGTCGACAGTGATGGGCTCGTCGCCGCCCGCGATCGACCAGCTTCCGCTGTAGGTGGGTCGCGGTCCGCCCGACGCGTCGGTCAGGGTGCACTCGAGGTCGAAGGTGAAGCTCTCGTTGCCCCACGTGGAGCCCTCGGCAATCACGACCTGCTTCGAGAGCACGAGCGTGCCCACGTCGAAGGTGTTGTCGATGTCGACGAGGTTCTTGCCGTCGGTAGCGAGCGTGATGGTCGCCTCGGTGCCGTCGAGCACGTTCTCGACGCCGTCGACCGTGGTGGTGATGGATGTCTCATCCGCCCCCATCGCGCCGGACTCGACGATGAGGCACTCGGCACCCACCGGCAGTCCAGCAAGCTCCCACGACCCCGCGTCCGCCACGCTGCTCGACATGGGCGAGCCCGCGTCGTACCCCGTCGCGTAGACCGCGACATCCTCGAAGGTGCAGGTCACCTCGACGTCGAACGGGCCGTAGTCGATGGCCGTGTTCTCGTCGTCGACCGCTGCGGTGATAACGGTCTTCGTGATCGTGATGCTCGTCAGCGGGAAGTCGTTGGCCACCGTGAGCGCGGGCTGAGGCTGGTTGTCTTCCAGCAACTCGTTGTTCACGCCGACCACGAACGTGTAGCCCTCGGCAACGTCGGTCGTGAGCGTGGCATCGGAGTCGTCGAGGATCGCGCTACTGTGGGCACCCGCGACGTTGGTCTCGGTGAGCGTGCAGCTCGCGCCCCTCGGCAGGTTGGAGTAGGTCACCGTCTCGCCATCGACGAATGACAGGTCGCCGTCGTTCGGGATGGTCACTGCGATGTCATCGCGAACGCACTCGAGGTGCACCGTGAACGGTCCGGCGCCGAAGGTGCGATCACCGTCGGGGCCGCCCAGTCCGGTGACGAGCTTCGTGACATCCAGCTCACCGGTGAGGTACCAGTTCTCGATGAACACGGCGCCGGGCTCGGTCGACGTCACGGTTGTACTCGTCACCTCGGTGCCCTCGGCATCAACAGTCTTCTGGGCGTCGGCCCCGGTCGAATCGAAGTCGAGCTCCTCGGTCGTGCAGACGGAGCCGTTCGGGATGCCGTCGATGAGCGCGTACCACTTGTCGCCGTCGGGCAGGGTCACGGTCTTGTCGTACGCCGTGATGTCACCGGGTGCGATGCACAGCACAGCGATGTCGAACTCGGCGGCGGCGAACTGTTCCGCTCCCGCGCCCTTGAGCACCTTGGTGACCGTGAAGCTCGTGACACCGTAGCTGTTCGTGATGCTGGCAGAGTTGGTCGCCTCGCCAGCGCTGTCGCTCGTCAGGTAGCTGATCGTTGCGGGCGAGCCCGAGATGCCCGACTCATCGGCGGTCGCGGTTTCGATAGTCGTCGAGTCGGCGCCGACCGAGTCGGTCTCGTCGATAACGCAGCTCGCACCCGCGGGCAGGCCCGTGAGGGTGGTGGACCCCAGGTGCCCCAGAGTCAGCACCATGGGCGAGCTCAAGTAGCCGAAGGCAACAACTGTCTCGCCCACGAGCGACGTGCACTCCACCTCGATGGTGAATGATCCACCGGGGTAAACCGGGTCGTCGTTGTGGTCCACGGCGTCGGACACAACGGTCTTCGACACCGTGAGGCTCGCGTAGTCGAAGGTGTTCGTGACCACCACGGCGGTCGTCTCATCCGCCGGGATCGTCGCGGTCGCGGTCGTTCCCGCCGTCGACTCGCCATCGATCGTGATGGTGGTCGAGGTTGCGCCCGCGATGTCCTGCTCGGTGACGACACAGCTTGAGCCGGTGGCAATCGGGCTCAGCACGATGGGAGCGTCACCGTCGACGAACTCGTACTCGTCGGTCCACACGACCTGGCTGTCGGCCCCGTCGACGAGCGTGCACACGACGCTGATCGGGAAGGTGCCCACGCCGTACTGCTCGCGAGCATCGCCGTCGACGATCTTCGACAGCTCGAGCGAACCGGAGTCGAACTCGTTGGTGATGGTGGCGAAGTTGGTGGGCGCGTTCTCCGTGCCGTCCTGCACCAGGGTGACGGATGCCGACTGCACGGGTGATCCGTTGCCCGACACCGTCTCGATCGTCGTGCGCGCTGCACCCCGGTCGTTGGTCTCAGCGATCGTGCAGACCGCACCGGCCGGCAGTCCCGTGAGCGTCCTCGAGAGGATGCCGTCGAGAGTGAACGTCATCGTGTTGGAGGCGAACCCGGTCGCCTTGACGGGGTTGCCCTGGAACAGGCACGTGACCTGCACCGAGAAGTCACCGTAGGTAACGGGCGTACCGTCTTCGTGCAGAGCTGAGCTCACGACCGTCTTGCTGACATCAAGGCTTGCGAGCTCGAACCGGTTGGTGACGGTCGCGGGCGACTGCGCCTGGTTGTCGGTGAGCGAGCTGTTGGAGACCGCCACGACGAAGGTGTAGCTGCTGTCGACCGAGTCGGTGTCGGATGCCCCGCTGATCACGGTGCTCGTCGCGCCGCCCGTGCCGGACTCGGTGAGCACGCACGTCGCACCCGACGGCAGCAGGGTGTACTGGATCGACGTGCCGTCGGTGATCGTGCGGTCGGCGCCACCGGCGATCGTGATCGCGTTGCCGCCTCGCGTGCACTCGAGGTGCACTGTGAAGGTGGCGTTACCGAATGCCGCGCCAGGCCCGGTGACCGACTTGGTCACCGTGATGGCGCCCGTGAGGTACCAGTTCTCGAACGTGACATTGGTGGTTGTGCTGCCCACGATGGCAATGCCTGTGCCGTCGAAGACAACACTCGAGTTGTTGCGGATCACGTGAGCATTCGCTCCGGTGGAGGCAAAGTTGCTTTCCGACACCGAGCAGGTTGATCCGGCGATGATGTTGGCCACCGTGATGGTTCCGGCCCCGACGCGCGAGACGGTCTTCGTGTACGTCGCGGTTACCCCCGGCGCCGTGCACGTGACGAGGAACGAGAAGGTCTGGCCGGCACCGAACTGCGTGCTCGCACCGCCCTTCAACGACTTCGTGATCTTGAGCGACCCGACCGCGTAGGTGTTGGTGACGAGAGCGAAGTTGGTGCCCACGCCGGCCGCGTCGGAGGTCAGGGAGGCGATGGTGGCCGTGAGCGCGGTGACCGTCGACGTTCCACTGGTCGTGGTGGTCTTGATCGTGGTGGTCGGCGAGCCTACGGGCGTGCCTTCGGTAATCACGCACCGCGAGTTGGCCGGCAGCTGCGTGAAGTCACGCGTGCCGTTGTGAGAGAGCTGGAACGTCTCGTTGACAACGGTGTCGACGATCGGCGACGCGGTCGTGCCGCGCGTGAAGGTGCACACGACGGTGAAGTCGAACGGACCGGGCTTCACCGCTGTGCCGCTGCCATCGACCGCGCTGGACGTCACGGTCTTCTTCACGTTGAGGCTCGCGTAGTTGAAGGTGTTGGTGACAGTCGCGGTTTGCTCGGCGCGGTTGATGACGATCGTGCCGGGAAGTGTCGTCGACGTTGCGCCGTTCTTCTCGGGCTCGGTGGTAACGCAGCTTGACCCGGTAGGCAGGTGCTCGATCAGGTAGGTGGTGGTCGTGCTGCTCAGCACGATCTGTCGGTTGAACACCTCGGTGACGGTGGTGTTGGGGTTGGTGCACACGACCTGGATCGTGAACGGACCGGTCGCCCATGACGCATTTCTCGCCGAACCGTCGATGACCTTCGTGACCCGCAGGGAGCCGGCGCCGAAGTCGTTCGCCACCGCGACCGAGTTGGATCCGGGCTGGAGCGCGAACTGGGCGGGGCTCGCGCCGCCCGTGCTCGGCACCGTGTTGACCACCGAGGTGGTCGTTGCGCCGCGCTGATCCGTCTCGACGATGGTGCACAGCGCCCCGGCGACGAGGTCGGGGTAGGTGATCGTCGTGCCGTCGACGAGCTCGACGTCGGTCTTCGAGAGGATGTTCTTCGCGCCGGTTCCGTTGTCGAACGTGCAGTTCACGGAGGCGAGCGCGGGCTTGTAGACGACGGGGTCGCCGTTCTTGTCGAGGGCGCCGTTGGTCGTGACGCTCTTGGTGAGCGTGAGAGTCGCCGCGGGGTAGTCGTTGGTCACCTGCGCCGTCAGCGGAGGCGTGCGGACCTCCCATGCCGGATGGGGATCGGAGATCGTCGACGCGGTCACGCCCGGGCCGGGGGTGCGCTTGAGCTGTTCAATCACGCGCACGGGACCGGAGGGCGTGACAGTCGTGGCGCCGTAGTTGCCCGGCTCGGTGACCTCACACGTCGAGTACAGCGGGATGGCGAGCACGGGCAGCGCGGTGCCGGCGGTGACCGTGAACGGGTTACGGCTACCGATCGTGACGGCTTCATCGTTGGTCGTCACGCACGCGAGGTTGAGCGCGAAGCTCGTCGTGGCGTAGCTCTTTCCCGAGCCCGTGACGAGCTTGGCAAGGTCGATCTGGCCGGTCGCGAGAGCAACGCCCACCTTGCGAGGCTCCGTGACGTACCGGAATGGCAGATTGCGCTGCACGCTGTTCGAGTCAATGTACGTACCCACCGCGGAGCCCGCGATCGAGTTGTACGCGATCGAGTCACGGTAGAGGCTCGCGGCCGATTCGAGGATGGCCTGCTGGTTGGCCGTGCGGGTGCGGTAGATGACGGCGATGGCGCTGTCTTCCGTCATCGGGCTCGCGAGTCGGATGTTGAACTTGAGCGCGACAACGGTCGCAAGCAAGGGGTCATTGTCGGGCGTTGACGGGGGCAGCAGTTTCCAGGCGCGCGGGGTTGCCAGCGCTGTGCCGTCGGCGTTGAGGCAGTCGCCGAGGATGCCCGGAGTCGAGCTGCGCGTCATCCCCATGTCGAGCTGGATGTCGGCTGCGTTGCAGTCCGCCGTCGCCACGTTGGCCTCGTCGGTGTACCAGACGTCGTACGTCATGTCGGAGGGCGCACCCGTGACCTCGGGGTACGACGTGAGCTTCGCGGCCCACTTCGACGAACGCGCGGAGGCGATCACCACGCCCTGGTCGTTGGGCGTCGGCAGCACATCGATGGCCACGAGTTGCTTGATGCCGATGTTGCCGTTGTTGGTGAAGCGGGCGGCCCACTCCTCCTCGGCGCCGGGCCGGGTGATGGGTGCGCAGGGCGCGCGGTAGAAGTACTCGGTGCGTCCCGGAATCCTCGTGTTGGGTGTCGCGCACGGCTCGGTGTCGGTCACGCCCGCGGTCGTGTTCACAACACCCAGGTCGTCGAACGGGTCGCCGTTCTCGTCCGTGAGCGGCACGCCGTCAGCGTCGAGGGGGCCTGCCTCGACACCACGCACCGACTTGACGATCGACATCGGCGCGCTCGGCAGCGGCCACACCGTGGTCGACGCGGAGCAGTCAAAGACCTCGAACTCCACGGCGGTCGGGAAGGTGTCGAGAGCTCCACGGCACTCGTCGAAGGGCTGGTCGGCCGTGACCACGACCGAGTTCTCGGCATGCACTTCGGCACCGAGGCGATCGCGGAAGGCGAGTGGCGAGTGGATCACGAGGGTCCAGCCCAGCGGCAGGGTCTGGTTGAGCGTGAAGGTGATGGTGGTGGGATGCGCGGGGTCGTCGTAGACCGCGGTCACGCTCGGAGCCGAGACCGCGACGTTCGAGCTGTTGAGCATCGAGTAGCTGAAGACCGCGCTCGGCGCGAGCGTCTCGCCGGTGTCGGGGTCGGTGGGCACGACGAGCATCGTTCCGCCCGCGCCATCCGAGGGCAGGGTGTCAACCACCACGACGCCCGTCAGCGGGCTGTCGTGAGTGCCACCGGTGTTCTTGACGATCAGGTCGAAGGGGATGTTGACACCGAGGGACTGGGGTCCGTACTCGGACTTGATGATCGAGACCTCGGCAGGGAGGTGCTGGAAGGTGATCGCGCTCGACGCGTCGTCGCTGCGACGCCAGATGGGTTCGACATCGTCGGCGCTCTGAGCCGAGTTCACCTCGACCGTCGCGGTGTTGTTGTAGGTTCCGATCACGTCTTCGCCCGGAGCCTTGACGGTGTCGGTCCAGATCGTCGAGGGCACGTTCATATCGACGGGGGTCACGAGTTGATCGCGGCGTTCGACGACGAAGTCCACTACCTGCTTGGGGTTGAACGGTCGCTCCCACGTGGCGTAGCCCTGCTGCGTGAACGTGAACCGGATGCCACGAACCTCATCCGGCTGCACGCCTGCGGGCAGCTGCGGGGTCGACGACGACGTGCCGATCTTCCAGCAGCTCACGGCGGGCTCGGTGGGGCACGACCAGGTGATGTTGTTGTCACCGTCGACGGCATACTCGATGCCGACAAGCACGTCGACTCGCACCCGGTCGATGGGCTTGGCGAAGGTCAGCGCGGGGAAGGCCGAGAAGTCGTACGCGTTCCAGAACGAGGCATCCGTGTCTTCGATGATCATCTGGGTACTGCGCACGTTGCCGGAGGGCTGGCCACTCAGGCGCACCGTCGCGAGGGTCGTGTCGGCATACTGCACCGCAGGCGTGCTCTCATTCGCCGTCGTGTTGGCGATGAGGGTCTTGCCCGCGAGCACGCCGTACTCGAAGTGCTGGATCTCGATCGACTTGTCGTCGTAGTCGGAGACGATCGCGTTCGTTCCCGGTTCGATGAGCTCGGTGCCGCCCGGGTCGACGATCTGGGCCTGAACGGTGTTGTCGAGCTGGCCCTCGGGCACGGCAGTGTGCTCGGTGCGCGTGTCTTTGCGCAGCTGCGCGTCAACGATGAGGGTGATCGTGTCGCCATTGGCGACCGTGCCATCGAGGGTGACGGAGATGCTCGTGACGTCGTCGAGGTCATCGGCCTCAAGGGCCTCAGCCTCGGCAACGGTGTAGCTACGGTCGCCCGGCTGGAGGAGCACGACGGCCGCGGGACCCGACGGCACGTCGACGCTCACGATGTCGGTGAGGTTGAGGTACTCGAACGGGTTGACCGTCGCGAGGGTCGGGCTCGGCTCGGTGAGCGAAAGCTGGTCAACCCGAGCGAGGGACGTGTTCTTGGCCGTCAGGGTGAGGCGCGAAGTCGGGTACAGGCGCGCGGGCGTGCCAGCGTCGAGGTTGCCCAGCGGGCCGCCCTCCCAGACCTTGGTGGCCTCGACGTTGAGCGGCTGGTCGAGAATCTGGATGCTGTCCTGTGCGCTGTCAGTGCGGATAGTGCCGTCCGTCGCCTCGGCTGCGATACCCGCCGAGTTGATCACGAGACCGGTATCGGCGGCGTTGTAGAACGCCTGGCGGCTCGTGCCCAGCACGGGAATATCCGAGTTAGAGCGCCGCACGTCACGGATGACCCAGTCGAGGTGGATCTCGCGGTCGAGCTCGATGCTCGCTGCGACGCCGCTGCCGGCGAGGGGTGCGGTGATGTCGTTGCTGTCTTCGCGGCTCGGGCTCTCCTCGAACACGAGACGAACGCCGACCGTGTCGGCGCGCTCAGCGTCGGTGAGCACATAGCCGGGGAACGTTCCGTCACACGCGCCGCCGGCGCACGGGTTGCTCGCGGTGTCGACCCACTCGTCCTGACTCAGGCTGAAGAGCTGCACACCCGTGATGGCGTCGTACTCGAGCTGCGGATCCATCGACGAGGTGATGGGCATGATCTCGGCGAGGTCGAATGCCTCGTAAACGGTCGAAGCGTAGCTCTGGCCGGGCGTCGCGGAATCGGTGTCTGCGATCGTCACCGTCTCGAACTCGAGGTTCGCGGTGCCCCAGCTGATGACGGTGGTCGCGTGCTCGGCGGTGCGCGCGTCGACGGTCTCTTCGACCCAGCGCTTAGCGATGAGGTCGATGCCACCGGGCCCCGACGGCACAGGCTTGAGCGCGACGACAGCGGTGTCGTCATCCTCTACCGAGGGTGCGCTCGGTGAGGTCGCGTTCGAGAGGGCGGTGTTCGAGACGAACACCGTGTCGAGCGCATCCGGGTTCGCCGCGGGCGTGCCGGAGTCGGAACGCAGGGTAGCCCGCAGCACGGCGCGCAGGTTGGGCTGCACGTTGAATCCGGGCGCGAGAGTGGCGGATGAACCGTTGGGCGTAAACACGAAGCGCAGGCCCGCGGTGTCGTTCTGCTCGGTTGCCGTGAGTGCGCGGCTGTAAGAAACAGCGGAACTCGTCGCGGTCTTCGTATCGAAGACCACCCACTCGTTGTCGGCGCCCAGCGTCCACACGGTCAGAGTCGTGCCCGCAGGAACCGTCGTCGGCAGGATGCGCGAGACGTTGAAGTAGTCGAAGAACGCCGGGTCGGAGTCGGTGACGCTCAGGGTTGCCGCCCCGACCGTCGATCCGCCCGCGTCGTCGGCGTCGACGGGCAGACCGTCGATCCTGGCCGGGAGGGAGACGACGGTGTAGGCCCCCGCGATCGAATAGATCTCGCTCGGCGTGGCCGTCTTGCGCACGGTGGTGTTGATGCGCGCCGTGCGGCTGGTGAGGTCATCCTGGGCGGTCGCGCTTGCCGAGAGTCCGTTCGTGGTGTGCACGTCCACGCGGATCACGTTGGTCGAGGTGACGTCGGCGAGAACAGCCGACGTGGCGGCCGAGAAGGGCACCGTCGCGTACTGGCCCTGCAGCATTGCACCCGTGAAGGTGACCGAGAAGCCGATGATGACCTTGCCCTCA
Source organism: Rhodoglobus sp. (assembly GCA_965279645.1). Lineage (GTDB taxonomy): Bacteria > Actinomycetota > Actinomycetes > Actinomycetales > Microbacteriaceae > Rhodoglobus. Next base: position 2,306,694 of record OZ257254.1, read on the forward strand.
TCGCCCGGCGCGGGACCGGGGATGGTGTCTTCGATGAGGGTGGAGACGGGGTCGGCGAAGTCGGTCTCGCCTGCGAACAGGTAACGGATCGATGCCTGGGTCGCACCGACGGGCCAGGCCACGTCATCCGCAACAAAACCCTCGAATGCGAGACCCTGCTGCTGCAGCGTGAGCTCGCCCGTCTGCGGCTCGGTGATCGTCATCGAGTCGAGCGTGAACGTGCCCCCGTTGGAGGCGCCGAGAGTGACCGTGACCAGGTTGCCGCCGACGACGCTGTTGGTCGAGAAACTCTTGGACGCAACGGGCGAGACATTCGTCTTGGTGAGGGTCAGGGTCGCCGACTTCGTTGCCGCGACCGCGTTCGGGTCGCTGGACTGGTCGTCGCGCACGACCCAGACGTGCACGGTGTTGGTGAGCACTCGTGACGAGGTGATGGTCGAGACCGAGGCACGCTGCGCGACGTTCACGAGGATGCTCGCGCTCGCGTTACGCGCGATCGTCTCACCCGTGCTGCTCGAGAACGTGAAGCGGAGACCCTCGAGGGTCGAGGGGTCGTCGGGCAGCGCGATGTCGCTGGCGGGCTCGCCCGCGATCCAGACACCGTCGATGAGCCAGTCGGTCGTGACGCGATCGGCTCCCGCCGGCATCGAGCCCACGAGGGAGGCACCCGTGACCGCAAGGTCGGTGAATGCTCCCGGCGTGGCATCCTCGAGCACCATCGCGTCGACGCCCGCATTGGCCGTGTTCGTGCCCGTGATCGTAAACGAGTTCTCGAGCCCTGGCACCGACGCCTGTGCGGTCTGCGCGAAGGACTTGCCCGCCGTGGCACTGAGGGTGAGGGGCACGCTCAGCACGACGTCGACGTCGTCATCCACGTTGCTGCCGACGTTGTCGAGGATTGCGTAGGCCGTGTTCTTGACGGTTGCGCCGTCGTAGTCTGCCGACACGTCTTCGGGAAGCAGTGCCGTGACCGTGAAGCTCGTGATCGTTCCCGCGTTGAGGCCGAGCATGTTGCCCTGCAGGTTCTGCAGGTACCGCACGGTGAACTTGTTGGGGTCAGTGGGATCGAGGATCGTCTCGGACGCCACGCTGTCGAGCACGACATCCTGCAGCACGAAGGGTGCGGGGATGGTGTCGTCGATCACGATGTTGATGCAGTCGACGTCGATCGAGCGACAGTTCACATCGAGCGTGTACGTGATGGTCTCGCCGGGAAGAACGAGCGTCTTGTCGACCGACTTGGTGAGCTGAACGTCGACGAAGGCCAGCGGGTCCTCTTCGCCGTCGGCGGCGAGCGCCGGAGTCGTCAGTGCGAGCGAGCCGAGCAGGCCAAGCAGTGCCGACGTGACGGCGACGAAAGAAAAGGCCCGGCGCCCACGCCGATCCGAACTCATGAACATTTACTGATCCCCCCAGAGCACACAACGCGAATGCACGCACGGGAGATCTGCCCGTAGGAAACAGCATTCGGGTTGCCGCTAACGACCCTAGAACGCCCCGTATATCGGGGTACATTCCCCACTACGGGGGTGAGGGCGTTTTGGGGGACTCACCCCTCCCCGAACGGGGTACAAGCGCGATTGTGACGGGACGCTCGCGTGCCAGAGATGCGCGAGATCCCGCCAAAACCGGCCAGATCGCTGCGACGAGCGCCCGAGGGTGGCACGCTCAGGGGATGCCTCGCGAAACCGAACTCCGTGCCGCCGTCGACGTGTACTTCGACGCTCTCTACAACTGCGACGTTACGCTTCTCGACCGGGTGTTCCACCCCGCGAGCACCCTGTTCGACGTGGATGAAGGGCCGGTCGTGGTCGACCCCTACCCCGCGTGGCGCGAGGTCGTCGCCAACCGGCAGTCCCCCGCATCGGTCAACCAGGTTCGCGACGAGCACGTTCTCGACATCACGTGGCTCTCTGAGGAGGCGGCCGTCGTGCACGTGCGCCTGCAGGTACTGAGCGCAATCTTCGTCGACGTGTTGTCGTTTGTCGACGGCCCTGATGGCTGGCAGATCGTGGCGAAAGTGTGGCACCTCGAGAGCACCATTTAGCTCGTCTGCTAGGGTTAGAGGTACTTGCGAAGCTAAGACAGCTTCCCTGCGTCGTAGAACGCTTCCTCTTCTCCCCATCAGTGCCTGACAAGCTCGGTGGGTTGTAGATACTTTCACGGCGAACGTTCGAGGCCATCGCCTCGCTCGCCATCCACAACCGGGCTTCGACGCGTTCGATCACCGGTTGATCCGCACAGAAAACACTTATGACTGAATCAACTTTCTCGACGCTCGGCGTGCCTGCCGCTCTCGTCACCGCCCTCACGGCAAACGGGATCGACTCCCCTTTCCCGATCCAGGTCGACACCCTGCCCGACACCCTTCTTGGCAAGGATGTGCTGGGGCGCGGCAAGACCGGCTCGGGCAAGACCCTTGCCTTCTCCATCCCCATGGTTGCGCGCCTCGGCGGCAAACTCGCCGGCGGCAAGCGCCGCCCGGGCCGTCCGCTCGGACTCGTGCTCGCACCCACCCGCGAACTGGCGACCCAGATCACCGTCGCCATGGAGCCGCTCGCGACCGCGTACGGCCTCAACATCACCACGATCTTCGGTGGCGTTTCGCAGCAGCGACAGGTCGCGGCCCTCAAGGCCGGCGTCGACATCGTCGTTGCCTGCCCCGGCCGCCTCGAAGACCTCATGAAGCAGGGCTTCGTGCAGCTCGACGCGGTGGAGATCACCGTGCTGGATGAGGCCGACCACATGGCCGACCTCGGCTTCCTGCCGGTCGTCACGCGAATCATGGACAAGACCCCGCAGAGCGGGCAGCGCATGCTGTTCAGCGCCACGCTCGACAACGGCGTAGACAAGCTCGTGCGCCGTTACCTCCACAACGAGGTGCTGCACTCGGTCGACGAGGCCAACTCCCACGTTGCCGCCATGACCCACCACGTGTTTGAGGTTGCCGGCGTCGACGAGAAGAACGAGCTCGTCAAGAAGCTCGCGTCGGGCACCGGCCGCCGCATCCTGTTCATGCGCACCAAGCACCACGCCAAGAAGCTCGCCAAGCAGCTCACCGATGCGGGCATCCCGTCGGTCGACCTTCACGGCAACCTGTCGCAGGTCGCTCGCGACCGCAACCTCGCATCGTTCGCCTCGGGCGACACGCGCGTACTGGTGGCCACGGATGTCGCGGCTCGCGGCGTTCACGTCGATGACATCGAACTCGTGATCCACGTCGACCCGCCCGCCGAGCACAAGGCCTACCTGCACCGCTCGGGCCGCACCGCTCGTGCTGGCAAGGAGGGCGAGGTCGTCACGATCGTGCTTCCCGCCCAGCGCAAAGACACCGCGTCGCTCCTGCGCAAGGCCGAAATCACCGTCACCCCGCAGCTCGTTACGGCGTCGTCCGCCGCGGTCACCGCACTGGTGGGGGATGTTGCGGCCTACGTGAAGCCCGCGCCGCGTGCCGATGTGCCCGCTCGTGGACAGTCGCAGGGTGGACGCAGCCAGGGCGCCAACGCCCAGCGCAAGCGCGCCAACCGCGATGGCGCCGGTGCCGGTGCTCGCACGGGCCAGCGTTCGGACGCGCCCCGTCGTGACCGCTCCGGCCGCCCGGCCGCAGCATCCGGAACCGACTCGACGCGTGCACCTCGCAGCGACTTCCGTTCGGAGCCCCGCGCTGCCCAGCAGCCGCGAGGCGAGCAGGCACCGTCGCGTCCGCGCGGCGGCAAGGGTCGCGCCCAGACCGCCGGCGGCCCCATCCGCGTCGGCCAGATCGTGCGCGGTCGCTAACTAGACATCACTGCGCCCGCTTGTCATCAGTGCGCCCCTCACCCGGGCCGCGCGGATGACAAGCGGGCGCATTGTCGTTTCGTGACGCGTTACGGCAGCACGCCCACCGAGGCGAGGGCCGCGCGCAGCAGGGAGCCGCGGCCACCCTCCATGTCGGCGGTGACGGACTCGGATGCCGCTTCCGCGGGTCTCATCCACGTGACTTCGAGGGCGTCCTGCCGCGGTTCACACGTGCCCGTGATCGGCACGACATACGCGAGCGAGACGGCGTGCTGGCGAGCATCCATGAACTGGCTGGAGCCCGGCCACGGAAAGTACTCCGCGACCGAGAACGGAACCGGGTTCGCGGGAAGCAGCGGAAAGGCCATCGGTCCGAGGTCTTTTTCGAGGTGACGGAACAGCGCATCGCGCAGGGTCTCGCCGTACATCACGCGCCCCGAGACGAGGGTTCGAGTGATCTCGCCGTCGTTCGCGCGCAGCAGCATTCCGACCTCGATCACGCGGCCCATGCCGTCAACGCGCACCGGTACGGCCTCGACGTAGAGCAACGGCAAGTGCTGGCGAGCTTCGTGCAGGGCATCCTCGCTCAGCCAGCCGGGATTCGGATCGGGGTCGGGCGTACCTACTGAAGCCATGCTCCATTGTGCCGCAAAGTAATCTGGGCCCATGCACCTCGACGAATCCGCGATTCTCTGGTCGGCTCCCGAGCGCGAGCGGGCGGGGCGTCCACTTCTCGTTCTGCTGCACGGCTACGGCTCCCACGAGGGCGACCTGTTTTCGATGTCACCGGGTCTGCCCCTGGGGCCGGTCGTGGCATCCGTTCGCGCACCGCTGCCCGAAAGTGGCGGATACGCGTGGTGGTCTCTCGCCGGCCAGGCTCCCGGTGAGCCCGATCCCGCGGCCGTCGACCTGGCCGCCTCAGCCATCATCGAGTGGCTCGACACGCTGCAGTACACGAGCGTCTCGACGCTCGGATTCTCGCAGGGCGGCGCGATGGCACTCCAGCTGCTGCGCCACGCACCCACCCGTTTCGCCGCGACGGTGTGCCTGTCGGGATTCATCGCGCCCGCCCACCACGCGGGAGACGCCGCGCTCGCCGCCGCGCAGCCCAAGGTGTTCTGGGGTCGAGGAACAGCGGATCCGGTCATCCCCGTCGCAGCCGTCGACCGCACTGCCGAGTGGCTCCCCACGCACGCGGACGCCACGATTCGCATCTACGAAGACCTGGGCCACGCGATCTCGCGTGAGGAACTGACCGACTTCTCTCAATACCTCAGCCAGAACGGCTGACGCGCGGCACGATGCCTGAGTGGCTGAAGCCAGGGGCCGGTTCTAAGCGAATGCCCGCCGGCTCAGCACGACGACGCTCGCCATGACGAGCGCAATGGCGATTCCCACCACGCACACTCCGCCCCACCCGAACGCCGTGTAGGCGGCCACGCCCGCGATCGTTCCGACGGAACCTCCGACGAAGTAGCTGAACATGTACACGCTGTTGAGGCGGCTGCGTTTGGTCGGGTCGATGCGGAAGATGCGCGCCTGGTTGGTCGAATGCGCGATGCCGACGGCTGCGTCAAGCACGACGAGCGACAGGATGATGAGCACGACGCTCGCGGTGCCCACCCACATTCCGATGAACGCCGCGAGCGCGCCGATGCACGCCAGGGAGATCGTGAGCAACGCGCGCCCCTGGTCGACGAGGCGCCCGGCGAGCGGGGCCAGCAGGCTGCCCGCGATACCGGCAAGGCCGAAGAGGCCCGCGATGAGAGCGCCGAAGCCGAACTGGGTGTACAGGTGCAAGGCATAGCTTCCCCAAAACAGCATGAACATGGCCGACACCATGGCGCCGAGCGCAGAATGCAGGCGCAGGCGCGGATATGCCCGCAACAGCACCACGGGCGACGCGACGAGGGTGATGAGCCGCGGTTTCTCGAGTATCGGCGCTGGCTGCGGAAGCGTGCGCCACAGCGCGATGAAGACGACGACCATCGCGAGGGCTGCCGATCCGTAGAGCACTTGCCACCCCACGGTGGAGGCGACGAGCCCGGCGACGACCTTCGAGAGCAGCACCCCGAGCAGGATGCCCGACAACACCATGCCGGAGGCCTGGCCCGATCGCGACGGGGGCGCGATCGTGGCGGCAAAGGGCGAGAGCGCTTGCGGTGCGACGCTTGCCGCCCCCACCACGAATGCGGCGATGAGGATCCACACGACGTTCTGCGCGAGCGCCTGCGCCACGAGGGCGACGGCGGCGATCGCGACCGTGAGAAGAATGAGCTTCTTGCGATCGAACATGTCGGCAAGCGGAAGCACCACGAGCAGGCTCACCGCGAACCCCAGTTGGGTGAGCGCAGGCAGCGCCCCGAGCAGCACCGGGGTGGTGCCGAGGGTGAGCGCAATCAGCGGGAGCAGGGGCTGGCTGTAGTGGATGTTCGCGCCCACGATTCCGGCCGCGGCCGCCATGATCCTGATGACCCGCGGCAACGGCGGATCAATGGTCTGGGCGGTCACGATGCGGCGGGGGCGGTTATGCCCATGAGGGCCATCGATAGTGCATCCATGTCCAGGTCTTCTCTCAGCAGTTCTGCGACGCACCGGCCGCGGTAGAGCACGATCACCCGGTCGGATAGAGCGAGCACTTCATCAAGGTCGGGTGAGCTGAGCAGCACGGCTTCGCCGGCCGCTCGCAAGGCAACGAGTCGCGCCTGAATGTCGGCGACCGCGCCGATGTCGAGTCCCCACGTGGGGCTCACGGCAACGACGACGGATGGCTCGGCCGAAAGTTCGCGCGCGACGACGAGTTTCTGCATGTTGCCGCCCGACAGGCTGTGGGCGGCGGCGGCCACGCGACCCGGGCGAATATCGAACGCTTCGACGGCGGCGACGGCGCGGTCACGCATGTCACGCCAGTCGAGCAAGCCGAAGCGGTTGGTGCGGCCACCCGCGGCCACGGCGTTGAGGGAGTAGTTCTCGACGAGAGTCATCTCTCCCACGAGCCCCTGCTCACGTCGATCGGCAGGGATCACCGCGAGACCGGCGCGGCGCATCTGGCGGGCCGTCGACCCCGAGACATCCACCCCGTTGATGACGATCGACCCGGATTCGACCGACTGCAGGCCACACAGCGCCTGCACGAGCTCGTGCTGCCCATTGCCTTCGACCGCAGCGATGCCGAGGATCTCCCCCGCCCGCACAGTGAACGACAGGCCGTCGACGGCCACGCCGTGATCGGTGCGCACGGTGAGCGAGTCGACGACAAGCACGGTCTTGGCATCATCGGCGACCACACCCGTGGTGCGCACCTCGGGAATCGAGGCGCGCCCGGTCATGGCGCGCGCGAGCTCGGTGGCATCCAGGGTTCCGCCGACGAACTCCCCCGTGACCTTTCCGTGGCGGATGACCGTGACAACGTCAGCGACGCGCTCGACCTCCTTGAGCTTGTGGGTCACGAGCAGGATCGCGGCGCCGGAGGCGCGGAGTTCGGAGATGACGTCGAGCAGCGAATCGATCTCAGTCGGTGTCAGAAGCGCGGTCGGTTCATCCAGCAGCAGCACTCGAGCGCCGCGGTGCAGCAGCTTGAGGATCTCCACGCGCTGCCGAGCCGACACGGGCAGGTCTTCCACCCGGCGGTCGACATCGAAGTCCCAGCCGAGGCGATCAACGGTGGCGCGCACGTCGGCCGACACCGCGCGAGGCGAGTAGATGACGCGACCCGGTTCGACCCCCAGGGCGACGTTCTGGGCCACGGTGAGGGATGGCACGAGTGCGAAGTGCTGGTGCACCATGCCGATGCCAAGTTCGAGCGCGCGACCGGGAGAAGAGATGTCGTGAGCCACCCCGTCGATGAGAATCTCGCCCTCGTCTGCGGCGAGGTGCCCATAGAGCATGTTCATGAGGGTTGACTTGCCCGCGCCGTTCTCGCCGAGCAGCACGTGCACTACTCCGGGCGTGAGGGTCAGGTTGACGTGGTCGTTTGCGGTGAAGCTTCCGAAGCGTTTGGTGAGCCCTCGCGCTTCGACGGTGCTGGCGGGGGCGGGGGTGCGCTGCTCGCGCACCCCCACCTCACGGGCCTCAGGACTGGGGCACATACGCAATCAGATCGAGCAGTACTTTCGCCCCCGGCACGACGAAGTCGCCGTTGACGAGTCCGATCGTGCTCGAGGCCGGCTTGACTCCGGGGAAGTGCGCAGCCCACTCGTCGATCGCTTCCTGGAAGAAGGCGAAGTCGTCGTGGAAGCACACCCGGCGAACGACGTTCTCGAGGTCTGTTCCGGCCGCCTCCGCGATGGCCGCCACGTTCTTGAGCATGTAGCGAACCTGCGCCTTGGCGGGTGATCCGTAGTACGGGAAGTTCGCGCGGCGCGCCATGCCCTCGGCAAGCTCGCCGTTGTCGTCGAACGCCATCTGGGTGCTGAAGTACAGCAGGTCGCCACACTTCACTGCCTGCGGCTCGTGACCGAGGGGGCGCGGTGCGTTGGGGGTGTCGATGGTTTCGATCGTGAGTTCCGAATCACCGGAGAGCAGCTGCAGGGCCACCTCCACCCGGCTGTCGCGACCGCCAAAGCCCATGTAGGGAACGACGACGCGGGCGGGCGGGTTCTCGGGGAACCACTTGCGCCAGACCTTGTCCATGCCCTCGAAGTCACTCGGGTGCGCGATGTAGACGTCTGCCTTGATCGCCCGATCGAGCGAAGTGCCCGCGGCCTCGGCAATCTTCGAGAGCTTCCACAGCACGAACTCGGTCTGCTGCTCGATGGCGGATCCGTACCACATGTAAGGGTTGGGACGAGCTTCGACCGCGACGCCGCTGCCCGGGCCATGGTGGTCGCTGCGACCGAAGTCGCCGATGAAGTCGGTGGGGATCTCGCCTGCGAGGAAGACGTAGTCACCGCGCACCACGGCGGGCGAGTAGCCCGCGAGCGGGCCGGGTACTCCCTCGGGCACGGGGATGCCGATGCTCTCCGCGTCGTCGAGGCGACAGATCAGGTCGACCTCAACCGTGGTGTCTTTGACGAGCAGCTCGGCGACGGCGAGGGCCGTCGAGGCCGGGCGCGGATCGGTGAGGTGCTTGTTGCGAGCCTCGAGGTAGGGCGAAATGCTCAGGCCGGGCCAGGTCTCACCGGCGTCGTACGCCTCGAGTGTGAGGTCTTCCGAGACCATCCACTGGAAGATGCGCACCGTGTTGGCGTCCATGTTTCCCCCCGCAGCCTCGACCGTCTTGGCGAGGTTGTTGAGCATGAATGCGGATTCGGCGCCGAGCTTGTTACGAAGGTTGGGGTTGCCCTGGGTGACTTCGGGGGCGAGGCCCGTCTCGAAATCGCTCGCGAGCTGTCCGGCGACGAACAGCCAGTCTCCGGCGCGAACGGCGGGTGAGTACGGCATGAGTGGCTTGGGAGTTCCCTCCGGCCAGATGGCTTTGATGTCGGGGGACTGAGTCATGCGGGTGGTTCCTTTCGAGGGGGTGAGGTGGGGGTGCCCGGCGGCAGGCCGCCGCCGGGCACCGGGGTTACTAGACCGTGCAACCGATCGACGCGGGGTCGATGGTCGAGCCGGAGTCCTTCACGGAGAGCGGAGCGTCGGCGCCGTTCTCGTCGGGTACGACGATGGAACCGTCGCGCAGGGCATCCTGAATCGCCGTGAGCTTCTCGAGCACCTCGGGCGTGACCGCCTCGTTGCCGTGGAAGTCAGCGAGTTCGCCAACGCCGAGGTTCGCGTAGTTGTACGGGAAGTACGACTCCGGAACGATCTCGCCGGCAGCACCCTTGGTGATGAGGTCAGCGGTGATTCCGCCGAGGTTGTAGAGCACGCTCGTCAGCACGACGTCGGGAGCCGAGTCGTAGCTGTCGAAGTACGACGGGATCACGAAGACCTGGCTGTCAGCGTCTCGCGCGGCTCCGTAGAGACCCGAGACCGCACCATCCACCGCCGACAGGATGACGTCGGCGCCGCCGGCAATCTGAGTCTGTGCGGCGGACTGCGCCGCGGCAACGTCGTCAAAGCTTCCCGTGTACTGGATGTCGATGGTGGCATCCGGGTTCACGCAACGCGCCCCGAGGATGAACCCTTCAGGCTGGCGGATGACCGCCGGAAAGTCACCACCCGCGACGGACGCGAGCTTGCCCGTCTTGGAGACGAGACCCGCGAGCACTCCCGCGAGGAACGTGCCGTCCTGCTGCTTGACGTTCCAGACGCACTGGTTCTCAGGCAGGGCCGCGAGGTCGTCGGCCGTCGGCGACCAGGGGCCCTGGCACACCGTGACATCCGGGAACTGCTCGGCGAGCTGGGTTGCCGCAGCACCCTGCGCGCCGTTCATGATCAGGATCATGTCGTAGCCGTCGCTCGCGTATGCCGACGCCTGCTGAATGAGGTCGGCTGTGTCGTTGAGCGAGCCGATGAAGTCGACCTCGATGCCAGGGTCGTCGATCGACTGGGTGCCGTCGTAGACCGAGTTCGACCAGGACTTGTCGTTCTCCGGTCCGTTCGTGATGACGACGACCTTGTACGGGTCGGTGGTTTCCGTTGCGGTGTCGGGAGTCTCGGCCGAACAGGCGGCGAGGCTGCCCACAAACGCGAGTGCTGCGCCCGCGGCGACGAAGCGAGCGACTCGCTGCCGTCGGGGTGTGAGGATTGCTGACATAGTGACTGTTCTCCTTGGGTCGGGTGGTGCAGGTGAGGTGGAGCAGGGCGGCAGGTGGTGCTGGGCTCTAGGTGCGCGGTTCCCACGGCACGCCGGTGGCCGTGGGGTAGCGAGCCGCGCGGTTGAACGCGACGACAGCGATGGACGCGATGTACGGCAGCGCGAGGATGAACTGGATGGGGATAGCCGCCAGGAACGGGATGGACTGCGCCTGGTACTGCAGGGCCTGGAGGGCCCCGAAGGCGAGGGCCGCGACGAGGCCGATGATCGGGTTCCAGCGGGCGAGGATCACCACGGCAAGGGCGATGAACCCGATTCCGTCGCTCATCCCGGGCACGAAGGCACCAGACGACGATGTCAGGATAAGCGTCACGCCACCGAGCGCACCGAGCGCGGTGCCGACGATGATGCCCACGCTGCGCACCCACCGCACGGAGATTCCCGCCGCATCGAGGGCCCCCGGCGATTCCCCCGCGATGCGGGTGCGCACTCCCCATCGGGTGCGCTGCAGGATGAGCAGCAGGATCGGACCCGCCACGAGTGCGCCCAACACGAGGATGTTCTGCGAGAAGAAGGCGTCGCCGATGACCGGGATGTCACTGAGCAACGGCAGTTCGATGCGCGGCGCGTTCGCGACCGGCTTGTCGCCCTGCATCGTGACCCACAGGGCCGTCGTGAGGCCGGCCGCGAGCAGGTTGAGGATGATGCCGCCCACGATCTGGTCAACACCGCGGATCACATAGAGGAACGCGAGCAGCACACCCGTGACCGCTCCCACGACCACGCCCAGGCCGATACCGACCCACAGGTCGCCGGACTGGCTGTAGCCCACTGCCGTGCCCCACGCCCCGAGCAGCACCGCGCCCTCGAGACCCACGTTCAGCACACCGGAACGCTCAGCGATGATCTCCCCGTAGACGGCCCAGGCCATGGGAGCCATGAGTTGCACGGCGATGACCAAGATGGTGGCGATGGTTTCGGGCATCAGACCCTCCTCAACGTGATGACCTTCGTGGCGAGCAGGGAAAGCACGAGCACCCCGAGCACGACCACACCGAGGGAGAAGGGAAGCCCCGCCGCGACCTGCAGTCGGTTGCTGCCCACCGTGAGGGCCGCGATGAGCACCGCCGAGAGGGGAATCCAGCCGGCCCGAAGTCCGGCCAGGAGGGCGACGATCACTCCGAGGAATCCGTAGCCCGACGACATGCCTGCGGCAAGCTGGCCGATGTTCCCCATCACGAGAAGCGCCCCGGCAAGACCGGCCGCGCCCCCCGCAATCGCGAACGCGGCGATCGTGATCCGCTTGCGCGAGAATCCAGCGAGTTCGGCTGCCGCATCATTCATGCCCACGGCGCGCAGGCCGAACCCGAGCCGCGTGTGGCTCATCATGATCCACGCGGCGATCGCGATGAGGATGCACAGAATCAGGCCCACATTGACGCCGCCAGCGGCCCACAGCACGGGCAGCCGCACGTCACGGTCAACGAGCACGGTCGCCTGCCCGCTCGTGTCGGGAAAGATGTGCCTGATGACGTAGTCGGCCGCGAGCGCCGCGACGAAGTTCATGAGCAGCGACACGATCATTTCGCTCGCCCCGAGCAGGGCCCGCATGAGGCCCGGGATGAGCGCCCAGACGATTCCGGATGCGACGCCCACGAGCAGCGAGAGCGGGAGGGTGAGCGGATGCACCCCCATGGTGAGCGCGACCGACACGCTGCCAATCGCCCCGGCGAACAGCTGGCCCTCGCCACCCACGTTGAAGAGGCGCGCGCTGAAAGGAATAGCGGAGGCGAGACCGGTAAGCACGAGGATGCCGCCGATGGTGAGGGTCTGGCCGATCGTGAACGGGCTACCGAACGCGCCGACCCACAGGGCCTGCGCCGCTTCGATGGGACTCGCGCCCATGAGCAGGATGACGACGGTCAGAATGCCGAGCGTGACGACCACGGATAGCGCGATCGATCGCAGGCGTTTCGCCCTGGGATGACCGGTCAATTTCATCGTTCCTTAGCTCCATTTGATGCATTGTGCATTATCGGTTCCCCAGTATCATCAGATCGAGGAACAGATTCCAAGGCCGTAGCGACCTTGTAACAAGCTCTTTACGTAACGGATACGCCACAGACTTAGAAAGGGATCCTCATGGTCGAGTTTCTCGGGAACGTATCGGCTGAGTCGTCAGTCGCCGACTACTTGCGCAGGCAGATACTCACGGGCGAGCTGTCGATGGGCGACAAGTTGCGCCAGTCAGACATAGCCCTCGAGCTCGGCGTATCCACTACTCCCGTTCGTGAGGCATTCCGCTCGCTCGCGGCAGAGGGCCTCGTCGAAATCGACACCCACCGTGGCGCGATGATCCGCAAGCTCGCGGCGAGCGAACTCATCGAAGTGCTCGAGTTGCAGCTCGTGCTCGAGCAGGAAGCGCTGCGCCACGCTGTTCCCCATATGACCGAGGCGGCTCTCGAGCAGGCCGAGGCCCTGCACCTCGAAATGACGCGCACGGATGACCCGACCGACTGGTCACTGCTCAACCGCGACTTTCATCTCGCCCTCTCGGGCGCGAGCGGGCGCAAGCGCACCCTGCGCATCCTGCGTGAGTTGTTCAATGTGGGCACCGTGCAACTGCGGGAGGACATCCAGAACTGGGACGGCCGTCGCGCCGCCGGCGAGGCGGACCACGCCAACATCCTCGCCGCAGTGCGCGCGGGAGACATCGACGAGATCAACCGCCAGATCCAGAACCACATCGGCGCCGCGGTCGAGCATCTCGAGGAACTGAGCCACTAGTTGTCGTGGAGGGCCCGACGTCGAGGGCCTCAGCGAACAGTGCCGCAACCCCTGCCGATGCGTCGGTAGTACGGGGGATGATTGACGGATGGTGCTCGACCGCTTCTCGCCCGCGACTCGGGAGTGGTTCGATGGCGCGTTCGCCGCGCCCACGCCGGCCCAGCTTGGAGCGTGGGAGGCCGTGGCATCCGGGGCGCACGCGCTCGTGGTCGCCCCAACCGGGTCTGGCAAGACCCTCGCTGCGTTCCTGTGGTCGATCGACCAGCTCATCACCACGCCCGGCGAAGGCACGCGCGTGCTCTACATCTCCCCGCTCAAGGCGCTCGGGGTCGACGTCGAGCGCAACCTGCGGGCACCGCTCGTGGGCGTCACGCAAACGGCGAAACGACTCGGGCTCACGCCACCCGCCGTGACGGTCGGCGTGCGGTCGGGCGACACGACCGCCCAGGATCGACGCCTGCTCGCACGCACCCCTCCCGACATCCTCATCACGACTCCCGAGTCGCTCTACCTCATGCTCACCTCGGCGGCGCGCGAGACCCTCACCAACGTCGAGACGATCATCATCGACGAGGTTCACGCCGTCGCCGCCACCAAGCGCGGCGCGCACCTCGCCGTGTCACTTGAGCGACTGGATGCCCTGCTGCCGAAGCCCGCGCAGCGCATCGGGCTGTCGGCAACCGTGCGCCCGCTCGAGGAGGTCGCGCGCTTTCTGGGAGGGCGCGCGCCCGTCACGATCGTGCAGCCTCCGGCCGCCAAGACGTTCGACCTCACCGTCGAGGTGCCGGTTGACGACATGACCGAGCCGGGCATTCTCGAGCCGCGCGAGGGCTCGTCGAGCGGCCCCACGGGCATGGTTGCTGAAGCCACCGGGTCGATCTGGCCGCACGTCGAGGAGGCGATCGTTGACCGCATCCTCGCTCACCGGTCGACCATTGTCTTCGCCAACTCGCGGCGGCTCGCCGAGCGATTGACCTCGCGCCTCAACGAGATCTACGAGGAGCGCCTCACAGGAATCGCTCCCCCCACACTTCCCGCACAAATGATGGCGCAGGCGGGAGCGACGAAGGGCCAAAAACAGAGCGGAGACATTGCCGAGGTCGGCCCGGGTGCCCCAGCTCAGGCGGCGACTGGCCTTTTGGCCCGCGCGCACCACGGCTCCGTCAGCAAGGAGCAGCGCGCCACGATCGAAGACGACCTCAAGACGGGCAAGCTGCGCTGCGTCGTCGCAACCAGTTCGCTCGAACTCGGTATCGACATGGGCGCTGTCGACCTCGTGATCCAGGTCGAGTCACCGCCGAGCGTCGCATCCGGACTCCAGCGCATCGGGCGCGCGGGCCACCAGGTGGGCGAGATCTCGAAGGGCGTGCTGTTTCCCAAGCACCGCACCGACCTGCTGCACACGTCGGTGGCGGTCGACCGCATGCGGCACGGCCAGATCGAGGCGATCTCGATTCCCGCCAACCCACTCGACGTGCTCGCGCAGCAGACGGTCGCGGCGACGGCACTCGAATCAATCGACGTCGAGGAATGGTTCGACACGGTGCGCCGCAGCGCCCCGTTTGCGACCCTGCCGCGCAGCGCCTACGACGCCACCCTCGACCTGCTCGCCGGTCTCTACCCGAGCGACGAGTTCGCCGAGCTGCGCCCACGGATCGTGTGGGACCGGGTGGCGGGAACGATCGCCGGCCGCCCAGGCGCGCAGCGATTGGCCGTGACCTCGGGTGGCACGATTCCCGACCGCGGACTGTTCGGGGTATTCATGGTGGGCTCGGACTCCGGCCGCAGAGTCGGCGAGCTCGACGAAGAGATGGTCTACGAGTCGCGGGTAGGCGATGTCTTTGCTCTCGGAACCACGAGCTGGCGCATCGAGGAGATCACCCACGACCAGGTGCTCGTGAGCCCTGCCTTCGGCCAGCCGGGCAAGGTGCCGTTCTGGAAGGGCGACGGCCTGGGGCGCCCGGCAGAGCTCGGCGCCGCGATCGGAGCATTCTCGCGCGAGGTCTCGACGAGTTCCGCTGGTGCATCGCGTGAGCGCATCGCGGCGATCGGGCTCGACGAGCGCGCCGTCACCAACCTCGTTGCGTTGATCGCCGACCAGAAGTCAGCGACCGGCCAGGTGCCGACCGACACCACTCTCGTGGTGGAGCGGTTCCGCGACGAACTGGGCGACTGGCGGGTGGTGCTGCACTCCCCCTACGGCATGCCCGTGCACGCGCCCTGGGCCCTGGCCGTCACCGCGCGCATCCGCGACCGGCTCGGGGTAGACGGCGCAGCGATGGCGGGCGACGACGGCATCGTCGTGCGCATCCCCGACACCGATGCCGACCCGCCGGGTGCCGAGCTGTTCGCCTTCGAGGCCGCAGAGCTGCAGGAGATCGTCACCGAAGAGGTGGGCGGCTCCGCGCTGTTTGCGGCCCGGTTCCGCGAGTGCGCGGCTCGCGCCCTGCTGCTACCCCGCCGTGACCCCGGTCGCCGGTCACCGCTGTGGCAGCAGCGGCAGCGGGCATCCCAGTTGCTGGATGTCGCGCGCAAGTACCCCAGTTTTCCCATCGTGCTCGAAACCGTGCGCGAGGTGCTGCAAGACGTGTACGACCTGCCCGCCCTCATGGCGTTGACGGCACAGCTCGAACGCCGCACGGTGCGCATGGTCGAAGTAGAGACGGAGGTGCCCTCACCGTTCGCGCGCAGCCTGCTCTTCGGTTACGTCGCCGCATTCCTCTACGAGGGTGATTCGCCGCTCGCCGAGCGGCGGGCCGCCGCCCTCTCACTCGACCCGACGCTGCTCGCCGAACTGCTCGGCAGGGCCGAGCTGCGCGAGTTGCTCGACCCCGCCGTCATCGAGCAGACCGAGCTCGAGCTGCAGCGCCTCACCCCGGAGCGCCAGGCTCGCGACGCCGAGGGCATCGTTGACCTGCTGCGGATGCTCGGGCCCCTGTCTGAGCCGGAGTTGGCGCAACGAGTCACGCTGGGGCAGGCCGACCACAGGGATCCCGTCGCTGAGGTCCCGTCAGGCTCGACCCGCGTAATTCTCGACCAACTCGCCAAGGCCAACCGCATTCTGCGTGTCACGATCGCGGGCTCCGAGCAGTGGGCCGCCATCGAAGATGCCGCACGCCTGCGTGATGCCCTCGGGGTGCCGCTGCCGATCGGGGTGCCCGCCGCCTTCATCGAGCCCGTCGACGATCCGGTCGGCGATCTCATCAGCCGCTACGCCCGCACGCACGGTCCCTTCGTCGTACCGGATGCCGCAGCGCGCTTCGGTCTGGGAACCGCCGTCGTCACCGACACCCTGCGCCGCCTGGCCGCCGATCGTCGCGTTGTCGACGGTGAGTTCAGGCCGGGAGCATCCGGAACCGAGTGGTGTTCCGTGGAGGTGCTGCGGCGACTGCGCAGTCGCTCCCTTGCCGCGCTGCGCTCGGAGGTCGAGCCCGTCGAGCAGTCCGCGCTCGGTCGCTTCTTGCCGAGCTGGCAGCACGTAGGCGGAACCCTTCGAGGAGTCGACGGGGTCGCGCAGGTGATCGACCAGCTCGCGGGCGTGAGTCTTCCCGCGTCGACGTGGGAGTCGCTCGTGCTGCCCGCGCGCATCCCCCACTATTCGCAGGCCTGGCTCGATGAACTCACCGTCAGTGGCGAAGTAATCTGGTCGGGCAACGGGGTGCTCCCCGGAAACGACGGCTGGGTGAGCCTGCACCTCGCGGGCAGCGCGCCCCTCACCCTCGCCGAACCGAGCGGTGACGAGACCACCGAACTGCAGCGCGACGTGCTCGCGGCCCTCGCGGGCGGCGGCGCGTTCTTCTTTCGCCAGCTCGGCGCCGCCATCGGCAGCACCGACGACGCGTCTCTCAATGCCGCGCTGTGGGAGCTCGTGTGGGCCGGACTCATCACCAACGACACCTTCTCGCCCTTGCGCGCGCAGCTCGGAGGGCCCGCGAAGGCGTCACGCACACCCCGCACGCGAAGCTATCGCGGGCGTTCTCTTGCGGTTGCTCAGGGCGGCCCACCAACGGGCGGCGGGCGCTGGTCGCTGCTCCCGCTCGCCGAGGGTGACACCACCGTGCGCGCCAAGGCCATGGCCGAGCTGCTGCTCGAACGGCACGGAGTCGTTACCCGCGGTGCTGTCGTGAGCGAGGGCATCCGCGGCGGGTTCGCGCTCGCCTACAAGGTGCTGAGCGGCTTCGAAGAGACCGGGCGCGCTCGACGCGGATACTTCGTCGACGGGCTCGGCGCAGCGCAGTTCGCCACCGGGGCAACCGTCGACCGGCTGCGCAACTACGTCGTCGACAGCGAGCAGGAGCCGAAACTCGCGGCCGTCACCCTCGCCGCCACCGACCCCGCGAACCCCTACGGCGCCGCGCTCGGGTGGCCCGCAGTCGAAGGCCATCGGCCCGGCCGCAAGGCTGGCTCGCTCGTCGTGTTGGTGGATGGCGCGCTCGCCCTGTACATCGAGCGTGGCGGCAAGACCGTGCTCACGTTCGGCTCATCGCCCGAGGTGCTGGCGGTGGCGGCGGTCTCGCTCGCGACGACCGTGCGCGAGCGAATCGGGCGCATGCGCGTAGAGCGGGTTGACGGCGAATTCTCGATCGGCACGCCGCTCGGTCTCGCTCTCGCCGAGGCGGGCTTCTCGCCCACACCGCAGGGACTGAGGCTTCGTGCCTGAGGGCGATACCGTCTATCGCTCCGCGAAGAACCTCAATTCGGTGCTCGCGGGTCGACCTCTCACTCGGTGCGACATCCGGGTTCCCGCGTTTGCGACGTTCGATGCGACGGGCGACGTGGTCGATGAGGTGGTGAGCCGTGGCAAGCACCTGCTCATGCGCGTCGGGGATTACACGATCCACAGCCATCTCAAGATGGAGGGTTCGTGGCACATCTACCGCGACGGGTCGAAGTGGTATCGGCCCGAGTGGCAGGCACGCGCGATTCTCGCGAACGCCGAGTACACGACGGTCGGTTTTCAGCTGGGCACGCTCGACGTCGTGCGGCGCAGCGATGAAGACCAGGTCGTCGGATATCTCGGTCCCGACCTGCTCGGCCCCGACTGGGACGCCGACCTCGCCCTGGCCAATCTCACGAGTGATCCCGAGCGCGAAGTCGGGCTCGCCCTGCTCGACCAGCGCAACCTCGCGGGCCTGGGCAACGTGTATCGCGCCGAGCTGTGCTTTCTGCGCGGGGTGCTTCCCACGAGGCCCGTCGGTGAGGTCACCGATCCCGCGAAGCTCGTGGAATTGGCCAAGCGCCTCATCGAAGCCAATAAGGATCGCGGCGAGCGCACGACCACGGGCAAGCTCCGTGGCGAGACAAGCTGGGTGTACGGGCGCACGGGCAAGCCGTGTTTCCGGTGCGGTACGCGCATCGCTCACGGCGAGCTCGGTGACACCGCCCTGCAGTTGCGGGACACCTGGTGGTGCCCGAATTGCCAGAGCTGATGGCGTAGTGCAGGAGTAGCGTCGACACATGCGATGGCGCACTGCGGTGGGCGTGACCCTGGGGCTGATCCTGCTCGGCTACAGCGTGCTGACGTTTGCCCCGCAGGGCTCCGTGCCCGTCTCGCATCAGATTCCCTCCGGCGCCCAGCCGATGATCGTCGTTGAGGTGCTCTCCGGCGACACCGTGGTGCTCGCATCACAACGACCGGGAACCCAGGTGCACGACTGGGGTCGCGTGACGATTCGGTTGCTGAGCGTGGACGCCCCCAATTTTGGCCTCATCGACGAGTGTTTTGCTGTCGAGGCACAGGGCGCCCTCAATGCCGTGCTGCCCGAGGGCTCGATCGCCTGGATGCTGCTCGACCAAGTGCCGAAAGACGACAACGGCCGCTGGCTGAGCTACCTGTGGTCGAGCGACGGCACCTTCGTGAACCTCGCGCTTGCTCGCAGCGGATTCGTGCGCCCGCTCGATTCGTCGCCCAACAGCGAACGCTATCCGCTCATCGCCCAGGCCGGCGAGGAGGCCGCGAAGCGCTCCGCCGGCTTGTGGGGCGAGTGTTAGCGACGCCCCCAGCGCACGGCATAGATGAACAGCACGCCGATGCCCGTGGCCACTCCGAGCACGATGAGCATCGGGGCCGCAATCGTCAGCGCCTGCAGGGTGATGTAGTCGTATTGCGATGAGGCGCTGGGGTTGGCAAACATCTCGCCGAGTCGCGACACCAGGTAGATGCCGCCCCCGATGAGAAGCACCGCAGCGGCAAGAAGCGCGATCAGGAACGGGTTCACGCGGCGAGGTTCGTCGTCATCATCGAGAACCTCGGTCGGCTCAACAACGATGCGCTGTGCCGTCGGACGCGCCTCGGCCGGCAACACAGCGGCGGGCGTGGCTGGCGGCGCAGCCACCGGCGCGAACACCGATGTGGGCTGCAGCTTCTCGCGCGGGGTGGCTTGCGTCTTGCCATCGAACCCACGCTGAAAGGCAGGGTCGAATCGCGGATCGAACTTCGAGGCCTCGTCGCTCATATCTGCCACGCTACCCCAGCGCGGCCGGCGATGGTGGGGAGCAAACTTCTCGCCGCAAAGCAACCCCTGCCGCCGATCTGGTCTCGCCCATAGGCTGCGGACATGACCCGCCTGCGCCGGGCGAAGCCCTATGACTCCGCCGGCTACCGCCGCCTCCGCCGCGGCCCATCCTTTCGGTACGTGACGGATGCCGGTGCGGCGGTCACACCGAGTGAACGAACCCGCGTCACCTCGTTGGCGATCCCACCCGCGTGGGAAGACGTCTGGATCTCTGAGGCCCCGAACGCACACATCCTCGCGGTCGGCGTCGACCAGGCCGGACGCAAGCAATACATCTACCACCCCGACTGGCGGGCGAGAAAAGACAACGAGAAGTTTCTGCGAGCGCGCGAACTCGCGGCCACCCTGCCGGGTGCCCGCCGCACCGTGACTCGCGACCTGCGCACGGAGGGGATCGATCGCACGCGAGTGCTGGCAGCGGCTTTCCGCATTCTCGACACGGTCGCTATCCGGGTCGGTGGCGAAACGTATGCCTTGGAAAACGGCAGTCACGGGCTGACGACCCTGCTGCGCCGCCACGTGCGAGTCAGCGGTTCTCACATCGAGCTTCGCTTTCCGGCGAAGAGCGGGCAACGCGCCCAGGCATCCCTCGACGACGTGGACCTCGCGGCTCTACTCGTGGAGTTGCACGCTGGCGCGGGAGCCGCTCGGCTGTTCGCGTGGAAGGAAGACGGGCGGGTTCGGCGGCTCGGGGCATCCGACATCAACGGCTACATCGTTGACCGCACGGGCGGCACCTTCACGGCCAAGGACTTCCGCACCCTCAAGGGCACTGTCACGGCCGCCGTCGCACTTGCCCGGATCGGCGTGCCCGAAAAGGTGTCGCAGCGCCGGTCGGCGGTGCGCGACGCCATCGCCGCCACCGCCGCCGAGCTCGGAAATACGCCAACGATCGCGAAGAACAGCTATATCGACCCCGTGGTGTTCGACCGGTTTGACGCGGGCGAGACGATACGACTCGACCGCGTTGCCGAGGTGGCCCTGCTCGAACTGCTCAGGTGACTACTTTGCCGCGGCGGCCGGCTTGCGGTTCTCGGCTGACATCATCCACGCAAACTGTTCGAGACTCTCGATGACCGCGTGCAGTATGTCGGCGCTCGTGGGGTCTTCCTCGTCGACGGCGTCGTGAACCTCACGGATGGTCGCGACTGTTGCCTCGAGCCGCTCGGTGATCAGGTTGACGGTTTCGGTCGTGTCGACCTCGCCGTTGGGGTACTCCTGCAGTGTCGTGCTTGCGGCCACCGTGTCGCTACGGCCATCGGGCACACCGTGGAGGGCGCGCATGCGCTCGGCGACGGTGTCACTGAACTCGCGTGCCGCCTCAATGATCTCGTCGAGCGCGCGGTGGGTGTCGCGAAAGTTGATTCCGACCACGTTCCAGTGCGCCTGCTTACCCTGCAGCTGCAGCTCGAGAAGATCTACGAGCACCTTCTGCAGGTTGTCGGTGAGGTCTTTGGATGCGACGAAGCCGTGCTCGGAGTTCTGGCGGCGGGTGCGGCGCGCGCCGGCCTTGGTGGTTGTTTCAGTCATGGTGCCAGCGTAGGAACGGGGCCGGATCCACGACTAGGGGTGGCGCGAGTGGCGACGGGCTGGTAAGCCCTAGCGGCGAATGGGCGGCGAAGCAAGGGCTAGGCACCGCCGGTGCCGTGAGTCACCGTGGAAGTGTGATGGTTTCTCTCTCTTCTGCAGCGCCCGGCCCGCTCGCTCTGGCGCTGGCCGCGCGCAATCCGCTCGACGTTCACGATGCCCTCGACGCGGCGGTTGAACTCGGCGGCATGGGCCCGTGGTCGGCACGCGACCTGTGGGAGACCCTCGCGACGGTGGCCTCCCGCGACCTCGGTCTCGCGCGCGCCATGGAACCGCACCTCGATGCCGCAAGCATCTTCGCTCAGGCCGGCGAACCGATGCCCGCTGGTGCCTGGGGAGTCTTCGCTGCGGAGGGCGGCGACGACCCGCTGCGTGCAACCCACGACGCCGGGCAGTGGTCACTCACGGGTACCAAGCCGTGGTGCTCGCTCGCCGCGACCCTCGACGGCGCCCTGGTCACGGCGGCAGATGCGGAGGGCTCGCGTCGGCTCTTCGCGGTCGATCTGCTCGAGCCCGGGGTGCACGTGTCGACACAGGGCTGGGCGGCCCGCGGGCTTGTCGAGATTCCGAGCGCGCCCGTGCGATTCGACTCGGTCGCGGTGCGCGAGGTGGGCGAGGCGGGCTGGTACCTGTCCCGACCCGGATTCTCGTGGGGCGGGATCGCTGTAGCCGCGTGCTGGTACGGCGGCGCCGTCGGAATCGCACGCACGGTACTTCGTCGCGCGAGCCAGAACCCGGATGCTCACCTGCTCGCCCACCTCGGAGCGATCGATGAGCAAATCCAGTGCGCCCGTCGAGCCCTGCTGGAGGCGAGCGAGTTTGTCGATGCCGGTGCACCCGACGAGCGCCTGATTGCCAAGCGCGTGCGCGCGACTGTCGCGCGCGTATGTGAAGACGTGCTTCTGCGAGCCGGCCATGCCCTCGGTCCGGCGCCGCTCGCCCTCGACGAGGCCCACGCGAAACGCGTGGCAGACCTGCAGCTGTACATCCGGCAGCACCACGCCGAGCGCGACCTGGCCTCGCTGGGCGCGGCCCTCACCGCGGTGTCGGCACCGTGGTGACCTTCGACTCCCGCACGCCGGGCACTCCCGCATCGCGGTGGGCCGCCGACGACCGCCTGCACGACCGGCCCCGCCTGTCGCTCGACGGCGTCGACGAGCTTGTCGTGATTGCCGCGCACCCCGACGATGAGACCCTCGGTGCTGGCGGGCTCATGCAGCGCTGCGCCGAGGCCGAGCTTCCCGTGCGCGTGATCGTCGTCACCGAGGGTGACGCGTCAGGCGAGGAGGGCATCGCCGAAGTGCGGTTCGCCGAGCTCGAGGCCGCCGTGCGCGGCCTCGCCCCCCGAGCATCCATCGAGCGCCTGGGGCTGCCCGACGGCGGCACTCGCGAACACCGCGACTACCTCGACACTCGGCTCGCCGACCTGATCGGCGCGAGCTCCCCCTCAGCCCTCATCGCGGCACCGTGGCGTGGTGACGGCCATCGCGACCACCGCGTGGTGGGCGAGGTGACCGCGGCCAACGTGGGCGCGCGCCGCTTCGTCGAGTACCCGGTCTGGCTGTGGCACTGGGGGGAGCCGGATGCCGCCGAGGTGCCGTGGGAGTCGTTCGTCGCAACGCCTGCCGGGCCGGCGAAGCAGGAGGCGATCGCCGAATACGTCTCCCAGACGACCGGCGATGATCCCGTGTTGCTGCCCGACTTTCTCGAGAACTTCGACCGCGACGTCGAGCTGCTCATTGAGCAGCCGTCGACAGCGGCCGAGCACTCCCTCGGTGAGGCCTACTTCGACGCGCTCTACGGTCGCCACGACGACCCGTGGGGGTTCGATACCCGCTGGTACGAGCAGCGCAAGCGCGCCCTCACCCTCGCGATGCTGCCCCATGAACGCTACGAGCGCGCCCTTGAGATCGGATGCTCGATCGGTGTGCTCACGGCACAGCTCGCCGAACGCTGTGACGAGCTGATCGCCACCGATGTCTCGCAGCACGCCGTCGACCGCGCGATCGAGCGCGTGGGTGACCGTGCCACGATCATGCGCGCGGATGCCACCGTCGACATGCCGGAGGGGCCCTTCGACCTCATCGTGCTGTCCGAGGTCGGGTACTACTGGGATGCAGCTACCCTCGTGCGCGTCGTCACGACCGCTCGCGAGCGGCTCGCTCCCGGTGGAGTGCTGCTGGCCTGCCACTGGCGGCACCTCGTGGCCGACTACCCGCTCACGGGCGACTGGGTGCACGAACTCATCGAGAGCTGCGGCATTCCCCGGCTCGCCGTGCACAGCGAGCGAGACTTCGTGCTTGCCGCGTATTCGAACGACCCGCGCTCGGTGGCCGAGCTTGGTGGCCTGGCGTGATTCGACGCATCGGGGTGGTCATTCCCGCCCGCAACGAGGGCGATCGCGTGCAGGAGTGCCTCGACAGCATTGTCGTCGCGCGCGCCCAGGTGCCCCTGCCCGTCGATGTCTTCATCGTGGCCGACTCCTGCTCCGATGCCACGGCAGACTTCGCTCGCCGGTACGACGGGGTCACCGTGCTCGAGATCGACGCGAGTAACGTCGGCACCGCGCGCGCGGTAGGTGCGCGAGCCGCAATCGCGTCGGGAGCGGACTGGCTCTCGTTCACCGACGCAGACTCAATTGTGCCGCCGCACTGGCTCACGACCCACCAGTGGTTCGCCGACCTCGGATACGACACCCTCATCGGCACCGTTCAGCCCGACAACCGCGAGCTCACCTCCGACCAACTCGCGCGATGGCGCATGACGCACACCCGCGGCCAGGCGACAGGGCACGTTCATGGGGCTAACCTCGGGGTGCGCTCCGATCCCTACCTCGCGGCGGGGGGATTCGACGACCTGCCCGAGCACGAAGACGTCGACCTCGTCGACCGCATGAGCGCATGGCGCACAGCGGCCACCGACGCATGCGAGGTGGTCACGTCGGCGCGCTCGGTTGGCCGCACTCCCGGCGGCTACGCGGGATACTTGCGCGAGAACGGGCTCGCGGCGGGCTAGCCGAGTTGCGGCGGAGGCGGTGGCGGGGGCGGCGCTGAGCCGTCGGGCTCGGGCGTGAGCACGAGACCACCCGGGGTGTTGGATGATGCGGCGAGCACGTTCATCCAGTCGCGGTTGATCGACGGCATGCGGCTGCCCACGTACCGGAAGAACAGGGTGCTCGACGGGTCGAGCCAGATCGCGTTGCGACCGCTGCCGGCCTCGGCGGGCGTGATCCACGAAAAGACGAAGCTCTCGCCGCGGCGGAGCTTCGACGTGATGACAATTTGGAGATGCGCCAGCACACGGTCATCGAAGGGAATCTCCGTGCCGGGGCTGCCGTAAATCAGGAAGCCCATGATGCGGCCTCCTGTCGTGCGTTACGCAATGACGTCTCTTCTCAGGTGCGTGATAAGTTCGGCGATCTCAGAATCGCGGCTCTTCCAGTCGGACTCGCCGAGGGGCAGCGCGCGGCTGAAGCCGGGGTAGCGGACGGTGACACGAATCGCTTCAGTGGTGTCACCAAAGGTCTCGAGGCTGAAGCTCGTGAGGTTGCGACGAGCCATGACAACGACCTCGAGGGTGGTGTCGGACTCGGCGGACACGTCGTCGAGGTTGGCGTAGGCAACAAGCTCGTTAGTGAAGGCGACGACGGCCATCGAGCCCGGATGATCCTCGCGCTCGGGAACGTACTTCGCGGAGAAGTACTTGATGGATTCCGTGCCCGTGGCGAGCACGAGATCGGTGAGCAGCTGGCTGTACCAGGTGGGAATCGCAGCAGCCATTCCCTCCCGCCACGAAATCTCACTCTGGAAGCGTTCTTCGAACGCCGCACGCTGCGCGCGCAACTCCTCGGGGGTGCTCATCTGGTCTCCGTAACTACGTGACGTTCGATTGGAAGTATCGCACCTATGATGAACAAACCATGGGAAAGCTGCTCTACTCCGACTCGCGGTACGCGACGCCGTTCACCGACCGCGAGCTCGCTCACCTGAAGCTTGTCATGGTCGCAAAGCTTCGACGCAACGAGGCTTTCACGTTCTCCTGGGACAAGCCCGAGGGCGGACGCGTGAGCCTGTGGATCTCGGCTCAGATCCCGCTGGTCTTTGAGTTCGATGACGCGACGCCCGTGGAGATCAATCGCGAGTGGATCGACGAGATGAGCCAGGGCGCGTCGTCGCTCAATGGGCTCGTACTCACATCGGAGCCGACGGCCTAAGCGAGGTCTTCCCACGACACTTCTCCATGCCCTCCGCGGGTAGGCAAGGTGATCGGCGGAGACTGGATGATGCGCATGCGCTCGTGGATCGCGATCACCGCCTCATCGTTATTGGGCTCGTCGGCCGAGGCGTCGACGCTTGCGAGCGTCATCATGGTCGCGGGACCGATAACGAGGGTGATCAGGTGGGCAGTTCCGTCGGCAGACAGCGCGTTGACTTCCACCGAGTCAGCGGAGCCCGTTCGCGCGAGAAGTACGGCATATTCGACGACGGCATCGGCCGCGTCATCCCCCACCAGCCAGGACTTCTCTGCGTACGTTATCGATTTCACTTCAGTCTGCTCCCACCCCGGATATGGCAGTGGGGCAGCGTGTGTTCACGCCGCCCCACAATTTGTTCGCCGCTTATGCGCGTCGAGCGCCTCGCGTGACGAGTCCATAGATCAGAAGCACGACGATCGCACCACCGATGGCGAGAAGCCACGTGGTCAGATCGAAGAAGCCCTGAAGGCCAACGCCCAGCAGGGCGCTTCCAAGGAACCCACCGAGCAGTGCACCGACAACGCCGAGCACGAGGGTGATGACCCATCCGCCGCCCTGAGTGCCGGGCAGGATTGCCTTTGCGATTGCACCTGCGGCAAGCCCAAGAATGATCCAGGCAATGATTCCCATGTCGACCTCCCAGTCGATTCTGGCTCCGGGGTTTCGGAGCCGTGGTCTACTCAACCATTGACCCCCGCACAGGGGTCACCCCTTGATTTCGTCCCAACAAACGTGCTAGCCCCGGTAGTCTCGCCTCGTGAACGACGCCATTGGCAGCATGCTCCCCTTCGCTCTCGCGATTGCCATCAGCCCCCCGCCCATCATTGCCGTCGTGTTGTTCCTTCTCTCGCCCACGGCAAAACGGTCGAGCGTCGCCTTCCTTGTGGGCTGGATCGCGGGAATCCTCGCGGCCGTGATCGTTATGACCGCGGTCTCGTCGCTCATCCCGGAGGGCGACCCGTACGCGTCGCAACCACTGCTCGGCACGATCCGTCTCGTGCTCGGCACCCTCGTGCTGCTGCTCTCGATCAAGTACGTGCGCTCGCGGCCCAAGGCAGGCGAGACACCCGAGGCCCCCACGTGGATGTCGTCAATTGACGGCATGTCGCCCGGCGGCGCGGTCGGCTTCGGTTTTCTGTTTGCTGCCCTCAACCCCAAGAACCTGCTGCTCGCCATGAACGCGGGACTCGAGATCGGCATCGAGCACCTCGAGGTGTTGCAGGTGATCGTCGTCATCGCGGTCTTCGCCCTGATCGCGGCATCGTCGGTACTCATTCCCGTCGTGGCATATCTCGTCGCATCCGAGCGCATGGCCGAACCGCTGAGGCGACTCGAGCTGTGGCTCATCGCCAACAGCTGGCTCATCATGTCGCTGCTGCTGCTCGTGATCGGCGTGATGGTGATCGGCAACGGAATCGAGAGCTTCTAGCCGCTGGCCCGACGAACTACTATCGAGCGATGCATGACACCGTGTTTGAGCGTTCAGCGCCCGCCGAGTCGGTCGTCGCCGATTCGCTCAGCCGCAGTCGTGCTGCGGTGTTCTGGACTGAGGATGCCGCGGCGCCCGCGTTCGAGCACCTCGCGGGCGTTCGTGACGCCGACCTCGTCATCGTGGGCGGCGGATACACGGGACTGTGGACCGCGATCCGAGCCAAGGAGCGCAACCCCGACCTCACCGTGGTGCTGCTCGAAGCGCGCTCAGTCGGCTGGGCGGCATCCGGCCGCAATGGGGGTTTCGTCGAGGCGAGCCTCACCCATGGTGAGAGCAACGGCGAGCGCCGCTGGCCAGAAGAACTGCAGCAGCTCGACCGGCTCGGGCACGAGAACCTCGACGCGATCGAGGCGGCAGTCGCCCGTTACGGCATCAAGGCCGACTTCGAGCGCACGGGCACCCTGAGTGTCGCGATCGAGCCACACCAGGTCGAGTGGGTGGCCGGACCATCCAGCGATGACGACGTCGCCCTCGACGAACAGCAGGTGCGCGCCGAGCTGGCCTCCCCCACTTACCTGGCGGGCCGGTGGGACAAGCGCTCGACTGCGCTCGTGCACCCCGGCAAGTTCGCTGCCGAGTTGGCGCGGGTTGCGACCGAACTCGGCGTCGAGATTCTCGAGCGTTCGCACGTGCGCTCGATCGAACGCGACGGCGATGCGATGCTGCTTCGGCTCGAGCACGGGCGCGTGCGGGCCGCGAAGGTTGCGCTCGCGACGAACGTGTTCCCGTCGCTGCTCACGCGCAACAAGCTCATGACCGTGCCGGTCTACGACTACGTGCTCATGACCGAGCCCCTGAGCGACCAGCAGCTCGCCTCGATCGGCTGGCAGAACCGGCAGGGCATCGCTGACCTCGCCAACCAGTTCCACTACTACCGGCTCTCGGCCGACAACCGCATCCTGTTTGGCGGGTACGACGCGATCTATCACTACGGGGGTCGCATCCGTAAGGAGTATGAGGAGCGCCCGCAGACGTTCGCGCGCCTCGCGAGCCACTTCTTCACGACGTTCCCGCAACTCGAGGGCCTCGCCTTCAGTCATCGGTGGGCGGGCGCGATCGACACGAGCACGAGGTTCTGTGCGTTCTTCGGAACCGCGCACGGCGCACGGGTCGCCTACGCTGCCGGGTTCACGGGGCTGGGAGTCGCCGCCACGCGTTTTGCCGCCGACGTGATGCTCGACAAGCTCGACGGGCTCACGACCGAGATCACCGAGCTGCGCATGGTGCGAGAGCGGCCGCTTCCGTTCCCGCCCGAGCCTGCGGCATCCATCGGCATCAACCTCACCCGTCGATCGCTCGATCGGGCCGACCACCGGGAGGGTCGCCGCGATGCGCTCTTGAAGACGCTGGATGCAGCGGGCCTGGGGTTCGACTCGTGACTGGCCTGCTCTCCCCCGGCGTGCTCGTGCAGGCCACAACAATCGCGCTGGAGCACGAGCCTCTGCCCGCCGAACAGGTGGTCGCGGGTGCACCGACCACGGGCCTCGCGATCCTCGTCGAGGGCGAGCCCGAGATCGGCGTCTGGGAGATGACCCCGGGCACGTCCACCGATGTCGAGGTCGACGAGGTGTTCGTCGTGCTCGCGGGCAGAGCAACACTCGTCATGCCCGGTGTCGACCCCGTCGAACTGGTGCCGGGC
Organism: Rhodoglobus sp.; assembly: GCA_965279645.1. GTDB lineage: Bacteria > Actinomycetota > Actinomycetes > Actinomycetales > Microbacteriaceae > Rhodoglobus. The sequence continues at coordinate 2,335,383 of OZ257254.1, forward strand.
TCAGTGGTTCAGCTCACCGCCGGGATGGCGACAAGCTGGACCGTGCACGAGACTCTGAGGAAGATCTACGTCGCCTAGACGCTGACCTGCGGTCTCCTAGAAGCTGACCTGCGCGAGCACGATCAGGGCGATGACAAAGACCCCAATGACGGCGCCGACGATGCCGAGCGCCTTGGGTGACAGCTTCGCGACGCCGTAGCCCACGAGAAAGGGCAGCGCAGCAAGGAACGCCGCGGCGACCCACCAGAAGAGCACGTAGCCGATGGGGGTCGCCCCACCCAGCACACCCTCGAACAGGAAGCGCGATGCGGGGTGCGTGGCGAATCCGATTGCCGCCGACAGCGGGATGGCAATCACGGCGAGCACGATCAGGCCAGACAACAGTCCGTACATGTTTGCCGAACGGTTCTCGCCACTCAAGACAGCCATCAGATGATCCTTTCGCGCGCGCGGTTCACGCATCGGCCATCACTCTAGCGGCTGCGCCGACCCACGATGCGGCTAGCCTGATGCGATGCGCGTGGCGATGGTGGGTGCAGGTGCGCGAGCGCAGTCGCAGCTTGCGGCGCTCGCGGCGAGCGGCGCGGGCACACCCGTTGCCCTCTGGGATCGCAACCCGGATCGTGCACGCATCGTGGCAGAGCGGTTCGGCATCCCGAGCACGTTTTCTGGCATCGCCGAGATGGTCGCGGCGACGACTCCCGACCTCGTGAATGTCGTAACCCACCCCTCGCACCGGGTCGGGCCGATCCGCGAGGCGCTAGCGGGCGGCGCGCGGGCTCTGCTCATCGAGAAGCCGCTCGCCCTCACGGCGGCGGAACTCGACGCAATCGACGCGCTCGGCTCCCAGGCGTTTATCGCGGTGAACACCCAGTACCCCTGGATGTCGCACTGGGTGCGGTTTCGCGAACGCATCGCCGAGCTCGGCGCGATCGAGGCCATCACGGCGAGCACAGCAACCGGCGTGCTCGATCAGGGCCCGCACGGGCTGAGTCTCGCCCTGAGCGCCGCGCGCGCGGCCGGCCTGCCCGACCCCCACTTCGTCTCAGCGACCGTGTCGGGCACCGACGAGTACGGGGGCGTGCAGATTCCCGCGGACCTGCGGGCAGAGTTCGGCCTCGGGGATGCCCGGCTGACTCTCCTCGCGGGCCCGTCGGCGCCGCGCGTTCCGGGCGAGTCGGTGATCTGGTTTCAGCAGCAGGTCGAGATTGAGGGCAGCACCGGACGACTGTGGTCGTCGCTCAACCAGGGCTGGCGGTGGACGACGACCCCGGGGACCGAGACCGGCACGACCGACTGGCCGCGCGATGACGCACAGTCGCAGGGGCAACTGTTCACCGACCTCGCTGCAGCACTCGCCGACCCGGCGCTGCAGGACACCTTCCCGACGCGCTTGGCCGTGGCATCCGCCCAGGCCCGCCTGATTCTCGAGGCGATCCGCCAGCGCACCACCTCCGACTGATTGGCAGCACCCCAACGCACCCAGCACCCCGGCGTCCGCAGCACCCCGCCTGCGCAGCACCCCAACGCACCCAGCACCCCGCCTGCACAGCACCCCAACGCACTCAGCACGCCGCGTTTGCAGCGTTCACAGAACGCAGGAAATGCGAGCAATGCTTGGGCATCCTGCGTTCTGTGAACAAAGAGAGTGAGAAGGCCCGTGTCCCTCCGCGGGGTGTGCCGCGTCGGCGTTCTGCCTGCGAGGTTGGGCCCGCTAACCTCCTCCCTGCTAGGTTGCGCCCGCTGATGCCCTCCTCGCGAGGTTGCGCCCGGCGTCCTCCCTGCAAGGTTGCGCCCGCTGGCTCCCTGCAGGGTTGCGCCCGCTGACGTGCGCCCCGTTCTCCTTGCGGGAGTGGGCCGCGGGCGCCCCCGCGGGAGTGGGCCGCGGGCGGCCCCGCGGGGTGTGCGCCGACACAAGACGGTCGGCTAGCGCACCACCGCCGCACTTCGGGCGGGCAGCTCGAGCCAGCCTGCATCCAGCGAGGCGCCCTCGGCGGTCGAGAGGAGCACCTCACTCGCCGCGGTCGGCAAGCGCAGTGGTGTGTCCCCGAAGTTGATCGTCACAGTGATCGTCCCGCGGTCAAACCGAAGCCAGCGGTCGTTGTCGCTGAACTCGCACGCGGTGGGAAAACTCGCGTCGCTGAACTCGGGATGCTCTGCCCGCAGGGCCGCGAGCTCGCGATACAGCCCAAGCAACCGCGCGTGCGCCGGCAGCTCGAGCTCCGTCCAGTCGAGCTTGGAGCGCTCGAACGTTGCGGGGTCCTGAGGGTCGGGAACCGTCGAGGCATCCCACCCCATGCGCGAGAACTCGGCGAGTCGACCCTTCGAGACGGCCGCGCCGAGCTCGGGCTCGGGATGCGACGTGAAGAACTGCCACGGCGTTCGGGCCCCCCACTCCTGCCCCATGAACAGCATGGGCGTGAACGGGGCGAGCACGGCGAGCACGGCCTCGATGGCAAGCGAATCGGCGTCGAGGTATTGCGACGGGCGGTCGCCCGCAGCCCGGTTACCGACCTGGTCGTGATCCTGCGTGAACGTCACGAGGCGCCACGACGCGGTCGTCGTGGTGTCGATGGGCGAGCCGTGATTGCGCTCGCGGAACGATGAGTATGTACCGTCGTGAAAGAAGCCGTGGCTGAGCACCTTCGCGAGCGAGGCGAGCGAATCAAAGTCCGCGTAGTAGCCGAACGTCTCGCCCGTGAGTGCCACGTGCGCCGCGTGGTGATAGTCGTCGCTCCACTGGGCCGTGAGTCCGTATCCACCGAGGCCGCGCGGAGTAATCACCACGGGGTCGTTGAGATCCGACTCGGCGATGAGTGAGACGGGGCGCGCCAGTTCGAGGGCAAGGGCATCCGCCATCGCCGACAACTCGAAGAGCAGGTGCGGCTGTCCCACATCCTGGAGCGCATGCACGGCATCGAGCCGCAGGGCGTCGACGTGGTAGTCGCGCAGCCACATCGCGGCGTTCTCGAGAATGTAGCGGCGCACCTCATCCGAGCCATCGCCGTCGAGGTTGAGCGCCTCACCCCAGGTCGTGTTGGCTTCGCCGAGGTACGGGCCGAACATTGGCAGGTAGTTGCCGCTCGGGCCCAGGTGGTTGTAAACGACATCTTGCACGACGGCAAGGCCCCGCGCATGGCAGGCGTCGACAAATCGCTGGTACGCGGCCGGCCCGCCGTAGCCCTCGTGCACGGTGAACCACAGCACGCCGTCGTAACCCCAGTTGTAGGCGCCGTTGAAACCGTTGACGGGCAACAGCTCAACGCAGGTGACGCCCAGCTGCACGAGGTGATCAAGCCTGCCTATCGCGGAGTCGAGAGTGCCCTCGGGCGTAAACGTGCCAAGGTGCAGCTCGTAGATGATCGAGCCCTGCAACTCTCGGCCGCGCCACGCGGCATCCGCCCACTCGTGGCCTGCGGGGTCGAACGTTCGTGACAGTGCGTGCACGCCATCGGGCTGACGGCGTGAGCGGGGATCCGGCACGACCGCCCCACCATCGATTCGATAGCCGTAGTCGAGGTCGGGGCGCCAGTCGATCGGGTCGACCGGATGCCACCATCCCCCGTCGCCCGGCCGCATCGCGTACTCAACCCCGTTCAGCACGAGGTCGAGCTTCTCGGCGTTCGGACCCCACACCTCGAAACTCACTGCGTCTCTGCGCTTTCTGTTGTGGCGAGGAGAGCAACCGGATACGTGCCGAGCACGTCGGCAAGCCTCAGCTCACCGCCCTCGTACTCGCGACCGGTAATGACATCGACGTAGGTGCGATTCGGAAGCAGCACGACCGTGTCGCCCCAGCCGCCGGAGTGCTCGAGGCCGACCGGCAGGCGCGTCGCGAGGGTGACCGCGCCGCCGCGATCGAACGCGACAAGGTGGTCGGCCTGGTCACCCACGGCCGCGAGGGCCGCATAGCGGGTGAAGAGCTCGGGTCGATCACGACGTAGCCGCAGGGCTCGCGAGGTCACGAGAAGCTTGGCGTAGCCGGTTTCGTCGACCGGGGGCAGCTCGCCCGCCTCGAGGTTCGCGAGGGCGGTGCGACGCTCGGCGAAGTCGACAGCCCGGCGGTTGTCGGGATCGACGAGGGAGGTCTCCCACAGCTCGCTGCCCTGATAGACATCGGGAACGCCGGGGGCGGTGAGCTGGATGAGCTTGGCCGACAGGGAGTTGCTCCACCCGGGAGCGCTCACGGTATCGACAATCGACTGCACTCGAGCCGCGGCATCCGGTTCATCGAATGCAGCATCGACGAGGCGAGAGAGCTTGGCCTCGAAGCCCTCGTCGGGTGCCGTCCACGTCGTGGAGACCCCCGCCTCGCGGGCCGCCTTGAGCGCGTACTCCTGCAGTCGCTCGCGCGACGCGGGCCACGCGCCCACGATCGACTCCCACAGCAGGTTCTCGAGCGAGCCATCGTCGAGCGGGGCAACCTCGCGAAGTGCGGTCACCGTGTCACGCCACTGCTGGGGCAGCTCCGAGAGCACGTCGATGCGCGCGCGAACGTCTTCGCCGCGCTTCGTGTCGTGCGTCGTGAGAGTCGTGAGCGACGCGGGGAAGGTGGCCTGGCGGCGCTCCTGCCGCGCGTGAAACTCGGTGAGGTCGATGGAGAACTCGGCCGGGTCGCCACCCACCTCCGTGAGTGACGCGAGGCGGGAGTAGCGGTAAAACGCGGTGTCTTCAACGCCCTTGGCCATCACCATGCCCGTGGTTTGCTGCAGTCGCTGCGCTGCCGGATGCGCGGGGTCGCCGAGAATCGGGGCGAGCTCATCAAGCGTGGCCACGAGATCGGGGCGGCGCTGTCGTGCATCGGCGAGCGCCGTCTCGAGGTACTCGGCGCCGTACGGCAGGTAGCTGCGATACACCGGGAAGCACGCGGTGATCTCGGCGATCGCGTCATCCGCACCCGCCACCTCGGGCACGAGCCGGGCGATGCGCACGATCTCCGACCGCAGAATGCCGTCGGCGATCGCACGTCGCGTTGCGTGGATGAGGTCGGGATACGACTGCGCGGGCTCGTCGTGCAGGATCGCGTCGAGGCGGTCGAGGCGCACGCGGCCGCGCGGATCGACGAGCACGCGATCGATGTCGCTCAGCGCGTCGTAGCCGGTCGTGCCCGAGGCCTGCCAGTGCGGGGGCAGCGGTTCATCCCCCTCGAGAATCTTCTCGACGAGCACGTAGGCGTTGTTGGTGGCGCGAGCGAGGTCGTCGAGGTAGCCGCCGGGGTCGAGCAGGCCGTCGGGATGATCGATGCGCAAGCCATCGACGAGACCCTCGGTGAACCACCGGATGACCTCGGCGTGCGACTCGTCGAACACCCACGGCACCTCAACCCGGATGCCCGCGAGCGAGTTGATCGCGAAGAAGCGCCGGTAGTTGAGCTCGGCGTCGGCACGCTGCCAGTCAACGAGCTCGTAGTGGTCGGAGACCGGAAAGCGCAGCCCGAAGTAGTCGACCTGGCCGTCGATGATTGATGTCGTGGTGTCAGAACCGAGCACGGGGATTCTCACCTTGCCCTCGCCGAACTCCCAGTCGATGTCGAACGCTTCCGCGTATGTCGAGTCGCGGCCGTTCAGCAAGACATCCCACCACCACGAGTTCTCGCTCGGGATGCCCACGCCCACGTGATTGGGAACGATGTCGACGAGCACGCCCAGCCCCGCAGCGCGAGCGGCGGCCGACAGCGCGGCGAGACCCTCCGCGCCCCCGCGCGCCGGGTCGACGCGCGAGTGGTTGACGACGTCGTAGCCGTGATCGGATCCCTTCGACGCCTCGAGAATCGGCGACAGGTAGACCCAGTCGGCGCCCAGGTCACGCAGGTAGTCGACGAGCGCTGCGGCCTCGTTCAGGTCGAACTCTTCACGCACCTGGATGCGGTACGTCGAAATCGGTACCCTCACGCGACGGCCAGCAAGACGATCATCGAATGGGCGGCAACACTGAGCGTGGACCCCGTTCCCTGAGGCTCTCGAAGGGAACCCGCCGGCTCTCGAAGGGAACCCGCCGTGTCCACCTCCACCGTCCACTCGGCGCCGTACTCGGCCGACGGGAGCGTGAACTCCACGTCGTTGTCCGAGGCGTTGAAGTAGATGAGGGCGTTGACGTCGGTGACCCGCTCGCCTCGCGCATTCCTCCCCTTGATCCCCTGGCCGTTCAGGAATGCACCAGCGGACTTCACGAAGTCGGTGTCCCAGTCTTCACTCGACATCGGTGAGGCGTCGGGTGCAAGCCACTCGATGTCGGGCAGCGGCTCGCCCGCGCCGCGCGTCACGGGTCGACCGTTGAAGAACCGAACGCGGCGGAACGTGGGATGCTCGGCACGCAGCCGCGCGAGCGACGCGGTGAACTCCACGAGGTCTGCATCGGCGTCATCCCAGTGCACCCAGCTGATCTCCGAGTCCTGCGCGTAGGTGTTGTTGTTTCCCTGCTGTGTTCGGCCCAGCTCGTCGCCGTGCGCGATCATGGGAACGCCCTGCGAGAGCAGCAGCGTCGCGAGGAAGTTGCGCTGCTGGCGACGACGCAGGTCGAGAACGCCCTCGTCGTCAGTGTCGCCCTCGGCGCCCGAGTTCCAGGAGCGGTTGTGCGATTCGCCGTCTTGCGAGTCTTCGCCGTTCGCCTCGTTGTGCTTCTCGTTGTATGAGACAAGGTCGCGCAGGGTGAAGCCGTCGTGAGCGGTCACAAAGTTGATGGAGGCAACCGGCCGGCGGCCGTCGCCCTCGTAGAGGTCGGCTGAGCCGAGAAAACGGTCGGCGAACTCGCCCAAAGTGGATGGCTCGCCGCGCCAGAAGTCACGCACGGTGTCGCGGTACTTGCCGTTCCACTCGGTCCACTGGGGCGGGAAGTTGCCCACCTGGTAGCCGCCGGGCCCGACATCCCACGGCTCGGCGATGAGCTTGACCTGCGACACGATCGGGTCCTGCTGCACGAGCTCGAAGAAGGTCGACAGCTTGTCGACGTCGAAGAACTCGCGCGCGAGCGTTGCCGCGAGGTCGAAGCGGAATCCGTCGACGTGCATCTCGGTCACCCAGTAGCGCAGCGAGTCCATGATGAGCTGAAGCGAATGCGGGTGGCGCACGTTGAAGGTGTTGCCCGTGCCCGTGTAGTCCATGTAGAACTGCGGGTCGTCCTCGACGAGACGGTAGTACCCGGCGTTGTCGATCCCGCGGAACGAGATCGTGGGCCCCAGGTGGTTGCCCTCCGCGGTGTGGTTGTAGACCACATCGAGAATCACCTCGATGCCTGCTTCGTGCAGTGCGCGCACCATCGACTTGAACTCGTCGACCTGCTCACCGAGGTCGCCCCCCGACGAGTAGGCACTGTGCGGAGCGAAGAATCCGATGGTGTTGTAGCCCCAGTAGTTCGAGAGGCCCTTCTCCTGCAGCGTGGAGTCGTTGACGAACTGGTGCACGGGCATGAGTTCGATGGCCGTGACCCCGATGTTCTGGAGGTGCTTGATGATCGACGGGTGCGCGAGCCCGCTGTAGGCGCCGCGCTGGTTCTCGGGCACGTCGGGGTGCAGTTCGGTGAGGCCCTTCACATGCGCCTCGTAAATCACGGTGCGGTTGTAGGGGATGCTCGGCTTCACGTCACCGCTCCAGTCGAACTCCTGGTCCACGACGACGCCAAGCATCATGTGGCTCGCGGAGTCTTCGTCGTTGCGAGTGTCGGGGTCGTCGAAGTTGTAGCCAAACAGGGACTGGTGCCAGTCGATCTCACCGCAGGTCGCCTTCGCGTACGGGTCGAGCAGGAGCTTGTTGGGGTTGGCGCGCTGACCGGCCGCGGGGTCGTTGGGACCATGCACGCGATATCCGTAGCGCTGCCCCGCTCCCACCCCGGGCACGAAGGCGTGCCAGATGAACGCGTCGAATTCGAGCAGGGGAATGCGCGTCTCCACGCCGTCGTCATCGAAGAGGCACAGCTCGATGCTGTCGGCCACCTCACTGAAGATCGCAAAATTGGTGCCGTCGTCGCGAAGTGTTGCGCCGAGAGGGAAGGGTGAGCCGGGCCAGGTGTGCATGCATTCAGCCTAAGTAGGCACCATCGGCAGCCAATAGGGGTTGACTCATCAACAAAAGTCAAGGGCTTTTCTCCACCGGCGAGCATCCGTACCGTGAAATCATGCCTCGCCTCACTGCCGCAACTCTCACGTATGGCTCCACCATCGAAGTACGGTTCACGACGAACCGCTCCCTGCCTCTCGCCTGCGAGACCGCAGTACTCCAACTCGCTGATGCTGGCCGCGGCGGCTCCGAGCTCGGCATCCGCTTCGAACGCGGCCGCGTCGTCGACGTCTACCTGTGGGATGCCGGCCGGCGGCTGCGACAGCGCATGCCCGTGGGCAGCGTGACGGTCGACGGATGCTCGATCACGTGCGTCATCCCGATGGCCGTCGTTCCCACCGACATCGCCTCGCCCCGGCTTGAGGCGGCGCTCGTCGTCAATGGCGCGGCTGTGCAATCGCGCTTCGCCGTCTCGCTGCTGTCACGCATGCAGGCGCAAACGCCGCAGGCGCACAGGCTCATCAGCGCGTAAGTTTTAGCTATGACATTCTTCGGCGTGATTTCCGCACTCGGGCAGCTGGCACTCTTCGCGATGGGCGCGGTCGTAATTCTCACCGCCGTCGTCATCCTCGCTGGCATCGCCTTCCCCCCGCTCGTCGAGGGGCTCGTTCACTAGCCGATCAGCAGGGCTACGGTTGCCGTTCCGGCGCCGACGAGAAAAAACACGAGACCGCCGCGGATCGCGATCGACTTCTGCCGGTGCGCGACCGACACGTTGCCCCAGTAGATGGGGCATCCTGCGTATCCGATCGCCGAGAGACCGACGAAGGTAAAGACGAATCCCGTCCACCAGGCGTCACGAGCGAGGGCCGACAGGTCTGACGGCCGCCATCCGGTCAGCACGATAGCGGCGACCACCAGGGAGACCGCGACGAGGGCTGCGGCGAACCAGACGGTGCCGGTGCGGTCGATGCGCTGCACCTCGACCTGCGCCGTCATGAGATCTTCCTGAGGCTCGAGAGAATTGCTCACGCGACCAGCCTAGAACTTTCTCGGCCTTTGTTGATGTGTCTCCCATCACCAACTGCAACCGTGTGATTGCATTTGAGTAGACATTGTGCAACCCTGAAGTTGCACACATCACTCGAAAGGATCCATGATTATGAGCATGACAACCAACCCCTCCTCCGTGATCGACGAGAGCCAGTTCACGGTTCGCCGCACGATCCACATCGCTGCCCCCATCGACAAGGTGTGGGTCGCCGTCACCGACCCCGCGCACATCTCGAAGTGGTTTGGGCGAGCCGCCTTCAGCGGAACCACGGTCGGCAGCACGGGCACACTGACCTTCGAGGGCTACGGCGCCGTTCCCGTGCGGATCGAAGCGGTGGACGAGCCGCATCAAATCACCTACCGCTGGGGCAACGACGACGCGCTCGGGCATCTCGACGAGACGGTAGACGACGAGCACTCCACGGTGTTCACGTTCACGCTCGAGGCGCAGGATGCGGGAACCCAGCTCACGGTTGTCGAGACCGGGTTCGAGACCACCTCCAACCCGATCGCCAACCTCAACGATCACCAGACCGGCTGGAACGACGAGCTCGATAAGCTCGTCGCCCTTCTTGAGGGCACGGCGTGACCTCAACGCTGGTTCCCGTGTTCGCCGCCCTGGGAGACGAGACGCGGTGGAGCATCCTCGCAGCGCTCGGCGAGTCAGACGCGTCAGCGTCTGCCCTCGCCGGGCGCCTGCCCGTCACCCGCCAGGCCATCGCGAAGCATCTCGCGGTGCTGCAGGAGGTGGGCCTCGTGGAGCCCGTGCGGGTGGGCCGCGAGATCCAGTACCGGGTGGTGGGCGCCGAGCTGAGCGCTACAGCTCGTCGTCTTGAGGCGATCGGAACGCAGTGGGAGCGCAGGCTGCTCGCGATCAAGGAGATCGCGGAGGGTCTGTAAGCGGGCTACAGCTCAGACACGAACGTCGCCGCGTGCGTGCGCAGGTTTGCGATGCGATCGACGCGCGCCGCCTCGACGTCGAAGCCGAGGTACGCCACGGGCGGCAGCTTGCGCACGTTGGCGGAGCACTCGAAGTCCGCGCAGATGAGCGTTGCGACGGTGTTGCCCTTGCGACCTGCGTCGCCGGTGCGCTTCGCGCTGTAGATCACGACATCGTTGGGCAGCGTCACATCCTGGCACCAGGAGCACTGGGCGCGGCGGCGAGGATCAGCGTCGGCCTGTTTGAGCACGACGCCAACGAGGTGATCGCCGACCGGCACGACGATATAGGCACGCTTGGGCAGCTTGGGGTCGCGCCAGCCGAGGTAGTCGAGACGCTGCCAGTCGAACTCGGCAAACCCCGCCGGAAGCGTGATGTCGCTGGTCTCTTTGCGGGATGCATTCACGAAGGATGCGCGGACAGTTTTCTCATCGAGAGGTAACACAGTGAACTCCAAAATGGGGCGCCGGTGAGGCGCCGGATGAATCGTTCGGACGGCACAGAAAAGTGCCGCGGACTCGCCGGAAGGGCGAGCGCGGTCGGAGCAGGGCTACCTGACGCCGGCAGATAAAGCGCCGACGACCCCCTGACGCCCCGAGGGCGTTGCGAACGATGCGGAGAAACTCACCTAACGAGTCTACGTCGACGTTCCGCCACCCACCTCGACAGGGCGGTGCCGATGAGTACGCCGAGCGCGATCGTCAACACGGTCGTGAGCGCGATCGCGAGATCCTGGATGTCGGCGTCGGTGCCCGCGGCCTCGGTGAGACCGATGAGTCCCGAGGCGCCGGGAACGAGCAGCCAGAAGGCGGGCAGGAAGGTGATCTGCGCGGGCGCCCCGTCATCCCGCCTCGCGATGTACAGCACGAGCGGAGCGATCACGAGCGCAGCAAAGAATCCACTGAACGTGGGTGGCGCCGCGAGCGAGGCGAGCGACTGCACGCCATAGGCGACGATCATCACGAGCAGCACCCACGCGAACGTCCACGTCGGCACCGACAGGTACAGGTAGATGCCGATCGCGAAGAAGACGACCCCGACGAGCTCGATCCACCACGGGAAGATCGAGATGCTCTCGATCGGGCGGTACGTGCCGCTGTTGATGCCGACGACCGCGCCGGCGGCCAGGATGCCCACGGCGAGCAGCGCGAGCTGCATGAGCCCGGTGACGAGGCGGGATGCTCCCGCGACCATCTCGCGTGACGCGAGCTCGACTGTTGCCGTCGTGAGGGCAGCACCGGGCAGGAACGTTGCGAGCGGCGCGATGAGCAGTCGAAGAGGATCACCCACCCCGAAGTACGGGGCGAGGGCATACACAGCGACCGCACACACGAACGCCGACAGGGTCGGCAGCACGAGCTGCAGGGCGTCGGACGGCACGAGCTTCGCGAGGCCGACCAGCAGCCCGAGTACGAACGCCATCACGACACCCTCGGCGGTGGGGATGAGCAGCAAACACAGGCCAACGCTGAGGATCGCGTGACCGAGCACACGCACCACGGCATGGAAGCGCGGCTTCATCGCACGGATGCGGGCGAGTGCTCGCAGCCCGTCTGCGGGATCGATCGCCCCCTGCTCTGCTTCGTTGATCAGCCGATAGAGCTCGGCGATCTGGTTGAACTGCAGTGAGTCGAGCTCGCGCGAACGGACTGTCACCTGGCTGCGATCCTCGTCGCCGCCCGTCTGAACGAGCACCATCGTCGGCAGCACCACGAACTCGGTGTTCGAGAATCCGTAGGCCGTAGCCGTCTTCTCTAGCTGGCGATGGATCGAGTCGACCGATTCATCCGCCGCCGTCAACGCCTCGGCGAGACCCACCAGAAACTGGCGGAACTCGGCGGGGTCGACTGCGGTGGTCACGCAGTCAGAGTATTAGACGCGCGCCGCCCTGCGCCCGTCGACTTCTCGCGAGACCACGCCCAACCCCTGCGAGCGTGCAATAAGTGCTCCAACCCCGGGCCCTTACAGCCGAAATTGCACGTTCGGCGCCGTATGGGGGCCGGGATGGAGCGCGCCCGGGAATGACGAAAGCCCCGGCCACAAGGTCGGGGCTTTCGTACTGCGGCGGTACCGGTGGGATTTGAACCCACGGTGGTCTTTCAACCACACAACTTTTCGAGAGTTGCACCTTCGGCCGCTCGGACACGGTACCGGGAGAGAGTTTAGTACACGTCAGGCGCGACGCTGCCACAGTCCCGCCGCGACGAAGACGGATGCCACGACAAGCACGACACCGATACCGACCAGTGTCGGCTCGACCCCCAGCGTGAATGGCAGGTACGACACGAGGTTGCCATCCACCGTGAACACGACGAGCCCGGCCGAACTGTTGATCGGGGTGGGGCTCGCGAGGTACTCCTGCACGTTGCGCGCGAGCAGGGCCAACCCGGCCGCGACGAGCACCATCCCGGCAGCAAGCATCCACAGGGCGGGTCGGGGCACTACTTCTCCCAGCGAACCGCATGCAGGAAGACGACCCCGACGATTGAGGCGAGACCCACGGCCACAAACCAGGGCGCCAGGCTCTCCAGCGTCTTCGGGATCACGTAGAACTCCTGCACGGTGTTGAAGTTGGCCGCCAAGAGCATGCTTCGCGACACCCACTCGGCCGAGACTCCGAAGATCAGCAGGGCGAACCCGAGCACCCAGAGAACGATCATCCAGGGGTTGCGGCGTTGGGGGGTCTCGTCAAGCTCGACCCGCCCGAGTTGCTCGAAACGCGACGCTTGCGCGGCCCGCGGGTCGCCGCCCTCTCGAGGGTCGGAGTCGAAGCGGGGGTCGACACGCGACGGCAAGGGCACGCCGCCCGTCGGCGGGTCATCCTCGTGACCGCGCTGAAAGTGCGGATCGAACCTCGGGTCTAGATCGTCGGATGCCACGCTGCTCCCTCACTTATCCCGACACTAGTCCCGCTCCCCGCTGCTGTCACCCGTCGCCCGTAGGCTTGCCGCATGGCCCGCCCCGTCACCACATTCCGCTGCACCGAGTGCGGCTGGACGAGCGCCAAGTGGGTGGGCCGTTGCGGCGAGTGCCAGCAGTGGAACACGGTGGTGGATGCCACGGCTCCCGCCGCCCGCGTCAACGCGGTTCGCCCCACCACCGGAGCCCGCTCGATCACCGAGATCGGCGCCGAATCGGTCGCGCACTGGCCGAGCGGCATCGCCGAATTCGACCGCGTGTTGGGCGGGGGCGTGGTTCCCGGCGCCGCCATTCTGCTCAGCGGCGAGCCCGGCGTCGGCAAGTCGACACTGCTGCTCGAGGTGGCCAGTCGTGCCGCGGCATCCGGCCAGCGCGTGCTCTACGTGAGCGCCGAAGAGTCGGTGAGCCAGGTGCGCTTGCGCGCCGAGCGCACCCACGCGTTGCAGCCGAACCTGTTTCTCGCCGCCGAAACCGACCTCGCGACGATCCTGGGGCAAATCGACCAGGTGCAACCGCAGCTCGTCATCGTCGACTCGGTGCAGACCGTGTCGTCGGGCCTCACCGACGGGTTGGCCGGTGGTCCGTCTCAAGTGCGGGAGGTCGCATCCACTCTCATTCGCGTGAGCAAAGACCGCAACCTTCCCGTGCTGCTTGTCGGCCACGTCACGAAAGACGGCACGATCGCCGGCCCGCGGCTTCTCGAGCACCTCGTTGACGTGGTGCTGCAGTTCGAGGGCGATCGCCAGACGGCCCTGCGCTTCGTTCGCGCGCACAAGAACCGGTTCGGCCCGACCGACGAGGTGGGATGCTTCGAAATGACGGGCGACGGAATCGCCGAGGTGGCCGACCCTAGTGGGCTCTTCCTCAGCCGTGCCCGCACCCCGGTGAGCGGAACCTGTGTCACGATCGCCGTCGAAGGCCGACGCGCACTGCCGGTCGAGGTGCAGGCACTCATCGTGAAGTCGGGGGCACCCCAGCCGCGTCGGGTGGTCAACGGGGTCGACTCCTCGCGCGTCGCAATGCTGCTCGCCGTGCTCGAACGACGCGCGCACCTCGAGCTCTCCACCTTCGACGTGTACGTGTCGACGGTGGGCGGCATCCGTGTCACCGAGCCCGGAGCCGACCTGGCCATCGCCCTCGCGATCGCGAGCGCCTACAAAGACAAGGCCTTTCCCGTGACGATGGCGGCAGTTGGCGAGATCTCGCTTGCGGGCGAGATCAGGCCGGCATCAAACGCGAAGCAGCGCACGGCAGAAGCAAAGAGGCTCGGATTCAGCACGGTCATCGACTCCGAGGCCATCCACTTGCGCGAAGCCATTCGGCTCGCGTTTGCAGGCTCGACCGTTGAACGGGTCGACATTCCCGACTTCTAGGTCGGGTGTTACTGCATTACAGCAGTACCCCAGTCGATGACATCCCAGGCGATCCAGCCGTTGCGGCGCGCAAGCTGCACGGCAACGGAGTCGGTCGTGCCATCCGGAGACTCGCGCAGGCAGGTGAAGGTGTCGCCAATCAGCAGCGGCGGAGCAGGGCACGTGACTTCGATGTTGGCGCCGAGCAGACCGAAAGCGTCGGCCTCGACCGAGCTGGCCGCCTCGGCAGCGAAGGCGCCGGGCAGGATCGCGATGAGCAGACCCGGGAGGATGATCATTCCCGCGAGCACCGAAACGACCGAGCCGAAGAACACCCCGAGGGTTGCAAATCCCTTGCCGGTCTCGCGGTAGGTGCGGATGGAGCGCACGATGAGGTAGCCGGGCTCCGAGAGCAGTGCCCACCACGCGCTGGCCGGATGCTTGTGTCCCCACGTCTGCAGAACGAGGCGGTCAAACGCCGCGAAGAACAGCACGATCAGGTACGGGCCGAAGATGAGGAGCATGAACAACGGGAAGTTGTTGCCGAGGCCACTGAGGATGAGCAGCACCGAGACCACGAGCTGAATCGCCGGCATGAGCGCAATCGCCCAGGCGGCCGCCGTGTAGGTCTTCATCTTCTTGGCGGTGCGCTCCGGCGCTTCCTCTTCAGCGAGAGCGCTGAGGGCGGATGCAGCGGGAGCAGTGTTGGCGTGGGTGGTCGCGCGCTTGGGGCCGGGAGTCGCGTCATCCACCGTGTCGGTGAGCGGCGGCTCGAGTTCCTTGAGCGTCATGGCCAGGAGCGGCTGGGCGCTGAGCTCTTCGCGCTCGGGCTCGGCCTCGGTCTTGTATTCGGCGAACTCCGCGTAGTCGGGCTCGTAGAACGGAGCGGCCTCCCGGCGCTCACGCTCGCGCTGCTCACGGCGTGACGGCAGTCCCTCGTCGGAATAGCGAAGTCGGGGCTGCTCGTCGTCGGCGTAGCTGTCGCTGTACGACAGGCGCGACGCGACCGGTTCTTCGTCTGCGAAATCCTGGTCGGCGCTTCCGGGCAGAACGACGATGGGCGCACGCGCTTCAGAGGTGTGCTCGGTCCATGCCTGTGAATCCCACCAGCGCAGCTGAGGGAGTCCCAGAGGATCCGGATACCACCCCGCAGGTACCCCGAATGTGTTGTCGTCCACGAGGCCAGCGTATCGGGCATAAGTAGTTCACAGAAAGCCCGGTCTACCCCTAGTTCTGGGCAATTCTTGGAAAGTCTCAACTATCTAGCGAAACTTTACGGGTTGACCCCCCGAATTGGAGGGAATAGTTTCTTCTTCACCGGAGAGGGGAACCTCAAAGGGACAGCCGGAAGGGTCACACCGGAAGGCGGCTTGAGGGGTCAAACCCGATGGCAAACAGAAAGCCCCTCGAGGCCCGCAAGGGTGCGAGGGGCTTTCGCCATTTCTGCCCGCGGCGGGGTGAGCCCGACGAGATCCGTCACGAGAGATGCCCACCGATGTCGTGTCATCCATGGGTGAGTACGATTCACGCATGACGATCGACACCGCACTCACCGCACTCGCGATCATCCTGAGCGTCGTGAGCGTTGCCCTCTCGGGCTGGTTCTCGATTCGCACGGCGCGGCTCAGCCACAAGCTCGCCGATGAGCGCGCCGAGCGAGAAGAAGCGCAGTCGGCGATCAAGGCGGCGCAGCGCGTCTACGAGCCACTCGCCCAGGCGGCGGCGGAGTTGCAGTCGCGCATCTTCAACATCGTCGAGAGCGACTGGCTCGGGCTGACCAAACGCTACGAGGGCCACGGCGACTACCCGGTGTCGAGCACAGCATTTCTCTTCGCCCACTACTTCGGCTGGGTCGAGGCCCGGCGCCAGGCGGTGCTGTCGTCGAGCGGCGAGGGCGACCGCGACCTCAAGGTGCAGAAGCTGCTGGATGACGTGCTCAAAACTCTTCGCCGCAGCGAGGGCACTCCCGGCTTCGTGTTCTTCACGACCGAGCAGCGGGCGATTGGCGAACTCATGCTCGAGTGGGAGGTCGTATCGAAGCAGCGCTCACCCAAGGTGATGGGATACGCCGCGTTCGCCGAGCGCTATCGGCAGGACTCCAACTTCAGGCACTGGTTCGAGCCGGTGCACGTCGGCCTCGAACTCGTGGCGGTGGACGAGAAATCCAAGACCCGGCTAGCCGAGATTCAGCGAGCGCTCGTCGCGCTGATTGGCGAACTCGATCCGAAGAGCAAGTACACGGTCGGGTACACGCTCGAGAAGATCGACCTCACTCAGTAAGAGCGAGCAAGTGGGCGTTCATGGCCGCGGTGAGGTCGGTGTCGACGGGGAAGGGTTCACCGTCGAGTTCACGGATGGGGGCGGCAAGGCGCACGCTCGACACGAGCCACGCGGCATCCGCTGACCGCAGCAGATCGGGCGTCGTCAACTCGAACGCCGTTGCGAGCCCGAGCGTCTCGGCCCAGCGAAACACGGTGGCCTGCGTGGTTCCGTCGAGGATGCCGAGCCCCGTGCCCGGCGAGAGCAGCCAGTCACCGCGGCGGTACACGACCGTCGAAGTGGGGCCTTCGAGCACGATTCCGTCGCTCGAGACGAAGACCACGTCGTCGGCATTGCGCCGCGCGGCCTCGCGAGCGACCGCACGGTTGATCGCGTAGCTCAGCGTCTTGGCGCCGGCAAGCAGCCAGGGCGACGTCTGCTCGATGTCGTGGCGGTAACCCCTGTCGAGGGTTACGACCCGTATGCCCGCCGTGCGAGCCGCGCTGAAGTCGGGCGAGTGCGATCCGTACGCCCAGCCCGTGGGACGATCGCCACCCTCGACGCCGCGCGTGAGCACAGTCTTGACGAATGCCTCGGGGCCGGGATCGAGCCGCGCAACCGTCGCGAGCACGGCCTCGCGCCACACATCGAGGTCGGGCGCGGGCAGCTCGAGCTTGCGCGCCGACTCGGCGAACCTGCTGAGGTGGTGTTCGAGGGCCTGTGGCCGGCCGCCGTTGACACTGATGGTCTCGAAGATTCCGTCGCCACGCGTGGCACCGAGGTCAAGCACGGTCAGGTGGGGCTCGGTCGGATCGGCGAAGCGGAACGCGGGCGCCGCCTCGACGTGGGCCGGGGCATCCAGCGATGGCCGGTTGAGCAGCGTGAGAATCTGGGTGGGCATTGGGGCAATTCTGTCAGCCGGTCAGGCTGGTTGCACCGGGATGCTCGACGTGTCGTAACCCGGTGTGCGCCGCGGGATGAACAGCGCAATGACGACACCGGCAATCACGACGAGCGCTCCCATGGCGAACACGATCACGAATGCGAGCCGCGACGGGGTAGCGATTCCGTCGACGACCACGAGATGGGTCGACAGGATCACGCCCACGACCGTCGCAGAAATCGTCGAGCCGAGGGTGCGCATCACCGAGTTGAGCCCGTTGGCGGCGGCCGTCTCGGAGGGCGGAACGGCGCGCATGATGAGCGTCGGCATCGCGGCATACGCAAAGCCGACCCCGAGGCCTGTGATTGCGGACACGAGCACGACGTGCCAGATCTCGTCGAGCAGGAAGATCGCGATGGAGAAGCCGATGGCGATGATCACGCCGCCCAGGATGAGGCTCGTGCGCGGGCCCCGAGCAGCCGAGAGTCGCGCGGCGACGGGGGAAAGAAAAAACATGATGAGGCCGAGCGGCATGAGGCAGAAGCTCGCGATGATGAGCGGAAGGCCCAGGCCGATCTCACTCGAGGTCGGCGATTCGAGGATGGTGGGCAGCGCGGCAGTCACGACGAAGAACGCGAACCCGACCGTGATCGACGTGAGGTTGGTGAGCAGCACGGGGCGGCGCGCGGCGACACGAAGATCGATGAGCGGATCGCGCGTGCGCAGCTCGAACCTGCCCCAGACACCGAGCACGACGATGCCGCCCACGAGCAGCCCGAGCGTGACCGGGCTCGCCCAGCCCCACTCGTTGCCCTTCGAGATGGCGAGCAGAATCCCCACGAGGCCCACCGCGAGACCGATGGCTCCCACAAAGTCGAACCGCCCACCCGACCGCAGGGTGCTCACGGGGATGACCGTTGCCACGGCCACAATCGCGAGAACCCCCAGGACGGTCGCGAGCCAGAACAACCAGTGCCAGTCGAGGTTTTGCGCGATCACCGCGGCGAGCGGCAAACCGAGTGCACCGCCGATACCGAGGGTCGCGCTCACGAGCGCGATGGCCCCACCCAGGTTCTTGGGGTGAACAACGTCGCGCAGGATGCTGATGCCGAGAGCGATCACGCCAAGGCCGATGCCCTGCATCGAGCGGCCGACGACCATGGGAATGAGCGTGTACGAGAGCGCGGAAATGATCGACCCCGTGATCATGATGGCGAGGAGGGCAAGCATGATCCTGCGTTTGCCGTACATGTCGCCGAGGCGTCCGCTGATGGGGGTCGAGATCGCGGCGGCAAGCAGGGTCGCGGTGAGCACCCACGAGGCATCCGCCTGGCTGGCCGACAGCAGGGTCGGCAGCTCCGGGATGACCGGGGTAACGAGTGTCTGCATGAAGGCCGCCACGAGACCGGTGCCCGCAAGCGTGGCGATCTTGGCGTTATCGCTGGAGAGGTGGCTGAGCGAGCGTCGTTCCCGGGGAGTGAGGGAACCGGGGTCGTCAGAATCACTCACCCAGTGAGCCTACGCCTCGGCCGAAAGCTCCAGCGCGTCGAGCACGTCGTGCGGCGAGGCCTGCATGGCGTGCGGACCGGCGACATCAAACCAGACCGCCTCAAGCACGCCGATGTTCTGGGCGAGAAAACTCTTGAGCGCGTCGGCGTCGTAGGCCGCGACCTGAAGGTCGCCCTCGTCGGGCAGCATCGTTTGGTAGGCCTCGAGTGAGGAGAACAACAGCAGCATGTACTGGTCGGCGTCGCCGCGACGGAAGACCCGCACCTGCGGCTCGTCGTCACCGCCCAGCAGTGGCACGGCAACGCGATCGTTGCGCAGCGCAAAAGCGACCGCAACGGCATCCTGTGCTTCGAGCGCTGCCGCGAGCGCATCTGATCTAAACGTCATCAGTACAGCAGGAACTGCTTCGACTTGGCGGGGTCGGACACGACCTCACCGACGGTCACGTCGAGGTGGTAGCTGGCGCCGCCGGCGATGACCTGCTCGCGAGCGGTGTTGCAGGTGTCGGTCGACGAGCGCGTGCGGTCCCACGTGATCGACGGGCCCTGCTTGGGAACACCCGGCTGCAGGGTGATGACAGCGGCCACGGGGTCGACCTGGCAGTCCGTCGAGTTCCAGATGAGCTCTTCGCCGCTCGTGATGCGGAACTCCTGCACGTCTGAGCCGGCCGGGAGCGTGCAGGGCTCGGTCATCGAGCTCTTGAGCGTGAACGACAGTTGCGGGTTCACCCCGGGCTGGAAGTCCGAGGCATCCACGATCGGGTCGAGCGTGATCTTCGCGGGATCACACTCGTCGCCCGCCTCGGCGACGGGGGCATCGGTCGACGACACGCTCGGGCTCGGGCTGGGCGTGTTGCTGTTTGCGGAGGTGGGCGTGCCGCGGTTGAGCTGCGACACGATCATCACGATGATCACGATCACGGCGAGTAATGCGAGACCAACAACGAGCCTGCGGCGCCAGTAAACCCGCGGGGGCTGTGGGCCGACGGGAGTTCGGAACGTCGACATGCCCCAAGGGTAAGGGTGGTGCCTCGGGATGATCGGAGGGCACGCCCAGCAGACCCCGACCTCTCAGGCAGCCGCCGCGAGTTCGATGAATCGCGCGAGGTCACTGCCGGGAGCGACGATCGCGCGCAACACCAGCTCGTCGACGCCACGCAGAAAGTGGTGCACGCTGTCGTGCAGCGCTTCTGGTGTGGTTCCGACGATCGTCGTGTCGATGGCCTCGGCCCCGATCCGTTCGAAGTTGGCCGCGTAGCTCGGGTACGAGCCGTACTGCGCGGCCTCGGCGGCGAGGGCCGAAATCGCGTCGGACTCGAGTGCGGTGCGCGCGTACAGCACGGCCCTCGCGTCGGGGTTCACGGCCTTCAACTGCCGCGTCGCGTCGTGCGCGGCGGCGGGCGTGAGCCAGTTGAACAGCACCCCGTCGGCGACCTCCGCCGCGAGTGCGCGCATGCGGGGTCCGAGCGCTCCGACGAGCAGGGTCGCGGATGTCTCGGCACGCAGGTGCTCGACGCCGGCGCGCACTCGGGCGAGGGCATCCGTCGCTCCCCCGGATCCCACTCCGAGGTCGAGCCGGTCGGCCGGCAGGTCGCGCGCGGCCTCGGCGATCTGTGCGGCATCGCGACGATCGAGCGGGATCACCCCGACACCGAGTCGCAGCGTGGAGGTCACGGATGCTGCGGCCGCGAGGCCGGCCAGCGCATCACCGTGCGGAGTGTCGTTGAGCCACAGCGCCCGGAAGCCGGCGGCCTCGATCAGTGGCGCGAGGCGCTCGAGTTCGGCCGCGGTCGTGGAACCGTGCAGCCCGATGGAGACGCGCTCGAGGCCCATCATCTACAACCGCTTGAGCATGCGCGTGTTGCCGAGGGTGTTCTGTTTGACGCGGGCGAGGTCGAGAAACTCCGCGACACCTTCGTCTTGCGAGAGGCTGAGCTGGGCGTAAATGTCGGGGGCGACGATCGCCTCGCCGATGCTCTCGAATCCGTTGCGACCGAAGAATCCCGTCTCGAACGTGAGGCAGAACAGCCGGGTGAGGCCGAGTGCGCGGGCCTTGATCTCGATGTCGTCGAGAATTGCGCGGCCGACCCCCTTGCCGAGCCACTCCTCGGTTACCGCGAGTGTGCGCACCTCGCCGAGGTCTTCCCACATCACGTGCAGGGCGCCCACGCCGATGATCGCGCCCGCCTCATCCTCGGCGACGCGAAACTCCTGCACGGCCTCATAGAAGACGACCCGATCCTTGCCGAGCAGGATGCGCCGGTTGACCAAGGGCTCGACGAGGGCCTGGATACCGGGGATGTCCGCTGTGCGGGCAGGGCGCACGGTGAAGGAAGTCACGGGTGACAGTTTAAGTGGATCGAGCCACCCCTTAAGCGGATCGAGCCTGACGAGATCCCACCGGCGTATCGCATCGGCGGGTCTCGACAGGCTCGACCCTCTGTGTGGTGCTACTTCGCTGCTGCCTCGATGGCCTCGGGCTCGGCCTCCACGAGACCGGCCTGGCGGCTGGTCGTGAAGACGAACTCGCCGTCGATGTAGTCCGCGTGCACGTGGTCGCCCGCGTTGAGCTCGCCGTGCAGGATCTTCTCGCTCAGTGCATCCTCGATCTCGTGCTGAACCGCACGACGCAGGGGACGTGCACCCAGCGACGGATCCCAACCCACCTTGATGAGCTGCTCCTTGGCGGGAACGCTCACCTCGATGGTGAGGTCGCGGTCCATGAGGCGCTCGGAGAGTCGCTTCACGAACAGGTCCACGATCTGCAGCAGTTCGTCTTGGGTGAGCTGCGGGAAGACGATGGTCTCGTCAACACGGTTCAGGAACTCAGGCTTGAAGTGCTTCTTGAGCTCCTCGACGACCTTGCCGCGCATGCGGTCATAGCCGGTGGCGGTGTCGGTCGACGACGTGAACCCGATGGGGGTTCCCGTGATGTCCTTCGTACCGAGGTTCGTGGTCATGATGATCACGGTGTTCTTGAAGTCCACGACACGACCCTGGCCATCTGTCAGGCGTCCCTCTTCCAGAATCTGGAGGAGCGAGTTGAAGATGTCGGGGTGAGCCTTCTCGATCTCGTCGAACAGCACCACGCTGAACGGCTTGCGGCGCACCTTCTCGGTGAGCTGCCCGCCCTCCTCGAAGCCGACGAATCCGGGAGGAGCACCGAACAGTCGTGAGACCGTGTGCTTCTCGCCGTACTCCGACATGTCGAGGGAGATCAGCGCGTTCTCGTCGTCGAACAAGAACTCCGCGAGCGCCTTGGCCAGCTCCGTCTTACCGACACCGGTCGGGCCGGCGAAGATGAACGAACCAGACGGACGCTTCGGGTCTTTGAGTCCGGCGCGCGTGCGACGGATGGTCTTCGACAGAACCGAGATCGCCTCTTCCTGGCCGATGACGCGCATGTGCAGCGCCTTCTCCATAAAGATGAGTCGGCTCGACTCCTCCTCGGTGAGCTTGAACACGGGGATGCCCGTGGCCGCAGCCAGCACCTCAGCGATGAGACCCTCGTCTACCTCAGCGGTAACCGAGACGTCGCCCGACTTCCACTGCTTCTCGAGACGCAGGCGCTCGCCCAGCAGCTTCTTCTCTTCGTCACGAAGCGACGCGGCCTTCTCAAAGTCCTGGTCTTCGATCGCGCCTTCCTTCTGGCCACGAACGGTCGCGATCTTCTCGTCGAACTCACGCAGCTCCGGCGGGGCCGACAGGATCGACAGGCGCAGGCGAGCTCCGGCCTCATCGATCAGGTCGATGGCCTTGTCGGGCAGGAAGCGGTCGGCGACGTAGCGGTCCGCGAGGTTCGCGGCGGCGACAATCGCGCCATCCGTGATCGACACCTTGTGGAACGACTCGTACTTGTCGCGCAGTCCCTTAAGGATGTTGATGGTGTGCGGCAGCGACGGCTCGTGCACCTGCACGGGCTGGAAGCGACGCTCAAGCGCGGCATCCTTCTCAAAGTGCTTGCGGTACTCGTCGAGGGTGGTCGCACCGATCGTCTGCAGCTCGCCACGGGCAAGCAGCGGCTTCAGGATGCTCGCAGCGTCGATAGCTCCCTCGGCAGCACCGGCGCCCACGAGCGTGTGGATCTCGTCGATGAAGGTGATGATGTCGCCGCGAGTGCGGATCTCCTTCGTGACCTTCTTGAGGCGCTCTTCGAAGTCACCGCGGTAGCGGCTGCCTGCGATGAGGCTTCCGAGGTCGAGCGTGTAGAGCTGCTTGTCTTTCAGCGTCTCGGGCACGTCGCCGCGCACGATTGCCAGGGCAAGGCCCTCAACGACGGCGGTCTTACCGACGCCCGGCTCACCGATCAGCACAGGGTTGTTCTTGGAACGGCGGGAGAGGATCTGCATGACCCGCTCCATCTCCTTCTCGCGCCCGATCACGGGGTCGAGCTTGCCGTCACGCGCTGCCTGCGTGAGGTTGCGGCCGAACTGGTCGAGAATCTGGCTTCCCTTGTCGGGCGTGGCATCGTTGCCGCCGACAGCGACAGCTTCCTTGCCCTGGTAGCCGGAGAGCAGCTGGATGACCTGCTGGCGCACCCGGTTGAGGTCGGCGCCCAGCTTCACGAGCACCTGGGCGGCAACGCCCTCGCCCTCGCGGATCAGGCCGAGCAGGATGTGCTCCGTACCGATGTAGTTGTGGCCGAGCTGCAGTGCCTCGCGAAGGCTCAGTTCGAGCACCTTCTTGGCGCGCGGCGTGAACGGGATGTGACCCGTCGGCTGCTGCTGGCCCTGGCCGATGATGTCCTGAACCTGCTCGCGCACAGCGTCGAGGGAGATACCCAGCGACTCAAGTGCCTTCGCAGCGACACCCTCACCCTCGTGGATGAGTCCGAGCAGGATGTGCTCTGTGCCGATGTAGTTGTGGTTGAGCATCTTGGCCTCTTCCTGGGCCAAGACAACCACGCGACGGGCACGGTCTGTAAAACGTTCGAACATCGTGTTCACTCCTTTGTCGCTACCGGGCAGACGGTACCGATGTAAAGAGACTAACCACGCAGCGGCGCCAAAAGTCCGGTGTTCGCCGTAGGCGTGACCGTGTTGCGGAGGGGCGCGCGGGCGCGCGCGTGCGCAACCTCGGAGATTGTCATAACACGCCGTCCCTCGGGCGGCGCCGCGCGTCATCCCCCCGAGAATCTCCGCAGTTGTGCCCGGCCCGACGCGCTCGACTGCGAGGTAGGCAAGTTGCTCGTTAGGGTTGGCGCATGAGCGATGCTGACGACGACGACTACGACCGCAACCCGGTAGGGCTGTTCGGGCGCCTGCGCAACATGAAGGCACTCACGTGGATCGTGATCATCGGGCTGCTCGCTCTAACGGTGGGCGGCACGGCCATCCTGCTCATCGCGCAGGGACTCGGCTAGGCACAGCTCCGGCCCGAGAAACTACGCTGGGCGAGTGGACCAGCTTCGCGAACTCGCCGAACCATTCGAGCGGATGACCGTCGCCGAGGCATCCGCGCTGCTGCTCGAGTTGTACGGGGTCGATGCCGCCGAACTTGAGCGCCTCGACACCGAGCGGGACGACACGTTCCGCGTCACCGCGGGCGACCGCCGCTACGTGCTGAAGGTCGCACACCCCGACGACGACCCGCTCTACGTCAACCTCCAGACGGCCGCGATGTCGTTCGCCGCGGAGGATGCCGCGCTGCCGCTGCAGTCACTCGTGCTCACCCTTGACGGCGAGGTCGAGCCATCGAGCGGCGGACGCGTCGTGCGCCTGCTGACCTGGCTCGACGGCACGCCCCTCCACGAAGTGACTCCAACGAGCGACCAGCTCTTTCTACTCGGCGCCACGCTCGGGGGGCTAAACGAGGCACTGTCCACTTTTGATCACCCCGCGGCCCACCGCGCGTTCGTGTGGGATGCCGCGCAGCTTGCCCTCGTGCGGCACATGCTCGACGAGTATCCGATGGCGGAGACGCGCGCGGCATTCGAACTCTTCGACCGGAAGGTGCAACCCGCGCTTGCCGGGCTGCCTCGGCAGGTCATCCACAACGACTTTCACCTCGGCAACGTGCTCGTCGACCCGCACTCCGAGGCTTTCGTCACCGGCATCATCGACTTCGGCGACGTCGTGCACACCGTGCGGGTGGCCGACCTCGCCGTGGCCCTGAGCTATCTGATCTACCCGAGCCAGCGCACGCAGGCCGAGCTCGACCGGTTTCAGGCGGGCTTCGAGTCGCGGGTCGCGCTGAGCGACGACGAGAAGGCGGTCTTGCCGGGTCTGATCATCGCGCGGCTCGCCGAACGCATTCTCGTGAACCTGCACTTGCAGCGCGGAAACCCCGACGACCGAGCGAACGCGATCGGCGGAGCCGAGGGCCTGCGCGCGGCGCTTGCGACACTTCTCGCGAAGGAGAACTGACATGGCGGGACCAACCACCTACTTCGATCCGGCAACGCTCGGCTCACTGCCGGCGGCCGAGCGGTCACTCGTCGAGCGCCGTGCGCGCGTGATGGGCAGCGCCTACCGCCTCTTCTACCGCGAACCCCTGCAGCTCGTTCGGGGGCTCGGCACGAAGGTGTGGGATGCCGACGGCCGGGAGTACCTCGACGCCTACAACAACGTTCCCTCGGTCGGGCACGCACACCCTCGCGTCGCGGCGGCGATCGCCGAGCAGGCCGCCACCCTCATCACCCATACCCGATACCTCGCCGAGCCGACGATTTCGTACGCAGAAGACCTGCTCTCGACACTGCCCGCCGAGGTCAGCAACATCATGTTCACGTGCACGGGATCGGAGGCGAACGACCTCGCACTCAAGATCGCGAAGCTCTGGGCCTCGGCGGGCTCGACCCGCGCAGCAACCGGCGTGATCGTGACGACCAACGCGTACCACGGCGTCACGACCGAGGTCGGGCTCATCTCGCCCTCACTCGGGGGCGAGTCATCCGTCGCCGACTGGGTGCGACTGGTCTCCCCCGACAACCTCGCTGCCGGCGTGCCCGCGGCCATCGCTGATCTCGAGGCGCACGGCATCGGCACGGCCGCCCTCATTGTCGACACGATCCTCGCAAGCGACGGAGTGTTCCCCACCATCGACGGACTCGCGGATGCCGTCGCCGCCGTTCGCGCAGCTGGCGGCCTCTTCATCGCCGACGAAGTGCAGCCCGGGTTTGGTCGGCTGGGCACGGGCATGTGGGGTTTCGACCGCTACGGACTCGTGCCGGACATCGTGACCGTGGGCAAGCCCATGGGCAACGGCCAGCCCATCGCCGCGATGATGGCACGGCCCGAGCTCGTCGACGAGTTCAATCGGCACTCGCGGTACTTCAACACGTTCGGCGGAAGCTCCGTCTCGATCGCGGCAGCGCGAGCGACGCTCGACGTGCTGCGCGACGAAGACCTGATCGCGAACGCGGCCTCGGTGGGCGCATACCTGCTCGACGGCCTGCGCGCGTCGGGCTTGTTCTCGGAGGTGCGCGGCGCGGGCCTGTTTATCGGCGCGCAACTCGACACCGAAGCGAGGGCGCTGCAGGCCGTCAACGACCTGCGCGATCGCGGCGTTCTGCTCGCCGCATCCGGGCCGCTCAACGACTCCCTCAAGATTCGGCCCCCCTTGCCGTTCTCGATGGCCGACGCCGACCGCTTGCTCACGGAACTGGATAGCGTGTTGTCGTGAGCAATCTGGAGAAAGACCCGGTCGAGATCGTCGAGAGCTCCGAGCCCCCGACCGGCGGCATCGAGATTCTCGAGCCCCGGGAGGTTCCCCTGGGTGGGCCGCGAGCCATGGGCGTGCGACGCACGCTGCCCCAGCGATCACGCAGTCTCATCGGCGCCTGGTGTTTCGTGGATCACTACGGCCCGGAGCCGTCGGCGATGGTCGTGCCGCCGCATCCGCACACCGGACTTCAGACCGTGAGCTGGCTGTTCGCCGGTGAGATCGAGCACCGCGACAGCGTGGGCAGCCACGCCGTCATCCACCCTGGACAACTCAACCTTATGACGGCGGGCAGCGGCATCGCGCACTCCGAGGTGTCGCTAGCTACGTTCCCTGAGGCTCTCGAAGGGAACGACGCTGATAACGAGGGGTTCCCTTCGAGGGCCTCAGGGAACGTGCTTCACGGCGCCCAGCTCTGGGTGGCGCTGCCGGACGAGTCGCGCCACCAGCAGCCGTTCTTCGAAAACTACGTGCCTCGCGTGGTGACGATCGGTGCCGCCACCCTGCGCGTGTTCATCGGAACCCTCGGCGGCGAAACATCCACAGTCCGGGTGTTTACGCAGCTGCTCGGCGCCCAGGTTGACCTGCCCGCCGGGGCATCCGTCACCCTGCCGGTGGATGCGCGCTTCGAGCACGGCGTGCTGCTCGACCAGGGAACACTGAGCGTCAACGGCGTCGACGTGCCGTTGTCGCACCTCGCGTATGTGCCTGTCGGTGAGGCCGTCACGCTGACGGCGGGGGCGACGGATGCCCGGCTGTTGCTGCTCGGCGGAGTTCCGCTCGGCGAGCAGATCGTGATGTGGTGGAACTTCATCGGGCGCAGTCACGAAGAGATCGTGCAGTACCGCGACGACTGGCAGCGCGAGGTGATCGCGGGCGAGAACGCCGACGGCCGCTTCGGTCGCGTCGACTACCCCGGTGCGGCGCTGCCAGCTCCTGAGCTGCCGCCGATCCGGCTGAAGCCGCGCGGCTAGGGCTTGGGTTCGGCTTTCGCGCGCTCTTCTGCCTCGATCTTGGCGTAGGCGGCGCGCTCGTTGCGGTCCAAACGGATGATCGACCGCATGACAAACCAGAAGATGAGCCCGACCAGCACCGTGGGCACAACGGAGAAGAGCGCGTTGCTCCAGAAGTCTGCGGGCATGCCTCTAGGTTACGCGCGTTCGCCGATGGCACCGAACTGACGGGAATCGCTGTTTCGCGGCCGCGAAAGCGACGATGTGTGTCAGTTCACGCCGGGCGAAGTCACAGCACGCTGACGAGCCACGCGACGGCGACGATCACGAGGATGCCGCCCAGCGCGATACCCATGATGAGCCGCGAGGACTTGCGATCCACTACGCGCCCTTGACGATGATCCCGATGATCCCCGAGATCAGCAGGTACGCGCCGACGCCGCCGACAATCACCCAAATGGCGATGCGCCCGAACGAGATCTCGTTCTTCGGCTTGTCTGGCTTGATCGGGGGTGGTGCGTCAGTCATGGTCCGACCCTACTTGACCAAGGGAAAGAGGATGGTCTCGCGGATGCCGAGGCCCGTAATCGCCATGAGCAGGCGGTCGATGCCCATGCCCATTCCGCCGGTCGGGGGCATGCCGTGCTCGAGGGCCCGCAAGAACTCCTCGTCGACGCGCATGGCCTCGAGGTCGCCCTTATTGGCGAGCAGCGCCTGTTCGACGAAACGCTCGCGCTGGATGACCGGGTCGACGAGCTCGGAATAGCCCGTCGCGAGCTCAAACCCGCGGATGTAGAGATCCCACTTCTCGACGACACCCTCGATGGAACGGTGGTCGCGCACGAGCGGTGACGTGTCGACCGGAAAATCCATCACGAACGTCGGGCGCACGAGATCGGGCTTGATGTAGTGCTCCCACAGCTCCTCGACGAGCTTGCCGTGGGTGGGTAGGGCAACCTCGGCGCCGATCTTGGCGGCGTGCTCCTGCAGGTAGGCAACATCCGTCTGCGGCGTGATCGCGAGCCCCGAGGCCTCGTTGAGCGAGTCGTACATCGAGATGCGATCCCACTGGCCACCCAGGTCGTACTCGGTGCCGTCGGCCCAGGTCACGACGAGTCCGCCCGACACCGCAATGGCGGCCTTCTGCACGAGCTCTTGCGTGAGGTCGGCCATCTGGTTGTAGTCGCCGTACGCCTCGTAGGCCTCAAGCATCGCGAACTCGGGCGAGTGCGTGGAGTCGGCACCCTCGTTGCGGAAGTTGCGGTTGATCTCAAAGACCCGGTCGATGCCCCCCACGACGGCGCGCTTGAGGAACAGCTCGGGCGCGATGCGCAGGAACAGCTCGGTGTCGAAGGCGTTGCTGTGCGTGATGAAGGGGCGGGCGGATGCGCCGCCGTGCTGCACCTGCAGCATGGGCGTCTCGACCTCGAGGTACTCGTGCTCGGTGAACGTGCTCCTCAGGGAGGCGTTCACGGCGGCACGGGCGCGGGCGGTAGTGCGGGCCTGCTCGCGCACGATGAGGTCGAGGTAGCGGCTGCGCACGCGCGCCTCATCGCTCAGGTCGGAGTGCAGGTTGGGCAGCGGGCGGATCGCCTTCGAGGCGATGGCCCACTCCTTGACCAGGATCGACAGCTCACCGCGACGGCTCGAAATGACCTCGCCCGAGACGAAGACGTGGTCGCCGAGGTCGACGAACTCCTTCCAGCGGTCGAGCGATTCCTGGCCTACCTCCGCGAGGCTCACCATGGCCTGGATGCGCTGGCCGTCGCCCGACTGCAGGCTCGCGAAGCAGAGCTTGCCGGTGTTGCGCGCGTGCACGATGCGACCAGCGAGTCCGACGGTGACGCCGGTCTGGGCATCCACCTCGAGGTCGGAGAACTCCGCGCGCACGGCGGGGATGGTCGTGGTGACCGCAACCCCGACGGGGTAGGCACCCGCACCGGAATCGATGAGGCGCTGGCGCTTGTCGAGACGCACCGCCTTCTGCTCAGAGACCTCTGTCTCTGTCAGTTCGGGCTGGTCTGTCGTCTCGTCGCTCACGGAGGTTAAGCGTACCGTTCGCTTCGAGTGCCTCAGCGAACGTTCCCTGAGGCTCTCGAAGGGAACTAGCCGAGATACAGCTGCTCGTTGTCGATCAGGCGGGTGTCGCCCAGTCGGGCGGCGACGATCGCAATCGCCTTGCCCGTGTAGCCATCGTCGACGGGCTGGAAGGTCTTCGGGTTCACGAGCTTGAAGTAGTCGAGCTGCACGAGCGGCTCCCCCATGAACACGCCCTGGGCCGCGGCGAGCACGGCATCGATGCCGCGATCGGCGGATGACACGGCCGCCTCCAACGCTATCGAGAGCGTGCGAGCGGCCCGCCGCTCCTTCGCGTCGAGGTACCGGTTGCGGCTGGACAACGCGAGTCCGTCGTCTTCGCGCACGGTCTCGACGATCTCGACCCGGGCCGGCAGGTTGAGGTCGGCGATCATCTGGCGCACGAGAAAGAGCTGCTGGGCATCCTTCTGCCCAAAGGTCACGACGTCGGGCTGCACGATCGACAGCAGCTTGGCAACCACCGTGAGCACGCCGTCGAAGTGGCCGGGTCGAGCGGCACCCTCGAACTGCGCGCCGAGCTTGCCTGCGCTGACCGTGACCTTGGTCGGGCCATCCGGGTACATCTCGGCCACGCTCGGCGCGAAGACGTAGTCGACTCCCGCCTGCGCGAGCTTGTCGAGGTCGTCGTCGAGGGTGCGCGGGTACTTGTCGAGATCTTCGCCGGCGCCGAACTGGGTGGGGTTCACGAAGATCGAGACGACACGAACGTCGGCGATCTCTGCTGCGCGCTCGACGTGCGCGAGGTGGCCCTCGTGCAGAGCGCCGAGCGTGGGAGTCAGCGCGATGGTCTTGCCCGACCGGCGAATCTCTGAGAGAGCTTCTCGCGTCTCTGCGATGGTGCTCAGAACGGTGGGTCGGGTTGGTGCAGTCACGAACTCGATCGTAGGGCGTTCTCGACGCTCGAACGCACGAGCGGACCGAGCACGGCCCCGGGCGACTCGATGCCGATGTCGGCGAGCGCGCCCATGGCCTGGCCCACAATCGACACCGAGAAGCTCGTGGCGATACTCACGGCCTCGGCGTACGCGGCGCGATCCGCCTCGGCAATCACGATCGGTTCTGCGCCCATCTCGACCACGAGAGCCTGGCCGATGGGCAGCACCGGGTTGGGGGCGGTGACCGCGCAATAGCTCTCCCGCAGGCGCACCAGATCCATGCTCGTGCCCGTGAACGCCATCGCCGGATGCACGGCGAGGGGTATCGCGCCGGCGGCGAGCGCGGGCGCGAGCACCGAGTATCCGAGCCCCGGCGCGGTGTGCATCACGAGCTGGCCGGGCTGCCAGGCGCCGGTCGCGGCCAGGCCGGCAACGAGTGACTCGATCTGGTCTTCGGGGATGGCCAGGATCACGAGCTCGCTGCGCTCGATCAGGTCGGGGATCTCGAGGATCGGAACATCCGGAAGCATCGCCTGCGCGCGCTCCCTGTTCTGCTCGGCGACCGTCGCGATGCCCACGAGAGCGTGGCCCGCACCCGCAAGGGCGGCGGCGAGCACGGGGCCGACCCGGCCCGCGCCGATTACGCCGACTCCGAGTCGACCCGCCTGGGTCATGTGGTCGCCGTCTCGGGCGGAGTGGATGGCGATGCTGCCCGCCAGCGGTGACTCGTGTCGGAGGCAGCCGAACGAACGGCACCTACCGCGAGTTCTTCGAAGAGTCGAGCGGCCTCGACCTGGTCGATTGCGCCGAGGCGAGCAGATACGGGGCCTGCGACCGTGTGCACGGAGATCGATGCGAGCTTCAGGCGTCGCAGCAACGGGCCCTGCTTGAGCGACATGCTCTGCACGCGCGCCTGGGGAACGATCACGAGCTCACGCCAGATGGCGCCCCGACGCAGCAGCACCGAGTCCTCGGTGAGGGCGAAGCCGTTGCGGCGCCACGAGAACCAACGGATCGGCGCCGCACGACGCGGGGAGTTCACAAATCCGTCGTCGCCGCCCTTCGAGGTGAGCCCGCGCTCAAGCATCGCGAGCGATTCGGGGTCGACGAGCCCGGGCAGCACGAGCTCGAGCACCTTGCGCGCGTCGGCGAGGTTGCCCACCGGCAGAATCGTGGTGTTCGCCTGCCCCGCCGCACCCTGGGTCTCCGACATGGATGCCCGGTTGATCTTGATCTCCCACCAGCCGAACGGTCGCCACAGCAGCGGCTGGCTCACGAGCACCGCGTGGATGCGACCGGGCGGGAGCGTCTCGTTGCTCGTCGAGAGCAGTCCGTAGCCCACCCGAATGCCGTCGGGTGTCGAGGCGATGCTGTAGCGCAGGGATCGCGTGAATCGGTTCACGTAGTAGCTGACGGCGGCGATGATTCCCGGGATGATTCCGAAGAGGAACACAAACTCGCCCGTGCGGGAAATCACGATCGAGCCGACTACGGCCGCACCGATCACGATCACGGTCGCGCCGCTCAGCAGCAGGGAGCCGATCAGGCGACCGAGGTGCATCTGCACGACGGACGCGGGCGGTGCGAGGTCGGGAGCAAGCTCGGGCGCGAGCAGGTCGCGGGCGCGCTGCTCGATTACGCTCCCTGGGGTGACGCTCCCTGAGGTTCTCGAAGGGGGTGCGCTCGTGGTGTTCCCGTCGAGAGCCTCAGGCAACGAAGCCTTGGTGGATGCAGCACCGCCCGCGGCGAGCACGAGGATCTCGCGCCGCAACTCATCCGCCGCGGCCGAACCGAGGTACGCGAGCTGCACGTTCGCGTTCTGGCCCGCGACGTTCACCTCGAGCTTGGCGGCTCCGAACAGCCGCGCGAGAAACGGACGCACGATGTTGATGCCCTGGATGCGATCGAGGCGTCCGCGGCGGTTGGTGCGGAACAGGATGCCGCTGCGAACCTCCACGAGCTCTTGCGTGATGCGGAAGGTGTGCATCCGCCACGACAGGTAGAAGCTGCCAACCGAGAGCACCAGTCCCACGATGATCGCGAGCAGGATCCAGCCGGCGTAGTCGTGCTCGATGATCCAGACGAACGGGTCGAATTCGTCTTCGGGGCCGCCAAAGACGATGTTGATCCACACGTCGCGCAGGTTGACGAGAATCACACCGAGAATCGCGACGAAGGCGATGCCGCCCTTGAGCAGCGGTGTGGCGGGATGCAGCCGATGCCACTCGCCGTCGGCGAGGCGGGTCTCGTTCGCTGAGGTTCTCGAAGCGGGTGATTGCGGGGTGTTCCCTTCGAGACGGCCTTCGGCCTCCTCAGGCAACGGAGCGTCGTCGGTCACAGCCCGGCCCTGCGGCTCTCCGCGAGCTCGACGAGCCGGTCTCTCAACTCCTCGGCCTCGGCCTCGGGCAGGCCGGGGATCGTCACGCCGGTCGCCGCCGCGGCCGTCACAAACTTGAGTTCACTCAGCCCACACGCGCGATCGAGCGGGCCGCGGTTGATGTCCACGAGCTGCATGCGGCCGTACGGCACCGAGACGAAGCGCTGGAACATGAGCCCGCGGCGAAACAGCAGGTCGTCTTGCCGAAGCTGGTACCCGATCGCGCGAACGCGTCTCGGGGTGAGCGCGAGGGTGATGATGAAGATGATGGCGAGCGACGCGGGGATCGCCCACAACTGCACGATGCCCGACAGGATCGCGGGAATGGATGTCACGCCGACGGCGACCACGGCCCCGATGAACGTGCCCACCAGATCGACGATCACGTATTTGGGCGACACACGCCGCCACTCGACGTCGGTGAGCTCGAGCCTGTCGGTCACTGGATTCCCTTGGTCTTGGGCTTGTCGGTGTCGTCGTCTTCCGGCGGGATCGCGCACATGTGCTCGGCAACGAGGCCGCCAACCAGCAAGATGATGCCCCCCGCCGCCATGGTGAGAGCCATCGAAACCGAGCCTACCCCCGGCAACACCGAGCGACTCAGGAGGTACCCCGTGATGGCGAGCCCCGCGCCTCCGAGCAAGGCGCCACCGAGGCTCGAGGCCTTCGCGAGCATCACGACGCGCGTGGCGTAGAAGGGGTCGACCCGCGCGTTGGGCACGCCGCGCGACACCCGGCGCACGGGCAACGCCATCACGATGAGGATCACGGCGATGAGGGCGAGCACGAAGCCGATCGTGAACGGCGGGATGAGAATCGCGTTTCCGGATGCCGCGAGAGCCGTCTCGAGAAACCACGCAAGACCGCCGCCGAGAGCCGCGAGCAGCAGAAGGTGGAGGGGCTTTGTGCGGGTCATGTCGGGTCGTTCCCTTCGAGAGCCTCAGGGAACGCACGTACCCAATCCGAAACCGCACGGCCCGAGAGCACGGCCGCCGGGTCGGCCTGCAGCCACGGCTCGAGTACAAACAGGCGCTCGTATGCGCGCGGGTGGGGAAGAGTGAGGTCGTCGGTTCGAATCACCTGGCCGTCGACGTCGATCACGTCGAGGTCGAGAGTGCGGTCGCCCCAGCGCTCCTCGCGCACTCGACCGTGGGCCGCCTCGATGCCGCGCAGGCGAGTGAGCAGATCATGTGGCTTGAGGGTGGTCTCGACGATCACGACGCCATTGAGGTAGGCGGGAGCATCCGCGTCGGGCCCGTCGATCTTCACGGCGACCGACTCGATGGGAGTGGATGCCGCGACCAGGTCAACGCCGTCGAGCTCAGCGATCTCGCGCACCGCGGCCAGCAGTGTCGCCTGCCGATCGCCCAGGTTGGAGCCGAGCGCGATGACGGCGCGACTCACAGCTGGAATCCGACGGAGCCCTGGGGTGCGACGCGGCCACGCGTGATGGTGACCGAGACATCATCGAAGGGAACCGTGATGGGAGCGCTCGGCTTGTGCACCGTCACGCGGGTGAGCACGGCGAGCTGGTGGGCGAGAACGACGGCAGCCACCCGCTCGGCGACAGTCTCGATGAGATCAACGGGATCGCTCTCCACTGCCGCGACGATCTCCTCGGCCAGTTCGCCGTAGTGGATCGTGTTGTCGAGGTCGTCGGTGGAGGCGGCGGTGCCGAGCGGCAGGTAGACGGTGACGTCAATCACGAAGATCTGTCCCGTGCGGCGCTCGTGCTCGAGCACGCCGTGGAATGCGGAGGCGCGAAGCCCGGTGAGGGTGATCTCGTCCATGGGGTTCATGCGGTGCGTCCGTTCTGCCAGGCCGCCTGCACGTCGAGCGCGCGGCGGGTCGATTCGACGTCGTGCACGCGAACACCCCAAGCACCGCTCTCGGCGGCGAGGGCGCTGATGATCGCGGTGGCTTCGTCGCGGTCATCCGGAGCCTCACCGAACGCAGCGAGAAACTTCTTGCGGCTCGCCCCGACGAGCAGGGGAAAGCCGAGGGTTGCCAGTTCGTCGAGCCGGCCCAGCAACTGCCAGTTGTGCTGTGCGGTCTTCGCAAACCCGAGCCCCGGATCGAGGATGACCTTCGACGGGTCGACGCCCACGACGGTCATCTCGGCGATGCGCACCTTGAGCTCGGTGCGCACGTCGGCGACCACATCGTCGTAGCGAGCGAGTTCATCCATGGAGTCGCTGAACCCGCGCCAGTGCATCGCAACGTAGTGCAGGCCCGACTCGGCGACCACGCGATACATGCCCTCGTCGGCGAGCCCGCCAGAGACGTCGTTGATGACGGATGCCCCGGCCCTCGCCGCCGCGTGAGCGGTGTCGGCGTTCATGGTGTCGACGCTGACGGCGACACCCGCGCTCACGAGTTCGCGAATCACCGGGATCACGCGATCCTGCTCTTCCTCGACCGCAACGCGACCGGCACCGGGTCGTGTCGACTCGCCGCCGACATCCACAAGAGTGGCGCCCTGCGCCTTCAGTTCGAGGCCTCGAGCCACTGCGCGCTCGAGACCGGCGTACCGCCCGCCGTCGCTGAACGAGTCAGGCGTGACGTTGAGAATGCCCATGATCTCGGTCATGGAGTGAGCCCGCCAATGAGGGCGAGGATGCCCGCACGCTCGACCGGGTCGCTCAGGGTGCCCCGCGTGGCCATCGTGACCGTTGAACTCTTGGCCTGGCGAACACCGCGCGCGGAGACGCAGCCGTGCACGGCGTCGAGCACCACGAGAACGCCCCTGGGCTCGAGGCCCTCGTGCAGGGCATCCGCGATCTCCTCGGTGAGGCGCTCTTGCAGCTGCGGGCGCGATGCGAGGGTCTCGACGACGCGCGGGAGCTTGCCGAGGCCGACGACCCGCTTGTCGGGAACGTAGGCGACGTGCGCGAGCCCCACGAAGGGCAGCAGGTGGTGTTCGCACACCGAGCGAAACTCGATGTCGCGCAGCAACACGAGCTCGCTCAGCTCGTCGTCGCGCAGCTCGATCGTCTCGGCGAGGTGGTCGAGCGGGTTCTGCCCGAGGCCCGCAAAGAAGTCCCCGTACGCCTGCGCCACGCGTTGAGGCGTGGTGGCGAGACCGGCACGCGCCGGATCTTCGCCAATTGCCGCGAGGATCTCGGCAACGGCCGCCTCAATGCGTCCGGAGTCGATTGCCATGAATACCTAAGCGGTCGCGATGCCTGGGGTCTTGCGTGGTCGGGTCGCGCGCGTGGGTTTCGTGGGCACGTCAGACTCGATACCGCCCTCGGAGAGACCGGCGTCGATCGGGAGCTTCGACGGCACCTTCACGGGCGGGCGATCCGACAGCGGACGCGAATCGCTCGAGAGCCACACGGGGCGCTCGGGCAGCTTCTCGATGCCCTCGAAGATCGCCGCGAGCTGGTCGTGGTCGAGCGTCTCCTTCTCGAGCAGCTCGCTGGCGAGCTTGTCGAGCGTGTCGCGGTTGGTGTTGAGCACCTGCCAGGCCTCGTCGTGTGCCTGCTCGATGAGCTTGCGCACCTCTTCGTCGATCGTCTCGGCGATCGTGTCGGAGTAGTCGCGGCTGGCGCCCATGTCGCGGCCGAGGAACGGCTCACCCTGGGTGAGACCAAGCTTCACGGAGCCGACCTTGGTCGACATGCCGTACTCGGTCACCATGCGGCGGGCGATGGATGTCGCCTTCTCGATGTCGTTCGAGGCGCCCGTCGTGGGGTCGTGGAAGACGATCTCCTCGGCAACGCGACCACCCATCGCGTAGGCGAGCTGGTCGAGCAGTTCGTTGCGCGTGACGGAGTACTTGTCTTCGAGCGGCAGCACCATCGTGTAGCCCAAGGCGCGACCACGCGGCAGGATCGTCACCTTGGTGACGGGGTCGGTGTTGCGCATGGATGCAGCCGCAAGCGCGTGACCGCCCTCGTGGTACGCGGTGATGAGCTTCTCTTTGTCGTTCATGAGGCGCGTGCGGCGCTGGGGACCGGCCATGACGCGGTCGACAGCCTCATCCAGAGCCCGGTTGTCGATCAGCTGGGCGTTGCTTCGCGCGGTGAGCAGAGCTGCCTCGTTGAGCACGTTCGCGAGGTCGGCACCCGTGAAGCCGGGCGTCTTGCGCGCAAGCACCTCGAGGTTGACTCCCTCGGCCATGGGCTTGCCCTTGGCGTGCACCTCGAGAATCTGCTTTCGACCCTGAAGGTCGGGCGAGTCGACGCCGATCTGGCGGTCGAAGCGGCCCGGGCGAAGAAGCGCGGGGTCGAGAACATCGGGGCGGTTGGTGGCGGCGATGAGGATGACGTTGGTCTTGACGTCGAATCCATCCATCTCCACCAGCAGCTGGTTGAGGGTCTGCTCGCGCTCGTCGTTGCCGCCGCCGATGCCGGCGCCGCGGTGGCGACCAACGGCGTCGATCTCGTCGATGAAGATGATGGCGGGCGAGTTCTGCTTGGCCTGGTCGAACAGGTCGCGCACGCGGCTCGCGCCAACACCCACGAACATCTCAACGAAGTCGGAACCCGAGATCGTGTAGAACGGCACGCCAGCTTCGCCAGCAGTCGCGCGCGCGAGGAGGGTCTTGCCGGTTCCGGGAGGGCCGTACAGCAGCACACCCTTCGGAATGCGGGCGCCCACGGCGAGGAACTTGGCCGGGTCTTTCAGGAAGTCTTTGATCTCTTCGAGCTCTTCGATGGCCTCATCGGCACCCGCCACATCGGCGAAGGTCACCTTGGGCGCCTCTTTGCCGACGAGCTTGGCCTTCGACTTGCCGAACTGCATGACGCGGTTGCCGCCACCCTGCATGCGGCTGAGCAGGAAGTAGAAGATGACACCGATGATGAGGAACGGCAGCAGGATGCCGATCAGGCTCGTGAAGAAGTTGGTCTGGGGCACCTCGTCGTCGAACTTGACGTTCGCCGTGTTGATGGCGTCGACGATCTCGGTGCCACGCGGTGCCACGTAGTAGAACTGCACCTGCTTGCCGTTGTCGCCGTCAGCCTTCGAGAGGGTGAGGTCGACGCGCTGCTCGCCGTCGACGATCTTCGCCGACTCGACGGTGGAGCCCTTGAGCAGGTCGAGGCCCTCGGCCGTCGAGATTTCGCGGAAGCCGCTGCCCGTCAGAAGGGTCGACCCGATCCACACCGCTGCGATAGCCAGAACGATGTAGATGATGGGGCCGCGAAATATGCGCTTGAAGTCCATGTTGTTCCGGGCGTTGCTACCCGTCACCTTCCTGCTGAGAAATCGTCCTGTCAGGTTACCGGTATGCCGCTGAACAGTCGCTGCGTGTTCGCCGAGGGCTTTACGGGGTTATCGCGACCGACGCGGCCGTCGAGAGCCTCGCGAGGTGATCACTCGTAGACGTGCGGCGCGAGCACGGCCACGCCCCTGAGGTTGCGGTACTTCTCCGCGAAGTCCAGGCCGTAGCCCACGACGAACTTGTTGGGGATGTCGAAACCTACGTAGCGAACATCCACCTCGACCTTCAAGGCGTCTGGTTTGCGCAGCAGCGTGCAGATCTCGACGGATGCCGCGCCGCGGCTCTCGAGGTTGCCGCGCAGCCACGAGAGGGTGAGGCCCGAGTCGATGATGTCTTCAACGATGAGCACCTTGCGGCCCTGCAGGTCGGAGTCGAGGTCTTTGAGAATGCGCACGACACCGCTCGACTGGGTGCCCGAGCCGTACGACGACACCGCCATCCAGTCCATCTCGATGCCCGGGAGCTTCAGCTCGCGCGCGAGGTCGGCCATCACCATGACTGCGCCGCGCAGCACGCCCACGAGAAGCAGTTTCTCGCCGTCGTAGTCGGCCTCGATGCGGCGCGAGATCTCGGCGATCTTCGCGTGAATCTCGTCTTCGGTGAGCAACACCTCGGCAAGGTCGTTCTCGACGTCGGTGAATTCCATTGGTTCCTATCCCTTGGCTTCCGTGGCCGTGAAGTGCAGCAGGCCCGCGCGCCGTTCCACCCTAACGCCGGGCAGGTCGACGGCCTTCTGCCCGTGCCAGTCGGTGACCAGCCGCGCCACCTCAAGCGTCTGCGCGCGACTGAGCGACACATGGAACTCGCTCGCCACCGCTAACCGGATGAGCCGCTGCCGCAGCGCCGCGGGCTGCACCTCGAGAGCCTTGGCGGGCAATGAGATGCCCGCCTCGGAGTGCTCGGCGAGATCTTCGGCGATCTCCTCGGCGAAATGATCGAGGGCCTCGGCGTCTTCGCGCAGCTGCTCGGCGGTGCGCGCGAGGGACTCCCGGATGCCCGGACCGAGCTCCCTCTCGAGCACGGGCAGCACGTTTCGGCGAACCTTCACCCGCGTGAATGCCTCGTCGTCGTTCTGCGGGTCGAGCCACGGGGTCAGCCCGGAGTCTTCGCAGAACCGCACCGTCGTTTCGCGCGTGATGCCGAGAAGCGGCCGTAGATACGGCCCGCTCGCGTCGGCCATGCCGGTGAGGCTCGCAGCGCCGCTACCCCGAGCGAGGCCCAGCAGCACGGTCTCGGCCTGGTCGTCGAGGGTGTGGCCGAGCAGAACGGCGCTCGCGCCGGTCTCTCGCGCGGCTTCGTCGAGAGCGTCGTACCGGGCTGCGCGGGCCGCGGCCTCCGGTCCGCCCGCCGTACCCACGGTGACCACCCTGACGAGCACGGGGTCGAGACCCAGGGCTTCGGCCTGGCGCGCTGCGGCTGCCGCGGCATCCGCCGACCCCTGCTGCAGGCCGTGATCGACGATCACCGCGCCGGCCCGGATGCCCGCCCGCTGCGCCTCGAACGCCGTCGCCGCCGCGAGCGCGAGGGAATCGGGGCCGCCCGAGAGTGCCACGAGAACGAGCGAGTTCGTTTCGAGAGCCTCAACGAACGGCCGCACCGCGCGCCGCACGTCAGCAATCGCGGGCGTGAGTCTGGGGCGGGTTGGCGGCATCAGCTAACGTTATTGCAGCATCCCGCCAATCTTTCAAGGAGTTCAGCCATGGCCGCGTACGACATCGTCGTCGAGATCCCCAAGGGGAGCCGCAACAAGTACGAAGTCGACCACGAGACCGGCCGTGTCTTTCTCGACCGCTACCTCTTCACGACCTTCGCGTACCCCACCGACTACGGCTTCTTCGAGAAGACCCTCGGACTCGACGGTGACCCGGTAGACGCACTGATCCTGCTCGATGCCCCGACCTTCCCGGGCGTCGGCATCTCGGTGCGCCCCGTCGCCGTCTTCAACATGACGGATGACGGCGGCAGCGACGCCAAGGTGATCTGCGTGCAGGCGAAAGACCCGCGTTGGAGCCACATCCAGGATCTCGCCGACATCCCCGAGTACACGATCAAAGAGATCGAGCACTTCTTCACGCACTACAAAGACCTGGAGCCGGGCAAGTGGGTCAAGGTCGACGGCTGGCAGGGCGCGGCTGAGGCCGAGGCCGTCGTGCAGGCGGGCCTCGCCGCATACGTGCCCGCCGAGGGTCACTAACCCTCGCTAACTCGCGGGTGCGAGGATCGCACCCGAAGGCGCTACGGGGTGGGGCGACCGGCGTACGGCAGGGCGTCGTAGTACCGCACTGACGTCACGCGCACGGGCACGCCCTCGCGCGGAGCCTCGATCATTTGGCCACCACCGACATACATGGCCACGTGATAGAAACCGCCCCACTCGACTCCGCCGTTGGCGTAGAAGATGAGGTCGCCCGCGACCATGTCGCTGATCGGCACGAGTCGACCCTGGTTGGCCATCGTGTAGTACTGGCTCGACACCAGGTGCGCACCCACGTAGACCCCGACCG
Source organism: Rhodoglobus sp. (assembly GCA_965279645.1). GTDB lineage: Bacteria > Actinomycetota > Actinomycetes > Actinomycetales > Microbacteriaceae > Rhodoglobus. Next base: position 2,375,986 of record OZ257254.1, read on the forward strand.
CGCCGTAGGCCGCCTGGGTGAGACCCGAGCAGTCCCAGACATCCGGGCCCGAACCGGCGAACTGGTACATGTCGCCGATCTGCGCGTAGGCGAAGGCGATCGCCCCCTCGACGGCAGAAGTGTTGGGTGCGGGAGGCGTGGGGTTGGGAGCGGGAGTTCCGGGATCGGGTGTCGGCGGAGCAGGCTGCTCGGCTTCTTCCTGTTCCTTGGTGAGGCCCGCGAGGTATCCCTCTTCAACGTCGGCCGTGGTGCCCTTGAGCGTCGCGAGCTGGGCGTACATCTGCTCGGATGCCGCCTTCTGCTCGTTGACGCGGGCGAGCGCTGCATCCGCTGACGACTTTGCCGCGGCGAGCGCGACCTCTGCGTCGGCCGCGAGCGTGTTGCGCTCGCTCTCGGCGACTCGCGCCTGGTCGGTGAGCGCCTGAGCATTGTTGCGATCAGCGGTGGCCTGCTCGTAGATGGCGGTGGATTGCTCGGTGACCTTGCTCATGGTTCCCAGGGTGCCGAGGAGGTCATCAGCGTCGGGGCTCATGAGCAGGCTGACCGTGAGGTCGCCGCCGCCCGTGCGCGCCAGCTGGGCGATCAGTTGGCCGGCCTTGCGCGCCGACAGATCGGCCTGACGCTCGGCCGCGACGGCCTGGTCGCTGAGCTTTTCTGCCTTGGCGGATGCCTGGTCGAGCAGGGTCTTGGCGGCGTTGTATTCCTCGCCCTTGATCTGCGCCTGCTTGCCGAGCTCGGCGGCTTGCGCCTCAAGGCCCACGAGCAGACCCTCGATCTCATCGATCGCGGCCTGCGTCTGCGCCTCGTTTTGGCGGGCGGCCTGCACGTCATCCCAGCTGGGGTAGTCGTCTGCAGCAGCGGGCCCGGCGATGCCGAGCGTGAGGAGAAGAGATCCCGAGAGCGCGACAGACAGCGCAATAGCAACACGCCGAAGCCGGACCATGATCTCCCCCGAGTCACGTTGTTAACATCAATAACACTGACCACAGTAGCAACGTGCGCCCAAAATGCACAGCGCGCTGGAGCAATTGAGCGAACGCCATTTCTGGCGTTCGCCGCGACGCCAGCGCTGACGCCCGTCCCGAGGCGTCAGCAGGATGTGCCTCACAGGCGCTTGTAACCGGATTTCGGTACGCGCTTCGCGCCACTCAATCCGCGGGGGTACGCGCTTCGCGCCACTCAATCAGCGGGGGTACGCGCTTGGCGCTACTCAATCAAGCCGCGGTAATCAGCCGATCGTGATTCCCTGGCCTGCCATGAACGGCACGGAGTCGATGGCCGAGCCGTTGATGCGCACCTCGAAGTGAAGGTGGCAGCCCGTGGATGTTCCGGTGGTGCCGACGAGTGCGATGTTGGTGCCGACATCCACGTGCTGGCCGTAGCCCACGAGAATGCCGCCGTCGACGATGTGGCCATACGCGGTCTGCACTCCGCCGCCGTGGTCGATGAGCACGAAGTTTCCGTACCCGCCGTTCCAGCCGGCGTACACGACGGTGCCCCCGGATGCCGCGTAGATTTTCGCGCCGCAGCCCGCGCCGATGTCGGTGCCCTGGTGGTAGCTCGAGGCTCCCGCGGTGGGGGAGATGCGCCAGCCGAAGTTGTCGGTGATGCGCCCGGCCGCGGGGCGTGCCCAACCCGTGAGGCTGATCTCGCCACCCTCGAGGCTCGCGCCACTGCCGAAGCGTTCCTTGACACCGGCAATGTAGTCGGCCTCGGTGGCTGCGCGCCGCTCCTTGAGCACGATGAGCTGCTGGGCGAGGGTGGCCTGATTCGTCTCCTGCTCGGCGAGCGCCGCCGCCGCCGCGTTCGAGGCGGCCTGGGCCTCGGCGAACGCCTTCTCGGCGGCAACCTTGAGCACCTCGAGCTCGTCTTTGGCCACCTGCGCCGCGTCGGTGAGCGACTGCGCCGTGTTGCGGTCGAGCAGCGCGCTCTCGTAGATCGCGTAGGCCTGGTCGGAGATCTTGCTCGACATGCCGAGGCCGTAGAGCAGGTTGTCGGCGTCGCTCGAGTTGACGAGCAGGTTGGCCGTGAGATCCTGCCCACCGCCGCGAGCGAGCTGTGCTGCCCATTGGCCCGCACGCTGCTCGGAGGCCGTGGCCGTTGCGGCAGCGGCATCCGCCTGCTTCTGCAGGTTGGCCGTCTTGTACGACGCCTCCTGGAACTTGAGGTCGGCCTCAGACCAGATCACGCCCTTCGCCCGCGCGTCTGCCGCCGTTCGCTCGGCGGTTGCCTTGAGGCCCGCGAGAAGCCCCTCGATCTCGGCGATCTTCGCCTGCGTTGCCGCTTCGTCGTTGCGAACTGCGGCGACGTCGTTCCAGCTGGGGTAGTCCTTCGCCCAGGCCGAGGGGGCGGCCGAGCCGACGATCGTTCCCGCGACGAGGGTCGCGACAACGACGGCGGCCGTGACGAGCCTGCGGGCGAGAGTGCGTGTGGTCATGGTGCGCCTTATCCCAGGGTGATGCCGCGATCGGCGAAGAACGGAACCGAGTTCTGCGCAACGCCGTCGATGCGCACTTCAAGGTGGAGGTGGCAGCCGGTGGATGTTCCGGTCGTGCCGACATTGGCGATGTGCGTGCCAGCCGCTACGCCCTGGCCGTACCCGACGAAGACCCCGCCGCTGACGATGTGCGCGTACGCCGTGGCGACGCCGCCGCCGTGGTCGATGAGCACGAAGTTTCCGTAGCCGCCGTTCCAGCCGGCGTAGACGACGGTGCCGCCCGCCCCCGCATAGATGGGCTGCCCGCATCCGGCACCAAAGTCGGTGCCCTGGTGGTAGCTGGATGCGCCGCTGGTGGGAGGCACGCGCGGACCGAACGAGGAGCTGATGCGACCGTCGACCGGCTTGGCCCAACCGGCCGCACTGATGGCACCGGCGGGGAGGCCGATTCCGGCCTTGAGTCGTTCGGCCACGCCCGCCGCGTAGTCCGCCTCGGTGGCCGCGCGGCGCTCCTTGAGCACGATGAGCTGCTGGGCGAGACGCGCCTGGTTCTCTTCCTGCTCGGCCACCGCTGCCGCTGCGGCCTGAGCGGCAACCTGCGCCTCGGCGAAGGCCTGCTCCGCTGCGATCTTTAGAACCTCGAGTTCGTCACGGGCGATGTCGGCCTGATCGGTGAGCGCCTGGGCGGTGTTGCGGTCGAGCAGTGCGCGCTCGTAGACCGCGTTCGCCTGTTCAGCGATCTTGCCCGACATGCCCAGGCTGTACAGCAGGTCGTCGGGGTCGATCGCGTTGGTTAGCAGCTTGGCCGTGACGTCTCCGCCGCCTGAGCGCACGAGCTGGGCGGCCATCTGGCCCGCCCGCTGCTCCGACGCCGTGGCCGCCAGGTTCGCGGCATCCGCCTGGGCGAGCAGGTTCTGCGCCTTGCCCGCGGCCGCCTGGAAGCGGCTGTCGGCCTCGCCCCACAGCTCACCCTTGCGTTGGGCATCCGCCTGGGCCGCCGCCGACTCGGTCTGCAGTTGGGCGAGGAGCGCCTCGATCATGGCGATCTGGTTGTTGGCCCACGCCTCATCGTTGCGGGCTGCAGCAACGTCATCCCAAGTGGGGTAATCCTTTGCCCAAGCGATCGACGGGGGTTCGATGATCAGGTCGGATGTCGCCAGGAATGCCGTCGCCAGCGCGAGGGCGAACACCCGCAAACGAGCGCGGGAATGCCCGGCCTTGGGCTGGCGAGCGCGCGTGTTGTGCATGGGATCCCCGAATCGAGTCAGCCGCCCCTCTACGGCAAGGTTCGATGACCACTTGAAGCTACCTCCGGGGTCTGCCGATGCCCGGCACATTCGACGGCTTTTGCACGATTCCCAGCGCGTTTGGCTTTTACCCGATACCCCCTTATGCTTGTCCCTCGGTAGCTAAGAGGTTCTGTGATCTCGAGGCCCCATCGTTTAGTGGCCTAGGACGGCGCCCTTTCACGGCGTTAACACGGGTTCGAATCCCGTTGGGGTCACCAAACACAGAAGTTATTAGCTAGGCCCTGTAGCGCAGTTGGTTAGCGCGCCGCCCTGTCACGGCGGAGGTCGCCGGTTCAAGTCCGGTCAGGGTCGCAAGGCACGGTCTACCTCTCGCCAGGTGGCCGTGCCTTATCTGTACTAGTTTCTTAGTGCAGGGCTCTGTAGCTCAGTTGGTAGAGCGCACGACTGAAAATCGTGAGGTCACGGGATCGACGCCCGTCGGAGCCACCACAAGCCCCCGTATTCGCGGGGGCTTTCGTCATTTGCGGGAGATCTTGTTCGCAACCGTCAGCCGGATCGTCTTTCCGCCCAGTGATCGTCCTTCTAGGCAGCGAGAGGACAAAAACCGATAGTGTGCCCATCCTCACACTGTCGTTTTGTGCCCTCTCAGTGGAGTTCGTCCCGTGCCGGTCGCGTCGGTACGTTCACAACCCAGCGATGAGCAGCTCCACCGCTGCCCGCGACTCCGCTGCCCACATCGGGCGGTCGGTCGCGGATCCGATGCCGTGGAGCACGATCAGAAGGGCGCCAGGAATGACGCCCTCGCGGATCGACCCGTCGGCCGTCGCGCGGGTAACAAGGTCAGCCACCGTGCGCTCCAGCTCACTCCCGCCGTCGGCCTGGATTGCCGGATCCACGATGGCTGCGAACGTGAGCACGAGGCCCGCATGGTCGACCACGTAATCAACGAAGCCCCGCAGGAACGCATCAAGATTCTCGCGAGCTGATCGTGCAGGGTCGCGAGCCTGATCGCAGAGCGCGGTCACCTCCCCCTCGTAGACCGCAGCGGCCAACGCTTCCCGGGTGGGGAAGTGCCGATAGAGAGTGCCGACGCCCACGCCGGCACGCGCGGCGAAGTCATCGAAGCGCAGCTGTTCGTTCTGGTCAAATGCCGATCGCGCGGCCGCCACGATGGCGTCCCGGTTGCGTCGGGCATCCGCTCGCATCGGGCGCGGGATGGTCATGAGCTCCTCCGTAGACAAGTGGAGACTGTCTCCATATACTCAGAAGTGGAGACAAGCTCCATATTAGTGAATGAGGCCGGGATGCGCGTTCTGATGTTTGGGCGAGGAACAATCGCAACGATCTACGGGTGGGCACTCCAGACATCCGGGCACGAGATCGAGTTCTACGTGCGTCCGGGTAGGGCCGCAGAATACAGCGACGAAGTTCGAATGGACTTGATCGATGGGCGTCGACGGGCGCTCGGCCAGCGGATCAGCACGTCGTTCCACACGACTTTGCGCGAAACACTCGACCCAACCGACGGGTTTGACCTGATCGTGCTCAGCGTTGGTCATCACCACCTGGCGGAGGCGGCTGCGTTCCTAGCTCCTCGGGTCGGCAATGCCAGCGTTCTCGTGCTCGGAAACATCTGGGACGAGCCCCTCGCTGCGGTAGCGCCGCTCCCCGCCGATCAGGTCGTCTTCGGCTTCCCCCTGGCGGGCGGCGGATTCGGCGCCGACGGCGTGCTGCACGGCGCCTTGCTTCGATCCCTGATCATTGGCTCTGCCGACGAATCGCCAAGCCAGCGTGAACGGGACGTGCGCGCGGCGCTCGAACAGGCAGGTGTCTCCATTCGGGTCGAGAAAGACATGCACGGTTGGCTGCAGATCCACTTTGTCTCAGACGCCGGGATGTTTGCGCAAGCGGTGAGAAGCGGCGGAATGGCAAACATGATCGGTGACCGCCGCGCCTTCCGCGACGCGTTCCTGACGAGTCGCGAGCTGCTGCCGGTGTTGAAAGCTCGCGGTGTCGATTTGCGTTTGCATCGCAACGCGACACTGCCGTATCGGTTTCCCCGCCTCATCGGCACGATGACAGCGTGGGCGACCTCCCTACCGATCTTCCAGGTCAGCCTCGCATCCCACACCGATCCGCACGCCGCCGAACCCAGCGCCGTGCTGGAAGACACTCGGCGCGAGGCGCGGCGGCTCAACATCCGCGCCCCGCGCCTCGCTCCCTAGACCGAGTCCCCCCTCTAGACGTCGGTTTGCGCCGATGCGTGATCGGGCTTGAACCCCCGGTTGAGCAACTCATTCAGGATGGTTCTGGCATTGTCGGCCGCTAATTTCTTAGTGCAGGGCTCTGTGGCTCAGTTGGTAGAGCGCACGACTGAAAATCGTGAGGTCACGGGATCGACGCCCGTCGGAGCCACCACAAGCCCCCGTATTCGCGGGGGCTTTCGTCATTTGCGGACTGCTTCATTGCGCGAGTGTCCAGTCGTGGCGACTTGAGAACGCCGATAAGTCGCCACAAGTGGACACTCGCGTCATGCCGAGCGTCGAACACACAATTCGGGAACCGAAATGATGTTGCCCGCTTGTCTCGTTTGCTGGCGCGCGCATGAGGAGACGGCTGGGCATGGTTCACTCGGCGGCGAGCACGGCCCTGATCGGCCGACGGAGCGCAGAGGCTACCGGTAAGGCGCTGGCCGCGGTTATCCCAATGACGCACACAGCCGCCGCGATCGCTGCCTGCTGCAAACCGAACGCTGGCACGGTTCCTGTGATTCGACTCAGACTGAGCGCCATCCCAAGGCCCGTGACGAGCTGCACGCCGAGAGCGATGAGGGCGGATGTCCCGACAAGGATGAGAGCCTCCCACATCGCCCGCAGCAGAACCACTGCGCGACCGCCGCCGGCAGCCTGTACCAGCGCCGTCTCCTGCTCCCGCGTGCGGGTCGCCATCAGAACGGTCGCAGTCGCTCCTGCCAGCGAGACCAGCAGTGGGCCCCCCAGCAGGAGCAGAAAGCTACCCGGCCCGAGGGTTCCGCTCGTCTCGCCGGTAGTCGCTCTCACGAAATTGCCGTTCGTGGAGAACGCGGCGTAGAAGCTGCCCGGCAAGCCAATCGTTACGACGAGGGCGCTGATGGTGGCAGTGCTGCGGCTCACGCTAAAGGAGGCGGCGTTCCGCGCCAGGAACCAGGAGGTGGAGATGCGATCCGGGATCAGCCTCGTCCACCCTCGAAGCAAAGAAGGCGCGACGGCTGGGATCGCGCACAGGGCGACGGCTGTGAACAGGGGTCCGATGATCAGGAGCTGGCCACTGGCGCCTCCTGAGCTATTGCCGACGCTCCAGGTCGAGAGAATCGCGAGGCTCGCTGTGAGTCCGAGGGCGACCCACCGCCCGACTCCCATTCGGGTGGCCTCGCCGCCGGCATCCCGAAGCACTTCGATGGCACGCACCCGCCCGGCGCGTCTCGACGACTTCAGGCTACCCAGCACAACCACCGCTGACACGAGCACTATGACCACGACCTGGCTGATCGGGAGCGTGCGGGGCACGATCTGCTGAAGACCAGAGGAGTCGGAAAGCCCGAAGCGGAGAATCTCGGGGATGAATGCGGATGCGATGACCGTGCCGAGGGTCGACCCGATGAGAGCGACGATCGCCAACTGCGCTCTGACGATCCACGTGACTCGCGCAGCCGATACTCCAACAAGCTGCCAGAGCGCATAGCTTCTTCGCTGCAGGTCTACCGTGAGGCGGGTGACGTTGCCCAGAACGGCGACGATGGAGATGATCGTCAGAACAGCCGAGATCGACGCGAGGCTCGCAAGCCCCGCCGCATAGACGAATTCGAGTCCGAAGCCCGAGGTGACGAGGGCTGCGGCGACGGAGACGGCCGCGCCCGCGGCGGCGGTGACGACAAGAGCTCCTAGCCAGATGGGCACGTTCGCCAAGAGGTCACGGAGGACCAGGCGGATCACCGCGGCGCCTCTTCTGCTGCAGCCGTCAGTGCCTCGAGCACCTCGCCGGCGGAAGGATGCTGGAGCTCGCGGTGCACCATCCCGTCTCGAAGCACGAGCACCCGGTCGGCGCGCGCGGCGGCCTCGAGGTCGTGGGTCACCATCACGACGGACCGATCGCCTTCAGCGACACGGCGGAGGAGCTCCAGCACTGCAGTACCCGCCTGGGTGTCCAACGCGCCGGTCGGCTCGTCGGCGAAGACGAGCGAGGGGCTCGCGGCGAGCACGCGAGCGATGGCGACGCGCTGCTGCTGGCCACCGGAGAGTTGTGCGGGGCGGAAGCCTTCACGGCCCTTAAGACCGACCGAGGCGAGCACCTCGTCGACCGCCGATGAGGAGACAGGTTTGTGTGCCAGTCGTGCCGGGAGTGAGACATTCTGGTGAGCAGTCAGCGACGGAATGAGATTGAACGACTGGAACACGAAGCCGACCTCGTCTCGCCGAAGGGCTGCGAGCTCCTTCGGCTTGAGCTCATCCACCTGCCTTCCGAGGAGGAGGACACTGCCGGATGTATAGGGCTCCAAACCCGCAAGGCAATACAGCAAGGTCGATTTGCCCGACCCACTCGGGCCGACGATGGCAACGAATTCCCCTGCCTCCACGGTGAGCGACACATCGCGGAGCACTTCTACCGACGAACCATCAGCGGACGGATAGGCCTTTGTGACCTGGCGTGCGGCGAGCACAGGTCCCCTGTTGCTGCCGACGGTCGACTCGTTCATCGGTTGACTCCTGCTCCAGCCGCGGCTGATGGTTGCTCGGTAGGAGCCTAGTGGTGGCTGGTGTACGACTACGGAAGGCTCGGACCCGGCACGCACCCGATGGCTCTGCGGAGGGCCGGCGGCTCTTTGCGCCAACGACGAGGCAGACTTGTGCGCATGAAGAACGTGCAGTGGACTGGCGCCGAGCGCCCCGTATCCAACATCATCGTGGGCCTCATGCGCATCCAGGAACTGGATGACGCGCAAGTGCGTGAACTCGTCGGCACTGCGATCGATGCCGGCGTGACCGTGTTCGACCACGCATCCATCTACGGCGCGACCATGCACGGCTGCGAGGCGCGCTGGGGAGAGGCAATGACCCTCAGCTCGTCCGAGCGCGAAGCGATCGTGATCCAGAGCAAGGTCGGGCTGCACCCGCAGCCGACGAGCATGACCTTCGACTTCTCGCGCGAGCACATCCTCGAGTCGGTCGACGGCTCGCTCGCGGCGCTGAAGACCGACTACCTCGACATGCTGCTGCTGCATCGCCCGGATGCACTCGTCGAGCCAGACGAAGTCGCCGCAGCGTTCGACGAGCTGCACGCCGCGGGCAAGGTGCGCAATTTCGGGGTGTCGAACCAGACCCCCGGACAGGTCGAACTCCTCAAGAAGTCCGTCAACCAGCCCCTCAGCGTCAATCAGGTGCAGCTCAGCATCACCCACGCGCCGCTCGTGGCGGCCGGCATCGCAGCCAACATGGAGGGACTGGACCAGTCCATTGACCGCGACAACGGCATCCTCGACTACTCGCGCTTGAACGGGATCACGCTGCAGGCGTGGTCGCCTTTCCAGAAGAAGTTCTTCAACGGGCCCTTCATCGGCGACCCGGAATACAAGGAGCTCAACGCGGTGATCGACGAGATCGCCGCGAAGTACGAGGTGACCTCGGGCAGCATCGCGGTGGCATGGATCACGCGGCATCCGGCGAACATGCAGGTGGTCACGGGAACCACCAAGCCCGAGCGGGTGCTCGAGGCGGCGGCCGGATCCGACATCCCACTCACGCGCGAGGAGTGGTACCGCCTGTTCATCGCGGCGGGGTACCAGCTGCCGTAGTCGGTGAGGCTTCGTGCGTCTGGCCATACTTGAACGGTGGAGCCCTGGGAGACGCGCGAGTGGTTCGCCGACTACCTTGAGGCGTGCAATCGACATGATCTGGATGCCCTGAGGTCTCTGATCGATCCGTCGGTGCGTCGCGCTCACCTGCCCGGCGGGGTCGACGCCTGGCTGGATGACCTCGCTGAGCTTTACCGGGCCTTTCCCGACTGGCGAGTGCGCCGCATCCACCTCATCGTCGAGGAGGATCGCTTCGCCGCCCACCTGCGGTCGAGCGGCACCCACACGGGCGCGTACCGCGGAATCGCGGCAACAGGTCGGCACGTCAACGTGGCAGAGTTCGCCTTCTATCGACTGGTCAACGGACGGATCACCGAATTCACCGGCAGCAGTCAGCACGAGCTCGTCGCGCAGCTGTCCGCCCCTTTGTGACGAGATTCGCAATGAAGTCGGCCGCCGGCGGGCGGAGTCGACCCTCAGGCGTTAGGCCATTCAGGTCTGGCCGTCCGAGGCCCGGAGCCCCTTCTCTGTGAAGTAGAACACTTCGCCTTGGGCATCCTCTACTCCAAAGACGAACTTGCCCGACGGCGTGGCGCGCACGTCAACCACTTCACCTTGGCCGTGCGGCGTTGTGACTTCGGTTCCCGGGGTGAACATTGATTCGCTCATGCTCTCTAGTATCTGAACCCCTCGAGACTTCCGCCTCCGCCTCGGGATGGATTGCGAGCGCTTCGCTCCGCTACGGATTCTGTGTCTCTTGAGCTCCACTACCCGCTACTCAGACCTCAATCTCTCGAGCGTGCTGTCGATCTCTGCCGTCCACCACAGCGGCGCGTAGGCCCGGGCGATTCCGACGGCAGCCTCCAAGTCGGCACGCGCGCGATCGGTCCTGCCGAGGCCCAATTCCGCGAACCCGCGATGGCGATATGCCCGGGCAAGAAAGTCGGGCTCGTCTGTGAACAGGGCTGCATCGGTGACGAACCGATCAGATATGGCGAACGCCTCGTCCCAGGCCTCGATGGTCAGCAATGATCTCGCGATACTGGTGAACGCGTGCACACGCGTCACCGACCACAGATCGGGATTGTCAAGCATCAGAAGGATGCGGCCGCACTCATCGCGAACTGCAGACGGATCGACCACACTCTGGGCCTTGGCCACAATTGTGTGAGCCTGGATCTCGAGATCGATCTCGCCGGATCGTTGGAAGATATCGATCGCCTGAGCCGCGATAGGTATCGCCTCATTCGAGTTGCCGGCTTCCTGCTCTAAGCCAGCAAGCGCGAGCACCGCGTATCCGAGTTCGCGATCATTGCCTGCCGTCTCCGCAAGGCTCAACGCCTCCCGCAGATTCGAGCGAGCTCCATCGACGTCTCCACGTGCGGACCACTGGCGACCGGCGAGGCTGCGGAGCAACGCAGAGAGCGTCGCTGGTTCGCCCGCGATCCTCGCACTCGCCGTTCCGAGTTCCATTAGTTCCAACCAGTCGACTCCGGCCGCGACTCGGCCGGAAAAGTCCACCAAGGCGCTTACGACGCGAACCACATCCTCGTGTTGGTCCCGGCGGGCCGCTTCGCGAATGGCATCGATCCAATAGGCCGATTCGGTGAGTAGCCACTGTCGCTCTGCGGGCGCCGGACGGTAGCCCCTCGCCCCCGAACTGGCATCATCGCGCGAGAAAACTGTGCTGGCCGTCGCCGTCGTGTCGAGGATCCACTGCCGAAGGCCATTTCGCTTTAGCGCGACGGCAGCGTCGGTCTCCTCCCGTCGAAGGCGATCGCCCGCGAAGATACGAAGGAGGTCGTGGAGCCGGTAGCGCTCACCGCCGAGGCTCTCGACGAGCCCCAGATCCACGAGTTCGTCGAGAAGATCGACGCTCTGCGCCGGGCTCGATTCGTGAATAGCCGAGGCCATAGCCGCGTTGAACGACGAGCCCCGCAGCAGGGCCAGGCCGCGGAAGAACTCCTGGGTTTCGTCATCAAGCGTCGTATACGAGAGCGCAAACGTAGAGTCGACATTGAGGTCGCCTGCCACGAGTTGACGGATCCTGTCGTCCTCGAGCCTCAGCCGACGCGCATAGTCTTCCACCGTCCACCTGGGCCGCGAAGCGATGCGCGCGCCAGCGATCCTCAACGCGAGAGGGAGGTCGGCACAGTAGCGAGCGACCTCATCGAGATCGCCCGAGGACTCTTGGTGGTGAGCAATTGACCGTCGAAGGAACGCAATGCTGTCAGCGCGGCGAAGAGGTCCGAGGGTCACTCGTTGCGCACCCTCCAAGCCCGCTAATGTCCTGCGAGAGGTGACAACCACGCGCACGGCGTCGCTCCTGGCAAGCACCGGGCGCACCTGAGCTTCCGACGCAGCGTTGTCGAGCAGCACCGCGAAAGGTGACTCCGAGGTGACCCCACGCCATGCAGCAATCGCGTCGTCAAGGGTCAGGAATTCTGCGCGTCCCCCCGCCACCTGCCGCAGGAGAGCCTGCAGAACCTGAAGCGGGCTAAGGGCCGCTACCTTGAAGCCCTGAAGGTCGACGAAAAGAAGCTGGTCCTCCGACGAATCCTTCAGGCACTCCAGCGCCAGAGTAGTTTTGCCCACCCCGGGCGGTCCCGTAACAACGACCGCTGTCGCAGAATCCGAGGCATCGGGCGCGCTCTCAAGCATCGTCGTGAGCAGCGCGCGCTCGTCGGCTCGACCGCTGAAATCGACGGCCCGATTGGGCCGAGCAGCCACGGCGCGATCGGGCGGGCCGGCCGCAGTTCTTCCCGATCGCGCAGCAGCGACGAAAGAGGAGCGCTCTCCCGGGAGCAGCTGGAGTGCATCCGCGAGTGCTGCGACGGTGCGCGGCTGGGGTCCAGAACTGACGCCCCGCTCGATGTCGCTAATCGTGCGGTCACTGACCCCTGCCGCACTCGACAGCGCCTCGATTGTCAGATCGAGCCGTTGTCGGTACGCACGCAACATCGCCCCCACACCACTCGCCTGGTATTTGTCGGGCATACCTGAGGTTCTCAGAACGAGTCGGGTGCTGCAACATCGCGAAGTTCTGCTGAACCGCGTCAGCTCTGCGTGCGAACTTCATGGCCTCTTCGGCTAGTGACCGGTCGAATGGAAGTCAGAGTCCCGACGCAAGCACCGATGAAGAGAAGGACCCCATGCGCGAACATCTGCAGAAAACCCGACCCAACCGGGAGTACGACAGCGAGTCTTTGGTAAACGAGGCGAAGACTGCGATAGACGCACACGATGCAAGCGGCTTCGCCGCACTCTTTGCGCCGGACGGGCGAGTCACCGACGACACCATGGAGCATGTCGGTTGGGTGGCGATCAGCCGGTGGTTCGCCATGACCCTTCCGATCCACCTCGACACCCTCGAGAGCAGAGCTGACGGTGACAGCTACACCCTCATCGCGAACGGACACGGGGACTATCCCGGTAGCCCTGTGACATTCCGATACGACTTCGTGCTCAGCCACGCGGGTATCGACTCCTTGAGCATCTCGCTAGCCGACGCTGTCGAGGTGGGCCCATGACGAAGTCACGAGTGACTGCGATTGCGCTTCTGTCGACGCTCGCGCTCGCGGGATGCACGCAGGGCTCGCTCGAATCTGAATTGGCCTCCACGATCAGCGCATCCGTCGGCGAAACCTTCGCGCTGTCTGACCTCAAAGAAGTCCGCGGATCATCCTTCCTGGTGATCTGCCCGTACGAGTCGAAGAGGTCGGTGGAGGACCGCCTGGGATTCAGGTGGCCCGAGGCACCCGACTACTCCCAGACCGACGATCGCATGACGATTGCGGTGATCGACGACGGCAGGGTGGTCGATTCGGCGGAGCTCTCGCGGGCCTCGATCGATTTTTGTTCGATCGATTCATGGAAGGTGCGTTCCACCGACACCGAACTCGCCGTGTCGGTCTCACGCGATCCAGTGCACGTGACCCCTGTAAGCCCATGACTCAGCTTTCCCCAGCCACTGAAACCAGAACGGAACTCACCATGTCAGCTATCGATGATCGGCTTACCGAACTAGGAATCGCAATCCCGCGTCAGGCGGCCGCGCCGGCGGGCACATATGTTCCTGCCGTGGTTAGTGGAAACTACGTTTACACCGCCGGCCAGCTCCCCTTCGTTGACGGGACCCTGCCCGCGACCGGCAAAGTCGGCGCCGAGATCAAGGCTGATGATGCGCACGACTATGCGCGCATCGCCGCAGTCAACGCACTTGCCGCGGTGGCTGCATTAATCGGTTCGCTCGACCGAGTCACCCGCGTGGTGAAAGTCGTCGGTTTCGTCGCCTCTGACCCCTCCTTCTTCGGCCAGCCCGGTGTGCTCAACGGGGCATCGGAGCTGCTCGGCGCAATCTTCGGTGACGCCGGTGTTCATGCTCGCAGCGCGGTCGGCGTCGCGGTGCTGCCCCTGAACTCGCCCGTCGAGGTTGAACTGATCGTCGAATTTTCCTGACCCTCATGAAACCCTCATTACCCCCGCAATACCGAGCAGAAGAGAGAAGTACATGACCCATATCACTGTTGTTCTTGTTCACGGCGCGTTCGCCGAATCCGCCAGCTGGAACGGTGTCATCCCCGCTTTGCGAGAGAGGGGTGTCACGGCGATTGCGACCCCGAACCAACTCCGTAGCGTCACGACTGATGCCGACAATGTACGCAACGCTGTCGAATCCGTCGGTGGTCCGGTGCTGCTCGTGGGCCACTCCTACGGCGGTGCCGTTATCAGCGAAGCCGCGGTAGGCAGCGAAGTGGTTGCTGGGCTCGTCTACGTCGCCGCGTTCGCGCCCGACCACGGCGAGACATCGCTCGGTCTCACTGGACAGTTTCCCGGCAGCACCCTCGGCGAGACTGTGCGCCCCTACCCGCTCAGCGATGGCACGAACGATCTCATTGTCGACCGGGACCTCTTCCCCAAGCAGTTCGCCGGGGATGTTCCGCTCGACGAGGCCCGCCTCGCCGCAGCCACCCAGCGGCCTATCCGTGATTTCGCCCTGGGTGAAGCCCAGCCAGCGGAGACTCCCGCGTGGAAGACCTTGCCGTCGTGGTTCATCTTCGGCACTGCCGACAAGAACATCCCTGTCGAGGGTCTTCGATTTATGGCCGACCGCGCGGGTTCCCTGAAGACCGTAGAGATCGACGGAGCCTCCCACTCCGTCATGGTCTCTCAGCCTGAGGCTGTAGCCGACCTCATTGTCGAAGCGCTCACGCACCTCGCACGAGCCTGATCATCCCCACCGATACCGAAGGAGAACGAGAACGATGCCCTATTTCACAACAGCTGCCGGAACCGAGCTGTACTACACCGATCAGGGAGAAGGGCAGCCGGTGGTGCTCAGCCACGGCTGGCCGCTGAGCTCCGATGCCTGGCAGGTCGAGATCAAGTTGTTGGCAGATAACGGCTACCGCGCCATTGCCCACGACCGCCGCGGTCACGGGCGCTCGGCAAAAACGTATCGCGGCAACGACATGGACACTTACGCCACAGACCTCGCCGAGCTGATCGACCACCTGGATCTGACGGAGCTGGTCGTTGTCGGACACTCGACCGGCGGCGGTGAAGTCGTGCGATACGCCGCCCAGCACGGCGTAGGACGTGTTGCCAAAGTGATCACGGTCGGAGCCGTTCCGCCACAGATGGTGAAATCCGAGACCAACCCAGACGGCCTTCCACTGGACGTCTTTGACGGCATCCGCGCGGGTGTTCTGTCTGATGCCTCGCAGTTTTACAAGGACCTTACGGAGCCCTTCTTCGGAGCCAACCGCGAAGGATCGGCCGTATCTCAAGGCGCCAAAGACGACTTCTGGCGCCAGGGCATGCTCGTGAATCTCGCCGCCGCCTACGACTGCATCAAGGCGTTCTCCGAGACCGACTTCACGGAGGATCTGAAGTCCCTTGACGTGCCGATCTTCCTCGCTCACGGCGACGATGATCAGATCGTTCCGATTGGCGCCTCTGCTCTCAGGGCTGCCGAGCTGGTGAAGCACGGCACACTAAAGGTCTACCCAGGCGCCCCTCACGGGATCTACGGCGACTTTCGGGCTGAGCTCGCCAAGGACATTCTCGACTTCATCGCCCAGTAGCGCCCCACAGTCGATTGGTTAAGCAACTCATCGGTCGTATCGTCGTTGTATGACAGCAGATGATTCCGAACTCGCGGGACCGGTCCCGACAGATCTCGGCTGGTCCCTCGGCGTCATACTTCGCCGATGGCATGACCAGGTCGATCTGGCAGTAGCTGGCCTGCCCCATGGCACCCGCGGATTCCAGATTCTGTCGGTGATTAGCCAAGGAGAACCGCCGACGCAGAGCGGCTTGGCAAAACACCTCAGCATCGACACCACCGTCATGCCCTACATCATCGACTCGCTTGAAGTCGCGGGACTACTCAAGCGCCGGGTCGATGCTCGAGACCGCCGGGTGAAACGAATTGTGATCACGGCGAAAGGGAGCGATGTTCACGCCGAGCTTGAGGTGAAAGTGCGGGAGGCAGAGCACGAGGTCTTCCGGAGTGCGCCGGCAGACCTCCGAGCGGGCTTCGCCGAACGGGCGGAACGCCTTGCCTTAGCTATTCAGACTCCAACTGCAAACGAGGACGCCTGCTCAGTGGTGATCGATGCCCTGGCAATGTCGAGCGAGACTCCCGCCTGACGCCTCCGCAATAGTTTGTGAAACCAATTATATGTTGATTGGAATAATTGCGTGACTGCGTAGTTTCCCTCTGTGGCGCCAAACGCGCGACCGAGAAAGGGAAATATGTCAGACCTGAAATTAGCCATCATCACTGGGAGTACTCGACCAGGTCGGGTGGGTGACCAAATAGCGAACTGGGTGCTGGAACAGGCAACCTCCCGTGGCGACGCGCATTATGCGCTCGTCGATCTCGCAGAGTACTCTCTCGCACACCTTGATGAGTCGATACCTGCGGCGATGGGTGCGTACGAGAACCAACACACTAAGGATTGGGCAGAGGTCGTTGCCCGGTACGACGGCTACGTGTTCGTCACGCCCGAGTACAACCGGTCGCTGCCTGGCTCGCTGAAGAACGCGATCGACTTCGTCTACGCAGAGTGGAACAACAAGGCCGCCGGAATCGTGAGCTATGGCGGAGTGGTGGGCGGCGCCCGAGCCGCCGAGCACCTGCGGCTCATCTTGGGCGAACTGCAGGTCGCGGATGTACGCCAGCAAGTGATGCTCTCCACGGGCTCCGACTTCGAGAATTACACGGTGCTAAAGGACCCTGCCGATCATCACACCGCGGCACTCTCGACATTGCTCGACCAGTTGCATTCTTGGGCGACCGCGCTTCGCACCGTGCGTGACGGAGCGGGGAACCAGCGGTGAGCAGGCTCGAGGGAAAGGTCGCCATCATCACTGGCGCTTCCGGCGGCCTGGGATTCGCGGGCGCTACCCGGATGGCGCAGGAAGGCGCCCGTCTCGTCCTTTCGGGTCGTACATCATCGGTGGTCGAACGAGCATCGGCACTGAGGAGCGAGGGCTTCGACGTGACCGCCCACGTAGGGGATGTCGCGGATTCGTCCGACATAGAAGCCATGATCGCCACAGCGATGAACGCTTACGGTCGACTCGATGTGCTCTGGAACAACGCAGCGATAGTTGACGCGGATTGGATTCTTGCCGACACCGACGTGGTCGACATGGATTTTAGCCACTTCCTGCGGACCATTGAGGTGAACACCGGCAGCGTTTTTTTGGGGGCCAAGTACGCGATCCCCGCGATGATCAGATCGGGCGGAGGCTCAATCATTAATACGTCGTCATTGCAGGGTCATGCGGGCGACACTGTCCTTACCGCCTACGGCACAAGCAAGGCAGCCATCAATTATCTGACCAAGTCGATAGCGACAGGGTTCGGAAGGAGGGGGATTCGTTCTAACTCCATAGCGCCCGGCCTGATCCCACCGCCCGCAGCCGGCACTGGCCAACCAGCACATCGCTTGGAGGGTGTCGCAAGTGCGCAGATGGTTCTGGATTCGCAGGTACTCGGCTCGGTCGGTGAGCCGGCAGACGTGGCCGAGGCCGCTGTGTTCCTCGCATCTGATGAGTCCAAGTTCATTACCGGCCAAACCCTGTACGTGGACGGCGGCTTCACCATACATCAGCCGACCTTCGCCGACCGGCAGCGCCAGCAAGGCTAGTCACGCGCGACGGGAGCGCATGGCTGCGGCCCGAGATGTCGTGAGCATATTCATTTGCACAGACGCTGCTGTAACGGCGTCCTTGGTGGACTGAAACGATGCAGACACATCTCACCCGAGCGATCGCGCTCCCCACCGCACTGGTTCTCGCCGTGGGCGTCCTGGCGGGCTGCTCCGCAGACGTGACTTCACCCACCCCAGGGGTTGACAATCCCATCGGCATCGAGGACGGCGTAATCGAGACGGGCGACTCGATATCGCCGTTCGCCGATGACCTGCCGGCGATCGCCCGGCTTGAGCCCGCTCTTCGCGATGCGATGCAGGATGCGGCCGAGGATGCCATTGCCGACGGGTTCGAATTCGTTGTCACGAGCGGCTGGCGCAGCGAGCGCTACCAGCAGCAACTGTTCGACCAGGCAGTTCGGGATTACGGCAGCGACGAGGAAGCCCGCAGGTGGGTGGCTCCGGCCGACATCTCCTCGCACGTCACGGGTCATGCCGTTGACATCGGCTTCACCGACGCGAACAGCTGGCTGAGTCAGCATGGCGCCGACTACGGCCTGTGCCAGACCTACGCGAATGAGATGTGGCACTTTGAGCTGGCCACCACACCCGGCGGAGAATGCCCGGCCCAGTTGACCGACCCGAGTTCGGCCTCGGGTCGGTCGCAGGGTTAGCTGCTGAGCGCGGTGTTGGGTGATGTGCGCGCGGCGCGGATGGCCGGGTACAGGCCGGCGAGCGCCCCCACGATGAGTGTGGATGCGACGCCCGCGACGATCACGAGCGCCGGCACGACGATTGGCCAGGAGCTGATCGTGGCCACGACGGCGGTTACGAGTGATCCAATGACCGCGCCCCCTGCGCCGCCGAGCGCAGACAGTACGAGCGCCTCGATAAGGAACTGCTGGCGGATGTGGGCGCGCGTCGCGCCGAGGGCCCGCCGAAGCCCGATCTCCCGCCGTCGTTCGATCACCGAGATGATCATGGTGTTCGCGACCCCGATCGCACCAACTAGGAGAGCGATGGTGCCGAGCCCGACGAGCATCGCGGTGAACGTGGTGTCCACAGCATCCATGGCGGCGAGAGCATCAGAGGGACGAGTCACCGCGACGGCCGCAGGCGAGCCGGGCTGCACTGCAGGAGCAATGAGCTCTCGCACGGTTCTGATCCGATCTTCGTCGAGGCGCAGGTAGAGCCGTGTTGGAGTTCCCGTGAATCCGTAGTCCGAGGTCGCGGCCGGAATGCCGATGAGGGCCGCATAGTCCAGCTCGGGCGCGAGAGGCACAGGATCGAGAATTCCTGTAACAAGCACGTTCTGTCCACTGATCCAGACCAGGCTCCCAGGACTTGTCACACCGAGCCGCTCTGCTGCCACCGATCCGAGCACCGTCGACGTGAAGGTCGCCGTTGGCTGAGTGAACCACGTTCCCGCCCGCATCGTGCCGGCGACGACATCGATGAGCCCGAGGTCAACCGCCGTGACCGTGAGTCCCCCGGTGCGGCCTGGTTCAACGAGCGCGTTGCGGTACACCCCAACACTGCCAAGGTCGGCTACCGAGGTCGACGAGAGGATGCCGGGCAGACGCCCCGCTCGCACCGACGCGTTATCGGGCAGAGGCACCGGTTCACCTGTCACAGCGGGAGCCGCCGTTGCACTGAAGAGGTTCGTGCCGAGAGCCGAAAGCTGTTCATCGAGGCGAGCCTGACTTGACGCTGAGATGCCCAGCACCGCGACCATAGCCGCGACGCCGATCGCGACACCCAGGGCTGAGAGCACAGCTCGGGCTGGCTTGGTGATAAGACCCGCGGCCCCGAGGGAGAGAAGGTCTGCGGCGCGGAGCCGGGACCCGGCCAGGTTCTTCATGGGGCGACCTCATTGGTTGAGTCGGAGACGACGCTGCCGTCACTGATGGTGACCCGTCGCGGCAGGCGCGCGGCGAGTTCGGTGTCGTGAGTAATAACGATGACCGTTGTTCCCGCCGCGTTGAGCTCGTGAAGCAGGTCAACGACCGACTCGCTGGATCGCGAGTCGAGGTTGCCTGTCGGCTCATCGGCGAGCAGCAATGGCGGATCTCCCACTACCGCACGGGCTATCGCTACGCGTTGGCGCTCGCCACCGGATAGCTGGTGGGGCAGGTGAGTCAGGCGATGGTGCAGCCCAACCCGCTCGAGGGCTTGTCGGGCTCGGTCCCGCCGCTCCGGCCGCGGAGTGCCCGTGTAGAGCAGGCCGTCTGCAACGTTGTCGAGCGCGCTCGTGCCTTCACGTAAGTGGAATTGCTGGAAGACGAACCCGATTCGACGAGCGCGAAGTGCGGAGAGTTCGGAATCGCTCAGGCTCCCGGTGTCGACCCCGGCGATGGATGCGCGGCCGGAGCTTGGCCGGTCCAGGGTGCCAATGACGTTGAGGAGGGTTGACTTGCCCGAGCCGCTCGCTCCCACAATGGCGAGAAACTCACCGGCGCTCACGGTGAGATCGACGCCCGCAAGTGCCGTCACGGGAGGGGAGCCGAAACTGCGAACGATGTTCTCGAGGTGCACGACCGCGCTCATCGGGTGGGCACCAGAACGACGAGTCCCTCGACGATTCCCTTGCCAGAGATCTCGACCTTTCCCGAGGTGATCGCACCCACCTCGACCGGCACGAGCTGTCGCTCCGTCGAGCCTTCGCGCGGCGGCACTTCGACGGCGTAGTGCGTGTCATCGAGCGGCACCAATGCGTCAACGGGCACGGTCAGCACGTCTTCTCGCAGAGTGCTTGCGAATCCCACACTCACACTTGCCAGCGCGAGATCCGCGATCGCGTCTTGATCGGTTACGGCGATGCGCATCGGAATGACAACCTCTTTGCCGGTTCCGTCAGACTTCGGCCGACTCAGGGGAGCTCCGATGGTCTGGATGATCCCCTCCGTCGTCGACCCGTCAGGCAAGCTGACCGTCACCGCACCGCCCACGGCCCCGAGGCTGCGGTCGGCGGACTTCACGGTCAGGTCCACGACCTTGTCCAGACTGGTTGCTCCGAACACGACTGACCCCGGCCCAACATCTTGACCCAGCCGTGCAGTGACACTGTCGACACGGAGCGCACCGTTCCAGAACACGACGTCTGACCGCAGGACGATGCCGGTGCGCTCGAGCCCGAGGGAACTCTGCCAATCGCGGATGGCGAGCGACGTGTCCCAGTCGAAGCGGGCATCCGGCGCTGCGGTGAAGAAGCCGAGGGTTGCCAGGTTCTGTTCCAACTGCAGCACGTCGTCACCGTCGGTCATGTCGGAGTCGAAGTCTCGCCAGGCGGGCAGGGAGCCGGCGAGCAGAAGCACCGGCACGGTGTCGATTCGGTACAGCACACTGCCCGGCATCAGGCTGCTGCCCGGAGCCGGTAGCTGGGTGACAACGCCGCTTCGACCGGCCGCAACCTCCGTGGTCTGCGAGTACGCGATGGTGCCGGGCACCACAGTCTGCGAAACCATGTTTCCCGACGTGACCTGCACCGTGGAGAGAGCTGGATCGGCGCCCGACTCGTCAAGGGGAAGGGAGTCAGCCCTTGGTATGAAGAACGCGGCTGTGACGACCAGAATGGCCGCGAGCCCCATGAGGGCGTAGCGCACGATCACACGGGGGGAATGCACGCTTCGACGTCTTCCTCGCTCGCGTTGTCGGGCAGCACGAACGCCTCACCGAGGCGCGGCTCGACCACCTCGATGCCGCGGTCGCGCAGACATTCGGCCCAGCCCAGCATGGTGTTGAGCGCCTCGGTCTCATCCATCTGAGCATCGGGGCGCGGCGGGTCACCGAGTTCGGCCATACACACGGAGGCCGCGGCATTGAGGTCGTCCCCCGTTTCGGTGATGCCCTCCCCCGGTTGCGGATCCTTCACGTCAAAGCCCGCGTCCCGCAGGCATTGCGCCAGCTTCAGGTCGTACGCGTCGCGCGCGGCCGAGAATCCGGCGTCCCCCACCGGCGCGCTTGGGGCGCTGCTTGGGGAGCCATCGGGCGGTGCGGCAGAGCAGCCGGCGAGTGCCAGAGCCGCCGCCAAAACGGCGACGAAGCCGACAGCAGGGCGATGTGAGGTTCGCATGAGGTTGTCCTTCGGATTCAGCGCCGCAGTGTGCGACGTCATGAATCCAGCCAACGCGACGGGGCGTTGCTGCTCCGTAAGCGAAAACCGATACGACTACGACAGCTCGTGGAACGGAAAGACCACTCTCACGATGAGGCCGCCCCCGTCGCGCGCGATGAGCGTCGCACTGGCACCGTGCAAGTGAACGATGGATGACACGATCGCCAAACCCAGCCCGGAACCGACGTGGCGATCAGCCCTTCTGGCGCGCCCGTCGCCACGCACGAACGGCTCGGTGAAGGTGTCAACGGCCGTCTGGTCAAGAACGTCCCCGGTGTTGCTGACCTCAACCTCGATGCCGGCCTCGGTGCTTTGCGTAGCGATCCACACCACACCCCCCGGGTGATTGTGCACGACCGCATTTTGCGCGAGATTTGCTATCAGCTGCCGAACCAGCGCCACGTCGCCGATTACTGCGCCTCCGGCCAGATCGAGCTCAAACCGCACCTCAACCTGCGCCGCCGAAGCTTCCAGTTCGTCGACCACCTGCTCGACAACGGCATCGATGTCGACAGGCTCCATGATTCGGTCGTGGTGCTCGATCCCGGCGAGCGCGAGCAGGGCCTCGATGAGTGCGATCGACCTCTCGTTCGTCTCGTCGAGGCGCGCGAGTACCTGTTGGGTGTTGCGCCCACCGGGGTCGGCTCGCGCGACCTCAAGCATTGTTCGCATGACCGCAAGGGGCGTTCGCAGCTCGTGCGACGCGTTGGCCGTGAAGCGGCTCTGCTCTTCGATGGAATGCTGCATTCGACCGAGCATGTCGTCGAATGCGTCGGCGAGCTCGGCAAGTTCGTTCTGCCTGCCCGGCATGCGGATGCGGTGGTCGAGTGATCCATCGCGTACACGGCGCGCCGCATCGGTGATTCGGGTGAGGGGTCGCAGCATCCGGCCCGCCAGAAGCCACCCGCCAACGAGCCCGACGATTGCAAGGCCGAGAAGCGACACGAGGGAATAGCGCACGAAAACGGTAATGAGGTCGCCGCGACCGGGTGCGAAACCTCCGCCAACAACCATCAGATTGCCTTCCGGGATGAACCGCAGGATGAGAAGCCCGACGCCGAACAACATGACCCCGGCAAGCAGGAGAAGAGCAGCGTAGCTGAGGGTCAGTTTCATTCGGACCGAGAGCCCGGGGCGCCGGGCGAGTTCGCTCATGGGGCGGGCTCGACGACGCGGTAGCCGACCCCGGTCACCGTTTCAATCAGCCACGGCGTGCCGAGCCGTTTGCGCAGCCCGGAGATGGTGATGCGCACCGCGTTGGTGAAGGGGTCTGCATTCTCGTCCCAGGCCCTTTCGAGCAGCTGCTCAGCACTCACCACCCCACCGCGCGCGATAACGAGCACCTGTAACACGGCAAACTGCTTGCGAGTCAGAGCGATGTACCGGCCGTCGCGGTATACCTCTCGACGGAACGCGTCGATTGTGAGCCCGCCGAACTCGAGTAACGGAGGGGCGCCAGCGGAGGGTCGTCGCTCAAGCGCTCGGAGCCTGAGAATCACCTCGCGCAGCGCGAATGGCTTCGTGAGGTAGTCGTCGGCGCCGCTCGCGAAACCCGCCTCCTTGTCGTCGATCCGACTGGCCGCAGTCAACATGAGGATGCGGGGGCCCCCTGGATCTCGCGAGAGCTGTCGAGCGATCTCGTCGCCGTTCGGCCCCGGAACGTCGCGATCGAGGATGACGACGTCGTACTCGTTGATCGAGAGGAGCTCCAGTGCGGTGTCACCATCGTTGGCGATGTCGGCGGCGATCGCTTCGAGACGAAGGCCGTCGCGCAAGGCCTCCGCCAGAAACAGCTCGTCTTCGACGATCAGTACTCGCATGTTTCCAACCTAGTTCGCACGTGTATCGGCAACGTATGGCCCGCGCACCTGCAGCATGCGATATATTTGATATCTTATATCTGCTAGGGGAACAGTGAGCATGTCTAGTCCAACACAACGCCTGACTGGTATCGCGACAAGCGTCGGGCTCGGGATGGCGGTTGCCGGGGCACTAGTAGTCGCGACATTTGCCAGCGAGGAGACAATCGCTCGACTCGCGATATGTCAGCCTGCGGGCAGCGCGTCCCCTGCCCCACTCGCGTACGTAGGCGCGGTCGCGCTTCTTGCCTTGCTCCACTGGGCGGCCGTTACGGCAACCCGACGCACCGCCCCGCGACGCGGGCCCGCCCCCGTTCTCATTGGGGTTTCAATCGCCGGCATCGTCTTCTCGGCGCTCATCGCGCTCCTCGGCCTGGGGTTTTGGATCACAGCGGGCCCCGCGACCGCCGCTGAGACGGTGCGGGTCGCAGTGCTGTTCCTCGTTGCATTCTGCGCGCCGTCCATCGGATCGCTTTGCGCCGCGATTCTGACCTCGATCTCCCGCTCCCGACCGATGCCGAGCCTGCTGCCGCCGCTCGCCGTGATCGCAGCGACAGCGGGCTCGGCGGGCATCCTCCTGGTGAGCTTCGCCGCGTCATGTGGATGATTAGGCTGGGCTCTCAGGGCGCGATGACCAGGTCTGTGATGAACTCGCCCCTGATGGCGGCCTGATATCGCAGGTCGACGACTCCGCCGGGGAAGTTGCCCTCAAGCCGCACCAGCACCACCCAGCGATCTGACTCCGGGGAGTGCTGCCCAAAGGGGGTGGCGGTGTAGCTGTACTCAGAAGCAGTCCTGCCCAGCCACCCGCGTATAGCGTCACTACCGGAGTACTCGATGCCTTCGTCAACAACCCGAGCGTCGGAAGAGAACAAGCCAGAAACGGCCTGTCGCTCCGAGGGGTCGGAGTGCTGCTCGAGGTACCGGACGACGACGGGCGGAAGCAACTCCGGGTCGTAGTGGTCATAGCCGTCAAGATGCGTCATGCGTTCTGTTCCTTTCAATAAGAGGTACTGCGCGTTGCTCGGGAATTGTCCAGCCGAAAGCGACGGCACCGAGGCGTACGACCACAGTTACTGCCGTCGATACGAGCCCCGCCATGGCGACAGGCACATCGAGCCTGACCAGCACGATGAGCACGCTCACGCCAGCTGCCGCGGCGACCGCATAGAGCGTGCCCATGTGAAGTATGGAGACCGGTCGCGCAAGGATGACGTCACGCAGCAATCCGCCCCCGATTGCCCCGATCACTCCGACGACCAGTGCTCCCACACTGTCGACGTCCAGCGAGAGCGCCTTCGCTGCCGCGATGGCACCAAACAGCCCCATCACGACCGCGTCGAGCGCAGTGATTGCACCGCGGGCGCGACCGAAGAGCGGCTGGAGGGCCATGCCGATGAGTGCGCTGGCGCCCGCGACCAGCAGATACCAGTCCACCCACACGACCACGGGCGGCTGGTTGAGCACCACATCGCGAAGGAGGCTCCCACCAAGCGCGCCGGTCAGGCCAATGACAATCACCCCGAGCACGTCGATCCTGCGATCCCGCTGGGTCGCCGCGAACAACGCCCCCTGCAAGCCGCCCAGTCCTGCTGCGGCCAGCTGGATCCAGAGCGGTACCTCGAACTGGTCAACGGTCATTGTCCTTCTCCCAAGCTGATCGACCTGCGGGCGGTGCGGCGGGCGGTTGGCGGTATTTGTTAAGGCGCAGCGACCAAGGCGTTCTCCGCGGCCGCAACGATCACGTCGGACACCACGCCGGACTGGGTCAGGTACACCGCGTGGCTACCCGGAGTGGTGGTGATTGCGGCGCCCGCGCGTTGCGCCATGTGCTGGAGCATCGCCTGGTCAAAGGCGTTGTCTTCCGTCGCGATCACTGCCCAGCTCGGCTTGTCACGCCACGCGGCCTTAGTGACGGCTTCGCCGAACACCGCCATGTTGACGGGCACCTGTGCATCACGAAGGAATGCAGCGTCGGCCTCGCTCGCATCAGCCGCAAAGCCTATGGCGAACTTTTCGGCGTTGAGGTATCCGAAGCCGTCGTCGCCGATGTCAATGACGAACTCCGGGGTCGGCGCGAAGCCTTCGTATTGCTGACCGGATGTCTCGCCCGAGTCCGGGATAAGCGCGGCCACATAGACGAGGCCCGCCACGTTGTCGTGGGTTCCCGCCTCCGTGATCACGGTGCCACCCCAGGAGTGACCCACGAGGATGGTCGGGCCGTCCTGCTTGTCAAGCACTCGCTTGGTCGCCGCGACGTCGTCTTTGAACGAGGTCAGTGGATTCTGAACGATGGCTACGGTGTAGCCGCGACTCGTCAGATTCTCGTACACGCCGCGCCAGCCCGATCCATCAGCAAACGCGCCATGCACGAGCACGACATTCTTGATTCCTTCAGTGGTGCTCATGATGACTTCCCTTCCGTTCTCGGCCTGTGCGGCTGAGCATTTTCGGTGGCTTCTGCCACCCCGCAATGTGCAACATATTGCATGTGGGAAGTTATTCCAATAGATTGCCGCAATTTGCCAAAACCCTGCAGCTGTGCGCAACATATTGCATGCCAATCCCACCTACCGCCGGGGTCGACCGCTCACTGCTGCGTGACGACGTGTTCCGGCGCTTGCGCGATGCGATCGTCGACGGCACCTTCCAGCCCGGCGAGCAGTTGAAAGATGGCGAACTCGCGGAATGGCTCGGCGTTAGTCGCACCCCCATTCGTGAGGCACTCCTGCGTCTCGGAACCAGCGGACTGGTCGTCGCGATTCCTGGACGATCGACGACGGTCACCGCGATCGACGCGAAGGCTGCGGAAGACGCCCGCGACGTGATCGCCGCAATGCACGCTATGGCGGTGCGCCAGGTCGCGGGAAAGCTTGCAGACAGCGATCTCGAACGAATGAGGGCTGCGAACCGCCGTTTCGAGCAGGCCGTGAGGAAGGGCGACGTGAGTGCGGCGCTCGATGCGGATGAAGAACTGCACCGCGTTCCTGTCGAGGCGCTGGGCAATCAGGCGGTTGAAGCCGTGCTCGACCACTTCGATCCGCTCGTGCGTCGCGCGGAGCGCCAGCGGTTTAGCGGTGACGGCAACTCATCCGTCGCAGTGCACGACCAGTTGATAGAACTGCTCGCCAGTGGAGACGCGGATGAGGCGTCGATCGTGGCCTTCGACATTTGGCACACCCTGGAGACAAAAAGCGACTAACGGAAGGCTGCTCGATAGCTACTCGAACCGCCGGGACTTTCGACCCTGAACAACCGAGCCAAGGCCTAAGAAGCTGGATGCGGCGCTAACCCACGCGCTCGGAGCCGAGGATCCTATGTCCACCACGACACTGCCCGCCGGCCGGTGGATTGCCGCCTGCAGCGCCGCCGAAGCTATCGGGATGACGGCGGCGGCGAGCGCCGCTCGCTTCGCTGATACCGCCGCAACTCCGGTGATCGGCCTGACCCTCATCGTCGCCGGTGGACTCATCGAGGGACTCGCGCTGGGAATCCTGCAGGCGATTGTTCTCTCCCGCGCGCTCCCCGGTTTCAAGCCGGCCGCATGGATCACAGCGACAGCCGTGATCGCAGGCTTCGGCTGGGCCGCGGCATCCGCGTCGTCACAACTGAGCGGCAGTGGCGGCGACGCACCCACAATCGGCTGGACTATCGCGGGGGCTGCAGCGCTGGGAGCTGCCATGGGCGCACTGCTGGGAGCTGCCCAGGCGGTAGTGCTGCGTAACGTGGTGCCGCGATCGACGCGATGGATCGCGATATCCGCGATTGCGTGGACGCCAGCAATGGTGGTGACCTTCGTGGGAGCGACAACACCAGACGTGACCTGGGCGACAGGCGCTGTGATCGTTCTCGGAGCTGGCACCGGTGCTCTCGCGGGTGCGCTGCTGGGTGCGATCAGTTCCCTCCTCTGGCCGTGGGTTGTCGGCACGTCTGTCGCTAACCGGGCGACTCTCGGGCTGCTCGCCTCTCGGGGTCATCCCATGCTCGACGGTGCGTTGGTCGGCCTGCGGGTGCGCGGCCGCAGGACCGGGATCCTGCGCGAGTTTCCCGTGCAGTACGCGGCCTGCGAAGAGGGGTTGGCGATCTACCCGAGCAATGCGCCGCGCAAGCTGTGGTGGCGAAACCTTCGAGGATCGGCCGAGCTTGAGGTGTTGGCTGACGGTCAATGGCAGGCGGCACGCGGGTTTGTCGTGCACGAGCAGGATGCGCTGTGGCGCACCGGTTCGGACGCCTACCGGCGGCGCTGGGGCATTCGCATCCCCGCCGGCGCCCCGCTGGTCATGGTGCAACCGTTGCACGCCCCGCTCGAAACTAGCTCACGCAGTAAGGGACTTTAGTCCCTTGACCGGCGGGGGCAGACAGATCATTCTGATGACAGGACCGGCAGAGTAACCATGGGGGTGCACACCCCCGCTGATCATGAACGGTGCGTCCGCAGCAAATGATCAGGGGTAACTCATGCACTCAACACAGTCAGTCGTTCGCATACTTGTCGTCGGCACGGCGGTCGCCGCGCTCAGCATGGCAGGAGCTTTGCCCGCCCAGGCAGCAGGCGTTCCCGGGGATCCAGCTTTTCTCGACACCGCGTCGGCGTTCTCGGTCATCGCGGGTTCTACGGTCACCAATACCGGGCCTTCGTTTCTCGACGCCGGCCTCGCACTCAGTCCCGGATCGGCAGTGACAGGGTTTCCGCCCGGACTCGTGGCCGGCGAAACCCACGTGAGCGACGCGATCGCCATTCAAGCCCAGCTCGACGTGACCACCGCAGCAAACGCCATCATGGCGGTGCCCTCCTACGACGTCGGCAGCGGCGACCTCGACGGACTGACCTTCCAGGCGGGTTCGTACTCATCGGCCACGTCGCTCCTCAACACCGGAACGGTGACGCTCAACGGCGATGCGGATGACGTGTTCATCTTCACTGCGGTGAGCTCGCTCACAACCGGCTCAGGCAGCACGATGAACTTCACCGGTGGCGCGCAAGAGTGCAACGTGTTCTGGCGGGTGGGCAGCTCGGCCACCCTCGGCACGGGATCGCACTTTGCCGGCACCCTCATTGCTCAGGCAGCAGTCTCGGCGAACACGCTCGCCACAATCTCCGGTCGCCTGTTCGCGCAGACCGCGGCTGTGACGCTGCAATCGAACGTCTTCACGGCACCCACCTGTGTCACCGCTGGCGGCGATGGGCTGCCGGGCGGGCCAGACGGTACCCCGCCGGGCTCACTGCCACCAGCGCCGAGCCCCGGAGGCCCCACGGGTCCGACCCTTCCGATCCCGGTGCCTGAGGTGCCCGTAGTTCCCGAGGCCCCGCCTGCACCGCCCGTGCCCACTCTCCCCGAAACGGGAGTGGATGCGACTTCACCACTCGTGATCGGTGCGGGGCTCCTCGCAACCGGCATGTTGCTCTTCGCAGTGCGACGCCGCAGGGTCACCCGCTGACGCGGTCCCCGCAGCGGGCGAACAGCGCCCGCTCATAGTGATTCGAAAATCAGGAGCACCGTGGATGCGCTTCGCGAGGTCACCGGCGTAGCGAGCGCCCGCTCCAGAGTGGGAGTGGCCTGGCTGGTGCCGGGTGCGTCATTAACGGTGATCGCATAGCCGCTCGCCGAGAGTACGACCTCGCAGCCCTTGCCCCGCAGCGGAAGGCCTGCCAAGGATGCGACGCCGTCGTCGAACAGTGACAGCTCGACGAGCTGCGGCGTGGCGAACTCGCGCAGTTGCGTCGCGCGTTCAGCCAGCCATCCCGCGTCGCGAACGAAGGCGACGTCCCCCCAGGCGCTCGTCGCGTGCAGCTGCGCCACCACGCCGGCGAGACACTCCTCCGGCTCCGCGGCGTCGAAGACGACCGTGCCGTTCGATCGCACCGGCCGCATCTCGAGTGCACCGCTCGCGCTGAACGCCTCCAGCAGCTGCGCCGTCGACGGGCTGCTGCGTTGACCCTGGTTCAGATTTCGAAAGAAGGCGACACTGGTCATGCCTGAATTGTGGTCGGAGGCGAGCTCTTCGTAAATCACCTACGCACACTATTTTCGCGTGCGGAACCCAGAGGACCTTCGGCCCGTGACGATGGATCGCTACAGATCTACCGTGTGGTCATGAGAGCACTCCAGTATCGCGAAGTCGGATCCGCGCCAGTCGTCGTCACTGTTCCGGATCCCGAGCCCGGCCCCGGCCAGGTATTGCTGAAGGTCACCGCTGGTGGCGTATGCCACTCCGACCAGTTCGTCATGAGCCTGCCGCAGGAGCAGCTGGACGCCTTCGGCTTCACTCTTCCCATGACTCTCGGGCACGAAGGTGCCGGCGTCGTCGCGGCGCTCGGCGCCGGAGTGACCGGCGTCTCCGTTGGAGACTCAATGGCCGTGTATGGGCCGTGGGGATGTGGGCGCTGCCACATGTGCGCGCAGGGCAAGGAGAACTACTGCACCGAGGCCGCTCGGCTGGGCATCCAACCTCCCGGACTGGGATCCCCCGGGTCGATGGCCGACTATCTGCTCATCGACGACGCCCGGCACCTCGTGCCGCTCGGCGACCTCGACCCTGTGGCCAACGTGTCGCTCACCGACGCGGGGCTGACGCCGTATCACGCCATCAAGATGTCGCTGCCGAAGCTACTGCCGGGCAGCACCGCCGTGGTGATCGGTGCCGGCGGGCTTGGCCACGTGGGAATCCAGATACTCAAGGCGCTGACGCCCGCTCGGGTGATCGCCGTCGATCTGAGCGAGCAGAAGCTCGAGCTGGCGCGATCGGTGGGAGCCGACGAGGCGATTGTGGGCGACGAGTCGGCGGCCCAGACCGTTCGTGACCTCACGTCGGGTCGGGGCGCCGAGGCGGTGTTCGATTTCGTCGGCGCCCAGGCAACCGTGGAGTTGGCGGGCAAGATTGTGGCGGCCGAGGGAGACCTGACGATCGTAGGCATCGGGGGCGGCATGCTGCCCGTCGGGTTCGGGGCGATTGCCTACGATGTGGCAGTTCGCACCCCGTACTGGGGCACCCGCGCCGAGCTGATGGAAGTACTCGACCTTGCCCGCACCGGCCGGATCGTTGTGGAGACCGAGGTGTTCAGCCTCGCGGATGCGCCGCTCGCCTACGAGAAGCTGCACGCGGGAACCATCCGCGGGCGAGCGGTCATCGTTCCGTAGGGGCAGCGCCGCGCCACTAGCGCAGCGCCTGCGCCCCGATCACCGACAGCAGCTCGAGCTTCTCGTAGCTTTCGCTGCCCGGGACGGCCGTGTAGACGAGCAACGAGTGAGACTGGCCGGGGTCGAGCAACACCTGGCATGACACCTCGAGAGGGCCGAGTTCGGGATGCACGTACCGCTTCACCTCCTTGGGCCGGATTCCGACCTCGTGCCTGTCCCACACCTCGCGGAACTCCGCGCTCTGCTCGAGCAGCAGGCCTGCGAGGTACGCGGCCCGGGAGTCGGGCCCGCGCAGGGTGGCTATTCCGCGTAGCCCTGAGGCGAACATCCGGCTCAAAAAGTCGTGGTCCGCAGGGTCGTAGAGGGCCCGCGTGGCCGGGTCAGTGAACCAGCGATAGCCGATGCTGCGGGATGGCCCCGTGAGCTGGGTCAGGTCGCCGACGAGCGCAACCCCCAGGGGTGTCTGCCTCAACGTCTCGCCGAGCTCGGTGACGATCTCGGCAGGAGTGTCGTGCAGTCGGTCAAAGATGCGCAGCATTCCGGGACTGATGTGGTCGCTGGCGGCCCCGCGCGTGGGCGGGGTGTGTCCCGCGAGGCGGAACAGGTGGTCGCGCTCGTCGAGGGAGAGGTGAAGTCCCTGCGCGATCGAGGCAATCATTTGCTCGGAGGGCTGGGGCCCGCGCTCCTGCTCGAGTCTCGAGTAGTAGTCGGCCGACATGTGCGAGAGGGCGGCGACCTCCTCACGACGCAAACCGGCGGTGCGCCTGCGCACGCCGCGCGCGAGCCCGACATCCTCGGGCTGGAGGGACTCGCGACGCCTGCGCAGAAACTCGGCAAGGCCGGGCCGGTCGATCGCCATGCTGTCTCCTCCGGTTGCTACCTCATGTCTACGCGACATTGCGCGCAACATCCACGGACCGCCGATCCATGGATAAGCCGTCCCTGAATAGCCCGCCGGATGCCCGCAAGAGTGAGGTCACCACAACAATCAGGAGCACACCATGGCGCGTACGCCCATCGACATCACCATTCCCGACCTCAGCGGCAAGCGCGCAGTGATCACGGGCGCGAGCGACGGGATCGGGCTCGGCATCGCCGCGCGGCTCGCCGCTGCTGGCGCCGAGGTGATTCTGCCGGTGCGCAATCTCGCCAAAGGCGAGGCGGCAGTCAGCACGATTGTGGCGGTATCCCCCGCCGCCAATGTCAGTCTCCGCCAACTCGACCTGTCGTCGCTCGCCTCGGTCGCCGCGCTCGGTGAGACGCTCCGCGCTGAGGGCGACCCAATCCACATCCTCATCAACAACGCCGGCATCATGACCCCGCCGAGCCGCCAGACGACGGTCGACGGGCATGAACTGCAGTTCGGCACCAATCACCTCGGCCACTTCGCGCTCGTCGCCGAACTGCTGCCCCTGCTGAGTGCCGGCAAGGCGAGGGTCACCTCCCAGATCAGCGTCGCCGCCAACTCGGGCGCGATCAACTGGAACGATCTCGACTGGCAGGAGTCGTACAACGGCATGCGCGCGTACAGCCAGTCGAAGATCGCCTTCGGCCTCTTCGGCCTCGAACTCGACCGCCGCAGCATCGAGCAGGGCTGGGGCATTGAGAGCAACCTCTCCCACCCGGGCGTCGCCCCCACGAGCCTGCTCGCCGCCCGACCCGAACTCGGGCGCAGCGACGACACTGTCGGCCGCAGGCTTATCAGCGCCATGTCGAAACGCGGAATCCTGGTTGGCACCGTCGCCAGTGCGGGGCTGCCCGCCCTGCTGGCGGCAACGTCGCCGGATGCCCGTCGCGGCACTCTCTACGCACCGAGCGGGGCGGGCCACGTCGGCGGCGCTCCCGCAGAACAGAAGCTCTACCCGCGGCTCACGAGCCTCGACGACGCGCGCCGAATCTGGGCAGCATCCGAAGAGCTCACCATGGTGACCTTCAGCGCTCAGCAGCGGCGTTAGCGTGCGCGGGGCCCGGCGAGGCTCACTGTTTCAACTCGCCCACCTCGGCGCAGTCACTCAAGTGAACTGACGCACGCGGCGAGACCGCGCGCGAGCGCCTCGGTCTGCGCGAGTGACAAGTGCGCGAGCATCCGCTGCTCGACGGCGGTGATGAGCTTCTGGGCGGCATCAAGGGATTCGGTGCCAGCCGGCGTGAGCATCGCTGGAAGCGCGCGCCCGCTCTCGGCCTCAGACGGTCGCGTGACCAGGTCGCGATTGATCAACTGCTGCAGCATGGCGTTCATCGATTGGCGGGTCACGAAGGTGGCGCGGGCGAGCGCCGCTGCCGAGATTCCGGGTTCGCGACTGAGGTGGAACAGACATGAGTACTGCGACACGGTGAGGCCAAGGGGACTCAGCGCTTCTTCCATTCGCAGGTGCAGCAGCGACTGCGCCTGCTTGAGCACGTATCCCACTTGTGGTGACGAGTTGACCATGTCAGTATCCTGACATACTCTTGCATGTAAGGAAACTGACATAGAGGAGAACCCCATGGCCGTTACAGGTCCAGACTTCATCGCCCTGCAGGTACGAGACCTCGAGAAGGCGGCGTCGTTCTACGAAACCGTCGTCGGGCTGACCCGCGCTCCGTTCTCGCCGCCGCACGCCGTCGTATTTGACACCCAGCCCACCTTCGCCGTTCGCGAGCCGGCACCGGGCGTCGACCTCGACTCGGGGCCGGCCGGGCTCGGAGTCGCCCTGTGGTTGCACGATCCCGAGGCCGTAGCGCTTCACGCCACCGTCGCCGCCGCTGGCGCAGTAGTTGTTCAGGAGCCCTTCGATGGGCCGTTCGGCACGACCTTCGTCTTCCAGGACCCAGACGGATACCTGGTAACCGTGCACGATCGGGCCACTCGCGCGTAGCCCTCGTCAGTACCTCTCGGGTTCCGGGCCTCGCCTGAACACCCGGCCCGAGATGGTGCTCGGCAGGATGCGCACCCAGCGGTACTTGAGGGTGGGTGCCCACGGAACGAGATCCAGTTTGTCGGCGGCCTCGATCTCGGATTGCAGCTCGAGGCGCTCCGCCGTTCCCTTGACAACAATGCTGAACGCGACCTTCTCGTCGAACCCATCGATCTCGAACGCGACCTGGGGATTCACGGTCAGCCCCAGCAGTTTCGAGCCCGGGGCCGTTCGCAAGTAGATCGCGCCCGAATCGAACACGTAGTTCACGGGAAAGATCTCTGCTTCGTCGGCGACCGCCAGCGCGATGCGGCCCAGGCTTCCCGCCTGCAGCGCCTCGGTGCAGGCCTCGGCCGACATATCGGCGATTCCGACGTCACCAGCTCCTGCTGCGGCCTCCCACAGTTTGTCCATGCTCATCGTCGTCAACCTCCTCGTTGGGCACCATTGCCCGTCGCGGTTACGCGGCAATTCTCCGTCGGCTGACCGCACGCCTACAGGGCCGAAAGTCCCGCTGCCGCGGTGCGGGCCATGTCAACGCGCCGACGGCGCTGCCCGCAAGTGGATGCGCTTGCCCTGCTTACTGAAAATGGCGAGGATCTCCGCCGGGCCGGGCCCCGCCGAGCGCAACCAGTGGGGTGTGCGGGTGTCGAACTCGGCCGCCTCACCCGCACCCATGACGATGTCGTGCTCCCCCAGCACGAGTCGCAACCTGCCACTCAGCACGTAGAGCCACTCGTATCCATCGTGAACGCGCGGGTCGGGTTGATCCCCCGGCCGCGGCGCGGGAAACGTCACCTTCGTGGCCTGGGAGGGCGAGTCATCCGGAGACAGCTGCTCGAACACGACCTGATCGATGCGCTTCGTGACCCGAGGTACCCGCGGGTCGGGCACGGCTCGCGGCACGAGGTCGTCGAGCTCGAGACGTAGTGCGCGCGCGATCGGTACGACGAGTTCGAGGTTGGGAGCGCGTTTGCCCGCCTCGAGCCGCGAAATTGTGCTGGGCGAGATGCCGGTCATGGACGACACTTCGTCGAGGGTGAGTCCGCGCTTCTGGCGCCAGCTCTTGAGGCGTGGCCCGACGTGCTGGGTGTGTTCGCTCACTGGGTACCTTGCTGATTCGGCATACATATTTGCCGCAACGATACGCGACACCCCAGAGTTGCACCATGAGTGAGACGCAACCCACCGCCGCCGAGTACTGGGAGAACCGATACCGCGAGAACGGCAAGTCATGGAGTGGAAACGCCAACGCCGCCCTGGTGCGTGAGATCGACGGTGTCGTACCGGGTACGGGGCTCGACCTCGGCAGCGGCGAGGGTGGCGATGCGCTCTGGCTCGCGCACCAAGGGTGGTCGGTCACGGCTGTCGACATCGCACCAACGGCGCTCGCCATCGCAGCGGCGGCCCAGCAGCCGGATGATGACGTGACCTGGGTTGCAGCCGACCTTGCCGAGTGGCAGCCGCCCACCACCTACGACCTCGTCACGTCGTGCTTTCTGCATTCGACGGTCGAGCTTCCCCGTGAAGACATCCTTCGCCGCGCGGCCGAGGCCGTCGCACCGGGCGGACTGCTGCTGATCGTGGGCCACGCCGGTGCACCCCACTGGGCGGCGCCGGAGCACCGCGCCCACGCGGAAAATCTCCCGACACCGGATGACGTGCTGGCCACCCTCTTCGACGGCAACCCGCGACTCGACCGCACCGAATGGACCGTGCTCACGAAGGCGCTCATCGCGCGCACCGCGACAGCCCCGGATGGCTCGACCGGCCCCATCGACGACAGCGTGGTGAAACTGCGCCGCAACTAGGAACTAGGCGAATGCCAGCAGCTGCTCCCCCACGAGGTCGGGGCGGCTGATGAAGGGATGATGCCCGGTCAGCAGCTCAACCGCACGTGTCGCCCGCGAGGCGTGAAAGCGCTGCAAGTCGATCGACGTGCTGCGGTCGTCGGCACACACGATGTAGGTCGAGTCGACGCCGACCCAGCCTGCGGCCGTTGTCGGTGTCATGAAGGCTGCGGCCGATTGCGAGGTCACGCGTGCCCATGCCTCCCGTTGGGTCGCCTCATCCGCGTCCTGCAGAAAACGCGACCCGAACGACGCCGCGTCGTACCCGGTCACGCCGAGAGTTCCATCGCCGTTGTCGCCGATCGACACCGGATCGGTCTCGCCGCTCATGATCGCGCCCTGCGACTGCCCCAGATCGGGCAGATATGACGACACATAGAGAAGGTGCGCAACCGCCGGATGCTGTCCCGCCTCGGCGATAACTGTTCCCCCATAGGAGTGGCCGACAACTATGGCTGAATCCACCAGGTCGAGCTCGGCCCGCAGGGCGGCCGCATCCGCCACCAGACCACCGGCGACGTCGTCGGTAGTCTCTCCGCACGACGGCAGCGCGAGCGCGCGACTCCGAATGCCCGTGCGCTGCTCCAACAGGTCAGCCGTGCGCTGCCACCACCATGCGCCGTCTCGAACCAGCGCCCCATGCACAAAGATCAGTTCCATGGGCCCAACCTATGGTCGCTGCGATAGCAAAGTCTGCCGCGTTCGCTGACAGCAGTTGCACCGGGCGGGGAATGCTCGCGCCTGGCAGTGGTTCACTGGAGTGTGCACCACTCTCCAGTTCATCCCGGCCTCGACGAATCGGCTGTCGCGCGCATCCGCCGCGACTTTC
This sequence comes from Rhodoglobus sp., assembly GCA_965279645.1. Lineage (GTDB taxonomy): Bacteria > Actinomycetota > Actinomycetes > Actinomycetales > Microbacteriaceae > Rhodoglobus. The sequence goes on from OZ257254.1 coordinate 2,412,353, forward strand.
CCATTCTCGAGACCCAGCTCAACGGTCATCCGCTCGTCTATCTCGACTCGGGCGCGACGTCACAGAAACCGCTCGCGGTGCTTGACGCCGAGCGCGACTTCTACCTCGAGCGCAACTCCGCGGTGCACCGCGGCGCCCACACCCTCGCTGCCTACGCCACCGAGGAGTTCGAGGCGGCTCGAGAAACCGTGGCCCGCTTCGTTGGCGCGGCCGCCGATGAGGTTGTCTGGACCTCGAACGCCACCGAGGGCATCAACCTGGTTGCGTACGCCATGTCGAACGCGTCGACCGCCGGCGCGGATGCTGCGCGGTTCGTGCTCTCCGCGGGCGACGAGATTTTGGTGACCGAGCTCGAGCATCACGCCAACCTCGTTCCGTGGCAGCAGCTGGCGTTGCGCACCGGCGCCACCCTGCGCTTCATCCCCGTCGACGATGAAGGTGCCCTTGAGCTCGACTCCCTTGATGACCTGATCACCGACCGCACCCGCGTCGTCGCCGTTTCGCACGTGTCGAACGTGCTCGGTGTGATCAACCCCATCGACCTTCTTGTCGCGAAGGCTCACGCGGTAGGCGCGCTCGTCGTGCTCGACGCCTGCCAATCTGCTCCGCACCTGCCGCTCGATCTGCACGCGCTCGATGTGGATTTCGCCGTGTTTTCGGGCCACAAGATGCTCGCTCCCACGGGCATCGGCGTGCTCTACGGCAAGCGCGAGTTGCTGAACGCCCTGCCGCCCTTCCTCACGGGCGGCTCGATGATCACGACGGTCACCATGGAGGGCTCCGGTTTTCTGCCGGCGCCGCAGCGCTTCGAAGCGGGAACCCAGCGCGTGTCTCAGGCGATCGCGCTCGCCGCCGCGGTCGACTACCTCAGCGACATCGGAATGCAGAACGTCGCGGCGCACGGCACCGAGGTGAGCCGGCAGCTGCTCGACGGCCTGGGCTCCATCGTGGGCATCCGGGTGCTGGGCAACTTCGGCGAGCGCGTCGGCCTCGCAAGCTTCGACGTGCAGGGCGTGCACGCGCACGACGTCGGCCAGTTTCTGGATGACCGTGGCATTGCCATTCGCGTGGGGCACCACTGCGCTCAACCGTTGCACCGCAGGCTCGGGCTCACCGCCACGGCCAGGGCGAGCGGGTCCATTTACACGACCGCCGCCGAGGTCGACTTCTTTCTCGACGCGGTCAGCGGTGTTCGCGCATTCTTTGGAGCGCACGCATGAGCGACGACCTCACCAACCTGTACCAGCAACTGATTCTCGATCACGCGAAGAACCCGCATGGCCGGGTCGCACTCGAGAACCCCACGGCGAGCTCTCACCAGCTCAACCCCACCTGTGGCGACGAGGTGACCCTCTCGATCCAGGTCGCCGACGGCACGATCGAGAAGGTCGGCTGGGAGGGTCACGGATGCTCGATCTCCCAGTCATCGGCGTCGTTGCTCTCCCAACTCATCGAGGGCACGATCGTGGATCAGGCGCAGCTACTGCTCGCCGACTTCCGCACGGCCATGCGGTCGCGCGGTGAGATCGCGCTCGACGAGGATCGTTTCGGCGACGCGATCGCGCTCAACGGCGTCAGCCGCTACGTCGCTCGGGTGAAGTGCGCCATGCTGCCGTGGGTAGCGCTGGAGCACGCCATCGCGCAGTAGGTGATCGGCGGAGTGCTTCTTGAGCAGATCCCACTCCGCCTCGCCCAGGTATCTCATTAGGTGTAGTTCAGCGCGGGCGGACTGTGACCGGTAGTGCCGAACGTCCCGGGACCTTCGGCACTGCCACATGGTCGCGAAAGGGGCCACTGTTGTCAGGTGCTGCGCTACCCGTTCGTCACTGCGACGCTGGTAGTCGGTGCCATCGGTGCCGCGCTCTGGCTGGCCGGGTTCAGCACGGTGGCGCAGTGGGCGTTCGCGGTGTTCGCTCTCGTGTTTGCCGCAATCGCCGCCGTCGGAATGGTGAAGCAACTGCGGCGCAGGCAGTTCGGCATCGACATCCTCGCCGTCGTCGCGATCGCGGCAACCGTCGCGGTGGGCGAGGTGATCGCGAGCATGATCATCGTGCTCATGGTCGCCGGGGGCAAGGCCCTCGAAGACTACGCACAGGGCAGGGCGCAGCGAGAGCTCAGTGCCCTCCTCGACCGCGAACCCCAGACGGCGCATCGACTCGTTCCCGGGTCATCCGAGACCGTGGAGATCGCGGCGTCTGAGGTGGCGATCGGCGATCTCATCCTGGTGAGGTCGGGCGAGATCGTGCCCGTCGATGGCACGCTCACCTCGGCCACGGCGGCCTTCGACCAGTCGTCGCTCACGGGGGAGAGCATCCCCCGCACGCTCGTGAGGGGCGAGGCCGTGCTCAGCGGATCGGTCAACGGAAACCTCGCCTCAACGATCATTGCAACCGCTCGCGCCGAAGACAGCCAGTACCAGGCGATCGTGTCGCTCGTGAAGCAGGCCGCGACTAACCGGGCTCCCGTCGTGCGTCTTGCGGACCGCTACGCGCTGCCGTTCACGGTGCTGTCACTGCTCATCGCCGGGGTGGCGTGGGCCGTGTCGGGCGATCCGGTGCGGTTCGCCGAAGTGCTCGTGCTGGCAACGCCGTGCCCGCTCGTGCTCGCCGCCCCCGTTGCGTTCATGGGCGGAATGAGCCGCGCCGCGCGCAACGGCATTATCGTCAAGGGCGGCGGCGTGCTCGAATTGCTCGCGAGGGTGCGCACCGCAGTCTTCGACAAGACCGGCACACTCACCCACGGAACCCCGAGCATCACGCGCATCGCGCCGTCATCGCCGTGGAACGAGGCCGACCTGCTCGCACTCGCGGCGTCGGCCGAGCAGGTGTCGTCACACGTTCTCGCAGGGTCGATCGTGGCGGCCGCCCGCGACCGGGGGCTGTCGCTCAGTACTGTCACCCGCTCAAGCGAAGTCGCGGCCCAAGGTGTGCACGCACTCGCGGATGCCCACGAGGTCGCCGTGGGAACGCTCGCGTTCGTGCGAGCCGTCGACGGCGAAGCGGTCGAGGCATCCCTCGCGGGCGGTGAACTGGCGATCTACGTGGCTGTCGACGGTCGCTTCGCGGGCAGCATCATTGCCACCGACCGGCTGCGCGCCAACTCCCCCGCCACGATCAAAGGGCTTCGCGAGCGCGGGGTCACGCGAATCATGCTGCTCACGGGCGACGCTCAGGCCACCGCCGACCACGTCGCCCAGTCCGTCGGCATCACCGAGGTGCGTGCTAACTGTCTGCCGATCGACAAGGTGACGACCGTGCGGGCGATCACGGAACGACCCGTGCTGATGGTGGGCGACGGCGTGAACGACTCACCCGTGCTGGCGTCGGCCGACGTCGGTATCGCCATGGGTGCCCGGGGAGCAACCGCGGCGAGCGAGGCCGCATCCGCCGTCATTCTCGTTGACGACATCTCGCTCGTCACGCGCGCGGTGGCGATCGGCCACGACACGGTGCGCATCGCGCTTCAGAGCATCTGGCTCGGCATGGCGCTGAGCGTGGGGCTCATGGTTGTCGCCGCGTTCGGGTTCATTCCCGCAACCCTGGGCGCGGGCATCCAGGAGGTCGTCGACCTCGCGGCGATCCTCAACGCGCTCCGAGCCCTGCGCGATCGCCGCTAGCGAGCTACTCCTTGTGGAGCTGGGCGCCGTAGACCGCAGCCTGGGTGCGTCGCTCCATGCCCAGTTTCGCGAGCAGGCCCGACACGTAGTTCTTGACGGTCTTCTCGGCGAGGTCGAGAGAGTCACCGATCTGCCGATTCGTGAGCCCCTCGGCGATCAGGTCGAGCACCTGCTGCTCGCGAAGGCTGAGGTCGATCGCGGGTCTGCGCTCGCTCACCGCTTTCACCACCTTGCGGGCGACGCCGCTGTGCATGAGGCTTCTGCCGGCCGCCACGCTTCGAATGCTTTCGAGCAGGCCCTGCCCCTTGATGTCTTTGAGCACATAGCCCGATGCTCCGGCCAGCACCGCCGTGTAGCTCGCTTCGTCGTCGTCGTAGGCAGTGAGCATGAGGCAGTGAACATCCGGATGCGCCGACCGAATGTCACGACACAGGTCGATGCCGCTGCCATCGGGAAGCCGCACGTCGAGCACCGCGACATCGGGAAGCGTCGCCGCGATCCGACCGAGACCCTGCTTCACGGTGCCCGCTTCACCCACCACCTCGAGGTCTGCCTCGGCGTTGATGAGATCGGCGACCCCCCGTCGAACGATCTCGTGGTCATCGACTAGAAATACTCGAATCATGCGAGCGTCTCCTCAGCGGCAAGGGGCACCTGCCATAGCAACACGGTTCCGCTCGGGGGCGAACTGGTGAGTGTGAGTGTTCCACCACGTGCCGTCGCACGCTGGTCAAGATTGCGCGTGCCGCTCGAGCGCTCGAGCGAACGGATACCCCGGCCGTCGTCTTCGATCTGCACAACCAGGTCGTGATCCACGAGCCCGACCGAGACGGTTGTCACCGTCGCCGCCGCGTGGCGCGCCACGTTGCTCAGGCCTTCGCGCACGACGGCGACCACGTCGTCGGCCAGGTCGGGGGTGACCATCAGGTCGACGGGACCGTTGAACGTCAGTCGCGGTGACTCCTCGAAGAGCTCGCTCATCTCGCTCAGCACGTCGACAACGCGGTGCCGAAGCGATGGCGCGTCGGCCGACGGCGCCGCGGTGAGGGTGAAGATGGCGGTACGAATCTCTGCAATCGCGGTGTCGAGCGCGTCGACCTGCTGTGAGATCCGTGCCCGCGCTGCGGGATCGGCCACCATTCCGGCCACCGCCTGCAGGCTCAGGCCCGCCGCGAAGAGACGCTGGATGACGTTGTCGTGCAGGTCCCGCGCGATGCGCGCGCGATCCTCGAACATCGCGAGCTTCGCCCGATCGGCGCGCACGGAGTCGAGCCGAAGCGCCACACTTGCCTGCGCCGCGAAGTCGGCCGCCATCTCGAGATCTGCGCGCGTGAACCCGGCGCGTCCCGGCAGTCGCGACACCGTCAGCACGCCGGTCGGGGTGTCAGCCGACGTGAAGGGCACCGCCATGGTGGGGCCGAGCTTCACGTCGGGAGCGATGGGGCTGTTGACCTCCACGTCGGACAGCACCGGCTGGCCACTCTCGTGGGCCTGGCCCGCGAGCGTGCCCTGCGAGTCGAAGGTGCGACCGGCGAACGCGGCGGCGAGTTCGCCGCGCGCCACTTCCACGACCATCGTCGACCCCGTTGTCGGGAGGGTGACGCACACGAGGTCGGCGTCAGCGAGGCCAGCCACCCGGTCGGCAAGGATCGCGAGTGAATCCTCCGAGTCATCCGACAGCAGCGCTGCCGTCACTTCTGCCGAGGCGGCAGACCACCGCTGCCGACGGCGACTCTCGTCGAAGAGTCGCGCATGCTCAATCGCGGCTCCCGCCGTGCCCGCGAGCGCTATGAGCAACTCCTGGTCTTCTTCGCTGAAGGCGCCGGTCGGATGCTCCGAGAGGTAAAGGTTGCCGTACACCTCGCCGCGCACGCGCACGGGCACACCGAGAAAACTGTCCATGGGGGGATGCCCGGCCGGAAAGCCGCTCGACCGGGGATCGTCGTGGAGGTGCTCCAGGCGGATGGGCTCCTGCTCCTCGATGAGTGCGCCGAGGAGGCCATGCCCCTCGGGCAGGTGCCCGATCTGCTTCACGAGGTCGTCGGGCATGCCGACGTGGATGAACTGCGCGAGCGTGCCATCCGGAGCGATCACGCCGATCGCCCCGTAGCGCGCGCCAACGAGTTCGACTGCCGCCTCGATAATGCGGCGCAGCACCACGGGCAGCTCGAGCTCGCTCGCGACCAGGCGACTCGCTTCGAGAAGACTCCGAAGCCTGCCCTGGGTGGCGAGCACGAGTTGAGCAGACGTCACGAGTTCGCCGATGACTCGATCGAGTTGGGCTCGGGACGCGTCTGGAAAGGTGAGCGGCACCAGATCCTCGGTCATGTCACACTCCGCGCCATGTCATCTCGGGCCCCCAACGGGACCTTCGGCCCTGACGGGCTGTCCCGATCGTTTGCAAGTCTTGCACAGCAGGGCGAAGGAGGGCACTGATGGCTGAACGAATTGTTGTCGGAGTCAACGACTCGGGTCCGAGCAACGCCGCTTTGCGGTGGGCACATGAACGTGGCCTCGCCACTGGCGCGACCGTCGTCAGTGAACACGCGGACCCGGAGGCGGGCAGTCCTGTGCTCGCACTCATCAACGCCGCTCGCACGCACGATCTGCTCGTCGTGGGTACACACAAGACCGGGTACATTCACGGGCGCGTGCTGGGAACGCTCGGCATCGAGGTCGCCGCTCACGCCCAGTGCAGCGTCGCGATCATCCCCGAGAACAACCTGACCGGCCGGGGCGGAATTGTCGTGGGAGTCAAGGATGCCCAGGCATCGCGTCGCGCGATAGTCGCTGGCGCACGGGAGGCGCTTCGGCTTCGGCAGGACCTCACCCTTCTGCACGCGGCAGACTCGTCGGAAGACGCTCACGCGGCGCGGGAGTTACTTGCATCGGCGGTGAAGGTCGCCTCGGATGCCGCTCCGGGCATCGCCATCCGCAGTCGCGTTTCACGCCGCCAACGCTCAGAGGCCCTGCTCGACGCGAGCCGCGCAGCCACACTGCTCGTCATCGACGGTGGCGCCGACGGCGAATCCGGGTCGCAGCACCTGAGCCCCGTCACGCACGAGGTGCTGCTCAACATCAACTCGCCCGTCATCATCGCGCGGTAGCCGCCCCGGCTCAGCGGATCACCGCAACGATCGTCGGCATCGCGAGAATGAGCTCTTCACTCGTCGAGCCGAGCCAGGCCTTGGCGAAACCCTGCCGACCGTGGCTGCCCACCACGAGCATCCGGGCGCCCTCGGCAGCGTCATTCAGAACGTTCGCCGCTCGGCCGAATGCGACCTGGGTGTCGACCGTGAGGTCGGGGTAGCTCCCGGCAAGGCCGGCGACTGCCTCAGCCAGAACTCGGCGTTCCTCTTCTTCGGGCTCGGCGGGCCAGGCGGACTCGACATCGCTCCACGGTTGCGGTGCGTGCCACGAGTGCACGGCGATGAGTCGCTCGCCCAGTCGGTCAGCTTCTCGCGCGGCGAATGCGACGGCGTTGGCCGAGAACTCTGAGCCGTCGACTCCCACCACGATGCCCTGGCCCGTGGCGCGCCCGTGAGGCACGACAACGGTCGATGTGCTCACTCGCGACGCCACGCGAAGCGCGCGGGTGTTGACGAGGTACTCTCCGAACGACTCGGTGCCGGGAGTACCCATCACCAGCAGGTCGGCCGTCGCCGCGTGCTCCACCAGAGCGGATGTCGCGTGCCCCAGCATCACGGTGACGTGAATGGGCTGTCCCGTTTCTGCGGAGTGCTTCGCGGCAATGCCACGCAAGGTCTGCTCGGCCTCGAGCAGCGCCGCCTCGGCGTACCGTTCGGGAGTCGACCGCCAGCTGAGGTCGACGACATGCACGAGCTCGACCTCTGCCTGCACGCTCGGCGCGTACGACAACGCCCAATCGAGTGCGGGACTCACCGAGGTGGTCTCGCCAAGAGCGACCATGACACGTTGCGGATTTTTCATGGCACCAATCTCCGCGCGCGAGTGGGATTCATACAGTGCCAAAAGTCCTGTGGGACTTTCGGCACTGTGGAGCACAGTGGCGGCAACCTACCGTCGAGAAGATGACGGACACCGCATCTTCAACCCTCGCTGTGCGCGACGATTTTCCCCTTCACGTCGTTGACGCCTGGTGGCGGGCGGCCAACTACCTGACCGTGGGCGAGATCTACCTGCGCGAGAACGCGCTGCTGCGGCGACCTCTCGAACCCTCCGATATCAAGCCGCGACTGCTCGGGCACTGGGGCACCTCGCCCGCGCTCAACCTCATCTACGCGCATCTCAACCGACTCATCGTGCACCGCGGCTGCGAGGTGCTGTACATCGCCGGGCCGGGCCACGGCGGGCCCGCGATGGTCGCCAATGCGTGGCTCGACTCGACCTACTCCGAGGTCTACCCGCGCGTGACACAGGATGCCGCGGGCATGAGAACGCTCTTCCGGCAGTTCTCTGCTCCCGGAGGTATTCCCTCGCATGCCTCGCCGGACACCCCGGGATCGATTCACGAGGGCGGCGAGCTCGGCTACTCGCTCGTGCACGCCTTCGGCGCAGCGCTCGACAATCCACGGCTGATCGTGGCGTGTGTCATCGGAGACGGCGAGGCGGAGACGGGATCCCTCGCGGCCAGCTGGCACCTCAACAAGTTCATGAATCCCGAGACTGACGGCGCGGTATTGCCGATCCTCAACCTCAACGGCTACAAGATCGCCAACCCCTCGGTGCTCGCTCGAATCCCCGAAGCCGAACTGCTCGACCTCTTCCGCGGGTACGGATACGCCCCCATCATCGTGTCGGGCGGGTTCGACGGCGAAGACCCCATGGTCGTGCACGCCGCAATGGCCACGGCACTGGAGCGCGCGGTCGATCGCATCGAGTCGATCCGTCGCAGCGCCGAGAGCACGCCCGACCCTCTGCGGCCGACCTGGCCGATGATCATCCTGCGCACACCCAAGGGCTGGACCGGTCCCAGGGAGGTCGACGGACTTCCGGTCGAGGGCACCTGGCGGTCACACCAGGTGCCGCTTGCGCAGGTGCGCGAGAACCCCGAACACCTCGCGCAGCTCGAGACCTGGTTGCGCAGCTACCGCCCGGACGAGCTCTTCGACGCCGCGGGCACCCCCGCCTCGACCCTGTCAATGATTCGACCGCGCGGCACCCACCGCATGAGTGCCCAGCATGCCGCCAACGGTGGCGAGACCCTCGTCGACCTCGTGCTGCCCGATCTCGAGCCGCGTGCAATCGCGCGCTCCGCCTTCCGTGACGGCACGGCAGAGGCGACTCGAGTGCTTGGCCAGTGGCTGGGCGATGTGATTCGCCTGAACCCCAAGAACTTCCGCATCTTTGGTCCGGATGAGACGGCATCCAACCGACTCGACGCCGTCTACGAGGTCACCGCGAAGCAGTGGTACGGGGCGGTTGAGCAGACCGACGAGCACCTCGCGCGACAGGGCCGCGTCATCGAGATCCTGAGCGAGAACCTCATCGAGGGCCTGCTCGAGGGGTACCTGCTGACTGGTCGGCACGGCCTCATGAACTCGTACGAGGCGTTCATCCATGTGGTCGATTCGATGTTCAACCAGCACGCCAAGTGGCTGGAGTCCTCCGCGGCCATCCCGTGGCGGCGGCCGGTCGCATCCCTCACCTACCTCTTGAGCTCGCACGTGTGGCGGCAGGATCACAATGGGTTCTCGCACCAAGACCCCGGATTCCTCAACCACGTGGTGACCAAGAGCCCTGAGGTCGTGCGCGTCTACCTGCCCGTCGACGCGAACAGCCTGCTCGTCACCGCGCAACACTGCCTCGCCAGCCGGGACTACATCAACGTGATCGTCGCAGGCAAGCAGCCCGCCCCCGTGCTGCTGAGCCTTGAGGAGGCGAAGACCCACGGTGCTCGAGGTCTTGGTATCTGGGATTGGGCGGGAACCGAGGAGGTCGGGGTCGAGCCCGACGTCGTGGTCGCCTCGGCCGGCGATGTGCCCACGCTTGAGGCGCTCGCGGCGGTGCACCTCCTGCGCAGCACGATCCCCGACCTCCACGTTCGCTTCGTGAATGTCGTCGACCTCATGCGGCTCCCCGCGGCCGACCAGCATCCGCACGGAATGCCCGATCACGTCTTCGACGCTGTCTTCACCACTGACAAGCCCGTGGTCTTCGCCTTCCATGGGTACCCCGCGCTCATCCACCAGCTGGCATACCGACGAACCAATCACGCCAACTTTCACGTGCTCGGCTTTCGCGAGAAGGGCACAACCACCACGCCCTTCGACATGCTCATGCTCAACGACCTCGACCGCTACAAGATCGCGCTCGAGGTCATCCGCCGCGTTCCCGGCCTCGAACAGCGCCACGGTGCCCTCGTCGAGCACTTCGCAGACGAGCGGGTGCGGCTGCGCGCGTACGCCTACGAGCACGGGGAAGACAGCCCGGATGTGACGGGCTGGGACTTCCTGCACAGCACCAAGGGAGACAACGATGCCTGACCTGTACACCATGCCGCTCGAGGCGGGCGAGGCCTGGACCCGACTGCGCAGCAGGAGCTTCGGTCGGCTCGCCGTGAGCCACGAAGGCCAGCCCGAGATCTATCCGGTGAACTTTCTCGCCAACGAGTCGGGAATCCTGATTCGCACGGAAGAGGGCACGAAGGTGGAGCGCATCGCCGCCAACCCGCTCGTGGCGTTCGAGGTCGACGACGCTACCGCGCAACGCGCGTGGAGCGTCGTCGTCAAGGGCGCCGCTCGGCGGATGGATGAATCGGAACTGGCCATCGCGCGACGCGCGCCCCTGTGGACGTGGGCACCGGAGCCGAAGGATGTCTTCATCCGAATCCACCCCACCGAAGTCACCGGCCGCCTTTTCACGAGATGAGCGTCGGCGCTACCCGAATGCCGCGGCCATACGCGCGACCGCTTCTTCAAGCACGCTCGGGTCGCACGCGAAGTTGATGCGTGCGTGGCCGCGCCCGGCAGCACCGAACGTCGGCCCGGAATTGAGCGCCACGCGGGCATCCTGCAGCACCCGCTCCGAGGGATCGAGCCCGAACCCGAGGTCGCGAAAGTCGAGCCACCCCAGGTACGTCGCCGTGGGGCGGCGATAGCGCACGAGCGGCAGGCGCCGACGCAGCAGGCCAGCAAGCAGCTCGTCGTTGTGCATGATCTTCGAGATGGTGGCGTCGAGCCAGGCTTCGTCGCCGTACGCGGCAACGTTGGCGTGCAGCCCCAGGATGCTCGTGCGCGATGCCACCTCGGGCGGCAGCGCGTCGAGCAGCGCGAGGGTGCGCGCATCGGACGGCACCATCACGGCGCACTTCATTCCGGCGAGATTCCAGCCTTTGCTCGCCGACGTGACGGTCACCGCTCGGGCCCCCACCTCGGCTGCGACAGTGTTGAAGGGCGTGAAGGTTACGCCGCGGTAGGTGAGGGGCGCGTGCACCTCGTCGGCAATGACGAGCACGTCATGTCGTGCGGCGAGCATCGCGAGGTCGGCGAGCGTCTGCCGGTCGTGCGGCACCCCGAGCGGGTTGTGCGGATTGCACAGCAGCATGGCACGTGCACCACCGATGAACGCCTGCTCGATGGCGTCGAGGTCGAGTTTCCAGCCCTCGAGGCGTTCCACCATGGGCGCATCGACGAGGGGCAGGCGCGCTTCATCCACGAGTTCAAAGAAGGGCGGGTAGACGGGCGAATTGACGACGACCGGCGACTCGAGGTCGAGCCCATAACGCAGCAGCTCGACGATCCCCACGCTCACGTCGGTCGCGACGCGCACCGTCGCCGGATCCACCATCCACTGCCAGCGACGCTGCGCGAACTGCGCAAATGCGTCGGCAAGGGGGCCGGCCGAGTCAATGTAGCCGAGGTCTGAGTTGGCAACGCGATCGATGATCGCCGCGCGCACGCTCTCAGAAACCGGGTAATCCATCTCCGCGACGAACAGCGGCAGCACGCCCTCCGGGTACCGCGTCCACTTCAGCGACGATCGGCGCGCACGCAGCCGATCCGCTGGGCCTGACGAGGCGATGGACATCTTTCAAGCGTAGCGAGCGACGCCGCGGTCGTTACTTGCGTGACAACGCGCCCGTTGACCACAGCGCGACCGCCACCAGCACGGGCTGGAAGAACAGGCGACCGAACCGTCGCTCATCGGTGTCGAGACCGAATGCACTGCGCTTGTTGAGCCACTGCGAGATGTTGCCGGGGAACACCGCAACGAAGAATGCCGCGGCAACGAGACCGACGAGCCTTCGCCGCTTGGTGGCGAGCACCAGTGCCGAACCGAGCCCGATCTCCACGAAACCGGATGCGACGACCGTCGTGTCGACGGGCAGCGGAACGAAATCCGGTACCTGCGCCTGAAAGTCCTTGCGCGCAAACGTGAGATGACTCACCCCGGCGAAGACGAGACTCGCGCCGAGCGCGATCCGGGCAATTGTGCGGCCAACGCTTGTCGACTTATCGGTCATGGTCCCATCCTCCCCCGAGAGGCCCCGTGTCAGTTTCGCTCGTACGCTTCCCGCAGCCATCCGATGAGTTCGTCATCGACCTCATCGGCGCTCGCGAGGTTGACTTTGTGCGAACACATTGCGCCGCCGGTCAGGAGCCGATCGGTCGTCGGGTGCTCCCTCAGTTGCAGACCCAGCTGAATCCGCTTCGCGCTGGGCGCCTCGATGAGAGCGAACTGCTTAGTTCGACGAAGGGAGACTCCCGTCTTCTTGGGCACGACCTCAACGTCGTCTCCCAGGGCGGATGCAGCGGCCAGGAGTCGCTCATACAGCGGCCGCAACTGCTCCTTCGCCCCGGAATACTGCGCCGCAACGAGGTCGTGCTCGGCCGTCGAGGTTCCGCGAGCCCGGTACTGCAGGGCGATGCCATTGGCGAACCCGTGCGAGACGCCGTGCTCACTCTTCAGGTAGTTGAGAATGTCGGTGTGCTTCTCGAGCCCCGTCGTCTCGAGCACTCCGAACCACTCGGTCATCGTGCGCCCAGTCTGCTGCTGCAGGTTCTGAAACGGGTCGCTCATGGTTGCTCCTCTCACGCTCGGCACCCCGGTGTGCTGACTGGCGACATCCCCAGCCTGATCCCACCGCCCGACACCGCGCAAGTACCCGTCGGCGGCGGGTTAGCGTTAAGGAATGTCTACAGTCACCGCCTACGCGGCCACCTCCGCCACCGCGCCCCTCGTCAAGACCACCATCGAGCGCCGCGAGGTCGGCCCGCTCGACGTGCTCATTGAGATTGCGTACGCGGGCATCTGCCACTCCGACATCCACACCGTGCGTGGAGACTGGGGTTCCATCACGTACCCGCAGGTCGTGGGCCACGAGATCGTCGGTTTCGTCACGGAGGTGGGCGCGGATGTCACCCTCCACAAGGTCGGCGATCGTGTGGGTGTCGGCTGCATGGTCAACTCCTGCCGCGAGTGCGAGAACTGTCTAGCCGGAGCAAACAACTACTGCCTCAACGGCAACACGGGCACCTACAACTCCGTCGATCGCGATGGCACGATCACGCAGGGCGGGTATTCGACGCACATCGTTGTTGTCGAAGACTTCGTGCTCAAGGTTGCCGACTCGATCCCCTTCGAGGCGGCGGCACCCCTGCTGTGTGCAGGCATCACCACTTACTCGCCCCTCGCGCATTGGAACGCTGGCCCCGGCAAGCGCGTCGCGGTGGTCGGCATGGGCGGCCTCGGTCACATGGCCGTCAAGATCGCCCACGCCATGGGGGCTGAGGTCACGGTGCTGTCGCAGACACTGAGCAAGAAGGAAGACGGCCTTCGCCTCGGCGCCGATCACTACTACGCGACGAGCGATGGCGACACCTTCACGAGCCTGAAGAACCACTTCGACCTCATCATCAACACGGTGAGCGCGCCCGTCAACATCAACCACTACCTCCGACTGTTGCGCCTCGACGGAACGCTCGTGAACGTGGGTGCACCGCCCGAGGCGCTCCCCGTGCAGGTCTTCACGCTCTTCGGCAACCGCCGTTCGTTTGCGGGCTCGGGCATCGGCAGCATCGCCGAGACCCAGGAGATGCTCGACTTCTGCGCCGAGCACGGCATTGCGCCCGAAACCGAACTGGTCGCTGCCGACTACATCAACGAGGCATACGAGCGAGTGCTCTCAAGCGATGTGCGCTACCGGTTCGTGATCGACATCGCCACCCTGTAGTCAGGTCGTGGATGCTCCGCGTCCGCGGTCGCGGTACCCGCTCGGGCTCGCGCCGGCAAACCGCCGGAAGCGCTGGGAGAAGTAGAGCGGATCATCCCACCCCACCTCTCGGGCGATGCCTGCGATCGACCGGTTGGTGAGGTCGAGCTACTGCTGCGCGAGCAGCATCCGCTCACGCTCGACATAGCGCTGGGGGCTCACCCCCAGGTGTTCGGTGAAGAGGTGGGTGAGGCGCGAGGGCGAGAGGTGGGCAACCTCGGCAAGGCGTCGAACGTCGAGTTCATCCGCAATGTGCGCGCCGATGTGTTCGATCACCCGCAGCACTCGCTCGTCGGTGCGTGTCGTGAGGGGGTTCTGGGTGTCGAGCCAGAGCAACGCTTCTTCCAGGGCGTTCACCGCGAACAGTTCCGCCCGCGCCAGGCCGCCAGAGCGGCTGCGGCCGGAGCGTCGCAGGGCGGCGGTCACGCGCCGGTGCACTTCCCCGTCGGCTCGAATCAGCCCGAGACCGCGGAGGGTCACGGGCCAGTCGAGCATGGGCATCCAGTCTCCGCGCGCATGGAAGTGCGCAAAAGCGAACTCCCACCGGGTCGAGCCGGGCGCCGTCGCATAGTCGTGCAGAACTCCCGGTCGCAGCAGCACCGCGTCGCCAGCGCCCACCTCGAGGGAGCCTTCGCGACTGCCGAATCGGCCCGCCCCGGCCACCGTGTGGATGAGCAGAAAGTCATCGGTGCCGTTCGTGCGCCACGTGGAGTAGTCAGCGCCCTCGCGAAAGTAACCGCCCGTGATGCGGTTGACGACGGGATGCGCCGACTCTTTTCGCTTAGCCATAGCAGTATCTTCCATGAAGCAGGCAGGATTGCCTATGCCTTTAGCGCAATCGGGCAAGCAGACTCAGTCGCATGTTGAATATCACCCCAAGCGCAGAGGCCTCGCTCGCAGACGAGTTCGACCGCCTCGGAGTCATCCAGATCCGTTCACTGCTCACCGCCGAGGAGGTAGGCGAGATCCGCGATGCATTCATGAAGCAGGTCGCCATTGACACCTCCGTCGGACACGACGACCACGTTCCCGAGGGCGATCCCCTCAAGCAGTTCCCGCGCCTCGTGCATCCCCACCGCCGAGTCGACCTCGAGATCGGACAGCTCTCACGCAGGTGGATGCTCGACCCCCGAATCATGAGCAGGGTGACCGAGATCATGGGCCCGGTCTTCGGGGCGCAGAGCATGTTTTACTTCAAGCCGCCTACCGCTCGCGGCCAGGCCATGCACCAAGACAACCTGTTTCTCCAGGCGCATCCCGAAACCTGCATTGCGGTGTGGATCGCGGTCGACGACTGCGACGGCGAGAACGGCGGGCTCAAGATGGTCGCCGGCTCACACAAGTACGAACTGCAGTGCACGGATGAAGCAGACCAGAGCGAGTCGTTCACGAAAGAGACCATCATCCTCGAAGACGGCATGGTCGCCGAGCAGACCGAGCTGAAGGCCGGCGACGTGCTGTTCTTCCACGGCAGCATGGTGCACGGCTCGGGCCCCAACCGCTCGACAGACCGCTTTCGACGCTCGTTGATCTTCCACTATGTGCCCCAGTCGAGCACCGAGATCGCGAGGTTCTACAACCCGCTGCTCACGCCGGGGGGCGACGAGATCACGGTAAGCGAGAGCGCGGACGGCGGCGCGTGCGGCGAGGGCTGGCTGCCAGCCGGCCCGCACTGACGACCGGCCAGAGCCGTCTAGGGAACGACGATATTGAAGTTGGGGTCGCCCCTGTCGAGCACCGAGGTCAGCGTGCCGAGCACCGAGGCGTCGCCGGATATCTCGATCCCCGGTGACGTCGAGTCCCCCGCCATCAGCATCCCGATGAGCCGCGCTTTCGTCAGCGTGAGCGTGGCATCCGACGGCGTCTGGGAGCCCCGCTCGTAGATCAGTACGCCGTTGTGCAGGTCGAGACGGTACGACGTGTCGAGGTCGGTGAAGACGATCGTGAGCGACAGCGTGAGATCCCACGCCTGGGGACCATTCACCGAGATCGACAGCGAGTCGAGCAACTGTTCCGCCGAGAGCTGAGCCACGATCGCAGGCGCTGCCGTTGCTGCCGGCGTACCGAAGTTTCCTTCGCGCAATTCGGTCACCCCAGACAGGAAGAAGTTGCGCCAGGTGCCGTTCTCCGAGCCGTAGCCGAGCTGCTCGAGAGTGTCTGCGTACAGCTCACGGGCCGCTGCGTGGTTGGGGTCGGAGAACACCGCATGGTCGAGAAGCGTGGCCGCCCACCGAAAGTCTCCGCCGTCGAACGCCGCCTGGGCCTGCTCGACCACGCGGTCGATTCCGCCGATCGCATCGACGTAACGCTTGGCCTGTTCCACGGGGGGATGAGCCCAGAGCCGCGCAGGGTTACCGTCGAACCATCCGAGGTAGCGCTGGTAAACCGCCTTGACGTTGTGACTCACCGAGCCGTAGTAGCCGTGGGTGTTCCACGCCTTCTCGAGCGCGGGGGGCATCGCAAAATTCTCGGCTATCTCGGCACCCGTGAAGCCTTGGTTGAGCAGTCGGAGGGTCTGGTCGTGCAAGTACGCGTAGAGGTCGCGCTGGGTCGACAGAAAGGCAACGATGTTTTCTTTGTGCCACGTGGGCCAGTGGTGTGAGGCGAAGGCGACATCGCTGCGGTCACCGAAGGTGGTGATGGCCTCGGTGAGGTACTGCGACCAGACGTGGGGATCACGCACGAGCGCACCACGCAGGGTGAGCAGATTGTGCAGCGTGTGGGTAGCATTTTCGGCCATGCACAGCGCCCGATAGCGGGGAAAGTAGAAGTGCATCTCGGCGGGCGCCTCGGTTCCCGGCGCCATCTGAAACTCGATCTCCACGCCATCGACGGTGAGCGTCTCGCCGGTCGCGGAGACGTAGAGGGTCGGAACGATCAGGCCTACCTCACCCGTCGAGGTGGTCTGGCCGAGGCCAGCGCCGACAGCACCCCGCGGCCCGCGTGAGAGCGCCGCTCCATACATGTACCCGGCGCGACGACTCATGGCGGTTCCCGCGTAGACGTTCTCAGAGACGGCGTGCTCGAGAAAGCCCTCCGGCGCAATGACCTGCACCGCGCCAGACTCCACATCCTGCTGCGATATCACCCCGAATACTCCACCGAAGTGATCGGCGTGACTGTGCGTGTAGATCACCGCGACCACCACCCGATCGCCGCGATGGGCCCGATAGAGGCCGAGCGCTGCCGCGGCCGTCTCGCTCGAAATGAGGGGGTCGATCACGATCACCCCGCTGTCGGTCTCGACGAAGGTGATGTTCGAGAGATCGAGACCACGCACCTGGTAGATGCCCGGTGTCACCTCGAACAGGCCCTGCCTGGCCACGAGCTGTGACTGCCGCCACAAGCTCGGGTTGACGGTCGTGGGAGCCTCGCCGTTGAGGAAGGCGTAGCTGTCGTTGTCCCACACCACCCGGCCATCCGCAGAGTGGATGACGCCTGGCTCCAGCGCCGCAATAAACCCCCGATCAGCGTTGTCGAAGTCAGTCGTGTCGGAGAACGGCAGCTCAGCGAGATGGGCGGCGTGCGCCGCGGCAATGGCGCGCGATGCGGGCTTCGATTTCATGGCATCAATGATGTCGGTGCCGCCTAACGATGTGAAGGGCCAAAGTCCCCTTCACGCTCCCCCAGAAAGGACTACTCTCTGGGCTAGACACCCGCATCGGAGGCGCGCCATGACACTGGGACCCATCGAAGTACTCGTCATCGGATTTCCCGAAGACAAGTTCACCGGAGCGATACTGCCCGAGCTTGCCAAGGTCGTCGCAGACGAGACGATCACGATTATTGATGGCCTGTTCGTGACCATCGATGCCGACCACGTGCCCACGTTCTTCGAGCTCGATGAGCTGGCCCCGAACTCGGATGTCGCGTCGTTGCTCACGGTACTCGACCACGTCGAGGGACTGCTGTCGGATGAAGATGTCGCCGACCTCACCGAAGATCTCCCCGCCAACTCTTCGGCCGCCATTCTGGTCTTCGAGCACACATGGGTGAAGCCGCTTCGGGATTCGATCGTCGACGCGGGCGGCGTACTGCTGGAGAGCATCCGGATTCCCGGCGCTGCCGTGAGCGAAGTTCAGGCCGCGCTCGCCGAACTCGACTAGATCCGACCAAGAGAGAAGCACAGACATGAGAAGAATGGGACGCCCCGGCCTCATTGGCACGATGGCCCGCACCGCAGTAATTGCCGGTACCGCTCAGGCGGTCGGCGGAGCCGTCGCGCAGAAGCAGCGTGCGGCAGCGCAGGCGCAGGCTGCCGCAGCAGCACCGGCACCTGCCGCCGCCCCGACCCCGGCCCCTGCCGAAACGAACGACATCGTTGCCCAGCTCACCCAGCTCAACCAGCTCAAAGCTGCGGGGCTGATTGATGACGCCGAGTTTGCGGCGGCCAAGGCCAAGGCCCTGGGCATCTGAGGCAATGGCACGGGAGACGGCCGCGCAGTTGCGCGCACGCATTGAGCAGCTTGAGGCCGAGAACGAAGCGCTCAAAGAGAACGTGACGGAGGCCGCGCCGCGCGCCAGGAAGCGCTCGTGGGCGTGGACCCTCCTCGCCACCGTGCTCATCGTGATTGGCGCACTGCTCTCTCCCGTCGCCCTCGTGGGTTCGTGGGTGAACCTCACGCTCACCGACACGGATCGCTTCGTCGCGACCTACGGCCCCCTCGCGTCCGATCCGAGCGTGCAGCAGTTCGTCGCCGACGAGACGGTGAACGCCATCAACGAGCAGCTCGACATTCCGGGTCTCACGTCGAGCGTCATCGACGGCATCATCGACCTCGGCACGGGGCCGGTCGCCACCCGCGCGCTCGAGACACTCAAGGGCCCGGCAGCATCCGGTGTGCAGGGGCTCATCGAGTCCGGCGTCGACAAGTTCGTCGCGTCAGACGCGTTCGCGAACGTGTGGACGCAGACCCTACGCATCAGTCACACCCAGCTCGTGAACAGCATGCAGGGCACCAACGATGGTGCCCTGACGATCTCCGACCGCGGCGAGATCGGCATCCAGCTGGCGCCCATCATCGCGCAGGTCAAGATCGCGCTCATCGACCAGGGGCTCACATTCGCGTCTCAGATCCCCGAGATCGATCGCACGATCGTCATCGCCCAATCCGATGCGATCCCGACCATCCAGCTCGCCTACAGCGCGGCCGTCGTCGCAGGCTACTGGCTGGCAGTCATAGCCCTGGTCTTCCTCGCCGCGGGCGTGCTCGTTGCTCGGCGCCGAGCGCTCGCTCTGATCTGGGCCGCCGTCGCGCTTGCGCTGGGCATGGTGATTACGCTCGCCGGACTGGGCGCGGGCAACCTCGTGTTCATTTCCACCCTCACTCCGTTCGTGCTGCCTGTCAGCGTCGCGAACGTGCTGTTCGCCGCGGTGGCCGCACCGATTCAGTCCTCGGCAACAGCAGTGCTTGTGCTCGCGATCGTCGTGGCGATCGTCGCGTGGCTCGCCGGCCCGTTCTCGGTTCCGCGCAAGCTCAGGTCATTCGGCCAGTCGGGTGCCGCGTCGATTCGCGAGGCGGCGGAGAAGCGCGGTCTCAGCACCGGCCGGACCGGCGAGTGGATGTACCGCCAACGCGTGCTGCTGCGGGTGGTGGTCGCCGTGGCCGCTACCGCGGTCTTGTTCTTCTCGCGGCCGGTGAGCGTCACCCTCGTGCTCTGGACGCTCGTGATCAGCGTCATCGTGGTCGCGCTCCTTGAGGTGCTGCAGCGACCCGTCACCACCGTGCCGGAACCGGCGGAGGTCGAGACGGCCTGAGTTCGCTACTGCAGCGCCGAGGTGAGGCGCAGCAGGCCGTCGAAGAACGTTCGCCTGAGGGGTTCCTTCTCCCACTCTGCGAGCGTGAGTTCGCGCCCGACATCCCGATACTTCTGCTCGATCTCGCGCATGCTCGCCACGAACTCGCGGCCGCGCACGAGCAGCGACACCTCTAGGTCGAGGTTGAACGAACGGATGTCCATATTGCTCGACCCGATAACCGCCACGTCGTCGTCGATCGAGAGGTGCTTGGAGTGCAGGATGAACGGAGCCGGGTACATCCAGATCTTCACCCCCGACCGCAGCAGCGCGCCGTAGTAGGACCGCTGTGCGTGGAAGACTCCGAACTGGTCGCCGATCTCGCTCACGAAGAGCTCGACGTCGAGCCCGCGCTGCGACGCCGACGTGATCGCGTACATGAGGGCGTCGTCGGGCACGAAGTACGGGGAGGTGATGATCACCTTCTGCTGGGCCGAGTGCACGAGACCGAGAAACAGGCGCAGGTTGTTTTCTTCGTCGTACCCAGGCCCACTCGGCACCACCTGTGCGTCGAGGGTTCCGGTGCGCGGCACGTCGATGGCGAGCACATGCTCGTGGTCGATGCGCTCGTTCGTCTCGCTGAACCAGTCACCGAGAAAAATGGCGTTGATCGTCGACACGACGGGCCCGGTCACCCGGGTCATGAGCTCTTGCCACTTGAGGCCTCGCCTGATGTTCGACTTGGAGTTGTACGTGCGGTCAATCATGTTCTGCGAGCCCATGTATCCAACGCGACCGTCAATCACCACGAGCTTGCGGTGATTGCGCAGGTCGGGCCGCTGGAAGTGGCCATTGAGCGGCTGGAACGGCAGCATGAAGTGCCACTTCACGCCGATGCGGTCGAGTTCCTTGAAGGTCTTGCGGGAGTTGACCGCCCGAACGGATGCGACGTGGTCGAGCAGCACACGCACCGTCACACCGCGGGCGACCGCGCGCTCCATCGCGGCGAAGAACCCCGCCGTCGTCGTGTCGAACGAGACGATGTAGAACTCCACGTGCACGAAGGTGGTGGCGGTATCGATGTCTGCGGCCATCGCATCGATACCGGCCTGGTAGTCGTCAATCAGGGTGGCGGCGTTGCCGCCCACGGCCGGAATGGTTGACAGCTGCTGGTTAAGTTCGACGACGCCGGGCAGCCACGAGGGCCAGTCAGCGTCATCCACCACGAGGTGCATGTCTCGCATGCGCTCGGCGATGATCGCGTCGACCTGCTTTTGCTTGATCCGGCGTGATTTGGGCAGCCGGTAGCTGCCGATCAGCAGAAAGAGAACGACTCCGATTGTCGGAATGAGAAAGATGGCGAGAAGCCATGCCATCGCCGACGTCGGCTTGCGATTTCGAGGCACGATGATGAGTGCGGCAATCCGGATCGCCCAGTCGATCACAAACCAGATGAGCGGAACCCATGCGATTTCTATCTGCATGGTTGAGTATCCCAGCGGTACAGCCCGAAATCTTGCCCGACTCGGCCGAGTTGTCGCGGCCTAAGCTGACACCGTGACCACGCCGCGCTGCCCCCACTGCCAGAGCTTTGTGTTTCTCGACTGGCTCGAGTGTGCCCACTGTGGCGCCGAACTGGGCTTCCAGCACACCACGCTGACCTTCCTCGTCGTGGGCGCCCAGGGCACGACGGTCGACGGAGACACCTGGCGGTTCTGCTCGAATCGATCGTGGGGCTGCAACTGGGTCGTGGCCGACTCCGAAGAATCCGGGCGCTGCTTCTCATGCCGCCTGAGCCGCACCCTGCCCGATCGCCAAGACACCATCGCGTGGGAGAAGCTGCGCGACACGGGCATCGCCAAACGTCGCCTGCTCGTGCAGCTCAGGGAGCTCGATTTGCCCATCGTGCCGTTCTACGAGAAGCCCGGTGGGCTCGGCTTCGACCTGCTCTCGAGCTACAGCGGCACACGCGTGATGATCGGGCACGCCAACGGCATCATCACCCTCGACCTGGCCGAGACCCTGGATGCCCACCGCGAGAACCTGCGCGTGAAGCTGGGCGAGCCGTACCGCACGATGCTGGGCCACTTCCGCCACGAGATCGGTCATTACTACCAGGGCGTTCTTCTCACCGACGACGCGTCGTGGGATGCCTGCCGCGCCCTCTTTGGCGACGAGCGCGCCAGCTACCGTGACGCGATCGCCCGCCACTACAAAGAGGGCGCTCCCGAGAACTGGCACGAGTCCTTCATCTCCGAGTACGCCACGATGCACCCGTGGGAAGACTTCGCCGAGTGCTTTGCCCACTACCTGCACATCACGGGAACGCTCGCGACGGCCGCCAACGCGGGGGTCGTCATGCTCACCAGCCGGGTGCCGGGAATCGCGCAGCACGACATCGTGCCCGAGACCGACTACCGCCAGCTCGGTATCGACCGGATGCTCGACGACTGGCAGTGGCTCTCGCTCATGTTCAACCGCGTCAACCGCGCGATGGGGCAGCGCGACCTCTACCCCTTCGAGCTCACCGAGCCGGTGGCGAAAAAGCTCGCGTTCGTGCACGAGTTGATCGCGCGCTGATCAGGAGAACGGGTCCACGGGGTTTGCGAACATGTGCAGCCCGTACTCGGAGCTGAGTGTCTCCAGGGCCGCAATTCCGCGAATGCTGTTGCCTCGAGCATCCAGCCGCGGGCTGTAGGTGCCGATTCCGAACCGGCCTGGGTCGACGGCCGCTATTCCACCGCTCACCCCGCTCTTGGCCGGCAGGCCCACGCGCGCGAGCCACTCGCCCGACGCGTCGTACATGCCGCTGCCAGCCATCACGGCCATGGTCCACCGGGCCACCGGCTCGCTCACGACCTGTTCGTGAGTCACCGGGTTGCGGCCGGCGTTGGCGAGGGTTGCCGCCATCACGGCGATGTCGCGCGCCGTGACCACGAGCGAGCACTGCCTGAAGTAGGTCTCGGTCGCGACATCCACCGATGACCCCAGCACGCGCGCG
Organism: Rhodoglobus sp.; assembly: GCA_965279645.1. GTDB lineage: Bacteria > Actinomycetota > Actinomycetes > Actinomycetales > Microbacteriaceae > Rhodoglobus. Next base: position 2,434,902 of record OZ257254.1, read on the forward strand.
GCGTGCGCGAGATGGGCGAGCGCACGGTTGCGGTCACCCGTCTCGAGCTCCGAGGCGAAGACGGCCTCGTCGATGTCGAGGTGCCGGCCGGCGAACGCCGCCAGGCCTGTGCGAATGGACTCGGTCTTGTCGGCAGCCGTCGCCCCCTCCATGAGCGACGACACGACGATGGCACCGGCATTGATCATGGGGTTCATCGGTCGACCGGTGGTCTCTTCGAGGCTGATCGCGTTGAACGGCTCACCGCTCGGCTCGACTCCGACGCGAGTGGCCAGCTCCTCGATGCCGTTCACCTGCAGCGCAAGCGCGTAGATGAATGGCTTGGACACCGACTGGATCGTGAACGGCACTTCGGCGTCGCCCGCCGTGTACAGCGTTCCCTCGACGCTCACGGCCGCAATGCCCAGGCCCTCGGGGTCGGCGGTCGCGAGCTGCGGGATGTAGCTGGCGAGCTCACCATCGCGCAGAAACCGCACCCGTTCCAACACATCGTGCAGGAGGTGGCGGGGAGGCTGGACTGTCACGCTCCCACGCTAGTTGTAGAGGTTCGCGGCGGCAGCATCGAGATACTCGGTGATGCGCACACGTGATTGCTCGCCGCCCAGGGCGGCCCAGCCGGTCATCCAGCTGTCTGCACGCAGCACGTGGATCGTGAGCTGGTCGGCCGGCTCTCCCGTCTCGGCGCCGATGGCGGTGTAGGTCACCACGTCGCCGTCCACGGTCTTGTCGTAGCCGCCACCGTCGAGAATGGCCATGACACCCTCGTGCGCGGCATTGCTGAGCGATTGCACGGAGAGCACGAAGGTGTTGAGGTCGACGTCGGGCACGCCCCACAGGCAGCCGAAGGGGTTTCCGCCCTGCTGGTGGGTATCGACGGGCGTACCCGCATACAGGCCCTCGCCGTTCGACGAGTTGAAGAGCACTGCGTTGCGTGAGGCGAACACGGCCTCGAGGTCGGGCCCGGCAAGCTCGCTGCACGTGGCCGGCTGGTGAAACTCGAGAGCGGCCTCGACGGTCGGTGTGGGGCTGGGGGTGTCGCCCGACTCCGCGGGCTGGATGCTCGGCGCCGCGGTCGCGCTGGGCGACGCCTCGGTCGTCGTCTCAGGGGTGCAGCCAGCAAGCAGCGACGCCGTGAGGGCAACCGCCGCACAACCGAGCGCGATTCGCTTTATGGTCATGCGCCGAAAATAGCACCCGCCGCCCAGCTCGACATGGGTGAATCGACTACAGCTGAGACACGTCGAAGGTGTTGCAGGCGTTCGGCCCACCCTCGAAGCCCGTGCTGAACCACCGCTGCCGCATCTCGCTCGAGCCGTGCGTCCACGTTTCGGGAGTGACCTGGCCCTGAGCCTGCTCCTGAATGCGGTCGTCGCCCACGGCCGCCGCTGCACTCAGCGCATCGTCGATCTGCTGCTGGGTGAGGGGCTCGAGAAAGGTCACGCCGTTCTCGTCCTTGATCGTGGATGCCGCGCCGACCCACGCACCCGCGAAGCAGTCGGCTTGCACCTCGAGCCGAACGGTGTCGGAGGTCGGCCCGGTGTCTTGAAGGTCAAGGCCGTTCATGATGCCCGTGATGTTCTGGATGTGGTGACCCCACTCGTGCGCGACCACGTACATCTGCGCAAGGGCGCCGGGGTTCGCCCCGAAGCGACTCACGAGCTCGTCGTAGAAGTCGGTGTCGAGGTAGATCGTCTCGTCGGGAGGGCAGTAGAACGGGCCGACTGCACTGGTTGCGCCGCCGCATCCGGTGTCGGTCTGATCGGTGAAGAGCACGATCTGGGTGGAACGGTACTCGACACCCAGGGCGGGCAGTTGCTCGGCCCAGTAGGTGCCGAGCGAGGCCGCTGCACCCCTCATGAGGCAGTCGACCGACGAGTTTGCGTCGGCGCCCGTCTGGCACTCCTCGAGCGAGTCATCCGGACCGGCGGGGGCAGTGCCGCCGCCCGCGAGGCCTGTGAGGTCCACGCCAAGAAGCTGCGAAAGAAGGAACAGTCCAATGACCAGCAGGCCACCACCGCCGACGGCAATTCCCGTGGTGCGGCCGCGGCGTGAGACTCGCCCCGACCCAATGTTGGAGTTGTCATTGAACGTCATGGGTTTACGGTACCGCCCGCGGCAGGCGCGTCAATGCCCCTTGACATTGGCTCTCCGAGCGTAGGCTCGCGTCATGCGAGAACGCCGCGATATCGTCCGTCAAATCACTGTTGCTGCGAGTGCCGTCATTGCGGTCGTGGGGTCGTTCGTGGGGTCGGGTGCCGCCGGGGGCACGCCCATCCAGGATGCGGCTGGCGGCGCACTCGCGGCAGACGCCACTCTCATTGCGCCCGACGTGCCCGCCTTCTCGATCTGGTCGGTCATCTACCTCGGGCTCATCGCCTACGCCGTGTGGCAGTTCCTTCCCGCAGCGTCCGCTGCCGAGCGGCATCGCCGACTTGGCTACTGGATCGCGGCATCCCTCGTGCTCAACGCGGCGTGGATCCTGAGCATCCAGTTCGACCTGCTCGGTCTGAGCGTGCCGATCATCATCGTGCTGCTCGCCGTGCTCATTCAGACCTTCCTGCAGGCGCTCGCCTATCGGCCGATCGGCGCGTTTGATGCGCTCGTGACGGATGGCACCATCGGTCTCTACCTCGGGTGGGTCGCGATCGCGACCGCCGCCAATGTGACCGCGCTTCTCGTCGCCGTCGGATTCACGGGCTGGGGTCTCGCGCCGGAGCTGTGGGCTGTCGTGGTGATCGCGGTCGCGGCCGCAGCGGGCATCGCCCTCGCCGTCGTGGGCCGGGGGCGCATCGCCCCCGCGCTCTCGCTCAGCTGGGGGTTGGCGTGGGTGGCCGTGGGCAGGCTCACGGGCGACCTTCTCTCGGCATCTACCGCGATCGCAGCCATCGTGGCGGTCGTGCTCGTGCTGGGGGCGACGGTCATTCTTCGACTCCGTTCCCTGAGGCTCTCGAAGGGAACACCCGCGTGACCACTCACACCCCCCACAAGACGCGCTGGGCGGGCCTCGTCTTCATCAGCGTCGCTGTCGCGCTCATCATTGTCGACTCGACGATCGTCAACGTCGCGATCCCCTCGATCGTCGACGACCTGGGCATCAGTTCGACCCAGGTTCAGTGGGTGCAGGAGAGCTACACGCTCGTCTTTGCCGCGTTGCTGCTCGTGTTCGGCACCTTCGCCGACCGATTCGGGCGCCGTCGGGTGCTGCTCATCGGTGTTGTGATCTTCGCCCTCGCCTCCGTGCTTGCCGCGTTCTCGGTCTCCGGCGAGATGCTCATCGGGTCTCGACTCGTGCAGGGCGTCGGCGGTGCCATGATCCTGCCGGCCTCCCTCTCCATCATCAACGCGACGTTCCGCGGTCGCGAACGAGCCATCGCATTCGCGGTGTGGGGTTCCACGATCGGCGGTATGGCCGCGGTCGGACCACTGCTCGGCGGCTGGCTCACCACGTACTTCTCCTGGCGCTGGGCGTTCGGCATCAACGTTCCGCTCGGCGTCATCATCGTGATCGGGGTGCTGCTGTTTGCCCTCGAGTCGCGCGAGGAAGGCGTGCCGCGCCGTGTCGACGTTGTAGGCGCCATCCTCTCAGTCGTTCTGTTCTCCTCCCTCGTTTTCGGCCTCATCGAGGGCCGCACCATGGGCTGGTGGCTCAGCGAGAACGTGCCCGGTTGGTGGACTCTGGAGATCTCACCGATCCCCTTCGCGTTTGCCGTCACCCTCCTCGCTCTCGTGGCATTCATCTGGTGGGGACTGCGCCGCGAGCGCGCCGGCAAGTCGACGATGCTCGCGTTCGGGCTGCTGCGGATCCCGTCGTTCCGCAATGGCAACATCGCCGCCATGATCGTCTCGCTCGGCGAGTTCGGCATCATCCTGTCTCTGCCCCTGTGGCTGCAGAACGTGCTCGGGTACGACGCCCTGCAGACCGGCTTCGTGATCCTGGCGCTCGCGATCGGCTCGTTCGTTGCCTCGGGATTCGCCGGCGCCTTCGGCAACCGGGTCTCGCCCGTCGTGATTGTGCGCATCGGAATCATCGCCGAGATCATCGGCGTCGTGCTCGTCGGCTTCGCCATCAGTCCCACCTCCGAATGGTGGCAGATCGTGCCCGGCCTCTTCATTTACGGGTTCGGTGTGGGCTGCGCGACCGCCCAGCTCACGAGCGTCGTGCTCAAGGATGTTCCGCTCGAGCAGAGCGGCCAGGGATCAGGCACACAGTCGACAGCGCGCCAGGTCGGTTCGGCCCTGGGTATCGCCATTCTCGGAACGATCCTGTTCACCTCACTCGGCACAGGCCTCGCCTCGCGACTCGAAACCACGACCCTGCCGGCCGAAGCGCAGACGCAGATCGTCAACGCCGTCGTCGATTCCGCTGGCACCGCCATCCCCGGCCTCGACGCGCAGTCCCCCGAAGCTGCAACCGAGGCGCGCGCCGCGTTCAGCGACTCAACACGCTATGCCGCGTTCTCGGCGGCGGGATTCCTCGCACTAGGGTTCTTGGCGACGCTCCGACTCACGGGAAGCGGCCGCCGCGAAGAGGAGTAGCAATGACCGCCGATAGCGATAAGAGTTTCTTCGGCCAGCCCCGGTCACTTGCCACCGTCTTCGGGGTGGAAATGTGGGAGCGGTTTAGCTTCTACGGCATGCAGGGCATCCTGCTCATCTACCTGTACTACTCCGCGTCAGAGGGCGGACTCGGCCTGCCCCAGGCGACGGCCGCGGGGATCGTGGGCGCCTACGGCGGCGCGGTGTACCTGTCTACGATCATCGGCGCGTGGCTCGCCGACCGCATTCTCGGCTCCGAGCGGGTGCTCTTCTTCAGCGCCATCGTCATCATGTTCGGCCACATCGCGCTCGCCCTGTTGCCGGGCTTCGCCGGTGTCACGGTCGGTCTCATCCTCATCGCCCTCGGCTCCGGTGGGTTGAAGGCAAACGCCACCTCGGTGGTCGGCACGCTCTACACGACAGACGATCCCCGTCGCGATGCGGGCTTCTCGCTGTTCTACCTCGGCATCAACCTCGGTGCGTTCTTCGGGCCCATCCTCACGGGGCTGCTCCAGTCGACGCTCGGCTTCCACTGGGGGTTTGGGCTCGCAGCGGTGGGCATGGCTGCCGGCCTCATCCAGTACAGCATCGGCAGACGCAAGCTGCCCACCGAGGCTCACGAGGTACCCAACCCGCTGCCGGCTAACCGACGCCCCCTGCTCATCGGCATCACCGCCGCGGCCGTCGCCGTCATCGTGATCGCCGTACTCACCGGGCTCATCACGGCGAACAACCTCGCATTGATCGTGATCGCGCTCGTCATCATCGCGGCGATCGCCTACTTCGTGATCATCCTCTCGAGCTCGCGGCTGTCGAAGGATGAGCGGTCACGGGTGTTTGCCTTCATCCCGCTCTTCGTCACGAGCGTCGCGTTCTGGTCGCTCTACCAGCAGCAGTTCACCGTGCTCACGATCTACTCCGACCAGCGGCTCAACCGCAGCATCCTGGGCTGGGAGATGCCGGTGTCGTGGGTGCAGTCGATCAACCCCATCTTCATCATCATCCTGTCGGGTGTCTTCGCCGCCGTCTGGACCAGGCTCGGTACCCGCCAACCCTCCACCCCCGTGAAGTTCGCGATAGGCGCGATCGTGATGGGGCTCGCATTCTGGCTGTTCCTGCCCTTTGCGAACGGAGCCGCGAACTCGACCCCACTGCTCGCGATCGTGGGCATCCTGTTCGTCTTCACGCTCGCCGAGCTGTTCATCTCGCCGATCGGCCTCTCGGTCACCACCAAGCTCGCACCCGCCGCGTTTCACACGCAGATGGTGGCGCTGTTCTTCCTGTCGGTCGCGCTCGGCACAGCCATCGCGGGCCAGCTCGCGGAGCTCTACGACCCCAAGAACGAGGTTCCGTACTTTGGATTCCTCGGCCTCATCGCCATCGTCGTCGGTGGCGGGCTGATTGCCGCCAGCCGCCCGGTTCTGCGGCTCATGCGCGGGGTGCGCTAGCCAATCGTGCTTGCGCGAGGGATCCGCTCGCCAACCGTGCTTGCGCGGGTAAGCCGCTCGCGAATCGTGCTTGCGCGGGTAAGACGGTCAGTCGCGGGTGGCAGTATGCCCGCGTTTGACCGCGCCACCCGCTCGACCGACCACCCGCTCGCCGCGTTCGACCGCGCCACCCGCTCGACCGACCACCCGGTCGCCGCGTTTGACCGCGCCACCCGCTCGACCCGTGCGCGGGAGTTACAGACATCCGCGGGTGTCACAACTCCCGCGGGTGGTTGCAACTCCCGCGCACGTCGCACCGGCACCGCGCACGTCGCGTCGGGACCGCGCACGTCGCGACGGCACCGCGCCCGGGCATCGCGCACCGACCGCGGCACCGGGCACGGACTACTTGCGGGCGGCCTTGACCGCACGCGGCGGGGCCTTCTCGACCTCGGGGGCCGTTCCGCTCTCGCGCTGCGCGCGGTAGTACTCCATGGCTTCGTCCTGCCGTGACTTCTCGGCTCCGAGGGCGATCGGTGCTCCGATGTGCTCGGGCGCAAACTCGAATGCCGCGACCAGCGGCAACGCGTAGTCGCGCAGCCGTGGCAGCAGCCGGTCATCGATGTACGCGGTGATCGCGAGCGATCGCTGCGCCGAGATGCGACCGTGGATGAGGTACCACGCCGCGTTCTTCTCGATGAGCGACAAACCGAAGAGGTCGCGCAGCCACGTGAGCACCTGCCTCGTGTCGTCGTCTTCGATCTTCTCCACGGCGTCGGTGAACGCCTCCCACTGCAGCAGCTCGCCGTGGGCGCGGGCGGCCTCGATGAGGGCGTTCTGATTGCTGTTGAAAAGCTGCGCGGCCTCCATCTTGGGGAGCTTGTTCGCAGTGCGCAGACGACCCGCGATCTCGGCGATCATGGTCTGCACGCGGTCGGTCAACAACTGGCGCTGCGAGTCGGTGTCGCGGATGTATCCCACCGAGCGAGCGGTCGAACCGAAGTCGACCACGGACTGGGCGAGACGACGCAGGCCGGTGCGGTTGATCGCGGCATCCCCCACCTGTCCCGCGACGAATGCCGCCATTGCACCGGCGTCAGCCCCCGCGAATGACTTGGAGTAGTCGGTGAGCAGGCGCTTGGCGACGAGCTGCAGCAACACGTTGTTGTCGCCTTCGAATGTTGCGTAGATGTCCATGTCGGCCCGCAGGCTCGTGAGGCGGTTCTCGACCAGGAAACCGTTACCGCCGCAGGCCTCGCGGGCCTCCTGCAGAATGTCGAGCGCGGCCCAGGTGCTGAGCGGCTTGAGCGCGGCGGCGAGTGTCTCGAGATCCTGGCGATCGGCGTCGGTGTCGTGCTCGCCGCTGAATACGTCGTGGAACTTGTCGAGAAACACGTCGTGCGCGAACGACATCGCGTAGGTGGTCGCGAGTCGCGGCAACAGGCGGCGCTGGTGGCGCTGGTAGTCGAGGATGACCTCCTCCTCCGTGTCGCTCGCGGCCGTGAACTGGCGACGCTGCGATCCGTAGGAGAGGGCGATCGTCATCGCGAGCTTCGAGACCACAACGGCCGAGCCATCCAATGACACTCGGCCCTGCACGAGCGTGCCGAGCATGGTGAAGAAGCGACGACCGGGGCTCGCGATGGGCGACGAGTAGGTGCCGTCTGGCGCGACATCGCCGTACTTGTTGAGCAGGTTCTCGCGGGGCACGCGCACGTTGGTGAAGTGCAGGCGACCGTTGTCGATTCCGTTGAGACCACCCTTGAGGCCGTCATCCTCGCCGCCGATGCCGGGGAGGAAGCCGTTCTCATCGCGCAGCGGTACGAAGAACGCATGCACGCCGTGGTTGACGTTGTTGGTGATGAGCTGCGCGAAGACGACGGCGGCCTTGCCGTGCACGGCTGCGTTGCCGAGGTAGTCCTTCCACGCGGCGCGGAACGGAGTGTGGATGACGAACTCCTGCGTCGCGGGGTCGTAGGTGGCTGTCGTGCCGACGGCCGAGACATCCGAGCCGTGGCCGGTCTCGGTCATCGCGAACGCGCCGGGAATCTCCATGCTCATGATGCCGGGAAGCCACTTGAGGTGGTGCGGCTCGGTTCCCAGGTGCATCACGGCGGCGCCGAAGAGCCCCCACTGCACGCCTGCCTTGATCTGCAGCGACGGGTCGGCAAGCACGAGTTCTTCGAACTGGGCGATGTTGCCACCGGCGTCTTCTTCGCCGCCGACGTACTTGGGGAACGCCTTGTGCACGGCGCGTTCCTTGACGAGCAGGTGGAGCTGCTCGAGCACGCGGGCGCGGTGCTCGTCCATCGACTGGCCCTCGATGCGCTTCATCTCGGGGCGAGCAGCAACCTCGCGGGACTTGCGACGCACGTCGGCCCAGCGGCCCATGAGGTGCTGGCCGAGCGCGGCCACGTCAACGACGGGCGGCTTGCCTAAAGTTGCGGGAGTCTGGTGCTTGCGGTCGACGGTCTGGCTCATATTTCTACGGTACGACTGCTACAACAGAAGGTGGAATTACCCGTAGATCTGCTACTAATCGCGCGCTCGACGTGCCGAGGCGGCTTAGTGAGTCCCGACAAGCGCCCGCTAGCGGCGCTCGCGCCTGAACCAGCGGCCCACCCGCTCGCGCGCCGTTGCAGGCGGCGGCTCGTTGTACGCGTCGGCCAACACCTGGCCCGACATGCGCCCAATCTCGGCCATGATCGCATCGGTTGCCTCGCGGCGAGCGCGACCGGATGTTGCGGGTCCGAAGCCACGCAGGTCGAGCGGTCGGCCGAATTCGACCGTCACCTTCGCGAGGCGAATGCCCCCGCTGCCCTCCGGCTGAAGCTCGTTGGTGCCCGTCAGTGCAACAGGAACAACGGGCACGCCCGCGGTGAGGGCGAGCCATGCGACCCCGGTGCGCCCGCGGTAGAGGCGGCCGTCGCGCGATCGGGTGCCCTCAGGGTAGATGGAGAAGGCATCGCCCTTCTCGAGAATTCCGAGGCCTGCATCGAGGGCATCCTGCGCCGCCTGCCCAGCGCCGCGTTCGACGGGAACTGCGCCGACGCCGCTGAAGAAGTTGCGGCTGACGAATCCCTTGAATCCCTTGCCCGTGAAGTACTCCGCCTTCGCCATGAACGAGACGGAACGGCGGGCGACGAGGGTGATGACGATGCTGTCGACGAAGGCGAGGTGATTGCTCGCGAGGATGACGGCACCGGATTTGGGCACGTTCTTGCGACCGATCACCTTCGGCCGGAAGATGATCCCAGCGAGGGGCGCTAAAAACACGCGGCTGAAGAACTTCACGCCCAATGGTTACACAGGCTGTATGCCTCGAAAAGCATACGAACGGAGTCGATAGAGCACGTGGGGCCGCAACGGATTGCCCGCGGCCACGTTGGGGTTTTCGAAGTCGTCCGCGGGATCGCGCGTCATGCCGATACGTTCCATCACTGCCTGTGAGCGCACGTTCGTGGTCGAGGTAAACGAGACGATCTCGTCGAGCCCCAGTTCATCGAAACCGAAGGCGAGCGCGGCGCGCGCAGCCTCGGTGGCATACCCGTGACCCCACGCCGATCGTGCGAATCTCCACCCGATCTCGACGGCCGGGGTGAAGTGAGCGTCAAACGTCGCCGGGGCGAGACCCGTGAACCCGATGAAAGACCCGTCAAGGTCGACGGCCCAGAGACCCCAGCCTCGCTCGACCAGAGCAGTCGAGAAGCGATCGAACGAGGCATCCGCCTGTTCACGGCTCAACGGCGACGGAAAGAACTCCATCACCGCGGGGTCGGCGCCGATCGCGGCCCACGGCTCGCGATCCTCCTCCCGCCAGTGCCGAAGCAGCAGGCGGGAGGTGGGGATCATGCAGCCACGTTAGCCCAGCAGCGACTTCATCTGGCTGGCGATCAGCAGGGTTGCTCGACGCGGCGAGAGGCGGGAGAAGCGATCCATGAACTTGGCGTCACTGCCCACGACGGCCCGGAACTTGCCCTGCTCGAGCGCTTCGATGATCTGCCGTCCGGCGTCTTCGACGCTTGTGGTCTTGGGAGCTTTGCCGCCCGAGCCGGCCATGGCGGCCTCCATCTTGCTGGTGTCGACACCGGAGTTCTTGGTGATGTTGGTTGCGATTCCGCCGGGGAACAAGACGGTCACCTTGAGCGACGTGCCCTGGGTCTCGGCGAAAAGCGCTTCGGTGAACAGCTTCACGGCCGCCTTGCTCGCGCCGTACGCGGCCTGGCCGGGAACGGGCAGAAACCCGCCCATGCTCGAGACATTGAGGAGGCCCGACTCGGGGCGCGCGAGCAGGTGGGGAAGGAACGCCTTCGACATATTGACGACGCCCCAGAAGTTCACGTTCATGACCCGCTCGATCACGTCGAACCCGAGTTCGTTGATCTTGACGAAGGGCTGGATGATGCCGGCAACGTTGAAGAGACCGTCGACCTGGCCGTGAGCTTCGATGACGGCGTCGGGAAGCGCGAGCACCGCGTCACGATCGGCGACGTTGAGCGCGTGTGTGGTGAGAGCACCCGGCGCTGCCGCGGCCAGGCTCACGGTTTCAGCGAGTCCGCTCTCGCTGAGGTCGACGGCGGCCACTCGCGCACCGCGCTTGATCAACTGCAGCGTCACCTCGCGACCCATTCCGTTGCCGCCTCCGGTAACGACGAAGACTTTGTTGGCGATCTGCATGGTGATTCTCCTTGTTCGGGCTCGACTAGCGGACACCAGTGTCCGGTTCCAATGGTGCCGTGTCGGCAGGCTCACCGCAAGGACGAAGGTCCCGGGTTGGTCAGCGCGAAGGTGGGCGCAGGCTCAGCTGAGGCGGATGCCCAGCAGCCGCCACGACGAAGCGACGATCTCTTCGCGTTCCTCTTCGGTGGTGCTGCCGAGAGCTCCGGCCACCATGCGAATCGCAAGCAGAACGTCATCCACCGTGTAGTGGGGCGGAACGGTTGCCGAGGCGAGACCCTCATCGATCGTGGAGGCGACGATCGCGCGAATGCGGCCCTCGAGAGCGAGCGCCTTGGGGTCGTGCACGAGCGGCACGAGTATCTCGAGAAACGCGACCGACGACATGGCCTGCTCAGTGACCATGTCGAGCACCATGCGCAGCGTGCCTCCGCTGGCGACGAGCGCTTCGAGCTGGGTCAGGCCCGCATCAAAGGCGGCAATGGCCAGCGATGAACGTGTCGGGAAATGGCGATAGAGACTGCCCTGGCCGACGCCCGCGCGCTTGGCGATCGCGTTGAGGGGAGCGCCCAAGCCCTGCTCTGAGAAGATCTCGCCTGCCGCTTTGATGATGGCAGCGCGATTCTCGGCCGCAGCGGCGGGCCCGCGGTTGGCGCGCTCGGTCATGGGGCGGCCACCACCTCGAGTAGCGCCTGCCCGTACTGTTCAAGCTTCTTCTCGCCAATGCCGCTGATCTCGCCAAGCTCGGAGATCGTGGAGGGCTTGGTCACCGAGATGCCGCGCAACGTCGCATCCCCGAACACGATGTAGGCGGGAACCCCCTGCTCGCGAGCCTCGCCCGCCCGCCACTCGCGCAAGCGCTCGAACAGCGGAAGGGCGTCTTGGGGGAGGTCGGCCGCGACCGCCCGCTTGGCAGCCTTCGAGCGCTTGGGCGCCTCACGGCGCAGCATCACGCGGCGCGAACCATCGAGCACGCTCGTCGACGCATCAGTGATCACGAGAATTCCGTATTCGCCCTGCACGGCCAGCAAGCCCTGCGCGAGCAGTTGCCGCACGACAGCGCGCCACTCCTGGTCGGTGACGTCTTGCCCGATGCCGAACGTGGCGATCGAGTCGTGCCCCTGCTGCACCATGCGAGGTGTCGACTTGCCGAGCAGGATGTCGATGAGATGACCGGCGCCAAAACTCTGGTTGCGCTCACGCTTTAGCCGCACGATCGTGGAGAGCAGCTTCTGGGCCGGGATGGTTCCATCCCAAGTCTCGGGCGGCGCGAGGCACGTGTCGCAATTGCCACACGCCGAGGACGTCTCGCCGAAGTAACCCAGCAGCTGCACACGCCGGCACTCGATCGTCTCGCACAGGGCAAGCATCGCGTCGAGGTGTGCCGAGAGGTTGCGGCGATGCGCGAGATCGCCTTCCGACGACTCGATCATGCGCCGCTGCTGCACCACATCCTGGAGGCCGTAGGCAAGCCACGCCGTCGCGGGCTGGCCGTCTCGACCGGCACGACCCGTCTCTTGGTAGTACCCCTCAACGCTCTTGGGCAGGTCGAGATGGGCAACGAATCGCACGTCGGGCTTGTCGATTCCCATGCCGAACGCGATGGTGGCGACCATGACCATGCCCTCTTCACGCAAGAAACGGCTTTGGTTGCGCGAGCGGATGCCCGAGTCGAGGCCTGCGTGATACGGCAGGGCGGGAATGCCGTTCTCGACCAGAAAGTCTGCCGTCTTCTCGACGGACGCGCGTGAGAGGCAGTAGACGATGCCCGCGTCGCTCGGGTGCTCGGTGCGGATCAGCGAGAGCAGCTGCTGTAGCGGCTGGGCCTTGCCCTCGATGCGGTATTGGATGTTGGGCCGGTCGAAACTCGACACGAACTGCTGCGCGCCGCCCAGGTCGAGCCGCTGCGCGATCTCTCTGCGGGTGGCCTCGGTAGCCGTTGCCGTCAGCGCAATGCGCGGCACCGCGGGCCAGCGCTCGTGCAGCACCGACAGCCCGAGGTATTCGGGCCTGAAGTCGTGGCCCCATTGCGAGACGCAGTGGGCCTCATCGATCGCGAAGAGCGCGATCGTGCCGCGGTCGAGCAGGTCGGCCGCAGCCCGCAGGCGCTCGGGCGCGAGGTACAGCAGGTCGAGTTCTCCCGCGAGGAACTGCTGCTCGACGAGCCGTCGTTCGTCGGCCGACTGCGTCGAGTTGAGAAAGGCCGCTCGCGCGCCCACGGCAGACAGGGCATCCACCTGGTCTTGCATGAGAGCAATGAGCGGCGAGATCACGACGCCCGTGCCCTCCCGCACCATCGATGGAATCTGGTAGCACAGCGACTTGCCGCCACCCGTGGGCATGAGAACGAGGGCGTCGCCACCGTCGATCATGGTCTGGATGATCTCAGCCTGCTGCCCGCGAAAGCTCGAGTAACCAAAGGTCTTCTCGAGCACAGACAGAGCGGGGGTCATGGGGCGAGTCTAAACGTCGCCCCTGACCCCCGCCCTGTTGCTCACAGGTGCGAGGCGCTACCAGACGATGACGATCACCGGCCACGAGGTGGAGCCGCGCAGCTGGTCAGTTCCCGGGAACTGCACCGTCAGCAGGTGGATGCCCCGATCGAGGCCGCGCACGGGCACGGTCACTCGGCCGTTGGCATCGAGTGTCGCCGTAGCGGCCAGGGTTCGGCCATCGAACACCTTCACCTCGCCGGACGCGGCCACACCACCCTCACCGCGCACGGTCACTGAGACCGGCACATCCGACCCGCGACTCACGAACAATCGCGGGGTGGTCGCCGTTGTCGAGCTCGAGAGCTTGGCGACCGTGACCGTGTCGGTCGTCACAACCGCATTGGAGTAGCCCTCCTTGCTCGCCGTGACTGTCACGCTGAGCTCGGTGCCAGCATCGGCCGCGACCACCTTGTAGCTCGACGCGGTGGCGCCGTCGATGACGACACCGCCTCGCAGCCACTGGTACGACAGGGCCGGGTTGCGCACGCTCCACTTGCCATCGGTCACCTTGAGCGTGGAGCCGACGCGGGGGTTGCCCGTGATCTTCGGATCCTTGACGACCGTGATCGGCTCGTCAGTCGAGGTGATGGTGATGGGAACGTCGATCGATGTTCCGTTGGCGGGAACCGTGACGGTGAGCGTGAGAGAGCCGGCTGGCGTGCCATCCGGAATCACGATGCTCACTGTCGCGCGCCCCTGCTCGTCGGTCGTATCGACGATCGTGGGATCGATGCTTGCGGAACCAAGCTCCACATCACCGGCGCTCACCACGGCGATGCCCGACACCGGCCCGCCCTGGCTGAACAGCAGCGACGACAACGCGAGGGTGACCGAGTCACCTGCGCTGTAGCCATCTGCGTCGGCGGCAGACACGTTCACTCCCACGGCGCGCTGGCCGAAGTCGGGACTTGCCACCGGGTTGGCGACGAAGTAGTCGACCATGCTCTGAAGATCGACCTTGCCCGAGTCGGCCTTGTTAGCGCCCTGGCCGAGGGCGGCGAAGTTGTCGCCACCCGTCGAAAGGAACGAGTTGACCGTGACCGTGAAGGAGTCGGTCGGCTGGATGAGCACACCGTCGAGGTACATGGCGTCGATGCGATCACCTACCGCCCCTGCGGGATCGTAGGTGTACTCGAACCCGCTCGAGACGCCGAGCTTGAGGAACGGCCGGCTTGCTCCCGCCGGCTGCCACTGCTGCTCGAGCGCTTGCTTGATCTGCGCCCCGGTGAGGGTCTCAGTCACGAGCGTGTTCGCGAACGGCTGCACGGCGGCGGCCTCAGCAAACGTCAGGTTGCCATCCGGATCTGCAGCACTGCTCGACGGGAACTTCAGGTCGGCTCGCAAACCACCCGGGTTCATGAACGCGATCTGAGCCCCGGCATCCTGCGTCGCCCAGAGCTGAACGTCGGCGACGAAGTTGCCGAGGGATGATTCCCCACCGCGGTTCTCGGAGCCGGCAGCGGTCTGCTTGGCCCTGAAGAACGAATCGGTAATCTCCCCGACCTTCACCTTGCCGAGTTCGGTTGCAACCGCCACGGCGTCAGCGACGATCGCCGCAACCTCGGGGTCGGGAGCGAACGCACCCGCGAGCGGAAGCACCTCAGACGAGATGCTCAGGAGCTCGTGCGTCTGCGGGTCGACCGAGATGGAGGTGTGGCTGTACTTCTCGCCATACTGGCCGGACGAGATCACGGGGCGAACCTTGTCGGTTCCAGCGATCGGGATCTCGTGGTCGTACGCGAGGTGCGTGTGACCCGAGATGATCGCGTCGACGTTCGCGTTTGCCCCCGTGACGATTTGCCCGAAGGGCGAAGCATCCGTCGCACTGGCGATATCGGGTGTCGCCGCGCCCTCGTGCACGAGCAGCACGACGACATCCGCTTCACCGTTCGAGGTGTCGCCATCGCTCAGCTGGTCGGCCACGCGGTTCACCGCGGGGACCACCGGTCCCACATCGAGACTCGCAATGCCGCCGGGGCTCACGAGGCTGGGCAGCTCCTCGGTGACTGCGCCGACGAAGCCAACGCTCACGTCACCGAAGGTCTTGACGTAGTACTCGGGGAACGCCGGCGTCGTGGTGCCCTTCTCGTACAGGTTGGCCGCGAGGTAATCCCAGTCGGTCAGGGGTTCGATGCGGTTGTCCACGTCGTCCCTGCCCTGGTCGAACTCGTGGTTACCGAACGCACTCGTGTCGAGGCCGATCTCGTTGAGGGCCTCGATCGTCGGCTCATCCTGCTGGATGAACGATGTGAAGGTCGAGGCACCGATGAGGTCACCGGCACCGACGAACACCGTGTTGGGGTTCGCGGCGCGGTAGGAATCGACCATGCCGCCCAGCACTGCCGCGCCCGCGATGGGCGGGGCGGCCTCAAGACGACCGTGGAAGTCGTTGATGCTCAGGAGGTCGATGTCGACGGGCGTGGCCGCCGAGCTCACGCCCACCTTGACCGGATCGTGGTCGCTCGAACGGAACGGTGTTCCCGCTTCGGCGGCGCCGAACTCGTAACCGCGGTCAGACCATTCCGGTGAGTTGATCGTCCACACATCCGTGCCCGTGATGTTGGGCACGAGCGTCGGCGTTGCGTAGACGTGGTCGAGCGAGCCGAGCTCGCCATCGAACGTGTACGTGTACTCGTCGGTGTAGTCGGGCACGAGGTCAACGAGGCCGGCACCCGTGAGCACCTGGCTCGGGTCTTCTTCGTGGTACGAGTTGAAGTCGCCCACGAGCAGCACATCGGTGCTCTTGGCCGGGTCAGCAGTGATTGTTCCGACGAAGTCGACAAGGCTCGTCGCCTGTTCGACCCGCTCAGTGTTGAAGAATCCCTGAAGGTCGGCAGGCTCCGTGCCGCCGCCCGAGGGCGGGCTCTTCGACTTGAAGTGGTTCGCCACAACCGTGACGACCTTGCCGTCAACGTCGAACGTCTGCGCGATGGGCTCGCGCGCGATGTCCCACACGGTCTCATCGATGTCGGCGAAGCTGTCACCCACGGGAGTCGCGGTGGCAGGCTTGTAGATGATCGCGTTGGTGATGAAGTCCGTCGTCGCAGCATCGAGAAGTGCATCGGGTGTGGGCACGAAGTCCCACGTGCCGGGTGCGCTTGCGGCATTGAGTGCATCGACCAGATTGGCCAGCGCCTCGTCGGGCTCCTCGCCGAGCTTGACCGAGTTCTCAATCTCCATGAGTCCGACTACGTCGGCATCGAGAGCGTTGATTGCGGTAACGATCTTCGACTGCTGCACGGCAAAGGCCTCGGGGCTGTCGGCGCCGCGCGCGTCACCGCCGAAGGTCGTGAAGTAGTTGAAGACGTTGAACGCACCGACCGAGAAGTCGCCACCAACATCGATGGGCGAATCCGTGCGTGGGTTGAGCGACTCCCAGGTGGGCTCGAGCGCCGCGTACTCTGCGGGAGCGGTGTCGCTGAGGGGGCGCTGCGGCTGCAGCCGCCAGTCGTCGAAGCCCCAGCCGAGAATCATTCCGCCCGCGGGCGAGACGAAGCGGTCGCCGTTGCGCACGACCGTGTCGGTCTGGAAGTAGGGCTGACCGCCCGGGTGCGCCCCGTTGCTGATCTGGATGCTGTAGCCGTCGTCAACCAAAAGGCGGTTCGCGCGGTTCGCAGCGGCGATCGCGAGAGCCGCGTCCCCCGCGTCGGTCGTCTCCGTTGCCTTCACGGCGAGGCCACCGACACCAAGCCACAACGTGCCGAAGTTGTAGAGCTGGTGGCTCGAGCTCAGGTACGCGTCTTCGGGCGTGACGAGCATGCCCTCGTATGCCTCGCGTGCGGCCCCCACGACCGAATTCGGCAGCACGACGGGAGCGGGAACTCCCGCCGCGGCCGTCACGAGCTCGTACGCCGCGTCGCTGCTCGCCGTGATCTGGGTCTGACCGTTGAATTCGCTCGCAGGTCCGGTCACCTTGACGAGATCGCCGATTGCGACCGCCGGGTTGGCGTTGGCTGCGAACACGAAGATGCCGTCGGAGCGGGCATCCGTCGGATCGCCCGTGGGGTCCTGCAGGTAGAAGCCGCGGTAACCGCTGGCCGTGGCGAGACGGTAGTCGCCGGTGATAACGCCCTCAACGGTGACGGTGGCGCCCGCCAGCGGAGTGGCCGTGCCGTCGCCCTGCACGTCAGAGATGAGGTGGGTGACCTCAGCGGCAGACGCGGGAACAGCGGCGAGGGTTGAGAAGCCCAGGGCGAGTGCTGCCGCTGCTGCGACGGCTCCTGCCCTTCGGGTGAATCGATGCGTGCGAACAGGAGCGGATGGTGACATGAGTCGATGGTCTCCTCGTGGGCGATCACTGACGTCGGGTTCTACCCCCGGATGGGGGTCGTCAGTTCACCCTAGGCATGAGGGCACAAGAAAGTCGAGGGATGACACCCAGATGTCACCGGCACGACAGTCCGCGTAAACCTCGGCCCACGGGCGGTCGGACCTGTGTCTCACTGGCTAGGCTGGCGGTCGTGCGCACCCGAATCCTGATGCTCGCGATCGTGCTCGTGGGGGCGTGCGTGAGCCTCATCCGAGTGCCCGTTTCACACCTCGATACGGTCTGGGCCGAAGACGGCACGGTCTTTCTCAGCGAAGCTATGACTGAAGGACCGCTCGCGGTGCTCGTCAAGGGATACGCGGGCTACCAGCACCTCATTCCCCGCATCGTGACCGCGATTCTCGTGCCCGCGACCCCGCTCGCCGAGTTCGGACTGCTCGTCTTCATCAGCTGCGCGGTGCTGACCGGGCTCGTGGCTCTCGCGGTCTTCTGGTTGAGCCGGGACCTCGTGCCGTGGCTGCCCGCGCGTCTCGCTCTTGCTGCAATCACGATCATCCTTCCCCTGAGTGCCCAGGAGGTGCTCGGCAACCTCGCCGACTTCCACTCCTACTGCATGTGGCTCGCGCCCTGGCTCGCCCTGTACCGACCGCGGCGCTGGGCCGGAGGCATCGGATGGGGGGTGGTGGCCCTCCTCGTCGCCGCGACCGAGATCCAGGCCCTGCTCTTTCTGCCGCTCGTGCTGCTCAACTGGCGCCGGGAGCGCCGTACATCGTGGCCGATCGCGGCGGGCCTCGCGCTCGGCGGGCTCGCACAGGTCGCCACCGCGGTGCTGAGCCCCCGCGAAAGCACCGCTGTCTGGCGCGGAGCACTCTCGCACGTGCAGGGTTACCTCCACAACACGGTGCTGCCGATGCTCAACCCCAACCCGGCGTGGCAGGCGGAGACGATCGTGTCGACGGGAGCCGTCGTGCCGGTGCTCGTGCTGCTGCCCTTCGTCGCCGCTGGGGTGGTTGCGCTCGTGTGGGGTAACGGCCGGCAGCGCATCCTTGCCGTGACTCTGGCCGTGGCATCCGTCGCCATCTACGTGGGAGGCGCGACCATCGACGGTTCACCCGCGTTCGGCTACGCGCACCTCGACCACTCTGACGGCTTCGAGGGCATTCTGAACTCGCGCTACGGCGTCTCGTCGGGCATGATGCTTGCCGCGCTCGTTCCCCTCGCGGCGGCGGTTCTCGTGGCGCGTTCTGCAACGCGCCCGCTCCGCGCGGTTCAGTTCCGTTTCGCAGCGTGGTTCGCGGTGGTCGGCCTCACCATCATGTTCGCGGTCGCGAGCACGCAGAGCGTGTCTGACCGCTCGAGCGGCGTGACCTGGTCGGGCGGGATCGCGGCCGCACGGCTCGAGTGCACGGCGCTCGCCGCATCCGACCCGGTGTGGGTACGCACCGCACCCGACCGTTTCGTGCGCTTCACCTGCGGCCTGCTCACCGAGTTTGGCTAGGAGGCCTCCGCGCACACGGTGATAATTACTTAGCTACTCCATCTGGCCATCCCCTCGGAACGAGTCGAAAGCCCTCCACGCCGTGCCCACACACACCACACTGGTGATCATTCCGACGTACAACGAGCGGGAGAACATCGAGCGGATCATCCCGCTGATTCTCGAGCATTCCGTCGACATTCTCGTTGTCGACGATGCCAGTCCCGACGGCACGGGCGCCTACGTCGCCTCCCTTGCGGAAGACGAGCCTCGTATCACCCTGCTGAGCCGGGCCGGCAAGCAGGGGCTCGGCCCCGCCTATATTGCTGGCTTCAGTCATGGTGTGAGTGAGGGATATCAGGTGCTCATGGAAATGGATGCCGACGGATCACACCCACCCGAGGCCATCGAGCGCATGCTCGCGATACTCGATGCCGACACCGAGGGTCGAATCGGTGGCGTGATCGGCTCCCGCTGGGTGCCAGGCGGATCGGTCGTGGACTGGCCTCGCACTCGCGAGTTCATCAGCCGCGCGGGCAGCTGGTACGCGCGCACGATGCTCGGGCTCACAGTGCGCGATGTCACGGCGGGCCTGCGGGCCTACCGGTCGATCGTGCTCACCAAACTCGCTTTCGACGACGTCGCCTCGCAGGGCTACTGCTTTCAGATCGACATGACCCGACGCATCGTGGGTCTCGGCTACCAGCTCGTCGAGGTGCCGATCGTGTTTCGCGATCGTGAGCTGGGTGAATCGAAAATGAGCGGGGCTATCGTGTGGGAGGCAATGCTCCGCACCACACAGTGGGGCTTGCAGCGATTGTTCCGCCGCACGCCCGTCGCCACCCCCTGAGGACAAAGAAAATGGCCGGCCGACTGTGACGTCGACCGGCCGTTTCGCTAGGTGTTACAGCGCTGCGAGAGTTCCGAGCAGCTCGTCGCCGGGGGCGACGTTGCTCATGGTTGCCTCGATCTCGGCGCGGCCGAGCAGTTCGTCCATCTTGCGACGACGGCTGCGGGGCACGAGAGTGACGACGGTTCCCACCTTGCCGGCGCGGCCCGTGCGGCCCGAGCGGTGCAGGTAGGTCTTGTACTCCTCGGGAGCGTCGGCCTGGATGACGAGCGAGATGTCGTCGACGTGGATGCCCCGTGCCGCAACATCCGTCGCCACGAGCACGTTGACGCGGCCGCTCGTGAGCAGCTGCAGGTTGCGGGTGCGGCGAGACTGGTTGAGGTCACCGTGAAGGCTCGTCGCGGGGATGCCGCGGTCTTCCAGGTAGTCGCTCATCTCTTCGGCAAACGCGCGCGTGCGGGTGAAGATGAGGGTCTTGCCGTCGCCTGACGCGAGCTGCTCGATGATCTCGCGCTTGTCGCGCTGTTCGATGAGCAGCACGCGGTGGTCGATCGTCGACGACGCCTGGTCTTCGCCAGCAACCTCGTGCACGGCCGGGTCGACGAGGAACTCGTTGACGAGCGTTGCCACGCCCTTGTCGAGAGTCGCGGAGAACAGCAGTTTCTGGCCGCCAACGCTGGTCTCTTTGAGGATGCGCTGAACCGGCTCCAGGAAGCCGAGGTCGCACATGTGGTCGGCCTCGTCGAGCACGGTGACGATCACGTTGCTGAGGTCGAGCCGACCCTGCTCAATGAGATCCTCAACGCGACCGGGGGTAGCGATGACGATGTCGACACCACGCTGAAGCGCGGAGACCTGCTTGTACTGGGGAACGCCACCGACGATGGTCGTGGTGAACAGGCCGACGCTGCGTGCGATGGGCTGCACGGTGCGGTCGATCTGCTGGGCGAGCTCGCGGGTGGGGGCGAGGATGAGCGCACGGGGCTTACGGCCCATCTGGCGATCCTTGCCACCGTTGTTCTCCATGAGACGCTCGACGAGCGGCGCGCCGAACGCGATGGTCTTGCCGGATCCCGTCTTGCCGCGGCCAAGAACATCCTTGCCAGCGAGCACGTCGGGGATGGTCGCGGCCTGGATCGCGAAGGGGGCCTCGGCGCCCATGGATGCGAGCTGGCGCACGATGTTGCTGCCCAGGCCGAGGTCGGCGAAAGTGACACCCTCGACGTCGGTTGCCGTGATGACGGCGGCTTCGAGACGCTCGAGCACGACGTCTTCGACGGGGCCGGTCACGGTGCGGGCGGTGTAGTAGTCGCTCTCACGCTTGGCCGGGCGGTCGTCGAAATCGCGACGGGGTGCGCGCTCGGCACGGTCGTACGACGGGCGGTCGGCACGAGCCGGGCGGTCGGCACGGTCGTAGGCCGGGCGAGCAGGACGCTCCGCACGGTCGTACGAGGGGCGGGCCGGACGATCGTTGTTGTACGACGGGCGTTCCGTGCGCTCGGGACGATCGTAGGAACGGGCCGGGCGGTCGTTGTTGTAGGAGGGACGCTCGGTACGGGCCGGGCGGTCGGCACGGTCGTAGGAGGGACGCTCCGTGCGGTCGCCGTAGGCAGGACGCGCGGGGCGCTCCGAGTTGTAGGCCGGGCGCGCAGGGCGCTCAGTGCGATCGCCATATGCGGGGCGCGCCGGGCGGTCGCCGTAAGCCGGGCGGTCATTGTTGTAGGAGGGGCGCTCGGTCTTGTCACCGTAGGTGGGGCGAGCGGGCTTGCGGTCACCGTACGCAGGGCGGTCGGTGCGCTCGGTACGTGCAGAGCGATCGGAGTAGCTCGACTTCTCACGAGGAGTCCAGTCGGGGCGACGGTCGTCGCGCGCGGGGCGTGCGCCGCCGTTGGCCGGGCGGTCGCCCGTGCGTGCTGCACGGTCATCCTGGGTCCAACGCTTCTTGGGCGCTGCAGCATTGGCGTCGGCACGGTAGCCGCGGTGACCCTCGCGCTGCGCACCCTTGGGGGCGCCCGAGGACTTGTAGGGCTGCTTGCCGCCCTGTGACGGCTTTGAGTAATTAGGCATGATTCTTTCCGGGTTTTAGTTGTGTGAAATGAACACAGCTAACGCATGGCGTGCACGCAGAAATACTCCATGCACCACTTGAACCCGGGCAGTCTTTGACCGAGGCCGTCACATACATTCGTGTGATTGTCCCGAACTGGATTAGTTGGGGAACCGGCCCGCAAGACTTACAAACCCATGCACCTTGAACGGTGCTGTCTTGAGCCGACTTATCTACGTTACTCCATAGCGAGCGAAAGCGCATTAGATTGAGGGCAATCATGCGCGTGACAACCCGAGCCGCTATCGCGCTCATTGGCGTGCTCGCGCTCGCTGGATGCTCAGCGGGCTCGTCTGCACCCCGATCGTCAGAAACCGATGCGACTGTCGTTCCCGCGCAGGCCGCCGTTACGAGCTCAGAGGTCATCGAGCAGATCCAGTACGGCGTCGCCGACACGGTGCCACTCATGCTCGATGTGTGCGTGCCGATCGACGAAGCGACCACACCCCGCGCGGCAGTGATCGTCATTCACGGCGGCAGCTGGGCCCGTGGCGACAAGGCCGACCCGGAAGTTCGCGACGCGTGCGTGCGACTCGCCGACCAGGGCTTCGTGGCCTTCTCCATCAACTACCGCCTCGCCCCGGCCGCGGTCTTTCCTGCGCAGCTCGACGACGTTCAATCCGCAGTGACCTGGCTGCGCGCACCGGAGCAGAGCGAGCGATTCGGCATCGATCCCGACCGCATAGGGCTGCTCGGGGCATCCGCCGGCGGCCATCTTGCCGCACTCGCGGCGTCGATCGGGGCTGGCGACCTCACCGTCGAGGCTCGAGTCGCGGCTGTTGTCGACCTGAGTGGCCCCATCGACCTGAGGGCCGCAATCCCCACCGGCCCCGGCTACACGCTCGACTTCGCCCAGGCTCAGCTGGACTTTCTCGGCTGCACGGCATTCCTCGGCTGCGCAACATCCACGGTGGCATCGCCCGTCGCAGCGATCGACCCCACCGACCCGCCGTTCTTCATCGGACATGCTCTCGACGAGTTCATCCCGATCAGTCAGGCAGAAGAACTCGTCAACGAATTGGGGCGCCAGGGTGTTGAGACCACCTACGTTCCCGTCGCGGGAAGCGCCCACGGAATGGACCTCCTCGACGGCGCCATGATGGTGCGCGTGGTCGAGTTCTTCGACACGACCCTCGGCTAGCGCTCGAACTTAGTCGTGCCGTCGAAATCAACGGCGCTTCGGATGCGCGCGATCATGTTCTCGCTCATGTCGGGCAGGGCGTCGAGGGCGAACCACGCGGCCTCGGAGTTCTCCCCATCCACCGGGAACGGATCGCCCGAAACGTAGGAACACCGAAAGACGAGGTCGAGGTACTGCGACTGGTCGCCGTTGTCGTAGGTGATCATCGACAGAACCTGCACCCAGGCGAGACTCTCGGCGATCACCACGACTCCGGCCTCTTCAAGCGTCTCGCGTTCGGCAGCGACGGCGGGCTGCTCTCCCGGGTCGATGATGCCGGTGACGGGCGTCCACGCCCCGTTGTCAGCGCGACGTACGAGCAGCACCTCGTTGTCGCGCAGCACCACGGCGCTCACTCCCGAGAGCCACAGCGGGGCATGGCCGATTTTCTCGCGGAGGGCAAGCACGAAGTCAGGAACAGCCATCCGGCGAGCCTATGGCACGCAGGGTGCGGCCTCGCGAAGCCCGCGACGGTTGCGCGGTTGCGAAGCCCGCGACGGTTGCGCGATCGCGAGGCCCGCGACGGTTGCGCGGGAGCTGCAACCAAACGCGGGTGTTCTGCCACCCGCGTTTGGTTGTAACTCCCGCGCAAACTCACATGCCGGGGGTGACCGGCGGGGCGGGGTCAGCGGGGTGACCGGCGGGCGGAGTCAGTCGAGGCGGCCGGCTGGGCCGGGGCGGCCGGAGCTCGCGGCTCGGCCGAGGCCGCCGGAGCCCCGGCTGGGCCTAGGCGGTGGGCGCCGCCTCAGCGTTCGCCGCGCGACGGTCAGTGCGGCGCTCCTTGGCGCCCTCCACGAGGTAGTAGAGCACGGGCAGCACGACGAGCGTGAGCAGCGTCGACGAGATCAGACCGCCGATCACGATGATGCCGAGGGGCTGCGAGATGAAGCCGCCGTTGCCGGTGAGACCGATCGCGAGGGGGATGAGCGCGAAGATCGTCGCCGCGGCCGTCATGAGAATCGGGCGAAGACGGCGGGATGCACCATGTACGACGGCGTCACGCACCTTCATGCCGCGCTCCCGGTACTGGTTGATCAGGTCGACGAGCACGATGGCGTTCGTGACGACGATACCGATGAGCATGAGCACGCCGATGAGCGAGGGAACGCCGAGCGGGATGCCCGAAATCACCTGCAGGATGATCGCGCCGGTCGCCGCGAACGGAACCGAGATGAGCAGCAGCAGGGGCTGGCGCAGGCTCTTGAACGTCGCGACCATCACGACGTACACAATCAGGATTGCGATGAGCAGCGCGAGGCCGAGCTGGCTGAACGCATCGGACTGCTGCGCCGTCACGCCGCCCAGTTCGGCGGAGACGCCCGCCGGGAGGTCGAGGGATGCGAGCTCCGTCGAGACGACTGTCGAGGCGGTACCGACGTCGTCGCCATTGGGCGTGACCGCGACGGTTGCGCTGCGCTCGCCCTTGATCGTCGTGATCGTCGACGGACCGTTGGTCTGCTCCACCGTCGCGAGATCGCTCAGCGGCACGAGGCCGAGTGCAGTCGGAATCGGGAAGTCACGCAATTCTTCGATCGTGACGGGCGCGCTCTCGTTGAGAATGTAGATCGACAGCGTCTTCTCGTCGATGACGACCGAACCGGTAGCGGTCGGGTTCATGGTTGCGGCCACGATGCCCCCCACCGCGATCTCGCTGAGGCCCGCCTCGGCGGCCTTGTCACGGTCCACGGCAATCTCGATGAACGGCTGCTCGGCCGAGAGGTTGCTTGTGGCCTGGGCCACAACATCCAGATCCTGCATCGCCGACTGGATGTCGTCGGCGGCCGTGCGCAGTTCGGCTTCGCTCGTGGCCGTGATGTTGATGTTGATCGTCGACGAAGCGAATCCACCGGATGCCGCGGCAAGGGTGATCTCCCCCGCGTCGGTGATCTCGGCCATCGAGTTGCGCACATCGTCCTGCAGGGCGACCTGATCGAGGGTCGGATCGGTCGTGATCGAGAACGTCGCTCCGCTCGATCCCGAGAACGCCGCGCGCAGCGAATTGCCGCTCGAGCCGATGGAGGTCTGCACAGTCTCGACGCCGTCGATTTCGAGCAGGGCGCTCTCGACCTCCTTCGCGGCGTTGTCCTGAGCCTCGAGGCTTGAGCCGAGCGGCAGCTTCTGGTTGACCGTGAGCGTGTTCTGTCCACTGTCGCCGATGAAGTTGGTCTTGAGACCGAAGGCGGCAAGCGGAACAGTCAGTGCGAGCACGAGAACAGCGGCACCAATCGTGACGGCGGCCTTCCACGGCTTCGAGAGTGTCCACTTGATGATCGGCAGGTAGCCCCGCTGCAGTCGCGTGGGGGTGTCGAGCTCGTCTTCGGTAACTCCCGTTCCGTCGTGCTTGTGCACCTTCGTGCTGCCGAGGAACCAGTAGGCAAGCACGGGCACGATCGTGAGGGAGACGAAGAGGGATGCCGCGAGCGCGATCGTCACCGTGAGAGCAAACGGGCGGAACAGCTCACCCGTGATGTCACCGACGAGGGCGAGCGGCAGGAAGACGGCGACTGTCGTGACGGTCGAGGCCGTGACGGCACCCGCGACCTCCTTGACGGCGGTGAGAATCGCCTGCTTCTTCTCCTCGCCAAGCGACATGTGCCGCTTGATGTTCTCGATAACGACGATGGAGTCGTCAACGACTCGACCGATCGCGATCGTGAGGGCACCGAGCGTGATGATGTTGAGCGTGTAGCCGGCGACCTGCATTCCGATGAAGGTGATGAGCACCGAGACCGGGATGGAGATGGCGGTCACGAGCGTCGCACGCACCGAGAGCAGGAACAGCAGGATGACGATCACGGCGAACGCGAGACCAAGCAGGCCCTCGGTCGCGAGACTGTTGATCGACTCCTCGATGAACGGCGCCTGGTCGAACACGACGGTGAACTTGGTGTTCTGACCGAGGGCCGCCTCGAGGTCGGGGATGGCGTCGAGCACGGCACGCGACACGGCGACGGTGTTTCCCGCGGGGGTCTTGGAGATCGCGATCGTGACCGAGGGCTCCCCGTTCACTCGCGAGATACCCGTGACCGGGTCGTCGACGATCTCGACCGTCGCGACATCCGCGATCGTGGTCAGGCCGGCCGTACTGCCCAGCAGCGGAAGCGCGGCAATGTCGTCGGCGCTCGTGAGGCGCGTGCCCGTCTGCACCGTGAGGGTCTTGTCGTCTTCGGTGATCTGGCCGGCGGGCAGCAGCACGCCATTGGCGTCGAGCGCATCGCGGATGGCCTGGTTGCTCAGTCCGCGCGCAAACAGCTGCGCAGGGTCGGGCGTGATGACGACGCGCTGGGTGGTTGCACCGAGCAGGGATGCATCACTGACGTCGTTGAGCTTCTTGATGTCGACGAGCGTCGAGTTCTCGAGCTTGTTCGAGAGCTCGATGGGATCCATGTCGCTCGTGACGGCGACCTGGATCACGGGCAGGTCAGAGAAGTTGAAGGTGAGCACCTGCGGGTCGGCCGAGTCGGGCAGCGTGTTGGAGATGCGGTTGATCGCGGTCTGGATCTTCTGCTCGGCGGTCGCGATGTTCGTGCCGTACTCAAACGACGCCGAGATGCTCGAGAAGTTAGCGCTCGATGTCGCCGTGGTCGAGTCGAGCCCCGCCACACCCTGGATCGCCCCTTCGATCGGGGTCGAGACATCCTTATCGACGACTGCGGGGCTTGCGCCCGGGTACGTCGTGATGATGAATACCTGCGGCAGCGAGAGTGACGGAATCAACTCCTGCTTGAGCGAGGTGAGGGCGACTCCACCGAAAATGCCCACCACAATCGTGACGAGGGCGATGAGAGCGCGGTTGCGCAGGCTGAAAACCGAGAGAAGATGCACACGAAATTATCTCAGCCATCAAGGGACTTGCGCGTACTCCCTCGGGATTATCTAGACAACTCCCGCAAACTCTTCCGCCGCAGTGCTGATGGGATGACGCCCCACCGACGCCCACGCGCGCACGAGCGCGTCGACCCCGGCCTGGGTCTCCTCTACAGGCAGCGAGAACGGAATGCGGATGAAGCGCTCGAATGCTCCGTCAAGGCCAAAGCGTGGCCCCGCGGCGATGATGAGACCTTCGTTGCGGGCGGCAATGGCCAGTTGCGAACTGACGGGTTCGCCGAGGCCAACCCACGCCGTGAGTCCGCCCGCCACGTGCGGCATGTGCAGTTCGGGCATCCGCTCCCGCAGCAGGATCGCGAGCCGATCGCGACCCGCGCGCAGGTAGGAGCGTCGCGCGCGAAGGATCGTGTCGAAGTCGCGAAGCAGCTCGGCCACGATGAGCTGCTCGAGCATGGGGCTACCGAGGTCACCCGACATGCGGGCTCGGGCAAGTCGCTGGATGACCGTGCGGTCGGCCCGGATCCAGCCGATACGCAGGCCACCCCACACCGTCTTGCCGACCGACCCCACGAGAATGGCGCTGCCGTGGGCGGCGAAGGGAAGCGACGGCGCCTGCCCGTCGAGCCCAAGCTCGGCCATCGTCTCGTCGGCAATGATCGTGGTTCCGGCTCGGGAGGCGAGCCCGAGCACACGCTCCCGCAGCTCGAGACTCATCGAACGCCCCGTGGGGTTGTGATGGTCGGGCATGATGTAGCCGACTGACGGGCTCGTGCGCTGGATGGCCTGCTCGAGGGCGAGTTCGTCCCACCCGTCTTCGCTCGTCACGCTCACGGGAACCAAGCGCGCGCCAGCGGATTTCAGTGCATCCATCGCATGCGGGTAGGTGGGGTTTTCGATGAGCGCGCGGTCGCCCCTGGCCATGATCGTGCGGGCAATGAGGCTGATCGCGTGCTGGGCACCGATCGTCACCATCACCTGGTCGGGGGTCGTGGGCAGCCCCCGCGCGGCGTACCGATCAGCGATGGCCTCGCGCAAGACGAGCAGGCCCATGGGGTCGAAGCCGGACTCCCCGAGGTACGCGGGCAGTTGCTCGGCCGCGAGCCGCGCTGCGGGCAGCACCTCTGCGACGGCGGGCATCGTGGCCTTGCTGAAGTCGATGAAGCCCGACTGCGGTTCGGTCGAGACGGGAGCGCGGTGCGGCAGCTGCGCGACGCTGCCCGATCCCCGAACGCTCGAGAGGTAACCGGCATCCCTGAGTTCTGCGTAGGCCGCGGTCACGGTGGTGCGGCTCACCCCGAGCTGCGTCGCGAGCTCGCGCTCGGCAGGCAGCCTCGTGCCCGAGCCGACCCGGCCATCAAGGATGAGGAGCCGGATGCGGTCCGCCAGCGCGGCATAGGCGACGCCAGCATCACGCCACCCGACCAAAAACGTGGCCAATGCGCGCGCAGAAACAGTGCTCATACGGCCACTTTACGACATTGGCATCTTGTTGAATAGCCAATTCAGTAATTGGATACTCCTATGACTTCCCCGGCTCTCACCATGACGCGGCGCATCGCGCAATTGCTCGTCGGCCTGTTCTTCTACGGGTTCGGCATCGCGCTCATGGTGCGCGGCGCCATCGGTGTTGCCCCGTGGGATGTGCTCACCCAGGGCATCTCGAAGCAGACCGGACTCGAGTTCGGGGTCATCACGATCCTCGTGGGTGCACTCGTGCTGCTGCTGTGGATCCCCATCGGCCAGAAGCCCGGCATCGGCACGGTGCTCAATGTGTTGCTCGTCGGTCCCGCCGCGTCGTTCGGCCTGTGGGTAGTGCCCGAGCAGACCGACCTCGTCGCGCGCATCCTTGTGTTCGCGGGCGGGCTCGCCCTCGTGGCCATCGCGACCGGCCTCTACATCGGGGCGCGGTTTGGTCCCGGTCCTCGCGATGGGCTGATGACGGGCATCCACCGCAAGTGGGGCTGGAAGATCTGGATCGTTCGCACGGTGATCGAGGTCACGGTACTGGCAATCGGATGGCTGCTCGGCGGCAACGTGGGCATCGGAACCGTCGCCTTCGCGCTGCTGATCGGCCCGATGGTGAACGTCACCATCCCCCTGCTTCTCGTGCCGGCAGCGGTACGTACATCAGAGCAACCGGAGGAGGTGACCTCACCATGAGCGTGCTTATTGCTCTTGCAGCGCTGAGCTTGTGGGCGATCATCGCCACGGTCGAGACCGTAGCTCGGGACGGCTACGGGCGGGTGCCGACTCGCCCCACGGACTAGTCGGCACCCTCTCCCTAACCGAGGTTGCTCTCGGCGTAGGCCCGCATCGCGTCGCGCACGAAGCCGGCGTTGTCGGTGCCGCCGTAGTTCTGCGCAAAGCGCTCGTCAGAGACATACATGTCGGCGAGGCCGACGTAGTACTCCTTCAGCGCCCGGCCCTCGGGGCTGCGAGGAGTGCCGGGGATGCCGCTGAGCCAGTCGTAGTGGCGCTGCGCCAGGGCCTGAGCCTCGTCGCTGTCGGGAGCGACGCCGCTTGTCGCCGCGGCCGTCCAGTCGGATCTCAGCTCTGCCGCGACGTTCTTGAACTCCGCCTGCTCGGCGGCCGACTTGCTGCGCCACCAGCGGTCGCTGTCTGCGTAGGACTGTGTGCCCCAGCGCTGCTCGACCTCGAGCTTGTAGTCAGTGTGGTCGAAACCATCAAACATCTGTTCTGCCATGAGTTGTTCACCCCCTTCCATAGTGAGGATTGTGAGCTCGACCGACGCGATCTGCCGGTCGAGACGCTCTTTCTCCTGGTTGAGCCAGGTGAGGTGGGAGAGCAGGGCGTGAGCATCGTCTTGTTCGCCTGCCAGCACCTTGGCGATGGCGGGGATGCCCAGGCCAAGGTCGCGCAGCATCAGGATGCGCTGCAGTCGCACGAGTGCACGCTCGTCGTAGTAGCGGTAGCCGTTGGCGCCGACGTGCGTGGGCTCAAGCAGGCCCACGTCGCCGTAGTGCCGCAGCGTGCGCGACGTGGTGCCGGCCAGCTTCGCCACGGTGTGAATGGACCAATCCATCGTGCTCTCCTCTCGTGTGATTTCCACGGTAGAGGTTGACGTTGCGTCAATGTCAAGCGGAGTGTGCCTGCGAAGTCGCGATATAGCTTGACTTCCGATTAGTCGCGATATAGCTTGAATCTCGACAACGCGATATAGCGCGAGAGAGGAGGGTCTCATGGCCCAGGAAAAGTGGCTCATCGACGGCCCCAAGACCATCGACATCGATGGTGTACGCACGCTCAAAGTGGGGCTCATCGCCGGCCAGGTCAACATCATCGGGCACGACGAGCCCGGCGTCCACATCGAGGTGCACTCGGTTTCCGGACGCGAGCTCAAGATCACGTTCGAGGGCGACAGCCTCGAGATCGACCACGCGCAACTGCGGTGGGATAACTTCATCGACGTCTTCAAGTCATTCAGTGGCAGCGCCAAGGCCGACATCAGCATCCAGGTGCCCCGGGATGTCGCGCTCAAGTTCGGTGTCGTGTCATCCGCAGCACTCATCAGCGGGCTCACCGAGGATGCAACCATCTCGACTGTCTCGGGCGACGTCGTCGTCGACAACGTGTACGGCGACCTGCAGCTCAATGGTGTCAGCGGCGAGATCGCGGTTCGCGGGCACTACGGCCGCATCAACGCACACACCATCAGCGGCGACATCACGGCATCCGGCGAGATCATGAAGTTCACCGGCGACACCGTGAGCGGCGCTGTCTTTCTCGACATCACCGGCACCCCCGACGAGGTGCGCGTCAACACGGTGAGCGGCTCCATCACCACTCGCCTCGCCGCCGACGTCGCTGCCCAGTACAAGATCAACACCGTCAGCGGCCGCATCCAGCTCGACGACAGCGAGATCCGCGGGGTGCGCGGCGCCTACACGGGCCGCTTCGGTCAGCTCGACAAGCAGTGGCTCGATTTCCGCGCCAACACGGTCTCGGGCAGCATCTCGGTGTTGCACGCGGTGAGCGCGTGACTCCCCCCGTTTTTGCGCACGGCCACCTGAGGCTCTACCTCTTGAGCCTGCTCAATGAGGCCGGGCGAGGGATGCACGGCTACGAGCTCATCCAGGCGCTCGGTGATCGCTTCGGAGGCACCTACGTTCCGAGTGCCGGCACGATCTACCCCCGGCTCGCGAAGCTCGAAGAAGAGGGACTCGTCACCAAGGAGGCCGACGGTCGCAAGACCGTGTACGAGATCACCGAGGCGGGGCGCGCCGAGCTCGCCGCGCGCGAGTCTGAGCTCGATGGCATCGAGAACGACGTCACCGACTCCGTGCGTCGGCTCGCCGACGAGGTGCGGGCATCCGTCAACGACGCCATGCGCACGCTCCGTGCAGACCTCGCGGCCGCGGCTCGCGATGCTCGTACTGAGGCGCGCGAGACGGCCCGAACCGTGCGCACCGAGACGGCAAGCGCCTACACCGACAGCCGGATGCAGCTGCACGAGGCCGAGGCTGCGATCAACTCATTCCGTGCCGAGCTGCGTTCCGACCTGCGTCTGCACGGGTCGCGGGCCGAAATTCCCGCGGCGGTCGTCGACGGCCTGCGCACAGGTCTCGCCGACCTGCGCAAGCAGGTACTGGATCAGTTGAAAGCGACCGGGATATAGAGGTCCTGCACGCGATCGTTCAGGGCCGTGTGGTCATTGCGAGTGAAGATGCCGCACGCCTGAACGGTGCAGTCGAAGCCGTCGCCCACGGGATCGCCAACTTCGATGTAGGCCGTGAAGGTGCCCGCTTCGATGTCGTCGTAGCTTCGGGCGCCGAATAGCTTCCACGCCCAGTCGTCGTTGATCCAGTTGCTCGGAGCGTATTGCACGGTGCCTTGGGCGACCTCGGTCTGCTCCTGGTCGGGAACCCCGCCGATGCACGGGCCGGGCTTGATGCTCGAGTCATCCGGGATCACACAGATCGCCACGTAGATGCCGCGTGATCCGTCGTAGCCGGTGCCGCTCACCACGAGCCGCTCACCCACCGTGAGCTTCGACGTGTCGATGTCCTGCCCAGGCTCGGGCGACACGACCATCAACTCGCGGGCCCGACCATCGTCGCCCTCGGCGGTCACCCTCAGTGGCCACTGCTCTGCGGTCTCGCCCTGGTTCGACTCACCTTGGCTTTGATGGGTGAGAATCGGCACGGCAATGATGGCAACGGGCACGAGCAGGAGCACCACCGCGCCCGCGACAATCCAGGGCCAGCGCCTGCGTCGGGAACGAGTTTCGGGCATGTGGGAATTCTAGGCTTCCCAACCGAGTTGACTGCGCGCACGAACGGAGTAGGCTCGCCCCTCGTGACAGACGAAGGCCGTTCACCGAAGCGGTGGATCATCGGCGAGCCGCTCTCTTCGGAGAAACTCGAAGGGCAGCTGCTCCCCAAGCATTTGGCACTCCCGATTTTCGCGAGTGACCCCCTCTCTTCCGTGGCGTACGCGCCGCAGGAATTGTTGATGATCCTGCTGCTCGGCGGCCTTGCCTTCCTCTCTTTCGCCCCGTGGGTTGCCGCCGCCGTTGTCGTGCTGCTCATCGTGGTTGTGCTGTCGTATCGGCAGCTGATCAAGGCCTACCCGAGCGGTGGCGGCGACTACGAGGTGGCCTCGAAGAACCTCGGTGAGAAGGCCGGGCTCGTCGTCGCATCCGCGCTTCTCGTTGACTACGTGCTCACGGTCGCCGTGTCGGTCGCGTCGGGCGTCGACAACATCATCTCTGCACTGCCGGGCCTCAACCCCTTCCGCATTGAGATCGCCGTGGCCTTTGTCATCCTGCTTGCCGCAGTGAACCTGCGCGGTGTGCGGGAGTCGAGCAAGGCGTTCGCCGTTCCGACCTACCTCTTTATTGCGTCCATCGCGTTCATGATCGTCACCGCGCTCATCCGCATCTGGGCGGGGGATGCACCCGTCGCCGAGAGTGCCGACATCGTGGTTGAGACGCAAGACCTCACGAAGGTCGCGTTCATCCTGTTGCTGTTGCGAGCGTTTGCCAGTGGATGTGCCGCCCTCACGGGCGTCGAAGCCATCTCGAACGGCGTGCCCGCCTTCCGGCGCCCCAAGGTCAAGAACGCGCAGAAGACGCTCATGGCGATGGGCGCGACGGCCATCCTGCTGTTCTCGGGTCTCGTGGTGATTGCGCTGGTGGGCGGCGTTCACTACATCGACTGCACCGACGAAGCCCTGCGTGCGTTTGCCGCCTGTGAGGCCGACGGCTCGCCACAGCGCAGCCTCATCGCTCAAATGGCCTCGGCAACCTTCGGCAATAACTCGATCCCGTTCTTCGTCATCCAGGGCGTTACCGCGGCGGTTCTGTTGCTCGCCGCGAACACCGCCTTCAACGGGTTCCCCCTGCTCGGCTCGGTGCTCGCAACGGATCACTACGCACCCAAGTCCCTCGCAACGCGCGGCGATCGCCTCATCTTCTCCAACGGCGTGATCGCGTTGTCGGTCACCGCAATCGTGCTGCTCGTGCTGTTCCAGGCTGACGTGACCACGCTCATCCAGCTCTACATCATCGGCGTCTTCGTCTCGTTCACGCTGGGCCAGACCGGTATGGTGCGGCACTGGCTGCGGATGCTGCGCAACGGTTGCGACGACCCCGGCGCGGTCTGGCGGGGCCTCGTCATCAACGCCGTCGGCGCGCTCATGACGGCGAGCGTGCTCCTCATCGTGACGGTCACCAAGTTCA
This sequence comes from Rhodoglobus sp., assembly GCA_965279645.1. Lineage (GTDB taxonomy): Bacteria > Actinomycetota > Actinomycetes > Actinomycetales > Microbacteriaceae > Rhodoglobus. The sequence continues at coordinate 2,468,446 of OZ257254.1, forward strand.
CCCACGGCGCGTGGATCGTGTTCGTGATCATGCCGATCCTCTTCCTGCTCATGCTCGGCGTGAACCGGTACTACCGCGACGTCGACAAGGAGATCGAGGCCGACCCGACCACCCGATTCGGCGCCAAGGGCGACCACGCCATCGTGCTGGTGGGTCGCATGCAGAAGCCCGTGCTCAAGGCACTCGACTACGCGATCGCCGCCCGCCACGACACGATCGAAGCGGTGCACGTCTCGATCGACGACAACGCCACGGCGCAGCTCGAGAAGGACTGGATCGAGCAGAACATCAAGGTTCCGCTCAACGTGCTCGAATCGCCCTACCGCGACATCAGCGCCCCGCTCGCGAAGTACATCAAGTCGCGTCGGGAGACCCACGGCTCTGAGGTCGTCACCGTCTACACACCGCAGTACATCGTCGGGCACTGGTGGGAGAACCTGCTCCACAACCACAAGGCTCGTCGTATTCGTCAGAAGCTCGCCCTCGTGCACGGAGTGGTCATCGCCCTCGTGCCTTGGCTGCTCGACTCCTCCACACTCATCTACGGTCGCCGGTCACGCCCGCTGCCGGGTGAAGATCGCCGCGGTGAGCCGCGACGCCCCGTGATGCGACGCCCGATGCCGCCGGCGAAGGGCCAGGCCGCAACGGTGAAGCCGAAAGCGGGCGGCACCGCAGCTGCCGTCAAAGAGAAGCCTGCCGCCGACAGGGCGCCGACCGCCAAACCCAAGCCCGAGAATCCCAAGAAGTAGGCGTGTTCGGTCGTGACCTGATTGCGGTCGTCGTGGGCGGCGCTGTCGGCACAACCCTGCGTTTCGGGATCGATACCGCTCTTGCCCACACGGATGACTCGTTTCCCCTCTCGACGCTCATCATCAACACCGTGGGTGCCTTCGTGCTCGCGCTCCTGGTGGCGCGATTGTGGCCCGTTGCGCCCTCGTGGATCCGCGCCGGTCTGGGGGCCGGCCTGCTCGGATCGTTCACGACGTTCTCAGCTCTCGCGGTGTCGATCGTCTCGCTCGCGAGCGCGGGATCCTGGCTGACCGCCCTCGGTTACCTTGCGCTCACCCTGGTTCTCGGGTTGGGTGCCGCGGCCCTCGGTCTCTCGCTGGGCCGCCCCACGCCGACCACCATCGACCTGGTCGACGAATGATCGTCGTCGCCGTCATTGCCGCAGGCGCCCTGGGCGCGGTGTTGCGCTGGCTCGTCTCCGTCGCCGCCTCACGCCGCGTGAAGAACGGCACGGCGGCATCCCGCGACTTTCCGCTCGCAGTTCTCATCGTCAACGTCGTCGGGTCGGCAGTCGGCGGCGCGGTGCTCGGGCTCGCGACCGCGGGCGGCCTGTCATCCGATCTCCGGCTCATTGTGCTGACGGGATTCTGCGGCGGTCTCACAACCTTCAGCACCTTCAGCGTCGAGACCATCCAGCTCATCATCGACGGAAGGTGGCGAGCGGCCGTGATCAGCGTGAGCGCCAATCTCGTGCTCGGAATCGCCGCCGCGGCCCTCGCATTCGGAATCGTCGTCGCGCAGGCGTAACGTCGCCCTCATGCGATTCGGTTTTCACTTCTTCGACTTCACTCTTCCCGGCGGCCCTGAGGCCCTTGCGCCCGCGATGCGTCGCACCGCCACGACCGCAGAGGCGATCGGCGCAAGCTGGTTCACCGTCATGGATCACTACTTCCAGATGGAGCAGTTCCGCACGGCGCACGATCCCATGCTCGAGGGATACACGGCGCTCGGCTTCATCGCGGGAATCACCGAGCGCGTCAAGCTCGGCACTGTCGTGACGGGCGTGACCTACCGCCACCCCGGCCTGCTCTCCAAGATCGTGACCACGCTCGACGTGCTCTCAGAAGGTCGCGCCTTCCTCGGCATCGGAGCAGCCTGGTACGAGCGAGAGCACCGCGCCCTGGGAGTTCCTTACCCGCCACTCGCCGAGCGCTTCGAACGTCTTGAAGAGACGCTCCAGATTGCGCTGCAGATGTGGAGTGACGACGAGGGCCCCTACGAGGGCAAGCACTACCAACTCGCCGAAACCATCAGTGTGCCCAAGCCGGTGCAGACACCGCATCCCCCCATCGTCATTGGCGGCAGCGGCGAGCGCAAAACCCTGCGCATGGTTGCCCAGTACGCGGATGCGACGAACCTGATCGTCACCGACACCGACAACGCGGCGCACAAGCTGGCCGTGCTGCGCGAGCACTGCGACGACCTCGGTCGCGACTACGACTCCATCGAGCGCACGGTGCAGGCCCGCCTGCACCCCGACTTCGATGCCGAGGCGATTCTGGCGCAGGCCGAAGCGTTCGCGGCGATCGGTCTGCAGCACATGCACTTCGCCGTACTCGGCCCGGATCCGGCCGCATCCGTCGAGCGCTTTGGCGAGCTCGTGGCTCCGCGGCTCGCGGCGATCTAGCGCCCGCCAGGCCCCGATAACGCCACTTACGTGGGTGTCGTCGCCGAATCATCCACGGATCTGGCGTTCTCGCGCTCGTAGGCCTCAGTTGGCCGGGTCGGCCTCTTGCGCCGGCGTAGCGCGACGCATGTCAACCCGCAGCAGCACGAGCAACACGGCCATCGCGACACCGCCGACGATGGCGATATCCGCAACGTTGCCAACGAACCAGTTGCCGTAGGCAATGAAGTCGACGACGTGACCGCGTGCAAAACCCGGGTCACGGAACAGTCGATCACCGAGGTGGGTCACGGCGCCACCGAGGATGAGGCCGAGCGCGATCGTCCACGCTACCGACCTGACCCGCCACGCGTACCAGGCGAGCCCGACGGCAACGGCTCCCGCGATGATGGCGAGAATCCACGTGTAACCCGTGCCCAGGCCGAATGCGGCGCCCGGGTTGTAGACCAGCCAGAACCGGATGAAGTCGCCGATCACGGGGATCGTCTGCCCGTCTGAGAGGTTCTCGATGGCCCACACTTTGCTGAGCTGGTCGGCCACAATCACGACGACGGCAATCGCCACCGTAATCCAGAAGGGGCGGGCGATGCTGGGCTGTGCGGTTGTGGCGGCCTCGAGGCGGTCGTCGGTCATTGAATAAGTATGACCGACCCCCGCTGACAGTTCCCGCTCAGCCCTTCTCGCCGCCTTCCGTGGTGTTCATGATGCGTTTCTGGAAGATGAAGAAGATCACGGCGACCGGAATCGACATGAGTACCGCCGCCGCGAGTTGAAGCGGGTACTGGTTGCCGTTGCCCAGTTCACCCGAGGTGAGCGATGCCACACCCGTGGTGAGGGTGTTGAGGTCGGCACTCTGCCGGGAGATCACGAAGTGCGAGAACTCGTTCCACGACCCCTGGAAGCTCAGGATGAACAGCGTGATGAGCGCGGGCCGTGCCATCGGCAGCACGACCGTCCAGAACGTACGGAAGACGCCGGCCCCGTCGATGCGGGCTGCCTCTTCGACGCTCACGGGTATCGACTCGAAGAACTGTTTCATGATGAAGATGCCCCCCGCGTCGATGATGAGCGGCAGGATCATCCCGCCGAAGCTGTTGTAGAGGCCCAGTTCCTTCAGGATGAGGAACCGCGGAATGAGCAGCACGACGTTGGGCACGGCCATCACGGCGATCACCCCCGCGAAGACGATGCCGCGTCCGCGGAAGTGCAGTCGCGACAGCGCGTAGCCCGCAAGGGAGTCGAAGAACACGCGGCCCGCGGTGACCACGATGGTGATGAACGCCGAGTTCGCCGTCCATTGCAGCAGGGGAACCGTGGTGAACAGTCGTTCGTAGGCAGCGTTCGTCCACGTGCCCGGGATCAGTGACAGGGGGTTCTGAGTCGCCTCCGCGTCGGTCTTGAAGCTGCCGGAGATCGAGATGAGGAACGGGTAGATGTACAGCAGCGCGAGGGCGATCAGCAGCACATAGCCCAGGATCAGCGAGGAGCGGGTGCGCGCGCTCACTTCTTTGCTCCCTGCTCAGCAAGTGCACGGAACTTGATCTCGGAACGCTTCATGCGCCGCAGGCCAGATCTGCCGAGATCGCGATCTCGAAGCACCCAGCGCTGCAGAAGCGTCAGCGACACGATGATGAGGAACAGGATGAACGAGATCGCCGCGCCCTCTCCCCAGTTGAGCCCTTTGAACGAGGTGTCGTACGCCAGGAACGCAGGGGTGAGGAGAGTCTTGCCCGGAGCGCCCTTGCCCGTGAGATAGATCTGGTCGAAGACCTGCCAGGTTCCGATGAGGCCCAGCGTGAGCACCGTGAACAGCGTCGGCTTGAGCATGGGAAGGGTGACGGAGAAGAACTTGCGCAGGCCGCCGGCACCGTCAACCATCGCGGCTTCGTCGATCTCACCACTGATGTTCTGCAGGGCCGCGAGAAACAACAGCATGAAGGTGCCCGACGTCGTAAAGATGGCAAGGAAGATCAGAACGCACATCGCGACCGACGGCCCGCTCAGCCATTCCCACCAGGTGATGCCGAGCAGTCCCGGCACGTTGAGGGCGTCGGGAGCCGATGTGATGCCGATGCCCGCGAGGGCGTTGTGGATGATGCCGCTCGGATCGGCGAACCAGTTGGGCCCGTTCACTCCGAACCAGCCGAGCACGGCGTTGACCGCGCCAGACGCGGTGAAGAGAAAGATGAAGATCGTGGTGATGGCTACCGAGCTCGTCACCGAGGGAAAGTAGAAGGCCGTGCGAAAGAACCCGCGGCCGCGCAGGATTCGCCGATTGACCTGCACTGCGAGAAACAGCGCCAGCGCGGTCTGGAGCGGCACCACGAGAAGCACGTAGTAGAAGTTGTTCCGGATGCTCGTGCCGAAGTCACGCTGGGCGAGCCCGGGATCCGTGAGCACTGCGGCGTAGTTCTCGGTTCCGACTATCTCGGAGTTGCCGATCGGCGACCCGAGTCCGTTCCAGTTGCTGAAGCTCACGTACAGCGCGAGACCGATCGGCACGACGAGAAATAGCCCGATGATGACGATGGCTGGCGCCACGAACGCCCAGCCATAGCGGCCCTCGGCGCCGCGAATTCCCTTACTCACGTTCGCTCCCCTCGAAACCGGGGATCGAGCGTGGCGCTCGATCCCCGGTGACTGATGTGGTTACTTCGAGTCGTCCAATGCGGCCTGCAGGTTTGTCTGCAGCGTCGCGAGGATGGCCTGAGCGTCTCCGCCCACGAGCGACTCCAACTGTGCGTTGAAGTCGGAGATGACGGTGGCGGATCCGGCGAAGTTCACCGGGCTCACCGCGTAGTCGCTGCCGGCAACGAACGACGCGTTCTCGGGGTAGCTCTCGCTGTAGGTGGCCGCGGCCGCCTTGGTCGAGGGAATCACGCCGAAGGCATCGGCGAAGGCGAGCTGCTGCTCATCGCTCGTGAGGTACTCCACGAGCGACACCGCGGCATCCCGGGTGTCGGAGTTGGCGGGGATGCCCCAGCAGTTGCTGAAGGTGAAGGTCGACTTGCCACCGGGGCCAGCAGGCAGTTCGAAGGCCTGGTAGTTGGTGTCGGGGAAGTCGCCCTTGATGCCCTTGATCCAGGGGCCCTCGATAACCATCGCAGCCTTGCCCGCGCCGAGCGCTTCGCCCGACCATCCGGCCGAGATCTCCGACGGCCACTTGAGCACGCCAGCATCGTGCAGCTTCTGGATGTATTCGAGTCCCGCTACGTTCTCAGCGCTATCGGCGGTCACGGTGTCGCCGTCGACGAGCTGTCCGCCGGCCTGGTTCATGAAGACACCCGCGCGCGCGTACTCAAGGCCGAAAGACAGACCCACGGTGTCAGGGGTGGTGAGCTTGGTAGCTGCCGCCTCGAGGCTGTCCCAGTCGGTGGGGATGTCGGCGTCGGTGAGCCCGGCTGCGGCCCACAGATCGGTGTTGATGATGAGCCCAAGCGTCGAGAAGTCCTTGGGCGCGCACGTGAAGGTGCCGTCGTACGTGTACGTGTCGACGAGGCCCTCGTAGAAGTCGCCCGCGTTGAGCAGGTCCGCTGCGTACGCATCGAGGTATCCGTTGCTCGCGTACGTCGCGAACTGGTCCCAGCTCATGTAGAAGAGGTCGGGAGCGTCGTCGCCCGCGAAGCCTTGGCTGAGCTGCTGGGTGAGGTCGCTGGCAGCGACAACCTCGACAGTGTTGCCACTCTCGTCGCCCCACGCATCCGCCGCTGACTGCACGGCGGCGGTCTCGGCATCGCCGCTGGATCCGATGAGGATCGTGAGCTTCGCTCCGTCTCCAGCCGAGTCACTGCCTGCTGTTGAACACGCTCCCAGGCCGGCGACCACGCCGACTGCGAGCAGGGCTGCGCCCCACGTTCTGATCTTCATTGTTATTCCTCTCGATTGTGATTGCCGGCGATGGCTCCGGCTTCCTCGACGGGCGCCAGGTGACTCGACCGGCGAACGACAAGCTTGGGGGTGACGAGTCGATGGCGAACGTCGTGCTCGCCATCGCGCACGGGGAGCACGCGGCGGCCGGTGGCTCCCATGAGAAGTTCGAGGGTCGCCTCAGCGACGAGGTCGAGCTGTTGCTCGACGCTCGAGAGCCCGACCGCCTTTGCGACCGGGGTGTTGTCGAAGCCAATGACCGGGAACGCCCTGCGGCCGGCCTCGTTGACGGCCATCATCGCCCCGAGCGCGATCGAGTCGCTCACGCACACGAGCGCGTCAAACCGGTCTTCGCGCATCAGCGTCTCCACTGCACGGCGTGCCTCGGGAACCCGGTCCTGCATGCGTACCGTCATGGACTCAAGCTGGTCTGCCGTAAGACCGAAGGTCTGCGACATTGCCGTCACCCAGCCGCGCCGGCGCTCGTCACCCGTGCCTGATCCACTCGGCCAGCCGAGGAATCCGATGCGCTCGATACCGCGACCGATGAGATGGGTAGTTGCGTCGAAGACGCCCGCGTAGCCGTCGACGTCGACCCACAGGTGGCGTGGCGAGTCTGCATCCTCTTCGCTCCACGGGCGGCCGAAGCTCACGAAGGGCACGCCCTCCGACACGAGCCATCCAATGCGCGCATCCTGGTAGGCCGTGTCGGTGATGACGAACGCGTCGACGTCGGCGCCGTCGCGCAGCACGCGGTACTGCTCGATCTCATCGGCCCCGTCAGTCGCGGTGAACAGCATGATGCGCATGCCGCGCTTCGCGGCCTGCGCCGTGAGCGCGTGCAGGTACCGGTCGAGCACCGAACCCGAAATGCCGTTGCTCAGGGGGTCCATTCGAATGCCGATGGTGGACGACTGCCGAGTTCTCAGGCGGCGAGCAGACGCGTGAGGGCGGTAGCCAAGGCGGGCGATGACGGCTTCGACCCGAGCGCGCGTCTCTTCCTTCACGATCTCTGGTGAGTTGAGCACGTTGGATACCGTCTGGCGCGACACGTCTGCTTCACGCGCGACGTCTTCAATCGTCGGCAGCTGCGCCATGCGGCCTCCTTTGGCCTGGTCCATCCAACACTTGATCGATCCAACCCGAAAAGTTTGATCGTTCAAATTCTGAGTGCTACGTTACATCAACAGTCCGGGCTGTCAACCGTCAGCGCATCGAATCAATGGGGAGCGACCGATGGAATCACCACGCCAGCCACTGCTACACAACGAAACAGTCGTGCTGCGAGCACCCACGCAGGTCTGGTCGGCCCACGACGGCAGCGTCGGCGGAGCGCCCATCCACGGCTTCTACTATTCCGATGTGCGGGTGATCTCGGCGCAGACAATCGCCGTCGACGGAGCTCCCCTGGAGTGCATCGCGACGGTTCACCCGTCGGCCGACGAGGCCGTGTTCGTCGGCGTCGCACGCGGTCTCGACGACCCCACCCCCGACCCGGGCGTTCGCGCTGAACACACGCGCGTCGTGACGGGAACGGGCGTCACGGAGTCCCTCGAGCTGTCGACACGGCTGGGGGTAGCGCTCACGACCGACGTTCGGGTCAGCTTTGTTCCAGACGCGACGGGGATGGACGCGATCAAGACGGGGATGGGCTCGGCAGGCCTCCCGACCGTCACGCTCAGCGACGACTCTGCGTGCTGGGGCGGCAACGACATCACGGTTGCCCTGACCGCTGCGGGCGCAACAGTGACGGGTGATTCGCTCTCGTGGTCGGTCACGATTCCCGCCCGTGGCAGCGTGCGCGTGACCTGGTCGGTCAGTGCACAGGATGCACTCGCCGTCGTGCACGCGGCACCGCGGCTGCCCGTGCCCTGGTCTATCCCCGCGACTCCCACCGATGACCGCCTGGCTCGCTGGATGGTACGCGCGCTGCAGGATCTCGACGCCCTCAGACTCACGACCTCGCGGTACCCCGACCAGCAGTTTTTCGCGGCCGGCGCTCCGTGGTTCTTTACCCTGTTCGGGCGGGACTCCCTGTGGGCGGCTCGGTTCATGCTGCCCCTCGGCACGACTGTCGCCGCCGACACCCTCCGCATCCTCGCCTCGCTGCAGGGTGCCGATGCGGTCGCAGACACCGCTGAGGAGCCCGGCAAGATCATGCATGAACTGCGCAGGGTCGCCATCGATATGCCGAGCGAGGGCATCCATCTGCCACCCCTGTATTTCGGCACCGTCGACGCCACGGCACTCTGGATCTGCGTGTTGCACGATGCCTGGCGATGGGGCATGCCCGACGACGAGGTGAGAGCGCTCGTGCCCCATTTGGTGCGTGCGCTCGAATGGATGCGCGACAGTGGTGACTCCGACGGCGATGGGTTGCTCGAGTACGTCGACCACTCCGGTCGCGGCCTCTCGAACCAGGGCTGGAAAGATTCGGGCGACTCGGTGCAGTGGCGCGACGGCACCCTCGCGAAAGGCCCAATCGCGTTGTGCGAGGTGCAGGGCTACGCGTACGAGGCCGCCATGCACGGTGCCGACCTGCTCGAGGCATTCGGCGGCGCGGGTGACGAGTGGCGCTCGTGGGCCGCAACCCTCCGCGAGCGCTTCCACGAGCAGTTCTGGATCACCGATCACGCGGGCCCCTTCGTGGCCATCGCGCTCGATGCCGACAAGCGCCCCGTCGACACCGTGACGAGCAACATCGGCCACCTGCTGGGCACCGGAATTCTCGACGAGGAGCAGGCGCGCCTGGTGGCCTCCCGCCTCGTCTCGCCCGACCTGAACTCCGGCTACGGACTGCGCACGATGTCGACCGACTCGGCGGGGTACTGGCCCTTGAGCTACCACGGCGGCAGCGTCTGGACCCACGACACCGCCATTGCCATCACCGGGCTGGCGCGAGATGGCTTCACCGACGAGGCGGCGACGCTCGCCGAGGGCCTCCTCGCCGCGGCAGCGGGCTTCGACTACCGCATGCCCGAGCTGCACTCCGGCGATTCCGCAGCCGAGTTCGCCTCGCCCGTGCCCTATCCGGCGGCGTGCCGTCCACAAGCGTGGTCGGCCGCATCGGCCGTTGCCGTGTGGGCCACGACCGAGGGCCTCGACATGCGAGGCAGGTCTTAGCGAGCGGCCTGGATTCGGCTCAGGGTCGCCACAACCTGGCGCGCGATCATGCGGCCCGCGCGATTCGCCCCGATGGTTGAGGCCTGGGGGCCGTACCCGGCAAAGAACACGCGCGGGTCCTTGAACGAGACACCGCCACCCACCGACATCCCGCCCTCTTTCTCGCGCAGCTTGAGGGGGGCGAGGTGCCGCAGTTCGGGCCGAAACCCCGTTGACCAGATGATCGCGTCGGCTTGCTTGAACGCGCCGTCGGCCCAGCGAACGCCGTCGGGCTCGATCGAGGCGAAGATCGGGCGAGGCGTCAGCACGCCGCGTTCGATGCCGGCCTGGATGCGGCGGGTGCGCGGCACGCCCGTGCCGCTCACGATCGACGGCAGTGCTCGTCCGGCGCGAGCCGCCTCATCCTGTTTCTGCACCGCCTCGATGCGTGCCTCGAGATTGAGGTCGCCGTCTTCGAGAAAGTCGATGGGCCGGCGGCTCACCCACGTGGTTTCGGATGCCACGCCCTCGAGTTCGAGCAGGAAGCCGATTGCCGAGGTACCCCCACCGACCACGATCACACTCTTGCCCGCGTAATCTTCGGCGGAACGGTACTCGTTTGTGTGCACGTGCTGACCGGCGAAAGACTTGAGTCCGGGATACCAGGGGATGAAGGGTGCACCCCAGGTTCCCGTGGCGTTGACGATCGTCTGGGTCGACACTTCTTTGTAGTCGTCGCCGTCGAGCGTGAAGTTGACCATGAGGTCGCTGCCCCAGTTCTCGACCGCTGTCACGTCAGAGGGCCGCACGACCTGGAACTTGTAGTGATCCTCGTACTGCCGGTAATAGTCGGCGACGACCTCTTTCGCGGGCGAGTGGCGATCGGCGGTCTCAAAGCTCAGGCCGAGGGCATCCATGCCGGGAAGGTCGTTGATCTTGTGCGCCGAACCGATGCGCAGTGATTCCCAGCGGAACTGCCAGGCACCGCCCGTGCCTGGTCCGCGGTCGAGCACGACGAAGTCATTTCCGGGGTCGAGCCCGAGTCGCTGCAAGTAGTACGAAACCGAAAGTCCAGCCTGCCCAGCACCGATCACCACGACTGAGGTATCGGTGTTTGCTGACGTCACCCGACAACGTTACCCGCCATAGCCTGAGTGCGTCATAACGGCCCCTAACGCCCAGACGCTGCATGCTAAACTGGCGCCTAGCTTTTTTCATCCCTATTCACAAGAGGGGGTCTCGCATGGGGCGCGGCCGTCAAAAGGCGAAGCACACGAAGGTCGCTCGAGACCTCAAGTACTTCAGCCCGGACACCAACTACGGAGCTCTCGAGAAAGAACTCGGCGGCGTGGGAGACCCACGCCTTGCTGAAGACCTCGAGAAGTGGCCTGAGTACGTGGCTGGCGCTGGTCATCAGGAATTCTCGGAAGACGAGTTTGACTCTGACGACGAAGAAGAGGCTCAGGCCGGGTAGCTGCCTGTCAGCAGAACGGCCCCGCCGTTCACACCCTTCGCGTTCTGTTCGAAGTTCGTGAGGTCGCGCGCATCCATTGAGACGCGTCCCGCCTCCCACGATTCGATTCCGCGCGCCGTCAGGTCGGCGATGACGTCGGCCGCACTGGCAGCCGAAACAACCGCGATCATGCCAATGCCGAGGTTCCAGGTGCCCTCGCTCGACTCGAGCGTGTAACCACCCATCTCGCTCAGCACGCGGAAGACCGCGGGGGGTGACCACGTCGACCGCTCAAGTTCTACCCACGAACCCACCGGCAGCACGCGAGCGAGATTGGCGGCGATTCCGCCACCCGTGACGTGGCTGAGGGCATGGACGGCGCCGGGCTGGGCAGCGAGCAACGCCACCAAGGGAGACGTGTACAGGCGGGTGGGCTCGAGCAGGATCTCGCCGACGGTGCCCCCGAGATCGGCGGAGACATCCGTGTATCCGATGTCGCGGCTGGCGAGGATGTGCCGCACGAGCGAGAAACCGTTGCTGTGAAGGCCGGATGACGCGAGGGCAATGACCACGTCTCCGTCGGTCACCCGCTCGGGACCGAGCAGATCGGCGGCTTCGACTGCGCCAACGGCAGCGCCCGCGACGTCGTAGTCGTCTGGCCCCAGGAGGCCCGGATGCTCAGCGGTTTCGCCCCCCACGAGCGAGGTGCCCGTTGCCTCACAGGCCTCGGCGATGCCGCGAACGATGTCGGCGATGCGCTGCGGAAAGACCTTGCCGCACGCGATGTAGTCGGTCATGAAGAGCGGCGTGGCACCCACGACGATGATGTCGTCGACGACCATTCCCACGAGATCCTGCCCGATGGTGTCGTGCTTGTCGATCGCCTGGGCAATCGCAACCTTTGTTCCGACGCCGTCAGTTGAGGTGGCGAGCAGTGGCTTGTCGAAACTCTTGAGAAAGCTCACGTCGAACAGTCCCGCGAAGCCGCCAACGCCGCCGAACACGTTGGCGGTGTGGGTGCGGGAGACGGCCGACTTCATGAGCTCGACCGCGAGGTCACCCGCGGCGGTGTCGACTCCGGCCGCGGCGTAGCTGCTGGAGGAGTTCTCAGTCACGCGTCAAGCGTACCGGGCGCCTAGACCACGACGAGGTCGTGCTTGTGCGCGAAGACCACCACCTGCACGCGACTGCGCAGCTCGAGCTTGCGCAGGATGGCCGCGATGTGGGTCTTGACGGTGGCTTCGCTGACGTAGGCGGCCGTCGCGATCTCGGCATTCGAGAGCCCGCGAGCGACGAGCAGGAACACCTCGCGCTCTCGCGGGCTGAGCGCCTCGATCGTCTCCTCGCGTCGCGCCGGGGAGGACTCCCCGCCCATCTCGGCGACGAGTGAGAGCGTTGTCGCCAGATCCGGGATCGCATCGCCCGCATGCACGGTTCGGATGCTCGACAAAACCTGCTCCGGCTCGGCGTCTTTCGTCAGGAACGCGCTCGCGCCCGCCTCGAGCGCCCGCACCACGACATCGTCGCGGCGCAGGGTCGTCAGCACGATCACGCGCGGCTTCTCGTCTGCGGTTCCATGGCTGAGCAGCTCGCGGGTCGCATCGAGGCCGTTGAGGCCCGGCATCCGCAGGTCCATGAGCACGATGTCGGGCCGCAGGCGATCGACCTCCGACAGTGCCTGCCGCCCGTCGCTCGCCGTGCCCACGCACTGCATGTCGGCCTGGGCATCGATGAGCATGCCGATGCCCGAAGCAAAGAGCGGCTGGTCGTCGACCACGAGCACCGTGATGGGTTCAGACATGAGCAAGCTCCGCGGTCGGCACGAATTCCTGCACCGGAATGAACGCGGTCACGAGAAAATCCTCGCCCTCTCGTTCGGCCGTCAACCAGCCGCCCGCAAGTCGCGCTCGCTCCTTCATGCCGGCGATACCGACACCCGGGCTCACCCCGTCGAGCGCGGCTTCGCCGCTGGGCCGTGACACCACCAGGATCGCGAGGCCGGGGCCCTGCCAATCGAGCGTGACGCGGGCCGTCGAGGTCGAACCTCCGTGCTTGAGCGCATTCGTAAGGCTCTCCTGCACGATGCGGAAGACCGCAAGATCGCGGGATGGCTGCAGCGGCCGGGGCGCGCCAAGCACCTGCATCGTGGCATCCATTCCCACCTTGCGCATGCGGGCGATCACCCCGCTGAGGTCGTCGATCGTTGGCGCGATGGCCGTGAGGTCTTCCTCGTGGATGCTCTCCACCAGACTGCGCACATCGGTCAGCGCCACCCTCCCCACGGAAGCGATGTTGCTCAGGGCGTCGGCCGCCACCTGGGGACGCTTCGCCTGCAGCGCGAGGGCGCCTTCGGCCTGCGACACGATAACGGCGAGGGAATGGGCGAGCGCATCGTGCACGTCGCGAGAGATGCGAGCGCGGTCCTCGGCAAGGCGCAGCTCGAAGTCGGTCTTGCTGAGCTCGCGGCCGATTGCCCGTTCGCGCAGCAGGGCGCGGCCGGCAATTCCCAGGGCCCACATGCCGATGTAGAAGCCGATCCCGAGCAACAGCAGGGTGATCAGGCTCTCCCGGTTGGGATACGCCGTGATGAATGCGCCGTAGTACCCGCCGACCCAGTCGGTCCAGTAGCCCTCCTCACTCGGGATCATCATGCGCACGGCGATCAGCACCGCCGTGACGACGCCGAGGGGGAGCACGAGCTTGCGAGCGAGCCCCTCCGCGCCGAATGCCACAACGAGAGCGACCCAGCCGATCGCCTGGTAGATGGGCCAGTTGTTCGCGGAAGGCGGCGACAGCGCGCCGAGCAGTTGCAGCACGGGGATGGCCGTGATCACGGTGAGCGACACGAGAGGCAGGAATCCCGACAGCGCGATGGCGATCGAGAACAGCACGAGCACGAAGATGCCGCCAGCATCGATTCGCGAGGCCTCACCGACGAGCCACAGCGTGAGGAACACGGCCGAGCCCGCCACGGGAATCCAGCGGTAGTGCGCGACGAGAACCCGGGCGAACTGTCTCAGCATCTTCTCCATGCCCGCAACGCTAAGCGGGGCTTCCCGAGTGCGCCACAACCGCGAGCATCTTTCATCCCAAGTGATGATCAGGAACTGTGTGGGAGGATGGGTTGTACTCGGTTCGAGTACGTGCCCTCCAAGCAACAGGGAGCCACCGGCCAGCATGTGCGGCATCGTCGGCATCGTTTCAACTCATCCCGTAAACCAGCAGGTCTACGACGCGCTGTCTCTCTTGCAGCACCGCGGACAGGACTCGACCGGCATGGTCACGATGGAGGGGCAGACCCTCCACAGCTTCAAGGCCAAGGGCCAGGTACGCGAGACGTACCGCACGCGCGACATGCGCAACCTGGTCGGCAACGTCGGCCTCGGCCACGTGCGCTACGCCACCAAGGGCAACGCATCGAACGAGCAGGAGGCCCAGCCGTTCTACGTGAACGCGCCCTACGGCATTGCCCTCGTGCACAACGGCAACCTCACCAACACCCGTGAGCTCACAGAAGAGCTCTTCCACATCGACCGCCGCCACCTCAACACCACGAGCGACACCGAACTGCTCGTGAACGTACTCGCCAACGAGCTGCAGGCGCAGGTCTCTGGCACTGACCTCGATCCCGACCAGGTGTTCAACGCCATCTCACGCGTTCACGAGCGCGTCGAGGGTTCCTACGCGGCGATCGCCATCATTGCCGGCCACGGGCTCCTGGCATTCCGCGACCCCTTCGGCATCCGCCCCCTTGTTCTCGGTCGCCGCCAGACCGGCTTTGTCGGTGACGAGTGGGTCGTCGCATCCGAGTCGCTCGTGCTCGAGAGCGCGGGATACGAGCTCGTGCGCGACATCGCCCCCGGCGAGGCCGTCTTCATCGCCCCGGACGGCGCCATGACGAGCCGACAGTGCGCCGCGAACCCGCGCCTCATCCCGTGCTCGTTCGAGTACGTCTACCTTGCTCGCCCCGACTCCGTCATGAACGGCATCTCGGTTTACGAGGCACGCCTGCGCCTGGGCGACCGCCTCGCCGACACGATCGCCAAGTACACGCCCCTCGGCGACATCGACGTCGTGATGCCCATCCCCGACTCATCCCGCCCCGCGGCCATGCAGGTGGCCCAGAAGCTTGGCGTGGAGTACCGCGAAGGCTTCTACAAGAACCGCTACGTCGGCCGCACATTCATCATGCCCGGCCAGGCCGAGCGCAAGAAGAGCGTGAAGCAGAAGCTCAACGCCATGTCGAGTGAGTTCAAGGGCAAGAACATCCTGATCGTGGATGACTCGATCGTGCGGGGCACGACCTCGAAAGAGATCGTGCAGATGGCTCGCGAGGCCGGCGCCAACAAGGTGACCTTCACCTCGGCAGCCCCACCCGTGCGTTTCCCGCACGTCTACGGAATTAACATGCCGAGCCGCCATGAGCTGGTCGCTCACGGTCGCAAGATTCCCGAGATCGCGACCGAACTGGGCGCCGACTACCTCATCTACCAGGAGGTCGCCGACATGCAGGCGGCAATTCTCGAGGGCTCTAATGTCGAGGCGCTCGAAATGAGCTGCTTCACTGGCGACTACGTCACGGGTACCGTCACGCCCGAGTACCTGTCGTGGGTCGAGAAGACGCAGCTCAGCTGACCATGTCGAATGAATGGCGCCGCATCGTTGCTGCGCTCGACAACGGCTACCGGCGGTCGGTCTACTCCGAGGTCGTGCTCGGCATCCAGGGGGTTCCCAACGCCAAGCGCGACCGCGCGATCGCCGCGTTGCGCGATGCGGGGCTCGTGGATGACTCCGGGGTGGCCATCCCCGACATCTTCGCTCGGCTGCTGGCCGAGCATCCCCCCGTCACGAGAACCGGCGTGGACCGTTGGCTGCGCGACGGAGCCATCGACAGCTGGCCCGCGAAGGCGGAGCAGCGCCGCGAACTGCTCGAGTGGGCCGCCGTGCGCATCGAACCGGAACGCGATCTCACCGAGGCGGAGATCAACGAACAGCTCGCGACGGTCACGCGGGATGTGGCGACCCTTCGTCGCTACCTCGTCGACGCCGGTCTGCTCGAGCGCACGGCCGACGGCACCAGCTACCGCAGGGCTTAGTCTTCGAGCTCTGCTTCGACGGGCGTCTCGACAACCTCACGCTCGGCCGCGACAACCCGTGACTTCTTGCGCGACCGGCGATCGAACAGCAACGCGAGCAAGGCCCCGACCGCCACGCCTGCCGAGACTCCGAACAGGGAGAAGTAGGCGGCGAGCGCCGCAAACCCGACACTGGGGTCAACCGGGAACAGGGAGGTCGCGATGAGTGTCGCGATCAGGCCGACGCCACCGCCCACGACCATGAATGCCCCGAACTTGGGGGCGCGGCGCACGCGAACGTCGGTCTGTTCATCACTCACCCTCCCATTGTCTCCCACGAGACTGGGAGATAGGCGCTGAGGTCGGCGCGCTGACCCGAGGCGGCGACCGAGCCTGAGGCGACGGCGTCGGCCCAGGTGAGAGTTCCGGTCGCGAGTGCGATCCAGGTCGCCGCATCCGTTTCGATCACATTGGGCGGCGTGCCGCGTGTGTGGCGCGGCCCCTGAATCGCCTGCACAGCACCGAACGGGGGCACCCGCACCTCGACGGTGTTGCCTTCCGCCCCGTCGGCGAGCACCTGCAGCAGGTAGCGCACCGATGTGGCGATCATGTCACGGGATGCCCCGGAAAGCTGCGCGGCCCGAACCGCCGCCTGACCGACTGCGGCCGGGATTCTCTTCGGAGGCATGTAAGCCAAAGTACCCGGGTGCGGGTGGCCACCACATCATGGCGGCCACCTTGCCCACCCGTGGTTTCCTCATCCACATTGTGGATGGAATCGCTTGCACGATGCAGGTGACGCGCCGTTTGGACGGCGCCCCCGCGTTCTGGGGTCTGCCGCGATCGGCGGCGGCGTCATTAGGCTCCGCGAGCACAGTTCGTGCGCCACCTCCCACAAAGGAATTTGATGTCTGACGTCACCACACCCACCGCACAGCCGAAAAGCTTCGTCGTCACCTGGATTCTCTCCTTGCTGCTCGGCACACTCGGCATCGACCGCTTCTACCTCGGCAAGGTGGGCACCGGCATCCTCAAGCTCATCACGGCCGGTGGCCTCGGTCTCTGGACGCTCATCGACCTCATCATCGTTCTCACCGGCAACGCCCGTGACAAGAAGGGTCGCGCTCTCGACGGATACGACGCCAACAAGAAGGTCGCGTGGATTGTCACGATCATCTTCGTGCTGCTCGGTGGCGTTATCGGTTCGATCCAGGGAGTGCTCGCCACTACCGTCGGCCAGTAGCCGCCGCGTGTGGGTGGGTTCGCGCCCGCCCGCACGCATCGCTGGGTAGGGTTGACCCGTGCGAATTCTGGTCCTCGGCTCCGGTGCCCGCGAGCACGCCATCATCACGTCACTGCTCAGCGAGCCCACGGCGCACCACATCACGGCGGCTCCCGGCAACGCCGGCATCGCTGCCGTGGTACCCGTGGTTGCCCTTGATCCCACCCGCGCCGACGTCGTCAGTTCCTACGCCCTCGACAACGACATCGAGCTCGTCATCATCGGGCCGGAAGCGCCGCTCGTAGCGGGCGTTGCCGACGCCCTGCGCCAACGCGGCATCGCGGTATTTGGGCCGGGCAAGGCCGCCGCTGCCCTCGAAGGCAGCAAGACGTTCGCCAAGCGCATCATGGATGCGGCGGGCGTGCCCACGGGTAAGGCCACGCGCGCCGGATCGATCGAAGAGGCCGTCGCAGCAATCGATGAGTACGGCGCACCCTATGTCGTGAAGGCCGACGGCCTCGCCGCGGGCAAGGGTGTTCTCGTCACCGAGGATCGCGACGCCGCCGTCGCTCACGCGGATTTCTGGCTCGGCCAGGGCGCCGTGCTGGTCGAAGAGTTTCTCTCGGGCCAAGAGGTCTCGCTCTTTCTGCTGAGCGATGGCCACAATGTTCTTCCTCTCTCACCCGCTCAGGATTACAAGCGCGTCTTCGATAACGACGAGGGCCCCAACACGGGCGGCATGGGCGCGTACTCGCCGTTGCCGTGGCTGCCCGAGAACTTCGTTGACGAAATCATCGAGACCATCGCTGTTCCCACAGTGCGGCAGCTCGCCAGCGAGCACACCCCTTTCATCGGACTGCTCTACTGCGGCCTCATCCTCACCGACAAGGGCGTGCGGGTCATCGAGTTCAACGCGCGCTTTGGCGACCCGGAGACCCAGGTCGTGCTGCCCCGCCTTGTAACCCCCTTGAGTGGTTTGCTGTTCGCGGCCTCCACGGGCGAGCTTGGCTCGCACCCGCGGCCCGAGTTCTCCGACCAGGTCGCCGTCACTGTCGTGCTCGCGAGCGAGGGCTACCCCGAGGAGCCCCGAACCGGTCGCCCCATCACCGGGCTCGCCGACGTCGTCGACGTCACCGTGGCTCACGCCGCGACGGCCCTCGTGGGCGGCGAGTTCATCGCCACTGGCGGTCGCGTGCTCAGCGTGGTTGCACTGGGTTCGGACTTCGCGGATGCTCGCGCTCGCGTGTACGCCGCGCTCGACACCATCCACCTCGAGGGCGGTCACTACCGCACCGACATCGCACTGCGGGTCGCCCAGTGACCACGATCGAGGGCTGGCAGCTCTTCTACTCGGGCAAGGTGCGCGACCTGTACCGGTCGTCCGAGCATCCGGGGCTCGTGCTCATGGTCGCGAGCGACCGGGTGAGCGCGTTCGACCACGTGCTCGAACCCGGCATCCCGGGCAAGGGCGCGTTGCTGACCACCCTCAGCACGTGGTGGTTCGCCCACCTCGATTTTCCGAACCATCTTGCCGACGCGTTGCCCCAAACCATCGAAGGCATCGCTGCCAGCGGCGTAGCCGACAGTGCGATGCTCGTGAAGACCCTCGACATGTATCCCATCGAGTGCGTGGTGCGCGGTTACCTATCGGGCAGCGGATGGCTGGAATACCAGCAGTCGCAGAGCGTGTGCGGTGTGCCGCTCCCCGCGGGTCTCGCCGACGGCGACCGCCTGCCCGAACCGATCTACACGCCCGCGTGGAAGGCTCCCATGGGGCAACACGACGAGAACATCACATTCGAGCGCACGGTAGAGCTGGTCGGCCCCGAGGTCGCCGCAGCACTGCGTGACGCGTCCCTGTCAATCTTTGGCACTGCGTCGGCAATCGCCGAAGCTCGCGGCGTCATCCTCGCCGACACCAAGTTCGAGTTCGGTGCCGACCCCGAGACGGGCGAGCTCACCCTTGCCGACGAGGTGCTCACCTCCGACAGCAGTCGCTACTGGGACGCCGAGTTGTACGCGGCGGGCGGAGCCGACCGTCTCGCCAGCTTCGATAAGCAGATCGTGCGCAACTGGCTCAGCGCGAACTGGGACAAGACCGGTACTCCCCCCACACTGCCCCACGAGATCGTCGAGCAGACCGCGGCTCGGTATCGCGAGCTGATTTCCCGGCTCACCGACTAAGCGTCAAGGTTGGCGACCACGGTTCGGGCGAGCCGCCCGAGTTCGTGCACCTCCGTGCTCGTCATGCCGGTGAACACGAGCTCCCGCACTTCTGCGACCTGACCCGGCGTCACTCTCCGCACGACATCGGCGCCGGCATCCGTCAGTTCCACGAACTGCACGCGTTTATCCTCGGTCGACCGGATGCGCCGGGCCCAGCCCGATCGTTCGAGGCTCGCCACCGCGTGGGTCAGTCTCGAGCTCGAGTACCTCAGGTGCGCCGCGAGTTCTGTCATCGAGAGCCGCTTGCCCTCAAATAGGAACACGAGCACCTTGTAGTACGCGTGAGGGATCCCGCCGTCACGACGCGACTGTTTGTCGAGCGCCTCTTCCAGCGCGTGCGACAGCATCACGAGCGATCGCCAGGTCTCGGTGTTCACAGTCATCCATTGAGATTAGCGGAATACTTGAACTCTCAACTATGTTGTCACTGTCATGACTGAACACCTTCTCGCCGCCGACACCGCAATGGGCCCCGTCACCCTGCGCGTAGCCGATCTCGACGCGATGACCCGCTACTACCGCGACGCGGTGGCCCTCTCCGTGCTGGATGCTGCAGGCTCCACCGTCACGCTCGGCCGCGGCACGACTCCCGTGATGGTGCTCGAGCACGCGCCCGAACTCAAGCACGCCAGCCCCCGCGACGCGGGCTTGTTTCACACCGCGATCCTGTTCGACACCGAGGAGGCACTCGCGGCCGCCGTCTACTCTGTCGCACAGAAGTACCCCAACACGTTTACCGGCAGCTCCGATCACCTCGTGAGCAAGGCCTTCTACTTCAACGACCCCGAGAACAACGGGGTCGAACTCTACTGGGATCGCGAGCGCAGCTCCTGGAGCTGGACTCACGGCACCATCGAGATGGGCACGATCTTCCTCGACCCCAATCGCTTCCTGCAGGAGAACCTGACCGAGGAGGCGGTCGCGGAGCCCGCGATCGGCGGGGCCCGGGTGGGCCACGTGCACCTGCAGGTGGGCGACGTCGACAGCGCGCGGGAGTTCTATGTGAACCGGCTCGGTTTCGACGAGACAATCGCGATCGCGGGGCAGGCGTTGTTCGTGAGCGCGGGGGGCTACCACCATCACATGGCGATGAACACCTGGAACAGCCGCGGGGCCGGTCCTAGACAACTCGCGCTCGGGTTGGGTCGTATCGACATCGAGGTGCCCACCGCCGACGACATCGGTGCGCTCAGCGAGCGAATGAAGCACTTCGGAATTGAGACGCGGGATGACGGTCGCACCGTGAGCTTCGACGACCCGTGGGCCAACCTGATCCGGGTGAATGCGCGGCCGGAGTCGCCACTAGTCTGAGCGAATGACCACCCCACTCGCCGACCTGCTCGCACAGGTACCCGCCCTGAATGATCCCGCACAGCCCTTTGTGTTCGAGGTGAAGGGCAATGAGATCGTCGGCACGTGGGACATCGTTCGCGCCAAGACCCTGTATCCGAAAGAATTCGCGACGATCGACAAGAAGTACTCGATCACCGTGACCTTCGACGAGAAGAAGGGCACCTACAAGTACAAGGACCGCGAGAAGTCGAGCAACTCGAGCTTCGGTTCGGGCGGCGTGAGCTTTGGTTCCAGCAGCTTCTCGGGCAAGACGTCGAAGAAGGAGTTCAGCTTCGAGCTGGGCGGCATCACCCAGACCGACGAGGGGCTCTCGCCCGTGCTCGCGTGGTCGTTCGACACCAGCCGCATCAAGACGCCGCTCTTCGCGTTTCTTGCCAGCAACGGGTGGACCCACAAGAAGGGCCTTTTCGGCTAGCACGATCGCGTCTCGAGAGGAGCCTCGGGGCCTCGCGTGAGCTAGCCCCCGAGGCGCTCGTCGAGTTCGCGGATGACCGCCCAGGCACCCTCTTCTGAGTTGCTCAATACCGCGATGTCGAGATCGTCGTCGATGTAGTGACGGATGATGCCCGACGCACCGGCGTTGATGCCGTCCTTGTAGTACGAGCGCACCGAGCCGTCGTCGTTCATGTCGAACTCGAGCCCGAAGCCGTACCAGGTCTCGTCGTCGTGCTCGACCTGGGGAATGAAGAACTCTTCAGTGAACTCCGCGTTCAACAGCTCGCCCGCGCGAACGGCCTGAATGAACCGCACGAGGTCAGCGGCAGTAACGTGCGCTCCCCCGTCAGGCGAGCCGATCGGCGGATAGCTGTAGATGTTCTCGACCCACGAACCGTCGACCAGGTCCCAGCCCTCGGCGACGCGCGGCGCGGCATCCCGCCGGTCGTAGAAGCCCGAGTCGAGCATCCCCGCCTTGGTGAAGACCTCGTCGAAGACGTACTGGCGGTAGGGCAGGCCGGTCACCTTTTCGATCGCGAGCCCCGCGAGAATGTAACCCACGTTGCAGTACCGACACTCGACGCCCGGCGCCGCGTTGGGCTCCTTGTAGACGAACTGCGGCAGAAAGTCCTTGGTCTCGATGATCGAGTAGTTGGGGGTGTCGATGAAGAGGTCGGAGTACTCCTCGCCGTCTTCCTCATCTGCGTCGTCCCGGATTCCACTCGTGTGGGTCAGCAGGTGCAGCAGGGTGATGTCGGTCGAGATCGTGGTGCCCTCGAGGTCGGCATAGTGATGGATGGATGTCTCGAGGTCGAGGTCACCCTTGCCCACGAGCTGAAGCACCGCGACGCTAGTGAACAGCTTGGTGATGCTTGCGGTGTCGAAGCGGGTGTCCATGCTGTTCGGGATGCCCCAGCGCTGCGTCGCGAGGCCCGTCGCGGCCTCGAAGATCGTGGTGTTGCCACGCTTGATCAGCACCGTGCCGCTGAAGTCGTTGTCGGCGAGAAAGGCATCGAGACCCGTCGTATCCATGAGGCGAGCCTAGCTAGCATGGCTGGGTGAGCGCGCTGCGAAAGATGAGTCGGCTTGCAATGATTGCGCCGTCACCCGTGCTCATCGTGCAGGGGCGTCGCCTGCGTCGCGACACCCCCCGCCTTCCCGACGCAGCCCAGCCGTGGAACGGCACTCTCGCCGGACCGCACCCGCTGCGACTTCTCGTGCTCGGCGACTCGACCGCGGCGGGCGTGGGAGCAGAGACGCAGGATGCCGCTCTTCCCGGCAACCTCGCTCGCGAGCTGAACGCGCGCTTCGGCCGCGGCGTTGAGTGGAGGGCAATCGGCCAGAATGGCGCCACCTCCCGCGACCTCATCGAGCGTTACCTCGACGACGCGACCGCCGAGGCGTACGACGTGATCTTCCTCACCATCGGGGCCAACGATGCACTCGGGCTGCGCCCCCGCTGGGCGTTTCGCCGCGATATCCACACCCTTCTGCAGCGCCTGCGCGCCGCATCACCGGCAGCGCAGATCCTCGTGTCGTCACTACCCGCCTTCTTCAGATTCGAACTGTTGCCGAACCCCCTGAGGTGGAACCTGTACCTGCACTCGCAGAGCCTTGAGGATGCCGCGCGCGAGGTGGTCGCTCGGCTCGACGGTGTTCACATGAGCCCGCCGCCGCCTCCGTACACCGACGGCTTCTTCGCGACCGACCTCTTCCACCCCAGCGCAATTGGCTATCGGGACTGGGCACGCTTCGCTATCGATGACGCCGTGGCGGCTAACGCACTGCCACTCGTCGGCCCATGACGCTCGCAGCGAGCACGACCGCAAGCACGAGTACCCCCGCGACCCACGCCACGCCGGAGTAGCCGAGCAGCGCGAGCACCGGCCCTGCCAGGCCGCCACCCACCGCGCCGGCGAGGCTCATGATCGTGTCGCTTCGGCCCTGCACCTTGAGCCGCGTCTGGCCCGTAACGAGGTCGGAGACGAGCGCGGATCCCGAGACCGTCGCGGCACTCCAGCCGAGCCCCAGCAAGACGAGCGCGACCGTGACGGCAATCTGGTTCGCCGACCCGATGCCGATGGTGAGAATGGCGGTGGCCAACAGGATCTGACCGATCAGGATGACCGTGAGTCTGCCCCAGCGGTCGCTCAGCCAACCGAACACGGGCGAAAACGCGAACATGCCCGCGACGTGCAGGCTGATCGTGAACCCAATCACCGTGAGGCTCGCGCCCTGGTGCGAGAGATGCACGGGCGTCATCGACATGATCGAGACCATCACCGCATGGCTGATCGCGAGGGTGCCGATGGCGAATACGAGGGCCGATCGACCGCGCACGATGCCAGCGTCGGCAACGGGATCGAGGTCGATGGGCTTGTCGCGCGCGAGCACGAGAGGGTCGGGGCGCAGGGCGACGAAATAGAGCACCGCGGCGAGCAACTGTGCGGCGATCGCAATCACGAACGAGCCGGTGTGTTCCGGTAGTCCGAGGGCGTCCTGGATGTACACGCCCGGCCCGAACAGGTTCGGGCCAACGACGGCACCGATCGTTGTTGACCACACGACGAGCGACAGGTCACGTCCCCGGCGCTCGGGGGCAGCAACATCCGTCGCCGCGAACCGGGCCTGCAGCCCGACTGCCGTGCCCACGCCGAGCAGCGCGAAACCCAGCAAGAGCAGCGGAAAGAATGAGAGCCCCGTGGCCACGACAGTGAGAATCGACCCCGTGGCAGCCGTGAAGGCACCGAGGGTCAGGGCGGGCCGTCGACCAAGCCGCTGCGCGAGCCGCGCGAGCGGGATCGCCGCTATCGCCGCTCCGAGGGTGCTCGCTGTTGCCGCACCGCCAGAGAAGGCCTCGCCCGCAACCTCGCTCGCGATAACCGCGCCGATGGCCAGCGTCGCTCCCTGCCCGAGCCCGGCAAGCACCTGCCCCACCACGAGCGTCGTGACGATCCGCCGCTGTGCCGGGTGCGCCGTCGATCGGGGGGCGGCGGCGATACTCACCTGCCTAGTCTGTACCCGTGGCAACCTTTACGACCATCGACGAGGTGGCGGCGTTCATCGCCGAGTCCCCGCATCGCGTCATCGGCATCGCGGGCCCACCCGGGGCTGGCAAGTCCACCATTGCCGCCGAACTGCGTGGGCACCTGCCGTCTGCGGCCCTGCTGCCAATGGACGGGTACCACTATCCGCAGGCCCGGCTCGTGCAGCTGGGCCGCCGCGAGCGCATGGGCGCCCCCGACACCTTCGACGTGCCCGCGTTCATCGACACGCTTGCCGCGCTCCGCAACTCGGGCACACCCGTTTCTGCCCCGGGCTTCGACCGCGAGATCGAGGAGCCCGTGCCCGACGCGATCACCCTTGAGCCTGAATTTCTGACAATCGTCGAGGGTAACTACCTCCTGCTCGACTCGGGAGGGTGGCAGCACACCGCGCCGCTGCTCGACGTTACGTTCTTCGTGCAGGTCGACGACACCCTGCGGCGACAGCGACTCATCGAGCGTCACATCCGGTTCGGCAAGAGCGCCCCGGATGCCCGCGCCTGGGCACTGGGACCCGACGAAGCAAACGCGACCCTCATCGCCGCTACCGCCAGCCGAGCCGACCACACGATCGCGCTGAAGTAGACTCGAAGCATTCCACCCGCGCGAACTCCTGGAGTGATTCCCGTGCCCACAATCGTCGTCGAAGTCATGCCGAAGGCCGAACTGCTCGACCCCCAGGGCAAGGCCGTCGCCGGCGCCCTCGCGCGTCTCGGCAAGGGCCACTTCACCAGTGTTCGCATCGGCAAGCGTTTCGAGTTGACCGTCGATGGCCCCGTGGATGACGCACTGCTCGCCGAAGTGCAGGCACTCGCCGAAGACATGCTCGCCAACACCGTCATCGAAGATGTGTTGAGCGTGCACCTCCTCGAGACCGAGACAGTCGCGGCGGGAGAGACCCACTAGTGCGCATCGGCGTCATCACCTTCCCCGGCTCGCTCGACGACCGCGACGCCCAGCGCGCGGTGCGCCTTGCCGGTGCCGAGCCCGTCGCGCTGTGGCACGGCGACCACGACCTTGGAGGCGTCGACGCCATCGTGCTCCCCGGCGGCTTCAGCTACGGGGACTACCTTCGCTGCGGCGCGATCGCTGCCCGTTCGCCCATCATGAGCGAGGTCATCGATGCCGCGAACGCCGGCATGCCCGTGCTGGGAATCTGCAACGGCTTCCAGATTCTTGTTGAGGCACACCTGCTTCCCGGCGGTCTCGTGCGCAACGACCACGGTGATTTCATCTGCCGCGACCAGAAGCTGCGCGTCGAGAACACCTCCACCGCCTGGACCAACGGCTTCACTGCCAGCCAGGAGATCACCATTCCGCTCAAGAACGGCGAGGGCGGATTCATCGCTGACGCCGAGACCATCGCGCGACTCGAGGGTGACGGTCGCGTCGTCTTCCGGTACCTCGACGTGAACCCCAACGGTTCCATGAACGACATCGCGGGCATCTCTAACGAGCGCGGCAATGTCGTGGGGCTCATGCCGCACCCGGAGCACGCCACCGAGGAGGGCTTCGGCCCAGACACGTCTCTCGCGATGCGCAACGGCACCGACGGTCTCACGTTCTTCACGAGCGCGATCGCTGCCCTCGTCAGCTGAGCTCCAATCGCATGACACCCAAAGCCCTCTTCCGCGCGGCCGCCTTCGCCGAAGCCGTCACCTGGACGCTGCTCATTACTGCCCTGATCGTGCGTGCGACGACGGGCTTCGCTCTCGGCGTGACCGTTGCGGGCGGCATCCACGGCTTTGTCTTTCTGGCCTACGGCGCGACCGCAGTGTTGCTCGCCGTGAACCAGCGCTGGCATCCGGGGGTCGCGGCCACGGCAATCGCGAGCGCGATCGTGCCCTACGCGACCATTCCTGTTGAGGTCTGGCTCGCGCGCACTGGCCGGCTCGACGGAGCGTGGCGTCGCGAGCAGACGGATGATCCGCGCGACCGCACGTGGATCGACCGCACCATGCGCTGGTTCCTGCGTCGTCCGTTGGTACTGGTCGCGCTGATCGCCGTCGCGGTCGTCGTGCTGTTCGTCGTGCTGCTTAACGCGGGTCCGCCGCAGTTGCCCACGACTTCCTGACGAGCTGCTCGAGCACGTCCATGTCGATGGTGTCGAGGCGTTTCACGTAGACGCAGCTCTTGCCCGCGGTGTGCGGCCCGAGCGAGTCGAGCAGAGGGTCGGGCGGTGCGTAGCCGTCGTTGATTCCATAAATGGTCAGCGCCGCCCTGCGCGGTGAGAACCCCACGACAAACCAGTCGTTCGTTCCGAGGGTGTTCGTGTACGGCACCGCTCCGAATCCCACCATCGTGGGTCCCCACATCACTGCGGGCTCACCCGTGACGCGTTCCATGAGGGCGCGCATCGCGTGGCCCTCTTCACGACGACGGTCGCTCTCGACGCGATCGAGGAAAGCCGTGACGTCCTCGCCCGTCGGCCGGGTCTTGATCTCAGCCATGACGGCAGGGTACGCCGCTACGGCTGCACAAGGAAGAACGGAAAGACACCGCCATTGCGTGCATGCACGATCACCAGGAACACGACCGCGTCAAACAACAGGTGCACGGTGAGCACATACGGCAACGACTTCGTTTGCGAGTAGATCCAGCCCTGCAGCAGCGCAAACGGGATCGTGAGCAGCGGCCCCCACGCCTGGTACCCGAGCTCCCACAGGAACGACACGAAGATCACCATCTGCAGAAGGTTGGCCTGCCACACGGGGAAGTGCCGCTTGAAGAGCACGAACACGGTGAGGATGAAGAACAACTCGTCCCAGGTTCCGACGGCGTTCACACCGACGAATAGCCGAGCGATTTCGTCCCACGTCGTCACGTTGGGCCAGTTGAGATAAACCCCCGACGTAATGAAATAGAACGGCAGGATGAGCCAGCCGAGGAACAGCACGAGGAACAGATAGCCCCACTGCACGCGCGACCACGGCCACCCGCCGCGCCAGGGGAACCGGATGACGCGATCCTTGAACACAAATCGCGAAATCAGGTAGGGCGCCGCCACCGCTGCCGCGAGCACGAAGCCCAGCAAAAAGAAGTTGCCCCAGCCGATGTCGGCCTCGACCGAGACCGTCGAGACGATCACCATGCCGACAGCGATCAGCAGCAGGTCTCGGAACAGCCCCTCGGTGCGGCGCGAGCGGTCGAAAAGCCACGCCACGACGAGGGCGGCAACGAGAAGCCCGTAGGCGGCGAGCGTCTGCAGCAGCGAGGCACCGCGAAACGCAAACATGAGGGGGGCGGATCCACTCAGGAGCACGGCAGGGATAAGACCCCACGACAGCGCGGGGCGGGGCGGGGCGTCGATCACATCGGCGGGCACGGCACCAGCCTACGGTGACCGGTAGAATCGAGGCATCCGGCCGCCACCCTTTTCTGGAGCCTTGTGACCCCCACCCTTTCAGGCGCTGACACCGTCTCGAACGCAGCAGCCACCCCCGAGAAGGAGCAGCCCTACGAGGCTCTCGGTCTCAAGCACGACGAATACCTCGCGATCCGCGAGATCCTCGGCCGGCGCCCGACGAGCGGCGAGCTCGCAATGTACTCCGTCATGTGGAGCGAGCACTGCAGCTACAAGTCCTCGAAGCCCTACCTGCGCCAGTTTGGCCAAAAGGTCAGCGAGAAGATGAAGAAGAACCTCATGGTCGGCATGGGTGAAAACGCGGGCGTCGTCGACGTGGGCGAGGGCTGGGCGGTCACCTTCAAGATCGAGAGCCACAACCACCCGAGCTACATCGAACCGTTTCAGGGTGCTGCCACCGGTGTCGGCGGTATCGTTCGCGACATCATCTCGATGGGCGCTCGCCCTGTTGCCGTGATGGATGCCCTGCGCTTCGGTGACATCAACGACCCAGACACGGCACGCGTCGTGCACGGAGTCGTCTCGGGCATCTCGTTCTACGGCAACTGCCTCGGTCTTCCCAACATCGGCGGCGAGACCTGGTTCGACCCGGTGTACCAGGCCAACCCGCTCGTCAACGCCCTCGCGGTGGGAGTGCTTCGCCACGAAGACCTGCACCTCGCCAACGCGCGAGGTGTAGGAAACAAGGTCGTGCTGTTCGGCGCTCGCACCGGCGGCGACGGCATCGGTGGCGCCTCAATTCTCGCTTCCGACAGCTTCTCCGAAGGCGGACCCACCAAGCGCCCTGCGGTGCAGGTGGGTGACCCGTTCGCCGAGAAGGTGCTCATCGAGTGCTGTCTCGAACTGTTCCAGCACGACCTGGTCGAGGGCATCCAAGACCTGGGTGCTGCCGGCATCAGCTGCGCGACGAGCGAGCTCGCTTCGAACGGCGACGGCGGCATGTTCATCGAACTCGAAAAGGTTCTGCTGCGCGACCCCACACTCACGGCCGAGGAGATCCTCATGTCGGAGAGCCAGGAGCGCATGATGGCGATCGTGACGCCCGAGAAGCTCGAGGGTTTCCTCGCCGTCGTTGCCAAGTGGGATGTCGAGACGAGCGTGCTCGGCGAGGTCACCGACACCGGCCGCCTCATCATCAACTGGCACGGCGAAGAGATCGTGAACGTCGAACCGCGCACCGTCGCCGTCGACGGCCCGGTGTACAACCGCCCGGTGGCCTACCCCAGCTGGATCGACGCGCTGCAGGCCGACTCCGCCAGCACGCTGCCTCGCGATGGCGACCTCAAGCAGCAGTTCCTCGCCTTGTTGGGAAGCCCCAACCTCTCCGACAAGTCGTGGCTGACCAACCAGTACGACCGCTACGTCATGGGCAACACGGCCCTGAGCTTCCCCGACGACGGCGGCATGGTGCGGGTCGACGAGGAGAGCGGCCTGGGCTTCGCCGTGGCCACCGACGCCAACGGCCGCTACTGCCAGCTCGACCCCTACCAGGGAGCCCAGCTCGCCCTTGCCGAAGCGTTCCGCAACGTCGCCGCAACGGGTGCAACTCCTGTGGCCGTGAGCGACTGCCTCAACTTCGGGTCGCCTGAGAACCCCGAGGTCATGTGGCAGTTCAGCCGCGCCGTCGAGGGCCTCGCCGACGGATGCCTTGAGCTCGAGATTCCCGTCACGGGCGGCAACGTGAGCTTCTACAACCAGACCGGTGACGTGCCCATTCACCCCACCCCCGTGGTTGCGGTGCTCGGCGTGATCGACGACGTCGCCAAGCGCATCCCCTCGGGCTGGCAAGACGAGGGCAACAACATCTACCTGCTCGGTGTCACGCGCGAGGAGCTCGACGGTTCGGCCTGGGCCGGCACCATCCACGACCACCTGGGTGGCATTCCGCCCCAGGTTGACCTGCAGGCCGAGCTCAAGCTCGCCGCGCTTATCTCGGCGGGCGGCGACCAGAGCCTGCTCGCCTCAGCGCACGACCTCTCCGACGGTGGGCTGGGCCAGGCTCTCGCCGAGGCCGTGATGCGGTTCGGCATCGGCGCCCGCGTCTGGATCTCAGAGATCATCGAGCGTGACGGTGTCGACGCGACGACGGCCCTGTTCAGCGAATCGACCGCCCGGATGCTCGTGAGCGTGCCGCGCGAAGACGACGTGAAGTTCGTGGGACTGTGCGCAGGCCGCGGGTATCCCGTGCTCCGCATCGGTGTCACGGAAGACTCCGGCTCCCTCGAGATCCAGGATCACTTCACCGTGAGTGTCGACGAACTACGCACCGTGCACCGCGCAACCCTCGCCAATGCCTTCGGGCCTCTTGTAGGTTAAACCAATGGAGTCGGGGCTTTCACACCAGGAAGTCGCGACTCGAGTCGAACAGGGTCTCACCAACCACGTTCCCGACGAGACCAGCCGCAGCCTCTGGCACATCCTTCGAGCCAACCTGTTCTCGCTGTTCAACGCGATCGCTTTTGCGTGCTTTGCCGTGCTCGTCGTTCTCGGCGCGTGGGCCGACGCCCTCTTCGGTTTCTTTGTCGTCGCCAACATCGCGATCGGCGTCGTTCAGGAGTTCAGTGCCAAGCGCACCCTCGACAAGCTCGCCTTGCTGAATAGCCCAACGACCCGCGTGATCCGCGACGGCACCGTGGTGGAGCTCGCGCGCGACGACGTCGTGATGGATGACGTCATCGTGCTCAAGCCCGGCGATCAGCTCACCGCCGACGCGGTCGTCATCGAGTCATCGGGCCTCGAAGCCGACGAGTCCATCATCACGGGCGAGGCGGATCCCATGCTCAAGGCCGTGGGCGACGAGGTGCTCGCGGGTGCGAGCATCGTCGGCGGCACCGGTATGGCACGCGTGGTGCGCGTGGGCACCGACTCCTTCGCGAGCAAAATCACGGCGGATGCTCGCCGCTTCAGTCTCGTGGACTCCGAGCTCCGCAATGGCATCAACAAGGTCATCCGCATCATCAGCTACGTGCTGCTGCCCATCGCACTGCTCGTCGTCAACGGGCAGATGCAGGCGGCCGGCGGATGGGGCGCTGCAATCGAGTCGGGCGCCTGGCGCAATGCGTCGATCGCCGCGATCGCCAGCATCGTCAGCCTGGTTCCCCAGGGTCTCGTCTTCATGACGAGCGTCGCATTCGCCGTCGGGGCGATCACCCTCTCGCGCCACCAGGTGCTCGTGCAGGAGCTGCCTGCCGTCGAGGGTCTCGCGCGAGTCGACGTGCTGTGCCTCGACAAGACGGGCACCCTCACCGAGGGCACCGTCACGTTCGACGCCGTGATCATGGCGCAGGATGCCAACACCACCGCCATCCCTGAGGTGCTCGCGTGGTTTGCTGCCGACCGCAACGCCAACGCCACCGCTCGTGCACTCGCCACGCGGTTCGACTCCACTCCGCCCGAGTGCAGTGAAGACGTTCCCTTCTCCTCCGCACGCAAGTGGAGCGCCGCCGCATTCGAAGAGTCGGAGGTGAGGGGCAGCTGGGTGCTCGGCGCTCCCGAGATGGTCGTGCCGGCGGCCGCCGAGCATTCCCCCCTCGTCGATCGCGCGCACGAGCTCGCCTCGAGTGGATTGCGCACGCTCGTGCTCGCCTACTCCGCCAACGTGCTCGTGGTCGGTAAGGGCGACGATCACATCCTGCCCACCGCCTTACGGATCGTTGCCGTGCTCACCTTCCGTGAGCAGGTGCGGCCCGACGCGAAGCAGACCCTGCAGTACTTCCGCGACCAGGGCGTCGGCCTTCGCGTGATCTCGGGAGACAGCCCGCGCACCGTCGCGGCCGTTGCACGTGACGCTGGCCTCGAACTCGTGGGCGAGCCGTACGACGCCCGCGGCCTCCCCGACGACGTGGATGCCCTCGCCAGAGTGCTTACCGAGCACAACGTCTTTGGGCGCGTGACGCCCGAGCAGAAGAAGGCCATGGTTATCGCCCTCCAGCACTCGGGGCACACCGTCGCGATGACCGGAGACGGCGTGAACGATGCGATGGCTCTCAAGCAGGCCGACATCGGTATCGCCATGGGTTCCGGCGCACCGGCGACCCGCGCGGTCGCGAGGTTGGTGCTGCTCGACGGGCAGTTCTCGCACCTGCCCAAGGTGATCGATGAGGGTCGTCGCGTGATCGCGAACGTGGAGCGCCTCTCCAAGCTGTTCCTCACTAAGACCGTGTTCGCGGTGATCCTGGCCGTGACTTTTGGGCTGCTGCTCTGGCCGTTCCCGTTCCTGCCCCGTCAGTTCTCCGCGGTCGACGGCCTCACGATCGGGTTGCCAGCGCTCGTGCTCGCCCTGCTGCCGAAGGCCCCCCGTTATTTTCCCGGCTACCTCACGCGCGCCGCACGGTTCTGCATCCCCTCCGGAATCACTGTCGGAACCGCGCTCGTATCCATGAACGTCTACGCGCACCTCTCCGGGTTTGCGATAGAAGACATCCGATCCGCGTCAGTCATCACCCTCACGATTGCGGGACTCGGCGTGCTCGGGCTGCTGGCCCGCCCGCTCACTCCGATTCGCGTCGCCCTGATTGGCGCCATGTATCTGGGCGGCATCGCGCTCTTCGTGATCCCGTTTGTCAGCGACTTCTTCGGAATCAGAGTTCCGCCACCCGGGCTTCTTGTGCCTGCCCTCGTTTGCGGTCTCGCCGCATGGGCGGTGGTGGAGCTCATCCACTTCGCCCAGCGCTCGATCGGCGCGCCCCGGCTATCGGCTAAGTAAGCCCTCCGCGCCGCTCACCCACGTGTCGTCTACGACGTCCGCAACGGATCCGTCAAGAACTGCGCTCCGCGTTCTGGGGGAATGGAGCAACAGTGACGAACCCTCGTCTCGACGACGGGGGATGTGAGTGAGCAGCGCGGAGGAGCTGAGGTTCACCCTCGCCCATGAGGCCTCGCGCCCGCGGCGATACCGCGGACGCTGGTTCACGAGCACGAGGATGAAAATCGCACCGGAGAGGGCGGCGAGAATTGCTGCGACAACCAGCAGCAGTTCGGTGAGCGCCATAGCCGTAGAACCGGTACCGAGTGAAGTTCGGCGGGGTCGGTCCCTCTCCTTCCGAGTAAGAGAGTGGGGCGGTACATGCCCATGACGCGACTTGGAGAATATTTATCTCGTCGTGACGGTAACGGCACCGACGGTGTAAAAGTCACCCGAGGTGGTGGCGGTGAGCACCGCACGAGCGGCGGCGAGCGGCACCGGCAGGAACGCTCCCGCGTCAAGGCCAAACGAGTTGGCGGAGGAGGATCCCTCGGCCGTCGAGTCGAACGCGTTCTCGAGGCTCCGGCTGCCGGTGGCGCGCGTGAGGTAGGTGCCATCGAGCACAAGGGAATCGCCGAGCTTGCCCGCATCACCTTCCCATGCGACGACCTCGGCCGTCACCTGGCTGTGTGGGATGCCCGCGACGACGAACGACACGCTCTCGTGGGTGACGCTCTCAAACCCGTCGAACACGGTCACGCGGCCGGGGGTCAGTCGCGCATCCTTATACACAACCACGAGCGACCAGCCACCGTGCACGTCTTCCCCGAGGGTGGAGCCGGGCACCGCTGCGATGCCGGGGCCCACGCGGGCGCCCGACGCGGCCCACGTGCCCGCGCCACCGCTCGCCACGATGTCAGTGACATCGGCGTAGGACTGGTAGCTGTCTCCGAGCTCGGCCGGCGCATGATCGACGCGATCAGCCGTGACGGCGTGGGCGACCCCGCCGGGAGTGATGAGCTGCACCTGTGCGAGGGTCGCATCGGTCTCTGCCGAGTGGGTGATGGCCGACCAGTACAACCCCGCGAACGCCACTTCGGCATCAGGGGGAAGGGTCACGGTTGTGGTCGACGAGACTGACCCCGTGCCCGCCTCATCCAGCGCCACCATCGCCCAGTCGTTGTTGTTGAGCGGCACGTCAGCAGTGCGATCGCGAGCGAGCTGGCAGGCGGCCTCGTGGCCGTCGCAGCTTACAAACGAAGCGCCAGCGGTGACCGAGGCGTATCGGCCGTTGACGATAAAACGCGTGCCCAGGCCCTCGCTCACGACGGGCAGGGCAGCGGTGGCGACCTGTGTTGGCTGGCCGGTCGCCGATATCGAGGCCGATGGGTGCACCGACGTGTCGGCATCCAGCGCCACCACAACGGGCACGTAGACCGTCGCAGCTGCCCCCGCCGCGAGGGTCGGCGAGGTGCACTCGACTCCCGACGAGAGGGCGTAGCACGTGAGTACGGATGCCCCGTCGACGGTCATCGCGCGTTCACCGTCAATTGTCACGCCGCCCGGAAGTGCCAAGGCAATCGAAATGGCGCTGGCCGCGCCGTCGCCGCTGTTGGTGACGCTGACCCCCACCATGCCGTCTCGCCCCAACACGAGATCGCCCACGTCGGCCATCGCCAGTTCGAGCTGGGGAGCCGGGGTAACCGTAGGCGTGGGGGTGGGCGACGACGACGCCGGTGCGGTCGGCAGGATGCTCGGGGTCGGCGCCGCGCCCGGCGGCGCCTCTGTCGGCGAAGGGCTCGGTGTACGAACCGCCGTAGCTGAAGGGCTCGGCGTCTCCCGGGACAATTCTGGCTGGTCGACGGGCTCCGCAACCGGGGTGAGGTCACTTGCTTCGGGGCCAGGGGATAGCGCAAACACGATCGCCGTCGCAATCAGTGCCAGTGCAACCGCGCTTGCGGCAGTCGCGGCGATGCGGGGCGCTCGACCGAGACCGCGAGGGGCGGCAAGGAGCGTGGCGGCCGATGCGGTGCCGCTCGGCGCCCCACCCCAGCCGAGGCCCGCGGCGGCAGCGCCCCCGAGGACGAGGGGCCCAATGACGACGCGCATGCCGTGCCCAACGTCGCCGAGTTCGGCCACGATGGCGGTGCAGTCGTCACACGTGTCGAGGTGATTTCTCACCTTGGCCTCGTCGCGCTTCGACAGCCCGCCGCGACTGAAGGCGCCCAGCTTGCCGCGAACCTCTTCACAGTCGACCTTGGTGGGGTGCGTGACGATGTGCGCTTGAAGATAGGCCTCACGGAGACCTTCGCGAGCGCGATAGGCGAGGGCAGATACGCCGTTGGCCGTGAGACCGAGCAACGGGGCAACTTCTGGAGGCGACATGCCCTCAACCTCGAGATACCAGAGCACCGCCTGCCAGCGCTCGGGCAGGGTCGCGAATGCGCCGGTGACGAGCGTGCGCTCGAAGGAGTTGACCGCGGTGTCGATCTCTTCGTCGGGCATCTCGAACTCGGAGAAGTCGTCTGTCACTCGAGTCTTGCGGGCCCGCTCGGTCTGCTCGTAGGCGAGCCGACGCACGGCCGTGTAGATGTAGGCGCGGAAGGAGACATCCGGGCCCCCACCCCCACGCATCACCGTGAAGGTGCGTTCGAACGCTTCGCTCACAAGATCGTCTGCGGTGAAGTTGTCACGCGCGTAGTAGCGGGCCATTGCGGTGACCGCCGCGCTGTGCCTTTCGAAGAGAACACCGTAGGCTGCGGGGTCGCCAAGGCGAACGGCGTCGATAAGTTCGGCGTCGCTTCGTGAATCACCCTGCGGCGAGGGTTCTTGCATAACTGTGGATCTCTTTTGGTCGGGTGCCAGGAGCAGCCCAGCGATCAGATCATTGTCGACCCGATCACGCGAACTGTCACCTGTTCCAAAGAGAGGGCAAACCCGCGTCATGATGACGCGAAACTCGCATCTCTTTTTTGTAATGACTGTTTCCTATTCAGACACCTCAGATAGCAGGGTGGCGTTTCTCACTGAGCAGTGGAAAACGACCAGCCTCGCTGGCGGGTGGCTGCACCCCGGTGACTGGTACGCCGTCGCGGCCAGAGGCGTCGTGCGCGCGGTCGTGCAGTCTGGCGAGGTGGTCTCTGCCGCATCGGAGCTGGGGGCGGAGCGCGCGAATCAGGGCGTGGGCATCACCGAGGCCCTGCGCGATCTGGCCGTCTTCTTCGAGTTACTCGGCGAGCAGCCGCCCGTCGACGTCACGACCGGCTTCGTGGCTGGTTGGGTCGAGGTCAGCACCGAGAGCCTCCTGCATAAGTCGACAGTCGAACCCCTGACCGGCTTGCTCACCATCGACTACCTGCTGCCGCGGCTGCGAGAGCTCTACGCCGAAGCGGGGCGCGGGCACCGGCCGCAAGTCGAGCGCTGCATCATTGTTGTTGATCGATGTGAGAACGCTCCCTCAGGCTGGCGAGGGGTGCGGCACGATGCTCGCGTCGGGCGCGTGCTCAACTCGGTGCTCGATAGCGGGGAGACGAACTCCATGCTGCCATCGGGAGTGCTTGTGAGCCTTGCTTTTCGCGACGACGCACTCGATGAGTACCTTGTCCGCATCCAGAGAGCGCTCTCAGATGACAGCGGCGACGTGATAGCGGTGCATGTCGAGGCTCTGCCCGCCACGCTTGCCGAAGCGGAACGACTGATTCTTTCGCTCTAGTCGCGCTCGCCCGAGACTTCGATCGACCCCGTCGAGGCGATCGATTGGTGATGGTGGATGACTTCGGCGACGATGAAGTTCAAGAATTTCTCCGCAAACGCGGGGTCAAGGTGCGACTCTTCTGCGAGCGCCCGCAGCCGAGCGATCTGAACTGCTTCGCGCGCGGGGTCGGAAGCCGGCATCCCCGTGGCGGCCTTGAGGCGACCCACCTCCTGCGTGAACTTGAAGCGCTCCGCGAGGATGTGCACAAGCGCGGCATCCACGTTATCGATGCTCTGTCGCAGGCGGGTCAGTTCGTCGGCGGCTTCGTTCTCGCTCATGACGTTCAATCTACCGTCGCGCGACGGGAGCGCCGCCGAACTGGGCAAGCCGTGCCTCGAGGCTCGCGCGCACAACGGGCCACTCGTCGACCAGGATTGAGAAGACGGCGGTGTCGCGCCAGGTTCCATCGGCGCGCAGCCGATCGCGACGCACGAGACCTTCGTAGACCGCTCCGAGCTTGGCGATCGCGGCGCGGGAACGGGTGTTGAGGGCATCCGCCTGCAGCTTGACTCGACCGAAGCCGTGGTCGAACGCCTCGCCAAGCATGAGCAGCTTTGCCTCGGGATTCACGGCTGTGCCCCACACCAGCGGATCCCACGCGGTCCAGCCAATGTGGGCGTGCTCGTTGGTCTCGTCGAAGTCGCCGAGGGTAGATGTTCCCACGAGTGCGCCGTCATCGGCACCACCCTTGAGGCGCACCCCGTAGACGTTGTTGGACTCCCACGTGAAGTACGCGCGTCCGAAGTCGACGAACTCGGCTTCGGACGCCTGATGCCCGGCCGGGCCGCCACCCCAGCCGCCCGCGAAAACCTCGGGGGATCCGATCGCGCGATACAGCTCGGGGAGGTCAGAGGGTTGCAGCGGGAAAAGCCGAATGTAGGTGCCCTCGAGGTCTCGACGGAGGGGTCGAATCGCTGGCATCCCGCTAGTCTCGCACCATGAACCTCACCTGGCGCGATCTGCCCGTTGTGCGTGTTGCCGGTTCGGCGGCGTCATGGTTTCTGTTTGCGCTGAGCTTCGGGCTGCTCTACCAGGTGAGTATCACCGTCATGCAGCTCGGTGGTTCGTGCGCGAGCGGAGGGGCCTACGAGATCGCAGTGGAGTGCCCCGACAACGTTGCGGCGTTCGCGCCGTTGAGCATCTTCGGTGGCTTGATCGCCGTGGCGATCGGTGTTTTCCTTGCGCGGGGCTTCGGCACTCCGCTTTCCACCTGGGCCTGGCCCATCCTGTTTATCGGCCTGGGCAGCGCGTTCCTGCTCGCGTTCATATTCGGGCAGGACGTCGTCGGCCTCATCATCGGAGTGATGTTCGTCGTCATGGGCCTCGTGCCCCTCGTGCTTGAGATCCGTGGCAGCGTGCAGCGCATCTTCATCGGGCAACGAGACGCCGAGGGCAACCAGTTCTTCGAAGGCGAGCGCGCTCGCGCCTCACTGCTTTCCCCCGGCGCGCCGAATCCGGATGATGCGGTGCCGGTGAACGCGGGGCACTGGGCACTCGCGCTGGGCATCACGATCGTCTCGATCGCCCTCGGCTGGTTGCTGGCGCTGTCGCTCTTTTAGCTAGCCATTGACGAGGTCATGGCGCACCACGATCGCCTCGCGGTCGGGGCCGACTCCGATCGCAGAGATTCGTGATCCGCTGATTGCCTCGAGTGCGAGCACGTAATTCTGCGCGTTGATCGGAAGATCGTCGAAGTTGCGCACGCCCGTGATGTCTTCCGTCCATCCCGGGAAGTTCTCGTAGATCGGCACCGCGTGGTGGAAGTCCGACTGGCTCACGGGAACCTCGTCCACGCGCACGCCATCGACCTCGTACGCAACGCAGACCGGAATGGTCTCTAGGCCCGTGAGCACGTCGAGCTTGGTCATGACGAAGTCGGTGACGCCGTTGATTCGTGCCGAGTAGCGGGCGATGGGCGCGTCGTACCAGCCGGTGCGGCGGGGGCGACCCGTGGTGGTACCGAACTCGAAACCCTTGGAACGCAGGAACTCGCCCGACTCGTCGAACAGCTCGGTCGGGAATGGGCCCGCTCCAACGCGAGTCGTGTACGCCTTGACGATGCCGATGACGCGGTCGAGTCGATTGGGCGCAACGCCGGAACCCGTCGCGGCACCCCCACTCGTGGAGTTCGACGACGTCACGAACGGGTAGGTGCCGTGGTCGACATCCAGCATCGTGGCCTGGCCGCCCTCGAAGACGACAGTCTTTCCTGCGTCGAGTGCCTGGTTGAGCAGCAGGCCGGTGTCGGCGACCATGGGGCGCAGGCGCTCGGCGTAGCTCAGCAGGTCGTCAACGACCTCATCGACGGCGATGGCGCGGCGGTTGTAGATCTTGACGAGCAGGTGGTTCTTCTGGTGCAGCGCACCCTCCACCTTCTGGCGCAGGATGTTCTCGTCGAACAGATCCTGGATGCGGATGCCCACGCGGTTGATCTTGTCGGCGTAGGCAGGTCCGATGCCGCGGCCCGTGGTTCCGATCTGGCGTGATCCCAGGAACCGTTCGGTGACCTTGTCGAGCGTGCGGTGGTACTGCGTGATGACGTGCGCGTTGGCACTGACGACGAGCTTGGAGACATCCAGTCCCCTGCTGGCGAGGGCCTCGAGCTCGTGGAAGAGAACCTCGATGTCGATGACCACGCCGTTGGAAATGACGGGGATGACGCCGTCGGTGAGAATGCCCGAAGGAAGCAGGTGGAGAGCGTACTTCTGGTCGCCAATGACGACCGTGTGGCCCGCATTGTTGCCGCCGTTGAACTTGACGACATAGTCGGTGCGGTCGGCGAGGAGGTCGGTCGCCTTGCCCTTGCCTTCGTCGCCCCACTGGGCGCCAATGATGACAATTGCTGGCATGGCTGTCTCCTCAAGTGTGCGGGGATTACGCCTTAGTCTACCGGGCGAGCGTGCTGCAGCACCCACGAGTGCATGACGATCGCGGCGGCCGCCGACGCGTTGATGCTTC
The DNA here is from genome assembly GCA_965279645.1 of Rhodoglobus sp. GTDB lineage: Bacteria > Actinomycetota > Actinomycetes > Actinomycetales > Microbacteriaceae > Rhodoglobus. Next base: position 2,507,399 of record OZ257254.1, read on the forward strand.
GCGTGGAGCCAAACTGGGTGATCTCCACCGTGACGTCGGCCGCACTGAGCGCCTCGGGTGACAGTCCCGGGCCCTCCTGGCCGAAGAGCAGCACACAGCGCTCGGGCAGTCGGTAGGCCTCGATCCTGACCGAACCCTCGACGTTGTCGACGGCAACGATCGGCAGGTCGTGCTCGCGGGCCCACTCAACGAAGGTCGCGACATCCGGATGATTCAGCACGTGCTGGTAGCGATCGGTGACCATCGCGCCGCGCTTGTTCCAGCGACGACGCCCGATGATGTGCACGGTGTCGGCAGCGAACGCGTTGGCGCTGCGCACGATCGACCCGATGTTCATGTCGTGCTGCCAGTTCTCGATCGCGACGTGGAAGGGATGACGCTTGGTGTCGAGGTCGGCGACGATCGCGGCCATGCTCCAGTAGCGATAGCGGTCAATCACGTTGCGCGAGTCGCCCTTGGCGAGCAGCTCCGGGTCGTAGTGCGGGTCGTCAGGGAGTTCGCCCTGCCACGGTCCAACGCCGTAGGTCGTGAGCTCAACGCTCGGGTTGGTGTCGTCGGGGGTCACGCTTCGAGGTTAGCCGCGTCAGCCGCCGCATCGACCGTGACGGCGCGGTAGGCGACAGAGCTCAGCGCCAGCCAGAGCAGCATGGTGATGGCGCCAAATGCGAGCACCGCACTACCCCACGCCAGCGGGCCGCTCCAGGTTGCGGCATCGAGAACGTTGCCGAACTGCTCGAACTCCACGGCCGAGCGGTTATAGGCGGCGAGCGCGATCAGCAGCACGATAACCCCGACGATCAGAGCGCCGACGCCAATCGAGAGCAGTGCCGTGCGGTACGGGTTCGGGGGTGTCATGCGCATGAGCCTAGCGAGCCTGTTAAAGTCACACCATGCCCGCCCACTGGTCGACCGACGGACCGAATCGGGTGGTTCTCGGCGACAACCTCCCGGTCATCACCGCCTTGCCTGACGAGAGCTTTCGCCTCATCTACATTGACCCGCCTTTCAATACCGGGCGTACTCAATCTCGACAGGCCATCACGACCAAGCGATCAGTGGATGGCGCGCGCACCGGGTTCAAGGGGCACAGCTACGACACGATCAAAGGCGTTCTCTATTCCTACGACGACACCTTCGCCGACTACTGGGAGTTTCTCGAGCCCCGGCTGATCGAAGCGTGGCGGCTGCTCGACGATCGCGGAACGCTCTACCTGCACCTCGACTTTCGCGAAGCGCACTACGCCAAGGTCGTGCTCGACGCGCTCTTCGGGCGCGAGAGCTTTCTCAACGAGATCATCTGGGCGTACGACTACGGGGCCCGAGCGAAATCAAAGTGGCCGACCAAGCACGACACGATCCTCGTCTACGTGAAGAATCCGAAGACCTACTACTTCGACAACGAGGCCGTCGACCGCGAGCCGTACATGGCGCCCGGATTGGTCACTCCCGAGAAGGCGGCCCGCGGCAAGCTGCCCACCGACGTGTGGTGGCACACGATCGTGTCGCCAACGGGAAAGGAGAAGACCGGGTATGCGACCCAAAAGCCGGCCGGAATTCTTCGGCGCATCATCCAGGCTTCGAGCGCGCCCGGCGACTGGGTGCTCGACTTCTTTGCCGGGAGCGGCACCACCGGCGCGGTCGCAGCCGCCCTCGACCGGCGCTTCCTGCTCATCGACGCCAACCCCGACGCGATTGCCGTGATGCGCGAGCGACTGCCCGAGGAGACGGATTTCACCGCGCCGTAATGGCGCGCGGGTACCATGACCCCATGAGTAGTCGCGGGGATATTGAATGCTGGCTCACCGACATGGACGGTGTTCTCGTGCACGAGAATCACCCGATCCCCGGCGCATCCGAACTGCTGCAGCAGTGGCGCGACGCCGGAAACCCCTTCCTGGTGCTCACCAACAACTCGATCTTCACTCCGCGTGACCTGAGCGCACGGCTCAAGGCCTCGGGACTCGACGTTCCCGAGGACTCGCTCTGGACATCCGCCCTCGCCACCGCCGACTTCCTGCAATCGCAGATGCCCGGTGGCAGCGCGTTCGTGATCGGTGAGGCGGGCATCACGACCGCCCTGCACGAGGCAGGGTTCGTCATGACCGAGAGCGACCCCGACTACGTCGTCATCGGAGAGACCCGCAACTACTCCTTCGAGGCCATCACCAAGGCAATCCGCCTGATCGGCGGCGGCTCGCGCTTCATCGTGACCAACCCGGATGCAACCGGGCCCAGCGCCGACGGTCCGCTGCCCGCCACGGGTGCTGTCGCCGCGCTCATCACCAAGGCAACGGGCAAAGAGCCGTATGTGGTCGGCAAACCGAACCCCATGATGTTCCGTTCCGCAATGAACAAGATCGGCGCCCACTCGGAGAACACCGGCATGATCGGTGACCGCATGGACACCGACATCGTGGCCGGCATCGAAGCGGGACTTCACACGATCCTCGTGCTCACCGGCATCAGCGACCAGGCCGAGATCGACCGCTACCCGTTCCGTCCGGACGAGATCCTCAACAGCGTCGCCGACCTGCTCTCCCCGGAACCGATCGAATCCGACGCTTAGGGCGCAGGCGCTGGCGCCACCTGCGCAACCGCGACCGACTCGGTCAGCTCCTGGCCACTCGATCGGTTGACGAAGCAGAAGAACGTGCGGTTTCCCTCGTTCCACTCGTCAGAGTCGGCGGCGAAACTCGCTGAGATCTGGATGTCGGTGACCAGCCCGGCTTTCGAGTAGTCGATGACGGTCACGGGCGTGCACAGCAGGTTGATGCGCTTCTGGAGCTCTTCGACCCCGGGGAAGGCGGCGCCGGGTGCATCGTCGAACAACCCGCGGAAGACCATCTGGGCAGGATGCGGCGTGGTGCAGGCCACGACGACATAGCTGTCTTGCCAGGCCGATTCCCACGGCTTGAGGCACTCGCCTCCGAGCAATTCGTTCCACGCGTACTCGCCCGGCTCAACGGGACCGACCGGCAACACGGTCGACGTCGGTGTGGGAGTGGGTGAGGGAGTCGCTGATTCGACGACGGCAGGAGCTGCCCCGAGCGAATCGGCCAGACTCTTGCCGATGAGGAAGAGCGCGACAAGCGCGAGTACGGCGAGCAGGCCACCGGCCACCCACAACAGGATCTTCTGCGTCTTACCCATGGGTGGGCGTGGTCCGCTGGGCGGAGCCGACCGCGGTGGGAGAACCACAAGCGACTGCTCTTCATACTCCTGGAACTGCGCATCTCCGAAGAGATTGTCGATGGCCGTGGCAGCGACACCCTCACCCTCCGGAGTGGGGAGTCCGACGAGCTCGGCTTCGATTACCTCAGTGACGCCCTCCAGGGCGGGATCCACGGGCGCTGTCGTCCAGGCGGAAACATCGAAGGCGACGGTATCAAGCTCGTGACTCGGCGCCGGGGGTGCGTCGGCCTGCGCTGGTTGGGCTGGACCGGTCGGAGCGGGAAGGTCGGTGTAGGCAAAGGCCTGGGTGGGGACATCCGCCGGAGCGACAGGAAGTGCAACAGGCACGGTCGGCGGGATCGGGCTCGCGACGGGGGGCACGGGCGTCGGGGGCACCACGGGGGGCACGGGTGGGAGAGTCGGCTCGGGTGCCGGCGCGGCCGGTTCCTGGCCGGGGGTCAGACCCCACTGGAAGGGTGCGGGTGCCGCGCCCTGCGCTGGGCCCTCTGGATCAATGGTCGCCGGCGGAACAATGACGGGCGGTGCGATAGGCGGCGGTGCGATAGGCGGAGGCGCGATGACCGGAGGCGCGATAGGCGGAGGGACTATTGCCGGCGGCACGATGGGCGGCGGAACGACGGGAGGCGTGACGGGCTCGACGGGCACCGCTGGCCATGCGGGCTCGGTCGGAGGTGCCGGTTCGGCCGGCGGCGCGGGCTCGACCGGCTGCTCCGGCTCCTCGCCGAATTGCTGGGCTAACCAGTCAGCGGGGTCGACATCGTCGCGATCGGTCATGCCAGGCCCAGGTCGTCCAGACCGATCGCGTAGTAGTACGGGTATCCGGCAGCCTCGATACGCTCACGAGCCTCGGTGTTGCGGTCGACGACAACGGCAACTGCGGCGATCTCGGCGCCGACCTTCTTGAGCGCCTCGATAGCGGCGAGCGGCGAGCCACCCGTGGTCGAAGTGTCTTCGAGCACGATCACCCGCTTGCCCTCAAGGTCGGGGCCCTCGACCTGACGACCACGCCCGTGATCCTTCGGTTCCTTGCGCACGACGAACGCGTCGTAGGTGAGCCCGCGCGCGGCACCCTGGTGCAGTACCGCAGCGGCAATGGGATCGGCTCCCATCGTGAGGCCACCCACGGCCGAGACATCCGGGATGTCCTTGATCAGGTCGAGCATGACCTGGCCGATGAGCGGTGCGACGCGGTGGTCGAGACTGACCTTGCGCAGGTCGACGTAGTAGGTCGCCTTCTTGCCGCTCGTGAGGGTGAAATCCCCGTGGAACACTGCCTCTGCGGAAATGAAGTCGATGAGCTGCTGCTTAGCGTCGGTCACGCCACCAGCCTAGCGAGCGGATGACCGGGGGCTAGGCGGGGATGCCGCCGAGAAGAATGAGCGAGCTGGCGACGAGCACGAGCACCAGCGCAACCGTCGAGATCACGATCGTGCGCTTGAGCTCCCGACGGTTTGCCGCGGCAGCGTCGGCGTCGAGGAGATCGTCATGACTGTGCACACCTGCACCCTAAGCAATCTGGCCCGGGAAATCGCCGCCCAGTTAGGGGGCGAACCGGGCGTGGTTCGAGCAGCAGTTGAAGGTCAGCCGATGCTTGTAGCGTTGACTACATGCGCGTAGCAACCTGGAATGTGAACTCGATCCGCAGCCGGGTGGGCCGTGTTGTCGACTGGCTCGGGCACGAAGATGTCGACGTGCTCGCCATGCAGGAGATCAAGTGCACCGAGGCACAGTTCCCCTTCGACGCATTCACCGAAGCCGGTTACGAGGTGGAGCTGCACGGGCTCAACCAATGGAACGGGGTCGCGTTCGCGAGCCGTCTTCCCATGGATGACGTATCGATCGGATTCGAGTCCGCACCTGGTTTCGGAAAGCCGCTCGACGACGGATCGCTCCCCCGCGAGGCACGGGCGCTGGGCGTGACGGTCAACGGCGTGCGCCTGTGGAGCCTCTACGTGCCCAACGGCCGCGAGATCGACAACGCCCACTACTCCTACAAGCTCGAGTGGCTCGCGAACCTCGCGACCGAAACGAGGGGCTGGCTCGCCGAGCATCCCGACATGCCACTCGCACTCATGGGCGACTTCAATATCGCTCCCCTCGACATCGATGTCTGGGACATCGCGGCGTTTGAGGGCAAGACGCACGTGAGCCAGCCGGAGCGTGATGCGTTCGCCGCGTTCGAGACCACGGGGCTCATCGACGCCCTGCGCACGCGCGGCGTGGAGGGGTACACCTACTGGGATTACCAGCAGCTGCGTTTTCCGCGCAACGAGGGCATGCGCATCGACTTCATCCTCGGTTCCGGGGCATTCAACGATCTCGTCACCAATGCGGCGATTCACCGCGACCAGCGCAAGGGCGACGCCCCGAGCGACCACGTGCCCGTGTCTGTCGACCTCGACCTCGAAACTGAGGACGACGACGACCGGCCGATGTTCCTGTGAAGATATCTCGTTTATCAAACTAGTGCCGGTAGTATCGACGGGTGGCAGACGATGATGCGAAACTCGCACCCAGCCCCGTTGTAACGTCGGTTTTCGAGCAGCTTCTGGGCGCTGTTCAACGCGGGGAGCTGCTTCCGGGCCAGCGAATCAGCGACGCCGAGCTCGCGGCGGAGTACGGCGTCTCCCGCACGCCGGTGCGTGAAGCGCTGCAGCGGTTGCGCGAAATCGGAGTGGTCGAAGCATCCGCCAGCCGATTCACTCGCATCGCGAACGTTACCCCCGAGCAGACGGCGCAGGCGTTCGTCGTGTGGCTTGCGCTGTACGTGCCGCTGCTGCACGAGGTGATTCCGATCGCCACTGATGAGCTGGTGGAGCAGCTCGAAGCCGACCACGCCGACTACCTCGCAAGCTTCACCGGCATGGACATCCAGGCGATGGCCTCAGCCAACCTCTCGTTTGTCAGCCGGATGCCCGCGCTCTCGGCCAACGCAGCACTGCAACGCGCGATCACGTCAGTGGTGCACGTCATCCGACTGGGCAGCCTGCATCTGCCCGGCTACATCGACCTTGGCGCCCTGGGCCGCGCGCAGCAGCTTCTCATTCAGGCCGCTCGCGAGCGCAGCCTCGAGATCGCCGCCGAAGCCCTCACCGTGCTGCGAAACATCCGGATTCCCACCGAAGAGTGACTTTTGGCGTGGTTGTGCCTCCCAACGCAATTTTCGGTCGTCAGTCGCAACCAAACGCTACGAGTGTGCGGATAGCCTCGATCTGACGATTGTTTTCGACTATCCGGAGGTGAGCCATGTCCCACAGCAACAACGTGATCGTAGGAGAGCCCGAGGTTCTCGAAGACCGTGCTGAGGCTCTCGAAGCAGACGTCGCCTCCGACCCGATGTGGATCGACCTCAAAGCGGCAGCAGTCGCGTTGCAGGCGTCGCAACTGCAAGACGGCAGCATCCCGGATGCGTCGCTGCACGCAGAATCCCGCGCGTTGGTCGAGCGGATCCGCACCGCCATCCGGCACTTCGCGCGCGTGTTCACGCATGACGCGGCCTACCTCGAGGCCCTCGACGGCGACTTCGCCCGGTGGGCAGACAGCGGATTCGGCGTACCCGACTTTCTCGATTCGCTCAACGCGTTCCAGCCGCAGCGCGACCGCGTCAATGGCCTGCGCCACCTCGTGGTCTTTCCGATGTACACGCAGAACGGCAGCTCACAGCGGCTCGTCGAGGCTGTGCTCATTGAGGTGATCTGGCCGGAGTTCATCTCGGAGCTCGAGGCCGGCGAGTACTCGAACAAGCTGTTCGTGCCGATTCGCTTCATCGATTTCACCCCCGGTTATGACACCAACTCGGCAGTGCTGTTTCCCGAGACGGTCGCGATGCGCGAAATCCCCACGTTCACGTGGGGCGCGATCTTCGCCGACCGCGAGGCAGCGCGGTTCCGCACGGTTGTGCGTGCGGCGTCAGAGATCACCAAGCTTGATCTTCCCGATGACGCTGCACGCATGCTCGACGACCAGGCGCTGACGGAGGAGACCTTCGTCATGTGGGATCTCATTCACGACCGCACGCACATGCGTGGCGACCTGCCTTTCGACCCGTTCATGATCAAGCAGCGGATGCCCTTCTTCCTGTATTCGCTCGAGGAGCTGCGCTGCGACCTCACCGCATTCCGGGAAGCCGTGCGCCTGACTCGCGCGGAAGACACGGACGACGTGACCCGCGAGCACGCCAAACTCGTGCAGTACGCGGTGATCTTCGACCGTATCTTCCGCTTTGCCATCACGGGCTCTCGCGTGCGCAACTACGACGGTCTCGGTGGCCAGCTGCTGTTCGCGTGGATGCACCAGCACCACGTGCTGCACTGGACCGACACCGCCCTGACGATCGACTGGGACGACGTTCCCGATGTGGTCGTCGCGCTCTCCGATGAGATCAACGATCTCTACTGGCACTCGATCGACCGCCCCAAGGTGTCGCACTGGCTTGCCGCGTACGACCTGGTCGCTTCGACCCTCACGCCGCATCCCGCGTCGAAGTGGGCCGTGCGCGACCTGCCGCTGGATGGTCCGCCGAAGGGCTACACCGACGCCGTGCTTGACGACGAGTTTCCCCTCTCGATGTTCTACGAGGCCCTGTCGAAGAAGATGGCGGGCGTGATCGAGTCGACCGAAGGCATCACGGGTAACTCGCCGTGACCGCCCGCCTCATCCTGATCGCGGGCGCATCCAGCGACTCTGGTCGCGCGGTGGCATCGCGCCTGATGGATGACGGTGCCCGCGTGATCGCGGTGGGCTCACGCCTGCGCAGGCTGGCCGACACTCCCGCGACCGCCCGTTACGAGTGCGACCTGTCATCCGCGAGCGCCGTCGACACCATGGCGGGCCGCATCCGCGAAGAACACGGAAGCATCGACGGGCTCGTTCACCTCGTAGGTGGGTGGCGTGCGGGTCGATCCGACGACGACTGGGCATGGCTCGAGTCGCGAGTGGTGGAAACCTTCCGCAACACGAGTCGCGCCTTCTACGACGACCTCAGCACGTCCACCGCCGGCCGCCTCGTGATGGTGTCGAGCACGGCCGTGGACAAGCCGACCTGGTCGAACGCGAATTACGCGGCCGCGAAGGCGGCGGCCGAGGCGTGGGCGCGTAGCGCGGCGTCGGGATTCGCGAAGGCGGGCACTGCTGCATCCGTCATTCTCGCGGTTCGTGCGCTGGGTGACGATGACGGATCAACACCGGTCGATGCGCTCGCTGCCCGGATCGCACGCCTGTGGGACGAACCCGCGGCCGACCTGAACGGCGCACGAATCCCCCTCGTGCCCTGAGATACGAGAGACTTCTTTCTGTGACCCAACTGCATGACCCTGCCTACCGCGGATTCGCGAGCGATAACTATGCCGGCGTGCACCCAGAGGTGCTCGCCGCGATCGGTGAAGCCAACGGGGGTCACCAGATCGCCTACGGCGAGGATGTCTACACCGCCCGGCTGCAGGAGGTCATTCGCTCGCACTTCGGTGACCAGGCGGAGGCCTTCCCTGTCTTCAACGGCACGGGTGCGAACGTAACCGCGCTCACGAGCGTGCTGCCGCGGTGGGGCGCAGTGATCGCGAGCTCGACCGCGCACATTCATACCGACGAAAACGCGGCGCCCGAACGCGTGAGCGGTCTCAAGCTGCTGACCGTGGCAACGCCCAACGGCAAGCTCACCCCCGAACTCATCGGTGAAGAGGCCTGGGGGTGGGGCGACGAGCACCGAGCCCAGCCGCTCGCCGTGAGCATCACCCAGACGAGCGAGCTCGGAACGCTCTACTCCGTCGACGAGGTGCGCGCGATTGCGGATTACGCGCATGAGCGCGGCATGGTGCTGCACATGGACGGCGCCCGCATTTCCAACGCTGCTGCAGCCCTCGGGGTGAGCTTTCGCGAGTTCACCACCGACGCTGGCGTGGACATCCTGAGCTTTGGCGGCACCAAGAATGGGCTGCTCTACGGCGAGGCAATCGTGGTGCTCAACCCGGATGTCTCGGTCGGCCTCATTTACCTTCGCAAGCTCTCAATGCAGCTGGCATCGAAGATGCGGTTCGTATCGGCACAGCTCATCGCGCTGCTTGAGGGGGATCTCTGGCTGCGCTCGGCGTCGCACGCGAATGCGATGGCTGCCCGACTGCGGGATGCCCTCGAGGGGGCAATTGCCAGCGGCGCGATCGCGAGTGATCGGCTCAGGTTCACCCAGGCCACCGACGCCAACGCGGTGTTTGCCATCCTGCCGCCCGGAGTGGCCGATCGCCTGCGCGAGAGCTTCCGGTTCTACGATTGGAACCCGGCAACCGGCGAGGTGCGTTGGATGACCGCATTCGATACTCAGGAGAGCGACATCGACGCGTTCGTTGCCGCCATCACGAGGGAGTTGGGCGCGTGAGCAACGACGACGAGTACATCGAGGCCGAGATCGTTGAGGAGGGCCAGTACGCCGGCCCGCCCGGTGCCGCCTACTTCGTCGAGACCACCCCAGCGGGCCGACCGCCGCGCAGTTGGGACTTCTTTCTCACGATCTTCCTGATCTTCGTGCTGCTGGTGCTCACCGCGATCTTCGTGATTCTCGGCTTCGGGTTCGGCTTGTCGACGATCGGGTGCGCGGATTCGGGTGGATGCAACTACAACCTGATCAGCTTCGGCTCGCTCGTCGTGATCGTGGGCGTTCCCGTGCTCGCCCTGATCGGCATCGTGCTTTCGGTAGTCTGGATCGCTCGCCGCAAGGTCACCTTCTGGATTCCCCTCGTGGCATCCCTCGCGACCGTGGGCCTGTTCGTGCTCGGCTCCTACCTCGTCGAGCTGGCCCTGCCGCTCGGCTAGTTCGTGAGGCGGGCGACCGTCAGCGCATCACCGTCGGAGGCGACACCGACAAGAACCGTGTCGCCGTCACGAATGTCTCCGCCGAGCAGTGCGCGAGCGAGCTTGTCGTCGATCTCGCGCTGCATGAGCCGTCGCAACGGGCGGGCGCCGTAGATCGGGTCGTATCCGCGCTCGGCCAGCCAGCGGCGAGCATCCGGCGTGACAGCGAGCGAGAGTCGACGATCGGTGAGACGACGGCTGAGCCTGTCGATGTACAGCTCGACAATCTGGCTGAGGTCGTCGGTCGACAGTGGAGCAAAGACCACGATGTCGTCGAGTCGGTTCACGAACTCCGGCTTGAACGCCTGGCGCACGAGGTCGTTGACGGCCTGCTTGCGCTGCTCCCAGGGCAGGCTTTGGTCGGTGATGAACTGGCTGCCGAGGTTGGAGGTGAGGATGAGTATGACGTTGCGGAAGTCGACGGTGCGACCCTGGCCATCGGTGAGCCGGCCGTCGTCGAGCACCTGCAGCAGCACGTCGAACACCTCGGGATGCGCCTTCTCAACCTCGTCGAGAAGGATGACCGAGTACGGGCGACGACGCACGGCCTCGGTGAGCTGGCCACCCTGCTCGTAACCGACGTAGCCGGGAGGGGCGCCGACGAGGCGAGATACCGAGAACTTCTCGCCGTACTCGCTCATGTCGATGCGCACGAGGGCCTTCTCGTCGTCGAACAGGTACTCGGCGAGAGCCTTCGCGAGCTCGGTCTTACCCACACCGGTCGGCCCGAGGAACAGGAACGAACCGGTGGGCCGGTCGGGATCGGATATCCCGGCTCGCGTGCGTCGAACCGCCTCGGACACCGCCTGCACGGCCTCCTTCTGACCGATCAGGCGCTTGCCGAGCTCGGCCTCGAGGTGCAGCAGCTTCTCGGTCTCGCCCTGGGTGAGCTTGTCGACCGGGATGCCCGTCCACGCCGCCACCACCGCGGCGATGTCTTCTTCCGTCACCTGGTCGTTGACCATGCGCGGGCCCACGGGCTCCGACTGCTCCGCGGCCGCGAGCGACTCCTCGATGCCGGGGATGGTCTCGTAGTTGAGCTTCGACGCCTTCTGATAGTCGCCCTCACGCATCGCGCGGTCGAGCTGGATGCGGGCATCGTTGAGCCGAGTCTTCAGGTCGCCCACGCCGGTGAGCGAGGCCTTCTCGAGCTTCCAGCGCCCCTCAAGTGCGTCGAGTTCCTTGACGCGTGCCGCGAGGTCTTCGCGCAGCTTCTCGAGGCGAGCCTTGGATGCCTCGTCCTTCTCCTTCTTGAGAGCGAGTTCCTCGATGCGAAGCCGATCGACCGCTCGTTTCAGCTGGTCGATCTCGACGGGGCTCGAGTCGATTTCCATCTTGAGTCGCGAGGCTGCCTCGTCGATGAGGTCGATGGCCTTGTCGGGCAGCTTGCGGCCCGAGATGTAGCGGTTGCTCAGGGTGGCCGCCGCGACGAGGGCCGAATCGGCGATGGCGACCTTGTGGTGGGCTTCGTAGCGCTCCTTGAGTCCACGCAGGATCGCGACGGTGTCTTCGACGGTGGGCTCACCCACGAATACCTGCTGAAAGCGCCGCTCGAGCGCGGCATCCTTCTCGATGTACTGGCGGTACTCGTCGAGGGTGGTCGCTCCGATGAGCCGCAGTTCGCCGCGTGCGAGCATGGGCTTGAGCATGTTGGCCGCGGCGACAGATCCTTCGCCGCCTCCCGCGCCCATGAGCGTGTGCAGTTCGTCAATAAAGGTGATGATCTGGCCGTCGGACTCGTTGATCTCCTTGAGCACGGCCTTGAGGCGTTCCTCGAACTCACCGCGGTACTTGGCGCCCGCGACGAGGGCCGCGAGGTCGAGGGAGACGAGCTGCTTGTCTTTGAGCGAGTCGGCGACATCGCCCGCGACGATGCGCTGGGCAAGGCCCTCGACAACAGCGGTCTTACCGACGCCGGGCTCCCCGATGAGCACAGGGTTGTTTTTCGTGCGTCGCGTCAACACCTGGCTGACGCGACGAATCTCGGAATCCCGACCAATCACGGGGTCGAGCTTGCCGCTGCGGGCGATGTCGGTGAGGTTGACGCCGTACTGCTGCAGCGCGGTCTTCTGTTCTTCGTCGGTGCCGGGGGCACCCTGCATGTTCGCCATTTGCTCTTAGTTTCCTCTTGCGATGGACTTCGTCACAGTGAATTTGGTGTTTCGGCTGATCTCAGCCGTCGAACCGACAATGCGGTCGAGGTGCGGGCGGTAGGAGAGGTGCGAGTTCCACACAGCCCAGAGTTCGCCGCCCGGTTTCAGCACGTACGAGGCGGCCTCGAACAGCTTGAGAGCGATGCGGGAATCGACGGCGGCGCCGGTGTGGAACGGCGGATTGAGCACGATCAGGTCAACGCTCGCGTCGGGTTGCTGCGACAGCGCGTCATCCTGCGACACCTCGACATCGAGGCCATTGGCCGCCATCGTCAGCCGAGCGGATGCGACGGCCGCCGCCGACTGGTCACTTGCCAACACGTGCGCAGCGGGATGTGACTTCTTGAGCAGTGCCGCGAGGATGCCCGTTCCACAGCCCAGGTCGATTGCCGATTCGAACGGCCGCACCCGGCCCAGTTGCTCGATGAGAGCGCGCGTTCCGATGTCGATGCCCGTGCCGGCGAAAACGCCGCCCGTGGCAACGACCGTAAGCCCGAGTTCGTCGTGAAACTGACGACGGGGCTCGGCGGCGGCGCCCGCGATCGGCTGCCGCGCGATGAGCAGGCGCGACTTCTGGCGAGCGAGCGAGACATCGAGCGTCGCGAAGTGACGGTGCAGCACCTCGTTCATCGTGACCGTCATGTGCTTGATGCGGCCACCCGCGATAACGACGACGTCGGGCGAGGCGTGAGCCGCGATGAGGGCGGCTATCTCATTGAGCGCCTCAAGTGAGCGCGGCAACTTGACCAGCACGAGCGTCGCACCAGACACCAGCTCGGGCGCGAGCGGGAGCGACTCATAGGCACCCTCGCCGTTGGCCCGTAGCGCGCGCTCACCCGCGAGCGAATCCTGATGCACGCGCACGCGAGAGGCTCCCGCGGCGAGCGCACCCAGAGTGACTGCGCCGTAGTCGTCACCAATGACGGTGACCTCGGCATGCTGCAGGAGGGGTGCCGCCTCGTCGAGGATGAGGGTATCCGCGGCATCCCATGCCCGCAGTTCGGCCGCTTCAAAGTCGGGCCAGCGTCGCAGCTCGTCGAGTGAGAAACTCACGTTGTGCCGCGCCTCAATGGCCGCCACACGACGACCTGGTTGGATTTCTCGGCGCGAGACCCGGCGCGCAGCGACACGACCTCACCAGCAACGCCCGCAGCGAAGACGCGCCGACCGGGTCGTGCGAGCATCTCGTCTGCGAGCGCGTGCTCGAGCTCGCGCACGCGCTCGGCCAGCGCCGCCACCTGGTTTTCAAGATCGAGGATGCGCTTGATGCCCTCGAGGTTGAGACCCTCGGCAATGAGCGTGCCGATCTCGCGCAGCTGCACGACATCACGCATTGAGTAGCGCCTCGACTGACCGGCCGTGCGAGTCGGACTCACGAGGCCGAGCCGGTCGTACTGCCTGAGCGTCTGAGGGTGCATTCCTGCGAGCTCAGCGGCAACCGCGATCGCGAATACGGGGGTCTCGGCGTCCATCAGTGGTCGACTTTCGCCCGTTCGATCAGCTCGGCGCGGGGATTCTCGGCGGGCATTGCCTTGGCGAACGCCTCGAGGTGTGCCTTCGCGTCATCCGTTATTCGTGCGGGAACCGCCACCTGCACCTCGGCGAGCAGGTCGCCCGTGCCCTTGGCAGAGGTCACGCCGCGACCCTTCACGCGAAGGATGCGCCCGCTCGGGGTGCCGGGAGCGACCCGGAGCTTCACGGGTTCGCCGCCGAGGGTCGGAACCTCGATCGTCGCGCCGAGCGCCGCTTCCACGAAGGTGACGGGAACGTCGACGCGCAGGTTGAGCCCGTCTCGCTCGAAGACCGGGTGCTTGCGCACGCTCACCGTGAGCACGAGGTCGCCGGCGGTGCCGCCGTCGATGCTCGGCTCGCCTTTGCCCTTGAGTTTGATCTTCTGTCCGTCGCTCACACCGGCCGGAATCTTGACCGTGATGGGCGCTCCGCCCGCGGGCTGCAGCTTGATCGTCTCGCCGTTGATCGCCGTGACGAAATCGAGTGTCGTGTTGGCCGTGACATCCCGCCCTCGCGTGGGGCCACCTCGGAAGCCGGGCTGCTGGGCACCGAACATTCCGCCCAACAGGTCCTCGAAGCTCGTGCCCTGATAGCCGCTGCGCTGTTGGTTGCCGAACATGCCTCCGAAGACATCCTCGAAGCCCCCCGGCTGGCCGGGCCGACCGCCCGCACTGAAGCGAGCGCCCGAACCCATCGCCCTGATCTGGTCGTACTCGCGGCGCAGTTCGGGGTCGGCGAGCACGGAATGCGCCTCGCTGATCTCCTTGAACTTCGCCTCCGCCTTGGCATCGCCCGGGTTGGAGTCCGGGTGATACTGGCGCGCGAGCTTGCGGTAGACCTTCTTGAGCTCCGCCTCGGTGACGTCTTTCGAGACACCGAGCACGGCATAGAAGTCCTTGTCGAACCAGTCCTGGCTGGCCATCTGTGGTGCCCCTTCCGCTTACTCTGCGGGCACGGACACGGCCACCTTGGCAGCGCGCACGAGGCGGTCGCCAAGGATGTAGCCGGGTTCGATCACGTCGGCAATGGTGTTCGACGTCGCATCCGGTGTGGGCAGCTGAACAACGGCCTCGTGGAAGGCAGGGTCAAAGGGCTCGCCCTTCTCGCCGATCTGACGCAGTCCGTACTTCTCGAACGCCCCACGCAGCTTCTGCGCAACGAGCGTGAGAGGCGCACCCTCGACGAGATCGCCGTGGGCCTCGGCCCGGGCAAGGTCGTCGAGTGCAGGCAGCATCGAGCGGATGACTTCGGCGATGACTGCCTCGCGGTTGGCGGCGCGATCGCGCTCCACCCGCGTGCGGAAGTTCACCAGTTCGGCCTGCGCGCGCAGCATGTCTGAGCGCATCTCTGCGACCAGGTCGCGGGATGCCTCGTCGAGCAGGGCCTGGTCGGCCTCGCTCAGCTCGGTCTCCTCCACCACTGCGTCGGCATCAGCTGCCGCCTCGGCGGGAGCAGACTGCTCTGCTCCCGCTTCGGCTCCGGGCTCGACGATGGGCTCTTCGTTTTCGTGCTTCTCGTCAGCCATGTTCTACTGCTTGTCTTCGGGCTTGTCGCTGCCGGCTTCGGGCTCGTCGTCAACAACCTCGGCATCGACGATGTCTTCGTCGTTGCCCTCGGCCGCTGCCTCGGGCGCGCCCTCCTCGGGAACCTCCGTGGGTGCCGAGTAGATGGCCTGGCCGAGCTTCTGCTGGCTCTCGGTGAGCTTGTCGAAGGCGGTCTTCACGGCCGCCTCGTCGTCTCCGGCGAGTGCCGACTTGAGTGCATCCACGTCGGCCTGCACGTCGCTCTTCACGTCAGCGGGGAGCTTGTCCTCGTTGTCTTTGATGAGCTTGTCGGTGGAGTACGCGAGCTGCTCCGCAGTGTTGCGGATCTCGGCCGCCTCGCGGCGGGCCTTGTCTTCTGCGGCGTGCTCTTCGCCCTCGCGAACCATGCGCTCGATGTCTTCCTTCGACAGCGACGAACCACCGGTGATCGTCATCGACTGCTCCTTGCCGGTGCCCTTGTCTTTCGCAGACACGTGCACGATGCCGTTGGCGTCGATGTCGAAGGTGACCTCAACCTGCGGAATGCCGCGCGGAGCCGGAGCAATACCGGTCAGCTCGAACGTGCCGAGGTTCTTGTTGTCGCGGGTGAACTCGCGCTCGCCCTGGAAGACCTGGATCGCCACGGACGGCTGGTTGTCGTCGGCCGTCGTGAAGGTCTCACTGCGCTTGGTGGGGATGGCGGTGTTGCGCTCGATGAGCTTCGTCATGATGCCACCCTTGGTCTCGATACCGAGGCTCAGGGGGGTCACGTCGATGAGCAGAACGTCTTTACGCTCACCCTTCAGCACGCCGGCCTGGAGAGCCGCGCCAACAGCGACGACCTCGTCAGGGTTGACGCCCTTGTTCGGGTCCTTGCCACCGGTGAGCTTCTTGACGAGGTCAACGACGGCGGGCATGCGGGTGGAACCACCCACGAGCACGACGTGCGCAACATCCGACAGCTTCACGCCGGCTTCCTTGATGACATCTTCGAACGGCTTCTTGGTGCGCTCGAGCAGGTCAGCAGTCAGCTCTTCGAACTTGGCGCGGGTGAGCGTCTCGTCGAGGTTGGCGGGACCGTTCTCCGTGAGGGAGAGGTACGGCAGCTGGATGGTGGTGGATGTCTGCGACGACAGTTCCTTCTTCGCCTGCTCTGCGGCCTCCTTGAGACGCTGCTTGGCGATCTTGTCGTTCGAGACGTCGACGCCCGTGGTCTCCTTGAAGCGCTTGATCAGGTAGTCGACAACGCGCTGATCCCAGTCGTCGCCACCGAGGCGGTTGTCACCGGCGGTGGACTTGACCTGGATGGTCGAGAAGTCGTCGTCCTTGCCCACCTCGAGCAGGGAGACGTCGAACGTTCCGCCACCGAGGTCGAAGACCAGGATGAGCTCGTCTTCCTTGCCGCGGTCGAGACCGTAAGCGAGGGCGGCTGCGGTCGGCTCGTTGATGATGCGAAGCACGTTGAGACCCGCAATCTCGCCGGCCTCCTTCGTGGCCTGACGCTCGGCGTCGTTGAAGTACGCGGGAACGGTGATGACTGCGTCAGTCACGGGCTCGCCCAGGTACTGCTCGGCGTCGCGCTTGAGCTTCGCGAGGATGCGCGCGGAGATCTCCTGCGCGGTGTACTTCTTACCGTCGACATCGACCTTCCAGTCGGTGCCCATGTGGCGCTTGACGGATGCGATGGTGCGGTCGACGTTCGTGACAGCCTGACGCTTTGCGGTCTCACCCACGAGAACTTCGCCGTCCTTGGTGAAAGCGACAACGGACGGGGTGGTGCGGAAGCCTTCGGCATTCGCGATGACGGTGGGTTCTCCACCTTCGAGAACTGCGACCACCGAGTTGGTGGTTCCCAGGTCAATACCTACTGCTCGAGCCATGTGCTCTTACTCCTTCTAAAGTCTTGCTTTGTGCGACAAGTTGAGTCGCTTGGTATCAAGTTTGTCAGCCTGTGGATAACTCTGTCAAGCCCAAGTTGAGTCGGCTCGGCTCAAGGTGAAGTTCACCTGTAAGACACTGCAAACCACTAGCGTGTGAGCATGACGGACCAGACTCCCGACAACGACGTCCCGCACCTTCCGCCGACCGCCAACACTCTGGCAATTGGCGTGATGGGCCAGAACCTTCCCGATGACCGCATCGTGCCTCGCAAGCAGGTCTGGTCGTGGGCACTCTGGGACTGGGCGACCCAGCCCTTCAACTCGGTCATCCTCACGTTCGTCTTCGCGTCGCTGTACCTGGTCTCCGACAACTTCCTGCCTGCGGATGTTGCTGCGCTTGATGCAGCGGATCCGATCAAGGAGCGAGCTCTCGCCGATCTATCGGCGGGATACGGTCTTGCCACCACCATCGCGGGCGTGCTCATCTTTGCGCTCGCTCCCGTGCTCGGCCAGCGGGCCGACCGCAGCGGCAGCAAGAAGCGCCTGCTCTTCATCTTCACGATGCTGCTCGCCCTGCTGCAGTTCGCTCTGTTCTTTGTCTACGCGAGCCCGGAGTACTTCTGGTTCGGGGCCGGCATCCTGGCGCTCGGTGCCGTCGTCTCCGAGATCGCAGGCGTTAACTACAACGCACTGCTCGTCTCCGTCTCCAACCGCTCCACGATCGGCAAGGTCAGCGGACTCGGCTGGGGACTCGGTTACATCGGGGGCATCGTCGCGCTCGTCATCGTCGTGGCACTGACCTTCGCGAACTGGTTCGGGCTCGATACATCCAATGGCCTCGCCTACCGCCTGATCGCGGTGGGCGCCGCAGTGTGGACCGTGGCCTTCTCGATCCCGATCTTTCTCAACGTGCCCGAGCCACCACCATCGGCCGAGCCCGGCGATCGGGTCGGGTTCTTCCGCAGCTATGTCGTGCTCGTCAAAGACATCGCCAAGCTGTACCGCGAGGCGCGCCCGACCTTCTGGTTCCTGATCTCGAGTGCGGTGTACCGGGATGGCCTCGCCGGCGTCTTTGCGTTTGGCGGCGTGCTCGCGGCCGTTGCGTTCGGCTTCAGCCCCAACGAAGTGATGATCTTCGGCATTGCCGCCAACGTGGTTGCGGGCATCTCGACCATCATCGCGGGGCGCATCGACGACATCGTTGGCCCGAAGGCCGTGATCCTCTTCACCCTCTTCGGCCTCGTGGTGATGGCCCTGGTCATCTTCTTCCTGCACGACCTGGGCACGGGAGTGTTCTGGGCTGGCGGGCTCGTGCTCTCGGCCTTCGTCGGACCCGCCCAGGCGGCGTCCCGATCGCTGCTCGCGCGCGTGACGCCCGAGGGTCGCCAGGGCGAAGTCTTCGGCCTCTACGCAACCACCGGCCGCGTGGCATCCTTCATCTCACCGGCGCTGTGGACCGCGTCCATCGTGCTATTCGGTGCGACGATCTATGGCGTTCTCGGCATCGCTGTCGTGCTGCTCGTCGGCGCGATCCTGCTCGTGTTCGTGAAGCTTCCGAAGTTCGTGCGCTCCGAGGTTCGCTGACAGGACGAAAAACGATAGTTGGGCGTAACCCGCACTATCGATTTGTGTCCTCTCGGCGAGGCGGGCCGGGGAACGCCGCCGCGAATCGTGTCAGCAACGCCGCGAACTGGGTTGCCTCCTCGGGCGTGAAGCCCGCGAGCGCGTCGGTCACGGCCGAGTGCCTCGAGGCACGCGTGGTCTGCAGCAGGGCGCGACCGGCTTCGGTGATGGCGACGACACTGCGGCGTGCATCCCGTTCGTCGACTCCGCGGGTCACGAGGCCGCGCATCGCCGCATCATTCACCAGCCGGGATGCCCGCGGCTGATCCACTCCGACGGCCTCCGCGATCTCCGAGATGCCGTTACGCGCGTCGGGCCCGGCCCCGGCAAGCACATCGAGCAGCCGGATGCGCGCTCCCCCGCCCAGGCCGCGCTCGCGATGGTCATGTCCCGCACCACCGGGTCCGCCCGCCCAGGGTGGCGGGCCGTCGCCCCACGGCGGCTTTCCGTCGCCCCACGGCGGGCCGCCACGCCCCCGCATTCCTCGCGGCCCGGGACCGTGACGCCCCTGCCCGAGCCGCAGCGCCATGAGCGCATTCTCAATCTCGTGCACGGGGCCTTGTTGACTTTCCGAAACCATGTATGTAATCTTACAACTGTTGTCATATGACATGCATCCCCGATGTGAGGATGCCACCGATCTTTTGAAAGAAGACCACACAATGAATACCCCCAACGAAAACAACGAAACCACTACCCCCAAGACCCAGCGCCCCACTTTCTGGATGCGCACGATTGAGGGCCGCAAGAACCGGCTCACCCGCGACTACCGCGCCACGCTCAACGACACCGCTCGCGAGGGCATCTCCGACGAGGACTACGCCACCACCATGGCGACGCTCGAGAAAATGGCCCGCAACCTGGGCTGGGACGAAAGCCAGCACGATGAGCGCGCATTCGGGCCCTTCGGCCACGGCTTCGGCCACCGAGGCGGTCCTCGCGGCCACCACGGACCCCGCGGCGGCTTCTACGGCGACGACCACCGCGGTCACCGCCCCCAGAACCTCCCCAACGAGACACCAGAGGGCTAACCTCGAATCATGAACACTCCTCGACCGATTGGCTTCTGGCTCAAGCTCGTTGATCGATTGATCGACGAGCAGTTCGCCTCAACTCTTGAGGAACACGGCGTTACCCGGCGTCAGTGGCAACTCCTTAACGTGCTCGCGCAAGAGCCCGCGACGGTGGAGCAACTGAATGCCGCGGTAGCGCCTTTTCTCTCTCCTGCCGACAACGAGAGTTCGGCCGAGCACCTCACCGAACTCATCGACAGCGCCTGGGTGGACGCGACACCCACCGGCTACGAGCTCACCGAACGCGGCCGCGGCGCCTTCGAACGCCTGGAAGGGGTAGTCGCCCACGAGCGAACCCTGGCGACAGAAGGCATCACGAAAGAGCAATACGACGAAACACTTGCCGTGCTCGAGAAAGTCGCGCGCAACCTGGGGTTCGAAGACTAGGTTCGGCCGCGGTTCGGCCTCGGTACGCCGCCGCGCTGCCAGTCACCCAGCGGGTGTGATCAGAACCCACCAGATCATCAGCATCGTCACGAAGAACCCGGTGATGAAGTTGAGCAGCAGGAATCGACGCCACCCGCGGTTGGCTGTCTCGGAGTTCTCGTCGGTCACGTTCCAGAACGGCGCACACACCGCCGCATACGGCAGAACGAGAATCGCGGCGAGTGGCGCCGGCCAGGTGGTGACGAGCAGCAGCACACCGGCAAGCAGGTAGGCGATAACGGCGAACCGCACCGTCGTGCGCGCGCCGATCACGGTGGCGATCGATGAGATGTCTGCCTCGCGATCAGCGATCACATCCTGTACCGCACCAAAGGCGTGCGACGCCATTCCCCACAAGAAGAACGCGCCCAGGATGGCCCAGAGCTGCGAGGTGAAGACCGCCCCACCCAGCACGAGCGCATAGACGGCAGGCGAAACGAAGTGGGTGGCGGATGTCACGGAGTCGAGCACGGGCCGTTCCTTGAACCGCAGGCCCTTCGCCGAGTACGCGACCACCGCGAACATGCTGATTGCAAGCACAAGCCAACTCAGCGGTGAGCCGACAATCACCAGGTACACGAGGAACGGAACGGTCGTGACCGCGGAGGCGATGAGCGTCGGCCGGTGCATCCGGGTGTCGAGAAGGGCTCCCTCGACGCCACCCTTGCGTGGATTGCGCAAGTCGGATTCGTAGTCGAAGACGTCATTGATGCCGTACATCGCGAGGTTGTACGGGATGAGGAAGAAGATCGTTCCGATGATGAAAGTCGCGTCGACCTCGCGGGTCGTGAGGAAGTAGGCCGCCGCGAACGGGAAGGCGGTATTGACCCAACTCAGCGGGCGAGAAGAAACGAACAGCGCCTTAATCATCGGATGCCTGCTTGCCTCGATCGCGTGGTGCCACGAGTGCCCAGAGCGCGGGCAATCCCACCATGGCAGCGATTGCGTAGGCGAAGTCCTCGATGGGGGCCACGCCGATGAACACGCCACTGATGAGCTGAGGGTTGTAGTCGACCAGGCCGACTGAGATCATCACGTTGTCAAAGATCGCCGTCATGATGAGCACGACGGCCGCCGTGAGACCGACCGCGGTCCACCGGGGCGAGCGACGCGTCACGAGGCCCGCGACGACGATGAGCGCGACGATCCCCAGAAAGATGAGGTTGAGGCTCCAGTAGGTCATGAGGCGTCTCGATTGCCAGCGGCGCGGGAGGCGAAGAAGCCGTAGACGTTCATCGTGAGGTAGCACAGCAGGGTCAGGAAGAAGACTTCTTCAAGCGGCACCTCGGGCCACACCTGCAGGCCGGTCATGAACTCGGTCTCGCCGCGGAAGAAGATGCCGAGGCCCACCCCCGCGATATCCCAGGCCAGAAAGAAGAGCACTCCCAGCACGAGCACGATCGCCGCGCGCCAGGGATCCCTCCAAAAGAACAGCGTGAATCGCCGGTCGAGCATCACCATGCCCGTAAGAGCGATGAGCAGCGCCGCGAGATAGAGAAGCGTCATGGCGTCAGTTCGCCTCGAGCGCCTCAGCGACCGGGGTGTCGGTGACCGTTCGCACCAGCGGCTCGGGCAGTGCCTCAGTCGACGTGTCGCCGCGCAGGCGCTTCACGAGAATCTCGGCACTGATGAGACACATGGGAAGACCGATGCCGGGAATCGAGAAGCCACCCGCGTAATAGAGGCCATCAACCTTCTTGGAGACGTTGCCCGCGCGGAAGAACGCGCTCTGCTTGAGCGTGTGAGCCGGCCCGAGAGCGGTGCCCTTCCAGGCGTTGAGCTCGTCGGCGAAGTTGCCGGGGCCCACAGTGCGGCGCACGGTGATGCGTTCCGCGAGATCGGGGATGCCCGTCCAGTCCGCGATCTGCGCAATGACCTGATCGGCGAGCACCTCGATGCGGGTGTCACCATCGCCATCAACGTCGCCGCGGCCGATTGTGGGATCAGCGGGGATCGGCACGAGCACGAACAGGTTCTCGAACCCCTCTGGCGCAACCTCGGGGTCTACGCCGCTCGGCTTGCAGACGTAGAGGGATGCGGGCGCCGGCACGCTCGGGTTGTCGCCGAAGATCGCCTCGAACCCGGTCTCCCACTCGCGCGTGAACAGCAGGGTGTGGTGCTCCAGTTGGGGCAGCTCGCCCTTCACTCCCAGATACAGCAGCAGCGCGCTTGGCCCCGCGAGCTTGGTGTCCCAATACTTCTCGGGATAGGTCTGATCCTCGGGCTTGAGCAACTGCGTCTCGGTGTGGTGGAGGTCGGCCGCTGAGACCACGATGTCTGCATCCATGAACTGCACATTGCGGTCGGGGTCGGCGTACTCCACGCCCGTGGCCTTGCCGTCTTCGACGACGATGCGTGTCACCTCTGCGCGGGTGATGATCGTGACGCCCTCGGCACGCGCCAGGTCGGCGATGCTCTCGATTACGCGAGTGAAGCCGCCCATGGGATACAACACCCCATCGGCCAGGTCGAGGTGGCTCATGAGGTGGTACATGCTCGGCGTCAGGTACGGTGACGATCCGAGGAAGACCGCGGGGTAGCCGAGCACCTGGCGCAGCCGGCGATCCTTGAACTTGCGGCCAACGAACGACGAGAGCGGCTCGAGCAGGAGCTTGAGGAATGTGCCCGTGCGGGTGAGCACGTCGGCGCGCAGCAACGGCCGCAAGTCGGCAAAGGTCGTGTAGAGAAAACGCTTCTTGGCGAGCTCGTAGGTCTGCTGGGCAGAGATGAGGTACTTGCCGAGCCGAGCACCCGCTCCGGGCTCGATCGCCTCGAAGATCGCGATGTTGTCTTCGACCTCATTGGCGATGTCGAGCGGCTGCTCGATCCCCTCGAAGAAGACCCGGTAACCAGGATCGAGGGTTACGAGCTGGAGCTGCTCGTCGGCCGATGTGCCCATGAGCTTGTAGAAGTGATCGAACACCTCGGGCATGAGGTACCACGACGGCCCGGTGTCGAAACGAAACCCGTCGCTCTCCCACAATCCGGCGCGACCACCTACGTCGGGGCGCCCCTCGAGCAACGTGACCTCGTGCCCGTCTCGAGCAAGCAGGCAAGCACTGGCGAGGCCTGCGATTCCCCCTCCAACAACGACGATTCGGCTCATGCTCTCATCATCGCTGATAAAGCGAGGCGCGCCTTCACCGGGTTGGGCACTCGAACGCGCGCCTTGACCAATTCGCTCGCGGGAGTCGCCCGCAACCGCACCGACAGCTCGGCAAACAGTGACTGGGCGAGCGCGACAGCCCTGCGAGAACTCTTGGGCAGGTCGGGCACAACCGCTGCGGAGACCGCCAAATCGGCGTCGATGTCGTCGAGCAGTCGAAGCTTCTCCGCCTCCGTGAACGTGTCGACGTTCACCCCCGGAAAGTACGAGCGACCGAGATCCTGGAAGTCCGCGGCGAGGTCGCGCAGAAAGTTGACCTTCTGGAAGGCGGCACCCAGCGCACGGGCTCCGTGTTCGAAACGAGCCGTGTCATCCGGGCTCACGTTCTCCCCATGCAGGAACGCTCGCAGGCACATCAGGCCGACCACCTCAGCCGAACCGTAGACGTATCGGTCGAAGCTCGCCTGGTCGTGCTCTTTGTCGGTGAGATCCATGCGCATCGACTCGAAGAAGGGGGCGGTGAGGTCTGCGCCGAACTGAACCTCGCGGGCAGTGAGAGCGAACGCGTGCACGATGAGGTTGGCACTGAACCCGGTGTTCATCGCGTTCTCGGTCTCACGCTCAAGCTCGTTGAGCTGGCGCCCGGCGGTAATCGTGTCGAGACCGGCCTCGGTCGCCGGGCCGTCGACGATCTCGTCGGCAATGCGCACGAGCGCGTAGATGTTCTCGATCTGCTGGCGGATGCCCGTGCCGAGCAACCTCGACGCGAGGCCGAACGACGTGGAGTAGCGACGGATCACGATGGATGCCGTCTCCTCCGCGACCCGGTCGTAGAGGGGGAGGCGTGCGCTCACTTGACCCGCCCGAGCACAGCGTCGGCGACGGGGTGAAGTTCCACGCGCAGGGCCGGGGGAATGTGCGGTTCGGCGAGACGGGCGAGCGCGCGGTTGCCGTAGTACCGGGCGAGCCCCTCGGCGAATGCCTTGGCTCCGCAGCTCGTGAGCACCGCACGGATCGCATCGGCGCCAGCCTCGTCGAGATCGGGTGAGCCGTGAAGGTGCTCGATGTCGGCCCACTCTGCTGTGCTGGTTGCGTAAGCGATGATGACGGTGCGCTTGCCCTCACGCAGGTCGCCGATCGTGGTCTTGCCCGTCTCAGCCTCGAGCCCAAAGACACCGAGCAGGTCATCCACGATTTGATAGGCGATGCCAATCTCGCGACCGAAATCGCCGAGGGTAGCAACGACGTCTTCCGAGGCCCCCGCGAGAATCGCCCCCGCCTGGAGCGGGCACTCAAACGAGTACACCGCGGTCTTCAGCCGCTCCATGGTGAGAATGTCGTCGACTCGCGGCACCTCGGCGGCGATCGAGAAGTCAACGTCGATGAGCTCCCCCGCCGCAGACGCGAAGAGCGCGTCATCCATCACCTCGAGCAGGCGAGCGCGCGTGACGTCGGCCACGCCGCTGCGGTCGATGAGGCGGTAGCAGTTGAAGAGGGCAAGGTCACCAGCGATGACCGCGGCGGAGATGCCGCTGTGCTCGGCGATGCGGTCGGAGCGGCCGGCCGTGGTGGCGAGGTCGCGGTAGGTGCCCGAAATGTTGGGCACCCCGCGGCGCACGAAGTCACGGTCGATCACGTCGTCGTGCACAATGAGCGCGGTGTGCAGCAGCTCGAACGCGGCGCCGACATAGGCGGCCGCCTCGACATCGGTGCCACCCAGCGACTGGTACGCGGCCATCACCATGCGCGGGCGAAACCTCTTGCCGCCGATCGTGTTGTTCTCCAGCGTCTGCCAGAGCTGCACGTATTGGGGGCCGAAGGCCGCGGCGCGGTTCTTCGATAAACTGAAGAAGCGCGCCAGCACGGCGTCGACCTGCACCTGCCTCTCCTCAGAGAGTGCGAGCAGCCCAGAACCATCCACTTAGGCAGACTACCGCGATGACCTCTACCGAACAGGTGGTGCTGCTGGATGATGCGGGCCAGCCTTCTGGAATTGCCGACAAGTTCGCCGTGCACACGACCGCAACTCCGCTGCATCTCGCCTTCTCGTGCCACGTGTACAACGAGGCCGGCCAGGTGCTCGTCACTCGTCGCGCGTTGTCGAAACTCACGTGGCCCGGCGTGTGGACTAACTCGTTTTGCGGGCATCCGGCACCGGGTGAGTCCCTCGACGATGCGATCGTGCGGCGCGGGCTCCAGGAGCTCGGCATCACGTTGCGCTCGCTTGAGGTGATCCTTCCCGATTTTCGGTACCGCGCCGTCGATGCCTCAGGAATCGTCGAAAACGAGGTGTGCCCCGTCTACCGGGCGGTCACGGCAGATGTCGTGAATCCCGATCCTTCTGAGGTCGCCGAATATGCGTGGGTCGATCCGTCGGCCCTCGCCACGGCCGCGATCGCAGCGCCGTACGCCTTCAGCCCCTGGCTGGGCTGGCAGCTGCAGCAGCTCTCCGCCTAGCGCTTCGCGCGCTTCGCGGGTCATCCGCGCGCCGCTTTGTTATCCGTGAGGCCCGTATACGCGGCGCACCGATAACAGCGGGGCGCACTGATGCAGGCAGGCCGCGCGGGCGTCAGTTGCCGGCAGCGCCCGCATCCGTAGACCGCACGTCGGTGCGGTGGAAGTTCTGGAAGCTTCGGGATGCCGTCGGACCGCGCTGACCCTGGTAGCGGTTGAGGTATTTGCCCGAGCCGTAGGGGTTCTCGACGGGTGAGCTCGTCTTGATGAAGCACAGCTGCCCGATTTTCATGCCGGGCCAGAGCTTGATCGGGAGCGTGGCCACGTTGCTGAGCTCGAGCGTGACGTGGCCCGAGAAGCCGGGGTCGACGAAGCCCGCGGTGGAGTGCGTGAGCAGTCCGAGGCGGCCGAGTGAGCTCTTGCCCTCGAGGCGGGCGGCGATGTCATCCGGAAGCGTGACGAGCTCGAAGGTGGAGCCGAGCACGAACTCTCCGGGATGCAGGATGAACGGCTGATCCGCATCGACCTCGACGAGGTGGGTGAGGTCGGGCTGGTCCTCGGCCGGATCGATGAAGGGGTACTTGTGGTTGTCAAACAACCGGAAGAAGCGGTCGAGTCGCACGTCGACGCTCGACGGCTGCACCATCTCAAGGTCGAGGGGCTCAAGCCCGATGCGTCCCGATTCGAGTTCGGCCCTGATATCGCGGTCGGAAAGCAGCATGGGCAACAGTCTATTGACGGATGCGCGCTCGCCCGCCGAGGTCGGAATTCGCTTTCGCGGGAGTTGCGTACATCTGCGGGAGCTACAACGCCCGCGTTTGGTCGCAACTCCCGCGCGAGCGACATTCGCTTAGAATCGTGGATGTACATGCGGATGTAGTTCAATGGCAGAACTTCAGCTTCCCAAGCTGATAGCGCGGGTTCGATTCCCGTCATCCGCTCTCCGATAAAATGTCGATCACGCCCGTGCCAGCTAGAGCCGGTCAATCACGATTAGCGCACATCACCCCTACTCGCGACTTCGGCTCGATACGTTGAGCGAATGAGAAATCGACTGCTTGCGAGCTCTGCGCTGATCGTGATGGCGCTGGCGTTGAGTTCATGCACCCCGCCGTCGATTGGCATTGTGGGGATCGAGCGGAATGCGGATGGTTCGTTGGACGCACTAATACGCCTGTGTCGCGGCTCTGTAAACACGCTGATCCTCGCGCCGGTCAGTTCCGTGCCTTTAGACGGCGGCGAATCCGACGAGTGGAGATCGGTGGAGGATGTTGAGGCTCCGCTCTCGCCCCCGCTGAGCGCGGATGCCCAGCTTGCGCTGCCTTTCAGCGAGAACACATTGCGCCACGACGTGGTCTACAAATTGTGGGCCGCCGGTCGCGACGGGAATGCCTTCTCTGGCTACTTCAGTGCTGCCGACCTAGCGGACCTCGAAGCGGGCCAAGTGCTCACCTGGTCATCAAACGACTCGGAAAGCGACTTTCAGCTCGTCAGTACGCACGGGTTCGAGGCCATTGCAGACGATTTCTGCGCTCTCTAAGACCTCGGCTCCCGAACTCGCGGTTTCGATTACAGCGATCCGCGGTCGAGCATCGACCAACTGCGGCGACCTTGGTCAAGACATCCGGCGGCGCCGCAGTATCTCTGCTTGATCTAGCTTTTCTTTGCCAGCCCATATCCGGCGGCGAACGCGACCAGCCAACCAAGGGACGAGTGCCCACCAAAGAACTGCGAAAAGCCCCAGCACCACAGCAAACGTCGACACCACCGCTACGGACAAACTTGCCGTAGTCGGCGCGACACCGACGGCTCCGAGCACCCCAGCTATGACGAGAACGAGTAGCACTTCGCCGATCACGACCACCGCAGTGCGCAAGAGGGCCTCCCTCCAGCCGATCGTCGCCACCGTTCCCATGCTCAGGACTGTAGCGCAGCACTCACTAACGGGCCGCACGCCACATCGTGCTCACGCGCGCACTCCCGAGCACCGCATCGAAGCCCCCTATCGCCGCAAACCCGGCACGCTCGTAGCGATGATTGTTGAGCACGTTCGTCGACTCGAGATACGACGGAATGCCTTGTGCATCCCACTCCGCAAGGTTCGCCGCCATGAGCTGCTGCGCGATTCCCTGCCCGCGCTGACTCGGGTGGGTTGCCAGCAGCGAGAGGTAATAGTGCGGTTCGGCGTGCGGATGATGCGCATCGAAGCGATCCCACAGCTCCCGAAGGGCGGCGAAGCTCGCGGGTTGGAGCGCGGCGGCCGTGAGCTCAAACATCTCGTGCTCGAGATCACCGGGCAGCTCCACGCCGCCGGGCGGTATCCACGTGGCGACGGCGCCCGCTTGCGGAGCCATCCATACCGTGCCATAGGTGAGTGCGCCCCGCACGAACAGGCTCCAGAAGGGGCGAAGGTGGGTAGTTGCACCATCCGGCCGCGCGAGTGCCCGGCCCCAGACGGGGTCGTCCGCGAACGCGAGCGCGAGAGTGTCGGCGATCGCGTCGACGTCGCCGATCCCGGCCTTCTCGAAGCGCATACCGGCACGCTAGCAGCGCGCGGTCGGCACGCTCAGCGCGTCCAGAGGTCTTCGGGTTGTGCGCCGGGCCGAAAACCGAAGTACTCGACCATTGCCACGGCCTCGGGAAAGTTGGCCGCGAGGGCCTCGGGCACGTGGGCATCACTGCCGAACGAGATCGAGCGACCACCCTCCTCGCTCCACCACTGCGGTACCCACGACCACAGTCGTCGCGTGTTCATCTCCAGTGCGCGGCCACTGTCGGCGATCGAGCGCAGCGCGAAACGGAACTCGTCCTCGAAATGACGGGGATCGAAGGGGCCCTCCGCCTCGACGGGCCACGACCGCACGGCGTAGTCGATGTGCGTGAACACCTCGAAGAGATCGGAGCCCGCGACCATGCGCACAACCTCGGCGAGGTACTCGCGCATCACTCGGTCGGCGGGCCATTCACGGAACAGCGTGTTGGGCTCGCTTCGGACATCCCCGATCTGAAGGGTGTGGAGTGATCCATTCACGCGATCGATTCGATCGAAGTCGAGGTGCCGCTCGGCCACGGCCTGCCACAGGTGCGGCTGGCCGAACTCAACGCCCGTGAGGATCCGCAGCTGCGGGAAGCGGTGTCGACAGCGCTCGATCGAATCGAAGTAACCATCCGCGTCAATGAGGGGAAGCTGAACCAGCCCGCCCGGGCCGACGAGGCTGCGCAGGTGGGGAAGCATGTCTTGCGGCTCGACGCGCCAGGCGTCATCGAAGTCGAGGTGCTCGGTGAAGATGATCGCGGGCAAACCGATCGCGACGGCACGCTCGCACGTGAGCTGCATGCGCCCCGCGGCGTCAGATTGTGGGCCGCCCGTATCCCATGACCACTCGCTATGCACGTGAGCATCCGCGGGAAGCGTCATACCCACCATGGTGCCACCAAACCCTACGCACGGTTCCCCCACGCGCGACGGGGTGGTTAGCATCGATGCATGACCGAGCTGGTACCTGTTCCCTCGCCCGGTGTTCCTCTCTTCTATGGCGACCCTGGCGACCCTGTTGTCGTAGTACTGCACGACATGTACGGCAGGCTTCCCGCTCTCGAGCCCTTTGCGATGGCCCTCGCCTCCCGCGGATTTCGCGTCGCTGTGCCCGATCTCTACGACGGCGTGTGCACGACTGACACGCAGTCGGCACAGGAGCTCATGGGCGACCTCGACCTCGCGACGGCTCTCGCCGAAATCGACGACACGATCGCGCTCACCCAGGAGACGGGAGATGAGCGCGTGGCACTTCTGGGCTTCTCGCTCGGCGGATGGCTCGCCCTCCTGCACGCGCAGTCGGGCGCGGCCGACGCCGTGGTCGCCTACTACGCGAGCCTCGCCGAGCGTGACCATGGGATCATCCCGTGCCCGGTCTTGCTGCACTGGGCGGAGCGGGATGACTGGCGCGACGGCGAAGAGCCCGAGCCCTTCGTCAGCCGGCTCAAAGACCACGGCACCCCCGTGACGGAGCACACCTACCTCGCGACCGGTCACTCCTTCGCCAACGCGAGCCTGCCCGAGAAGGTCGATGCTCAGGCCGCCGCCCTCGCGTTCGCGCGCACCGCCGTGTTCCTCGAAAAGCACCTCGTCGAATGAGTGCGTTCACGGCCCGCGCGCTACCGTAGATTTCGTGCCCACCTTCTCTCCTGACGTCGTCGCCGCAGTTCTGCACCACATGAACGACGACCACCTCGACGACAACCTGCTGATCGCTCGAGCATTCGGCAACCCGGATGCCACGTCTTCGACAATGACGTCACTCGACCACCTCGGCGGAAGTTGGGTATACACGGCCGACGGAAGCGAGCACGATCTGACCGTGCCGTGGACCGATGAGATCAGCGAACGCCCCGAGATTCGGCGCGAGATTGTCAGGCTGTACGACGCGGCATGCGCGCGTCTTGGCATCGAACCGCGGCCTCACGAATGATGAGCTCACCGAACCGACTACTTGGCTCGATCGTCGGCGCCCTGTTCGTGCTCTTCGGCGTGGTCGGGTTCACCGTGTCGGCCGGAGTCTTCGATCAGCCGGCCGAGTTGCTGTTGGGGGTCTTCACGCTCAACGGCGCGCAGAACGCGCTGCACATCCTGATCGGCGCGGCCCTGTTGCTGGCCGCCGTCTCGTCCACCCGCGCCGCGAAGAAGGCCAACTCGGTCATCGGTGCCTTCTGCCTCGTGCTGGGCCTGGCTGGGCTCTTCCTGATCGGGTCAGCCGTCAACGTGCTCGCGATCAACGTGGCAGACAACGTCGTGCACTTCGCTGCTGCAGTGGTGCTGCTTGCCGCCGGACTTGGGGCAGAGCATCCGGCGCGCACAAGTTCGCCGTCCTGAGATGTCCACCATCGCGAGAACCTGGGTGGCGTTCGCTGCGATCGCAACGGGCCTGATCCACCTGGCTCTCGTGATCGGCGCACCGCTGCCCCTCGGTATCGTGCTCGGCACACTCGGCTTCGCGGAGTTCGGATGGGGCGTGCTCACCTTCGCGCGGGATCGTCCACCGCTGCCCCGCGTCGCTCTCGTCGTTGCTATCGCCCCCGTGGTGATGTGGGGACTCCTGCTCGTGGTCTCTGGCCTCGCGGAGTCGCCCGGGCTCGCGGCATCCCTTCCGTTTGTGCCGTTTGCAATCGCGTCGCTGTACGAGCTGTTCATCGCTGCGGTGGTGGGACGATCGTTGCGGCGACCGCCCGCCGCCGAATCGGCACCGCCGAGTGCGCTGCGCTACACCCTTGCGCTCGTGGGAGGTGCACTGCTGGTAGCAGGGCTCACCACCGTCGCGCTGGCGGCCACGCAGGTCGCAGACCTTGCCCATCAATCGGATTACGATTTCGACGTTCCGGGTCACGAAACGGGCCACTGAGCTACAGTAAGGGTTGCCTTAGTTCCCGCGGTCTGGAGTTCGATGTGTCTGTGATCCCTTTCTCCCAGGCCCTCCGCGAGCGCACGTGGTCGAACCACGGAGACAGCGAAGGCGCAGACTTCATGAAAGACCTCATGACGGGCAAGGGCACGCGCGAGGACTACATCGCCCTCGTCGCCCAGCACTTCTTCATTTACGAGGCGCTGGAGGCCGCGGCACAGCAGTTCGACAGTGATGCCGTAGCCGCGCCGTTCATCGCTCCGCAGCTCACTCGACTGCCCGCGATCGAAGACGACCTCGAGTTCTTGATCGGGCCCGACTGGCGCGACCAGATCACTCCGCTTCCCACGACGCAGCGCTACGTCGACCGCATCAATGCGATTGCCGACGAGCACTGGGCCGGTGGTTTCATCGCCCACCACTACACCCGTTACCTCGGCGACCTCTCGGGCGGCCAGGCCATCCGCCGTCTCATGCAGCGCCAGTTCGGCTTCGAGACGAACGGCGTGGGGTTCTACTTCTTCGACCAGATCGCCAGCCCGAAGGAATTCAAGGAGACCTACCGCGACCAGCTCGACGCCGTCGACTGGGATGCGGCTGAGCGCGACCGCGTGATCGACGAAGTCGTGACCGCCTACAAGTTCAACACGGAGCTCTTCGTAGATCTTGCCAACGCCAAGGCCGCCGCGTAGGTGAACGACGAGGAGCTGCTTCGTGGCTTCACCGCAGGTACGCTCCGTGCGTTTCCGCACGAAGACCACGTGCGGGTGGTGCACTTGCTGGCGCTTCGGTACGGCCCGGATGCTGCGCTCGATCAGGTCAGCGCGGGAATCCGTGCCATGGCCATCGCCAACGGCAAGCCTGACGCGTTCCATGTCACACGCACGGTGGCGTGGACTCGCATCGTTGCGCGACTCACCGCTGGCGCGAAGGCCGGTGACTCGCTCGACTTTCTGTCGCAGCATCCGGAGCTGGCGCGACGCGACCTGCTCGACGACTACTACTCGGCCGGTCGCCTGACGACCGACCTCGCTCGCACGACGTTCGTCGAGCCCGACCTGAAGGCGCTCTAGGCGCGGATCGCGGGAATCGCCGTCACTCGCGACATGAATCGCACGACGTTGTCGTCGACGATGATGTCGCTCGGGCGCAGCGGACGCGTCATGTACAGGCCGTCGAGGTCGCTAATGCGGCTGAGCGCTACATAGGTCTGGCCGGGAGCGAAGGAGCGCTGCCCCAGGTCGACGATCGCCCTGTCGTAGGTCTTGCCCTGGGACTTGTGGATCGTCACAGCCCACGCCAGCCGCAAGGGAAACTGGTGAAACTCGGCGACCACGTCTTTGCGCAACGACTTGGTGAGCGGCGAGTAGGTGTATCTGAACTTCTCCCAGATGGCGGGCTTGACCTCGTGGTGGGCGCCGTCGATATCCACCCACACGGTCGAGTCGATCTTGAGCACGGTGCCCACGCTGCCGTTGACCCACCGCGGACCCTGCCCGTCGTAGTTCACGTCGTTGCGCAGGAACATCACCCGCGCTCCGACCTTCAGCTCGAGGGCTTCGTCGGCCGGGTACGCGCGGCCCCCGAACTCGCCGTTGATCTCGGCGCGCGCGGTGAGCACCCGACCGGGCAGGCGCGCGAGCTCGGTGGCGTTGATGCGGGTGACTGTGCCGTTCGTGGTGGCGAGGGTGATCGCACCATCCGTCGGCGCGGGCCGCGCACCCACCTCGTTGAGGCGGCCGGCGATCTCGGCGGTGACCATTCCGTGGCGCACCGCGTTGAGCATGCGCTTGAAATCATCTTCATGCTGGCGATGGATGGTCGACAGCTCGTAGATCGTCAGGTCGGTCTCATCCCAGACCTTGGCGTCAAAGAACCACATCGACTCGTAGCGATCGGCGAAGTAGGCGCGCTCGTCGCCCTCGCCGGGAACGGGTGCGAGCTGGTACGGGTCGCCAAAGAGCACGACCTGCACGCCGCCAAATGCTTCGTGCTTGCGTTGGCGCGCCTGGCGCAACGAGCGGTCGATCGCATCGAGCAGGTCGGCGTTGACCATCGAAACCTCGTCGATCACGAGGGTGTCGATGGTGTTGAGCAGCTTCTTGAGCTCGGCGGACTGCTCGATGTCGTGGTCGGCGATGACGCCGATGGGCAGCCGGAAGAGAGAGTGGATGGTCTGGCCACCCACGTTGAGCGCGGCCACGCCGGTGGGTGCACTGATCACGACCTGCTTCGAGGTGTTCCACGAGAGGTGGTTGAGCAGGGTGGACTTACCGGTGCCCGCGCGCCCCGTGACGAAGATGTTGTCTTGGGTTGTCTCGATCGCGTCGAACACGGCCTGCTGCTCGGGGGACAGGCTGACCTCGTTCACCGCTTCACTGTACCCGCGGCTTGGGGGCAGGCACGGCGACGCGGCTTAGGATGTGTGAATGCGCCGCGAGATCATCACCTGGTCGGTCGTGGGCGCGCTTGTGCTCGCAGGATTCGCCGGAACCGTGCTGATTCTCAACGCGTCGCTGTACAGCGCGAGTGGATTCGCTCGCAGCTACCTCGATGCCCTTGAGCGAAAAGATGCTGACGGAGCGATCCAGCTGGCCGGTCAGGCGGTGCCCACCGACGCGTCGAAGGAGCTGCTCGTGCGCTCCGCGATGGGCGAGCTCAGCGACATCCAGCTGGTCAGCGACGAGAGCGAGGCAGACGGCGTGCACCACGTTGTGTACTCGTGGAAGTCGGGCGGAGTGGTGGGCCAGAGTGGCTTTGACGTGAGGCGCACCGGCACCCTGCTTGGCCTGTTCCCCACGTGGGAGTTCGAGACCAGCCCTCTCGCCACAATGCAGCTCACGATCAAGAACGACAGCAGGTTCGCCGCCAACGGGGTCGACCTTGTCACCCCCAGCCAGAACCGACCCGCCGCGTACCTCGCGTTTGCCCCCGGCGTATACGAGCTCACCCACAACTCCCCCTACCTCGAGGCGCAGCCCACGCCCGTGACCGCGTCGGCACCGGGCTCGGTCGTGCCCGGCAGCCTCGACATCCAGGCGAACGAGAAGTTCGTGAACGCAGCGCAGGCCGCGGTGGACAAGGCCCTCGACGACTGCGCCACCCAGACCGTCTTGCAGCCGACCGGATGCCCGTTCGGCCAGCCCATCGCCAACCGCGTGGTCTCCGACCCGGCGTGGTCGATCGTCGAGTACCCCGTGATCGCCGTGGAACCCGGCACGCAAGACAGCCAGTGGCGCACCCCCACCGCGGGCGGCACGGCACACCTCGTCGTCGACGTGAAGAGCCTCTTCGACGGCACGGTGTCGACACTCGACGAAGACGTGCCGTTCGGCGTCAGCTTCACGATCACCCTGTTGGGCGACCAGAAGGTCGTGGTTTCGGCCGAGTTCTAGTCGCGGGATGCCCGCTCAGCGAGCATTGCGTTGTAGGCCTCCAACTCGGCATCCCCATCACGCTCGGCCTTGCGGTCGTAGCGCTTGGACTCGCGCGCGTCGCTGCGCGACCACAGGAACACAATGAGCAGCGCGAGGATCGCGTTCGGGATCTCGCCGACACTCCAGGCGATACCGCCACCGGCCTGCTGGTCTGCGATGGCAGAAGTTCCCCAGCCCATCGCCCCGTACCAGTCGGCGAGCAGCAGCCCCGTGCCGGTCATGAGGGCAAGACCGAAGAACGCGTGGAACGCCATGGTCGCCAGAAGCAGTACGAGGCGAATCGGGTAGGGCGGCCTGCTCGGCGCCGGGTCGATGCCGATGAGCGCCGAGACGAAGAGGTAGCCGGTCAACAGGAAGTGCACGATCATCCACAGGTGGCCGATGTGGTTCGTCGTCGCCCAGCTGAAGACCGGCGTGTAGTAGAAGATCCACAGTGACGCGGTGAAGAGCACCGCGGCAACGATGGGGTTAGCGAAGAAGCCGAACACCTTCGAGTGCACGAGCAACATGAGCCACTCGCGCGGCCCGCGGCTGCCGTCTGCACGCTTGTGGATGGCGCGCAGCGCGAGGGTGATGGGTGCACCGAGCACGAGCAACACGGGGATGAGCATGCCGATCACCATGTGGGCGAGCATGTGCTGGGAGAACAGGAACCGCTCGTAGACGTTGACGCCCCCGTTCGTGATCCAGAACAGCACGGCCATGCCCGTGATCCACAGTGCGGTGCGGTACCAGGGCCACGCGTCGCCACGACGACGCAGCCGGATGACGCCGAGCGCGTAGAACACGATGCCGAACGCGCACACGAGAATCCACAACAGGTCGAAGTTCCAGAGCGTCGCGACGTTCTCCCACGACACCGGCGGCGGCAAAGGTCGCCCCGTAAGAATCTCGGCAGGAGTGGGGTCAGTCAGGTCGGCGACCGGAACTTCGGGCACAGGCGTGGCCGTGCGAGCGAGCGCTGCCGCAACACCCGAGGCGATGCCCATGAACGCGAGCTCGGCGGCGACGATTATCCAGAAGTAGCGCGGGCCGGATGACTCGCTGCGCGACATCCGGCGAATGAAGAACTGCCGCTGGCCCGCCCCGAAGAGCCCGAGCGCGAGCAGGGCGGCCGTCTTCGCAAGCACGAGGATGCCGTAGGGCGACAGCAGGTTGGGCAGGTTCTCGACGCGGATCTCGGCGCTCACGTAGCCCGAGGCGGCCACAACCACGAAACTCACGAGAGCGATGGACGAGTAGCGCCGCAGCACCACCTCGAGTCGCCCCTTCTCGAGAGTGTGCTTGATCAGCACGAGGGTGAGCAGGCCGCCGAGCCAGATGCCCGCGAACAGCACGTGGAGGAAGAGGGCGCTCGAGGCAGCGTCGTGGTCGGCCGTGCCGCCGCGGTGACCCTGCAGGGTCATGGGCAGCAGTCCGACGGCCGCAAGTGCGAGCACTGCCACGAGCATCCAGAGGTTGCGCACGGCGAAGCACAGCACGGTGACGCCCGCTGCGATCAGCGTGGTGGCGAGCCATGCCTGGCCAAGCTCAGTCGTGGTGAGAAAGCGCGCGAGCACATCACCGAACGAACTCTCGATCGAGACGGGCTGCTGGTAGATCGTGAGGAAGGTGAAGAATCCGGTGGCGGCCGCGGCAACGGTCCATACGGCGGCGGAGGCGGCAGCGATGTCGAGAGCACGGCCGAACTCTGGCCGAGAAGCATCCAGCGCGAACAGCACGAGCAGCAGCGCGCCGATGGCTCCCGCGCTACCCAGGTTCACGAAGAGCTTGGAGATGGGGATGCCCCACAAGCCAACCTCGACGACACCGTTAGGGTCGACCGCCAGTGGTTCAGTGGCCCCGCCGTAGACGAGCGAGGCGAACAACGCGATGAGCGCCGCAAGGATCAGCACCGCGGGGCTGAGGATCCTGACGACGCGGGGCACCTATCAAGTTTAGGCTGCCCCAGAAACGACGAAGGGCGGCGACCATTACGGTCACCGCCCAGTCGTATGTGAGGCGATTAGCCCTTTGCAGCAGCCTTGAGCTTGCTGCCGGCGCTAACCTTCACGCCGTAGCTTGCCTTGATCTGGATTGCTTCGCCGGTCTGCGGGTTGCGACCGGTGCGCGCAGCACGGTGGGTGCGCTCAACTGCGAGCCAGCCCGGGATCGAGACCTTCGTGCCCTCGCCGACGTTGCTTGCCAGCACGGCGAAGACGGAGTCGAGGACTCCGTTTACGGCAGCCTGGCTCTGGCCAGACTCTGCGGCAACTGCCGCGACGAACTCAGTACGGTTTAGTGACTTGTCAGCCATGGGATGTCCTCCTCGGACCTCATGCAGTTATTGGTGGAGCGCTTGTAGCGCCTGAAATCTACCAGCTTGACTTGGTAATTCCGGGCAATTCGCCCCGGTGCGCCATATCGCGGAAGCGAACACGGGAAACACCGAACTGGCTGAGGAAACCACGCGGGCGTCCGTCAATCGCGTCACGGCCGCGTACGCGCACCGGTGAAGCGTTGCGCGGAAGCTTCTGCAGACCGAGGCGCGCAGCCTCGCGGGACTCGTCGGTACCGGCCGGGTCGACCAGTGCCTTCTTCAGCTCAAGGCGCTTCGTGGCGTAACGCGCCACGATGACCTTGCGCTGCTCGTTCTTGGCAATCTTGCTCTTCTTGGCCATTGTTAGCGCTCCTCGCGGAATTCGACGTGCTGGCGGATCACCGGGTCGTACTTCTTGAGCACGAGGCGATCGGGGTTGTTGCGACGGTTCTTCTTCGTCACGTAGGTGTAGCCGGTTCCAGCGGTGGAACGGAGCTTGATGATCGGACGAACGTCTTGCTGCTTAGCCATTAGATCTTCTCCCCACGGGCAAGGAGGTCCTTGACCACAGCTTCAATGCCACGAGCGTCGATAACCTTGATGCCCTTGGCGGACAGCGTCAGCGTGACGTTGCGGCGAAGCGACGGTACGTAGTACTTCTTCTTCTGGATGTTCGGATCGAACCGACGGCTGTTGCGACGGTGCGAGTGAGAAATGGTGTTTCCAAAGCCCGGGTGGGCTCCGGTCACCTGGCAGTTTGCTGCCATGGGTGTACTCCTGTTCTGGTTACCGTGTCGTTCAGAGAACGGCACCCAAGATCACTTGTCGGCACGCCTTGATCCCGGACTTTCATGGGAGGCATACGTGTGGGCGGAAATGCCCAACCTGTAGATAGTACACGACGGCCCGTCGCGGGGCCAGCGCGTGCCCATCTGCAACAATCAGCCCATGACTGTGCCGCTGCAGGACATCACTATCGAGACGACGGTCGATGGCGCGAGCCTGGGCCTCAAGGGGTTGCTGGGAGTCCCCGACACACCCGGCCCGTGGCCCGCGGTCGTCGTCGTGCACGAGGCGTTCGGAATCGAAGCCGAGATGCGCAAGCAGGTCGCCCATCTCGCGAGCCTCGGCTACCTCACGTTGATGCCCGACCTCTATACCGAGGGTGGGTTTCGCAAGTGCATCGGCGCCACCGCAAAGGCGCTTCGCAGCGGCAAGGGCCGCGCGTGGGCCGACATCGAGTCGGCGCGCCTGTGGCTCACGAAGCGCGACGACTTCACGGGGGCCATCGGCATCATCGGCTTCTGCCTCGGCGGTGGGTTTGCGCTGCTTGCGGCGGCAAGCGGGTACGACTCGGATGAGACCGCCTTTCAGGCGGCAGCCGTCAACTACGGAATCCTGCCCGACAGCCTCGACGACATCGTGCACTCCTGCCCCGTCGTCGCGAGCTACGGCGGCAAAGACAAGACGATCAAGGATGGGGCGGCACGCCTCGAGGCCAAGTACACGCAGCTCGGGGTTGCGCACGACGTGAAGGAGTACCCCGAAGCGGGTCACGCATTCCTCAACGAGAAACCGGCCGGCCCGCTCATCGTGCGCCCGTTTCTCAAGATCTCGGGCATAGCGCCCAATCCCGAGGCGGCTGTTGACGCCTGGAAGCGCATCGACGCCTTCTTCGGCGAGCATCTCGTGGGGCATGAGAATGGCTGAGGCCGCGCCGGATGAAGAAGTAGAGGCAATCGGTCGCCTCGGGGTGGCCCTGCTCGACGCGGGCTACGCGGTCACCGACGTCACCCGGGTTGCACGCGCAGTCGCTCACAGCAACGGATCCGAGTTCACGGTGGGTGGTCTGCCCACGGGCGTGTTCGTCGACGACGGCGATCGCACTCGCGTGCTGGTCTCCACCGGCACATCCTTCACCTTCGAGCAGGTGGGCGTGGTCGGCAAGCTTGCCGCTAAAGCCGAGAGCGGCATTCCGTGGCCCGAACTGCAGCGCGGGCTCGACGGCCTCTACACGATGGGTGCGCGTTATCCGCTCTGGTTGTCGTTGCTCGGCAGTGGCCTCATCTCCGGCGGCATCGCGGTGGTGCTGGGCAACCCCTGGTGGGCCGTCGGACTCGACACGGTGCTGGGAGTCGGAGTGGGGGCCGTACTGACCTTCGCCGGCACGAGGGCACGCATCGCCGCGTTGCTCCCGTTCTTCCTGGCTCTCGCGATCGCCCTCCTGGTGGGGCTCACAGCGGCCGTCTTCGGAATCTCGGATGTTCCGTTCTTTGCCATCTCGGCGCCCCTCGTGCTGCTCATTCCCGGAGCCGCGGTAACGAACGCGCTCATCGAGGTCAGCGCCGGAGACGTGGTCTCGGGCGGCGGTCGGCTCGTGGCCGGCCTCACGATCTGGGCAATGCTGGCCGCGGGCACGCTCGCGGGCGTGGGCGTGCTTGGAGGTCGCCTGGATGAGACGGCGGTCGTGATCGGCGGCCACTCGGGTATCGCTGCCGCGGGCGTGGATCCCATTTTCGCCTGGCCGGCAGTCGCCCTGCTCGCCATCGGCGTGGGCCTCTTTCTCTCGGCGACCATCCCGGTGACCCTCGTGATCACGGTCGTGCTGCTGCTGGCCTACGGAGGGTCGGTGCTGCTGAGCCCGATTCTCGGTGCCGGCGTCGCGACCGGCCTCACTGCCGCGGCGCTGCTCGCCGGCCTGCGCGTCGTCGAGCGGGGATGGCCGAGCCTGCCCGCGATCGTCACCTTCCGGCCGGTGTTCTGGCTCCTGGTTCCCGGGTCGCTCGGCCTCATTGCCGTCAGCAGCCTCGCCACGCAGTCCTCCGGTACCGAAGAGCTGCTCGTCACGACGGTGTCCACCGTGCTCGGCCTCGTGATCGGGGTGCAGGTCGGCGCGGTCGTGTCGGAGGCCTTCCGATCGGGGCCCGGCCACAACGCGAAGAACCGCTAAGGCTCGACTACGCTCGACCAGCGGAGGATTCATGCGCATCGGCTACGCGACGGGGTACTGGAAGCAGGGTCCGCCGAAGGGCGTGCTCGCGGCGATCAAGACCGCTGAACGCCTCGGCTACGAGTCCATCTGGACGGCGGAGGCCTACGGCTCCGACGCCTTCACCCCGCTGGCCTGGTGGGGAGCCCACACCAAGCGCGTGAAGCTCGGCACGGGTATCGCGCAGCTCTCGGCGCGCACCCCCACTGCCGCCGCTATGGCGGCCCTCACGCTTGACCACCTCTCGGGCGGTCGCGTGATCCTCGGGCTCGGGGCATCCGGACCCCAGGTCGTCGAGGGCTGGTACGGGCAGCCCTACCCCAAGCCGCTCGCGCGCACCCGCGAGTACATCGACATTGTGCGACAGGTGCTCGCGCGTGACGCGCCCGTCACTTCCGCCGGGCCACACTACCCACTGCCGTATACGGCTCCGGATGCCGCGGGCCTCGGTAAACCCTTGCGCTCTACGGTTCACCCCCTGCGGGCCGATATTCCGATCTATCTCGCCGCCGAGGGACCCAAGAACGTCGCCATGGCAGCCGAGATCGCCGATGGCTGGCTGCCGTTTCTGTTCTCACCGAAGGCCAACGACGAAGCGAAGGCCAATCTCGAGGCGGGATTCGCGCTGCGGGCACCGGAGCGGTCGGCGCGCGAGCACTTCGAGGTCGCGCTGCAGCTGGCGGTCATCCCGCATCCTGACGTGGAGAAGGCGGCCGACATGGTGCGCCCGATCATCGCCCTGTACGTGGGCGGCATGGGCGCGAAGGGTGCCAACTTTCACCGCAATGTGATCGACAGGCTCGGCTACAGCGCCGAGTGCGACGTGATCCAGGACCTCTATCTGGCGGGCAAGAAGGCCGAGGCTATCGCCGCCGTGCCGACCAAGCTAGTCGAAGAGATCGCCCTCATCGGGCCGCCCGAGAAGATTCGCGACGAGCTTCAAGCCTGGGAGGAGTCGGTCGTGACGACACTGCTCGTGCAGGGTCCGGCGTTCGCGCTGCGCACCATTCGGGATGTCGTGCAGGGCGGGTCGCTCACCCGCGCGAAGCTCGGCGCGCTGGCCTTCGCGTACGCGACGCGCTCATGACCCGGCGCGTTCTCGCCCTCATCGGCATCGGCTTGCTCGGCGGATTCTTGTCGGGACTGTTCGGCATTGGCGGCGGCATCCTCATGGTGCCGCTGCTCGTGCTGTTGCTGCACCTCGACCAGCGCCGGGCGAGCGCACTGTCACTTGCCGGGGTGTTGCCCGCCGCAATCGTGGGCTCGATCAGCTACGGCGTGGCCGGGCATCTCGATCTGCTGGCCGCCGTATTTATCGCCATCGGCGGCATCGTAGGAGCTCTCGTCGGCACCCGGCTGTTGCGCAGCATGCCGCTGGGCTGGCTGCGCTGGGGATTCGTGGCACTCCTGGTCGCGGTTGCAGTCAAGATGCTCATCGATGTGCCCGAGTCGCACACCACCATCGAGTTCACCCCCTGGGCCGTCGCGGGCCTCATCGGGCTGGGGCTCGTCGTCGGCGTTGCGTCCGGGCTGTTCGGAATCGGCGGCGGCGTCATCATTGTGCCGGGCCTCGTCGGTATCTTCGGCGTGAGCGAACTGGTGG
Source organism: Rhodoglobus sp. (assembly GCA_965279645.1). Taxonomy (GTDB): domain Bacteria; phylum Actinomycetota; class Actinomycetes; order Actinomycetales; family Microbacteriaceae; genus Rhodoglobus. Next base: position 2,548,905 of record OZ257254.1, read on the forward strand.
CCAAGGGCACGTCGTTGCTCGCCATGGTTCCGACCTCCATCACGGGAACCGTTGCCAACACCCGCGCTCGGCTCGTCAAGCCACTCGATGGCTTGCTGCTCGGGGCTGCGGCTGCGGCGGCATCCTTTCCCGGAGCGCTCCTGGCTCACCACCTGCCGACGCGCATCTCAAACCTGCTGTTCGCGGCGCTCGTGCTGTTCGCGGCGGTGCAGCTCGCGATCAGGGCGTGGCGGTTGCGGAAGGCCTAGCTTTCGCGCGCGCTGCAGTTGGCGCAGAGGCCAAACACGTCGACGACATGGTTGGGCTGGGTGAATCCGTGCTCTGCCGCGACCTGCTTGGCCCACTCCTCGACGGCATCGGCCTCGATCTCGACCGTCAGGCCGCAGTTGCGGCAGATCAGGTGGTGGTGATGCGAGTTGGGCGTGCACGCGCGAAACAGGCTCTCGCCCTCCTGCTGGAGCGAGTCCGCCTCACCCTCGACCGCGAGGTCGGCGAGCGCACGGTACACGGTGGCAAGGCCGATGGATGATCCGCCCTCACGCAGCGCCGTGTGCAGTGCCTGCGCGCTCACGAACCCCTCAGAGGTCGTGAGCGCGTCGCGCACGGCCTCCCGCTGCCACGTGTTTCGCTTCGCCGTCATGCTTTCACTCTAAGTCGCTCGATGATCCTGCACGCGAGGTAGATCGCGAACGAGATTGTCGTGATGTAGGGGCTGATCGGCAGCGAGCCGCCGATCGCAAGCAGGATGCCGCCCACGGCCGACACAAACCCGAAGGTCATGCTCAGCAGGGGCACGAGAATCGGCGACGAACTCACGCGCAAGGCCGCTGCCGCGGGAGTGACGAGCAGCGCGAGCACGAGCAGCGCACCGATGATCTGCACCGACACGGCAACCGTGAGTCCGAGCATCCCCATGAACACAAGGCTCAGCGCGCGGCTGGGAACCCCGCGCGCGATCGCCACGTCTTGGTCGAGGCTGTCGAACGTGAGCGGGCGCCACACGACGAGCAACACCGCGAGCACGACCACGCTGATGCCGATGAGCAACCCGAGCTGATCGAAATCGACCGAGATGATCTGGCCGGTGAGAAGGCCGAACTTATTGCCGCTGCGCCCGGGGTAGAGCGCAAGGAACAGGATGCCCAGGCCCAGCCCAAAGGGCATGAGTACGCCGATGATCGAGTTGCGGTCTCGGGCGCGGGAACCGAGCAGGCCGATGATCGCGGCCGCGATGAGAGACCCGACGATCGACCCCGCGACCACGTTCATACCGAGAAGCAGGGCTGCAGCGGCGCCGGCGAACGAGAGCTCGCTGATGCCGTGCACCGCGAAGGCCATGTCGCGCTGCATCACGAAGACGCCCACGAGACCGCCGACGATGCCGAGCACGGCGCCGGCGATCACGCTCGCCTGCACCAGCTGCAGAATCTCGAAATAGTTGGAGAAGTCCACTAGCTGGCCTCCTCGTGGTGCACGTGGTCGGGCGCGCCCGCCACGAAGATGCGACCGCGGTTGCGGATGACGTCGACGGGAGTGCCATACAGGTCGCTCAGCACCTCGGAGCGCAGCACCTCGTCGGGCGTGCCGATCGTGAACCTGCCCTCGGCGAGATACAGGATGCGGTCGACCATTCCGAGCACGGGGTTGATGTCGTGGGTCACGAAGACGACGGAGGTGTCATGCTCGCGGCGGCGCCTGTCGATGAGGTCGGCGACGCCGTGCTGGTGCGCAAGGTCGAGACTCGCGAGCGGCTCGTCGCACAGCAAAAGGATGGGGTCGTCCGCGAGCGACTGGGCCACGCGCAACCGCTGCTGCTCGCCGCCTGACAGGGTGCCAATGGGGCGGTCGGCGTAACTCGTCGCTCCGACCGACTCGAGCAGGGCATCCACGCGCTTCTTCTCCGCGGCGCTCGTGATCGGCAGACCGAAGCGGTGCCCGTTCACGCCGAGGGTCACGAGGTCGCGGCCTCGCAGCGGTGTTCCCGGCTGCACGAGCTTCTGCTGCGGGATGTACCCGACCCGGCGGTCGCCGCGGCTGACCGGTACTCCACCGAGCTGGATCGACCCGCTGTCGAGACGCTGCTGGCCGAGGATCGCTCGCAACAGGCTCGTCTTGCCGGAGCCATTCGACCCGAGCACCGCGAGAAACTCGCCCGGCGCCACCGAGAGGTCGAGGGAACGCCAGAGGGCGCGCTGGCCGAAGCCGAGCGCGCCATCTGAGATCTCGAGTACGGGCGGCACTACTGGAGCGCCGCCGCGATCTGGTCGAGGTTGGCGGTCATCCATGACACGTAGTCTTGCCCATCCGGCAGGGTCTCGGTGAAGTTGAGTACGGGGATGCCCGCATCCTCCGCAGCCTGACGAACGCGTTCGGTCTCGGGGCTCGCCGTCTGGTCGTTGTAAGCCAGCAGGGTCACGGCGTTATCCGTGAACAGCGCGAGCGTCTCCTCAAGCGCGAGAGGGGGAACGTCGCCACCTTCCTCGATTGCCTCGGTGAATGCCTCGGGCGTCACGTTGACGAGACCGGCCGACTCGAGCAGGTACACCGGAACAGGTTCTGTGACCGCGACGGATTGGCCATCGCCGAGGCCGTCGGCGCGCTCGTCAAGCGCATCCAGCTGGTCGCTGAACGCGTCGGCGTTCGCTTCGAAGGTCTTCGCGTTCGCGGGGTCGAGTGCGGCGAGCGCCTCGGCGATGTCGTCAGCGAAGTCAGCCGTCGCCTCGAGGTTGTACCAGAGGTGCTCGTTCGCGCCGTCGGCGAGACCAAACGCTTCGCTCGCGTTGAGCACGGTCGGCTGGTTGCCGGATGCCGCGACGAGCGTGTCGACGAAGTCGTCGTATCCGCCGCCGTTCTCGATCACGAGGTCAGCCTTCGAGATGGCGAGCTGGTCTTGGGCGGATGCCTCGAAGCTGTGGGGATCCTGGTTTGCTCCATCGATGAGGCTCGTGACAGCCACGAGGTCGCCTCCGATGGTGTGGGCAATGTCGCCGTACACGTTGGTCGACGCGACGATGCTGACGGTGCCGTCTTCGGCCGTGGGCGTCGCTGCGCACCCGGCCAGAACGAGAACGGTTGCTGCGAGAACTGCGATGCGCTTCATGAGAGCTTTCTAGATAGCCACTGTATTGATAACAGTAATGAGATTCGTTATCAATAAGCTATCACGATTTCAGGTGAGGCGGCGTCGAGCTGACACAGAACGTCGCTATCGCCGGGGGAAAAGAGCGCTCTGCGTCAGATCGCGCGCGTGCGCACGCGTTGTGTGGATCGGGTGACGCTGAGGAGGTGGTCTCGGAGCTCAGGAGGCCGCTAGTCGAGGAGCAGAGCCGGCTCTTCGAGCACCGACGCGACATCGGCCACGAAGCGCGACACGACGTCGCCGTCGACCACCCGGTGATCGAAGCTGCCCCCGAGTGTCGTGACGAACCGCGGACGAACCTCGCCGTCGACCACCCATGGCTTCTGCTTGATCGTTCCGAGCGCGAGGATGCCGACCTCACCCGGGTTGAGAATCGGGGTTCCCGTATCCATCCCGAACGAACCGAGGTTGGTGATCGTGATCGTGCCCCCCGCCATCTCGGCGGGCTGCGTCTTGCCGTCGCGGGCCGTGATGGTGAGCTGCTCGAGCGCCATCGCGAGATCCTTCAACGACAGGGCGTGGGCATCCTTGATGTTGGGAACCACGAGCCCACGCGGAGTCGCGGCGGCGATGCCGAGGTTCACGTAGTGGTGCACGGTGATCTCTTTGTCGGTGAACGTCGAGTTCACCGTGGGGTTGCGCCGCACGGCCCAGATCAGGGCCTTGGCCGCGATCAGCAGCGGTGAGACGCGGATGCCCGCGAAGTCAGGTGAGTTCTTGAGGCGCTTGACGAACTCCATCGTGCGAGTCGCATCGATGTCGACAAACACGCTCACATGCGGCGCACTAAACGCGCTCTGTGACATCGCGGTCGCGATGGCCTTGCGCACGCCCTTGACCGGGATGATCTCTTCGCGCTCCGCGCCCCACTCTGGCGTCTCAATGTTGCGGAACACGCTCGCCTGTGAGGCCTGGCGGATCACGTCGTCGCGCGTGATCTCGCCCGCGAGACCGGTCGCGAGCACCTCGGCGAGGTCAACATTCAGATCTTTGGCGAGCTTGCGAATCGGTGGCTTGGCGATGATCGCGGATGCCGCAGCCGCAGGCACACTCGCGGGTCGCGCCGCTGGCGCGGGCGCCGCAGCTCCCGCCGACGCCGGAACGCCCGCGCCACGGCGGCGAGAGTGACCGTGGCCAGCGGATCCGTAGCCGACGAGCACGGCGCCGGGCTTCTCTTCTGCCGCGACGGTCGCGGCAGTGTCAGCGACGGCCGCGACTGCCTCGGGCACGGGGGCCTCTTCGGCGGGCGCGTCATCCGCACCCCCTGCAACGGAGATGATCGGCGTGCCCACCCCGACCGTCTGGCCCTCTTCGACGAGCAGCGCCGAAACGGTGCCGGCGAACGGCGAGGGCAGCTCAACGAGCGACTTGGCGGTCTCGATCTCGACGAGCACCTGGTTCATCACGACGGTGTCGCCCGCTTTGACCTTCCACGAGACGATCTCTGCCTCGGTGAGACCTTCCCCAACGTCGGGGAGCCTGAAATCAGACATGGTGTGCCTCCTAGTAGGCCAGGGCCCGGTCGACTGCCTCGAGCACCCTGTCGGCGTCGGGCAGGTAGGTCGCTTCGAGCTTTGCGGGCGGGAAGGGAGTGTCGAAACCGGCAACCCTCAGCACGGGAGCCTCAAGCGAGTAGAACGCGCGCTCGGTGACGGCAGCCGCGATCTCGGAGCCAACCGACACGAAGCCGGGAGCCTCCTGCACGATCACGAGCCGCCCGGTCTTCTGCACCGAGGCGATGATGGGGCCGTAGTCAATGGGCGACATCGATCGCAGGTCGATGACCTCGATGCTCGTGCCCTCTTCTGCCGCAATGTCGGCGGCCTGCAGGGCAAGCGACACGGACGGCCCATAGGCGAGCAGCGTCACTTCGCTGCCCTCCCGCACCACGCGGCTCGAATGCAGCGGCGCACCGCTCGACTCGAGGTCTACATCGCCCTTGGGCCAGTAACGGCTCTTCGGTTCGAAGAACAGGATCGGGTCGTTGCTCTGGATGGCTTCCTGAATCATCCAGTAGGCGTCGTGCGGAGTAGCAGGCGACACAACGCGCAGGCCGGCCGTGTGCGCGAAGTACGCTTCGGGGCTTTCCTGGTGGTGCTCGACGGCGCCGATGTGACCGCCGAAGGGAACCCGGATGACCACGGGCATGCTGAGCGCGCCCTCGTGCCGCGCGGTCAGCTTCGCAAGCTGCGACGTGATCTGGTCAAACCCGGGGAAGATGAATCCGTCGAACTGGATCTCGCACACCGGACGGAACCCGCGCATCGCGAGGCCGATCGCCGTACCGACGATTCCCGACTCGGCGAGCGGGGTGTCGAGCACTCGCTTGTCGCCGAACTCGGCCTGCAGGCCCTCCGTCACGCGGAAGACGCCGCCGAGCGGGCCGATGTCTTCGCCCATCAGCAGCACCTTGGGGTCGTCGGCGAGAGCCTGGCGCAACCCGAGATTGAGTGCCTTGGCCATGCTCAAGGATTCGATGCTCACGCGTCACCCTCCTCAAACGAGGCCTCGTAGGCGGCAAGCCAGGCGGCCTGCGCCTCCATCACCGGATGCGGCTCGGAGTAGACATGGGCAAACATCGTTGAGGCCTCGGGCACGCCGAGGGCGAGAGTGCGCTTACGCATGTCGTTCGCGACGTCTTCGGCTTCGGCCGCGACGTCTGCGAAGAACTCGTCTCCCTCGCCTCGTGACCGCAAGAACGCCTCGAAGCGCGTGATCGGGTCGTGGCGGGTCCAGAAGTCCAGCTCGGCGTCATCCCGATATTTGCTGGGGTCGTCGCTCGTGGTGTGTGCGCCCATTCGGTAGGTGAGCGCTTCGATGAAGCGGGGACCGTGCCCGGCACGGGCGGCCTCGAGGGCGGAACGCGTGACGGCATAGCTCGCCAGCACGTCGTTGCCGTCGATCTGGATGCCCGGAATGCCGAACCCGCCCGAGCGCAGGTACAGCGGGGTGCGGGATTGGCGCGAGACCGGCACCGAGATCGCCCAGTGGTTGTTCTGCAGGAAGAACACCTGCGGCGTTTGGTAGCTCGCGGCAAAGACCAGGGCCTCGCTGACATCGCCCTGGCTGGTCGCGCCGTCACCGAAGTAGACGACGACTGCCTCATCGGTGTCGGGGTTGCCGGTGGCGGTGCTGCCATCGAGCTGAACCCCCATGGCGTACCCCGTAGCGTGGAGGGTCTGAGATCCGATCACCAGTGTGTACAGGTGGAAGTTGTTGTTCTCTTTGGGGTCCCAGCCGCCGTGGCTGAGCCCGCGCAGCATCTCGATGATCTTGATCGGCTCGACCCCGCGGATGCGCGCAACGACGTGCTCGCGGTAGGCGGGAAAGATGTGATCCTGTGGTTTGGCGGCGAATCCGGAACCGACCTGCGCGGCCTCCTGGCCGAGGCTCGGGATCCAGAGCGCGAGCTGGCCCTGTCGCTGCAGGTTGGCCGCTTCAACGTCAAAACGCCTGACGACCACCATTTGGCGATGGAACTCGCGAAGCTGCTCGTCGGAGAGCGCCTTCACATAGGGAACGAACTCGGCAGTTGCATCGCTTTCGACCAGGGCGCCCTCTGCCGAGAGCAGCTGGACGGTCGCTGCGGTGTAAGACATTCGTCTAATCTAACGTGGCGACCGCGGGGTCAGTTCGTTGCATGGGAACAACCTCGGCCGAAGCTCTTAGGAGTTTCTCCACAGATTCCGTCTCGCCCACGCTCACTCGCACACCCTCGCCCAGCGCCCTGACCACGATGCCGTGGCGCTCGAAAACGTCTGCAGCGGCAGCGGTATTGTCGCCCGTGGGCAGCCACACGAAGTTGCCCTGTGGTTTCGGCACGTTCCAGCCCTGACCGACGAGACCCTTCCAGATCTCATCGCGCAGGGCCGCGAGGCTGGCCACGCGTTCGAGCAGCTCCGCCTCGTTGTCGAGCGAAACCACCGCGGCGCGCTGCGCGATCTCCGTGACAGAAAGCGGAATTGCGACAGCTCGCGCGGCATCCATCAGGTACTCCTCGCCGACGGCGTAGCCGACGCGAAGGCCCGCAAGCCCGTACGCCTTAGAGAAGGTGCGCAGCAGCACAAGATTGGGGTAGTCGCGGATGATCGCGGGCCCGTTAACCGCAGCCTCGTCGGTCACGAACTCCGCGTACGCCTCGTCGAGAACCACGAGCACGTTCGACGGCACGCCCGCCATGAACGCGATGAACTCCTGGTGCGTCACGATCGTCGAGGTGGGGTTGTTGGGGCTGCACACGATGATCATGCGCGTGCGGTCGGTGATCGCGTCGAGCATCGCGTCGAGGTCGTGCCGGTGATCGGGCGTGTTGGGCACTTCGATCGCTGTCGCGCCCGCTGTGGCGACGAGCATGGGGTAGGCCTCGAAGCTGCGCCAGGAGTAGATGACCTCATCGCCTGCCGCGCTCGCGGCCGAGATGAGCTGCGACAGCACTGAGACAGAACCCGAGCCGACCTGGATCCATTCGGGCGAAACGCCGAACTTCTCGCCCAGCCGTGCTCGCAGGCCCGCAGCCGAGCCCTCCGGATAGCGATTGACGCTCGCCGCGAGGATGGCGTCGACGACGGCGGGAAGCGGCGGGTACGGGTTCTCGTTGGAGGAGAGCTTGAACGCATCTTCAGCGGCGGTGCGCCCCTGCCGGTACGGCACCATGGATTCGATCTCGGGACGAAGTCGTACGCGGGGCGAGTTCACCCGTCCAGCCTAATTGCGGGGGATGCTCGCACCGGGCATAGTGGGCATCATGAGACTCTTCATCCGCGTCGTCATCATTGCCCTTGCCCTGTGGCTCACCACTCTCATCGTGCCCGGCGTCAAGGTGATCGCGTTCCCTCCCGCCGAAGCGCTCCAGACCGTGCTCACGTACCTCCTCGTGGCAGCGATCTTCGGTTTGGTCAATGGCATCATCGGAAACTTCATCCGAATCGTCGCTTTTCCGCTCTACATTCTGACGCTCGGTCTCATCTCGCTGATCGTCAACGGTTTGCTCCTGCTGCTCGCCGCGTGGCTCTCGGGGCTCTTCGGCTTCGGTCTTACGGTCGACGGATTCTGGAGCGGAGTGCTCGGCGCTCTTGTGCTCGGCATCATCAGCTGGCTGATCGGCATCATCCTTCGCCCGGTGCTGAAGCCGAGGAACTAACTCGCTCGAATCGGTACTCGGTGCGCGTGATCGTAGCGCGAGGGTCTGAGCCAAACCCGTCGATCACCGCGAGGGCCTGTGCAAGCTGCGGGTTGTCGCTGAGATCCATGAGCGCTGCCGTCTCGCGGTAGGGCCCGCGTCGGTGGGCAGGGGCAACCTCGTCTTCTGGGATGTCTCGACCATCGAACACGTCGCGCTCGACGATGACCGCGTGGGTGTTGTGCTGTGCACCGCCGAGGGCGGGCACCAGGTCGTCGCGGTGCTCCACGATCACCGTCGGCACGTCGTCGGGCAGATCGATGTGCCCCGTCGGGCCACCGAACGTGACGAGCCCCGCGGTGTTGTAGTCGCCGGATGCTGCCAGTTGGGCCGCCGTGCCGCCGCCTTGCGAGTAGCCCGTGAACTGCACGGGACTCGACTCGGTGATGCCCGCTTCGGCCATCGCGAGCGCAACCGAGTCGTACGAGCCGCTGCCGGGCCCCATGGCGTTGGCAATGTTGCTCGTCATGTCCCACGGCTCTGTTGTCGCGATGGGATCGAACGTGACCGTGCCGGAGATGTAGACCTCGAATCGATCGGGTTCGCCCGGCACCTCGTATTTCTCGATTGCCACTTGCGCACCACCGTTGGCCTGCGGATTGGGTATGCGATCGAACCGCGGGGCAAAGCCCGCTGGCTGAGCCGAGATCGTGCCCCTCGTCGACCCGACCAGGGCCACGGGAGTCTCTCGAAAGACCCCGACGGCCGATGCTGCGCCCGCGATCGTCGCCGCAGCGAAGGGAACGCCCGTGGCACCGATCCCGTTGTCGCCGAGCAGGTCGATGAGTGGCCACGGCACCCCGCCCGCGTGCAGCATCAGGTCATCGGCCAGCATTGCACCGGCTCGCACGAGGTCAACCGTGGCCGCTCGCGTGAATAGCGTCGAGATGTCACCGATATCGACCCCGTCGGCGAGTGCCCCGGGAACCCTCGCTACCGTGCCCAGCACGCCCTGCATCAGGTCGCGGGCGAAGAACTCCACGGTGCAGTAGCCGTCTGCCGCAGTCGCCAACGCAGCACCCAACATCCGCGCGTGAATCTCGAGCTCGATGAGCGCCGCGCGGGACTGGTCAATCCGCCCCTCCGCCATCACCGCGCTCATCGGCGCACCCTGCCACAGCCAGGTGACTGAGCTCGAGCGACCATCGATGAGCGCGAGTTGCCAGGTGAGAGAGGATGCCTCGGCCGCCAGCCGCCCGAGCGACTCCGCTGCTGCGTACAGCTCGTCAATCGCGACCGCGCTCTGGCCCGCACCAGAGATCTCGAGCCCATCACCCACGCGTCGCCACCTCCGATGCCGCTGAGCCCGTCAGATCCCGCGCATCCCGCAGCAGCACACAGGCCGACGCCGCCGTGCTGGCAACCGCGGCGAGCGCGAGGTCGTAAGCCCTGCGGGCCGGTCCGCGCCAGACGGTCACCGGCCGCGACACAAGTGCTACCCGTGCGGCCTCAAGGCGGCTGAGCACCTCGTCGAGTTCTCGATACTGCGATTCGAGAGTGGCGACCAAAGGGGCATCCTGGAGCTGGGTCATCACGACAGCATCACTCCTGCCGCGCTCGCGCTGCGGGCACAAGGGAGCACCGGTGGATTCGCGTTCTGCAAACCGTCGTGGTGAGGAGGAGATTCTGCGGGACAATGTAGCCATGGCCTTCGAGCGGATTTTCGACGAATCGGCGCTCTTTCGTATCTGTTTTGTCTGCACGGGCAACATCTGCCGCTCTCCCATGGCCGAGACGATCTTCAAGGCAATGGTCAAGAAGGCCGGGTATGAGCGCCAGGTCGCCGTCATCTCGGCGGGCACCGGTGATTGGCACGTCGGCGAGCCGGCTGACGATCGCACGGCTACGGCACTGGCCTCGCAGGGCTACAACGGCGCCGGGCATCGCGCCCGCCAGTTCGATCCGGCGTGGTTTGCCAACCTCGATCTCGTCGTGGTCTTTGACCGCAGTCAGGAACGCATCCTCAAGGCGTGGGCGTCGAGCGAGCAGGATGCCTCAAAGGTGCAACTGCTCCTGAGCTTCGACAGCGAGCAGGCGGCTCTCATCGACGTGCCCGACCCGTATTATTCGGATGCTGCCCTGTTCGATCAGGTGCTGTCACAGATCGAACGGGCCTGCGCGGCCCTCTTTCGCCAAATCAAACCAGGAATCCGACAGGGAGCACTATGAGCCTGCCCGAACAGCCGCTGAGCCCGCTTGACGGGCGGTACCGCCCGGCCGTTACCGCGCTCGGCGACCACCTCTCCGAGGCGGGGCTCAACCGTGCACGCGTACGCGTCGAGGTGGAGTGGCTCATCTACCTGACCGATCACGAGCTGTTCGGCACGACGCGGCTCGACCACGAGCAGGCTCGCGCCCTGCGCGAGTTCGCCGCCGACTTCGGGCAGGAGCAGATCGATCGGCTGGCAACACTTGAGGCAACCACTCGCCACGACGTCAAGGCCGTCGAGTACCTCGTGCGCGAGAAGCTCGCCGAGCTCGGCCTCACGAGCATCGCCGAACTGACTCACTTCGCCTGCACGAGCGAAGACATCAACAACCTCTCGTACGGCATCACGATCAGCGCCGCTATCCGCGAAGTGTGGCTTCCCAAGTTTCGCGGTGTGATCGAGGCGCTCCGTGCTCGCGCTATCGAGATGCGCAATGACGTGATGCTCGCCCACACCCACGGCCAGCCGGCGACACCCACCACGATGGGTAAAGAGTTCGCAGTTTTCGTGTACCGACTGGAGCGGATCCTCGCCCAGATCGAGGCAACCGACTATCTCGGCAAGTTCAGCGGCGCCACGGGAACCTTCGCCGCACACCAGGCTGCAGACGCGACACAGGACTGGCCGTCGATCTCTCGAGAGTTCGTGACATCCCTTGGCTTGGTCTTCAATCCGCTGACGACGCAGATCGAGTCGCATGACTGGCAGGCCGAGCTGTACTCCCGAATCAGTCACGCCAACCGCGTGCTGCACAACCTCTGCACTGACGTGTGGACCTACATCTCGATGGGGTACTTTCGGCAGATTCCTCAGGCTGGTGCGACGGGGTCATCGACGATGCCTCACAAGATTAACCCCATCCGGTTCGAGAACGCCGAGGCCAACCTGGAGTTGTCGAGCGCCCTGCTTGAGTCACTAGCCGCGACTCTCGTGACGAGCCGCCTGCAACGCGACCTCACCGACTCGACGACCCAGCGCAACGTGGGCGTTGCCCTCGGTCACTCGGTGCTCGCCCTCGACAACATCGAGCGCGGTCTGAAGGAGATCGACCTGGCACCGGATGCCCTGTCGAAGGATCTCGACGCCAACTGGGAGATTCTCGGCGAGGCGATCCAGACCGTCATTCGCGCCGAGATCACGCAAGGCCGTAGTTCGATCACCGACCCCTACGCGATTCTCAAAGAGCTCACCCGCGGCAAGCGCGTCGGGCCCGCAGAACTGGTGGAATTCATCGACGGTCTCGACATCGGCGACGAGGCGAAGGCTCGTTTGCGCGTGCTGACCCCAGCCACGTACGCCGGGCTCGCGAGCGATCTCGTCGACTACATCGCACCCTGAGATCGGGACTCGAGGCCGGACCGTCGAACCGACTATCCGTTGGCAGCAGTGAGGGCCGTCGCGAATTTTCTGACGCGGTCGAGCTCGGCATCGATGGGGCCAACGACGACCTCGCTCGACACGGTGCCCACCTGCGCGAGCAACGATTTGCGTGCCGCCCGACGGCGGGAAGCGCCGGTGGCCGCGCCGAACGCCGCGCCCGCGAGTCCGAGCAGGATGCCCAGCAGCACCCCCGCCATGATCAGAAGGGTGGTCAGGGGCCACCCCTCTATCGTTGGCACGGCCGGCCACGGCACCATGGGCAGGAACGCGAGGGCAAGCAGCCACAGCACCCCGACGAGGGCAGCGGCAAGTGAGACCCACTGCAGAATGCCGAAGATCACCCACCACCATGACCCCTTGGTCGGCAGGGTTGCACGTGAGATTGCAAGATCGAGCCGGGCAGGAAGCCCCTCAACTGCACGCTGACCCTGGTCGCGGATGCCCGCGCGCCAGGGTTCGGTAAGGCCGTCTGACACGGCCTCGGCGTAGGCGCGCACGGCAAGAGACACCGTTGCCGAGGCTGACGCGTTGAGCGCCGGCATGCTCGTGCGATGCAACTCCGGATCGCGCACCGTGCCCTTCTTCGGGCGCAGTCCCAGGCGCGCGAGCGGGTCGGCTCTGAAGCGCAGGATCCACGACACGAGTGGCCAGCCCGTGGCCTGGCCCGAGCGCTTGCGATAGGAACCAGCGACCGCTTTGGCAACGACCTCGACTCCGGCGGCATCGCCCAGTTTCATCGTGAGCTCGCGTGCACGTGCCTTGGTGTCGCTCTTGCTCGACTTGCCCACACTGCCCGGAACTGGCACCCGTGCGGCCATCGCCGACACATCCGCCGCCAATCGCGCCGCCTGGGCTACGCGGGCTTCGGCGAGCGCGCCGATCGCATCGCGCAGTGCGTCAATGCCGTCGCCGGTCGTTGCGCTCGTCGCGAGAATCCGAACTCCCGTCAGCCCGTCGTCGGAGAGGAGCCCCCGCAGTGAGTCGAGCACGCGTGGCACCTCCGCAGCGCCCAGCAGGTCGCTCTGGTTGAGCACCACGATCGTGACTGAACCATGGCGCGCGTGCCGTGCGATGAAGTCGGTGTGCAGCACTGCGTCGGCGTACTTCTGGGGGTCGACCACCCACACGAGTGCGTCGACCTGGCCGGCAAGGCGTTCTGCGGTGATGCGATGCTCGACCTGCACGGAATCGAAGTCGGGCAGATCGAGCAGGATCAGCTGCTGAGCGCGCGGGTCGATCGGCACCTGCCTCGTGTGACGATCTCGCACCTCGAGCCAGTCGAGGAGGGGTGTGGCACCCGTCGGGTCCCAGATCACCGCGAGTGGTTGCGAGGTGGTCGGCCGGGTGACGTGACTGCGCGCGATGGGCTCACCCACGAGCGCGTTGAGCAGGCTCGACTTGCCGGAGCCCGTGGCGCCGAAGAGTCCAACGACGGTGTGATCAGACGAGAGGGCACGCCGACTGTCGGCACGAGTGAGCAGTGCGTCGATGTCACTGAGCTGGGCATCCTGAAGCCGGTCGATACCGAGCGTGTGCACTTCGCGCAGGGCAGCGAGCTGGGAGTCGAGGGTCATGCGCGATCCCGCTCGGCACGGCGCGCGGAACGGGCGACCTCATCGGTCAACGCCTCGGCATCAGCGCGCAGCTGGCCGGGGGTCGGGCCGCTCCGCACGGCCTCGAGCAACTCGGTGTATCGATAGGCCTCGCTGTCGAGCAGCGACCGCACCCGCTCCCCGAGATCACGCCTGGCCATCTTCGCGAGACGACGCACGGCATCTTCACCAAAGATCGTCTCGAGCAGCTTCTGTCCCACCACTGCCGAGCCACCCGCGATCACGAGCTCGCCGCCCGTGAGGCCGCCGGTCGACGCAAACACCACCACCATGAGAGCAACCGTCACCCCGTTGAGCCCGAGAGACATGATGCGCGCCTGCGTGCGCTTCGATCCCACGTTCTCGCGAATGAGCTGCATGACCGAGCCCTGCCAGTCGCGGATCATGGCGGATGCCTCGGCGCTCAGGCCGGCGCTGTCGGTCGCAAGTTCTGGTCGGCCGTCGATGAGCGCGCGGCCGGGCTGGCTGCGTTGCAGCTCCCGCCACGTCGCCGCGGCGGCGCGGCCCGCTTGGTCGACGATCACCGCGTGCAGGCCGTGCTCGATCGTCGTCTCGACATCGGTGATGGGCTGTGGAACACCCTTGACCCAATTGGTGACGGCGTCGCGCGTGCGGGAAAACCACGACTCTACGGTGCGGAACACGTCGGACGTGCCCACGAAGTCCTGCCAGCGAGCGAGCACTTCGCCGCGCAGGAGGGCGCCATCCTGGGTGGCGTCGTCGACACCCTTGAGCGCGTTCGCGTACTCTCCGTCGACCATGTCTTCGGCATCGTCCGCCCAGTCGATCTGTGCTCGCCGGGCCACGGCGATTGACTCGATGCGCTGGCCGAGGTCGGCGACCGCGCCCCCGAGTGTTGCTGCGGCAATGCGTGCACGCTCGACGCGGTCGCCAGCTATGCCGCTGAGCCAGGCGCTCACCTCGGCGATCGCCTCGGCGGGAAGCATTCCGCGGCCGTCGAGTGACTGCTCGGCCACGGTGAAGACGGGCGCCGTTTCGAGACCGCGCTCGGCGAGCATCCGGCCCAGATCCTCGCGGATCTCGTCGGCTGCGCCCTGAGGTACGCGGTTGAGCACCACCCCAACCGTGATCGCCCGGGATGCCGCGTCGTCGAGCAGCTTCCACGGAACGGCGTCGGCGTAACGATTCGCCGTCGTGACAAAGATCCACAGGTCGGCCGCCGCCAGCAACTGGTTTGCCAGCGCTCGGTTCTCATCGGCGATCGAATCGATGTCGGGAGCATCGATGAGCGCGACGTAGGGCGGAACACTCTCGTCGGCAAGCAGCATGAGCTCACCGATGCGGGAGGCATCGGGAGCGTCACCAGCTGTCGATGCGGACTCGTCGACTGATGCGATTCGGCCACGCACGCGCGCCAATCCCGGAAGAATGCGGTCGGACGTGAACCACCCCGCGTCGGCCGGGGAATGCAGCAGTATCGGCTGCCGGGTGGTGGGGCGGATGACTCCCGCGCGAGTCACGGGAGAACCGACAAGCGCATTGACGATCGTGGACTTTCCCGCGCCCGTAGAGCCGCCGACCACCGCGAGCAGGGGTGCGTCGAGGTCGGTGAGCCTCGGCCGAATGTAGTCATCGATCTGGCGAACGGCACCGGACGCGGCATCCGCGGCCTCGCGGGCCCCCTCGAGAGGCAGTGGCAGTGCAACTTCGGAGAGTGCTGCTCGCACGGCATCCAGCCGGTCGAGCGCCAACTTCCTTGTTGCGTTCATGTCAGTGCCCCTTCGGGCCGCCGTCACGTTGATCTTGGTCCTGCTCGAGAATGTCGAGCTTCTCATCGCCGGTCGGGGCAACCGCGAGCGCCAGCATAGCGAGCACGACGAGCGAGACGATGAAAGCTATTCCCAGAAAGATCAGGGCGAGCACGATCTCACGCGTCGACATGAGTACGACAAGTCCCGCGAAGATTCCGAGTACCCCCGAGATAACGAGCAACTCGACGGGCTTGGTGCGTTCGCGAAAACTTGGGCCGGCCATCAGGCTTCCACTCCGGCCGAGGCGGCCTCATTGTCGGGTGCCCACTTGAGCGAGAGACCGGCGATCATCAGGTAGATGCCGAGGATGGCGAAGTAGGCACCGAGAACTCCGACCACGATGACGGATGCCGTGAGCTGTCGTTCGATGTCGTCGGGACCGGTGAACGACTGGGTGAATCCTGGCGGTACGAGCATCACGACGACGGCGAGCAGCGCGGTGAGGGCGCCGACGAATATCCAGTCGCGGGCCGACCGGTCTTTGCCGCGACCGCGCAGGCCGAGGTAAAGCTCAAGGAACCCGGTGACGGCGGCGAAGGTGCTCAACAGAAACAGGAAGAACGGAAGCCCGCCGTTGATCATCACCAGGGAGACGATGCCCGCGATGACCGTGATGACGCCTTGAACGAGTTGGACGGTGCGCACGGTGCCGGATCCGGCGCGCAGGGCGAAGACGGTGATGACCGCGCCGGAGGCAGCGCCAAACAGTCCGAAGGTGAGGAGTCCGAGAGGTGCCGAGTGGTCGGCGGAGAACGTCACGACGACTGCCAGGACGAGCGCGGGAATCGCGCGCGCCACGGGCGCGTACCAAGGAGTCACAGGCTCAAGTCTAAGTTCCCGCCGGCGGCGCCGGTGACTCGGCGATGAGGTTGAGTCTCAGCACGGCTCCCCGTCACTAGAGCACACTCGCTCCGGCCTACGAACCCGGCGGCAGGTCGACGAACCGCGAGAAGTGACCGTGGAAGCCCACGGTGATCGTGCGGGTAGGACCGTTGCGGTGCTTGGCGACGATCAGGTCTGCTTCTCCCGCGCGCGAGTTCTCTGCCTCGTAGGCGCTCTCGCGGTGAAGCAGGATGACCATGTCGGCGTCTTGCTCGATCGAGCCGGACTCACGGAGGTCGGACAGTGCGGGCTTCTTGTCGGCACGCTGCTCGGGACCACGGTTCAACTGAGAGATCGCGATCACGGGAACCTGGAGTTCTTTCGCCAGCAACTTGAGCGCACGCGAAAACTCACTGACCTCTTGCTGACGAGACTCAACCTTCTTGCCGCTCGTCATGAGCTGCAGGTAGTCGATGATCACCATCTTGAGCCCGACCTTCTGCTTGAGACGACGGCACTTGGCCCGAATCTCGACCAGGGTCATGTTGGGGCTGTCGTCAATGTAGAGAGGTGCGTCGTTGATGCGGCCACGAGTCTGGGCGATCGTCGTCCAGTCGTTGGCGTGAACGGTTCCCTTGCGCATGTGCTGGAGGGGAACCGCGGCCTCGGCCGACAGCAGGCGCATGGCGATCTCGCTGCGACCCATTTCGAGCGAAAACACGATCGTGGGCAGGTCATGCTTGATGGCCGCCGCGCGAGCGATATCGAGGCCGAGCGTCGACTTACCGATGGCGGGTCGTGCCGCGATGATGATGAGCTGGCCCGGGTGCAAACCGTTCGTCAACTCATCGAGCTCGCTGAAGCCGGTGGGAACGCCCACCATTTGCCCGTCGCGACCACGGGCGGCCTCGATCTCGTCGATAGCGGTCGTGACCGCTTCGGTGAGTGGAACGTAGTCTTCAGCGTCGACGCCACCGGTTACGGCGTAGATCTCAGCCTGAGCATTGTTGACGAGGTCGACGACCTCACCCTCGCTCGCGTACCCCATCTGCACAATGCGCGTGCCCGCCTCAACGAGTCGACGCAGCACCGCCTTCTCGGCGACGATCGTGGAGTAGAACCCGGCATTGGCTGCCGTGGGCACGAGTGCGGTGAGCGTGTGCAGGTACTCGGCGCCGCCAGCACGCGTGAGCTCGCCGGTCTTCGTGAGTTCGTCGGTGACAGCGATGACGTCTGTGGGCTCCCCGTGGGAGTACAGCGTCATGATCGCGTCGAAGATCGTCTCGTGCTTCGGGATGTAGAAGTCGATGCCGCGAACGGTCTCGATGACATCGGCTACGGCATCTTTGCTCAGGAGCATTCCGCCGATTGCACTCTGCTCGGCAAGCAGGTCATGCGGTGGTACTCGGTCGCCCCTGGACTCACCGCGGGCGTCGCCGCCCTGTCGCTGGTCGCCAGCGAGACCCAGATGAGCAATTGACACAATCCACCCCTTCAATGAAAGACGCTACGCCTCAGTTGTAGAGGCGCCCGCCGACACTCCGCGCCGCAGCCATCCCCCGGAGCCCGCGGTGCGACGGGACTGCTACACGATAGGGATCGGCACAACAGCCCAACAACACGCCCTGTGGATGGACATGTGTAGAAACGGGGCGAAACGCCGTGGTCTGTGTGAGCAAACTGTGCACTTCGCTGTGGAGAACTTACCAGTTTTCACTCATTCGAGCCGTTTGACCAGCTCTTTTCTCTTTCCACCCATGTGTGTAGAAACATGTTTAGACTCCCACTTGAGGGTTGCCCAGAAAAGTCCATTCCTGTGCATAAAAGCCTTGACAACCGAGCGTTAACGAGAGATAGCGACAGGCTTTCACCTGTCGCTATCTTCGGAAACGTGCTACTTGCCGGCGACGACCTGCAGCGTGATCGTTGCAACGAGGTCGTCACGCAGGCGAACAGTCGCCTCGTGCTCACCCGTCGACTTGATGGGGCTCGTGATCTCGATCTTGCGCTTGTCGACCTGGCCGAGGCCAGCTGCGGCAACCGCGTCCGCGACATCCGAGGTCTTGACCGAACCGAAGAGACGACCGCCCTCGCCAGCCTTGACGGCGAGCTTGACGGTGGTGGCCTGAAGGCGAGCCTTCAGATCCTGTGCCTCTTCGAGGGTGGCGTGCTCGCGCGCTGCGCGAGCCGCCTTGATGGACTCGATCTGCTTTTCGCCACCGCGGGTCCACGCCACGGCGAAGCCCTGGGGGATGAGGTAGTTGCGAGCGAAACCGTTCTTGACGTCTACGACGTCGCCGGGGGCACCGAGACCGGTGACCTCATGCGTGAGGATCAGCTTGGACATTGTCGGTACTCCTTAACGGCCCGAGCCGGCGTAGGGCAGAAGCGCCATCTCACGGGCGTTCTTGACGGCCGTTGCGATGAGGCGCTGCTCCTGCACGGAGACACCGGTGATGCGGCGGGCGCGGATCTTTCCACGCTCTGAGATGAACTTACGAAGCGTGGCGACATCCTTGTAATCGATGACGCCCACGCGGATCGCCTTGGCCGGGGCGGCGTTCTTGCCGTCCTTGCCCTTGCGGATGGGCTTGCGGCGGTCGCCGCTGCTCTTTCCTGCCATGAGTTTGTTTTCCTTAGAAGATTTGGGTGACGCCTAGAAAGGCGTCTCGTCCGAGTAGTTGCCGGGAGTGTTCCACACGTCGCCGCCGGAAGCGTCCGCGGGAGCGGATGCTGCCCACGGCTCTTCAGCGCCAGAGGAAACCTGGCCGCCACCACGAGGAGCGGATCCGCCCTCTCGTGACGATGCGGCGCGGGTGACCTGTGCGGTTGCGTAGCGAAGGCTGGGGCCGATCTCGTCGACCTCCAGCTCGATGCTGGTGCGCTTCTCGCCTTCCTTCGTCTCGTAAGACCGCTGCTTCAGGCGACCGGTTGCGATTACTCGCGAACCCTTCGTGAGCGAACCGGCGACGTGCTCAGCAAACTCGCGCCACACGCTTGCGCGCAGGAACAGTGCTTCACCGTCTTTCCAGTCGTTGCTCGCGCGGTCGAAGTTGCGCGGGGTCGAGGCGATGGTGAAGTTGGCTACCGCGAGCCCGTTCTGCGTGTAACGCAGCTCGGGGTCACTCGTGAGGTTGCCCACGACGGTGATGACGGTTTCGCCGGCCATGGCCTACTCCGCGTCCTTGTCAGCCTTGGGGGCTGGCTTCTTGGCGGCGGGCTTTGCGGCGGCGGGAGCCTCGGTGGCTGCATCCTCAGCGGGTGCTGCCTTCTCGGCGACGGGAGCTGCGGCAGGAGCAGCGGCTGCGGCGGCGGGTGCCTTCGCAGGTGCTGCAGCCTTTCGGGCGGCCTTCTCGTCGGCGAGCACCTTGGCGGCTGCCACCTGAGCGATACCGGCCTCGGCACGCAGCACCTTGGTGCGCATGACGGCTTCGGACAGCTTCAGCTGGCGGTCAAGCTCAACGGTTGCAGTCGAGGTCGCAGTGAAGTTGACGACGGCGTAGATGCCCTCGGTCTTCTTGTTGATCTCGTAGGCCAGACGACGACGGCCCCAGATGTCTACGCTGTCGATGGATCCACCATCGGTACGGATGACATTGAGGAACTTGTCAAGGCTGGGAGCCACGGTGCGCTCATCGATCTCTGGATCGAGGATGACCATGAGTTCATACTGGTGCGTCACAAACCCACCTCCTTCGGACTAGAACGGTTGCAGACGATCTGCAACAGGAGGGTGTTGACGGTTGTCGCGGCCTCACGTGAAGCCAGACAACCTGCCCAGTGTAGTCACTGACTCACCAGAACACCATCTCGGTTCAGGAGAGCGCGAAGTCGACCGCTGCTGTCGCGTGGATGCGCGTGGTGGGAAACACCGGCAATGCCGTGTCGTTCGGGCCGACGAGCAACTCGATCTCGGTGCATCCGAGGATCACGCCCTGCGCACCCGCAGCAGCGAGCCTGCCGATGATTTCGCGGTACTCGGCGCGCGATTGTTCGAGCACCACCCCGTGTACGAGTTCGTCGTAAATAATGCGATTGACTGTCGCGCGGTCGTCGGCGTCGGGCACGATCACAGTAAGTCCGTGGGATGCGACGCGGTCGATGTAGAACGACTCCTGCATCGTGAACCGGGTGCCGAGTAGTCCGACCGACGTCACGCCAGCAGCGATCACGGCGCGCGCCGTCACATCGCCCAGGTGCATAAGCGGAATCGCAACCGCCTGCTCGATTGCGGCCGCCACTTTGTGCATGGTGTTGGTACACAAAACCACCAGGTCAGCGCCCGCGGCCTCGAGGTCGCGCGCGGCCGCGGCAAGCAGTGAACCCGCCGCCGCCCAATCGCCTGCCGACTGCATGGCTTCGACCTCGGCAAAGTCGACGGAGACCATGACGCAGTCTGCGGAGTGAAATCCGCCGAGGCGCTCCGCCACGAGTTCATTGATGAGGGAGTAGTACAGGGCCGAGCTCTGCCAGCTCATGCCGCCGATGAGGCCGATCCGTTTCACCGGGCATCCCACCAGGCGCGCAGCCGGCGCTCCGCCTCATCCGCGCCGAGCGGGCCCTCATCGAGGCGCAGCTCGAGCAGGAACCGGTACGCCTCTCCCACCTCTCGACCGGGCGTGAGACCGAGCACGGCCATGATCTGTTCGCCATCGAGATCGGGCCGAACCGCGGCAACGCCCTCGGCCTCGGCGATCGCCGCGATGCGCTCCTCAAGATCGTCGTAGGCAAACGACAGCCGGTCGCTCTTGCGCTGGTTGCGCGTCGTTACGTCGGCACGCGTGAGGATGTGCAGCCACTCGAGCTGGTCAGCCGCATCTCGCACGTAGCGCCGTACTGCCGAGTCCGTCCAGGCGCCCTCGGTGTACCCAAAGAACCTCAGGTGCAGTTCGATCAGGCGAGAGACGGATGCCACGGTGTCGTTGTCAAAGCGCAGCGCACGCAGCCTCTTGCCCGCGAGTTTCGCGCCGACGACATCGTGGTGGTGGAAGGTGACGACGCCGCCGCCCTCGATGCGCCGCGTTGCGGGCTTGCCGATGTCGTGCAGCAGTGCCGCGAGCCGAAGCACGAGTGTGGGCTCGTGCCCACGCGACTTCTCGAGGTCGATGGCCTGCCGGAGCACCGTGAGGCTGTGCTCGTAAACGTCTTTGTGCCGAGCGTGCTCGTCGATCATGAGTTGCAACGCGGGCACCTCGGGAATGACGAGGGCGGCAATGCCCGTGTCGACAAGCAACCGGATGCCCGGCCCCGGGTCATCGGTAAGCAGCAGCTTCGCGAGTTCCGCCTGGATGCGCTCGACGCTCACGATCGAGAGCCGGTCCGCCATGTCAGTCATCGCCTGCACCGTGGGCTCGGCGACGGTGAAACCCAGTTGCGACGCAAAACGGGCTGCGCGCATCATCCGGAGTGGATCGTCACCGAACGAAACCTCCGGCGGCCCGGGAGTCGTTATGCGGGCGGCGAGCAGGTCTTCGAGTCCGCCCCACGGGTCGACCAGCTGGCGCTCCGGAAGCTTGAGCGCCATGGCGTTGACGGTGAAGTCACGCCTCACCAGATCGCCCTCAAGGGAATCACCGAACGCGACCATCGGTTTGCGGCTCTCGCCGTCGTACTCATCGGCGCGATAGGTCGTGATCTCTACCGTGAGTCCGGCGATGCGAGCCGCGATCGTGCCGAACTCGCGCCCCACATCCCACTGCGCGTCGGAGATGGGGGTGACGAGCTCGAGAATCTGGTCGGGCAGGGCGTTGGTCGAGAAGTCCAGGTCGTTGACGCTTCGTCCGAGGAAGGCGTCGCGCACGGGCCCGCCCACGAGGGCAAGCTCGAAACCCGCGCCAGCGAAAGCGGCCGCCAGGCGTGCAACGGGCGCCGAATCGGCCAAATCGCCGAGCCGTTGAATTGCCGTGGCGACGCTCTCCATGATTCACACAGTCTCTCAGTGAATAGACTCAACGTCATGCTGGCCGAGGCGAATCACGGGGTCAGCCCATGTCGATGAAGCCCCTGCGCGCTGCGCTGGCGCTCGCGATTGGGCTGGCGGGCATCGCCGTCGGCGCCCCCGCGGCGAGCGCCGTTGATGAGGGTTCGAACGTCAACCTCGCGATTGCCGTACCGATCGTTGTGGGTCCTGGTTCGACGGGACTGCTCTCCGCAGACGAGCTCGAAGCGTTCACCCGCCCCCTCGGTCAGTTGACACGACAACTCGACGCGGTCATCGACCGCCCGGTCGCGATTGCTATCGATCCCATGATCATCGTGTCGATCCGCGTTCTTGGCGCCTCTGCGCCGGCGTCTGCTACGGCCTGGCTCGCTCGCCTCGAGGCGGCGACAAACGAGACATTCGCTCTGGGCTATGCGGATTCGGATGCGACGCTGGCGACCCAGGCGGGCAGCACCAGAGTGCTTGCCCCGCAGGCATTCGATTTCGCGATCAACCCCGCGCTCTTTGGCCCTCCCGCAGACACCACAGCGACTCCGAGCCCCGAGCCGACTGAGCCGGCCGACGAGGATGCCGCGCCACAACTGCCCACGAGCGACGACCTCATGGCGTGGCCGTACACAATCGAGAGCCTCGGCTGGCCCCGCAGCAATAGCGTCGTTGCGAGCGACCTCCCCGCCCTTGCCTCGGCCTGGGACACCGTCATTCTCAGCTCAGGCAACGTCGCTCGCCCCGGGTCGGCATCGAGCGTCGTGACCATCGAGGGCACGACCGCACTGATCTCGGATGAGCCGATCTCCGCCGCGCTCGAAGCCGCCGCTCTCGCCCCAACATCCAGCGACTGGGCGGCCGCGATCGCTGCCCTCGACGGTTCCCTGTCGGCCGCCGCGCGCGTGCAGTCCGGCACGGCCACGGTGCTTGCCACACTCAATCGCGGGGTGCTCGCCGACGGCGCCCTCGTGGCCCAGACCCTCGACTCCCTCGCTGCGACGCCCGGCGTCACCCTCGTGCCGCTGTCGAGCATCACAAGCGGGGAATCAAGCGAAGCCACCATCGTCGACAAGCCGCAGGATGCCGCCCGCGTCGACGCGGCGCGAGCGATGCTGAGCGCCTCGACTGCCGAACAGCACTTCTCCTCGATCGTCGACAAGCCAGAGCTGCTGACAGCTCCCCGGCGCCTGCAGGTGCTTGCCCTCACCTCAATCTCGTGGATCAGCAACTCGGCGGGGTGGTCGACGGCAACGGCGGACTTCCTCACAGAATCGGCCGACATTCTCGCCTCGGTGCAGGTCGTCGAGTCAAGTAGCTTCAACCTGCTCGCTGATAGCGCCGCCCTCCCCATTTCTGTCACCAACGGGCTGGGCCAGGCAATCACCGTGTACATCACGGTGCGTCCCGAGACGGCAATTCTCGCCGTGGGTGAAGATCGTGTGAAGGTCGTGGTCGAACCCACGTCGCAGGGCAAGGGCCAGGTGCCCGTGCAGGCGATCTCAAACGGCACCGTGAAGGCACTTGTCACCCTCAGTAGCAGCACGGGTGTGCAAATCGGGTCCCCCACGATCGCCGAAATCAACGTGCAGGCCGGGTGGGAGACCCCCATCGTGGCGGGCTTCGCCGTGCTGGTGATTGGCGTGTTCGGGCTGGGGATCGTGCGTAACATCCTGCGTCGTCGCAAAGCGGCGAGGGAGAGCAGTGACTGACCGGCCCAGCGACGAGGTCGACGGCTCATCCGGTATCGGGAGGGCCAGCGCAGCGCTTGCCTCGGGCACGATCGTGTCGCGCATCCTTGGCTTCGTCAACGCGATCGTTCTCGCCGCCGCCATCGGGTACATCGGCGCTGCCGCCGACGGATTCACCCTTGCCACGCAGATCCCCAACAGCATCTACGCCCTGATCGCGGGTGGATTGCTGAGTGCGGTGCTGGTTCCGCAGATTGTGCGCGCGGCCATCCATGACGACGGCGGCGCGCGCTTCATCAACAAGCTCGTCACTCTCGGCATTGTGGCCTTCATTGTCGTGGCGGCCGCTGCAACGCTCGCCGCCCCGTGGCTCGTGCGCCTCTACGCGGCGTCGGGACCGTCGGGGCTGAGCGCCGACGAACTGGCACTCGCGACGGCGTTCGCCTATTGGTGCCTTCCGCAGGTCTTCTTCTACGGGCTCTACAGCCTGCTGGGGCAGGTGCTCAATGCCCGCAAGGTCTTCGGCCCGTTCACGTGGGCGCCAGCTCTCAACAATGTGATCGCGATCCTGGGCATCTCGATATTCCTCGTGGTCTTCGGCGCATCGGCGGCACTGGATGCCTCGGCGTGGACGCCACAGATGATCGCGTTGCTCGGCGGCACCGCCACCCTCGGAATCGCCGCGCAGGCACTCGTGCTCACGTTGTTCTGGCGCCGGGCGGGGCTCACCTTCCGGCCGGACTTCCGGTGGCGCGGGGTCGGACTGGGGCGCACCGGGCAGGCCGCTGCCTGGGTTTTCGGCATGATTCTCGTCACCCAGATTGCGGCGATCGTCGAAACCCGGGTCGCAACGATGGCATCGGGCGAGGCATCCCTCGGCGCACTCAAATACGCCTGGCTCATCTTCATGCTGCCGCACTCGATCGTGACCGTCTCGATCGCGACCGCCTACTTCACGCGCATGAGCGGACACGCTCGCGACGGCAACCTCGCGCAGGTGCGGGGCGACCTCACCGCATCGCTGCGCAACATCCTGCTCATCATGGTCTTTTCCGCGTTCGGCCTCGCCGTGCTCGCTTACCCCTTCGCCGCGATCTTCGGCGGTGACTTCGGCGATATCTCGGCGCTCGGCAACGTGACGATCGCGTATCTCGTTGGGCTCATCCCGTTCACGATCCTGTTCGTGCTGCAGCGCGTCTTCTACTCGCTCGACAACACCCGCACGCCCTTCTTCATGCAGGTCTTCCAATCGGTGATCTTCGTCATAGGCGTGCTGCTGGCGGCGATGTTGCCTACCGAGTGGATCGCCGTGGGTATTGCCGGGGTCATGACGATCGCCGGCACAGCGCAAACGCTGCTCGCGGCAGCGCTGCTTCGTAAGCCCCTCGGCGGCCTGGATGCCGGCCCCCTGCTGCGACACGTCGCCTGGTTCGCGGGCGCGGCAATCCTCGCCGCGGGCGCGGGTGGAGTGATCGTCTGGGCCATGGGGGGCTACACCCCTGGGGGCTTCGCAATCGACTCCCGCTTCGGAGGCATTGTGACTCTCGTCGTCGCGGGCACGGCCATGGCACTCATCTATGGGGCCATCCTTTTGCTGACCCGCAACGAAGCACTCAATACGCTTGCGAAGCCGATACTCGAACGGCTGCGCAAGCGCTGAGAAAGCGGAATAGGTGCGACGTAGGATGTGTTGTACCGGCTGTGACCACCATCAAGGAGATGTCTGACGTGCGCCAGGTAATCATCATCGGCTCCGGCCCTGCCGGCTACACCGCGGGAATTTACGCCTCGCGTGCCAGTCTCGCCCCCCTGCTTATCGCCAGCTCGGTTGAGGCCGGTGGCGAACTCATGAAGACCACTGAGGTCGACAACTACCCGGGCTTTGCCGAAGGCATCCAGGGTCCCGAACTCATGCTTGCCATGCAGGCCCAGGCGGAGCGCTTCGGCACCGAGATCATTCTCGACGACGTCGTAAAGCTCGAGCTCGAGGGCGACGTCAAGCGCGTGACCCTCGGCAACGGAGACGTGCACGAGGCCCTCGCCGTCATCTTCGCGACGGGTTCTGCGTACCGCAAGCTCGGTATTGAGGATGAAACGCGCCTGAGCGGCCACGGAGTCTCGTGGTGTGCCACGTGTGACGGATTCTTCTTCCGCCAGAAGACCATCGCGGTCGTCGGCGGTGGCGACTCCGCCATGGAAGAGGCCACGTTCCTCACCAAGTTCGCCGACAAGGTCTATGTGATTCATCGCAAGGACTCGCTGCGGGCATCCAAGGCCATGCAGGAGCGCGCGTTTGCTGACCCCAAGATCGAGTTCCTCTGGAACAAAGAGGTCGCCCACATCTACGGCGATGAACTCGTCACCGGCATCGGCGTTGTCGATGTCGTGGATGGTTCGGAGACCACGATCGACCTGAGCGGTTTGTTCGTGGCGATCGGCGCAGACCCCCGCACGCACCTCGTGCACGGGCAGCTCGACCTCAACCCCGACGGCACCATCAAGGTCGACGGTCGCAGCTCACGCACCAACATTGCCGGAGTGTTTGCCGCCGGTGACGTTATCGACCCCACCTACCGCCAGGCCGTCACGGCCGCGGGTTCAGGAACGGTAGCGGCACTGGATGCCGAGCACTACCTCGCCGCGCTTCCCAAAGACATGCTGGCCCTGGCCGAAGAGCCTGTGCCCGCATCCGCGTAGTTCTCACGACAAGATCTGAAGAAAAGGAAAAACACAATGTCATCAGCTAAGGACGTCACCGACGCCACGTTCGCCGACGAGGTTCTCAACTCGGGCGACACCATCATGGTGGACTTCTGGGCGGAATGGTGCGGCCCGTGTCGCGCTGTCTCCCCGATTCTCGACGCCATCGCCGCCGAGAACCCCGACAAGATCAAGATCGTCAAGCTCAACGTTGACGACAACCCCCAGATGGCGATGAAGTACCAGATCACCTCGATTCCCGCGATGAAGGTCTTCCGCGGTGGAGAGGTCGTCAAGACGGTCATCGGCGCCAAGCCGAAGCCCGCTCTCGAGGCTGACCTCGCCGAGTTCCTCGCGTAACTAGCCATTCGTGTCGCCTTGGCGGCGACACGGCCAAAAGCAATAACTGGCCCCGTCCCACCTTGTGGGGCGGGGCTTTTGGCAGCTATCCCCTTATTCTTGAATCTTCGCGACTGAATAGGACAGCGCATGACAAACCAGGGCAACAATCTCGACCAGTGGTACGGCCACTATGCAGATCGCACTTCCGGCCTCGCCGCCTCCGAAGTGCGCGCCCTGTTCGCCGTGGCCTCTCGCCCCGAGGTCGTTTCGCTCGCCGGTGGTATGCCCTTCGTTTCTGCACTCCCCCAGGAGATGATCTCGGGAGCAATGGAGCGCGTCATGCGCGATAGCGGTGCGGTCGCCCTGCAGTACGGTTCGGGACAGGGGATGCCCGCGCTGCGCGAGCACATCCTCGAGGTCATGGCGCTTGAGGGAATCCGCGGCAGTGTCGACGACATCGTCGTGACGACCGGATCCCAGCACGCGCTCGAGCTCGTCACCAAGCTCTTCATCAACCCGGGTGATGTGGTGCTTGCCGAAGGCCCCAGCTATGTCACGGCCATGGTCGTGTTCAAGTCATTCCAGGCCGACATCCAGCACGTACCGATGGATGAGTTCGGGTTGATTCCGCAGGCCCTTCGCGAGCACATTGCGCGCGTGAAGGCCGAGGGAAAGACGATCAAGTTCCTCTACACGGTGCCCACATTCAGCAATCCCGCGGGCGTGACACTCACGTGGGAGCGCAGGCTGGAAATTCTGGAAATATGCCGGTCAGAGGGCATTTTGATTCTCGAAGACAACCCCTACGGCCTACTCTATTTCGACGGCCAGCCGCCCCACGCGATGCGCTCGGTGGAGGAGGACGGGGTCATCTACCTCGGCACATTTTCCAAGACGCTCGCGCCGGGCTTCCGCGTCGGCTGGGTGCTCGCGCCTCACGCCATTCGCGAGAAACTCATCCTGGCAAATGAGGCGGCCGTGCTCTCGCCCAGCTCGTTCACCCAGCACGTCATCGCCGAGTACCTGTCCACGGCAGACTGGAAGGGCCAGATCGATACCTTCCGTGGGGTCTACCGCGAGCGCCGCGACGCGATGCTGACGGCGCTCGACGACTACCTTCCCGACCTGTCGTGGACCTTCCCGAGCGGCGGTTTCTACGTGTGGGTCACCCTGCCCGAAAACCTGGACTCGAAGTCCATGCTGCCTCGCGCCGTCAAGGAGCTGGTCGCGTATACGCCCGGCACGGCGTTCTACGCCAATGGTGGGGGGCGCACCAACATGCGGCTGGCCTTCTGCTACCCCACCCCGGAGTTCATTCGCGAGGGCATCCGGCGTCTCTCGACCGTCATCAACGGTGAGCTCGAGCTGCTCACAACCTTCGCGCAGACGGGGCCACTGACGACGGTGGCACCCGAGTCGACCATGATCAACCCGCCCGCAAACCTCGGCTAAGGAACCATGACGGCCTCACCCCGCGTTCTCGTACTCGCCGGCGGCATCTCCCACGAGCGCGACGTTTCGCTGCGCTCCGGGCGCCGCGTTGCTGACAGCCTCGCCGAGCATGGAATCTCCGTCGAGCTTCGGGATCCGGATGCATCGCTGCTGTCGTATCTGCGCGAGACCCGCCCCGATGTCATCTGGCCAGCGCTTCACGGCGCGAGTGGCGAAGATGGGGCCCTGCGCGGGCTGCTGGACTTCATCGGAATCCCCTACGTCGGATCGCGCGCGGATTCGGCAGCGCTCGCCTGGGACAAGCCCACAGCCAAGACCATCGTGAGTCGCGTGGGCGTGAAGACACCCACGTCGATCAGCCTGCCTCGCGACGCCTTCCGTGAGCTCGGTGCCAACAGCATCCTCGAAGAGATCTCAGACGAGTTCTCGGGCCCCCTCGTCGTCAAGCCCGCCCGCGGTGGGTCGGCCCAGGGCGTGACGATGGTGGATGACCGTTCCCTGCTGCCCCGCGCAATGGTCGACGCGTACACCTATTGCGATGTGGCTCTCATCGAGCAGAAGATCACCGGCACGGAGATCGCCGTGAGCATCATCGACAGCGGAGACGGTCCTGTGGCCCTGCCCGCGGTGGAGATCGAGCCCCTCTCGGGCGTTTACAGCTTTGAAGCCCGCTACAACGCCGGAGAGACGCGCTTTTATGTTCCCGCCCGCATCTCCGATGATGTTGCGGCACGGGCCGCTGAGGCGGCGCTGGCGGCACATCGGGCATTGGGCATGCGGCACATCTCGCGAATCGACCTCATCGTCGATGGCGCCGGCACGCCGTGGTTTCTCGAGGCCAACGTGCTGCCAGGGCTCACTGAGACATCGATCCTGCCCCAAGCACTCGAGGCGGCCGGGCACGACCTCGGCTGGGTCTACTCGGCCCTCGCTGAAGCGGCAATCGCGGAATCACTCGTCCGCTGAGCTAGCCGATGTGCAGCACCAGATAGACGCTGTTCGGATCATCTGTGTAGGCAGCGAAGGGCTCACACGGCTCAAACCCGAACTTGGCGTACATGGCGCGTGCTGCCGCAAAGTAGTCCTCGACGCCGGTCTCGAGCCTGAGGGCAGCGAATCCCCGATCTCGCGCTTGCTGGATGAGGTGAGCCAACATCGCCGACGCCACGCCCCGGCCCCGAGCTGCGGCGGTCGTACGCATCGACTTGATCTCGCCCTCCCCCGTGCCGAGATCCTTGAGCGCACCGCAGCCGAGCAGCGTTGTGCCTTCGCGCGCCGTGAAGAACGTCAGCGACGGGCCCGTAAGTGCCGCGGGATCGAGCGCATGCACGCTCTCGGGCGGCGATGTTGCGCGCATGTCGGCCATGTGTTCATCGAGCAACAACACGACGTCTGCAGCAAAAGGATCGTCGACAGCGATTTCAAGCACTAGCGGGAGAAGCCCTCTTGACCGAGTTCACCGAGAATGCGGTTGAGGTCGCCAACTGTCGCGAAGTCGATCACAATCTGACCCTTGCTCGCGCCGAGAGTGACCTTGACCCGCGTGTTGAGCCGATCCCCCAGCCGCTCGGCAACCTCGTCGAGCTGGCCCTGCCGCTTACCGGCGACGGGCTTGGCTTTGGTTACCTTGGTCGACACCTGGCCGGCCGCGGCCTCCGCCGCACGCACGGAGAGGTCTTCGTTGACGATCTTGTCTGAGAGGCGTTCCATCGCGGCGTTATCGCCCGCAGCCAGAATCGCGCGCGCGTGGCCTGCCGTGAGCACACCCGCAGCGACGCGCTTTTGCACCGATGCCGGCAGCTTGAGCAACCGGAGGGTGTTTGTGATCTGGGGACGCGACCGACCGATCCGGTTGGCCAGCTCGTCTTGCGTGATTCCAAAATCAGCGAGTAGCTGCTGGTAGGCGGACGCCTCTTCAAGCGCGTTGAGGTTCGCGCGGTGAAGGTTCTCGAGCAGGGCATCCCGAAGCATGTCTTCGTCTGCCGTGTTCTTGATGACCGCGGGAATCGTTGCGAGACCCAGCTGCTTGGTCGCCCGCAGGCGACGCTCTCCCATGATGAGCTCAAAGTGGGGTGCCGCGGTCGCACCCGGGATGGGCCGCACAACGATCGGCTGGAGAACGCCTATCTCCCGAATGGAGATAACGAGCTCGGCCAGCGCATCGGGGTCGAACTCGGTGCGCGGCTGCACGGCGTTCGGTGCAATGTCGCTGGGGTCGAGGTTGGCCAGGCGAGCACCGGGTACGGCAAGAAGACCCTGCTTGTCACCAGTTCCTGAGGGGAAAAAGACGTCGACGGGGCGCTGGGCGGCTTCTTCTGATCCGGGGATCAGGGCGCCGATTCCTCGACCGAGTCCTGTGCGCTTGGGAGCAGCCATTACTGCGGGGCTCCTCTCCGGGCGATTTCAGCCGCGGCTTCAAGGTAAGACAGCGACCCGGGCGAGCTGCTGTCGTAGCTAATTACAGTCTGACCATAGCTGGGCGCCTCGGAGATGCGCACCGAACGGGGAATAAGGGTGTTGAGAACCTGCTCAGGGAAGTGGTCGCGAACATCCTGAACGACCTGGTTCGCCAGGTTGGTGCGAGCGTCGTACATCGTCAACAGAATCGTCGACACGGTCAGTCGCGGGTTGAGGTGGCGTTCGATGAGCTGGATGTTGCTCAGCAGCTGGCTCAAGCCCTCGAGCGCGTAGTACTCGCACTGAATGGGGATCAGCACCTCGTTGGCGGCCACGAAGGCGTTGATGGTGAGGAGGCCAAGAGAAGGCGGGCAATCAATAAAGACGTAGTGGAAGAGCTCCCCCGATTGCTCGAGGAACGCCTCAAGGGAGGTGCGCAGGCGCTGCTCTCTGGCCACGAGAGATACGAGTTCGATCTCGGCACCGGCGAGGTGGATGGTGGCCGGCACGCAGTACAAGGCCTCAAACTCGGGACTCTTCTGCACGACGTCGGCCATGGGCTCATCGTTGATGATCACGTCGTAGACGCTGACGGTGTCTGCTCGATGCTCCACCCCGAGGGCGGTGGATGCGTTGCCTTGGGGGTCGAGGTCGATAACGAGCACGCGAGCGCCAGAGCGCGCGAGGGCCGCGGCAAGGTTCACCGTTGTCGTCGTCTTACCGACGCCGCCCTTCTGGTTCGCGATCGTGAAGATACGAGTCGCGTCGGGAAGAGGGAGCGTTTCGGCCGCGAGGGCCTGGCGACGACGGGTGATCTCAGCCAGCTCCCGCGCAAGGGGAGTTGTCTCGTCGAACGACGTGCTCGATTCGGAGCTTTCGCCTTCGGGATGTTTCACGTGAAACCTTCTGAATGGCGCGAGCGGATGGCTCGCAGGGGTGTCGATCGGGGGGTCAGTCCACTGTAGCCCGAAACACCCGCGTCTCCTCGGGGGTGATACCGGTACCGAGAACGAGCACTTCGACGTTACTGAGACGGTTCTTTCGGATCACCTTCGCGGCCGCGGCAACCTCGTCGTCGACCCGGGATCCCTTCATAAAGATCATCTCTCCGCCGGCCCGCACAAGATGCTCTGTCGCGGGGATGAGCTTCGAGAGCGCCGTGACCGCGCGCGCCGTCACCTGGTCAAGAGGCTGCGTGAGTTGTGCCTCTTCAGCGCGAGCGCGGATAACGGTGACGTTGTCGAGACCGAGCTCGGATGCTTCGGACAGCAGCCAGTCCACACGCCGCTCCATGGGCTCGATCAACACCAGCTGCACGTCGGGCCGGGCGATAGCCAATACGAGGCCCGGAAGACCCGCCCCGCTGCCCACGTCGCCGGTGATCCCTGGCTTGAGCAGGGGAGCGACAAGCACACAGTTGATGATGTGCCGGGTCCATAGCCGCGGCGGCTCGAGCGGACCAATCAGGCCCAGCTCTTCGCCCCGACGCCCGAGGTCGTTCGTGTATTGGCGAGCAATCTCAATGCGGTCGCCGAAGAGAGTTGCCGCGACCGCGGGTTCTGCCTCAAGTTGATCGGTCATGTCGTTCCTATGGTTTCACGTGAAACATCGCTGGTGGGCAAAGAAAACGGGGCCGATGTTTCACGTGAAACATGGCCCCGCATTCAACACGACTACGCGCGGGTGATCACCGTGTGACGATCGCGACCTTCGCCTTCGGACTCGGACGAGAATCCGCGCTCCGACACGATGTCATGCACAAGCTTGCGTTCGTACGACGACATCGGGGGGAGGGCTGCCGACTCGGCACCTGCCTCGATGCGCTCGACCGCCTTGTCGACCAGCAGCGCCAACTCGCTTGCGCGGGCCTCCCGTGAGCCGCCGATGTCGAGGATCAGGCGCGAGAAAGAACCGGTCTTGGTCTGTACCGCAATGCGAGTCAGCTCCTGGAGAGCGTTCACGGTGTCGGGCTTCGAGAGAAGGCGAAGGTTGGTGTCTTCGCTGGAGGTCACCGACAGGTAGGCACGCCCGCCACGAGCATCGATTTCAATGTCGCCATCGAGATCGGTGATGTCGAGAAGCTCCTCGATGTAGTCGGCGGCGATGTCGCCTTCTTCTTCGAGCTGCGTTGCAGTGGGAGCATCCGTCGCTTCGACGATCTCGATCTCTGAGTCGGTCTCGGGGGTCTGGGTGTCAGTCACGTCACTCACTTCTTGGTCTGCTTCTTGGAACGGTTCTTGCCCACGGGCTGCTGCCGCTGGGGCTTCTTGGGTTCTTCGATGACGATGGTGTCGCCCTCGGGAGTCTCCTCCACGACACCCTTGCGCTGCGCGCGCTTGGCCAGGCGCGCCTCGCGAGCGAGGGCCGCCTCACTGCCGGGAGTAGGCATGTTGCGGATGACGAGGAACTGCTGACCCATGGTCCAGAAGTTGGAGACGAGCCAGTAGAACATCACGCCAAGCGGGAAGGTGAAGCCGGAGAACGCGAAGACCAACGGCAGCAGGTACAGCAGAATGCGCTGCTGCTTGTACATGGGGCTGGCCTTCATCTCGGCCGACTGGTTCTTCGACATGATCTGCAGCTGCGTGATGAACTGTGACGCCGTCATGAGCACCACCATGATCGAGGCAATCACGATCACCGCGACATTGCCGTCGGCCGTGCTGATGGCGAGGTGAAGGGGAGCGACACCGAACAGCGACGACGTACCGAAGGACTCGGAGAGATCTGCGTTGAGCAATCCAACGCCTGGGTTGCGGCTTCCGTCAGCGTTGACGTGCTGTGCGTTACTGAGCACGGAGAAGAGTCCGAAGAAGATCGGCATCTGCAGGAGAAGCGGGAGACATGAACTCAGGGGGTTGGTGCCGGTTCTCTTGTAGAGATCCATCGTCTCGCGTGACATCGCTTCACGGGAGAACTGGTCCTTCTTGCCCTTGTACTTGTCCTGGATCTTCTTGATCTGCGGCGCGACCTCGAGCATGCGGCGCTGGCTCTTGATCTGCCGCACGAAAATCGGGATGAGCGCTGCGCGCACAACGAGCACGAGGCCAACGATCGACAGCACCCACGTTCCGCCGGCGTCGGGGTCCAGGCCGATCGCCGTCCACATGGTGTGGAAGGCGACGAGGATGGCTTCAATGACCCACTTGATGGGCCAGAGAATTGTTCCAATGATGTCCATGTTGCGAGTCAGCCCTTTCCATGGCTATTGGCGACAACGAATCCAAATCGGGTAACCGCATAGCGGTCATGCCTGTCGGCGGGGATGTCATCGACCCCGCCCTCTGCCCAGGGGTGGCAGCGAGCAATTCTGCGGGAGCCGAGCCACACTCCACGGATCACGCCGTGATGCTGGATCGCCTGCAGCGTGTAGTGAGAGCAGGAGGGATAGTAACGGCAGACATCCCCATACAGAGGGGAGATGACCGCGCGATACGCGGTGAGGATCGCAACACAGACATTGCGAGGCACGAGCAGCACGAAAGCAATCGCGCGGTTCATGCTTTCCTCACAGCCCTTCCGACCCCATCGGCAATCTCATCGTGCAGGCTAACCCAGTCGACTGCGTCGGAACCTGGCAACGCCCTGATGACGACATCGGCGCCCGTCCCCACGGTCGGCAAGATGTCCCTGCACACGGCTCGAAGGCGACGGCGAACAAGATTGCGAGTGACAGCTCCGCCTACCGCCTTGGTGACGATGAAGCCGAATCGACTCGGTTCGTCGCCGGTCGAGCGCACGTGCAACACAGTGTTGGCCGTTCCGACGCGTCGTCCCTGACGGGCGGCCGCGCGGAAATCCCCCGGACGGGTAACCCGGTTCGCCCTGTCGAGCACTGGGCTGGTTACGCGGACAGTTCGGTGCGACCCTTGCGACGACGAGCGGCCAGGATTGACCGACCCGCGCGGGTACGCATGCGAAGCCGGAAGCCGTGCACCTTGGCGCGGCGGCGGTTGTTTGGCTGGAAAGTTCTCTTGCTCATAGTGGTATCTCCAAAGCCCAGCTTTGAAGGCCGGAAAGAAGTGGGTGGCCGTTGGGCCGGAAGTCAACTGATTAAAAGTACGGCCTTAAAGTGATGCGGTCAAACTTTGAGGGCGTTAATCGCACATTATCCACATGAACTTAACTGGGGTTGGTAACGACACCCTGTGGACAACTAAGGTGAAAGCCAGCCAATTCGCGGGGGCGTACGGCAAATACCACGGCCCGGTGACGTTCCCGGCCGGTGGATAAACCTGTGAGTAAGACCACACGTAACAGCGCAATAAGGATGGACTTCATGTCGGACGCACCAGACTCAACGAGAGAGATCTGGCAGTCAGTTCTATCCCGTCTGACCTCAGACGATCGCATCACCCCCCAGCTGCTCGGCTTCATCAGCCTCGTCGAGCCCAAAGGTGTAATGGCAGGAACCCTCTACTTGGAGGTGCCGAACGAGCTCACTCGCGGCATGCTCGAGCAGCGCATCCGTCTTCCCCTCCTCAACGCAATCGCCGGCCTCAGTGACGACCAGGAAGTCGCCAATTTTGCGATCGTCGTCAACCCCGAGATTCAGCAGGACGCTCTCGAGCAAACCGTCGACCCCGCCGAGCAGTCCTACATCGAGCCGACGATTGTGCCGTCGGAAAACTCGGGTCCCCGCCGATCGGATTCGCGACTCAACCCCAAGTACAGCTTCGATAACTTCGTGATCGGTGGATCCAACCGGTTCGCTCACGCAGCTGCCGTCGCCGTCGCCGAAGCGCCCGCTAAGGCTTACAACCCGCTCTTCATCTATGGCGAGTCCGGGCTCGGTAAGACCCACCTCTTGCACGCGATCGGTCACTACGCCGAGAGCCTGTATCCAGGCATCCGCGTCAGGTATGTGAGCTCGGAAGAGTTCACCAACGACTTCATCAACTCCATCGCCAACAACAGGGCCTCGGTCTTCCAGTCGCGTTATCGCGAGATCGACATCCTGCTCATCGACGACATCCAGTTTCTGCAGGGCAAGGACTCCACCCAGGAGGCGTTCTTCCACACCTTCAATACGCTGCACGACCACAACAAGCAGGTGGTCATCACGAGCGACTTGCCCCCGAAACACCTCACCGGCTTTGAAGACAGAATGCGGTCACGGTTCGAGTGGGGCCTCATCACTGATGTGCAGGCGCCCGACCTCGAAACTCGCATCGCCATCCTGAGGAAGAAGGCCCAGAGCGAGAAACTTCAAGTGAGCCCCGAGATCCTCGAATACATGGCATCGAAGGTGTCATCCAACATTCGCGAGCTCGAGGGAACCCTGATTCGCGTCACTGCCTTCGCGAGCCTCAACCGCACGACCGTCGACATGGCCCTGGTACAGACCGTGCTAAAAGATCTCATCACCCTTGATGAAGACAACGTCATCGCACCGACCGACATCATCAACCACACCGCTGAGTACTTCAAGCTCACCGTCGACGACCTATACGGATCATCTCGCTCGCAAGCTGTGGCCACCGCTCGACAGATCGCCATGTACCTCTGCCGCGAAATGACGAACCTCTCGCTGCCAAAGATTGGCCAGCTCTTCGGTAATCGCGACCACACCACAGTGATGTACGCCAACAAGAAGATCACTGAGCTGATGAAGGAACGCCGCTCGATCTACAACCAGGTGACTGAACTCACGAGCAGAATCAAGCAGAACCATCGCTACAAGTCATAGTTTTCACACCATGTGGAAAAGGTGTGTATAACTACCGCGACGCGCCGTGCAGCCTGTTGATGCAGAAATCACTTCTGTGGAAACCGAAACGCACTCACCTCGAGGGGCACAAGTTATTCGCACGCTGAGCACCCGGTACTGAACATCTCACACGGGTGTAGTTCCCAGTCGTTGATTGATCCGCTCGAAGTTACTCACAGTCTCCACAGCGGTTAAGAATGTTGTCTTCGTTAAAGAAGGATTTGGGAGAGAGATAACCCATGGGTTCCTCTCTCACCGGCCTGTGCCAGTATTAACCCGCCAGCCACCGATGGTTTAGAGGGGTGAGAAGTTGAAGTTCCAGGTCAATCGCGACGTCTTCAGTGAGGCCGTGTCGTTCGCTGTGAAGCTCCTCCCTCAGCGCACAACTCTCCCCATCCTGAGTGGCGTGCTCATCGAGGCAACTTCTGATGGGCTCACCCTGTCGTCGTTCGACTACGAAGTTTCCGCTCGCACCGAGATCACCGCTCAGGTTGAAGAGCCAGGCAAGGTGCTCGTGTCAGGTCGCCTTCTCGCCGACATCGCCAGCCGCCTTCCCAACGCACCCGTGAATTTCTCTACAGAAGACGGCCGCATCACGGTCGCTTGCGGCTCGGGGCACTTCACGCTTCTCAGCATGCCGGTCGAGGAATATCCGACCCTTCCCGAGATCTCCGAGCAGTCGGGTGTTCTCAAAGCCGAAGACTTTTCTAATGCCATTGCCCAGGTGGCGGTCGCCGCATCTCGCGACGACGTCACTCCCGTGATTACCGGTGTGCAGCTCGAGGTTTCCGAGAACAGCCTCTCGCTCGTAGCGACTGACCGCTACCGAGTTGCAGTTCGCGAGATCGAGTGGGATGCGGCGAATTCGGGCATCGACAGCGCAACGGCCCTCGTTCCCGCTCGCACACTGATTGAGATTGGCAAGACCTTCGGTCACAGCGGCACGATCTCTGTAGCCATCACCAGCTCCGACGAGCGCGAGTTGATCGCGTTCCAGGCAGACAAGAAGACAGTCACCTCGCTGCTTATCAAGGGCAACTTCCCGCCCGTGAAGCGACTTTTCCCCGAGACTGTGGATAACTACGCGGTTCTCAACACCGCGGAACTCATCGAGGCCGTGCGCCGAGTTTCACTCGTTCTCGAGAGAGAAGCGGCCCTGCGTTTCACGTTCTCGATAGAAGGCCTCACGCTCGAGGCGATCGGGTCGGAGCAGGCTCAGGCATCCGAGTCAATTGATGCGTTCCTTACGGGAACTGACACAGTGGTTTCACTCAAGCCGCAATTTCTTCTTGATGGCTTGAGCTCGGTGCACTCCGAGTTCGTGCGCATCTCGTTTACAAAGACTGAGAATCCCAACAAGCCCGGTCCCGTTCTCATCACGAGCCAGTCGTCGAAAGACCAGCCTGGCGCCGACAACTACAAGTACCTCCTGCAGCCCAACCTGCTGCTGCGCTAACTACTCAACTCAAGGAGTTCCCGGATGCACATCGGGATTATTGGCCTCGGCAAGATGGGCAACAACATGCGTGCGCGCCTGCGCAGCAAGGGCGTTGAGGTAACAGGGTTCGATCCGAATCCAGACGTTACAGACGTCGCCGATCTCAAGGCGCTCGTCGAGACGCTGCCGGCTCCCCGCATCGTGTGGGTGATGGTTCCCTCGGGCAAGATCACCGACGACGTTATTCACAACGTCGCCGACGTGCTTAGCGAGGGCGACATGGTGATTGACGGCGGAAACTCCCGCTACACCGAGGATGCAATTCATCTCGAGTATCTCGCCGAAAAGAAGATCAAGTTCATCGACGTCGGAGTTTCTGGCGGAATTTGGGGTCTCGAGAACGGCTACGGGCTCATGGCCGGCGGCGATGCTGCCGACATCGAGTGGGCAATGCCGATTTTTGACGCGCTGCGCCCGGAGGGGCCACGCGACGAGGGATTTGTTCACGCCGGGCCGGTCGGCGCCGGCCACTACGTGAAGATGGTTCACAATGGCATCGAGTACGCACTCATGCAGGCGTGGGCAGAGGGATACGAACTTCTCGACAGCCGAAAAGACCTGGTGCACGATGTCACCGGATCGTTCAAGGCGTGGCAGCGCGGAACGGTAGTTCGATCCTGGCTGCTCGAATTGCTCGTGAAGGCGCTCGAGGAAGATCCGGAATTCACAGACATCAGCGGATACGTCGAAGATTCGGGTGAGGGTCGATGGACCGTGCATGACGCTCTCGACCGTGCAGTTCCCGTGCCGACGATCAGTGCGGCGATTTTCGCACGCTTCGTGTCGCGGCAGAAGGACTCGCCCTCGATGAAGGCAGTCGCAGCTCTTCGCAACCAGTTTGGTGGCCACGCCGTCCGCAAGAGCTGAGGGCTGAGCCTGTGATTGTCACGCAACTCAGCCTGACCGACTTCAGAAACTACGCGACGCTCGACGTTCAGCTTCATCCGGGGTCGAATCTCTTTGTCGGCAGCAATGGCCAGGGCAAGACCAACCTTGTCGAGGCGCTCGGATATCTGAGCACGCTCGGCTCGCACCGAGTCTCGGTCGACCACGCCATGATCCGGCAGGCACAAGATGCCGCGATTATCCGGGCTCGGCTCGCTCATGCCGACCGTGAGATTCTGGCCGAAGTACAAATCAATCGCTCCGGAGCGAACCGCGCCCAGATCAATCGCTCGGTTATCAAGACGCGCGACCTGCCTCGGTACTTCTCGAGCGTCTTGTTTGCTCCCGAAGATCTGGCGCTCGTGCGTGGAGAGCCATCGGGTCGACGACGCTTTATGGACGAACTTCTCGTTCTTCGTTCCCCGCGCATGAGCGGGGTGATCGCCGACTACGAGCGAGTGCTCAAGCAGCGCAACACGCTACTCAAGTCAGCCCGCTCGTCTGGCCTGCGCGAGAACCAGCTCACGACGCTCGAGATTTGGGACGAGCGGCTCGTTGCCCTGGGATCTGAAATCATCCAGGCTCGAAGCGCCCTGGTTTCCGAGCTCGCGCCCGAGGTGACCACTGCCTACTCGGCGATAGTCGGGGCCGACCACGGTGCTACCCTCGCCACCTACCTCAGTGTGTTTGCAACAACCCCCGACGATGACGAACGACAGGAATCCGCCACCCGCGCTGGTGTGATCACAGCTGTCGCCGCGGCCGACGGTTTTCGACAGGCGCTCGCGCGCCTTCGGCGCGCAGAACTCGACCGCGGAATCACGCTCGCCGGACCTCATCGCGACGATCTCGTGCTCGGGCTCAATGGTCTCGCGGCTCGAGGGTACGCGAGCCACGGCGAGAGTTGGTCATTCGCTCTCGCGCTCAAGCTTGCCTCTGCCGCGGTGCTTCGGAGGGAATCATCCACGGGCGATCCCGTGTTGATTCTGGATGACGTTTTTGCCGAACTCGACGAATCTCGCCGGGGTCGGCTCGCGGACGCGATCGGCGACTTTGAACAGGTGCTCATCACCGCCGCGGTATTCGACGACGTTCCCGAATCCCTCGCGGCTCACGTCGTGCGAATCAAGGCAGGCGAGGTGATTGCGGATGGAGAATGACGAGAATCCTGAGCACGTTGCCGTCTACCTGCGTTTTCGCGATGTTTTCGGCAACGCAACCAACCGCTCATCAACGGCACGCAAGCGCAACACAAAAAAAGAGGGCGCGAGCGTGCCTTTCGGCCTGGGGCGAGACCCGTACGGTCTTTCCGATGTGATCGACGGCCTGGCGTCAAAAATGGGGTGGACCTCGCCCCTCGCAAAGTCAGAGCTGATCGCGTCGTGGGCCGACATCGTGGGGGCCGAGACCGCCGAGCACTCCACACCGGCCGGGATCGACGACGGGGTTCTCACCGTGCATTGCGACTCAACGGCCTGGGCGACCCAATTGCGACTCATGCGATCACAGATAACGACGACAATCGCGGTGCGATATCCGGACGCCGGCATTGAGTCTGTGCGGTTTGAAGGACCGAACGCCCCAAGCTGGAAACGCGGCCCCAGATCAATTCCAGGCCGGGGCCCTCGCGATACTTACGGCTAAATAGGCAAATCTGGTCAGGCAGCGCAAGAAAACTCCGCAGATCGCCGATTTCACGCTTTACCGCCCCCACCTTTGGTAGAATTGACGAAGTCGTCGGAGGCATCTTCCCTGAGGAAATACCTGCCCCGAATGACGCGCACGAACTATCGGCAGGAGCCCCACCACAGATGACATCTACGCCCCCCGAAGACCTGCCGGAGAACAGTTCAATCTCCAATGGCCACGTCGCAGCTGACAGCTACGGTGCCGACCAGATCCAGATCCTCGAGGGACTGGAAGCGGTGCGCAAGCGCCCCGGCATGTACATCGGCTCGACTGGTCCCCGCGGTTTGCACCACCTTGTCTACGAAGTCGTCGACAACTCGGTGGATGAAGCCCTCGCGGGGTACTGCGACACGATCGACGTGTGGATCCGTAAAGACGGCGGACTGCGCGTGCGTGACAACGGCCGCGGCATCCCTGTGGATATCAACGAGCAGGAACAGAAGTCGTCGGTCGAGGTCGTCATGACGATCCTGCACGCCGGCGGAAAGTTCGGCGGCGGTGGATACGCGGTGTCGGGCGGCTTGCACGGCGTGGGTATCTCCGTGGTGAACGCACTCTCGAGCGAAGTCGACACCGAGGTGCGCCGCCAGGGCTTTGTCTGGCGTATGAGTTTCAAGAACGGTGTTCCCGTCGCTCCCCTGCAGAAGGGTGAGTCGACCACCGAGACCGGCACGCAGCAAACGTTCTGGCCGAGCAAAGACACCTTCGAGACGGTCGAGTTTGACTACGAGACCCTGCGCGCGCGCTTCCAGCAGATGGCCTTCCTCAACAAGGGCCTGCGCATCACGGTCACCGACGAGCGTGGCGACGAAGAAGTCTCCGAGAGCTACATGTATGAGCGCGGGCTCGCCGACTACGTCGACTACCTCAACCGTGCCAAGAAGAACGACCTCATTCATCCCGAGGTGATTGCGTTCGAGTCTGAAGACAGCGACCGCAAGATCTCGCTCGAGGTCGCCATGCAGTGGACGAACGGCTACACCGAGAGCGTGCACACGTACGCCAACACCATCAACACCCACGAGGGCGGCACTCACGAAGAGGGCTTCCGCGCGGCGCTGACCACACTGGTCAACAAGTACGCGCGCGAGAAGAACATCATCAAAGAGAAGGATGAGAACCTCTCGGGTGACGATGTGCGCGAAGGCCTGACCGCCGTCATCTCGGTCAAGCTCGCGGAGCCGCAGTTCGAGGGCCAGACGAAGACGAAGCTCGGCAATACCGAAGCGAAGGCCTTCGTGCAGCGCGTTGCCGGACAGCAGCTCGGCGATTGGTTCGACCGCAACCCCACCCAGGCCCGCGACGTTATCCGCAAGGCAATCCAGGCATCGCAAGCGCGCATCGCCGCGCGCAAGGCGCGCGAGCAGACCCGCCGCAAAGGCCTCCTCGAGTCGAGCGGCATGCCCGGAAAGCTGCGCGACTGCTCGAGCAAAGACCCCGCGCTCAGCGAGATCTTCATGGTCGAGGGTGACTCGGCCGGCGGATCCGCGGTTCAGGGTCGCAACCCCGAGTTCCAGGCGATCCTGCCGCTGCGCGGAAAGATCCTTAACGTAGAGAAGGCTCGACTCGACCGCGCGCTCGGCAACAACGAGGTGCAGTCGATGATCACGGCCTTCGGTGCCGGTGTCGGAGAAGACTTCGATCCTGAGAAGGCCAGGTATCACAAGATCGTGCTCATGGCCGATGCCGATGTCGATGGCCAGCACATCACGACGCTGCTGCTGACGCTGTTGTTCCGCTACATGCGCCCGCTCATCGATCTGGGTTACGTCTACCTCGCGCAGCCGCCGCTCTACCGCCTCAAGTGGAGCAACGCTCCGCACGAGTACGTGTAC
The DNA here is from genome assembly GCA_965279645.1 of Rhodoglobus sp. Taxonomy (GTDB): domain Bacteria; phylum Actinomycetota; class Actinomycetes; order Actinomycetales; family Microbacteriaceae; genus Rhodoglobus. Next base: position 2,591,145 of record OZ257254.1, read on the forward strand.
AGCGATCGCGAACGCGACCAGCTGGTGGAGATCGGGCTCGGCTCGGGCAAGCGAATGCCCAAAGACAACGGCATCCAGCGCTACAAGGGTCTCGGCGAGATGGACTACAAGGAACTGTGGGAAACCACCATGGACCCCGCCACGCGCACCCTTCTTCAGGTGACTCTCGACGACGCGGCCGCGGCCGACGAGATCTTCTCGACACTCATGGGCGAAGACGTTGAGTCTCGTCGCAACTTCATCCAGCGCAACGCTAAAGACGTTCGCTTCCTGGACATCTAAGGACTCCCGTGGCTGACGAAGAAACACCCAAAGAGCCGACTTTCGAGGCGGCCGTCGTAGACGAGCGTCACGACAAGATCAACCAGGTCGACCTGCAGCTCGAAATGCAGCGCTCGTACCTCGACTACGCGATGAGTGTCATCGTCGGTCGTGCGCTTCCCGAAGTGCGCGATGGACTCAAGCCCGTGCACCGTCGTGTCATTTACGCGATGTACGACGGTGGATACCGCCCAGACAAGGGATTCTCGAAGTGCACCCGCGTCATCGGCGATGTCATGGGCCAGTTCCACCCGCACGGTGACTCCTCGGTCTACGACGCACTCGTGCGACTCGTGCAGCCGTGGAGCCTTCGCTACCCGCTGGCCCTCGGCCAGGGCAACTTCGGTTCCCCCGGAAACGACGGCGCGGCAGCCCACCGCTACACCGAGACCAAGATGGCCCCGCTCGCCATGGAAATGGTCCGGGACATCGAAGAAGACACAGTCGACTTCCAGGACAACTACGACGGTCGCACGCAGGAGCCCACCGTTCTGCCGAGCCGGTTCCCCAACCTGCTCGTGAACGGGTCGGTCGGCATCGCGGTTGGCATGGCAACGAACATCCCGCCGCACAATCTTCGCGAAGTTGGCGAGGGGGCGCTGTGGCACCTGGCCCACCCGGATGCGACGCAGGAGGAACTGCTCGAAGCCCTCATCCAGCGCATCAAGGGACCGGACTTTCCGACGGGCGCGCAGATTCTCGGGCTCAAGGGAATCCAGGACGCGTACCGCACCGGTCGCGGCTCGATCACCATGCGTGCGGTTGTCAATGTCGAGGAGCTGCAGGGTCGCACCTGCCTCGTCGTCACCGAGCTGCCGTACCAGGTCAACCCCGACAACCTCGCGCTCAAGATTGCTGACCTCGTCAAGGAGGGCAAGCTCGCGGGCATCGCCGACATCCGCGACGAGACCTCGGGTCGCACCGGCCAGCGGCTCGTTCTCGTGCTCAAGCGTGACGCCGTCGCGAAGGTCGTGCTCAACAACCTCTACAAGCACACGCAACTGCAGGAGAACTTCGGCGCGAACATGCTCGCGATCGTCGACGGCATTCCGCGCACGCTGTCGATCGACGGATTCATCACCGCCTGGGCCGAGCACCAGATCGAGGTCATCGTTCGTCGCACGGCCTTCCGCCTGCGCAAGGCCGAAGAGCGCGCGCACATCTTGCGCGGTTACGTGAAGGCTTTGGATGCCCTCGACGAGGTCATCGCCCTCATCCGCCGCTCGCCGACAGTTGAAGAGGCGCGCGACGGACTCATCACGCTGCTCGCGATCGATGAGCTCCAGGCACGCGCCATCCTCGATCTGCAGTTGCGGCGCCTCGCCGCGCTCGAGCGCCAGAAGATCAACGACGAGCTCGACGAGATCGAAAGAGAAATCGCCGAGTACAAGGTGATTCTGGGCAGCCCGCAGCGCCAGCGCGACATCGTGAGCGAAGAGCTCACCGACCTGATCGCGAAGTACGGCGACGACCGCCGCACCGAGATCATGTTCGGCTTCGACGGCGATATGAGCGTCGAAGATCTCATCCCCGAAGAGGAGATGGTGATCACGGTCACGCGGGGCGGCTACATCAAGCGCACGCGCAGCGACCACTACCGTAGCCAGCACCGCGGCGGCAAGGGCGTCAAGGGCGCGCAATTGCGCGCGGACGATGTCGTTGATCACTTCTTCGTGACCACGACGCACCACTGGCTGCTGTTCTTCACGAACACAGGGCGGGTCTATCGCGCGAAGGCCTACGAGATCCAGGAGGCCGGCCGCGACGCGAAGGGCCAGCACGTCGCCAACCTGCTTGCCATGCAGCCGGGCGAGGAGATTGCCCAGATTCTCGACATCCGCGACTATGCGGCGGCGCAGTACCTGGTGCTCGCAACTCGCGGCGGGCTCGTGAAGAAGACAGCCCTCACCGAGTACGACACCAACCGCACGGGTGGCATCATCGCCGTGAACCTGCGCGAGGGTGACGAGCTCGTGTCGGCGATGCTCATCGAGGAAGACGACGACGTGCTGCTCGTCTCCCGCAAGGGCATGTCGATCAGGTTCACCGCATCGGATGCAGCGCTGCGGCCCATGGGTCGTTCCACCTCCGGCGTCATCGGTATGCACTTCCGTGAAGACGACCAGCTGCTGAGCGCAAGTGTGATCGGCGATTCGTCCGGAGCATCCGAGCAGGCGCCGACCTACGTGTTCGTGGTGACCGAGGGTGGCTACGCCAAACGCACCTCCGCAGACCAGTACCGCGTGCAGGGTCGCGGCGGCCTCGGCATCAAGGTGGCCAAGCTGAGCGACAACCGTGGAGACCTTGCGGGTGCCCTGATAGTCGGCGATGAGGACGAGGTGCTTGTGGTTCTTGCCAGCGGCAAGGTGGTACGCTCGTCTGTCGCTGAGGTTCCCGCCAAGGGCAGGGACACCATGGGTGTCGTATTCGCCCGGTTCGCCGACGATGACAAGATCATCGCAATTGCCAGGAACAGCGAACGGAATCTAGAAAATCAGGAACTCGAGGAGCAGCCCGAGGGCGTTGCGGTCGAGGAACCTGGAAAGGACGAGTCAGTAGATGAGTAGTGTCGCGGAGAAGCTGCAGCGCAAGTCGCAGCGTCAGGTGGCCACCAAGCAGGTGCGTCTCAAGCTCGTGTACGTCGACTTCTGGTCGGCGGTCAAGCTGTCGTTCCTCGTTGCCGTTTCGCTGGGAATTGTTCTCGTCGTCGCCGCGATCCTCATTTGGATCGTGTTGAACTCGACCGGAATCTTCGGCGATCTCGACAACATCCTGAAGGACATCCTCGGTGACCCCGAGTTCAGCGTTGCCGCGAGCTTCTCGCTCGGCCAGGTGGCACTGTTCGCGATCATCGTGGCGATCCTGAACGTAGTCGTGATCACCGCCCTCGGTGCGATCGCGAGCATGCTGTACAACTTCAGTGTTCGACTGACCGGCGGCCTGCTCGTCGGTTTCACGAACAACTGATTCGATTACTCGTTTCGTGGCAGGTGCGATACTCTCGTATCTGCTCTCGGGGGTATAGCTCAGGCGGTTAGAGCGCTTCGCTGATAACGAAGAGGTCCCAGGTTCAAGTCCTGGTACCCCCACTGGAATCCTCATAAGGGATTCCTTAAGTGTTGGAGCCGGAGGCCAGAAATGGCCTTCGCTCTTAGCTCCAGCGCGGGGCCTTAGCTCAATTGGTAGAGCGCCTGCTTTGCAAGCAGGAGGTCAGGGGTTCGATTCCCCTAGGCTCCACAACTAAGAGAAAGCGTCGCCTGAGGGCGGCGCTTTCTTCGTCTCAGGACCCCGCGGTGAGTTGTCACTTCTTGTTGCGCGCCGCACCCGCAGGCAACAAATAGTGACAGCTCGGCAGGGCTAAGCCGCCTGGTCGGCTCGCTAGTGCACGTGGAACTCGGTCTGCTCGCCAATCCGCAGTGACGCGCGCCGGTACCGCGCACCAAACCAGCAGACGAGCACGACGCCGGTAACGCCGAACCACAGCCACGTGATGCCGGATGCCAGTGCGCCCGTAACGAAGAACCCGAGCAGCAACGACACCACCCAGCCCACGGCCACGATCACGAGTGCGACCAGAATCGCGAGAATCGATCGCACGGGGCGGTGGCGAAACACGATGAACCCACGCCAGGGATGATCCGCTGCGGCAGAACTCAGTGCCGCTGCCACGATCGCGGGCGGCACGAGCAGTGGCGAGACGAATGACAACCCCACGATCGCGACCACGACGACCACCGACCACAGCAGAACCGAGCCACTGGGCCAGTTGAACGCGCCATTGGAGGCGGCAACGACGAGAGCAAGGGCGGCGACCAGCACCACGAACGACAGCGCGACCAGCGCGGCAAACAGCGGATCGGCTACGGGCTCCGGATCCCCGACCACGAGCAAAGCCTGAACGGTCGCGTTCAGAATGACAACCGGTACGAACACTCGCCACCCCCGCAACACCGCCCTCCAGGTACCGATCACGAGCCCGGCCTCGCTGCCTTGTCGAGTGCATCCTGGATGCTGCCGTCGTAGAGTGTCTCGCTGCCCACCGTCACAGTCATGGTGGTTGCCGTCGACGTGCTCGTGATGGCCGACCCGTTGACTGTCGTGCCGGTGCAGCTGATCACATCGCCGGCCTGCGTGCAGTCGGGACCGGACAGGATCTCGACGCGCTCGGCGACGAGGATGTCACCGGTAGCGAAGCGCACCTCTGCGAGGTGGTCACCACCGACGGGCGCAATCGCAGCGATTTGCGAGCATCCGGTGAGGGTAAGCACGGCGACCAGCACCGCAGCGAGACGCTTCACAGTCCCCGTCCCTTCTCGTACGCAAGCACGCGCGCCTTCTGCTGCATGTGCTGGGATTCCAAGGCGGCATCCGTGATCGCCGACAGGTCGAAGGGCGCGGGTACCAGCAGTTCGGTGTTGCGGTCGAGTGGCGATCCACGGCGCATGATCGGGCTCTCCGCCCAGTCGTTCGCGGCGAACTCGCGGCTCCGGGCGGCCAGGTCGAGGTATGAACCGCTGGCACCGGGCGTCGCTGGCGACGCGTGGTCGAGCACCGTGGTGAAGAGCGACAGAGTGCCGTCGCGGTTGTCGACCAGTTCCACGACCTGCTGTTGCTGGGGAAAGTCGATGCACGATGCGGTCGTGATCTCCCAGAACCCGCCCCGTTCCGAGGTGTGGGCGAGAATCTGGTTGAGGTGGGTGTGGCCGTTGAGCCACCCGACGACCACCGGGTACTGCAGCAGCAGGTCGACAAACTCCTCGGCTCCGTGAAGCACCTCGGTGTCTCCCGGCCGTTGAGCGCGGTTCTCGAGCGTCAGGCTGTTGTGGTGACTGAAGATCAGCACGAGTTTCTTATCTGCCTGCGCCTGCTCAAGCTGGGCCTTCAGCCACCGGAACTGCACGTCGGGCACGGCCCCATCGGGCCCGGCCACCTGGTTGCAGGTGTCGAGACCGAACGCGCGGATGTTCGGGGTGAGGTCATTGGCCCACCAGGTCTCGCCCGTATCGAGGTTGTGCTGGGTGAAGCCGTGACCCACGGGACCGGGAGCTGGCTGCGTTTCGAAGTGCTGGGCCATGAAGTCGACCTGCTCGAAGAGGTGCCGGTCGGGATTGGGAGTGACGGCTTTGAAGCCCGACCGCCCAAGCGCCAGGCCGACGGCATCCGCCATTCGCTGCAGAGGGCTGGCGCTCGAGGCATAGCCGCCGAGGAGCGTTGAGGCGGTCGCATCGAGGCTGTACGACTTCTGCCCACCGACGGCCAGCGCGTGCAATTGCGGGCTGAGGTTGAATGTGCCCAGTAGCAGTGTGTCGTGGTTTCCGTAGACGGCATACCAGGGCGCCGGGAGCCCGACCGATTCGACGGGCTGTGCCACGGCCTCATCGAGCAACGTCGGGAGGGTGGGGAATCCCCAGGCATCGAAAGAACCGCCCTTCGGATCGGAAGGCCGGTACGCCCACACGGCCTCCGCCCACGCCTGCACTCCCTCGAACGTTGATCCGGCGCTCGCCGGATTGACGCTGCCGCCATCGAGCAGGTCGATGTACCAGCGAAGCTCGAGGCTCGAGTGCATGTCTGCGCTGTCGCCGGTGACGATTGCCGCACCCATGGGTGCGCCCGTGAGCGGGCTGAACCTCACGTCGGAGAATGCCTTCACCATTGCTGCCGTGGTGTGCACGCTCATGGGGTCGTGGGGGTGGAAGGCCGAGCCCCAGGCCGAGTGATCCGACACGATCATCGGCTCGATGCGGGCGGGCGACTGGGCATCAATCACATGCAGATCCGAGAGATGGCCCAAATACAGCAGCGAGCGGCGAGCGGTGGTGCGGGATGCGTCGGGCGTGCGCCGCAGCACATCCAGCCGCGGGATGTAGCCCTCGCCGGGCCCGGTCACGAGTGTTCGGTAGCTCTTGGATTGCACGGGGCCCTGCAGGATGGTCTGGAGGAGGGTGCTCGGCGCATCGCTCGCTGGAGCTGCTTGCGCTGACAGGCTGGTACCGATCAACTCGAGATCGAGTCCAGTAACCGCGGCGAGGGTAGCCGCGCGGGTAAGAAACTGGCGACGGGAGAGTCCGGGCATCGAGTCAGCTGACCTCTGCCGGAGAGGGCTGCTGCGACTGCTCCACAGTTGCGCTGAGGAACCGGATAAACGTCGAGATCCACCCGAAGATGATCACGAAGACGACGAGCTCGAACGCCGTGAGATTGAAGTAGCCCGTCACCGCGAAGAGAACCACTGAGACGAGCATCCCGGCAAAAAAGCCTGCCGTCACGGCGAAGAACGTCCAGGGCATCCCCTTGAGCACCCACGGTGTCGTGACGAGCAACAGAATGAACGAGATCGACATGCCGATGGCCGAGACGTTGTGGATGAGCATGTTCACGTTGAGCGGGAAGGCGCCGACCCCGGCGAGCATGATTCCCATGACAACGAAGGTGACCGAGATCGCCCGAGCCGCCCACTTTCGCTTGAGCACGCCCACGGTGTACAGGGCTTCGATGTCGCGGTAGAGGTAGAGCGAGAACGTGGTCACGAGGGCGCCCGCGATGATCAGCGCGATGTTGAACAGTCCGCTCGATCGGTCGCCGAAGGTTCCCAGCTGTGAGAAGTGGTATTCCCACCACAGGGGGTCCTGCGCCGTGGCCATGCTCGTGAGCACCGCAACCGACATGAAGATCACGAGCAGCGACGCCATCTTCGACGTGTTGATTCGCGAAACGGACAGGTAGATGTAATACGAAGTGAGACCGGTTGCGGCGGCGGCGCCCACCGCCGACGTCCACCCATCGACCCGCAGGGATTGAAAGCTCATCTGCAGCAGGATGAACGTGATGAGCGTCGCGATCGTCGCAATAACCGAGTGAACCGCGGCAACGATGGTTGCGTCGAGGATGAACTTCCACGACGAGATGCTCAGCCGCCACTCCTGGCCGGGAAGGTGACGGGAGCGCCAGTAGCCGACGTAGCTCGTCACCACGCTCACTACGAGCACCGCGATCGCCGACGCGAGGCCCAACGACCACCCGCCCCAGATCGTCGGGTTGGTTCCTGCGAACACGATTGCACCGTAGATGCCGCCGATGCCAGCGGCGACACTTCCGGCGATCACCGCCTCGGATTCCATGCCCACTACGGTTCGGGATTGCGAATGCACCTGCAGTACGGATTCAGACATGGGGTCAGCCTAACTTTCGGTTGAATGCCGCCGCAGCGTATGCGGTCAGCAGTGATCCGGCGATGAGAGCATCACCGAAAACTCGTCCGCCGTACTCCGCAAAGTCGGCCAGATTGACGATGGAATCGGGGTCGCGCGCGAGCGCGGAATAGGCGAGCACCGTCGCACCGAACACCGCGTTGGCGAGCACCAGTTGCACCCGAGCGGGGCGGGGGTATCTCGCGCTGTCGGTGTTGGCCTGCCCGTAGCCCGTGAGGAGTGACCACACGAAGCCGAGCAACACGGTCGCGATCGCGGCCGAACCGAGCACAGCTGCGAGCGGATCGGAGATCCAGTCCCGGTGCTCGAAGAGGGCCGCGATCAGGAGCGCTCCCGTGATCGCAGTAATGCGCGGCATCGTGATGCGACGCGTCAGCAGCAGGGTGACGAGCATCGCGAATGCGGCGATGGTCGCGACGTACGACAGCGCCACCGGTGTCCACGACAAGGGCAGGTCGAAGAGGATGGCCGCGCCCGAGCCGAGGCTCGCGAGACCCACCGCGGCGAGAAGTTCGGGGAGCATCGGCCGCCCCCGGCGCGCGAGCACGACCGCGATCACGATCATCGCGAGGCCAGCCAGGGACCGAACGCCGCCGACCACGACGGTGGCGCTCGCGACCGACGAGAATGCGATGAGGAAGTCCCCCAGTGCATCCGGCGCCCCATAGGCCAGCGCGACCAGTCCACCCAGCTGCGCGAAAGCGGAGGGAATCATGAGCGTGATGCACGCCGCGATGAGCAACGAAACCGACGACAACGCTGCGATAAGACCCGCGGTAGTGGGATGCTCGCCGCCGCGGCGCACTCGAGCGAGCAGAACCCACAGTGCCGCGATGAGGGCGATGAACGCGGCGGCGGCCAACAGCGCCACGAGCTCTGAGAACGGATTGCCCACTACGGCGATCGTCGCGGGAACCAGATCGATAACGCGCCATACGGCGACGACGCAGAGCAGCACGATCACGGCCGTGCGACCAAGCTTGTCGCGGAACGCTCCAGCAACCCACACGGCCGACGACACCGCAAGTTCGGCGACCGCGGCACCGGCGGCGATGGCGGCGGGAATCGCGAGCTGGCCGACGGTCACCAGCACGAGCGACACCACGATCGGCACGAAGTCGTAGCCGAGCGGCAGGCTGCGGGCCGCGACGAGACCGATGCTCGCGGCGAATGATCCCCACACCAACACCGCGATGACGACGAACTCCCACCAGGCGAACCTGCGGTGCCCGCGCAGGGCAACGAACAGCACGAGCCCGAGGCATGCCGCCACCGCAATCACGCGACCGAGGGGCACCGCCTCAAGATCGGGAATGCTCGCGAGCAGAATCACGAGCACGGTGAAGGTGGTCACGAGCCACCTCAGCCACGCCCTGGTGTGCAGCGCTCCCGACTGCCCGAGGGTAACGGCGAGCGCAGTGAGGGCCATCGAGACCCACAGCACCGAGCGCGGCAGCGGCGGTGCGTTGGTGCCCGCCTGCACGGTGAGTTCAAGCTGTTGCCGGATGATCGACGACCCGAGCACGAGGGTGACCGCAGCGATGTAACCCGCGAGCCCGACCGCGACGATCGGCCGAAGACCCGGGGGCCACTGCACATCGCGCAGCCTCCCCTCCCGCACGGGCTCCACGAGAACGCGGGTCACGAAGAGTCGCGTGGTTGACCAGGCTGCCGCCGCCCCTGAGCGCAGTGCGGTCATTGCTCCGTCACCGCCAGAACCTCGAAGTTGGTGTTGACAAGCCAGAAACCACCGGGCACCGCCACGAGGTAGCGCGTGTACGACAGGTCTTCCGGCTGCACCGGCCAGCTCGAGAGCTCCGAGCCGTCGGCGTCGAGCAGAACTGCGACGCTCGCACCGAGTGCGAGGAAGCGCTCGCCGTCGGTGAGAAGCGCCTCAGACAGCGGGGACGACCACAGTCGATAGCCCGAGTCGTCGTAGGCCGCCGTACCCTCGGTGGTTTGCACGAGCACAAGCCCATCCCGCGCGATCACCCGCTCGGGCACCCCGGAAAGACCGTCCCACCACCGCTCGGCCCCGGTCTCGGAATCCCAACTGTAGAGTCCGCCGTCCTGAGTGATGACAAACACCGAATCCGTGGTGGCAGCGATGGCGGCGGCTTTCTCTATCGGCGCGGTCCACAGCGCGGCGCCGTCGTCGAGGGCCAGCGCATGAAGTGCGCCCGAGCGGTCGACCGCGAACACGGCATCACCCCCAACGGCGGGCGACAGCTCGGCATCCGCCCCCAGGGTGGTCGACCACAACAGCTCGCCGTCGTCAACGTTCACTCGCCGTAGCTCGCCGTCGATCGCGAGCATGATTGCCCCGTCATCACCGTCGGAGACGGGTACGCCCGCGAGCACATCGGAGAAGGTGGCTGTCCAGCCGCGTCGGCCGAGCGCGTCGTAGGCACGCACCTTTCGCTCCGTGGTCGCGACGAGAAGCACATCTCCCACGGCCGCGATGCGCACGATGTCGCCGCCCGGGCGGGCGATCCACGCGCGCTCCGCCTCGCCGTCTCCCGGTCGATAGGCCACGACATCCGAGCCGGTGTTGAACGCTGCCACTCCCGAGGCCAGAACCGCAGCGGCCGCGTCGGTCGTACCCGGCAGCGTGGATTCGCCGAACAGGGGGTCGCGCTGCACGAGTGGGAGTGACGCGGCCTCCCAGCTCGAGTACCCCGAGAAGTCGGGAGTGAAGATCGTGGATGTCACGCCCAGATCCCGTTGGTCGACCGGCGTCGATCGGCTGGAACCGGGTTCACCGTTGTTGGCGAACCGCTCGCCCGTCACGCCCTCCCCCGGGCACCACGTGCTCGCCTGGGTCGACGAGAGCAGCACGCTATTGTCGGCGGGGTCGCGGTAATCGATGGCCAGGTCGACCACGATGCACCCGTCATTGCCCGCCTCGGCCGATCCCTTCGACTCGTAGCTGACGATGCCCTGCGGGAGGGCAGCACCCGAGCCCGACCACGAGGAGCCGGGCGCGACATCCGCCGGCAACACAAGCACACCCGGATCAAAACTGAACCCGTTGGGCCCGCCGCTGATCGTGAGCAGGCGGATGCCGTCGTTGTCGAGCTGGTAGAGCGCAGTCACCTGGGATCGCTCGCCACCGACGTCGGCCCAGGTTTCGCGAAAGAACCGCGCCTGGCTCGGATCCTGCCCGAGGGCCGTGAAGCGGTTCAACTGGTGCTCCCCGGCCAGGCTCGGCTGTTGGAGCAGGAATCGCACGCCCGTTGTGTAGGCCGACTCGACGATCCACGACGTTCCGTCGTTGTACTCAAGAGTCGCCGCCGACCCGTCTGGAGGCAGGAATGTCTCCGCAATAGTGCGGGCACTGTTAGACGGCGCCTGGTCGGCGAGGGCGATTGCGGACGACCCCAGAACCACGGTGGCAATGACCGCGACCCACACGATGGCACGCGTGTGAACTCGAGCGGGTACCTCGTCCCCGCTGCGGCTGGGGAGGTCGTCGACCATGGCGCAATACTAGGGCTATGTGTACTCGAATTCTGTGGTCAACCGGGGGTTCTCCCGGCGTCGGTATCGTGCTGGTCGGGCGCAGCATGGACTGGTACGAAGACACCCATACCGACCTGTGGGCCCTGCCGGCCGGAATCGAGCACAGCGAGGCGGGAGACAACACCCTCTCGTGGCGATCCCGCTACGGCAGTGTCGTGTCGTCGATGTACGGCGGGTTCACCGTGGATGGCCTCAACCAGGCGGGCTTGGTGGCCAATGGCCTCTATCTGACCGAGGCCGATTACGGCGTTCGGGATGCCGCGCGGCCGGGCATCGGACTCCCCGTCGTGGTGCAGTACCTGCTTGATCAGTTCGCCACCGTGGATGAGGTCGTCGCAGCGTTCAGCGAGCTGCAGGTCATCCCGGTGCTGATCGGCGGCAAGCCCGGAACAGCACACATCTCGGTATCCGACGCGACGGGCGACTCGGCCATCATCGAGTTTCTTGACGGCAAGACGAGCATCCATCACGGCACCGGATACACGATCATGGCCAACTCGCCCCCCTTCGACGAGCAGGCGGAGTTGCTCACGCACTACTCCGGTTTCGGCGGAACCGAGCCCCTGCCGGGCGATGTCGAGTCGGCCGCACGGTTTGTTCGGGCCACCCACTTCAGTCGGCTGCTGCCCCCGACCGACGACCTGCGCAGTGCCGTCGCCAGCATGCTCGCCGTCATGAGGAACGTGTCGGTGCCGTTCGGGGAGCACGATCCGCTGCATCCGAACATCGCAGCCACTCGCTGGCGCGTCGTCGCGAGCCCGAGCGAAGGGGCCTACTTCTTCGACTCAACGACGGCACCCAACCTGTTTTGGGTGAACCTGCGCGCGCTCGACCTGAGTGAGGGCGCACCGGTCCTGCACCTGTCGCTGCAGCCGGGCGTCGATCGAGTCGGCGATGTGACTGAGCAGTTCGTTGCGAGCGAGCCGCTCGCCTGGATAGATCCGACCGCTTAGGCGGTTTCGATCTCGTCGGGCTCCGGCTCGTCGTCGATCCACAGGTCGTCGTCGGCGCGGAGCGTTTGGTAGGCCGCGTAGGCAACCGCGAGGGCCGCCACGACTCCGAAGCCGATGAGGATGTAGCGACCGGGGCCCGCCGGCTTCGGCTGCACGATGCCCACCTTGGTGCCGACATCCGTGCCGAACTTGGAAGCCCGGCTGATCGCTTCGCGAACCTGCTTATTCTTGGCGACCTCGATTGCGGCGAGCGCAGTACCGAGGGCGGCCGACATCGCGGGCAGCACATCGTCGACGAGCTTGTCGCGCGTGGTGCCGACGGCAGACTTGGCGCCGGAGACGCCCGCGTTCACGACGGGGCGAACCTTGTCTTCGTAGGTGTCACGCACGCGAGGGGCAACCTCTTCGCGGGTGTAGTTGGCCGCCTGGCGGCTGGCATCCCGAACAACCTTTGAGGCGTGGTCGAGTAGGTCCTTCTGGTCCTCCCAGAGGTCCTCGGCCTGAGCCTTCAGGCGGTTGAGCTCTTTCTGGCGCTTGCGCGATAGTGCCATGGATTTACCTCCAGTGGGATTGAACCGTGACCCCATCCTGTCACGCCGGTGTCATCGGTGGAACCGGGTTGCCAGCGAACCCACAAGGTGTTACGCGCGGCCACTCTAAGATTGAGAGCATGTCACTCCACACGGCTGTTGCCACCATCCAGACCAACCTCGGCACCATCAAGGTGAACCTCTTCGGCAACCATGCCCCCAAGACCGTCGCCAACTTCACCGGTCTCGCGACCGGAACCAAAGAGTGGACGCACCCGGCCACGGGCAAGACCTCCACCGACCCGCTCTACAACGGCGTCATCTTCCACCGCATCATCAAGGACTTCATGCTCCAGGGCGGCGACCCCCTGGGCCAGGGCATCGGCGGCCCGGGCTACGAGTTCGACGACGAGATCCACGGCGAACTGACGTTCGGTGAGCCCTACATCTTCGCCATGGCCAACGCCGGCACTCGCGGCGGCAAGGGCACCAACGGGTCGCAGTTCTTCATCACCACGGTGCCGACCCCGTGGCTGCAGGGCAAGCACACCATCTTCGGCGAGGTAGCCGACGAAGACTCGAAGCGCGTCGTCGACGCCATCGAGGCCGTACCCACCGACGGCCGTGACAAGCCCCTTACCGATGTCGTGATCGAGTCCATCACCATCGACGAGGTCTGACCAGCACGTGACGAGCGCCGAAAGCCGGTCGAGTAACACCTGCTACCGGCATCCTGACCGGCAGAGCTACATTCTCTGCCAGCGCTGCGGGCGAACCATCTGCCCGCAGTGCCAGACCCAGGCGGCAGTGGGTGTGCAGTGCCCCGAGTGCGTTCGCGAGGGTCAGGCGAGCATGCCCCGCACGAAGCCCGCCTTTGTCACCGCGCTACGGTCCGGCAATGCTCCCGTTGTCACGTACTCGATCATCGCGCTGTGCGTGATCGTGTGGCTGCTGCAGATCATCCCGAACAGCCCGGTCACCGATGCCCTCGTGTACTACGGGCCGTACACCTATTCGCAACCGTGGCGCATGCTCACTGCGGCGTTCGTGCACTCGACGAGTTCGCCGATCCACCTGGCGTTCAACATGTTTTCGCTCTTCATTTTCGGGCCTATCCTTGAGCGGCTCGTGGGGCGCGTGCGATTCCTCGTGCTCTATCTCGTGAGCGCGTTCGGTGGATCGGTGGCCGTGCTGCTGCTCGCGCCGCTGACACCGGTGGTGGGGGCATCCGGGGCGATCTTCGGTCTCATGGGCGCGTTCTTCGTCATCCAGCGCAAGTTCGGTGGCAACAGCACCTATCTGGTGGTGTTGATCGGCATCAACCTCGTGATCGGCTTCCTGCCGGGAACCAACGTCTCTTGGCAGGCGCACCTCGGTGGTCTCATTGCCGGCGCGGCCGTCGCGTTCGTCTACGTGCGAACGAGGCGCGCAGACCAGAAGGTGCTTCAGGCCGTACTCGTTGCCGTCGTCGTGATCGTGCTGATCGCTCTGACGCTGTTGCGCCTCTACGTCTTGTAGTGCTCGTTCCCTGAGGCTCTCGAAGGGAACCGGCGTGCTCACCCCTGCGGATGATCGAGGCGGCCCGAGCAAGTTCAGGTGCAGGATGACACCCCATGGCGTGGGTCTACATTCTCAGCTGCGCAGACGGCAGCTATTACACGGGCAGCACTTTCGACCTTCAAAGGCGGCTCTGGCAACATAACGAGGGTCTCGGTGCCAACTTCACTCGCACGCGCCGCCCGGTGACTCTGGCCTTCGCGGCCGAGACTGACAGCGTCGCCGTAGCGTTCGCGTGGGAGAAGCAGATTCAGGGCTGGAGTCGGGCGAAGAAGCTCGCTCTCATTGAAGGTCGGCTTGCTGACCTACCCGCACTATCTCGGCGATACACGTGACTACACGTTCGCTGAGACGCTCGAAGCCAAGCAATCCCGCCCCGTTCCCTTCGAGTGCCTCAGGGAACGAGTTATCCACAGGCTCTCCACAGTGGGTATAACTACAGGGGTGTAATTCACCATGTGGACAGCCTGTTAATAACTAAAGGCCGCCGGAGAACCGGCGGCCTTTGAGTAGTTGTGGCGACGATTTAGCGCCAGCGAGTTGTCATGAGGAACCCGATGAACATGATTCCGAAGCCGATCAGGATGTTCCAGCTACCCAGGTCAGGGATGGGAAGTGTCGATCCGCTCACGTAGAAGACGATGATCCACACGAGGCCCAGCAGCATGAAGCCGAACATCACGGGCTTGAACCACACAGGGTTCGGAGCTGCCTCCCCGGAGCGGTTCTCTACGGGGCGTTCGGTCTTGGTGCGAGCGGTCGTTCGGGCCATGGGGATGATTCTAGCCTGAACGGCTGCACCGGGCATCCTGCAGGGTGCACATCCTCAACCCACTCCCAGTGCCAGACCCTAGAATCATGCCTATGGTTCTCGAGGACGGCAGGGTTGCGCGTCGGCGCGCACTCAAGCGCCCGCGCCTCAGTGTTGTCGGCGTTCTCGGCGAACTCTTCATCACAGCGGGCGTTCTCGTGCTGCTGTTTCTGGGCTGGCAGATCTGGCTCAATGACCTCATCGTGGGCAGCGAGCAACAGAGCGTCGCCGTAGAGCAGAGCCAGCAGTGGGATAAGGGTGAGGCCGCAGCGCCCGCGCCCGTCGACCGCCCCGATCCCGGTGAGCCCCTCGTCATCTCTGCCCCGGGCGACAACGTGGCGTTCGGTAACCTCATCGTTCCGCGGTTTGGCGCCGACTACATCCGGCCCATCGCGGAGGGCGTTGCCGTCAGCGGCGCGCTCGCCGACGGGATTGGTCACTATCCAGGCACGCAGATGCCGGGGGCCGTTGGCAACTTCGCGCTCGCCGGTCACCGCACGGGATGGGGCCAGCCCCTGGGTGACATCGCCAACCTGCGCGTCGGCGACAGCATCTACATCGAGACGGCAGACGGCTGGTATCGCTATGTCTTCCGTTCCGTCGAGTACGTAATGCCGACAGGAGTCGGCGTGCTCGACCCGGTTCCCCAGTTTCCTGGCGCATCCCCCACCGACCGCATCCTGACGATCACGAGTTGCAACCCGAAACTGACGGCTGCAGAGCGCATCATCACGTACAGCGTGTTTGATACCTGGTACCCGCGCGCCGGTGGCCCGCCACCCGAGCTCGTTCCGCCCGCTCAGGCTCTGGCGGTGGGCTGATGTACGCGGCACTGTGGCGCGTGCTGCCCGGGCCTGCATGGCTACGGGTGCTGATTCTGATTGTGCTCGCCGCGGCAGTACTCGCGGCGCTCGTGCTCTGGGTGTTTCCCTGGGTTCAAGAACTCCTGCCCGCGCAGGACGTCACCGTGGAGGGGCAATGACCCACGTTCTCGTCGTCGACAACTACGACAGCTTCGTTTACACGCTCAATGGCTACCTGCTGCAGCTGGGTGCTGAGACGACCGTTGTGCGCAACGACGCCTTCTCGGCGGATGAGGCGGCCGAGGTCATTCGCGGGTACGACGCCGTGCTGCTCTCCCCCGGCCCCGGCACCCCGGCGTCGGCTGGGGTGAGCATCCCGATCGTCAGGGCTGCGCTCGAGTCGGGCCAGCCGCTCTTCGGTGTGTGCCTGGGCCACCAGGCGATCGCCGAGGCGATGGGCGCCACGGTTACCCACGCCGATGAGCTCATGCACGGCAAGACCTCGCTCATCAACCACGACGACAGCGCCTTCTACGACGGTGTGCCGCAGCCGTTCACTGCGACGAGGTATCACTCCCTCGCCGTGGTCGATTCGACCGTGCCGAGCGACCTCGTGGTCACGTCACGCACCGAGGGTGGCGTCATCATGGGCCTGCGTCACGAGAGCCTGCCGATTTACGGCGTGCAGTTTCATCCAGAATCCGTGCTCACCGAGGGTGGCTACCGGATGCTCGGCAACTGGCTCGCCGTGGCCGGCCTGCCCGAGGCTGCCGAAGCGGCCCGTGGCCTCACCCCACTGGTGAAGCTGGCCTAGTTTCCGCCGCCGCAGACGCGGATGGTGATGGGCGTGCCCTGGGGGTTCTCGCCGATGACCGACTGCGCGGCGACGACAGTGCCGGTGCAGCTGAGGTCGACCTGCGTCGTAAAGTTGCCGAGACCGAGGGCTTGCAGTGTGGCGCTAGCTTGGGCGAGCGGCTGGCCCACCAAGTCCGGAATCTGCACGATGCCGTTCGAGATGAACAGGTTGACGGTATCGCCCGCGCGGATGACCGAACCATCGGCACGACGCTCGGAGCCACCAGCGGGGTCAGAGCGAATCACGACTCCGGCCTTCACGGTTCCCGAGAACTCCTGCGTGGTGCTGCCGTAGACGAGACCCTTGGCCTGGAGGGCAGCGATGGCGTCGGCTTCGAGCATGTTGGTGACGTCGGGAACTGTCGCTGGCGTCTTGCCCAGCGAGACCCACACCTTCACCATGAAGCCGGGCGTGACGGTAATGCCGCCCTCGGGGTCGGTGCGGATGATCGCGCCCTCGGGCACGGTGTCGCTCGCCTCGCTGAACTTCTGCACCTCGAGGTCTGCGTCTTCGAGCACTTGGCTGCCGTCGACGAAGGCCTGGCCGACCACGTCGGGAACGTCGACCGACTGGCCGCCGATCTGGGGCGCCGCCAACGAGAAAGTCCAGAAGATGACTCCCGCGATGATCGCAATCATGAGCGCGACACCGGCCCAGATCCAGGCAACGGGGGGCCGGTTCTGCGTGCGGGTGAGGCGGTCATCGCTGTCGACAGTCAACTGGCGCATGGTTGCTTCGGATCCGGCGACGGCACTCGGGTTGACGCCGAAGAGGGTGGCGTTGAAGTCGTTGACGGCGAGCTGCTTGCGCACGGGAACATCGCCGGCGGCGGCAGCCTCGACATCGTCGCGGAACTCAGCGGCACTCTGGTAGCGCTCGAAGCGGTCCTTCGCGAGCGCGCGAAGCACCACGGCGTCGAGTGCGGGCGAGACGGCTGGGTTGAGCGAGCTCGGCGGCACCGCGTCTGAGTTGACGTGCTGGTAGGCCACGGCAACCGGGTTCTCGCCGCGGAAGGGCGCACGCCCGGTGAGAAGCTCGAACAGCAGGATGCCCGTCGAGTACAGGTCGCTGCGAGCATCCACGGTCTCACCGCGAGCCTGCTCCGGGGAGAAGTACTGCGCGGTGCCCACGATGGCACTCGTCTCGGCGATGGTGGCGGAGGAGTCAGAGATCGCGCGGGCGATGCCAAAGTCCATGACCTTGACCTGGCCATTGGCGGTGATCATGATGTTGCCCGGCTTGATGTCGCGGTGCACGACGCCGGCGCGGTGTGAGTACTCGAGAGCGGTGAGCACCTGCTCGATGATGCGAGACGCCTCCGCGGGTGCGACGGGACCTTCGGCGACGATGTCTTTCAGCAGGCGACCGTCGACGTACTCCATGACGATGAAGGGCACGAGCGTCTCGGCGCCGCTGGTTTCGCGGATGGTCTCCTCACCCGCATCGAAGATGCGCACGATGGTGGGGTGAGCCATCTTCGCGGCATCCTGTGCCTCACGGCGAAAGCGCGTGCGAAAGGCCGGATCGTTGGCCAGGGAGGGCTTGAGCAGCTTGATTGCAACCCGTCGACCGAGGCGCGTATCCATGCCGACGTGAACGTCGGCCATGCCGCCGCGCCCGATGAGATCGCCGAGCTCGTAGCGGCCCGCGAGCATACGCACGCCCTGCGCAACGCCTTCAGTCACGACCACACTCCTGAACGGGAACTCGACAATATCTCTGTCAGTGTACCCGTAGGGCCATTGGCCAAATTGTCAGTTGACCGTGATCGTTACAGTGTCGGAAATTGGCGACTCAAAGCTCGTGCACACTGCCGTGTACGAGATGGTGGTCTCGCCAGCGGCAGTCAGTTCAATGTCGAGACTGGTCGAACTGGACGGCACCACGTTGGGTGTCGACGCTGTTCCGTTGCCGATCTGGAAGTTGAAACCGTTGTGTGTGAAGCCTGACGGGCACCCGTTGTAGACGGGCCACGTGACCGTGACAACGTCTCCTGCGACGTAGGGGCCGTCGGTGATCGTGAGTGGCCCCGGCTTGGATGCCACAGGCGCGGGAATCGCCTTGTAGAAGTTCACCGTAATGATCTCGCCCTTGCGCACGTTTCCGCGCGGGTTGGCGCTGTAGGCAAGCCCGACCTGGTCTTCAGACGGCGCGACGAGACCCTCGCGAGCATCAATGCCGAGCTCGAGGCCCGTGAGGTATTCCGTGACGACGTCTTGCGTGCGGCCGATGACCTGGCTCTCGTCGAGGAACACGAGGTTGCTCGGCGGCGTGGTCGAGGGGGCTGACGACGTGGTGGGCTTGGATGGCGCGGGGCTCGAGCTCGTCGGATCGCTCGGAGTCGATCCGGGGTTCGCGAGCAGCGCGATGATCGTGCCGATCAGCACGACCGCGAGCAGGGAGATCAGGGCGACTAGCGGCCACGTCCACGGGTTTCGACGCTTGGTCTCGACCGGCAGCGTGGCAGTGTCGACCCCGCCGTTGACGGGCAGCACGCGCGTGAGTTGCGACGTGGGGTTGCCGTAGTTGGGGCCGACCGTTGCCGCGTGGGAGCCCTCGCCGAGAATGCCGGGTACTGCCGCAGCCGCGGCAGCAACATCCCCTCGTCGCAGCGACTGGGCCGCGCGCGCAAGGTGCGCCGCCGAAGCCGGTCGATCGGCCGGGTTCTTGGCGATACACGCGTAGACGAGGTTGCGCACCGGCTCGGCGACCGTGATGGGAAGCTCGGGCGGAGTCTCGTTGATCTGTGCCATCGCGATGGCGACCTGCGACTCACCCGTGAAGGGGCGTTTGCCGGCGAGAGCCTCATAGGCCACGATGCCGAGCGAGTAGATATCAGTGCTGGGAGATGCGGGATGCCCGCTCGCCTGTTCGGGCGACAGGTACTGCACCGTTCCCATGACCTGACCGGTCGCCGTGAGTGGAACCTGGTCGGCGATGCGGGCGATACCGAAGTCGGTGATTTTCACGCGACCGTCGGGAGTGATGAGCAGGTTGCCGGGCTTGATGTCGCGGTGAACAAGTCCCGCCGCGTGGGCAGCCTGAAGCGCGGCCGCCGTTTGCGCGACGATGTCGAGCACCTTGTCGGTGGGCAGAACTCGTTCGCGTTCGAGGATGGCGCTGAGAGCCTCGCCCGGAACGAGTTCCATCACGAGGTAGGCGCTGCCGTCTTCCTCGCCATAGTCGAACACGTTGGCGATGCCCTCGTGGTTGACGAGTGCAGCGTGACGAGCCTCGGCGCGGAACCGCTCGAGAAAGCCCGGGTCGCCGAGGTACTCGTCTTTGAGGATCTTGATGGCGACGGTGCGCCCGATGACGAGGTCGGTGGCTTGCCACACTTCGCCCATGCCACCGATGGCGACACGGCTCGACAGTTGGTATCTGCCCCCGAAGGTGAGCCCGCTTGTGGGTCTCATCTGAATAGCACCGCCTCTAGTACTCTCTTCGCGATTGGAGCTGCGACTGTGTTGCCGGTGCCGTCTTGCCCCAGACCGCCACCGTTTTCTACAACCACTGCAACGACAACCTCAGGGTCGTTCGCTGGGGCAAAACCAGTGAACCAGAGGGTGTACGGATCGCCCTCACCGTTCTCTGCTGTACCGGTCTTACCCGCAACATCGACTCCGTCTATTCTGGCATTACTGCCCGCGCCGTTGCTGACCGCATCGACCATCATCTGCGTCATTGTTGCGGCAGTTTGCTGGCTCATCGCCTGGCCGAAAACAGTCGGTTCGAGTTGCTGGAGCACGCGCAGGTCAGATGCCACGATCGACTCCACGAGGTTCGGTTGCATGAGGGTGCCGCCGTTGGCGATGGCCGCCGACACCATGGCCATCTGCAGGGGGGATGCCCGCACGCTCGACTGGCCGAAAGCCGAGAGCATCG
The DNA here is from genome assembly GCA_965279645.1 of Rhodoglobus sp. Taxonomy (GTDB): domain Bacteria; phylum Actinomycetota; class Actinomycetes; order Actinomycetales; family Microbacteriaceae; genus Rhodoglobus. Next base: position 2,611,594 of record OZ257254.1, read on the forward strand.
TCTGCGGCTCGTCGAGAGCCCGCGGGTAGATGCTCGGGGTCGAGCTCAGTGGCGTGTCGACGCTCTCGTTGAAGCCGAACTTGTTGGCCTGCTCGCGGATGGTCTGGCTGCCGAGCTGCTGCCCCAGCTCCGCGAACGGGATGTTGCACGAGAGCCGCAGCGCGTCGGCGAGGGAGACCGTGGGGGTGCCACCGCAGTTGTCGCCGCCCGAGTTGGTGATGACGTTGTCGCTCTGCGGCAGCTGGAGCTGGCCGGGGTTGGGGAACTGGGTCTCGGTCGTGTAGTTGCCCGACTCGAGGGCCGCCGCCGCAACGACGAGCTTGAAGGTGGATCCGGGCGGGTTGAGGGGCCCGGCGAGCGTGCGGTTGTAGAGAGGACCGGCCGGATCATCCAGCAGCTGGTTGTAGGTATCGATCACCACATCGGTGTCATGCCCCGCGAGAGTGTTCGGGTCGAATGTCGGGCGCGACACCATTGCGATGATGGCGCCCGTCTTGGGGTTGAGCGCGATGACCGCGCCACTCTGGTCGCCGAGGGCATCCCACGCTGCCTGCTGCACCACGGGGTCGATAGTGAGCTCAACCGCCGCACCCTTCGGGTTCTGGCCGGTGAGGATCGCGTTCACCTGGTCGAGAAACTGCGAGTTTGACGTGCCGCTGAGAAAGTCGTTGAGCTCACCCTCGATGCCGGTGTTGCCCTGGTTGAGGGTGAAGTACCCGGTGACGGGCGCGTAGAGCACGCCGTTCGAGTAGGTGCGCTGGAACTTGTATTCGTCATCGCTCGGGAGGGACTGCGCGATGGGAACGCCGTCGACGAGGATGGGCCCGCGCTCGGCCGAGTAGCTGGCAAACAGGGTGCGGGAGTTTCGCCCGTCGGCCCGCAGGCTGTCGGCGCTGACGACCTGGATGATCGAGGTCGACGTGAACAGCGCGATGAACATGAGCAGCACCACGATGCTGACGCGCTTGAGCTCCTTGTTCACTGGCCGACCACCAGACGGTTGTCGGGGGCAGCATTGTCGACGACCAGCAGGGGCTGGTTGCGCACAGTGTCGGATAGCCGAAGCAGCAGGGCGGCGATGATCCAGTTGGCGACGAGGCTTGAGCCGCCGGCCGCGAGGAACGGGGTGGTGAGACCGGTGAGGGGAATCACGCGGGTGACGCCGCCGATGACCACGAAAACCTGCAACGCGATAACGAAGGCGAGGCCCACGCCGAGCAGGCGGCCGAAGTCATCCTGTCCCGCGAAGCCGATACGGAACCCGCGGGCCACGAACAGCAGGTACAGCGCCAGGATCGCGAACAGTCCCACGAGCCCCAGCTCCTCGCCGAGGGCCGAGATGATGTAGTCGCTTTCGGCCAGCGGCGTGATATCCGGCCGCCCCCTCCCGAGACCCGTGCCGATGAGTCCACCGTCGGCGAGGCCGAAGAGTCCCTGCACGAGCTGGTAGCTGCCCCCGTCGGCATCGAATACCTCGGGGTTGAAGGGATCGAGCCAGGCGTCGACGCGACCGCCCACGTAACTGAGTGTGCGACTCGCGACGAACGCGCCGGCGACGAAGAGCGTGAGGCCGATGATGATCCAGCTCGAGCGGCCCGTGGCCACGTACAGCATCACGAGAAACAGGCCGAAGTAGAGCAGGGCGGTTCCGAGGTCGCGCTGGAATACCAGCACGAGCATGGATGCCGCGAACACCACGAGGATCGGGCCGAGGTCCCGCGCTCGCGGAAACTGGATGCCGAGCACTTTGCGACCGACCATCGAGAGCGAGTCGCGGGCGGTCACGAGGTAGCCGGCAAAGAAGATGGCCAGGGCCACCTTCGCCAGCTCGCCGGGCTGGAAGGAGAAGGCGCCGATCTCCACCCAGAGGCGGGCGCCGTTCTTGGTGGTTCCAATGATGGGCACGAGGGGAAGCAACAGCAACGCAACACCCGTGAACATGGCGACGTAGCGGTATCGCTGAAGAACGCGGTGGTTGCGGATGATGATCAGCACGGCCATGGCGATCACGATCGCGATGCCCGTCCACACGATCTGGCGAACTCCCGCCCCTTCCCAGCCGCGCAGATTGTCGGCGAGGTCGATGCGGTAGATCATCGCGATGCCCAGCCCGTTGAGCACGGTGATGATCGGCAGAATCAGCGGGTCGGCTTCGGACGCGACGATCCGCAGTGTGAAGTGCATGGCGATGACCAGCACACCCAGCACGGTCGAGTAGATGAGCACATCGGGCTCGATGACCCCGAGCGCGCCGACCTGCACGAGCCACACGGCGGCGATATTGATTCCCACCGCGAACAGCACGAGCACCAGCTCGAGGTTGCGCAACCGGGCGGGCACGCGCAACTTCAGCCGAATCGTCGACGTGAACGTCGAGATGGGTCCTGTGGCGCTAAGGGAGGCGGTCATTCGACAGCTGGCTCACGATGCGTTGGGCGTCGGAAAGATCGTCGGCGTTGATGGTGGCTTCAACGGCCTGGCGGCGGTACGCCGGAAGGTCGTCGAGGTTGATCGTCGTGGTGGCGTAGACGTGGGAGAGCGAGATCGGTCCGATGTCTTGCTGCACGCCCTGGAAGATTGCCACGCGGCCGTCGCTCTCGCCGACGAAGTAGTGGCGTTGAGTGAAGTGGTACCCCAGGAATCCGGCGGCGATGATCGTCGCGAGAACCACCCCGATGAACACGCTCCACGTGATGCGGCGGCGCTGCGCGCGCTTCTTGTCTTCGGCAATGAGTGCGGCGAGGTACTCGTCAGACTCCGGCTCAAAGTGGCTGTCGTCGGGCTGCGTTGCCTTGAGCGGATGAAGCAGCAGGCTGGGAAGTCGCAGGTTGCGGCGGCCGGTGTCACCCTCGAACACGAGCGGCAGTGCTGCCGAACCGACGGTGATCGGCGGCACGTGTGACGAGTTGTCGGAGTCATCCACGTCGACAAGCACGATCGTGACGTTGTCGGGTGCACCCTGGTCGAGGCTCTCCTTGACGAGCTTGTCTGCCGCGTCTTTGGGTTCGGGCGTCGACTCGAGCACCGCGAGCATCTTGTCTTCTGACACGTAGCTGCTGAGACCGTCGGAGCAGATAAGCCAGCGGTCGCCCGGACGCGTGCTCAGCACCGTCGTGTCGATCTCGGGCGAGGCATCCACGTCTCCCAGCACCCGCATGAGCACGGACCGGCGCGGATGAACCGCCGCCTCTTCCTGTGTGATGCGACCGCTGTCGACGAGGCGCTGCACGAAGGTGTGGTCAGCGGTGATCTGCTTCAACTCGCCGTCGCGCAACAGGTAGATGCGAGAGTCTCCGATATGGGCGATGGCGATCGAGTTGCCGACGCGCATGATGCCGCTGACGGTCGTTCCCATGCCGGTGAGTTCGTTGTGCTCGAAGACCGTCTCAGCGAGCAGTGCGTTGGCAGCGAGAATCGCGGAGTGCAGTGCGAACTCGGCGTCGTTGGGCGAGGTGTACTCGCGGTCGCTCTCGGTGAGGCGTTTGACGACGATCGCGGAGGCGACGTCACCACCCGCGTGACCGCCCATGCCGTCGGCGACGACGAACAGGTAGCGGCCCGCGTATCCGCTGTCCTGATTATTGGAGCGGATCTTGCCGACGTGCGAGACGGCCGCGCTCTTGCCCAGATTCGCCATCCCTACCGCCGCAGCTCGAAGCTGGTCGTGCCGATTTTCACCGGGGTATTGAGCGGAACATGGGTCGGCACAATCACGCGCACCCCGTTGAGGTAGGTGCCGTTCGTGGAGTCGAGATCCTGGATGACCCAGCCATCGGGCCACTTGAGCAGTCGGGCGTGATGAGTCGAGGTGTAGTCGTCGCGAATCACGAGGCCGGACTCGTTGGATCGCCCGATAGCAAGCTGCTCGTCGGGCAGGTCCATCTCAAGCCCCTCCTTGGAGCCCGAGGTAATCACGAGACGTTTGGCCGCAAGCGATCCGCCCGGTTCAGAGGGAGGCGTCGGCCGCGCCACCGGCTTGGCTTGGGGCACCTGCGGCGTGGTCGCCGCATACGGAGCAGCTGCGGCGGCCGTCGGCGCGGGCATCCGCCGCGCCTTCTGCCCGAAGAGGTCAGAGCGCAGCGCGTAGACGATTGAGAACACGAATGCCCACAGCACCGCGAGAAACGCGATCCTGAGCAGCAGAAGTGTCAGTTCGCCCATCAGTCGCCGGCCCCAGACTGGGCGAGAACGCGGAACACAATGCGCGTGCGGCCGATGTCGATGACGGAGTCGGGGGTGAGCGGGGCCTTGGTGACGGGGTTGCCGTTGAGCAGTGAGCCATTTGTTGAGCCGAGGTCGTTGACCTGAGCTCGGGTGCCGTCCCACAGGATCTCAACGTGCTTGCGCGAGATGCCGGTGTCGTCGACCGTGATGGTGGCGTCGCTGCCCCGCCCGATGATCGTGCGCGAGTGCGTGATGGGATGACGCTTGCCATTGATCTCGAGCACCGGCGTCCACGCGACGGTGCCCTTGACGTTCTGCGAGCTGATCTCCACCATGCCCTGGCTGAGACGGGGATCTTCTGCGAGCGCGATTGAGATGCCCCCGGCGAACGAATAACGCTGGGCGGTGGCGTGACGCTGCACGAGTTCGGTGAGTTCGTCGATGAGCGTGGGGCCCAGGGAACTCATACGGTCAAAGTCGGTGCGGCCTAGGCGCACGGTGAACTTATTGGGCACGAGAATGCGGTCGCGTGAGACGACTGCTGCTTTCGTGTCGAGCTCGCGCCTGAGCGCCGCGGTGATCTCAACGGGCTGCAGACCGCTCTTGAAGGTCTTAGCGAATGCGCCGTTGACGGCACGCTCGAGACCTCTCTCGAAGTTGTCCAGTAAACCCAAGACTCTCCCCGGTAGTGTCTGCGGTGGTTATGACGATGTTAGCCGCTGGGCTTGGGAGCGACCTGTTCCTTCGCCCACCGCCGCGCTGTGATAATCTCGCTCAGTTGACGCTTTGGCTTCGACAGGTGAGCGCGAGTGGCGAAATTGGCAGACGCGCACGGTTCAGGTCCGTGTGCCCGTGAGGGCATGGGGGTTCAAGTCCCCCCTCGCGCACCGAATAGAAATGGCCGTCCCATCAAGGGGCGGCCATTTCTATTCGGTGGTGGGTGGCGTCTCTTGAGCGCCCGGGGCCCCGAACTGCGCAGTCCGGACCAGTGCGCAGTCGTCTCTGCTTGCCACCCTCGCGTGACTGCGCACTGGGCTGGCGGCACAGTTTGGGCGTCAAGTCCCCCCTCGCGCACCCCTTAGCGCTTTCCTGGCGCCTACGGCACCACGGTAGACAGGGCTGTCTTGACACCTGCTCGCGGGTGACCCACACTGACACCTGAAGGTGAGCATGGTGAAACCGCATAGCTCTCTCTCCCTCAATGAATCGTCAATTTTCGACACTTGAGGACAAAAAATGATCCGACACATTTCGTACGGCTCGTCCACGCACTACGCGCCGTGGGTCGGTCGCGGTGCCACGTCGTGGCAGTCGGTCTGCTGGGCCGGGGCAACCAACTACGGGGTTCAAGTCGTCCTATGAGACGGCGTCCTACAACGCTTGTGCGGTCGCTCATTGCGGCCGCACTCGCGGTAGCCCTAACCGGCTGCGCACCTGATGGCATCGCGAGCACAGGGTCGACTCAGGACGTGCCCGATTTCAGCGGACCGTGGGCGGCAGTGTTTTCAAGCACTTACGCCTCGGCAGCGACGGATATCGTGCGAGAGGTACTGAAAGACTCGAAGATCTCTGACGCCGAATGGGCCGACGTGAAGAACGGGTTCGAGACCTGCATGTCGGATCGGGGAATTCCGTTGACGTGGGACGACGATTTCGGCGGCTTCTCCCTCGAGGGCAACACTAAAGACAATGCCCACGTTGACGATGCCCTGAAGACGTGTGGGGCATCGTTCGATGCGATCAGCATGCTGAGGTATGCGACCACACGAAACCCGGACAATGTGGACGAGTCAGAGCTCGTGGTCGCCTGTTTCATAAGGGACGGGGTCGTCGATCCGGGGTACACGGCCAAACAGTACGACATCGACTCCAGCGCCAACCCACGCCCGGCCTGGCTCGACAGCGCCAAGACCTTGACCTGTGGCCGCGACCCGTTGGGGCTCCTTGACTAACCTCACCGCTGAGGCAGTGCGATAGAGCGGGAATGACATGCAACCAACTCTTCATTGGCGGACTCTCACCCGAGGCGCCACACTCACCACAATCGTGGTCGCATCTGCGCTAGTCGTAGCCGGCGCGCTGGGCGCGGTCGCTGTCGTTCAATCCGCTCCGCCGCCGCAGATTGCTTCGACGGTGAGGGTGACAAGCGTTCCAGCGGAGCCCTCAACGTTTTCAGACGCCCGGACGGTCGATGTCGCGGCCACGACGCGCAGCGGCGGTGATGTGCTCATACCGACCTCCGGCTTCGTGACCAGCACCAATTGCGTTCCTGGGGCATCCATCTCGTCGGGCTCGGTTTTACTCGCGATAAACAATGTGAGCCTGATCGCCCTCTCGACAGCGGGCCCGTTGTGGCGCGACCTCGAACCCGGCGATGAGGGAGCGGATGTTGCTGCGCTGCAGACGGAGCTCGCTCGCCTCGGGTACGCAGTAGGGCTGGACGGCACCGTGGGGTCCGAGACCATCAGCGCGGTGAAGCAACTGGGCACCTCAGCCGGCATCGACACCGGCGGTTGGGAGGTGGTTCCGCGTTCAGCGTTTGTATGGATACCGGCACAGCAGACCGCAATCGAGTCCTGCATTGCAGTGGTCGGCGCTTTCGTTGGAGACGGGCAAGCTATCGCGACGCTGCCCGATGTGCTCGTGCGCTTCGCGGTGAAGCTGCTGCCAAACGACTTAACTGTGGGCGCTCGTGCTCTCGTCTGGGGTGGGCGCACCATGCCTCTCAACGATGCTGGTGAAGTAACCGACCCTGAGGACCTCGCAGCGGTTCAGTCCAGCGCCGAGTTCACGTCCTGGCTTGCCGCGACTGACCAGCCGCTACCGACCGGGAGTCTTGAACTCGCCGAACCGCTGACGGTACTGACCGTGCCCCCCTCGGCAGTGAGCGTGATCGACAACCGTTCCGGGTGTGTTTTCAGCGATGCCACACCGTATCCGGTCACCATTGTGGGATCGTCGCTTGGCCGCACTCTCGTAAGCGTCGACATCGACTCCCCGCCAACCGAAGTTGACGTTGATGGCCAAGGTCGAACGTGCAGCTGAGCGCCGTCTCGCTCGGACACCGGTTCGCCGACCGACCCTACCTATTCCGCGGCCTCGATTTCATCCTCGAAGCGGGCCACGTATATTCGCTGACCGGCCCGTCAGGTTCCGGCAAAAGCACCATCCTCAGCATCCTGGCAGGATGGACGAACCCAACAGAGGGCACCATAGAGCGACGTGACATCGCTCGCACGGCCTGGGTTTTCCAAAACCCCCACGGGGTGGCCCGCAGATCCGCGCTCGATCATGTGATGCTGCCTTACTTGGCGCGTGGACTCAGCGTCAATGATGCTCGCGAGCACTCGCACGCTCTGCTTCGAGCGGTCGCCCTCGAGACGGTCGCCGCGGAGCAATTCCGAAGGTTGTCGGGCGGCGAGGCGCAGCGTCTGATGTTGGCACGCGGAATGGCCACCGACCCCCAGCTGCTGCTCGTCGATGAACCCACCGCTCAACTCGACCAGCCCACCGCAAAAGGGGTCAACAACGCCATCAGCGCACTCCGCGTCGATGGAACAATCGTTGTCGTCGCAACTCATGATCCCTCCACGCGCGATGCCTGCACCGACCATATTGACTTGGTCAAGGCGCTGTGAAGGGCATCCCATTCTGGCGTGAAGTCCGACTGAACCTTTCAACAGGAACCAGCCGAGCTGCCCCATCCTTGGTCGCCTTCATGCTCCTCGTCGGCGCACTAGCAGCAAGCGAAGTGGGTTCCGTCGCCCAGATCATCTCCGCATCAGAGGCCTACCGAACCGCCGGGGCCGCCACGACAACCTTGGAGGCCCCTGGCGGCATCAGCGGGCCCGCCTGCAACGCCCTCGCCGGAGTCGCAGGAATTCACGGGGCTCTCGCCATCCGACGCGCCAGAACGGATGTCGCTGCCGTCCGGCTGCCCGACTCCACCATTCCCACGTTCGAACTCTCGGCCGGCTTCGATGGGTTTTCCGCTCTCCCGGTAGCGGCAGACCCGTCGGGCGTCGTCATTTCGCGAGATCTCGCCACCGCTTTAGATCTTGGGGTTGGCTCCGTGCTCCAGCTCACCATCGGCCCGGTGACGGTCGGCGGCATAGTCGATTACCCCGACGACGGGCGACGCCCTGGGTTCGGATATGCAGTATTCGCCCCCAGCGGCCTCACGGAGCCGTTTGATGAATGCTGGATCGATACCTGGCCCCAGAGCGACCAGGTTACTGGACTGATCTATTCGAGCCTGCTCCCCAACCCGAGTTCACCGGACACTCCACCACGCCTGTCTCAGCTGAACAGCTCCCTGGGCATTCTCTTTCCCGGGGCCGCCCAATACGGCCAGCGAATCTCCCGATTTGCCCCACTCGCCGCCATCATCATCGGCGCCGCGCTTGGGGCCCTGTCGATCCGCTCCCGCCGCCTGGAACTAGCCTCAGGCCAACATGCAGGCGTCAATCGGATCACCCAGGTTGCCCAGATGCTGGCGGAAACATCAATATGGGCGTTCAGCGGCGTCCTCCTCTTATTCGCATGCCTCGCCCTTGCCGCACTCGTCGGCGCTGACGCGATTGCGGATGCCGCACCTCTCGCTATACCGGTGATTCTTCTGGCCCTTCCCGGCACACTCATCGGCGCAACGATTGGTGCTGTCACAACCCGGGAACATCACCTGTTCCGATATTTCAAAGACCGCTGAGCCCCACCAGCTAGCCGGAACCGTCCGAACGGCGGCTCTTTCCTTCTGGTCAGCTACGGCGTCCCTAGACTTTCGAACATGCGCTTCGGAATCGTCATCCTGCCCCAGGCCCGATGGGCGGATGCCCGTGGCACGTGGATCGCGGCCGAGCAATTGGGCTTCGACTCCGCGTGGACCTACGATCACCTCTCGTGGCGCAGCTTGGCCGATGAGCCTTGGTACGCCACGGTGCCCACACTCTCCGCGGCGGCCGAGGTCACGAATCGCATTCGCCTCGGTACCTTTGTGTCGTCACCCAATTTTCGGCATCCCGTGCCCTTCGCCAAGGATGTCGCGACGATCGACGACATCTCGGGCGGCCGATTCGTGCTCGGCATTGGCTCCGGCGGAACGGGCTTCGATGCGTTCGTGCTCGGGCAGTCGGAGTACACGCCACGCGAGCGGCATGCGAGATTCGTCGAGTTCGTGGCCGGACTCGACACCCTGCTGCGCTTCGAACACGAGGGCGGGATCTCGTTCGAGGGCGACTGGTACACCGCGAAAGATGCCCGCATGGTGGGCACTCCCGCACAGGCTCCGCGGGTGCCGTTCGTGCTTGCCGCCAACGGTCCCCAAGGTTTGCGTCTCGTCGCGGAGCGCGCTGAGGGCTGGGTCACGACGGGGCCGGAAGGCGTTACGGGTGAGGCCTGGTGGGAGGCCGTGGCATCCCTGTCGCGCCGACTGGATGATGCCGCCAACGCAATCGGCCGGGATCCGATGACGGTAGAGCGGTACCTGTCGATCGACTCGGGCGGACAGTTCTCACTGGAGAGTGTCGCGACGTTTGAAGACACCGTGGGTCGCGCCGAGCAGCTCGGGTTTACCGAGGTGATCGCGCACTGGCCGCGTGCGCACGGAATCTACGCGGGCGATGCAGGTGTATTCGACGACGTGGCAGCGCTGCTGCCGACTCTGCGCTGAACGCCATCCTGCAGTGGCTGCACGCCAGCCGTGATCGCGACGACGTCAATCACTTTCTGTTGGGGAGGCTTCGCGACCGCCAGCGCACGGCCGACACAACAGCGAGGGTGGAGGACGCGATGATGCCGAGCACCGCGGCACCGAAAAGTGCGCAAGGAAGTACCAGGGCCGAGTCCATGAAGATGGGAGGGCCCGTGCGCCACCTCATGACGCGACGTGAAGAGCGTTATCGGGCGACAGGGCGAGTCTGTGACGAGTATCTCGAAACGGACACATAGCCGGGTTTTGAGCCGGTGACCTTGACCGAGATGGTCTTGCCAATAGTGCTGGCTGTCGGCACGTATGTCGACTTTGTGGCGCCAGTGATCAGCACACCGTTGGCCCTCCACCACCACCGCAACGTTGTGCCACTCGGCCAGCCCGACGCTGTGGCGGTGAGCGTCTTTCCCACCTGAGGTGTTCCGGTGACCTTTACGGTTCCCGCCGCGAGCGGCGAAGGTCCGATTGCAAAGATCTGCACCCAGTAGTAGCCGTACGGTCCGCCGGTGGCGTAGCCCACCCCGAGTCCTGTGTACTGCGGGTAGAGAATGTTCGCCTTGTGCCCGGGTGAGTTCATCCAGCCACCCATTACCGCCGTTGCTGTCGGATAGCCCGCTGCGATGTTTTCGCCCGAGCTTCCCCAGCCGGCGCCGGAGATGGCGCTTGCCCGCCACTGGGACGTGCTGTGCTGGAAGGTTCCCGTGGCCGCGAGTTGCTCGGCCCACTTCTTTGCCGCGGCGTCGAGCGTCGGGTCGGAGAGGAGGGCGGGAAGACCGTTCGAAATCCGTTGCTGGTTGGTCATGGTGACCACCTGCCCGGCGGGACCGGTTGCGGCGTTCGCGGGAAGAATCGACCCGGCGACGAGCGTCGCGGCGAGCGCGAGGGCGGCGACCGATTTCGCTAGAAGCGACCTCACAACAGACCCCCACCTGTAGTCGCGGGATCCACCCCAGGAATCCTTCGCGTCGACCAACAATTCTACCCGAGCATGTCTGGATCGCGTGAGCCCAAAAAGGGGCGTCTGCACGCCTGCCCGACACCCTGTTCTAGGCTCACAACATGATCGAGTTGCCGGCTGGCCACACCCTTCGTCACACCAGAGAAACGGATCATCCCGCGATCGTCGACGCCATCGGACGATGGTGGGACACCCCCAACCGAGACATGCTGGGCCTGCTCATGCCACGCCTGTTCCTGCAGTTTTTTACCCAGACGAGTTGGATCGTCGAGAGCGAGTCGGGTGAGATCGGTGCGTTCCTGATCGCCTTTCGATCGCAGGATGACCCGCACGTTGCGTATATCCACTTCGTGGGCGTCGATCCCGAGCTGCGTCGATCGGGAATCGCGTCGAACCTCTACGACCTGTGTTTCGACGAGATGCGGCACCGCGGATGCACCGAGGTGCGCGCGATCACGGGCTCGTTCAACAAGCGCTCGCAGGCCTTTCACGCCTCGAAGGGATTCGCGGCCCACGGTGATCGCGAGATCGATGGGGTGCTCGCGTACCCCGACTATGACGGCCCGGGCGAGCCCCGCGTCGTGTTCGTTCGGCCGCTGTAACCACCCCGAATCGGGGTATCGCGGTGCAACACCCGCCTGAGTAGCCTGAGTCGCATGAAGAGTCTTCGCGTCATTGCCGCACTGTTCGCCGTCTCCGCTGTCGTGGGTCTCAGTGCCTGCGCACCCGCCACGCCCGTCATCGCTCCCGTCACAGTGAGCGCCAACGACCTGCAGGGCGACACCGTCGATCTCTTGGTGGGCCAGGTGCTCAACATCAACACGGGCGACCTTGCCGTCGACAGCTACACCGCCGAGGTAGCCGACGGATCGGTTCTCGAGTTCGTTCAGGGGCGGGAAGATGGCGGGGCCACGTTCAACCCGGGCTTCACCGCACTGAAGGTCGGCGAGACCTCCGTCACGATGACGAACGACCAGGGCGGCATCCAGCCTCTTGAGTTCACTGTCAAGGTCACCGAATAGATAGCCTTCCCGGCGAAGGTGCTCGATTCGAGCACTGAGCTACCGAGTTTCGAGCTATGGCGTAATGAACAGCTCGGTGCGACATCCCTAGCAATAGAGCGCTTTTAACGCTCGTTGGCAAACGCGCGTAGGGATGGAACATGATTCGAAAACTTGCTTCAATTGCGGCAGTCGTGCTGGCGTCGAGTGCCTTGGTGGTGGCTAGCGCTATTCCGGCCCAAGCGGGCGCCGGAGCATGCTCATCCACATACTTCTGTGGCTGGTTCAATCTGGGTTACACAGGCGCTGGGCCCTACGGCACCACTGGCGACAACCTCTTCGTAGGCATTGTGCCGAACAATCAATTCACGTCGGTCTACAACCACGGAGTCTCGAGCAATATCCGCGCGTACGACGGCCCGAGCTTCAGCGGATCAAGCGTGTTCGTCGGTCGAGGTGCAGCGATCTCTGACTTGCGCACTTACGGGTTCAACGACCGGATCAGCAGCTACTACTGGCTCTAACAGTCGATGACTGGATCACGCGTCTCGACCCTGGTTCTTGCAACGCTGGCCCTCGCGGGCTGTTCGTCTGTAGCGACAGCTCCCGAGGTGGAAATTGTCGCGGGCGTGGCTGTGCTCGACGAATCGAGCGTCACCGTAACCTTGCCGCTCACGTCGCACATGCTCAGCCTCGACGAGCAGAACACACTTGCGCGCGCCCAGGACTTGCTTCTCGAGGGCTGTCTCGAATCGGCTGGCGTGCCGTCGGAAGTGCCCGACCGGCTCGCGGTGTCAGCGCCGCCGTATCCGTTCTCGTCCTTCGGCCCTTGGGTGCTCGAGAGTGCTGCGGAGTACGGGTACGAGCTCCCGATTCCCGAATCGGGGGCGAACCCGCTCGCCGAGTGGGAGTCCGAATTGTCCGAGCAGCAGCTGGCCGCGGCATCCGAATGTATGGAGTCTGACGAGTGGCAAACACTCGACATCACGGAGCTCATGAATCTCGGCGCGTCTGTGCGCGGCGAGCGGGAGAGCTACGAGTGGGCTTCACAGAATCAGGCCTGGATCGAGGCTCGCGACCAGTACCAGGACTGCATGGCGTCGGCGGGGTATACCTTCACCGACGACGAACCTTTCATCCCGGCGAGCTCGGTGAGCGCAACGGGCGAACAGGCGATCCTCATCGCCCTGGACGACGTGGGATGCAAGAACCAGACCGACCTAGTGCAGCGACTGGCTGACGTCGTTGCAGCCTATGAGCTCGACTTCATCGCGAGAAACGAGGCGGCGCTTCTCGAGGAACAAAAACAGAAGCAGGCCAAGCTGGATGCGGCTGACGACATCATCGCGAACAGGTCGTAGGCCGCGTGGGCACAGAGGTGGCGCACGTCGAGGCGGCTGGCGGGATCGCGAAAGATCCTTCTTTACAGCCGCACCTGCGGCCGCGATTTCGCACCGTAGTACTCGTGGCGGTCGGCACGATCGCGCTCATGGTGGGAACCTTCTTGCTCGGCCTCACCTTTCGGGGAGGCGACGAAGCCGCGTTCGAGAACAGCCTTCGCCAGATTTACTCGAAGGCCGCGGTCGAACTGAAGGTTGAGGCGCCTGTGACAGTGCAGGCCACCGCCGTCGGGGGCACGAGCGTGCAGGTGCTCGCCGCGGTGCCGGAGGGGTCGAGCATCGCGCAAGTGTCGGCCGATCCGCTGCCGCCGGGCACGGCAGTTGCTCCTGGAGTGGTCGTAACCGCGATCTCCGGGCGGCCCGTGTTCGCCCTACCCATCTCAGCGCCCTACTACCGCGACCTCCGGTTATACGACGAAGGGGCCGACGTGCTCGCGCTCAACGCGGCGCTCGCAGCCCTCGGGCTCGACGTAGACGTATCCAGCGATGAGTACGGCTGGGATACTGCAGCGGCGATCGCCCAGCTCTACTCCAGCAACGGCTTCGTCGCCCTGCGCCCAGAACCAGAGGCTGACCCCTCGAACCCGGCCGCCCCTCCCGCTCAACTACCGATCGGCGGCAGCCTGCCGTTCGCCGAGGTCGTGGCGCTGGGGCCAGCGTCGATGGTCGTGACATCCACCGAGCCGAAGCTCGCCATCGTCGAAGAGGGCGCGGTCGTCGCTCGACTGTCGTCGAGCGTGACGTCGATTGAGACTCGCGTCAATGCACTCGATGTGCAGCAATTGGTCGCGGGGCAGCGTGCGAAGATTCGGATTCCCGGCAGCAACGATGAACTCGACGGCACGCTGTCAACGATCAGTGAGTTCCGCAAGGCGCCCGAAGATGGTTCCGCAATCGCCGGGTATGACGTCGTTGTCGCCATCGAGGGTGGGCAGTCCCTGGCACTCGTCGATGGGGATGCTGTGAGCCTTGAGTTTGAGGGCAGCGCGGCCGAGTCGATCGCCGTGCCCGCGACGGCTCTGCAGCAGGAGGGAACCGAGACGTTCGTCTGGATCGAGAGAGGCGAAACCTTCGAGCAGGCGCCCGTCACGGTGCAACGAATCTCCGACGGCTGGGCGCTGCTCGTTGAGTCGCCCGACTTGGAGGTAGGCGACACGGTGCGTATTGGCTGACGACGAGGTCACGCTCGAGTGCCGTGGCCTGTCGCGCCGGTACGACGACAAGAATCACCCACTGAAGTCGATAACCCTGACGGCACTACGAGGTGAGTTTCTCGCGATCACGGGGCCGTCGGGTGCCGGCAAGTCGACGCTACTCAACATTCTCGGCATGCTCGATCGTGCCGATTCGGGCGAATACCTCGTCGGAGGGGTGCACGTGAGCACCCTGTCTGACCGCGAACGCGACACGTTCCGGGGGCACGTCTTCGGTTTCGTGTTCCAGGCATCCCACCTGATCGCGGGCCGCACCGTCGCCCAGAACCTGGATGTCGCGCTGCAGTACTCGGCAGTGCCGCCGGATGCTCGACCCGAGGTCATCGTTGGCGCCCTCCGAAGCGTCGGGTTGCTTCACAAACTCAACTCCCAGGTGCAGGCACTCTCGGGTGGCGAGCGCCAGCGCGTCGCGATCGCGAGGGCGCTCGTGCACTCGCCGAGTGTGCTGTTCATGGATGAACCGACAGGCAACCTCGACGACGACAACACCGAGACGGTCGTGAGCCTCATCGAGCGCCTGAGCCAGCAGGGACTGACGGTTGTCGTGGTCACGCACGACGACCGGGTCTCAGCTCGCGCCGTGCGGCAGCTGCGGCTCGCAGACGGCACGCTCACCGAAACCCGCGCGAGTGTCGGTGGCGTGAGCAGCGCTGCGGCTGATCTTTCCGCGCGATCGAGAAAGCGAGTCGCATTTTCGAAGATCGCTGCGGATGCGGTCTTCGGCCTGACGTCTCGAGCATTGCGGGCCTGGATAGCGATTGCCATCGTGGCGCTGGGCACCTCGGGGCTCGTGATCGCGACCGGTTTGAGCGCGACGGCATCGAGGCAGGTCGACGATTCGATTCGGTCGGCGTCGGGCAGCACGGTGCGGGCGACGTTCGACCTCGAGCACGATCGCACGCGGAGTCCCGACGCTCTGAAAGACCTCCGCACGATTGCGAGCCTCGATGGCGTCACGGGTGCGTCGCTGCGGTGGGACATCGCCGAACTCGCGGGTGCAGTCACTCGAATCGGTGACCAGCACCAAGACGACTTGCGACGGAACGTGCGCGTGATCGCCGTCGCGGGAGACTTCTTCTCCGTCGCGGCAGCGACCGCGATGCCTGGCAACTCGGGGCGGATCCTCGTCGGGCCGGATAACGTTTCGTTCGGCGCGACCGTACTCGGGTCGACGGCGGCGCGGTCGTTGGGAGTGGCAGGTGCATCCCCCGGCACCACGATCTGGATCGGCTCGCAACGCTTGAGTGTCATCGGGATTCTTGAGCCGACGGCGCCCGGGGCGGAGAACCTGGATGACGCGATCCTCGTCGGATTCGCAACGGGCGCCGTTGTCGCGACGTCGGTTCCCGTGGGGCAGTTCGTCGTCTCGACCGAGCCCGGCATGGCGCCCGAATTGGCCCGCGTTGTTCCGATTGCGCTCCAACCTGCGCACCCCGAGTGGATCGAAGTCGAGACGGCAGCACAACTGGGTGAGCTTCGAAGCGCCGTGAATTCGCAGTTCGAGCAACTCGTGACTGCCGTCGCGGGCGTGCTCATCGTGCTCGCGGTGCTCGTCACGACAGCAATCACGATGGCGGGAGTAAACGGTAGACGGTTCGAGATCGCACTTCGCCGTGCGATTGGTGCGACGAAGTCGGAGGTTGGCGCACTCTTCACCCTCGAGAATGCGCTGATCGGCGTCGTCGGCGGACTTCTCGGCGTTGCCGTGGGAGAGATCGTCGTGCTCGTCGGATCGAGGCTGCTCGGGTGGACGCCCGCGATCCCTATCGGTGTGCTTGTCTTTGGTCCGTTAGTCGGCCTCGCGGTCGCGGCGCTCGCTGCCGTTGCCCCCGCTCTCAGATCAGCATCGATCCAGCCTTCGCTCGAGCTGCATTCCGCCTGAACCTGCTGCTGCCTTGGCTGCCACCGTGCTACGTTCGGGAAATGAGCCGCATCGCGGCAGTGGCACCCGTGCTGCCTGCATTCGCATATTCCCAGTCCGAGATCACCGCTGAGCTCGCGCCGCTCATTTCTGCTGCGCCCGCACGACGGGCGGTGCTCGAACGGATGCACGCGGCATCCGGTATCGCCACGAGGCACACCGCGCTTCCACTGGAGCGCTACCGCGATCTCGGAACATTCCGCCAGGCCAACGACATCTTCATCCGGTGCGCGACCGACCTCGCCGAGCGCGCGCTGCGTACGGCGCTGGCCGACGCGGGCCTCGAGGCTCCTGACGTTGACTTCGTGATGTTCACGTCGGTGACGGGAATCTCGGCCCCGTCGATCGACGCCCTGCTCGTGTCGCGCCTGGGGCTGCGCCCCGATGTGAAGCGGCTGCCCTCGTTCGGGCTCGGCTGCGTGGGAGGTGCCGCGGGTTTGGCCCGAGTCAATGACTACCTTGCCGGGCATCCGGGCGAGGTCGGCGTGCTGCTGAGTGTGGAACTGTGCTCGCTCACCCTGCAGCGCGACGACGAGACGGTCGCCAACTTCGTTGCCACGGGACTGTTTGGCGACGGAGCCACCGCGGTCGTGCTGGTTGGCGAAGACCGCGCAGAACCCGGCGCCCGAATCGTAGACACGCGTAGCTCGTTCTACCCCGACACCACCGACGTGATCGGCTGGAACATTGGCGGCACGGGGTTTGAGATCGTGTTGACGGCTGGTGTCGCCGACGTGATCGAACGGCACTTTCCCAGTGAGGTCGATGCCTTCCTTGCCGACCATTCGTTGACGGTGGCCGACATCTCGGCCTGGATCGCACACCCTGGCGGGCCGCGCGTGCTGGATGCCTTTGCTCAGAGTCTCGAGCTGGATCCGGCGGTATTCGCTAGCA
Source organism: Rhodoglobus sp. (assembly GCA_965279645.1). Classification (GTDB taxonomy): domain Bacteria; phylum Actinomycetota; class Actinomycetes; order Actinomycetales; family Microbacteriaceae; genus Rhodoglobus. Next base: position 2,628,853 of record OZ257254.1, read on the forward strand.
GCTGGGCCTCCCTCGACCGGGTAGGCAACCTGTCGTCGTCCGCGGTGCTGCATGTGCTCTCCGACTTCGTCGACGCGGGCGTGAGCGGCCCGGGCCTGCTGTTCGCGCTCGGGCCCGGCGTGAGCGCCGAATTCGTGCTGCTGGAGATGCCGTGAGCGTCGCGCTGTATATGGCCTTCGTGCTCGCCACGGGCGGTGAGCGCATTTACGAACTCTTCGTCTCGAAGCGCAACGCGGCTGAGGCGATGTCGCGCGGCGGCATCGAGTACGGCCAGAAGCACTTTCCCTGGATGGTCGCGCTGCACACCGGATTGCTCCTGTCGTGCATTGTCGAGGTCGTGGTGCTGCAGCGGCCCTTCATCCCCTGGCTTGGCTGGCCCATGCTCGCGATTGCCCTCGCCTGCCAAGCGGGGAGGTATTGGGTCATCCACTCTCTCGGTCGCCAGTGGAACACGCGCGTGATCGTGGTTCCCGGAGCCGCTCGCGTGAAGACGGTCGGGCTCTACCGGTGGTTCACCCACCCCAACTACGTGATCGTTGCAGTGGAGGGAATCGCACTGCCGCTCATTCACACGGCGTGGATCACGGCAATCGCATTCACCGTGCTCAACGCGATTCTGCTGCTGGGGTTTCGCATTCCGACCGAGAACAAGGCACTCCGAGAACTCGCATGATCGAGGTCGGCGTCATCGTCGCGGGGGCGGGGCCCGTGGGGTTGGCGTGCGCGATCGAGGCGAGGCTCGCGGGGCTGACGGTAGCGATCATCGAGCCGCGCGAGGGCGAGATCGACAAGGCCTGCGGCGAAGGGCTCATGCCCGGCGCGCTTCCCCTGCTCGCGCGGCTGGGCGTTGATCCGCCGGGCATGCCCCTGCGCGGGGTCTCGTACCGCGACGGGGTGCGAGTAGCCGACCACCGTTTTGAGTCGGGCGAGGGTCGCGGGGTGCGTCGCACGGTGCTGCACGATGCGCTCGCGGCCCGGGCCGCCGAGCTCGGTGTCGTGCGCGTGGTTGGTCGCGTCGACTCGGTGGTTCAGGATGCCCGGTCGGTGGTGATCGGCGACACCCGCGCGTCATGGCTTCTCGCGTGCGACGGCCTGCATTCGGGCGTTCGCAGGCTTGTGGGACTTGAGCGGCCGGTGCCCCGGAGGGGCCGCCGCTACGGCTTTCGGCAGCACTTCGCGGTTGCGCCGTGGAACGACCTCATCGAGGTTCACTGGACCAGGCATGCCGAGGTGTACATCACGCCGATCGCTTCCGACACCGTGGGCGTTGCCGTGCTGGGGCCCAAGGGCACCGACCTGGTGACCACTGTGGCGGGCATCCCGTACCTGGCGAAAAGACTGGCCGGGGCAGCGCCGGCGAGCGAGCTGCGCGGAGCCGGGCCCTTCCACCAACGAGCGACGGCGCGCTCCGCAGGCCGGGTGCTGCTGGTGGGCGATGCCTCAGGCTACGTGGATGCGATCACGGGAGAGGGCTTGCGTCTCGGGTTCGAACAGGCGCGCGTTGCGGTCGACTCCATCGTTACCGGTGCCTCCTATGACGCGGCCTGGCGATCGGTCACCCGTGACTTTCGCGTGCTCACGTCGGGGCTCGTGATGGCTGCCCGTTCGCCGCTGCGTCGAGCGATCGTGCCCCTCGCGGCGGGGCTGCCGCGCGTGTACGGCGGCGTGGTCGAACGCCTCGCGCGATAGCCCCTCAGCGGCTCGCGTCGAGCAGGCGTGTGAGGCTGTCGCGAATGTCTTCGAGCTCACGCACTGACATTCCGAGTCGCTCAACGATCTTGCCCGGCACCTTCTCGGCCTCACTGCGCAGGGCACGGCCGTAGATGGTCAGTTCGACATCGAGCGACCGCTCGTCGGCGGAGTTGCGCGTGCGGGTGATGAACCCACCGGCCTCGAGCCGTTTGAGCAGCGGTGACAATGTGGCGGGATCGAGCTGCAGGGCCTCGCCGATGTCGCGCACGGTGCGCGGGCTGCGTTCCCACAGTGCGAGCATCACGAGGTACTGCGGGTGCGTGAGTCCAAGGGGTTGGAGCACCGGTCGATAGAGGGCGATCACGCTGCGGGATGCTGCCGCGAGAGCGAAACAGACCTGGCGGTCGAGCGCGAGAGGATCGAGCTGCTGGGCATCCATCATTTAGTTAGTGTACTATCTATTTGTGTCCAAGGTAAATGAGCCGGCAGCCAAACGCGCGTGGTGGCAGAAGCTCAACCGCGCGCTGTTCCCCTACATGGGCCCCGCGCAACTCGGCCCGTTTGGCGAACCGCCATTGCCGTCTACCGAAACCAAGCCGTGCCCACTGTGCGGCAAGGCCATGTCGCTGCACACGTTCGTTCGCAGCCAGGATCACCACTCGACGCGGATGCACTGCCCCGCGTGACTGCCGCGGCCGCCTTCGAGAGCCTCAGGCAGCTGAGCCTCAGGCGGCCCTGAGACCCAACAGGTCGAGCAGCTCAGCGGCCGTGTCTGCCACACCGATGGTGCCGACCTCCTCCGCGGGTGAGCCATACCCCCAGCGCACGAAGATCGTGGGCACCCGGTGCATCGCGGCACCCTCCACATCGTGAGAGCGATCGCCCACCAGCACTGGCCTACTGAGGTCGGCGCCAAACGCCTTGAGCCGTTCAAGCGCCTCGGCGACGACATCCGCCTTCGAGCTGCGCACCTCGTCGTCGGACGCGCCCGTGATCACGTCGAAGTACTTGAGAAGTCCGAAGTGCTCGAGGATGATCTTGGCCGGGTACTCGGGCTTTGAGGTCGCGAGCGACAACGCGAGTGAACTGCCGTGGATGGCTTTGAGTACGCCCTCGACACCCGGGTAGACGGTGGCATCGAACACCCCCGACTCGAAGTAGTGCTGCCGGTAGATCTCGAGCGCCTCTTGCGACTGCTGTGGCGTGAAGCCGGCCAGGTCGCGGAATGAGTCAAGGATGGGCGGGCCTACGTAGGCGACCAGTTCGGTCGGGCTCGGAACGGGCAGGCCCAGCTGCTCAAATGTGTAGGCGAGGCTCGCGGTAATGCCGGGTGCGGAGTCGACGATCGTGCCGTCGAGATCGAAAAGCACTGTCGTGAACGGTGAATCCATTAAAAGAGCCTCGAATCTGAGTCGTCGAGCCCGCGCATGGCGTCGTAGTCGAGCACGAGGCACCGGATGCCGCGATCCTGCGCGAGAGTGCGCGCCTGCGGCTTGATCTCCTGGGCGGCGAAGACGCCGACCACGGGGGCGAGCAGTGGATCACGGTTCATGAGTTCGAGGTAGCGGGTGAGCTGCTCGACCCCGTCGATGTCGCCGCGGCGCTTGATCTCTACCGCGACACTCGCGCCCGAGGCATCCGTCGCCAGAATGTCGACAGGCCCGATGGCGGTCATGTACTCCCGGCGCACGAGAGTGAAGCCGTCGCCGAGCAATTCGATCTGTTCCGCGAGCAGCTTCTGGAGGTGGGCTTCGGCGCCATCCTTCTGCAGGCCGGGGTCGATGCCGAGCTCATGGCTCGTATCGTGCAACACCTCGTGGATCGAGATGACGAGAAGATCGGCGGTCTTTGCCTGGGCGACCTTCCAGATTTCGACGACGCCAGCATCTGCCTGTTCCTCGTCGGGCTCGAGCACGGAGAGGTAGCACGGCGGACTCATCCAGTTGAGCGGCTTGTAGCTCAGCGAGTCGGAGTGCACGAGCACGCTGCCGTCTGCCTTGACGACGAGCAAGCGCGTCGCGAGAGGCAGGTGCGCGCTGAGCCGTCCCGCGTAGTCGACGGAGCAGCGGGCAATGACGAGACGCACGCTTAGAGCTTAGGCGCGTCCGCGGGGTCAACGGCCGAGTCGAAGGGAGCAGGGGTGCCGGAGGTGGCGCGCTGGGGTTCGCGGGCCGCCCCGGCGACGAAGGCACCGATCGCGCACAGCACGAGCACAATGAGTAGGGCGTTCAGCAGGCCCACGTGCTCGCCAAGGAATCCGATCACCGGCGGACCAACCAGGAAGGCAAAGTAGCCGATCGTGGCCACCGCGCTCACCCTCGCGGCCGCGGTCTTCGGGTCGTCGGCTGCCGCAGACATTCCGATGGGGAATCCGAGAGCGGCCCCTAGACCCCACGCGACGGCGGCAATGGCGGCGACGAGCGGGTTCGGCACGAAGATGATCACCAGGATCGCGACCGACGAGAGCACGAAGGATGCGCGCAGAACGGGCACTCGCCCGAACCGGTCGATGAGGAAGACGCCACCGAGGCGACCCGCGGTCATCGCCGTCACGAAGATGCCGAAGACGAGCGCTCCCGTGGCGTTCTCGACTCCGTGGCCGTCGACCATCGCGAGGGCCAGCCAGTCGTTGGCCGAGCCTTCGGCGAAGGCCGCCGCAAGCACGATGAGACCGATAAGCAGCGTGCGCGGGTCGCGCCAGATGCTAAGCCGACCGCGCCACGTCTTCGAGTGGTCGTCGTCGGCAACGGGCTCGCCGTTGTCTTCAATGACGTGCTCCGACTGGATGAATCGCACGACGCTCAGCATCGCGACGATGATCACGCCACCGATCGCCGCGAGATGGATGGCGATCGGCACCTGGGCGAGCTCGGCGAGAACGCCGATGCCCGCTCCGAGCATCGTGCCGAAGCTGAAGAAGGCGTGGAAGATCGGCATGATCGATCGGCCAAGCACTCGCTCGTTTGCGGCGCCCGAGACGTTCATCGCGACATCCGTGATGCCCGACGATCCTCCGAAGATCAGCAGCCCACCGAACGCGACCGCGAAGACCGGGCCGACAGTCGCGCCGACGCCGGCGATAGTCATGCCAACGGCGAAAACGATGAGGCCCCAGATGATCGTGCGTCGCGCTCCGATGCGAGCCACGATGTGGCTCGAGAACAGCAGTCCGAGGATGGCGCCTGCCGCCATCGCAAAAATGAGCACGCCCACCTGATCGATGCGGATGCCGAGGGCGTCGCGCACGGCGGGCAGGCGTGAGACCCACGTGGCCATGCCGAGTCCGGGCAGCATGAAGATCACGAAGATGGCGTTGCGCCACGACGTGACCTGGCTGCGGGAGAGTGACGTGCTGGGCTGCGACATTGGATCCTCAGGGGAGTTCTGACAGGCAATCGAATCGATTCGATCGATTCGATTCGACTAAGCTACCAACCCATGACTTCCGAGGCAAGCCACAGCAGGCCGCGACCCAATCTCGCGGCCGTTGCAGCGCTTGCTGGCGTCTCCGCGTCAACCGCCTCGCTTGCCTTCAGCGGCGCAGGGCCGGTGTCAGAAACCACGCGTGCTCGCGTGCTCGCGGCCGCCAAGCAACTCAACTACGCGGGGCCGGATCCCCGAGCGCAGTCACTGCGGCGGGGGCGCTCCGGAATCATCGGCGTTGTCATTGAGGACCGATTGCGCGACGCATTTCGTGACCCCATCAACATCGCGATGCTCGACGGCATCGCCGACGTGCTCGGTGCTGAGGCGCTCGCACTCCTGCTGCTGACCGAGACCGGCGATGGGGGAGCCGACATTTCGCTCGCGCCCATGGACGGAGTCATCCTCATCGGCTGCAGTCGCGAACTCGACCGGCCGGTAACCGCGTTTCGACAGCGGGGAGTGCCCATCGTCGCGATCGAGGCAGAGCCCATGCCGGGCGTGCTCTCGATCGACCTCGACAACCGGGATGCCACGGCCCGAGGCGCTCGCTACCTTGCCGACCTCGGGCACTACGATGTTGCGCTTGTCACCCTGCCACTCGAGGGATCACGCGAGCGAGGTGATCTCGACGCACAGCGCGAGGCCAACAGTCGTGCCCACACGACGCTCGAGCGCATTCGTGGCGCACGCGACGTGTTTCCCAATGCGACGGGCATTGTTGCGGGCGGCAGCAGCGTCGACGACGGACTCGAGGCGGGCCGGGTGCTGCTTGCGAGGCATCCGCGACCCACGGCCGTGATCGCCCAGAGCGACCTGCTCGCGCTGGGTGTGATCCGTGCTGCCGAAGAAGCGGGACTCACTGTGCCCGACGACCTGAGCGTGCTGGGGTTCGACGGAGTGCGGATCGAAGGCGCCGCACCCCACGAGCTGACCACCCTCGTGCAGCCTGCGGTTGACAAGGGCAGGGCGGCAGGGCGCGGAATCATCGCGCTGCTCGCGCGCGAAACCCCCGAGCCGAGAACATTCGACAGCGTGTTGCGCGTCGGCACGACGACGGCGGCTCCGCGCTAGAGCGACGCCACGATCGCGTCGAGCGTGGCGTCTAGTCGAGCATCCACGACTCGGCGCTGCTCGGCGGCGTCGTACCAGGCGATGATCTCTTCTGCTCCGCGCCAGAACGGGGTGGTGGCGGTGTACTCGGGCACGAGCGCCTTGACCTTGCTGTTGTCGAAGATCACGGAGTGGGCCTTGTCGCCCAGTAGCCCCGGACCCCACTCGGGAATCGACTTCGCGATCGTGCTGGATGAGGCGTGCACGAGGGTTGGCTGCACTCCCGCCGCCCGGCCCAGGTCCGTCGCAATCTGGTTCCACGGCTGCACCTCGTCGGAGGTGATGTGAAAGGCGTCGCCGACTGCGGCCGGATGACCGAGCAGGCCGACGAAAGCCACCGCGAAGTCGCGTGAATGGGTCAGTGTCCACAGCGAGGTGCCGTCGCCGTGGATCAGCGTCGGCTTGCCGCGCCTCATGCGGTCGATGATCGTCCAGCCGCCGTCCAGGGGAATGGAGGTCTCGTCGTAGGTGTGGGAGGGCCGGATGATCGTGGCTGGAAACCCGCGGTCACGGTAGGCGGCAACGAGCAGGTCTTCGCTCGCGATCTTGTCGCGCGAGTACTGCCAGAACGGATTGTGCAGCGGAGTCGACTCCGTGATCGGCAGATGGCCCACGGGCTTCTGGTAGGCGCTCGCCGACGAGATGTAGGCGTACTGCGCCACCCGTCCGTCGAAGAGTGAGATGTCTGCGGCCACCTGGGCGGGCAGGAATGAACGGAAGTTGACGACCACGTCGAACTCCTTGCCCTCGACGGCGGCGGCGATCGACGCCGGGTCACCGGCATCTCCCTCCAGCTGTCGCGCGCCGACGATGGGAGGTCGTGACGTGCTACGGCCTCGATTGAGCAGGGTGAGGTCGTAGCCGCGTTCGATCGCGAGCCGCGAGGAGTGGGCGCTGATCGTTCCATTGCCGCCGATGAAGAGCACGCGAAGGGTCATGACTCCAGCGTACGAGGTGGCAGATTTGCCGGGTCGACGGCGGGCGCTAACCGCACCACACAACGATGATCTCCCAGCGAACCTCCCTTAGGCTGGGCCGCATGAGCGCAGATTCTCCCCTCACTTCTGGCATTCACACCGACGAACTCGACCCGGCCGTTCGCCCACAGGACGACCTGTTCCGGCACGTCAACGGCAAGTGGATCGAGGCAACCGAGATTCCGAGCGACAAGGCGCGGTACGGATCGTTCTACCTGCTCGCCGAGGAGGCGGAGAAGGCCGTTCGCGACATCATCATCGAGTCCCAGTCGGCCGAGCCCGGCACCGAGGCCCGCAAGGTGGGCGACGTGTACGCGAGCTTCATGGATGAGGCTCGCATCAACGCCCTCGCGGCCCAGCCGATTGCGCCCCTCATCGCCGAGGCAGAGAAGGTCTCCTCGATCGACGAGGTGCTCGAAACCCTCGGCCGGCTTGAGCGTGGCGGGTCAAGCGGCTTCTTCCAGGTGTTCGTCGACAATGATCCGGGGCAGCCCGAGCGGTATCTCGTGTTTCTTGAGCAGGGCGGCCTTGGGCTTCCCGATGAGTCGTACTACCGCGAAGAGAAGTTCGCCGACATCCGTACCGCCTATGTGGCTTACCTCGAGCGGATGCTCGCGCTCGCCGGTCTCGACGACGCCGCTACTCGTGCCGCGCGCATCTTCGCCCTCGAGACCGAGATCGCCAGCCACCACTGGGACAACGTCGCCACCCGCGACAGCGAAAAGACCTACAACCCCATGACCTGGGAGGCCGCGAACGCCCTCGTTCCCGACGTCGACCTGGATGTCTGGCTGAACGCGCTCGGCGTGCCCGACAAGTCGTTTGACGAAGTGGTCGTGCGCCAGCCGAGCTTCGTGGCAGGGCTTGAGTCGGTGCTCACGGCAGACTACCTCGACGCCTGGCGTGACTGGCTCGCCTGGCAGGTCATCCGGTCGAACGCGGCCTACCTGTCGCAGGACTTCGTTGACGCGAACTTCGACTTCTATGGCAAGACGCTCACGGGAACCCCCGAACTGCGAGCTCGCTGGAAGCGCGGCGTCTCACTCGTGGAGGGTGCGCTCGGTGAGGCCGTCGGTCGCATCTACGTCGAGCGTCACTTTCCGGAGGCCGCGAAGACCGCAATGGACGTGCTCGTGGCCAACCTCGTCGAGGCGTACCGCCAGTCGATCACGGGTCTCACCTGGATGAGTGAGGCAACCCGCGGTCGCGCGATCGAGAAGCTCGAGAAGTTCACCCCCAAGATCGGTTACCCCGTGAAGTGGCGGGACTACTCGACGCTCGAGATCGACGCGTCTGACCTGATTGGCAACATCCGGGCGACCAACGAGTTTGAGTTCCAGCGCGAGCTCGGCAAGATCGGCAAGCCGCTCGACCGCGACGAGTGGTTCATGACTCCGCAGACGATCAATGCGTACTACAACCCCGGGTTCAACGAGATTGTCTTCCCCGCCGCCATTCTGCAGTTTCCGTTCTTCGACGAGAACCGCGACGCCGCCGCCAACTACGGCGCGATCGGCGCCGTCATCGGTCACGAGATCGGGCACGGCTTCGACGACCAGGGCTCCAAGTACGACGGCGACGGTCGCCTCACCGACTGGTGGACTCCCGAAGACCGGGCGGCGTTCGAGAACCTGACCAAGTCGCTCATCGAGCAGTACAACGAGCTCGCCCCGCGGCAGGTGCCCGACCACCACGTGAACGGCGCACTCACGATCGGCGAGAACATCGGCGACCTGGGTGGATTGAGCATCGCGTGGAAGGCCTACCTGATTTCGTTGGGCGGGGCCGAACCTGAAGTGATCGACGGGCTCACGGGAGCCGAGCGATTCTTCCTGTCGTGGGCCCAGGCCTGGCAGCTCAAGGCCCGAGATGAAGAGGTCATTCGACTGATCTCGATCGACCCGCACTCCCCCAACGAGTTCCGATGCAATCAGATTGTTCGCAACATCGACGAGTTCTATGAGACCTTTGATGTGACCGAAACCGATGCACTCTGGCTTGACCCGAAGGACCGCGTCACCATTTGGTAGAAATCGCCCGAACCCGCGAACGACGGAACCGGGTGCACAATCCCCGTGCGCCCCGGCATGCGTCAGCCGGAGATGTTGAGAACTTCTCCGGCACCTTCAACGCGCTCGGACAACTCGCCTACGACGGTGCGCAGGTTTCTGCGAGCGCCGTTGACCTGAACACAGGGCGCACACTGCTCGCTATCGACGATCGCATCGTGCTGCCCACGGCAAGCATCGGCAAGGTGCTGCTGTTGATCGAGGTTGCCGCTCGGCTCACGGGCAAAGACTTCTCGGGATTCGGCATTCTCGACAAGAACCCACGCGACGCTGTGGCCGATTCGGGCATCTGGCAGCACCTGCAGGCGCCGGCGCTTCCCGTGGCCGACCTCGCGGCAATCGTGGGAGCGACGAGCGACAATCTCGCGACCAACGTGCTGCTGCGCCAGGTTGGCCTTGCCTCGGTGCGAGCACGCACCGAATCGCTCGGCCTGATGCGCACCGCCCTGCTCGACCTCGTGCGCGACAATCGGGGTCCGGATGACGCTCCGCAGCTCTCAGTGGGGTCGACAGCAGAACTCAGCTGGCTGTTCGGAGCTCTCGCACGCAACGAGGTCGTTGACGCCTTCACGAGCCAGCGCGTGCTGGGCTGGCTCTCACTCAACAGCGATCTGTCGATGGTCGCGAGTGCGTTCGGCCTCGACCCGCTCTCCCACCGTGGCGTCGATCACGACACTCTGCTCGTGAACAAGACCGGCACTGACAACGGTGTGCGCGCCGAGGCGGGGGCGCTTCGCGGATCGCACCGCGCCGTCTCGTACGCCGTGTCGATCCAGTTCACTGATGACGGTCTCGGCACGCGACTGCGCGTGCTTGATGCCATGCGAACTGTTGGGCAAGACCTGCTGGAGTACGTGCACTAGGTTTCGGATCACCCCCGAACTGGGGGCGTTGCGTTCACAAAGTGAAGCATTGTCTCGTTGTAGGGCCTCATGCTAATCTGACGCCGCGTACCAGAGTTGACGGCACCCGAACCGCCAGCTGACCCCGACGGTACCTGCTGAGAAGGTGATAACCAACCACGTCGTGTTGGTGCCCTCGTGCCCCTTCGCGATTGCATCCCGCTACCCTCTGCGCCCCGCGCACTCTCTGTGGCTACCCCGAAACTGGCCCATTGATGAGGCGTTTGGGCGTTATTTCTCGACCCGAAAGAGAAGTACGTCATGTTCAAGAAAGTCGTGGCCGGTCTTGCGACCGTTGCCTTGGCTCTCGGAATGGTCGCCGCAACGGCGACATCCGCGAGTGCGCATCACAATGACATCAATCCCCTAATCGAATGCACCGACACCTACAGCTACAAGGTGACCTGGTCGGTTTCCAACTCGGAGAATCTCACCGAGACCATCACGGCCTCGAGTGACGAGGCCCTTGTGCCCTCGTCTGCCGGGTCACCCGGCAGCCCCACCACTCTCAGCGGCAAGCAGACGAAGCAGTTCGTCGAATATTTCTCGTCGCCCGTCAACAAGACCTTGACCCTGTCGGCGAAGTGGTCGAACAACCAGACGAACACGAGTTCGGGAGCGATCAAGAAAAACCAGTTCCCGCCGTGTGCGCCCAACCACGTGCCCGTGACCATCTGTCACGCCACGCCACCGGACACTGCTGCACAGGGCTGGCAGTCGATCACGATCGACGATGACGCAATCGTGCACAGCGGCCACAACGAGCAGCACAACCTCGACATCATCCCCGCGTTCAACTACTGGGAAAACGTCGACGGTGTCTGGACGATGTTGAATTTCCCTGGCAAGAATCTAGGCACCGACTTCTCGGGCTTCCCGGGTTCGGCGATTCTTGCTGGCGGATGCGCGATGACCGTCTCACCGACCGAGCCCACCTTTGCTCCCGCGCTGTGCACGGGACCGGGCACGTCGGGTGACGGCAGCTACACCATCCCGAACTCCGCGGGTGTCGTGTTCTCGGTTCGCATCAACAACGGCAGCTGGAACGTGACGGCTGCGGGCACCTACCCCGCTCCGATCGGTACCAAGATCGAGGTCAAGGCAGCGGCATCGCCGGGATGGGTGACCCTCACGGGCACGACATCGTGGTCATACACAGTGCCGAGCCCCGGCGACTGCATCATCGAGGTAACCCCCGTTGCTCCCGACGTGGTCAAGGTGGCTGAGTGCGGCACCTACGGCAAGATCACACCGCAGCAGACCGTAGGCGTCATCTACACGCTCGTCGAGGGCAACGGCGCCGAAGGCTGGTTCTCGCTCAAGGCCACCCCTGCACCCGGCTACAAGTTCGCCGGACCGCAGGAGGTCTACTACCAGGGCGACCTCGGCACTTTCAAGACCTGTGCCACGCCCACCGAGCCCACCTTTACCGACTCCGAGTGCACCCTGCCGGGTGAGCAGAGTGGCGGCAGCTACACGATTCCCGAGACCCCGGGCGTGCAGTACCAGGTGAAGATAGGCGATGACGACTGGGTGAATGTCGCCGCTGGAACCTACCCCGTGACGGTGTACCCGACCACGATCAGCATCCAGGCGTTTGCCACTGACGGCTACCGGCTCAAGCACTACACCGGACCGTGGACGCACACGTTCGAGAGCGCGGGCGACTGCCTCGAGAAGGCGACGCCCGTCGAACCCGACGTGGTGCCCATCACCGAATGTGGAACCTACGGATCGGTGACCCTGCCCACGACGACGGGTGTGGTCTACGAACTGACTGTCGGCAACGGAACATCCGGGCTGTATACCGTGACGGCCACGCCGGCTGACGGTTACTACTTCGCGGGCGACGACGACCAGGTGATCGAGTTCACGGGAGATCTCGGCGTGTACACGGAGTGCATCACTCCGTTGACCCCGGGATTCACTGACAGTGAGTGCACATACCAGCCGCCCCAGGAAGAACTCGGACCGGCCCTCGCGCTGCTCGTGGAAGAGGGAGCCGAGCCCGGCTTCTTCACGATCCCGAACCAGCCGAACGTGCAGTACTCCGTGAGCATCAACGGTGGCGGATTCGTCGACTACCTTCCCGGTGACTACGACGTGAATGACGGAGACATCGTTCAGGTGCAAGCGGCCGCCGCTCCCGGATACACGCTCAAGGACTACACCGGACCGTGGAGCCACACGTTCGCGAGCGCTGCAGACTGCCTGCTGCTCGCCTCGCCCGTCGAGCCTGAGGTCACAGCCATCAGCGAATGCGGAGTGTACGGCTCAGTGGTGCCGACGCCCGCTGCTGGCGTGGTCTACGAGCTCACCTCGGGAGACGGCAAGTCCGGCCCGTACACGCTGACGGCGACGCCGGCCGAAGGGTTCTACTTCGCCGACGACCCCGACCAGAAGATCGAGTTCACCGGTGACCTGGGTGCTTACGAAGAGTGCGCCGATCCCGTGATCGACGTGTCTGGATCGTTCGCCACAGGAGTCTGCCTCGCGGATTCACCCTGGATCTACTACGAGGTGACGATGGTCGACCCCGACAACCAGGCGACTGGCCACGCGGCGAAGCTCATCCTCACCGACCCGAACGACCCCACCAACACGGTGACGATCGAGCTGGGTGACCTCGTGGAGACCAGCCCGGGTGTGTGGACACTCGGCGGTGGACCCGACGCCAAGAAGCTCTGGCCTGGAGCATCCGTCGACCCCGTCACGGGCGAAGCAAACGGATGGCCGGGATGGGAGCAGACGCCCGAGGGCGTGTGGGTCGAGACGACAGGCAACTTTGCCTGGACTCGCGACGTGACGACCGCAGTGCTGTCGGTGAACCCGCAGCTCGAGGTTGAATTGCAGTACCCGGAGGCCACCCCGGACTGCATCACCGGCCCGCCCGACCCGCCCACGCTGGCGACGGTGACGCCGCAGTTCAGCTACACGGCACTCACGTGCACCGCGGCAGGCAGCTACACCCTGGGTGAACTGACGCCCGGCACCGTGCAGTGGACGGTGAACGGTGTGAAGACGCCGGTGGGAACCTACCCGGTCACTTCGGCGCAGACGCTGACCTTCGTGGCGGCACCGCTGCTGCCCGAAGACGGCCTTGATTCCGATTGGGTACAGCCGGCACCGGTCGTGTTCTCACCGGGATCGGCGCCGTGTGCCCTCACGAAGCTGGCCATGACGGGTGCCACGACCTCGGCGCTCGCGGTAGCAATTGCTGGCGGGCTGCTGCTGCTCGGCGCGGCAGGTGTCTACCTGCGCCGTCGTTTCGGAGCAACCAGCTAGACAGGTCCAGTACAGAGCACGGCCCCGGCGTCAATGGCGCCGGGGCCGTGCTCTTTTGTAGGGGTACAAAGTGGTCTAGCGACTACCCCCGAGTTGGGGGTAAACCAACCGGTTGTCCCCCTTTGCGCGGACACGCTAGGGTGGTGACCGCGTTGTGTTGGGTAGAACCCGAAATTTTCCCCGACGCCCCGAAAGCAACGCATTCGTGCCTACCCTCGACGCACGCCCGAAAGTGCGCGCCGATGTTATGGCCGAACTCCAGCCCCCAGGAGATCGACCGTGTTCAAGAAGTTCCTTGCGACCTTTGCGACCCTGCTTCTCGCCGCCGGCCTTTCCGTCGTCGCAGTTGCAGCGCCCGCATCCGCCCACCACACCGACATCACCGCGACGGCAGCCTGTACGGCTGACGGCGGGTGGGACATCACCTGGAAGGTGGTGAACTCAGAAAACTTCGAAGGAGTCGTCTCCGCGTCGAACAACGCGGCGATCCCCAAGGACACGACGAAGCTCCCCGCAAACCCCAAGTACAACAAGCCGGGTTCGCTCTCATCCACGTTCGTCCAGCACGTCACGACCAATGCGGCCGTGACCACCTCGCTGACCGTGAAGTGGCTCAAGCCGTCTGGCACCGTCACCAACAGCGACTCGGCGACGTTCTCCAACTTCCCTGCCGCGTGTGGCACGCCCCCCACGCCCGGAACGAACACCGTTGACTGCTCGGCAGCGACGATCTTCACGGGCGCCGCGCTCAAGAACGGCGACCACATCAACATGGATGTCGTGCAGGGCGGCACCAAGTTCCAGCTGAACGCCTTCGTTGACCAGCGCCAGTCGCAGGATCCGGCGAGCGAGTCGGGACTCGTTCTGCGCGTGACGCAGAAGACCGGCCCCCAGCTTGTCTTCGCCATCACCAACGCGCAGAAGCAGTCGGGCAGCTTTGTCTTCACGTACTCCACCTACCTCACCGGCAAGTGGACGGTCGAGTGGGTGCAGTTCAACAGCAGCTACTTCAACCAGGACCGCAACTCCGCCAAGTTCATCTACTGTGGCGAAGACCCGGCCGACTCGGCAGCATCCGTTTCCAAGACGGCCGCGACCTGTGACGCAGCAGAGACGCTCGTGCTCGGAACCGCAACCAACGCCACCTGGGGCACCGTGACCGGCGCCTACTCGGTGACCGCGACGGCAACGGACGGCCACAAGTTCCCCGCAGACGCGACCGCGGGCGTGACCGTGTCGACCGACGGCAAGACGAAGACCTTCACGGGTACTCTCGCTCCGAAGCTCACCGAGGGTTGTGTCACGATCCCGAAGTGCCTGCCCGCAAGCGCAGTCACCTACAAGTACCTGCCGGCCACCAACAACGGCACCATCTACGTGGTCAACCCCGACCCGAAGGTCTACTCCGACGAGCTGTGCGATGGCTTCTGGGTGACCGCAACGAGCTGGTACTACACCTCCGACACCAGCATCTGGCCGCAGATCAAGAACCAGGTCAACCCGCTGCCGAAGATCACCTCGGTCGGTGAGTACAAGTACGGCGCTGACGTCGTATGTGGCCAGGGCGACATTTACGCCTCGTTCACGGGCGAGCCATATGTTGGGCCCGACCTCTTCGGCCCGAACAACCCCTTCGCCGAGCACTTCCTGCACGACATGGGCTTTGCCGGACCGTCCCCGACGTACACGCAGACCGCGCTGGGCTGCAACACGACGCCCGTGGTCGAACCGACGGTGAAGAAGATCACCGAGTGCGGCACTTACGGCTCCGTCTCTGCCATTGACACCTCGAAGGTCGACTACACGGTCACCGGCAACGGTGGCGTGGGCACCTACACGGTGACCGCAGTCGCGATCGCGCCGTACGTGCTCGACAGCAGCTACCCGAAGGGCGGCTGGACGTTCGAGCTCGGCGCGTACACGGACTGTGAACGAACAGTGACGATCACCTACGTGCCGGACTGTGCACCGGATGCGACGGCCACCTGGCTCGTCAAGAACCCGGGCACGACCGACCTCGTGCTCACCCTGCCCGACGGCAGCACGCACGTGGCCACGCCGGGTGACTCCACCTTCAACACGGCTCCCGGTGCACGCAGCATCACGGTGACCTGGGGCGCGACCGGCAGCGGAACGGCACCGGGATCACTCGAGGCACGCGCCGCAGCAGACATTCCCGCGAATGACCCCGCCTGTGGCAAGTCCGTCGAGCCCGTCGCTCCCACCCTCGTGTTCGTTGACGAGTGTGGCGAGTACGGATCCGTCACGACCGTGCCCAAGACGGGTGTTGTCTACGAGACGACGTTCGACAAGGTCACCGGTGCGTACACCGTCGTTGCGACGCCCGCATACGGCTACTACTTCGAGAACGACGCCGACCAGATCATCTCGGTCAGCGGCACGGTGAACCCGTACTACGAGTGCATCGAGGAGCCTGAGGTTCCCACAGTCGTCAGCGAGTGCGTCTACACGGAAGACGGCAAGGCCGGCTTCCGCACGATCGAGGTGACCTACAACAACGAGGCCAGCAACACGCCCGTCACGTTCCACATCGACATCGATGGTGTTGCTGACGTAGAGGTTGCTGCGGGCAAGACCCACACGTACACGATCACCGACATTCCTGTCGCCGGAGCCACGTACACCGTGACTGCGGGCGGCAAGTCGTTCACCGTGACCGCAGACGCCTGTGACGAGCCCGTGCGCCCCGACCCGAAGGTCGAGCCCAAGTCGACCGAGAAGTTCGAGTGCACCGACGACGACGTGACCATCACGACCTACATCACCACGACCGATGTCGTCTTCGACACCGAGCTCGTCAAGTGGGTCGACGCTGAGCCCGTCGTTACCGGCCCGTTCTACTCGACTCGTGCGAAGACCGCTGAGGACATCGCCGAAGCCGGGTGCAAGATCACGGTGACTGACCCGACCGCATCGACCTGTGAGAACCTCACGGCCGACACGGACATCACGAGCTGGATCAAGATCACGCTTGACCCGAACGTGGAGTACACGATCGACGGCACCGTCGTGACCGAGGAGTACACCGAGGTGACCGCGGGCGTGGAGCACACGGTCGTCGCCACGGCGCTCAACGGATACACGCTTGAGGGCGCCAACCCGGAACCCGACTCCTGGACTGACACCACTCACACGTGGACGTTCACGGCCAAGGATTCCGCGGTGGACTGCATCCCGACCGAGCCGCTCATCGACCTCGAGGGTTCGTTCGCGACCGGTGTCTGCATCGCGGACTCCCCGTGGATCTTCTACGAAGTGACGATGACCGACCCGGAGAACCAGGCGACTGGCCACTCGGCGAAGCTCATCCTCACCGACCCGAACGACCCGACCAACACCGCAACGGTGGAGCTCGGCGACCTCGTGGAGACGAGCCCCGGCATCTGGACGCTCGGCGGTGGCGCTGACGACAAGAAGCTCTGGCCTGGAGCATCCGTCGACCCGGTCACCGGTGAGGCGAACGGCTGGCCCGGCTGGGAGCAGAACGCCGACGGCGTCTGGGTTGAGACCGAAGGAAACTTCGCCTGGACCCGCGACGTCACCACGGCAGTGCTCTCCGTCAACCCGCAGCTCACGGTCGGCCTGAAGTACCCGGATGCAACGCCGGACTGCCTCAACGGCCCGCCCGAGCCGCCGACCCTGGCGACGGTGACCCCGGAGTTCAGCTACACGCCGCTCACGTGCACCGCGGCCGGCAGCTACACCCTTGGTGAGCTGACCCCCGGAACCGTGCAGTGGACCGTCAACGGCGCGAAGGTTGCCGTGGGAACCTACCCGGTTACCTCGGCCCAGACGCTGACCTTCGTCGCAGCACCCGTGCTCGCCGAAGACGGCCTCGATTCCGACTGGGTGCAGCCTGAACCGGTTGTGTTCTCGCAGGGATCCGCACCCTGCGACATCGTGAAGCTTGCTCTCACGGGCGCAACCAACTCGTTCGGACTCATCTGGGTCGGACTGCTCCTCGGTCTGACGGGTGTCGGGTTCCTCCTGATGCGTCGTCGCCGCACCGCGACCGAAGAGTAAACACAGCGATAGTCAATAGTCGTCGTCATGGTTCTGCCGTACATTCGGTAGAACCATGACGACGACGTCTTTAAGCCCAGCCCGCTCGGGATTCATTGCCCTCTACGCCGTTGGTTATGTCGGCGCATACATCGCCCTCATCACCCCCGTCGCCACCACGCTCGCACTCAAGGTGGGTGAACTCGATCCGGCAGGTAAAGAAACTTCGCTCGGGCTCATCAGCGCCATCGGCGCCCTCGTGGCGATCGCCTCGAACGCGCTCTCGGGCGCGCTCAGTGATCGCACGAGATCGGGTCTCGGTCGGCGTCGTCCGTGGATCATCGGGGGTGCGCTTGGCGGGGTTGTCGCCCTCGCCATCGTGGGATTCGCTCCCACCCTCCTCGTCGCGACGCTCGGCTGGGTGCTCGCGCAGCTCACCCTCAACATGGTGCTCGCGGCGCTCCAGGCCCTGCTTCCCGACCAGGTGCCGCTCGAACAGCGCGCTCGCGTAAGCGCGGTACTCGGCATCTCCCAGCAGGTGTCGCCGTTGCTCGGAATCGGCATCGCCTACGGTGTGCAGGCCGCGGGCGGGGGCATCGGCTTGATGTTTCTCGTGCCGGGCATCATTGGCGCTGGCATGTTGATCTTGCTCGTTGCTCGCATCAAGGATGTTCCGCACGCCGACGCGGGCCCGTTCGTGCTGCGGGAGTTCATCGGCAACTTCAGGATCGACAAGGTGGGTCGTCGCGACTTCGGCTGGGCGTGGTTTGGGCGATTCTTCGTGATTCTCGGCTTCGCCGTCTACACGACCTATCAGGTGTACTTCATCGGCGATCGCTTAGGAGTCTCGGGTAGCGACGTCGTGCTCATGCAGCTCTACGCGCTGCTCATCTTCTCTGCCGTGCTCACGGTGAGCGCGATCATCTCGGGGCGCATCTCCGACCGCACGGGTCGCCGCAAGCCATTCGTGTTCGCCGCGGCAGCGATCGTGGGAGTGGGTCTCTCGATGCTCGCCATTACCTACTCTCTTCCCTTCTTCTTCCTCTCTGCTGCCGTGATGGGCATCGGGATCGGAGCGTTCTTCGCCGTGGATCTTGCACTCATCACCGACGTGCTGCCCGACAAGGAACACAAGGCAGCCAAAGACATGGGCATCTTCAACATCGCCAACTCGCTGCCCCAATCGGTGGCTCCGGCGATCGCCCCCCTGTTCCTGGCGATCGGCGGCGGAGGCAACTACACCGCCCTGTTCATTGCGGGTGGCGTGTTCTCGGTGATCGGGGCGTTGCTGATCGCTCCGATTCGCGCCGTAAAGTAAGTCGATGGATCCCCTTCGAGACCCCCAGGGCACTTCCCAGGCACCGCTGACACTGGAGGAGAAAGCCGCTGTCGTAGTGGGCGCCGGATTCTGGGAGACCGTAGCGATCGGCGAGATCCCGTCGATGCTCGTGACAGACGGCCCGCACGGCATTCGCAAGCAGGCTGGCGGCGGCGATCATCTGGGAATCGGCGACAGTGTTCCCGCAACCTGCTTTCCGCCCGCCGCGGGCATTGCCTCGAGCTGGGATCCCGCACTGCTCGAGCGAGTGGGCAGCGCGCTGGGCGAGGAGGCGCGCGAGCACGACATTCTGGTGCTGCTCGGCCCGGGCGTGAACATCAAGCGCTCGCCGCTGTGCGGGCGCAACTTCGAGTACTTCAGCGAGGATCCGTTGCTGTCGGGAGAGCTCGGCGCGGCCTGGGTTCGGGGTCTGCAGTCGCGCGGGGTCGGGGCATCCCTCAAGCACTTCGCGGCCAACAATCAGGAGACCAACCGCATGACGGTGAGTGCCGAGGTTGATGAGCGTACGTTGCGCGAGATCTACCTGCCCGCCTTCGAATCAATCGTGAAGCGCGAGCAGCCGTGGACGGTGATGTGCTCGTACAACCGCATCAACGGCGTCTACGCGGCCGAGAACCACTGGCTGCTGACCGAGGTGCTGCGCGACGAGTGGGGATTCACTGGCCTCGTGCTCTCGGATTGGGGTGCCGTCGACCAGCGGGTGCCCGCACTGGCGGCCGGACTCGACCTCGAGATGCCCGGACCCCAGAAAGATTCGACCGATGCCATCGTCGCGGCCGTGCGCTCGGGCGAGCTCGATGAGGCGGTGCTGGATGCTTCGGTGCAGCGGGTACACGAACTGGTGAGGCGGTCACTGGGAGAGCTCGAAGACGGCGATCGCGGCCCGGAGCACTCGACGCGTGCCGCGCGTCACAAGCTCGCTCGCGAGGCTGCCGCCGATTCGATCGTGTTGCTGCGCAACGAGGGTGACATCCTGCCGCTCACCACCAACCAGGCGATAGGCGTGATCGGTGAGTTCGCCCGCACGCCCCGATTCCAGGGTGCCGGCAGCTCGCAGGTGATGCCGACGCGAGTCGACACGGCACTCGATTCGCTCACGCAGGTGGCTCCCGTCGAGTTCGCACCGGGCTACAGCTTTGATCGTCGGGTCGATCCGGCACCCCTCATCGCTGAAGCGGTCGCGGTGGCGAAGCGCTCCGATACCGTGCTGCTCTTCGTGGGACTTCCCGACGGCGACGAGTCGGAGGGGTACGACAGAAAGCACCTCGACCTGCCGGCCTCCCACACGCGCCTCATTCAGGCGGTCGCGGCGGCCAACCCGCGCACGGTCGTGATCCTCACCAATGGCGGGGTGGTCTCCCTCGAACCGTGGCACGACACCGTTCCCGCGATTCTTGAGGCTTGGCTGCTCGGCCAGGCGGGCGGCTCTGCGATCGCTGACATCGTTTTTGGTGCCGTTGCGCCGTCTGGTCGGCTCGCGGAGAGCATCCCGTATCGCGTGCAAGACAACCCCAGCTACCTCAACTTTCCGGGGGAGAACGACGTCGTTCGCTACGGCGAAGGCGTGTTCGTGGGGTACCGCTACTACGAGACGGCCGAGGTGGCGGTGCGCTACCCGTTCGGGTTCGGCCTCGGCTACACGACGTTCGAGGTGAGTGACCTGCGCGTGACGGCCCGCGGAGCATCCGTCACCGTGACCAACACGGGCACGCGTTCCGGCAAGCACGTCGTGCAGGTGTACGTTTCGGCGCCGGAGAGCGCGGTGTCGACGCCCAAGCGGGAACTGCGCGCCTTCAGCAAGGTCGCGCTCGATCCGGGCGAATCGACTCGCGTCGACCTGGCGCTGGATGCTCGCAGCTTCGCTCACTGGGACGTGCGCACCTCCACGTGGCTCGTCGCCGGCGGGGACTACCTCGTGGAGGTGGGCAACTCGTCACACGACATTGCGCTCAGTGCCACAGTGACCCTGCGCGGGCCGAAGCCGGGGCCGCTCACCCTCGATTCCTCCATCGCCGACTTCCTGTCGCACCCCGTAACCGGTCCGATCCTGTCGCGCGCTGCGGGCGGCGCCGCCGAGCGCACCGAAGGCGGAACCTCGCTGCTCGACATGGTGTCGTCGATGCCCATGCGCCGACTCGCACGTTTTCCCGGCGTGGGGGATGCGCTCGACCGGCTGCCGACGCTCATCAGGGTCGCCAACAATCCCGTGGTGCGCGGCCTCGCGGGCTGGTGGCAGCGGCTGCGCAGCAAGTAGGCGGTTGTCGCTAGTGGTTGTTGATGATCGACATGAGGATGACGTCTGACCACTCGCCATCCCAGTACCAGGCGTCACGCAGGATGCCCTCAGGGTGAAAGCCCGCTTTCGCGTACACGCGCTGCGCTCGGGTATTGAAGTCCACGACCTCGAGGCTGATTCGGTGCAGGCCCACAACCTGCAGCCCGTAGTCGACGACCGCCTTGGTGGCCTCCGAGCCGTAGCCCTTGCCGAACACGGCGGAACCGCTCAGCGCGATCCGAAACCCCATCGACATGTTGTGCGGGTCGAGATCATTGAGCACCACCTCGCCCACGTACTCGCCGGACTCCTTGAGCACGATCGCCCAGTCCGCCCGGTCGTGCTCCGCAGATCGCGAAGCGAGCCACGCGCGAATCTGTTCCTCAGTGAACTCGGCGTGGGTGCCCGTGAGGCGGCGGCTCTCCTCGTCGTGAAGGGCCGCCCAACTCCCCTCGAAGTGCTCGGGGCCGAGAGGCTCCAGGCGGAGGTGGGCAGTCTCGAGGGTGACCTGCTGCTTGAAGTATTCGGGCTGGATCATCAGCGCTGCTCCCACTCGCGATCGAGAATCGCGTAGATGCCCGTATCAGCCCACTCGCCCTTGAACATCAGGTTCTCAACGAGGTGCGCCTCTTCGCGCATCCCGAGCCGCGTGCAGAGTGCGACGGACGCCGCATTGCGCGGGTCGAGTTCGGCGAAGATGCGGTGCAGCTCCACCTGCTCGAAGCCCACGGTCAGCATTGCCGCTGCGGCCTCGTAGGCGTAGCCATGCCCGTGGTATTCGCGGCGTAGCACCCAGCCGATCTCGGCGCTCGAATCGGCGACGCTCTCGAGCTTGAAGTAGATGGCGCCGATGACCACGCCATCGAGCACGATGGCGGGCTGAACGAAATCGTCATTCTTCTCGAGCTGGGTCGCCGCGAGGTACTCCGCAACCTTCTCAGCGACCACCTCGCGCGTGCGCGGTTCGTAGAGCTGGTAGCGCACGACCTCGGGGTCACTCATCCACGCGTGGATGTCGTCGACATCGTCGAGGGTCATCAAGCGCAGCTCAAGACGTGCGGTGCGCACAGCTTCGAACGCGTAGGGTTTCATGCCGTTTCGGCGGCCGAGTCGATCTCGGGCGTGCCCGGCGTGAGGCCGTAGATCGCGCCGAGCGCGGCGGTGAACTCGTCGAGCCGCCCCTCGGCCGCGAGATCGCGAGCTCGCACCGAAGGCGCGTGCAGCAGCACCCCGGCGAGGTGACGCAGCGCCGCCTCGGTCTCGTCGCCAGCACCGCGGGCGCGAGCTCGGTCGATCTCCGCGTCCAGGAGCCCGAAGACGTGGGTGCGGAGCGCGACGATGGCGGGTTCCGCCTCGGTCTCGGCAGCGAATGCGCGGGCGGCCGTGTGCACGATCGCGCGGGCGTCATCGTGCGCGGTCAGCTCTTCGAGCGGGGCGTGCAGGCTGATGGTTTCAAGGTCGAGCAACTCGACACCGGCAACGCGCGCCACGGCGGGGTCGACGTTGCGCGGCAGACCGAGGTCGATCACGAGTCGTCGGTGGGTTCCGGTGAAGCGTTCGGGCGGCATGACGGCCCGGGCCGTGCAGGTGATGATCACGTCTACCGCGAAGTCGTCGCTCGGCGTGACGCCGTACTTGAGACCGAACTGCTGGGCGCGGCCCGTCGATGAGTTGACCCGGATGTCGCGAGCGCCGCGATCACGCAGTGCCGCCACCGTCGTCGCCGCGTACTGCCCCGTGCCCACCACGAGCACGCGGGTGTCGGCCCAGTCCCCCACGCGACTGGAGGCGAGCTCGAGGGCAAGGCGCACGAGTGAGCGGCCCGCGCCGCCGATCGCTGTCTGGTTCTTGACGCCGCGGCTGGTGTTCGACGCCTTCTGGAACAGGCGCTCGAGGTCGCGGCTCGTGGTGCCGTCGAGGCGCGCTCGGCCGAGGGCCGACGCGACCTGGCCCGAAATCTCGTCTTCACCCACGACGACGGATTCGAGACCCGAGGTCACGGCGAACAGGTGGGACGGCACATCCGACCCCTCATGCACCGAGATGGATGCCCGCAGCTCGTGCATCGAGACGCCGCTGGTCTCGCTGATCGCGCTCAGCGTGGACTCGACGGCAACCGCACTCAGGGCGGTGAGAGGCTCATCGATGTCGAGGTAGGCCTCGAAGCGATTGCACGTCGCGAGCACGACGACACCCGACACGAAGTCGCTCGAGGCGACGAGGCCGGAGACGGCGTCGGGGGCAGTGACCGACAGCTTCTCGAGTAGCTCGAAACTCGCGTTGCGATGGTTCGAACTGAGGCAGAGGAGCACCCAACCATGCTAACCCCGGGGAATGCACGCATAGTCTTAACGTGTGCCACTGCCCTCCGATCATCCGCTCGTCGACGGGCGCACCGCCTCGTCTCGCCTGGTTCGCGCCTACCGCGGCGACCGCCCCGAGGTCACTCCCGTGTGGTTCATGCGGCAAGCGGGCCGGTCGTTGCCCGAGTATCGCGAGCTGCGGGTGGGCAACGCCATGCTCGACGCGTGCCTCACGCCCGAGCTGTCGAGCGAGATCACGCTGCAGCCGGTGCGGCGACACGGGGTTGATGCGGCGATCTTCTTCAGCGACATCGTCATCCCCGTGAAGCTCGCGGGCGTCGACGTCGAGATCGTGCCGGGCAAGGGCCCGGTTATCGCGAACCCCATCCGCTCGGCAGCCGATGTCGCGGCCCTGCGCCCCATCGACCCCGACGCACTTGCGCCGATCATCGAGGGCGTTGCTCGTACCGTCGCCCAGCTCGGCTCCACTCCCCTCATTGGGTTCGCGGGCGCACCGTTCACCCTCGCGTCATATCTCGTCGAGGGGGGCCCGTCGAAAGACCAGTTGCGCGCTCGCACCATGATGTACTCCGATCCGCAAAGCTGGGCGACGCTGCTCAACTGGTGTGCCGATGTCACGGGTGAGTTCCTGAAGGCGCAGGTGCTGGCGGGGGCATCCGCGGCCCAGCTGTTCGACTCGTGGGTGGGCTCGCTCTCGGAGCAGCAGTACGTGCGACGCATAGCGCCGCACTCGAAGCGCGCACTCGCCCACCTGCGGGGGCTCGACGTACCCAAGATTCACTTCGGCGTCGGCAGCGGCGAGGTGCTCAAGGCGATGCACAACATCGGCGCTGATGTCATGGGGGTCGATTGGCGCATTCCGCTCGACGAGGCGGAGCGCCGTCTCGGCGGCGGTGTGCCGCTGCAGGGCAACCTCGACCCCGCCCTGCTCGGGGCGCCATGGCACGTGCTCGAAGCGCACGTTCGTGACGTGCTGGATCGGGGGATGTCAGCGCCTGCGCACGTCGTCAACCTGGGCCACGGCGTTCCCCCCGAGACCGATCCCGATGTGCTCACGCGCATCGTCGAACTCGTGCACTCCGTTCCCTGAGCTCTCGAAGGGACAGGGCTCATGACTGACTTCACCATCGTTGGCGGCGGCATTGGCGGCCTCGTGGTCGCGCGGCGACTCGCGATGGCCGGGCGCGCGGTCACGGTGCTCGAGGCATCCGACCGCCTCGGCGGAACGGTGCTCAGGCACACCGTCGGCGGCATCGACCTCGACGCGGGTGCCGAGAGTTTTGCGACGCGCGGTGGAACGGTCGCAGCGCTCGCCGCGGAGATCGGGCTGGGTGACCAGATTGTCGCGCCCACGAGCGAGGGGGCATGGATGCAACCCGTCTCGGGTGAGGCGCTGCCCCTCCCGGCGGTCGGTCTCGTGGGCATCCCCGGCACGCCACTGGCCGCCGACGTGATCGCCGCTGTTGGAGCGCCGGCCGCACTCCGCGCCCAACTCGATGCCATCATGCCGTCGCTGTGGGCGCGCAAGTCGCTCACGCTCGGCACGCTCGTGCGGCGCCGCATGGGACGAACGGTGCTCGACAAACTCGTGGTGCCCGTCGTGCACGGGGTCTACTCGATGCACCCCGATGACCTGCCCATCGATCGCGTCGCGGGGCTGCGCGCGGCCTACGCCCACGAGGGATCCCTCGCCGCCGCCGTGCGCTCGCTGCGGGCGGCCGCGCCCGCGGGTGCGGCCGTCGAGGGCATTCGGGGTGGCGTGCACCGGCTCGTCACCGAGCTGACGGCCGACCTTGTCACCTACGGGGCGACGGTCGAACTCGGTCGACGTGTCACCACCATCGACGGGCTTGCCGGCACGGTCGTGGTCGCGGCGCCGGGAGTGGTCGCCCCCGTGAATGGCCGCTCGGTGACGCTCGCGACGCTCGTCGTCGATGTTCCCGAGCTGGATGCCGCGCCCCGAGGCACGGGCGTGCTCGTAGCTCCCGGTGCCCCCGGCATTCGGGCCCGAGCGCTCACCCACTCGACGGCCAAGTGGGAGTGGCTGCGCGAGCGAGCGCGCGGCATGCACGTGCTGCGGCTGTCGTACGACGAGGTGCCCGACGATCTAGCCGAGGTGGCACGCGCCGACGCGCAGGCCCTGCTCGGAACATCCATCGCCGCATCGTCGGTCGTCGACTTTGCGCGCGTCGACTGGATCAGGCCAGCCCCCGTGCGCGAGGTCGGCGAACACATCGTGGTGGGTGAGACGGTGGGCGGCACCGGCATCGCAGGCATCGTTGCCCACGCGAATGCCACGGCCGACACGCTGCTCGCAGCGGACGGCACCGACGACTGAGCCAACCCTGCGCCGGCACCGACGACTGAGCCAACCCTGCGCCGGCACCGACGACTGAGCCAACCCTGCGCCGGCACCGACGACTGAGCCAACCCTGCGCCCGCACCGACGACTGAGCCAACCCTGCGCCCGTAAGTTATCGGCGCGGTGCGCACCCGGGGCGCACGGATAACGACCGGGCGCGCTGATGAGCGCAACCCTGATTTTCTACGTTCTGTAGAGAGTGCGAGGATGGAGGGGTGACTGACGAAGTACTCGGGTACGCCCTGTGGGCAGTTTTTCGGCGAGACGCGGCGCGCGCGGCGGGAGTGGGTGACCTCGCGCCAGCCGTTGCTGCGGTAGAGGCATCCGGAGTCACGGTGCGCGGGTTCTACGACGTGTCGGGCCTTCGCGCCGACGCCGACCTCATGGTGTGGATGCACGCAAGCAACCCCGAGGCGCTGCAGGCGGCACTGCGCACCCTGCGTCGCGAGGAGCCGCTGGCCAGCCTTCTGCCCACGTGGAACGCGATGGGCGTGCATCGCGACGCCGAGTTCACGAGCAATCACCTGCCGGCGTTCATGCGTGGCAAGGAGCCGTCGACCTGGCTCACCGTCTACCCCTTCGTGCGCTCGTACGAGTGGTACCTGCTGCCCGAGGACGAGCGCCGTGCGATGCTCGGTGACCACGGGCGCAAGGGCTCGGAGTACCCCCAGGTGCTCGCCAACACGGTCGCCAGTTTTGCGCTCGGCGACTACGAGTGGATTCTCGCGCTCGAGGCACCCGAGTTGGTCGACCTTGTCGACCTCATGCGCCACCTGCGCCAAACCGAGGCGCGGCGGCACGTGCGCGAAGAGATTCCGTTCTATACCGGGCGTCGGATTTCGCTCGACGAGATTGCCGAGGTGCTTTCGTGAGCGACCCAACCGATTCCCGCGTCTCCGTTCTGGGAGCCACGCCCGCCGCGGCAGGCGGCCCGGAGCACGTCGAGACCCCGGTCGCCTATGACGCGATCCTGCTCGCGAGCTTTGGCGGACCCGAGGGCCAGGACGACGTCATCCCGTTTCTTCGCAACGTGACGCGGGGTCGTGGCATCCCCGAGGAGCGCCTCGAGGAGGTTGCTCATCACTACCGCGCGTTCGGTGGCGTGAGCCCCATCAACGACCAGAACCGCGAGCTCAAGGCGGCGCTCGAGGCCGAGCTCGCGCGACGCGGCATCGACCTGCCCGTGCTGTGGGGCAACCGCAACTGGGACCCCTACCTGCGCGACGCGCTCACCGAGGCACACGAGCGCGGCTTCACCAAGCTCATCGCCGTCGGAACATCCGCCTACTCCTCGTATTCGAGTTGCCGCCAGTACCGCGAGGACTACGCGATCGCACTCGAAGAGACGGGCCTCTCGGGCAGCATCCAGATCGACAAGGTGCGCCAGTTCTTCGACCACCCCGGCTTTGTCGAGCCCTTCATCGAGGGCGTGCGCCAGGGGCTCGCGGATGTCGCGGCACAGGGCATCCCCCTCGAGCAGACCCACGTGCTCTTCGCCACGCACTCGATCCCGACGGCCGACGCCGAGAAGTCGGGACCGCAGGGCAACGCGTACCAAGCACAGCACCTCGCGGTCGCGGAGGTCGTGATTGCGGCGCAGAACGCGAAAGTTCCGCACGACCTCGTGTACCAGTCGCGCTCTGGCCCGCCCACTCAACCGTGGCTCGAACCCGACATCAACGATCGCATCGTCGAGCTGGCGGCGCAGGGCGTGAAGGGCATCGTGATCGTGCCCCTCGGGTTTATCTCCGACCACATGGAGGTCAAGTGGGATCTCGACACCGAGGCCCTCGAGACCGCGGAGGAGAACGGCGTGTTCGCCGTGCGCGTGCCGACCCCCGGTGTGCACGCAGCCTTCGTGAGCGGTCTCGTCGATCTCGTGCTTGAGCGCCGTGACGGAGTGCCGACCAAGGACCGACCCGCGCTCACCGAGCTCGGCCCGTGGTTCGATGTGTGCCGGCCCGGATGCTGCGAGAACGTGCGGCTCGGCTTCAAGCCGGCCCTGGCAGGACTCGCGCCATGACGACCCTGAGAATTGGAACTCGCGGCAGTGCCCTCGCCCTCGCCCAGACCCGTTCGGTCGCGGCGATCATCGGCGCGAAGGGCGACGTGCAGACCGAGATCATCACGATCTCGACCGAGGGAGACCGGTCGACCGAGTCGCTCGCGAGCCTCGGCGGCACGGGCGTGTTCGCGAGCGCCCTGCGTGAGGCCCTGCTCGCCGGCGAGTGCGACGCGATCGTGCACTCCCTCAAAGACCTGCCGACGGCGCCGCAACCGGGTCTCACGATCGCCGCGATCCCCAAGCGACAGGATGCCCGCGATGCCCTCTGCGCGCGCGACGAGCTCACGCTCAGCACCCTTCCGCCCGGAGCACGAGTGGGAACGGGATCACCGCGTCGCGTCGCGCAACTGCGCTCACGCCGCCCCGACCTCGAGATCGTCGACATCAGGGGCAACGTTGACACGCGGCTCGGCAAGGTCGAGTCCGGTGAGCTCGATGCCGTCGTGCTGGCCGTCGCGGGGTTGTTCCGTCTCAATCGTCTCGCGGCCGTCACCGAGTACCTCGGCATCGATGGCTGGCCCACGGCTCCCGGCCAGGGAGCGCTTGCCATCGAGGTGCGCACGGGTGACGAGAAGCTCGTGAAGTCGCTCGATCACGCGCCATCCCGAATCATCGTCGAGGCCGAGCGTCGCACCCTTGCGCTGCTGGAGGCCGGATGCTCGGCACCCGTGGCCGCGCACGCCCTCATCGACGACGGAATGCTGTTCCTGTCGGCGCGGGTGTACTCGGCAGACGGCGAGGATCGCATCACCTCGTCGCACGCCCTATACGTGTCAGACACGAAAGACCCGGCCGGCGACATCGCCGAGCGCGTGGCGAAGGAACTCTTCGATCTCGGTGCCGCCGAGTTGATGGGCGCCTCGTGATCATCCGGCCGCGTCGCCTGCGCGCGACACCCGCGCTGCGCCGCCTCGTGAGCGAGACGCGCGTGCATCCCGCTGAGCTCATTTTGCCGCTGTTCGTGCGCGAGGGTCTCGCCGAGCCCGTGGCGATCTCGTCGATGCCGGGGGTGGTCTCGCACTCGCTCGACTCGATGAGGGCCGCGATTGCCGAGGCTGCGTCGCTGGGTGTGGGCGGCGTCATGCTCTTCGGAGTGCCCGAGCACAAGGACGCGGTGGGCTCTGGCGCTACCGACCCCAACGGCATTCTCAACGTCGCCACCCGGGCGGCCGTGGCGGAGGCGGGAGACGCGCTCGTCGTGCAGACCGACCTGTGCCTCGACGAGTTCACCGATCACGGGCACTGCGGCGTTCTCGATGCGAACGGCCGAGTGGACAACGACGCGAGCCTTGAGCGCTACCGCGACATGGGCGTCGCCCAGGCCGAAGCGGGATCGCAGTTGCTGGGCCTGAGCGGCATGATGGACGGCCAGGTCGGCGAGGTTCGGGATGCCCTGGATTCCGCGGGCCACCCCGAAACCCCCATACTCGGTTACGCCGCCAAGTACGCCTCGGCCTTCTACGGACCGTTCCGCGAAGCCGTGAACTCGTCGCTGCAGGGCGACCGCCGCACGTACCAACTCGATCCGGCAAACCGTCGCGAGGGCGTTCGCGAGATCCTGCTCGACGTCGACGAGGGCGCCGATGTCGTGATGGTGAAGCCCGCGATGAGTTACCTCGACGTGCTCGCCGATGCGGCGGCCGTGAGCCCCGTGCCCGTGTGGGCCTACCAGGTGTCTGGCGAGTACGCCATGATCGAGGCCGCGGCGGCCCACGGCTGGATCGATCGTGAGCGCGCGATTCTCGAATCGCTCACGAGCATCCGCCGTGCCGGCGCCGACGCGATTCTCACCTACTACGCGAGCGAACTGGCTCGGTCATTGAGGCTCTCGAAATGAACAGTCGCGCAGAGTTCCCTTCGAGTGGCTCAGGGAACGGAATCACCAACGAAGCCGCATTCGCCCGCGCCCAGACCGTGCTGCCCGGTGGTGTCAACTCACCCGTGCGCGCCTTCGGCTCGGTGGGCGGCGCACCCCGCTCCTTCGTCTCGGCAACCGGTCCCTACGTGACCGATGTCGAGGGTCGCGAGTACGTCGACCTCGTCAGCGCGTGGGGTCCGGCGATCCTGGGGCATGCGCACCCCGTCGTGATCCAGGCGGTTCAGGATGCCGCGGCGAAGGGCCTCGGGTTCGGAGCATCCACCCCGGGTGAGACCGAGCTCGCCGAGTTGGTGCGCGACAGGGTCGGAAGTCACCTGATCGGCAAGCTGCGCCTGGTCAGCACCGGCACCGAGGCGACCATGACGGCCATTCGGTTGGCTCGCGGCGCCACGGGGCGCGACCTCCTCGTCAAGTTCGCGGGCCACTACCACGGTCACTCTGACGGTCTCCTCGCCGAGGCTGGCTCGGGCCTCGCCACACTCGCGATCCCCGGCTCGGCCGGAGTGCCCGCGGCCGTTGCGGGCCAGACCGTCGTGATCGGCTACAACGATCTCGACGCGGTGCGGGTGCTCTTCGCCGAGCGCGGTTCGGAGATCGCCGCGGTGATCGTCGAGGCCGCCCCCGCCAACATGGGCGTCGTGCCGCCTGAGCCGGGCTTCAATGCGGCCCTCACCGAGATTGCCCACGCGCACGGCGCTCTCGTGATTCTCGATGAGGTGCTCACCGGGTTCCGCGTGAGCCCGTCGGGGTGGCTCGGCCTCGACCGCGGCCCCGAATTCGCCGACTACGTGCCCGACCTCATCACGTATGGCAAGGTCATCGGCGGCGGACTGCCGCTGGCGGCCCTGGGCGGACGCGCCGACGTGATGGACCTGCTCGCGCCACTCGGCCCCGTGTATCAGGCGGGCACCCTGAGCGGAAACCCCGTTGCGGTTGCAGCCGGGCTGGCCACCCTGAAAACCGCGGATGATGCGGTCTACGCCGCTCTCGACTCCACCGCCGCCACCATCTCCGCTGCCGCCTCCGCTGCCCTCGCCGCCGAGGGGGTCGCGCACTGCGTGCAGCACGCGGGCAATCTGTTCTCGATTACCTTCACCGAGACGCCCCCGCGCGACTACGCCGCCGTGAAGCAGCAGGAGGCGTTCCGCTATCCGCCGTTCTTCCACGCCATGCTCGACGCCGGCGTCTCGCTCCCGCCCAGCGTCTTCGAGGCGTGGTTCGTGTCGGCCGCTCACGACGAGACCGCCATCGCGCGCATCCTCGGGGCACTGCCCGCCGCAGCGAAGGCCGCTGCCGCCGCGACGGCCTAAAGTCAAGCCCCCCGTCAATCACATTCCAAAATCGGCATGGACGGGGCCCCGGGTCTATGTTGGGATGTACGAAGGCACGAGGGAACGGAGAACACCCATGAAAGGCAAGATCCTCTTGGTGGTCGGACTGGGTATCGGCTACGTGCTCGGTACGCGAGCCGGTCGTGAGCAGTACGACAAAATGAAGGCCGCAGTCGACAAATTCTGGGCCGACCCGACCGTGAAGAAGCAGGTTGACAGGGCCCAGGACTTCGTCAAAGACAAAGCCCCTGAGGTGGCAGAGTTCGTTGCCGACGGCGCGAAGAAGGTCGTCTCGCAGCTGTCGGGTACCAAGGCTCCCGCACCCAAGAAGCCCGCCGCCCGCAAGCCGGCGGCCTCGAAGACCACCGCCACGAAGTAGCCGTCGTGTCCACGACACCGGAACGCAAGCGTTCCCTCTTCGGTCTCATCGGAGACCTGCCGGGCCTGCTCATGGATCTCGTTCGCAGCGAGATCGAGCAGCTCAAGCAGGAAATGATCGCCAAGGCCAAGCACGCAGGGGTGGGCGTCGGCATTCTCGCCGCGGCCGCAACCCTCCTGTTCTTCGCCCTCGGGGTATTCATCGCAGCGGCGATCCTCGGTCTCGCGACCGTGCTGCCCGCGTGGGCTGCCGCCCTCATCATCGGCGGGGCGATCCTGCTGCTCGCGGTGCTGCTCATCCTCATTGGGGTGAACCAGCTGAAGCAGGGAAACCCCACCCCTGACAAGACAATCGAAAGCGTCCAGAAAGACGTCAAAGCCATCACCGGTACAGGAAAGCGAGCAGGATCATGAGCGAACCCATTGAGACGCGCGTCGCCAGCACCCGCGAAGACCTTCAGGCCACCCTCGACGCGATCGAGGACAAACTCAACGTTCCCAAGCGGGTCGGTGAGTTGCGCGATCGGGTGATGGTGTCGTACGAGAAGAACCCGATTCCGTGGATCATCGGCGCTGTCGCGGCCGCCGTTGCGGTCGCCGGAGTGGTGGCCTGGGCCATCCTCAGCGACGACGACTAAGCGCCCTGGCTTCTCACGATTCGCGTCGCACTCCCCGCACAGGGGAGGATAGGGGCATGGCAGCCAAACCGCTCGGCGGTTGGCGTGTGCTCGTCCCCCGAGGCGGAAAGTGGGGGGACGGCGTCGCGGCAACCCTCCGGAGCTATGGCGCGATACCCGTAATCGCGCCAATGATCAATTTTGCGACCGCGGACGACGGTCCCGCGCTCGTCAACGCCCTCCATGAACTGCAGGATGGCCAGTTCGACTGGCTCGTGATTACGAGCGCCACCACCGTCGACGTGTTCATGGGTCACCGCGTAGTCATCCCCTCCACCACCAAGGTTGCTGCTGTAGGTGAGACCACGGCCGCTGCTCTCCTGCTCGCGGGCTACCCCGTTCACTTCGTGCCCGAGGGCGACAACTCGGCGCGCGGCCTCGTCAAGGAGTGGCCCACGTCAGAGATCACGGGTCGCGTGCTCATTCCGCAGTCCGACATCGCTGAGCCCAATCTCGTGACGGGCCTGGGGGCCCTCGGCCTCGATGCCCAGTTCGTCGCTGCCTATCGCACCGTCGGTGTTCCCGTCGCCGACACCGTGCGGGCGGATGTTGCGTCCGGCCGCATTGGCGCGATCCTTGTCAGCTCGGGTTCGGTGGCTCGCCAGATCGCCGCCCAGCTCGCGCCGCTTCCCGTCTCGACCGTCGTCGCCTGTATCGGACCACGCACCGCCTTCGACGCACGGGCAGCGGGCCTCGCCGTCAACGTCATCGCCGATGAGCGATCGACGGACTCCCTCGTTGAGGCCCTCGTGGAGTACGCCTCGAAGTTCTAGGCGCGCCGCGCCAAGCGCACGAGCGGGATGGTGCGCGACGTCTTCTGCTCGTAGCTCGCGAAGCCCGGATTGGTGGCCGTGATGCCGGCCCAGCGCTCATCGCGCTCGGGCTGCGGGATCACCGACGCGGTCACGGGGATCGTCTCGGTGCCGAACTCGATCACCGTTTCGGGGTGCGCCTGCAGGTTGTGGAACCACGCCGGATTTTCGGGGGCTCCGCCCTTCGACGCGACGACCACCCAGCCCGCGTCATCCGGAAAGCTCATGAGCGGGGAGATGCGCGCCTCGCCCGACTTCGCTCCCACGTGGTGCAGCAGCACGAGGCGGTCGCTGTTGAAGGGGGCACCGACGTAGCCGCCGTTCGCGCGGAAGTCGTCGATGATTCTTGAGTTGAAGTCGGTCACGCTGTAACCAGCGCCAGCACGAGCAAAATGATTCCCAGCAGCGGCAGGGTGCCCTGGATTGCGGCCGCGCGTGCGAGCTTGGGCGACGAGAGCACGAGCACGAGGGCGGCCGCCACCATGCTGCCCGCGCCGAGGAAGATCATCCCGAGGCCGACCGGGGTCGCGCCGACGGCGAGCAGCACGAGGCCCGTGCCCACGCCGATCGCAAGGAACAGGTTGTAAAAGCCCTGATTGAACGCCATCGGCTTCGTGGTGTCAGCGTCGGCCTGGCTCGTGAGGCCGAAGCGCTTCCACGTGGCGGGCTTCGACCACTGGATCGACTCCATCACGAAGATGTAGACGTGCAGCAGGGCCGCGAGCCCGACGAAGATCGCGCCGATGATGGCGAGGGTGGTATTCATGGGGTCAGTTTTGCACGTCGACGACGGTTCGGCCGCGCACGGTGCCCGCGAGAATCCGTTCCCCCGCGTCGATGGCCCCGTCAAGCGGCACAACGCTCGTCATCGCGTCGAGCCGGTCGAGGTCGAGCTCGGCGCCCAGCTTCTCCCATGCCTCCAGCCGCAGTGCGCGAGGCGTCAGCACCGAGTTGATGCCGGCGAGAGTCACGCCGCGAAGAATGAACGGCAGCACGCTCGCAGGAAGGTCGGTCGATTGTGCCATCCCGCACGCGGCAACCGTGCCGCCGTAGCGAGTCTGGCTGAGCACGTTGGCGAGCGTGGATCCGCCGACAGAGTCGACCGCGCCATCCCAGCGCTCCGACTGCATGGGCTTGCCCGGCGCGCTCAGGTCATTGCGGTCGATCACGTCGACGGCGCCGAGCGAGCGCAGGTAATCGTGTTCGGCCGCTCGGCCGGTGGATGCTGTGACCCGGTAGCCACGAGCCGCGAGCAGCATTACGGCGATCGAGCCGAGCCCGCCTCCCGCACCGGTGACGAGAACGTCGCCCTCAACCCCAGCGCGCTCGAGCGCGAGCACCGCGAGCATTGCGGTGTAGCCCGCGGTTCCCACGGCGGCGGCCTGCTGCGGTGTCATGTTCGCCGGCACCGGCACCAGCCACGACGGGTCGACGCGGGCACGCTCGGCGAGACCGCCATTGTGGGTCTCACCGATTCCGCAGCCGTTGACGAGCACGGCCGCGCCCCCTTCGAGAGCCTCAGGGGACGAGAGAGTGCCGACGAGGTCGATGCCCGGGATGAGGCGTTGGGCGCGGATGATCCCGGGCTTGCCCGTGAGCGCGAGGCCATCCTTGTAGTTGATGCTCGAGTACGAGACATCCACCAGCACGCCCTCGTCGCCGAGGAACGACTCGGGCAGATCGTTCTCGAGGGAGACGAACGCGGGGACATCCTGGGGGCGGTTGACGACGATCGCGCGCATAGCCGGGGCCTAACCGAAGAGGATTGCGGCCTCGTCGTAGCGTGACTGCGGCACGGTGTTGAGCTTGCCGAGTGCATCTTCGAACGCGACGTGGGTGATGGATGTTCCGCTGAGCGACACCATGCGACCCCACCGACCGTGGATGACCGAGTCGACCGCTGCCATTCCGTATCGGGTGGCAAGAACACGGTCGTACGCGGTGGGGGTGCCTCCGCGCTGGATGTGCCCCAGCGTCGTCGCGCGCGTCTCGATGCCCGTGCGAGCCTCGATTTCGGGGGCGAGCAGGTCGCCGATTCCACCGAGACGGGGGCGGCCGAACGCGTCGAGGCCGCGCTCCGAGTGCGCATCATCCATGGTGTCGAGCTGGAATCCCTCGGCGACCACGACGAGCGGCGCGCGCCCCCGGTCGCGGGCGGACTGAACCCAGGCCACGATCTGCTCGATCGACGTCTTCTGTTCGGGGATGAGAATCGCGTGGGCGCCCGCGGCCATGCCGGAGTGCAGGGCGATCCATCCCACGTGGCGGCCCATGACCTCGGCCACCATGCAGCGGCCGTGCGAGTCGCCCGTCGTGCGCAGGCGGTCCATGGCGTCGGTCGCGATCTGGGTGGCGGTGTCGAAACCGAACGTGTAGTCGGTGGCCGAGAGGTCGTTGTCGACGGTCTTGGGCACGCCCACGATCTTGATGCCGGCATCCGTCAGCCGCTTGGCGGCAGCGAGGGTTCCTTCGCCACCGATCGCGATGAGGGATTCAACGCCCAGGCGGTCCATGTTTTCTTTGATGCGGTCGGGGCCGCCGTCACCCTCGAACGGGTTGGTGCGGCTCGTGCCGAGAATCGTGCCACCCTGCTTGCCAATGCCCTGGATGTCTTTGCGCTCGAGGGGCATGATGTCGCCCTCGACGACACCGCGCCAGCCGTCTTTGAAACCTACGAACTCTTTCTCGTAGATCTGGATGCCCTTCAGAACCGCGCCGCGGATGACCGCGTTGAGGCCGGGGCAGTCGCCGCCGCTGGTGAGGATTCCGATGCTCATGAAACCATCATGCCGTGTCTGGCACAGTCACCGCGTGCACGTCGCAGTAGACGGGCGACTCGCCGCAGCTCTCGCACACCACGAACTGCTCCAGGCAGGAGAGGTCGCTGCAGTTCTGCATCCGACTCGTCGGGTCTGAGCACTCGCGGCATTGGGCGATCACGGCGGTGTGATCGCTGAAGTCGACCGACATCCGCTTGTCGAAGACGTGGAGCGAGCCCTCCCACAGTCCGTCGTCGCCGTACGTGTCGCCGTACGTCGCGATGCCGCCGTCGAGTTGGTAGACCTCGCTGAATCCGCGGTTGATCATGAGGCTCGAGAGCACCTCGCAGCGAATGCCGCCCGTGCAGTAGGTGACGATCGGTTCGTTCTTGAGGTGGTCGTACTTTCCGCTGTCGAGTTCGGCGACGAAGTCACGGGTGGTCGCTACATCCGGAACCACCGCTCCCTTGAAGCGGCCGATCTCGGCCTCGAAGGCGTTGCGTCCGTCGAAGAAGGTGACCTGCTTCTTCGCGACGAGTTCGTGCAGGGCTTCGGGGCTCACGTGTGTGCCGCCGCCCACAACGCCGCTCTGGTCGACCGTCAGCTCGCCCGGGGCGCCGAAGCTCACGAGTTCGTCGCGCACCTTCACGCTCAGGCGCGGAAAATCGTCGCCTGTGCCTTCGCTCCACTTGAAGTCGATGTGCTTGAAGGCCGGGTATTCGCGCGTCTTGCGCACGTACTTTTTCACGGCCTTCAGTTCGCCGCCGACCGTGCCGTTCATTCCGTCTCTGCTCAGGATGATGCGGCCGCCGAGCCCCAGCGACTCGCACAGGTCGCGCTGCCACAGCCTTATCGCCTCCGGGTCGGCGAGGGGCGTGAAGACGTAGAAGAGGAGAACTTTCGGCACTGCCACACGTCAAGCCTAGGCTCGTGGTGTGCTGACAACGACCTACTCGCCCGAGGTGCCCGTGAGCCTGTCGGCCACGCTTCGCCCGCTGCGACGCGGGTACCTCGACCCCACCTTCCGTGCGGACGCGTCGGGCGTATGGCGCACCCTCCTCACACCGCTCGGTGCCGCCACCCTTCACCTGGCTCGCACCGCGTCGGGTATTGCCGCGACGGCGTGGGGCCCGGGCGCTGCGTGGGCGATCGAGGGCGTGCCCGAGCTTCTGGGTGACGGCGATGATTGGTCGTCGCTGGATGTCTCGGGCAGCCCGTTTCTCGCAGACTCCCTGCGCCGCAACCCGGGGCTGCGACTGCTGCGCACCCGCCAGGTCTTCGAGATGCTGCTCGTCGCCATCCTGGAGCAGAAGGTGACGGGCAAGGAGGCAAGGCACTCCTGGCGGGTGCTTGTGACACGCTACGGACTGCCTGCGCCCGGCCCCGCGCCCGAGGGGATGCGGGTGTTCCCGTCCGCTGCCGACTGGCGAAAGGTGCCGTCGTGGGAGTGGCATCGGGCCGGCGTGGGGCCGGACCGGTCGGCCACGATCATGCGTGCTGCCGTCGTTGCGGCATCCCTCGAGCGCACCCTCACCCTGGGCCGCGGCGGCCCCGACGTGGAGAAGGCTCTGCGAAGCATTCCCGGCGTCGGCGTGTGGACGGCGGCCGAGACCATGCAGCGAGCCCACGGCGACGCCGACTCCCCGAGCGTCGGCGACTACCACCTGCCCGCGCTCGTCGGGTACGCCCTCACCGGCTCGCCCGTTGACGACGACGGGATGCTCGAACTGCTCGCCCCCTGGGCCGGCCACCGCCAGCGCATCATGCGCCTGATCGAGTCGAGCGGTTTCGTGAAGCCTCGCTTCGGCGCGCGCATGACAGTGCAGGATCACCGCGGCCACTGACCGCCCATCTGCCTCGGCGCACCCCACCACCGGGCCCGGTGTTCGCATGGCACCTCCCACCACCGGGCCCGGGGTTCGCTTGCGCCCACCGCGCCCACCGCGCCTACCGCTCCCACCGCGCCCCGCGAAACCTGCCCCGCGAAGCCCGCCCGTCGGCTCGCTCCGCTGCGCGCCCGCGCCAATGACACCCCGAGCTTCCGCATTCCCGCTTCTCAGGACATTGATGAGTGCACTAAGTAATGTCCTGAGAAGCGGGAACGCATCAGGTCCGGGGGTCGATTGGCCACCGGACGAGAGGGGCTGGTCCCGGCGTGGCCACATGGGAGGTGCTTGGTCCGCCCTGCCCGCATGGGAAGTGCTGTCCCGGGCCGGCAGGGGAGGTGCTGGCCCGGTCCGCCCGAACTTGACTCCTCCCCACAGTCGAGTCGCATCCGAGGTTGTCGACAGAAAAAGCCGGGCGACCCGCACGCGGC
The DNA here is from genome assembly GCA_965279645.1 of Rhodoglobus sp. Taxonomy (GTDB): domain Bacteria; phylum Actinomycetota; class Actinomycetes; order Actinomycetales; family Microbacteriaceae; genus Rhodoglobus. The sequence goes on from OZ257254.1 coordinate 2,666,855, forward strand.
TGGCGGTTGGCGACACTGGGTGCATGAGAGTTACCGAAGCGCTGGTGCGATGGGGTGGCGTGGCGACGCGGGCCGAACTCGAGAGCTCGGGGTGCGATCCCCAGACGCTGCAAATGGCAGTCGACTACGGCAACGCGATCAAGGTGCGGCGCGGCGTATATGCGTCGCTCGGCACGCCGCCTCTGGCGCTTCGTGCGCTGCGAGTGGGCGGGCTGCTCGCTTGCGCCAGCGCGCTCGAGTACTACGGGCTCGCCGAGCCCAGTGCGAAACTCCATGTGCAGGTCACGGCCAACTCGTCACGGTTTCGCTTCGGCGACGAAGATGTGGTGCTGCACTGGAAACGGCGGCGGGAGTACTCGGGGCGCCTTGCTGTGTTGCCCGAGACTGCCCGGCGGCAGGCACGGTTGTGTCCGCACGCCGTGGTGCAACATCGCGGTCAGCGGCCCAGCAGTTGAGCGGGCGAGGGCTCGGCTCAGCGAGTCGCGACGAGCTCAATCTCGACGAGCATCGCCGGGTCGAGAAACGGTAGTACGTGCAACAGCGACAGGGCTGGGCGGATGTCGCCGAAGACCTCACCGTGCGCGCGGCCCGCCTCCTCCCACTGCGAGATGTCGGTCACGTAGAGCTTCGACTGCACCACGTGCTCGAAGCCGAAGCCCGCCTCGGCCAGCACAGCGCCGAGCTTCTCGAGCGCGTAACGGGTCTGTTCGTACAGGTCGCCCGACACCGAGCCATCCGGCCCCGCGGCAGAAGTTGCCGAGATGTAGAGGGCTTCTCCAACGAGCACAGCCCGCGAGTAACCGAGTTTGTGCTCCCACGCGGAACCGGACGAGAAGAGAGTAGGCATGGGATTAACCTAACGGCGTGAATCTCATCTTCCGCACCATCCTGCATCTGCTGCGCAGCCGGCGAGCGCCCAAGCTGCACATACATGACGTGGGGCGGGTGAGGTTCCGCGTGCTGCCGACCGACCTCGACGTGCTCGGCCACATGAACAACGGTGTGTACTTCTCGATCATGGATCTCGGTCGCATGGATCTCATGATCCGCGCGGGGGCGTGGGCGCCGCTTCGCGCCAAAGGCTGGTACCCCGTGATGGCCAACGAGACCATGAGCTTTCGCAAGTCACTTCAGCCCTGGCAGCTCTTCGACCTCGAGACGCGCATCGTCGGCGTCGACGCGAAGGCAGTGTATTGCGAGCAGCGGTTCGTGGTCGAAGGCGAGATCTACGCGCAAGCAATGACCCGCGCGCGCTTTCTCAAGAAGGGCGGGCGCGTGAGCATCGACGAGCTCGCCGAGCTGCTCGGCGCGGAAGCCACGAACCTCACGCCACCCGCCTGGACCCAGCAGTGGGCGGCCGACGTTGCTCTGCCCACGACCCGCGAAGAAGCCCCCTCGACGTGGTGACTAGCTGGGCGGCCAGCTGACCGGGTCGCCATCCATGGCAAGGCGCTCGTAGTACGGCTGTTGCGTGGTGATGTAGAGCTCGAGGTCGGGCACCGTGGCGTGCGTCACGGATGCAACCAACCGGTCGAGGGTGTACTCGAGCACCGGTCCAACCTCGCCCGCGATCCTCGCGCTGTCGACCCGCTGGCTGAAGTAGACAGCGGTCGTCTCGCCAAGTTCAACGGCCGATGCCGTCACCTCGGCCGGTGCGTTCTTCTTCAACCACGTGCGCACCTTGCCGATCGGCGCGGGCACGCGGCGCTCAACAAACAGCTCGAGGCCGCGTCGATCGCGAACCACCCTGCCTGTCGCCTGGATAGCCATGACTCGACCCTAGGCGTGCGGGCCGTACGGGAACAGTCCATCCGGGTCGATGGAGGCGCGAATGCTCGCGAGACGCGCAAAGGTCTCCTCGGGCCACGCCTCCCGGAACGCAGCGGGGTCAGCCGAATCGGCGAAGTTGATCGTGGTTTCGGGTGACACCCACTTCTCGATGCTGTCGAGAAAGCCGGCGCCGAGCGCGGGCAGCATGATCTCGAAGAGCGCCGGGTCGGGTGCTCCCAGCAGGTGAAGCGTGAACCCGGATGCCCGTCCGCCGACAGCCGAACCCTCGGGCACATCCACCCGCGTCGCTTCGCCGATCTGTCGCACCTCGGCGCCGATGAACGGAACCTGCGTGCCAGGCCCGATGAACGTCAGCAACGCCGTCGCGAAATCCTGGTCCAGGTCGTTGAGCAGTCCTCCGAGCCCCCACCCGGGGCCGGGGTCGGTGGGGTCGTTGTGGATGAGGGCGAGCTCGCTCGCGTTCAGTTCGCGCACGGCATCCACATAAATCGGGGCGAAGTCGCGAACCGGCGCGGCCAGCTCGGCACCGGTCGCCGAGTCGCCCGGGTAGGCGAACCGCACCATGAGCAGTCGGCGCCCCCGGAACACCTCGGGGATGAACTCGAGCGGCGGAAAGTTGACGATGAAGATGCTCGTGGTCACGTCGGCCGGTGCGCTCGCCGTGTAGTCGATCCACGCTCGAGTCGCCTGTTCTATGTGGGCTTCGTCGAAGACGATCACGCCGCCGTACAGGGTGGGCAGGTCGAGCAGTTCGATCGTGACCTGGGTCACGACACCGAACCCGCCCTTGCCGCCGCGCAGTGCCCAGAACAGCTCGGGGTTCTCGTCGTTGTTGGCGACAACCACCTCGCCGCTCGCCGTGACGAGGCGATAGCCGCGCACCCAGTCCGAGCCGAAACCGTGGCTGCGGCTGATCGGGCCGAGTCCGCCGCCGAGAAGAAATCCGACGACGCCAACATTCGTGGACGAGCCGGTCACGGGCGCGAGGCCGTGCTGCGATGCGGCCGCGACGACGGCGGCCCAGCGTGCTCCGCCGCCGATGGTTGCGGTGCGGGATGACTCGTCGATCGTGACATCCGCGAGTCGACTCACGTTGATGAGGAGCCCGCCGGTGTGCTCTTCGTGGGTGCCGTGGCCGGTCGCGAGAACGCCGACCGTGAGGCCGTTGTCGCGGGCGTAGGTGACGGCGTCGACGACGTCTGCTTCGGTCTCGGCGGGAACGACAACGTCGGGACGTTGCGCGAAGGCGGTGTTGAAGCCGGCAAGCTCAGCGTCGTAGCCAGCATCGGTGCTGCGGAGAAAGTTAGCCATGTTCAAGTATGGCCATGGCGGCGTTGTGTCCGCCAAGGCCACTTACCGCTCCGCCGCGCTGAGCTCCGGCCCCGCACAGCAGGATGCGCGCATGCTCGGTCGCGACTCCCCAGCGCCTCGCCGGAGTGCTGAGGTCGGCGTCATCCTCCGCGAACGGCCACGACAGCTCGCCGTGGAAGATGTTGCCGCCGGGCATCCCCAGTGCATGCTCGAGGTCGAGTGTGGTTTTTGCCTCGATCGTGGGGTTGCCGTCGGCGTCGGTGAGCAGCAGGTGCTCGATGGGTTCTGCAAGCACGGAGTCGAGGCTCGAGATGGCTGCCCGCTGCAGCTCGCCGCGAAGCACCTCGTTGTTGGTCTCGTTCACGAGCCTGTCGGGAGCGTGCAGCCCGAACACCGTGAGGGTCTGTGCGCCGCTCGCCTGCAGTTCGGGCGACAGGATGCTCGGGTCGGTGAGTGAGTGGCAGTAGATCTCGCACGGCAACGGAGTCGGGATGCCCCCTGCCGCTGCAGTCTCGTACGCGCGGTCGAGCTGGCTCCACGTCTCATTGATGTGGAACGTTCCCCCGAAGGCCGCCTCCGGGGCGACGGTCTCGTCTTTCAGTTTCGGCAGGCGCTTGAGCAGCAGGTTCACCTTCACCTGGGCGCCTTCGGGCTTGCCGTTCGCCAAGTTCTCGTTCGCCGAGTTCTCGTTCGCTGAGGCACTCGAAGCGAACCCACGCGAACCGGTCGTCCCTTCGAGGGCCTCAGGGAACGTGCCCAGCAACCTCTCCAGCACCCACGGCGCCACATTCGCCAGCACCCACGTCGCCGCGAGCGTCACCTCGTCGTTCCCGCGCCGGTAGGTGACCTCGCCGTCGGGCGTGATCCCCGTCACCTCGGCACCCGTGATGATCTCGGCGCCCGCGAGTGTGGCGGCGCGCGCGAGCTCACCCGTGACCGACCCCATACCGCCCACCGGAACATCCCAGTCCCCGGTTCCGCCGCCGATCACGTGGTACATGAAGCACTTGTTGCCCTGCAACGTGGGGTCGATGTTGGGCACGAACGTGCCGATGAGCGCGTCGGTGAGCACGACCCCACGCACGAGATCATCGCCGAACGCACTCTCGATGGTCTGGCCGATGGGATGCTCGACAAGGTCGTTCCACAGGGCGTCGTCGCCCACGGCAGCGCGCGCCTCCGAGCGCGTGAGCAGCGGCTCCGTCACCGTCGGGAACAGGGTGCGCGCCATCGAGCCGGTGCCCGAATAGAACGTGTTCCACGCGATGGAGTCGTGCCCGAGCGCGCGGGCGGTTGCCGCGGCATCCGCGTTGTCGATGAGCAGCCCCGTGGTTTCGCCGGGAGTGGGGGTGTAGCTCGAATAGCGGCGGCGCTTGAGCGTGATGTCGAGGCCCAGATCCCGGATGATGCGCTGCGGAAGCAACGACACCAGGTATGAGTAGCGCGACAGCCGGGCATCCACCCCACTGAAGGCCTGGGCGCTGATGGCCGCGCCGCCTACGTGATCGAGGCGTTCGAGCACCGTCACGCGCTTGCCGGCGAGGGCGAGGTAGGCGGCGGCCGTCAGGCCGTTGTGCCCGCCGCCGACGATGACGACGTCGCGTCGCTCAGGCACTCACGCTCTCTTCGGCGCAGATTGGCGGGTTGATGGTGTCGAGCACGCGCGAGGTGATGCTCTGCAGCGCGGCCTTGTCGGCGTCATCGAGCGTGTCGAAGAAGTACTTGCCCACGGCCGCCTTGCGATCGGGAAGGGCGGCAGTGACCGCGGCACTGCCCTGCTCGGTGAGAACGACCCAGACACCCCGGGCGTCGTCGCCGCACTCTTCGCGTTTGACGAGCTCGCGCTGTTCCATGCGGGAGATCTGGTGCGAGACGCGGCTCTTCTCCCAGCCAATGATGTCGCCGATCTGGCCCGCACGCAGGCGGTTCTCGGAGTTCTCGTAGAGCGAGACCAAGATCTCGTAGTCGGCTGTCGAGATTCCTGCGTCGGCCTGAAGCCGTCGTTCGAGGGTGAGGTCGAGCTGGCGGCGCATCAGCGTGAAGGCGCGCCACAGTGCGCGATCGCTGTCAGTGAGTTCCGTTGCCATGCGGCAATCGTACTTCTGGGTTGTCACGTCACCTAGGGGTGGTGCTCGTGGCGGGGGGCGCGGGCGGCGGTGGCGGCGCGTGCGGCGCGGGCGGCGCGTGGCGGTGGCGCCGCGGCGTGCGGGGTGGAGGCGGCGCGCGCTGCGGCGGAGATTTCGGGATGCGCGTGGCGAGTCGTTGCCCCGTCGCGGCGTGCCGCGAGAATCTCCGCCGGTGCGCACAGGTGACGCCGCGGTGCGGCGATGGCGGCGCGGGCGGCGCGTGGCGGTGGCGCCGCGGCGTGCGCGGCAGAGGAGGCGCGCGCTGCGGCGGAGATTTCGGGATGCGCGTGGCGAGTCGTTGCCCCGTCGCGGCGTGCCGCGAGAATCTCCGCCGGTGCGCACCGGTGACGCCGCGGCAACGCAGAGGTGACTCGGCGGTGCGGCAGGGTGACGCGGCGGTGCGGCAGAGGTGACGCCGCGGTGCGGCAGGTGACGCGGCGGTGCGAACAGGTGCCGCCGCGGCGACGCCGCGCAGCCGCTCCCGCGCGGTGTTGCGTCGATCGCTCGCCACGCGGCGAACTCTTGCGCGGCCGCCTTCGCTCACGCACAAGCGTTGCGCGCAACGGCGTTCCACGCCGCAAGTGCGCGGCTACCCTTGATGTATGCCTGATTTGGGACCCGAGTCCATCGCCACAGTGAAGCGCTGGCTGGCCGAAAGCGCCGACGTCAAGGCGGATGCGAGCGCCGAGCGCCTCGCGGGCCTGCTGAAAGACCCCCGGGGACTCGACTTCACGATCGGGTTCGTCGACAAGGTCGTGCGTCCCGAAGACCTGCGCGTCGCGGGTCGCAATCTCGAGCGGCTGAGCCAGAGCATCCCCGGCTTCCTGCCCTGGTACCTGCGCGCGGCCATCAAGGTTGGCGGAACCTTTGCGGTCTTGCTGCCGTGGCCGATCGTTCCCATCTCGCGGTGGGTGCTGCGCCGCATGGTGGGTCACCTCGTGATCGACGCGACCCCCACTCACCTCGACAAGACGCTCGCCGGCTTGCGCGAGGGCGGTGTGCGCCTCAACCTCAACCTGCTCGGGGAGGCGGTGCTCGGCGACGAAGAAGCCAACCACCGCCTGCAGGGAACCCTCGACCTGCTCGCACGGGACGATGTCGACTACGTGTCGATCAAAGTGTCGTCGGTCGCGAGCCAGCTGTCGATGTGGGCGTTCGACGACATGGTTGAGCGCGTGGTTACGCGACTCACCCCTTTATATGAGCTTGCGGCGGCCCCGGTCTCGTCAAGCTCGACCCGCGCAGACGGCTCGACCCGCGGCACCGGCAACGTGAAGTTCATCAACCTCGACATGGAGGAGTACCGCGATCTCGACCTCACGGTCGCCGTGTTCGAGAAGCTGCTCGACCAGCCGCAGCTGCGCAACCTTGAGGCCGGCATCGTGCTGCAGGCCTACCTGCCCGACGCGCTCGGCGCGCTGCAGGGTCTCACCGAGTGGGCGACCGAGCGTCGTCGCACGGGCGGCGCGGGCATCAAGGTGCGCGTCGTGAAGGGCGCGAACCTCGCGATGGAGCGAGTGGATGCCACGATGCACGACTGGCCGCTCGCCACCTGGTCGAGCAAGCAGGAGAGCGACACCAACTACAAGCGCGTGCTCGACTGGGCCTTCACCCCCGAGCGCACCCATGCCGTGCGCATCGGTGTCGCCGGACACAACCTCTTCGACCTTGCGTGGGCATGGCTGCTCGCGAAGCAGCGCGGCGTCGAGTCCCGCGTCGAGTTCGAGATGCTGCAGGGCATGGCGACCGCCCAGGCCGAGGCCGTGAAGAAAGACGTCGGCGGCCTGCTGCTGTACACGCCCGTCGTGCATCCCAAGGAATTCGATTCGGCAATCAGCTACCTGATTCGTCGGCTGGAAGAGAACGCGTCGAGCGAGAACTTCATGTCGGGAGTCTTCGACCTGGGCGACGGCGGCGCCTCGACGAGCACGTTCGCGCGCGAGGCCGACCGGTTCACCGCGTCGCTCGCAGCGCTCGACGAGACCGTGCCCGGCCCCAACCGCACGCAAAACCGCGGCAAGACGCTGGATGTTGCGCCGAAGGCAGGGTTTCACAACGAGACCGACACCGACCCATCGCTCGCAGCCAACCGTGAGTGGGCTGCCCGGGTGCTGGACCGCAGCCGCGAGACGCGGCTCGGCTACGGCACCATCGAGACCGCCCTCGTGACCGACCCGGCCGTGCTCGAGCAGCGCATCGCCGGCGCGGTTCGCGCGGGTGAGCGCTGGGGTGCGGCTCCCGCGGCCGAGCGCGCTCGTGTGCTGCACGATGCCGGCGATGTGCTCGCCGCGTTCCGCGGTCGCCTCATCGAGGTCATGGCCAACGAGACCGGCAAGACGATCGCCGAGGGCGATGTCGAGGTGAGCGAGGCCGTCGACTTCGCCCACTACTACGCCGACAGCGCGATCGCGCTCGAGACCGTCGAGAACGCAACGTTCGTGCCTCCGCGCCTCACGGTTGTCACTCCCCCGTGGAACTTTCCCGTCGCGATTCCCGCCGGCTCCGTGCTCGCGGCGCTCGCGGCGGGCAGTGCCGTGATCATCAAGCCCGCACCGCAGGCGCGGCGCAGTGGTGCCGTCATGATCGAGGCGCTGTGGGAGGCGGGCATCCCGCGCGACCTTCTGGTGCTCGTCGACATCGCCGAGGGTGACCTCGGCCAGCAGCTCGTGTCGCACCCCGCCGTCGATCGAGTCATTCTGACCGGCGGATGGGAGACGGCCGCACTGTTCCGTTCGTGGCGAGCCGACCTGCCGCTGCTCGCCGAGACGAGCGGCAAGAACGCCATCATTGTCACGCCCAGCGCCGACCTCGACCTCGCCGTCGCCGATGTTGTGAAGAGCGCGTTCGGTCACGCGGGCCAGAAGTGTTCTGCCGCATCGCTCGTGATCCTGGTCGGCTCGGTCGCCAAGAGCGAGCGCTTTCAGCGTCAGCTCATCGACTCGGTCAAGACGCTGCGCGTGGGCTACCCCCAGGTCGCGACCACGCAGATGGGTCCGATCATCGAGCCCGCGCACGGCAAGCTGCTCTCCGCGCTCACCACGCTCGGCGAGGGCGAGACGTGGCTCGTGAAGCCCGCGCAGCTCGACGAGTCCGGGCGACTGTGGTCGCCGGGTGTGCGCGACGGCGTGCTGCCGGGCAGCGAGTTTCACCTCACCGAATACTTCGGTCCCGTGCTCGGCGTCATGACCGCAGCGACCCTCGACGAGGCGATCGAGCTGCAGAACGCGGTGGCGTACGGCCTCACCGCGGGCATCCACTCGCTCGACCCCGCAGAGGTCACCCAGTGGCTCGAGACCGTGCAGGCGGGCAACCTTTACGTGAACCGTGGCATCACGGGAGCAGTCGTGCGCCGGCAACCATTCGGCGGCTGGAAGCGCTCCACCGTCGGCACGGGTGCGAAGGCCGGCGGCCCCAACTACGTCGCCACCCTCGGGCGCTGGAACGCGATCGAGGTCGAACCCGAGAACAACATCAAGCTCGACGGGTTGTCGCGTCGGGTGGCGTCGGTCATCAAGCGCGGCCAGGCCGGCATCGACTTCGCCGAGTTCGACCGAGTGCGCCGCGGCGCCCTGAGCGACGAGCGCGCGTGGGCCGCCGAATTCGGCCAGAGCAAGGATGTGTCGCAGCTCGGCGTCGAGCGCAACGTCTTCCGCTACCGGCCGGTGCCCGTCACCATTCGCCTGGCCGAGGGCGCGTCGCTCGGCCACCTGCTGCGACTCATCGCCGCGGGCAGCCTCGCGAGTTCGCCACTCACGATCAGCTCGGCTGTGCCACTGCCGACGTCGCTCGTCGAGTCGTTCCGTGAGCCGATCCCGTCGGCGATCGTGAATAGCATCACGGTGGAGTCTGACGCGGCGTGGCTGGCCCGGTCGTCGTCGCTCAGCGGACGCGTTCGCCTCATCGGGGGCGACGCGGTTGCGCTCGCCGAATCGGTGGGCGGAAACCCGGATGTCGCGATCTACTCCGCCCCCGTCACGACCTCTGGTCGCGTGGAGCTGTTGACGTTCTTGCACGAACAGGCGGTCTCGATCACGGCCCACCGGTTCGGAAATCCGGATCGCGCGATGAGCACGTTGGTGGTGTGACGGTCGGGTTCGCTTCGAGAGCCTCAGCGAACGTTCCCTGAGGCTCTCGAAGGGAACGGCCCTACGCTTAACCCATGACGATCCCCGCAGTGACGCTCAACGACGGCCACACGATCCCCCAACTGGGACTCGGAACGTACGGACTCTGGAACGAGGAGGGCTCCGCGATCATCGCGGGAGCAATCGAGCTCGGCTACCGCCACATCGACACGGCAGCGCGTTACGAGAACGAAGAGGCCGTTGGCGAGGGCATCCGTCGCGCCGGCCTCGACCGCAGCGAACTGTTCGTCACCACCAAGCTCGACGGGCAGTGGCAGGGCAACGATCTCGCAGTCCAGGGGCTCGCCGATTGCCTTGAGCGACTCGGACTCGACTACGTCGACCTGCTGCTCATTCACTGGCCGCTGCCGAAGCGCGGCGAGTTTGTGAGCACCTGGCAGACGTTCGAGCGCCTCAAGGCTGAGGGCCTCACGCGCTCGATCGGCGTCTCCAACTTCAAGCCCGCGCACCTCGATGTACTCGCGGCCGAGACATCCACCGTTCCCGCCGTCAACCAGATTCAGCTGACGCCCGCGATCCAGCGGCGCGAGCAGCGCGCGTACGACACCGCGCACGGAATCGTCACCGAGTCGTGGAGCCCCATCAAGGGCATTCTCGATGAGTCCGCCGTGATCGAGGTGGCCGAGCGCGTGGGCCGCACTCCTGCGCAGGTGGTGCTGCGCTGGCACCTTCAGAACGGGCTCGTCGCCATTCCGAAGTCCGGCAACCTCGAGCGCCTGGCGCAAAACCTCGAGGTGGCCAGCTTCGAGCTGTCAGCCGACGATCTGGCCACGCTCGACACCCTGGATCTCGGACCCGACGCGGGCGTCGACTCCGACACCTCGGGGCACTAGGGGTCGGTCTCGTCGGGCTCGACCCGCCTAGTCGGTGAGCGCTGCCTTGACGAACGCGAGCGCGTCGTGGGCCGGAATGCCCAGGTCGCGAGCACGCGCCGCGTAGGCGGTTGCATCCAGTTGGAGAAGTTCGACGGATGATCCGCTGCGGGCCTTCACGACCGTGCCGTTACGCCCCAGGGTTTCGACGAACCCGTCGGCTTCGAGAAACCGGTACACCCGGGCGACCGTGTAGGGCGCGACGTTCAGCTCGGTCGACAGTGCGCGCACCGTGGGAAGTTTGGTGCCCGCGATCAGCTCCCCCGACTCGATTTGCTCGATGATCTGGCGGTGCAACTGCTCGTAGAGCGTGACCGCGGATTCGTGATCGACAGAAAATGTGATCTTCGAGCTCCTTTCATTCAACCGACGAGGCGTAGCCTCATCGGAGCTGGCGTCGCGCGATTGCGATGCAATCGCCATAGCTCCAGCGCTCAGTCATGCGTGCGGTGGATGAGGCGTGAGAGCACGATGGCACTGCGCGTGTGGTCGACGTTGGGGGCAATGCGCACCTTCTCCAGTGCGATCTCGAGCGACGCGATGTCGCGCGAACGCATGTGCACGATGGCGTCGGCGGAACCGGTGACGGTTCCCGCGTCGACCACCTCGGGCACGCCCGACAGGATGCGCTTGAGCTCCTCGGGTGCTACCGTTCCGCGGCAGAAGAGCTCGACGTAGGCCTCGGTGGCGAGCCCGTCGACCGCGGGGTCCACCTGGATGGTGAACCCGCGGATGACGCCGTCAGCCACCAATCGGTCGACGCGACGTTTTACTGCGGAGGCCGAGAGTCCGATGACCTCGCCGATGTCGCCGTATCCGGCACGCGCGTTCTGGCGCAGAAGGTCGATGATGCCGTAGTCGAGGCTGTCCATTCGAGCATCCTATGGCGAATAATTGTGCAGCACTACTCCTAGACGCAGATTAGGTGCGCTGTACGCTCTGACATTGCGGATAGGTGCGTGAAACACTGGAACCATGACTTTGACCGAGACTTCCGCGGCGACGCCTTCGCGAACCGCCACCAAGCGCACTGTACTCATGTGCCGCCCCGAGTACTTCACCGTGAGCTACCGCATCAACCCGTGGATGCACCCGGAAGACCCCACCGACACCTCGCTCGCCGTGAAGCAGTGGGACGTGCTGTACAACACCTATCTCGAGCTGGGCTTCGATGTGCACCTCATCGAGCCCATCGCTGGCCTGCCCGACATGGTCTACGCCGCCAATGGGGGTTTCGTCATCGACAACATCGCCTACGGCGCGAGCTTCACCTACGAGGAGCGCCAGCCGGAAGGCCCCGCCTACATGGACTGGTTCCGCGAGGCTGGCTTTGACGTGCGGGTGCCCAAGGAGATCAACGAGGGTGAAGGCGACTTCCTGCTGGTCGGCGGCGTGATCCTCGCCGGTACCGGTTTCCGCACCGCCACGAACAGCCACCAGGAGGTCGCGTCGATCTACGGCCGTGAGGTCGTTTCCCTCAACCTCATCAACCCGAGTTTCTACCACCTCGACACCGCCGTGGCCGTGCTCGACGACAACAACATCGCGTACCTGCCCAGCGCGTTCGACGAGGAGTCGCTCGCCAAGCTCGACGCGCTGTTCCCGGATGCCGTGATCGTCACTGAAGAGGATGCGGCCGTGCTCGGTCTCAACTCGTTCAGCGACGGATACAACGTGGTGATCGCCTCCCGCGCCACCGACTTCGAGCGCCAGCTGCGCGAGCGCGGGTACAACCCCATCGGTGTCGACCTGTCAGAACTTCTTCTCGGAGGGGGTGGCGTCAAATGCTGCACACTGGAACTTCGTCGCTAGCCGCCGACCTGCTCGCCTCTGAAGACGAGCACCTCACCCACAACTACCACCCGCTCGAGGTCGTCGTCTCGTCCGGTGAGGGCGCGTGGGTCACCGACGTGAACGGCCGCCGCTATCTCGACTGCCTCGCGGCGTACTCCGCCGTGAACTTCGGGCACGGGCATCCGGGGCTCATTGCTGCGGCAAAGGATCAGCTCGACCGAATCACCCTCACGAGCCGCGCGTTCCACAACGACAAGCTCGGGCCATTCGCCGAGGCGCTCGCCGAGCTCGCGCAAAAAGACATGGTGCTGCCCATGAACACGGGCGCCGAGGCCGTCGAGTCTGCCGTGAAGGTGGCTCGCGCGTGGGGTTACCGCGTGAAGGGCGTGCCGGCCGGTCTTGCCAAGATCATCGTGATGGACGGCAATTTCCACGGCCGCACGACGACCATCATCAGCTTCTCGAATGACGAGCAGGCGCGCGCCGACTTTGGTCCGTTCACGCCGGGCTTCGTGAGCGTTCCCTACGGTGATGCGACGGCGCTCGAGGCCGCGATCGACGAGAACACGGTGGCCGTGCTGGTCGAACCCATTCAGGGCGAGGCCGGCATCGTTGTGCCGCCCGAGGGATACCTTCAGGCCGTGCGCGAGCTCACCACCGCCCACAACGTGCTGTTCATCGCCGACGAGATCCAGAGTGGCCTGGGGCGCACCGGATCCACGTTCGCGTGTGATCTCGCCGGTGTGGTTCCCGACCTGTACCTGCTGGGCAAGGCGCTCGGCGGCGGCATCGTGCCCGTGTCGGCCGTTGTCGGCAACCGCGACATCCTGGGTGTGCTGCGCCCCGGCGAGCACGGTTCGACGTTCGGTGGCAACCCGCTCGCGGCGGCCGTCGGCCTTGCCGTGGTTGAGCTGCTCGCCACGGGCGAGATGCAGGAACGTGCCTCTCAGCTGGGCGAGCGACTGCAACTGGGCCTGCGATCCCTCGTCGGCCGCGGGGTCACCGAGGTGCGCGGCGCCGGACTGTGGGCCGGGGTCGACATTGAGCCAGCGCTCGCCACGGGCCGTGAGGTCTGCGAGCTGCTCATGAATCGCGGCGTGCTCGTGAAAGACACGCACGGCTCCACGATCCGGTTTGCGCCGCCCATCGTGGTCTCCCCCGCTGATATCGACTTCGCAGTCGACCAGCTCGACGCCGTGCTTGCGGAGTTCGCCGCCCGCTAGACCGCGAGTGTTCCACTATGGCTGGGTGCGAAGGCCCAAAGAGAGCAATAGTGGAACACTCGGCGTTAGGGTGGCGGAATGATCACGCTGCCTGCCCCCACGAACGTGCCGCTCCGCGGCGGCCCCACGGTTAACTGGGGCGTGCTCGCCCCCGGCGGTATCGCGGGCGACTGGGTCGCGGCGGTGCACCAGCACACTGACCAGCGAGTCGTGGCCGTGGCATCCCGCAGCCTGGATCGCGCGCAGACGTTCGCCGGAACGCACTCGATCCCGCAGGCCTACGGCAGCTACGAGGAGCTCGTCGCCGATCCCACCGTGGATGTCGTCTACGTCGCTGCACCGCACAGTGAGCACCGCACTCTCGCGCTCTTGGCGATCGCGGCAGGCAAGCACGTGCTCGTCGAGAAGCCCATCGGGCTCAATGCCGACGAGGCGCGCGACATCGCGGCCGCTGCCCGCGAGGCGGGGGTGTTCGCCATGGAGGCGATGTGGTCGCGCTTCCTGCCGCAGACCTCGGTGATCGCGCAGCTGCTCGCCAACGGCACGCTCGGCGAAGTGCTCACCGTCACAGGCGACTTCGGCGCGCGCTTCGAGGTCAACCTCGAGGGCCGTGCCTACAACCCCGCCCTCGGTGGTGGCGCGCTGCTTGACGTCGGCGTCTACCCGGCCTGGTTCGCGCACTTTGCGCTCGGCGCCCCCACGCGAGTGACGGCCTCGGGCAGCCTCGCCGTGACAGGGGTGGATGCCCAGGCCGCCGTGACCCTGGACTTCCCTTCCAGTGCCTCTGGTAGCGAAGCCCAGGCCGTCTTCACCACGAGCATGCTCGTGGACACGCCCCTGACCGCGACCATCAGCGGCACGCAGGCACGCATCGAGTTCACCGGCCCGTTCATGGGACCGAGCGGATTCCGCCTGATCGCGGGCGACGAGGTGGTGGAGTGGACGGAGCCCGACGGCTTCGTCTGGCGCGACGGCCTGTGCTACCAAGCGACGGCGGTCGCCCAACACATCAGCGACGGCCTGCTCGAGTCGCCGCTGCACACCCTCGACGACACGATCGCTGTGCTGCAGGTGCTCGACGAGGCCCGACGGCAGCTGGGCGCGAGGTAGCGCTCACCGCTCGAGCGAGCGCACCATCCACCGGGTGTCACCGTCGTCGAACGACGTGGTGAATCCGAGGTGCTCGTAGAACGCGATCGCGTTCGGATTGTCGCTGCCCACCCCGAGGTGCACCCCCGGGATGCCACGGCTCGCGAGCTCCCCGCACAGCCACTCGATGAGCGTGCGCCCGTAGCCGTGCCCCTGGGTGCGCGGCAGCAGGTCGATGTGCAGGTGGGCCGGGTAGGCGGCAATCACCTCTTCCGGTGCGGTGGGCGGCGTGTGGATCAACGCGATCATCTCGGCATCCGCGGGGCCGCCGCTGCCGACGGGGTACTGAGCCCGAAGGGCCGGGTACCACTCGGCTTCGCACCATGCTTCGAAGGCGCGCGAGTCTGGGCATCCGAGCACGTATCCCGAGACACCGAGGTCGTCGACGACTACCCGAGCAAGGTCGGGATGGCGCGTGACGTACGGCCCCGCGTAGATGTGCCCGACGAGCTCACGGTTGGCTCCGGGCTCGGGATCGGATGTCTCGAAGCACACCTCATAGACGCCCGACGCGTCATCCGGGCCCGGCTGCCTGATCTCGGTCATGCGCGACAGACTACAACAGGGCCGAAGTGGTCTAGTGAGTAGGCCCGAACGGCAATAGATCAGGCAAGCAGTGGTCTAGTAGACCTCTTGCGCGGCGTGCCGCCGTGCGGTCTACTTGCCAGATGATCGATGTGCAGGCTCCCACGCGGCAGCTGTTGCGTGCGCGCCTGCGGGAGCTCATTGCCGAGATGAGCGTGGGGGAGCGTCTTCCCGGCGAACGCGAGCTCGCCGAGCGCTGGCATTGCGCACGAATGACGCTGCGCACCGCCGTGGATGCCCTCGTGACCGAGGGCCTGCTCGAGCGTCGACACGGATCCGGAACCTACGTGGTGCCTCGTCCCCTCGTGCGAGTGCTGGGTCTCACGTCGTTTTCGCAGGACATGCGCGAGCGCGGGCTTGAGCCCGGCAGCCGACTGCTCGCCTTCAGCGCGCTGCCCGCGGATGCCACGCTCGCCGCGCAGCTGCACATCGAAGC
Source organism: Rhodoglobus sp. (assembly GCA_965279645.1). Lineage (GTDB taxonomy): Bacteria > Actinomycetota > Actinomycetes > Actinomycetales > Microbacteriaceae > Rhodoglobus. Next base: position 2,682,287 of record OZ257254.1, read on the forward strand.
GGGCGAGCCGGTGTACAACTTCACGCGCCTGCGCCTCGGCAGCGGGGAGGCAATGGCCGTCGAGACCACGTGGATTCCGGTGGCATTCGTGCCGGGCCTGTCGGAGCGCGACCTCGCGGGCTCGCTCTACGAAGTGCTCGCCGCGCGCTACCGCATCGTGACGGGCGCCGCAAAGGTGTCGATCGAACCGGTGCTGCCCGACGCCCGCGTTCGTGACCTGCTCGGCTTGCCCGGCGATCAGGCGTGCCTGCGGTTGCGTATGGTCGACTCTGACACTCGCGGTCGCGTGATCATGGTGGCGAACTGTGTGTATCGCGGCGACAAGTACCAACTGACCGCTGACGTGTCGGGGGCAGCATTTTCACCAACCAGGAGAGCCGGATGACCGCAGTTCTAGCCGTGGACGGCGGCCAGTCGGGCCTGCGTGCCCGCCACTCGTCGGCCGAGACCATCGTCGAAGTCGAGGGTGTCAGCCGTCTCGAGGGTGACATCATCGCGACGGTCGCCGAGCAGGTCATTGGTGCCTGGCGTCTGCTTGGTTCGCCGACGACCGACCGCGCGGTGCTCGGCCTCACCACGGCCCCGACCGACAAGGCCGGTCTCGACCGCCTCGCGGGTCTCGTGGGCGAAGGCACCGGGGCATCCGATGTGTGGGTCTCAGACGACACCGTCACAGCTCATGCGGGCGCGCTCGGCGGCGAGTGGGGCATTTCGCTGCGCGTGGGCACGGGCGTCGCGTGTCTTGCGGTTCCACCGGATGCTGGTCCGCCTGTCGTCATCGACGGGCACGGCTACCTGCTCGGCGACGATGGCGCAGGCTACTGGATTGGCCGCGAGGGACTCCGCGCCGTGCTGCGCTCGGTCGACGGCCGTGGTGGGTACACGACCCTCTCGACCGTGGCGGCGGAACGCTTCGGGCCGCTCGCCGACCTTCATGTGCGCATCCACGACCTGCCGCGCGCCGTCAACGAGATCGGCCAGTTCGCGATGCCGGTACTGGCCGCGGCCATGGCGGATGACCGCGTCGCGTCGATCGTGATCACCCGCGCGGCGGGGGCTCTCGCCGAGACCGTGCAGGCGGCCGTTGCGGCGACCGGGGTTACGGGCGACGTTCCCGTCGTTCTGGGCGGTCGCTTGCTCGATCGGCCCTCGATCCTGCGTGACCGCATCGTGCCCGCCATCCACCAGGTGGCACCCATGGCAGTGGTACGCGAGGCGTCGGGCTCACCGCTCGACGGCGCGCTTGCCCTCGGGCTCGGCACCATCCAAAACCGCTATCGATCGATGATCCACCACTGGGAGGTCGGCGCATGAGCACAAGCCCGGGCCTGGAATATCTCGCCACTGCGAAACGCCTGATTGACCGGCTTGCCACGGATGAATGGCCCAACCTCTCGGCGGCCGCCGATGCCCTCGTCGACGCGCTCGCCGCAGGCAACACCGTTCACGCGTTCGGCACGGGTCACTCCCACATGCTCGCGGAGGAATTGTTTTACCGCGCCGGGGGACTCGTACGGGTGAGCCCTCTGCTCTTCGAGGGGCTCATGCTGCACTCGAGCGCGCGCCTCTCGACCGCTCTCGAGCGGCTCCCGGGGCTCGCCGAAACGCTCCTCGACGACCACGCCGTTGTCGCCGGCGACGTGGTGATCGTGGCATCCAACTCGGGAAGCAACGTGGTGACGAGCGAGATCGTCTCGGGTCTGCAATCGCGTGGCGCCATCGTGATCGCCGTCACGAGCCTCACCCACGCTACGTCGTCGGAGGCCCGCGACACCGGGCGGCCGAAGCTGCACGAGCTCGCCGACATCGTGATCGACAACGGGGGAGTTGTCGGAGATGCCGCCGTCGAGATCGAGGGTTTCGGCCAGCGCGTGTCGCCCACAAGTACCGTCGTGGGAGCCGCCGCACTCAATGCCATCGTCGCTGAGACCGTGCAGCGGCTCGTCGAGCGAGGTATTACTCCCGAGGTATATACGAGCAGCAACACGTCTGGTGGCGACGCCGCCAACTCCCGCTTCGCCGCGCAGGTTGGTGCCGGGTGATCGCACGACCCAGCGGTTACGGGGTGGGCAAGGCAGGCGCACCCGCGTTTGACGTGCGCGGAATCGTCGAGGGCTTCTACGGGAAACCCTGGACGCACGACGAACGGCTCGACATGATCCGCTTCATTGCCGCGCGGGGAATGAACACCTTCGTGTACGCCCCCAAAGACGACTCGCTCGTGCGTCGCGACTGGCGCGAAGAGTACTCCGGGCCCGAACTGGAGCGCATCGCCGAGCTCATCATCGAGTGCGAGTCGAACGACATCGACTTCGTGTACTGCCTGTCGCCTGGGCTGAGCATCCGGTATTCCTCCAGTGAGGATGTCGCGGCTCTCGTCAGCAAGTACGAGTCGGTGCTCGCCCTCGGGGCCACGCGGCTGGGGCTCCTGCTCGACGACATCCCTCCCGTGCTTCAGTATCCGCAAGACATGGCGAGCTGGCCGGATCTCGCGAGCGCCCACGTGCAGCTCGTCGCACGACTGAGGCAACGCTTCGACACCCTCATCGTGTGCCCCACCCAGTACTACGGTCGGGGCAACGAGCCATACATTTCCGCTCTCGGGCAGGGACTCGACGACGACGTGGACCTGTTGTGGACGGGTCGGTTGATCTGCTCGCCGTATCTCGACCTCGTCGATGCCGAGCTTTTTACGCAATACACGGGGCACGCGCCGCTCTACTGGGACAACTATCCCGTGAACGACGTGGCGATGTCCCACGAGTTGCACATCGGCCCTTACCGTGGTCGCGACCCGCAGCTGGGGCGCGCCTCCCGGGGTGTGATCGCCAACGGCATGCAGTTTGCCGAGGCGTCGAAGATCGCGTTCGCCACGATCGCCGACTACCTGTGGTCACCCGCGGACTACGACCCCGAGGCGAGCTGGGCCGTCGCGCTTGCCGACGTTGTGGGCAACCCCGACGATCTCGCCGCGTTCACGATGTTCGCTGAGAACTCGCTCACGTCATGCCTCAACCTCGATGACGCGATCGAATTCAGTCGCGCGCTCGAGCGCTTCGGGTTTCTCGTCGACACCGGAAGCCCGGCAGAGGCGGCGGCGGAGCTCGGGGAGTACGCGCGGCGACTCGACGCGGCATCCGCCCACCTGCTCTCGGGGCGAGTGACAAACACGAGACTCACCGAGCAGGCTCGACCGTGGCTCGAACAGTTTCGTCTCGGTGCCGAAGCGCTCGCTGTCATGGTGGCCCTCGCTGCCGACGCACGCCTCGAGTCCGACGCGTCGACGGCACTCGCGTCGTTTCGTGATGAGTTCGTCGCCGCTCGCCGTCGGGTGTTTGGCGACAGCCTCGACATGGCCCTGGGCGATCTCGTCGACCCCATCCACAGCACAAACCACACAGTAAATCGACACAAGGAGGCAGCACCATGACCACCAGTTGGAAGAGATTCGCCCCCGCCGTAGCGGCGCTTGCCGTGGCATCCCTCATGCTGAGCGCGTGCGCTCCAGCGGCGGACGACAAGGTCATTCGCGTGGCGATGGGCTCACCGGGCGAAGCGCAGATCCGGGTGTGGGATGACGTGGCCGCCCAGTTCGAGGAAGCGAACCCGGGCTACACCGTCGAGATGAACTATCAGGACGACGACCAGTACCAGACGATCGGCCTGCCGAACCTGCTCGCCGGTCGCAACGCCCCCGACATCTACTTCGAATGGGTGGGCAGCCGGCTCGAGACTCGCAACGCCGACGGCTTCGCGGCCGACCTCACCGAGTACGTGAAGGATGGCCCGCTCACCGGGCTCATCGCCGACGACGCTTACGCCTCGGCGACCATCGACGGCAAGATCGTGCTCGTGCCGCACATTGCCGACACCACCAACGTCTTGTGGTTCAACGAGGACATCTTCGCGGAGCAGGGGCTCACGCCTCCCGGCACCTGGGAGGAGTTGCTCGAGGTGTGTGACGCGCTCGACGCGGCGGGGATCATCCCGATCGCGAGCGGCAACAAAGACCTGTGGGCGGCCGGCAACTGGCTCGGGCACGTGGTCAGTCGCGTCGTCGGAGAAGACGTCTACGACAGCGCATTGAAGGGCGAGACCTCGTTTGACACTCCCGAGTGGATCGAGGCCTTCGGGTATGTTGAGCAGCTCACCGAGCACCACTGCGTGAACGACAGCGCCAACGCCATCGACGACAACGAAGGTGCCCAGTTGTTCTTCCAGGGCAAGGCGGCGATGCACGCGATCGGATCGTGGCTCGTGAGCTGGGCCATCGACGAGGCTCCCGACCTCAACTTCGACTTCGTGAACATTCCGTCGATGCCGGGCGCCGGCGACCAGGCGAGCGTCATCGGCGTCGTCACCGGATACGTCGTAAACGCGAAGAGCACCAAGATCGAGAAGGCCGCAGAGTTTCTCGCGCTGCTCAACAGCAAGGAGAACGTTGACGCGTTCATCGAAGCTGAGGCGATCCCGATCGCGCTGAGCGCGTCGGAGAACACCACGATCGACGCGCGCACGCTGCGACTCAACGACATGCTCGCCAATGCGGGCGCCGTTATCAACCCGCCCGACACCGGGTACGACCTCAAGGTCGCCGAGGCGTTCTACGCGGCACTTGCCGCTGTGCTCGGTGGGCAGTCCAGCCCTGAGGATGCCGCGGCAACACTTCAGGCGGCGGCTGCGGGTTAGTCCGTTCCGTTGCTTCGGGCGGCTGCGGGTTAGTCCGATTCGTTCCTTCGGGCGGCTGCGCGTTCGTCCGTTTCGTTCGCTGACAAGAAAGAGGTAGGACGTGAAACCCACCCGACCCTGGGTGCCCTACCTCTTTCTTGTGCCCGCGCTCGCGGTCTTCGGATTCGCGGTGCTGTACCCCGTGCTCATGACGGGCTTCTACAGCCTCACGGAGTGGAACGGCTACGGCACCCAACTGTTCGTGGGGTTCGCGAACTACGTGAAGATCGCGAGCGACGCGCTGTTCGCCCAGTCGTTCCTGCACGTGATCATCTACATTCTCGCGACCCTCGTGCTCGAGGTGCTCGTGGGCCTCGTGCTCGCGGGTGTCGTAGCGTCGCGCCGCGGATCCATCTGGTTTCGCGTGGCGATCTTCACGCCCGTGATGCTGCCCATGGTGGTCGTCGCGGTGCTCTGGTCGTTTGTGTACAACCCCGACTTCGGACTCGTCAACGCGATGCTCGAGGCTGTGGGTCTGGGCGACTGGACTCGCATCTGGCTCGGCGATCCGTCAACGGCGCTGCTGGCGATCTGTGTTGTCTCGGGCTGGGTATTCGGGGGCTTCTACATGACGATCTTCTACGCCGCGTTCAAGCAGATCCCGACCGAGGTCGTCGAGGCCGCGAAGCTCGACGGGGCCAATGAGTGGCAGCTGTTCTGGCGCATCAAGGTGCCGATGATTCGCAACGCGATCGAGGTGGGCGTGCTGCTGTGTGTCACGGGTGGATTCCAGGGCTTCGACCTCTTCTACGTGCTCACCAACGGTGGTCCGTACTACTCGACCGAGATCCCCACGACCTACCTCGTGCGTGCCGTCTTCAAGAACGGTGAGGTCGGCTACGGATCCGCGATGGCCGTCGTGCTGACGCTCGTCGTGGTGATTGTCGGCATCGCCCTGACACGGCTTCGGCGGATCGGGGCGCCCTCATGAGATTGCGGCTGCCGAGCATCCTGATCACCGTCGTGCTCGCGGTGATCGCTGCGGTGTTCTTCTTCCCCCTCGTCTGGATGGTGCTGTCGAGCTTCAAGACCAACAGCGAGATCTTCCGCACCCCGTTCGCGCTGCCGACGTCGATCGACTTCAGCCAGTGGGCCGTCGCGTGGGAGGTCGGCAACATCGGGCAGTACGCACTCAACTCGGTCATCGCCACGGGGGCGTCGGTGTTGGGCATCCTGGCGTTCTCGTCGGCCGCGGCGTTCGCTTTCAGCCGGTACCGTTTCCGCGGCAAGTCGCTGCTCATGGGGGCTCTTGCGCTCGGCCTCCTGCTGCCGCTGCAGTCGTACTTCATCGCGCAGTCGACGATGTTCCGTGACCTGTACCTCACCGATACGCGCCTCGCGCTCATCATCCCGTACACGGCGATGGGTATTCCGCTGGCGACATATCTTCTCAAGGTGTATCTGGATGCCCTGCCCGAGGAGCTGTTCGAGGCGGCCCGCATCGACGGCGCAGGCGACTTCAGGATCTTCCTCTCGATAGCGCTGCCCCTGCTCAAACCGGGCATCGCGACCGTGGCGATCTTCTCGGCACTCGCGAGCTGGAACGAGTTCTTGCTCGCGCTTCTCTACATTCAGGATGACTCGCTCAAGACCATTCCCACGGGCCTGCTCGCCTTCTCCTCGCGGTATGTCACCGACTACGGGCTGCTCTTCTCCGCCCTCTCAATCGTCACGATCCCCATGATCGTGATCTACATCGTCTTCAACCGGCAGATCACCGAGGGCATCACGGCGGGCTCGCTGAAGTAGGGGTTTTCGTTTCGAAAGCGTCACCTTCACGGGGGCCTGTGCACGACCTCACGAACCGCTGACGCGCGGCAACGCCACCTTCTGCCTCTCCATTCCCGCTTCTCAGGACATTCCTTTGTGCGCGAACAGTTGTCCTGAGAAGCGGGAATGCTCACGGTTGGGAGGTTGGGAGGTTTGGGGCTCGGCCTCGACCTCGGCAGCTCGGGGCCCGGGAACCGGTGGCTGGCAGCTCGGCCGGGCAGCTCGGCAATTCGGGCCTCGGCGACGCGGGGCGTGTGGGCTCGGCAACTCGCGAGCCCGCACGCCCGGCGACGGGGCTTGTGGTGCCCCCGAGCGCACCGCCGGTGTATACCTGAAACCGTGCATCCACTCGACGCAACTGACCCCCTTGCCGCGCATCGCGACCTCTTCGTCGAGTCGCCCGGGGTGGTGGCCTACCTCGATGGCAACTCGCTGGGTCGTCCACTCACGGCATCGCTCGAGCGGGTGAGCGACTTCATGCGCGAGGAGTGGGGCGGCCGGCTCATCCGCGGCTGGGATGAAGGGTGGATGCGCCAGCCGCTCGAGGTGGGCGACGAGCTCGGTCGGGTTGCGCTGGGCGCGGGTGCAGGCCAGGTGGCGATCGCCGACTCCACCACGGTGGTGATCTACAAGCTCGTGCGCGCGGCGCTGGACGCGCGCCCCGGGCGCACCGAGATCGTGATCGACCGCGACAACTTTCCCACCGACCGGTACATCGTCGAGGGCGTCGCGCGCGACCGCGGCCTCACCATTCGCTGGGTGCAGACCGATCCAGCGCTGGGCGTGACCCCGAAGCTCGTCGACGAGACCGTCGGGCCGAACACGGCGCTGACGCTGTTCAGCACGGTCGCCTACCGCTCCGGATTCCTCGCAGAAGTCGAGGAGATCACGACGATCGTGCACGAGGCCGGTGCCCTCGCGATCTGGGACCTGTGCCACTCCGCGGGTGTTGTAGAGACGCCGCTCGACGCCTGGAACGTCGACCTTGCCGTCGGCTGCGGCTACAAGTACCTCAACGGTGGTCCCGGCGCCCCCGCGTTCGTCTACGTGAGGCGCGAGCTGCAGGGGGAGCTACGGCAGCCGATTCAGGGGTGGCTCGGCTCGGCCGCCCCGTTCGAGATGGGACAGGGCTATGAGCCCGCCACGGGCATCCGGAGCTTTCTCAGCGGCACGCCGCCCATGATCGGTCTGCAGTCGATGCGCGACATGATCGAGCTGATCGACCTCGCTGGCCTCGAGGCTGTGCGCGCGAAGTCGATCGCGCTCACCGAGTACGCGATCCAGCTCGTGGATGAGCACGTGCCCGAGGCGACCCTGTCGTCGCCGAGGGATGCCGCCCACCGGGGTGGTCACGTGACGATCGACCACGATCGTTTCGCCGAGCTCATGCCGGGGCTGTGGGAGGCGGGCATCATCCCCGACTTTCGTCGGCCCAACGGAATCCGCCTCGGCCTCTCACCGCTCTCGACGAGCTTTGAGGAGACCGAGGCGGGGGTGCTCGCTATCCGCGACGCGCTGCGAGCCCCGCAACGATAGCGGCGATCACCGCGAGTACCGCGGCGCCGATGAACAGCCACGAGAAACCCGACGTGAGTGCGTCGGGCATGGGAGTGCCGGCCTCCACGAGTGCGCTCGTTCGAGCCGCGGCGAGGGTCGAGAGCGCCGCGAGTCCCACCGCACCACCGAGCTGCTGGCTCGTGTTCATGAGCCCGCCGGCGAGACCGGAGTCCGCAGCATCCACCCCGTCGACCGACAGCTGGGTCGCCGTGACGAGTGCACCGCCGATGCCCACGCCGATGAGCAGACTCGGGCCGAGGATGTTCACGACGAAGCTGGCATCGCTCGGCGCCGTAGCAATCCACACCAGACCTGCCGCGAGCACGAGCAGAGAGCCGACCAGGGTGGGCGTGAGTCCTAATCGAGCGACGATCATGGGTGCCGTCGCGGCGACGACCACGAGGATGCCCGCGAGCGGCAGTGAGGCGAGGCCGGCCGAGAGCGAGCTGTAGCCGAGCACCGATTGCAGGTAGACCGAGAGCGCGAAGAAGAGAGCGACCATCGCAGCTCCCACGATCAGCACGATCACGTTGCCGACGGCCACGTTGCGGTTGCGCAGCAGGCCGCGCAGGTCGAACCTGGACGACACCGATTGCGTGTCGCGCGTGATGAGCAGCGGGGTGGCGACGAGTGCGATGAGACCCACCGGCACATTCACGAAGAACACCGACTGCCAGCCGAGACCCGAGGTGAGCACGCCGCCCAGAAGCACGCCCGCGGCCGCGCCGATGCCAGCGATGCCGCCCCAGATACCGAGTGCGGTGGTGCGGTCTTTGGTTCCCGGAAAGAGCTGGGTGAGGAGAGCAAGTGCCGCGGGAGCAAGCAGGGCGGCGGATGCTCCCTGCAGCACTCGTGCGCCGAGCAGCACCTCACTGGTCAGCGACAGCCCGGCGAGAGCAGACGATGCCACGAACCCAGCGACCCCGATGAGGAAGACCCGGCGGTGCCCGAAACGGTCGGCCAGCCTGCCGCCGACGAGCAACAATCCGCCGAAGGCGAGCACGTAGGCGGTAACAATCCATGCGAGCGCTGCCGTGTCCATCTGAAGGTCGATGCCGATCGCGGGCAGCGCGATGTTGACGATCGTGGCATCGAGAATCACGAGAAACTGCGCGAGGGCGAGCACCGAGAGCGCGAGCCACCTGCGGGTGCTGCGGGTGGTGGATGGAGGCGGTGCGATGGTGGAGGTCATGATCTTTTCTTTCGATTAGAGAGTGACTGTTCACTCACTCGGTGGGACAGGCAAAACGGGATGAAGCGGTGGTGCGGTTTAGAAGTGGCGGATGCCGTCGGAGAGCAGGCGCGCCCAGGGCTCGGAAGCGTCTTCGAGGCCGAGGGTGACGATGAGGTGGCAGAGCTGCCCGTAGGCGATGAAGCGCTGCACATCGTCGTCGGCCGCGCCCGAGCGGTTCTTGGCAAGCTCGGTGACGGCCTTGAGCCCCGCGCGCAGGGCCTGTCCCACCTCTGGGATGTCGGCGACCGACTGAGCGTGCACCTGCAGGATGAGCAGCGTGCGGTCGCTGATGAGCTCGGCGTAGGCGAGCCCCATGGCGTCGAGCACGCCCTCGGGGGACTGGTCGGAGGAGGCATCCGCGCCCTCGTTAAGGGCCGCGATGATCTGGATGAAGCACTCTTCGAGAGCCACGACGAAGAGCTGTTCCTTGCTCGGGAACAGCTTGAACACGTAGGCGGGGGAGATCTTGGCGTCCGAGGCCACAGCCGCGACCGTGGTGCCGTGGAAGCCGCCGCGCGCAAACTCACGCATTGCGCTCGCAGCAACGAGCGGTCTGCGCACCTCTGCGGTGGAGAGGATGGAGCTGCGTTCTGACATATGAGTGACTGTACACTCACTCTCTCGATGTGTGCAATAGCTGAGCACTAACCTGAGTGCATGAAGGCGATCCGAACGCGGGCGCAAGCGCGCGACATCACCGAGGCTCACCGCACGTCGAGCCCGCTCGAGCTGCTGTTCGACCTGACGTTTGTGGTTGCCGTGAGCGCGCTCGTCGCGCAGCTCGCCCACGCTATCGAGATCGGCCACGCCGGTGCCGCGGTCACGCCATTCCTCATGGTGTTCTTCGCAGTGTGGTGGGCGTGGAACCAATTCACCTGGCTCGCTTCGGCCTATGACGCGGATGACGTGCTCTACCGGGTGCTGACGCTCGTGCAGATGGGCGGCGTGCTCGTGCTCGCTGCGGGTGTACCGACCGCGTTTGAATCGCAGAACTTCTTCGCGATCACCATCGGCTACCTGATCATGCGTCTCGGGCTGCTCGGCACGCTCGTGCGCACGTGGATCGAAGATCCGGAGTCTCGCCCCAACACGCAGCGGTACATCATCGGCATCTCGGTGGTGCAGATCGGGTGGCTGCTGCGACTTGCCTTCATGCCCGTCGACTACATCGTGCCGGCGTTCGTGGTGCTCGCGCTCGCCGAGCTTGCCGTGTCTCCGTGGGCCGACCGCGCCGGTCATCTGGCGTGGCATCCGCATCACATCGCTGAGCGCTACGGACTTTTCACGATCATCCTGCTCGGCGAGAGCGTGCTCGCCGTGACCTTCGCCGTTCAGGTGGGAGTGGTCGACGGCGTCACCGTGCCGCTCGTAGTGGTCGCATCCACGGGGCTCGTGCTGTTGTTCACGCTGTGGTGGCTCTACTTCTCCGAGCCCGCGGCAGAGGGACTCGTCAAGCGCCGGGATCGCTCGTACATCTGGGGTTACGGGCACTACTTTCTCTATGCGGCCCTTGCGGCAGTCGGCGCTGGGCTCGAGGTGGCGGTCGCTGCCGTCACACACCATCTCGAGGCGTCCGACACCGTCGTCGGCTTCGCGATCGCGATACCTGTGGCGCTGCTGATCGTGCTGCTGTGGCTGCTGCACGCTCCGCTGGTCGAGCAGGTGAGCATTCCGCCCGTCGCCACCGTTGTCGCGGCCGTGGTGATTCTGCTGCTGCCCCTCGCGGCGCCGGTGATCGGGGTGACCGGAGTCACGATCGCGATCACCGTCGCCGCCGTGCTGTTGCTCGTGGTGGCGCTTATGCGACCGCTGCCGTCAGTGGCTGCCTAACCCCACGCACGTCGCAGCTCACGCCAGTGCGCCGGGGTCATGAGACTCATCGGAACGACCTCCACGCCTGCCGCGCCGCCCCGTTGGGCCGCCCGCACCGCACGCCCCAAGTCCGGCGCAGAGACCGGCCCCCACAGTCCGACCGAGATCGTGCTCCCCGCAGGCGCGTCACGGGCCAGCGGCGCAAGAGCGTCAGGCGTCCGCCCAGCGAGGGCGAAGTAGCCCCACACCACCAACCGGTCGGCGACCGCACGCAGCAGCTCGTAGTCCTGGCCGTCGCGATTGGTGGGGCCGTCCCATTGCGCGCGCACCTCGACGTGCAACTCGACCTCGCGATCGTGGGCCGCCGCGGCGCAGCGTTCGACAAGCCCGGCAAGCGCTGCGCTACGCCACGCACCGATCGATGGATGCGCCTCGTCGATGCTCCCCGCAGCGTCGAGTGGCCAGCCCGCGACGCCAGCGAACTGCCGGTACTCGTGCAGGTCGTCCGCGCCAAAGGTCCAGCGGTCGAGGAACCCCTCGGTGAGCGTCACCGGGTACCCATAGTCGGCCGCGGCCGCGACGAGTGACACGATGCGGTCGCCGACGGCGCCTGCGAGCGCCGTAATGCTTGCGAACTCCGTGGAGCGCTCGCCACGGGCATCCACCCCTGCAATCGAGGGGTCGCGTGAGATCCACCGTTCGACCATGACGTCAACGATGAGCGAAACCTGTCGCCCGGAGGCCGCGGCGATCGCCTCGGCAACATAGTCGCGCCCGGTGTCGACGACCCACGGCGACCAGGCCTCGTCGTGGCCGGCCCAGGGGAACGCCGTCCAGTCGACTCGACCTACCGTGATCGCGACCGCGTCGTGCTCTACCGGCAGCGGGGTTGGGGCGATCACGTCTTCGAAGCCGAGACCGAGCATGCGGCGCATGTCAGGCCGCGTCGTAACGCTCGCGGTTGGCGCTGATGAGCCGCTCGTTGGTGATGGCCCAATTGGCGATGGATGTCACGGCCGGCAGCAACTCCTGGCCGAGTGGCGTGAGCGTGTACTCCACGCGCGGGGGAACCTCGGCGAATGCTTCACGGGAGACGAGTCCGTCGCGCTCCAGGTGGCGCAGCGTGAGGGTGAGCATGCGCTGCGATATTCCCGGCACCGACTCTCGAAGGGTGGAGAACCGCTGGGGCCCGGTCTCGAGCACGCCGATCACAAGAAGGGTCCACTTGTCACCGATGCGACCAAACAGGTCGCGAACGATCACGCCGAGATGCGAGTGGCAGATCTCACCCATCGGCACGCCTGTGGGCAACAGGGTCATGGGGTTACCTCCGTGTTCCTTTTGTAAGCCGTTTTCATATCGGTTATGAATGGTGACTTAGTCACTAATAATAACCAATGGAGTAACGCATGACCATCGCCGTCTGGATCGTTTCCGGCATCCTCGCCGCCATGTACCTGCTCGCGGGCATTCAGAAGACCTTCCTCCCCGAAGAGAAGATCATGAAGAGCTTCCCGTACACCGAGACAACGGGCCTGCGAGTTACCCGCATCGTGGGTGTGCTGGAGATGCTCGCAGCGATCGGCCTCATCGTGCCGGTGCTCACGGGCATCCTCCCGATTCTCACGCCCCTCGCGGCGATCGGCCTCGTGCTGATCCAGGTCGGGGCGATAATCGTGCACGCGCGGCGCAAGGAGCTGGGAGCTATGACGACGATGAACGTCGTACTGCTGCTGCTCGCCGCATTCGTCGCGGTGGGCCGGCTGCTCGGGTACTAGCGTTGCAAGAGTGACCGTTCTGACGCAGCAACTGCTCGACCGCATCCGCTCGCGCGCGGCGGGCTACGACCGCGACAACACGTTCTTCACCGAAGACCTCGACGAGCTGCGCGCCGCGGGATACCTCGCGCCGCGCAGCCTGCTCGACACCGCACGCGACCAGCGCCTTCTCGCCGCCTACGCACCCGCAACGGCGCTCGCCATCAACATGCACCTCGTGTGGGTCGGCGTCGCGCGCGTGCTCAAGCACCGCGGCGACGACTCTCTCGAGTGGGTGCTTCAGGATGCCGCAGCGGGCGAGCTCTTCGCCTTCGGAAACAGCGAGCAGGGCAACGACCTGGTTCTCTGGGACTCGCACACAGTCGTTGACACCGTCGAAGGCGGTTACGCCTTCACAGGCACCAAGATCTTCACCTCGCTCGCGCCCGCGTGGACGCGCCTGGGCATTTTCGGCAGGCACGGCGACCAGCTCGTTCACGGCTTCATCACACGCGACACCCCCGGCTGGCGCTCCCTCGACGACTGGGACACGCTCGGCATGCGGGCCACTCAGAGCCACAGCACCGTGCTCGAGGGGGCGGTCGTGAGCAATGACCGCATCGCGCGCATCCTGCCCGTTGGCCCCACCGCCGACCCGTTCATCTTCGGAATCTTCAGCAACTTCCTGCTGCTCATTGCATCGGTCTACGCGGGAGTCGCCGATCGCGCGCTCGAACTCGCGGTTGACGCCGTCACGAAGCGCACCTCGCTCAAGACCGGGCTCAGCTACGCGCAGGATCCCGACTTTCGATGGCGCATCGCGGATGCCGCGCTCGCGCTCGACGCCCTCGCACCGCAGATCGAGTCACTCGCCGCAGACGTGGACTCCGTCGCCGACCACGGCGCCGCTTGGTTCCGTTTGCTCACGGGGGTGAAGCACCGTTCGACCGAGGCCGCTCGCTACGTGGTTGACCAGGCCATGCGCTCGGCAGGCGGTGGGGGATACCGCTCGAGCTCCGAGCTCGCCCGGCTGCAGCGCGATGTGCTTGCTGGCATCTATCACCCGAGCGACACCGAGTCGGTGCATTCGACGGTGGCCAGCAACCTGCTGGGAGCGATGGACCTCGGAGGGTCGCGCTAGCGGTTCGCCAGGCTCGGGGCCGACAGTGTCTCCTCGAAACGGATGAGGGAGTCGCCCTCAAGCCGCTCCGACGTGTGATGGCTCACGAGCACGACTATGCGCTCGCGCAGTGCGAAGCGCAGGTCGAGCATGAGCTGCTCGGCGGCGGCCTCGTCGAGGTGGGCTGTCGGTTCGTCGAGCAACACGAGATCGGCCCGCGTCAATAGCGTGCGGGCGACGGCGAGACGCTGGCGTTCGCCACCCGACAGCTGGTCGCCAGCGGAGCCGACCCGAGCGTCGAGGCCGTCGTCGAGCCGGTCAAGCAGTGGCCCGAGCCCGACCCGGATGAGAACGGCCTCCAGCTCGAAATCGCTCGGTGCGTCGTCGTGATCCCGTGCGAGAAGAAGGTTGCCTCGAATTGTCGAGTCGAAGATGTGCGATTCCTGCGGGCACCACGCGATGTGTGACCTGAGGCTTGTCGGATCGATGGTCGAGGCATCCGCGTCGTTGATCAGTACGGTTCCGGATGCCGGGGCCAGGTAGCCGAGGAGTGTCGCCAACAGGGTGGACTTGCCCGCCCCCGACGGACCCTCGACGACGATCCAGTCGCCCGCGGTTGCCGTGGCGGTCACCGGCCCGAACGGCTCGGACCCGGGCCAGCCCGCCTTCACGGAGTCGAGCTCGATGCGTTCGATCCGGTCGATCGCGCGTCCGCCGCGGGAGGACAGGGGTGCTGCGACGGCGTGCACGCGAGCGAGGGCACGCGAGAGTGCGAACCACTGCTGCACGGCATCGACGAGCGCTGTCAGCGGCTCGATGAGCCCGAGGGGGATCAGCACGAGAACGGCCACAACGGCGGCGGGGAGGGTTCCTGCCGCGACGGCCGCGGAGGTCGCGGGCATTATCACGACGGCGGTCGTGACGCACGCGAGCACGATGACGGCATTGCCCAGCCCGAGCGCCCACGCGGTCGAGCTCGCTAGACGTGCGGCACGGGCATCCGCCGCCGCGAGTCGTGCCAGCACGCGCGGGCCAACCCCGTTCGCCCGCAGTTCGCCGCTCGCCGACACCATTGCCGAGAACTCGCGCATCACGGTTGAGCGCACGGCGGCAATGCCGCGAGCCGCGTGCCGGTCGGCCGCAAGCGCAACCACCGGGGCGATCACGATGCTCACGACGAGACCGGCGAGCAACACCGGGACCGCCGCCGGGTGCAGCGCCGCGGTGGCGATGACGGCCGCGACCGCCGTCACGATCGCGACGGCGGGGGGAAGGATCACGCGCGGAACGAGATCGCGCACGATGTCTGCCGCGCCCACGATGTAGTCGAGCGCCGCGCCACCACTGGCGAGCACGCGAGAGGCTGGACCGCGCGCGGCGAGCCCGGTCCACAGTCGCTGCCGCAGATCGGTGAGCGAGCCGAGCACGGCATCGTGCGTGACGAGCCGCTCCGCGTAGCGCAATCCCGCGCGCGCGACGCCGAAGAAGCGCACGCCGACGATCGCCACCATGAGGTACATGAACGACGGCTCTTCGCTCGCGCGCACGATGAGCCACCCCGAGACCGCGGTGAGCGCGAGAGCTGCGAGGGATGCCGCTGACCCGAGCAGGATCGCGGGAAGGTAGCGCCAGGTGAGGAAGGCGCGCAATTCGGCCGCTACGCTGCCGGAGGCTCTCGACGGGGACACCACCGTGTCTGGGGTCTCGTCGGGCTCGACTCGCGCGACTGCGGGGCTTGCGTCGAGGCCGTCAGCGAGCGAGCTCTCACTCCGCAATCCGCCCTGCAGGGGCAGGCGCACCCGGTGGTCGGCGAGAGACGAGACGCTCGCCTCGTGCGAGGCGATCACGACCGTGACGCGGCCACGGAGCGCCTCGAGTGCACGCTCCACGAGGTGTGCACTTGTGAGGTCGAGGTGAGCGGTCGGTTCGTCGAGAAGCAGCAGGGTCGCTCCGGCGTCGACGCGCACGAGTCCGCGCGCCACGGCAATCCGCCGCAGTTCACCGGGGCTCACGCGCGCCGGGTCGGCCGCCGCGAGCGGCGTGAGGCCGAGGCGGTCGAGCGCGGCATCCGTCGCCTGGTCGCTGTCGGCGTACAGGCGCACTTCCTGCCACACGGTGCCCGCGATGGTGTGCGGATGCTGTGGCACCCAGGCAACAGCGTCGGCCGGAACGGTGGTCAATTCGCCGCCAGACAGCGGCACGAGGCCGGCGAGCGCCCCGAGCACGGACGACTTGCCCGCTCCACTCGCCCCCTCGATCGACGTGATCGAGCCGACCGCAATGTCGAACGAGAAGCCCGCGACGGCGGGCGTGCTGCGGTCGGGGTAGGTGATGGTGATGTCGCGAGCGCGCACGGCGATTCGCGGGTCGAGCTCAGGCGGGTCGAGCCTGACGAGACCGCCTGTGGGCGGGCCGAGGTTGACGAGGCCGGGCAGCTGTGACTCGCCAGGCTCGATCGGCTGCGCCCCGTCAATGATCGCGCGCGCCCGGCGCATCGCGGCGAGTCCGTTCTGCGAGGAGTGGAAGGCCGCCCCCAACTCACGAAACGGTGCGAAGCATTCGGGGGCAAGCACGAGCGCGACGAGACCGACCACGAGAGGCAGCTCGCCGTACACGAGACGCACGCCCACGAACACGGCCACGACAGCGACCGAGATCGTGGAGATCAGCTCGAGCACGAGCGACGACAGGAAGGCCGTGCGCAAGGTTGCCATCGTCGCCACGCGGTGTCGATCCGAGACGGCGCGCAGTGCGGCCGACTGCTCCTCGATGCGTCCGAGACCAACGAGTACCGGGAGGCCGCGGGCGAGCTCCACGAGGTGATCGGAGAGTCGTTGGAGTGCGGCGGATGCGGCATCCGCCCGATCCTTGGTGTGCATACCCACGAGCGCCATGAACACGGGAACCAGCGGCACGGTGATTACGACGATGAGTGCGCTGATGGGATCGGCGGCGAGAATCGCCAGTCCCACGAGCAGCGGCACGACGGCCGCGGTAATGACGGCAGGAAGTGCGGTGCGGTAGTAGTTGTCGAGCTCGTCGAGCCCGACCGTAGCGACCGCCGTGGCAGATCCCGCCGAGACATCCCCACCCTCGAGCAGGCTTGCGGCGAGCTCGCCGCGCAACTGCTGCTTCGCACCGAGCGCGGCGCGCGTGGCGTAGGAGCCCTGCGCCCAGGTGACGGCCGCTCGCAGCACGCCGCTTGCGAGCCCCAGGGTGAGAGCGCCCTGGTAGTCGTCGCCCGCGATCACGGCGACGATCCCTGAGGAGACCGCGAGCGCGATGCCGACGAGCGACGCGGCTTTCAGCGCAGCGAGCAGGCCGAGCACCGCGAGGTGCATCGGCCTGACTCCCTGCAGCGCGTTCCTCATCGAGGCAGTGTCGCCGGCACAATCGGGTGGGCTTCCGGGATGTTGTGCACCCCGAGGCGCTGGCGGAAGACCCAGTACGTCCAGCCCTGGTAGGCCAGCACGATCGGCAGACCGAAGGCCGCAACGATGGTCATCACGCCGAGGGTGTACTCACCGGATGCCGCGTTGAAGACCGTGAGGTCGAACGCACTGTCGATTGTCGAGGGCAGCACCACCGGGAACACCGCAGTGAAGATCGACGCGGCGCCCAGGGCCAGGAATGCCGCGATTCCCACGAATGCGCGACCCTCCCGCCCGGCACGAGCGTTCCACCAGCCGAACAGCACGGCTACCACCGCGAGCACCACGAGGGCCCAGCTCACGAGGCTTCCCGTGCGCAGTTGCACCGCGAGCACCCAGACCACGATGGGGATGAGGGCGACAGGCGACCACATCACGAGGAACCGACGGGCGCGATCCCGCACGGGGCCAACGGTCTTGAGGGCGAGGAATGCCGCGCCGTGCACGAGGCAGAAGCCGATAACAGCGAGGCCGCCGAGCACGGCGTAGGGCGTGAGCCAGGCAAATGCTCCGCCCACCCGGTCGCCATTCTCGTTGAGCGGCAGGCCCGTGGTGGTGAGGGCGAGGGCGGCACCGACGCCGAACGCGGCGCCAAACGACCCGATGCCGAGAGCCCGGTCCCACCATGCGCGCCACTTCTCGCTCGCGCCCTTGCTGCGGTACTCAATCGCGACCGCGCGGAAGATCAGCGAGGCCAGCACGAGGGTGAGCGGAATGTAGAGCGCCGAGAACAGTGACGCGTACCAGAAGGGGAACGCCGCGAAGGTCGCCGCGCCCGCTGTGATGAGCCACACCTCGTTGCCGTCCCAGACCGGGCCGATGGTGTTGAGCATGAGCCGTCGCTCGCTGTTGTTGCGAGTAGAGACGAGCAGGTGCATCCCGACTCCGAGGTCGAAGCCCTCGAGCAGCAGGTAGCCGATCCAGAGGGCGGCAATGGCGATGAACCAGACGGTGGGAAGGATTTCCATGATCATCAGCTCCTAGTACGCGAACGCGAGCACGTCGTCGCGCTTGTCGGGATCGTCGGGGTTGTCGGGATCGTGCGGTTCGTTGCCTGAGGCACTCACGGGCTCGGTGTACGACCCCGCAACTCCCGCGCGCACGTACTTCACGAGCAGTCGCAGCTCCACAACGAGGAGGGCGCCGTAGACGAGTCCGAGTGAGACGAGCGAGAAGATGACCTCTTGCCCGCTCACCCCCGGCGACACTGCGGCTGCCGTGAACATGAACACTCCGTCGACGCCACCCGGCGTCGGGTTGGGGGCGACGACGAACGGCTGGCGACCCATTTCGGTGAACACCCAGCCCGCGATGTTCGCGCCAAACGGTGCAGCGATCGATGCCACGGCGACCCACATGATGGACTTCGAGTTGGGCACCGTTCCCTTGCGCGTCATCCAGAGGGCCAGCACGGCCGCGCCGGCGGCGAGGATGCCGAAGCCGATCATGAGACGGAAGCCCCAGTAGGTGACCTCCATGACGGGCAGGTAGTTGATCTCCATGCCGGCGCGCTCGCCGTAAATGGGATCGTCGGGCAGGTTGGTGCCGTACATCTCCTGGTAGAGCGGGATCAGGGTGTTGACGCCCTTGACCTCTGTCGTGAAGTCGCCGTGGGCGAGGAACGACAGCAACCCGGGGATCTCGATGATGGCGACAACGTCGTCACAGTTCTGGGATCCGAGGTTGCCGATCGAGAGCACCGAGAAGCTCGTGCCGTCCTGGCACGCCGCCTCGGCCGCGGCCATCTTGAGGGGCTGCTGCTCGAACATCAGCTTGCCCTGCAGGTCGCCCGAGATGGCGACGCCGCCGAAGCCGACGATGGCAATGATCGCGCCGATGCGCAGGCTCGTGATCCACACCTTGTGGTCGGCCTTGTCGCGACCGGGGATGCTGAGGTTCTCTCCCGCAATGACCTTGCCCGACGCATCCACGGTGTCGATTCCGTCGCGACGACGCTGCCAGAGGTGGTACCACGAGATGCCAATCAGGAGGGCGCCGCCGACGGCAATCGCGCCGCTGAGAGTGTGGGCGTAAGCCACGAGCGCCGTGTTGTTGGTGAGCACCGCCCAGATGTCGGTCATGACGGGGCGGCCATCGACCAGCTCGACGCCCACGGGGTGCTGCATCCACGAGTTGGCGACGAGGATGAAGAAGGCCGAGACGATAGAGCCGAACACGGCCAGACCGAGGGTGGCGAGGTGAAGTTTCTTGGGCAGGCGGTCCCAGCCAAAGATCCAGAGGCCAAGGAAGGTCGACTCCACGAAGAACGCGAGCAGCCCCTCCATGGCCAGCGGTGCGCCGAAGACGTCACCGACAAAGCGGGAGTACTCGCTCCAGGCCATTCCGAACTGGAATTCCTGCACGAGGCCCGTGACCACACCCATGATGAAGTTGATCAGGTAGAGCTTTCCCCAAAACTTGGTCATCTTCAGCCACTTGGTATCGCCCGTCTGCACCCAGCGCAGCTGCATGAAGAAGACAACGGGCCCGAGACCTAGAGTCAGCGGAACCATGACGAAGTGATAGACGGTGGTGATACCGAATTGCCAGCGGGCAATGTCTAGGGGATCCACTGGGGGCCTTCCTGCAACCGGGCGCTCTCGCGCATGGGTGCCGCCAATCGACGGCCTTCGCAAGCATCCCGGTGTACGCGGTGCCGGAGTAGGGACCAAGGTCCTCCCGGCTTTTCTACTTGCCGTAGAAACAGTTCTACACCCGTGTAGAAATTATTTCTACTTGGGGTAGAATTGCGGCATGGCAACACTTGGGGAGCTCGAACGATCCGTCATGGATCTGCTGTGGGCGAGCGACGAAACACTGTCGGCCTACGACATTCAGGGCTCGCTTGCGGGTCAGGATGATTCGGGAAAGACCCTCGCGGCCACCACCGTGCTCACGGTGCTCTCGCGCCTTGAAGCCAAGGGATTCGTCGAGCGCGAACGCTCCACGCGCCCGCATCGCTATCGCGCGGCGGCGTCTCGCGAAGACCACATGGCCGACCTCATGCATGAAGTGCTGGGCGGAGCATCCGACCGCACTGCCGTACTCGAACGTTTCGTGGGCCAGGTCGCTCCCGAAGACGTGGCCGCCCTGAGGCGCTTGCTCGGCAACGGCTAGCCTCGGTCCCTGAGGCTCTCGAAGGGAACAGGATGGTCGCCCCGATACTGCTCGCGGCGCTCGCCGTGCTTCTGGCCTGGCCGGTACCCATCCTGCTCGCGCGCGCCCAATGGACCCGGCGCAGCCCCGCGGTAGCGCTTCTGTTATGGCAGGCGATCGCCGTCGCGGGCGGCCTCTCGATGATTGGCGCGCTCGTCGCGTTTGGCGTGGCGCCCTACGGCACCGACTTCGTGTCGGCAATCGTGGGTTTTGCACAATCCGTGGTCTCGGGCGTCGAGGTGTGGTCGGTCGTCGCCCTGTGTGCGGCGGCGCTGCTCACCGGGCACCTCGTACTCAACCTCGTGCTCACGGTCGTGCGCTCGGAGCGCCAGCGCCGCAGGCACGCGCAGCTCCTGTTGCTGCTGAGCTCTCCGCACCCCTCGGGCTCGCGGCTCATCGACACGCCCGCGCCCGTCGCGTACTGCCTGCCTGGCGCCCTCAGCTCGGTCACCGTGGTGTCGGCGGGGTTGATCGAGCTGCTCGACGACGAGGGAATGCGCGCGGTGATCGAGCACGAGCGAGCGCACGTGCAGCAGCGGCACGACGTGGTGCTTGTGCTCTTCCGCGCCTGGCACACCTCGCTGCCGTGGTTTCCCATCGCCTATCGGGCGCAACAGGAGGTGGGGCTGCTCATTGAGTTGCTCGCCGACGATCGCGCGCGACTGGTGGTGGATGACGCAGTGCTCGCCACCACGATTGCTCGGGTGGGAGCGGGCCGCGCCTCAGACGCCCTGCACTTCAATGACGGCGGATCAGTCGACGCGCTCGGCGTCAGACTCGCCCGACTGGGGCAGCCGCCCTTGCCCAGGCCGCTCGAAGCGCTCGTGGTGGTGACCGCCGTCGCCCTGCTCGCGGTGCCCACCATCCTGCTCTTCGCCCCGGCCCTGTTCGATGCGCTGACCTAGGGGTTGTTCGCGCGGCACCCCACCAGCGCGCTGGAGCTATGAGGATCGCATCGCGATCCCGCGACGCCAGCGCCGAGGGAGCTTGCGACCGAGGATTTGTTCGCGCGGCACCCCACCACGAAGTGCCGCGCGAACCGTCATCAACTCCTGCGAGTTGGGACCTTTTTGACCGTAGCCGCCGCGGCAGCAGCCACCGGGTGAACGGCACGCGGCGCGAGGCGCTGCAGCTGCGTGACGTGCTGGGGCGCAAGCTCCTCGATCGACGCGACCTCGAGCAGCTTCATGGTGCGCACGATCTGGTCGGAGAGAATCGCGATTGCGCGGTCGACGCCCTGGCGCCCGCCGGCCATGAGGCCGTAGAGGTAAGCGCGGCCAACGAGAGTGAACTTCGCGCCGAGCGCGACGGATGCCACGATGTCGGCGCCGTTCATGATGCCCGTGTCGACCATCACCTCGGTGTCCTTACCGACCTCGCGCACCACGTCGGGCAGGAGGTGGAACGGAATGGGCGCGCGGTCGAGCTGGCGGCCGCCGTGGTTCGACAGCAGGATGCCGTCGACGCCGAGGTCGGCGAGCTTGCGCGAGTCTTCGACGTTCTGCACGCCCTTGATGACGATCTTGCCTGGCCACATGTCGCGGATGATCTTCAGGTCGTCGAAGTTGATCGACGGGTCCATCGCGGAGTCGAGCAGCTCGCCGACCGTTCCGCCGGTTGACTGCAGCGATGCGAACTCGAGCGGAGGCGTGGTCAGAAAGTCCCACCACCACCACGGCCGCGGAATCGCGTTGACGATCGTTCCCACGGTCAACTGCGGGGGGATCGAGAAGCCATTGCGCTTGTCACGCAGTCGGGCGCCGGCGACCGGGGTATCCACCGTGAACATGAGGGTGTCGAAGCCCGCAGCGGCCGCCCGCTCGACGAGGCCGTACGAGATCTCGCGTTGGCGCATCACGTAGAGCTGGAACCAGTTGCGCCCGTCGGGGTTGGCGGCCTTGACGTCTTCGATGCTCGAGGTGCCGAGGGTCGAGAGTGTGAACGGGATGCCCGCCGCCCCTGCGGCACCGGCACCGGCGATCTCGCCCTCCGTCTGCATGAGGCGCGTGAATCCGGTGGGCGCGATGCCAAAGGGCATGGCGGAGGTGCCGCCGAGCACCTTCGTGGTGGTGTCGAGCTTCGAGACATCCCGCAGGATCGACGGGTGAAACTCGATGTCCTCGAAAGCCTGGCGCGCGCGGGCAAGTGACAGTTCGCCCTCGGCGGCACCATCGGTGTAGTCGAACGCGGCCTTGGGCGTGCGGCGCTTCGCGATGTCTTTGAGGTCGTAGATCGTGAGAGCGCCACCCAGGCGACGCTTCTTGCCGTTGAGCTCGGGCTTCTTGAACTGCATCAGCTCAAGAAGCTGCTTGGGTTTGGGTACTTGGCGCTTAACCATGGCTCTTCCTGTCGAGGTCGCTGAGGAGCGCGTCGCGCGCCCCGGCAATGTGGTCTGTCGTGAGTTCCCTCGCGCGGGCGGCGTCGCCCGCGGTGATCGCGTCGAGGATGCCCTGGTGCTGGCGAGCGACCTCGGCCGCGGTCAGCAATTGGGCCGCCTGCACCTGTCCGATGCACAGCTCGATCTCGCCCATGAGCAGCTCGTGCATGCGCGCGAGCCGCGGGCTGGACTGGCCTGCCACGAGACTGCGGTGAAACGCGATGTCGTGCGGCGCGAAGTCGTCGCTCGTGCTGAGCGCACGGTGAGCGTCGAGTGCGGCGGCAGGGATGGTTCCGGATGTCGCGAGCGCCGCCATCGCGGCCGACTCGATCACGGCCCGGTTGTCGAACAGGTCGACGATGTCGTCGCGAGTGAGTTCGGGAACGCGCGCGGCGCTGTGACGCTCGCGGCGCAGGATCCCGTCGGCGACGAGCTTGTCGATCGCGAGACGGGCGGTGGGTCGTGCTACGCCGAAACGCAGGGCAACAGCGGTCTCGGTGATGCTCGAGCCCGGGGCATCCGCCTGGCTCAGGATGCTCGCACGCAACTGCTCAGCGATCGTGTCGGGCAGCACGGATGTGGGTTCGATCGACACGCTGCCTCCTTTGGATTGTTAGACAACCTAGCAGATTGTTAGACAATACGTAACCCCCTTCCCTCCTGCAAAGGTGCGCTTCTCCGGAGGTTCCACGTTTCAATCACACTGGTTACAGGATTTCTCGGCGCGCCCGACCACACCTCCGGAGAAGTGCACATCCGCCGGACGATTCGCGCAGACTGGACACATGAAGATCGCAGTCACGGGTGGCAACGGAAAACTTGGTCGCGCAACAGTCATCGCGCTGCGAGAGGCGGGGCACGAGGTCGTTGTGCTCGACAGCGCTGGCCCGAACCGCGAGACCTTCACGCGCGTCGACATCACCGACTACGGCCAGATCGCCGACGCGCTCGCCGGCATCAACGACCGCCACGATGGCCTCGACGCGGTCGCGCACCTTGCCGCGATCCCCGCGCCCGGCATCACGAGCGACGTCGCGACATTCCACAACAACATGAACGGCACGTTCAACGTCTTTCAGGCTGCCAAGCGGGCGGGCATCCGGCGAATCGCCTTCGCATCGAGCGAGACCGTGCTGGGCCTGCCGTTCGAGACCCCGCCGCCCTACGTTCCGCTCGACGAGGAGTACGACACTCGGCCCGAGTCGATCTACTCGCTCGGCAAGCACCTCGAAGAGGAGCTGGCTCAGAAGCTCACGCGCTGGGATCCCGAGCTCAGCATTACAGCCCTGCGCTTCTCGAACGTGATGGAGCCTGAGGACTACGCAGCCTTCCCGTCCTTCGATGCGGATGCTCGCATGAGGTCATGGAACCTCTGGGGCTACATCGATGCCCGCGATGGCGCCAACGCCATCCGCCTGGCACTCGAGACCGGCCGCCCAGGGTACGAGGTGTTCAACATCTTCGCCGCCGACACCGTGATGTCGCGGCCGAACGCCGAGCTCATGGCCGAAGTGTTCCCGGGTGTCGAGGTGCGCGGCGACCTCGGGGTGAACGAGTCACTCACGAGCACGGCGAAGGCCGAGCGCCTGCTCGGCTGGAAGCCCGTCCACTCCTGGCGCGAGTCCGCCTAATCCGGAGCCCGCGCGCCCACCTGCCCGTTCTAGGCGAGCTAGGCGACCTCAGGCGCGCGGGGTGTAGCGCTTCGGGGAGAACGCAGCGGCCACGAGTGCGCGCAGCGACTCGAGGGAGCCGCTGGCGAAGCCCTGCGCACGCGCCTGGATGAGCACATTGCCAATCGCCGTCGCCTCGACGGGGCCCGCGAGCACCGGCAGCCCCGACACATCAGCCGTGCGCTGGCACAGCAGTTCGTTGAGTGATCCGCCGCCCACAATGTGGATCGTCGACACGGTCTTGCCCGACAGTTCGGCAGCAGTGTGCACAGCCGCAGCGAACGCCGCAGCGAGGCTCTCGATGATCGAGCGCACGTACTCCGCCTGCGACGACGGAACCGGCTGGTCGTGCTCGCGCAGCCAGGTGGCGATGCGCGCGGGCATGTCGCCGGGCGGCGAGAACACGGGATCGTTGGCGTCGAACACGCCGACGGGTGTGGTGACTGACGCGGCCGCAGCAAGCAGCCCCGGCAGGTCGTCGTTGCCCCATTCGCGCACGCACTCGCTGAGCAGCCACAGTCCCATCACGTTGTGCAGGAAGCGCACGCGACCGTCGACGCCGCCCTCGTTGGTGAAGTTCGCGGCGCGGCTCGCCTCGGTGAGCACGGGCTCCTCGAGCTCGACTCCCACGAGACCCCAGGTTCCGCACGAGATGTAGGCGTAGTCGTCGGATGACGCGGGCACGGCCACCACGGCCGACGCGGTGTCGTGCGATCCGACGGCGACCACCTCGAGGGCGGATCCGACGGAAACAGCCACCTCGGGAAGCAGCTGGCCCAGTGTGGTGCCCGGATCAACGAGCTGGGGGAAGAGCGAGCGGCTGTAGCCGAGGGTGCTGATGAGCGCGTCATCCCACTCGCCGCTCGTAATGCTCAGCAGACCCGTGGTCGATGCGTTGGTGCGCTCGGCGACCTGGCGGCCGGTGAGCCAGTACGCGAGCAGGTCGGGCACGAGCAGGAACGACTCGGCGTCGCCCACATTGCGATCTGCGGCGAATTGGTAGAGCGTGTTGAAGGGCAAGAACTGCAGCCCGTTCGAGGCGTAGAGCTCCGCGGGGCTCACGAGGGCGTGCACTCGCTCGACCCCGGCGGCATTGCGCTCGTCGCGGTAGTGGAAGGGCTCCCCGAGCATCCGTCCGCGAGCGAGAAGCGCGTAGTCGACCGCCCAGCTGTCGATGCCGATGGATGACACGACCGGGTCTTCGCGAACGGCCGCGGCGAGCCCCGCGAGCACGTGCCGGCGGAGCGACTCGATATCCCAGTGCAAGCCATCGGCGCGCTGCACCGGACCGTTGGGAAAGCGCGCCACCGGGCGCAGGCTCAACTCGTTGTGGCCGACATGGCCGAGCATCACCCGCCCGCTCGTGGCGCCGAGGTCGACTGCGGCTACGGTTCCCATCACAGCCTCGCTGCCTCGCGCCGGGACGGCGCTCGGAGCTGGCGTCGCGGCGAAGGCCAGAAATGGCCTTCGCTCCCAGCTCCAGCGCTCATCGCAGGAAGGCCGCCGCCACACCCGCGTCAACGGGAATGTGCAGGCCGGTTGTGTGCGACAGGTCGGGGCCGGTGAGCACCGAAACGGCGTTCGCCACGTTCTCGGGCAGCACCTCGCGCTTGAGGATCGTGCGCTGCGCGTAGAACTTGCCGAGGTCTTCTTCTTCGATGCCGTAGGTCTTGGCGCGGTTGGCGCCCCAGCCTGCCGCGAAGATTCCCGAGCCACGCACGACGCCGTCGGGGTTGATGCCGTTGACCTTGACGCCGTGTTCGCCGAGTTCGACCGCGAGCAGCCGCACCTGGTGGGCCTGGTCGGCCTTCGTCGCCGAGTACGCGATGTTGTTGGGCCCGGCGAACACCGAGTTCTTCGACGAGATGTAAATCACGTCGCCACCCATCGCCTGCTCGATGAGCACGGGCGCGGTGGCCTTCGACACGAGGAACGAGCCTTTCGCCATGATGTCGTGCTGGAAGTCCCAATCCTGTTCCGTGGTCTCCAGGAGCGGCTTCGAGAGGGAGACGCCGGCGTTGTTCACGACGATGTCGAGCCCACCGAACGCGAGCACCGCGTCCGCCACCATCTGCTCGATGGCCGCCGCGTCGGTCACGTTGACCTGCAGGCCGATTGCAACGTCCGTGCCCCCGATCTCGGCGGCCGCCGCCTGCGCCTTGGCGAGGTCGAGGTCGGCAATCACGACGCACGCGCCGTCGGCCGCGAGGCGGGTGGCGATGGCCTTGCCGATTCCGGATGCCGCGCCGGTGACGAGGGCCACGCGCGTCGCGTGTGACTTGGGTTTGGGCATCCGCTGCAGCTTTGCCTCTTCGAGCGCCCAGTATTCGATGCGGAACTTCTCTGCATCGTTGATGGGAGAGTACGTCGAGATGGCTTCGGCTCCGCGCATCACGTTGATGGCGTTCACATAGAACTCGCCGGCAACGCGCGCGGTCTGCTTGTTTGCGCCGTAGCTGAACATGCCGACGCCGGGAACGAGCACGATGAGCGGGTCAGCGCCGCGCATGGCGGGAGAGTCGGCAACCTTGTGCTTCTCGTAGTACGCCGTGTAGTCGGCGCGGTACTTCTCGTGCAGCTCCTTGAGGCGGGCGATGGATGCCTCGACCGAGGCGCCAGCGGGCAGGTCGAGCAGCAGGGGCTTGACCTTGGTGCGCAAGAAGTGGTCGGGGCAGCTCGTTCCGAGCGCGGCAAGCTTCGGTGCGTTGGCGGATGCCAGGAAGTCGAGCACCACGTCGGAGTCGGTGAAGTGACCCACCATCGGGCGGTCGTGGCTCGCGATGCCACGGATCGTGGGAGCGAGCGCCGCGGCCTTAGCGCGACGTTCGGCAAGCGGCAGCGCGGCGTTCTTTGCGACCGTGCGGCCGAAGGGCGCCTTCTTTCCCTTGGCCGTGATGTAGTCCTCGGCCGTCTTGATGATCCAGAGACTGTTCTTCTCGGCCTCTTTCGAGGTCGCGCCCCACGCGGTAATGCCGTGACCGCCGAGGATGCATCCAATGGCCTGCGGGTTGGCATCCTTGATGGCGGCGATGTCGAGTCCGAGCTGGAAGCCGGGGCGACGCCAATCGACCCACACGACCTTGTCGCCGAAGGCCTTCTTGGTGAGCTTCTGGCCGTCTTTCGCGGTCGCGAACGCGATGCCGGAATCGGGATGCAGGTGGTCGACGTGTGCGGCATCCACGAGCCCGTGCATGGCGGTGTCGATCGACGGGGCAGCGCCGCCCTTGCCGTGCAGGGTGTAGTCGAGCGCGGCGACCATCTCGTCTTCGCGGTCGATGCCGGGGTAGACGTTCACGAGGGCACGCATGCGATCGAGGCGCAGTACGGCGAGGCCGGATTCGGTGAGGGTGCCAAGATCTCCACCCGAGCCTTTCACCCACAGCAGCTCAACGGGCTCACCCGTCACAGGGTCGATCTCGGTGCCCTTGGCCGAGGTGTTGCCCCCGGCGTAGTTGGTCACGCGCGGGTCGGAGCCCAGGCGGTTCGAGCGAGCGATCAGTTCTTGGGGGGTGGAGCTCTCGGCGTTGGCCATGTAAATCGTCACTTCCTATGTCAGATATTGAAAATATGACACAAAAGAACGTTCAGTTCAAGACACCGGGCGATGATCAGATCACGTCGGCGAGCGTGCGATAGACCGCGAGCCGCGGGTCAGAAGGGTTCAGCTCGGTGACGATCGTGGTGATCTCGGCCGCCGCGATCGCACGTGCCACGGATTGCTGGTCGAGCTTCGAGGAGTCAAGGCACAAGACGGTTTCCCGCGAATTCGCTGCCAATGCTCGCTTGATCTCGGCTTCGGCGAGCGACACTTCAGAGCTGCCTCTTACGTCGAGCGCGCTCGCCGACGCGAAGAACAGATCGAAGTGAAGCAGCTGAACGCTCTGATGGGCGAGCGGGCCCACGAGGCTTCCCGTAGTCGGCTCGGGCTCCCCGCCCGACAACAGAGGATGGATGCCGTCCTTGGCCTGGAGTTGCGTGTAGGTCTCCACCGAGTTTGTGCACACGGTGAGGTCTTTTGAGGTCGCGAGCATTCCCGCGAGAAAACTGATGGTGGTGGATGCATCGAGCGCGATAGTTCCCCGCGCGGGAACGAGTGCCGCCGTCTTGCGTGCGATGACCTTCTTGGCGCTTGCTCTCGTCACCTCCCGCTCCCGGAACGGTTTGGGTGCCGGGGCGCCGATTGCCCCGCCGCGAACGCGTTGCACCTTGCCCTCTGCCTCGAGCTCGATCAGGTCGCGCCGGATGGTCATGGTCGAGACGTCGAATCGGGCCGCGGCCGACTCGATCTGCACCCCGCCAGGAGTCTGGGCTTCACGCACCAATTCAGCTTTGCGGCGCTCCCCGTCGACGCTTCCGATGATCGCCATGGCTTGAAGCATAGAGGCACCCGTGAGGCCTTCGGCGCTGCACGGGTGCCTAGACTGTGGCAGTGAGCTCACTCGCTGCCGTTGAACGGCGAAGTTGGATACTGGAGCAACTTCGCCTGTCTAAGACGGTGTCGCTCGCGGAGGCTGCTGAGGCGCTCGCAGTCAGCGAGATGACGGTGCGCCGCGATCTCGATCACCTCGAGTCGCTCGGAATTGCCCGCCGCGTGCGGGGCGGTGCCGTGTATAGCGGCGCGGTGAGTTTTGAGGGTCGCGAACGCTCCCACGCCAATGAGAAGCGGCTCATCGCTGAGAAGCTGCTGCCGCTCGTGCCATCGAGCGGCGTCATTGCACTGGACTCCTCAACAACCATGCATCGCCTTGCTCAAGCCATGTCGGGTGGCGGGGATCTGGTCGTGGTCACCAACGGACTGCTGACCTTTCGAGCGCTCCAGGATCGACCCGGCCTCACAGCAATCCTGACGGGCGGCGAGGCCGATCGTCGCAGCGACTCACTCGTCGGTCCGGTTGCCACGGGCGTGCTCGATGGCATGTTCTTCTCGACCTTCTTCTCGTCGGCCGCTGCCGTCGACGAACTCGCGGTGTATGAAGACACCCTCGAGGAAGCGGAAGTGAAGCGCGCCTTTGCGCGATCGTCTGCCCGTGTGATCCTCGGTGCCCACTCCGAGAAGCTGGGTGATCGAGCCACCGCGCGATCGACGCCGCTCGACAAGATCGCCCTGCTTGCGACGGAGCTTGACAGCCACGACCCCGCGCTCGAGCCCTACCGCGCTCGCGTACGCGAAGTGCTCTAGGCGCCCGCCGCTCGTTCCCTGCTCGTCTCTCACATCCGGTGCTGCGGATGCTCGCCACATCGTGGCGTCGTCGCACGCGCTGTGATCGTCGTCGCGCGCCTCGCGAAAATGCAATCTACCAATTGTTGACAAACGCTAACGAGATATAACAAAATATCCCTGCGCGGCAGACGTCGAGCACACAAAGAAGTGGGATGAAGAGATGGCAATCGACGAGCTGAAGCCAGTTGGTCTCGCGCTGTCGGTAGAGCACTTGCGCAAGACCTACCCCGGTGTCGTAGCCCTTGCCGATGTGTCTCTAGAACTGCGCGCGGGCGAAGTGCACGCAATCGTTGGCGAGAATGGGGCTGGCAAGTCCACTCTCATCAAGCTCCTCGCCGGCGCGATCCAACCCGACAGCGGCACGATCACCGTCGGCGCAGAGAAGCGTGACCACCTCACGCCGCACTCCGCCCGAGAACTTGGCGTTGCCGTTATCTACCAAGAGTTCACACTTGTTCCCACGCTCAACGCGATGGACAACGTGTTTCTTGGCGAGTATCCCCTCAAGGGAATCGTGCTCGATCGCAAGCAGATGGAGTCGCGCACGGCCGCGCTCTTCGCGCGCCTGGGCGTTCGCATCTCGCCCCGCAAGATGGTGTCGGAGCTCACGACCGGCTACCAGCAGATCGTCGAGATAGCCAAGGCGCTGTCGAAGGATGCCCGCCTCCTCATCATGGACGAGCCGTCCGCACCCCTCACATCGACCGAGGTCGAATCGATGTACGCGATCGTTGATGCGCTCAAGCGCGAGGGAATCACGATCGTCTACATCTCCCACCGGCTCGATGAGATCTTCCGGCTCGCCGATCGAGTATCCGTGTTGCGGGATGGAAGCTACGTGGCGACCAGAGAGATCGGCGAGACAAGCCGACAAGACCTTATCGAGCTCATGGTCGGCCGCGAGTTGGTCGACACGTACCCCGAACGAGAGGTCGCGCCCGGCGAGGTCTCGCTTGCCGTGAGTCACCTCACAGGCAATGGCGTTCGTGACATCAGCTTCGAGGCGAGACGGGGCGAGATCCTCGGCTTCGCCGGCCTGATCGGCGCCGGCCGTACCGAACTCATGGAGCTCTTGTTCGGAGCGAAACGCAGCACTTCGGGCACGGTCACGCTGCACGGCACGTCGGTGGCGGCCCGCACCCCAATAGAAGGTATCGCTCACGGAATCGCACTGGTTCCCGAAGACCGCAAGAGGCACGGCGTCGTTCTGCCCTTCACGATCAAGGAGAACATCTCCCTTCCGATGGTGAAGTCGATGTCGACGGCGGGGGTCATCCCCGTTGCGGCCGAGCAGCAGCTCGCCGCCGACTACCTCAAGGCGCTTCGCATCAAGGCGCCAAGCACGGCCGAGGTTGTCGGCAACCTCAGCGGGGGAAACCAGCAAAAGGTGGTGCTCGCCAAGTGGCTCGCGACACAGCCGGAAGTGCTGATCTTCGACGAGCCAACCCGGGGCATCGACATTGGTGCTCGTCACGAGATCTACCAGATCATGAACGACCTCGCGGCAGAGGGCAAAACGATCCTGATGGTGTCGTCGGACATGGAAGAGCTCATCGGAATGTCCGATCGCGTGATCGTGCTGCGCGAGGGAGCGCAGCAGGGGGTTCTCGAGAAGAACGAGATTACCCAGCAGGCAATATTGGCGCTCGCCGCCGGAGGAGTGAAGTGATGATTGAGAAAATTGTGCCCCGCGCTAAAGAGCTCGGCATTTTGTTTGTGCTTATCGCGCTGATCGTGCTGTTCAGCTTGTTGAGTCCTCACTTTCTCGAGGTCAGCAACCTGTTCAACGTCGGCAAGCAAATCGCGACGCTCGGCATCTGCGCCGTCGGATTCACCTTCGTGCTCATCACCGGCGGCATCGACCTCTCGCTGGGATACCAGATCTCCCTCAACGTGGTCGTCTGTGGCCTGCTCATGTCGGAGGCCGGGCTGCCCTGGTACGTGGCGGTTCTGCTGGTGCTCGTGCTCGGAACATCCATTGGTGTTATCAACGGCGTCATCATCACGCTCACGGGTGTTGCTCCCCTGATCGTGACCCTGTCGATGATGACCATTCTCAACGGTGCGAGCTACCTGCTCTCGAAGGGTCTTCCCATCTTCGGTTTCCCGGCCGAATTCTCGGTGATCGGCCAGGGCGACATTGGGGGCATTCCCATCGCCCTGTTCATCCTGATCATCGTGTGGGCGGTTGGCCTCTTCGTGTTGAACAAGACCTACTTCGGGCGCTACCTGTACGCGATCGGCAACAACGTCGAGGCGTCGCGGCTCTCGGGAATCAACACGAAGCGCACCCTCATCTGGGTCTACGCGCTTGCCGGGTTCTTCACTGCCATCGGTGCCGTGCTCATGCTCTCCCGGCTCAACTCGGCGCAGTCAGCAACAGGTGCGGGCTTCGAGTTCAGCGTGCTGACCGCGTGCGTGCTCGGCGGAGTCAGCGTCATGGGTGGCCGCGGCACCCTCTTCGGCGCATTCGTGGGTGTGCTCATCGTGGGAGTGCTCGACAACGGTCTCGTGCTTCTCAACGTGAGCGAGTACATCCAGCTCGTCATCAAGGGCGTGATTCTGCTCACCGCAGTCATCTACGACTCGCTGTCAAAGGCATCCAAGGGCCGCGTCAAACAAATTGGCGGCATCGCGTTGACCAAGACCTCCTGAACCGCAAGAGCCGCGGGCGACGCTGCCCGCGCACAACCAGAAAGGCAATCACCATGAAGAAACACACATTCCGCAGGATGGCGGCGCTCGCAGTCGCCGCGTCGACTGTCGCGCTCGCACTAGTCGGGTGCTCGACCGGTACGGCAGACGGCGGTGACGACAGCGGCAAGTACAGCGTCGGGGTCACCTTCTCAGACCTGAGCAACCCCGTGTGGGCCGAGCTCGTGGAAGAGGCGGCAAGCTACGGAGCCACGAAAGACATGTCGGTTTCGTACGTCGACGCGCAGGGAGATGCGGCAAAGCAGGTCACGCAGATCGAGAACTTCATCCAGCAGGGTGTCGACGCGATCATCATTTGCGCTGTCGAAGCGAACGCCCTCACCGACGTGACGGCGGCCGCGCAGAAGGCCGGAATCAAGGTCGTCAGCTACACGCAGGTGCTCACCAATTCAGACGCACAGTATCTCGTGAATGCCTACGACACGGGTTACGCCAACGGTGAAGCAGCAGCAGCCTGGATCAACGAGGTCTACCCCGACGAACCCGTTGTGGAGTGGGGCCTCATGGATCTTCCCAAGTACCCCGAGATCATCGACCGCGCCAACGGAATCAAGGATGCCATCGCCGAGCTCGCGCCCAACGCGAAGCTCGTGGCGACCGCGCCCGCCGAGGTGACGGCGGATGGCGTCGAGAATGCGGAGAACTTCCTGCAGGCCAACCCCAACATGAAGGTCATCGCCTCGATCGGCGGGGGTGGAGCCGGCGGCGCGATTGAGGGTGCCAAGTCGGCAGGCGTCACCGACGCTGCCACCTTCGGCATCTTCGGAATTGATGCCACCGAGCCCGAGGTGAAGGACATCCTCGACGGCGGCCTCGAGAAGTCGACCATCAGCCTCGGAGGTGGCGCCGCACACGGTGACGCCCTGATCGACATCACGGCGGACCTTCTCGCGGGCAAGGCCGTAGAGAAAGAGCAGTACATGCCCATCACGGTCGTCGACAAGACGAACGTCGAGGACTACTACGCGGAGATGTTCGGCTAACAAATCTCCACGGGTGCCGGACGCGACCGCGTCCGGCACCCGATCCCTCCCCCTCCACTAGCGACTACATCGTTCAGTCGCCGAAAGGTCCCACCATGTTCCGAGCACTGGCCGCTGGCGACAGGTTCATTCGCGCTGCTCGACTCAGCGCTGCGCTTGAGGCGCACCTGCCTGGCCGACTGAACATCCGTGAGCTTGAGTTTCCCTGGCCCGACGAGCCCTTTGGCTCCGTGGGAGAGGTCGACGAGGCATCCGGAACCGAAGAGCAGCTGATTGCAGCGCTCGAGGGAGTCACCGCGATCGTGACGCAGCTCGCACCCCTCACCGCCCGCGTCATGGACGCCTCTCCCGACCTGCGCATCATCGGGGTCTCCCGCGGCGGGCCAACCAACGTCAACCTCGATGCTGCCCGCGAGCGTGGCATCCGGGTCGCCAATGTTCCTGGCCGCAATGGGATCGCCACCGCGGAGATGACGATCGGCCTCGCCCTGTCGGCGTTGCGTCGAATTCCGCTGTCTAACGCCAGCCTGCTGCGCGACGAGTGGCGGGGCGACCTGTACCGCGACGACGCTGTCGGCGGAGAAATCAATGGCTCGACCGTTGGCTTGATCGGCGCCGGAGCCGTGGGCGCTCACGTTGCGCGCGTTCTGAAGGCCATGGGCGCCGAGGTAATTGTGTACGACCCCTACCTGCCCGCCGGGGCTCTCGACGGTATCGTCGAGAGCGTGTCGACGATTGACGAAGTGTTCCGTCGAAGCGACCTCGTCTCGGTGCACGCGCGACTCACACCCGAGAGCGCCAACATCGTGAATGCCGAGCGACTCGCCCTGCTTCCTGACGGTGCAGTTTTGGTGAATGCGGCACGCGGCGGTCTAGTCGACTACGAGGCTGTCGCCGACGCCATTGAAACCGGCAGGCTGCGCGCCGCCGCGTTCGATGTGTTCCCGTCGGAGCCCGTCGACTTCTCGAGCCGGCTGTTGACCCTCGCCAAAGACGGGCACGACATCGTGCTGACGCCGCACATCGCGGGCGCGAGCACCCAGACCGCGCAACGCGCCGCCGACGGCGTCGCTGAAGAGGTGCGTCGCTACCTCGACGGTGAGCCAGCCCTCCACGCGCTGGTAGAGGGGGCGCCGCTCACCGGTGCCCGCGCAGGAGTCTCGGTCGCATGACGAGTTTGCTCGTCGGCATCGACGTGGGCACCAGCTCGGTAAAGATCGTCACGACCGATTTGCAGGGGCGCCGCCTCGGCGAAGCATCCGCTCGCTACCCGACGCTCACCGAGGGTGCGGGCGCCGAGCAGGATGCGTCGGAGTGGTGGAACGCCGTCACGACGCTTGCGCACCAAGTGATTGGCGCCGACGACACGGTTGCGGCCGTCGCTGTTACGTCGCAAGCGCCGACGTTGGTTGCCGTGGACAAGTTCGGCGCACCTACGTCACGCGCGCTCACCTGGCTCGATCGTCGTGCCACAGTCGAAGCGCAGCGAATCGCTGAGCTCGCACCCCAGTCTCGCAACGGCGCCGACCCATTCTTCGGCACCGCCAAGCTGCCCTGGCTTGCTCGTCACCGACCGGAAGCGCTCGCCAGCGCACAGTATGTGCTGTCGGCCAACGGGTTCATCGTGCGCCAGCTCACGGGCGTGGCCGTGCTCGACGAGACCACGGCATCTCTCATGCAGGGCTTCGATGAGACAACCGGCCAGTTCTCCGAGCGGCTGGTTGCCGAAGAACCGACGATGGCGCTGCTGCCACCCATAGTCGAGTCGACCGCGATTATCGGATTTGTTACGCCCGAGGCTGCGGAACTCACCGGCATCACGGCTGGCGCACCCGTCGCCGCCGGCGGTATCGACGCCATCGGCTCCGCCCTCGAGGCCGGTGTCGTGACCGTCGGTGATCCGCTCGTGGACATGACAGGGTTCTCTGGCGTCACGTTTCTTGCGGTGCCGCGAGGCACCCATGTTCCCGGATTCATCCACTCCCGGCACTGCGTCGAGGGGGTTGACCTGCTCATTGCAGCGCAGGTTACTGCGGGCGCCACGATCGACTGGGTCAATCGGTTCGACACCACCACCGATTTGCGACTCGACGGCCCGATAACGGCCAAGCCGCGGCCGGGGCGCCTCACCATGGTGCCGAGCCTTGCGGGGGAACGCACACCGACCTGGAATGTGGGCTCGCGTGGCATCATCGACGGCATTGACCTCGCCACAGACGGCGCTGACCTCATGCTGGCAGCGATGGAGGGCAACGCGCTTGCCATGGCCGCCGACGTGCGCACCCTTCGCGATCACGGATTCGGCATCGACCACGTGATCAGTACGGGCGGTGGATCCATGTCGGCGATCTGGGTGCAGATTAAGTCCGACGTGCTCGGTCTGCCCATCACCAAGCCGGCAAGCGGGCACGGCGCCGCCCAGGGCGCGGCGGCGCTCGCCGGCATCGCGATCGGCGCTCACGAGTCGTACGCGGCCGTCAAGCAGCTCGCGTCAGCGGTCGAGGCGCGTTACGAGCCCAACCGAGAACTCACCGCCGCCTACGAGGTGGCCGCGGTGCGATTCGCCGAGGTGCAGAAGCTCAACCTGACGCGAACGAGGGCCTAGGCGCCCCATCCGGCCTGAACGCCGCCGACGCGGTCGGCAGCGATCTTCGCCTGGTAGCCGGATGCCGCGTAGGCAGCCAGCGGGTCGGCCGGCAGCCCGCGCGACTCGCGCCACGCGGCGAGGGCCGGGCGCACGTCGGTGTAGAACGCGTCCATGAGGATGCCGTTGGCGCCGAGCACGTCGCCCGCATTCTGCGCGGCCGCGAGTGCCTCGCTGTCGACGAGCAGCGCGCGCGCCGTCATCTCCTGCACGTTGAGCACCGAGCGCATTTGTCCGGGGATCTTGTCCTCGACGTTGTGGCACTGGTCGAGCATGAAGGCCACGCCCGAGTCGGCGCCGTAGCCGCCGCCACGCACGACCTCGAAGAGGATGCGGAACAGCTGGAACGGGTCGGCCGCGCCCACGATGAGGTCATCGTCGGCGTAGAAGCGGGAGTTGAAGTCGAAGCTTCCGAGCTTTCCGAGGCGCAGCAGCTGGGCCACGATGAACTCGATGTTGGTGCCGGGAGCGTGGTGTCCGGTGTCGAGGCACACGAGCGCCTTGTCGCCCAGAGCAGCCACCTGCACGTACGAGGTGCCCCAGTCGGGAACATCCGTGTGGTAGAAAGCGGGCTCGAAGAACTTGTACTCGAGAACGAGGCGCTGGTCGTCGCCGATGCGCGCGTAGATCTTGGCGAGGGAGTCGGCGAGGCGGTCCTGGCGGCCACGGATGTCGCCCTGTCCCGGGTAGTTGGTTCCGTCGGCGAGCCAGATCTTGAGGTCACGCGAGCCGGTTGCATCCATGATGTCGATGCACTCGAAGTGGTGGTCGATCGCCTTCTGGCGCACGGCTGCGTCGGTGTGCGTGAGCGAACCGAACTTGTAGTCGTCGTCTTGGAAGGTGTTTGAGTTGATGGTGCCGAGCTTCACGCCGAGGTCGTTGGCGTAGGCGCCGAGGGCGGCGTAGTCGTCGACCTTGTCCCACGGAATGTGCAGGGCAACGCTCGGGCTGAGCGCCGTGTACTTGTTCACCTGGGCTGCGTCGGCGATCTTCTCCTGCGGCGTGCGGGGCGTGCCCGGCGTGCCGAAGACCTTGAAGCGCGTGCCCGAGTTGCCGAAGGCCCACGAGGGCAACTCGATTGCCTGCTCGGCGAGCTGGTCGGCGATCGCGTCGAATGACTTAGTCACGGTGTTTCCTTTTCAATCTGGTCTTCGAGGTTGAAGATTTCGTCGAGGGTTTCTGAGTTCTGGTCGGGGCGGCCGTCGAGCGCCACGAAGTAGTGGGCCATGGCCGCTTCCCACGCCGACGTGCGGGGGTCGGCGGCGAGCGCGGCCTGGGATGCCTCGACCGAGTCGGTCTCGTAGTAGCCGATCAACAGGCCGTCCGGGCGCAGAAAGAGGGAGTAATTGCGACGACCGGAGTCGGCGATGGCCTGCAGCATCTCGGGCCAGACGGCCGCATGGGCCTCGACATACGCGGGCAGAAGTTCGGGCTTGACCTGCAGCTGAAAGCACACTCGTTGCGTCATTGGTCGCCCCCCTTCGCCATTGAATCGTTTTAATAACGGATAGAGACTACGACGAACCGACGCCCGGCGCAAGCCTCCGTGTGTGAGTATTGAACGATTCAACAGGGAGTGACATGGCCGTCGTGAGCGTGAAAGACGTTGCCGAGCGCGCCGGCGTGAGCGTCGGCACGGTCTCGAACGTCATGAACCACCCCGAAAAGGTGGCGGATGCTGCGCGTGCGCGAGTGCTCGCCGCAATCGAAGAGCTCGGGTTTATTCGCAACGATGCGGCGCGCCAGCTGCGCGACGGGCGCAGCACCTCGATCGGACTTGTTGTGCTCGATGTGCGCAACCCGTTCTTCACCGACATCGCCCGCGGGGCCGAAGACCGTGCCGCGCAAGCCGGCCTCACGGTGTTGCTCGCCAACAGCGACGAGAACCCTGCGCGCGAGGCCGCCTACCTGGATCTCTTCGAGCAACAGCGTGTGCACGGTGTGCTCATCTCGCCGCTCGGCGACATCACCCCGCGGCTCGGGATGCTGCGCGCCCGGGGCATCCCCGCGGTGCTTGTCGACCGCGCCGCCCCCGACGCGTCGTTCAGTTCGGTCTCGGTCGACGATGTGGCTGGCGGACGCATGGCTGCCGAGCACCTCATCGCGCAGGGCCGTCGCCGCATCGCATTCGTGGGGGGTCCGCTGCAGCTTCGCCAGGCGAGTGACCGACTCGACGGCGCCCGCCAGGCGGTGGCCGAGCATCCCGACGTCGAACTTCGCGTGATCGAGATCGACGCGCTCAGCGTGATCGCCGGTCGCGCAGCGGGCGCGGCAATTGTCGAGAGCGCCGACCGGCCAGACGCGGTCTTTGCTGCAAACGACCTCGTGGCGATGGGGGTGCTGCAGGCGCTCATGATGCAGGGGGCAGGTATCCGCGTTCCCCAAGACATCGCCCTCATCGGCTACGACGACATCGATTTTGCTTCTGCCGCCGTGGTGCCGCTGTCGAGCATCCGCCAGCCGAGCGCCCTCATCGGCCAGACCGCCGTCGAGATCCTGCTCGAGGAGGCGGCCGATGCGTCGATAGCTCCGCGGCAGGTGGAGTTCGTGCCCGAGCTCGTGGTGCGCGCGTCGACCTCCCCCTGATCCCCACCCCGCGAGTGTTCCGAATTGGTTGCCTCCAGCGCCGCCGAGACAGCCATATCGGAACACTCGCGGTTTACTGCCAGCGGATGACTGCCGCCAAGGCGGCGAGTTGCCCGGCAGCGACCTCGGTCATGAGCGCAGCCGCGTCGTCGCCCGCGACTGCCACGCGAGTGACGAGGGCTTCGACCGGGAGCAGGCCGTCGCGCATGAGCTGCAGAGTCAGCTCGATGCGGTCGCGCGTCCAGCCCGAGACGAAGTGCGCCGTGAGCTCGCGCTTCTGAAGCACCGCCATGTCGGCCCACGACGTGACACCGTCGGGGCTGTGGCCGCTGAAGACGACCTGGCCCGATCCCTGCGGCAGGAGCGCCGCGTAGTACCCGAACGACTCGTCGCTCTGCACCGTGTCAATCGCAATCTGGGGCGCAAAGTCCGCGATCGCCTCGAGCGAGTCGGCGCGACTGTTGAGCACGGCAATGCCGGTGGCAGCCAGTGTTGCGAGCCGCCCCGGCTGCCGACCCACGAGCAGGGGCACGAGTCCGCGGGCGCGGGCCGCCAAGGCAGCAGATGACCCGATGATGCCATCGCCGACGACGAGCACGTGCGCTCCCGGTGCCGCTTGCGCGCGGTACGCGGCGTTTACCCCCACCTGGGACGAGATTCCGAGCGCCGCAGCGTGCGGGTGCACGCCAGCCGCGTCGAATACCTCGCTGGCATCGGTATTTCCGAGCGAGGTGTGGGCGCCCCATGCCGCGGTCACGCCGGCGAGCTCGGTGGTGGATGTCGCGAACACGACCTGACCAACCGAGAAGTCACTCACCCCGCTGCCGACCTCCTCAACCACCCCGATCCGCTGGTAACCGGGCACGAGAGGAAAGTCGAATCCACCCCACTCGAAGCGCCCCGACATGACCCACTTATCGGTGCCCGTGCTGACGCCCGAGTACTGCGTGCGAATGCGAAGTTCGGTCGCCGCGAGGGGGAGCGGAGCTGTCGCTTGCGTGCTCACCGTGCCGTCCCGGCTCACGACGATCATGGCGG
Source organism: Rhodoglobus sp. (assembly GCA_965279645.1). Lineage (GTDB taxonomy): Bacteria > Actinomycetota > Actinomycetes > Actinomycetales > Microbacteriaceae > Rhodoglobus. The sequence goes on from OZ257254.1 coordinate 2,722,086, forward strand.
GAGCGGGACTTGGCGTTGTCATGCGGCATATCTAAGCACTCCCACGTCAGGACTTGACTCCACCGCGAGGTGGTTCTATCGTGACTGAACATCTACCTGAATCGATTCAGTTGGATTCAGGTCAAGTTCAACGCCGATCACGAGGTAGACGACGATGTCACAGAGCACGGAGCAGGCCGCCCCAGCCCTTGAGCTCACGCGCATAGCGAAAGCGTTCGGTGCGGTGATCGCACTCACCAACGGCACCCTCGCCCTGCACTCGGGATCAATCCATGCACTCGTGGGCGAAAACGGTGCGGGCAAGTCCACTCTTGTCAAGATCATCGCGGGTCTGTACCAGCGCGACAGCGGGGATTTCACCCTCGAAGGCACGAGCGTCGACTTCACGAGCACGGCCCAGTCGAAGGCCGCGGGCATCGCCGTGATCTACCAGGAGCCCACGCTCTTTCCTGACCTGAGCGTCACCGAGAACATCTTCATGGGCCGCCAGCCCACTCGCTCATTCGGCCAGATCGACCGCAAGCTCATGCGCGACGAGGCGCTCGGCCTCTTCAAGCGCCTCGGCGTGAAGATCGACCCCGACCGCCCCACCCTCGGCCTGTCGATCGCCGACCAGCAACTCATCGAGATCGCCAAGGCCATTTCGCTCGACGCCAAGGTGCTCGTCATGGATGAGCCGACCGCCGCACTCAGCGGCGTCGAGGTCGACCGCCTCTTTGCCGTCGCCCGCAGCCTGCGTGACGAGGGTCGCGCGCTGCTCTTCATCTCTCACCGCTTCGACGAGGTCTTCGCCCTCTGCGACACCGTCACTGTGATGCGCGACGGTGCCTACATCTCGACGAGCCCGATCTCCGACACCACGGTCGAAGAGATTGTGCGGCAGATGGTGGGCCGGGATGTCTCGTCGCTCTTCCCCAAGACCGAAGCCGTGATCGGCGATGAAGTGCTCGTGGTTGAGGGCCTCAGCCAGCCTGGCGAGTTCCACGATGTCTCGTTCTCGGTGCGCTCGGGCGAGATCGTCGCCCTCGCTGGCCTCGTTGGGGCGGGCCGAAGCGAGATCGCCCGCGCGATCTTCGGTGTAGATCCCTACAAGTCGGGAACCGTCACGATCAACGGAACACGCGTTCCCAGGCGCAACCCCGCTGCAGCGATGGCGCTCGGCCTGGCCCTCGTGCCCGAGGATCGCCGCAAGCAGGGACTAGTGCTCGATTCATCCGTGGCCCGAAACGCGACCCTGGCTATTCGCAACACCCTCACCAAGTTCGGGCTCATCACCAACCGCGCCGAGAACAACGCGGCGCGTGTGTGGGCAAGCCGGCTCGAGGTAAAGACCGCTGCGCTCGACACCGAGGCCGGAACCCTGAGCGGTGGCAACCAGCAGAAGGTGGTGCTCGCCAAGTGGCTTGCGACCAAGCCCACCCTGCTCATCGTTGACGAACCCACGCGCGGCATCGACGTGGGCACCAAGGCCGAAGTGCATCGCCTGCTGTCACAACTCGCGGGGGAAGGTCTCGCCATCATCATGATCTCGAGTGAGCTGCCCGAAGTGCTCGGCATGGCCGACCGCGTGATCGTGGTGCACGAAGGCCGCATCTCGGCGGAGATTGACCGAGCGGATGCCACGGCCGAATCCGTCATGTTCGCCGCGACCCACACGGAGCTCGCATCATGAGAATCCTCAACAACTTCGTTCGCGCTCGCGAGACCGGCATCCTTCTCGCCGTCGTCATTGTGATCGTGGTGGCCACGGTCAAGAACCCGTCGTTCCTGTTCAGCGCCGACGGCTTTCGCGACCTGCTGCTGACGCCCTCGATCCTGCTGCTGCTCGCGGTGGGTCAGGCCATCGTCATCATCACCCGCAACGTCGACCTGTCGGTGGGCTCGATTCTGGGTCTCACCGCCTACTTCACGGGGCGCCTCTTCATCGACATTCCCGGCATTCCGATTCCCGTCGTGTTCCTCGCGGCGATCGTCTTCGGCGGACTTCTCGGCCTCATCAACGGCGCGCTCGTCGCCTTCGCCAAAGTGCCCGCACTCGTCATCACCCTTGGCACCCTGTACGCGTACCGCGGCATCAACGTGCTCTGGACGGGCAGCGATCGCATCAACTCGAGCGACATGCCGAAAGACTTCCTGGCCCTCGGGACGAGCTCGCTCTTCACGATTCCGTGGCTCACGATCATCGCCGTCGTCGTGCTGATCGCAGCGGGATGGTTCCTGCGCACGCAACGCGCGGGTCGCGAGCTGTATGCCATCGGGTCGGACCCCTCGGCCGCCAACCTCTACGGCCTCAAGGTCACGCAGCGTGTACTCGTCGCCTTCGTCGTGTCCGGTGCTCTCGCCGGTCTCGCTGGCGTGCTGTACGCCGCGCGGTACGGAACGGTCAACTCGCAGGCCGGTGTCAATCTCGAACTGCAGGCCGTGGGTGCGGCCGTGATCGGTGGTGTCGCGATCTTCGGCGGCAGCGGCACTGTGTGGGGAGCGGCGCTGGGCGCATTCCTCCTCGTGACGATCAACCGAGCCTTGCCAATCCTCGGCGTGCAGGACTTCTGGCAGCGCGCCGTCGTGGGCGTGCTCATCATCGGAGCGATCGTGCTCGACCGCGTTCTCGCCCTGAGACAGACACGCAAGCTCGCGGAAATGAGGGATGACTCATGACGATTCCGAGCGCCATTGTGCGCACCTATAAGGACTACGCGCAGCCGCTGTGGCGCCGCCTGCTGTTCTCACGCGAGTCGGCAGTCATCCTCGCCCTGCTCGTCGTGATCGTTGTCGCAAGCTTCTCGGTGCGTGCGTTTGCCAAGCCGATCACCGCGACCTACCTCTTTCTCGACATCGCGCCCATCCTGATGATCGCGCTGCCTATGACGCTCATCATCATCACGGGAGAGATCGACCTGTCGGTCGCGAGCATCGTCGGACTGTCGAGCGTGACTCTCGGTGTGCTGCATCAGGGTGGGCTGCCGATCGAGGCCGCCGCGGTCGTCGCCTTGCTCGTGGGGTTAGTGGGAGGAGCTCTCAACGGCATCCTGATCACGATCGTGGGGCTGCCGTCACTCGCGGTGACCATCGGTACGCTCGCGCTCTATCGAGGGCTTGCGGTTGGACTGCTGGGCACCACGGCCGTCACAGAGTTCACGAAGTTCTGGACCGACCTCGCCAAGTCGAAGATCGGTGGCACGGCCATCCCGAGCGTGGTCATTCTCGTGGTGATCCTCGCGATCATCTTCGCGATCCTGCTGCACTTCACGCCCTTCGGACGAGGCATCTACGCGATCGGCCTGAGCCCGGAGGCCGCGCGGTTCTCGGGAGTGCGCGTCGAACGCACCAAGCTCATCCTGTTCATGCTCAGCGGTCTCGTGTCGGCCCTCGCTGGCATCTACTACACGCTGCGATTCGGCAGCGCTCGCGGCGACAACGCAACGGGCCTCGAGCTGTCGGTGATCGCCGCAGTGTTGCTCGGTGGCGTGTCGATCTTTGGCGGCCGCGGCGCCCTTCCCGGGGTACTCGCGGGAGCACTCCTCATCGGAACACTCGCGAGTGCACTGCGACTTGCCAACGTGACATCCGATGTCATCAACGTCATCACGGGAACGCTGCTCATCGCGTCCGTGGTGAGCACGAGCTTCCTGGCATGGTGGCGCGCCAAGCGCAGCCGGCCAGGAGGAGTACCGAGAGGCTCCGTGGCGTCAGCCAACGGCTAGGGAGACTCTCTGCACCAGGTCGATGTCCATTCTTCATCGGCTCACATCCACAAAGGAGAACAACGATGTTTAACAAGTCAAAGCGTGTGGGTGCGTTCGCCGCACTCGCCGTGAGCGTGGCGCTCGTTGCCACCGGCTGTGCCGCCAGCGGCGACGACGCAGGATCGGGCGACGGCGACGGCGCCAACCTGGCCATCACCTTCCTGCCGAAGAACCTCGGCAACGCATACTTCGACACCTCCAACGCGGGCGGCAAGGAAGCGATCGAGGAGTTCGGCGGCACCTACGCCGAGGTCGGACCCGCAACGGGCAGCCCCGACGGCCAGGTCAGCTACATCAATACCCTCACCCAGCAGGGTGTCGGCGGCATCGCCATCTCGGCCAACGACCCGACCGCGCTGTGCGACGCCATCAACGAGGCACGCGACGCGGGCATCAAGATCGTCACGTTCGATGCTGACACCAGCCCCGACTGCCGCGACCTCTTCATCAACCAGGCCGAGGCCGCAGGAATCGCCAAGATCCAGGTTGACCTCATTGCCGAGCAGATCGGCGACGCCGGCAAGATCGCGATCCTGTCCGCAACGGCGAACGCCACCAACCAGAACGCCTGGATCGACCTGATGAAGGAAGACCTCGCCGCCAACCACCCCGACATCGAGCTCGTCGAGGTCGTTTACGGTGACGACGACGACCAGACCTCGTTCGACAAGACCGCGGCGCTGCTGCAGACCTACCCCGACCTGAAGGGCATCATCTCGCCCACCACGGTTGGCATCTCCGCTGCCGCGCGCTACCTGCAGACCTCGGCCTTCAAGGGCCAGGTTCAGCTCACCGGTCTCGGCACCCCGAACCAGATGCGCGACTTCGTCACCGACGGCACCGTCACGGCGTTCGCGCTGTGGAACCCGGCCGACCTGGGCTACCTCGCGGCATACGCTGCGAAGGCACTCATCGAGGGCGAGATCACGGGTGCTGAAGGCGACACGTTCGACGCCGGCAAACTCGGAAGCTACACGGTCGGCGCAGGGGCTACGGTACTTCTCGGAGACCCGTACGTATTCAACGCTGACAACATCGCGGACTTCAACTTCTAGTCCGTCTTCTCCGTGGGCCCGGTCGGAACCCTCCGGCCGGGCCTCACGGTCGCCCACCCCTCACCCGAGCCAGGGAGACACATGGCAACAACGAGCATCCGCGACGTCGCGCGGCTCGCTGGTGTTTCCGTCGGCACCGTGTCGAACGTGCTGAACAAGCCGGAAGAGGTCTCTGCAGACTCCATCTTGCGCGTGCAGGCCGCGATCGATGAACTCGGGTACGTGCGCAACGACGCCGCCCGCCGCCTGCGGGCGGGGGTCAGTTCCACCGTTGGCTTCGTCGTACTCGACGGCCAGAACCCGTTCTTCAACGACGTCGTGCGCGGCGCGGAGGATGAGGCATCCAAGAACGGCATCGCCGTGCTCGTCGGCAACACCGACGAAGACTCGAGGCGCGAGGGCATGTACCTCGACCTGTTTGAGGAACAGCGCGTTCGCGGCGTGCTCATCTCGCCTTACGGCGACATCAACTCCCGCTTGCAGCGGCTCAAGTCCCGCGACATTCCCGTCGTGCTCGTCGACCGCATGAATGTCGAGGGGCAGTTCAGCTCCGTAGCGGTCGACAGCGTTGCTGGTGGCCAGATCGCGGCCCAGCACCTCATCGACACGGGGCGTCGCCGCATCGCCTTCGTGGGCGGCCCGTTCGACATCCGCCAGGTGCGCGATCGTCTCGAGGGCGCCCGCGTTGCTGTCGACAACAGTGACTTCGATGTCGACATCGAAGTTGTCGCCACGACGGCGCTCACGGTCGACGAGGGGCTGTCGGCCGGGCGGCGCATTCTCGAGCGGCCTCGGCAGTCTCGCCCCGACGCGATCTTCGCGGCCAACGACCTGCTCGCGCTCGGCGTGCTGCAGGCGCTCGTGGCCGCAAGCGTTCCGGTACCCGCGGAGATGTCGCTCATCGGGTTCGACGACATCGGATTCGCGGGCGCTGCCGCCGTGCCCTTGTCGTCAGTGCGCCAGCCCAGCCGCATGATCGGCCAGACGGCCCTGCGAATTCTCATCGAAGAGGCGGATGATCCCAGCCTCATCCCACGGCAAACGGTGTTCCGCCCCGAGCTCGTCGTGCGCAAGTCGACCCAGCTCTAGACCCCGCCGAGTGCGTGGTCAGGAGCGGCCGCAGGCCGCGCACCGAGATCGCGCCGCGGCCGGGGACCGTCTCGCTAGACCGCGACAGTGAAGGAGTGCGACCCCGACTCCACGGCAACCTCGGCCTGACCCGGCAGCTGCACAACGGCATCCGCGCCCGTGGGCACGACGACGTCGACGGTCAGTGATCCATCGGCCACCCGCCAGTTGATCGACGCGAGTCCGTAGGGCGTCTCGTGCTTCGCCGAGGCATGAGTGAACCCACCACCGGGCTGCGGGGCAAACCGGATGCTGCGATACCCGGGTGCGGCCGGAGCAATGCCCGCCACCACTCGGTGCATCCAGTCGGCTACGGCGCCGAGTGCGTAGTGGTTGAACGAGGTCATCGTGCCCGGGTTGACCGTGTCGTCGGGCAGGATGCTGTCCCACCGCTCCCAGATCGTGGTCGCGCCCTTGTTGACGGCGTAGAGCCACGAGGGGCACTCCTCTTCAAGGAAGAGGGAGTACGCGGTGTCGAGCTGGCCCGTCGCCGTGAGCGCGTCGGAGACGAGGTTGGTGCCGGCGAATCCCGTAGCGATACGGTTCTGTGCTTCTGCGACGAGCTCGGCCAGGCGAACGCCTGCAGCGACTCGCAGCGCGGGATCGGCGATCAGGTCGAACTGGATCGCGAGCGAGTACGCGGTCTGCGCGTCGCTCGTGAGGCGGCCGTTGGGCAGCAGGTATTCGGCGGCGAAGGCGTCGCGAATGTCGTCGGCAAGCTGTGAGTAGCGAGCCGCGTCATCCGCCAATCCCAGCACCTCAGCCGACTTGGCAAGGTGCTTAGTCGACCACGCGAAGTAGGCGGTGGCCACGAGGTACTTGTCGGTGAGCGCATCGGCAGGATCCTGCGGGGGTGCGGCCGGGTCGAGCCAGTCGCCGAGCTGGAAGCCCGTGTTCCACAGGTGGCTGTCGCCCGCGAGCCGATCGATCAGGTCGACCCACTTGCGCGCGCTGTCGTACTGCGCGGCGAGAATGCCCGCGTCGCCCGAACGCTCGTAGAGCACCCACGGGGTGAGCACCGCGACGTCGCCCCAGACTGCTCCCGGGCGGATGGGCATCCACATCTCGTGCGCCGGAATCACGGGCACGTACCAGGGCACGGTGCCGTCGGGCAGCTGCTCGACCGCGACATCCTTCAGCCAGCTCGAGAGCATGCCCGAGGTGTCGTAGAGGAACGACGCTGTGGGAGCGAAGACCTGGATGTCGCCCGTCCAGCCCACGCGCTCATCGCGCTGCGGGCAGTCTGTGGGAATGTCGACGAAGTTGCCGCGCATGCCCCACAGCACGTTGTCGTGAAGTCGGTTGACGGCCGCGTTGGATGACTCGAACCACCCCGTGCGCTCCATGTCGGTGTGGTAAACCCGAGCCACGATGTCGCCCGCGGCGACCGCGGCCTCGAGGTCTCCCGGCCAGCCCGTGATCTCCGCGAAGCGGAACCCGTGAATCGTGAAGCGCGGCTCCCAGGTCTCTCCCTCGGGGCGGCCTGCGAGGGTGTAGATGTCGGTCGACTTGGCTTCGCGCAGCGGGCGAGTGTAGAGCTCGCCGTGCTGCAGCACCTCCGCGGTGCGGATCGTGACGGTGTCGCCGGCCGAGCCGGTCACGCGGATGCGCAGACGGCCCACGAGGTTCTGGCCGAGGTCGAGCACCTGCTTGCCCGCGGGCGTGGTGATCACCGAGACGGGAGTGACCTCCTCGGTGCAACGCACGGGCGGACCCTGCGGTGCCACGAGAGTCTCGGGCCGGCGGGTGCCGGTGACAACGCCGCTCCACTCGGTGTCGTCGAATGCCGCGCTGCTCCAGCCGGGCAGTTCATCGCGAGCGTCGTAGACCTCTCCGTCGTAGAGGCCGGTGCGCACGATCGGACCGGTGTGGGCTCGCCACGAGCCATCCGTCGCCACGGTCTCGACGCGACCGTCGTCGTAGGTGATCTCGAGCTGCGCGATGAGCGACAGGTCGGAGCCGAACAGGTTGCGGAAGCCGCCGCGCCAGCCGAGACGGCCGCGGTACCAGCCGTCGCCGAGCCAGGAACCGATGGCGTTGTCTCCCTCGACCAGCAGGTCGCTCACGTCGTAGGTGTAGTAGCGCAGGCGCTCGCCGTAGACGGTCCACCCGGGGGAGAGGGCGTCGTCGCCCACGCGCGTGCCATTGAGTTCGAGTTCGTAGAGTCCGTGGGCGGTCGCATAGAGGCGGGCGCGGGCCACGGTGCCGATGGTCGTGAAGGCCCGGCGCACGAGCGGCGGGCGGCGGTCATCCGATTCGGCGATCTCGGGCCAATCGCCCGTCACGGGCACGGCCACCCAGTCGGAGGGTGAGAGCAGGCCGGCCTCAACGGTCGAGCTTTCGCTCCAGGCGCTCGCGTCGTCGCCGCTCCACACTCGCACTCGTACGGTCGCGCGCTCCCGGGAGGCGAGCGGATGCCCGAACCAGTCCACGAGCACCGATTCGGTGGATTCGATCCGGCCACTGGTGGCGACGAGCCCGTCGCGGGTGGTCTCGATCTCGTAGGCGGACTGCTTCCAGCCGGGCGCGGCCACGGTCTTCCAAGAGAGGCGCGGCGTGGATTCGCCGATCCCGAACGCCACCCTGTGGTGCTCGTAGCGAGGCGAACTCGGTGTGACCATCGTTGGGCACAGTCCTTTCAAAGTACGGATGTAACGCGATCAGACTGACACGTTTCAAAATTGATCGTATAACGGACTTTATAGGGAATGCGACCGTTTCGACCTATTGCTTGACACGTTTCAAAACGTGGCTCACTATGGGAGCGACGATCCTCGCAGCGATTCAATGGAGAGACAAGCGATGGCAGACAGCACGGCAACGGTGGCACTGGTCGGCACGCTCGACACCAAAGGCGCCGAATACCAGTGGATGGCAGACCAGCTGGCCGATCTCGGCGTGCGCGTAATCGTGGTCGATGCGGGCATTCGCGAGCCCCACGGGTTCGCGGGCGATGTCGCTTACGACCAGCAGGCGGTGTCGGCTGCGGCCGGCACCACCCCTCAAACTCTCCAGGACGGCAACGACCGTGGTGTCGCTGTTACCGCGATGGGTGAGGGAGCGGCCTTGATTCTTGGGTCACTCTTCGGTGAAAGAGAGCTCGACGGGGTGCTCGCGCTCGGTGGCAGCGGAGGATCGGCGATTGCCGCCCGAGCTGCGCGCGATCTCCCCGTCGGCTTGCCCAAGCTCATCGTCTCCACGATGGCCTCGGGCGATGTCTCGCCCTACGTCGGGGCGAGCGACGTGACCCTCATGTACTCCGTGGTCGACATCGCGGGCATCAACCAGATCTCCCGGGCCGTGCTCGGCAACGCGGCCGCCGCCATCGCCGGAATGGCGAAGGCGCACCGGGCCCGGTCTGAGGCGCCCGTCACCGACGACAGGCCCCTGGTGGGTGCATCCATGTTTGGCGTGACGACCCCCGCGGTGGATGCAGCGCGAGAGCGCCTCGAAGAGCTGGGCTACGAGGTGCTGGTCTTTCACGCCACGGGATCGGGTGGACGCGCCCTGGAGGCGCTCGCCGCGAGCGGCATGCTCGCGGGCGTGCTCGACCTCACGACGACGGAGCTCGCCGACGATCTGGTCGGGGGAGTGCTCAGCGCGGGCCCGACACGACTGACCGCTGCAAGCGCCGCGGGCATCCCGCAGGTCGTGAGCCTCGGTGCCCTCGACATGGTCAACTTCGGGCCGGAAGCCACTGTGCCCCCCGAGTTCGCCGACCGCCAATTCTTCGTGCACAACGCCACCGTCACCCTCATGCGCACTACCGCTGAGGAGAACGCCGAGCTCGGCCGCCGCATCGGTGCGAAGCTCGCGGGGCAGCCGAAGACCGTGCTGGTCATTCCGCGCGGTGGCGTCTCCGCTCTCGACGCCGACGGCATGCCGTTCCGCGACGAGGCGGCGGACGCCGCACTCTTCGACGCCGTGGCCGCGGCGGCTACCGGCATCCCGATCATTGACGACCCAGCGAACATCAATGATGCGAAGCTTGCCACGCGTGCGGCAGAGCGGCTGCACGCCATGATCGGAGGCACACGTGATTGATCGCGCAACCGCACTCGAGCGGTTCAGGAACCAGGTCGCTGCGGGCACGCCCATCATTGGGGCGGGCGCAGGAACGGGCATTTCGGCAAAATCGGCCGAGGCCGGCGGCGTCGACATGATCATCATCTACAACTCGGGCCGCTACCGCATGGCCGGTCGAGGTTCGCTCAGCGGCCTGCTCGCCTACGGCGACGCCAACCAGGTTGTCGTGGAGATGAGCCGCGAGGTGCTGCCGATCGTGCGCAATACCCCGGTGCTCGCGGGTGTCAATGGCACCGACCCGTTTCGCATCATGGAGTACTTTCTCGACGACCTGAAGCGCATGGGCTTCACGGGAGTTCAGAACTTTCCCACGGTCGGCCTGTTCGACGGCAACTTCCGCCAGAACCTCGAAGAGACGGGCATGGGCTACGACCTCGAGGTCGACATGATTCGCCTCGCGGCCGAGCGCGACCTGCTCACGACCCCCTACGTCTTCACGACCGATGAAGCCGTCGTCATGACCGAGGCCGGTGCCGACATCATCGTCGCTCACATGGGGCTCACGACTGCGGGCACGATCGGCGCGCACACCGCCCTCACGCTCGACGAGTCCGCGGCGCGCGTGCAGCAGATTCGGGATGCCGCGGTCGCCGTGAATCCCGACGTGCTCGTGATCTGCCACGGCGGGCCCATCGCCGAGCCTGACGACGCGGCCTTCGTGCTGCAGCACACGTCAGGCGTGGCCGGATTCTTCGGGGCATCCTCCGCAGAGCGCCTGCCCACGGAACGCGCGATCAAGAAGCAGATCGAAGATTTCAAAGCCATCTCATTCGCTCGCTGAGCGCCGTTCGCTGAGGCTCTCGAAGCGAACATCCACACACCAAGGAGACGTACATGACCAAGCCTGAAACCGTAGCCACCCGGGTCTTCGACTGGGGAACCATCAAGTGGCTCGTCACCCCGCACCTCGACGAGGGCGCAGGCCTCACGACGGGCGAGGTCATCATCTACCCCGGCCAAGGCCATGCGCCGCATCAGCACCCGGGCGAGGAGGAGGTCATCTACGTCATCTCCGGCAAGGGCTCCCAGACCGTGGGTGACGGCGAGGCGTTCGACATCGAGGAGGGCGACGCGATCTATGTTCCTCGCGACACGCTGCACTCCACCTACAACACGGGCTGGAGCCCGTTGCGACTCGTCGTCGTGTACACGCCCGGCGGCGCCGAGACCGGCCTCGACGGCCTGCCCGACGCGCGCATCCTCGACCCCGGTGTGGCGCCCTCCTGGAGCCAGAACCGCTAGTGCACATCATTGAGCCGGGTTCGTGGCTGAACCCCGACAACAAGCCTGCGTGGTCGGCCTTCACGACCGCGGGCCGCTTCGCGATCCCGCTCGAGGGCGGGCGATTCGAGCGGCACCACCACAACGAAGAGGAACTCTGGTTCATCATCGAAGGCAAGGCGCGCCTGCTCGTCGACGGTGCCGAGCGCTACGTGCAGTCCGGTGACATCGTGCTCACCCGGCGCGGAGACGTGCACGACTTTGTCGAGGTCTACGAGGCCGTGCGCGGGTTCTTCGTCTCGGCGGGGCTGCCGGATGGCGCGCAGGCGGGCCACATCGACGGTGTCGCGCACGACGTGCCCGCCGCACCCCTGCCGCTCGACTTCCCCGTTCGGTGACCCGCCGGGGCTCGACCGACGAACTTACGAAAGACTGACGTCATGCGCATCGCTGTAACCGGATCCTCCGGCCTCCTCGGCCGTCACACCGTCGAGCGGCTTCGAGCCGACGGCCACGAGGTGCTCGGGCTCGACCTGGTCGGCACGCCCGGGGTTGGCTTCACGCGCGTCGACTTCACCGACTACGGGCAGACCCTCGACACTTTTCTCGGCGTCACTGCCCGCCACAGCGGGCTCGACGCGGTGGTGCACCTCGCCGCCATCCCCGTGAACGGCCTCGTGCCCGACGTCACGACGTTCCACAACAACATGAGCGTGTCGTTCAACGTGCTGTTCGGGGCGCTTCGGGCGGGCATCCGCACCATTGTCTATGCGTCGAGCATCACGGCCATGGGCTTCCCTTTCGATGAGGCCCCCGCCGCCCTGCCCGTCGACGAGAGCGCGACCGCGGCAAACAACACGTACGGCCTCGGCAAGGTGCTCGAAGAGGCAATGGTTGCGCAGCTCGTGCGTTGGTACCCGGCCACGAGCATCACCGCTCTGCGCTACACCAACGTCGTGCCGCCCGACGGCTACGAGACGTTCGCGAGGGCGAGCGAGCCGACCTACCGGCGCGACCTCATCGGCAGCTACGTGGATGCCCGTGACGGCGCCACTGCGGTCGCCGTTGCCCTCAAACACGCCAGGCCGGGCCTCGAGATCTACAACGTGGCCGCCCCGGACTCCGGGCTCGACATTCCCACCGCCCAGCTCGCCTCGGACTGGTTCCCGGGCACGCCCATTGCGAAGTCGCTCACCGAGTTCGAGAGCCTCATGTCGACCGACAAGCTGCAGGCGCTCGGGTTCACGGCCGAACACCTCTGGCGCGACGAGTACCGCCCGTAGCTCGCCGAGCTCCACCCGCACCTCACCGACCACCCCCCCACCTCGCCGACCCCCCCGCACCTCGCCGACCCACCCGCACCTCGCCAACCCCACCCGCGGCGTGGCGGGTGCCGTCCGTACCTCGCCGAGAGGACAGAAATCGATAGTGCGCGGATGCTCCCACTATCGATTTTCGTCCTGCCAGTGGTGACCCGTCAGTGGTGACCCGTCAGTGGTGACCTGTCAGCGGTGACCTGTCAGGCGCGACCGCATACGCTCGCATCATGAGGTGGGTGTGGATGGGTGCCGTCGTGGTGCTCGCGCTGGCAGGATGCTCCGCTGCGCCGGCGCTCTTCCCGGCCGGAGCCGCCGCCGACTACCAGCTCGGCGGCGCGTATCCGCCGCCCGCTGGCGTCACCGTCGTCACGCGTGACAGCACCGAACAGCCCGCGACCGGGGTCTACAACATCTGTTACGTCAACGGGTTCCAGACGCAGCCGGGTGAGGGATGGCTCGATGACCAGGTACTGCTTGACGGCGACGGTGAGCGGTTGGTCGACCCCAACTGGCCCGACGAGAACATCATCGACATCTCCTCGGCGGCCACCCGTGCCGGCGCTGCCGACCGCATCAACGGGCGTACCGATGCGTGCGCCAGCGCGGGCTTCAACGCGGTCGAGTTCGACAACCTCGACTCCTACACGCGCTCGAACGGCGCCCTCTCTCTCGACGACGCCATCGCATTCGCGAGCCTGCTCGTGCAGCACGCGCACACCCTGGGCCTCGCGGTGGGCCAGAAGAACACGGGTGAACTCGGCACTCGTGGCCGCGACGACATCGGCTTCGACTTCGCCGTCGTCGAGGAGTGCGACCAGTTCGAGGAGTGCGCCGACTTCGTCGCGGTCTATGGCGACCGCGTGATCGACATCGAGTACACGGACGAGTTGCGGCGCCCGTTCGACGAGGTGTGCGCAGACCCTGCGACGCCGCCGACCACGATTCTGCGCGACCGTGATCTCGTGCCCGTGGGCGACGCCGATTACGTCTACGAGCACTGCTAGGAATGCTGCGCCGCCGCCGCGCGTTGAACGAGGCATGCCATTAACCGGAGAATACGCACCGAGCACATCTGACTGGGCCCGCAAGCAGGCCGAACTCTTTGAGGCGACCGGGGGCGCCGAGGGCGGCGACCTGCGCGGCATGCCCGTGATCGTGCTCACGACGGTGGGCGCAAAGTCCGGGATGCTCCGCAAGACGGCGCTCATGCGCGTTGAGCACGACGGCAGCTACGCCGTTGTCGCATCCCTCGGTGGCGCCCCGAAGAACCCCGTTTGGTACTACAACATCGTGGCGCAGCCACACGTCGAGCTGCAGGACGGCCCCGTGAAGCGCGACTACCTCGCTCGCGAGATCACGGGCGACGAGAAGGCCGTGTGGTGGCAGCGAGCCATTGCCGCCTACCCGCCCTACGCCGACTACCAGAAGAAGACCGAGCGCGAGATCCCGCTCTTCGTGCTTGAGCCTTTCGACCCCGACAACCAGTAGCCGCTCAGTACTCCGTCACCATGGGGCGGCCCTCGAGGTACGCGACCATCTGCAGTACGAGGAAGTTCCAGTTCTGGAACCCCTTGGTCATGATGGGCTCGCCGTTGTCGGGGTTGTAGTACTCGTGCAGTGAGCCGTTGAGCTCGAGATCCTGGCCGAAGAGCTTCACGGTCTTCTCGGCGAGCTCTCGAGCGTCGGCTTCAAAGCCGTACTTCAGCAGCCCTCGAAAGACGAGGTAGTTGCTGATGCCCCAAATCGGTCCGAGCCAGTTCGACGGGTTGTTGGATGCCCGTATGTCGTATTGCTTCTCCAGGCGCGACAGCGTGCGCACTCCGTAGTTGGAGTTGAACGTGCGTGTCTCGCGGTAGCGCAGCAGCATGCGTTCGGCCTGCTCCTGCGAGGCAATTCCCGCCCACATCGGAAGAAAGCTCGACCAGTTGTCGACGCGCAGCAGCAGCGACGACCAGTGCCGCGGCGCGCCGCGGTGCAGCCAGTCGTCGAGGTCGATCGACCGCAGGTTGAGGTCGACGCTGTAGTAGGTGCCGTCGCGTTCGTCCCAGCAGTAGGTGTTGACGGCGTCAGCGAGATCCTGCGCCTTGCCCCGCCAGCTGTTGGCGCGCGGCAGATCGCCGAGCTCCTCGAGCAGGTACCCGAAGGCGAGCAGCTCGCGATACAGCAGGCTGTTGAGATAGATGGATGCCGTGCTCTTGTCAGGGCGGAAATACACCGAGGGGTCGTTATCGACGCCCACCGCAAAGTCGGTCTGCCAGTAGGCGAGACCCGTCTCGGCGTGGATGTGGCTCGTCATATTCCGTTCGAGGAATGTAGCGAGCGTCTCGATGTGACCGGCTATCCAGCCCACGTCGCCGCGCCGCTGCGTGAGCATGGCGGCCTGCTGCGCGATCACGGGCTTGTGCATGTTTTGCGAGAAGTCGCCGTCGCGACCCATGGCGCCGTGCTCCAGCGAATCCTTGGGGCTCAGTCGGATAGGCATGACGCCATCGTCGTCGGTGTGCTCGAGGAAGTTGAGGATCGTGCCCTCTTCGTAGGCCGCGAAGTGACCCTTGCGGTCGGTGTCGGCCTCAACCTGGCCGAAGACGACGCTCGTGAACCACGAGTCCCAGTCCCACAGTGCCATCGAATAGTAGGGCGAGTCGGGGCTGCTGGGCACCTGATACGGATGGTTCAGAATTCCCGATGCTTCGCGGGTCATCTGCTCACTGTTGTTGCGCACGTACTCCGCGAGCAGCGGCATCCATCGTTCGAGCATGCGTGACTAACCCTTCACCGCACCGGCCGAGAGGCCCTTCATGATGCGCTGGTTGAGGAACAGGTACAGCACGAGGATTCCGCCAACGGTGATCACGATGGCCGCGAACAACGGACCGTAGTCGATCGCGCCGTACTCACCCGAGAAGTTGAGCAACCCCACCTGGATGGTGTTGAGCTTGCGCTGGCCGGCGAAGATGAGGGCGATGAGCAGGTCGTTCCAGATGAGGAAGAACTGCACGATCGCGACCGTCAGCACTGCGTTGCGCACCATCGGAAAGCCCACGGAGAAGAACGAGCGCAGGATGCTCGCGCCGTCGAGTGTCGACGCCTCAAACACCTCACGCGGGATCGCGCGGAAGTAGGTGGCCATCATGAAGATCGTGAGCGGAAGGCCGCCCGCCGTGTAGATGATGATGAGCGGCGTGAGCGAGCCGACGAGGCCGATGCTGTAGAACGACGAGAACAGCGGCAGGATGATCATTTGCCCGGGGATCATGATGCCCGCGAGCACGTACAGCAGAATGCCGGCACGGCCCTTGAACATCATCACTTCGAGCGCGAATCCGGCTGCAGTGCCGAGGATGACGATCAGGATGAGTGACGGGATCGTCACGATGATGCTGTTGGTGATGGTCGTCGCGAGGTTTCCGACTTCCCAGGCCTTGACGTAGTTCTCCCACACCCAGACCTGCGGCAGTGCATACGACGGGTTGTCGAGAAAGTCGCTCTTGCCCTTGAGCGAGTTGATGACCATCCAAAACAGCGGGTAGGCCGTGATGAGCACGAGGAACGCGATGGTGATCGCGGCCGGGATGCGGCGCAGGAACTTGGCCCAGCGCGTCTCCGAGCGGCGGCTCGGCGCGATGCGGTAGTCCGGGGTGGTGGGGGTGGCTGCAGTTGTCATGGTCGGCTCCATCACAGGGTGTTGTCGCGACGCGACGAGCGGAAAAGCATGAGGGTGATCAGCAGGCAGATGATCGTGAGCAGGAGCGCGATGGTCGAGCCGTATCCGTAGTCGCTGAACTGGAACGCCGTTCGGTACATGTAGAGCGTCAGCGGGGTCGTTTGGTTACCCGGCCCACCGGCGGTCAGGGCGAACACCGAGTCGAAGACTTTGACCGTGCCGTTCACGCTGAAGATGATCGAAGCGAACAGGATCGGCAGCGACATCGGCAGGATGATGTGCCGGAAGAGTGACCAGAACCGGGCACCGTCGATGCGCGCCGACTCGATGATGTCTTCGGGAATGTCGAGCAGGCCCGAGAACAACAGCACGCCGTAGAAGCCCATCGAGCGCCAGATGTCCATGATGACGATCACGATGAACGCGGTGTCGCCGGCGCCAAGCCAGTCGACGCCCGACAGCCCCACGTTGACGAGCAGCTCGTTGACGAGGCCGTCATTCGGTGCCGACTGGAAGAGCTTCTGGTAGAGCAGTGAGATGGCCACCGTGGGAAGCACCACGGGGAAGAAGACGAGGGTGCGCACGAGAGTCGATGACTTCTTGAGCACGAACATGTAGAGCAGTGCGAGCCCGTAGCCGAGCACGACCTGACCGATCGAGGTGACGACCGCGTACTTGATCGTGAACCAGAAGGCGTCGTGCACGTACGAGTCGGTCAGGAGCCGGGCGTAGTTGACACCGCCGGCGAACTCGAAGCCCTGAAGCGGGTTGCCCTTGAAGAAGGTGAGCCCGAACGACCAGAGCACCGGGATCATGGTGATGAGCGTGTACACCAGAAGGGCGGGCCCGAGCAGGATGACTATCGCTCTTCTATCGCCGAGCACTGACTTCATGGGGGCCTTCCGGTGGTGCGGGCGCCAGGTGGATGGCGCGTGTTGAGTATCTCGTTAAGGCCGTGTGGCCGCGATGCGGGTTAGCCCGTCGCGGCCACACGGTTGGATCCCTAGGGAATTACGGGTTGTCGATCGCGTCCTGCACGAGGGCCATGAAGTCCTCGGGCGTGAGCTGACCGGTAACGAGGAGCGCGGCGTTGGTGGAAGAAACGCTCGACGCCTTGGCGGGGAACAGTGCCTCGAACCACAGCACCGAGTCGGTGCTGGTCGCGATGGTGTCTGCAACCTGGGCAGTCACCTCGTTCTGGTCGACCTCAACGTCGGAGATGAAGCCCGTGATCTGGCCCTGCTCCGCTGCTGCGTTGCCGTAGTTGTTTGCGATGCAGCCAAGCCAGTCCGCGACCTCAGGAGTGTAGGTCTTGGAACCGAACGTGGCCGGCAGGCCAACGTTTGCCGGGTACTGGTTGATGTCGCCTGCGCCACCCTCGACGGCCGGGAACGGCATGAAGCCAACGTTCTCAGCGCCGATGGCGTTGCCGTCACCGTTGATGTTGCCGAGCAGCCAGCTGCCCATGTAGATCATCGCGGCCTTGCCGGTGAGGAACTCGTTGGTGGCAGCGTCGTAGTCGAGCGATGTGACGTTCTCGCCGAAGTATCCGGCAGCACCCAGGTCGGCGATGGCTGCAGCAGCCTCGACGTACTCGGGGTCGGTGAGCTTGGCGTCGCCGTCAGCAACCTTCTGCAGGGCGTCTGCGCCGAGCGAACGGAACAGGTAGCCGCTCACGAGGCGGGTCAGCGGCCAGCCCTGCTCACCGGATGCGGCGAGAGGCGTGTAACCGGCGGCCGCGATGTCAGCAGACAGGTCGTTGAGCTCGGTCCAGGTCTGGGGTTCTTCCCAGCCGTTCTCGGCGAAGAGGGCCTTGTTGTAGAAGATTCCCTCGATGTTGTACTGGAACGGAAGGAAGCTGAAGCCGCCGCCGTAGAGCTTCTTGATGGTCGAGATGGCACCGGGAGCGATCTTGTCGATGGCGCCGAGGTCGGTGAGGGCCTTCTCGAGGTCGAGTACGACACCCTGCTCGACGAGCTTCGCGCCCTCAGCCGGGTTGCCACCGCCCGAGAACATCGCGGGCAGGCCGTTCTGGCTCGCGAGCAGCTGGACCTGTGCGTCGAGGTCAGCCTGGGGCACCGAGCTGATCTCGAGGGGCAGTACTTCCTGCTCGGCCGAGCACTCGCCATCGGCGAGCGCCTGCAGAACGGGCTCGGTGGTGGTGTTCTCTGCGTTCTTGAGGAAGGTCAGGCTGGTGGGGGCGCTTGCGCCACCGCCACCGGCACAGCCAGCAAGTACGAGGGCCGAGGCGCCGAGCACGCCGACCGTGGTGAGAAGTCCGCGCCTGACGCGGGGACGTGTTGCTGTGGTCACAATTCCTCCTTGAAGTGCGACGCCCCGTTTTGAGACGTTTCAATTGTGGATGTTAACCGCGAAAATGTCGCAGTGTCAAGCTTCGCGACCAGAATCTTCGAACTGTCGCTGAAACGTGTCAAGAAGTCAGTTATGAGAGAACACTTCCTGTCATCACCCATTCAGTATCCACTCTCACCGTGGTAATGTCGCTCTTGAAACGTTCCAAAATGACCTTCAGAGAGGAAGAGTCAGGCTCATCATGACTTCAGCAATAGGCCGACTGCAGGGCAAGCGAGCGATCGTCACCGGAGCGGCGGGCGCGCTCGGGCGAGTCATCGCCGAAACTCTCGCACGAGAGGGTGCGGATGTAGCGGGCCTCGATCTCAATGCACCCGGGCTCGAAGACACCGCAGCCATCGTGCGCGGCCACGGCGTTCGCGCCCTCTCTGCCACCGCCGATCTCACCGACTTCGACGCCGTACAGTCAGCCGTCGGCGGCATCATCGCGGAGTGGGGCGGCGTCGACATCCTTCTCAACGGCGCCGGCGGGGGAGCCGTGACGTTCTTCCACGAGATGACCCCCGAGATCTGGCAGACCCAGCTCGACCGCAACCTCACCTCGGTGTTCAACGTCACTCGCGCTGTGCTCCCGTCGATGATCGACCAGCACTTCGGGCGCATCATCAACATCGCGTCGATTGCCGCAGTGTCAGGCGGTCGCCTCGTGCGAGGCGCGACGGCCTACGCCGCGGCCAAGGCGGGAGTTGTGGGCCTCACCAAGGCGCTCGCGATCGAGGTCGCTGAGCAGGGAATCACCGTCAATGCTCTCGCGCCCGGCGCGCAGGCCACCCCGGGCCGTGACAACGACACCCCCGAGCGGCGCGAAGCGCTGCTCGACCAGATCCCCACGCGCCTGCTCGGCGAGCCCGAGCACCTCGCACAGACGGTCGTGTTTCTTGCTGCACCCGAGTCCGTCAACATCACGGGTGTCATCCTGCCGCTCGACGGCGGACACTCGATCTAGGAGGCTGGCATCATGAGCGAACGTCTCGACAAGGGCAAGAAGTGGTTCAACGAGGTCTACGGCGAGGGCAAGGCCGACGGCCTCGTCGAGATGCAGGTGGGCCTGGGGCAAGACCTCGCGCGATTCGGCATCGAGTTCAACTTCGGCGACATCTACTCCCGGCCGGGTCTCACGCTCGCCCAGCGTGAGTTGCTGTCACTGGCATCCCTCGTCACCATCGGTGGCCTCGAACCCCAGCTGCGCGGCCACACCCGCGGCGCGCTTCGCGTGGGCTGCACGCCCACCGAGATCATGGAGACCGTGATCCACACCGTTCAGTACTGCGGGTTTCCGAACGCGCTCAACGCCATGCGGGTAATTACCGACGAGCTTCAGCAGCAGGGCCAGGAGATTCCGCCGGCCCTCGGGGATTCAGGCGCAACCGGTACAAGCTCGTAGACGCCGTCACGTACAGGTAGCCATCGCCGCCGAAGCAGAGGTTAGAGACCCGCTCCGGAAACGGGATGCTCTGCAGCAGCTCACCCGCCGCCGAATAGAGTGCGACGGCCGAGCCCGACGACGTCCACAGTGTTCCGTCTGCCGCGACGCGAAACCCGTCGGCCACATCCTCGGGGGTCACGAAGACGCGACCCTCCCACGTCGTCGTGTCATAGACGCGAATCGCGAGCGGCACCTCGGGGTGCCAGAACTGCGCGGTCTCGGCGACGTACAGGAGCGACTCGTCGGGTGAGAACGCGAGTCCGTTGGGGTGCACCATGTCGGTGATCATCGGCACGGCGACGTCTCCATCGAACCGGAACACGAAGCAGCCGTCGTACTCCTGCACTCCCGCGTGACCCTCGCGTTCGCTCTCGTGGATTCCGTAGGGCGGGTCGGTGAACCAGATCGAGCCGTCGGATGCCACGACGACGTCGTTAGGGGAGTTGAACCGGTGCCCGTCCCAGCGGTCGACGAGCGTGGTCACCACCCCGTGCGCGTCGCGCTCGATCGCACGTCGCCCGTGGCTCGCCTGCACGGCGGCGCCCGAGGCATCCACGGTTCGTCCATTCGCGTACTCGGCATCATCGGAGTACACGATCGTCTCGTGCCTCGCCGGGTCGAACTCCATGATGCGGTTGTGGGGGATGTCGCTGAACCGCAGCTTCGAGTCGATCCACGCAGGCCCCTCGAGCCAGGCGCCGCTCGTCCAGAGCTTCTCGATGCGGGCGCCCGCGGCGATGAACCCGCTCACGACGTGATCGATCCGGCAAGTCGCTTGCCTGCCGTGTTCATGTGTACGGCCATGGCCGACGCCGCGGCATCCGGGTCGCGTGTCGCGATCGCGGCGTGCACGGCCGCGTGCTCCTCGATGGCGATGAGGGCCTGCTCCGGATCTTGCACGCCACGCTCCACCCACACTCGCAGCAGCGAGCGGATGCTCTGCAGCAGGTCAAGCAGCACGGTGTTGTTGATCGCCTGGGCGAGCTCGAGGTGAAACTGCAGGTCGGCTTCGACGAAGGCCTTGAGGTTGTCGAGGTTGGCGCGCATCTCGGCGACTCGGGTGCCCAGCCGCTCGAGCGCCTCATCGGTGATGCGCGTCGCCGCGAGGCGAGCGGCGTAGATCTCGAGCGCGCCGCGCACCTCGATGAGTTCGACCGTGCGGGGCTCGCCGAGCATGAGGCCCCAGCTGAGCGTCTGGGGCAGCAGCTCGCTCGCGTTGCCGCGCAGGTAGGTGCCCGATCCGGGCCGCACGTCAACGATTCCGAGAATCTCGAGAGCGGCAAGGGCCTCGCGCACGGCGGAGCGACCGACCCCGAGGGATGACGCGAGCTGCCGCTCGGGGGGCAGCCGTGTTCCCGGCTCGATGTCACCGCGGGTGAAGATCTCGAGCAGGCGCTTGGCTACAGCCGAGACCGCGGTGCCGGATTCGAGGGCGCCGAGCGATGCCGCGATCTCCGCTGAAGAGTCGTTGGGATAGGCGGGCATGGCAGAAGGCTATCAATCGTCAGGATTGCTATCCGGTCATCCGGTTCATCAAAATTGGTCAACCGGTTGACAATTCGAGATCGCGAGGGAATACTCGACGCAGCGACCCACGACGGTTCACCGGCCGGGAGGGGGAGCATCCCCCCTTTCACCGAAGGAGTCAACGTGGACACCACCACACCGCCTCGCGAGCAAAGTGCCGTCGAGAAATCCGCAATCAAGAAGGTCGCCGTTCGGCTCGTCCCGTTCGTCGCCCTGATGTTCTTCATCAACTACCTCGACCGCACTGCGATCGGGTTTGCCGCTCCCAACGGCATGAATGATGACCTCGCCCTGTCGGCAGCCCAGTTCGGGTTCGCCTCGGGCGTGTTCTTCATCGGCTACATCCTGCTCGAGGTTCCCTCGAACCTGGCCCTGCACCGCTTCGGCGCTCGCAAGTGGCTCGCTCGCATCATGGTGAGCTGGGGCATCGTCGCGCTGCTGTTCGCCTTCGTGCAGAACTTCGAGCAGCTCGTCGGCCTGCGTTTTCTGCTCGGTGTTGCCGAAGCCGGATTCTTCCCGGGCGCGATCCTGTTCCTGAGCCTCTGGGTTCCGGCGCAGCACCGCTCCAAGATCCTCGCGCTGTTCTACCTGGCGCAGCCGCTGACGACCGTCATCGGCGCACCGTTCGCCGGATGGCTCATCCAGCAGCACGGCGTGTTCTTCGGCCTCGAGGGCTGGCGCTTCATGTTCCTCGGTGTCGCGATCCCCGCGATCGTCGTCGGAATCATCGCCTGGTTCTACCTCAAAGACAAGCCGTCCGACGCCAAGTGGCTGACGACCGAAGAGCAGGTCTGGCTCACGGGCGCGCTCGAAGCCGAACGCAAGCAGACCGAGTCGAAGAACAACACCCACCGCATTCGTGACGCCTTCAAGAGCGGCCGCGTCTGGGTGCTCGCCGGCATCTACTTCGGCTTCATCTACGGCCTCTACGCACTCGGCTTCTTCCTGCCGACGATCATCGGCGGCTTCCAGGAGCAGTACGGCACCGAGTTCGACGTGTTCCAGAAGGGGCTCATCACGGCCATTCCGTACATCCCGGCCGCTGTCGCCCTGTACTTCTGGTCGCGGGATGCCTCGCGCCGTGGACTCAAGACGTGGCACATCATGATCCCCGCGCTCGTCGGTGCGTTCAGCATTCCGCTCGCCCTCTTTGCAGGGTCCCCCGCCGCAACGATCGCTGTCATCGCGATCACCGCCATGGCGATCTTCTCCGCACTGCCCAACTTCTGGACCCTGCCCACGCAGTTCCTCACGGGGGCCGCAGCCGCGGCGGGAATCGCGCTCATCAACACCATCGGTAACCTCGCCGGCTTCTCGGCCCCGTACATCACGGGCCTCGTGGCCGACGCGACCAAGGTGGGCGACACGCCCAACTACCAGCTGCCGATGTTCATCGTCGGTGGATTCATGCTCATCTCCGCGTTGCTTATGGGCCTGCTGGCTCGCAACAAGAAGAAGCGCGATGCGCTGGATGTCACCTTCGACGACGCGCTCGTGACCGGCGTCGAGTTCGATCCCACCAAGAAGTAGACAGTTCCCCGGGGCGGTGCGCGCGAGCGACCGCCCCGGGGTTCACCACAAGAACCACCTGGAGCCACCATGACCCGCCTCTTCAATGATCCCGTTGCTTTCGCCGACGAGATGATCGATGGCTTCGTCGCCGCCAACAGCGCCCAGGTGCGCCGGGTCACCGGCGGGGTCATCCGCAGCACGGTCTCGACCCCCGGCTCGGTGGCTGTCATTATCGGCGGCGGCTCGGGTCACTACCCCGCTTTCGGCGGACTGGTCGGCCAAGGTCTCGCGCACGGCGCGGCGATGGGCAACCTCTTCGCGTCGCCCTCAGCCCAGCAGGTGCACACGGTTGCGGCCGCGGCTCAGCTCGGCGGCGGTGTGCTGCTCACCTACGGCAACTACGCGGGCGACGTGCTCAACTTCACGGCCGCACAGGATCGCCTCGTCGCCGAGGGAATCGAGACTCGCACGGTCGTCGTCACCGATGACGTGGCGAGTGCTCCCCTCGCCGAAAAGCACAAGCGTCGCGGCATCGCAGGCGACCTCACCGTGTTCAAGGCGGCCGCTGCCGCGAGCGAAGCGGGCTACTCGCTCGACGAGGTCGTGCGCGTCGCCACCCTTGCCAACGAGCGCACGCGTTCGTTCGGCGTTGCCTTCACCGGCTGCACGCTCCCCGGTGCTGAGGCCCCTTTGTTTACGGTGCCCGAGGGCCGGATGGGCGTCGGCATCGGAATCCATGGCGAGCCCGGCATCGGCGAGACGGATGTGCCGACGGCCGACGGACTCGCAGAACTCTTCGTCTCAACGCTCCTCACCGAACTTCCCGAGGGCATTACAGAGGCGAACGGACAGCGCGTCGGCGTCATCCTCAATGGGCTCGGCTCGGTCAAGTATGAAGAACTGTTTGTCGTCTATCGACGGGTCGCCGAATTGCTCGCCGAGGCCGGCATCACCGTGGTCGATCCGGAGGTCGGCGAACTCGTCACGAGCTTCGACATGGCGGGCGCCTCGCTCACGCTGTTCTGGCTTGACGCCGAACTCGAGGGATTCTGGCGGGCACCCGCCGACACCCCGGCCTACCGCAAGGGCTCGGTTGCGCAGGCCGAGCAGGCGGCGTTCGCTGAGGCTGAGCGGATCGAGCGTGACGAGATCCCCCCAGCGAGCAACGACTCGAAGCAGGCAGCTCACACGATCTTTCTCGCCATCAGCTCCATCGCCGACGTCATCGACGAGAACGTCGATGAGCTGGGTCGCATTGATGCCGTCGCCGGTGACGGCGACCACGGTATCGGCATGCAGCGCGGCGCGCGTGCCGCCGTCGCCGCGGCCACGGATCTGCTCGCACGCGGCGCGGGCGCGCAGACCCTGCTCGAGGGCGCGGGCGATGCCTGGGCCGACCGCGCGGGCGGAACCTCCGGAGCGCTGTGGGGCGCAGCACTGCGCGCCGTCGGTGGCGCGCTCGGCGATACCGAGAGGCCCACGGCCGCCGCGGTCTCCGCTGGCGTGCACTCGGCCACGACGGCGATCCTCAAGTTCGGCGCCGTGCCCGGCGACAAGACCATGGTCGATGTGCTGGTTCCGTTCGCGGATGCACTCGACGCCAGCACCGCGGACTGGCAGCCCCTCGTGACGGCGTGGGCCTCGGCCGCCGACGTGGCCACCGAGGCGGCGGCCGCAACATCCACTCTTCTTCCCAAGATGGGCCGCGCTCGACCGCACGCCGAGAAGAGCCTCGGCACGCCGGATGCTGGCGCGCACTCTCTTGCGCTCATCGTGCAGCGCATCGCAACCGTACTCAAGGAACAGGACAAGTAATGCAGAAGCTTCGTATCGTGATCGGCTCGGATGACGCCGGGTTCGAGTACAAGGAACTCCTCAAGAAAGACCTGCTCGCGAGCGATCTGGTCGAGTCGGTCACCGACGTGGGCGTCGACGCCCACGGGCACACGGCATACCCGAAGATCGGCGTTGCGGTAGGCGAAGCGATCGCGGCAGGCGACGCCGACCGCGGCCTGCTCATCTGCGGCACCGGGATGGGCGTCGCCATGGCCGCAAACAAGGTGCAGGGCATCCGCGCATCCGTCGCTCACGACAGCTTCTCGGTCGAACGCCTCGTGTTGAGCAACAACGCTCAGGTGCTCGCCCTCGGCCAGCGCGTCATCGGCGCCGAACTTGCCCGGCGGCTCGTGCGGGAGTGGCTCACCTACCGCTTCGACGAGACGTCAGCGAGCGCCGAGAAGGTCGCCGTGCTCGACGAGTACGAGAAGACCGGCAGCTGCTGATGACTACCACGGTCGGAGTGAGCCTGAAGATGTACTTCAGCCACGCGGCCGCACTCGACTGGTTCGAGGCGGTGGCGCAGATCGCCCGCGACCACTCGGCCGTGCGCTCGGGCGAGGTCGAGCTGTTCGTGATCCCTTCCTTCATCGCAATCCCCGCAGCGCTCGCCGCGTTCGATGACACGAACGTGATTGTGGGCGCCCAGGATCTCTTCTGGGAAGACCGGGGCGCGTACACGGGCGAAGTCAGCGGCGCCGAGCTCGCTGAACTCGGGGTAGGCGTCGTCGAGGTGGGCCACGCGGAACGTCGGCGCATCTTCGCCGAGACAGAGCAGATCGTGGCCGACAAGACCCGTGCGGCACTGCGCAACGGCATCGCGCCCGTGCTGTGCATCGGAGAGGTCGAGCAGGTCGACTCTGAGCGTGCCGCCCTCACGTGCGTCGCGCAGCTCGAGGCAGCGCTCGACGCGGCTCCGGCCGGTCGCGTCATTGTTGCGTACGAGCCCGTCTGGGCGATTGGGGCCGAGCAGCCCGCGGATGTCGCGCACATCCGCACCGTGTGCTCCTGGCTGCGGCGCTCACTCACGGCACTCCCGGGCCGAGAGGGCAGCAGCATCATCTACGGCGGAAGCGCTGGACCCGGCCTGCTGGCCGATCTGCTGCCCCACGTCGACGGACTCTTCCTCGGTCGGTTCGCCCACGATACCGCCGCCCTCGCCACCGTGATCGACGAAGCAGCAGAGGCGGCCGCAGCATGATCGGCCTCAGCACGTACTCCTTCTTCTGGCAGCACTCACCCAAGGCGCCGGATCCACTCGACCTGCCCGCCATGTTGCGGCGCACGCGAGACCTCGGCGTCGACCTGTTCCAGATCTGCGACTACCTGCCGCTGCTCAACTACTCGGTGGCCGAGCTGCGCGACCTGCGCACCCTCGCCGACGAACTCGGCCTCACGCTCGAGCTCGGCACGCGCGGCGTGGGCGTCGACCACCTCGCGACGTTCCTCAAGCTCGCCGACGAGCTCGACGTCTCCTTCGTGCGCAGCATGGTGAACACCGCAGAGCACCGTCCGACCATGGATGAAGCGCAGGCGCTGCTGCGAGCATCCACTCCTTCTTATGAGGCGGCGGGTGTGACCCTCGCGCTCGAGACCTACGAGCAGGTGTCATCCGCCGACCTTGTCGCGCTTGTGGAAGCCGTCGACAGCGACGCCCTCGGCATCTGCCTCGATCCGGCCAACAGTGTGGCCGCGCTCGAACTGCCGAGGGATGTCGTCGAGCGCACGGCCCCGTACGTGCGGGGCATCCACGTCAAGGACTTTGCCTTCACCCGCCGCGACGGCTGGGTTGGCTTCACCCTCGAGGGCACCGAGCTCGGCACCGGCCTCCTCGACTACGACCACCTGGTGGCGACCGTGCGGCCCGAGGCCCGCGGCATCAACCAGGTCATCGAGCACTGGCTCGTCTGGCAGGGCTCATACGAAGAGACCAGCCGTGTCGAGAATCTGTGGAATTCGCACAACATCGCCTACTTAAGGAGCAAAGAATCATGAGCGAGAACCTCACCATCGCGGTCATCGGTGCCGGCGGAAAGATGGGCATGCGCGTGTCCAACAACCTCGTGAAGACGGGGCACACCGTGTTTTACAGCGAGAACTCACCCGCGGGCCAGGAGCGCGTCACCGCGACCGGTCGCGTGTTGACCGACACCGACACTGCCGTCGCCGACGCTGACGTCGTCGTGCTTGCCGTACCCGACCTGGCGCTCTCCGCGGTCTCCGCGGCGGTCATCGGCCAGATGAAGTCGGGAGCGATCATGCTCACGCTCGACCCGGCCGCCGCCTACGCGGGCCTGCTCGCGTCGCGGGATGACGTGATCCAGGGCGTCACGCACCCCTGCCACCCCTCGGTGTTTCTCGAGCGTCACACGCCCGAGGAGTACGCGGACACTTTCGGCGGCATCGCCGCCCCGCAGGACGCGATCGCCGCGATCGAAAGCGACGACCCCGCGAAGAAGCAGATCCTCGAGACCGTCGTGCGCATCATCTTCGCGCCCGTCATCGACGTGCACTGGGTAACCGTCAAGCAGCTTGCGCAGCTCGAGCCGACCCTCGTCGAGACCGTTGCCTGCATGATCGGCGCGTTGCTTGCGGAGGCGCTCGAAGAGACCGTGAACACGATGGGGGTTCCGCGAGAGGCTGCGCGCAGCATCCTGCTCGGGCACACCCAGGTCGCGCTCGCGAACACCCTCAAGGGCTCGAACCCGTTCTCCGATGCGTGCCTCATCGCCATGGACTACGGCCGCGAGTCGATCGTGAAGGATGACTGGAAGAAGATCTTCCGCGACGACGAGCTCGACAAGAACCTCGCGCGCATGCTCCACCTCGACGAAATCAAGCGGTAGCGCCGGGAGCCCTCTGGGCGCACGGTCACGGCAAGCGGTAGTCTCGCTGCGTGGCCCGGGTCGGTATTCGTGAAGTAGCAACGCTCGCCGAGGTGTCCCTCGGCACGGTGTCGCACTACATCAACCACCCCGACCGAGTCTCGCCCGAGAAGCGGGAGCGCATCCAGAAGGCGATCGACCAGCTCGGGTTCGTTCGCAACAACGCCGCGTGGCAGTTGCGTCTCGGGCGCTCGGGCACGATCGCCTACATCGCTCCGGATGTCTCGAACCCGTTCTTCGCGACGATCGCTGAGGGTGTCGAGCAGCGGGCCGCAGCCCACGATCTCTCGGTGTTCATCTCGAACTCCAACCGCTCACGAGCGCGCGAGGACTCCTACCTCGACCTGTTCGAGTCGCAGCGGGTGCAGGGCATGCTCGTGTCATCCCACCACCCGATCGACGACCGTCTCGCACAGATTCGCAGCCGGGGCATCCCCTCGGTGCTCGTTGGTCAGCGGGCGCAGGATGCCACGCAGCCCTCGGTCTCGATCGACGATGTCACGGGCGGCTACATGGCCACCAAGCACCTCGTCGATATTGGGCGCAGGCGCATCGCCTTCATCGGTGGTCCGCTCGGCGTGCGCCAGGTCGCCGATCGTCTCGAGGGGGCTGGCAACGCCGTGAGGGAAGCGCCGGACGCATCGCTCGAGGTGCTCAACGTCACCAACCGCACGATCGTCGAGGGCCGCGAAATCGGCCGCGCGCTGCTCGCCCGCCCCGCGTCCAACCGACCGGACGCCGTGTTCGCCGTCAACGACCTGCTCGCGCTGGGCATCCTGCAGACCCTCGTGCTCGGCGGGGTTCGCGTGCCGGAAGACGTAGCCCTCATCGGTTACGACGACATCGAGTTCGGTGAGTCGTCGATCATCCCACTCACCTCCATTAGGGCTCCGCACGAGACCTTCGGTTTTGCTGCGGTCGACCTGCTCGTCAACGAGATGGGCGATGAGCCCACGGATGCCCCCAAGCAGGTCATCTTCCAGCCCGAGCTCGTGGTGCGTGCGAGCACCAAGAGTTGATGCGCAAACGCCCGCGCCCGGCCCGGTGGATCGCTGGTGGCTTCGGCGTCGGCATCCTGATCGGCACGCTCCTGCTCATGTTGCCGATAGCGCGCACGGGGCCGGGTGGTGCGAGTTTCATCGAGGCGTTTTTCACGGCCGTGTCGGCGATGTGCGTAACAGGTCACGTGATCGTCGACACCGCAACCTTTTGGACGCCGTTCGGCCAGGTTGTGATCCTGTTGCTCATCCAGATCGGCGGGTTTGGCGTGATGACGTTCGCCACGATCGTTGGTGTCGCGGTCGTGCGACGGCTCTCGCTCAGCTCGAGGCTCAATACCGCCGCCGAGACCCGAAGCCTCGGCATCGACGACGTGCGATCGCTCGTGCTCAACGTGTTGAAGATCTCGCTCGTGATCGAGGGCGCGGTCGCGATCATTCTCTTTCTCTGGTTCTGGCTGCACTACGGCAAGAACCCGGGCGAGGCAGCGTGGCTCGGCGTTTTCCATGGGGTCTCATCGTTCAACAACGCGGGGTTCGCTCTCTTCAGCGACAACATGGTGTCGTACGTCGACGACCCCGTTGTGAGCCTCACGCTGTGCGCCGCCATCATCCTCGGCGGACTCGGCTTTCCCGTGATCATGCAGCTGAAGCGCTACTGGAATCGGCCCCTCAAGTGGAGCATGAATACCCGGATCGTCGTGTGGGCGACGCCCCTGCTGCTCGTCGCGGGTGCGGCCTACATCACGGCGATCGAGTGGAACAACCCAGGAACCCTCGGGCCGCTCGAGTGGCACGGCAAGCTGCTCGCGGGATTCTTCCAGTCTGTGCAGACCCGCACCGCTGGCTTCAACTCGATCGACATTGGAGCGCTCGACGACTCCAGCCTGTTCGGGATGACGGCACTCATGTTTATCGGCGGTGGCCCGGCCGGCACCGCCGGCGGCATCAAGGTGACGACTTTCGCCGTGCTGTTTTTCATCCTGCTCGCTGAAGTGCGGGGCGATGGCGTGGTCAATGTTTTTGGCAAGCGGCTGTCGCGCGCAGTGCACCGCCAGGCCATCGCGGTGGTGCTTCTCGCGGTGGCGGTCGTCGTTGGGTCGACGGTCGCAATCATGCTGATGTCGGGGCTGCCCCTGAGCCCCGTGCTGTTCGAGACAGCATCCGCCTTCGGCACGGTCGGCCTCTCAACGGGCATCACGGCCGACCTGCCGGTTGCCGCGCAACTCGTGCTGTGCCTGCTCATGTTCATCGGCAGGCTCGGACCGGTCACTTTCGCTGCAGCGCTCGCTCTTCGCGAGCGCGAGGTGCTCTACCAACTCCCCAAGGAAAGGCCGATCATTGGTTAGGTTTCACACCCTCTCAGGAGCGGACACCGATCGGGTGGCGCAAGCGGATTCTGTCGCCGTGATCGGTCTCGGTCGGTTCGGCAGGTCACTGGCCCTCGAGCTCATGGCGAGCGGCACCGAGGTGCTCGGCATCGATTCACGAGAAGACATCGTGCAGGATCTCAACGGACAGCTCACCCACGTCGTGCAAGCGGACTCGACGAAGGAGGCCGCGCTGCGCCAACTGTCGGTGCCGGAGTTCGACCGGGTGGTCGTCGCCATCGGCAGTGACGTGCAGGCGAGCATCCTCACCACGTCACTACTGCTGGGTTTCAACATTCAGCACCTGTGGGCCAAAGCGGTGAGCGAGCCGCACGGTCGCATCCTCGAGCAGCTCGGCGTGAAGCACGTGGTGTTCCCCGAGAGTGACATGGGGCGTCGGGTTGCTCACCTGGTGCGCGGCTCCATGCAGGACTTTCTCGACATTGGCAACGACTTCTCCCTCGTCAAGATGGCGCCGCCGCCCAGCATCGTCGGCAAGACGCTCGCCGAGGCCGGAGTGCGATCGAAATCGGGCGTCACTGTTGTTGCTGTGCGTCGCGCCTCGGGCGGCTGGAACTACACGACGGCTGGCACCGTGGTCGAGGCCGGCGACACCCTGCTCGTCGGTGGACCGACGGGCAAGGCGGAGGCCTTCAGCCAGTTGCGGTAGCTATCGCCGTGCCAGCCAGGCCTCGGCGAGGTGTCGCCACAGGTCGCCCGTGACGGTGCCCGGTGCGAGGCCGATTCCGTGCGGACCGCCGTTGTCGAAGATGTGCAGGTCGTGATCGACTCCGGCCTTGGCGAGGGCCGCGCCCAGACGATAGGAGTGCTCGCCCACGGGCACCGACGCGTCGTCGCCCGTTGACCACACGAACATCGAGGGGGAGTCGGGTTTCACCATGAGCTCGAGCGACACCGACCGCCGCACCCACGGCCAGGCGCGGTCGCCGATGAGTTGCTTGCGTGATCCGCCGTGCGTGGGGGTGACCATCGACACCACGGGGTAGCTGAGCATGGCGAAGTCGGGGCGCTCGCCCTTCGGCAGTGCGAGGGCGGCGTGGCCGGCGAGGTGGCCTCCCGCCGAGAATCCGATGATTCCGATCTGGGTGGCCCCGTTGGCGCGCTCGGCCGCGAGCTCACGACGCACCGCGTTCAACGGACCGGGATGCCTCGTCTTGACGGGGTACTCGACGACGCGGGCATCCCACCCCAGGCCGCGCAGCCACTCGGCCACGGGCTCTCCCTCGTGCGGAGCGAGCCCGGAGTAACCGCCCCCGGGCAAAACAAGCATGCTGCGACTCATGCTTCGAGGCTACTTGGGGTGTGCGCGGGAGTTGCAACCATCCGCGGGTGTCAGAGCTCCCGCGGATGGTTGCAACTCCCGCGCACGCAGATATCTCGCATGCCGCGGACGGATATCCCGCGCCCGCACCCGCAGATAGCCCGCGACCAGCAGATAGCCCGCGCCAGCGAATAGCCCCCGCCGGCCAGCGTCGCGTAAAGAATACTTGACACGGCGTACAACATTGCTTACAGTCATCCGTGTCAAGTTTTCTATACATGGGAGTAACAATGCGAGCAGTGATGATCCGGCAGTACGGTGGGCCCGAGGTGGCCAGGGTTGAGGATGTCGCGACCCCCCAGCCCCGCGAAGGCGAACTGCTCATCCGTGTGAACGCCGCCGTCGTCGGCCAAACCGACAGCGTGGGACGACAGGGAACCCCCGCCTACGCGCGCCTCTTCTTCGGGCTGCGCGCTCCGCGCACGAAAGTTCTCGGCAGCGACTTCGCCGGCACGCTGCCGGGCGGCGACCGGGTGATGGGCGTCACGGGGACGGGCATGGGGTGTCACGCCGAGTACGTCGTCGTGAAGGCAAGCACTCCGATGATCCCGATTCCCGAGCATGTGACCGACACCGACGCCGTATCCCTCTTGGACGGTTACCTCACGGCGTTGCCGTTTCTGCGCGACGGGGCCAGCCTTAAGCCGGGCAAGCGCATCCTGATCATCGGGGCATCCGGAACGGTGGGATCGGCCGCCGTGCAACTGGCTAAACGGATGGGTGCCCACGTGACCGCCGTGTGCAGCGGAGCGAACGCCGCGATGGTGCGGGAGCTCGGCGCCGACGACGTGATCGACTACACCCACGAACCGCTTACGGGCAGCTACGACGTCGTGTTCGACGCGGTGGGTAAGAGCAGTTTTCTGGCGTGCAAGAAGCTGCTCGGCGCGCGCGGGCTATACCTCTCTACTGTGCCGGCGCTCGGGGTGCTGTTCGGTCGGCGCTCGAAGATCCTCTTCACGGGCCTGCGCAAGGATGCCGATAAGCAGCGTGACCTCGATGCGTTGTTTGGGTACGGCCTCGTTCCGGTCATCCACGGCGTCTATTCGCTCGAGCAGATCAGCGACGCACACGCGATTGTCGACACTGGGCACAAGCGCGGCGCGGTGGTACTCAAACTGAGCCAGTAGGGGAGTCGAAACACCGCCGCAACACGACGGCTCTAGGCTCAGTACATGGCAGACCTGTTCGATGGCTATGGCGCCACCGCCACCAAGAGCTCCGGCACGGCTGCTTTCGACGAAATGTTTGCCACGCCCGGGTCGGCTCGCGCCTCCTACAAGGAGATTCACGCGGCCCTCGCGCAAATGACGCAAGACGAGCTGCGTGGGCGAACGGATGCCCTCGCCTCCAGCTATCTCGCGCAGGGCGTGACCTTCGACTTCGCGGGCGAGGAGCGACCGTTCCCGCTCGATGCCGTGCCGCGCGTGATCGACCAGGCCGAATGGGTGCAGGTCGAGGCGGGAATCAAGCAGCGCGTGCGCGCGCTCGAGCTGTTCCTCGCCGACATCTACGGCCCGCAGAACGCGGTCAAGGATGGCGTCATCCCGGCCCGCCTCGTCACGAGCTCCAGTCACTTCCACCGCGAGGCGGCCGGCATCGAGCCGGCCAACGGCGTGCGCATCCAGGTGAGCGGCATCGACCTGATTCGCGACGAAGCAGGTGCCTGGCGCGTGCTCGAAGACAACGTGCGCGTTCCCTCGGGCGTCAGCTACGTCATCTCCAACCGCCGCGTCATGGCGCAGACTCTTCCCGAACTGTTCGTGAGCATGCGGGTTCGCCCGGTCGGCGACTACCCGCACAAACTGCTCAGCGCGCTGCGGGCATCCGCTCCCGGTGGGGTGGAAGACCCCACGGTCGTCGTGCTCACGCCGGGTGTCTACAACTCGGCCTACTTCGAGCACACGCTGCTCGCGCGCCTCATGGGTGTCGAACTCGTCGAGGGCCGCGACCTGTTCTGCTCGGGCGGCAAGGTGTGGATGCGCACCACCGCCGGCCCCACGCGCGTCGACGTGATCTATCGCCGGGTCGACGACGAGTTTCTCGACCCGCTGCAGTTTCGCGCGGACTCGATGCTCGGTAGCCCCGGCCTCATGCTCGCGGCGCGCCTCGGCAATGTCACCATTGCCAAC
Organism: Rhodoglobus sp.; assembly: GCA_965279645.1. Taxonomy (GTDB): domain Bacteria; phylum Actinomycetota; class Actinomycetes; order Actinomycetales; family Microbacteriaceae; genus Rhodoglobus. The sequence goes on from OZ257254.1 coordinate 2,755,706, forward strand.
GCCGTGGGCAACGGCGTCGCCGACGACAAGCTCGTCTACACCTACCTGCCCGAGCTCACGAAGTACTACCTCGGCGAAGACGCGATCCTGCCCAACGTGCAGACCTGGCGACTCGAAGACCCGGGAGCCCTCGAAGAGGTGCTCGACCGACTCGACGAGCTGGTCGTCAAGCCCGTGGATGGCTCGGGCGGCAAGGGCCTCGTGATCGGCCCGGCGGCGTCGAAGGATGAACTCGCCGAACTCAAGGGTCGCTTGTTGCGCGACCCCCGCGGGTGGATCGCGCAGCCCGTTGTGCAACTCTCGACGATTCCCACGCTTGTTGACGACGGCATGCGCCCGCGTCATGCCGACCTGCGGCCCTTCGCCGTCAACGACGGCAACGACGTCTGGGTGCTGCCGGGCGGACTCACGCGCGTCGCGCTGCCCGAGGGCGAGCTCGTCGTCAACTCGTCGCAGGGTGGCGGCTCGAAAGACACCTGGGTCGTGGGACAAGACCCGCTGCAGGTCACGCGCCACAGCATCCAGGGCCTCGTCGCAGGGCAGGCCGCCGCAACAGAAGCGATCTCGATCATCACGCCAGAAATGCTCAAGGCCCACCTGCAGGATCACGCGCCCACCGATCGTCCCCTGGGGCACGGCCAGCAGGAGCAGCAGCAGCAAAGCGGCCCGCAAGGCGGATCGAGCCTGAGGAGATCAGACCTCCCTGATCTGCTTGGTGAGGTCTCGTCAAGCTCGACCCGCGGGGGCGACTCATGCTGAGCCGCATCGCCGAATCCCTCTTCTGGATCGGCCGCTACATCGAGCGCTCCGACGGCACGGCGCGCATCCTCGACGTGCACCTTCAGCTGTTGCTCGAAGATCCCTGGATCGAAGAAGATCTCGCGTGTCGTTCGCTGCTGAGCGTTATGGGCTCCGAGGTGCCGGATGACCGCGAGCTCACGCGGCAAGACATCCTGTCGATCCTTGCCGTTGACCGCAGCGAGCCGGCATCCATCGCCTACTCCCTCGGTGCCGCGCGCGAGAATGCCCGCCGCGCTCGCGAGATTGTGAGCACCGAGCTGTGGGAGTGCCTCAACACGACGCGCGCTCGCATGCCGCGCAAGGTGTCGAGCGACAAGGTGCACGAGTTTTTCGCGTGGGTGCGTGAGCGTTCCGCGCTCGCCGTCGGCATCATCGAGTCGGCCACGAGCCGGGATGAGGCGTGGCAGTTCTTCACGCTCGGCCGCAGCCTCGAGCGTGCCGACATGACGGCCCGGCTGTTGGCGACGCGGTCGCTGACCGAGGCATCCGGGCCCAGCTGGACGACCATCTTGCGAAGCTGCGGCGCCTACGAGGCCTACCTGCGCACGTACCGCGGCGTGCCGAGCGCGCGCAACGCCGCCGAGTTTCTGCTGCTCGATCGGCTCTTCCCGCGCAGCATCCTCTTCTCTGTCACCCGCGCCGAGAACTGCATGCGCGAGATCGAGCCGCGCAGCGACCGGGTGGGCGTCTCCGACCAGGCCCAGCGCCTGCTCGGCCAGATTCGCAGCGAGCTCGAGTACCGGCCCATCTCAGAGATTCTCGAAGACCTGACGATGCACATGGATAACGTGCAGTCAGCAACGAGTGCCGCATCGGAGGCCATCCGCCAGCGCTACTTCCCGACCCAGGTCGCGCCGAGTTGGGTGGGAGAGACCACGTGAACCGACTTCGCATCAAGCACATGACGGGCTTCCACTACGGCGGCGATGTCACGGCGTCCTACAACGAGGCCCGCATGCTCCCTGTGAGCGCTGAGGGCCAGCTCGTGTTGTTCTCCAACCTCGAGATCCTGCCGATCTCGAGCCACCACAACTACGTGGACTACTGGGGCTCCCGCGTCGCCTCGTTCGAGATTCTCACTCCGCACAAGGAACTCTCCCTCACCGCGACGAGCCTCGTTGAGGTGCGCCCCCGTGCCCACGAAGACGAGAAGCTCGACTGGGCCGACCTCGCGGTCGCTGTCGAGCACACCACGTCGACCGTTGAGCAGCTCAAGCAGACTCGGCGCACCGCTCCTCCCGTCGATGTGCAGCAACTCGCTCGCGAGATCGCGTCGTCCACCGACGACGCGTGCGACGCGGCCCTGCAGATTTGCACCGCTATTGGCGAGGCCGTGCAGTACATGCAGGGCGTCACGGGCGTGCACTCGACGGCGGCCGAGGCGTGGGCCGTGCGCAAGGGCGTCTGCCAGGACATCACCCACATCGCGCTCGGTGCGTTGCGGTCGGTGGGCATCCCGGCTCGCTACGTTTCCGGATACCTCCACCCCAAGCCCAATGCCGCCATCGGTGAGACGGTGGCCGGTGAGTCCCACGCCTGGGTCGAGTGGTTCTGCGGCGACGGTTGGCGAGGATTCGACCCCACCAACCAGATCGAGATCGGCGACCGTCACGTGCTTGTGGGCCGCGGACGCGACTACAACGACGTGCCCCCGCTGCGTGGCGTCTACGCGGGGCCGTTCGGCAGCACCCTCTTCGTGAAGGTCGAGATCACGCGCGAGGCGTAGCTCACGTGGTCATTACCCGGCGCCGAGAACGCCACTTCTGTGGATGCTCGCGCCGCAACATCCACAAATCTGGCGTTCTCGCCGGCTTCCACCCGCGAGTGGGGAGGGGGAGTGTGGCGGGAGGTGCCCGCCGGCGCTAACTGGTGCGCTTGGTCGTGCTCTCGACGATCGCGATCTCTTGGGTGGCGAGGTCGCGGTCGGCCTGGGCGTCACCGCTGAACCTGAGCCGCAGCCCGATCCAGGTGTCGGCGCGCGAGACGCGCATGCCGCGTCGCGCCACGAGCCACGCGATCGCCAGTGCGGCAGCGAGCAATCCGGATGCCGCGCCAATTCCCACGGCCCAGCGCGGGCCCATCACGTTCGCCACCCACCCCACGATGGGCGCACCGATCGGGGTGCCGCCGGCGAAGAGCGCGAGGTAGAGCGCCATGACCCGGCCGCGCACGATCGGGTCGGTCGTGGTCTGCACGTAGGCGTTCGCGGTGTTCATCATCGTGATCGAACTCAGCCCCACGAGCAGCAGCGCCGCCCCGAAGAGCCACGTGTTGGGAGACAGGGCTGCGAGGATGCACGCCACCCCGAACGCCACGGCCGCGAGCACGATCACGCCGAAGCGAGCCCGCTCGCGTTTCGCCGCGAGCAGGGAGCCGACCACGGCACCCACCGCCATCACCGATGACAGCAGGCCAAACTCACGCGATCCGCCCCCGAATTCGACGGTCGACACGGTCGAGATAAAGATCGGAAAGTTGAAACCGAACGTGCCCACAACGAACACCATGACGAGCACGACCACAATGTCGGACCGGCCTCGCACGTAGCGAAGCCCGTCCCGAATCTGGCCGCGGGCCCGTGCGAGTCGTGGTGCGGCAACCAGCTGCGCCCGGCGAATGAAGAACAGCGACGTGAGCACCCCCGCGAAGGATGCCGCGTTGATGAGAAACACCGGCCCGGCACCGAGGAGTGCCACGAGAACGCCAGCGACCGCCGGCCCGATGAGCCGCGCGCTCTGGAACGACATGGCGTTGAGCGCGACCGCGTTGGGCAGGTCGATGTCGGTGACGAGTTCAGACACGAATGACTGCCGCACGGGCGCATCGATCGCCGTTGCGACACCGAGAAGCAGTGCGAATCCGTAGACGTACCAGAGGGTGGCGTGGCCGGTGACGACGAGGATGCCAAGGCCGAGGGCCAACACAAGCTGCGCCGCCTGCGTGATGATGAGCACGCGCCGCCGGTCGAAACGGTCGGCGATGAGTCCCGCCACGGGCATGAGCAGCAGCAGCGGACCGAACTGCAGGGCCATCGTGATGCCCAGGGCCGCGGCATCCCCGTCGGTGAGCTCGGTGAGCACGATCCAGTCCTGTGCGGTGCGCTGCATCCACGCCCCAGTGTTCGACACCAGCGCGCCTGCAAACCACAGGCGGTAGTTGAACACCCGAAGGCTGCGGAACATGGTACTCACGAGTCGGCGAGCTCACTCAGGGCCGGGGTGGCGGCGTAGATCGCGTCGCGCTGGGCGGGGGTCAACTGGGCGAGGTGGCGAGAGAACCACGCCACCCGGCGCTGCCTCGTTTCGGCGACGATCTCGTCGCCCGCGGTCGTGAGCGAGATGAGCACCTTGCGGCCGTCGTCGGGCGCACTCGCGCGCGAGACGAGGCCCGCGTCGACGAGCATGTTCACGGTGCGATTCATGGATGGCGGGCTGACGCGATCGTGGTCACTCAACGAGCTGAGGGTCTGAGGCCCGTGCTTGGCGAGCACGAACAGCACGGAGAGCTGGCCGTCGGTGACGTCGCCGTCGACCCTCTCGAGGCGCATGCGACGGCTGAGGCGCATGATCGCTATGCGCAGGTCGTCTTCACGGTCGTCGGTCACAATTACTTAGCATAGCTTATTAGTTACGCTAATGAATGTGCTCTCCACCAAATCGGGCGCTGTCTCGTCGAACTCGACCCGCCATCCGGTCGATACGATAAGCAGAAGCAAGGAGGCTGTATGCCGAAGTTCACCGCAATCAGAACCGACGGGTCATACGTCGACGCGCAGGGCGTCACGATCTTCACCTACGCGTGGAAGGTCGCCAAGCCCCGCGGCGTCATCCAGCTTGCCCACGGCCTGGGCGACCATGCCCTGCGCTACGAAGAACTCGCGCAGAACCTCGTGCAGGCCGGCTACAGCGTCTACGCCGACGACCACCGCGGGCACGGCAAGACGGGCGTGAAGCAGCACGACGGCGACCTTTCCAAGCTCGGCAAACTCGGCCCCGGCGGTCTGCGCGCCACGATCGAGTCGGTGCGCCAGTTCACCGGGATTGTTCGCGCCGAGAATCCGGATGTTCCGCTCGCGCTTCTGGGCCACTCGTGGGGCTCGCTCATGGCACAGATCCTCCTCAACAAACACTCCGCGGAGTACGACGCCGCCGTGCTCACGGGCACCGCCTACCGCACGCTCACCGACATGGCCGCGGGCGACCTCAACAAGAACCACAAGCACCTGGGAACCACGGGCAACGAGTGGCTCAGTCGCGACGAGTCGGTGCACACCGCCTTCACCGACGACCCCCTGACGTTCGTGGCGGCCGCCGCCAAGCTGTTCGGCATCATTGACGGGATGCGGCTGCTCGGCCGCCCAGCCAAGAACTTTGAGCGCGACATCCCGCTGCTCATTCTCATCGGAAGCGAAGACTCGCTCGGCGGTGAGGAGAGTGTCGCCAAGCTCGCGAAGGCGTACGTGGAGCGGTCCGGGCTCACCGACGTGGAGGCGATCGTCTACCCCGAAGCTCGCCACGAGATCTTCAACGAGACGAACCGCGAAGAGGTCTACGCCGATCTCATCGCCTGGCTCGACACGCACCTCACCGCATGAGTTCGGTCTTCACCCACATTCTCGAGGGCACCTCTCCCGGCAGGTTCGTCTGGCGGGATGACACGTGCTTCGCGATTCTCACGATCGAGCCGCGCACGCCGGGCCACGCCCTCGTGATCCCTCTCGTCGAGGTGGACAAGTGGACCGATCTCGACGAAGCCACCGCGATGCACATCTTCAGGGTGGGACGACTCATCGGGCTCGCCCAGCAGGAGGAGTGGGGCTCGACGCGCGTTGGACTCATGTATGAGGGATACGTCGTGCCGCACGCCCACCTGCACGTGTGGCCGTCGTGGACGGTCTTCGAGTTCTCGCACACGGGCATCCAGCGCAACGCCAACCATCGTGACCTCGACGAGGCGGCCGTGCGGTTGCGTGCGCGACTCATCGCGCGCGGGCACGAGGAGTTCGTTCCGCCGAGCGTTGATCGAGCCTGACGAGTTCCCCACCCACTCGAGGGAAGGTCTCGTCAAGCTCGACGCGCCTGGGGTAGTTAGGCTTACCTTATGCATGGTGAGTTCAAGGTTCCGGGCGGAAAGCTCGTCGTAGTCGATCTCGATGTGGTCGACAACACCATCACCAATTTTCGGCTTGCGGGTGACTTCTTTCTCGAGCCCGACAGCGCGCTCGATGTGATCAACGACGCCATCAACGGCCTGCACGCGGATGCCGAGCAGCGCGCGATCGCCGACCGCATCCGTCGTGCGCTTCCGGATGACACGATCATGCTCGGATTCTCGCCCGAGGCCGTCGCCACGGCCATCCGTCGCGCCCTGCAGCGCGCCACGAGCTGGCGGGACTACGACTGGCAGCTCATCATGGGCCCGGCTCTCGATCCCGTGCAGCAGATGGCGCTCGACCAGGTGCTCGCCGAAGAGGTGGGGGAGGGCATCCGCAAGCCGACCCTGCGCATCTGGGAGTGGGAGAAGCCGGCTGTCGTGATCGGCAGCTTCCAGTCGGTCAAGAACGAGGTCGACCTCGACAATGCGGCCAAGTACGGATTCGACGTCGTGCGCCGCATCTCGGGCGGTGGCGCGATGTTCATGGAGGCCGGCTCGGTCATCACGTATTCCATCTACGCGCCCACCGAGCTCGTGCACGGCATGACTTTCGCCGACTCCTATGCCTTCCTCGATGAGTGGGTGATTGTGGCGCTCAAGGCCCTCGGCATCGAGGCGAGCTACGTGCCGCTCAACGACATCACGAGCCCCACCGGCAAGATCGGCGGGGCCGCCCAGAAGCGGCTCGGCAGTGGCGCCGTGCTGCACCACGTGACCATGAGCTACGACATGGACGGCGACAAGATGGTCGAAGTGCTGCGCATTGGCCGCGAGAAGATGAGTGACAAGGGCACCAAGAGCGCGAACAAGCGCGTTGACCCCCTGCGCAGCCAGACCGGCCTTGCGCGTGCCGAGATCATCGAGAAGATGGTCGCCACCTTCAAGGGCATGTACGGCCTCACCGAGAGTTCGATAACCGACGAGGAGATGGCCAAGGCCAACCAGCTCGTGGCCGAGAAGTTCGGCACCGAAGAGTGGCTGCAGCGGGTTCCGTGAACCGGAGCCGCCGCGCGATCATCCTCTCGACCAGCCTCGCAGTGGTGCTGGTCGGGGGCGTCGTGCTGTCGGCCATGACGGGGCAACTGCCGGTGTCGCCCGCGGAGGTCGTCGGCTCGGTGTTGCGGGCGGTGGGCATCCAGAACTCCTGGGCCCCGACCGACCCGATCGTTGAGTCGACCCTGTGGGTGGTGCGGTTTCCCCGCATCGCGATGGGGCTCGCCGTGGGTGCCGCGCTTGCCGTGGCGGGCGCCGTCATGCAGGCCATCTTCGGCAACCCGCTCGCCGAGCCCGGCGTCGTGGGCGTGTCGTCCGGTGGTGCACTCGGCGCTTCGATCGCCATCGTGCTCGGCCTGACCGTGTTTGGCAATGCGACGCTCGCCATTTTTGCCTTCGGTGGATCACTCGCCGCCACCCTGCTCGTGTACTTCGTGTCACGCGCCAACGGCCGTACCGAAGTGGTCACGCTCCTGCTCACCGGAATCGCCGTGAACGCCTTCGCGAGTGCGGGGCTCGCGTTCCTGCTGTTCGTGGGAAACTCCGCGAGCCGCGAACAGATCGTGTTCTGGCAGCTCGGATCCCTCAACGGCTCACTGTGGGTCGAGGTGCTCATCGTCGCGGTCGTCGCCGCACTGGGAACAGTCGCGGCCGTCGTGCTGGGCCGCCGCTACGACCTGCTTGCCCTGGGTGAGCGCAACGCTCGTCACCTCGGTGTCAACGTTGAGGTGCTGCGCATCGGATCCATCGTGCTCGTCGCCCTGCTCACGGGCGCCGCCGTAGCCTTCTGCGGAATCATCGCCTTCGTGGGGCTTGTCATTCCGCACATCATTCGCATGGCGATCGGGCCAGCCCACCGCCCGCTCATCATCGCGAGCGCGTTCGGCGGCGGCGCGCTGCTCGTGCTCTCCGACGTGGTTGCTCGCTCCATCGTGCCCGGGGCCGACCTGCCCATCGGCCTGCTCACCTCACTCATCGGCGGGCCGTTCTTCTTCTTCCTGCTGTTCCGCCAGCGTCGCCGCAGCGGGGGGTGGGCATAGTGGCGGCGGCTGCGTCGGTGCCGAGCATCGCGGCCACCGGCATCGGCGTCGACCTCGAGGGCCGCACGATCATCAACGATGTGAGTCTCACCGTGAACGAGGGCGAGGTGCTCGCGCTCGTGGGACCCAACGGTGCCGGGAAGTCCACGCTGCTAGGGGTGCTCAGTGGGGAACGGCGCCCGGCTCGAGGAACAGTCACCCTTGGCGGTCGCGAGCTTGCGGGCATCCGGCATTCTGAACTGGCGCGGTTGCGCAGCGTGCTCACCCAGGAGAACCAGGTGAGTTTTCCGTTCCGCGTGATCGAAGTGGTGTCGATGGGTCGGGCGCCGTGGGCCCGTTCCCTCGAGGGGCGAGACGACATCGCCGCGGTCAATGAGGCCCTTGAGGCGGCGGATGTCGCGCACCTCGCAAACCGGCGATACACGGCCCTCTCGGGTGGCGAGAAGGCGCGCGTCTCGCTCGCGCGCGTGCTCGCCCAGCGCACGAAGACCGTCTTTCTCGATGAGCCGACCGCGTCGCTCGATCTCAAGCACCAGGAGGACGTGATGCGCACGGCGCGCATGCTCGCGAATCGTGGATGCGCCGTCGTTGTGGTTCTGCACGACCTCTCGCTCGCGAGCGCCTACGCCGACCGACTGGCCCTCATCTCGGGTGGGGTGCTCGAAGCGATCGGGACTCCCGCGGAGGTGCTCACCGAGGAGCGCATCGAGCGCGTGTACGGGCTGCCGGTCGAGCTGCACGTCGTGGGCGGGCGGCCCGTCGTCGTGCCAACTCGGGCGACGTAAGCTGTACCGGTGGAACCGTGGATTTGGCTCATCATTGCCGTCGTTGTCGGCGTGCTGTTCTACGTGGCGCAGCATTTCGGCTGGATCGACCTGAGCAACAAGTCGAAGACGTCGGGGTCGAAGGGCGGCGCACTCGGCATTGGCGACGAGGTGTTTCATCCCACGCGCCACGAGGCGCAGATTGAGATGGATCGCCAGACGGTGCTTCCCGCGCCGGCGCCCGTCGCCGGTGATGGCGACAAGGGCATCTACGACGGCAAGGTCAAGATCAACCTCGACGACGACGCCGCGCGCTGAGCGCCCCTGACTCGGTGCGAGAACGCCACTTCTGTGGGTAGATGCGGCTCAACACCCACAGATTCGGCGTTCTCGGGAATGGGGTAGCAGTTAGCGGGTCAGCAGGTCCTGGTAGTCGGGGTGCTTCTCGATCCACGCTTTGGTGAACGGGCAGCTCGCGACGACGCGCAGGTCGGTCTCCGCGCGCACGAGGTTGAGGGCGCCCCGCACGAGTTCTCCGCCGAGGCCCTTCTCGGTGCGCCCCGGGTCGATCTCGGTGTGGGTGAAGACGATCGTGTCACCCCGAAGGATGTAGTCGGTCTCACCGACATACTCACCGTCAAGCAGCAACTGGAAGCGGTTCTGCGGGGCGTCCTGCACTACTTCGGTGGTCATACGCTCAACTTTACGCGCTGTCGCGCACGACCATCCGGGTGGGCATGATGCGCTCGGGTTCGGTGGGCTCACCGCGCAGAATGGCGAGCAGCATTCGCGCCATCTCTTCGCCCATCTCGCGCGAGGGCTGGTGCACGGTCGTGAGACGAATCTCTCCGGATGTCGCAGCAGAGCTGTCGTCGAACCCGACGACGGCAATATCGTCGGGCACGGCGATGCCGCGGTCACGCAGCACAGCAATCGCGCCGGACGCCATGAGGTCACTCGCCACAAACAGCGCGTCGAGGTGGGGGTCGCGTTCCAGCAGCTCGCGCATCGCGGCCGCGCCGCTGGCCATCGTGAAGTCACCGTGCACGGCAAGATCGGTGGCGTGGCCCGCGTGATCCATCGCCCGTCGCCACCCGTCGTGGCGATCGATAGCGGCCTGCATGTTGTCGGGGCCCGCGATCGTGGCGATTCGCTTGCGTCCCAGGTCGAGCAGGTATTGCGTTCCCATCGCGGCGCCGGCGGCGTTGTCGACGTCGACGTAGTTATTGCGGTGCAGCTCGGGGCGGTACGGGCGGCCGCCAAAGACGACGGGGATCGTGGCGTCGAGAGTCGTGAAGAAGTCGTCGCCGGAGTGGTGGGAGACGACGATGGCGCCGTCGACATTGCCGCCCAGGAGGTAGCGAATGGTCTTCTCCGAGGGCGCCGAGGGAGACGCCAACTGCAGGTTGAGCACGTAGTCGCTGTCTTCGAGCCCTGAGGTGATTCCCTGCACGATCTCGGCGAAGAAGGGGTCGCCGAAGAATCGCTTCGTGTCTTCGGGAACGACGAGCGCGATCGCCATTGTCTGCCGGTTGGCGAGCGACCGTGCCGCACGGTTCGGGATGTAGTTGAGCCGATCGATCGCTGCGTTGACCGCTGTCACGACATCCGGGCGCACGTGGGTCGAGCCGTTGACGACTCGCGACACCGTGGATCTCGACACGCCCGCTTCGGCGGCGACGGCTTCGAGGGTGGGAGCCACCCGCCTGCCGTGCATCTCGAGAGTCATAATCGTGAGTCTAGCCAGACCAAAGTCAGAGCGCGCGCCCAGTGATTATGCGGGTGTAAGCGATTGCACTGTCTTTGGGTGTGCGCTCGAGCGTGTCGTAGTCGACGCGCACGATTCCGAACCTCTTGTCGTAGCCCCACGCCCACTCAAAGTTGTCCATGAGTGACCAGTAGAAGTAGCCGTGAACGGGCACGCCCTGGTCGATCGCGTCGAGAATCGCTGCGAGGTGAAGCTCGAGAAACTCTGTGCGGTCGGCGTCGTGCACCACTCCGTCGGCACCCACGACGTCGTCGTAGGCCGCGCCGTTCTCGGTGACCGAGAGCGCAACTCCGGGCTCGGCGGTGTACTCATCGTGCACGCGCTTGAGCAGGCGGGTGAGGCCCTCGGGCTGCACCTCCCAGTTCATCGCCGTGAGGGGGAGGTCGCGCAACTGCCAGTGCACACCCTCGGCCGCCGGGAACGGCGAACGCTTGGGGTACTCCGACGGCGCCGCCGTCGACATGGTCTGGGTTGTCGGATGCCCGCTCACGAGTTCACCGTGGTAGTAGTTCACGCCCAGAGCGTCGATCGGCGTCGAGATAATGCCGAGGTCGCCGGGCTTGACCACGTGCTCGAAGCCGTTGCCCGCGACATCCTCGAGCACATCGACGGGGTACTCGCCGCGGAAGATCGGGTCGAGGAACCAGCGGTTGAACTGCCCATCGATGCGACGCGCCGCATCGAGGTCGGCGGGGTCGGTGGGGTCGAGCGGGTCGGCGACCGTGAGGTTGAGCGTGATCCCGAGGCTCAGCTCGGGGTCGCGTTCGCGCAGCTCCTGCACGACGAGGCCGTGCCCGAGCAGCAGGTGGTGTGATGCGGCGAGGCCGGCCGCAACATCCTGGCGCCCCGGGGCGTGCTCGCCGCCGATGTAGCTCAGGAATGAGGCGCACCACGGTTCGTTGAGGGTCGTCCACGCGGTGACGCGATCGCCAAGGGCGTCGTGCACGCTGCGGGCGTAGTCGGCGAACAGGTAGGCGGTGTCGCGGTTGGCCCAGCCGCCCTTCTCTTCGAGCGCCTGCGGCAGGTCCCAGTGGTACAGGGTGAGCCACGGCTTGATGTTCTTCGCGAGAAGCTCATCGACGAGGCGAGAGTAGAAGTCGATGCCCTTGGCGTTGACGGCACCACCGTCGGGCCGCACGCGCGACCACGAGGTCGAGAAGCGGTACGTCTGCAGGCCCAGCTCCGACATGAGCTGCACGTCGTCGCGGTAGCGGTGGTAGTGGTCGCACGCGACCTCGCCGTTGTCGGCGTTGATCACCGCGCCGGGAACGCGGGAGAACGCATCCCAGATGGAGTCGGTGCGGCCGTCTTCGTGAGCCGCGCCCTCGATCTGGTAGGCCGCAGTCGCGGCGCCGAAGAGGAAGTTCGCGGGGAAGGGGCGCGGAGTGACTGCGGTCATGTGCGCAGACTCCTCCCTGGCAGTAAACGTCATCGATCAGCCCTTTACTGCGCCGGCCATAATGCCACTCACCAGCTGCTTACCGGCGAAGATGAACAGTAACAGTAGCGGGATGGTAGCCAGCACCACGCCGCACAAGACGATCGAGTAGTCGACAAAGTAGTTCGACTGCAGGAGCGAGAGTGCGACAGGCAGGGTGGGGTTCTGTCGGTCGAGCACAATGAACGGCCAGAAGAAGTTGTTCCATGCACCTACGAAGGTGAAGAGGAAGAGCATCGCGGCGGCCGGCCGTGCGGCGACGACGCCGACGGTCCAGAACGTTCGAATCATGGATGCCCCATCGACACGTGCTGCCTCGATGAGCTCATCGGGTACCGATTGACGCAGGTACTGGGTCATCCAGAACACACCGAACGCGCTCGTGAGCGCTGGCACGATGATCGCGCCGATCTGGCCGGTCCAGCCGAGTTCGGAGAACAGGATGTAGAGCGGCACCACGCCGAGCTGCTGGGGCACGGCCATGGTCGCCACGACGAAGGCGAGCAGGGCGGGGCCGCCGAGGAAGCGCAACTTGGCAAAGGCCCAGCCCGCGAGGGTGGAGGTGATGACCACGGCGGCGGCGATGAGGAACGACGAGTAGATCGAGTTCCACAGTGCGGCCCAGAAGTTGACCGCGGGGTTGGATACCACCGAGATGGCGTTGTCGATGAAGTTGCCGCTCGGCCACCAGGGGCGCTCACGCAGCGACGACGAGTCGCCCGAACCGATCACGAACGACCAGTAGAGGGGGAATGCTGCGCTGACGAAGACGACGAGCAGGCCGGCGTACACCCAAAAGCCGGGACGGCTTCCGCGGATGCGCGTGGTGCGCTGGTTGCGACGGGCGCTCTTCGCGTTGGGGATGCCCTCTTCCACGATCGCCAGTGGGGGTGTGGTTCCGATGCTCACTTTGCGAGCTCCTTCCGGCGCTTCTTGGTCGTGCCGTTACGGTTGCCTTCGCCGCGAACGAGACCTCGGGTAATCAGCAGGTTGAGCAAACCGATTCCCAGGATGATGATGAACAGGATCCACGCCATCGCGGCGGCTCGACCGAAGTTCCACTGCCCCCAACCGATGTCGTAAAGATAGAGGGAGATCGTGAGCCACTGTTGGCCCGCGCCGCCTCGGCCAAATTGGTCGAACACTCGGGGTTCGTCGAAGATCTGGAGGCCACCGATGGTTGACGTGATGATCACGAAGATGAGGGTGGGCTTGAGCGACGGAAGCGTGATGCTCGTGAACTGGCGGAACAGGCCAGCGCCGTCGACTGTCGCGGCTTCGTAGTACTCGCGGTTCACGGCCTGCATGGCGGCGAGAAGGATGAGGGTGTTGTACCCGGTCCAGCGGTAGTTGACCATCGTCGCGATGGCGACGTGGCTCCAGAACGGCTCCTTGTGCCACTGGATCGCGGGAAGGCCGAGGTCGGTGAGGAAGCCGTTGACGAGGCCGAAGTTGTCGGCGAACACCACGTTGAAGATGAGGCCGACGGCGACGGGCGCCACCACGAACGGCAGCAGCACGCTCATGCGCCAGAAGGTCTTGGCCCGGATGTTGCGGTCGAGCATTGCCGCGATGAAGATCGCCAGGATGAGCTGGGGGATCGTCGACAGCAGGAAGATGCTGAGAGTGTTGCGCAGCGCCGTCCAGAAGTGGGGCTGCTGAAGGATCCAGATGTACTGGTCGAAGCCGATGAACGTGCCCGAGTTGCGCACGAGGTCCCAGTCCATGAACGAGATCACGGCCGTGTATGCGATCGGGAAGAGTCCGACAACCGCAAACATCAGGAAGAAGGGGGAGATGTAGAGGTACGGGGAGAACTTGAGATCCCAGCGGCTCATCCGGTGCGAGAAGGAGATCACCCGGACGGGCTTGGAGCTCTTGGGCAGGGCGGTGGTCATGGATCGGCTTTCGGTTCCGGCGCGGTGAGGGACAGATGGTGCACGGTGCGGGCCTCCGGGGAGACCCGCACCGTGTCAATCACCTACTTAGAAGGCCGAAACCTCGGTTACCCAGGTGTTCCAGCTGGTGCTCTCGTCTTCGAGTCCGTCGAAGACGCGGGTCACGGCGTTCTGCAGAGCGTCGTGGAACTGGAAGTACTGCGGTCCCTTGAACGTGGCTACCGTGATGGCGTTTGCACGGTCGGTGAGGATCTCACCGGTCGGTGCGCCGTTGAAGTAGTCGTTCGTGGCGGCAGCGAGCTCGTCGCTCTCGAGTGCCTCAACCTGGCTCGGGAAGGTGCCCGCGTTAGCGAATGCCTTGAGCTGGGTTGCGGGGTCGGTCAGCCAGTCAGCGAGCTGCTGTGCCTCTGCGACGTGTGCGCCGTTGGCCGGAACGGTCAGGTACGAACCGCCCCAGTTTCCGCCGCCGCCGGGGAACGCGTCAGCGATGTCCCAGCCGGTGGTGTCGGGTGCGTTACCGGAGATGACTCCGAGCATCCATCCGGGGCAGAGCATGGTGGCGAACTCACCGCTGGCGAGCGATGCGAACCAGTCTTCACTCCACTGGCCCGAGTACGCGGCGATCGGTACGGCGCGCTCGACGACAGTCTTGTACGCGGCCTCGATGTCGGGGTTCTCGGTTGCGACGATGGTGCCGTCCGGGTCTTCGTACGCGACGTCGAGCTGGTTCACGATGCCCTGGAGCACGGAGTTGGCCGAGTCAATGAACGGCTTGCCGGTGGCGGCCTTGTACTGGTCGCCGATGGTGAAGAAGTTGTCCCAGTCACCGTCGAAGAGTGCTGCAACTTCGGCGCGGTCGGTGGGCAGGCCGGCTGCGGCGAACAGGTCGGAGCGGTAGCAGATGCCCTGCGGGCCGATGTCGGTGCCGTAGGCGATCAGGTTGCCGGCCGCGTCGGTAGCGGATGCTTCCTTCCAGTCGAGCCAGCGGCCCTTGAGGTCCTCGGGTACCGGCGCGAGCAGGTCGGAGTACTGCATTGCCTCGGTGAACCAGTCGATCTCGACTGCCTCGACGTCGGCCAGACCCGTCTTGCCCAGCTTCTGGAAGTAGTTGGCGCGAGCGTCGTTCGACGTCGCTGCCTTGTTGTGAACGACCTTGATTCCGGTCTCGGCGGTGAACTCGGCGAGCAGCTCGTCGGTGTAGCCGAAGTCGTTGAACGTGGCGAGGGTGAGGGTCACGTCTCCTTCAGCGGGAGTGTCACCACCTCCCGTTGCACATCCGGTCGTTACGAGGGCGATGGCTGCGGCGCCTGCGATTGCTGCCGCGATTGTGCGTCGTGATGTTCTCACGGTCACTCCTTTGTGTGCGTGGTTGGGTGGTGCGGTGCGATCGTGGGAGCGCTCTCAAGCTGGCGTTGGGAGCGCTCCCACGGGATCGACCACAGACTAGGTAGCTCTCGCGAGGCCTGTCAAGTGGCGGGTGAGAGCGCTCCCACGGGTGTAAACGCTTGCGGTGCTCGACTCCCGCATATTTCCGCGGAATGACCCCTGCAAAATTGCGCCCAATCCGTTACGTGAAAAGCCACCTGCGACGACCCATTTCGGGCGGATAACGTCGCAGGTGGCTTCTCGCGCGGGTACGGAACTAACTCACGGGTGGCGCCTTCGGGGGCTTGGTGGCGGCATCCGGGGTCGCTTCAGGCTGCAGCGAAACATCCGGAGCGACCATGGCGCCCATCTCGGCAGCGGCCGCTTCGGCCGCGATCGCGGCGTCGTTGTCGGCGTTCTCCTGAAGAGCCGACTTCGCGCGCAACGGCGCGGCCTTGAGGAAGAAGCTGAGCACGAAGGCGACCGCGACGACCGCGAGTGCGACCCAGTAGACCGAGACCGTGGCGTTGTTGAATCCCTCGAGGAACGGCGCTGTCAGGCGCGGGTCGGCGCCGTTCAGGAACGAGGTGTCGCCGTCAAGCGCGCCCCCCACCGAGCCGCCATTCTGGGCCTGGGCGAAGAGGTCGAGGATGCCCTTGTTGGCGGGGTCAGCGAGCACCTCCGGGTCGGCAACCGCCTCAGCGATGCCATCCTTCACGGACTGGCTGTTGAAGGCTGCGGCGATCGTGTCGGGGATGCGCGTGAAGAGCACCGAGAACAGCACCGCGACACCCAGCGTTCCACCGATCTGGCGGAAGAACGTGCTCGACGACGTGGCCACACCGATGTCGCGTGGCCCGACCGAGTTCTGCGATGCGATCGTGAGCGTCTGCATGAGTTGGCCGAGGCCGAGGCCGATGAGGAACATGCCGACCATGATCCAGATCACGGGCTTGTCGGCCGTGAGGAACGTGAGCCAGAGGAACCCGAGCAGCATGAAGCCCGTACCGGTCTTCGGGAAGATCGCGTACTTTCCGGTGCGCGCGATGAGCTGGCCGCTCGCGATCGACGAGATCATGAGCCCGAGAATCATGGGCAGCATGAGGAAGCCGCTCTCGGTGGGGGTAGCTCCGTTGACGAGCTGCAGGTAGAGCGGGATCGTCATCATGGCGCCGAACATGCCGAACCCCACGAGCACACCCAGCACGGTGGCCATCGAGAACGTCGCGTTCTTGAAGAGCTTGAGCGGGATGAGAGCGTCGTCGCCCATGAGCTTCTCGCTCAGGATGAATGCGCCGATACCGAGTGCACTGAGCACGTAGCAGAGGATCGCGCCGGGGCTGTCCCAGCCCCACGTGCGACCCTGCTCGGCAACGAGCAGCAGCGGCACGAGCGCGATAACCACGGTCGCGGCACCCCACCAGTCGATGCGCACGCTGCGCTTGGTGTGCGGAATGTGCAGGAATCGCATGACGATCGCGAGCGCGATGATGCCGATCGGCAGGTTGATCAGGAAGACCCAGCGCCATCCGGTGACGAACAGGATCTCGGGCGTGCCCGACAGCAGGCCACCGATGAGCGGGCCGATGACACTCGAGATGCCGAAGACGGCCAGGAAGTAGCCCTGGTACTTGGCGCGCTCGCGGGGAGCGAGGATGTCGCCCATGATGGCCAGCGGCAGCGCCATGAGGCCACCGGCGCCGAGGCCCTGAATCGCGCGGAAGATCGCGAGCTGGTACATGGAACCCGCGAATCCGGCGGCGACGGATCCGATCAGGAAGATGACGATGGCGATGATAAACAGCGGGCGGCGACCGAAGATGTCGCTGAGCTTGCCGTAGATCGGGGTCGCGATGGTCGACGTGATGAGGTACGCGGTCGTGACCCAGGCCTGCAGGCTGAGCCCGTCGAGGTCGTCGGCGATCGTGCGCATGGATGTGCCGACGATCGTTTGATCGAGGGACGACAGGAACATGCCTGCCATGAGCCCGAAGATCACGAAAAGAATCTGGCGATGGGTCATCACCCCGCCGGCGTCGGCGATGGCCTGAGCCTGCAATTTGCCCTTGGAAGGAGCGCTGGACATTGTTCTGCTCTCTAGAGAAGTGTTCGCATAATTTTTGCGGAGACTGCAAAGTTACACCCTCGGCAGGGTATTGAACAACTCGGGTGATCCTATGAATCACCTCCGAATCGTGATTGCCGCTGGCCCTCACTTGGGGGGCGCCGTAGCGTTGGATGCTTGCAGAAGTACATCCCTCACACCCTTATCGCTGCCGGCGCCGCGCTCATTGCGCTCGTGCTTGTCTTTCACTTTCCCCTGCCGTCAACTCCGCAGGCGAAGCTGGCGGTTGCGTCACTCGGGGGCTCGCAGACGATTGCCGTTGCATCCACGATCGCCCCCGCCCAGGGCGGACTGATCGGCGGCGAAACCGTGACGATCACGGGCACGGGGCTCGAGGTCGTCACCGCCGTCGAATTCAACGGCTCAACGGCTCAGATGCTCGCCCAGTCCTCGACAGAGATCAGCGTCACCGCCCCCCACACGATCAGCTACACAGCGGGGGACGTTCCCGTCACCCTCGCGACGCCATCCGGGGAGGCCGACGGCGCGCTCGTCTACCGCTACGCGACCCTCTCCGCCGTCGATCGCCAACTCGAGTACGCGTTCGCTCACTGGAACAACTACAACGTCGCGGCCTACGGAGACTTCAACGCGTGGGGCGGCGACTGCATCAACTTCGTCAGCCAGACCCTCGTCGCGCGCGGGTGGGTGCCCACGGAAGACTGGTTCAACAACGCTCAGGAGGAATGGGGATCGGCGTTCGTGCACGTGCCCTCGTTTGACGAGTGGCTGAGCTCGCACCCCGAGTACGGCGCGGTTCGGCTCGGACTAGCCGACCGCGACCAGGCCAAGATCGGCGATGTCGTGATGTTTGACTGGGAGGGCGACGGCTCGCTCGATCACGCTCAGGTCGTCTCCGATGTTGCCGTCGTCAACGGTGAGACGCGCATCTCGATGGTGGGCCACAACATCGACACCAACTACCGAGACCTCGACTACGCGGTAAGCCAGCAGGGCGGGCCCCACTCGCAGGTCTACATCTGGAGCATCCCGGCTGGGTAGGGATCTCGTCGTCGCTCAGGTCGCACGGGTCACGAAGCTTTAGGATCAACGGGTGTCAGAACTCCGCCCTCGCAACCGCCCGTCGAAGGCAGTACGGCGCCGCCGGATCATCCTGATCTCCAGCATCGCCGGGGTCGTGGTGCTCGCACTCGTCGTGGCCGGCGTCTTTTTCCTCACTCCGCAGTCGGGCCCCGTGGCGGCACCGAGCCCAAGCGCGACGCCGTCCAAGTCGCCCTCGGCGACTCCGACGCCGACGCCCACCCCGACCCCGACGCCCACCTTCGACAAGACGGCGCAGTCAATCGACGACCCCAACAGCTACTGGGTGGTCGTCAATAAGCAGCGTCCGTTGAATCCGGCCAACTACTCCGCGGCCGACCTCGTGCAGGTGCCGGTTCCCTACGTTTACGAGCCGTGGCTGCGGCAGGCGGCATCGGATGCTGTTGTGCAGATGTTTGCGGCGATCACCGCCGAGACGGGGCTCGAGCTGCAGGCGCAGAGCGCGTACCGCAGCTACGACACCCAGGTGGACGTGTACAACGGCTGGGTCGCCAGCCTGGGGCAGGAGGCGGCGGATCTCACGAGCGCTCGCCCCGGGCATAGCGAGCACCAGACCGGTCTCGCGATCGACGTGAACTCCATCCCCGACATCGGGTGCGGAGCCGAGCAGTGCTGGGGCGACTCCGCGCAGGCCGCGTGGGTCGCGGCGAATGCGTGGCGTTTCGGGTTCATCGTGCGCTACCCCAACGGGTTCACGCCCATCACCGGCTACGAATGGGAGCCCTGGCACCTGCGCTACGTGGGTCTTGAACTCGCGACCGAGATGCACAACACCGGCGTGCAGACCCTTGAAGAGTTCTTTGGGCTGCCGGCGGCTCCGACGTACTAACCCTCCAGCGCCGCATCCACGATGGCCTTCGCCTCGGCCTGCACGAGCTTCAGGTGCTCCGGGCCCTTGAAGCTCTCGGCGTAGATCTTGTAGACGTCTTCGGTGCCGCTCGGGCGGGCAGCGAACCAGGCGAACTCTGTCGTTACCTTCACCCCGCCGATGGCGGCACCATTGCCGGGTGCCTCGCTGAGTCGGGCCGTGATCGGGTCGCCCGCAAGCTCGGTGGCCGTGATGGCGTCGCCCGACAGCTTGCCGAGCCGCGCCTTCTGTTCCTTGGATGCCGCAGCATCCACTCGCTCGTAGGCGGGGTCGCCGAACTGCTCGACAAGCTCTGCGTAGAGCTGCGAGGGAGTCTTGCCGGTGACCGCGGTGATCTCGCTCGCGAGCAGCGCCAGCAGAATGCCATCCTTGTCGGTCGTCCAGGCCGTGCCGTCTTTGCGCAGAAAGCTTGCGCCCGCGCTCTCCTCGCCGCCGAAGCCCACGCTTCCGTCGACGAGACCCGGCACGAACCACTTGAACCCCACGGGCACCTCCCAGAGGCGTCGCCCGAGGGATGCTGCGACCCGGTCGATCATGCTCGACGAGACGAGCGTCTTGCCGATCGCGGCATCGGCGCGCCACAACGGGCGGTGTGTGTAGAGGTACTGGATTGCGACCGCGAGAAAGTGGTTGGGGTTCATGAGGCCACCGTCGGGAGTCACGATGCCGTGGCGGTCGGCATCGGCATCGTTGCCCGTGAGAATATCGAAGTCGTTCTTGCGCGCGACCACCGACGCCATCGCGGAGGGCGACGACGGGTCCATGCGGATCTTGCCGTCCCAGTCGAGTGTCATGAAGTTCCATGCGGGGTCGACGAGAGGGTTCACAACGGTGAGGTCGAGCTCGTAGCGGTCGGCGATGGCCTTCCAGTAGTTGACACTCGCCCCGCCGAGCGGATCAGCACCGATGTGCAGGTGCGACGACTTGATCGCGGCGATGTCGATGATGTTCTCGAGGTCATTCACGTAGTGCGAGCGGAAGTCGTACGTCTCGACCGCGCTCGGCTCTGCCATCTTCACGTCGCGGTTGTCGTTCGCGATGAGTTCGTTGGCGCGGCCTGCGATCCAGTTGGTGGCATCGCTGTCGGCGGGACCGCCGTGCGGAGGGTTGTACTTGAAGCCGCCATCGCGGGGCGGGTTGTGGCTGGGGGTGATGATGATGCCGTCGGCCTGTTCGCTCGCGGGCGCGTCGGCGCCGAGCGCGGTGTTGTACGCGATGATCGCGTGGCTCAGCGCGGGCGTCGGAACCCAGTCGTCGTACTCGTCGACGAGTGCGCGCACGCCGTTGGCCTCGAGCACCTCGAGCGCCGTCGTCTCGGCGGGGCGGCTCAGCCCGTGAGTGTCTTTGCCGATGAAGAGCGGCCCGCCGATTCCCTGTGCGGTGCGGTAGTCCACGATCGCCTGGGTGATCGCCGCGATGTGCGTCTCGTTGAAGGCGGTGTCGAGGGATGAACCACGGTGGCCGCTCGTGCCGAACACGACGCGTTGCTCGGGGATCGTCACATCCGGAGCCAGCTTGTAATACGCCTCCACCAGTTCGTGCACATTGATGAGGTCTTCCTGGCGGGCTGGCAACCCTGCGCGAGCGTTCATGTACCCCAGTCTGGCACTGACGGGCTCGCCGATACACTCGACTTCATGACCGAGAACGCGCCCGACGAGACCTATTCCTACCTGGGTCCTGCTGGCACGTTTACCGAGGTCGCGCTCAGCCAGGTGCCCGCCGCCGTGGGAAAGGCGTGGCGGCCCGTCAACAACGTGGGTGAGGCTCTCGACGACGTCGTGAGCGGGCGCAGCGTCGCCGCCATGATTGCGATCGAGAACTCCATCGAGGGCGGCGTCTCCGCCACGCAAGATGCGCTCGCCCTCGTGCCCAACCTTCGCATCATCGGCGAATACCTCGTGCCGGTGAACTTCGTGCTCGTCGCCCGCCGCGGAACGACGCTCGCCGACGTGAGGGTCATCAACGCGCATCCCGTTGCATACGCGCAGACCCACCTGTGGCTCGACGCCACCCTGCCCTCCCACGGTCACATTCCGGCAACGTCGAATGTGGCGGCAGCGGCATCCCTCTTCGACAACGACCTTGCCGACGCGGCCGTCGCGCCCCCCGGAATCACGAAGTACCACGACCTCGACGTGCTCGCCGAGAACATCGGCGACAACCCCAACGCGGTCACGCGCTTCGTGCTCGTCTCGCGCACGGCCTCGCTGCCGGCGCCCACGGGATCAGACAAGACGTCGATTATCGCCGAGCTCCCGGATGACACGGCCGGCCGCCTGCTCGAAATGCTCGAGCAGTTCGCCACCCGCGGCGTCAACATGAGCCTGCTCGAATCCCGACCCATCGGCGATGCCCTTGGGCGCTACCGCTTCGTCATTGACCTCGACGGGCACATCCTCGACGAGCGCGTGGCGGATGCCCTGCTCGGCCTCAAGCGTTTCTCGCCCAACGTGATCTTTCTCGGCAGCTACCCGCGCGCAGACAAACAGGCCATCACGGTCGTGCCGCGCTACGACAACGAGGCGTTCACCGACGCGCGCGACTGGCTGCGGGGTCTCATCGCGGGCGAGCCCCAGTAGTCCCGGGCCGCCTGCTAACTGGCCGCTGCCTGCGCGCCGCGGCCTACTCGCTGCTGCCTGCTCCCCGGGTGCTGCCTACTCCGAGAACGCCACATCGGTGGGTGTGTGGCGCTGAGCATCCACAGATCTGGCGTTCTCGGCGTCAGGCCAAGGCGAGGAGGGCCCGGATGCGTGCGGCCAGCTCCACGGGATCCCTGAGGTCGTCCGCGTTAATCTCCATAACCTTCCACCCCATCGCTTCCAACCGGGACCGTCGCGTCATGTCTTTGCGCCACTGGGCGCGAGTGCGGTGGTACTCGCCCTGGTACTCGATGAGCACCTTGTGATCGCGAAACGTGAAATCGGGCCGAATCTGTTTGCCCGTCTCCGAGTCAATGAGCGTGTGGTTGATCGTTGGCATCGGCAAGCCACACGTGACAATGATCACCCGCACCCGTGATTCGGGGCGTGACTCTGAGTGGGCATCGAGCAATGTCGCGGCCTGCTTGAGATTGCGTGAGCCTCGCCCGGTGAACTCAACCGCGGCCCCTCGCAGTTGTTGGATGCTCGTCCAGGCCGCCCGATGATGCACCAGGTGGTCGCCCACCGCGACAAGGTCCCCCAGGGTCAGCATCCGGCCGAGGTCTGTCCAGGTGCGGCCCGGCGACGTGAGACGAAGTCCATTGAGGAATTGGATGTCGCCGGGTTCAAGTCGTGCGTGATGCCCAACGAGGCCATTCGCGTGCGGGGCAGACGCGGGGAGGGGCGTGGTGAAGTGCACGCGCGTATCACTTTCGAATGAGAAATCGAGGGGAGCGCCATAAAGCAGGGCCGCCGTGACGTGACTGACGACGGCGTCGGGCCGAAGTCTCTTCGCGAAGAGAGCGCAGCGATCGTGAAGGTTCTTTACCGAACCGATCGCACGCATGCCCCAGACCGAGGCGTCCAGGTCTGACGCACGCAGCCGATTCGCCGGGATCCCCCATTTGTGCGCCTCCGACACCGCGAATATGGGGGGTATTTCCTCTGGCAGTGGACGACGGCGCACACCGGATGGTGTCTGGTTCTGACCGGTGTGCGAGCAGATCGTCCACAACCGCCGCGAGAGCGCCAGTTTTGTGGATGTTCCCGGCGCAACATCCACAGAAGTGGCGATCTCGGCGACTGGGGAACGCGCGGGTTCCGCGAAATGTGCCGAACGCGGCGCCTACGCGGGCACGCGCACCGTCAGGCCGCCGGGGTCCACCCAGGCGTGCACCGACTTGGCCTCGCCGAACTCATCGCCGTCGAGCTGGAACTCCTGCGGGTGCTCAACGGTCATCCATAGCGAGGTGGTGGTGAAGTAGGTGACGTCTTTCACGTCTTTCGTGAGGTCGATGATCTTGCGCCCCAGCTCGGTCTTGCGCAGCACGCCGTTCTCCCACGCGAGCTTGCGCCACACCTTGGCCCAGCCAAACGGGCCGCGCGGGCGCAGGGCCGCAACATCGAGGCGGCCGTCGTCGGGCTTCGCATCGGGCATGAGCAGGATGCCGCCGGGCAGCACACCGCAATTTCCGACCATGATCGTGTGCACGTGCATCGAGCGAGGCTGGCCGTCGTCGTTGCGGTAGTTGAGCTTGACCGACCTGAGCTCGGGCAGCGAGCGCGCGATGCCATCGACGTAGGCGAGCCATCCAACAGCCTTCTTGAGCTGACTCGACGTGTTCTTGATCATCTTGGCGTCGAGCCCGAGGCCCGCGACCACGAGAAAGGCGTGCTCGGATGTGTCGCCGTTGGCGCGCACGATCTCCGCAATGCCGAGGTCGATCACGCGGTCGTGCCCCGTGAAGGCCGCGGTCACGGACTGCTCCATGTTGGCCAACGGAAGCTCGAGGTTGCGAGCGAGCAGGTTTCCGGTTCCGGACGGCAGCACCGTGAGGGCGACCTTCGATCCGCGCAGGGCTTCGGCGACGGCGCGCACCGTTCCGTCTCCCCCCGCAGCGATCACCACTTCTGCGCCGCGGCGAATCGCGCTGCCCGTGACGAGCTGCCCGGCATCCTCTTCGCTCGTTTCAAACCACAGCGGGGTTGCCCAGTCGGCGTCTTTCGCCGCAGCAGTCACCGACGCCTTGAGCTTCTTGACGTCGACCTTGATGGGGTTGTAGACGACAGCAACCTGCCTCTTATTGGCGGTGCGCTGGGTGGCCACGAGGTAACGCTATCGCCTTGGCTGGGTAGGCTTGTACCGTGATTGACCCCCAGCTGCTGCGCGACAACCCCGAAACTGTTAGGCGTTCGCAGGAGTCGCGCGGGGCATCCGTCGGCCTCGTCGACGAGGCGATCGCGGCAGACGCCGCCCGCCGCTCGGCGATCGGGGAGTTCGAGAACCTGCGCGCCGAGCAGAATGCTTTCGGCAAGACGGTCGCCACTGCCCCCAAGGAGCAGAAGAAGGAGCTCGTCGCCCAGGCGCAGGAACTTGCCGCGCGCGTCAAGGCAGCGCAGCAGGTGTCGCAGGATGCCGAGGCGAACTTCACGCGAATCGTCGGTGCCATCGGCAACGTCACGATCGACGGCGTGCCCTCGGGCGGGGAAGACAACTGGGAGCTCGTGCGCGAGGTTGGAACGAAGGCCGCATTCGATTTCGAGCCGCGCGACCACGCCGAGCTGGGCGAGCTACTCGGTGCCATCGACATTGCTCGCGGGGTCAAGGTCAGCGGTAGCCGCTTCTACTTTCTGAAGGGGGTCGGCGCCCGCCTCGAGCTCGCGCTCATGAACATGGCGCTCGACAAGGCGCTCGCCGAAGACTTCGTTCCCCTTATTACTCCCACGCTTGTGCGCCCAGAGATCATGGCGGGCACCGGTTTTCTCGGCGAGCACGCCGACGAGATCTACTACCTGCCCGCCGACGACCTGTACCTCACCGGCACGAGCGAGGTGGCGCTCGCCGGGTACCACTCCGATGAGATCCTCGACCTGTCAGACGGACCGCTGCGGTACGCGGGCTGGTCGACGTGTTACCGACGCGAAGCCGGTTCGGCGGGCAAAGATAACCGCGGCATCCTGCGGGTGCACCAGTTCAACAAGCTCGAGATGTTCACCTACGTGCTGCCTGAGCAGGCCGAGGCCGAGCATGAGCGACTCCTCAGTTTTCAGGAATCGATGCTGCAGGCGTGCGAACTGAGCTACCGAGTGATCGATGTCGCCGCGGGCGATCTGGGATCGAGCGCCGCGCGAAAGTTCGACGTCGAGGCCTGGGTTCCCACCCAGGGCACCTACCGCGAGCTCACGAGCACGAGCAACTGCACCACCTACCAGGCCCGCCGCCTCGACATCCGTTACCGCACCGAATCGGGCAAGACGGCCCCGGTCGCCACGCTCAATGGAACTCTCGCGACCACGCGATGGATCGTCGCGATTCTCGAGACGCACCAGCAGGCCGACGGCTCGGTCGTGGTGCCGAAAGCATTGCAGCCGTACCTGGGCGGGCTCGAGGTGTTCGAGGTTGTCTGAGTTGCGTTGGCTCATCGCCCTCGACATCGATGGCACAGTGCTTCACGAAGACGGCACCCTCAGCGACGCCGTGGTGAAGGCCGTCACGAGGGCACGGGATGCCGGGCACGAGGTCATGCTCGCGACGGGCAGAAGCGTGGCGATGACGCTGCCGATCCTCGAGCGCCTCGGAATCTCACCGGAATACGTCGTGTGCAGCAACGGCGCGATCACGCTCAAGCGCGACCCCAAGGCACCCACCGGGTACCGCCGCGAGCACGTCGTGACGTTCGACCCGAGCGAGGTGCTCACCACCATTCGCGCCAACCTCGAGGCTGCCAACTACGCGGTCGAAGATGAGGCGGGCATGTACCGCTTCACGGGATATTTTCCGGATGGCACGCTCGGCGCGGCGAGTGAGAAGGTCGAGTTCGACGACCTGCTCATCACGCACGCGACTCGCGTCGTGGTGATCTCTCCGGAGCACAAGATCGAGGACTTCCTCTCTGTTGTCGAGAAGATGGGCCTGCACAAGGTGAGCTACAACGTGGGCTGGACGGCCTGGCTCGACATCGCACCCGACGGCGTTAACAAGTCCACGGCACTCGAGCGGGTGCGGGGGCTGCTGGGCATCCCGCGCAACCGGGTGATGGCGATCGGCGACGGACGCAACGACATCGACATGCTCGAATGGGCATCGCTCGAGGGTCGCGGTGTGGCCATGGGCCAAGCGCCCGCCGAGGTCGTCGAGGCGGCGAATGAGATCACCGCGAGCGACCTCAACGACGGTGTTGCCAAGGCACTCGCGGCGTTCTAGCCGAACTATCAGGGTCTGCGGCTAGTCTTCTGAGTCGACATGACTGAGCTAACTCCTAACCCGACTCCGCAGTCACGCTCCGAGTTGCGTGTGCGCGAAGGCGCCTCGCGCACCCCCGGCGTCGCGCGCCACGGGCAACTGTCGAAGCCGCGCGCCTGGCCGCTCGTGCTCACGATCGTCGCGGGCACCCTCGCGGTGCTGCTTGTCAGCACTGCCGCCGTGGCTGGCATCGTCTACAACCGCCTGTTCTCAAACGTGCAGGCCAACGCGGTCGACATCGGCCCGACGGATGCCGCGCCCCTTCCCGCCATCGGCGCGATCGAGGGCGGTTTCAACATCCTCATCGTCGGTAGCGACACTCGCCTCGGCCAGAATGGCATCGGCGGCAGCTACGAAGACGAGTCGGGCAACCTCAACGACGTCAACATGCTGCTGCACGTCTCTCAGGACCAGACCAACGCCGTAGCCATCAGCTTTCCGCGTGACATGGTCGTCGACATTCCCGACTGCCCTGCGGAAGACGGTTCCGGCTCGAAAGACTGGACGACTCAGCCCCTCAATGAGGCACTCAGTGCCGGTGGCCTCAACTGCGTTGTTTCGACCGTGAGCAACCTCACCGGACTTCCGATCCAGTTCGCCGGCATGATCGACTTCACGGGCGTGATTGCCATGGGTGACGCGATCGGTGGGGTTGACGTGTGTGTGAATGGTCCGATCCACGACGAGAACACGGGCCTCATGATCGACAACGCGGGCACCTACACGATGCTCGGCGTCGACGCCCTCGCGTTCCTTCGCACTCGCGAGCACGTGGGTGACGGCAGTGACCTCGGCCGCATCAGCTCGCAGCAGGTCTACCTCTCGGCTCTCGTGCGCAAACTCAAGAGTGACGAGACCCTCGCCGACGCGAAGAAGGTTTACAACCTTGCGACGGCGGCGCTTGACCACATGAAGCTCTCGAAGAGCCTTGCCACCCTCGATTCGATGGTGTCGATCGCTCTCGCCCTGAAAGACATCCCGCTCGAGAACGTCACCTTCGTGCAGTATCCGGGCACCACCGGTGGCGACGGCGTGTATCTCGGCAAGGTTGCACCGAACACCTACCTGGGCGACCAGTTGATGGCGTACGTCGCGGCCGACCAGCCGTTCGTGCTGGATGCTGCCGGGGATGACCGTGGCTCGACGATCGATCCCAACGCACCCGTCGTTGAGCCGGACCCGAGCGTCGATACATCCGGGCGCCCCCTGCTGTCGGGGATTACGGGCCAGACTGCCGCGCAGTACACCTGCTCGGTCAGCAACGACTACTAAAGGCGCGCCCAGCCGTTCTAGACGAATTATCAGGGTCTCGAACTAACCTTCCGTTACACTCGGAGCTTGGCCACGCCAGGGAGGGCTGTCCGAGCGGCCGATGGAGCCAGTCTTGAAAACTGGTGGGCAGAAATGTCTCGTGGGTTCGAATCCCACGCCCTCCGCCCAGCACTCGTACCCGCCGCAGGGGAAGGAACACCGTCATGAGCGAGCTAACTCCGAGCCCCCAGTCGCGCTCCGAGCTTCGCGTGCGGTCCGGCGCCACGAAGAATCCCGGCATTGCGCGTCACGGACGCCTGCCCAAGTCGAAGGGCTGGCCTCTCGCCCTCGGGATTGTGGCCGCAACCCTCTCCGTCATCCTTGTGAGCACGGCGGCCATTGGTGGCATCGTGTTCAACTCCCTCTACTCGAAGGTGGAGGCGGTTGAGCTGATCCAGCCGACCGAGGGGCCGCTTCCGGCCATCGGGGCGATTGAGGGCGGATTCAACATCCTCATCGTGGGCAACGACACCCGCGAGGGCCAGAACGGCATCGGCGGCACGGCGGAGGAAGAGGGCGGAACCCTCAACGACGTCAACATGCTGCTGCACGTGTCGCAAGACCAGACCAACGCCGTGGCCATCTCGTTCCCGCGCGACATGGTTGTCGGTATTCCCGAGTGCCCGTGGAACGACGGGTCGGGCGACACCAAGGGCTACTCGACGGAGCCCATCAACGTGGCGCTCTACTACGGCGGTCTCAACTGCGTTGCCATGACTGTCTCGGCCCTCACCGGGCTCGACATCCAGTTCGCCGGCATGATCACCTTCAACGGTGTTATCGCGATGGGTGACGCGATCGGCGGCGTTCCCGTGTGCGTGAACGGTCCCATCCACGACTACAACACGGGCCTCATGATCGACCAGGCCGGCACGTACAACATGCTCGGTGTTGACGCGCTCGCATTCCTTCGCTCGCGCGAAGGCGTCGGCGACGGCAGTGACCTCGGTCGCATCGGGTCGCAGCAGGTCTACCTCTCGTCGCTCGTGCGCACGCTGAAGAGCTCCGACACGCTGGGCGACCCGAAGAAGGTCTACGACCTCGCGAAGGCGGCGCTCAGCAACATGCAGCTCTCCACGAGCCTCGCGAGCCTCGACACCATGGCCGCGATCGCTATTGCGCTCAAGGACATCCCCCTGGAGCGCGTGACGTTCGTGCAGTACCCGGGAACGACCGGCGGCGAAGGCGTGTACGCCGGCAAGGTTCAGCCCAACGAGTTCCTGGGTGACCAGCTCATGGCCTACGTCAAGGCCGACCAGCCGTTCCTGCTCGCAGCGCCCGGCACCGGCATCGGCTCGGAGCCCGACCCGAACGCGCCCGTTGTCGCGCCCGACCCCACCATCGACAATTCGGGGCTGCCCGTGCTCGAGGGTGTACCGGGCACCAACGCCGCGCAGTACACCTGCTCGATCGCCAACGATTAGCCCCCTCGTCAGTAGTCACGGCCCTCTATGGTTATGATTGCTGACGTACTTGGAGACGTCGCATAGTTCGGCCTAGTGCACCACCCTGCTAAGGTGGAGTACCCTAACGGGTACCGAGGGTTCAAATCCCTCCGTCTCCGCAGACAGAAAATGGTCGCCTTTCAGGCGGCCATTTTGTGTGTCTGGGCCGGGGGGACGCGAATCCTCTCGAGGCCCCCGCTGACCAGCCAGCCGCAGCGCGAGGTCAATGCCCAGCGCTCAGCGTGCAATTTCTGCTGCACGGCCGCGCCCTTGGAGCAGTTTTTGCGCTCTCGCGGGGCCGCTTGAGTTAACTACGCGCTCTCGGCGGGCAGCGGCTCGGCGGGCAGCTTGCGCACCTTGCGGCGGCGGCGCTGGCGCTCCGGAATCATGGTGCGCATCTCGTCGAGCTTGCCGAACGCGAGCAGCCGGTCGCCGCCCTCAAGCATCGCGCCCTTGCGCGGGTTCGGGAGGACGGTTGTGCCGCGGTGAAGCGTGAGCACCGTGATATCCCTCTCCCACAGCCCCGATTCGCCGAGGGTCTTGCCCACGAGGTCGGCATCGGCGTGCACGAGCAGCTCGGCCACGCCGTAGCCGGTCGACACCGACAGTCGCTGGCGCACGTCGATGTCGGGGAACGAGACGCGGTCAGCGATGTGGTCGATGATCGCGCCGGCCACGTCGAGGCGCGTGGCGTTCTCGATTCCTTCGAGGCCGGGTGATGAGTTCACTTCCATCACGAGGGGGCCATCCTCGCCTTCGAGCATGTCGACTCCGGCCACCTTGAGTCCCATGATCTGCGCCGACCGCACGGCCGCCTGTTCGAACTCGGGCGTGATGTCGACGGACTGCGTGATGCCACCGCGGTGCACGTTGGATCGAAACTCGTCACCGCTCGCGGTGCGACGCATGGCGGCCACCACCCGGTCGCCCACGACGAGGGCCCGGATGTCGCGCCCGCGACTCTCTGCGATGAAGCGCTGAATGAGCACGTTCTGGTTAGTGGAGTGAAGTGTCTCGATGATGGCCTCCGCCACCTTCACCTCGGGCGCGAGGATGACGCCGATGCCCTGAGTGCCCTCGAGCAGTTTGATCACGACCGGCGCCCCGCCGACGCGTTCGATCGCGGGGCGCACGTCGGCGCGGTTGCGCACGAACGTTGTGGCCGGCATGGCGATGTTGTGGCGCGAGAGAATCTGGGTCGCGCGCAGCTTGTCGCGGGCGTTGGAGATTCCGTTTGCGGTGTTGGGCGTGTACACGTCCATCTGCTCAAACTGGCGCACCACGGCCGTTCCGAAGTAGGTGATCGAGCTGCCGATGCGCGGCAGGATCGCGTCGTAGTCGCTCAGCGGCTTGCCCCGATACTGCAGGTCTGGCTCCTCGCCAGAGAGGTCGATCGCGAAGCGCAAGGTGTTCAGCACTCGCACCACATGGCCGCGCTGTTCCGCCGCAGCGCGAAGCCGCATGGTGGAGTAGGAACGGGGGGCGCGCGACAGGATCGCAAGTTTCATGGTGGAGCCCTGACAAGATGGGGGAGTGAGCAAGAGTTCCCATTCAAACACCCTCGCCGGGTGGCGTGAATGGGTGCAGCTACCGGATGTGGGAATCCCCTGGATCAAGGCGAAGCTCGACACCGGCGCACAGACCTCGTCGATCCACGCATACGACATCACGGTGTTCCAGCGAGACGAGATCGACTGGGTGCGATTCCGGGTGCGGCCGTGGCAGGAGTCGGTCGAGGACGAGGTCGTCGTCGAGTGTCCGGTGCACGATCGCCGCAAGGTGCGCAGCTCGTCGGGGCACGTGGACGAGCGTTT
The DNA here is from genome assembly GCA_965279645.1 of Rhodoglobus sp. Classification (GTDB taxonomy): domain Bacteria; phylum Actinomycetota; class Actinomycetes; order Actinomycetales; family Microbacteriaceae; genus Rhodoglobus. The sequence continues at coordinate 2,786,437 of OZ257254.1, forward strand.
TGTCGTGATGATGCGCGTCGTTCTCGTGGGCCGCGAGGTCAACGCAGAATTCACGCTGAGCAACCGTGACCAGATGGGCTTCCGCATGCTGATTGGCCGGGAGGCCCTGCGTGCTGGCTTCGTCGTCGCATCTGGCCAATCGTTTCTCGGCGGGCGAGCACCGCGCAAGATGCGCCGACGCAATCGGGGCGAGACAGAGTAGATCGATCCCATGTTCGTCGGGGGTAGACAAATTAGTCGCTGGCGTGTCGCGCTTTCACCCCAAAAAATTCTCTAAAAATCTTTTCGCTCAAGAGTGCGCATGGGCCGCGGGTTCGACGCATTTGACGACCGCTTTCGGCGGAGTTTTGCGCGCTGTGAAGAATTCCTGCGCGCAAATGAAACGTGTCACAAACCTGCGATAGCTGGAAATAAACCGGAAATACACGGTAGATAACTTCGCCACACTCCGCGCTCGTCTCGCTACCTCTTGGCGCGGCACTCCCGATTACCCGAAAGAGATCTCATGGCGATCACGCGTCGATACACAGCTAGTCTCGCGACCCTGGCTCTTATAGCCGGGTCATTGATTGCAACAACGGGGGCCACTGCGGCCTACGCCGCTGATGCCATTGATGGCCCTCAGACAGCGGGAGACACCCTCTTCCCCAACCAGGGCAACGGCGGCTACGACGCCCTGCACTACGACATCACCCTCGCCATCGACGTGGCCGTCTCCGCGACATCCGGTGCCGTCGCTACCACGAGCTTCTCTGCGGCCACCGCCTCGATTCTGGCGACCACCACAGGGGCCCCGCTGAAGTCGTACTCGTTCGACTTCCAGGGATCCACGAGCTCGCTCGCCAACGCAACCCTCAACGTGGACGCGGTCACCGTCAACGGTGTTCCCGCGACCTTCTCGCGCATCGAGAACACCACGACAAGCAACGCGACCACCGACAACCACAAGCTCATCGTCACGCCGGCAACGCCCGTGGAGGGTGAGTTCACCACGGTCGTCACGTACTCGGGTCGCCCGGTGGCTCACACCGACACCGACGGGTCATCCGAGGGCTGGAACAACACCACCGACGGCGCAACGTTCCTCAACCAGCCCGTCGGCGCGATGACCGCGTTCCCCAACAACAACACTCCGCGCGACAAGGCGACGTACACGATCACGCTCGACGTGCCGACGAAGCTCACGACCTCCACTGCCGGCAACACCGGCCCGAGGGATGCCGCAGCAGTGAGCAACGGCGAGCTCGTGTCGAAGACGCCCAGCACGGATGGCACCCGCACCACGTGGGTGTGGAACCAGGCCAAGCCCATGGCGAGCGAACTGTCCCTCATCTCGGTTGGTCGCTACGACATGTACACGTCGAACATCACCCTCGAGAGCGGGCGCACGATTCCCGAGTGGACGTTCATCGACCCGGCCATCTCGATCGCCAACCAGACGACGACGCTCGGCACGCGCGCCCAGCTGAAGTCGATCCTTGACTTCTTCGAATCGAAGTACGGCCCCTACCCGGGCAACAGCACGGGTCTGGTGACCGACATCGTGCCGAGCGCGATCAACTACGCGCTCGAGACCCAGGACCGCTCGTTCTTCCCCAACTCCGCTAGCAGGGGCACCACGTACCACGAGGTCATGCACCAGTGGTTTGGGGATGGCGTGTCGCCCACCGACTGGAACGACATCTGGCTCAACGAGGGCCCCGCGACGTACTCGGAATACCAGTTCCCGTTCGAGAGCGCCGGATCCTCTACGACCACAGTTGAACAGGCTGTGTTCTCGCTCTGGAGCGGCAACGGCACCACCTTCACTGTTCCGCCAGCAGCGATGACTCAGGCGTCGCAGCTGTTCGGTTCGCAGGTCTACAACCGCGGCGCGATGACCCTCGAGGCTCTGCGCACTGCTGTTGGTACGGCGACTTTCGCGACCATCATGAACCAGTGGCAGGTGCGGTACTCGGGGCAAAGCAAGCGCACGGCCGACTTCATTGCTCTCGCTACTGAGATTTCGGGCCGTGACCTGACCGCGTTCTTCCAGACGTGGCTGTACACCCCGAGCAAGCCCGCGTGGCAGGTGAAGTTCAACCTCACGCTCGCCGGGCCCACAGCTCCGGTGGCCGTTGGCGATGCCGCGATCTACACACTCACCGCACGTAACACGGGCAAGGTCGCGATGCCCGTCGGCTCGGTGGTGACGATGGATCTCACGGGCGTGCTCGATAAGTCAAGCCTCGGCGCCCTGCCCGCCAACGTCACGCTCTCGGGCAACACCCTTACGTGGGCCGTTCCCGCCACCGCGCTCGCAGCCACCTCATCGGTGCAGTTCAGCGTTGTGCCCAACCCCGACACCAACGGTTCGGCCCTCACGGCCGTCGCCGCTGTGTCGACCCTCGGCGGCACCTGCATCGACTGCACTCAGTCCCTCGTGATCGGTGCGCAGCCGGTTGCGGGCAGCGTGCCGACGATCACGGGTGGTACGCCCACCGTGGGCGTGCCCCTGACAGCAGAGCCGGGTACCTGGACCGAGGGCACCACGTTCAGCTACCAGTGGTTGCTCGATGGCACGCCGATTGCTGGCGCGACCTCGGCGACCTACACGCCCGACGGCACCGTCATTGGCCTTGCGTTGAGCGTGAAGGTGACGGGAACCAACGCAAGCTTCTCACCCGTGACCTACACGAGCGCCCCGACAGCCGTTGGCGTGCGTGCAGCGTTCGCGTCGGCACCGACGCCCACGATCAGTGGCACCCCGCAGATCGGAGTTCCGCTCACGGCAGTACCAGGAGCCTGGGATGCCGGGACCGTCTTTACCTACCAGTGGCAGGCAAACGGAACCAACATCTCCGGCGCGACGGGGGCCATCTACACGCCCGCGGTGCTGTCCCAGGTCGGACAAACCCTGACCGTGGTCGTTACGGGAACCAAGTTCGGCCGCACCACCACGGCGAAGACGAGCGCTGCATCCGTAGCAGTCGTCGCTGGAGCGTGGGTCAACTCAGGTGCGACGCCGACGATCGCAGGATCCGGGCGTGCCCTGGCGGCGCTCGCGGCCCAGCCAGGGCTGTGGGATGACGCGACGACGTTCAGCTACGTCTGGTCGTCGAACGGAACCCCGATTTCGGGAGCAACGTCGTCCACGTACACGCCGCCCGTCACTCTCATTGGCACAAGCGTGACCCTCACGGTGACCGGCTCCAAGCCGAGCTACCCCGCAGTAGCGGCCACCACGAGTGCAGGGATCACGATCACGGCAGCGGCTCAGACCCTGAGCCCCACGCCGACGATCACCGGAAGCAAAACGGTTGGCAGCACGTTGACAGCCGTTCCGGGAACGTGGGACGCCGGCACGACGCTGACGTACCAGTGGCTCGCTGACGGTGTTGCGATCGACGGCGCGACCGCCACCACCCTGCCGGTGACACTGAACCTGCTTGGCAAGATCGTGAACGTTACGGTCACGAGCACGCGCACCAACTACATCACGACCTCCAAGACGAGCACTGTCTTGGCACCCATCACGGAGGGGTCACTGACCACCACCCCGACGCCGACGATCAGCGGAGACCCCAAGCTGGGCACCGAGCTGACCGCGACTGCGGGAACGTGGGATGACGGGGTCAGCATCGCCTACCAGTGGCTCGCTGATGGCGACGCGATTGCAGGAGCCGAATCGGCGTCCTACACCCCCGGCGCTTCGCAGGTCGGGAAGGTCATCTCAGTCAACGCAATCGGTTCGAAAACGGGCTACCTCACGGTGACCAAGGTGAGCGCGGCTACCGCTGCGGTCGCTGCCGGCGACCTCGTTGACACCCCGGTGCCGACGATCACGGGAACCCCCAAGGTCGGAGTCGCCCTCACGGCGGTACCCGGAACCTGGGATGCCGACACCGAGTTCGCGTACCAGTGGTTCGCGAACGACGTGGCAATCGACGGAGCCATCGCGGCCGAGTACACCCCCGGTCCGGATCGTGTCGGCGCCCTGATCACCGTGGCGGTGACGGGTGCGAAGTTCGGCTACACGTCGATCGTCAAGACGAGTGACCCGACTGCTGAGGTGGCCCTGGGCGACCTCGGAAACGAGACGCCCGTCATCGCGGGAACGCCCAAGGTTGACGTGCTTCTCAGCGTGCTTCCGGGAACGTGGGATGCCGGCACCGAGTTCGCGTACCAGTGGTTCGCCGACGGAATCGAGATAGAGGGGGCAACCGCCTCGGAGTTCATTCCGGATGCAACCCTTGCGGGTGCACTCATCACGGTCGACGTGACCGGGTCGAAGGCAGGCTACGAGCCGGTGACGAAGACGAGCGCTGAGACGGCTGCCGTTGCCGACGGCGACCTCATCGACACCCCGGTACCCACCATTGCGGGAACCGCGACTGTCGACGAGACACTCACCGCCACTGCGGGTGACTGGGACCTCGACACGACCCTGGCCTACCAGTGGTTCGCTGACGAGGTGGCGATTGAGGGAGCGACCGAGGCAACGGTCATCCTGAGCCCGGCCGAGGTCGACAAGGCCATCACGGTCGCTGTCACGGGAACGAAGAGCGGATACGTCACGGTCACCAAGACCAGTGAAGCGACCGTCGAGGTTAGCCTCGCGACGCTGCTGTCGACTCCCGTCCCGACCGTTACGGGTACCGCGCAGGTGGGCGTCGAGCTCAGCGTGGCTGCCGGTGACTGGGACGCCGACGTGACGCTTGCCTACCAGTGGCTGGTTGACGGCGAAGACGTGGCTGGCGCGACTGCGGCCACCTACACGCCGGCGAGCAGCGACCTGGGCGGCGAGGTCACCGTGGCCGTAACCGGTAGTAAGCCTGGCTATGTCAGCGTGACGAAGTCGAGCGAGGCAACCGACGCCGTGCTGGTGGGAACACTCACCCTCACGCCCGTGCCCACCATTGCGGGCACGCCGAAGGTGGGAGTGCTGCTGCTGTCACAGCGCGGAACGTGGGATGCCGGAACGACCTTCACCTACCAGTGGCTGGGCGACGGCTCGCCCATCGCGGGGGCGACGAACTCGTGGTACACGCCCGGTGCAACCCGAGCGGGACTCTCGATCTCCGTCGCAGTCACGGCGGTGAAGGAGGGCTACACGTCGGTGACCCAGACCAGCCTTGCGACCGCACCGGTGGCGCTCGGAACCCTGGCCACCACCCCTGTGCCGAGCATCACGGGCACGGTACGGGTGGGCGTCAAGGTCACGGCAACCCCTGGCACGTGGGATGCGGGCGTTGTGAAGAGTTACCAGTGGAAGCGCAACGGCGTGGCAATCGCGGGAGCGACCGCCTCGACCTACACGCTCGGGTACTCGGATCTGGGCAAGTCGCTCACGGTGGTTGTTACGGGAACCAAGACCGGCTTCGCTTCGGTAAGCAAGGCCAGCCCGGCGCAGACGGTTGCTCTGGGTGTGCAGACGAAGCAGTCCAAGCCGGTCATCACCGGCAAGCCCATCCTCGGAACGAAGCTCACCGTCAAGACGGCAAGCTACGACGCCGGGGTCACGCTGACCTACGTCTGGTTCGCTGACGGTGTCGCGATCACGGGGAGCAACAAGACCGCGATCACGATGACGAAATCGCTCAAGGGCAAGAAGATCACCGTGCAGGTGACGGCGCGCAAGCCCGGCTACGTCACCGTCGTCGGCACGAGTATCGCGACGGCCAAGGTGTCCTAGCGCCGGCGGCCTGAGCGGCGAGGAGCCTCGTCTCACCTTCGGGGGTGGGCGGGGCTCTTCGCGTTAAAGAAGGCGGGACTCGCGGCCAGGTCGCCCTGGCGATCCACCACGAGCACGTCGACGGGCCAGCGATCGCAGATGTCGTCGAGCGCCGCGCGACCACCGGCGACGATTGCGGTGGCAAGCACGTCGGCCGTCACGATGTCGGCGGCGATGACCGAGACCTGGGTGAAGTGGGCGGGAGCAGTTTGTCCGCCAAGCCAGATGTGGTCGCCACGTTCCGCGCTTCCCGAGGTGGCCATCGCGCGCCGCTGCCCGCCGAGAGCGACCGTTCCGAGAATCGAACCCCGCGACTGCGGGTCGGCGATGCCGGTGACCCAGTGCTCCGGCTCGCCGCGCACGAGGATGTCGCCACCCACGTTGATCGTCCAGGCCGGGCATCCGAAGTCATCGAGCAGCGCGCCAGCCTGTTCGATCGCCTCCGCCTTCACAATGCCGTTGAGGTCGAGCACGCCGTCGGGTCGGTGCGCGCTGAAGAGTCCGCCCGTGGCCGCGCGCCAGCCGATCGCGCGCGCGTAGCTTGCGCGCACGGCATCACTCGCGTCGAGCAGGCTCAGGTCACCCGTCGCGACTCGGCTGAGCTCCGAGTGCGGGGAGTAAAGGCTGAAGCGGTCATCGACATGCCGGAACACTGCTTCGATGCCGGGCAGGTGTCGGGAGAAACCCGGGGGGAGCTCGATGGATGCGACGGTGCCCATCGTCTCGAACACGTGTCGCATCAGAAGCCAGCCTGGTCGAGCGCGGACTGCACAGACGTGAGGTAGGCCTGGGTCGTGTAGGTCGCGCCACCGACGTTCGAGACGTTGGCCGACTGGGCGGCAAGCACCTCTTGCCGCAGCACAGGGGCGGCGCGGTTGCTGATCTGTACCGACTTGCCGTCGGCATCCGTGAGCTTGAGCGCGGTGACATCCGTGATCGTGCCGCCCGAGATGGTGACAGACACTTGCACGCTGCCGAAGCGCGTGCTGACGCTCGAGCCCGTGTAGGTGCCGTCGGCGGCACCCGTCGCGACAGGAGTCTCGGTTGGGGTGCTCGAGGTCGTGCCGCTCGACGCCGACGTGCCCGAGGAGGTCGTGCCCGTCGAGGTCGTCCCGCTCGATGCGCCGGTCGTTGTGGTGCTCGTCTGGGGCTGCGACGTGGTCGTGACGCTCGAACCGAGCACCGCGGCACCGGCCTGCCACCCCACCACGAGCACCGCGAACGAGGCGAAGAGGCTTCCCACTACTGCGCGTGTTCTCACCAGTCGAACCTTTCTGAGTGGATCTGATGTGCGGGGATGCCCGTGGCCCGGGCATCGGCCTCCACCGAGTCGAGCCACGCGGTGGGTCCGCACAGGTAGAGGTCGGACTGTGCGAGATCGGGGAACGCCGCTGCGAGGGTGACGCCGCGGCGGGCATCCTCCTCCGACATCCAGGAGGGACCCCTGTGGGCGCGGTGCCCCACCATGACGTAGAGCTTCGCTCCTCGCGCCGCCGCTATCTCGCGGATCTCGTCCCACAGGTAGGTCTCGTCGTCACTGCTCGCCCGGAGAAGCACGGTCGCCTCGCCCGCAGCGAACTGCGCGTGCTCGAGTAGGGCACGGATGGGGGTCACGCCGATTCCTGCCGCGACGATCGCGAGCTTGGGTGAGGTGCGAGCGGCGTCGGAGAACAGCCCGTACGGTCCCTCGATCGACACCTTTGTGCCGACGGGCACGGCGCTGATCCGCGCACTGCCGGAACCAAGATCGCGCACGGTGATACGCGCGGTCGTGGCCGTCGGCATCGACGACATCGAGATCGGGTGGGAGTGCCACCAGGTCGCGCCCGTCCAGAACCGCCAGATGAAGAACTGCCCCCCGGCCGCACCGAGGGATCGCAGGTCGCGTCCCGAGAGCTCAATCGAGGTGACCCCGGGATTGATCGTGTGCACGCCCGCAACCGTCATCCGGTGTCGAAGGCTCGACACTGCCGGCTCGATGAACCGGAAGGTGGCGATGGCGCCGAAGGCGAGCACGTAGAGGGCGATCCAGTAGACGCGTTGGGCCGTGCCGTCGGCGAGCACGCCGCCGACGCTCAGCTGGTGGGGGAGGGCGAAGGCGACCGAGACGTAGCTCAGCAGGTGCACGAGGTGCCACCCCTCGTAGCTGAACTTGCGCCGCACCGCGACGAGTGAGGTAACCACAACGGTGACGAGCAACCCGAGCGCGACGAACGCGAGGGGCATGTCGGGCAGCGCGAGCATCGATCCGATTTCGGCGATGGGGTTGATGCCCTCGCTCATGCCATAGCCCACGAGCAGCAGGGCGCCGTGGCCGAGAAGCAGGTACAGCGCGGGCTTGCCGAGGGAGCGGTGCACTGCCACCGCGCGATCGTGCCCGATCGTGCGATCGATGAACGGGATGCGCGCAGCGAGGATCAGCATGACGAGGATGAAGTCGGTTCCCACGAGGCCCGTGATGATGCCGAGACTTGTTACGACCTCGGCGGGGGACCCGAACTGGGCGGCGCCGCCGGAGGCGAGAAAGAGCGCGGCGGCGGCAGCTCCGGAGGCCCAGAGCGCCATGACGAGCAGATCTGCGCGACGCGCGCGACGAGCGTAGGTGCGCTTGTGATCGACGCGCGGCTCCCGGGCGAGGGTGCGCGGAAGGGCCGTGCGGGCCTGGAGCTGAGCGGTCATGTGACCACTGTGTGGCGCCAAGCTATGACGACCCTATGAGTGGGCGCCCTCGAGCGTGTGAGTCCTCACATCTTCGGAATCGACACCGTCACGCGAAGGCCCGGGTGCGTGTTCTCGGCGACCGCCAAACCTCCCGCGTCTTTCGCGAGAGCCTGCACGAGGGCGAGTCCGAGGCCGCTGCCGCCGGCGGTCGAGGTGCGCGAGGCATCCGGCCGCGAGAATCGCTCGAAGGCCTGAGGGAGAAAGTCCTCGGGCATACCGGGCCCGTCGTCGGCGACGGCGAGGGTGAGACCGTTCGCGCTGTCGGAGAGCGTCGCAAGAACCGTGCCGTGCGCCTGCACCGCGACGACAGCATTGGACAGCAGGTTGTCTGCCATTCGTCCGAACCCCTGAGCATCGATGCGGTAGTGCGCGTCGGGGCGCGTTGCCGTGATCTCGAAATCGACGGTCACCGACCGGGCGATCGCGAGCATGCGCGCCCTGTCGATGCTGCCGAGCAACTCCTCGACGAGGTGCGCCCCCGACGATGCCACGCTCGCATGCTCCTCTGACTCAAGCCGGCTCAGGGCCAGCAGGTTGGAGGCGAGCGACGTGAGTCGATCGACGGATGACTCGGCGGTCGCCACCTGCCGGGCGAGCGCATCGGCGTCACCAAAGTCATCGTGCGCGAGTTCGAGCTGGGTTTTCAGCGCGGCGAGCGGGGTGCGAAGTTCGTGTGCCGCGTCTGACACCATCTGCTTCTCGCGGGCCCGCGCGGCCTGCACCGGTCGGAGTGCGACCGTCGCGATAAACCATGAGGCCGCGCCGAAGCCCGCGAGCAGCACGATGCCGCCGATCACGAGCACGTGGTCGAACCCCTCGAGGGCGAGTTCGCTCGCGGACGTGCTGCGAGCCGACCACAGTGCCCAGGTGCCTGCTGCCGTATCGACGGCGCGGCCCACCACCACGAACGTGCGGTGCTCGTCATCCGTTGTCGTGTACTGCTCGTTCGTCGCCGGTCTGCCCTCGACGAGCTCGAGCACGTCGTGCGGGAGCGTGTCGACCTGCACTGTTCCCTCGGGGTCGCGCACGTAGACGAGCACGCCCGTGCCGGGATCGTCCACGGGCTCGTCGGGGTGGGCCGAGATGTCTTTCTCAAATGATGCGAGATCGCTCTGGGCGAGACTCGCGTCGGCGTTGGTGAGGATGGTGGCAACCTGCGCCCGCACGACGAGCAGGGCGAGCACCACCAGTACCGCGGCGACCGCGAGACTGCCGAGGGTGATTCGGGCGCGCACCGACATGCGGCCGCCCGTCATGCGTCGACCCTCAGCACGTAGCCCACGCGACGCAGGGTCGCTATCGAGAACCCCACGTCGAGGGGTTCCAGCTTTCGACGCAGGTAGCTGACGTACTGGTCGACGATCGTCGGATCGATGTACTGCACCGATCCCCACACCTCCTGCAGTATCTCCGCGCGACTCACGGGAGTGTCGACGTGGCTTGCGAGCATCCAGAGCAGGGCGAACTCCTTGGCGCTGAGCGACAGCGCCGTGCTGCCGGATGTTGCGCGATTGGTCACGGCATCGAGGGTGACCTGGCCGACGTGCAGGGTCGCCTTGGGCGCGGCCGCGTCGCGTCTGACGAGAGCGCGAATGCGGGCGGTGAGCTCGGCGAACGCGAACGGCTTGATGAGATAGTCGTCGGCGCCGGAGTCAAGTCCGAGCACTCGGTCTTCGACCGCATCCCGCGCGGTGAGCAGCAGCACGGGCAAGGCATTGCCCTGCGTGCGCAGGTGCCGACAGATCTCGAAACCCGACATCTCGGGGAGCATCACGTCGATCGCGGCCGCGGAAAAGTCCTGTTGCGCGATCGCGGTGAGGGCGTCAATCCCGTTGGCGACGAGGGTGACGTCGTAGCCGCCCTCCTCAAGGCCGTGCTGCACGAGCGCGCCCATCGCCGGGTCGTCCTCGACGACCAGGATCTTCACCATGCGGGTCAGACTACGCCGGTGGTGCCGAGCAGGGTGCCGATCAGGAAGGTCGCCGCGAGGGCGATCGCGCCACCGATCACGACGCGCAGGGTGGGGCGCAGCCACGGGCTTCCACCGATGCGGGCGCTCAGCGCCCCCGTTCCCGCGAGCGCGACGAGCACCGCCGCGAAGGTCACGGGTACGCGCACGTCGGCGGGCGGGATGAGGATCGCGAGCATCGGCAGCACGGCACCGATGAAGAACGCGAGGGCGGATGCGCCAGCGGCCTGCCACGGGCTCGCGACGTCTTCTTCGCGAATACCGAGTTCCGCTTCGAGGTGCGCGGTCAGCGCATCGTGCTCGGTGAGTTCTTGCGCTACGCGCTGTGCCGTCTGCGCGGTGAGCCCCTTCGCCTCGTAGAGAGCGGTGAGTTCGAGCAGCTCCTCCTCGGGCATGGTGGCGAGCTCGGTGCGCTCCTTGGCGATGAGGGATCGCTGGCTGTCGCGCTGGCTGCTGACGGAAACGTATTCCCCGAGTGCCATCGAGATGGCGCCACCGACAAGACCGGCCGCACCCGCCGTGAGGATCGGGGCAACCTGCGACGTCGCGCCAGCGACACCGACGACGATGGCCGCGACAGACACGATGCCGTCATTGGCGCCGAGCACGCCAGCGCGCAGCCAGTTCAAGCGCCCCGCGATGCCTGCACCGTGCGGTTCGTTGGCATGGGTTTCTGTGCTCATAGTGCCTAGCAAACCATGCTGCGCGCACTTGTGTGTCGGTGCCTCGGAGTAAAGCTGGAGCATGACTGATATCGAGATCGTTCAGAACTGGCTTGACCGCTATCGCGTCGCCTGGGCCTCCAACGAGCCCGGCGACATTCGCGCCCTCTTCACCGACGACGCCACGTATGCGGGCAGCCCCTTCGATCCGTCGCCCTGGGTCGGCAGCGACGGCATTGTCGAGGGGTGGCTCGCGCACCGGGATGACCCGGGCACGTGGAGCTTCGAGGCGGCACCACTTGTCTACTCCGACGGCATCGGCATCGTGCAGGGGCGCACGCAGTACGAGGGCGGGCGGGTCTACGCCAACCTGTGGGTGATCGGGTTCGCCGACGACGGCCGGGCGCACTCCTTTGTCGAGTGGTACATGCAACCCGAGGTGTCAAGCCCCCCTGCGTGACTCGAACTGCACGGTCGCCTACCGATAGCGTCGAAAGGCAAGCCAAGGAGGCGACCACAATGAACGTGACCAGGAACGAGCAACTGGATGGCCCGTCAGAGGGCGAGATCATCGTCGAAGACGGCGGAGCGTTGGTAATTCGTGGTGTGCACGAGGGTTCGATCGACGTGCAGCCCGGAGGTCACGTCGACGTGCACGGCGTCGTGCGCGGTCGGGTCACCGTGGGCAGCCTCGGCACGGTGCTCGTTTTCGGTGACATCGTGGGTGCCGTCGACATTCGCGTCGCGGGCACCCTGGTGATCGAGCCTTCTGGCCGAATCTCGGGTGACGTCAACAACTTCGGATCATTCACCAACCGCGGGCTGCGTGCCGGTCATGTTGCGGGTCGCACGCCCGACGACCAGGGCGACGGCGTGCGAGTGGAACCCCCGCACGTCGGCGGTGCCAGTTACCAGCTCCCCGAGCGCAACTAGCCGTCTTCGGGCAAAATCTTGAGGCCGGCGGGTGAGTTGGCGGAATCGATGAGGGCCTCGAGCCATACCCGGTTGATCTCCTGCTCCCCGCCGTCGAAACGGAACTGGAGCGTGCTGTTGGTGCCTATCCACAGGGTCGAGCGACCGCCATCAGCGCGCTCGAGCGAGAACGCGAAGGCTTCCTGCCTACGAAGTTTGGCGAGCACAACGATCTCGATGTGAGCGAGCGTGCGGTCATCCAGCTCGAAGGATTCGGGCGGTGATCCGTAGAGAAACTGCGCCAACGGGGTACTCCTTGTGTGGGTGCGGGTAGCCTTGACGCGATAACGGCAAGCGTGACATGCGAAGAGGATGGAATCTTTGGCCATTGTAAACAGACTCACCGTCGACGGCCGCGATTACTTTCTGCCCGACCCCGTGAATGAGTTGCGCGACAAGATTCTCGACGCCATCAAAGCGGGTGGCGGCTATGTGAACATCCCGCCCCTGCGGGGTGGCCCCGGTATCGACATCCTGTTCTCCCCGGGCATGCCGGTCACGTGGACGAAGATCGATGTGGGCGGCGACGAAGCAGACTCCTCCAGCTCCGACGCCACCGACGACTTCGACGGCATCTGACGGCTCAGGCTCAGGCGAAATACCAGGCGACTTCTTCCCGCTCCACGGGCCGCGCAAGAAAGTAACCCTGCGCGCGATCGCAGCCGAAGAGCCGCACGCGATCCAGCTGCTCCTGGGTCTCGATTCCCTCGGCAACAACGATGATGTCGCGCCAATGCGCGAGTTCGGTAACCGCCTTGACGAGCCCTACCGCCTCGGGCGAATCATCCTGAATGAGGGACTGGTCGATCTTGAGCTCGGTGGCGGGCAGGCGCTCCAGTTGATCGAGGAATGAGTAACCCACTCCGTAGTCGTCGATCGACACGCCCAGGCCTTCGCGACGCAGTTGCGAGAGGCGCGTGATCACCGACGGTGTCTGCAGGATCGGCTGGCTTTCGGTGATCTCAATCGTGAGCACGCCCGGGGGCAGTCCGCGGTGCTCGAGGTCGTCGTCGAGCCGATCGTAGAATTCGAGCGTCGTCAGCTGCGCGGCCGACACGTTCACGGCAACTTCGATCTCCATGCCGGCGGCTCGCCAGTCGATGAGCGCATCGAGCGCCTGATCGATCATGAATCGGCCGAGAGAGTGGATGATCTGCCCTGCTTCGGCGACAGGGATGTACTCGTTGGGCGGCACCATGCCGAACCCCGGGTGGTTCCACCGCGAGAGAGCTTCGACCGCGACTGCTCTGCCGCTGGCCAGGTCGAACTGGGGTTGGAACACGGCACGGATTTGGCCGAGCTCGACCGCCTTCTCCAGTTCGACGGCGAGCACCATTTCGCTCACCATGCGATTCTCCCGTCCTTGCCGTGCCAGACCATGCACCCAGTTGATCCGGTATGCAAGAGGAAATCTACCGGCGCGCAATTCGATGGCATGCGCTTATACTGTGCCGCGCCGCAAATTGACAGGGGGTAGCTCCGACATTTTTTTGCTGTGCGACTGCAACGTACAGTTGCCTCATGCAGGTGCGTTTCCGCAACAACGTACGGATTCTGGGTAACCCCGGGGGCCGCGCTGTGGTGTTCGCACACGGTTTTGGATGCAGCCAGGAAACCTGGCGTGACGTGGTTCCGTACTTCGTTGACGACTATCGGGTCGTCTTGTTCGATCATGTGGGATCCGGCGGTTCCGACCTCTCCGCGTACGACCGGGCGAAGTATGACTCGCTCCAGGGCTATGCCGACGACATCAACGAACTTCTCGCTGATCTCGATGCTGACGACGCAGTCTTCGTTGGCCACTCGGTGAGCGGGATGATGGGCGTGCTCGCGTCGATTACCGACCCCAGCCAGTTCGGTGCCCTCGTGCTTGTCGGCCCCTCTCCGCGCTATGTGAATGACGGGGACTACGTGGGTGGATTCACCCAAGCCGACATCGATTCGATGCTCGACTCTCTTGACCTGAACTATCTCGGGTGGTCGCACGCGATGGCCCCCGTAATTGTGGGCAATTCCGATCGCCCCGAACTGGGCGACCGTCTCACCGACAGTTTCTGCAGCACCGACCCGAGCGTCGCCCGGCAGTTCGCGCGCGTGACTTTTCTCTCAGACAACCGCGCGGACCTGCCCCGCGTCACGGTGCCGACCCTGATCCTGCAAAGCAGCGACGACGTCATTGCCCCGCACGAGGTGGGCAGCTACGTTCACGAGTCCATCCCGGGCAGCACGCTCGTGACCCTCGCGTCGACGGGTCACCTTCCCAACCTGTCGGGCCCGCACGCGCTCGCCACCGAGATTCTCGAGTACCTGAGGTGAGTACCGTTCCCGAAACGTCCGACGATTTTCGTCGGCTCTACCTCAATGCGCCGTGTGGCCTGCTGACCATGACCTTCGAGGGTCGCGTCAGTGAGGTCAACGACACTTTTCTTGCCTGGACGGGACTCGAGCGGTCCGCAGTGATCGGAACCTCGTTCACGAGCCTGCTCGAACCCGGAAGCCAACTGTTCTACGAGACTCGCCACATGCCCGTGCTGCGATTGCAGGGCCTCGTGCGAGAGGTCTCGCTCACGGTCAAGTGCGCCGACGACCGCACCCTGGCCGTGCTGCTCAACGCTGAGCTTCAGGATGTCGATGGCACCCTCGTGATCCATACCGCCGTGTTCGATGCCACATCTCGGCAGGAGTACGAGCGTGACCTGCTGAGCGCGCGGCGCGCTGCCGAAGCATCCGAGGCTCGCGTGCTCGTGCTGCAGACCGCAACCTCGGCGTTTGCCCAGAGCTTCACGGAGGTCGACGTGGCTGAGGCGCTGCTGTCGGCCGCGAAAGATGCGTTCGCACCCACCTCGGCGGGCGTATTCGTGGTGGGTGACGGCGGTTTCACTCTCCTGGCGGGGGAGCATCCGCTCGATGGCATGATTCCTTCGGATGCACCGCTCGCCTCCAACGACGCGCTTGACGACGGCAGCCCTCTCACCGTCAAGGCCGACGACGACAGCGGCCGCTATCCGTTCGTGGTCGCCGGGCTGCGGGCCAACGAACTCGAGGCGGTGACGATCATTCCGCTGCTGCGCGCCGGGGTGCCCCTCGGCGTGCTCGCGTGCTTCTTTGCGCGGCCACGTGAATTCGATGAGCAGTACGTCAACCTGCAGGCCTCGCTCGCGCGCCAGGCCGCGCAGGCCATCGTGCGCGTGCGGCTTCAACTGGAACTCGAACGGCTCGCCCTGCACGACCAGCTCACGGGCCTAGCGAACCGGCAGTTGCTGCAAGACACGGTGACGGGTGCTGTGCAGGCGGCGCACGCCTCGTCGCTTCCGCTCTCGGTGATCTTCCTCGACCTTGACGGCTTCAAAGACATCAACGACGAACTGGGTCACGTGGTGGGCGACACGGTGCTGCGCGAGGTCGCCCTGCGCATCCGCACGGGCGTTCGCCAACACGACACGGTCGGTCGGTACGGCGGCGACGAATTCGTTGCCGTGTGCGAGGCGGCCGACGAGCTCGCGGCGCACTCGATTGCCGAGCGCATCCGTGCCGAGGTCGCCAAGCCGATCGACGGAATTCCCGCCAAGTACTCGGTCACGGCGAGCGTCGGAATCGTGACGTGGACTGCCGACGGCACGAGCATCCCCACCAATGATGAGCTGCTCAGTCTTGCCGACACCGCCATGTACGGCGCGAAAAGTGCCGGCAAAGACCGCGTCTCTCATCGGCGCAGGTAAGCTCGCATCTCGTGGGAACACTCAGCTATGACTCGCAGGTTAAGGCGACATTTGACGACCGTGTTCTCGCCCATCTGCAGATCGTGATTTGGGCGAAGTTGCGACGCGGCGAGCAGTTCGCGTTCACCTGGACGGAACCCGGCAGCGGTGTCGGTCGCGTCTCGATCTGGATGAGCCCGACGATCCCCATCGTCTTCCAGTACTTCGGTGGAAAGAGCCCCGCGATCAACCCTGCGTGGGTCGCGGCGCTCAATAAGTCGGCCAACTCCCCCGGGGGCCTGCAGGTCGTCGCAGAGCCTCTCGAATAGCTCGGCGCGAGAAACGTTCCGCGACCGACTGGACACTATGACCAGTTCGCGCGCCATCAGGCGTTGTCGCTGAGGTGGGCGTCGAGCGCGACCATGGCCTGCTCGATCGCGATCAGTTGTTCGGGACTCAACGCGCTCACGAACATCTGCTGGATCGCGTGAAGGTGGGGAGCGGAGGCTCGCCTGAACTGTGCTGCGCCCTCGCTCGTGAGTACGACCTCTGAGCCGCGCGTGTCGGTTGCGCAGTTCTCGCGAGTGATGAGGCCTCGACGCTCCATGCGCCCGAGGTGGTGGGAGAGTCGACTGCGCTCCCAGTCGATCCGCTCGGCGAGGGTGGATGAACGCAGGCGAGTGTCATCCGCCTCGACGAGAGCAAGCAGTACGGCGTAGTCGCCCGACGAGATGCCCGAATCGGTCTGCAGACGCGATCCGATCCGGGTGCTCACCCGCTCGGACGTCTCCACGAAAAGGCGCCACGCCCGCAGTTGCTGCGCGGTGGGAGATTGCCTGCCCGTCGATGTTGTCACTCGTGCTCCTTTGATTGACATATCAATCATATGGGTGCATTATTGACATGTCAATCATCTGGGAGAAATTGTGAACACCACGTTTGAACTTGGCCTCAACTCATTCGGCGAGGTCGCGACCGCCGCAAACCGCGTGCTGAGCGACGCCGAGACAGTACGGCTTCTCGTCGAGGAGGCGCAGCTCGCCGAGCGCGTCGGCCTCGACGTTTTCAGTGTCGGCGAGCACTACCGTGCGGGCCACAACGACTCGGCTAGCGCAGTGCTGCTTGCCGCAATGGCGTCAGTAACTGAGCGCATCAGGCTCGGCACCTCCGTCACCGTGTTGAGCACCAACGACCCTGTCCGGCTGTTCCACGAGTTCTCCACGCTCGATGCCGTCTCGAACGGTCGAGCGCAGCTGATTCTCGGGCGGGCATCCGCCACCGAGTCGTTCCCCCTGTTCGGCTACGACCTCGCCGACTATGAGCAGCTGTTCGAGGAGAAACTCGAACTGTTCATGAAGCTGCAGCGCGAGCGGAACGTGACGTGGTCGGGCAGTACACGGGCTCCGCTGAACAATCAGGAGCTTCATCCCGCGATGCCTGCAGGTGGCATTCCGACCTGGATCGGTGTGGGCGGCAGCCCCGAGTCGGTCGTGCGTGCCGCGCGCTACGGGCTGCCGCTCATGCTCGCGATCATCGGCGGCCAGCCGCAGCGGTTTGCCGGGCACGTCGACCTCTACTTTCGTGCGCTCGAGCAGTTTGGCCAACCAGTTCAGCCGGTTGGTCAGCACTCCCTCGGCCTCATCGCCGAGACGGACGAAGAGGCAATCGAGACGTGGTGGACGTACTGGCAACCCGTTGTCGAAGCGATCAGCGCAGAGCGAGGCTTCTACGCGCCCACTCGCGATCGGTTCGAGGCCGAGCTCGCGACCGGTGCCCTGTTCGTCGGTTCGCCCGAGACGGTTGCCCAGAAGATCGCCGGAGTTGCGCGCGACCTGAGACTCAGCCGCTTCGACCTCAAGTACGACATCATGCACCTGCCCCGCGACGCTCGGGCTACAACGATCGAGTTGCTCGGCACGAAGGTCGCGCCGAGGGTGCAGGAGCTGCTCGCGAAGGAGCCCGCACATGTTTAAGCCGGTCATTGGCATCCTGGGAGCCGGAAAGGTCGGCACGGTGCTGGCCCGCCTCGCGCTCGCGGCAGGTCATCGAGTGCTGATGTCGGGATCGGGAGATCCGAACCGCATTGCGCTCATCGTCGACGTGCTCGCGACGGGCGCGGTACCCCTCACCTCTCGCGAGGTTGCGGCGCAGGCGGACGTGATCATCCTCGCCCTGCCGTTGGGCAAGTACCGCACCATCCCGGTAGCCGAACTTGAGGGCAAGTTGGTGATCGACGCGATGAACTACTGGTGGGAGATCGACGGCATTCGGGATGACCTCAACGACCCCACCACCTCGTCGAGCGAAACCGTGCAGGCGTTCCTGGCCGGCTCTCGAGTGGTGAAGGCCTTCAACCACATGGGCTACCACGACCTCGACGAGGGCGCGCGACCGACAGGGGCCCCCGGGCGCAAGGCGATCGCGATTGCGGGTGACAACGCGGCCGACGTTATCGCCGTCGGCTCACTCGTCGATGAACTGGGGTTCGACGCCGTTGAGGCAGGCAGCCTTGCAGACGGCGTGAGCCTGGAGCCCGGCAGCGAGTTGTTCGGGGCCAACTTCACCAGGGACGAAGTGCGTGCGGCGCTCGAGAGGTTCCCTCACTCGGCTCGCGGTCGCGTCATCGCGGCGGCGCGCGAGCGGGCGGCCTGACCCGCGGGTCTCGCACGGTCGACCGGAAGCACCCACGCTGAAAGCCTTCTCACGCTCGAGTTCTAGACTGGTCTTCTGATCACCCGTTAGGGGCTCTCGTGGACAAAGAAGTCGACTCAGCAGCGATCGCGGTCGCAGACATTCCGAACGGCGCGACCATCGCCGTCGGCGGGTTCGGTCTCGCCGGTGTGCCCATTGCGCTCATCCGGGCCCTCCTCTCTCAGGGCGCCGGTGACCTTGAGGTCGTATCCAACAACTGCGGCGTCGACGGGTGGGGCCTCGGGCTGCTGCTATCGGAAGGCCGGATTCGCCGCATCATCGCGAGCTACATCGGCGAGAACAAGGAGTTCGCGCGCCAGTATCTGGGGGGCGAGGTCGAGGTTGAACTGACGCCGCAGGGCACGCTCGCCGAGAGACTGCGCGCGGGCGGCGTGGGAATTCCCGCGTTCTACACGCCAACGGGCGTGGGCACGGTCGTCTCAGAAGGCGGGATGCCCTGGCGTCACGCCCCCGACGGCAGTGTCTCGGTGTTTTCGCCCGCGAAGGAGACGAAACAGTTCGCGTCGCTGGGCACCGCCCGCGAGTACGTGTTGGAGCAGGCGATCAGAGCAGATTTCGCGCTCGTGCGGGCGGCCAAGGGCGACCGTCACGGCAACCTCGTGTTCCATCAGTCTGCCCGTAACTTCAATCCCCTCGCGGCGATGAGCGGGCGAGTGACGATCGCCGAGGTAGAGCAGCTCGTCGAACCGGGCGAGATCGACCCGGACCAGGTGCATCTCGCCGGTATCTACGTTGACCGGATCGTGCGACTGACTCCCGAGCAGTCGGCGGAGCGGCCGATCGAGAGAGTCACCGTGCGCCAGCGCGAGGAGAACAGCTGATGGCTCTCACGCGCACCGAGCTGGCGGCCAGGGCCGCGACCGAGCTCAGGGACGGCACCTACGTGAACCTGGGTATCGGCTTGCCGACCCTCATCCCCAACTACCTGCCGAAAGACATCACTGTCGTCTTGCATTCCGAAAACGGAATACTCGGCGTTGGGCCTTACCCGTGGGAGGGCGAAGAAGACCCAACGCTCATCAACGCCGGCAAGGAAACGGTCACCGTGCTCGAGGGTGCATCGTTCTTTGACTCCGCGGCGAGCTTCGGCATGATCCGCGGCGGCCGTATTGCCACGGCCATTCTCGGCGCCATGCAGGTCTCGTCAGCGGGCGATATCGCCAACTGGGCGGTGCCCGGCAAGCTCATCAAAGGCATGGGCGGCGCCATGGACCTGGTGTCGGGCGCCGACCGGGTGATCGTGGTGATGGAGCACGTCGCCAAAGACGGCACGGCCAAGGTTGTGACGGAGTGCACCCTCCCGCTCACTGGGCGTGCGTGCGTTGACCGCATCATTACCGATCTGTGCGTTATCGACGTCACGCCGCAAGGCCTCATGCTCGTCGAACTCGCACCGGGAGTCTCGGTTGACGAGGTAGTGGCCGCGACCGAGGCGCCGCTGCGCGTCGCGGTCTAGCCCGCCGCCGCGCGCAACTCATCGAGCACCGCGCGGATCGCGAGCCGCTGCGCGCTGCCAGTGCGCACGGCGGCGACGATCGTGCGGTCAGCGAGGCCGCGGATCGGCCGCGTGATGACCCCGGCTGCACCGGCCGCTGCGAGCTCGGGGAGGATGGCGACCGAGAGCCCGGATCCCACGTGCGCAAGCATCACGCCGTAACTGAAGAATCTGCCGGCGACCGCCGGCTCGAACCCCGCGAGACGGCATTGCCGGGGCACGAGCTCTCCGAGGTAGGTGTCGGCGAGGTCGAGCGCCCACCGCTCGTGAGCGAGGTCGGCGAGCGAAACCTGAGTCTGGGAGCCGAGCGGATGCCCCGCCGGAAGCACCACCATGAGGGGATCCGTGGCGAGGGGGATGACAGTGAGCGTGGGGGCGAGCAATCGACCGTCGGACTCGTCGACGGTGACGATCACGTCGCACCGCCCCTGGTGCAGCGCGGTCGTGGCATCCCGCGGTTCGACCTCGAGCAGTTCGGTGGTGACGCGCGGGTGTGAGGTCGCGAGGGCGAGTGCCGCGCGCGTGAGGATGGGGGAGACGGAGCTCGCGAAGCCGCCAACGCGCACGTGCCCGGCGGGCTCGGTGGTCACGTCGAGCAGTTCCGCTTCGATGGACTCCATGTGGTCGCGCAGTTCGCGTGCCCGCTCGACGAGGAGCTCGCCGGTGGGGGTGAGAGAAAGGGTGCGACCGGATCGCTCGAACAGGGCGGCGCCCGCCTCGGTCTCGAGGGTCGAGAGTTGCTGGGACACGGTTGACGGGCTCAGGTGCAGTTCTTCGGCGACCGCGCGCACAGTACCGACGCGGGCGAACACGTCGAGCATCCGGAGCCTCCAGGGCGACAACGACATGCGGCCATTCTATTGTTCGCTTTTCTCGAACAGCATGGTCAATAAGACAACCTAGACGCGCACAGGAGTGCATCGTTATCGTCGAGCCATGACCAACGATCCCGAGTTTTGGCGCGACGTCGACAAGCACGTGCTGCGCTACGGCGCCACTTTCGTGCCAGAGATCATCGAGCGCGCGGAGGGCAGTTTTCTCTACACGGAGAGCGGCCGCAAGATTCTCGATTTCACTTCGGGACAGATGAGCTCGATTCTCGGGCACTCGCACCCCGAGATCGTGGAGACCGTGCGCCGCCAGGTGGGCACCCTCGACCATCTCTACAGCGGCATGCTGTCGCGGCCGGTAGTGGAGCTGTCGCGGCGCCTCGCCGAGTCGCTGCCCGAACCGCTCACCAAGGTGCTGCTGCTCACGACGGGCGCGGAGTCGAACGAGGCGGCCATTCGACTGGCCAAGCTCGTTACCGGAAAGCACGAGATCGTGTCGTTCGCACGCTCGTGGCACGGCATGACTCTCGCCGCGGCGGGTGCGACCTACAGTTCGGGTCGCAAGGGTTACGGGCCCACATCGCCCGGCAATATCGCCATTCCTGTGCCCTATGCCTACCGCCCCGACTTTGTTGACGCCCACGGCGAGCTCGATTGGCGCAAGCAGCTTGATGTGGCGTTCGACCTCGTGGATGCCCAGTCCACCGGCAACCTCGCTGCGTGCATCGTCGAGCCGATCCTCAGCTCGGGAGGCATCATCGAGCCACCGCTCGGCTATCTCGCCGCCCTCAAGCAGAAGTGCGTTGAGCGGGGGATGCTCCTGATCCTCGACGAAGCCCAGACCGGCCTGTGCCGCACCGGCACGTGGTACGCCTTCGAGCGCGACGGCGTCGTGCCCGACATCCTCACTCTCTCCAAGACGCTCGGTGCAGGGCTCCCGCTCGCGGCCGTGATCACGAGTGCCGAGATCGAGCAGGCGGCGGCCGATCGCGGGTTCCTGTTCTTCACGACCCACGTCTCCGATCCCCTCGTCGCGGCGGTGGGAAACACGGTGCTGGACGTGCTCGAACGTGACCACCTGGATGCTCGCGCCACAGAGCTCGGCACGGTGCTGCGCGACGGGCTGCTCGCCATCCAGGACCGGCACTCGGTCGTGGGCGACGTGCGCGGCCGAGGACTACTGCAGGGCGTCGAGCTCGTGCTCGATCGGCAGGCGAAGCAAAGCTCCGACGAGCTGGGGGCGGCGATCACTCAGCGCTGCCTCGAACTCGGCCTGCACATGAACATCGTGCAACTGCCGGGCATCGGGGGAACCTTCCGAATCGCCCCCACGCTCACAAGCACCGAGGCGGAGCTCGCTCTCGGGCTCGAGATTCTCGACCAGGCGATTGGCGAGGTTGTCGCGCAGCGATAGCCAGCACTCCTGCGACGCTTCGTCAACCCCTAGCTGGTTGTGGGGGACGCGACGTAGCGTCGAATCATGTCGCAAATACTCAAAGCCATTGACGTCGAAGTACCCGTAAACATCGCATACAACCAGTGGACGCAGTTCGAGAGCTTCCACGAGTTTCTGCCTGAGGTCGACTCGATCGTTCAGGTCGACGACACCCACACCGACTGGACCGTCTCGGTTGGCGGAGTCACGAAGAAGTTCAGCACGGTGATCGCCGAGCAGATTCCGGATGATCGCATCGCCTGGACGAGCACGAACGGCGACGTGGACCACGCCGGCGTAGCGACCTTCCACAAGCTCAGCGACACGTCGTCGCGCGTGGCCATCCAGATCGACTGGGAGCCCGAGGGTCTCGTTGAGAAGGCGGGCGCCGCACTCAACATTCCCGACCACGCGGTGCAGCACGCACTCGACAAGTTCAAGGACTACATCGAGGCCAAGGGCATCGCAGACGGCGCCTGGCGCGGATCGGTCGCCTGATCGTGACCGAGATGACGTTCGCTGAGAAGCGCGTCGACGAGCTCACTCGAGCACCCAAGTCGTCCCCCGAGGATGCCGCACCCCGCATCATCCTCAGCGAGGGCACGGCGGGCGCAACGCGAATCGACGTTGCCGAGTCCGCCGCGGTGCGACCGGGCAATCCCGACAAGCAGCACGAGGACAACCCGGGCGGACTGCCCGACCCCGACATCACCACCGAGCCCGACGGCACGCCCGTCGAGAATCCTTCAGGAGTAGACCATGACTGAGCACGACAAGTCCGAGCACGACAAGCCCAAGCCCGACGGAAGCACCGACGAGCCCAACACCTCGGGCAGCGCAGCGGGAAACGTTGAGGCCGACACCGCATCGGGTGGTTCGCCCGACTGACACGTGCTGGCGGCGTGACGAACTCTCCCCGCGCGCGGAATACGACAGTATGATCGTATTACGCACGCAAAGGAGCGACGATGGCGCAGCCTCACTTGTTCACCCCTCTCACGATTCGTGGCGTGACGTTCCGCAATCGCAGCTGGGTCTCGCCGATGTGCCAGTACATGTGCCTCGACCACGACGGCATGCCCCACGACTGGCATCTCGTGAACGCGGGCACCTACGCCGCCGGCGGCGCGGGGCTCGTGATGATGGAGGCCACCGGGGTGAGCCCCGAGGGTCGCATCACGAGCGAGTGCACCGGAATCTGGAATGACGCCCAGCGCGACCGGTGGGCTCGAGTCGTCGACTTCGTTCACAGCCAGGGCGCGGCGGCGGGCATGCAGCTCGCGCACTCGGGGCGCAAGGGCTCCGATTACCGCGGATTCACCGCCGCGGCGGGCAAGACCAAACCCGTCTCCGAGGGTGGCTGGATTCCCGTCGGCCCGTCGGCCATCGCGTGCCCCGGGCTCGATGTTCCCCGGGAGCTCACCATCGCCGGCATCGACGCGATCGTCGACGACTTCGGCACGGCAGCGCGGCGGGCGGTAGACGCGGGCTTCGACGTGATCGAGATCCACGCCGCCCACGGGTACCTCCTGCACTCGTTTCTTTCCCCGCTCAGCAACCAGCGCACCGACGACTACGGGGGCTCGCTCGAGAACCGCGCCCGGATGCTGCTGCGAGTCGTCGATCGCATTCGCGAGGTCATCCCCGAGTCCATGCCGCTCTTTGTGCGGTTCTCGGCAACCGACTGGACCGACGATGGCTGGACCCCGGAAGAAACCGCGACAGTCGCCGGCTGGGCGAAGCAGCACGGGGCCGACCTGTTCGACATCTCGAGCGGAGGTCTTGTGCGCGACATCTTCATCTCGGTCTACCCGGGCTACCAGGTGGGGCTCGCCGAAACCGTGCGCACTCTTGGCGGGGTGCTCGTCGCCGCCGTCGGCAAGATCACGACCGCGGAACAAGCGGAAGGCATTCTTGCCGAGGGTCGGGCCGACGCGGTGTTCCTGGGCCGCGAACTGACCCGCGATCCACACTTCACTCTGCGCGCGGCCCACGAGCTCGGCGCCGACATCGACTATGTGCCCCTGTCGTTCCGCGCCTCAACATGGGTAGGGGCATCCGCACGTCCTACAGTTGAGGCATGACGGGCGGACGCGTGATTCGACAGGAGGCGGCACCGCTGCGCCAGCAGGTCGTGGGCATCCTTCGCCAGGAGATTCTCGACGATGTGCTGCATCCCGGCGACCGGCTGCTCGAGAACACCCTGTGCGAGCGCTACGGCGTCTCGCGCACCGTGATTCGGGAGGCGCTGCGCCAGCTCGAATCCGAGAAGCTCATCACGATGCTGCCCAACCGCGGCCCGATCGTCACCGTGCTCACTGTCGCCGACATCAAGGCTCTCTACGAAGTGCGTCGCGCGCTGGAAGGTCTCGCGGGAGAACTCTTCGCGGAACGTGCGACCACCGAGCAGGCCGCCGGTCTCGTCGCGCACCTCGCGGACATGGAGTCCACCTACCTCCATGGCACTGTCGAGAGCCGGGGTGTTGCGAAAGACACCTTCTACGCGCTGCTGCTCGAGGGAGCCCAGAACGACGTTCTCGAAGCGAGCCTCATGGGCGTTCACACGCGTATCGGCATCTTCCGTCATTACGCCTACGTCGATGAGCAACGCGTCGCCCACTCCATGGAGGAGCTGCGCGTGATCGTGCATGCGGCCGCCAAGGTGCGCGATCCGGCCCTCGCCCGGGCGGCATGCGAGGAACACATTCGCGGGGCGGGCCGACTTGCCCTCGTGGAGTACCGCAAGAATCTCGAAGAGCTCAACGAGCAACTCGTCGCCGGCAGCTAGCCGAAAAGCGCCTTGAGCTTCATGAGCTGAGTGTCGCGCCAGCGCACCCGGGCGTCCCACTCATCGAGTGGCAGCATGGCCCTGCGTTCTTCGGTGACGCGAGCCACGAGGTCGTCGGTCCACGGGTCGTCTTGCGAGCGGATGGCTCCCATGCGCGCGTACGCGGGCCCCATCTTGTGCGCGTGCGACTCGATTCCGCCACGGGTGTTGAGATCGGCCGTCTCAAACGGGCCAATGAACGACCACCGGCGGCCGAGGCCGCTGCGCACCACCTCGTCGACCTCGTCGACCGTCGCGACGCCGTCGCGCACGAGGCAGTAGGCCTCGCGCAGCAGTGCGCCCTGCAGGCGATTGAAAAGGAATCCCTCGATCTCTTTGCGCACCACGACGGGCTTGAGCCCCGCTTCGCGATAGATTGCCACGGCCTTGTCGACGTACTCCTGCGACGTGTATCCGGAGGGCACGACCTCGATCACGGGGATCAGGTACGGGGGGTTTCCCGGATGCCCGATCAGCACGCGATCACGCGCGGGGGTGGCCGTCGCAAACTCGCTCGACACGATCGCGGAGCTGGAACTTGCCAGCACCGCCCCCTTCTCGCTGTAGGCGCCGAGCTGCTGGAACAGTTCGCGCTTGATCTCAAGCGACTCGGGGGCGCACTCCTGCACGAGCTCGGCACCCTGCAGGGCATCGAGCAGGATCTCGTGAAAGCTCACCCGCTCGATTACGGCCGCGGGTTGCTCCGCGAGCAGCCCAGCGTCACGCAGCATGTGCAGCCGGGCGGCAAGGTCTACTCGCGCGCGGTCGAAAGCGTCGGGCAGGGCATCCCACATCCTGACGGTGAAGCCGGCACTGGAGAACAGCACCGCAAAGGCGACGCCGATCGAGCCGGCGCCAGCGATGCTGACAGTGCGAGTCATGGGACTAGTTCTCCCACCACGTGCGGTCGTCGGCGTAGGCGTGCTCGAGTATCGAGACGATCGCCTCCTTGCTGAGTTCGCGCGGGTTGTTGGCGGTCAGACGCGTGGCGAGCATGGCCTGGCTTGCCACGAAGTCGAAGTCTTCCTGACGCAGGCCGAGGTCTTTGAGATTGCCCGGCACCCCCAGGGTGGCGAGAATCTGCTCGATGCGCACGATGGCGCTGCGAGCGTTGTCAAGCTCGCTCGCGCCGGGCGCAGCAACCCCGAACAGCTCGGCCATCTCGGCGAAGGCGGGAACGTTCGCCGGCAGGTTGTAGCGCATCACGTAGGGCAGCAGTGCTCCCACTCCGATGCCGTGAGGGGTGTGGGTGAGGTTACCGATGGGCGACTGGATGGCGTGCGCGGCGGCAGTGCCGGCGGTATTGATGGCCATTCCCGCACAGAACGACGCCATCATCGTGTCGGAGCGCGCGGCGAGGTCTGAGGGGTCGGCGACTACGCGATCGAGGGATGTTCCGAGCAGCTGTAACCCCGTGCGGCAGAAGACGTCGGTGAGCACGTTCTTGCCCACGTACAGGTGCTCGGCGATATCGGTGGGCGACGGATTCTTGGCGCGGTCGGTGAACGACTCCACGAGGTGGGTGAGGGCGTCGGCACCGGTCGCGGCGGTGAGGCCGGGTGGGCAGCTGAGGGTGAGCTCGGGGTCGACGATCGCGGCGTGGGGCTCGAGGTACTCGCTCGCGATTCCCACCTTCATGCCGCGGTCAGCGTCGAAGATCACCGAGATGCAGGTGACCTCGGCGCCCGTGCCTCCCGTGGTCGGAACGGTGATAACGGGCAGGCCGGGCCCGCTCACGAGGTTCTCGCCGTAGTAGTCGCTCACGTCGCCACCGTGTGAGAGCACGAGCCCGGCGACCTTTGCCATATCGAGACAGCTGCCGCCACCGAGGCCCACCACGACCTCGATGCCGGAGCCGCCGAACTCTTCGAGCAGTTCGAGCACGTCGGTGCGCGGCAGGTCGGGCTGCACTCGCGAGAACACGTGCACCGTGCATCCGCCGGCCACCAGCAGGTCGCGCAGTTCAATGAACTCGCTCGTTGTCGTCATGCGCTCGTCGGTGCACACGAGCACGGTGGTGCCGAGTGCGGTGACCAGGTGGGGCAGCTGAAAGCGCTGGCCCGGCCCGAAGAGCACAGTCTTGGGCTGCCGCAGCAAGCCCAGCCCGATGCGATTGGAGATGTCTGGCGCGATGGTCAACTCAGTCCTGCCTGTTCATTGATGGTGAGCGCGATGTACTTGCGCTCGAGAAACTCGTAGATGCCGTCGTGACCGCCCTCGCGCCCGAGACCAGACGCCTTGATGCCGCCAAACGGGGCGGCGGGGTCTGCCATGATTCCGCGATTGACGCCGACCATTCCGAAGTCGAGCTGCTCGGCGATGGTCACCGCGCGCGAGAGATCCTGCGTGAACAGGTAGGCAGAGAGGCCGTAGTGGGTGTCGTTAGCGAACGACACCGCTTCGGCGACGCTGTCGACGCGGTAGAGCGCGGCGACGGGCGCGAAGAGCTCCTCGTTGCAGAACTCGTGGTCGTGCTCGGGGAATTCGAGCACGGTCGGCTCGTAGAAGTATCCCGGGCCGTCGACGATGGCGCCTCCTGTGAGCAGGGTCGCGCCCACGTTCTGGAACGACTCCACGAGGCCCACGACACGGTCGCGCTGCTTGGAGGTGATCAGCGGTCCCACCTCGACGAGCGGGTCAAAGCCGTCACCCACGCGCAGCGTCTTGGTTCGCGCCACGAACTTCTCAGTGAACTCATCCGCGATCGCCGAGTGCAGGATGATGCGGTTCGCTGCAACACAGGCCTGGCCGGCATTGCGGAACTTGCAGATGATCGCCTGGTCCACGGCGAGATCGAGGTCGGCGTCGTCGAGCACGATGAACGGACCGTCGCCTCCCAGTTCCATCGACGAGTTCACGATGTTGGAGGCCGCCTGGGTGAGCAGGGTCGTGCCGACGCCGGTCGAGCCGGTGAAGCTCACCTTGCGCAGGCGTTCGTCGGCCATGACGGCGGATGACACGGCCGACGAGTTGCTCGTGTGCACGAGGTTCACGACTCCCGCGGGGAATCCTGCGTCGTGCAGGGTGCTCGCGAAGAGGGCTGCCGTCAGCGGCGTCTCTCGCGCGGACTTCATCACCACGGTGCATCCGGCCGCGAGCGCCGCGCCAGCCTTGCGGGCCGACATGAGCATGGGGAAGTTCCACGGGGTGATGAGCAGGCTCGGGCCCACCGGCTGGTGGGTCTCGATCACGCGGTATCCGCCGGGGGAGCCCTCCTGGTAGGTGCCGTGCAGGTGTGCGACCTGCTCCGCGTACCAGAGGAAGAATCCAGACGAGAGCGCAAACTCTCCGACTGCCTCAGCGCGCGGCTTGCCGCTCTCCAGAACCATCACGTCGGCGAAGGCATCGGCTCGCTCCACGAGCAGCGCGTATGCGGCGTGGAAGAGGGTGGCGCGTTCGCGAGGCGACCAGGCGCGCCAGCTTGCGGCGGCACGGGATGCCGCGTCGAGGGCGAGCAGCGCGTCGTCGGCTGAGCCGTCGGAGACCTCAGCGATGACCGTGCCGTCGGCCGGATTCACCACGGGAATGCTCTGGCCGGTGGCCCGCCAGGAGCCGTCAATCAACAGTCCGGTAGGCACCGAGTGGCCCCGCAACGCGGCCGTGGCATCAGTTTCAACGAGCAGGGACATGACGGACTCTCCTTCTGGGTCGGTCGCTCATGAGGAGATGAGGACCTCCACGGCGACGGAAAGATTCAACGATTGCGTAATCTCGTATTACGATACTACGCAAGGCGATACCAACGACGGTCTCGCTCCGGTGCACCGGGAACCAAGTCGTGACCTTCACGGCGTTACGTCTCGATGAACCGGCCCGTACTATGTGTCGAAAGGGTGCCGCGCCCGAACTGGGGGACGAGTTCACGCGGTACTCGGTTGTTATCCCGACAACCGCGGCATGGTGCGCCAAAGGAGGTGCAGCTTGAACAGTGAATTCAACGCCAAACGGGTGCAGTCTGCCAAAGAACAGGCGCTGGCCTCGCCGGCAGTCGCGGTAGCAGATGCCGAACTCGTGAACTCGTGGAAGCGATCGCAGGCCGCGATCGGCGACCCGGGCAACATTCACGATGTTCCCCATGTTCCCGAGAGTCTCCTCGACGAGCACCTTCTCGACATGTTCGGTGCGCCCATGAATCGGTTCGCCGAAGACATCGAGGGCACGGGCCTCGCGCTGCTGCTCGCCGACTCGCGCGGCCAGATCCTGCAGCGCTGGTTCGAAGACCGCCAGGCCGAGACACACCTCGACCGCGTCGGAACGGTGCGCGGCGCGGTACTGGCCGAAAACGTCGTCGGCACCAACGGGGTCGGTACGGTCGTCACCCTCGGCAAGCCCGTTCAGATCCGTGGCACCGAGCACTACGCCGACTTCTACCAAGACGCCGTCTGCACCGGGTCGCCCGTGCTTCATCCCATCACCGGCAAGCTGCTCGCCGTGGTCACCCTGTCGTGCGACCTCACCCCGCGCAGCGACCTGCTCAAGCCCCTCGTTCGCTCCATGGCGACCCAGCTCGAACAGCACCTCATGTCGGTCGAGCAGCCGAGCGCTCGCGAGATGTTCAACGTCTTCCTCGACCTCAGCCGCAACCAGCGCAACCCCGTCGTCGCCTTCGGGCCCCAGGGGGCCATGATCCAGAGCCCCCAGGCGAGCGCCCTCACGAGCCACGACATGCATCTGCTCCGCATGCTCGGAGACGAGTCGCGCCCCACGGGCACCTACGTCGTGGAGCTCTCGAGTGGCCCCACGAAACTCAACTTCACCTCGGTCAGCCCGCACAACAACGTGGTCGTGCTCGTCGGCGAACCGTCCACCCGCCTGAGCGCGGTGCACTCTGCAAGCCATGTGGCTCGAACCGTTGGCCGTTCGCCCGAGTGGCTCTCGACGATCAACCAGTTCGAGAAGCTGCGCGCGACGGGTGAGCCGATCATCCTCGCTGGTGAGGCCGGCGTCGGTAAGACGTCCCTCGCGCTCGGCGACAAGGAGCCCTCGTCGGCCGACCGCCTCGGACCCGTGCTGTGCGATGCCGCCGAGCGCCACATCCTCGGCACGCGCGACTGGCTTGCTCGCCTTGCAACCGTCTTCGCCGACCGCGGTGATGTGGTCATTCGTGGCATCGAGACTCTCGACCCGCCCGCCCTCGACGGGCTGCGCGCCCTCATCGAGTCGCAGGATGACTCGCTCGGCGTGGTCATGACCCTGTCGACCGACAACCGCGACGACGCCGAGCGCTTCGAAATGAAGTTCAGCGCGACCGCCCTGTGGATTCCGCCGCTGCGGGATCGTGTCGACGACCTGCCCGACCTGTGGCACTCGATCGCGGCATCCATCGCTCCCGGCGCCCGACTCGAGCCGCACGACGAGACCATGGCGCTGCTGCGAACCTACTCGTGGCCCGGCAACATCAAGGAGCTGCGGCGCATGATCAGCCAGCTCGCGTCGAACGGCAAGACCGGCGCCGTCACCCCCACTGACCTGCCCTCCAACATGCAGAGTTCCAAGACCCTGAGCCTGATCGAGAAGGTCGAGCTCGAGGCGATCCGCAAGGCACTGCAGGAGGCCAAGGGCAACCGGGTGCGCGCGGCCGACATCCTCGGGGTGTCGAGGGCTACGGTCTACCGCAAGATGAAGGTCTACCGGCTCTCTACGTAGTTGCGGGGATGCCACGGCTCCTCCTCTCCCTGCGCCACTGCACGAACGTCGGCACGAGTTCCCGCATGAGGATCACGGCGATGAGTACGGCGGCCTGGGCGATGAGCTGCAGTGGTTCGGCCCAGCCGACAGAGCGGAAGAGCTGGCCGAGTTGGGTGAGGAACAGCGCGGCCACACCGGTGGCGACCAGCGCGGCACGGCCGCCCGTGAGTGCCGTGCCTCCGAGCACGACGGCGGCCACGGTGGGCAGCAGATAGCTGTCGCCGAAGAACAACGGCGGGGTCGTCACATAGCCCGTGTAGATCACGGCGGCGATGCCGTACGCGGCACCCGCCGCGGCGTAGGCCATCGTCTGGTAGAGACCGACGCGCACGCCAACGGCGGCTGCGGCGCGCTCACTCACGCCCACGGCGGTGAGGCGGCGACCGGCAATCGTTCGCTGGGCGATGAAGCCTGCGACCACCACCACGACCACGGCGAGGATGAACGCATTCGGCACGGGGCCGAGCTTGCCCTTGGCGAAGTCGGCGAGCACCTGAGGTGATCCAGCGGGCGTCCCGCTCGAGATCGCGAACACCGTTCCGAGCAGGATCGCGTTCATACCGAGCGTCACCACGAGCGGCATGACGCCGAAGCGAGTCACGACGATTCCGTTGATGAAGCCCGCGAAGGCGGGAAGCACGATCGCGGCGGCGATGGCGAGGGGAACCGACCATCCGTACCACTGGGGCAAGCCCGAAGCGAGCGCCGCACCAAACGCCATCATGCCGGGCACCGAGAGGTCGAGGCCGCGCTGCTGCACGACGAGGGTCTGCCCGACGGCGGCGATCGCGAGTACGGCGGCGAAGGGCAGCATGCCCACCACTGAGGAGTAGTTGAGGCTGCCGGGCGCGATGAGGGGGCTCACGAGGAAGAGCGCTGCGGTCGCGACCCAGATGGCGATGGAGCCACCCGAGAAGATTCGACGCCAGTTCACGGTCTTGGATTCGGATGCCGCGGTCATGAGCTCTTCCTGATTCTGCGCAGCTGCGCGTACAGTACGGCCGCACCGACCGTGATGATGCCGGGGAGCCAGTAACCCCACGCCCCGGACAGTCCGAGGAAGGTGGGAACACCGAGCACCTGGGCGACCAGCACGCCCGCGGCGATGATTCCGATGAACGACCCGCGACCGCCGAAGATGCTTGCACCGGCAAGCACCACAACGGTGACCGAGGTCAGGGTGAACGACAATCCGGGGCGGCCGTCACCAATACCGATCTGCGACATGAGCACGACGGCAGTGGGCATCACGAGCAGCGAGGTGATCATGTACGAGAACAGCTGCACTCGCTTGGCGCGGATGCCGAGGCGCTCCGCAGCATCGCGGCGCGAGCCCACGGCCCGAAGCTCTACGCCGTAGCGGCTGCGGCGCAGTCCCCACTCCAGCAGCAGGGCAATCACGACGGCGATGATCGTGATGATGGGAACGAAGCCGATCTTGGCGAAGATCAGATCGGTCACGACGGGGGTGATGATGCCGCCGGGGGTGCCGCGCAGGGTGAACAGGGTTCCCTGCAGCGCGAGCGCGATGGCGAGGGTGACGACAACGGGGTTGAGATTGAACCTCGTGACGAGGAACCCGTTGACGAAGCCCACCAGCAGGGCCGCAACGATCATGAGTCCAATGCCGATGAAGATGTTGCCCCCGTCTATGACGAAGAACGAGGCGATCACCACGAGGAAGCTCAACAGCGGGCCGACGGATAAGTCGAAGCCGGATCCCAGCACCACCACCTGCTGGGCTGATCCGATGAGGATCATGAGCGCGGCCGTGAAGAGGATGTTGTTGAGGCTGAAGGGCGAGAAGTAGAACGGGTTCGAGATACCCACGACCACGGCGAGCGCCACGACCATGAGGGCGAGCACGGCAGCGGGCGAGTGGTCGCCGCGCAGCCAGTTGCGGAAGCGGTTGGAGCGCGAGCTCGTCACCTCACGCTTGCGGATCGAGGTCGAGGTGAGCGCGGCGGTCGCGATGCCGGCCTCGGTGACCTCATCACCCTCGAGCTCGGCGATCACACTTCCGCGCGACATGATGAGCACGCGGTCGCACAGGCCCTCGAGCTCGACGCCGTCGGACGACAGGATCACGACGGCGGCACCGTCATCCGCCGCCCCGCGCAGGATTCGATAGATGTCGACGCGCGCGCCGGCATCCACGCCCTGGGTTGGCTCTTCGGCCAGAAGCACGGTCGGCTCGGAGAGCAGGGTGCGGGCGAGCACGACCTTCTGCTGGTTGCCACCCGAAAGACTCGCCATGGGTGTGCGGGTCGACGGCGTCTTGATGGACTGGCGATCAATCTGCTGGCGAGCCACGTCGTTGATGGCAGATTCGCTAACGACACCCCAGCGCGAGACCTTGCGCAGGGTCTTCATGACGATGTTCTCGCCCACCCCGAGGGGCAGGAAGACGCCCTCACCGTGGCGGTCGGATGGCACGTAGACGACGCCCGCTCGCGATGCTGCCGCGTTGCTGCCGAGGCGCACCTGCTTGCCGAGAATCTCGACACGACCCGACGACGGCTCAAGGCCGGCGATCGCTCGGATGACCTCGGACTGACCGTTGCCCTGAACGCCCGCGAGGCCGACGATCTCACCCGGTTTGACCGCAAGCGAGATGTTCTGGAAGTGCGGGCCGCTCAGGTCGGTGACCACGAGTGTCGAGGGCGCGGAGGCATCAACCGTCGACTTCGGTGGGAACACCGCATCGAGAGCGCGCCCCACCACGAGCTCGATGATCTGCGTCTCGGTGACATCGGCCGCAGGGAAGGTGCCGCGCACGGCGCCATCGCGAAGCACGGTCACGCGGTCGGCGATCTCCTTGACCTCGGGAATGCGGTGCGAGATGTAGACGACGGCCGTGCCTGTCGTCGCGAGCTCGCGCACGCGTCGGAACAGGCGCTGTACCTCTTCACTGTTGAGGTGCTCGGTGGGCTCGTCGAGGATCAGCACGCGGGGCTTCAGTGCGAGTGCCTTCGCGATCTCGACGATGAAGCGCTGCTCGACGGAGAGGTCGGAGACCCGGGCGCGGGCATCCACTCCCATCTGCCAGGGATCGAGGTGCTCCTGCGCCCACTTCGGCGCGTGCTTGAGCTGGCCGCGACCCGTGCGACCGGCACCGATCGCCATGTTCTCGGCGACGGTGAGGTCGGGCAGCAGAGCCGGATCCTGCCGCACGATACCGAGACCCAGCTCGCGGGCGTCGTCGGGCGACGCGTCGGCGAGCTGGGTGCCCACGATCCAGATCTCGCCCGAGTCGGGGGCGAGGGCTCCGGATGCCACGGCCATGAGTGTCGACTTGCCGGCGCCGTTCTCACCCACGAGGGCGTGAACCTCTCCCGCGAGCACCTCGAGGTCGACGCTCTTCAGCGCACGCACGCCGGGGAATGATTTCTCGATTCCGCTCAGGCGCAGCGCAACGGTGCTGGGCTCGACGGGGGAGACGTCGGTCTCGTCGGGCACGATTGTCGCTTCTCGGTTACTCACAGTCAGGTCCTTTGGGATGGGTGTTACTGGGCCAGGTATCCGCCGTCGATGACCAGCTCGGAGCCGGTCACGAAGCTGGACTCGTCGCTCGCGAGAAAGACGGCGCCGTAGGCGATCTCGTCGCCCGTGCCGGCGCGGCCCATCGGGGTCATGCTCACGACAAACTCGTTCACGCCCGGGTCCTGGGCGTCGGTAAGGGGGGTGGCAATGAAGCCGGGGTGCAGGGAGTTCACTCGCACGCCCTTGGTGGCGTAGGTGATCGCGGCGTTCTTCGACATGTTTCGCACGGCGCCCTTGGTGGCGTGGTACGCGTGAGCGCCGGCGACAGCCGCGTTGCCCCAGATCGAGGAGATGTTGATGATCGAGCCGTTGCCGTGGGAGAGCATGTTCGGCAGCACGGCCCGCATGCCGAGCCAGACGCCCGTCTGGTTGACGGCGACAACGCGGTTCCAGTCGGCTACCGAGAGCTCGTCGAGCAGCTCGTAGGCGATGATCCCGGCGTTGTTGACGAGCACGTCGATCTTGCCGTGCTTGGCGAGGGTGTCATCGACGAGCACGTTCCACGTGGCCTCGTCGGCGACATCCTGCTGGAAGAACTCGATGCCGGCAGAAAAGTCGCTGTGCGGGTGCTGGCTGGTGGCGATCACGGTTGCGCCCTCACGGGCGAACATCTCCGCGATCGCGCGGCCGATGCCGCGGCCGGCTCCCGTAACGATGGCGACTTTTCCCTGCAAGCGATCCATGTGCTGAACTCCGTTGTTCTGTGTGGACAACGAAGCGGCGCTTCGTCGTCGAAGGTGGTGGGTGGTGCGAGTACTGCGGATATTACGGTGATGCTGTGGCGGGCGGGCACGGATGCGCCGCCCGCCACAGGTCGTGCTGGTTACTGGTTGAACAGTTCCTTGAGCTGGTCCACGGTCAGCCCCGAAGAGTTGATCGCGTCGTTCGGAAGGTCTTCCTCACACACCGGCTGCAGGTCGGGGTTGGTCGAGTCTTCGATGATCTCCAGGTCGTAGATCGACGGCTCGTCGTTTGCCAGGCCGTTGAACGCGGCGAGGCCCTTGTGCAGTGCGGGGATGGCTACCCAGTTGCGGGACGACATCGTGGCGATCTGGAAGGTGGGCTGGCTGTCCTTGTACTGGTACCAGAGGCAAGCGAACTGGTTGGAGTCGTTCGCGGACCACACGGGCAGGGGCTTGCCGGCGTCGACGAATGCCTCGATGCCACCAACCGAACCTCCGCCGTAGTCGGCGACGATTCCGTCAATCTGGCCGAACTGGGTGATGAGACCCGCGACGACCTGCTTGGTCTTGCCGGGCTCCCAGCCGGTGTCAACGAAGGTGTTACCGAGCTGCTCGTTGAGCAGCACGATGTCCGGGTTCTCTTCAACCGCGCGAACAACACCGTCGTACACGGCCTGCGAGTAGGGGTTACCCGCCTGGCCACCGGTCATGAGCAGGTTTCCCTTGCCGCCCATCTGGTCGATCGTCCACTTCGCGAGGCCATAGCCGTACGTGTCGACGTTCTCAGAAACACAGTCGACGTAGTCAACGCCGGGCTCGCCACCCGGGCAGGCGACGATCGACACGAACTTGACGCCCGCCTCGGTTGCCTTCTTGACCGTCGGCAGGAGCGCCTCGCCACCGTCGGTGAACGAGACAATCACGTTGACGCCCTGGGCTACGAGAGAGTTGATGTCGGCGATGGCCTTCTGCGTGTCGGCCTGGGCGTCGGTGTAAATGATGTCGGTGATGTTGTCGCACTTCGCGGCTTCGGCTTCGAAGATTGCGCGAGTGGTCTTGCGCCAGGAGTTACCACCGAAGCCATCGGCGAACGCTACCTTGATCGGCTGGTCGCCACAGAAGTCGGCGATGTCGCCGATGTCGCTCTGCAGGCCGGAGGTTCCGACCGACACGAGGTTCTCGGTGGTGTCCGTCGGAGTACCGGTGTCGGTACCCGTCGAACAGGCTGTGAGAACCAGTGCGCTCGCGGCAGCAAGTGCCACAAGCGAAATTCTGGTCTTAGTGAACATGTCAACTCTTTCTCTTAGTGAATGGAGAGTTGGGCAGGATGCCGGTGGGGCGCATAACTGCCCGAGGATGACCGCCCCTGCGCGATTCGGCCACGAGGACTTGTGATCCTTGTGGCCTTCGTGTCTTCGTCGACGTGGCTCGTCGTCAGTGACGATGCGTGTGCGCCGGGGTTGTCATGTGGTGCGTTTGTGTACCCAGGGAGCACAAGCCCCCGGGGTGAAACTCATCGTCGCAGCGATCCGAGCGCGCAAATGAGTCACGTTGCGACCGCGGTGTCTCATTGTGAGACAGCCCTTTTTGAAGCCCACCCCGACCATGCACGCTGATCACGTGGAGCAGTCCACGCCATCAGATTTCCCGGTCTCATCGCAGAGCAGCGGCGAGACCCGCATCCTCGAGGAGCCACAATGTCGTCGCCGACACCAACCGATCTACTCGGTGAGATCTACGCACACTGGATTGCCGAACTGGGGTATCTGGGCGATGCGCCCGTCTCGACCGAGCTGTTGCGTCTCATCTTCGACGACTGGCAGCGGGCCACCGCCGAACCCGAAGATGTCACCTACAAGAACGAGACGATCGGTGGTGTTCCCGGCATCCTCGTGACACCCATCGGCGCCGACCCCACCCAGATGCTGCTGTTCTTTCACGGCGGTGGCTTCGCCCTCGGCTCGGCATCCAGCCACCGCAAGCTCGCCGGCCACTTCGCAAAAGCGGCGGGCGTCAACGCCTTCGTGCTCGACTTTCGCCTCGCTCCCGACTTTAAGTTTCCCGCCCAGCTCGAAGACGGCGTCGCGGTGTATCGCGCGCTGCTCGACCAGGGATTCCGCCCGCAGGATCTCACGCCGATTGGCGACAGCGCCGGCGCGAACCTCGCGATCAGCACGACCTTCGAGCTCAAGGACGCGGGCCTGCCCCTGCCCGAGCAGGTCATCACGATCTCGCCCTGGCTGAACATGGAGAACAACGGGGCAACGCTCGAGTCGAACGACGCGACCGACTTTCTTATCGCCCCCGAAGGCCTGCAGGGCAATATCGACCGGTACATCGAGGGCGCGACTGAGCCGACGAACCCGCGCGTGAACCCCCTCTACCGGGACTTCACCGGATTCCCCCGCCTGTACATCACGGCCGGCGACATCGAGTCGCTCTATGACGACGCTGTGCGTCTCAACGCGCTCGCGGTCGATGCGGGCGTCGATGTCACGTTCTCCATCGGCGAAGGGATGCAGCACGTCTACCCGTTCATGGCGGGCAGGCACGACCGGGCGGATGCCGAGGTCGCCCGAATCGCGGACTGGTACCGCGCGGGGCACACCCCGCGCTAGAGCTCCACGCACTCGCCTGTTCGCACCGAAGCGAACACGGCACGGTAATCGATGAAAGGAAAGTCAATGACTACAACAGCAACAACCGACTACGACAGCGTTGTCATCGGAGCCGGATTCTCCGGCCTCGCAGTGCTGCACCACCTCCGTGAGATTGGCCAGCGCACGCTCGTCGTGGATGGCGCCGATGGCATCGGCGGCACCTGGTGGATCAACAACTACCCGGGCGTGCGTACCGACAGTGAATTCAGCTACTACTCCTTCTCGTTCTCGAAGGAGGTGCGCGAGGAGTGGGTGTGGACCGAGCGCTACCCCTCGGGCAAGGAGGTGCTCGCGTACCTCAACTTCGTGGCCGACCGTCTCGACCTGCGCAAAGACATCCGTCTCAACACTCGCATCGAGAGCGCCGTGTACGACGAGGCTGGCAACTTCTGGACGCTGCACATCAAGGGCGGCGGCACCATCACCACCAAGTACCTCATCTCGGGAATGGGCGTGCTGTCGCAGCCGATCTGGCCCGCCATCCCGGGCATCGACACCTTCAAGGGCACTCTCGTGCACGCGGCCCGGTGGCCTCGCGAGGGCATCGACCTCAAGGGCAAGCGCGTCGGAATCATCGGGCTCGGTGCATCCGGTATTCAGATCGTTCCCACGATCGCACCCGAAGTCGGTGAGCTCGTCGTCTTCCAGCGCACCCCCAACTTCATCGTCGAAACCAACAACGACAAGGTCACGCCCGAGCAGCTCGCCCACGTGCGCGCCACCTACGACGAGATCTGGGAGCGTGCAGCCGCGCACCCCTTCGGCGTCGACATGGTGCCCGCCCAGTACAGCGCGCTCGAGGTTGACGCCGAGGAGCGTCGCCGCATCTTCGAGACCAAGTGGAACGAGGGTGGGTTCCACTTCGCCAACGAGTGCTTCAACGACCTCGCCACCAACCACGAGTCGAGCGAGCTCGCGTCGGAGTTCATCCGCAGCAAGATCCGCGAGATCGTGAAAGACCCCGCTACGGCCGAGCTGCTGAGCCCCAAGACGTACTCGTTCAACGGCAAGCGCGTTCCCACGGGTTTCGGCTTCTACGCCGCGTTCAACCTGCCCCAGGTGAAGCTTGTCGATGTTGCCAGCACCCCCATCACCGAGATCACCGAGAAGGGTGTGAAGGTCGGCGACACCGAGTACGAACTCGACGTGCTGATCTGCGCCACCGGGTTCGACGCGATGACGGGAACGCTCACCAATATCGACATCGTCGGCCGTGACGGCCAGGTACTGCGCGACAAGTGGAGTGAGGGCATCCGCAGCAACCTCGGCATCTCCATGAATGGCTTCCCCAACCTGCTGCTGTCGCTTGGCCCGCAGACGCCGTACTCGAACCTGCCCGTGCCGATCCAGCTGGGAGCCCAGTGGATGGCGCGCGCCATCGACTTCGCAGAGAAGAACGGCATTGCCCGCCTCGAAGCAACCCCCGAGTCGGAGCAGTGGTGGTTCGAGGAGGTCAACCGTGCGGGCAAGGCGACGGTGATGTACTCGGAGGGCCAGAAGGCGAACGCCTGGTTCTTCGGACAGAACGTGCCGGGCAAGCCCCACGAGTTTCAGGTCTACATGGGCGGCGGCCAGGTCTACCAGACCTACTGCCGCGAGGCCGAGGAGTCGGGCTACGCATCGTTCCTCAACAAGGAGGAAGCGCGCGTATGAATCGGCTCGATGGCAAGATCGCTGTGATCACGGGCGCGGCATCCGGAATGGGTGCCGCGACCGCGGAGCTCTTCGCAGCCGAGGGTGCCACGGTCGTGCTCACCGACCTCAATGAGAA
This sequence comes from Rhodoglobus sp., assembly GCA_965279645.1. Taxonomy (GTDB): domain Bacteria; phylum Actinomycetota; class Actinomycetes; order Actinomycetales; family Microbacteriaceae; genus Rhodoglobus. Next base: position 2,825,816 of record OZ257254.1, read on the forward strand.
GGCCGGCGAGGCCGTTGCTGCGGGCATCCGCGAGGCTGGCGGAACCGCGAGTTTTCACGCCATGAACGTGGCGCGTGAAGAGAGCGTTGCAGCTGTCTACGCCGCAGTCGGCGAGGAGTTCGGAACGATCGACGTGCTCGTCAACTGCGCGGGAATCATCGGAGTCGACAAGCGCACCCACGAGCTCGAGGAGTCCGACTGGGACGACCTGTTTGCGATCGACGTGAAGGGTGTGTTCTTCTCGACGAAGCACGCCCTGCCGTACATGATCGCGCAGCAGTCGGGCTCGATCATCAACTTCTCATCGATCTACGGGCTCACCGGCAACGACGAGTTCACGGCGTACCACGTGGCCAAGGGCGCCGTCACGATGCAGACGAAACAGGATGCGGCCGTGTACGGCAAGTACAACATCCGGGTGAACTCGGTGCACCCGAGCACGGTGCTCACGCCACTCGTGGAGGGGATCGCGAACGCGTTCCCGGGAGGCCTCGCCGAGTACGAGAAGGTCAACACGACTACCCAATCCATTCGTCGCCTGGGCCAGCCCATCGACGTGGCGTACGCCGTGCTCTACCTCGCCTCCGACGAGTCGACCTGGGTGACTGGGGTGAATCTTCCGATCGACGGCGGGTTCATGGGCCGCTAGTTTCGGGCTTTCGAGATGACTGAGATCCACTCCGTCGCGAGTTCCGTGGCCGACATCCCCGATGGTGCAACCGTCATGATCGGGGGTTTCGGCCGCGCGGGCCAACCCGTCGAGCTCATTGATGCGCTCATAGCGCGCGGCGTCGGCAACCTCACGATCGTCAACAACAACGCGGGCAATGGCGACACAGGGCTGGCGGCCCTGCTGGCATCCGGAGCCGTGCGCAAGATCATCTGTTCGTTCCCGCGGCAATCCGATTCGCACGTGTTCGACGCGTTCTACCGCGCGGGAAAGATCGAGCTTGAGATCGTGCCGCAAGGTAACCTCGCCGAGCGCATTCGCGCCGCGGGGGCTGGCATCGGGGGCTTCTTCACCCCAACGGGGTACGGAACGCAGCTCGCGGAGGGAAAAGAGACGCGCGAAATCGACGGCAGAAACTACGTCTTGGAGTACCCGATCCGCGCCGACTTCTCGCTCATCAGCGCCCTGCGCGCCGACCGGTGGGGCAACCTCGTCTACCGAAAGACGGCTCGCAACTTTGGTCCGATCATGGCCACAGCGGCGCAGACCACGATCGCCCAGGTCGACTCGATCGTTGAGCGTGGCGAGCTCGATCCCGAATCGATCGTCACCCCGGGCATCTTCGTTAACCGTCTCGTCGAGGTGGGCGAACGTGCGTGGTTGCGCAACGGCGAATTGGTCACTGAAGGGTTGCGATGACGAGCCTCAGTCGCGATGAACTCGCCGCCCGCGTCGCGGCAGACCTGCCCTCGGGTGCCTACGTGAACCTTGGAATCGGTGCGCCGACGCTCGTCTCCAACTTTGTGCCCGAGGGTGTCGAGATCATCCTGCACACAGAGAACGGGATGCTCGGCATGGGCCCGGCGCCCCAGCCCGGAATGGTCGATCCCGACCTCATCAACGCCGGCAAGCTTCCCGTGACCCAGATGCCCGGCGCCGCCTACTTCGACCAGGCCGAGTCGTTTGCCATGATGCGCGGCGGTCATCTCGATGTATGCGTGCTCGGTGCGTTTCAGGTCTCGACGTCGGGCGATCTCGCCAACTGGAGCACGGGCGCACCTGACTCCATCCCTGCCGTGGGCGGCGCAATGGATCTCGCGCTCGGCGCGAAACAGGTCTGGGTGATGACCGACCTGCTCACGCGCGACGGGGTTCCCAAGATCGTGACCGAGTGCAGCTATCCCCTCACGGGGGTGGGCTGTGTCACTCGTATATATACGGAACGGGCGGTGTTCGACGTCACGCCCGCGGGTCTTGCGATTCGTGAACTGTTCGGCGACACCACGGCCGATGAGCTGCGACGCCTGCTTTCCCTTGACCTGGAGGAACGACCATGACAGCGAGTTTTGTTTTCGACGCAGTGCGCACGCCCTTCGGCCGTCATGGGAAGGCGCTCGCGGGAGTGCGGCCAGACGATCTCGCGGCGCACTCGATCACGGCACTTCTGTCTCGCCACCCCGCCCTTGACCCGGCGACCATCGACGACGTCATCCTGGGCGATGCCAATCAGGCGGGTGAAGACAACCGAGACGTGGCGAGGTTTGCGTCGCTGCTCGCGGGGTTGCCGACGTCGGTGCCCGGCACGACGGTCAACCGGCTGTGCGGCTCGAGCGTTGAGAGCGTCATCCAGGCGAGCCGCGCGATCGAAGCGGGGGATGCCACGCTCATGATCGCGGGGGGTGTCGAGTCGATGAGCCGCGCGCCGTGGGTGATGCTCAAGCCCGAGCGCCCCTACGCGACGGGTTCGGAGACGATGCACTCGACGACCATCGGGTGGCGCATGACGAACCCTGCCCTGCCCCCCGAGTGGACGGTCTCCAACGGCGAGACTGCCGAGCAGCTCGCCGAGCGTTTCGACATCTCTCGCGAGGAGCAAGACGAGTTCGCCGTGCGTAGTCATCAGAAAGCCGCCGCGGCATGGGATGGGGGGCTGTACGCCGAAGTCATCCCCGTTCCCGGCAACCCGCTCGTGCGCGACGAGGGGATCCGCCCCGACACGTCGCTCGACACGCTCGCCCAGCTCAAGCCGGCGTTCCGGCCGAGCGGCACGGTGACGGCGGGCAATTCGTCGCCGATCAACGATGGGGCATCCATGCTGTTCATCGGCGCAGAAGACGCGCTCGATGCTGAGCCTCTCGCGCGCATCATTGGTCGCGGTGTGTTCGGCAACGACCCCAACCAGTTCGGGATCGCCCCGGTCGAGGCGGCCAATCGCGCGCTCGCCCGGGCGGGCAAGACCTGGGCCGACGTTGATGTGGTCGAACTGAATGAAGCCTTTGCCGCGCAATCCCTCGCGTGCCTGAGGCTGTGGCCCGACCTCGACCCGGAACGCGTGAACATTCACGGCGGTGCACTTTCCATCGGGCATCCGCTCGGAGCATCGGGCGGGCGAATCATCGGCCACCTCGCTCATGAGCTCGTGCGCCGCGGCGGTGGGGTGGGCGTCGCCGCGATCTGCATCGGCGTGGGCCAGGGTCTCGCCGTCGTGCTCGAGCGCTAATGCGCACCAAATAACAAGGAGAATGGATTCGTGGAAACTCTCGAAATCTTTGGCAAGCCCGATTGCGTCGACTTCAACCGGTCGAAGGCGCTCCTTGACGGATTCGAGGTGCCGTTCACGTTTCACGACATCCTGACCGACCCGGATGCTGCGGCGGAGGCCCTGCGCATCAGCGGTGGACCGAGCAGCCCCGTGATCGTTTTTCCCGATGGCAGCTTCCAGGTCGAGCCGAGCAACGCCGACCTCGCGGCCAAACTCGGCCGCGAGGCACCGGTGCAGCTCGACGAGAACGGCGACGTCTGCGAGGTCTGACCGCCTTGTGGTGGTCGGGTAGGCGTTCGCGGCTAGGGAGCCAGGTACCCACCGTCGACGACGAGTGAGGTGCCCGTGATGTAGCTCGCCTCGTCACTCGCGAGGAACAGCGTGGCGTAGGCCGTCTCAATCGCATTGCCCGGGCGCTTCAGCAGCGTGCCCGCGATAAGCGCAGCGTTGATGTCTTCGGCCTGATCGGCGTTCATGGGCGACAGGATGTAGCCGGGGTGCAGCGAGTTGACGCGAACGTTGTCGCCACCGTGCGCCGCGGCCACGTTCTTGCTCATGTTGAGGATCGCGCCCTTTGCGGCGTGGTACGCGTGCGCGCTCGGCACGGCGGCGAGTCCCCAGATCGATGAGACGTTGACGATCGAGCCCTTGCCCGATGTGATGAGGTGAGGCAGCGCCTCGCGCATCCCGAGAAAGACGCCCTTCTGGTCGACGTCGATGATCTTGTTCCAGCTGTCGACGGTCGTGTCGAGAATCGACTCGTAGGTGATGATCGCCGCGTTGTTGATGAGGATGTCGAGCTTGCCATGCTTGGCCACGACGTCGTCGACGACCGACTTCCAGCTCGCTTCGCTCGTGACGTCGAGGGTGACGAACTCGACGGTGCTGTCGGCGGTGTCCTGCGCCTCGAGCACGTCGCCTGCGACGACGGTGGCGCCTTCCCGGGTGAACAGTTCGGCCATTTCGCGGCCCTGGCCGCGAGCTCCGCCGGTGATGAGGGCTACTTTGCCCGCGAGTCGATCCATGATGCGTTTCTCCTTGTTGTGGTTCTGGTTGTGGTGTGTGGATGCCGCGGCCGCTAGGCCTTCGAATATCGACGCGCGAGGGTCGAGAGCCCAACCGCGAGCACGAGGATCGCGCCCTTGAAGATGGGCTGGAAGAACGTGGGGGCACCGAAGATGCTGAGACCGTTGAACCCGACGGCGATGATGAGCACGCCGATGAGTGTTCCGAGGATGTGGAATTCGCCATCCCGCAGGGTCGCCGACCCCAGGAACACTGCCGCGAACGCGTCGAGCAGGTAGCCATCGGCGGCGGCGAGGGTGCCGGATCCCAGCAGCGACGAGAGCAGGGTGCCCGTGATCGCCGCGCAGACGCCCGCGGTGGCGAACGCGAAGATCTTCACACGATCGACGCGGATGCCCGACAGCCGGGCGGCCTCGATGTTGCCGCCCACGGCCTGCATCTTCTGGCCGAGGTCCGTCTTGTTGAGGATGACCCACAGGATCGCCAGCACCACGAGCATGATGAAGATGGGGTTGGGGATGCCGAGGATCGGCTTGCCGAGCGCGATGGCGATGAACTCCGGCGGCACACCGGATGCGATGGGGAACGAGCTGTAGGCGAATCCCACACCGACCAATATCGTTCCCACACCAAGGGTCGCAATCACCGCGTTTATTCGAACCTTGGTGACGAGAAACCCGTTGACCGTTCCGATTCCGGCGCCAATCAGCAGCACGAGCGGGATGCCGATGAGCACGGGCAGGCCGTCACGAGCGATGAAGCCCACGACGATGAGCCCCGCGAAGCTCGCAACGTAGCCGATGGAGAGGTCGAACTCGCCGACCACCAGGGTCATCGTGAGTCCCGCGGCGATGATCGCAGTGAGGGAGCCCTGGTTGAGGATGTTGAGGAAGTTCGGCACCGTGAGGAACGTCGTGGGGGCCTTGATCGTGAACGCGACGATCATGCCGAGCAGCCCGATGAGGGTTCCGTAGCGGGAGACGATCATCAGCACCCGCCGTCGGCGCCCGCCCGGGGCGGTGGCGCTCACGGCCACGTCGGAGGCCAGGGTCGTGGGGGTCATTCGGTGTCTCCTTGGTTGTCGAGGTGGGAGTAGCTGAGTTCGATGATTTTCTGCTCGGTGATGTCGTCGCCGACGATCTCGCCCGTGACGACTCCTTCGCACAGCACGACCACGCGGTCGCACAGCACGGCGAGCTCTTCCACGTCGGAGGAGATCACGATGGTTCCAATGCCGTCGTCGGCGAGCTGCCGAATCGCGTGGTGGATCTCCTGCCGCGCGCCAATATCAACGCCGCGGGAGGGCTCGTCGAGAAAGAGCACCTTCATGCCGGGTGTCAGCCACCGCGCGAGGAGCGCCTTTTGCTGGTTTCCTCCCGAGAGGCCGCCGATGCGCTCGTTGGGGCTGGGAGTCTTGATGCTCAGCTGCTCGATGAGGCGAAGAGCACGCGCTCTGCTCTTTGCGCTTGAGAGGAAGGGCAGTCCCGGCACGGTGCGCAGCGACTGCAGCACGGCGATGTTCATGTTGTAGGCGACGCTCTTCTCGAGCATCAGTCCCTCGGATCGGCGCTCCTCGGGAACCAGGCCGATGCCGCTCGCGACGGCGCGCGGCACCGAGTTGGGGTGCACGGGCTTTCCGTAGAGCTCGAACGATCCGCCCTCGATCTTGTCTGCGCCGAAGGCCAGGCGCGCGACCTCGCTTCGACCAGCGCCGACGAGGCCACCGAGACCGAGCACTTCGCCCTTGTAGAGCTCGAACGACACGTTCTTGACGGCGGTGCCCCGCGCGACATTCTTTGCTTCGAAGATCGGGTCGATGCGTTCGACGACCTTGGCCGGCGGGCGAACCGCCGCTGCCATCTCGCGGCCGACGATCGCGCGAATGAGCCCGCGCTTGTCGAGGTCGCCACGAACCGCCGTTTCGGTGACCCGCCCGTCTCGAAAGACCGTGATGCGATCAGACAGGTCGAGCACTTCGTCGAGGCGGTGCGATACGTAGAGGATGGCGACGCCGTCGGAGGCGAGGTCGCGAACGACCGTGAAGAGTTGCTTGCTCTCGGCGTCTGAGAGCGAGGCGGTAGGTTCATCCATCGCGATCATGGCCGCGTCGCGGGCGAGCGCCTTGCTAATCATGACGAGCCAGCGCTCCGCGACACTCAGCTCGTCCACGCGGCGATCTAGCGGAAAGTGCACGCCGATTCGTTCGGCGGCGTCGTAGGCGACCTTGCGTGATGCCTTCCAGTCGACCATGCCGAACCGCTTCACCTTCGGTGCGCCAAGCAGGATGTTCTGCACAGAGTCGAAGTGCGGCACGAGGTTGAGTTCCTGGTGGATGAACGCGAGGCCTGCGGCCTCGGCATCGCTCGGCCGGACGATCCTCGTTTCGACGCCGTCGATCGTGAGGGTTCCCGTGTCGGGGGAGATGACGCCGGCAAGGCTACGGATCAGCGTGGACTTGCCGGCGCCATTCGCGCCGACGAGGCCGTGCACCTCCCCGCGGTGGATGTCGAGATCCACCTCGGAGAGGGCGCGGGCTCCTCCGAAATGCTTGCTGAATTCACGCACCTGGAGCCAGGCGGCTGGTTCGCTCTGCATTCCGTGTCGTTCCTTTCTTAAGGGTGTTGCTGGTGTCGTTCGACGTGCTCGGGATTAGCCGAGTGCGTCGGGGTGCTCGGCCAGGAAGGCATCGATGGTGTCGGCGTCGACAAGCACGCCGGGCACGTCGATGGTCTTCGACTCCCACGAGTCGCCTGCGGCTTCCTCATCAAGCACGGCCTGGAAGAGCTCGAGGCCCTCGGTGTAGCCGTCCTGCCAGATGATCTGCGTCATCGTGCCGTCTTTGACTGCCTGGAGGGCGGCCGGGCTTCCGTTGATCGAGTAGACCTTCACGTCGTCACGACCGGCCTGCTTGATCGCCGCGATGGCTCCCATGCCGGGCTCGTCCCACGCGCCCCACACGGCGAGGTCGCCGCTGCCGGCGGGGTGGCTGGCGAGCCACGCCGAGGTGAATGCGGTACCGTCTTCGACCTGTCCGGGGATGGCGACCTCGTTGGCCGTCACCGTGATGCCCGACTCCTTCGCGATGGCGTCGTCAAACGCAATACCGCGATAGAGGCACAGCACACCCGTGTGGTACGTGAGCGCGAGGATCTCGCCCTCGGTGCCGAAGTCGTCGAGCAGGGCGTTGACTGAGTCCTCGCCGACCTTGAGCGCACTCGTGGTCGCGATGATGCCGTCCACGAGCTCACCGCCCCAGCTCACAACGGGGATGTCTGCCGCGGCCGCCGAGGCGAGGCCTCCGCCGATCGAGGAGCTCGCGAACGCCGACACGAGAATCGCATCGACCTTCTGAGTCGTCGAGAACGACGTCATTGCAGCATTGGCCTTGTCGGGGCTGCCCTGGGTGTCGGTGACGACAACCTTCCAGCCAGCCTCTTCGGCCGCAGCAGTTGCTCCGTTGATAACCGCCGCGTTGAGGGCGTCGGTGGCGACGAGTGCCACGATGCCGAGTGTCTTCTCGCCATCGGACGCACCAGCGCCCGCGCCATCAGTCGCCGGAGTGCTGCACGCGGCGAGGGCCAGCACGGCCACTCCCGCGAGCACGGTAAACAGTTTTTGCTTCATTGCAAACGCACCTTCTGTGTTTGAGGTCGCCTGAGCGACCGGTTGTGTGGAGTGGTGGATCTACTTGACGGACTCGGGGCGCTCTTCGATGAAGGCATCGACGGTTGTCGAGTCGAGAACGACGCCGTCGATCTTGATCGTCTGCTGCTCCCAGCCCTCGGAGTCGGCGTCGTAGTCGAGGATCGACTGCATGAGCGCCGCGCCCTCGTCTTCGGCGGGCTGCCATACGCCCGCCGTGACGACGCCGGCCTGAATGTCGAGAATGCCGGGGGCACTCACGTTGGTGCTGAAGGTCTTGACGTCGGTGCGGCCGGCCTGCGAGAGGGCGGACTGGATGCCCTCCATCGGCTCATCCCAGCAGGTCCAGATTCCGTAGTTACCGCCGACCGGGTGGCTGCTCAGCCAGGCGGTCGTGAAGTTGGCGGCCGAGGTCTGCTGGCCGGGAACCACGAGCTCATTGCGAGTGACCTGAAGGTCGGTCTTGGCGACCGCCGCGTCGAACTCGTCACCCTGGTCGAGGCACAGCTTGCCGGGGTGGAAGGTGAGTGCGAGCACGTCGCCCTCGTTGCCCATCGCGTCGACAAGGGCCTTGGCCGATGCCGCGCCGACTGCTTCGTTGCTGGTGGTGGCGATGACGCCGTCAGCAAGTCCACCGCCCCAGCTGGCCACGGGCACTCCGGCAGCTGCTGCCGCGGCGAGTCCGCTGCCGAGAGCCGTCGAGGCGAAGACGAGAGTGATGATGCCTCCCACGCCTTGCGTGGCGTACGACGACATGGCCGCGTTGGCGGTGTCGGCGTTGCCCTGGGTGTCGGTCACCTTGACCTCCCAGCCGGCCTCCTCGGCGACGGTTGTCGCTCCGCGGATTGCCTGCTGGTTGATTGCGTTGTTGCCGATGTAGGCAACGATGCCGAGAACTTTCGAGCCTTCTGCGGGCTCTTCGGTCGAGGGGGCAGTCGTGGAGCAGGCGGCGAGGGCCACCGCTACGACAGCCGCGAGAACGGGAACTGCTATTCGCTTCATTGCAAACGCACCTTCTGTGTGGGGGCTACCCGAACGCCTAACCGCAACGCTGCGGGCCGTGCCAGATTATGAGTGACTGTATGATTGTCGGACAATCACGAGCAGTCTAGAACTATCGGGGGCGGCCCTGTCAAGTGGCTGGCGGACATCCGAAATTGTGGTTGCGCTTTTTGTATGACGATCATATAGTCGGGCATTGTTGAAGCCGACCGGTGATCGCATTTCCGCACAGTCGCGGATGAAGCACACTGGTCTCTAACGAACTCAAAGGAGATGTCGTGACCGACAACAGCGCACCGACGGCGCCCCTCAGCGTGTGGCAGGTCAAGTACGGAGAGCGGGTCGTTCGCAAGAAGGACGTGTTCAACGACTACGAGGCTTATGGTCTCGAAGACGGCCCGCTCGACATGGATTACAACTTCTGGGTGCTCCGTTCGGGAGACACGACGATCCTCGTCGACACGGGATACGACATCTCGGAGCACGACTGGCTGGGCGAGATAAGCGTCACGCCGCCGCCGCTCGGACTCGAGAAGGTCGGCGTCGACCCGGAGAAGGTCGACATGGTCATCACGTCGCACTTCCACTACGACCACATCGGCTACCTGCGCCTGTTCACCAACGCCACCGTCGTCTCCGGCCAGGCCGAGTACGACTACTGGTTCGGCAAGTGGAACCGCAACGAGCTCGAGGGTGAGTTCACGATTGCTCCCCACCTTGAGGCCGTCAAGAAGGCCAAGGATGAGGATCGCCTGCAGCTCATCAGCGAGAAGACCGAGGTCTTCCCCGGCCTGTGGGTGTACCCCGTCGGCGGGCACTGCCCCGGCGAACTGCTGGTTCGCGTCGAGACGGCATCGGGATCGTTCATCCTCGCCTCCGACGCCGCGCACTTCTACGAGCAGATCGACAACCAGTGGCCGTTCTTCGCCTTCACCGATTTGCAGGAGATGCGCGACGGCCTGGCATTCATCACCGCCCTCGCGGCCGAGACCAATTCGACTGTCGTGCCTGGGCACGACGGGCGCACCCGCCAGAAGTTCCCGGCGGCCCCCGGCATCGCCGGCGACGTGGCGATCGTGCTTGCGTGACGAGCGTTTACGAAGTCGTCATCGTCAAGCACGGAACGAGGTCGACGGTCAGAAGTGACGTGTACCTGAATTACGGCCTCTATCACGAGCCGGATGCACCCATCGAGATGGACTACTTCTTCTGGGTGGCTCGAAACGAGGAGCGCACGATCGTGATCGACACCGGGTACTCGACGCAGGGAGCACTCGCGCGCAAGCGAGACATCCTGGTGAGCCCACCGGACGCCTTCGATGCCCTCGGCATCTCGCCCGATTCGGCGCCGCTCGTGGTGATCACGCACGCCCACTACGACCACGCCGGCAACGTGTCGCACTTTCCGCGCTCGCAGGTGCTGATGTCGGCGAAGGAGTACGCGTTCTGGATGAGTTCGAACGCCAGGCGCACCCAGTTTCACCATTCGGTTGAAGACAGCGAGGTCGAGCAATTGGCGGCAATCGAACGCGAGGGTCGACTCGAGACCTTCGAGGATCGTCGCGAGATTGCGCCCGGCATCGAGATCATCGAAGTGGGTGGGCACACGCCCGGCCAGAGCGTGGTGCTGGTTGCCACGTCTGACGGCCCGGTGCTGCTCGCCTCTGACGCGATGCACTACTACGAGGAATTCGAGCGGGACATTCCCTTTACCTATGTGGCCGACCTCATCGGAATGTACGAGGGGTTCGATCGCATCCGGGCCATGGGCGAGGCGGGCGAGTACGTGCACCTGGTGTCGGGTCACGACCCCAGCACCCTTGACCGGTTCACTCCCGTGACGACCGGACCGCTTGCGGGACTCGCGGCCACGATCGGAGCGGCATCGTGAGCGCGCTCGCTTTCGAAGGCAAGGTCGCCGTCGTCACGGGTGCGGGCAATGGGCTCGGGCGCGCCTCTGCCGAACGGCTCTCGGCCGCCGGCGCCAACGTCGTCGTCGTCGACATCAACGGTGACACCGCGGACCGCGTTGCCGCTTCGCTGAGCCGTGCGGCCATCGCTGTGCAGGCAGACGTGTCGGATGAGGCGCAGGTTGCCCACTACATCGACGCGGCCGTGAAACGGTTTGGCCGCATCGACCTGCACCACCTCAACGCGGGCATTTTCGGCACCTTCGCGGCCCTACCGGATATCCCCGTCGATGACTTTGATCGAGTGATGGATGTCAACGTGCGCGGCCAGTTCCTGGGGTTGCGCGCCGCCTTCCGGCAGTACGCCGCGCAACGCAGCACCGGGTCGATTGTTGTGACCGCGTCGATCGCGAGCCTCATGGGCAGTGCCGACCTGCTGCCGTATCAAACCTCCAAGCACGCCGTCATCGGGCTCGTTCACGGAGCCGCCGTGTACGGCGGACCGCTGGGCATCCGGGTCAATGGCGTCGCGCCCGGAATCGTGCCGACCGACCTCTTCGCGGCGGCGGCCACCACGACCGGGGGAAAGAACGACATGGAGCGCCGCGCGTCGACGACGCCGCTGCGCCGAGCCGGCACTGCTGACGAGATCGCTGCGGTGGCCGAGTTTCTGCTGAGCGACGGGGCAGCGTATGTCACGGGCCAGGTGCTCTCCGCCGACGGCGGAGCGACCATCGTCAACACGGTGCGCCCCTCGGGTGGCGCGGGAGCATGGGATACCGCCTCGGTGGATCGCGCCCTGTACGGCGACAACTGGAAAGAAGGAACCCATGACTGACCTGCGAATCGGCTTCATCGGCCTGGGCAACATGGGCGGGCGCATGACGCGGCGCATTCTCGACGGCGGCGCCGAGGTGCTCGGTTTCGACGCGTTCCCCGCCACGCTCGAGGCATCCGGGGCCACACCGGCGGGATCCGTATCCGACGTGGTTGCGTCGAGCGACGTGGTGCTGTTGTCGCTGCCCGATAGTCGGGTCGTGGAGAAGGTCGTGTACGGCGACGACGGGGTAGTGGCGAGCGCGCGAGCGGGACAGGTGATCGTCGACCTGAGCACCGCGGCACCCTCGTCGACTCGCGAGATCGCGCAACAGCTCGCAGCTCAGGGCGCTGCATATCTCGACGCGGGAATCTCGGGCGGCGCCGCGGCCGCCGAGAAGGGTGCTCTCACTCTCATGGTGGGCGGCGACGCGGATGCCCTGGAAACAGTGCGACCGGTGCTCGACTACTTCTCGGCCTCGATCTTTCACGTGGGCACGAGCGGAGCTGGCCACACAGCCAAGCTGCTCAACAACTTTCTCAACGCGATCGCCCTGTCGGCCACCGCCGAGGTCATGGTCGCTGGCAAGAAGGCGGGCCTCGACCTCGAGGTCTTGCTCGAGGTACTCAACAAGAGCTCGGGGGTGAACTTTGCGACCATCAACCGGTTCCCGAAGATCATCCACGGCGACTATCTCAAGGGCGGCCTCACCAACAAGCTCATGATGAAAGACGTCGTGCTCTACACCGACCTCATCTCGCAGCTGGGAGTCGCGAGCCTCAACGCATCGGGGCCACTCGCAAGCTTTGGACTGGCCTCTGCGCTCGGCTATGCCGACGAGATCAGCAACACCGTCGTTGATGCAATCGGCGACGTTTCGGGCGGAGTGCGCCTGCACGAGGGGGAGAAGCAGGAATGATCGTCATCCACGGTAAGGACGCACACTCGCCCTCCGAGCGGCGGGGGCCGACCTTCACGGGCGAGGTGTGGGCCGACCCAATCCTGCCCGCGACCGACGGCGTCATGATCAACGACGTCACGTTCACCCCGGGTGCGCACACGTTCTGGCACAGCCACGAGCGCGGCCAACTGCTGCAGGTGACCGCGGGTGAAGGCCTCGTGTGCGCCGATGGGCAAGCTCCCCAGCTCGTTCGAGCCGGCGACACCATCTGGACCGGCCCGGGCGAGCGTCACTGGCATGGCGCCACCGCTGACTCGATCATGAGCCACACCGCGATCTCCCTCGGCACGACCGAGTGGGCAGAAGAAGTTTCCGACAGCGACTATCACCGTCACCCCGTTACAGAGGACACGCTATGACCGACGACCGTACTCATCAGGAGACCTACGAGGCAGGCCTTCAGGTTCGCCGGGAGGTGCTCGGAGAAGCGCACGTCGAGCGTTCCCTCGCGCAGGTCAGCGAGTTTTCGCGCCCCATCCAGGAGCTCGTGACTGAGTACTGCTGGGGCGTGGTCTGGACGCGCGACGGCCTCGAGCGAAAGACTCGCAGCCTGCTCAACATCGTCATGCTCACCTCGCTCAACCGCTCGCACGAACTCGCCGTTCATGTTCGCGGCGCGATCACTAACGGCGCAACCGTCGCGGAGATCCAGGAGGCGCTGCTGCAGACCGCGGTATACGTCGGGGTTCCCGCAGCACTCGAGTCATTCCGCGTCGCCGAAGGCGTGCTGAGGGAGTTCAAGCCTGATGACGCAGCCTGAGAACACGAAGGTCGCCTTCATCGGCCTGGGCAACATGGGCACGCCCATGTCTCGCAGGCTCATCGAGGCCGACTATCCGGTTGCGGGCTACGACCTCTCTGAGGCTGCCCGCGAGCACCTTGCCGAGGCGGGCGGACACGTTGCACCGACCGCGGCCCAGGCCGTCGAGGGCGCGGGTGTCGTCATCCTGATGCTGCCGAGCTCCGACATCGTCGAAGCAGTGATCACCGAGCCGAGCCTCATCGCTGCCCTTTCCGCGAACGCACCCCTCATCGTCGACATGAGTTCATCCGAGCCCGTGCGCACCCGCGCACTCGCGGCATCCCTGGCGGAACGGGGCCTCACCCTCATCGACGCGCCGGTATCCGGCGGGGTCGGCGGAGCACAGGCGGGAACCCTCACGATCATGGTCGGCGGATCCGACGAGGATGTTGCCGCGATCGACCCGCTGCTGTCCACGCTCGGGCGAACCGTGCACGCGGGCAGCGTTGGCGCGGGCCACGCGGCCAAGGCGCTCAACAACCTGCTCTCGGCAACCCACCTGTGGATCACGAGCGAGGCGGTGCTCGCGGGAGAACGCTTCGGCATCGAGCCCGCCGTGCTGCTCTCGATCTTCAACGGGTCGAGCGGCCGCAGCGGCTCGACCGAAAACAAGTGGCCCAACTTCATCCTGGGCGAGACCTACAACTCGGGATTCGGCCTGCGCCTCATGCTGAAAGACATGAAGATTGCGGTGGGACTGGCCGAGCAGGTGGGCATCCCCACCCAGCTGGGCACGGATGCCGTTGAGCTCTGGTCACGCGTGGCCAACCAGTATCCCGCCGACGCCGACCACACCGAGGTGGCGCGCTGGTTGCGGGAACGCACGGAAGGGAGCGCTATTGCAGAGTAACCTCACTTTCTAGGACCTCACGTGGCACTACCGACATAAGTTTGATGGACATGTCTTCGACCAATTCACTCGCAACATCCTGGACCGCCGACCCGGTGGGCCGGGTGGCTGCGCCCCTGCGCGAGCAGGTGATCGCCGCCCTGCGTGACGCCATCCTCGACTTCAAGTTGAAGCCGGGCCAGCGTCTTGTCGAACGAGAGCTCATCGAAATGCTCGGGGTGTCTCGCACCACGGTGCGCGAAGCGCTTCGTGAACTCACCTCGGAAGGCCTCGTCACCGTCGTTCCCCAGAAGGGCGCGATCGTCACGGCACCGTCACTCGACGATGCCATCGACCTGTACGAGGTGCGCGCCGCACTGGAATCGCTTGTCGTGAAACGATTCGTGGAGCGCGCAACAGACGAGCAGGTCGAGCGTCTCGTACAAACGATCGAGTCGCTGGCCACGCTCGCCGAGCGATCGACCGACATTCGCGAGCTGCTTGCAGGCAAGGATCGCTTCTACGAGGTGCTCATTGAGGGAGCCAACAGCTCCGCGATGCAGCAGTTGCTCGAAGGCATCCAGGCTCGCGTGCAGGTCTTGAGGGCCACATCACTGTCTGAGGCGGGACGCATGACGGAGGTCGTCGTCGAACTCCGTGCCGTTGTTGCCGCCATCGCCCAGCGCGATTCGAAACGCGCACAGAAGCTCTGTGCCGCACACATCCATGCAGCGGCTCGCACCGCACTCGCGCACCTTCGCGCCGAGGCATAACCCGGGCGCGGTCATCCGCGTCGCACTGAACCACCGCACCTCGTGGCCGACGTTTGTCGTGCCCTCATCCAAGGAGTTGTCATGTCGTTGTCCGCACGCCAGGAAGAAGTCAAAGCCGAGTTCATTGCCGTCCGCGGCACATGGAGTGACCTGTGGGAGAGCATCCTCGCGCTGGATCCCGAATTTCTGAAGGCCTACCTCGACTTCTCGGCTGTGCCGTGGCGGTCGAACCACAATCACCTTGACGACAAGACCAAGGAGTTCATGTTCATTGCCGTGGATGCTGCGGCGACCCACATGTACGCTCCCGGCGTGCGGCAGCACATCAAGGCGGCCTTCAAGGCCGGTGCCACCCCGCAGGAGATCATGGAAGTGATCGAGCTCACGTCGACGCTCGGCATTCACGCCATGAACATCGGTGTTCCCCTGCTCGTGCAGGTGCTCGTCGAGAAGGGCCTGCGCACCGGCCCCGCCCCGCTCGACGCGAACCAGGAGCGGATCAAGGCGGAGTTCACGGCCAACCGTGGCTACTGGCACTCCTTCTGGGACGAGATGCTCGAACTCGACCCCGACCTGTTCGAGACCTACACGGCCTTCTCGTCGGTGCCGTGGAAGTCGGGCACGCTCTCGCCCAAGGTGAAGGAGCTCGTCTACATCGCCTTCGACACCGCGGCGACCCACCTCTACGTGCCCGGTCTCAAGCTGCACATCGAGAACGCGATCGGCTACGGCGCGACCCCCCAGGAGATTCTCGAGGTGATGGAAATTGCGAGCGTCATCGGCATCCACGCTGCCACGACGGCCGTGCCGATCCTCGTCGAAGAGATGGCCGCGCTCGAGGAGAACGCGTGACAACGGCCGGCTCTGCCGAGCGCGAGAAGCGAGTAGTTGCGCAGGTCAACACCGACCTTCTGCTCGGAGGGGTGTGGACGCCGTCGTCGACGGGGGCGCACCTCGACGTGACCGACCCCTCGACCGGCCTCGTGCTAGCGCGCGTGGCGGATGCGACGGTGGATGACGCTGCCGAGAGCATCCGGATCGCCGCGGAGACCCAAGCCGCGTGGGGTGCCACGGCTCCCCGGGACCGCGGGGAGATACTTCGCCGCGTGTTCGAGCTCATGGTCGAACGCGCCGACGACCTCGCCTTGCTCATGACACTCGAGATGGGCAAGCCGCTCGCCGAGTCGCGTGCCGAAGTGCTCTACGCCGCGGACTACTTCCGCTGGTTCTCGGAGGAGGCCGTGCGGCTCACGGGCTCGTGGCGAACGTCGCCCGATGGCTTGTCGCGACTGCTCGTCATGAAGCAGCCCGTGGGCCCCTGCCTGCTCGTGACCCCGTGGAACTTTCCGCTCGCGATGGGCACGCGAAAGCTGGGACCCGCGCTCGCCGCGGGCAACACCGTCATCGTGAAACCCGCCAAGCAGACCCCGCTGTCGATGCTCGCGCTCGCGGGCCTGCTTCTCGAGGCGGGCCTGCCTACAGGCGTGCTGAGCGTGCTGACGACCTCCAACTCGTCGGGCGTGGTCTCGACGGTGATGGCAGACCCGCGCCTGCGCAAGCTCTCGTTCACCGGGTCTACCGAGGTGGGAGTTGCGCTCGCCCAACAGGCAGCGCCCGGACTGCTGAGAACGTCGATGGAACTGGGAGGCAATGCGCCCTTCATCGTGTTCGACGATGCCGACCTTGAGTTCGCCGCCGACGAGGCCATGCGCGCCAAGCTGCGCAACAACGGTGAGGCGTGCACCGCGGCCAACCGCTTCTACGTGCAGTCGGGTGTGGTCGATGAGTTCGTCGACCTGCTCGCGAAGCGCTTTCGCGCCGTCACGACCGGACGCGGCACCGAGGCATCCGTCACCCTCGGCCCACTCATCGACCGGCCCGCCGTCGACAAGGTCGCCGAACTCGTTCAGGCCGCCCTTCAGGATGGCGCGAGGATGGTGCACGAGGGGGAGACACCCTCGGGTGACGGAACCTACTATCCCGTCACACTGCTCTCGAACGTTCCCGCCAGTTCTCGGGTCGTTCGCGAGGAGATCTTCGGGCCGGTCGCTCCCATCGTGACCTTCGCTACCGAAGACGAGGTGATTGGCTTTGCCAACGAGTCGGAGTACGGACTCGCGTCGTACGTCTTCACCGACGACCTCGACCGCGCGATTCGCGTTAGCGAACGCCTCGAGGTGGGAATGGTGGGACTCAACCGCGGTGTGCTCTCAAACGTCGCGGCCCCCTTCGGAGGCATCAAGTCGAGCGGCTTCGGTCGTGAGGGCGGCGATGAGGGCATCGACGAGTACCTCGAGACGAAGTACGTGGCAGTGGGGGTGAAGTCGTAGCGCGCCGCGCGCCTTAACTCTCGGGCGCGCTACCCCCGCGCCGAGCCCAGGTCTTCTTCGCCGGCGAGCGCGCGCTCGACTTCGAGGCGCTCGATGAGGCTCGACTTCACGAGCGGCAGGGCGCGAGCGACTGCCTTCTCGATGCGCTCGGTGAGCTGCTCGTTGGTGATCTTGTAGTTCTCGAAGTCGGAGTCCTGCGCGTACACCCCGAGCGGCAGCACGAGCGACTGGAAGAACGCGAAGAGGGGGCGCAGCTGGTGCTCGATGATGAGGGCGTGACGATCGCTGCCGCCCGTCGCCGAGAGCAGCACGGGAGTGTCGACGAGCGCGTACTGGTCGACGAAGTCGAACAGGTACTTGAAGAGCCCGGTGAAGGATGCGCGATAGACCGGCGTGGCCACGATGAGCAGGTCGGCTGCCTCGATGCGAGTAAGTTCGGCCTCGGCAACATCCGGAAGCTGGCCCCGACCGAGGGCCCCACCAAGGTGTGGTCCGAGCTCGTGCAGGCTGATGATGTGGGTCTCGATGGGGATGACCCTGCCGAACGCCTGGGCGATCGCGTCGACCAACTCGGTGGTGCGTGAGGGGTCGCTGTAGCTGCCGGAGACGGCAACAACGCGAAGCGGACGTGACTCGGTGCTCATCTGCCCAGACTAAGCAGAGCGCGCGGCTCTGCCCAGAACTGCCGTAACAGTACTTAGCACAGCGACACATGCGGTCGAAGGATGACGGATCCGGGTACGGCGCCCTGCAAGCGATGGTCTCGGTGGTATACATGTCACGTGTCGACAGTGACTGAGACAGGGACAATACGGCCCGACTACCCCGAGCCGCTCTGGATCCAGGCAGCCAACCTCATCACCAACGAGATCTCGACGGGCATTCTCAAGCCGGGCATGCGACTTCCGCCGGAGCGCGAGCTCTGCCTGCAGCTCAACATCAGCCGGGTCACGCTGCGTAAGGCGCTCACCAAACTCGTCGACGACGGCCTGCTCAACGCCTCGCACGGTAGAGGGTGGTACGTGGCGACGACCGCCGTGAGCAAGGAGTGGCCGAACAGCCTCGAGTCCTTCTCCGAGACGGCACGACGCATGGGGCTGACCTCGACATCGGTCGTGCTGAAGGCCGCGACATCCCCCGCCTCGATCGACGAGGCCGAGGAGTTCTCGATCGCGCCGGGCACGCGGCTGTTCTCGCTCGATCGCGTTCGCTACCTCAACGGCGTGCCGACGGCGATCGACTTCACTCGCATTCCGTTCGACCTCGTTCCCGGATTCGAGTCCGTCGATTTCACGACGGCATCCCTCTACGCCGAGCTCGAAAAGGCCGGCCTTGCGCCCGTGCGGGCCGACTCAACGATCGAGGCTCGCGAGGCCGACGAGTACGCGGCCCACCACCTCGACATCGGGCTCGGCAAGCCACTTCTCGTCATGAACCAGCGCGTGGTGGATGCCGCTGACAAGCCCCTGTTCGCGTCGAAGATCCAGTACTCCGGCGAACGCTATCGCCTGCGCACGTTCTTCGCGCGACGGCACTGAGGCGTCGCCCGCTCGGTCTCGTCAGGCTCGACCCGCTTAAAGGGCTCGACCCGCTCTGAGGGCTCGACCCGCGTCACCGGTTACTTGCCGTAGCCCGCGCTGAGGCCCTGGATGAACTGCCGCGAGAACACCGTGAACAGGATGATCAGCGGCACCGCGCCGAGCGTGAGCGCGGCAAGCAGTGCCGGGTAGTCACTCTGAAACTGGCCGACGAACTGCTGCACGCCCAGAGTCACGGTCTGGTTCTCGCGGGACGGCGCGAGGATGAGCGGAAACCACAGGTCGTTCCAGATGGGCAGCATCGTGATCGAGGCGACGGCCGCGATGCCCGGGCGCACGAGCGGGATCGTGATGCCGAGCGTTCTGAACTCGCCAGCGCCATCCATGCGCGCGGCCTCCTTGAGCTCGCCCGGCACCGACCGGAAGTAGGTCATCATGAGCGCGACCGCGAGGGGAAGGCTCATCGCCGTATAAACGAGAATCAGGGCGAGCAAGGTGTCGATGATGCCCCACGAAATCATCGTCTTGAGAATCGGCACCGTGCCCAGTCGAATCGGCAGCATGATGCCGATGATGAAGAAGCCGCTGAGCAACGGAGTGATGCGCACCTTGTACTCGGTGAGCGCGTAGGCCGCGAGGGTGGCAAACACGATCGTCAGCACGACGGTCGTGAGCGTCACGATGAGGCTGTTCTGGTAGTTGAGGAAGAACTCGCCGCGCTTGAACACGTTGGCGTAGCCATCGAGGTTGAACGTCTCGGCGGTGGGTGGCAGGAACGGGCCGGAGAAGATGCCCTTCGTTGTCTTGAACGAGTTCATGATCACGACGAGGATCGGCCCGATCGCCACCACGACAAAGATGATGAGCAGGATGTGGGTGACGGTGCTGTTGAGTCGTTCCGTCGGGGTCTGGCGGCTGCGTGTGGTTGTCGACATTCGTGGCCTCCTAGAGCTCGTAGGTCTTGAGTCGACGCTGCAGCACCACGAAGTACACAGCGGTCACGATGAGAATGATGAAGAAGATCACGGTGGCAACGGTCGCCCCGAGGTCGAGGTTGGCCACCTGGCCGCTCGATCCAAAGAACGTGCGGTAGAACAACGTGCCGAGGATGTCGGTTGAGTAGTTAGGGCCGGGGGCCGATCCGTTGAGGGCGTAGACGATGTCGAAGCCGTTGAAGGTCCAGATATAGGTGAGGATCGCGATAAGCCCGAACTGCGGGGCGATCAGCGGGAACTTGATCTGCCAGAAGGTCGTCCACCCGCGGGAGCCGTCGATGCGAGCGGCCTCGAGGATGTCGTGGGGGATGGCGATGAGCGCGGTGTAAAGGAAGATCATCGGAATTCCGATGTATTGCCACACCGACATGAGCGAGATCGTCGGCAGGGCCGTGAGCTCGTTGCCGAGAAGGGGAAAGTCGACGACGCCCCAGAGCGGGCTGATGAGCAGGCGCCAGATGAAACCGACGATCACGACCGAGAGCGTGGCGGGAATGAACAGCAGCGTTCTATACGCGCCCGTTGACTTGCGCAGCACACCCGAGGTGAGCAGCGCCGCCATGAGCAGGCCGATCGGCAGTTCGACGAGCAGGTGGATGAGGAAGAACTCGAGGTTGTTGCCGAGTGCGTTCCAGAACCGTTCGCTCATCGTGGGATTGGTGAACAGGTAGACGTAGTTCTCGATCCCGACGAACTGCGACCCGGCCGCCTTGTCGTCGGAGTCGAAGAAGCTCAGGAAGACCGAGCTGATGAGGGGGTACACCGAGAACAACACGTAGATCGCGAGCGCTGGGAGCACGAAAAGGATGAGGTTTCGGTAGCTGGCCGCGGTGCGCTTCATTCCTGCTCCTGTGATGTGGGTTGTTTCGGATAATGCAACGATGGGCCGTGCCAGGCGATAGTGCGCCTGACACGGCCCATCGGGTTACTACTCTGCCGGTACGTACCAGGAGTCGAGGCCCGCCTGGAGTTCGGCGGTCGCCGTCTCCGGGGTCAGGGTTCCCGCGTACATCTGCTGCAGTGCGACCCAGATCTCGTCGTCGAGCGGCGGGGTGCCGGCGCTCAGGCGGTCGAGGGCGAGTCGCGGCGTAAGCAGCGCGTCGGTCTTGAGGTCGGAGAACTCCTGAGCCAACGGGTTGTCGTAGCTCGGGGCATCCGTGGTCATCGCGAAGAAGCCCGGGAGCTTGTTCACGAAGAGGGTCAGGAACTCGTCAGACGTGAGCCAGTTGAGGAAGGTCTTGGCGGCTTCCTTGTTCTCGCTCGCGGCGTTGAGGCCGATCGCCATGTCGGGCATCTCCTGCTGGTAGCGCTGGTCGCCCGCCTCGGCAACGGGTGCGCCGAAGACACCGACATCGAGACCCGTCGACGTCAGCTGGTTGATGTTCCAGGATCCGTCGGGGATGATCGCGGCCTGTCCGAGGTTGAACAGCTGTCCCATGTCGTCGTAGGTGATGGCTTCGAAGCCGGACGGCAGGAACGGCTTGAGGTCATCGACTGCCTGGAAGGCAGCGACGAAGTCGGGGTCGGTGAGCTTCTGGGTTCCGTCGATGAGGCCGAGTCGGCCGTCTTCGCCCTTCCAGTAGTTCGGGCCCATGCTGTAGAGCACGTTGTAGGCGAGCTGCCAGCCGTCGGCCGAGCCCAGGGCGAGTGGCGTGTACTTGCCGCTGTCTTTCACGGCCTGCAGCACGTCGATGAACTCTGCCTGGGTGGTGGGCACCTCGAGGCCGAGCTCGTCGAAAATCGCCTTGTTGTAGTAGAAGCCGGCGAGCACGGATGCGACGGGCACACAGTAGGGAGCGTCATCCGCACCCGTCCACGCGCCGAGGGCCGTGGGGGTGAAGGAGTCGAGCGCCTCGAGGCCGGTCAGGTTGTCGAAGTAGCCGTCTTCGATCCACGCACGGTTGACGTCGAAGGGGCGGCAGGTGATGAGGTCGGGAGCGTTGCCACCTTCGACCTGCGACTGGATGGCCGCGTTGTAGTCATTGGTATCGGTGGCAGCAAACTCAACGTCGATTGTCGGGTTGGCCTCGTGGAATGCGGGAAGAATTTCGTCTTCCCACATCGCGATGTCTTCTGTACGCCAGCTGCCGAGTACCAGCTTGGTGGTTTCTCCACTGTCAGATCCGCCAGTGGCGCATCCGGCCAGCGTCAGGCCCATAGCTGTGACGGCGATTGCTGCGAGTGGTGCAAGTCGTGAACGCATTGTGTCCTCTCTACACTTCGTGCTTCGGGTGAAGCTCGCGCGCCGTTTGCATCGGATCACGCGTTGTATCGGTCAGCATATAGATGTGATGAAGAGGTAGCAAGAGGTATCTACAAAGTGTCTATTTAGTAGACCAAAGGTTCTCCACTCACTATCATGTGGTTTGTACCGAAGAAGTGTTGATAGAGGAGGACGCGTGGTTGGCATCGGAATTCTGGGATCTGGGTTTATCAGTGACCAGTACGTGGATGGGCTGCAAGACGTGCGAAATGCCCAGCTCGTCGCCAACTACTCGCGCTCCATGGAGCGGGCCAGAGAGTTCGCGGCCAAGTGGAACGGACCGTGGGGCGAGATCCCCAACCAATACGACTCCATGGACGCCCTGTGTGCAGACCCCGCGGTTGACCTCGTGATCATCGCGCTGCCCAACGAGATCCATGTTGAGGCGGTGCGCATCGCGGCCTCCCACGGCAAGGGCATCATCTGCACGAAGCCGCTCGCGCGCACAGGCGCCGAAGCCAAGCAGATTCTCGACATCGTGAAAGAGACAGGAGTGTGGGCGGCCTACGCCGAATGCTCGGTCTTCTCTCCCAATATCGTCAAGGCCTACGACATGGTGCAGGCCGGCGGAATCGGCGAGCTGCTCACGATGCGTGCGCGCGAAGGCCACTCGGGCCCGCACGCTCCCCATTTCTGGGACGCCGAGACCGCGGGTGGCGGCGCCCTGCTCGACATGGGCTGCCACACGGTCGAGTCTGCCCGTCACTTCTTCGGCAAAGACAATCCCATCGTCGAGGTGTGGGCGTGGGGCGCAACCCTCGTGCACGGCGACAAGACCACGGGTGAGGATGTCGCAACCGCCATGCTCAAGTTCGCGGGCGGGCAAATCGCGACGGTCGAGTCATCCTGGATCGAAAAGGGCGGAATGCAGCTGCGCCACGAGTTCGTTGGCACGGCCGGGCGCCTCTACACCGACAGTTCCGCGACGCCCGTGTGGGGCTTCATCCAGAATCCGGTCGGATACCTCGTCGAAAAGTCCGACGCCGAGACCGGTTGGGTCTATCCCGTGCCGGAAGAGGCTCGCGCGTACGGCTTCTCGCAGCAGTTTCGACACTTCGTCACGGCGTTCGAGCAGGGCATCGAACCCGACGAGACCTTTGAAGACGGCTACATCGTCAACTGCGTGCTCGACGCCTGCTACCGCTCGATGAAGACAGGTGTGTGGGAGCCCGTGCTCTCATGACCATCACCGAATCGGGGGTCGCAGTGCGGCCCGACTACCCCGACCCGTTGTGGGTTCAGGCGGTGGATCACGTTCTCACCGACATCGCAGAGGGCAGGCTCGTGCCCGGCATGCGCTTGCCCCCCGAGCGTGAGTTGTGCGCGCGGCTGGGCATCAGCAGGGTCACGCTGCGCAAGGCCCTGCTCACGCTCGTCGACAACGGTGTGCTCACCGCGTCACACGGGCGGGGCTGGTACGTCGCGGCGGCGCCGAGCAAAGACTGGTCAAACAGCCTCGAGTCGTTCAGCGAGACGGCCGACCGCATGGGGCTCGTCGCGTCGTCGCGCATCCTGCGATCAGAGGTCGTGCCCGCCACGCTCGACGAAGCGGAGGAACTGTCGATCGCGCCGGGCACGCCACTCTTTCACCTGGTGCGCGTGCGGATGCTCAACCAGGTGCCCATCGCGATCGACGACTCCCGCGTGCCTGCTTTGCTCGTTCCCGGCCTCGACCAGATCGATTTCACACAGGCCTCGCTCTACGAGCAGCTCTCGGCGGCAGGCCTCGACCTCAATCGTGCCGACTCCTCGATCGAGGCCAAGAGCGCCGACGACGCGCTCGCGGCCAACCTGGCGATTGATCCCGGCAAGCCCGTGCTCGTGATGCATCAGGTCGTTGTCGATTCGGCCGACAAGCCGATCTTTGCGTCATCCATTCGCTACGCAGGCGAGCGTTACCGCTTGCGAACCTTCTTTGCCCGTTCCCAGAAAGTGGAGTTCCGATGACGACGATCAGCCAGGCCCTCGCTACCCTCACGGCTGCGGAGATCGCCGCCAACAAGGCCATCCTCACGCGCGAAGGTCTCGCGGGCCCCGACGTGCACTACTCGTACGTTGGCCTGCAGGAGCCCGACAAGCGGCAGCTGCTCGCGACGGGAACGGCCGATCGGCGCATCCGCTCGATGCTCGTCGACATGACGACCAACCTCTCCCGCGATGTGGTGGTGTCGATCGCCGAAGACCGTGTCGTGAGCGACCACGTGCTCGACCATGCCGTCGACGGCCAGGTGCCCGTGGTGATCGAAGAGTTCCATCTCGTGGAGGAGGTCATCCACCAGAACGAGGAGTGGCGGGCCGCCATGCGCAAGCGCGGCCTCACCGATCTGTCGACGTTGCGGGTGAACCCCCTGTCGGGTGGAGTGCTGAGTGACGCGGAGACCGGTCGTCGCATCCAGCGCTGCTTCACCTTCGTGCAGAAGACGCCCGACGACCTCGGCTGGGCCCACCCTGTGGACGGCGTCACGGTGATGATCGATGTGGTCACCCGCGAGGTGCTCGAGGTGATCGACTACGTCGACCTGCCCGTGCCCCAGGAAGATGGAAACTTCCACCTCGAGTCGTGGCGCGGCCCCGACCGGGTGGGGGTCAAGCCGATCGAGATCACGCAGCCAGAGGGCCCGAGCTTCACCATCGGTGATGACGGAACCCTCTCGTGGCTCGGCTGGAACCTGCAGGTGTCGTTCGACCAGCGCGAGGGCCTCGTGTTCCACAACATCACGATCGACGATGACGGCGTCGCCCGCCCCGTCATCTACCGGGCATCCATCGCGGAGATGATGGTGCCGTATGGCGACCCCAGCCCTCAGCGCTGGTTCCAGAACTTCTTCGACTGCGGCGAGTACCTGCTCGGGGGGTTCGCCAACTCGCTCGAACTCGGCTGCGACTGCGTGGGAGACATCACCTACCTCGACGCCGTGGTTGCCGGAAACGACGGGCAGACCCGCGTGATTCCCCAGGCCATCTGCATCCACGAAGAAGATGCCGGCATTCTCTGGAAGCACTTCGATAACTGGAACGGCTCATCAGTCTCCCGTCGCAACCGGCGCCTCGTGGTGTCGTTCTTCGTCACCGTCGGCAATTATGACTACGGCTTCTACTGGTACTTCGGCCTCGACGGGTCGATCGAGTTCGAGGTCAAAGCGACGGGCGTGGTCTTCACCTCGGCGTATCCCGGCGCGGGCTACAAGTACGCCTCGGAGCTCGCTCCCGGCCTCGGCGCCCCCTACCACCAGCACCTCTTCAGCGCGCGCCTCGACATGATGGTCGACGGGCTGGAGAACGCGGTCGACGAGCTCGAGGCGGCCTTCGTGCCGCGCGGCGCCGACAACCCCACGGGCACCGGCTTCACTCAGACGGTCACGCGCCTCACGACAGAAGCCGACGCGCAGCGTCTTGCCGACAACACGAAGGGCCGCGTGTGGCTCGTCAGCAACCCGGGCGTTAAAAATCGCCTGGGTGGGGATGTCGGGTGGGTGCTGCTGCCGGAGGGCAAGCCCGTGCTCATGGCCGACGCCGAATCGGACATCTCGAAGCGCGCGACCTACTCGACCAAGCACTTGTGGGTGACCCAGTACCACCCGGCGGAGCTGTACCCGGCGGGCGACTTCGTGAACCTGCACCCGGGCGGTGCGGGGCTCCCGTCGTGGGTGAAGGCCGATCGCAATGTCGATGGAGCCGACATCGTGCTGTGGCACACCTTCGGGCTCACCCACTTTCCGCGCATCGAGGACTGGCCGATCATGCCCGTCGACACGTGCGGATTCGTGCTGCGACCGCACGGCTTCTTCGGCAAGAACCCCGCCATGGACATCCCCGAATCGACTAGCGACCACTGTGCGCCGGGGCACGGCGAGCACCACGATCACGACCACAACCAGCACGGAGGCCACTAATGGTGACGGGATACATCACCTACGCGAGCGCACGATCGACACAGGCCGCCGCGCTCGGAGACGCCATCGAGCGAATCAGCGCGGACGTGCTCGCGCAGCAGGAGGCGGGTGGCCTGAGCGGACCCGGGCCGATCTTCGTGGGCATCGGCGCGAGCCTCGCGGCGGCATCGGCACCCGTGTGGGAGTTGCGCCAGCGCGGCATCCACTCCTGGCGGCTGGGCGCGGGCGACCACCCGCTGCCGTTTCCCGCGAGCGTGCATCCGATCATTGGCATCTCGCAAAGCGGCAAGAGCACCGAGACGCTTGCCGTGCTCGAGTCGGTCGACCCCCAGCTTCGCTACGCCGTCGTCAACACGCACCCCTCACCGGTCTCGAGCATCTCCCGGGCGACCCTGTCGCTCGGAAACATCCCGGACAGCTACGCCTCGACCATCGGGTACACCGCCACCGTCACGGGCCTCGGCATGATCGCTGAGGCGTGGGACAACGGCGCCCTCGATCCGAGATGGTCGGAGCTGCCCGACCTGTTCCGCTGGACGGAAGAGACCGTGGGCGCTCGCGCTGCCGAGCTCGCGGCAACCTTCACGGGCGTGACCACCGCCGACTTCGTGGGCGCGGGGCCCTCGGTGGGCTCTGCTGAGGCGGGCGCGCTGTTGTTCCGTGAGGTCGCGCGCGTGCATGCCGCAGGCATGAGTACGCGGCAGTACCTCCACGGCTCGATGGAGTCGGCGGGCGGCGGCGTGCACGTGCTGTTCGGCGAAGACCGGGAGCTCGAGGTGGCCCGGATGCTCGCCGACGCCGGTCACAGCGCGATCCTCATCTCGACGGCAGACGTGCCCGAGCAGAACCACCTGCAGACCGTTCGACTGCCCGAGGTCGCACCATCGCAGCGGGCAATTCTCGAGGCGCTCGTGATGCAGATTCTGGTGGGCGAGGTCGCTCACCTGCACGGCGTCGAGATCGAGGAGTTTGTCTTCCACCACTCCGACACGAAGGTCGAGGGCCAGTCACAGTGAGCCAGGTTCTGGTGGGGCTCGACGTCGGGGGCACCAAGACGGCGGTCATCGCGGAGACGCTCGACGGTGTTCGGGTGCTCGAGACGACAGTGCCCTCGGCCAACTGGGACGCCGAACCGCTCGAGCACGGCGTGCGCTGGATCGTCGACGCGGTAGCCAAGGCGGTGCCGGCTGAGCACGAGATCGTCGCCGTGGGCATCGGGGCTCAGGGGCTCGACAGCAACGAGATCTCCCATGAGTTCGCCGCCGCGCTGCCCTGGCCGGCAATCGCCGTCAACGACGCTGCACTCCTGCCCGCGGCCGCGGGGTTCGAGAGCGGTCTCGGCATCATCTCGGGCACCGGCGCGATCGGTGTCGCGCGGGATGCCGCGGGGAGCTACGTCATCACGGGCGGCTGGGGCTGGGTCATCGGAGACGAGGCGGGAGCCGCGGGCATCGTGCGCGAGGCCACCAAGGCGGCACTGCTCGCCCACGACAATCAGGAGCCCGACGACGGACTGCTCACCGCCCTGCTCTCGGCGTTCGGCGTCGTTGATGCCGAACGACTCGCTCGCGCGGTCAACGACGATCCGTCAATGGACAACTGGGGGCCGCGAGCGCCCGCCGTGTTTGCCGCGGCCGACGCCGGCTCTCCGCTGGCCATCACCGTGATCGACTCGGCGGCCGACCACCTCGCACTTCTCGTTGACCAGCTTGTCGCGCGCGGTGCCGTCGGCTCCGTCGTGGTTGCGGCCGGCAGCGTCATCGTCAACCAGCCGCGCCTCTTCGACGGCCTCGTCGAGTTGGTTGCGCTGCGGCATCCGCACCTGACCGTTCACCTGCTCGACCGTTCCCCGGTCGAGGGCGCGCTCGCCCTCGCTCGCCGGGCCCACACCGCATAACCGATCGAAGGAGATCACCATGGCCATCGCAACCGTCAACCCCACCACGGGCGAAACCGAGAAGTCGTTCGAACCGCACACCGCGGCCGAGGTCGAAGCAATCCTCGATCGCGCCGACAAGGCAAACGCCCTCATGCGCGCAACCACGTTCGCCCAGCGTGCCGAGTGGATGCACCGAGCCGCCGACATCATGGATGCCGAGCTCGAGACAATCGCAGCCCTCGCCTCGACCGAGATGGGCAAGACGATCGGCACGGCGAAGTTCGAGGCGACCAAGTCGGCCAACGGCATGCGTCACTACGCCGATCACGCCGAGGAATACCTCGCCGATGAGGAGCCAGTGCCCGCGGCCTCGGTCGGGGCGTCCGCCGCCCGAGTCGTGTTCCAGCCCATCGGAACCGTGCTCGCCGTCATGCCGTGGAACTACCCGTTCTGGCAGGTCATCCGCTTTGCCGCTCCCGCGCTCATGGCGGGCAACACGGGCCTGCTCAAGCACGCGTCGTCGGTGCCGCAGGTGGCGCTCTACCTGGGCGAGCTCTTCGAACGAGCGGGTTTTCCGGTCGGCGCGTTCCAGACCCTGCTCATCGAGGGGGCCGCCGCCTCGAAGCTCATCGACGATCGGCGCATCAAGGCAGTGACCCTCACGGGCTCTGTCGGCGCGGGCTCGGCCGTTGCCGAAGCCGCCGGTCGCAACATCAAGAAGAGCGTGCTCGAGCTGGGCGGCACCGACGTCTTCATCGTCACGTCGTCGGCCGATGTGGCGCGCAGCGCAGAGTTCGGTGCCAACTCACGCACCCAGAACAGCGGGCAGAGCTGCATCTGCGCCAAGCGCTTCTATGTGCACGACGATGTCTACGACGAGTGGTTTGCCGCCTTCGCCGCTCGCATGAACGGCATGAAGCCGGGGGATCCGTTCGCTCCCGACAGCTCGTTTGGCCCCATGGCGACGGCCTCGGTTCGCGCCGAGGCGCACGAACTCGTCGAAGACGCCGTCACGAAGGGCGTCACCGTGCACACGGGCGGCTCGCTGCCCGACGGCCCAGGCTTCTTCTACCCGGCGACCGTGCTGACCGATGTCACGCCCGACATGCGCATCTACCGCGAGGAGTGCTTCGGCCCCGTCGCCTGCGTCTACCGTGTCTCGTCGATCGACGAGGCAATCGCCCTGTCGAACGACTCCGACTTCGGGCTCGCTGCATCGGTCTGGAGCTCCGATCCTGCGGAGATCGACAAGCTCCAGGCCGAGCTCGAATTCGGTGCCGTGTTCGCGAACGGCAACACGGCGTCGTTCTTCGCTCTGCCGTTCGGAGGAATCAAGGATTCCGGTTACGGCCGCGAGCTCGGCAAGTTCGGTATCCGCGAGTTCGTCAATGCGAAAACGGTGTGGACCGCATAGCCACGCCCCTCCGCCGGGAGGTGCCCGTTCACGCGCTCATGATCCTCGTCATGGGGGCGGCAATGCTGACGCAGTCCGTCGCGGCATCCGTCGCAGGCGCAGCACTGCTCATCGTGGTGTCGGTCGTGATGGCGGCCTTCTCGCGCGCGCACGCGTGGCTGCGCGTGCACATGCTCGACCTCTGGGCGATGGCCCTCGTGTTGATCGTGATGCTGCCGCGGGGAGCGTCGGCGGGGCATCACTCGCTTGCCGTTCCCGCGCTCGCGGCGTTCATCGTCGTCTTCGTCGGTTGGTCGGCACTGAGGGTCATGCTGGCGAGGCACGAACGGTTGGGCCAGCAGCGAGGGCTGCGACCGGGCGCGCTGGTGTCGGCGGCCACGACTGCTGCCGGCCTGAGCGCTATGGCCCTGCTGTGCGGCTGAGTGTCGCGCCCAGATCGTGAGCCGCG
Source organism: Rhodoglobus sp. (assembly GCA_965279645.1). GTDB lineage: Bacteria > Actinomycetota > Actinomycetes > Actinomycetales > Microbacteriaceae > Rhodoglobus. Next base: position 2,855,550 of record OZ257254.1, read on the forward strand.
AGTCGGCCGGCGTGCTGCAGCCACGGCCCGGGTCGCCGCAGTGCCTCGGCCGTCGAGCCCGCGATCTCGACAAGCGACGTTGACCAGACCGCGGTGCTTGCCTGCACGACACCCGCGATGATGCCGCCCACTGCTCCCGCGGCCGAGGCCGCCGCGAGCACGGAACCGGTCACCTTTCCCGAGAGCGATTGATCGTCGAAGCGACCCTCGCCCGTGAGCACCACATCGGCGCGAGCGATCGCCGCATCGAGTCCCGTCACGCGCGAGATGTACCTCGCGCCGGGCTCGAAGGTCGCGGGCCAGGTTGCCGCGAAGCCGTACGCCGTGCCACCCGCCGCGCCCATCCCGGGCGCGTCAGGCGAGCCTCCCATGAGCTCGGCGAAGTGCGCGAGGCCGCGCTCGAGCGCGGCAATGTCGGCATCCGATGCACCCTTCTGCGGCGCGAACACGCTCGCCGACCCTCGTGGACCGAGCAGCGGAGAGTTCACATCGGTGAGCAGGGTCACGGCGGGCAGGCGCGCGAGGCCCGATCGGTCAACCGTGTGCAGGTCGGCCAGGTGCACCCCGCCATCGGGCAGCACGGCGCCATGCCGATCCCTCAGCACGAGTCCGAGGGCGGCGAGTGCGCCAGCGCCGCCATCCGTGGAGGCAGAGCCACCGAGCGCCACCATGAGGGATGCCGGCGCGTGGCTGAGTGCATGGCGGATCACCTGGCCGAGGCCACGCGTGGTGGCGTTCATCGCGTCGAGCTGGCGCATGAGTCCGATGCCGCTGGGCTGGGCGAGCTCCACCACGGCGACCCCATCGGGCAGGTGCAGCCACTCGCCCGCGACCGGCCGGCCGTCGGGACCGCAGACCTCACCGGCGCTCTGCCGGCGCGCGCCCGTGACGGTTGCGGCGATCACATCGAGCGTGCCTTCGCCACCGTCAGCCTGGGGGAGCACCTCGAGTCGATCGTGCGGTCGCACCGCACGCCACCCGGCGGCGATCGCCCGGGCGGCGTCGAGGGCACTCATCGAGCCCTTGAAGGAATCGGGAGCGACGACCACCCGAAGGGCGCGTTCGCTCACGCGAACGGTTCAACGAGGCTGCGATAGCGAGAGTGCGACTGTGCCGCAACGTCGGCGAATGGCGAGTCCCACACGTCCTGGTTGAAGATCTCACACTCGATATCGCCGGAGTAGCCCGCCTCGATCACGGCGCGAGTCAACAGTTCGAAGTCGATGTGGCCGTCGCCGGGATAGCCGCGACTGAGCAGCGGATCGGAGGCGATGGGCGTGATCCAGTCGCAAACCTGATAGCTCGCGATTCGCCCACCCTGCCCCGCGCGGGCGATCTGGGGGAGCACCTCGGGATCCCAGAAGACATGGAAGGTGTCGACGACGACGCCCACGGTCGCGACATCGAACTGTTCCGCGATCTCGAGCGCCTGCGCCAGCGTTGAGATCACGGCGCGGTCGGTGACGTACATCGGGTGCAGCGGTTCGATGGCGAGAGAAACGCCTGCCGACCGGGCGTGGGGCTCGAGTTCGCCGATCGCATCGCGCACTCGCTGCCGTGCACCCACGAGGTCGCGCGAGCCATCCGGCAATCCACCCGCAACGAGCACGAGGGTGGGCGCGCCGAGCACCGCGGCCTCGTCTATCGCGCGGCGGTTGTCGTCAAGAGCGGCCGAGCGGTCGTAGGGGGTGAGAAATCCGCCGCGGCACAGGCTGCTCACCCGCAAGCCGGCGTCGGCCACGATGGCCGCGCTGCGCTCGAGGCCCGCCTCCGCGACGGGTTCTCGCCACAGCCCGATCGACGGGATTCCCGCGGCCACGGTGACGGCCACGGCCTGCTCGACAGTTGCCTTCTTCACGGTGGCCTGGTTGAGGCTGAAGCGACTCACAGTCCGTTCACCGCCAAGTAGTTGTTCCACCGGCGTGCGGCAACTTCGGGCTGCTCGAGCGCGAACGCGTCATTGGCGAGGCGCACGATCTCGCTGAGGTGGGGGATGCTGCGCGCGGAGTGAAGCCCGCCGACCATCTGAAAGCCCGGCTGGTGGCCGTTGAGCCAGGCGAGAAAGGCCACACCGGTCTTGTAGTACTGGGTGGGGGCCGCGAACACCTGGCGGGCGAGCGCCTCGGTCGGCTCGAGGATTGCGCGATAGCGCTCGACATCTCCCGCGTCGAGCGCGCGGATGGCCGCGGCGGCGTTGGGTGCGACGGTCGCAAACGCACCGAGCAGTGCATCCGACCCACTCTCGATGAGGCTCACGAAGTTGAAGTCGTCGCCCGTGAACATGCGCACGCCCGGGGGGAGCCGGGATCGCACCGAGCGCTCGGCCTCCGCGTCGAGCAGCGACATCTTGATTCCCGCCACCTTGTCGACGTTGTCTTCGATGATGCGGATGACCGTGTCGCTGGCACTCGAGAAGTCGCCATCGGGCCCCGCCGCGAAATACCCCGCGAGGGTGGCATCGAAGGCATCGCCGAGCCAGTGCAGCACGACGGGCGATCCGGCTCGCTGCAGCACCTCCCGGTACACCCGCTCGTAGTCGGCGGCCGACCCTGCGGCACGCGCGAGGTGACGCGAGGCCATCATGACGACGCCTGCGCCGGCCTCCTCGGCTACCTCGAGCTGGACGAGGTAGGCCGAGATCACGGCATCGAGCGAGACGACCTGCTGCTCGACGTGATCGGTGTTGACCCCCACCACGAGGTCGCCACCGACCGCCGCCGCCTCAGAGGCACTTCGCCGGATGAGTTCGGAGCACGCGGCCCAGTCGAGCCCCATGTTGCGTTGCGCCGTGTCCATTGCGTCTGCGACACCGAGACCCCACGACCAGACGTGGTGGCGAAACGCGAGCGTGGCATCCCAATCGATGTCGGCGGGCGACCCCGGGGTGTTCTGCCCGGTGACCTTCGGCACGACATGCGCGGCCGCGTAGGCGACCCGGCTCACGAGCGCCGGTGTGCGCTCGAAGCTCGGCGCGGGGTTGAGTTCGACAGTGCGGATCGCTCCGCCCGGCTGCAGCAGCCGCAGACTCACAAGGTCACCGCAGGCAGGTCGATGCGGCGCCCCTGGGCCGAGCTCGCGAGGCCCTCGACGCTCAGGCGCACGCCGCGCGCTCCCGCGAGAAGGTCCAACTCGTAGGGCGCGTCCTCAAGCACGTGACGCAGGAACTCTTCCCACTGCACCTTGAACCCGTTCTCGAATACGTCGTTGTCGGGCACCTCGATCCAGTCGGCGAAGTAGTCGTGTGTCTCCTTGAGGTCGGGGTTCCACACGGGCTTGGGCGTCGCATTGCGCGGCTGGATGCGGCACCCGAAGAGACCGACGACGGCCGACCCGAGGGTGCCGTCGACCTGGAACTCCACGAGCTCCTTGCGGTTCACGCGCACCGCCCAGCTCGAGTTGAGTTGCACGATCACGCCGTTGTCCAGTTCGAAGATCGCGTAGGCGGCGTCATCCGCCGTGGCCGTGTAGGTTTCGTTGTTCTCGTCGACGCGAGTGGGGATGTGCGTGACGGCGCGGGCGTAGACGCTCTGGATGCGGCCGAACAGCGACTCGATCACGTAGTTCCAGTGCGCAAACATGTCGCTCACGATGCCGCCGCCCTGTTCGGCGCGGTAGTTCCAGCTCGGTCGCTGAGCGGGCTGCCAGTCGCCTTCGAAGACCCAGTAGCCGAACTCGCCGCGCACGGAGAGAATCTCGCCGAAGAACCCCGAATCGATCAGGCGGCGAAGTTTCTGAAACCCGGGCAGGTAGAGCTTGTCGTGCACGACACCGTTCTTGACGCCCGCCGCGGTCGCGAGTCGCGCGAGCTCCAGTGCGTCGTCGAACGACTCGGCCGTCGGCTTCTCGGTGTAGATGGCCTTGCCCGCGGCGATCGCCTTCGTGATGGCCGCGACGCGCTTGGTCGTGACGAGAAAGTCGGCGTAGATCTCAAAGTCGGGGTTGGCGAGCGCCTCATCGAGGTTGTCGGTGTAGTGCTCGATCTGGTGCTTCTCGGCGAGTTCCCTGAGCTTGGGGATGCTGCGCCCCACGAGCATCGGAACAACCTGCACCCGAGAGCCGTCGGCGAGCAGCACGCCACCCTGCTCGCGGATCGCGAGGATGGACCGCAGCAGGTGCTGCCGGTAGCCCATGCGCCCGGAGACGCCGTTCATGATGATGCCGATGGTGTTCTGGGCCACGATGCTCCTTGCGCTCACAGCGCGGAAAGCGCTTACCAATGAGGGTAAGGGCTTTCCCGCGAGCGCGCAAGCGATCGCTACCGCGCGGTGCTGTCGCGCAGCACGACCGACGCCGAGATCTCCACCTCGGATGCCGTGCCGAGTGCCACCGCGATCGCAGCGGCTCCGGCATCCTCGAGGGCGACTCGCACGGTCGTGAGGGTGGGGGTGACGTCTTGCGCAGTGGGCACGTCGTCAAAGCCCGCAACGGCGATGCGATCGGGAACCGCGATGCCGCGATCGCGCAGGGCCGTGAGCGCGCCGATCGCCATCACATCGTTGACCGCGAAGACAAAGTCGATGCCCTCGAGGCCGGCGTCGATGAGGTCGAGCATTGCGGCGTAGCCGGCATCGCGCGAGAACTCTCCGTGCACGACGGCCACCGGCGGGTGGGGCAGGTGCCGCGCAAAAGCATCGCTTCGGTCGCGCGCTGTCACCAGGTGCTGGGGCCCGGCGAGAATCGCGAAGCCGCGATAGCCGAGCTCGACGGCCGCGCGCGCCAGCTCCCGGGCGCCGCCCGTGTTGTCGATCTGCACCGTGTCGAAGGGCAGGTGATGCTGGCTGATCAGCACGACCTTCCCGCCCGCCTGCTGAAAGGCCTGCAGTTCGCCGACGAGTTCGTCGCGACGGGTCTCGTCGGCAAAGCGACTGCCCGCGAGCACGATGATGCGGGGGCGCTGGCCGCGAAGCATCCGCACCAGCTCGATCTCGCGCTGGGCGCTGCGATCCGTCACCGCCATGGTCACGATGAGGCCCTCGGATTCGGCCGCTCGGATCACCCCGGCGGCAATCGCGGCGAAGTAGGGGTCCGCGATGTCGCTGACCAGAAGTCCCACCGCGGATGACGCGCCGCGGGCGACCGCCTGCGCCGAGAGGTTGGGGGTGTAGCCGAGCTTCTCCGCCGCCGCGAGAACGCGGGCACGGTACTCCTCTTTGACCACGCGCGAACTGCCGTTGAGGGCACGCGACGCGGTCGCGAGCGAGACTCCTGCCTCCTTCGCAACGTCGTACAACGTGGGATTGGCCAGCATGGGGAGACTGTAACAGTGCTTAGCAAAACGACCTCGCGCGGTCGCAGGGTGGCACCCTTGTTCAATGACCGGCTTCGCAACGCAACAGCTTCATGCAGGAAGCCCCGCCGCGCGGGTGACACCTCGCGCGCTCCCCATCTACCTCACCGCGGGTTTCGTGCTCGAAAACTTCGACCAGGCGGTGGATCACTTCTCGACCGGCGACGGCTACTCCTACACGCGAGTGAGCAACCCGACGGCTGAGGCTGTCGAGCAGCGCGTCGCCGTGCTCGAGGGCGGCGCCGAGGCGCTGCTCGTGGGAAGTGGCCAGGCGGCACTCGCCGTCACGATCCTGGGCCTGCTGCAGTCGGGCGAGCACATCATCTCTGCACCGAGCATCTACGAGGGCAGCCGCGGTTTCTTTCTCGAAAACCTCCCGAGGCTCGGCATCGAGACCGACTTCGTGCAGGATGCCAACAATCCGGCCGCGTGGGAGCGTCTCATCCGCCCCACTACCCGTGCCCTCTTCGCCGAATCGATCCCCAACCCCAAAAACGAGATTCTGGATATCTCGGCGATCGCCGCGGTCGCGAGGCGCCACGGCATCCCCTTCATCATCGACAACACGCTCGCGACTCCGTACCTCGTGCGCCCGTTGGAGCACGGTGCCGACATCGTCATCCACTCGGCAAGCAAGTTTCTCGCCGGCCACGGCTCGGTGCTCGGTGGTGTGATCGTCGACAACGACCCCGAGCGCCTCGCATACCTGCGCGACAGCGTTGCCCTGCGCTACGGCCCGACCCCCTCACCGCTCAACGCATTTCTCATCAACCAGGGCATCGAGACTCTCTCGCTTCGGGTCGAGCGCCAGTCGGCCAACGCTCTCGGGGTCGCCCGCTGGCTCGAGCAGCAGCCCGAAGTGCACTCGGTGGACTACTCGGGTCTCGAGTCGAACCCCTACTTCGGTCTCGCCGAACAGTACCTGCCGAACGGCCAAGGCTCGGTCTTCTCGTTCACGCTGCACGGCGGCATCGATGCCGCGCGCAACTTCATCAATGCGCTTGAGGTCTTCACACACATGACGCACCTGGGCGACGTGCGATCGCTCGTGCTGCACCTCACGACGACGAGCCACAACCTGCGCACCGAAGACCAGCTCGAGGCGGCGGGCATCTGGCCCGGAACGCTGCGAGTCTCGATCGGCATCGAAGACCTCCCCGACCTCATCGGTGACCTCGAGCGCGGTCTCGCGGCCGTTCGCGAACTCCAGGTGGTGCGGGGATGACCCGCCAGCAGCACTTCGGCTGGTTTCTGGCCCGCGGCTTCGGGCCGCAGGGGTGGGGGCATCCGTACCTCGACTGGAACTGGCGCTGGACCGAGCCCGACCTCTACCAGCAGTCGGTGCGCGAGCTCGAGCAGGCGGGCTTCGACCTGCTGATCATCGAGGATGCCCCGAGCCTCGGCAACGCGTCGACGATCGACCTGCGCATTAGGCAGGCGTTCGGCGGACCCAAGCACGATCCCCTGCTGCTTGCGCCCTACCTGTTTGCCGCGACCCAACACATCGGCATCGCGCCCACGGTGAACCCCGCCGCGTACCTTCCCTATACGGCCGCGCGACAGTTTGCCTCGCTGCAGCACCTGAGCGGTCACCGTCTCGGGCTCAACGTCGTGACCGACACCGGCAGCGCGCGTCACTTCGGGCCCGGCGCGCCGCTCGGCCATGACGAGGCCTACGACCGCGCCGAGGAGTGGCTTGGCGGCATCAAAGACCTGTGGCGCAGTTGGGGGCCTGGCGCGCTCGTCGCCGATGGAATCTATGCCGACGGCTCGAAGCTGCACACCGTGCAGCACCGCGGCGAGTACTTCTCGTTCGACGGCCCGCTCAACGCGATCCCGTTCACCGACGGCGAGCCGGCCATCATCTCTCCCGGCGGTTCCGGGCGCGGGCTGGGTTTCGCGGGCGCCAACTCCGACGTGCAGCTCGCGCTCGCCCCGCTCGACACCGAGAGCATTCGCGCGTACCGCGCCAAGATTCACGCCGCCGCCGTGGAACGCGGGCGCAACCCCAGTGACATCACGATCCTCTTTGCGATTCAGCCCGTGCTCGTCGGCAGCGCCGCGGAGGCCGACCGTCTCGTGGCCGAGTCCGCCAATCCGGATGACGCGGCGGTGCTGCGCATCGCCGAGAGGCAGTCGAGTGACCTCGAGACCGACCTCACCGCGCAGGATTTCGACAAGCCACTCGACCTTGCCATCTTCGGCGACCACGTCTCGCGGGGCTCGATCAACCGCCTGCTCGGCGGATACGACCCGGAGACGACCCCCTTGCGCCAGCTGCTCGCGAAGCAGGCGCGGCTGGGGCGCCTCACCGACGGCAGCGGCTTCGTGGGTACCGCCGACGAGTTCGCCGACCTCGTCGAACGCCTGGGCGACGACGCCGACAACGACGGCGTGCTGCTGTGGGGTGACCTGCATCCCGTGACCGTGCACCGGCTGCTCGATGACCTCGTGCCGATTCTCCGGCGTCGCGGAATTCTGCGCACCTCCTTCGCTGGCGGCGGCATCCACGGCAACCTCCGCGACTTCTGACAAAGGCGGGTCGAGCGTGACGAGACCCCCACTGAGATACCGAAGGACGGCCATGCAGATCGCAATACTAGGTGTCGGACGCATGGGCTCGCGCCTGCTCGCCGCGTGGACGGCCGATGGCTTCGGCGTCACCGGGTACGACGTGGGCGAGTATCCGGCCAGCGCCCCCGACATTCTGGTAACCGTCTTACCCGGTAGCCGCGAGATTGCGGGCATCGAGGCATCCATTGCGGCCCTGCCCGAGGGCAGCCTGTGGCTCGACCTCACGAGCAGCGACCCGAGCCTGGTCGAGTCGATCGTCGACCGAACCGGGGTCACCGCGGTCGGTGCACCCATGGGCGGTGGCCCGTCTGCGGCGGATGCGCGAGCCCTGCGCTTCTACGCCGGCGGCGCTCCCGCGGCACTCGAGCGGGTGCGCCCGTTGCTCGAGGCGGTGGGCTCGGTGGAGCACGTGGGGGAGGGCGTCGCATCCGGATACACGGCCAAGCTCATCGCCAACCTGCTCTGGTTCGGGCAGGTCGTGGCCGTCACCGAGTCGCTGCTGTTGGGGCAGGCCCTCGGCCTAGCGCCCGCGGAGCTCGCGCGCACCCTGCGGGGCAGTGCGGGCGGCAGTGTGTTCATTGACGAGTACCTCGATTCGCTGCTCGCGGGTGACTACCTCGAGAGCTTCGGTCTCGACCGCATCGTCGAGGAGCTCGACATTCTCGTCGCGCTCGCCGACCGCCACGATGTGCCGTTTGAGCTCTCCGCCCTCGTCGCACGCACTCATCGCGACGCCCTGGCCCGGTTCGGTGCCGTGAACGGCGAACTGCTCGCGGCCAAACTGCTCGAGCAGCGCGCGCACCGCGACCTGCGGGCGTAGGCGCCCGCGGCGCCCCCCACCGCGCCGCCGCACCCCCCGCACCCCCCCCCCGCACCCCCCCGCACCCCCCCGCACCCCACCCCCACTCTCCTGTGCGCGGGTGTTGCAACCATCCGCGGGAGTTGCAGCACCCGCGCGTGGTTGCAAGTCCCGCGCACACAACGGTCAGCCAGTGTTCACCCGTGCGTTGCCCGCGTCGGCGACACTGGCGGGGTGATTGCAACGACCGCGTGCATCCGTCCCACCGCTCGGGCCTCGGCCCCGGTGCTGGCCCTGCTCGCGGCCGGATTGCGCCAGTGCGAGCACGTGCAGGCCTCGCGCGACGAGATGATCGTGCTGCTTCCCGAGGTGGGGTCGGTGCTGGTCACGGTCGGCACTGGCGAGATTCGCATGTGTGTCGTCGCTCGCAGCCCGCTCACCGAGGCGACAGCGCGCTCGATCGTCTCGCGCGAGATCCGTCGGGTGACCGGCATGCACGCGGCCAGCCTGCTCACCGTGACGTGGTCGAACGAGCCCATGGTGCCGATGCCGCTGCGCTGAACCGCGGTCGCGCGTTACGCCCGCGTGAACGAGCGATGGCGCGCTCAGCAACTCTTGGCGAGCAGCGCCGATCAGCCGATTTTCGTGCTCGCAGCGATGCCATCATGGCCCCATGAGGGTGAAACACGGCCTTGCCGCCGTCGCAGTGATGGCGACAATTCTCTCCCTGGGCACAGCCATGTCGGCGTCGGCCGCAGAGGTGTGCAGCGGTGACGAGTGCGATGGCGGTGCCTGGCAACTCGCCCGCGGCGAGTTCAACGAGGTGTCGTACTGGGGCATGGATGAGGGCCACAACTGCACCAACTACGTGGCCTGGCGGTTGAAGGCCGACGGCGTGCATCGCCCATTCACCAACCCGGGCAACGCGTCGACCTGGGCCGAGCGCGCGGAGTTCGACGGCTATCTCGTCAACCACACGCCTGCCGTCGGCGCGGTCGCCCAGTGGAACGGATTCGACTTCGGCTACGGAATCGACGGCCATGTCGCCTACGTCGAGCAGGTCAATGACGACGGCACGATCCTGGTCTCCGAGGACTACTGGAACGGCGGCTCGCAGGTGGGCCCCCTCACCTACCGCACGCTCAATGCGGCGGATGTCTCGAACTTCATCCACTACGTCGACACGAGTGACTGGTTGCGCTCGGCAGTGTGGGCGTCGGGCCTGTGGGCAAACAAGGGCACCGGGCTCAACCCGAACCCGACCGTTATCTCGGCCGTCGCCGTGGGCGACGACCTCAGGGTCTACTTCGCCGAGAACGGCCGCCTCGAGGTGGCGACACAGGGCGCCGAAGGCTGGGAGATCAGCGACACGGGGGTGCCCACGGTCGGGCGATCGCTCAATGCCGTCGACATGGGTCGCGACTTTCCCTACCTCGTCTCGATCGAGGGTGACCAACTCGTCACGATGGTGCAGAACCAGTCGGGCTGGCAATACATGCGCACCGGAGTGACGCTTGATGGCGACATCTCCGCCATCAACCTCGGCGGGCTGTTCCCCACCGTGTACCTGTCACAGGCCGGACTGCTCTACGAGATCTGGTCGGGCGCCGAGGGGTGGGAAGTGCATCCCACGGGCATCGATGTCTGGGGCCCCGTCGCCGCGGTCACGAACGCTACCGGCTGGCCCGAGGTCTTCACGATCGAGAGCGGCGCGATCTTCCGCTCGTGGGCGGACCCCGACGGTTGGCACAAGGAGAACACGGGAGTGCTTGCCGAGGGCACTCTCTCGGCGACCCTCGTGGGTGACGCGGTCACCCTCGTGCTGCTGCAGGGCGACGAGCTCTTCCAGGTCAACCGCGACGCCGCGGGCCTCTGGGTCAAGTCATCGACAGGCCTACGAGGCGGTCGCCTGCTGACCGTGATCGACGGCGGCGACTCGCCCCTCGTGCTGCAGGTGGGCTAGTTAGCCGGCTGCAATAGCGACGCAGTTCGCGTCGTCTGCGGTGGTGGCCCAATGGCCGGATGCCCCACCGAACTGAGCGCCGAGGTCGGTGCCCTCGATCGTGCAGTCTGACAGCGTCGCGCCCTCGATGCCGAACCCGAAGTCGAATGCCGACCACGCGGTGAGTATGCCCGCGTCACCGGGGCTGCCGAGCGCGAAGGCCCCGCGCCCGGCACCAGAAAAGCTCTTGTCGGCGTGGCAGGGCGTCGCGACGCCGGGATCCAGGGCGAGCATTCCGCGCCCGGCGATCGCAGCGGTCTCGGCTGTCGGGTAAACGGAGACCGTCGCGTCGGCCGGCCACTCAGCGTCGGACCCGGCATTCGCAATGGCGGTCACGTTGACGCGCGTGAAGGTCCATTGCTCCGCGGCGAACAGCTCGAGGGTGAGGGTGTCGCCGCAGTCTTCAACGAGCGCGTCGGGCAGGCTCTGCGTTCCCACGTAGTCCCACGGCGAGGCCTGGTGCACCTGCATGTCGAGGGCCAGTTGGGCGCCGTTGGCGGCGGTGGCCGTGGCACGCACGCGCAGTGTCATGTCGGGTTCGATCGCATTGGGAGTGACTGCCGGGGTGGGCTCCGTGGCCGAATCCGGCACGGGAGCGTAACTCTCGTCGGGTGTGGCCGGGGTGGCAGCGGCCGTGCATCCGGACAGTCCCAGAACGAGCAGGAGGGGAACGGCGACGGTGCGGCGGGCGGGCAGGCTCATGACACCGAATCGTCGGGGATTGAGGTGAACGCAGAACGTCAGAGATGTGAACGACGCGCCCGGCCCCGATTGTTCATCTTCGCGCTCGTTGTTGTACCCGATTGCGAGACGCCTTGTTACTTGGCGCGCAATTGACTCCATGCGTTTCACCTCCGCAAAACCCGAGCAAGAAGGTAACCGCCCATGTCGGCTGGCCCGCGCATTGTGTTCGTGCGCTTTCTCACGGTCGACAGCCCCAAGCTGGCGCCGTGGGTAGCTCATTCGTCGCGAGTAATTGGAGCGCGCCAGTCCGACAGTGTTGCGACCAAGCCGTCGACGGGGCTCGTCGTCTGGCAACTCGTCTCGGCAAACAATCGCGAGCTCGCGCGCGGTGCCGACGTGCTCGACACCTTCGAGGGTGCGCGCGCCAACGCAAGCGCGGTAGTCGCTGCGGCCGATCGCCTCAGCGTGGAGTCGGTGAGCGAAGCGGGGCGAGGCGTGTACGGCTGGTTCGCCAGTCTTGATGGCCGGCCGATCGTTACATGCTCGCGGTGGTATGTGACTGATCGCGACCGCCGCCACTCCATCGCTCTCGCGCTGCGCTCCATCGCCCAGGCCGAACTCTTGTCGGGGTCGCGCCTCACCGATCCGGCACTCATGGGTGGTGACCGTGCCCGAGTCGACTGAGGTGCTTGACGTGGCGCAACCCGACCTCCACGAGCCCGAAGTGCAGGATGTTCCCCGCACACTCTCGTCGAAGATCGACCGCCCGGATGCCGCGTTCCGCTGGATAGCGCGAGGCAGCGGCACCATCGTCGTCACGGTCATGTCGCTCGTGGGCCTCTTTCTCGCCTACCAGGGCTTCACGGCGCTGCAGTCGGCCGGCCCGGAGTTTCTCACCACGCAGGCGTGGGACCCGAACTCCGACAACTTCGGCATCGCGGCCGTGCTCGCGGGAACGCTCTTCATCGCGCTCACCGCGATCGCCTTCGCGCTTCCGCTCTCGCTCGGCACCGCGCTCTACATCAGCGAGTACGCGCCGCTCAAGATCAAGGGAGCGCTCGTGTCGATTGTCGACCTCATGGCGGCGATCCCGAGCGTGGTCTACGGCCTCTGGGGCGTCTTCTTTCTGAGCCCCAACATCCTGCCCGTCTCGCAGTGGATCTCCACCTACTTCGGCTGGATCCCGATCTTCTCGGTGGAGGGGTTCGACCCGTCTGACCCGCTCGCGAGCCCCACCGTCTTCGCGGCATCCACGTTCATCGCGGGAATCGTCGTCGCGCTCATGGTTGCGCCCATCACGAGTTCGATCATGCGCGAGGTGTTTACCCAGGCGCCCATTGGCGAGCGCGAGGGTGCACTCGCGCTCGGAGCCACCAAGTGGGGCATGATCGCGAGCGTTGTACTGCCCTTCGGCCGCGGCGGTGTTATCGGTGGCACGATGCTCGGGCTCGGTCGCGCGCTCGGCGAGACCATTGCGGTCTTCCTCATCATCTCGCCGGTGTTCGTTATCCAGCCGCGCATTCTCGAGAAGGGCGCCAACTCGATCTCGGCGCTCATCGCGCTGCGCTACAACGAGGCATCCGCCTTCGAGATCTCGGGTCTCATGGCCGCGGGCCTCGCCCTGTTTCTCATCACACTCGTCGTCAACTTCATCGCGTCGTCGATCATCTCCCGCAGCCGATCAGGAAGCCAGAGCGACTAATGACCGACCTGATTGAACGCCCCCGCACCTGGACCAGGCAAGAGAACCCGCCCGCCGAGAAGGCCGTCGAGCCGCGCCGCATCACCGCGACACTGCGCACGGTCGACGTGATCCGCGCGATCGGGTCTGCGGCGGCAGCGCTGGGATTCACGAGCTGGCTGTACTTTTTCGCTCTTCCCCTGCAGGGCGAGCTCGGATTCATCGTCATCTCGTATGCGATGTTCCTCCTGCTCTTCGCGCTGCTCACGGCCTTCGACGAGAGCGGCCCGGCCGTGCGCGACCGCATGGTGGCGCTCGTTGTGCAATCGCTCGCGTTCCTCATGCTGCTCGCCCTTGCCTCGGTCGTGATCTACACCGTCGGCCGCGGACTGGAGCCGCTCGGCAACCTCAACTTCTTCATCGAAGACATGAGCAACGCCGGTCCGCTCGATCCGCTCACCTCGGGCGGAATCATCCACGCCGTCATCGGCACGCTCATCATGATCTCGATCGCCCTCGCGATCAGCATTCCGCTCGGGCTGCTGACGGCGGTGTTTCTCAGCGAGTTTCCCGGTGGGTACGCGCGCTTCGTGCGCACCGTTGTCGAGGCGATGACAGCGCTGCCGTCGATCGTCGCGGGCCTGTTCATCTACGCGACCATCATCGTGTTTCTCGGATTCAACCGCTCGGGCTTTGCGGCCTCACTGGCGATCACCGTGATGATGCTCCCCATCATCATCAGGTCGGCGGATGTCGTGCTGCGCCTGGTTCCCGGAAACCTCAAGGAGGCATCCCGCGCCCTGGGCGCTTCCACCTTCAAGACGGTGTGGAATGTCACACTGCCGACGGCGCGTTCGGGCCTCACGACCGCGATCATCCTGGGTACCGCCCGCGGAATCGGCGAGACCTCGCCCGTGTTGCTCACGGCTGGCGCCACGACGTTTCTCAACGTCAACCCGTTTGCCGGGCCCATGACGTCGCTGCCGCTCACCACGTTCACCTTCGTGAAGTCGCCCGAGCTCACCATGATCGCTCGCGGTTTCGGCACCGCTGCCGTTCTCATGGTGCTCGTGCTCATCCTGTTCGCGATCGCACGCGCGATCGGTGGCCGCGGTCCCGGGCAGCTCAGCGTTCGCCAGCAGCGGGCGCGGGCGCGCCAGTCGAAGGATGACGACTACCGCTACCGTGCGCGCGAGCTCGGCATCGACGCGTCGGGCAAGGCCAGCACACGGCCGCGGCCGAGGTTCTTCCACCTGCCCCGCTTCAGGCCGCCCCAGTTCAGATTGCCCCGCATGAGAAAGGCCCGCCCGTGATCACCAAGAGCCGCGGACTGCGCGCCACCGTCGCCGTCATCATCGTGGCCGCCACGGCCTTCGTGCCATCGGTCGCATCCGCTCCCGCCGCTGAAGCCGTCGGCACGGAGTACTACCCGGTAGCGGGGGCGGGGTCCACGTGGTCGGCGAACGCGCTCCAGCAGTGGATTCGCAACGTATTCGACAACTATCGCTGGAAGGTGACGTTCGACGACTCGGGTTCGTCTGCCGGTCGCCAGCTCTTCGCTCAGGGAACCGTGGACTTCGGTGTCTCCGAGATTCCCTATGCCCTCTCCGGCAGCGACAGCCCCGACCCCCGACCGACGCGCCAGTTTGCGTACGTGCCGATCGTCGCGGGTGGCACGGCGCTCATGTACAACCTCGTCATCGGCGGCCAGCGCGTCACCAACCTGCGCCTGTCGGGCGAGAATGTCGCGAAAATCTTCACGGGCGTGATCACCAAGTGGAACGACCCGGCGATTGCCTCGGACAACCCCAAGCTCAGCCTTCCGGCCGTAACCATCGTTCCCGTGGTGCGCTCCGACGGCTCGGGAACGACGGCACAGCTCACGAGCTGGATGCGGTCGCAGTACCCCGACATCTGGAATGCCTACTGCGCTCGGGCCGGCCGCGCCAACTGCGGAATTACCTCCAACTATCCGATCGTGCCCGGGTCGTCGTTCATCGGCCAGCAGGGATCCAACGGTGTCGCCGGTCTCGTCGCCCAGGCCAAGTCCGTGGGAGCGATCACCTACGTCGAGGAGTCGTACGCCCTCAACGCGCGCTTCCCGGTCGCGAAGGTGCTCAACAACGCGGGCTACTACACCGAACCCACGGCGTCGAACGTTGCCGTGTCACTGCTCGCTGCCGTGATCAACAACGACCCCAACTCGGCCGATTACCTCACGGCCAACCTCAATGGCGTCTACGGCAACGGTGATCCGCGCACCTATCCCTTGTCGTCGTACTCCTACATGATCATCCCCACCGCGGTCGAAGGCAGCTTCACCGAGAACCGCGGGCTCACGCTCGCCGACTTCGCGTCGTACTTCTTGTGCGAGGGCCAGCAGCAGGCCGAGGTGCTCGGCTACTCGCCGCTGCCCATCAACCTCGTGCAGGGTGGCCTCGACCAGATCCAGAAGATTCCGGGCGGCAACCCCGCCAACAAAGACATCTCGGCGTGCAACAACCCCACGTTCTCGCCCGACGGCACCAACAAGCTCGCCAACGAGGCCCCGCAGCCCCAGGAGTGCGACAAGCGTGGGCCCGACCAGTGCCTCACCGGTACGGGAGGGGTGTCGGATATTCCGACCCCGAGTGGTGGCGGCGGCGGCGGTGGCGGCGGAGGCAGCACGCCCGGTGCATCCGGCTCGAACACGAACGCGCCCGGCTCGACGACGGGCGGATCGGGCGGTGGCGGGGGATCCAACGGCAGTACGTCGGCCGACTCCGAAGCGCAGGGACTGTCGGGCGGCGGCGACCCCGTGGTCGCCGGGTCACCGATCGACCTCGACGAGCGAGGCATCCCCACCCCCACGCTGCTGCTCATGATCATGGCTGCCGTGCTTGCCCTCATGGCGATCCTGCTGCCGCCCGTGTTCGCGCGGCGTCGGGCAGTGGCCATGGCGGGCGCTCCGCGCGGGCCCACCGCTCGGCAACAGCGTGCACCCAAGCTGAAATTTCGCCTCATTCGGCCGATGAAAATGCCGCGAATTCCTAAAGTTAACCTTCCGGCCGTGTTTACAAAACGTGGTCGTGCCGAGCCGCCACAGGCGGACTCATAACGTGAGCGCTGTGTCGACCCCCCACGACGAAGCCCCGCGAGCGCGCCGCAGTCTCAGAGCCATGCGCGTGGCTTCGGCAACCCTCGTCGCCGTTGCGCTGGCCGGTCTCGTGGTCGTCGGGCCGCTGCCCGCGCAGCCGGCCCAGGCTGCACTCACGAGCGACTCCGCGCTCACGGTTGAGTGGCTGGATGACTCGTCGTCGGCCGCCAAGTTTCAGCCCGAACGCGACGAAGACAGCCCGCACTTTGGGGACTTCGACGGGCTCGCCGTCACGGTCTCGCAGACCAAGGGCATCATCGACCAGGCAATCCGCGTAACGGTCACCGGCTTCACGGCCACGCAGTCGTCATTCCAGACGGGGCTCGAGGCCGATAACGCCAAGAACTACGTGCAGGCGATGCAGTGCTGGGGCGACGACCCGCTCGCAGACGACTTCAACGAGACGTGCCAGTGGGGTGGCCGCTACCGCGCCGAGAACTCGGGGCTGGGTTCATCCGTCATTCCCGACAATGCGGCGCGCACCGGCCCGCTCGACTTCGACCTCGCCAACCCCACGACTCACGACGTGCCGTTCCGCACTCCGGGCGGCACCACGGTGAGCGGCAAGCTCCAGCTCGATAAAGACGGCAACACCAAGTACCCGATCCTCGACTTCTTCGGCCCCTCCACCACCAACGAGGTCACGAGCGCTCGGATCGGCTCGGGCGGCACGGGCTACTTCGACTTCGAGACGCAATCGGCAGACCAGGCGCCCCAGCTGGGCTGCGGCACCGCCGCGCACCTGCGGTGCTGGCTCGTGGTTGTGCCGCGCGGCACCCACTTCGGCGGCGATGGCGTCGAGTGCAGCGGCATCCTCGACCAGTTCAACGACTACGAGCCCTATACCTACGGTCGTTCCAACTCGGTGCAGGGCGGCAGCCCCGTCAATGACTTGTGTGACTACTGGGATAACCGCGTGGTCGTGCCGCTCGACTTCACACCCACCGGAACCACGTGCCCGATCGGCAGCACCGAGACGCGCGTGATCGGCTCGCAGCTCATGATCGGCGCAATGAGCTCGTGGCAGCCCTCGCTGTGCCAGTCGATCGGCAACACCTTCAGCTTCGCGTCGAACCCCGACTCGGTGGCTCGCGCTCAGCTCATCGACACGGGAGCCAACACCCCGCGGATCGCGTACAGCGGATACCCCGTGAGCTCGGGCGAGCTGCTCACCGACTACGAGCGCGACCAACTGGTCGAGACCGATCTCACCTACGCACCCGTCGCGATCTCGGGCGCCGTTGTCGCATTTCTCGCCGAGTCATCCGCGGGCCGCCAGGAGAGCCTCGTGATCTCGCCCCGGCTCATGGCGAAGTTCCTCACGCAGTCGTACCCGTTCCTTACTCCCCAGAGTGTGGCGAGTGCCGACAAGAACGCCATCCATCTCGGGGCTGTGAACCGCACGTACTCGTACCTCAACATGGATCCCGACTTCCAGGCCCTCAACTCCAACTACCTGCAGCTGCCGTATAACCCCGCCATCGTGCTTCCCGGCCCGTCGGGGGCCGACGCCATCCGCCAGATCTGGCGCTGGGTGCTGGCAGATGACGATGCCGTCGCGTTCCTCAACGGCGAATCGGATGAGTGGGGCATGACTGTCAACCCGTACTACCTGCCGAAGGGCAACCCCGCCGCCGTCGTGCCGTGGTACCTCGACGAGCAGAAGAATTACATTGACCCGCCCGTGCAGCGCGCCGTGGGAATGGCGAACCTCGACGGAACGCCGCAGAAACTCAGCGACCTCGCGCTTGATGACTTTCCGCGCAACGACGAGACCCTCATGCCCCTGCAGCTCAACGGGGAGCGCTCGCGCTTCGACTCCATCCAGTTCGCGCCGTACGCCGAGACCTTCCTGCTCGCCGCTCGCCAGGCGTTCCGCGCCGACCCCAAGTCGAAGACCTTCTGGAACCCCAACGTCGTGAACGCGATCGGCGAGAAGGGTGACTGGACAAGCAGCGGCGCCCAGCTGCCGGGGCAGAAGTTCATGATCGCCATCACCGACAGCGTCTCCGCCCAGCGCTGGGGACTCAACACGGCCACGATCGTGTCGCCCAACTCGACCTCGACGACGCGGGCCGACACGAAGGGCATGACCAATGCGCTCGGCGCCATGGTCGCCACGAGTCTCGACAACGTCAAGCAGGTCGACCCCGCGCAGGTTCCGCTCGACGGCTACCCGATGACGATCGTGACGTACGCCGCGGTCAACCTCAGCAAGAGCTCCGCGGCAGAGCGCGACGTGCTCGCGAAAATGCTTGAGCAGGTCACGACGACGGGCCAGCAGTCGGGGGCTGGACTCGGTCAGCTGCCGGCGGGATACGTGCCACTCACGTCGGCGCTTGCCGATGAGGCCGCGGCGAGCATCCTGCAGATCAAGACCTACGTCCAGGCGAGCCCGAGCCCGAGCCCCACCCCGACTCCGACCGCCTCGCCCACCCCGAAGCCGAGCAACTCGAACTACGCGAGGGACGACTACGAGGCCAGTTCTACCGGCACCGGTACCTCCGGTTCGAACGGTGGCACCGGTGGAGCAGCCACAAACCCGACGGTCACGCAGAACGCAGATGCGCTCTCGGCCGAACGCACCTCGGTCTCCGAGGCATCACCCATCGCGCGCTCCGGGCTGGTCATCGCCCTCGTACTAGGCCTTGCAGGCCTCGTCATCGCCCCGATCCTCTTCCGAGGAAGAGGGTTTCTGTAATCACTCGAGCTTCTTTCGGGGCATCCGCCCTGACCCGAAAGAAAACCCCCCATCGATCCCGGAAAGAGCCGATGAGGGGCTAGTCCACGAAGGACTGAACTACTGGGGCACCTTACCAAACAGAGGTTGGAAAACAATGCTCAAGAAGACCAAGCTGCGCGTCAGCGTAGTGGCTGCAGCTGCCGTCGCCGTCATGGCGTTCGGCGCGGCTGCACCCGCATATGCAGACCCGTCCGGCTTCAAGCCCCTCAACGGTGTCGGTTCCGACACCACCCAGGACGTCGTGGGCGGCCTCGCCACCGTCGTTACGGCGATCGGTTCCTACGACGCGACTGGATCTGCCACGATCCAGACCACGTCGGGTGGACCCTCGTTCACTCGTCCGAACGGATCGACCGCGGGTGTCCAGGCACTCAGCGCCTCGGTCAACAACACCGGCACGCGCACCTTCCCGGCTTCGGGCGGCGTGAGCATCACCGGCCAGGTTGACTTCGCCCGCAGCTCGAGCGCCCCCAGCAGCTCGTTCGTCGGAACCGACCTCACCTTCATCCCGTTCGCTCGTGACGCTGTCACCTACGCGGTCAGCGCAGCCAGTGACTGGCCTCGCGACATCGCGCTCGGTAGCGCATCGCAGGACGCACTTGTTCCGCGTCCGTTCACGCTGCGCAACATCTACCGTGGCACGGTTACGACGTACACCAACGCCGACCTCGAGCCCGTCACGATCCGTCCGATCATCCCGCAGGCAGGTTCGGGCACGCGCTCGTTCTGGCTCGGAGCACTCGGCCTGACCGAGGCGACCATCGTGGGCACCCCGACGACCGACATCGGGAACACGGCGCAGGAGCACAACGGTACCTACATCGTGAACGCCGGCGACATCGCTCCGTTCTCGATCGCGCAGTACATCGCGCAGGGTAACCACGGCGTGCTGCCCACCTCGGTGCTCGAGCGTCGCGGAAACATCGAACTCGGCAGCATCGACACGATCAAGCCGATCCTCCTGACCTCGGGCGGCGGCGTTGAGCTGAACACCTCGTTCCCGGTCAACCGCCTCGTGTTCAACGTCGTTCAGACCTCGCGCCTCACGGGCACGTCGGCTGCCGACCTGCAGCTCAAGGCAACGTTCGCTGGCACCACCTCGTCGGTCTGCGCCGCAACCGCGCAGATCAAGCAGTACGGATTCGGCACCATCGGTTCGCTCTGCGGTAACACCACCACCTACAAGCAAGCCTTCCGTTACTAGTCACGCACTTACACAACGAAAAGGAATAGAACCGAAATGAAGATCTTCAAGAAGATCGCATCAGTGGCCGTCGCCACCGCGATCGTTGCAACCGGCGTATTTGTGTCGGCTGCGCCGGCCATGGCCGCACCGATCGCGGGCGCCACGCTCACGATCACCCCCACCAGTGGAAACGTCAACACAGACACCTACTTCCTGAACAGCATCGCCGCCAGCGCTGCCGCTCCGGTCGGCTACCGTGCACTCGGTGGAACGGTGATCTTCCAGGACGGCGTTCGTCTCGGCGCCATCTCGTCGAGCCGCACCACGGCGATGCCCAGCACGGCAGGAACGAACGGTCTCGACGGCAACACGCCCGTCTTCATGGATCGCTCGATCAGCCCCACGAACAACTTCGTGAGCAGCCGCCTGCTGAACGACCCGTTCCTGAGCAACCTGGTTCCCGGAGGCCTGCACACGGGCGAGTTCGAACTGCGTTTCTACTACTTCGCGTCGAGCACCGCACCCGACTACAACGACCCGTACATCTCGCTCACGCTTGAGTACAACGCCACCACCGGCGCCTGGGGTCTGCCCGCCGCTCCGGCGATCGCAACCACCGTTGCGCTCACCGCGAGCATCACGGCCAACGCTGGTGAGGTCGCCCTCGCCGCCACGGTCAAGGACGGCGCTGCAACGGCTACCGCTGCTGCCGGCAACATCGTGTTCAAGGAAGGCACCACCATCGTCGCAAGCGTTGCTGTTGCTTCGGGCGAGGCCAACGCACTGCTCACGGGCATCGCCGATGGCGCTCACACCTACACGGCCGAGTTCGTTCCTTCCGACGCTGTTTACGCCGGTTCGGTTTCGGGCAACGCCACGGTCAACCTGGGAAGCCCCGCTCCCCAGGGAGTCAACATCCAGGTCGCAATCCCTGCCGGTGTTGGCACGCTGACCCTCACGGGTGTCTCGACCACGGTCAACATGGGAACGGCCACCCTCGCGGGCGGCACGCTCAACGCGACCGGTACCGTCAACGCTGTCGTCACCGACACGCGCCAGCTCGAGTACCCGGCATGGAACCTCACCGGCCAGGTGGGCAACTTCACGTCGGGCGCGAAGGTTCTCGCCGGCAAGTACCTCGGCTGGACCCCGGCTGTCACGGGTGACTCCGTGTTCACCGGTGCTGGCACGTCCGTTGCCGGTGCTGTTGTTCAGCCCGACCCGGGCACGGCCAACGGTCTCGCATCGAGCCGCACCTTCGCCTCGGGCCAGCCGAACGAGACGGGCACTGTCACCAACGCCTCGGCTCTTCTGCAGCTCAAGGCACCGTCGAACACGCCTGCTGGCGCGTACTCGGCAACCCTCACCCTGACCCTCATCTAACTCGAGAGTCAACGGCGGGTTGGGTCGGCTTCGGTCGGCCCAACCCGCTCCTCATTGCTCGCACAGTCGTAGTACATCACCCGTTCACCGCCTGCTCTTGTCCGCTTGATTGGATGCTCCAATGACCCGAACCCCGACTCGGATTGTCGTGGCGCTTGCCCTCGCAGTCCTTGCCTTCACCCCTGCGGGCATCGCCGCCGCGGGCACTCTTCCATCCGCGCCCGCGGCCACCGACGACGCCATCACCTGGAGCGTTGAGCCGCTCCAGACGGCCGACGGGCTGCGCAGGAGCTTTGAGTACACGGTCGACCCGGGCACCCAGATCGTCGACAGCGTTGTCGTCACGAACCAGGGCACGACGTCTGCAGAGTTTCTCATTTACGCAACCGACGCCATCAACGAGGCTGAGACCGGGGCGTTCAGCCTGCTGAAGCGCGAAGAAGCACCCACCGACTCCGGCGCATGGATCACGACCGCAAGCGAGAAGGTCACGATCGAGCCGGGAATGCAGGCAGTCATCCCCTTCAACCTGCTCGTTCCGAGCGACGCGACCCCCGGCGACCATGTTGCCGGCATCGTGGCGTCGGTGCTGACGTCGGGTGAGACCGACGGTGCGGCCGTCGTGCTCGAGCAGCGAGTGGGCGCGCGCGTCTATCTCAACGTCACCGGGCCCGTCGAGTCGGGAGTCGAACTCTCGGGTGTGACCTCGGGGTACACGGCCGAGCTCAACCCCTTTGCCCCTGGTGAAGTTTCGGTGAGCTACGACGTGCGCAACACGGGCAACGTTCGCCTCGATGTGCGCCAGAAGCTTCAAATCACGGGACCGTTCGGAATTCCTCTCGGCGAGGTGACGCCTGACCCGATCACCGAGCTGCTGCCTCGCCAGTCGATTCGTGTGCACGCCGATGTGCCGGCGGTGACCG
The DNA here is from genome assembly GCA_965279645.1 of Rhodoglobus sp. Lineage (GTDB taxonomy): Bacteria > Actinomycetota > Actinomycetes > Actinomycetales > Microbacteriaceae > Rhodoglobus. The sequence continues at coordinate 2,877,948 of OZ257254.1, forward strand.
CACTGCTGCTGGCGTGGTCGACCGTCACGGCAGTGCCCGGAGACATCGGCAGCGCGACGATCCCGCTCGAAGAGGAGGAGGAACTCACTGGCCCCGCCGCGCCCACCGTGGCACCCAGTGCAGACCCGTCGGGCAGTGCAGCGCCCACCTCCACGCCCACCGAGAGCGCCACCCCCACGCCCACGTCAACGAGCGACGCCATCACCGACGTGGTGACCGACGGCGATGCCCTTGAGTTCGTGCCCGTGACATCCACCGTCACGAGCGTCGCCATCTCGTGGACCATGCTTGCCCTCATCGTGTTCGCGCTCGTGCTCGTGTACTTCATCTGGAGCTACGTCGCTGGCACGCGCGAGCGCATGTACCTGGCCATCGACGAGGCTGCAGCGGCCGCACGCGAAGAGGCGCTCGCAGCGACCGACGAGAAGCCGAACCAGTGAGGCGGGGCCACCCCGCCGTAGTAGCGGCCGCGGGTTCGGTGTTGCTCGTCGCGAGCATCGCCGGCGGCCTCTCGCAGTTCAGCGGCGCTTCGGCCGCGGAATCCACCGCCACACCCACCCCGGTGACGACCTCGGTGCAAGTGAGTGTGATCATCCCCGAACCCGGCGGCTCCGGCGGTGGCGGTTCAGGGTCGGGCACCAACACCAAGCCCCCCACCAGCACGCCGGCCCCCGCGGCCTGCACTCCGAGCGTAGACGGCAAGCCGCCCGTTGCACCGAGCCAGCCCTCCGACAAGGCCGGCAAGCTGACTCTCGACCACGAGACGATCGCCGCCAACGAGTGGATGGTCGCCAAGGGCGGCGGTTACACCCCCGGCGAGCAGGTGCAGGTCGTGATCTATTCGGCGGCGCAGGTGGTCGGCAGCTACAAGGCGGATGCCGCGGGCAACGTGGTTGCGCGCTTTCGGGTGCCCCTCGAGACCCGGCCGGGAGACCACGTCGTTGAGGCCAGCGGGTGGAAGTCGTGTGTTGCCAACAAGGCCGACTTCAGCGTCGTGACCAACTCGATCGTCGCGGCGTTCCCCTATCTGTGGTGGATCATCATCGTGGTCAGCGTGCTCGTGACGGGGATCGTGGTCACGGCTATTTACTTCCGTCGGTCGATCGGGCGGTCGTTCGGTGGTGGGCTACCTGCGACGGAGCCTCTGACATGACCGTCACGCTCGACAAGCCGCCGGTGCAGGATGCCCGCGCCCCGGGCTCGGCTGGGGGCGCGCGCACCGCTCGGTCGTCGTTGCCGATCTGGCTGCGCCGCCCGCCGTCGCGTCCCAAGGTTCGCAAGCCCGCACCCACGCCACGCGACATCCGCTGGTGGGTGGGGGTGGTGTGGCTGCTGCTGTCAGCGCTCGCGATCGGTTTCGTCGCCCACGTCACACTCGTGGGCTCACTTCAGCACTCGCGCGCGCAGTACGTGCTGTACCAGGAGCTGCGCACGAGCCTGGCGCTCGCGACCGCTCCGCTCGGCCAGCTCGATGTCGACGGCAAGCTCGTCGCGAACGGCACACCGCTTGGCGTCATCAGCATTCCGGCGCTGGGGGTGGAGGAGGTGTTCGTGCAGGGCACGACCTCGAACGACCTCATGGAGGGGCCCGGCCACCGGCGCGACACCGTCATGCCCGGGCAGGAGGGCACGAGCGTGCTCATGGGGCGGCAGGCCACCTACGGTGGACCGTTCAGCATGCTCGCCTCGCTCATCCCCGGGGACGTCATTGAGGTGACTACGGGGCAGGGCACGAGCAAATACGAGGTGTTCGGCATCCGGCAGGAAGGCGACCTGCTGCCCGAGCCGTTGAAAGACGGCGAGGCACGCCTCGAGCTTTCGACCGCCGATGGCATTCCCCTCGCGCCATCCGGCGTGCTCTACGTTGATGCCGCCCTGACCACCGAGATCAAAGAAACGCCGTCGCCCGTGTTCACCAAGGAGGTGCTCGGCGCGGGGGAGTGGCCCATGGCGACAGACCCCAATGCGTGGTGGGCGACCATGGTGTGGTTCCAGTGGCTCGCGCTTGCGGTCGTCGTGCTGCGCTGGGTGCGCTCACGGTGGGGCATGTGGCAAACCTGGGTCATCACCATCCCCGTCATTCTCGCGCTCGGCGCCGCCACCGCCGGTGCCGCCATGTCTGCCTTACCCAACCTGTTGTGAACTCCGGAGATCCACTGTGAGCAAGCCCCCGAAGACGAACAAGAAGACGAGCCCCAAGGCCGTGACGACGATCAAGAAGAAGCAACCCAGAAAGGGCAGTGGGCCCGTCACCGAGCCCGCGCCCGTCATCGATGAGGCTCCCGTCGTCGCGCCCGCCGAGATCACGGTCGAGCCCACCCTCCTGTCGACCTCGCGCGAGCTTGCCGTGATCCCCGCCGAGCTCGCGACCCTCGAGGCCCGCTCGATCTCGGCGTGGTTCGGCGACCGCAAGGTGCTCGATCGGGTCGACCTCACCATGCAGGCCGGCCTCATCACGGCGCTCATCGGGCCTTCGGGCTGCGGCAAGTCGACCTTCCTGCGCATCCTGAACCGGATGCACGAGATGATTCCCTCGGCGTCGCTTGCGGGTGAGGTCATGCTCGATGGCGAAGACATCTACAACCCCTCCAAGCGACTCACCGAGGCTCGCCGCCACATCGGCATGGTGTTCCAGAAGCCGAACCCGTTCCCGGCGATGTCGATCTACGACAACGTCATCGCGGGCCTCAAGCTCACGGGCACCCGCACCACCCGCGACGAGCGCGACCTTCTCGTGGAGTCGAGCCTCATCAAGGCTGGCCTCTGGAAAGAGGTGCGTGACCGCCTGCGCCAGCCCGGCGGTGGACTCTCGGGTGGCCAGCAGCAGCGACTCTGCATCGCTCGATCGCTCGCGGTGCGCCCCCGCGTGCTGCTCATGGATGAACCGTGCTCTGCGCTCGACCCGACCTCGACCCGGGTGATCGAGGAGACGATGCTCGAGCTGGCGAAAGAAGTCACGATCGTGATCGTCACGCACAACATGCAACAAGCGCAGCGCGTCTCGAACAACTGTGCGTTCTTCCTCGCGGCCCATGGAACTCCAGGCGCGATCGTCGAGCAGGGCGACACCGCGGTGATGTTTGACAGCCCTACGGATGCCCGAACCTTCGACTACGTCAACGGCCGGTTCGGCTAGAGCATGAGCGACCCGGAGCCGGACTACTTTCGCGAGTACCACGCGGTAGAAACTCGCGTGCGGGTGACGCGAGTGGTTGCGGGGATTGCGATCGCGGCGACCGTGATCGCCATCGTCACGGGCCTGTCGGCGGGGGCACCTCCGTCGCCACTCGCGGTGGAGCAGTCGTCGGTCGCGTCACCCGCGCCGACCGAGACCGGTGAGCCCGCGGCCGCCGCCGTTGTGCTGCCCTCGCCCGACGTGTCGGCGGCGGCAACCCCCACCCCGGCGCCGCTCCCGACGACCGGACCCGATGGCCGCACCTGGTCCATCTCGATCGACACGACGGGCTACCAGGCCGAGATCGACCGGTGCCTGTGGGTGCGCATGGACCTAGGCATCGCGGCGCCGGTCGTGGGCGCGCACAACTATTGCGGCGGGTCGGTCGTACTTGAGATGGCGGTCGGAGACATAGTCACCCTCGCGGGCACGGATCTCGACGGAAACTACGTCGTCACGGGCGAGCGGCTCGCTCAGGCCGGCGATAGTGCGGCGACGGCAACTGCGGGATTCACGGCCGACGTCATCCTGCAGACCTGCTTCTGGGTGAACGACGGCAGCGAGCGGTTGGTCTCGCTCGAGAGAGCCTGATTTTCAGGGGCCTTACATGTGCCCCTGCTACCCTTTTGGCCTGGTCCGTGTGATTCGCGGTCCGTCACCACAATGGCTATCTCACTCTTCTCAGCACTGCGCCCCACGCCGCGAGTCCCTGGCCCGCGGCGCAGAGTGGCGCAGCCGCTCGCAATCGGCGCCATGCTCACAGCGTTCGCGCTGACGGCCCTCACCGCGATCGCGCCCCCGCCGTCGGCAAGCTCAAACGACATCTGGATGACCTACCTCGACCAGCACGCGCAGACCCTCACGGTGTCTGACACGGCAGCGGTTACGGCAATCACGCGCGACGGCTACGGAGCCACGCCGGGAGTGGAGACCCTCGTGGCGGGCGGCACCAACCACGACTGGGCCAAGCTCGTGCTGCTCTTCGCGGGCCTTCCGATGACGGAGGGCAACGTCACCGTGTTCACGCGGTGGATGCGTCAGGAGAACGGCCCCGACGACTGGTTCAACCGCAACAATCCGCTCAACAACGGCTGGGGTTCGGGCGGCGGCGGTGGACTCGGAAGCTACGACAACCTCGTGATTGCGGCCGAGAACGCGGCCGAGGCGTTCTACGCGAACGCCGGATACGCGGGCTTCGTCGACGCCTTCGCGCGCTCGGCGCCGACAGCCGAAATCGAGTCGGCGATCTGGGCATCCAACTGGGCATCCGGCCACTACGCCAACGGTGGCCACTGGTCGTACGCGCCCGTGCCCGTGATCAAGGCCGATCCCTCCGCCTGGGGCCAGTAGTGCGCCCGGTCGTGCTTCTTGCTGCAGTTCTGCTGCTTGCCGGATGCACGCCCGCAACACCGAGCGGACCACTCACGCCGGTCGTGGATTCCGCCGCAGTAGTCGACGGGTATCTCACCGTGTCGGGACACGTGACCGGGGTCGCGGAGACCGGCGGAACCTGCAAGTACACGTTCTGGTCGATGAGCGGTGGCGGGGCATCCCGGCTCACGGCCAAGGGCAGCGCGGCGGGCGACCGCACCCTGTGCGCGGAGGTCTCGGAGCAGGCGACGATGCTGCTGCCGGGGGAGTACGAGGTCGACCTCACCTACGAGTCCGACGAAGGTACGGCGCTCAGTGCGCGCGTGCTCGTGACGGTTCCCGATCGCTGAAAGCGGGACGAGGCCGCAGCCCAGTGAAGAGCCACGGCCTCGTGCCTGGTGACATGCGCCTTACCGGAGCGGCTGGCTGATGCGCAGTGCGCGCTCGGCCAGTCGCTCGCGTTCGAGGCGGGCGAGCTGCTGCTCGATGCGGTTCGCGCGGCGTTCGCGCGACTCGGCAGCGAGCGGTCGACGGCCCCACTTGATCAGCGCGACGCCCAGGTGCAGCGCGAGTCGGTCGATGAGACCGACGCGGCGCACGAGGTCCGGCTGGTTGTCGTGGAGCTCTATGGGTGGGTGGGTGTGCCGACGCGGGGTCGACAGAGTTGTATTCACGATGGGTGTCCTCACGAGACGGGAAAAGGGGTTGGGAAGGTGGCCCGGGCACAAGGAACGTCATGAGAAGACGTAAGCCCGGATGAGGCTTCGAGAGCGTCGCCACCGCGCGGACCGGTGGCTGAAAACGCGACCGGTTATGCGGTGAGGACGCCGCCGAAGCCGGCGGTACGAATACGGGGCATTCCCGTCATTGCTGCTTTAAACACGCTCGGCTCCTTTCGTTTGTTGGCGCGCAGCTACCGTAGCGACTCCCGGGCGTGTCGCGCAACCACACTCGCCGAGTTCGTCACCTAATCGATATCAGATGCTCGCGCTAGCCTGAGCCAATGGCCGAAACCACCCCACGCACCGCCCCGCTCGGCTACGTGGGGCTCGTGGTGCTCGGCCTCATCTGCCAGGAGCTCGGCGCTGCGATCGCGGTGACGGTCTTTCCGCAGGTGGGCGCAATCGGCATGGTCACGCTTCGGCTGGTCTTCTCGGCGCTCGTGCTCATGCTGGTGTTCCGCCCGCGGCTGCGTGGCCGCACCCGGCAGGACTGGCTCACGGTGGTCGGTTTCGGTGCCGTGCTCGCGATCATGAACGCCCTCTTCTACTCCGCGCTCAACTACCTCCACCTCGGCACGACGCTCACGATCGAGATTCTCGGTCCACTCGTTCTCTCTGTCGTTATCAGTCGTCGCGCCTCGAGCTGGCTGTGGGCGGTGCTCGCGTTCGCGGGGGTGGCGCTGCTGGGTCGCGGTGGGTTCGATTCGCTCGACCCGATCGGTGTCGCGCTCGCCGCCGGTGCAGGCGCGATGTGGGTCGGCTACATCCTGTTGTCGGCGCGCACGGGCCAGCACTTCGAGCGGCTCGACGGGCTGGCGCTCGCCATGTCGGTGGGCGCGATCATCACGCTGCCCTTCGGAATCCTCACGGCTGGTCCCGCGATTGTGGCACCCCAGGTGCTGCTGCTCGGCCTCGGGGTGGCGTTGCTGTCGTCGGCCATTCCGTATGGGCTCGAGCTGATCGTGTTGCGGCGGTTGCCGGCATCCACGTTCTCGATTTTGCTCAGCCTCGCGCCGGGGCTCGGGGCGATCACCGGGTTCCTGATTCTCGGCCAAACGCTGGAGTGGTTGGATGCCGCGGCAATCGCCCTCGTCGTGGTGGCGAGCATGGGCGCGGTGCGTGCGGCGTCGAGGCGTATTCCGCCCCAGCTGGATCCGCTCGCCTAGAGCTCACACCCGAGGCGGTCGCTCGACGTCGCCCGTCATGCGCCGAACATCCACGGGGTGAAAGCGCGACTCGACGAAGCGCCCGGCGATCTCGATTGCGCGCTCAATGGTGTCGACGTCGACCACGTAGTAACCGCCGACATACTCCTTGCCTTCGGTGTACGGGCCGTCGGTGACGAGTGGGGTGTCGCCGGTGCGCACCGCGCGGGCATCCCGCACGCTCAGCTCGGCCGAGTCGACGAGTTCGCCGGTACGCTTCAGCTCGGTGTTTGCCCATGTGTGCGCGGCGTCGAACTCGGGCATGAAGTCGCGTTCGATGGTGGCCGTGCTTTCGGCGCTGACGTAGATGGATAGCAGGTATTTCATGCTGGTTCTCCTTTGTGTCGTGTGCCTGGGCGACGAACGGGCGGCGGCGAATTCGACAGGTCGCAATGGATGCCGTTCTCCACTGTGCCAGCGAACCCCGTCGCGCTGGTATAGTCATACGGTTGCTTTGCAACGAAATGCGCCCGTAGCTCAGCGGATAGAGCAATTGACTACGGATCAATAGGCCGGGGGTTCAAATCCCTCCGGGCGCACCAAACGAGAAAGACCCCGTCGCTTTTTGACGGGGTCTTTCTCGTTTTGTACGTGCGGGTGGCACCTTGAAGAGCGGGGGTCCCTGCCGCGCCGGTTCCGACGCGTTGCGCATTCCCGCAACTCAGGACATTCGTCGAAACCGCGCGACGTGGCGGCCGTGCCGGTGGGGCGTCAAATCCCTCCGGGCGCACCAATAAATGTTGGTCAGCACGGCTTTTTGTCGTGCTGACCAGTGAGAAACCCTACTAACCCTAAAAAACCCCGACGCCTCGCCAGATCTCTCGGCCAGATGAGCGCGGCAGGGGTTGGGCCGAGAATGCTCCCCCTCACCGAGCACGCGTCACACGGTGGTCGCATGTTATGTATGTCAAGTGATCCGTCAACACGTGGCTCGCGCGAACGCCAGGTTTGGCTCGAGTCAGCGAAAATTTTGGCTATGTCTGTTGGCGAGGCTGAGTGTTTCGCTTATGCAGAAGGGAAGGATCCGGCGGTTCGCCAGTCCTCGCCGGAATCGTCGACTTCAAGTTCCACGTTGCGTAGGCGGGTGATGAGTGACTTGCGATCCGATATGTCATCGGTGATGCGTACATAATTGAGGCCGTCGATATCGGAGAGTGTCCGGACCGTGCCCGCGAGCAGAAGGATGACATGCTTCTGGTCAAGCGCCATAGCCCATCCAGCTTCGAAAATAACATTCTGACGGGCCTGCCCGCTTGGTTGGGCTTCGCGGGGGTCATCGTGCTCGCTATCGTAGAAGTCACCCTTGACATGGCCGAGATCGTCTGGCGTCAAAAGAACGACGACAGCGTCAGCTATGTCGATTCCTGCGCGCACTATGTCTAGGGTGTAGGGAGATCCGCCGCCTGCTCCACCAACTGCCTCGTCCCAGGTGACGACTCGGAGATCCAGCGCCTTGAGGAAGGCGACGAGGGCTTCGTATGCGGCGTAGTCACGCCCACGGACGACGAATACGTACCGCCTCGCGTTTGGGGAAGACGCTGGTGCCGGCTCGGTTGCAGTCGTCCCCGGTCTGGCGAATTTCCGCTGTGGTTGCGCCGATTGTTTGGACGGGGTACCGCCCTGCTGCGGAGTCGCGAGGTCTTGGTCCAAGTTCTGGTAGAAGTCCACCGATTCGGCCGAGCCGCGGCGAAACTGAGGGCCAAGACGTGAGTTCGGCGCCGTAACGTAATCGATTAGACCCTGCAGGCTCGTGCGGCCTTCTTGGCGCTCTGAAAGTTGCTGGACCAAGCGTGTGGTCTTCTTCAGCTTGTTCGGGTTGGTATCCGAGGGGAGCTGGCGCACCTCGAACCGCACGAACAAGCTCTCGATCATCGTGTGTGTCGCGCACTCAGCCAGCAGCTCCGCGAGCGAATGTCGAGTTGGGCCGCTGAATCGTGCCATTAGGCTCCCTTGTCCGAGTCACAGATCGGCATCTCCAAACGACAGCAGAAGCCTTCCGAAAGAATAGGGCTAACGCGGTTGCCGGGCTCCATCCGGGCATCAGTGACACGACTGCCTCGCAGATCGGGCGGTGATCAACTGTGAACTGGCCAGGGCAACCGCGCTGGCGTAGGAGAACGCAGGCCCGAATGCTCGCGCGCGAGCTTTGTGACGAGTGGACGTGCTCGAGAAAAGCTTCCGAGCAATAGTTCTCCAAGAACGGCGGCCCAAAAACAAGTGCTTCCCGTGACGTCCTCCGCGGCATCGGAGGCGCGGACGCTCCGCTATCACGGGACTTCGCATATTCGGCCTGCTTGGGCATGCGCGCAGTAGCGTTTCTCCATGACCATCGAAATGCAACGCGACCGCTGGGGAAAATTAGGCCCGATCAGCGAAATAGTGCGCGACTCAATTCACGACCCGAGCATCGAATTCTTCGACGAGGAGTGGGCAAGCTTCCCTCTCTGGTACGTGGTGCTCCTAAGTAAATTGAACGCCCTCATCCGACCCGAAGAAATCGAGTTTCTCACCGCGGAAGCGGGTGATAACGGGGTGCCAACCGGTCGCCTTTTCCTGCTCACAGACACCCAAGTCGTCGAAGCATCCGTTCCTGCTGACTCAGGTCAACACCCCGTGGCAGTCTGGAGCCGCAAAGACCTGAATCAGCTCTCAGTTGATGACATCTCGCGATTTGCCCTTCCGGAGTATCCACTTCGGGGGTACGCCGAACATCCACAGAAAATCGCCATCGAACTCCGCTACATCGGGCAGGAGGTCATCAGTCTTCCATTTGCCGGCTCGAGTCGCCTCTGTTCCGACCGGCTCCACCAAATCCTGCCCTCACTGCAAATCGATATCGCAGCAATTCCGCCCCGCCTGAACCGCGGCTGACTCGCGAGTCGGTCATTCGACCGCGCAAAGCGTGGGGCACCTCCCGAGAGGCTCCTGACTAGGAGCGATGGTGCAGTTTCTCGATCGTCACTGGCTGCTCGCCTTTCGGCTCGGAGAGCCGCCTCATTCTCATCGACCGAAAACGCTCGCTGCCCTCCCTTCGGCTGTCCTGAGCATTGGCGACGCGGACGACGACGGCTTGGCTCAACAAGAACCGGGCGGCACTGGTATCCGCGGACCTGCGAAGTAGAAATTAGCCGTTGTCGTAACTCACGGAAGTCGGTTCGAAGAGGCCGATGTCTACTCGTACACGCTGGAAGCGCTGCGGATGCTCCCAAAGCAGTGCGTCACCACGATGAGCATTGGTGAGCTGGCTTACTGCGAAGTCATGTTCCAATGGGCCGCTCGGGAGATTGCTCCAATTGACTAGTGCCGTGGTGGGGCAGCTATTCTGCTCTGTCTCTGTCGTTTGTGATCCATTCGAAGGCTTCCTCGCGGGATTTGCGCACGTAGGGCTGGGTGTCTGGCAAGTTGCCCGCATAGGCGAGCCAGACGCCGTCCCGAAGTACAGCCTTTCCCCAAACATCTGCATTTAGGGATTGGGAACGACCGTGATGGGTGACAATCCACTCCGTCGTGTCTTCTTTCAACCAGGCGAGGAACGTGTCTCCACTACGGGTGTTTTCGAAGGTGATGAGCTCCGGGGTGGTTTCGACGATGATGATCATGCACACACCGTATGGCGTAGTCCCACGGCGACTTGCCCACATCTATTTCAAAGCGCTGTCATCGAGGGACGTCGTGGATAACTTTGGTTACCAAGGAACTTGCAGTTTTCGCGCAGTTCCGCATGTTCTCGCGATGTTCCGATCTCGCTACGGATCAATAGACTGGGGCTTCAAATCCCACCGGGTACCACGAAGGCAGCACCGTAACCGAGCTCTAGCCCTTGTCTTGGGCCCGGTACCCTCGCGGCGGCACTCCGTGAATCTTTCGGAACTGGCGCGAGAAGTAGAACGAGTCCTGGTAGCCGACTTCTTCGGCAATGTCGGCGACGTCCCGCGACGTGGTGTCAAGTAGTTCCCGAGCGCGTGCCATGCGCAACTGGGTTTGATACTGCAGCACGGGCATGCCCACCTGCTCCTTGAACAGCGCGGCGAAGTGGGATGCACTCACCGACGCCATCGCCGCGAGGTCGCTCACGGCCACGCGCTCGGCAAGGTGGTTGCGCAAATACTCGCGGGCCCGATCGACGGCCGAGACCCGTGATCCCGACGGCTGGCGATCGGCTGACAACAGCGCCATCAGATGCCACGCTGCCCCGGAGGCTGCAACCAGGTTCTCCCAGGTGGAGTCCTCCGCCATCCAGTGCACAACTTCTTCAACCAGAGCGACCACACGGTAGATGTCTGACACCGTGCGCACCGGAGTCGATGCATCCATTCCAGCCGCGCGCAGGAATTCTCCCAGGTCACGACCGGCCACGTGCAGCCACCACAGCGTCCACGGGTCGTCGGGGTCCGCGCCGTAACTGTGGGGGAGCCCGGGGTGAATGATCAGAACCTGGCCGGGCAACACCGTGTGCTCGACGCCGTCGATTACACACCATCCGCGACCCTTGGTGCACGTGACCACGATGGCTTGGTCGATGCCGTGATCGCGGGTCATCCCGTGCGCACGAGCCTCCGGGAAGTAACCGCAATCGGTCACTACGAGGTGCGACGTTCCGGGTCGCAGAAGCGCCGAGCGCACCGTCGGACGCGGCAGCACGAGCAGGCGCTGACCGGGGAAACCTTCGGCAATGGCCATGCTCAGAGTGTGTCGCACAATCATCGTTTCGTCCAGCTATCTCCGTGGGATCGGCCATTCCACGCGATTGTGGCCGTTCCTATGGTTGGAGCATGCTCGATGTTGAGAACAGCGCTCGCTCGCAGATTGCGCTCCCGCCGGTACCCGCCGAGCTCGCTGCGAACCCCGTTGCGGCGTGGTCCGAGCCGGTGCAGATCGACAGCTACCTCCCGGGTGCCCCCGACATCTATCCCGCTTTTCTCGACTCTCGCGTCTATCAGGGCTCCAGCGGACGGGTCTTCCCGCTCCCGTTTCACGAGCGCATCGCGCCACGTCCGGTGTCCCACACCTGGCAGGCGGTGCACCTCGAAAACGAGTGGGTGCGCATCATGATCCTGCCCGAGCTGGGCGGACGCATCCACATCGCCTACGACAAGATCGCGGATTACGACATCTTCTATCGCAACAACGTGATCAAGCCCGCACTTGTCGGGCTTGCTGGCCCGTGGATCTCGGGTGGCGTCGAGTTCAACTGGCCGCAGCACCACCGCCCCGCCACGTTCCTGCCCACCGATACGTCAATCGAGCACGAGGCCGACGGCTCGGTCACGGTGTGGTCAAGCGACCACGACCCGTTCGCTCGAATGAAGGGCATGCACGGCATCCGTCTTCGCCCCGACAGCTCACTCATCGAAGCGCGAGTGCGCCTGTTCAACCGCTCAGAGGTCACGCAGAGCTTTCTGTGGTGGGCCAATGTCGCAGCGGCCGTGAACGACGACTACCAGTCGTTCTTCCCGACGGATGTCGACCTGGTCGCCGACCACGCCCGTCGCGCGGTCACGACGTTCCCGAATGCCGGGCGCTACTACGGGGTGAATTACCCTGACAGGGTTACTGCGGAGCACCCTGACGCCGACCGTCTCGACTGGTACCGCAACATTCCCGCACCCACGTCGTACATGGTGCTCTCAACCGACGACGATTTCTTCGGTGGCTACGATCACGGTCGCGAGGCGGGGTTCGTTCATTGGGCGAGCTCGGATGTCGCGCCTGGCAAGAAGCAGTGGACGTGGGGCAACGACGAGTTCGGCTGGGCCTGGGATCGCAACCTCACCGATCACGACGGCCCCTACGTCGAATTGATGGCCGGCGTCTTCACCGACAACCAGCCCGACTTCGCGTGGCTCGCGCCCGGCGAGACCAAGACCTTCAGCCAGTACTGGTACCCGATCCAGAAGCTTGGCCCGGTGCACCAGGCGACACGTCTGGCGGCCGCAAGCCTGAACCCCGCACGAGTCGGCGTCGCTGTGACAAGCCCGGTCGCTGAGGCAAGAATCCTGCTTCGGGATGCCCAGGGTGAAACCCTCCTCGACGTGACGAGCGCGATCGAGCCCGGAGTGCCCCTGATCCTCGAGCACCCAGCCTCGAACACGACGGGACTGCAGCTCACCGTGAGCGACGGCGACACCGAACTCGTCTCGATCGCACCCCGCGACAGCGCCCCCAATCAGCGGACTGCGGCTACCGAGCCTCCCGCTCCGGCAGACGTCACTTCCGTCGAAGAGCTCGTGATCATCGGGCAGTACCTCGACCAGTACCGCCACGCAACTCGGTCTCCAGAGCCCTACTGGCATGCAGCCCTCGACCGCGATCCGGGCAACGCTCGCGCGAGCATCGCGCTCGGCGCGCGCTGCTACAACGCAGCTAAATACGCAGAGGCCGAGTCTTACTTGCGCGCGGCAATTGACAGGGAGACCGCGTGGGCGCCCACGCCCACGAATGGTGAGGCACATTACCGTCTCGGCCTCACCCTCGTGCGGCTCGGTCGCGACCACGAGGCTCGAAAGTGCTTCGGTCGAGCGTCGTGGGATGCCCGCTGGCGAGTTGCCGCCACCTTCGCGATCGCCCGCATCCACGCTCGCGCTGGGGAGTGGACGCTCAGTCTTGAAAACCTCGAAGCAATCGCCGCAATTGATCCGCAGCACCTGCAGGCGGCCGACCTCCGAGTTCGCGTCTTGCGCGAACTGGGCCGCGCCGAGGAGGCGACCGAGCTGCTCGAGGCGACCCTCGAGCTCGACCCGCTCGACCAGTGGGCGCTCGACCTCGCCGGTCGGGCGCTGACAACAGACGCGCCAACCCTGCTGGACGTGGCGCTGGAGTATGCCGGCGCCGGTTTCCCCTCCGACGCCCTTCGACTTCTTGACGCCGCGGACGCGGCGCGCCCCCTGCGTGCCGCGGGCCAGGTCGAGGTCGCGCCGCTCGTCGCCTACCACCGCGCCTCAATCCTCGCGCGGCTTGGCAGGGCCGACGAGGCGCGCGCGGCTGCGGCCGCGGCTCCTGCACACTCCACCAACAGCCTGCCCTCTCGGCTTGACGACATTGCCGCGATCGAGGCTTCCCTCGACCTGACCGGCCCCGACGCCCTTGCGTTCGCACTCCTCGGGCACTGGTTCTACGACCGCGGCCGTCGCTCCGAGGCAATGGACTTCTGGAGCGCGTCACTCAACGCCGCACCCGACGACCGCATCCGCGCGATCGTCGAACGCAACCTCGGAGTCGCGTCGTTCAACGTGCGCCGCGACCCTGCCGCCGCTCGCGTCCACTATCTGGCCGCCCTCGACGCCGCGCCGAACGACGCACGTCTGTGGTTCGAGTACGACCAACTGTTGTCGAGGTCGGGTGAACCGTCGTCCATGCGGCTCACCCGGCTCGACAGCCGCCGTGATCTGGTCGCCGAGCGGGACGACCTGACTGTCGGCTATGCGTCACTGCTCATCGACGAGGGGCGAGCGGATGAGGCGCTCGAGCTGCTCAGCGGCCGCGAGTTTCAGCCCTGGGAGGGCGGCGAGGGCCAGGTGATTGCCGCATGGGATCGTGCGTCTCTCTCGCTCGCGGGCTCCGCTCTCGCGCGCGGCGATGCTGCACGTGCGGTTGATTTACTTGAGGCAGCGCTGCGGTTGCCGCGCTCCCTGGGTGAGGCCCGGCATCCTCTCGCGAACATGGCACTTCTCAACCTCGCGCTCGGCGATGCCTATCTGGCGGCCGGTCGCCAGCAGGACGCCCGAACGCGTTGGACCCTTGCTGCCGAAGCGGATGGCGACTTCACCGCGATGCAGACGCGCGCGTACAGCGCGCAGTCGTACTACTCGGTTCTCGCGCTTCGGCGGCTGGCGCGCGACGTCGAAGCTGAGGCTCTCGCTCATGCCCTCGCAGAATACGTCGACGAGCTCGAGGCGACACCGGCAACGATCGACTACTTCGCGACGTCACTGCCGACGATGCTCCTCTTCAACGACGACCCCCAAGACGAACGCGACCGCGAGGTCGCCGACCTGCGCGAAAGACTTCGACGGCTGGCAGCGACAGCCCGTCGAGACTCGTCGGCCCCCCACGCCGACGAGACTGGTTGGCAGTGACGCCGACCAGGACCACCAGAGAAAGGTGCACCACATGAATGTAGTAACGAAGCGCTGGTCGCGACTGGGCATTGTTGCCGCGGTTGCGACGGCAGCAGTGATCTTGAGCGGTTGCGCGACAGGCGGCGAAGCCACCGACGGCGGCGACTCGGGCGCGGAGATTCGAATCGGAGCCATCTACCTCGACTCGCAGGGCTACTACGGCGGCGTCAAGGCCGGCGTGGAGAGGGCAGCCGAAGAGAGCGGCCTCAACGTCAAGTTCATCGAGACGAACCCCGGCGGTGACGTCGCCAAGGAGAGCGAGTTCATGAGCACGCTCGTCGATTCCGGCGTCAGCGCGATCATCATCTCCGCGGCGTCGGCAGACAGCAGTGTGCCTGCGATCAAGCAGGCATACGACGCAGGCATCCCCGTCATTTGCTACAACACCTGTGTGAATGACGACGCCGTCGAGAAGTACGTGACCGCGTACATCATCGGCGACCCGGTGACCTTCGGTGCGAAGCTTGGCGAGGCAGCGGTTGCATCGTTCACCGAGGCGGGCATCACCGCCCCGAAGATCGGTGTCATCAACTGCGAACAGTACGAGGTCTGCAAGCTGCGCCTTCAGGGTTTCGAGGATGCCCTGACTTCTGGTCTTCCGGATGCCGAGATCGTCGCTAACCAGGAAGGTGCCGAGGTCGACCGCGCGGTTACAGTTGCGGAGCAGATGCTCACAGCCAACCCAGAAATCAACGGCATGTACGGTGAGGCGGGAGGCGCCACGATCGGTGCCTTCAAGGCAGTGACGACGGCCAACAAGGTTGGAAGCATCTTCGTGTTCGGTTCGGACATGACCACTGAGATTGCCACCGAACTTGAGAAGGGCGATGTGCTCAAGTCTGTTGTAGACATCTCAGGTATTGAGGTCGGCACGCTCGCCTGGGCAGCAGTGGAAGACGCCATCAACGGTAAGACCCCGTCTGAGAAGGTCGTTCAGGCGCCCATCACGCTGTGGGATCCGTCAACCGCCGCAGACTGGCTGTCCACGCACGCCGACGGACTGCCGTAACCAACGCCCCGGTGCGGCCGGCCCACGTGGTCGGCCGCACCACCCCACCTCAGAGGAGAGGAAACCCGATGCCAACGTCAAACCTGGCGGATCAACGCGAGATCATCGCGCAGGCGATCGGCGTCACGCGCACCTACCCCGGCGTGACCGCGCTCGACGACGTCAATTTCGAAGTGCGTCGGGGCGAAGTGAGGGCTCTGCTCGGCCAGAACGGCGCAGGCAAGTCCACATTGATTCGATTGCTATCGGGGGTGGATGTTCCCTCGAGCGGCTCGATCCTGATCGCGGGAACTGAGCTCGGGGCAGACGGCATCCGTGGCGCGACCGAGCGCGGAGTTGCGACCTGTTATCAGGAACTCAGTCTCGTCGCCGAACTCACCGTCGCAGAGAACTTCTTCCTGGGGCGCTGGCCGCGCGGCAGATTCGGCATCGACACCAAGGCGATGGCAGATCGGGCGGCGGCAACGCTCGCCGACCTTGGTGTTGCCATCGACCCACACGCCATCGCAGGCAGCCTCACCCTCGCTCAGCAGCAGATCGTCGAGATCGCGCGTGCGCTGCAGGACGACCCGAAACTCCTCATCCTTGACGAACCGACGAGTGCTCTCGCCTCCGCAGAGGTCGCGCTCGTTCTCGAGACCGTGCGGCGCGTGGCCGCTCGCGGTGTAGCAGTGATTTACGTGAGCCACCGCATGGACGAGATCCGCCAGATTGCAAACACCGCGACCGTCATGCGCAATGGCAAGGTCGTTGAGACGGTGGATCTCGGCGAGAGCGACACTGCCGCGATCATCCGGCTCATGATTGGGAGCGACCCCGAGAGCCAGCGCCCACAGGCCGACGATCACGAGCCCGGGCCCATTGTGCTGGAGGCGCGTGAGCTCGCGGTGCTGCCCAAGGTCACCGACGTGAGCTTCCAGGCGCGGTCGGGCGAAATTCTCGGCATCGCCGGACTTCTCGGATCGGGTCGCACGGAGTTGTTGAGGGCGCTCGCGGGATTCCAGCACATCGATGCGGGAACTGTGCTGGTCCACGGCACCGAAGTCAGCGGCGTGAGCCCGCAGCGAATGCGACGGACTGGCATCGCAATGACCCCCGAGGATCGCAAACGCGAGGGTGCTCTCATGAACCTCGGCATCGACGAGAACATCGTCATGTCGGACTACGGGTCGGTGTCGCGGGTGGGCACGCTCTCTACGAAGCTCATCCGCGAGGCGAGCCAGGCGCTCGCGCAGCGGTTGAGCATCAAGGCGCACGACCTCTCCCAACCCATCTCAACGTTGAGCGGCGGCAACCAGCAGAAGGCAGTCATTGCCCGTTGGCTGCACGCTGATGCGAGCATCCTGCTGCTTGACGAGCCGACGCGCGGTGTGGATGTCGAGGCCAAGGCGCAGATCTACGCGATCATGCGGGCGGTGGCTGACGAGGGCAAGGCCGTCGTCTTCGTTTCCAGCGAGCTCGAGGAGTTGCCGCTGTGCTGCGACCGGGTGCTCGTGCTGCGGGATGGCCGCATCCAGCGCGAGTTCGTCGCGCCGAACATCACCCTGTCTGACCTACTCGAGGCGTCCATGGCCTCACATCCGATTCAGGAAGCATCATGACCGACACAACTGCACTCGTACCCACGCGCGGGCGACGGATACTCTCCAGCCTCGCTGCGAACACAACCCTCATCAACATTGTTGGCCTGCTCGCCGCGATCGTCGTGCTCTACATCGTTCTGAGCACCACGGCGTCTGGGTTTCTCAATGTCGCCAACCAGCTGGGAATGCTGAGGCAAGCCGCGATCATCGGCATCGCGGCGACCGGCATGACGCTCGTGATCATCGCGGGGGAGATCGACGTGAGCGTCGGACCCGCGGTAGCGCTCTCGTCGGTCATCACCGCGATGGCGATCGTTCAGTGGGGGCTTCCCACGCCGCTCGCGATCCTCGTGACCATCGTCATCGCCACCGGATGGGGCGCACTCGCTGGCGTGCTTCGCGCTCGGTTCCGGGTGCCCTCCTTCATCGCGACACTCGGACTGTGGAGCATCCTGCGCGGCATCGGCCAGTTCTGGACGAACGCCCTGCCCGTGCCCCTTCCGGAGGGCGATCCGATCATGGAGGTTCTGAGCGGCAGCATCATCGGCATTCCTACTCCCGCGTGGGGAATGATCATCATCTTCCTGATCTTTGGATTCATCGCTCGCAAGACCGCCTACGGCCGCTCCGTCTTCGCCACCGGTGGCAACCCTGCTGCGGCTCGGCTCGCGGGCATCAACATTTCGCGGGTGCGCGTCATCCTCTTCGCGACCATGGGTTTGCTTGCCGCGATCAGTGGGGTGTTTCTGGCGGCTCGACTTGGTTCGGGAAATGCCGGCGCCGCCAACGGCCTCGAGTTCGACGTGATTGCGGCAGTCGTGATTGGTGGCACCGCGATGTCGGGCGGTCGAGGAAGCCTGATCGGCACGTTCCTCGGTGTGATCTTCATCACGCTCATCGGCAATGGACTCGTGCTGCTCGGCGTGAACTCGTTTCTGCAGAACGTCATCCGCGGCGCGATTATCGTTGCCGCGGTGCTGCTCAATGTGACCCTGTCTCGCCGCCGTTCGGCAAAGGAGGAAGACTGATGACCGAAACCATGCGAGGGGTTTTCCTGCCCGGAGATTCGACGGCCGAGGTACGCGAATACGCGATCCCGACGCCTGGCCCTGGCGAGCTGGTTATTCGCACCGGCGCGTCCGGAATCTGCGGCAGTGACCTGAGCTACATCTATCACGGCTACAAGACGCACAAGGGGCTCGACGGCGCGCCCGCCTACAAGGGCGTGATCGCGGGACACGAGCCGAGCGGTACCGTCGTCGCGGCGGGCACGAGCGTGACGCGGTTCGGCGTCGGCGATGACGTTATCGTGTACCACATTCACGGGTGCGGACGCTGCCCCAACTGCCGTGCCGGCTACTACATCAGCTGCACCGACCAGTCCCAGCGCAAGGCCTACGGCTGGCAACGCGACGGCGGGCATGCCGACTATGTGCTCGTCTCCGAGGCGACCTGCATTCCCCTGTTTGCCCCACTTACCCACGTCGACGGAGCGCTCATCGCCTGCGGATTCGGCACCGCTTACGAGGGCTTGCGTCGCGCAAACGTACACGGCGGTGAAGACCTCCTGGTCGTCGGGCTCGGCCCGGTTGGTCTTGCCGCAGCGATGATTGGCCGGATGCTCGGAGCGCGCCGCGTCATCGGTGTCGAGCGCAGCCCCGAACGTATTGAGTTCGTGAAGTCCACCGGACTCGTAGACGACGTCGTGCTCGCCGACGAGCACGCGGTAGACGCCATCCTCGGTCTCACCGACGGAGTCGGCTGCGCGGTGTCGGTGGATGCCTCGGGCAGCGCGCCCGGTCGGTCTACAGCGGTGCAGGCTACGGCTGAGTGGGGTCGCATGGCACTGCTCGGCGAGGGCGGCAATTTCGAGACCGAGGTCTCTGACACCCTGCTGCACAAACAGCTCACCATCACTGCGTCGTGGGTTACCTCACTCCAGGGCATGGAGAACCTCGCCAGGATGCTCGCGGCCGAAGGCCTCCACCCCGAGGTTGTCGTCAGTCACCGCCTGCCGCTCGAAGACGCCGACGAGGCGTACAGAATCGCAGCAGCAGGCGCTACGGGCAAGGTCGTGCTCATCCCCGGCTCGGCGAATGACGCCTAGGTCGCGCAGCGCTGGAGTATCCGAACTCCCGGTGTTCATTGTCGACAATGGCAGCCTCCGCTTAGCGTTTCTGCCCACGGTGGGCGGCCGGTTAATTTCCCTTGAGGCCGACGGCCGGGAGTTGCTGTGGCGCGGCTCGCGTTACGTGAACGCAGAGCTTGAGCCCGCGTTGCCGGTCGCGCAGTGGCCGCAAAGCGACGGCACCTTCGCCTCGTGGGCGAACGTGGGTGGCTCAAAGACGTGGCCCGCTCCCCAGGGCTGGGGCGGCGAAGGGGAGTGGGCGGGTCCGCCCGACCCCGTGCTCGACTCGGGGGCATGGTCGCTCGAAGTTGCGGAATCTGCGGCCGAGACCGTGGTGACGATGGCCAGCGCGGAGGACCCGCGGACGGGCATCCAGATCACCAAGCGGTTCGTTGTTCCGGCCGATGGGCCGACCTTTTCTGAGCACATCCAGTTCGTCAATGTGTCGGATCGCCAGATCGAGTGGTCGATCTGGGAGGTCGCGCAGGTCGACACGAGTTCAGCGGTGCACTCAGGCGGAGTCATCGTGGTGTCAGTCGACGACAACCACGTGGTCGACCTCGGTACTTATCACGGTGCGGTGGGTGTTCAGCATGGCGAGGGCCACGCGGTCATTGCGGTCCAAGACGTTGTCGCCAAGCTCGGCTTTCCGTCAGGCAATGGCTCGATCGCGTATCGCGAATCGAGCGGATTCGGCGTCGAGCTGACTTTCGCGACGATCTCCGGTGCGGCCTACCCCGACGAGGGCTCGCGCGCCGAGGTGTGGATGCAATCGCCCATTGACGAGCCGATCGCGCAGCTCGGAGGCCTTCATCCGGATGCATGGCTCGTCGAGCTCGAGGTCTTGTCGCCGCTGCAAACCCTCGCACCGGGCGAAGCGATGGAGTTCGCTCTCACCTGGCGAGTCACCGGGGTTGGCGGAACGCGTTCCGGATAACTCGCGCACTTTGCTCAACCGCGCACCGTTGCACGCGTCTGCAAACGCTCGTTCAGTTCGCCTTCCAGACCGACCGGTCGAAGGCGAGTTTGCCGAACCAGACCGGGGAGAGACCTAACTCTCGGAAGCCGCGATAGTGCTCGGTCGCGAGCTGGAGAACGAAGGCGACGACCTGGCCGAGATCGCGCCGCGCTCCGACACCGTTCGAGCGCTTGCTTTCGTTAGCCGTAGAAATCGACGATGAGGGCGCCGATACAGAGCACCGGGGCGACCACGAAGAGCACGAGGCCCACTCGGGTGAGAGTGACGGTGCGGCGGATCGTGGCGGTGTCGTCGCTTCCTCCGGGGAAGGCGGCGGCCACGAACACAGCGATCGTCAGAAACTCAAGCACGGCGCCCGCCCAGAACCAACGCTCGGGACCGTCGTCGATGACGCCGGCAAACCACCCGGAGACGATCACGGACGCGCACACGGTGACCATGGCAAACACCGTGATGCCGAGGAGGGCGAGTGCGGTTCGTTCGACTCGCGCCCTCGTCAGGTTCGTATTCACGTCTGCGACCCCGCGCGGACTCACGGGAGGGGAGCCTGCCCCTCCACCGGTTGCGCCTGCGGCAAGACATCCTCAAGCTCGTCGCTGTCGACAGCCCCGTCTTTCTCGACCCAACCGTCAGCGAGTTCCACCGCGTCGCCGTCGCTATTCACGTTCCGAGACTTGTCTTCCACCGTCACTCACTCCTTCTATCTTTCAAGAACAAGACCACGTGCGCGCATGCGACCACTCCGCTAATCGATTTGCCGACGCGACTGCCACGACACATCGACGGTAGGTTCCGAACTTCACCGGCGAAAGGCCTTGACAGCGACTACTCTGCGCGCGACCAGACGGCGCCGCCGCGATTATCCGAGACCTCGTCGCGGTTGACAACCCGTTGTTACCGATGAGGGCTGACGGAATTGTAGAAGCATGAGAAAGCGTTGGAGACGGTCGACAGGAATGGCGAGAGCATGCGTGCGGACGAGGCGGCTGAGCAGTACAACGACACAAATGAGCGAGACATTCAACGCAAGCAGGCGGAGCCTGTGACGAGCAGCCAGGGCATCACGCAAGATCCCGAGATCGACGCCGACTCGGTGAACGTTTTGCCGGGCACCGGAGGCCCCGACGATGGGGGAGACGTCGAGCCTCCCGACGACTACAACCGCGACGGCAAACCTTCGCGGCAAACCTGAGGCGCTCGGCCGCTATGTCGCAGTGCGGTCAACGATCGCACTCGGTCGGCAAGACCGGCTATGACGACTCGGACGCGGCGTCTGGTTGTGGCGGATGGGTCTCCGCAAACTCCTCTTCGGCCGCCTTCACTTGGTCAATTGCGTCCGCGTAACCGCTCTGCGCCTCGGCCGCCGTCATGTCGCGGCCCGAATCAAGTCGCCCATCCATGAAGACAAAATAGTAAGGCGCGGGTTGCTGTGCAACGGACAAGAGGCGGCCGCGCCAGCGATCACCCTGCCCCGGCGCGGCGGGCACGCTCAGCCATCGAGGTGAACGCGGCACGCAGCTCGGGCGGTTCCACATCGCTAACGTCGAAGGTGAGTCGGCTGAACTCGGCGGCCAATGCCTCCCACGACCAGGAGCCCAGGTGCACCTCAGTGCGGTCAGGGCCGATGGCTTCGGCCGATCCTTCGCGCAGGTAGGGCGCGATCTCGGGCAGGGGCGCATGCACCGTCGCCACCCCGATGCAGGGCCACTCGTCGGCGCTCGTCGATCCTTTGAATCGCGCTGAGAGAAAGCGTGATGGGCTTCCGCCGGGAACTGGCCTGGGGGTGAACTTCCTCCCCAGGTGAGTGCGCGGGGTGATTCGATCCACGCGATAGATGCGCCAGTCCTCGACGTCAGGCGAGTACGCGATCAGGTACCAGCGCTCGTTGTGCAACAGGAGGTGGTGTGGTTCGACTGAACGCACCGGAGGGGCGGAGGCGCTCGCCGGCGTATCGGGCGTCGCGTAGTCAAAGCGCAACTCGCATTGAGTGCGGATGGCCTCGCCGATGTGGAGAAGTGTCGCCGGATCGGCCTGTATCGGGGTCGCGCGAGCGGCCGGGCCGACCGTCTCGATGAGACTCGCGACTCGAGAGGACAGCCGCTCGGGCATGAAGCGAGCGACTGTGCGGAGGGCTCTGTCGGCGGCCTCTTCGATCCCGGCACCGAGGCTGCCAGCGGTGCGGAGAGCCAGGGCCAACGCCACGACCTGTTCGTCGTCGAAGAGCAAAGGAGGCAGCCGGCTGCCCGCTTCTAGTCGATAGCCGCCGTCCGGGCCTCGCGTGGCGTCGATCACGTAGTCCAGTTCGCGAAGTCGGTCGATGTCACGCCGCACGGTGCGCTCACTCACCTCGAGACGCTGGGCAAGCACAGGGGCGGGCCAATCGCGGCGTGACTGCAGCAACGACAAGAGCGCGAGAAGGCGCTTCGACGTCGAGGGTGATGACGCGGTCGGCATGCATCCATCATCCCGGATGAAGCGGACGTTCCCTGTCCTAAACACCTGCGACTCTGACAGTACCAACCCACAAAGGAGCACATCATGTCTGCAATCACCGTTACCCACCTCAACTTCCGCGGCGATGCCCGGGCCGCCCTCGAGTTCTACGCGACGGCCTTCGGTGGCCAGAGCTTCGCGCGCACCTACGCGGAGTTCGGGATGCCCGCAGGCCTTCCCGACTCCGACAAGGTCGTGTTCGGCCAGGTCGTAGCCCCCAACGGATTCACGGTCATGGCCTACGACGTGCCCGGCGACACCGTCGGCACGTCCGCAGGCTCGACCTATCGCGAGAACGGCACGACCATCACTGACCAGCCGTTCTTTCTAGCCCTCAACCCCGAAACCCTCGATGAGGCGACCCGCTACTGGAACGCGCTCAACGACGAGGCAGCGGTGATCGAGCCGCTTGCCGCGTCAGCGTGGTCGGCGGGTTTCGGAATGCTCACCGACAAGTTCGGTGTGACTTGGGTGCTCAGCGTCGTAGACGGCCAGCAGTCCTGACGCGCCTCGCCGTGCGGCCCTACTCCTGAATGAAGGCCAGGATGTCTGCGTTCAGAACGTCAGCGTGCGTCGTGAGCATGCCGTGGGGGAAACCCTCGTAGATCTTGAGGGTCGCGTTCTGCAGCAGCTCGGCCTGCTTGATCGACGCGTCCTTGTAAGGCACGACCTGGTCGTCGTCGCCCTGCGCGACGAGAACCGGCACCGAAATTGCCTTGAGGTCGTCGGTCTGGTCGGTCTCAGAGAACGCCTTGATTCCTTCGTAGTGCGCCAGCGCGCTTCCGGTCATCCCCTGGCGCCACCAGTTGCGCACCACCGGCTCGGAGACTTCGGCCCCCGGGCGGTTGAACCCGTAGAAGGGTCCCGACGCAACAGCTTCGAAGAAGTCGGCCCGGTTTGCCGCCAGTGCGCTGCGGAACCCATCGAAGACGGAGAGCGGAGTGCCCTCCGGGTTCGCATCCGTCTGGAGCATCAGAGGGGGCACCGCTGCGACGAGAACGGCCTTCGCGACCCGCCCCTGCGGTTCTCCATACTGGGCCACGTATCGCGCCACTTGTCCACCACCGGTGGAGTGGCCGATGTGGATGGCGTCGCGAAGGTCGAGGTGTTCGACCACCGCGTTGACGTCGCTCGCGTAGTGGTCCATGTCGTGGCCGGTGCCGATCTGCGAAGACCGCCCGTGGCCGCGCCGATCGTTTGCGATCACGCGGTACCCGTGGGAGAGGAAGAACAGCATCTGGGCGTCCCAGTCGTCGGATGACAGCGGCCATCCGTGGTGGAAGAAGATGGGCTGCGCATCGGGGTTGCCCCAATCCTTGTAGTAGATCTCCGCACCGTCGTCAGTCGTCACAAAAGCCATGATCACTCTCCCTATCGTCGATCCCCGCTATCACCGGGGTGCTGACCAGTCTTCACCGCCCATCACCACATCTCCAGCAAAGTTTGCGTGAACACAGGAATCTCACCGACGAGACATCCATGATTCCTCCCGATTTCCTGTGAAGTATGCTTCATGCATTGAGAACCATACATGAAGTTTGCTTCACTGGTGCAAATCGAAAGGAACCCTCGTTGGACATCCCCCTCTGGGCCTGGCTCGCCGTACTTGGCGTCATCGTCGCAATGCTCGTTGTTGACCTCGTCGCTCACCGCAAGGCGCACGTCATCGGGTTGCGGGAGGCAGCCGGATGGTCGGTCTTCTGGGTGCTCAGTGGGCTGACGTTCGGCGCGATCATCTGGAGCCTGTTTGGGGCCGAGTTTGGTCAGCAATACTTCGCCGGCTTCGTCATCGAGAAGTCGCTCGCCGTCGACAACGTGTTCGTGTGGGCCATCATCTTCGCGAGTTTTGGGGTGCCGCCCCAGTACCAGCACCGGGTGCTCTTCCTCGGTGTGATCGGCGCCTTGGTGTTCCGTGGCATCTTCATCGCAGCGGGCGCGGCCCTGCTCGACACCTTCGCCTGGATTCTCTACGTCTTCGCTGCGATTCTGCTCTTCACGGGTATCCAGATGCTGCGGCATCGCAACGATCACGGTGATCCGGCCAACTCACGAGTGCTCAAGGTCTTTCGCCGATTCGTGCCAATGACGGACTCGTACCACGGGCAGAAACTCGTCACCCGCGTCGGTGGCGCTCTCGTCGCGACGCCGCTACTGGCCGTGCTCGTGCTGATCGAGTTCACCGACATCGTCTTCGCCGTCGACTCGATCCCGGCGATCTTCGCAGTCACGAGCGAGCCGTTCCTCGTCTTCACCGCCAATGCCTTTGCTCTCCTCGGCATGCGCGCGATGTACTTCCTGCTCGCCGACCTCGTGCACCGCTTCGTCTATCTCAAGATCGGTCTGGCCGCGATCCTGATCTGGGTTGGCGTGAAGCTCGCCCTGCACGACGTGTGGAAGGTGCCGACCACCCTCTCGCTCGGCATCATCCTCGGCATTCTCTCGGTGACGATAATCGCGAGCCTCATCGCCACCCGTGGTCAGGGTCGTCGACCCGTGGATGCCCCGAACCCGGGTGTCTTCCACGACGCATCCGACGACGAACTCGCCGGCAACGACCGGGTGCCGCGCTGACCGGCGACAATGGACTCATGGCCCAGTGGACGTTCCTCACGCATCACGCCCACGTGCTGCTGCAGGTCGCGCAGAATCCGGATGCCACGCTCGAAGAGCTCGCGACCGCCGTGGGAATCACCACTCGCAGTGCCGTAACCATCCTCAACGACCTCGAGGCTACGGGTTACCTGGAACGCGAGCGGCGGGGCCGCCGAAACCACTACGTGCTGCACCGCGATCGACCGCTGCGTCATCCCTCCAACGCAGCGCACACCGTGGACGAGCTAATCGAGGCGTTGAAAGACCTCGGTTAGCGCCAAGCGGCGGCACGTGATCGGCCGCCCACGCCTCGCGTGTGCGCGACGGCGAGCACGATCAGCACCCCGCCCGCGAGAAGCTTGACGAGCATGAGGACTTCGCATAATTTAAGTGAAAGTTCACGTAACGGGAAAAGGGACACCATGACCGACGAGCACATCGACAAGCTGATGCACGCAAACCTCATTGAGGTGTTCGGGGAGCGCGACCCCGATAAGCGATGGGCGGCGATCGAGCGCACCTACACGGCCGACGTCATCGCGGCCGACCCAGAGGGTCAGGTGACCGGCTACACCGAGCTCAATGCAAAAGTGCAGCAGATCCTGGATGGGGCGCCCGGCCTCGAGTTTCGCACCGAGGGGAACACCTATACCGCCGGCGACCTCCACTACCTCGGCTGGGCGCTCGGTTCCCCGGGTGAGGAGCCTGTCGTGAGGGGGGCGGATGCCGTGTTCTTTCGCGACGGCAAGATCTCTCACGTCTACACATTCCTGTTCAGCTGACGCACACCAGGGGGAGTGCGCATGAGTGATTACGATGTGCCGTCAGAGTCGCCTTTCGCGCTCCTGGATGACGCGGATACTCGTGTGTGGTTTGCGTTCATGAAGGTGCAGCTGCGCTTGCGCTACGAGATGAACAGTCAGTTGCGCAGGCACAGCGGCATCTCGCTTGCTGACTATGACGTTCTGGTCGCTCTCACGAGCGAACCCACCGGCACGATGACGATCTCCGACCTTGCAATTCGCATCGGTGCCGAACGCAGCCGGGTATCGCACCAGACGCAACGGATGTCTCGCAGCTCGCTCGTCGAGCTGCGCACCAATGCCGAAGACCGCCGCGCCACTGATGTGGAGCTCACCCAGCAGGGGCGCGAACTGCTTGCTCGAGCATCCCCAGCTCACATCGACTTCGTCAGGTCAGTGTTTTTCGACGCACTCACCCCGCAACAAACCTCACAGGTAGCCCAAGCATTCGAGAGCATCTACGAGCTTCTCATCAGTAACGGCACGTTGCCCCGCCCAGCGGATCACCCCTAGGGAGCTGACGGGCGTTCCTACGCGAAGAACTCAGCGAGTACGGGCGCAACCAGCTCAGGATGCCCGAACTCATCAGTGTTCTGAGTGGCGCTATGCCACTGCCCCTCCAGTTCCACATGGGTGGCGCCCGGAATCGTGGCGGCGAGGGTCGCGACGGCGAGCCGCAGGTAGGGGCGAGTGGCGGTGCCGTCGATCAGCAGGGTGCGCGCTCGCAGGGCGGCGAAGTCGCGCGCTCGATCCGCGTTGGCAGCCACGATCGCGAAGTCGTCGGGCAGGGCTTGCGCCATCCGGCGCCGGCCCGTGTCGCGCAGCATGCCGCGCGACGCGAGCGCCAGAACGGGTAACGGTAGCCCGAACATCCAGGCCGGACCCATTTCGGCCGCCTTCATTCCGATCGCTGCGGCGCGGGCGAGGTTGCCGGCGGAGACGGCGGTCACGAGCTTGTCGGTCTGATCCAGCCGCATGGAGGCATCGACCGACAAGGGTGGCTCGAACAGGGCGAGCCGCTCGATACGATCGTCAACCAGTGCGGCTCGCGCGGCGATCAATGCACCGGAGCTCACACCGAAAACACGCGTGGCTCCGGTCGCGTCGAGCACCGTGCGAAGGTCGGCCACCCCGAGCGCCGGGTCGGGCGGTAGGGCGAGTGGTCCACTCTCACCCCGACCTCTCCGATCGAGCAGGTGCACGCGAAAGCCCCCGGCCAGGAGCCCGGCAAGGTCGCGCTGGCTTGTGCCGGACTGCATGGCGCCGTGCACCACCACCAGGTCGGTGCCGGCTCCCACTGAGTGCAGCGCAAGAGCGGTGCCATCTGTGGCGGGAACGAAGGTTGTTTCGACATCAGGGGGCATGGCTCATTATCTTAGTTGCTAAGATAATGAGGTGGCAAGATGATACTCATGAGCGAGCGCACCGAGCTGATCGACCGACTGCAGCTGTTGAGTGAGCAGGATGCAACGCAGACGGCACTCTTTCAGCAGCATGCCGCGGCACGATACGGGCTCGGCGTAACCGACATGAAGGCGCTCAGCATCATGCTGCGCGAGGGGCCACAAACCGCGGGGGCGCTGGTGGAGAGGTTGCATGTGACCTCCGGCGCCGTCACGGGCGTGGTGGACAGGCTCTCAGCCGCGGGTGTCGTGCGCCGCGAGCACGACACAGCGGATCGACGTCGCGTCGTGATCTCCGTGGTGCCGGAGGGCTTTGTCGGGCGCGAAGACGTTTATGCGGGCATCGGGCAGGCCTTCCTGCGACTGTACGAGGGTTACACCCTCGACGAGCTGCGCTTTCTCGCCGATCACGTCGCTCGCGCCGTCGAGATCACCATCGAGCAGACTGCGATCATTGCCCGTTAGGGCCCGTCACGGGATGGCAGGGAGCGTCAGGCAAGCCGGGATCTCAAGCGAGCTGTCGAGGCTACAGATGGCTGGGTTGGGCGTTCTGGAAAGAGTCAATTTCCTCGCGCTCAGGTATCGCGTCGCTGGACCCCTCGCGAGTAACCGCGATTGCCGCGGCCAGAGTAGCTCGGGAGATGGCCTCCACGATCGAAGCACCTCCACCCATCGCTTCGGCGAGGTAGCCGGCAAAAGTGTCACCTGCGCCAGTGGTATCGACAGCGCGAACCGCGCGTGCCGGTATATGCCCGTCGCCGGCCGAGCGGTCGGCCCAGTAGCTTCCCGACGCGCCAGCGGTCACGATGACTTGGTCTGCTCGAGCGAGCAATCCGAGCGCTGGATTTGATCGCGACTCGCTGCCGAGAAGCATCGCCTCCGTCTCGTTCACCAGGAGTAGATCTACGCAGGCCCACAGCTCGGCGGGCAAAGGCATTACGGGTGCTGGGGTGAGCACTACTTTCGTTCCCGAGTTGCGAGCTATCGTGGCGGCCTCGAGTGCGACTGACACCGGGGTCTCCAGCTGCAACAAGAGAACATCCGCCCGTGTGATCTCGGCACGCTCTTTCGAGTGAAGTCGATTGAGTGCCGCGTTCGCGCCCGCTATGACGCTTATCGAGTTGTCTCCATCCGTTCCCACTGTGACAAAGGCGGCGCCCGTGGCAGTCCCGCGAATAACTCGGATGAAGTCCGTCCGCACGCCTGCGTGGCGAGCCGCGTCGAGCACAATATCCGCCGCGCTATCAGTCCCTACCGCCCCGATCATGACTACCTGGGCACCCGCTCGCGAGGCCGCGATCGCCTGATTCAGACCTTTGCCGCCAGCAACCCGGTGCATCCGGAGGGCTGTCACCGTTTCGCCGGGAGTAGGCAACCTCCCGCCGCGAACCACAACGTCACAGTTGCAACTGCCGACCACGACCACCTGCACTTGTCGCGGGGGCAACTCTTCGGAGGCAATCATGCTAGAGCTGAGACAGCGGGGTCGCGAGTCGTGTTGCGGTCAGATCAGCAACGCGGCTTGCAGTCGCCTGCAGCGAAGATTCGTAGAAGCCCGCGAGTCGGGTGTGGATGATGTCATTGAAGGGCGCGAGCCAGCGGTCCTCAAGGTGACCGGGCCCGAACATCACGCCGAGGATCGCGCCGGCGGTGGCTCCGTAGCTATCCGTATCGTTGCCTTGGCTGACCTGCTTGCACACGCCGTCGCCCACACTCGTCGCGAACCTGAGCGTATTCACGAGAGTCCCCGTCTCCTGAAACACCCGACAGTGACCATATTCTTTGTAGCGACCGTGGATGCTGCGGTAGCCATCGATCCAGTCTTCTGCCGCAGCAACCCTGTCGATCGAGTCGCCGACGATCGCCGCGAAACGACTGCGCTGCGGCACGTAGGAGAGCGCGGTGGTGGCGATTTCCTGCCAGTCCGATGACACGAAGGCTGTCGATATGGCGGCGGCCGCAAACATAGCGCCATAAATGCCGTTGCCTCGGTGGGTCATCGAGGCGTCCTGCCAAGCCAGCCGGCTCGCGACGTCGGGCCTCCCCGGTGCGGCGTATCCGTAAGCATCGGCCCGGATCATCGCACCGCACAATTCGCTGTTGGGGTTGAACATCTCGGGCATACCCTCAAGATCCATCTCGGGATGGTCATCGAAGACCGTCAGCATCCCCTGTTTTGCGAGGAAGGTGCGTTCCGGCCCCCAGGTGTAGCCGAGCGGGATGTTCTCTAACCACATTCGTCGTAGATCGGCCTTGCTAAAGTCCAGCCCGTAGTGCTCGATCGTCATCATGCCGAGCAGCGTGTAGTTGATGTCGTCGTCTGCCGCGACCCACGAGATGTTCTCGCGCACCGTTTCAATCCAATCCCCGTGCAGCCGAGCGAAGCCGCCCTCGGAGTGAATACGTTCCGAGATGTAGTCGTCGAGCGGCCAGTCGCCGATGCGACTCAGGGCGCTTTGGAGGTCATCCATCGTCGGCATGACTTCGACCGGCTTTCCCAGGATGCACCCGACAACCGAACCCAAGAAGCCGCTACGAGCCCGGTCGTAGAACTCTGAATCGTCCAGAGCGGCGACCACGGGCGACTCGGGTGCGCTTCGCTCGGCGACTATTCCGGCCCAATCGCTTGGCTCGACAAAGCTCCACTCCGGCCGAAGCGGAGATGCGTCGACGCGAGCGCCCAGCTCCGCGAGACGTTGGTAATCGTCTGGCGTGGCGTCGAGGGCGGCCAGCAGTCCCTCAACCTCTCGCCCCTGCTCGCGGCGATCGAAGATCATCTGTGAGATGTGGCGTCTGACGACGGGGTATGGGGCGAACATGGGGCCTCCGCGGGTAGGGCGTCGGCCGCCCATGAGGCAGGGCAGCCGACGCCAGCGTGTTGGTACAGACTTCTACTTCTTCTACTTGGGCAGGCTCGCGTCGAACGTCTGCCACGTGGTGTCCAGCAGCTGCTGCGCCTTCGGTTCGGCCTCGGCGAGGGCTTCTTCAACCGTGCGGTCTCCCAGGAGCACCGACGAGTAGGCGTCCTCGATCACGCCCGTCCACGCTCCGGAGTTTGGGTTGAAGACCGTCGGCCGCGAGCGTTCGACAATCGCGCGGAACTGGCTCTCCGGTTCGCCTAGCGCCGCAAAAGCGTCACCCTCCGCGAGTCGCACGGGGAGATTGCCTCGAGTCGACTCGATCTCCTGCCCGGTCGTGCCGAAGAGCGAGAGAAACTCGGTGGCCTCGTCGGGGTGCTTCGCGCCCACCGGGATTCCGTACGGGTTTGTCCACCGGGAGACCCAGTAGTCGCCGCCGTCTGGCACGGGGGTTGGCGCAAGACCGAGATCGATCGACTCTGGGATGCCCTCGCTGAGCGATCCCTCCCACAGCGTCATGGCGACTTCGCCGTCAAGAAAGAGTGCCTTCGCGGCCTCGTCTGAGCCGGTCGCGTCAAGCTGCGCCTGTCCTGGTGAAATGCCGTCCTTGACGAGTCCCGACAGCACGTCGAACACCTCGATGTACTCGGGAGTGAGCAGGTCGACGGTGCGGCCGGTGTCGTCGAGGAAGAGCGCGCTATCCAACCAGTAGGTAGGCACGGGAACGGAGCCGCCCCACGTTGCTCCCGCAGCCGACAACTGCCGGGCGAGCGAGGCGTATTCGCCAATGGTCATCGGCTCTTCCGTCGACGGGAAGGGAATGCCGGCGGCGGTGAAGATGTCTTTGTTGTAGGCGAGGGTGAGAGCTCCGACGTTGCCACCCATGCAATAAATCTTGCCGTCGAATCCGCACGCGCCGTCAAGCACGGGCGCGTTGTAGTCGGCGAGGTCGAGGTCGGCGTACAGGGTGTCGTTCAGAGGCTGAAAGGAGCCGACATATCCGTTGGTGTACACCAATGCGATGTCTGGTGAATCCTTCGCAAGAACTGCAGTTTGCAGCTTCGTGACCCACACGTCTTCGGGGATCACGCTGATTTTCACATTCATGTCTGGGTGCGTCTGTTCGAACTGGTCGGCCAGCTCCTCGAGCAGAGACTTCTCTGTGCCGGCGTAGGCGGTCCATACCGTCAGCACGTTGTCGTTATCACCGCTTCCCGCGGCGAATGGCGAGCAGCCGGTACAGATAGCCAGGAGCGCAGCGACCACGCCTGCGCCGGCCGCAATTCTGCGGTGATTCGATTTGGTGCGGTTCCGATACATCGTCGTATGGTCCTCTCGCAGTGACTCGTGTTGATACCGGGTAACGGTCGATCTACTCGTGTTGATCAGCTCCACCATAGGGGTTCATCCCATGTCCAGCAAGGATTTTCTCGGGCGAACCGCTCGCGCGACAAAGTGTTGCGTCTTCGCGCGCAACACGAGTAGATTCGACGCATCCACCGTCCACCCTGCCGAGAGGCGCATCAATGACGACGACGTCACACACGAGTGCCGAGGCAGTAGCCGTGCAACTCACGACCGCCCGGCGGGGTTTCGGTCGAAGAGAGCGCAAAAAGAACTCGAGCGATGCCAGGGCCGAGACGGTGACGGCCTACCTGTTCATGTCGCCCTGGTTGATCGGAACGGTATTGTTCCTGGTTATTCCACTGGGGTTCTCCATCTACCTCAGCTTCACCGATTGGAGTTTCTCCAACAATGAGCCGGGCTGGGTGGGCACAGCGAACTACGAGCGGATGCTCACCGACGACTACCGCTTCTGGCTCTCACTCAAGATCACCGGCGTTTACCTGCTCATCTCGGTGCCGGTTTACACGATTGTGGGATTGCTCGGTGCTCTGCTCCTCAACGTGAAGGTGCGCGGAATGGCCGCGTTCCGCACCCTCCTGTTCCTGCCGTCGGTGCTCAGCGGTGTCGCGGTCGCAGTGCTGTGGATCCAACTGCTCAACCCCGAGACAGGCGTGCTCAACACCATTTTGCGCAATCTTGGCGTCGCAGATCCGCCGTCGTGGTTTCTGGATCCCAACTGGGCCGTACCTGCGATGGTGCTGACTAACTCCTGGGCCGTCATCGGCGGCGGCGCCATCATCTACCTCGCCGGGCTACAGAACATTGATCCAGCACTCTATGAGTCAGCGTCAATAGATGGTGCCGGATTCATTCGCAGGTTCTTCAGCATCACACTCCCCATGTTGACGCCGACCCTGTTCTTCCAACTCATCACGACGGTGATCGCGTCTTTCCAGATCTTCGACACGGCGTTTACGGTTAGTCGGGGTAGTGGCGACAATCTCCTCTACTACCTCGTATTCATGTGGCAGGCAGCATTCCGTGACGGACAACTCGGCTACGGCGCCGCCCTGAGCCTCGTACTGTTCGTGATCGGCGTGGGCGTCGTCATCGTGCTTATCCGCACCTCCGATCGTTGGGTTTTCGACGAGCATGCCCGAAAGAAGTAGCCGAGCCATGACGACAATTGCACGCACATCTCCTACCGCTCGGTACGGCGGTGTGTACCACCGCTGGGTACGACCCGTGGGTCGACTCGTCCTCATCTACGGCATGTTGATTGCCGCGAGCGCGACAGTGATACTGCCGATGGGGTGGATGTTGACGGTTGCCCTCAAGGGCGACGGCAGCCTCTACTTCACCGACCCTCCGCAGTGGTTCCCGGTCGATCAGTTTCACTGGGAGAACTTTGGCCGCGCACTGTTCAACCCAGAGCAGCCTTTCGGCATATATCTGCTCAACACGATCTGGCTTGAGGTATTCATCGTGCTCGGCACGGTTATCTCATGCTCGCTCGTCGCGTACCCGTTTGCTCGACTGAACTTCCCGGGTCGAAACGTGCTCTTCGCGATTGTGATCCTCACGATGCTGATTCCGTGGCAGGGCCTGATGGTTCCGCAGTTTCTGCTGTTCTACAACATTGGGTGGTACGGAACGAACCTTCCCCTCATCGTGCCCTCGTTTGCGGGCTCTGCTTTCTTCGTCTTTCTCATCCGTCAATACATGCGCTCCATTCCGCACGAACTGGATGACGCCGCGCGCCTGGATGGGGCGGGCCGCTTCCGCATCTTCTGGTCGGTCATTCTGCCGCTGTCGAAGCCAGCTCTGACCACCTGCGCGGTTCTTACGTTCGTCGGGGTATGGAGCGACTTGCTTGGGCCGATCATCTACCTCACCGATGACAGCCAGTTCACCCTTGCAGTGGGATTGTCGAACTTCGTGTCAACGCAGTCGAACCAGACCAACCTGCTCATGGCCGCGAACCTGATCACGATCATCCCGGTTGCGGTGCTCTACTTCTTCGCACAAAAGCAGCTCATCGGCGGGATCGCATCGGTAGGTCTCAAGTGATCGCGCGCAGTGCGAGCGACAGCGGGCTCGGCGAGCGCTGGTGGGAGCGAGCGACTGCAATCACCCGCGCGACGCTCAAGGTCAATGGGCGCACGCTCGTTGACCTCATCGCTGAGCTCGACGACATCCAGGAGCTCGGCTTCGAGGCAATCGAATTGTTCGCGCCGTGCTCTGGTGGCACCACATACGAAGGCCTCGACACAATTGACTTCTACGAGGTCGATCCCGCGATCGGCACCATGGCGGACTTCTCGACACTTGTGCGGGAGGCCCACCTCCGCAACATCGCAATCGTGGCTTTCCTCAACGTCGGCTATGTGCACGAGGAGTACCCCGCGTTCCTCCGCGCTTGTGACGACATCGCCGAGGGTCGAGCCACCGATGACAGCAAGCTCTTTTTCTGGTCTGACTCGCCGGATGCTCCCCTCCCGTTCGAGCCCAACGCGCACTTCCGTCACGGGGCAGAGGGGCGCTGGCATTGGAGCGAGCGAGCCCAGAGCTACTACTGGGTCAAATGGGAGGGCGAGTCGGGAGGCCACGCCCTGCCGCAGTTGAATTGGGCCGATCGAGACTGGCGGCACGAGGCCAGTGCAATTGTCGACTTCTGGATGGTCGCGGGCGCAGATGGCGTCGTTCTCGACGCCGTGAACTGGTACGTCGGGTGCGATTGGAGCGCGATTCGAGATGTCACGAGTGCGCACGTCAATGCGTTCACGCATCCTGAGGGCGCTGGGGGATTCGCGGATGACCCGGTGCCGTGGATCACCGACGGGGGATTCACGGTGCTCATGGACTACGGCCTCAAGATCTGGTGGAGCGACAAGGACGTCGTGAGAGATGCAGTGGTGACGGGTGACTTCGAACCCCTCGAGCAGGCGCTGAAGCAATATCGGGATCCAGTGGATGCGTCCGGAGGCACCTGCTACATCAATCCTCCGCGCTTGCGATCGCAGGACGCCGGCCATGCACGCCTGGCGTCTGCCGTCGTCGCGACAGTCGGTGAGCTTTTCTTCGATGGGTTCGGTGTCGCCTCGATGTCGAGCGACGAGAGAGCAATCGTGCAGGAGATGCTGCATCTTCGCCGTGAGTATCGGGCTCTTACGGCGCGAGGTGATCGCACTCAGGTGCCGTGCGACCATGCTTCGGTCTACGCGTTCCTACGCGGCTCCGGGCCCGAGCGAGTCTTGGTCGCTCTGAACTTTTCGAGCCTCACAGCCCAGGGCAACTGCAGTATCCCGATCGCAGAGGCCGAGGCAGCACGCATGCGCGTGCCCGTACTGGTTGGGCCCCACGATTTCGCGATCATGCCGCTTCCAGAATCCGACAACCCCGTATCAGCAAAGGACCTGTCATGACGTTCTCCCTTGGCATCGTTGGTGCTGGCCAATTCGCTGGCCAGTTCGCGAAGCTGTTCGACCTGCACCCGAGCGTGGGTGACATCCTCGTCACCGATCTCATCGCCGACCGCGCCACCGAGCTGGTTGATCGGCTGGGGCTGGCCGGCACGGTCAGCAGCTTCGAGGCCATGCTCGCCTCTGACGTCGACGCCGTCGCGATCTTCACTCAGCGATGGACTCACGGGCCACTTGTCGTGGCAGCGCTTCGTGCAGGAAAGCACGTCTACTCGGCGGTACCGATGGCGGTGTCGGAGCGCGAAATCTCAGACATCATTTCGGCCGTGAACGACACAGGCCTGACCTACATGATGGGAGAGACGAGCTACTACAACCCGGCGACAGTCTTCGCGCGCCAGCAGCTCAGGAGTGGTGCGTTCGGTCGCGTCTTCTACTCGGAAGGCGACTACGTCCACGACATGGATCTTGGCTTCTACGAGGCCTATCAGTACAGCGGGGGCGACGACTGGAAATCGACCGCGAGCTACCCGCCCATGCTGTACCCCACACACGCGATCGGTGGCGTTCTTGGAGCGCTGCCATCTCACGCAGTCTCGGTCAGTTGCATTGGAGTGCGGGATGACCGATCTGACGGTGTATTCGACCGCGCGGTGAGCATGTTCGACAATGACTACTCGAACGCGTCGGCGCTCTTCGAGTTGTCGGACGGCGGGGTCATGCGCACCAACGAGATGCGCAGGGTTGGCTATCCCTCGCACATCAAGGAATCGCGATTCCGCTTCTTTGGCACGGAGGGCAGCCTGGAGCAGCTCGCCACCGTTTCACTGTGGCAAGACAAGCAGGGGGTGACCGATATCTCTGACCAGCTCACGACTAAGCCGACCATGGCACTTGACGACTCCGCGCTCGCCCACGTGGCACCTGCGCTGAGGGAGGTATTCGTTTCGGGCCACGCGCCCGTGCACGATGTCGGCAGGCTGCCGCGAGAGTTCGATCAAGCTCCGGATGGTCACGAAGGCTCTCATCACTTTCTCGTTGACGACTTCGCGAGAGCCGTGGTCGGAGGCACCCAGCCTCCCGTGAATGCATGGACTGCCGCACGATTCACCCTCCCGGGAATCGTTGCTCACGAGTCAGCGCTGCGCGGGGGCGAGCGACTGGCGATCCGCGACTTCGGTGATGCCCCGGCTGCCCTCCGCAGCCCCCTCACCAGAACCTCGCTGAACTCGTAGAGTTGGTGCCCATGGTCGACCAGCCGCCCGCAAAACGGGCCAGTCCAACGCGAGCGGATGTCGCGCGCCTCGCCGGAGTGAGCCCTGCGGTCGTGAGCTATGTGCTCAATGACACCGACCGGCCGGTGTCACCGCAAACTAGAGCGCGCGTCGAGGAGGCCATCGGCGCGCTCGGCTACCGTCCGAACGCGATCGCGCGAGCACTTCGTGGTGGATCCACGAAGACGATTGGCTTGCTCATCCCCGACAGCAGCAACCCTCTTTTTGCCGAGCTCGCGCGAGAGATCGAATCGGCCAGTGACGCCGCCGGATACGCACTGATTCTGGCCAACGCGCGCGGAGATGCGCTCCTCGAAGCCCAGCAGCTGCGCAACCTGGTCGACCGGCAGGTCGACGGACTCATCGTCATCAGTTCGTCACCGGCCGACCCCAACGGTGAGCAGCTTCGAAGCCTCGGGGTTCCGATTG
The DNA here is from genome assembly GCA_965279645.1 of Rhodoglobus sp. GTDB lineage: Bacteria > Actinomycetota > Actinomycetes > Actinomycetales > Microbacteriaceae > Rhodoglobus. Next base: position 2,914,858 of record OZ257254.1, read on the forward strand.
TCGTCATGGACCGTGTCGGCCCTCTCCCGGGTACGACCACGATTGGCGTGGACTTCGAGGGCGGCAGCGCTCTTGCCGTCGAGCACATGCTCAACCACGGACATCAGACCATTGGGGCAATCCTCGGAGACGACGGATCGGCGTCCACCATTGCGCGAGAGCGGGGATGGGCGCGGGCATTGCGAGCCGGTGGCGCCCAGGAGGGCCCGACGATTCGAGTTCCGTTCAGCCGAGCGGGCGGTTATGAGGCCGGGCTCAGTCTCTTACAGCGTGCGGACCCTCCTAGCGCTCTCTTCATATCGAGCGACTTGCAGGCAGTCGGGTTTCTGCGCGCGGCACACGAACTCGGAGTCAAAGTGCCCCAAGAGTGTGCCGTGATCTCCTTCGACGGCTCCCTTGAATGCGAGTACACCTGGCCTGCGCTCAGCGTCGTCGAACAGCCTTTGGGGCAGTTAGCCCGGCTCGCGCTGCGTGCCCTTCTGGACGGGACTCCAGGCGAGCACACCGTGGTGCAGGCCCGGCTGATCGTCCGGGCGTCTTGCGGTTGTTCACGAGTCTGACTCGGGTAGGCGCCACAAAAGCTCACGCGGGGCGGGCATCCTCCTCCAGCACGGCCTTCAGTGCCTCGATGATCTCGAGCGACCCGTCGGCGGTTTCCGACCCCTCGCGGGTGTCGGCCCGGGCGCCGCGGTGGATCAGCACGACGCGGCATCCCCTCTCGGTCGGCACCACCTCCCAATGCAGCGACCCCTGGTCGTCGCGCTCGCCGTACCAGGTCGCGATGAAGGTGTGGGCAAGCCGGACCGGTGGTTCGAACTCGAGCACTTCACCCACGATCTGTGCATCGCCATCGTCGTCGACGAACTCGATCGGCGACCCCACCTCCCACGTGGTGCGCGGATAGGTGCCGTAGTAGTAGCGACGAACGGTGTCTGGCTCGGTGAGTGCCTTCCACGCGGCCGCGGCGGGTGCCGCGACCTCTACCTCATAGACCCTGTCGTTCATGGTTCTCCCTCTCCAGGTCGGTTTTCATTGCGAGTAGTCCTCCGGCGGCGCGTGCCCCGAAGTCGTCGATCCAGCGCTGCGCGAGCTGCACGATCGGCACGGCGTTGAGATAGCAGAGCCGGGTGCGGCCCTCCTTGCGCGACACAATGAGCCCTGCAGCTTCGAGCACGCCGATGTGTTTGAGCACCGCATGGCGCCCGATGACGCCCAGTTCGTCAGTGAGCTCGCTGACGCTCTGCCCGTCCCGTCGGCGAAGTGCGTCAAGGATGTGGCGACGTGATGGATCCGCGATTGCAGCAATCACGGCGTCGGTATTCATGTGCCGACAATAGGTGACTCTGCAGTCACCTGTCAAGGGAAATCGGAGGCCCTCAGTAGCCTCGTTCCCATGAAACTCCTGCTCACGTCTGGTGGAGTAACGAACGACAGCATCCGCGCTTCATTGGAGCGGATGCTCGGCAAGCCCACCTCCGACAGCTCGGCCCTCGTCATCCCAACCGCCCAGTGGGGCCACCCTTACTGCGGCCCGGAGTCGGTCTGGAGGTCGATTGCCGGCCGCTCGCCCGACGCCACCCTCACAGGCCTTGGCTGGAAGTCGGTGGGGGTGCTCGAGCTAACCGCACTGCCAACGATCGGCCAAGACCGGTGGGAGCCGTGGGTGCGTGGCGCAGACGTACTGCTCGTTGACGGCGGTGAGGCCATCTATCTCGCCCACTGGCTGCGGGAGTCTGGCCTGGCGGCGCTGCTGCCGTCACTCACCGACACGGTGTGGGTCGGGGTGAGCGCCGGAAGCATGGTGCTGACTCCTCGCATCGGCAGCGAGTTCGTGGAGTGGAAACCGGGGGAGGGTGACGAGACGCTCGGCATCGTCGACTTCTCGATCTTCCCGCACCTCGACTATCCCGGCTGGGACGAGAACACCCGCCAAGCCGCGGACCGGTGGGCCGCGAGAATCCGCAGCGACGCCTACGCGATCGACGACCAGACGGCCATCTCCGTCGTAGACGGCGTCGTTGAGGTGGTATCCGAGGGCGCCTGGGTGAGGTTCGACGGCGAGGGCTGAACTCAGGCCCTGTCGAGCAGCCCCCGATAGTGCCGGTTTCTGAGCCCAAGGATGACCCCACCAATGATCGCGGCAAGAAGCGAGCCCACGAGCACACCGACCTTGACGTGGTCGTCGGATTCGCTGCCCGCACCGAACGAGAGTTCACCAACGAGCAGCGAAACCGTGAAGCCGATGCCCGCGACGAAACCCATCCCCACGATGTCGACCCACTTGAGCGTGGGGTCGATTTCGAGGCCCGGGATGCGCGTCACGAGCAGTGTGGTTCCCGTGATGCCGATGACCTTGCCGAGCACGAGGCCGCCGATGATGCCGAGCGCGATGGTGTCCTGGAACGACTCGGCGAGCCCCGCGAGACCCCCGACCGAGACGCCGGCGGCGAAGAACGCGAACACCGGCACGGCGAAGCCCGTGGAGATGGATCCCCAGCGGTCGGCAAAGTGGGCGGCGAGCCCGTCGTAGATGGGCTTGCCCGAGGCATCCGTGCCCACCTGCACGCGCGCGCGCCGTGAGGCAACCACGGGAACGACGAATCCCAGCAGCACGCCCGCGACGGTCGCGTGGATGCCCGAAGCATGCACGAGCGCCCAGGTCGCGATGCCCAGGGGGAGCAGGATCCAGATGGTGCGTATGCCGCGGTTGACCGCGAGGGCGAACAAGCCAAGGGGAATGATCGCGAGCAGCAGGGGAATGGGGTCGAGGTCGTCGGTGTAGAAGATCGCGATGATCGAGATCGCCAGCAGGTCGTCGACAACGGCAAGCGTGAGCAGGAAGGTGCGCAGGGCAGGGGGCAGATTGCGGCCGACCACGGCGATGACCGCGACGGCGAAGGCGATATCGGTTGCTGCAGGGATGGCCCAGCCGCGCAGCGCCGCCTCACCCGCGTTGAGGTTGATGAGCACGTAGATCAGTGCCGGAACGGCCACCCCGCCCACGGCCGCAGTGATGGGCAGTATCGCAGTTCGCGGGTTACGGAGCTTGCCGACGACAAACTCCTCCTTGAGCTCGAGACCGACCACGAAGAAGAAGATGGCCAGGAGCCCGTCGGCAGCCCACGCTCCCACAGACAGGTTGAGGTGCAGCGCTTCGGGGCCGAAGGTAAAGTCGCGCACGCTCGCATAGAACGGGGCGAGCGGCGAGTTGGCGAGCACGAGGGCGAGCACCGTGGCGCCGAGCAGGAGCGCTCCACCGATCGTGTCGCTCTTGAGGGTCTGGTGGATGCCTCGGAAGATCGAGTGCGGAGCCTGGGGGGTGAGGTCGTCGGGGCTATCGGATGACATCGGCGCGTGCCCTTCGGGGTTCGGTCGAACGAGTAGGCGGTCGCTGACCGCCGCCGACCAGACTTCCCGGCACACCAGATTCCAGCTTACCGGTCACGTATCGCCGCGAATAGCGGCCTGACACCCGTCGCCGTTGTCGCCAGTACCAACTACGTTTCTCCCATGGAGTCAGAGCTGGCCGCGGTAACGACTGAAGAAGGTTTCGACCACCTGCTGGCGCCATTCCGTTCCGAATTGATTGCGTACTGCTACCGCATGCTCGGCTCCTCGCACGATGCCGAGGATGTGGTGCAAGACACCTACCTGAGGGCGTGGCGAGCCCGCGAGCAATACGACGAGACTCGCAGCTCGCTGCGCACCTGGTTGTACCGGATCGCGTCGAATGCGTGCCTGACTGCCCTAGAGGTGCGCGGGCGCCGGCCCCTGCCGTCGGGTCTGGTCGCCGCGTCGGATCCGCGCGGACCGCTCGTTCCAGGAGAGAACACCTGGCTGCAGCCCCTGCCCGACTCGATGCTCGCGGCGGGTGATCCCGCGAGCGCTCTTGTCGAGCGCGGCGGCCTGCGCTTGGCCTTCGTCGCCGCGCTCCACCTTCTCTCGGCACGGCAGCGCGGGGCGCTGATTCTGCGCGATGTGCTCGACTTCTCGGCGGCAGAGGCCGCAGAAGTTCTCGGCACCACCGTGGCATCCGTGAATAGTTCGCTGCAACGGGCGCGGGCTCGTGTGAAAGAAGCCGGAGCCCGGGGCGAGCAGTTCACCGAGCCCTCCGCGAGCGAGCAGCGCGCGTGGGTCGACCGATACATGCAGGCGTTCCTGCGCGCCGATATCGAGGGCCTTAAACGCATGCTCACCGACGACGTGCTCATGGAAATGCCGCCGATGATCAACTGGTTCACCGGTCGCGCCAACTATGGCGTCTTCATGGAGTGGGTATTCGAGAAGGGCGGCACCGATTGGATCCTCGTGCCCGTCGCAGCAAACGGCCAGCCCGGTTTCGCGGCCTATGGGCGGGTAGACGATGCGTACGAGTTGCGCACCCTGCAGGTCTTCACCGTCACGGTCGAGGGCATCAGTCGCAATACGGTCTTTCGCGATTTTGGGATCTTTGCCTCTTTTGGGCTCCCGACCACGATGAGTTCTGCGCCTGCCGCCGGTATGTACTAGCGAGGTCTCCGGAAAGCCCGGGTCGACCGATCGCAGGGAGATTCCGATGTCACACGATCACGCACAAGACGAGGCGGCCATTCGGGCCGTATTGGCCCGGTCCTACAAGGCTTGGGAGGCGGGTGACGCCGACGGCATGGTTGCCGACTACACAGAAGATGCAACGGCCATCCAGACCGGTTCGCTGCGAGACGGGCGCGACGCGGTGCGCACAAACATGGCGCTCGCGTTCGCGGATCGCCTCAAGAACACCTCTACGTACAACAAGTACCTCAGTTTTCGATTTCTGGGCGAGGATGCGGCGATTCTCGTGAGTGAGTCCGGAATTCTCTTCCCCGGTCAAGCGGAGGTTGCCGAGACGGCCAGGGTGATTGCGACCTGGGTCTTCGAGAAGCGCGACGGCAGGTGGATGATCGCCGCGTATCACAACAGTCCCAAGGTCGCACCGGGGCAGTGAGAGGGCGAACCTCCATGATTCGCGGTCGGGGCTGGCTAAGCTAAAAAACACCCGCCACCACAGGTCGCCCGTGAGAGGACACCCTCGTGACATCAACTGCCCCTCGAGAGCGCGTGATGATTCTCTCCGCAGGGGTGGGATCGGGCCATAACAGCGCGGCCAAGGCCGTGAAGCAAGCCTGCGATGAGCGTGACGACATCGAAGACGTGCTGATGCTGGATGTTCTTCAGGAGAGCACCGCGCTCTACCGTGACCTGCTGGGCAAGGGCTACTTCGCGCTCGTCGACGCGGTGCCGTGGCTCGTGGACTGGGGTTACGACTTCAGTGACCAGCCGTTCAAGCGCCGAGGACCGATCGATCCGTGGACTCGCGCCAACGCCATTCCCACGGTCAGCGAGATCAAGCGATTCAAGCCCACGGCCATCGTGTGCACGCACTTTCTGCCGGCCCAGCTCATCGCTTCGCTGCTGCTTCGCGGCACTGTCGATGCCAAGACGGCAATCGTCACCACCGACTACGACTTTCAGGGAATGTGGCTCGTCAGCGCCTTCCACGCCCTGTTCGTAGCCCGCGAGGAGGGGCGGGTGCAGCTCAACGCATTGGGGGTGCCGGCCGACCGTGTCATGGCCACGGGCATCCCGATCTCTCGCCCCGACACGCAGCAATCGAAGCGCGGGCAGGGCGGCCCACCCATGCTGCTCATCTCTGCGGGAGCATCCGGCGGTGACTACGCCGAGGCCGTCGTGAGGCAGACGATGCACATCCGTTCGCCGTTCCGGGCGACGGTCGTGTGCGGGCGCAACGACAAGCTGCGCGAGAACATCGAGCGGCTCGTGGCGCCCGTCGCCGATCGCTACCAGGTGTTGGGATACACGAACGACATGCCACAGCTGTTGCGCGATGCCGACCTGTTCGTGGGAAAGCCGGGTGGCCTGTCTGCGTCGGAGTGCATGGCGGCGGGGCTCCCCATGGTGCTCGTGAACCCGATTCCCGGCCAGGAGGTGCGCAACGGCGACTACCTCATGGAGCAGGGGGCTGCCATCCGCTGCAACACCCCATCCACGATCGGGTGGAAGATCGACGAAGTGCTTCGCGAGCCCGGCCGACTTGAGCGCATGCAGGATGCCGCCCGCAGAACCGGTCGCCCCGATGCCGCCGCACAGGTGCTGAGCAGTCTGCTCGACGGTGCGGATCGTCCGCTGGTCGTCACTCGCGGCGCCCAGAAGTCGATCCTCTCGGCGAGTGAGCAGCGCCTGATTGCGAGCGACCTCACCGGACCCAAGTCGCTGTATCGCCTGGTCGACGCCGAGACCAACAGCACTGTTGCGCTGGTTCGCTCCGAGGAGCTCGAAGACCTGCAGAAGCGCTACTCGAGCTCGGGCGACCACCTGGTGCTGCAGCGTGACGATGCGCTCGTGCCGCTGCGCTGGGAGGAGCGGCGTTTGGTCACGACCGTGCTGCGCGGGGATGCGACGCTTCGCGTGCGCCCGGAGGCGCTCGGCGCCAGCTGAGGCGAGTCTCAGCGCGCCGGGGCGATGGACGCTCGCGTCACTACCGGCATCGGGATGAGCGTTTCGCCCGCGACTCCACCGGCGAGAAGCAGCTCGACCGCTCGCTGCCCCATGGCCTCGTGGGGGAGCGCGACCGTCGTCAGGCCCGGGCGCAGGTACGCGGCCAGCTCGTCGTTGTCGAACGAGACGACCGAGATGTCACCGGGCACGGAGATGCCGGCCTCGTTGAGTGCCTGGTAGGCACCGAACGCGATTCGGTCATTCATGCACACGAGCGCGCGGATCGATTCACCCGTCGCGAGCAGTCTCTTGGTTGCGTGGTATCCCTCGTCGGGCTCCCACAGCCAGATCGACTCTTCTGCCACGAACCGCAGGTCGTGCTGCGCCATCGCGGTGCGGATGCCCGCCACCCGTCGAGCAACGGTCGCGGATCGAAACACATCTTTCTCGACTTCGTCGTTCTGGCCGAGCAGGGCGATGCCCGCCCGGTGCCCCTGCGCGACCAGCAGCTCGACCGCTTGCACGCCGCCGGCGAACTCGTCCGGCAGCACCGACGTCTCGTGTTTGGGATTGGTGGCGTTGAGCATGACGACCGCGGTGCCCGCAGGGATGTCGGGCACGAAGAGCTCGCGAGCGCGCATGGTCGCAAAGATGATTCCGTCGACCTGGCGATCAAGTACCGCGGCAATCGCTTCGGCCTCGCGCGCGGGATCGCCGCCCGTTTCGAGTACGAGCACGACGTGCCCAGCGGCCTCCGCCGCGGCAAGCGCCCCCTTGATCAGGCCGCTTGCGAAACGGGTTGTCGCGACGACGTCGGAGATGAATCCGATCGTGAGCGTTTTGTCGGTGCGCAGGCCGCGAGCGGCAACATTCGGGCGGTATCCGAGGGCCTCTGCCGCGGCATTCACCCGGTCGTGTGCGTCTTGTGAAAGGCGGGTATCGGGGCGCCCGTTGAGGATCATGGATGCCGCGGTGGGCGACAATCCGGCCAGGCGCGCGACATCGGCCAGCGTGGCACGCTTGCTCGACATTGAGCCTTCCTTCCTCGGCGGTATCTGTCACGGTATCAAGTCACGGGGTCTTGACAATGGCATTTCGTACGCTCACTATAGGACTGCTAAACCCATTTAGCACGCACCAGTCAGTCGAAAGACTGGCACCCGGCCCGAAACCCAGGCCCGGATGCACCCACCTCGGGTGTTGATGGAAGGCCGACGGTCTGCATCAATCACAGAAGACAAAGGAGTCAAACGAGATGGCATTCTCTCGACCTCTGACGGCCGTGGCGCTTGCCGCGGTGTCAGTGCTTGCGCTGGCAAGCTGCGCGCCCGGTGGTAGCGGCCCTGCACCAACGAACTCGGTCGAGGTGAGCACCGAGCTCACGACCGAAGACGTCGTACTCACCATCGCCGACGAGACCGGTTTTCCCCTCACCGACGATCTGGCTGCAGAATTCACCAAGCAGTACCCGAACGTCACATTCAACGTTACGCGTGACACGTTCCAGAACCTCACCGCAAACGCACCGAAGCTGCTCGCAAGCGACACCCCGCCCGACCTGATTCGCCTGCCCACGATCGGCGACACCGTCAAGGACGGCCTCATCGCCAACCTCGACCCGTGGTTCGACGCCTACGGCTGGGACACGTGGTCTGAGGCTCAGCTCGCGCCGCTGCGTGTGAATGACGAGAACGTTCGTGGCTCCGGGTCGCTCTACCAGCTCGGCCTCGGGTACAGCATCACGGGCATCTACATGAACAAGACGCTCGCCGACCAGCTCGGCATCGACGCTCCGCCCTCGACTCTCGGTGAGCTCGAGGAAGACTTCGCGCTCGCCAAGGCAGCGGGCATCCTGCCGATCATGGCTGGCGACAAAGACGGTGTCGTCAACTTCGTCGTGCAGGCCGCGATGAACCAGTACGCCGACCCCAAGGAGATGATGGACTGGATCCTCAACGTTCCCGGTGCGACCTATGACACCCCCGGAAACGTGAAGGGTGCCGACCTCATTCGTAAGTGGGCCGATGCCGGATACTTCCCGGCCGACATCAACGCGATCGACTACGCGTCGTTCGTGAGCCGCTTCCAGGGCGGCGAGGGCCTCTTCACCTTCAACGGCAACTGGGCAGCAGCCGACACCCAGGCGAAGATGGGCGAAAACGTGGACTTCTTCCTCGTTCCGCCGGTGGATGAGGGTGGCAAGCACGTAGCAATGGGAGCGGCGAACTCGTTCTCGGTCGCAGCGGGATCGAAGCACCTCAACGAGATCGTGTTCTTCCTCAACTGGATCCACACGAACGACAAGGCGCGCCAGATTGTCACTGACGTCACGGGTGCCGCACCCGGCGGCGACCCCGCCCAGGCGCAGCCCGAGGTCGCACCCGGTTCGCTCATTGAAGACGCCCTCGCCATGTCGGCGCAGGTTGGCGAAGACGACGGTCAGGTCGACTTCATGGCCAACGCGACGGCAGGCATCTACGCTGGCGCCATCATCCCCGAGTCCCAGTTGCTGGTCACAAGCCAGATCACCGGCCAGGACTTCGTGACAGCCGTGCAGGAGTTCTACGAACAGGAACTTGCAGGCTAGTCATGACGAAGAACGCAATCGAAGCAATCGCACCGTCGGCAACGAGCCACGTTGCCTGGAGTGGTGAGGAACCAACGGAGTGACAAACTCGATTGCCCCTCGCCGAGCTGCCGCTCTTTCGGTGGCTCGGCGAGGAACCCTCGTGGGCTGGCTGTTCGCGCTTCCCGCGCTCGTGGCCTACACGGCGTTCGTGATCTACCCGCTGCTGAGCGGCATCCAGTTCTCGTTCTACCGGTGGAACGGCGTGGGGCCATCGGAGTGGGTCGGATTTGCGAACTACCTGCGGGTGTTCACCGACCCCACCCTTCTCGGATCCATCGGCAACGCCTTCGTGCTCATTGCCTACTTCACGATCATCCCTGTCGGCGCTGGCCTCGTGCTCGCAACGCTGATCCGGTCGATCAAGCCGGGGTTCTTCTCGAGCGCGTCGCAGACCATCCTCTTTCTGCCGCAGATCATTCCGCTCGCTGCGGCAGGTATCGCCTGGTCGTGGATGTACGCCCAGACGGGCGCCGTCAACCAGATCCTCAACGCGATCGGCCTCGGCTTTCTCGCGCGGCCGTGGCTGGGCGACTTCCAGACCGCCCTGCCCGCGGTCGGCCTCATCGGGTCGTGGGTGCTCACGGGACTGTGCACCGTGCTCTTCCTCACGGGCATCGGCAAGATCGACCAGTCGCTCTACGAGGCCGTGCGCCTCGACGGTGCGAGCTGGTGGCGTGAGTTCATCACCATCACGATCCCGGGGCTGCGCCAGGAGATCACGGTGCTCATCACGATCACGATCATTGCCGCGCTCAGCAGCTTCGACATCATCTACACGACCACGCTCGGTGGGCCCGGTCGGGCAACGCTCGTGCCCGGCATCTCCATCTACCGCATCGGCTTCACCCAGAGCGAGGTCGGCCTGGCCTCGGCATTCGGCATCGTGCTGATGATTCTCGTGCTCGCGTGTGTTCTGCCGATCCAGCGACTGGCGAGAGTGAGCGACCGGTGATCGCCAACAAGTCCGAAGCGATTATCGGGCGGATCGTGCTCATCGTGGTGCTCGTCGTCACGCTCGTGCCGCTCGTGAACATGTTGTCTGCGGCGCTTCAGCCGGCCGACACCAACCCGACCGGCCTGACGTGGCCTACCGACCCCCAGTGGGGCAACTTCGTGACCGCCTTCTCGACAGGTCACGTGCTGCAGCTCATGGGCTCGAGCCTCTTCATCGTGGTGTTCGTCGTTCCGATCAGCCTGCTGTTCGCGACCCTCGCCGGCTACGCGCTCGGAAACCTGCGCATGCGCGGGGGGCGGTTCGTGTTCATCTTCCTCATCCTGGGCCTGACGATTCCGTTCGAGGCGCTCATCATCCCGCTGTATTACCAAATCCAGGCGATGGGAGTCTTGAACACCCAGTGGGCGGTGATCTTCCCCCTGATCGGCCTCTACATGCCGTTCAGTGTGGTGTGGATGCGCGCGCATTTCATCGGGGTGCCGCAGGAGCTGTCAGAGGCGTCACGAGTCGACGGCGCATCCACGCTGCAGGAGTTCGTGCGCATCCAGCTGCCGCTCGCGCGCCCCGCGCTCTCGGCGCTCGCGATCCTGCTGTTCCTCTGGACGTGGAACCAGTTCCTTCTGCCCGTGGTCTTGATCTCCGATCCGCTCAACCGCACCGTGGCCGGCGCGCTGACCTTCTTCCAGGGCCAGTACTCGTCGAGCATCCCGCTGCTGAACGCGGGGGCGCTCATCATCATCGTGCCGACCATCCTCGTGTTCGTCATTTTCCAGCGGCAGTTCATCCAGGCGCTCCTGCAGGGCGCCGTCAAGGGCTAACTCGCCCCAGTCTTACCGGCACTCGGTGCCGCCCAACACTCGAAAGACTCGACATGACATTTACCCTCGACACGCATTGGGTGTGGGACTTCTGGCTCGCCGACGACGGCGACCAGTTCCACATGTATTACCTGCACGCGCCCAAGTCGCTCGCAGACCAGCACCTGCGCCACCGCAACGCGAGGGTCGGTCACGCGACATCCCGCGACCTCGTCGACTGGCACGACCTGGGCCCCGTGCTCGGCCCGGGCGAACCGGGGTCGTTCGATGAGACGGCCACCTGGACGGGAAGTGTCGTGCGTGGCGGCGACGGACTCTGGCGGATGTTCTACACCGGGTCACGGTTTCTGTCGCACGACAGCAACGCGAACATCGAGACGGTGGGTGTGGCGGTATCCGACGACCTGCACACGTGGACCAAGTCCGCGTCTGCCGTGGCGGTTGCCGACCCACGCTGGTACGAAACACTCGGTACCTCTGCGTGGCCGGAGGAAGCATGGCGAGACCCGTGGGTCTTCGCCGATCCGTCGGGGGCCGGCTGGCACATGCTCCTGACGGCGCGGTGCAACGACGGCGACGAACTCGACCGCGGCGTGATCGGTCATGCGACGTCTGACGACCTCGCGTCGTGGCAGGTACAGCCGCCGCTGAGCGCACCGGGGGCCGGATTCAAGCACCTCGAGGTGCCCCAGATCACGACGATCGGCGACCGCACCGTCTTGATCTTCTCGTGCGATACACCCGCACTGGCCGGCGTTCGCGCGTCAGAGGTCGGTGGCATCTGGGTTGTCGACGTGCAGTCGCCGACCGGGCCCTACGACCTCACCCACGCTCGTCTTCTCGTTGACGAGTCGCTCTACAGTGGGCGGCTGATCCAGGATCGCTCGGGCCAGTGGGTGATGCTCGCCTTCGAGAACAGCACGGCAGACGGCGGATTCACCGGCTCCTTGTCGAACCCGATCCCCGTCACATTTCCCAGTTCCGACCAGGGCCTCGAGCTCGGATTGATCGAAGGGGTCTCCGCATGACGCTGCGTATAGATGGCACCGTTGCGCCCGGCTTTGAGGGGGTGCGGGACGCGTTCGTTTCATCCTTCGACGCCAAGCCGACCATGGGTGCGGCCCTCTCGGTGCGACACAACGGAGCCACCGTGGTGGATCTCTGGGGTGGCGTCGCCGACGAGCGCACGGGCGAGGGCTGGAACGAAGACACGACCAGCGTGATCTTCTCCTGCACCAAAGGGCTCGTGTCGATCCTTGCGGCACGGCTCGTGCAGGAGGGGCGTCTCGACTACTCGGCGCCCGTCGCCGACTACTGGCCAGAGTTTGGAGCGGCGGGCAAGGCCGAGGTGCGAGTGAAAGACCTGCTGTCGCACCGATCGGGTATCTCCGCGCCTCGCGAGGCACTCACGCTCGAGCAGGTTCTGGACTGGGACACCGTCACAGCCCAGCTCGCGGCCCAGGAACCGCTCTGGAAGCTGGATACCGGATACGCGTACCACGCGATCACTCACGGGTGGCTTGTCGGAGAAGTGATTCGTCGGGTGACCGGAAAGTCGGTGGGCGAGTACTTTGCCGAGCTCATCACGGGCCCCCTCCACGCGGACGCCTGGATCGGTCTTCCGCCAGGGCTTCATTCGCGAGTAGCCCACATGCAGGTGGGCCCGACGCTCGCGCAGCTGACCGCCCAGCTCGCGGCGGCGCGCACTGCGGGTCAGATTGACTGGTCCGACCAGGCGATGACCCTCGGCGGTGCGTTCGCTCCCGAGCTCATCGGTGATCAGTCGGGCTTCAATGATCCAAGGGTGCAGTCCGCCGAGATCCCTGGCGCCGGCGGCATCGCGTCGGCGCGGGCGCTCGCAGCAATCTGGTCGGCAACGATCGTCGAGACCGACGGGGTGCGGCTGCTTGATGACGACACCATCGCCGAGGCAACGGTCGTGCAGTCCGAGGGTGCTCCGGTGTGGGATGTTGCCGGCCCCTGGCCGCGCTGGGGAATGGGCTTCCAACTCGACAGCGAACCTCGCCGCTACGTGACCGATCGCGGTTTTGGGCACGACGGCGCGGGAGGACAAGCAGCCTTTGCCGACCCAGGAGCAGGCGTCGGGTTCGCCTTCCTCACCAACCAGATGGAGGCCATCGACGACCACAGGGCTACTCGAATCGTCGATGCGCTCCGAGTAGCCCTGAACCTGCAGTCGACCCCGCTCGCGGGGTGACGACGACCTCGCGCTAACTTGCCTTGAGGGCATCCCGGAGCGAGACTCGCGACCCCATGCGCAGCAGCGAGTTGGTGTAGATCTTGCTCGCGACGAGCACCACGATGGCCGTTGCGATCACGAGAAGCGCGAGTGAGATGAGGGGCTCCCACCACTGTGCCTCACCGAAGAACAGGCGCACAGGCATGGCCACGGGAGCACTGAACGGCACGTACGACAGGATCGTCATGATGAGCGGGTTCTCGCCAAAGAACACGACGCCGAAGTACGGAATCATCACGAGCATCATCGCCGGGGTCATCACCGTGCCCGTGTCTTCCTGCCTCGACACCAGTGCTGCGCCGGCGGCGAAGACGCTCGCCACCAACACAAACCCGAAGATGAAGAAGACCACGAACCAGATCAGGGGCGCGGAGAGAAGGTCGAGCAGTTCGCCCTGGCCGGTAATCGCGAGCCCGAGGGCTGCCGCGGCCGCGATCGCGGCGGCGGTGCCGACCCCGATCACCGAGTTGCCGAGAATCTTGCCCGCGAGAAGGGCCCGCGCGGGAACGGCAGCGAGCAGGATCTCGACGATGCGGGACTGCTTCTCCTGAACGGTGTTCTGCATGATGGTCGCACCCGAGCCGAGCACGGCGAGCATGAAGACGAGGCCAAATGCCAGGCCGATGATGAATCTCAGGCCGGCGGGTGTCTGTGAGGGCTCGAGCAGTTCCACCTCCGGGCTGACAGACAGGGCCGCCACGAGGCCATCCGGTGCCTCCTCCAGTGCGACGAGCGCGAAGCCGACCGCGCTGCCGTCCGGCACGAGGGCCGCGTCGACGTCGCCCGAGCGAACGAGTTGCTCGGCCTCCGCACGATCCGCCGCGGCTGTCACGTCCACGAGTTCGGATTCCGCCACCGCGGCAGGCACCGATCCCACGACGGCGATCGGGGTGACCTCCGTGCGACCCCCCAGCACGCTCGAGAGAATGATGCCCCCGATCACGAGCGCGAGCGTGATCGCGGTGGAGATCATGAACGCCTTCGAGCGCACCTGCGACAGTATCTCGCGCTCGGCCACGAGCAGTGTTGCACCCCAGGTGCCCAGTCGCTCCGTGCTCTTCGTTGTCGTGCTCATTACGCTGCCGCCCCTTCTCGGTCGTTCTGCTCATCGGCGGCCGGGGTGTCGACCACGATGTCCCTGAAAATCTCGCCGAGCGTCGGTCGCACGGGGCGAAAGCTCGACACGGTGCCGCGCTCGACGGCGGCCCGCAGCACCGCGTCGGCCGCGGCGGGCTCAGCATCGAACAGCACCGTCGTGCCGGCGAGCTCGGCGACAGTGACGCCGCCGATTCCGCGCACCCATCCCGCATCGCCGCTGGTCTCCAGCGACCAGCGGTTTCCCGAGTACTGCTCGCGGAGCGCCTCGCGCGGTCCGGCGGCACGCACCTGCCCGTGCGCGATGATCACGAGGTCGTCGCAGAGTCGCTCGACGACCTCCAGCTGGTGTGAGGAGAACAGCACGGGCACGCCTCGCGCCGCATGCTCGGCGATCACGGTGACGACCTCATCCACAGCGAGCGGGTCAAGGCCCGAGAACGGCTCGTCCATGACGAGCACATCGGGATCGTGCACGAGGGCTGCCGCCACCTGCACCCGCTGCTGGTTACCGAGCGACAGCGCTTCGAGCTTGTCGCGACGGCGCTCGATCAGGCCGAGCCGCTCGAGCAGGTCGTCTGCGCGCTGGGTCGCCGTCACCTTGTCGATGCCGTGCAGGCGAGCGAGATAGGCCAGTTGCTCGCCGATCTCCATCTTCGGGTAGAGGCCACGTTCCTCCGGCATGTAGCCAAAGCCGTGCAGGGCGCTCTCGCCGACGGGTGCCCCGTCGAGCGTGACCTCGCCGGAGTCGGGTCGAAGCACTCCCAGGATCATGCGCATGGTTGTGGTCTTGCCGGCGCCGTTGCCGCCGACGAACCCGGTAAGACGACCGCGCCCCACATCGAAGCTGACATCGTCGACAACAACACGGCCGCCGAAACTGCGGCTTAGGTTTCGCACGCTGAGCATGTGACCTCCTGGATGAGATGGTGGATGTCTCCAACCTACGAACTCACGGCCGCGAGCACCTCCGCCGCGGGTCGGAACTCAGGTCATCCGCCGTGCGGCGGAGAGCGGTCGCGGTCAGTCCACGAGCCCGGAACGGTAGGCAAAAGCGACGGCCTGAACGCGGTCGCGCAGTGAGAGCTTCATGAGCACGTTCGACACGTGAGTCTTCACCGTCGCCCGACCGATCACGAGCGCCTGGGCGATCTCATCGTTCGACAGACCCTCCGCCATGAGGCGCAAGACTTCGACTTCGCGTTCGGTGAGTTCCTCGGGAATCGTTCCGGAGGGCGGAGTCGTCGCTGAGGTGGCGCGGTCGCGGGCCACCGCACGCTCGATCACGGCTCGCGTGAGCTCGGGCGCGAGCAGGGCCTCACCGGCCGCGATCGCGCGAACTCCGTCGACCAGGTGCTCTGGTCGCGCGTTCTTGAGCAGGAAACCACTGGCACCGGCGTCGAGCGCAGCGAGCAAGTAATCCTCGCGCTCAAACGTGGTGAGCATGAGTATGTGAGCGGCAACCGCCGGATCGGCCACAAGCTGCCGGGTGGCTTCGAGCCCGCCGATGCCGGGCATCTCGACATCCATGCACACCACATCGGGACGGGTGAGGCGCACCACCTCGAGCGCCTCTTCGCCGCTGGATGCTTCGCCCACCACCTCGAGGTCGGCCTGCGCCGAGAGGATGGTGCTGATGCCCTGCCGCATCAGGGCATGGTCGTCGACGAGCACGACGCGCACGCGGGTCATACGCGTGCCCCGACCGCTACCGTGGCGCGCACGACCCAGCCCGATCCGGTGCGTGGCCCGGCGTCGAGGTGACCTCCGAGGGTCGCGAGGCGTTCGCGCATACCGACCAGTCCGAGGCCGTGCCCCACCTGTCTGGGGCCGGGGCGTCCGAGACCGTCGTCGGCGACTTCGAGTTCGACGGCGCCATCGCTGTACCGCAGGTGCACCTGCGTGCGCGTGCCGGGGCCGGCGTGCTTGAGCACGTTGGTCAGTGATTCCTGCGCGATTCGGTAGAGGTTGAGGCCCACGAGCGGCGGCACCGCGAACGGCTCGCCGACCTGTTCGAGCGTCACGCGCAGCCCGGCCGTGCGAGCGTCCTGCACGAGGGTCGCCAGTGAGTCGAGGCCGAGCGACGCCGTCACGGGGGCAACGGCCGTCTCCTCGTCGCGCAGCGTGCCAAGCAGCTGGTACAACTCGGTGACCGCGGCGCGCGACGACGACTCCACCTGTTCGAGTTGCTCGCGTGCCAGCCCCGGATCGGTATCGAGCAGGGCCCGGGCGGCCGCGGCCTGCACTCCCATGAGCGAGACGTGGTGCGCGACCGCATCGTGAAGCTCGCGTGCAATACGCAGGCGCTCGATCGTGATCGCGTGCCGCGCTACCTTCGCCTGCTCGTCTTCAAGCTGGCGGGTACGAAACTCGGTGAGCGCGCGTTGGCGAGCGGACGACCAGGCGTGCTCGCCGAACCACCACGCCCCCGCGAAGTAGAGCACGTTCACGAGCACCTGCTGCAGCATGTACGCGGCGATCGGGGTCAGGGCTCCAATGCCCGGGCCGTCGAACTCGAGCTCCTGCGTGCTCGCTCTGAAGAAACTGGTGAGCAGCCAGATGCCCATGCCCGTGACGAGCACGGCCCGTGCGATGTTGGCGCGCGTGCGGTTACGCTCCCACGCCCCGACGCTGTAGATCGCCATGAAGAGGGCGATGTTGCTGACGGTGACCTCGGGCACCTGCAGCTCGCCGAGGAGCAGGAATGCCACACCGAGCACGGCGAGTACGGGCACGGGAGCCACGCGCCGAAACGCCAACGGCAGGGTGATGAGCGCGAGGATTCCCGCGCTCAGTGCGGGGTCGGCGGGCTCCGGCCACAACCCGATCGCGCGCCCCAGCACGAGAGAGAGGATGCTCGCAGCAAAGAGCCCCACCGCGGTCGCGGCGTCGGCTTTGCGCTGGCGTGAACTCACTACCGAGCGTTGCCAGGCGCGGGAATCTGGATCTGCGCTCACGGGGCCAACCTACACAAAGAGGCTCTCGGGCACCTCCGTCCCGGGGTGGAGGTGCGTTTGCGAATGCAGTTGGTATCGCGCGGGTTGACCGTTGTCAACCACTGCCGTTGCCGGGAATTCTGCTGGACTCTGGATGAATGAGAGCACTCACCTGGCAAGGCACCGGGCGCGTTTCTGTAGAGACTGTTCCCGACGCGACCATCATCGATCCCACCGACGTTCTGATCACCATCACCTCGACTGCGATCTGCGGTTCAGACCTTCACTTGCTCGACGTGCTTGGTCCCTTCATGCACAAGAACGATGTGATGGGACACGAGCCCATGGGCATCGTCGTCGAGGTGGGCTCAGCCGTGCAGAATCTGCGCGTGGGAGACCGAGTGGTGGTGCCGTTCGTTATCGCGTGCGGCCACTGCTACATGTGCCAGCGCGGGCTGACATCGCAGTGCGAGACCACCCAGAATCGCGACCAGAAGGCGGGCGCCACGCTCTACGGCTACACCGAGATCTACGGCCGAGTGCCGGGTGGGCAGGCCGAGTTGCTGCGGGTGCCGTTCGCCGATTTCAACGCGATGAAGATTAACTCCGACCTCTCCGACGAGAGGTACCTGTTTCTCAGCGACATCCTTCCGACCGCGTGGCAGGGCGTTCAGTACGCCAATGTGCCCGAGGGCGGCGACCTGGTCGTCATGGGCCTCGGGCCCGTGGGGCAGTTCGCGTCGCGCATTGGCAAGCACCTCGGCTATCGCGTGATCGGGGTTGACCTCGTTCCCGAGCGGCGGGCCATGGCCGAGCGACACGGGGTGGAGACTCTCGATGTCACCGACACGCTTCAGGGCGACATCCTCGATCGCACCAATGGGCGCGGACCGCACTCCGTGCTCGACGCTGTCGGCATGGAAGCCCACGGTAACCCGGTGGCGGCGTTCGCCCAGTCCGCCGTGGGGTTGCTGCCGAGCGCCGCATCCAAGCGGCTGGCCAAGACGCTCGGCGTTGATCGGCTGGCCGCGCTCATGGCCTCGATCGAGACGGTTCAGCGCGGCGGAACGGTGTCGCTGAGTGGCGTGTACGGCGGCGTCGCCGACCCCATGCCCATGCTCACGATGTTCGACAAGGGGCTCACCTTGCGGATGGGCCAGTGCAACGTGCACAGCTGGATTCCCGACCTGTGGTCGCTTGCGGAAGATCCGACCGACCCGCTCGGCATTGACGATCTCGTGACCCACCGAGTGTCGCTCGAGGAGGCCCCCGACATGTACGAACTCTTCAAGAACAAAGACGACGGCTGCGTGAAGGTGGTGCTGCAGCCCTGACTGGGGTGCCGCCCGGCTAGCCGTTCAGTCGCGCGAGCTGCTCGGCGCTGAGGGTGAGCTCCGACGCGCGGGCCGAGTCGGAGATCGACTCCGGGCGTGAAGCTCCGGGAATGGGGATCACCGATTCGCCCAGTGACAGCTCCCAGGCCAGGGCAACCTGCTGCGCGCTGACGCCCAGCTCGGCGCCGACCTCAGCGAAGGCGGAGGAGTCGAAGACCTCGGATCCATTGCCGATGCCCCCGAGAGGGCTCCAGGGCAGGAAGGCCATGCCGTTGGCCACGGTGTAGTCGAGTTCTGGGCGGCTCGACTGGAACACGGGGGAGAAACGGTTCTGCACCGACACGAGTCGACCGTCGAGTATTTCGTTGAAGAGCACGATCTGTTCGGTGATCGCGTTGGAGATGCCGGCCATCTGGATCAGGCCCTCGTCGAGGAGGTCTTTCATGGCGCCGAGCGAGTCGGTGTACGCGGTCGTGTAGTCCTCGCGGTGGAACTGGTAGAGACCGATCGACTCGACACCGAGGCGGCGGGCGGAGTCGATCGCCGCTTGACGCAGGTACTCGGGGCGCCCGTTGCGATCCCACGGTCGCCCGCTGCGGTAGATGAGACCGCCCTTGGTGGCGACGAGGATGTTCTTCGCTTCGGTCGGGCGCAGCTTGAGGGCCTCGGCGATGAGCAGCTCGTTGTGGCCCTGGCCGTCGGCCTCCATCGTGTACGAGTCGGCGGTGTCGATGAGCGTGATTCCCGAGTCGATCGCGGCGAGGATCGTCGCGAGTGCCCGCTCACGATCCGGTCGGCCGTCGATCGACAACGGCATTCCTCCGAGCCCGATGGCGCTGACAGTGACGTTTCCGATTCGACGCGTGTGCATCTGTTCAGCCTAATCCGGCGGCGGCTTATTGATTGGCAACCAAAAGGTTACTAATCTGTCCGTGTGGATGCAGTCTTCCGAGCGCTTGGCGATCCGGTGCGCCTGGCCATCGTCGAGCAGCTCGCAGAGCGGAACGACCAGACGCTCTTCGAGCTGTGCATGCGCCTGATTAACCTCGGGCACAGCCTGAGTCGGCAAGCGGTCGCGAAGCACGTCGCCGTGCTGCGCGACGCGGGCCTGGTTCAGCTGACCACGAGCGGCCGCACCACGATCCACCACCTCGACCCAACGCGTCTCCTCGAGGCGCGAGACCGGGTCGACCACATAACAAGGGAGCTCTCATGAACATCACGATCACCACTGCGTCCGTTCTTGTTGATGACCAGGCGAAGGCCCTGGAGTTCTACACCAGCCTGCTCGGCTTCGTGAAGAAGACCGACCTGCCCGCTGGCGAGTTCCGGTGGCTCACGGTTGTGGGCAAGGATGCCCAGGATGGCGTCGAGCTCTTGCTCGAGCCTGACGAGCATCCGGCCGCGAAGGTCTTCAAGGAGGCCCTCGTGCGAGACGGGATTCCCTTCACAAGCTTTGGCGTGGGCGATGCCGCCGCCGAATACGAGCGGCTCTCGGCGCTGGGGGTGCGATTCACCCAGCTGCCAACGTCGATGGGGCCGGTCACGACAGCGGTGCTCGACGACACGTGCGGCAACCTTATTCAGATCGCCAGCATGAACTAGACCGCGGCGGCCGCGATCGAGCCTCAGCTCAACGCTGCTCTTCGGCCGGTGTCACGGTCGACAGCAGTTGCTTCACGCGCTGCGCGATCTCGTCGCGCACTGCTCTCACCTCGTCGATGCTCAATCCGGCAGGATCCGTCAGCTCCCAATCCAGATATTGCTTGCCCGGGTAGATAGCGCAGGCGTCACCGCAGCCCATCGTGATGACGACGTCGGCGGCCTGCACGACATCGTCGGTGAGCGGCTTGGGAAACTCCTCGCTCATGTCCAGCCCCAGTTCGGCAATGACCTGCACGACAGCGGGATTGAGCTCGGCGACCGGCGAGGAGCCGGCCGAACGAACATGCACCCGACCTCCCGCGAAGTGGTTCGTCAGCACGGCGGCCATCTGCGAGCGGCCGGCGTTCTGCTCACACACGAAGAGAATCTCGGGCACAGGAGAGGCAATCGCGCCTTTGGCCTGGGCGAGAGCCGTCAGGCGGTCGGTAGCGAAACGGCTCGTCTGGGATGCGAGGTGGGTCTTGATCTTCGACGTGCGAAGCAGGCCCGTGTAGGACTCGAGTACGTAGCGTTCGACAGTGTCGCTGCTGAAGACTCCCGTGAAGCGGTCGGCGAGTTGCTCGGCGAGGCGCTTGAGGTACTCCTCGGGATAGGCGAGCCCGGGCATCCCGCGCCTGGTTGAGAGATCCATGGGTCAGGCGGGCAGGATCTCGGCGAGCAGGGCCTGGATGCGCTGCTTGATGTCGTCGCGAATGGGGCGCACCTCGTCAATGCTCTTACCCTTGGGGTCGGTCAGCTCCCAGTCTTCGTAGCGCTTGCCGGGGAAGATCGGGCACACGTCGCCGCACCCCATGGTGATGACGACATCGGAGTCACGCACCTGTTCGGTCGTCATCAGCTGGGGCACGCCCTGCGAGATGTCGATGCCTTCTTCAGCCATGGCCTGGATGGCGATGGGGTTGATCTCGTTGCCGGGTTCCGACCCCCCGGAGCGCACCTCGACGGCGCCGTTCGAGAGGGCCTTCATGTAGCCGGCGGCCATCTGCGAGCGGCCCGCGTTGTGGATGCACACGAAGAGGACGGTAGGTTTTTCGGTCATGATCAAAGCATAGACAGTTATCTATGGGTTGGGAAAGCCTGCTCGATCCGAGTTCACCGATTGTTCAGTTCGACGAGCAGCTCTCGCACGCGGCGCTCGATGTCGTCGCGCACCTCACGCACGCCATCCATCGACATCTCCGCCGGGTCGGGCAGTTCCCAGTCGAGGTAGCGCTTGCCGGGATAAACCGGGCAGGCATCCCCGCACCCCATCGTGATCACGTAGTCGGCGGCTCGCACTACCTCGTCGGTCAACGGCTTCGGGTACTCGCCGCCCAGCGGAATACCTACCTCGTCGAGAGCGGCCACGATCTTCGGGTTGATCAATCCGGCAGGCTCCGAGCCCGCCGTCAGCACGCGCAGGGAGTCGCCCGCCAGTGAGCGCAGGATGGCCGAAGCCAGCTGTGATCGCCCCGCGTTCTGCACGCAGACAAACAGGATGTCCGGCACCCTGTCATCGGTGAGTCCGTCTGCCTCGGCGAGCGCTCGCAGCCGATCGCCCGCGAACCGCGCGGTGAGCGAGGGCAGGTAGCGAGTGATCCCCGCCTTGTCGGCGAGCAACTCGTAGCTGCCCCGCACGTAGTCGGCAATGGTCTCGGGGGAGAAGGTGCCGGCGAACCGGGTGGCCAGATCGGCCGAGATGCGGTCGAGCACGGGAGGTGCGATGGCCGCGGCAACCGGGTCGGTGCGCACCGATTCGAATACGTCGCTGATGCGGGAGGCAACCACCGAGTACCAGACCTGTCGGCCCTCCTGGCTGCGCTCGAGGATTCCCTCTTCGGTCATGATCCGAAGATGGTGGCTCACGGTCGGTTGGGTCAGCCCCAGTTGCTCGGCCAGCTCGGTCACGGGGCGGCGGCCGCCCTCGGATTCCACGATCAGCGACAGAATCTGCACGCGCGTGGGGTCGGCCATCGCTCGAAGGTTGCGCGCGATCAGTTCGGCGCTCGCGCGCTCCATGACACCCGGGCGGGAGGGATCAAAACCCATAGATATAAGTCTATGCGAGCGAATCCGAGGCTATGAGCAGCAGGATGCCGCTGTCGTGTCGGTTGAACAGACGCCCGTGGCAGGCAGCACGAGCTCGACGTTTCGCGCGGCCTCGAGGTCTCCTGCGAGGTAGGCGACGATCGACCGCACCTGCTCGTATCCGGTGGCCAGCAGAAAGGTGGGCGCGCGCCCGTAGCTCTTCATCCCGGCAAGAAAAAAGTTGGGCTCGGGCTGCTGCAGCTCGGCAAAGCCGTGAGGTTCGACCGTGCCGCAGGAGTGCAGGTTGGGGTCGATGAGCGGCGCCAACCGTCGCGGTGCTTCGACGACCTCATCCAGGTCGAGTCGCACTTCGCGCAGCATGTCGAGATGGGGGCGAAATCCCGTGGCGTTCACGATGAGGTCTGTCGTGATGTGCTCAAGGCCGCCGTTGCGATTGCCGACAACATCCACCCGGGCGCCCGCCCGATTCACGCCAACGATCTCGAACCCGTCAACGACGCTGATCACCCCGAAGTCGACGAGCTTCCTCACCTTCGCACCCAGTGAAGCGCGACCCGACAGCTCGTCGTCGTCGGCAGTGAACACGCGCACCGCCGCTGCGTTGCGGATCACCCACGTGACGGTGGTGGCCGGTTCGGTTTGGATGAGGGTCGACAGGTTGATGAGAGTGTTGGCCGCCGAGTGCCCCGCTCCGACAACCGTGATGTGCCTGCCCGCAAACGTTCGGCGATCCGCTCCGAGCACATCGGGCAACGCGGAGTGGACGTGCTCCGCCACCCCGGCGAGCCCCACCGGGTCGAGGCCGTTCGATCCGAGACTGTTGCTGGTGCGATAGGTGCCGGACGCGTCGATCACCGCTCGCGCGGTCACTGCCGTCACGATTCCGTCGGCGCCGCGAAGGCGCAGTTCGAACGGAGTGGTCGCGCGGTTCGCTGAGCGCGTGCGGTCCATTCCTTGCCGGGTGACGGCGTCGACAGTGACACCCAGCCGGAGCTGTGGGGCGATCGCGGGGAGGGCGGCCAGGGGCATCAGGTAGTGCTCCACCAGCTCGGCTCCGGATGGCGCCTTGTCTTGGTATCGCGGTTGGGCCCACCCGCTCGCCTCAAGAAGCCTGCGTGCTGCCGGGTCAATGACGTGCTTCCACGGCGAGAACAGCCGGATGTGCCCCCACGACCGGATGCTCGCAGCGACCGAGGTGCCCGCTTCGTACACCACAAAGTCAATGCCGCGTTCGGCGAGGTTGGCGGCAGCGGCAAGCCCCACGGGGCCCGCACCAATGATGGCGACGGGTAATCCGCCCAGGCGTGCGTCGCGCTCGGTGGGGGCGGCCAGCTCGATCAGGGTCATCCGGCATCCTTTCATCGATGGCTATCGATATTGAGTATCGACCCCTATATCGATGGCTGTCAATATTCGATAGAGTCGCATTCATGAGCACGATGACTCTTCTGCCGGTGATCGACGCGGCCGCATGCTGCGCGCCGCTCACTCGCGATCCCATGACCCAGTCTCAGGCCGACGACCTGTCGCGTTCCCTCAAGGCGATCGCGGATCCGGCGCGCCTGCGGCTGATCTCGATCATCGCGGCCTCGGAAGGTCAGGAGGCATGCGTGTGTGATCTCACCGACGCCCTCGAGGTCGGTCAGCCGACCGTGTCGCACCACCTCAAGGTGCTTGCCGACGCCGGGTTCGTCACGCGCTCCAAGCGCGGCACCTGGGCGTACTACAAGCTCGTGCCCGGTGCTCTCGACTCCCTCTCCCGCCTTCTCGTCACCGCGTGAACCTCGCATTCGCTCGCAGGCTCTCCGCGGAGTTGCTGGGCAGCGCGCTGCTGGCGGCACTCGTGGTGGGCTCCGGGATCGCAGCCCAGACACTTTCTCCGGATGACACCGGCCTGCAGTTGCTTGAGAACGCCTTCGCGACCGCCCTGGGGCTTCCCGTTCTCATCCTGATCTTCGCTCCGGTCAGCGGAGCGCACTTCAACCCCGTGGTTTCGTTGGTCGACTCCGCGAGCGGCCTGCGTTCGTGGCGTGACACGCTCGCCTACATCCCCGCCCAAATAGTGGGATGCATCCTCGGTGCGATTCTGGCCAACCTCATGTTTGCGCGCCCTGCCGTGAGCATCAGCACCACCGATCGCATCACCGGCCCGCACTTTCTCGCCGAGATCGTGGCCACCGCAGGGCTCATCCTGATTATCTTCGCGCTCGCTCGCACCGACCGGGCCACCCTCACCCCGGGCGCCGTCGGTGCCTACATCGGTGCGGCGTACTTCTTCACGAGCTCCGCGAGCTTCGCGAACCCCGCCATTACCATCGGCCGAATCTTCTCCGACACCTTCGCCGGCATCGCCCCCACGTCAGCGCCCGGCTTCATTGCCGCACAACTCATCGGGGCGGCGCTCGCCTTCTTCGCGCTGAAATGGCTGTATCCAACCCGGACTCATACCACCGCTTAGCGGCAGAGTCGACCCCTTCGCGTGCGTGCGGGTTCGACCTAGCGTGGATTTATGGCTGACATCTACACACCACGCAACCCGCTCGACGCCTACCCCCGACCGCCGTTCCCCGGTCAGAAGCAGCCGGCTCCCGGCGCGACCGCGCCGATGGATCCGGTGCCGGATCACGGCGAGAAGACCTATGTCGGGCACGGCCGTCTCGAGGGTCGCAAGGCACTCATCACGGGTGGAGATTCCGGCATTGGCCGAGCGGTGGCGATCGCGTTCGCTCGCGAGGGCGCCGACGTGGCCATCAACTACCTGAGCGAAGACGAGGATGCCCGCTCCACGGCGGCTCTCGTAGAGGAGGCTGGTCGTAAGGCCGCCCTGCTCAACATCATCACCACCTCGTCAATCCAGGGCTTCCACCCCTCACCGCAGCTCATCGAGTACGCGACGTCGAAGGGGGCAATCGTCAACTTCACGAGAGGGATGGCGCAGCAGCTCGCCGAGCGGGGAATACGTGTGAACGGCGTCGCTCCCGGACCGTTCTGGACGCCGCTGCAGCCAGCGACGGCACCCGCCGAGAAGCTCGAGAGCTTCGGCGAGCAGGTGCCGTTCGGCCGCCCCGGCCAGCCAGCCGAACTCGCCTCGACCTTCGTGTACCTCGCGTCGCAGGAGTCGAGCTACACGAGCGGCGAGACGATCCTCGTCAACGGTGGCGAGCCCGGGCACTGACGCGAGCGGTTCAGGCGTCTTCCTCGACCAACTCCGGGTAGACATCGATGGGCTCGGTCTTCTTCGGGATGACCGCGACGGGTGCGGGCATGTTCTGCAGCACGTCGTGGCTCACCGACCCGAGGAAGAATCCTGCGATGGCACCGCGTCCGCGAGATCCGACGACGACGAGGGATGCCGCGTCCGCTGCGCGGACGATAGCCACCGCCGCCGATCCGGCGTGCAGCAGCTTCGTCACCGTGAGGGAGGGGTAGTCGCGGCGCACGCGATCCGCGGCGTCGGAGAGCAGTCGTGTTCCCGCCGTCACGAGCTGCTGAACCACGATCGCGGCGCCCGATACCTCGGTAGGTGCGACAGCGCTCCAGGTGTGCACGATCGTGAGGCCGCGCCCGGTGCGCACCGCTTCACGCGCCGCAAAGTCGAGGGCCTCGTCAGAGGTGGTGTCGTTCGTCCAACCCACGACAACGTCACCGCGCTTCGGCCGCCAGTCGACCGGTACAACCACCGTTATGCAGTCCGCTTCTCCCGCGATCTTGAGGGCGAGAGTGCCGTGCATGATCCCGATGATGGGGGAGGTCTTGTTGGTGCCAATCACGATCATGTCGACGCGACGTGAGGCTTCGACGAGCTCTTCCGCGGGCCGCCCCGTGAGAATGCGGGTGCTGACCTCGCTGTCGGAGGCCGACTCCAACACGGTCGCTTTCGCTTCCGTGAGCTCTTTCTCGTAGTAGCTCTTCACGTCTGCCTGCACCTCGCTGGGCAGACCGAGCGCGTCGATGACTGTGACGATCTCCACCTCAGCGTCGGTGCTGCTCGCGTGCTCGCCTGCCCAGGCGAGTGCGGCAGCGCTCGCCGGTCCGCCGTCTACCGCGACGAGGATGCGTTCACCCATGATGTTCCTCCTGTGTTGACTGATTCGGTCTGAACTGCTGCCCTTCGCAGGGGCACGCGAGGCAGCCACGAGACCACCCCGAGCAAAGCGAGAACGAGTGCGACCTGCGCGGTTCCCGTAGTGAAATACAGCACCTGCAGCCACGAACCGCCACGGATGATGATCGTCTCGACGAAGATCCAGATCAGCATTCCCAGCCCGGCAACGGCCGACCAGAGAAGCCCGGACTCTCGCCGGGCAATGAGCAGAAGTGCCGCCGCGGTCTGGGTTCCCCCGACCACGACGATGAGCACGACCGCCGGGATCAAGAACGACGTGAATGGCCCGCCCGCGAGGGCGCTCAGCGGCATTCCGAGACCGTTTGTCGCGAGCATCCCGATGCCGCCGGCGACAGCCGAGAGCGCGTTGAAGGCGGCGACGAGGAGTGCTCCCCAAAACGCAGCGTTCCTCAGGAGCGATGACGAGGGCGCGATCGATGTGCTCATGCTCCAGAGGTTAGGAGTGCTCGAAGGCCGGTCACAGGGCCGAAGGTCCTGACGGCTCCCCGCGCAATTTCAGGGTGGGACCAAAGCCCCTACCCCCCGAATGTGGGTCAGCGAATCGTGGATGACAAGAAGCTGCGCAGCGGGCGCCGAACGGTGCAGTTCAGGTACGTCCCACGAAAGGAGTCATCCGATGTCAGAACTGATTGTTGGTGTGGGGGGCGCAGAGCCGTCGTATCCCGCAGTGGAATGGGCCCTTACCTATGCCCAACGCACCGCGGCGTCGGTGCGGCTGGTGCACGTCATTGACCTCACGTGGGGTGTCGTTCCCTCGGACTACACCGAGCGCGCGATTCTCGAGGCGGAGCAGCTGCTTCGCGGTGTGGAGCAGCGGTACTCCGACCTGCACCCCGACGCGGCGATCAGATCCTCTGTTCTGGTTGGATCACCGGTGGAGGAGCTCGCCGTGGCAAGCGAGCAAGCCGAGTTGCTCGTGCTGGGCGCCCATCGACGGCACGGTGACTTCGGAGCGGCGGGTCGGCGCACAACCCGCATGGCGTCGCGCGCCGCGTGCTCGGTCGTGGTTGTTCCCGACGACATTCCGAGAGGCGCAAGCGGCATCGTGGTGGGGGTCGATGGCTCTGACAACAGCGCTGCGGCAGTGCGATTCGCGGCGCGCGAGGCCGACCGACTGGGTGAGTCGCTCACGGCGATCTACTCATGGGTGGCCCCCGAGCCCTGGAGCGGGTCGGCGTCGATACTGTGGCCGCTCGTGCCTCTCGACGAAGACCGGATCGTCGTCGCCGAGGCCATCGCGGGGCTCGCAGAGGACTATCCCGACCTCACGATTCACTCCGAGGTGGTCTCCGCGCGCCCCGAGCGAGCGCTGTATGCGGCGAGCGTGACAGCCCGGATGCTCGTGCTGGGCAGTCGCGGACGACACGGTCTCACCAAGCTGTTTCTCGGTTCGGTCAGCGAGTCGATGGTGTCGGCCCTGCCGTGTGCGGTGTCGATTATCCGGCCTGAACCGGAGCCGCAACCGGAGGCGTAGCGGTTGGCCGGGCTGGGCATCTCGGTATAATCCGGCATGCCCAGACCGCACCCGCTTGGCGACTACCTCCGCGCTCGCCGCGAGTTGCTGCATCCGGATGATGTGGGCTTGCCCGAGGGGGTGGGCCTGCGCAGGGTGCCCGGATTGCGACGATCCGAGGTCGCCCTCCTGGCAGGGATCAGCACTGAGTACTACGTGAAGCTCGAGCAGGGCCAGGAAGCAAATCCCACCGATCAGGTGCTGGACGCGCTCGCTCGTGCCCTCAAGCTTGATGCCACCGCCACGTCGTACCTCCACGCGCTGGCCCGTCTCACCGACAGGCCGGCCGAGGCGGTGTCGTCGCCTGTGATCGAGCATGCCCGTTGGCTCATGGACTCCTGGCCGATGACGGCGGCCATGATTCTGGACCGCTATCACGGTGTCGTCGCCACCAACTCGCTCATGACTGCCTTGATTCCCGGGTATCGGGCCGGCACGAATAGCCTCGCCGCGCTGTTGCTCGACCCCACCGTTCGTGAGCTGTACGACGAGTGGGAGGGGCTGAGCTCCCGGTCGATCGCGCTCCTCCGCTCTCGTACCGGTCTTCACCCCGATGATCCACCTGCGCGAGAACTGATCGCGCACCTCATGAAGGAAAGCGAACGCTTTCGCCAGCTGTGGAATCGCCACGACATCGTGGGCATGACCGAGGGCACTCACCCGATGAGCCATCCGATCGCGGGCCCACTCACCCTTCATTACGCGCACTTGCCCCTCGTGGGCGCCGACGGTCACTCCTTCTTCCTCTACTTCGCAGAGCCCGGCACGCCGACCGAGCGAGCGCTCGCAGGGCTCGCCTCAGACAGGTAGTGCCATTACTAGCCACAACCGGGGCACGATGGGTGGCGCCGCGCGCTCGTAGTCTCGCCCCATGGATTTGGGTCTAGCGGGAAAAGTCGCCGTCGTCACGGGAGCGAGCAAGGGCATCGGGCTCGCCATCACGCAAGGGCTCGTCGCAGAAGGAGCGAAGGTCGTGGCCGGGTCACGCTCGTCGTCACCCGAGCTTGATGAGTTGATCTCGGCGGGGTCGGTCGTGTTCGAGAGTGTCGACCTGGCGGATCCGGATGCACCGGCTCGCCTCGTGGCGCGGTCGGCCGACTTCGGCGGTCTCGATATTCTCGTCAACAACGTCGGGGCCGTGACCTTCCGCTTCGAAGGATTCCTGTCGATCACCGACGAGGAGTGGCTCGACACCCTCACCCTGAGTTTTCTCGCGGCCGTGCGCACCACGCGGGCCGCCATTCCTCTTCTGATTGCGCGCGGCGGCGGCAACGTAGTGACGATCGGCTCGGTGAACGCGTTTCTTCCCGATCCGCCCGTTGTCGACTACTCGGCAGCCAAGGCGGCCGTGTGGAACCTCTCGAAGGCCCTCTCGAAAGAGTTTGGTGCTCAGAACATCCGGTTCAACACGGTCAGCCCCGGGCCGGTCGCGACCCAGCTCTGGCTCGGTGAGAACGGGGTTGCCGCGACGGCAGCCCGCAACATGGGGGTCGATTTCGACACGGCGCGCGACCGCGTCGTGCAGAGCCAGGGCGGCTTCTCCACGGGTCGCTTCACCCAGCCGAGCGAGGTCGCCGACCTCGTGCTGCTGCTCGCGAGCAATCGCGCGGGCAATGTCACTGGCGCTGACTTTCTCATCGATGGCGGACTCATCAAAACTCTCTGATTCATTGGCACACCACGACAAGGAGCACACATGGCACGGAACGTCGTCTTCATTCACGGACTCTGGATTCACTCATCCGCGTGGAAACCCTGGCAGGACCTCTTCGAGCAGGAGGGCTACACGACCCTCGCTCCAGGGTGGCCGGGAGATCTCGACACCGTCGAGGCGACGCGGGCGAATCCCGAAGGGCTCAACAACCAGGGAATCGCCGAGATCTGCCACCACTACGCCGACATCATCGAGCAGCTCGACGAGAAACCCATCGCGATCGGCCACTCCTTCGGCGGGCTCATCGCCCAGGAGTTGCTCGCCAACGACCTCGTCGCGGCGGCCGTCGCCATCGACCCGGCACCCATCAAGGGCGTGAAGGTCTTGCCCTTCTCGCAGCTCAGGTCGGGCTTTCCGGTGCTCGGGAATCCCGCCAACAAGTCGCGCACGGTTGCCCTGAGCGAGAAGGAGTTCAAGTACGCCTTCGGCAACGTGTTGAGTGAGGAGGAGTCGAACGCACTGCACGCGGCGTGGACCATTCCCGGTCCCGGTCGCCCGCTCTTCGAAGACGCCACCGCCAACTTCGTGCGCCACTCTCCCGCGGCGGTCGACACCCACACTGCGGTACGCGGCCCCCTGCTGCTGACCTCCGGAACCGAAGACCACACGGTTCCCAAGGTCGTGACCGTCGCGGTCGCGAAGCTCTATGCCGACAACACGGCATCAGTCACGGAGTACCACGAGTACGAAGGCAAGGGGCACTCGCTCACGATGGACGCGGGCTGGAAAGACGTCGCCGACGATGTGCTCGAGTGGCTGAAGGCGAAGGGTTTCTAGCCTCCCGTTACTCCAGGAGCTTGCCCGCGAGTGACACCTCATCCATGAGCTCCGCGATGTTCGCCGGAATCGGCGGGATCGCTTCGCGCTCGATGCCCGCGGTGGGCGACCAGACGAGGTTCACCTGCAGGGCGGGGTCGAGCTCGGGGAAGTCGCTGCGGTTGTGGCATCCCCGGGTCTCTCGACGTTCGAGGGCGGCCTCGAGCGTGGCGCGCGCCGCAAGCGCGGCCGACTTCAGGTCGAACGCGTGAGCAAGATCCTGGAAGCCCGCGATATCGGGATGCACGCCCACGTTGGGAATGCGCGCCTCGATTGCGTCGAGCTCCGCGAGGCCCGCGAGAAGGCCGGACTCCGAGCGCACCACCCCCGCGTGCTCGGTCATGGTGTTGCGGATGGCGCGCTGCAGCGCCCGCACATTCTCGGGACCGTCTGAGGCGAGCAGCGACTCGATTTCCGAGCGAGCTGTCGTTACCGCGCGCGTCGACCGCGTCTGGGCGGGCAAGGCTGCCGAGTACGCGGCCGCGGCCTGGCCGACGATGCGACCGAAGACCAGCAGCTCGATGAGTGAGTTGCCCCCGAGTCGGTTCGCCCCGTGGAGCCCCGACGATGCCTCGCCAATCGCGTACAGCCCGGGAACGTCGGTCGAATGGTCTTCGGGTCGCACCCACACGCCACCCATCGAGTAGTGCGCCGTGGGCGCGATCTCGATCGGGTCGGTCGTGATGTCGAGCATCTGCAGCTCGAGCATGGTCTGGTACACCCGGGGGAGGCGGGCCATGATCGTCTCGCGCGGCAGGTGCGAGACATCCAGCCACACCCCGCCGTTCGGGGTGCCGCGCCCCTCCTTGATCTCGGTGTAGCACGCGAGGGCTACGCGGTCGCGGGTAGACAGCTCCATGCGCTCGGGGTCGTAGCGAGCCATGAAGCGCTCGCCGAGGTTGTTGGTGAGAATGCCGCCCTCGCCACGCGCGGCCTCACTGATGAGGGTTCCCGCGGCACTCTCGGGCTCGATGATTCCCGAGGGGTGGAACTGCACGAGCTCGGGGTCGCGAAGGCGTCCGCCCGCTTCGACCGCGAGGCGGAACGAGTCACCCGTGTTCTCGTCGCGACGAGACGACGTGCGACGCCAAATGCGGTTGTGGCCGCCAGCTGCGAGGATCACGGCATCCGCGTGAATGAGGTAGCGCGTGCCGTCTTCGATCTCGAAGCCGTAAGCGCCAAACACTGCGCCGTCGTCGTTCACGAGGATGCGAGTCACGTAGACCGTGTCGAGGATGGGCACCTGCAGCTGCGCAGCACGGTTGATGAGCGTGCGCTGAATCTCGAGCCCCGTGTAGTCGCCGGCGAACGCGGTGCGGCGATACTTGTGTGCGCCGAAGAAGCGCTGCGAAATGCGGCCGTCTTGTTCGCGCGCGAACGGCATGCCGTATCGCTCGAGGTCTTCGATTCCGCGAGCGGCACCGGATGTCACGATCTCGACGGTGTGCGGGTTCGCGAGCAGATACGACTCTTTGAGGGTGTCGGCGGCGTGCTGCTGCCAGCTGTCATCCTCGTCCATGGTTGCGAGGGCGGCGTTGATGCCGCCCGCGGCAAGCGACGTGTGTGCATCCGACTTGGGGCGCTTGCCCAGGGCAAGAACATCGACTCCGGCCTCGGCGAGTTCGATCGCCGCGCGCAGCCCCGAGCCTCCCGTGCCGATCACGAGCACGCCGGTAGAAATCTGTCGTTCTGAAGAAGTCATGGTTCCACGCTAGGCAGCGCCAGATGATTACTCCAATGCATATATGTTGTCAAATCAATGCGCATAGGCTATCGACATGAATCTCGAACAGCTTGCCAGCTTCGTGACCGTGGCACAGCTTGGCCACTTCACTCGGGCGGCCGAGCACCTCCACCTGGCCCAGCCGTCGCTCAGCCGCCAGATCGCCGCGCTCGAACACGATCTGGGTGCCGAACTGTTTCACCGGGCTCGAGGCGGCAGCACCCTCACCGCCGCGGGGGAGTCGCTCCTGCCGCTTGCCCGCCGCATGCTCTCCGACGCCGAGTCAGTGCGCCGGGAGCTGGCGGAGCTGGCGGGCCTCCAGCGCGGGAGGGTGCGTCTGGGCGCGACCCCCACCCTCTGCATCAGCCTCGTGGCCGAGGTGCTCAGCACCTTCCACTCCGCGCATCCGGCGATCGAGCTGCACGTCTCCGAGAACGGATCGCTCCGGCTGCTCGATGAACTCGCCGCGGGCGAGCTCGATCTGGCGTTGATCACCACCTCGGATGTGTCGTCGGCCGACCGATTCACGGTGACCCCTCTGCTCGTCGAGGAGGTGGTGGTGATCTCGTCGGCCAGCGACCCGGCGATCACCCCGCTCGACGCGATCGAGCTCGCGCACGTCGCGGCGCTTCCGCAGATACTGTTCAGCTCAACCTACGACCTGCGCAGCGCCACCGATGCGGCGTTCCGCGCGGCCGGGCTCACCCCGAGTGTGGTGCTCGAGGGGGCTGAAATGGATGCCGTGCTGAGGTTCGTGGAACGGGGCCTGGGGGTTGCGATCGTGCCCGCAATGGTGCTCGTGGATCGCCCGGGACTGCGCTCGGTGCGGATTGCGGGCTCCATGCTCAATCGCACGATCAGCCTCGCGCGCCCGGCCGGAGTGGCACCCACGGCAACGACCGCGGTGATGGAGCGCACGATCTCAACCACCGCGAGAGCCTTCGCCTCGAGGGCGGGCGAGACCATGCGACTGGTGTCCGCCTAAAGCAGGCTCGAGATCGTGCTGAACGCGAAGGCGAGAGCAGCGACCACGGCGACGATCAAGCCCACGAAACGGAACGTCTTCTCATCGTGGGCGACCGCCTCGGGGTAGCACACCTGTGGTCGACGCGAGCGGTAAAAGATCATGAGGTTGTCGGTGTGAGCCAGATTGTGCGGAGCCGCGCTCGTGTGGAAACTGCCATCGCCAGACATCCACCGCACCTCACCCCCGTCAACGATGGCGGGCGCTGTCTGCCATGGGCCCCGCGCCAGGCGCAGCACGAGCCACATGCCGCCGAAGAGTAGGGCGACGGCGAGGCCGACCCACCCGAGCACCTCGGCAATCATGCCTATGGCTTGCACCCGATTGCCGCCTTTCTCGTGCGTGGGCCGGTGGATTCCCAGCCGGGTTTCGTACTGTGAGGTGTGGACTTCTCGCTAGACCTGAGCCCTGACCTTATTGTCGCCTTCCTCACGCTATTCGTTTTGGAGATAGTTCTTGGCGTTGACAACGTCATCTTCATCTCTATTCTGGCCAGCAAGCTTCCCCCTGAGCAGCAGGCGAAGGCCCGCAACCTCGGTCTCACCCTCGCGATGCTTATCCGTATCGGGCTGCTCTTCGTGGCCTCGTGGATCATCACGCTCACCAATGACCTGTTCTCGTTGTTCGGCATGGGATTCTCGGGACGAGACCTCATCCTCATCGTCGGTGGCCTGTTCCTTATCTACAAGGCGGTCCACGAGATCCACGAAAAGCTCGAGGGAGCGCAGTCGGAGTCTGCCGCCCCGGGCAAGGCGGTGTCGTTTGGCGCGGTGATCGCGCAGATCCTGCTGCTCGACATCGTCTTCTCGTTCGACTCAGTCATCACCGCCGTCGGCATGGTCGACAACATGCTCGTCATCATTGTCGCGGTCGTGCTCTCCTTCAGCGTGATGCTGTTCTCGTCGAAGTTCATCTTCTCGTTCGTGAACCGGCACCCCACCGTCAAGATGCTGGCGCTCGCGTTCCTCGTGCTTATCGGCGTGACTCTCGTTGCCGACGGCTTCGATGTGCACATCGACAAGGCGCTCATTTACGTACCGATCGCGTTCGCGATCATCGTGGAGGCGTTGAACCTCACCTACAAGGCGCGTGTCGAGAAGCGCCAAGGCAAGAAGGTCGAGCCGGTGGCGCTGCGTCATGCCTATACCAAGGCACCCGATGCTGACGCGATCGCGGCGGCGACCTCGCGCGACCCCGAGAGCGGTTCGGTGGGCCTCTCGCGCAAGCCGGTGTCGGGCAGCCGCGGCGGCGAGACGCCGCACGGGCTCGGCTAGGCGCCCTCGCAGGTCGCCGGGATAGCGTGGAACCATGACTATCGTCGAGAAAGCTGAAGCCCTGCGCGACCTGTACCGCGCCCCCGAGATTGTTCGTGTCGTCAACGTGTGGGACGCGATCTCTACCAAGGTTGTTGCCGATCTTCCCGAGACGAAGGCCATCGCGACCGCCGGCCACTCGATCGCCGCGAGCCACGGATACGCCGATGGCGGGATGCCCCTTCAGGTGGCACTCGACGCGGTCGAGACCATCGTGAAGGCGACAGAGCTTCCCGTGACGGCCGACCTCGACGACGGATACGACGAGCCCGGCGAGACCATTCGTCGCGCCATCGCGATCGGCGTCGTCGGCGCGAACGTCGAAGACCGGCTGAAGCCCTTCGATGAGTCCGTTGCGCGGGTGCGCTCAATCATCGCGGCGGCAGAAGCGGAGGGCGTGCCCTTCCAGCTCAACGCCCGCACCGACGCTATTGCGCGTGGCACGGGCCCCCTCAGTGAGCGACTGCCTGAGGCGATCAAGCGCGGCAAGGCCTTTCTCGACGAGGGCGCGGCGCTCGTTTTCATCCCGGGCCTCCTTGATCGCGAGTCGGTCGAGCGGGTCGTGGCGGCGCTCGGCCGCAATACCGTGAGTGTGATCGGCATGCCCGGCGCCCTGACCGCCCAGGAGTACGAGGATCTCGGTATCGCGCGCATCTCGTATGGGCCGCTCCCGCAGCGCGTCACACTGCTCGCGCTGCAGGATCTCGCGAAAGACCTCTACGGGTCGGGAGTTATCCCGGCGGGCCTGCCGGCGCTCAACTAGCGCGAGCTCCGCTGCGACTACGCGCGCAGCGCCGCCACCGCGCGGTCGTAGAGGGCGGCAAGGTCTTCCGTGCCGTTGCTGCGCGTCCAGATCTCGCCGGCCACGTCAAGGCAGGCGATGGCCGAGGCGACAATGGCATCTGCCGTGGGGTCGGTGGCATCATCCGGATCAATTCCGAGCCTGCTGCGGATGTTTGCGACGAGTAGTGACTGCCAATGCAGGTGCTTCTCGATTCTGCGCGCTCGCAGCGATGGTGTTTCGTACATCATCCTGGAGATCTTGAGCGTGGTTTCAGGATCGATGTCGAGCGCGTTCACCTCGTCGAGCGCGATGCGGAGGGCCTCCCATGGTCCTATCGATGAAGGCACGGACTCGAGCGCGGCCCGCATCACCTCACCTTGGCTCGCCAGGTCTCCCAGCACGATGTCTTCTTTCGTGCCGAAGTACCGAAAGAACGACCGTCGAGACACCCCAGCGGTCGCCGCGATCTGGTCGATAGTGGTCTGTTCGAACCCCTGCTCAAGAAACAGCCGCATGGCGACACCGGTGATCTCGGCGTAGGCGGCCCGTCGTGATCTCGTCCACAGGCGGTCGTCGTCGGGCATGGCACCATCATAGAACAATGCCAAACTGGCACTCAGTGCCAAAGTGGCAGTAGAGTGCAGATATGGACTATCGCACTCACACCACGATCATCACCGGCGCCAGCTCGGGCATTGGACGAGCCTTCGCTGTCGCGCTCGCGGCCCGTGGAAGCAACGTCGTGCTCGTCGCTCGACGGCTCGATCGATTGGCAGACCTGGCCGGCGAACTCGAGCGGGATCACGCAGTGACGGCGTTGCCCATCGCGTTGGATCTCGCTTCGCCGACGGCTGCCGCCGATCTTCGGGCCGCGATCGACGAGGCTGGCCTCACGGTAACGGGCCTCATCAACAATGCCGGGTTCGGAAGCTTCGGCCCGTTCACCGACGACGACCCCGCGCTGCTTGCCCGGGAGATCGCGGTCGACGTGTCGACGCCTGTTCACCTGAGCCGGGAGTTCTTGCCTCAGTTTGTCGCCGCGGGCACGGGCTTTCTGATCAACGTCGCGAGCATGGCCGCCTACACGCCAACGCCTCGCATGGCCGTTTACGGGGCCGCGAAGGCGTTCGTTCTGAGTTTTACTGAATCGCTCTGGGCTGAAAGCCAGGGCAGTGGGGTCACCGTGTTTGCCCTCTCTCCTGGAGCCACCAGCACGGAGTTCAACGCGGTGGTGGGAACGGAGGATGCGACGGCCGGTGCCCGCAAGCGCACGGCCGACGACGTCGTGTCGACCGCCCTTGCCCACCTCGACTCACGCAATCCCGGTCCCAGCGTGATCGACGGCTCGGGCAACCGTGTGGGCGCGGTGCTCGGCCGGCTTATGGGCCGACGGGCCACCGTCGCGATGATGTACCGCCTGACCGATCCCGCTCGTCGCGCTTGAGCAGAATTGGAGAAGCCGCGTGCACGGGCACCCACATACACTCGCCTCAACAGTAAGGAGCGAGCACATGGGCTACGCAGTTGATTTCGTGAACGTGTCGACCCAGGGGCTCGAGTCGAGCCCCGTCGCGGAGGCTTTGGCCGGGCTGAGAGCGAACGAGGCGCGGTACTACAAGAACAAGTTTGACCACGTGTTCGAGGTGACGGCGGCCGCCGATGATCCCGTGACTCTCGAGTACATCACTCGCGTGCTCGCGCAGGAGCGTGACCTTGCGATCGCGTCGAAACCCCTCGAGGTCACATCCTTCGTGGTCGACGGCACGCGCATGTCGTACGTGTTCTACGAATCGGGGCTCTCGATCAATGTCATGTACGGACTCGACGATGGCGCCAAGCGCGCGGTCGGATTCAAGCTCTCGGAGGGCATGGATGTGCCGGACGAACTTGCCCCGAAGTTCAAGTTCGCCCGGCAGAAGTCGAAGCTCGCGGGAGTCATCCGCGGGTCGTTCTTCGTGATCAAAGGTCAGTACGACCTCGACTCGGCTACACGCTGACGCTGGTCTCCAGCAGGCCCTCGAGTCGCGCGTAGCTCGTCTCCATGCCACCGGTCATGCCGGTCGCGAGCACGGCATCTCGCATCTCCGCGTTCGCATACGTGATCACGAGTGAGAGAAGCGTGCCACCCTCCACAGGCGTCAGGGTCAGCTCATTGAGTGTGGCCGGGAAGTCCATGCCGATCATCGCCTCGGTGGTGACGGCGCGGTAGGGCGGGTCGGACTCGAGCAGCTCGCCGCTGAACCCGAAGCCCTCGCCGCCGCCCACGGGCTCCCACATGTAGCGGTAGGTGTCGCCGACGTTCGTGGCGATCTCGCACACCGGCATTGTCCAGCCGTCGGGGCCGAGCAGCCACTGCTTCATGAGGTCGGCGTCGTTGTGCGCGTGCCAGACCTGGGCGACCGACCCTCGAATGACGCGTGCGACCCGCACTTGCGTGTCGCTCAGGATCTGCGCTTCGGCTGCCCGGTCGGTCGCAAAGGCGGAGAGGTCGTCGAGCACGGCATCGATCTGCGACATCGCCTCTTTCGTGCCCTCGAGCATGCCCATCGAGATTAGTTGCTCGAGCTGTTCGAGGGAGTCGAAGCTTGAGATCGTCGTCAGGCGGGAGCCAGAATCGGTGGCCTCGAAGGCGAAGGAGACACGCATGCCCGGCAGCTCCGTGTTGGGTGCGCCCGTGGCATCCGCAAACCAGTCGACGACATCGAACGAGTTCGGGGCGTCGACGCTCGTCCAATCCCAGCCGCCGTAGTGAACGTCGCCGTCGGGCCCGGTCATCTTGTAGTGGCTCTTACCGCCGACTGCGCCGTCGTGGCGAAGAAAGGTCGATGGGTAAGTCGGCGGACCCCAGAAGCGTTCGATCTGGCGCGGGTCGAGGTACGCGTCCCAGAGTCGAGCGAGGGGCGCCGCGAAGTCCGCGACGATCGTGAGTGTGAGCTGGTCGAGGTCTTTCTCGATGGAGGTGATGGGCATGACGTGCCTTTCTACTGGGATTCTGTGGGGAGTGAGTCTTCTGCGAGCAGGGCGTCGAGACGGTCGATCCTCGAACGCCACAGCTCTTCGAATTGGTCAAGCAGGCGCTGTGCCTGGCGGATGCGCTCGGGTTCGCCCCGCACCATCCGCTCACGACCGCGCGGTTCTTTTGTCACGAGCCTCGCCTCCTCCAGTACTGCGACGTGCTTTTGCACTGCCGCAAATGACATGGCGTACGCGTCTGCGAGTTGCGAGACCGAGACCTCGGCGATGAGCGTGCGGCGCACGATGTCGCGTCGCGTCGCATCGGCGAGGGCCCGAAAGATGCGGTTCACCTCGTCGTCGGAGAGTTCTTGTTGTACAACCATTTGGTTGTACGTTACACCCTGATCTCCGCGACTGCAATGATGACTTCACAAAAGTCGGAGGAGCCCGTGTTCACTTGGTTTGACCTTGCCTGGCCGTGGATCGGACTGGGGTTCGCGAGCGTTCTTGGGGTGCTGCTGGCGACCAACCTTCTTCGAGGGGATCGAACCCTCGCTCGCTGGCGAGACCTGCGATGGCTGTCGTTTCTCGCCGTCGCCGTCTACATGGTGCACAACGTGGAGGAATACGGAATCTCAGCGACTGGCGTGCTGCACGCGTTCCCTGACTCCCTGTGCCAGTTGCTCGGCCAGTCGGAGTACCCCGGATGCGGCATCCCACCGCTCTTCTACTTGGCCGTCAACCTTCCACTGGTATGGATTGCCGGGCCGATCGCTGCCCTCCTGGCGCCGCGGTTCCCGCTCGCGGGGCTCACCCTGTGGGGCGTGATTGGCGTCAACGCTGTCGTGCACATTGTGCCGGCGGTCGCCCGGCAGCAATACGACCCAGGGCTCGTGACTGCGATCGTTCTCTTCATCCCGTTGACGGCAATGACTGCCGTCGCGGCATTCGGCCCACGCGGGCCCTATCTGCGGAGAGCGGGGGCGCTGCTGGTTGCTGCCGGAGTGCTCATGCACGTCGTTCTCGCGGGAAGTGCGCTGCTGTTTCTTCGCGGGGTCATTCCGGAGTGGGTGCTGATCGTCGCTCAGCCAGCCGTGATCGCGGCCGGGTTCGTGATGGTCGCAGTCAACGACTCTAGGCTCCGCAAACCGACGACGGCCTAGCTTTCCGGGTCGTACCCGAACTCTCGCACCTCCTGGGCGCACCGACACGCGACCGCGATCTTCGCCGCCCAGTGCAGCGCCACCTCGCGTGACGGCGCGTTCACCACCATGAAGCCGCCGCGCAGTTCACGCGTTGAGGGGTACGTGCCCTCGGTCACGGTGCCGTCACCCGCTACCATCACGGGCGGCACGTCTTCGTTGAGTCCGCCGCCGAAAACGTAGATGCCCGCATCCTTGATCTCGCGGACTACGTCGTGGGACTCCTTCACGACCGCGTCGAAGTCTTCGGCTGCGATGACCATGGCTTCGCTGGGAAATGAGATGAGATAGTGCGTCATCCGACGAATGTACACCTATGTGTACGACGTGAACATAGGTCAGCTGATGGTGCGGCGCGCCGTGGTGGGGTCGATGCGCGTGATGCGGTAGTCGCCGGGATTGCCGCCAACGCTGCGCCCGAAGACAACGTTTTCCACATAGGTGTGCGGAGGCTGGGCCTCAGTCTTGAGGGCGAGCAGGCGACCCACAACATCGGCGCCGGTGATGTCTTCGCGGTCATCGAACCAGTAGAACTGCGCGGGCTCAATCTCCTGGGCGAGCACGGCGAGAATCTCGTCGATCGAGCCGTGCACCATCCCTCTGGGGCCGATCAGCCGGTAGGTGGTCACAGGGCAATCCTGTCATCCTCGCGGGCAGTTGTTATTTGACAGAACAGTCCAGATAGTGCAATACTCGTGGGCATGGCCAGGCAACTCGAGTTCGACAGGGCATCCGTGCTCCGCAAGGCGACGGGTGTGTTCTGGCGCAAGGGGTTCGCCGGCGCCTCTACCGATGACCTTCTTGCTGAGATGGGCATCGGTCGGCAGAGCATGTACAACACGTTTGGCGACAAGCGAAAGCTCTACCTCGAGGTGCTGCAGACCTATCAGGATGGCGTGCTCGTCGGTCACCTCGACCGGCTCAACGGACCGACATCTCCCATCGAGGGCGTGCGTGCGCTGCTCACGGGCATTGTTGTTGACGACGATTCGCTGAGGGGCCTCGGATGCCTCGGAGTGGGGTCTGTCGGCGAGTTCGGTGCCAGCGACAACGAGGTATTGCGCATTTCGTCGCGAGCCAACAAGGTGCTCGAAGAGCGCGTGACCGCGCGACTGCGTGAGGCCAAGTCCGCACGCGAGATCGACCAGGATCTGGATGTCGCGGCGGCAGCACAGCTGGTGTTGTCCACCATGTCAGGCCTGCAGATTGCGGCGCGTGCTGGTGCCACCGCGGCAGCGATGCGCTCCACGGCGGACTTCACGATCGACCGGTTTTTGGCCAAGTGATGCCGCGCCCTTTTTATTTACTCGAATTATTGACTAATCAGTACAAAAAGCAAGGAGAAGAACAATGGATCTCAAACTGGAAGTAATCGTCCTCCCCGTCAGCGACGTTGACCGGGCGAAAGCCTTCTACACGGCGGCCGGGTTCAGGCTCGACGCCGACTTCCCCATAGAAGACGGATACCGCATTGTGCAGGTGACCCCGCCGGGGTCGCCCGCGTCGATCATCTTCGGTGAAGGTCTCACCGAAGCGGCGCCGGGCTCGAGCCAGGGCATCCACCTCGTCGTCTCCGACATTCTGGCCGCGAAGGCCGAGCTGGAAGCGAAGGGCGTTGACGTGAGCGAGCCCTTCCATGATGCAACCGGCGCGTTCCACCACGCGGGAACGGCGAAGCGCGTTGCGGGCCTCGACCCCGAGCGTCGCAGTTACGGCAGCTTCGCCTCGTTCAGCGACCCCGACGGCAACGGTTGGGTACTGCAGGAGATCACAGAGCGGGCACCGGGCCGATGACCCCCGAGGCGCTCGAAGAGGCGCTCGCCACCCTGCTCACGCAGGCCGAGCAGTCGCACCTCGCCCACGAGCAGCAGTATGGCTCAACCGACTGGCCGCCCTACTACTCCGAATTTCTTTATCGCGCGCTGGGCACCGAGTTCACCCTCGAGCAGCTCTCGTCCGCACTGCGGGATGCGGCCGCGGCGCACGGAGAGTTCGAGGCTGCGCACGGTGGCGAGCGGGATGATGAGTGGGCCCGGTGGTACGCCCAACACATGGCGGGCGCCCTCTCCCGGGACTGGTATCGCTTCATCGCCGAGACCGAGGCCTGGGATGTGTAAGGCCGCCTACATTGGCTGAAATACGGGAAAAAGACTAGAACATAGGTTCTAATGTGTGGTAGGCTGGGGCATGGCCTTCACCCCAGCCGCTGCACCCGAAGTGGTTGCCGCGCTGCAGGGGGTTCTTCCCGAATTGCGCGTGCTCGTGGCGGCGCTTTCGACGTCGAGCACTACCGATGTGCGGGCTGCTGCCGAGACGATCGCACTCGTCGAAGAGGCGGGTCGGCTGGTGGATGCTGCGCGCATCCGCGCGGTGGCCCCCCTCGCTCGTGGCACCCTCGCCGCCGAGCAGCTGGGCTTTCCCTCGTCAATCGCTGCCGTCTCGACGATCGCACGAGTGTCGCAACGCACGGCCAGAATGCGCTTGGTGGTTGCCCACGGCATCACGCCCGATCTGGCCATCTCGGGAGCACCCATTCCGGCCGCCTATCCGGTGGTCGCGGCCGCGATCGACGAGGGAGAGATCGGCGTCGATGCGGCGGCCCTCATTACTCACGAGCTCGACTCGGTGGTCACCCGAGTGCCCAAAGAGACTGTCGCCGGCGTCGAGCAGGTCATGGTCAACCTGGCGTCGAGCCACGATCCATCGGGCGAGCGCGAGGTGCCACCCGTGTCGGTCGACTACCTCGCCACCGAGATCCGTCAGATCAGCGCGACCATCGACCCCGACGGGGCGGCTCCACGGGAGCAGCGCGCGATGCGCAAGCGAGGTTTTCGCATCGGCGCGCAGGATGACGACGGGCTCATGCCCGCGTCCGGTCGCCTGCTGCCTCAGGTGGGCATTCTGCTGCAGGGCTTGCTCGAGGCACACCGCCGCTCTCCTCGGTTTGTCGACACATCAGAGGCCCTACCCGACTTCGATCACCGCACGCCCGACCAACGTCGTCACGACGCGCTTGCCGAGGTGCTCACGGCTGCAGCTGCGTCGAAAGATTCACCGCAGCTCGACGGGCAGCCCGTCACGGTGCTCGTCACCGTCCCCATCGAGAAGCTCGACGACCCTGACGGCCGCGAGGGCGACCCGATCGGCACGATGGCCGGATCCCGGTTTCCCGTGTCGCGAGGTCAGGTCGAGCGCTTCATCGACGGGCACGGCTTGCGCGAGGTCTATCTGAATCGCAAGGGTCGGGTCGTGGGCATTAGTTCACCCCAACGCTGCTTCACTCCGATTCAGCGCATGGGCATAGCGGCCAGAGACGGGCATCGTTGTTCCAGACCCGGATGCACGAGCCCCCACTTCGCGCTTCAGGTGCACCATGTCATCCCCGACCGCGACGGGGGGCCAACGAGCATAGACAACGGCATCCTGCTGTGTTTTTGGGATCACCTGCGAGTCGATGATGGCCCGTGGCAGTACCGCATGGTCGATGGCATGCCCGAAGTGCGAGGCCCCGGATTGCTCGAGTGGACGCCCACGCGACCGCGAGTGGCGCACGCGGCATAGGAGTTGCGGGCGGCAGGCACGCGCTCGCTGATTACGCTGGTGTGATGGCGAAGCTGCGAGTTCACAACCTGGCCGTCTCCCTCGACGGGTTCGCGACCGGCGAGCAGAGAACTTTCGATGCGCCCTTCGGTCATGCGGGCATGCGTCTCATGCAGTGGTTCTTTCCGACACGCACTTTCGTGAGCATGACCGGGCACGACGCTGAGGCAATCGGCCGAGGAACGACTGGCGTGGATGACGCGTTCGCGGCCGCCACGAGTGTCGGCATCGGCGCGGAGATCATGGGGCGGGGCAAGTTCGGTCCGCAGGTCGGGCCGTGGGAGGACGACTCCTGGCAGGGGTGGTGGGGCGACGAGCCGCCGTTTCACACGCCCGTGATCGTGCTGACCCATCACGAACGCCCGGACCTCGTCGTGGGCGAAACGACCTTCCTCTTCAGGAACGCAACGCCGGTCGAAGCGCTCTCCCTCGCGAGCGAGGTGGCGGGCGGCCTCGATGTTCGTCTCGGCGGCGGCCCCACCACCGTGCGCGAGTTTCTCGACGCCGATCTGGTCGACCACCTCCACATCGTGGTGTCGCCCATTGTGTTGGGTCGCGGCGTGCGACTGTGGGATGGC
Organism: Rhodoglobus sp.; assembly: GCA_965279645.1. Taxonomy (GTDB): domain Bacteria; phylum Actinomycetota; class Actinomycetes; order Actinomycetales; family Microbacteriaceae; genus Rhodoglobus. Next base: position 2,958,403 of record OZ257254.1, read on the forward strand.
CAGGAGGGTCTTGAAGAGCGGTTCGATATCGAGACGACGGCGTCGCCATCGGGGGTAGTGCATCAGGTCTTTACGCGCAAGGGTTAGGCGGTCTGGCGCGAGAGATTAGCAGCGGTGGAGACATCCTCATAGACTCGAACGCAGCCCTGTAACGAGGCGGGCGCTACACGGTTGGGATTTCTGGTGTCACTGTCGAGACTTCGTGGGAGCGCTCCCATGCTTGCCGCGATTCTCGTGGTGGTGGCGCTCGTCTGCGGATTCTCGATTGCCACGACCGTGTACATCGACCAGCAGGGCACCGCTGGACTGCGTTCGGAACTCGAGACTCGGGCCGGCGCCGACCTCGCGCTGCGGGCATCCCTCGACCTCGCCGACAACGCGCAGCAGCAAGACGACGAAGTGCGCGCGGCGATCGATCGCACGTTCGCGTCGACGGGCATCCCGTTCGACGTCACTCGCTCGATCGATAAAGAGGCGTATTTCAAGATCGTCGCCACGGATGAATCGGGGCCCGCGATGGCCGCGACTATTCCCGACATCGACTCGCGGGTCACCTTCGTGAGCGGTGCCGCAGCTGCCGGTGCCGACGAAGTGGCGATCCAGGCGGTCGCTGCGGAGGCGATCGGCCTCGAGGTGGGCGACACCGTCAACATCAATGACGTGCCATTCACGGTCTCCGGCACCTGGCTGCCCATCGACTCGCTCGATCCTCGGTGGTACGGCGACAAGACGGTCGTGACCGGGGGAACCCTCGACGATGGCGGAACCGACCGTTTCGGCCCCTTCGCCATCACGGAGGAGGCATGGGCACGGTTCGACGCCAAGACGACCGCGACCTGGACGATCGTGCCGCGCTCGATCGACGACTTCACCGCGTCGAACAGGGGCTCGGTGGATGAAGCCTGGCGCGACGTAAAGCAGGAGTGGCGCGGCACTGTCAGCGAGTACGACTCGCTCGTCGTCAAGCGCCGGCTCGCACGCACACTCGACGAGTTTGCGCAGCGCATTGAAGGCCTGCGCGCCATCGAGCCGGTCGCCGCCGTGCTCGTTGCGGGAAGTGCGCTGGTCGTGCTGTCGCAACTCGTGCAACTTCTCGTTGCGACGCGTGAACGCGAGACGGCCCTGTTCTCGGCGCGGGGGCAATCTCCTGCCGCGATTGCCCGACGTTCCACCGTCGAGGTGGGCGTGAGCGCGGCGATCGGCGCAGCCGTGGGGGTGGGTGCCGTAGCGCTGTGGCTCACTCTCACCTCTGACGTGCAGCAACTCGTCGCCGTGCGCTCCACCGCGATCATCGTGCCCGCGGTCGTTGTTGTCGGAGCAATCGTCTTCGCCGCGGCGGGTTCGTACCGGTCCGCGCTCTCGGTGACAACGGCCAGCAAGGGCGGCCGGGGCGACGGCCGAGCACGCCGGGCGGCGATACCGGGAGCGGTCATACTCGTGACCATTGCCGCCGCGCTGTCTGTCTGGCAGCTGCGCTTGTACGGGTCACCGCTCACCCCGAACGCGGAAGGCACGTACAGCATCGACCCGATCGCGGTCATCGCGCCCGCCGCCGCACTCGTCGCTGTCGTGCTCGCCGCGCTTGCAGCCTTCCCCACCATCGTCACGTTCTACGGCAAGCGCACCCAGGGATCGGGCATCGCCGCGCATCTGTCGGCCCGCACGCTGGCCCGGCAGGCAGGGAGGGTCGCGGCGCCCCTCGTGATCGTGGCGCTCGCCGTGGGGTCGGCAACCGTGGGTGCGGCATTCTCGGCGACCTGGACGCAGCTCTTCAACCAGACAGCCCAAATGCACACGGGCGCCGACCTGCGGGTCTCGTCGGAGTTCGACCCTCTTTCTTCCGCACAACTCGACCTCATCGCGTCGACCGAGGGTGTCGCCGCGAGCGGTCCCTTCGATGTGCAGACGCTCTCGATCGGAACCGTGACGGGCTCAATCGTCTCCGCTGCTCCGGATGCCGTGAGAGAACTCGCCACAACGGCGGGCGGTCTGTTCTCACGCGAGGATGCCGCTGCGGCCATCGTCACCGATCAGCCCGGCCCCCTCATCCCCGAAGGCGCCACGAGCCTCACCCTCCGCGTCGAGGCCCTCAACTTCATCTCGCCCCCACGCCTGAGCGCGTGGATCGTCGACCCGTTCGGCCGCCTGCGTGAGGTCACCTTCGGCAAGCCCACCGCCGATGACGACATGCTCACGTACACCACCGATCTCACCAAGGTCGAAGGATCGGCGCCCGGCACCCTCGTCTCGTTCGACGTCGTGTTCGCCTCGCAGTCGATCGAGGAGGGATCTGACGAACCGAGCTGGCGCCTCGACGAACTGCTCGCCGAGGTGGCCGGAACAGAGCAATCCGTGGTGCTCGACCAGTTCTGGGCCGTCGACAGCCTGCGCGGCGAACTCGGAACCCCGCGCATGAACTCGGAGGGTGACGGCTTTGCGCTGTCGTTCCCCCTGCCCTCGGCGCGAATGACGGCCAGCCTCGATACCTCGGCGATGGATATCCCGCGCCCGGGCGTTCTCGTCACCCAGCGCCTCGCTACCCTGCTCGAACTCGAAGTGGGGGATTCCATCGGATTCAGCGTGCGCGATTCGGTGACATCCCTCAACGCCGTGGTGGCCGGAATCGTGCCCGCGATCCCGGGCGCTCACACCGATGTTGCCGTGTTGATGGACATCGCCATCATCAACCACCTGCACCAGCGCAAGGGCGATGACCCGCCCACCTCCACGGACGTGTGGGTGAAGACCGACCAGCCGCAGCAGGTGCGGGATGCCCTTCGCCCCGAACTGCCCGCCAATACGGTGATCTCGTTGAGTGACGATCCCGTGGGCCGCCAGGTGCTCGGAGCCGCGTCTGTCGCGCTGTGGGCGGCGGCCCTGTGCTGCCTGCTCATTGCCCTCGTGGCGATGGGGTCGGCGTCGAGCTCCCGCCTGCGGTGGGGTCGCAACGACATGGCGTCGCTTCGCGCCATCGGGCTCGGCGCCCGCGAGCAGACGGGCGTGGTGATGCGCGAGATGGCGCTCGTGTTGCTCGTAGCTCTCGTCGCGGGCCTCGCCGCGGGCGGCCTCGTGTCGGTGCTCACCGTGCCCCTGCTCGCGCGCGCCGCGGTCGACCGCGCCTACCTGTCGTTGGGCACTCACCTCTCCGTCGACTGGGTGGGGCTCGCGCTGCTCCTCGGAGCGCTTGCCGCGGGCATCGCGGTGATTCTCGCCGACCTCAGCCGCCGCGTACGAACCATTGCGACGACCTCGCTGCCGAGTGAGGAGAACGAATGAGCGACCTCACCTCGACCGCGCGGCTCCTCGCCGGTCACCTGCGCGCCGGGCTCAGATCGTCAATCCTCGTTGCGCTCCTCGTTGCCATCACGGTGTTCGTCACGGCTCTCGTGCCGCGCGCCTTTGCCGAGGTTGCGACCGCCGAACTCGGTCACCAGCTCGCCCAGGAGAACCCGGCGCGACTCGACCTGAGCGGCGAGGGGCGCATTGGTATTCCGCCACCCCCGTTGAGCGGTGAGCCGACGGTCGACAGCATTCTGGGACCAACCGGCGAGGTGATCGACAACCTGCCGTCGACGCTGCCGCGGCCCCTCGCTGATGGCGCGGGCGAGTCGGTGTGGTTGGTCAAGAGCTCGAGCGGCGGCGGATCGATCGAAGGCGTCGACGAGTTCGTTCTCGCGTTGCGGCTCGCGATCGACCTCACGTGGAGCGAGCGCATCAGGTACGTGGACGGCGCGGCGCCGGCTCCGTGGGTGGTCGACCCGGATTCCACCTTCGAGGAGAACCCGATCGAGATTGGGATCTCACAGAAGGCGGCCATCGAGATGGGCGTCGAAGTCGGCGACATCCTGCAGTACTCCTCCGGCCCACTGCTGATTGCGGGCATCTACGAACCCGTCGACGAGACCGCGAGCTACTGGAGTCACGCCTACGACCTCGACCAGCCCGCACTCATTCGCGAGACGGGCAAGCCGCTCAAGATCCAGGCGACCGTCTTCGTGGCGCCCGAGACGGTGATCGACCTGCAGGAGCCGTTCGCGATGGGGATCCTGGTCGCGTGGATTCCCCTCGACCCGCACGCCTACTCGTTCGCCGACCTGCACACGCTCGGTACCCAGGCACGCAACCTCGTGGCGACGCCCGTGCCGCTGCCGGACTTTGGCGCGCTCAACCTCGAGTCATCGTTCAACGACGTGCTCGACAAGACCGAGGCATCGGTCGCCGCGATCTCGGCGCTCATTGCCTTGTCGGCGTCGGGCCTGCTCGGTGTGCTCATCGCCACCTATGCGCTCAGCATCCAGGCGCTCATCCGGCAGCGGCGCTCCGCTCTCAACCTGGCCTCCGCGCGGGGTGCCTCCAATGGTCAGCTGCGGGGAGTGATGGTGCTCGAAGCAGCGCTGATCTCCTTCCCCGGGGCGGCAATCTCGATTGGCGTTGCCGCCGCGCTCGTGCCCGAACGGGTGGCGATCGAGGGGTGGATCGCGCCCGTCGTGCTGGCGGTCATCCCCGTCGTGCTCGCCGCGGTGCTCGTCTCGCCGGGAAGCCTGCGCGAGGCGCGACAAGACATCGCCGTGCGGTCTCGCTCGCGACTGCGGTGGGTGCTCGAGGCGTCTGTGGCGGGCGCCGCCGTCATCGCGCTCGTGCTGCTGCAACGTCGCGGACTTGTCGCCTCGAGCGACGTCGTCGGCATCGACCCGTTGCTCGCCGCGACTCCGGTGCTGCTTGCCGCGTCGATCGGATTGCTCGCGCTTCGCCTGTATCCGATTCCCCTTCGCGCCGTGCGCAGGATGGTGCGACGACGTGCCGCGCCAGTCGCAGAAGTCGGTTCTGCGCGCGCGGTTCGCGAGCCCGCGATTGGTGCGATCGCGACCCTCGCCCTTGTTATCGGGGTGTCGATCGTGGTGTTCTCGACGATCATGATCGGCACGATTGGCACGAGCCTGCAGCACGCGGCGGAGGACTTCGTGGGCGCAGACGTACAGGTGAACGCTCATGACCTGCCCGACACGCTCGTCGAGGAGATTCGGGCGCTGCCCGGCGTGAGCGGCGCAGTTGCACTGGCATACCGCGCCAACGTCGTGCTCACCGATGAGGCGGGCGACACTCGCATAGGAGTGTTGCTTGCCGATCCCGACGACCTCGCCGCGGTGCGGCCCGACCTGCCACCGCTTGGCGCGGCCACCGACACCCCGTTGCCCATGCTCGTCTCCGAATCGCTCGACGAGCGACTCCAGGGCACCAGGATCAGCCTCGTCGACAGCCCGGCCGCGCCCGTGGGCGTGATCAGCGACACCTCGATTCCCGGGATGCTCGAGCGCTGGGTGATCGTCGATCGCGCCGCCGCCGCAGAGCTCGGACTCAGCGGACAGGCGCCCACCCGCATGCTCATCGACCTGGCCGATGACGGCACTGCCGGTGCCGACACCGTCGACGCCATCACGGCCGCAGTGTTGGGCGCGCAGCCCGACCAGTTCGTCGGGTCGGTGCGCATTGTCGACGTGAACTCGGAGCTCGGCAAGACACGCTCGGCACCGATCACGGCCGGGCTTGAGGCGGCCCTCGTGATCGTGACCACGGCGACGCTGCTGCTCACCATGCTCGTCGTGGCCCTCGCGGCCGCGGCCTCGGCGGTCTCCCGAAACCGGGTGGTCGGCGTGCTGCGCATCCTGGGCATGAACCCGCGCCAGGTGCGAGCCCTCGTGGCGTGGGAGTTCGGCCCCGTCGCCGTCGCCTCGCTGCTCGTGGGCACCGCGCTGGGGATCGCACTGCCGTTCCTCGTGACGGCGGTGCTCGACCTGCGTGGTTTCTTTGGCGGCTACGAGTTGCCCACACCGACGCTGAATCCGGCCTGGATCGCGATCGCCGTGGGCGTGTACGCCCTCGCAGTTGTAGCGGCCGTGCTCGTTGCCACCGCCCTCGGGCGGCGCTTCGCGCCCGCATCCACCCTCAAGATGGGAGAGTCATGACACTCCAGATCGAATGCTCCGACCTGGTCAAGATCTTCTCGGCGGAGGGGGTCGAAGTGCAGGCGCTTCAGGGCCTCACGCTCGGCGTCGAGCGGGGCGAGCTCACCGCCATTGTTGGCGCGTCGGGTTCGGGCAAGTCGACCCTGCTCGCGATTCTGACGGGTCTCGAAGTGCCGACGGCGGGCAAGGCGACGGTGGCCGGTCACGACCTGCTGACCATGACGGCGGCGCAGCGCACGAGGTATCGACGCGAGACGGTCGGCTTTGTCTGGCAGCAGACCTCACGCAACCTGCTGCCGTATTACACCGCGACTCAAAACATTGCGATGCCCCTCGCGCTTGCGGGAATGCCGCGCAGCAAACGTGCGGCGCGCACGGAACAGCTCATCGAGCTGCTCGGGATGGGGGATTTTGCGGGGCGGCGCCCGGCCCAACTGTCGGGCGGCCAGCAGCAGCGCGTTGCCATTGCCGTGGCTCTCGCGAACGAGCCGGAGGTGCTGTTTGCCGATGAGCCCACGGGCGAGCTCGATGACATCAATTCGCAGCTCGTGTTCGACGCGCTCGGCGCGGTCAACCGCGAGCTGGGGGTGACGGTGCTCATCGTCACTCACGACGAAGAGGTGTCGACGAAGGTGCGCCGCACGGTGCAGATCCGCGACGGACGACTCTCGACCGAGGTGCATCGCAGCACCGAGACCGACGAGTTCGGTGAGGAGCAGCACCGATCCCAGGAGTTCGTGGTGCTCGACCGGGTTGGCCGCCTTCAGCTTCCCCAGGAGTATGTGCGCACCCTCGGGCTCGGCGGTCTCGTGCGCGTGGAGCTCGCGGATGACCACGCGCAGGTGCATCCGACTGAGCAGAAGGTCGAGCGGCAGGCCGATCGAACCGAGCAGCAGGCCGAGCAGAAAGAGGGCGACCAGTGAGCGACCAGGCGGTGCTGCGATGCGAGGGCCTCACTCGCACGTATGGCAGCGGAGCAACCGAGGTGCACGCACTCGTCGACGCGGCCCTCGAGGTGCGGGCGGGCGAGCTCGTCGTGCTGCGTGGGCCATCCGGCTCGGGCAAGACGACGCTGCTCAACCTGCTGGGTGGGCTCGACGTACCCACGTCGGGCGCGGTCTGGCTCGGCGACCGGCAGGTCACGGGCGCAAGCGAGAGCGACCTCGTGGATATGCGGCGACGCGAGATCGGCTACATCTTTCAGACCTTCGCGTTGCTCTCCGCGCTCTCAGCGGCAGAGAACGTTGCCCTGCCCATGCGCATGGTTGGCGTGCCCGCCGACGAGCGGGCCGAACGGGTCGCGGAATTGCTTGCGGTGGTGGGGCTCGCCGACCACGCCGAGCAGCGCCCCAACGAGTTATCCGGTGGGCAGCAGCAGCGCCTGGGAATCGCGCGAGCACTCGCCAACAACCCCCGGCTGATCATCGCCGACGAACCGACCGGGCAGCTCGACAGCCTCAACGCCGAGGCGATGATGTCGCTCATCTCGTCGCTCGTGCACGATCGCGGAGTCGCGGCCGTGGTCTCCACCCACGACCCGCGCATGGCCTCGCACGCCGACCGCATCCTCGAGATTCGCGACGGTCACCTGGGTCGACGCCAGGGGCGACACTCCTCGGGCGCGGAGCCCGACGCGGGTATCGCTCGCGGTTAGTGCAGCAGCTGCGCGGTCGTTGTCGTGTCGGTCGAGTCGCTCGCCGCGACCGAGCCCTGCTCGGCCAGGTACTGCGCCGAGATTCGACGGTACGACTTGGTGAAGAACGCGGCGATCGCGGCGACCACCATCACGAGACCCGCGATGAGGAACACGAGGGCGATGCCTCGGGCCTCGCCCTCACCGAGCAGCCAGCCAAGACTCTCGCGCCCGGCATCCGAATTCATGAACGGGATGATGATGAACTCGGCGATGGGCGCGATGAGGAACGCCGTGATGGGCGCTGCCGCCGACTCGAACGCGGCGGCAAATCCGAACACCCGCCCTTGTGAACTGAACGGCACGACCTTCTGGATGACGGTCTGCTCGGCGGCCTCGACCGCCGGAATCAGGGTCATGTACAGCAGGATGCCCACGGCGTAGAGCCACCACCACTCACGGATCGTGAACAGGGCTCCGAGCAGTCCCATCGCGATGACGAGCATGAGCATCGTGCGGATCGGGTTGCGCCCCAGGCCGAACTTGGCGATCAGCAGACCGCCGATGATGAACCCCGTCGACGTGACGCCGAGCACGACGCCCCACAGCTCAACCGGGAACAGCTCGAGGCCATACGGGTCCATGAGCGCCATGTACACGCCGCCGATGAAGTTGTTGAACGTCGAGAAGATGATGAGGGCGAACAGGCCCTGGGCCGCACGAACCGCGGTGATGCTGCCGCGCAGGTCGATGAGTGGTCGCTTCTCACCCTTCTGCTCGGGCTGCTGCTCCGGGATGCGCAGGAACAGCAGGTGCGCGAGCGCGGCGGCGGAGAGCACGATGGCGATGATGAGGGTCCAGCCCATGCCGAGCAGTCCGATCGACAAGCCGCTGAACACGCTCGTGACCATGAACGCGAGCCCCTGCACGGTGCCGACGAGTCCATTGGCGTTGGCGTGCCTCTCCACGGGAATGAGGAGGGTCACGGTCGTCGAGAGCGCGATGTTGCGCATGTTCTCGATCACGGCGCCAAACAGGATGATTCCGCTGAACAACCAGAACATGGGCGAACTGAGGTCGAGCAGGGTCGACTCGGGGAACACGAGGTAGATGGCACCGCTGACGCCGAAGGCGAGGAGCGTCACGGCTCCCGCGAACACCATCACGGTGTGCTTGCGGTGCCTGTCGACGATCGTGCCGAATGCCATCGAGAACACGGCGACGAGCAGCATGTACGCACCGCCGATGATGCCGGTCGCGAGCACCGAACGGGTCTCGAGGTAGACCCAGAATGTGAGGGCAAACCAGAGGAAGCTCGTGGTCACGTTGGCAACGGCGGTGTTCACGAGCACCTGCGCGAAGGTGCGGGTGCCGCCGGCCGGCACCGATGGTGTGGGGGCGGTCGCTGATTCGGTGGAGGCTTCCTCAGTGCTGTCCATCGCATCAGTCTATGTAGACACCGTGAACATGTCGAGCACTCGCTATGTTGACGCTATGAAGAAGTGGATCGTCGTGATCATCCTCGGGGCCGCCCAGTTTGTGATGGTGCTCGACGGCACCGTGATGAACGTCTCCATTTCCACGGTTGTGGTCGACCTCGACACCACGGTGGCCGCGATGCAGAGCGCGATCACCTTCTACACCCTCACGATGGCCTCGGTCATGTTGCTGGGCGCGAAGCTCGGCGACATCTGGGGTCGGCGGCGAGCCTTCGTGATCGGCTCGGTCATCTACGGCGCGGGCTCCCTCACCACCGCGATCGCGCCCAACATCCAGACCCTGTTCCTCGGCTGGTCCATCATCGAGGGCCTCGGTGCCGTGCTCGTCATCCCGGCGATCGCGGCGCTCATCGCCGACAACTACACGGGCAAGGATCGCATCACCGCGTACGCCATCATCGGCGCCGTCTCGGGTGCCGCGGTGGCCATCGGCCCGCTCATCGGCGGGTTCGTGACCACCTACTTCAGTTGGCGTTACGTGTTCATTGCCGAGGTGATCATCATGGCTGTGGTCATCGCCACGAGTCGTCTGATCACCGACAGCACGGCCCGCCAGAAGGTGCGCATCGATGTGCTGAGCGTGCTGCTGTCGGCCTTCGGCCTCGTCTTTGTGGTGTTCGGGATGCTGCAGAGCAAGACCTGGGGCTGGGTGACTCCGCTCGCGTCACCGCAGATCAATGGGCAGGATGTCGCACCGCTCGGCATCTCGTTGACGGCCTGGCTCATCGTTGCCGGGGCCGCGCTTCTGTACCTATTCGTGCGCCGCCAGCTGGCGCTCGTTCGCGCTGGCACGGCACCCCTCGTGCACGTGGAACTCTTCAGCATCACGGCACTGCGCAGCGGTCTTGCGGTGCTCGGCGCGCAGTACACGATCACGGCGGGCCTGTTCTTCATGGTGCCCGTGTACCTGCAGATGACGCTGGGCCTCGACCCGCTCGAGACGGGCATTCGCATCTTCCCCCTGTCGATCTCGCTCATCCTGTTTTCGATTGTCGGCACCCGGCTATCGGCGCTCTGGTCCCCGCGACGCATCGTGCGCTTCGGGCAGGTCGTGCTCGTGCTGAGCTCGCTCGTGCTGCTCGGTGCGGTCGACCTCGAGTTGAAGAGCATCCCCTTCGCGCTCGGCATGTTCTTCGCGGGCGCAGCGCTCGGACTGCTGGCGAGCCAGCTCGGCAACGTGAACATGTCGAGTGTCACCGAGAAGGAGACGAGCGAGGTGGGCGGATTGCAGGGGGTGTTCCAGAACCTGGGCTCGTCGCTCGGCACGGCGCTCATCGGGTCGGTGCTGATCGGTGCGCTCACCACGTCGTTTGCCACGGGCATCGCCGCGAGCGACCTCCCCGCCGATGTGAAGGCAGCGGTCAGCGAGCAGACTCAGGGCCCGCTGCCGATTGTGCCCGTCGCGACGATCGAGAAGATCGCCGCGGATGCCGGCCTGAGCACCACCGACGGCGACACCCTGGATCGCGTCTACACCGACTCCCAGGTGTCGTCGCTGCGTACCGCGTTCTTCGCGCTCATCGTGATCGCGCTTGCCTCGCTGTTGCTGAGCAGGGGCATCCCGTCTCTCGCACCAGAGCGCGTGCGGCGCAGGACGGATGCCTAGCCGAGCGCGACGATGCGCTTGGCCTCGAACACGGCGGTATCGAAGGCTTCGTCGGGATGCTCGATGAGGCGCTCCGTGGCGATGGCGTGGGTGCGCACCTCGGGGTTGGCATGGGTGCGGGCATCCCACAGCGCGGGCGCGGCCGCATCGCCGAGCTCGACGAGCGCACGGCTCAGGCTCAGTTGGAGGCTGCGGTCGCCGCGGCCCAGCTGCGAGGTGAGTGCGTGAGCGAGAGCGTTTCTGCCGTCGTCGGGCACGAGGATCACCGCTGCCCGCCAGGCGCTTCGCGCAACCTCGTCGTGTGGGTCACGCAGGAGCGCGGGAGTGATCACCGCCCAACCGCGCGGGTCGCCCACCTTTGAAAGCGTGTGCAGGGCCTGGCTGCGCGCCTGGGGAATCGGCGACGTGGTCTGCTCAATCAGCAGGGGCACGGTGAGGGCTGACGGGTGCCGCACGAGGCTCCACGTGAGCATGTCGCGAACGTAGAAATCGGGCTCGACAGCGCAGCGCTCGATGAGCACCTCGACGAAGGCGGGGTTCGGGTGCGTGCCCGCGGCGAGGGCCGCCTGCAACCGGTCCGACGACGACTGCGCTTGCAGGGCGAGCCGCAACTGAGTGTCGGGGGAGGCGGTCATCCACCCATCTTCACACCCTTGGCCGATCAGCGCCGCTGTGTGTCGGTGACAACCGGCCGCCGCTCAAGCGCGGGTTCCGGAGCCGACCAGACCTTGATGATCGACCACCCGACGGCCGCGATCGGCACCGACAGCACGGCACCCGTGATGCCACCGAGCACGGTACCCGCGGTGAGAGCCACGAGAATCACGAGCGGGTGCAGCTTCAACGACTGCGCCATCACCACCGGCTGCAGGAAGTTGCCCTCGAGCTGGTTCACCGCGATCACGATAGCCACGACGATAAGCGCGACCACCCAGCCATTGGCGACGAGGGCCACAAGAGCGGCAAGGATGCCCGCGGCGGTGGCGCCGACGAGGGGGATGAACGCCCCGATGAACACGATCACGGCGAGGGGGAGCGCGAGTGGCACGCCCAGCACGGCGAGCCCGATGCCGATGGCGGCGGAGTCGACGAGCGCGACGACCGCTGTGCCCCGAACGTACCCTCCGAGAGTGGTGACGGCCGTGGCGCCGATGCGCTCGCCGCGCGCGCGGCGGGTGGCCGAGAACGGCCGCAGGAAGAATTCCCAGATCTTGTCGCCGTCTTTCATGAAGAAGAACAGGATCACCACGGTGAGTGCGGCGCCCGCGAGGAGCTCACCCGCGATTGAGACCCCGGCGAGCGCCCCGGAGCCGAACTGGCTGCTCGTGAGAAAGTCGGTGACGGCCGTGCGGGCACCCTCGATCTGCGACGCGTCGATCGGGAGCGGCCCGTTGGTGAGAAAGTCCTGCAGCTGGTCGACGCCGTCGCTCGCCGAGGCGGCGAGCTCGTCCCACTGCCCTCGCACCGCGAACACAATGAGCGTCACGAGTCCGCCGATCACGACGATGCCGGCGAGCAGGGTGATCCAGGTGGCGGCCGCCGCGGGTAACCCGCGGGTGCGCATCCATCGAAGAACGGGTGCTGCGGCCGACGCGATAATGATCGCAAGCAGCACCGGGATCACGACGAGCTTGAGCTGCACGAGCGCGAATACGATCACCGATGCGAGCGCGAGGATGAGCAGGATCTGCCCGCTGCGCAGGGCGAGCTTGCCTATCCGGTCCGTCAGCAGGGTCCGCAGCGAGGCGGTCGGTGCTGCGCCGACGACGGTTTCGGACTTCTTGGATTTCACTCTCACTCCCTGAGCCTGACATGCGACGGTGTCACGACCCGGGGGGTTGACGCGAAGACTCCCGGCCGTCAACCCCTCCCTCACGCGCGTGTCCTACCCATACCGTGTAACCATGACCCGAACCGCTGCTGTCGTCTTCAACCCGATCAAAGTCGACATCGACGCCCTCAAGGCCGCCGTCGAAGCGGAGCCCGGTTCCGAGGGATGGAGCGTGCTCTGGCTCGAGACGAGCGAGGAGGATCCCGGGCAGGGGCCCGCTCGCGAGGCCATCGACAAGGGAGCATCCGTTGTCATTGCGGCCGGCGGCGACGGTACCGTGCGCGCGGTGGCCGAGAGTGTGAGGGGCACGGATGCCGCGCTCGCGCTGCTGCCATCGGGCACCGGCAACCTGCTCGCGCGCAACCTTGACCTCACCCTTGACGACATGACGCACTCCCTCGCGACGGCGTTCACGGGCACGAGCCGACCGATCGACATTGCCGATATCGAGCTGCGGCGGGCGGATCGCTCCGTCGACAAGCACGCGTTTCTCGTGATGGCCGGGGCGGGCCTCGACGCGCGCATCATGTCGAACACCGACTCGGAGCTGAAAAAGAAGGTGGGGTGGCTCGCCTACGCCCAGGCGCTCGTCGTCGTGATGCGCGACAAGCAGGGCCTCCGGCTCCAGTACAAGATGGATGCGCGCCGCACGCACTCCGCACGGGCGCAGGCGATCATCGTCGGCAACTGCGGATCACTGCCCGCCAACATCCTGCTGCTGCCCGACGCCGTCGTCGACGATGGACTGCTGGATGTCGCGGTGCTCAAGCCCGAGTCGGTGCGCGGCTGGATCGCGATGCTCTTCAAGATCTTCTGGGAGAACGGTGTCGTGCGGCGCACCAAGCTCGGGCGCCGCATGAACGAACTCAACACCGACTCGGTCGAGTTTCGCCAAGCCAGAACGGTGACAGCGAACCTCAGCAAGCCCGAAGAGGTTCAGCTTGATGGCGACCCGTTCGGCGAGGCCATCAGCTTTCGCGTGCAGGTCGACGCCGGTGGTCTGAACGTGATGGTGCCGACAGATCGATAAGCCGTCGAGCAGGTGCTCAACGATGGTTGACAGAGCTCGCGAGTAGCGTTGTCGCATGGCAACCGTGGCGCACCAGCTCACGCGCGATCAGGCACGCCGCATCGCGGTGAGCGCGCAGTTGCTCGATGCTGAACGCCCCGGCGATGTCGTTGGCATTGCCGAGCAGCTCGGCGCCATAAAGATCGACCCCACCGCCACGATCGCGACCGCCGAGCACACCATCGTCTGGTCTCGGATCGGGTCGGCCTACGAGCCGGTGCAGCTCTCGAAGGCGGTCGAGACAGATCGCCTGTTGTTCGAGTTCAACGGGCAGTTTCTGCCCATGAGCCTGCTGCCGCTCATGCTCCCCGCGATGCGGCGCTGGCCCACCCGCGCGAGCACGATCGAGTGGCTGCGCGGCAACGAGCGATTTCGCACCGAGGTGCTCGCCCGGCTGCGCGCGGAGGGGCCGCTGCTTGCCGCTCAGATTCCCGACACCGCAGAGGTGACTCGGCCGCCCGACGGCTGGTACGGCTCGAACCAGGTTGTGCACATGCTCGACTTCCTGCAACGCCAGGGCGAGGTGGCCGTCGTGGGGCGAGAGGGGCGGCATAGGCGTTGGGATCTCGCGGAGCGCGTGTATCCCGCGAATATGCCTGAATACGAATATGACGAGGCGGAGCGATTGCTGCAGCAGCGCAGGCTGCAGGCGGCGGGCATCGCGAAGCAGAAGTCGCCATGGACCCCGGTGGGTGAGGCAGGCGAGCTCGCGACGGTCGAGGGCAGCTCGTGGAAGTGGCGAGTCGACCCGGAAGCCCTGGCCGCACTCGATGACGACGAGGGCGGTCGCGTGGCGCTTCTCAATCCTTACGACGGCATGCTCTTTGATCGCCCGCGTCTCAAGGAGCTGTTCGAGTTCGAGTACGTGCTCGAACAGTTCAAACCGAAACCGCAGCGCAAGTACGGGTTCTTCGCGCATCCGATCCTGATGGGGGATCGCTTCGTGGGCATGCTCGACGCCGAGGTTGACCGTGAGCGCGAGATGCTCACGGTCAACGCGGTGCACGAATTTCTGCCGTTCGAGCGTGAGGAAGACGAGATGGTGCGGGCGGAGATCTCCGATCTAGCCCAGTGGCTGGGCGTGACCGTCAACGCATGGTGATCGCGCTGCCCGGCCACAGTTCGGGCATGTTCCGCCATAGTTGGCGGCCTGTCGCCGGGTAGGGCCACAATCGACACGTGACTCGCCGCGCCATCATCCTGTTCCTCGCCCTGGGCGTGGCGTGGGGAATCCCCTACCTCTTCATCAAGATCGCCGTCGCTGAGCTCGACCCCGCGATGGTCGTGCTCGGGCGTGCCGGGCTCGCGGCCGTGCTCCTGCTGCCGCTCGCGCTGTTCCGCAAGCAGGTCATGCCGGTGCTGCGTCGGTGGAAGCCGATGCTCGCGTACACCCTCGTCGAGATCGTGATCCCGTGGTACTTCCTCAGTTCGGCCGAGATGCGCATTTCGAGCTCGACTGCCGGTCTGCTGATCGCAGCGGTGCCGCTCGTGGGCGTTGCGGTCGCGTTTTTCATGGGTCGGCCCGCGCGCCTCTCGAAGGCGAACTGGCTGGGCATCCTCGTGGGCATGCTCGGTGTCGCGGCGATCGTCGGCCTCGATGTGGGCGGGTCGGATATTGGCGCCGTGCTCGAGATCGGCATTGTCGTGGTGGGCTATGCGGTGGGTCCCGCGATCCTGTCGCGCTGGATGTCTGACCTGCCCGGGGTTGGGGTCGTGGCGGTATCTCTTTCCGCCGCCGCCCTGATCTACGTGCCCATCGTGCTGTTCACGGGAGGGTGGCCCACCGAGGTGCCGAGTGGGCAGGTCATCCTGTCGATCATCGTGCTCGCCGTGATCTGCAGCGCGCTCGCATTCCTGCTGCTTGTCTCGCTCGTGGCCGAGGTCGGCCCGGTGCGCGCCACCGCGATCACGTACATCAACCCGGCCGTCGCCATCCTCGTCGGCGCTCTCGTGTTGGGGGAGCGCATCACGGTGTGGACGATCGTGGGCTTCGTGCTCGTGCTCGCGGGGTCGTATCTCGTCACGATGCGACGAAAAGAGCCGCACAGCAAACTCGCAGCTTCGGAGGCGTCGTCCGGGAACTTATCCTCGTAGTTCGCTGTTGACACCATCGAGGGCCGCAGCCAGTGGCTCACAAGGAGCTTCATCCCCATGACTACAACCGAGTACCGCAAGGACCCGACCGTTATCGCGCAGCTCACGCCCGAGCAGTACGCGGTAACCCAGAAGAGCGCAACAGAGCGCCCCTTCACGGGTGCGCTTCTGGACAATCACGCCGACGGCATCTACGTCGACATCGTCTCGGGCGAGCCGCTGTTTTCGTCGACCGACAAGTTCGACAGCGGGTCCGGATGGCCGAGCTTCACGCGGCCGATCGAGCCCGCCAACCTCGTCGAGCTTTCGGACCGCAGCTTCTGGTCGGTTCGCACCGAGGTACGTTCGGCCAACGGCGACAGCCATCTCGGCCACCTATTCGATGACGGCCCCGTCGCCGACGGAGGCCTTCGCTACTGCATCAATTCCGCGGCGCTCCGCTTCGTTCCTGTGGACGAGCTCGAGAGCCAGGGTTACGGTGACTACCGCAGCCTGTTCACAACGAAGGAGGCCTAACCATGGCTAACACTGAGACCGCAATTCTCGCTGGCGGATGTTTCTGGGGAACCCAGCAGCTGCTGCGCCGTCGCCCCGGAGTTATCTCCACTCGCGTCGGCTATGAGGGTGGCGACACCCCCAACGCCACCTACCGCAACCACGGCGACCACGCCGAGGCCGTCGAGATCATCTTCGACCCCGATGTGATCTCCTACCGTGAGCTGCTCGAGTTCTTCTTCCAGATTCACGACCCGTCGACCCAGAACCGCCAGGGCAACGACGTGGGCCGCGCGTACCGCTCGCTGATCTCGTACACCAACGAGGAGCAGAAGCGCGTTGCACTCGACACGATCGCCGATGTGGATGCCTCGGGCCTGTGGCCCGGCAAGGTCGTGACCGAGGTCGAGCCCGCGGGTGAGTTCTGGGAGGCCGAGGAGGAGCACCAGGACTACCTGGAGAAGCTGCCCAACGGCTACACCTGCCACTACGTGCGCCCGGGCTGGAAGCTCCCGCACCGTGAAGAGCAGCCGGCGTAAGGCTTAACCGCCTCAAGCATTAAACGAAAGTGGAGAGGGATTCCCTCTCCACTTTCAATTTATTCCACACCACGGGGCTTGCCGCAAGGCCCCCTGTGTGACGCAGACTTGTCGGCCATGCCTGTCTTTGCTCTCCAGGAAAGCCTCTCTGCCAAAGCCGATCCCGCACTGATTGACGCCGATGAGCAGCACTTTGCTGCCATCGCACACAGCCTTGAGCGCTCGATCGCCGAACTCTCTGACCGTCTGGATGCGGTGCGAAAATCCCCCGGCGGCACCGGTCAGACCGCACTCGAGCGTGACCTCGACATCCACCGCATGAGCGCACGACTGCGGGCGCTTCGCCGGTTCGGCCTTGATGCGTGCCTCGGTCGAATGGTGGGGGCGGATGCATCCGGCCCCGTCTACATCGGGCGCTTCGGGCTCACCGACGCCGACGGCCACAGGCTGCTGCTCGATTGGCGCTCGGCGGCAGCGGAGCCATTCTTCGGCGCGACCCACGCCAACCCTATGGGCCTCGCGAGCCGCCGCCGCTACCGCTGGACGCGTGGCCGTGTGAGTGACTACTGGGACGAGGTGTTCACGGCAGATGGCCTCTCAAGCAACGCCGCCCTCGATGACCAGTCGGCCTTCATCGCGAGCCTCGGCAGCAGTCGTTCACCGCAGATGCGCGATGTGCTCGGCACCATTCAGGCCGACCAGGATGCGATCATCCGGGCGGGTTCGCAGGGAGCGCTCGTGGTTGATGGCGGGCCGGGTACCGGAAAGACCGTCGTTGCCCTGCACCGCACCGCGTACCTGCTCTACTCCGATCCGCGTCTCGGCAACCGCCGCAGCGGAGTGTTGTTCGTTGGCCCGCACCCCGCCTACCTCGCGTACGTAGCCGATGTGCTCCCGAGCCTGGGGGAGGAGGGGGTGCAGACGTGCACCCTGCGCGATCTGGTACCCGAGGGCGCTGCGGCGGTCGCAGAGAGCGACCAGCGGGCGGCCCAACTCAAGTCCTCGGCCCGACTTGTGGGGGCCATCGAGAGTGCTGTGCTGCACTACGAACGTCCGCCGACCAAAGCACTGACGGTCGAGACGCCCTGGGCAGACGCGTGGTTGAGTGCGCAAGACTGGGCCGAGGCTTTCGGCGCGGTCGAGCCTGGCACCCCACACAACGAGGCCCGCGATCAGGTGTGGGAAGCCCTGCTCGAGATTGTCATCGACCAGCACGACGAAGACGTACCGCCAGAGGCCGTGCGCGCAGCGGTGGTACAGAACGACGAACTGCGCACCGCCTTCGGTCGAGCCTGGCCAGTGCTCGATCCAGTCGGGGTCGTTGCCGACCTGTGGTCGGTGCCGGCCTATCTCAGAGCGTGCGCGCCATGGCTCGACGCGGATGACGCGCGCGCCCTCCACCGCGACGACCCCCGGGCGTGGACCACGTCCGACCTGCCCTTTTTGGATGCCGCGCGCCAGCGCATCGGTGACCCCGAGCACTCGCGACTGAGGCGACGTCGCGAGGCAACGATCGCGGCCGAGAAGCAGCGGATGGACCAAGTGATCGAGCAACTTATCGAGACCGACGACAGCGAGCTGAAGCTCTTGTCGATGCTGCGTGGACAGGATGCCCAGAACAGCCTGATTGACGAGTCCGCGCTGCCGAGCGCTGATCCCGACCTGCTTGCCGGTCCGTTCTCGCACATCGTCGTCGATGAGGCGCAGGAGCTCACCGACGCTGAGTGGCAGATGCTGCTGCAGCGCTGCCCGTCGCGCAGCTTCACGATCGTGGGAGACCGCGCGCAGGCCCGCCACGGTTTCACTGAAAGCTGGAGTGAGAGACTCGATCGCGTGGGCATCGAGCATGTCACGCTGTCGTCGCTCAGCGTGAACTACCGCACTCCGATCGAGGTGATGGCCGAGGCCGAGCCCGTAATCCGGGTGGCGCTGCCCGACGCCAACGTGCCGACATCCATTCGCAGCACCGGTGTTCCCGTGCTGCATGGCGCAGTAAGCGAGCTCGACGCGGTGCTCGAAACCTGGCTTGCCGAGCACGCCGAGGGAATCGCCTGTGTGATCGGGCATGCCGAGTTCTGCACGTCAGCGCGCGTGCGATCGCTCACACCCGAGCTGTCGAAGGGCCTGGAGTTCGACTTCGTCGTGCTGGTCGACCCGCACCGGTTCGGCGACGGAATAGAGGGCGCCGTCGACCGCTACGTGGCGATGACGCGCGCGACCCAGCGGCTCGTCATTCTGTCGAGTGAGCAGCGATGAACTCCACGGCCATACCTTCTACATCGGTGCCGTAGGTGAAGTTGTGGTTCTCGTGCTCAAGCACGCGCAATTCGCTGTCTGCCAGCGCGTCGCGATACCCCTCGGCGACCGACACTGTCACGAGCCGGTCCGAGTCGCCCTGCAGGATGAGCACGGGCCCCTCGTACTTTGCCGCCGTGTCCATCACCGGCAGGTAGATGCCGTACGCGGGGGCCGGCGCGAGCAGCACGAGCGACGCGACATCCGGATGCTCGCCCGCGAACATCGCCGCGACCAATCCACCAAACGAGTAGCCGAGCACGCTGATGTCGCTCACATAGCCGAGGGCACTCGCATAGTCGTAGATCGCCTGCGCATCGGCGAGCTGCGTCGAGACCGTCTCGGCGGTGAACTCGCCGAGCTCGCCCTCGCTCAAGCCCTGGCCTGTGAAGTCCACGCGCAGTGAGGCGATTCCCTCGTCGGCGAGCTGTTCCGCCGTGCGAACGAGGTGGGGCTCGTCGCTCCAACTCTCATAGCCGTGCATCAGAATCACCAACGGCACGGTCTCGCCCCGCGTCAGCTTCGGCACCTCGAGGGTGCCCGCAAGGGGCACGTCGTCGCGCAGAATCTCGACGACCTCGGTGCGGGCGGGGCCGCCCGCAAGTGGGTCGGGCGCCGAGCATCCGGTGAGTGCGATTGCCGCGAGCGTGAGCAGCACTGCCGCAGCACCGCGGACTCTCATGCGCGGTCTAGAGCCCGGCAGCGGGCAGGATCACGCCGTCGATGTTCGACAGCAGAAACTCGCGCGTGATGGGCTTGCGCAGCAGCAGCACGCTGTAAGCGACGAGCGCGGGCCCGATCATGCAGAGCTTCTCGACATCGACATCGGCGGAGATCTCGCCGCGCTCAATCGCGCGCCGGAAGAGGATGCGGTTCACCGCCGCGCGGGGTTCGACGAGCGCTTCGTAGGCTGCGTCGGCAAGCTCGGGACTGCGTTCGAGCATCGAGGCGATGCCCGCCATGACGCGCAGCTTGCGCTCGCCGTCCCGGATGCTCGGGGCCTTGATCATGGCGACGAGGTCGCCGCGCAGCGTGCCGGTATCGGGCAGTGCGTCGAGGTCGAGCTCGTTCTTCTTCATACAGGCAACGGCGTCGAGCACGAGGTCGGGTTTGGATGCCCACCGCCGGTAGACCGTGGCCTTGCCGGCCTTCGCGCGGTTGGCGACCATGTCGATCGTCATGCCGTCGTATCCGGTCTCGACGAGAACGTCGAGCGTGGCATCCAGAATCTCCTGGTCGCGCGAGTGATCGCGCTTGCGACCGAGCTTGGGCTTCGCTTCGGTGAGGCCAGAGTCGCTGAGGCCAGAGTCGCTGAGACCGGCGTCGATGAGGTCGAGCTGCGCCATTGCAGTCGCCCCCTTTCGTATGTGCCCGTGCGTGCGGTGATTCAATGTTACGGCCAGATGAATTCCTGCACCAGTGATATCCGGAACTGTTCAGTACCGTATATAGTACTCGCTATGTCTGAATCTCCCGTTGCCGCCGTGAGCAATCGCCGCTGGCTCACCCTCGTCGTTGTTGGGCTCGCCCAACTCATGGTGGTGCTCGACGCCACCGTCGTGAACATCGCCCTTCCCGCCGCCCAGGCCGACCTCGGTTTCTCCGACGGCGACCGCCAGTGGGTCATCACCGCCTACTCGCTCGCCTTCGGCAGCCTGCTGCTGCTCGGTGGCCGACTCTCCGACCTCATCGGGCGCAAGCGCACGTTCGTGATCGGGCTCATCGGCTTCGCGCTCGCCTCGGCTCTGGGCGGCGCTGCGCCCTCGTTCGAGTTGCTCATCGCGGCGCGCGCCCTCCAGGGTGCGTTCGGCGCGCTGCTCGCCCCCACCGCGCTCGCGGTGCTCACGACCACGTTCACGATTCCCAAGGAGCGCGCCCGCGCGTTCGGCGTGTTCGGTGCGATCGCGGGTGCCGGTGGTGCGGTCGGCCTACTGCTCGGCGGCTTCCTCACCGAGTACCTCGACTGGCGCTGGAACCTCTACATCAACGTGTTCATCGCCGTTGTGGCCCTCGTCGGCGCGTTCATCTTTGTGCCCACGATTGCTCGCAGCGGACCGCGCCCCAAGCTCGACATCCCCGGAACGATTCTCGTCTCGGGCGCACTGTTCGGGCTCGTCTACGGCTTCTCGCACGCCGAGACTGATGGCTGGGATTCCCCGCTCACGTGGGGCATGCTCGCGGGCTCGGTCGTGCTGCTGGTCGCCTTCGTGCTGTGGCAGCGGCGTGCGGCGCATCCGCTGCTTCCCCTCGCCATCGTGCTCGATCGCAACCGGGGAGCGGCCTACCTGTCGGTGCTCATCGCGGGCGCGGGCATGTTCGGCATCTTCCTGTTCGTCACGTACTACATGCAGGTCACCCTCGGTTACTCGCCCATCCAGACGGGCCTCGCCTTCCTTCCCATGATTGGGATGCTCGTGGTGGCCGCCCAGCTGGGTACCAACCTGCTCGTGCCCCGCTTCGGCCCGAAGATCATGGTTCCCGCGGGTATGACCCTCGGGGTGCTTGCAATGCTGCTTCTCACGCGCCTCGACGAGAACAGTGCTTTTGTGCCGAGCATCCTGATTCCGCTCATGATCATGGGTGCCGCGATGGGCACGATCATGCCTGCGTCGATGCAGACCGCGACGCTCGGTGTCGACCGCCAGTTCGCGGGCGTCGCCTCGGCGATGGTGAACACGAGCCAGCAGGTCGGTGGGTCAATCGGCACGGCACTGCTCAACACCCTCGCGGCAACCGCGGTCGCCGACTACCTCGTGGCCAATACTCCCGTCACCGAGGCCGTCGGGGTGCAAGCGCAACTCACGGGATACTCCACCGCCTACCTGTGGGGCGCGGGCTTCTTCGCGTTCGGCGCGGTCATGGCGGCGCTGCTGTTCCGTCGCCGCGGGCACGGCCTGTCGCTGTCGCACACGCCCGTCGAGGCGTCTGACGCAGAGCCGGTGCTCGCGCACTAGGCAGCAAGGGGTGCACGGTGCCGTTTCGACGCACCGTGCACCCCTTTCACGCCCGCGAGTCGGCGGCGCGTGCTAGAACGGCAGCATGAACAGCGAAGACGCCATGCACGCGTGCGCGGCGCATCCGGCGGTCGAGCTCTCGTATCCGTTCGGTGACGACACCCCCGTGTTCAAGGTCGTGGGCAAGGTGTTCGCGATCCTCAGCGCCGAAGTCGGCCCGGGCCGCATCACGCTCAAGTGCGACCCGGAGGATGCGCGGGCCCTTGTCGAGACCTACCCCGAGATCACGCCGGGCTATCACATGAACAAGAAGCACTGGATCACCCTCGAGCTGCCAGCGCGGGATGCGCCGGCTGAGGAGCTCATCCAAGGCTCCTACGACCTCGTGGTCGCCGGGCTGCCGAGGGCGCAGCGACCCAAGCCCTAGCCGATAGCGTGGGTGCTCGTGACTTCGACCACCGCGACTCGCCCACCCGCCGAAGCAGTGCGAGCCCGCTGGGGTATCGCCGTGCTGTTCTTCACCAACGGCGCGATCTTCGCGAACGTGCTGCCGAGGTACCCCGAGATTCTCGAGAACCTGCAGCTCACGAACGCAGCATTCGGCCTGGCCGTCGCGGCATTCCCGCTCGGTGCGCTGCTCGCGGGGCTCAGCGCCGGTGTGCTGATTCGGCGGTTTCGATCATCCCGTGTCGCCGTTGCCGCGACGCTTCTCACGGCCGTCGGCATCTTCGTTGGCGGCACGGGGGCGTCATGGTTCGCGCTCGCGGGCGGCCTGTTCCTTGCCGGGGCGATGGACTCCATTACGGATGTCGCGCAGAACTCACACGCACTCCGCGTGCAGCGTCTCTTCAAACGCTCGATCCTCAATTCGTTCCACGCGATCTGGAGCATTGGTGCCGTGCTTGGCGGCATCATGGGCGCCGCTGCCGCGCAGCTAGGCGTGCCCATTGCGCTTCATCTCGGCATCTCTGCCGTTGTCTTCACCGCGGCGGTCTTCGTCGCGTATCGGTTCCTGCTCCCGGGCGCCGAGCCCCAGGAGCCCGAGGTTGCGGCCGTTATACACGACACGGCGTCTGCCGCACGCCGGTCGTCGCTCGCCAAGTACGGCGTGCTCGCGGCGCTCATCCTCATCGCCTCGGCGGGAGCGATCGTCGAGGACTCGGGTGCGAGCTGGTCTGCGATCTATCTCTCGGGCCTCGGCGCGAGCGCCTTCGTCGCGGGCATTGGGTTCGTTGCCCTGCAGGGCATGCAGTTCATTGGTCGGCTGTGTGGCGACAGGCTCGTCGATCGCTTCGGGCAGCGCGCAGTCGCCCGCTCGGGTGGCACGATCGTGTTCATCGGCATGGGAGCTGCGCTGCTCTTTCCCACGATCCCCGGAACCATCGTCGGTTTCGGCCTCGCGGGTCTCGGCGTCTCAACGCTCATCCCCGCTGCCATGCAGGCTGCCGATGAGCTGCCCGGGCTGCGGGCGGGTACCGGAATCACGATCGTTGCGTGGCTCATGCGCATCGGATTCCTCGTGTCGCCGCCCATTGTCGGCGCTATCGCCGACAACTCGTCGTTGCGCCTGGGGCTTGCCATCGTGCCGCTCGCTGGGGTTCTCGTGATCGTGCTCTCCCAGGTGTTGCGATCCCGGGTGGTGGCGTCAGGCGACGGCGCCCGCTGACTTTTCGGCGAGGCGGTGGGCCTCGTGTCGTGCGCCGCGAATCGTGGTGAGGCCCACGCAGAATACCCACACGAGCCAGGGGAAGATCGCGAGGATCGCGTTGCCCGCACCGCCCACCGCGAAGAAGCTGTAGGGCGAGGTGCCGTTGAACCCGAGGATCGCCCACGCGAGGTTGGAGATCGCGGTCGCTGCCGCGAGGTACCCGGTCCACCGCGGAACGACTCCCGTCGCGAAGGTGAGGTAGGCAGCCGTGGCAGACACGAGTGCGAGCAGCACGGCTCCCGTTGACCCGAACATGATGCTGTGTCCCACGATGAGCGCGCGGATGACCGACGCATCCGGATCCCGCCCGGCGGCTTCGAGCGCGGCGCCGCCGTCCATGGCGTCTCCGACGAGGGTCACCGAGACGAAGGCAATGCCTGCGCCGAACGTGATGTCGGCGATCCAGCGCAGCTCCGGATGCGACGTGGTGATGAGCTGGCGAAAGCACGCGAGGAAGACGATCAGGAAGGCCATGAGGAAGGTGTCGGCCAAGATGACGATGATCGTGGGCACCGCAGTGTCGTAGCTGTAGCGAACCAGCGCGTCGGTCTCGTACAACTCCGGTCGCGTGCCCATGGCGAGTTTGGTGAGTGACTCGATCGCCAGGAAAATGGCGACCGCGAAGGCCGAGAGCCCTGCCCAGCGGCGAACGTCGGGGGTTTTCATGGCCCCATCTAAGCAGTTTGACTATCGGCACAGCGAGAGCTCGGCGGCCCGGCAGCACCGGCGCTGTCAGCCGAGGGCGTTGGCCCCGAGGTGTCGTTCGATCGTCGCGCGGATGTCGGGAACAGCATCGACAAGCCGTTCCAGCGGGCAGCGAAAGCTCACCGCACTCACGCTGATCGCGCCGACGGGCGCGAGCGAGCCGTCCATGAAGATGGGCAGGGCAACACAGTTGACTCCCACCTCGTTCTCCTGGTCGTCGACCGCGAAGCCACGGGCGCGCGTGGCCGCGAAGTCGCTCGCGAGGGCCTCGGCCGTGGTCAGGGTGTTGGGCGTCTTCTGGTCGAGTTCGCGCGATCCGATCCACTGATCGACTTCGGCAACGGTGGTGAGCTGGCTGCTCAGCAGGGCCTTGCCGACGGCCGTTCGATAGGCGGGATTGCGTCCGCCGACCACCGACGTGAGCCGCACCGCGCCCCGCGGTGGATCCATCTTGGCGCGATAGACAATGTCGTGGCCCGAGAGAATCGCGTAGTGGGCGGTCTCGCCATACTGTGCCGCGAGCTCCTCGAGCAGCGGCTGGATGCGCAGGTTCTCGGGTCGCCCGTCCAGGTTTCGGAACGCCAGCCTCAAGTACTCGTCGCCCAGCACGTACACGCCGCGACCGAGCAGCTCGGCGAGGCCGGCCCGACGCAGGGTCGCGAGGGCGCGATGCACGGTGGGCTTCTTGGTATCGAGGATGCCCGCGAGCTCGTCGAGCGTCACTCCGAGCGGGTGCTCCGCGAGTTCCGTGAGCACGGCGATCACGCGGTCGGCGCCGACGAGCTTCTCGGCGGTCTCGGTCGCGTTGCCTTCGAGAGCCTCAGGCACCGTTCCCTGAGGCTCTCGAGGGGAACCCGACGGGTCACCGGGGGTCAACATGCACCTTCGGACCCGGCCCAGCGTGGCTGCCGCGCACGCCTTCGAGCCGGCTCGGAACATCCTCGAGAGAAACGACCTCGCTCACGATCGCGTCGGGTACGACAGCTCCACTCGCGAAGCTCGCGATGGCGCCCGCGAGACCGGGGGAGGCGGAGAGGATGCCCACTGCCGTGATGTCTTTGAGCGCGACATCCCGCGAATCGACGAGGCTCGGCGTCGAGGAGAGCCCGATGAAGACGACGCGGCCGGCGGGCTTCGCGAGCTGCACGGCGCGGGCGGGCATCTCGGAGTTGCTCGTTGCCTCGATAACGGAGTCGTACTGGTCGCTGCCATCGAGGTCGTCCAGCTGCCAGGTCTGGTGCACCCCGAGGGATCGGGCGAGGGCGAGAGAACCCTCGCGCACCCCACCGACGTGCACCTCGGCGCCTTCGGCAAGCGCAAACTGCGCGGCGAGCAGGCCGATCGTTCCCGACCCGAGCACGAGCACCTTGTGGCCGGGCTCGATCGACGCTGCCCGCACGGCGCGCAGCGAGTTGCCGCCAGGCTCGACGAGTGCGGCCGCGGTGAGGCTCACGGTCTCGGGAATCTCGTACGCGAATCGGGTGGGAATGATCACCTTCTCGGCGAGTGCGCCCGACCAACCGTCACGGATGCCCACCTCGAAGCGCTCGGGACACACGTGGTGATGTCCCGAAGCGCAGTACGAGCAGTGGCCGCACCCGAGCATGGTGTCGCCCGTGACTCGTTTTCCCAGCCAGGACTCATCGGCGGTCGAGCCGACCGCGGCGACGCGTCCCGTCCACTCGTGGCCGAGCCGGATGGGAAAGTGCGTGAAGCCCTGCTCGATGTAGGCCATCTCGCCGGTGTAAAGCTCGACGTCGGTGCCGCAGATACCGACGCGCTCAACATCGACGAGCAGCTCACCGGGCGCCGCAATCGGGGTGGCCACGTCGAGCACCTCGGCCGTGCGCGGCGCGGTGACGACGAGGGCTCGCATTAGGCGATCACGTGTTGGGTCTGGGTGCCCAGTCGGGTGATGCTGAGCGTCATGGTCTCGCCACCGTGGAGATAGACGGGCGGCTTCTGGCCCATGCCGACTCCGGGCGGCGTGCCCGTGTTGATGAGGTCTCCCGGCTCGAGCGCGAGAAACTGGCTGAGGTAGTGCACGATGAACGTGGGGCTGAAGATCATGGTTGAGGTCGAGCCGTTCTGGCGACGCACCCCGTCGATGTCGAGCGTCATGTCAAGAGCCCGCACGTCGCCGACCTCGTCGGGCGTCACGAGCCACGGGCCCGCCGGGTTGAAGGTGGGCGCCGACTTGCCCTTCGACCACTGGCCGCCCCGCTCGATCTGCCACTCTCGCTCGCTCACATCGTTGACGAGCACGTAGCCGGCGATGGATGCTGCGGCCTCCGCCTCGTCGGCCAGGTACGAGCTGCGCCGCCCGATCACGATGCCGAGTTCGACCTCCCAGTCGGTCTTCTGTGATCCCCGCGGTATTTGCACGTCGTCGTTCGGTCCGATGAGCGTGTTGGGCGCCTTCGTGAAGAGGATCGGCTCGGCGGGAACCGCCTGTCCGGTCTCGGCAGCGTGGTCGCTGTAGTTGAGTCCGATGCAGAGAATCTGGTGAGGGCGCGCGATGGGCGCCCCGAATCGGCGGCCCGCAACGGGTTCGGTGCGCCCCGCGGCGACTCGTTCGGCCACGACGGAGTCGAGTGTCGAGAGGGCACCGGAGCCGAAGAACGCCTCGTTGAAGTCGCCAACCACGTCTGACAGGTCGACGAAGGTGGTGTCGTCGATCAGCACACCGGCGGTCTCAGCGCCGATGGCACCCAGTCGGACGAGTTTCATGCGCGGTCCTCTTTGTTTGTGGCGACAGTGCCCCGGTGTGACATAATTCAGCATGTTAGCGCATCGTTCAGGCTAATGGAAAAAGAGGATTCAACGGTGAATGATCTCCGCAGCGCCGATTGGTACGAAGGCAGCGACCGCAACGCCTACATTCACCGTGCCTGGATGCGCCGGGGATTGCCGGATGATGCCCTCAACGCCACTAAGCCGCAGATCGCCATCGCAAACACCGCCTCGGATCTGACTCCGTGCAATATGCACCTCGACGAGGTGGCGGAGTCCGTCAAGCAGGGTGTGTGGGCCGCGGGCGGCGTTCCCTACAACCTGCCCGTCGTCTCGATCGGCGAAACGCAGGTGAAGCCCACGGCGATGCTGTGGCGCAACATGGCCGCGATGGCTATGGAGGAGATGTTCCGCGCCAACCCCGTCGACGGGCTCGTTCTGCTGGGCGGGTGTGACAAGACGATTCCGGCGTTGCTGATGGCCGCGGCATCCGTCAACCTCCCGGCGATCGTCGTGCCGGGCGGGCCCATGCTCACGGGGCACTTTCGCGGTGAGGCCCTCGGCTGTGGCACCGACGTGTGGCGCCTGAGTGAAGAGGTGCGGGCGGGCACCATCACCAATGGCCAGTTCATGGAGTCGGAGCAAGCCACGATTCGCAGCAAGGGTCACTGCAACACCATGGGCACGGCATCGACCATGGCCGTCATGGCCGAGGCGCTCGGCATGACCATTCCTGGGTTCGCCGGAACCCCTGCGCCCGACGCCCGACTGCTGTCGATGTCGCACGCCACCGGGCGTCTCATCGTCGACATGGTGGCGCAGGATCGCCGGCCGAGCGACATCATGACGAAGGACTCGTTTCTCAATGCGATCGTCTCGATCGCTGCCGCGGGTGGTTCGACCAACTCGGTCGTGCACCTGCTTGCCATCGCGGGTCGGCTCGGCATCGACCTCACGCTCGAAGACTTCGATGCAGCGGGCTCGGGCGTGCCCGTGATGGCCAACCTGCAGCCGAGCGGGGAGTTTCTCATGGACGACCTGTTCCGCGCTGGCGGCGTGCTCGCCCTGCTGGCGCAGGTGAAAGACCTGCTTCACCCCGACCCCATCACCGTGACCGGTCGCCCTCTTGTCGAGTATCTCGTTGACCGCCCGGTCTACGACGACACCGTCATCATGCCGAGGGATGCACCGCTCATGGCCGACGCGGGAATCGCCGTGCTGCGCGGCAACCTCGCGCCGCGCGGCGCGATCATCAAGCCCTCGGCCGCGACTCCCGAACTGCTGCAGCACACGGGCCCCGCCGTGGTGTTCGACAGCATCGAAGACATGCGCGCGCGCCTCGACGACCCCGAGCTGGATGTCACGGCCGACTCGGTGCTCGTGCTGCGCGGCTGTGGCCCGCGCGGTTATCCAGGCATGCCCGAGGTCGGCAACATGCCCCTGCCACGCAAGCTGCTAGAGCAGGGTGTGCGCGACATGGTGCGCATAAGCGATGCCCGCATGTCGGGAACGGCGTACGGCACGGTCATCCTGCACGTCGCTCCGGAAGCCGCCGCGGGCGGCCCTCTCGGCCTCGTTCAGACGGGTGACCTCATCACGCTCGATGTCGCCAACCGCACGCTGCACCTGGCGGTATCCGATGACGAACTTGCCGGCCGCAGCCAGAACGCGGCCACCACCGCGGCCTATGCGGCACCCACTCGCGGTTGGGCCCGGCTTTACGTCGACCACGTGCTGCAAGCCGACCAGGGCGCAGATCTCGACTTTCTCGTCGGATCGTCGGGAGACAGGGTAAACCGTGAGTCTCATTGAGTCGGCGTCACGCGCAGACCTCAACCCCTCCGAGTCTGCGCTCGGCGCCGCGATCAGTGGCGCCTTGCCTCGAGAGGGCGCCGTCACCACGAGTGCCTTCGATCGCGTAGTCGCGGCGGTCGATGCATCCCACTACCTGCTCACGCCGCGGGCCGTCGTAACACCCAAGAACGCCGCGGAGGTCGCCGCGCTGTGTGCCTACGCCACGGCGGGAGGCGAGCCCCTCACGTTCCGGTCGGGTGGCACGAGTCTCTCCGGGCAGGCATCGACGGGCAACATCCTCGTCGATACGCGCACGTTCTTCCGATCCATTTCGGTGGAGGCCGACGGGCGTATCGCCCGGGTGGGACCGGGGGCAACCGTGCGGCAGGTCAACGCGCGACTGCTGCGCCACGGCCGCAAACTCGGACCGGACCCGGCAAGCGAGATCGCCTGCACCATCGGGGGAGTGGTCGCCAACAACTCGAGCGGCATGGCGTGCGGAACGGCGCAGAACACGTACCAAACGCTGCGTTCCGCGATCATCGTGCTGCCGAGCGGCACGGTTGTCGATACCGCCGCGGATGACGCAGACGACGCTCTCCGTGCCGCCGAGCCCGAACTCTGGCAGACCCTCACCGCGCTGCGCGCCCGGGTGCTCGCTGACCCCCAGCTGACCGCCGAGATCGTTCGGCAGTACGGCATCAAGAACACGATGGGCTACGGGCTCAACTCTCTCGTCGACCACGAGTCGCCCGTGCAGATCCTCGCCCACCTCATGGTCGGCAGCGAGGGCACGCTGGGCTTTGTCGCCGAGGCCACCTTCAACACCGTGCCCCTGTTGAAGCACGCGGCAACCACGCTTCTCGTCTTCGACACCCTGGGCGAGGCGACCGAGGCTCTCGTCGACATCATCGCGACCGGCCCCGCCACCGTGGAATTGATGGATGCCGCAAGCCTCAGGGCAGCGCTCATCGACCCCGAGTCACGCGAGGCCCTGCCGAGCTTCGAGATCGTTGACCATTGTGCGCTGCTCGTGGAGTACCAGGCGGCAACCATCGAGCAACTGGCCGAGCTCACGGGCGGCGCCGAGAAGCTCTTCGCTCGCCTGCCCCTCACGGCCCCCGCGACCCTGACGTCTGACTCGAAGCTTCGGGCATCCCTCTGGCACATCCGCAAGGGACTGTATGCCACCGTCGCGGGCGCGCGGCCCTCGGGTACGACGGCGCTTCTCGAAGACATTGCCGTGCCCGTTGCCAGGCTCTCCGAGACCTGTGCCGGGCTGACCCGGCTGTTCGAGATTCACGGCTACGGGGATGCCGTGATCTTTGGTCACGCCAAAGACGGCAACGTGCACTTTCTCATCAACGAGGACTTCGAAGTCGAGTCCAATGTCGCTCGTTACCGCGCCTTCACAGAAGACATGGTCGAGCTCGTCCTGAGGGCCGGCGGCACCCTCAAAGCCGAGCACGGCACGGGGCGCATCATGGCGCCGTTCGTTGCTCGCCAGTACGGGCCCGTGCTGTACCAGGTCATGCTCGACATCAAGCACGCATTCGATCCCGCGGGAATCCTCAACCCCGACACCATCCTCACCACGGATGCCGACCTGCACTTGCGCCACCTCAAGTCGACGCCGACCGTTGAGGCCGAGGTCGACCGCTGCGTTGAGTGCGGTTACTGCGAGCCGGTGTGCCCGAGCAAAGACCTCACCACCACACCACGACAGCGCATCGTGGTGCAGCGTGCGATTGCCGAGGCCGACCTGCGGGGCGACACGGGCCTCGCGAGCGAGCTTCGCGCAGCCCAGAAGTATGAGGTGGTCGACACCTGCGCCGTTGACGGTATGTGCCAGACGGCGTGCCCCGTGCTCATCAACACGGGCGACCTCGTGAGGCGCTTGCGTTCGCAGACCGTCGGCGCGGTCGAAAGCGCCGTCTGGAATGCCGCCGGTAAGGCCTGGGGGCCGGTCACTCGAGTAGCGTCCACCGCGCTCACGGTCGCCGCGGCACTGCCCGCGCCCCTGATCACGGGGCCGAACCGGGCCGCGCGGGCCGTGATCGGCCGAGACTCGCTGCCGCTGTGGTCGGCAGATCTGCCCGCGGGCGGGGCGAAGCGCCGGGGCGGCGAAACCGGAGTTGTCGAGGCGGTGTACTTCCAGGCCTGCGTTGGCACGATGTTCGGCCCCGCCGACGGGGGCGAAGGAGTCGCCGTCGCGTTCGAATCGCTCGCGGCAAAGGCGGGCATTGGGCTTGTGCGGCCGGAGGCAATCGCGGGGCTCTGCTGTGGCACGCCCTGGAAGTCGAAGGGCATGCTGGACGGCTATGACGACATGGTCGAGCGCACGGCCGACGCACTGTGGAAGGCGTCCGACGGCGGGCGCCTACCCATCGTGTGCGACAACTCGTCGTGCTCGGAAGGGCTCGTGCTGGCGTTGAAGGGCAGGCTGCGCGTCGTCGACGCGGTCGACTTCGCGGCCGAGCACATCCTGCCGAAACTCGATATCGAGCCCACGCTCGGCAGCATCGTCGTGCATCCCACGTGCTCGAGCACGCGCGCGGGCTCCAACCCCAACCTCGCGAGGCTCGCCGCGGCCGTCGCCGCCGAGGTGACAGTTCCGGATGACTGGGGATGCTGCGCCTTCGCGGGTGACCGGGGCATGCTGCATCCGGAACTCACGGCGAGCGCAACCGCTCGCGAATCGGCAGAAGTGGATGACGGGCAGTACGACGCGTACGCCTCGTGCAACCGCACCTGCGAGATCGGCATGACCCGAGCGACCGGGCACCCCTACCAACACGTTCTCGAACTCGTCGACAAGGCATCAAGGAGCATCTCATGAGAAGAGCAATCATCACCGGCGGACAGAGCGGCCTCGGCGCCGCGTGCGCGACCCGGCTGCGGGCGAACGGCATCGAGGTGTTCACCTTCGACGTCTCGCCCGATGCCGACTTCACGGTGGACATCACCGACGAGGCCGCGGTCGCGGCAGCCGTCGCCGAGGTCGGGGTCGTCGACATCCTGATCAACAGCGCGGGAATCGTCGGTCCGAACCGGCCCTTGTGGGACACGACTCTGGCCGAATGGCACACGACCTTCGACGTGAACGTGTTCGGGCTCGTCGCGGTCACCAAGGCGGTCGTGCCCGGCATGGTGGAGCGAGGCTGGGGCCGCATCGTGAGCATGGCGAGCATGGCGGGCAAAGACGGCAATCCCAACCTCGCGGCCTACTCTGCCTCGAAGGCCGCGGTCATTGGGCTCACGAAGTCGCTCGGCAAAGAACTTGCCAAGACGGGCGTGCTCGTCAACGCGATCGCGCCCGCCGTGATCGAAACACCCATGAACGCCACGACCGCACCTGAGGTGCTGGCACACATCACGTCGCTCATCCCCATGGGCCGGGTCGGACGCGCGGAGGAGGTCGCGGCACTCGTGAGCTGGCTGACCTCCGACGAGGTCAGCTTCTCCACGGGAGCCGTCTACGACATCAGCGGCGGACGCGCCACCTACTAGAAGGAACAGTCATGTCGGAATTCGAGAACCTCGTGGCCATCGTCACGGGTGGTGCGTCAGGCATCGGAGCGGCCGTCGCGCGTCGGCTCGCCGAGGGCGGAGCATCCGTTGCGGTGCTCGACCTCAACCCCGCCGCGGAGGCGCAGTTCTCTGTCGCGACGGATGTCTCCGACGACGACTCGGTGCGCGCGGCAATCGCCGCCGTCGTCGAGCGGTTCGGTCGCATCGACATTGTCGTCAACAACGCGGGCATCGGTGCGCAGGGCGATGTGACAGCCAATGGCGATGACGAGTGGCATCGGGTGTGGGACATCAACGTCGTGGGCATGGCCCGCGTCACGCGCGCCGCCCTGCCCTACCTGCAGCAGTCGCCTGCCGCGTCGGTGGTGAACCTGTCATCGATCGTCGCGACCGCGGGGCTTCCGCAGCGCGTGCTGTACAGTGCAACCAAGGGCGCGGTGCTCGCGATGACTCGCGCGATGGCCGCCGATCACCTGCGGCAGGGCATCCGGTTCAATGCGGTGAATCCGGGCACGGCAGACACTCCCTGGGTCGCTGGGCTTCTCGCCAAGGCTGATGATCCGGTGGCGGAGCGCAAGGCCCTCGAGGCGCGCCAGCCGCACGGGCGACTCGTTTCGCCCGACGAGATCGCCAACGCAATCGCGTACCTCGCGAGCCCAACCTCGGGCTCCACGACCGGCACCTCGATTGCCGTTGACGGCGGAATGCAAGAGCTGCGACTGCGCCCGGAGTAGTCGTCGCCTCAGCTCGTGAGGGCCTCGAAGGGCACGACCTCCACTAGACCTTTCGCAGCACGAGCGAGTTCGGCGTCGACCGTCACGAGGGCGTCTGACTGAAGCTGGGCGACCGCGAGATACTCGGCCTTGTCGGTGTCGGCCCATTCGAGCTGCCTCGCGAGCTTCCACGCCACAGATCGCGAGACACGATCGCCGAGCAGCCGGATGCGCATGGTGGCGATGCCGTCGAGCAGGGCGCGACCCTCCGAGTCGGTCAGCTCGCCCGCCACCACAGCACGGTAGAGCTGGGAGAGTGCCTGCGACCTCAGGAGGTTCGGTGCTACGAGCTGGTGTTCGTCTGAAACAGTGATGCCCTCGCGCAGCAGCCGGATGGCGGTGGGGGCGTCGATAGCGAATCGCGTCATGGCACCAGTGTGCTCTCAGGCACTGACGCGGGTCGAGCGCCAGCCCTCCGCGTGCTTGCGCTCGAAGCCGTCGAGCAGCAGGTCGAGTGCAAACTCGAACTCGAACTGGTCGTCGCAACCCGCTCCCACGACGCTTCCCTCGTCGTGTTCCGCGGAGACCGCCATGCGAACGACGTTGGGGTACAGCGTCGCGAGGTAGGCAATGGTCGCTTCATCCAGAGCGGAGGCGGGCGGCGTTCCCGGGGGGTCTCCGAACACCTCCTGGGTGAGCCCCCACATGCGACTCCCGAAGGCGTGCATCACGTGGTGGGTGAGATCGACAGAGAAGCCGCCAGCCAGAAACATGCCGATCATCGAGTCCATGTAGGCGAGCACGGCTGGCGTCTTGGACGTGCGCGATTCGAGAGCCTGTCTGGCCCACGGGTGCCTCAGCAGGGCTCGCCGCGCTGAGAGCACGCGGTGACGCACCCCCACCTTCCAGTCGACGTCGGCGAGCGGCGGCTCGATCTCCTGGATGAGCAGGTCGACCATGCCATCAACGAGCTCTTCCCGGTTGGCAACGTGCTTGTAGAGGGCCATCGGAACGACCCCCAGCTCCTGCGACAAGCGCCGCATGCTGAGCGCGTCGATGCCGATTTCGTCGGCCAATGTGACGGCCGCTTCGAGCACGCGCTGTTGATTCAGGGCCACAATCGTCCTCCCGGTTGACAGGAGTACAGCGTACACCTTAGTCTCAGGCTACCGAGGTGTACGCCGTATACCCAGCATCCTGATTATCGAAAGAGACCTCCATGTACTCCTCCCGAACGACAGCAATTGCCGCCGGAATCTTCTACCTCATCACCCACGTCACGTCGGTGGCTGCCGTTCTCCTGTACGCGCCGACGCTCGCGGATGCGACAGCGGGCGACACCAACACGGTGCTCGTCGGCACGCTCCTTGACGTGGTTCTCGCCATCGCGGTCGTCGGAACCTCGATCGCGGTCTACCCGGTCCTGCGACGCGTGAGCGAAGGCTTCGCCCTCGGGTACGTCGCGCTGCGCACTCTCGAGGCGAGCGTCATCCTCGTCGGCGCCGTCATGCTGGCAACTGCCATGATGCTGCGCGAGAATCCCGCGAGTGCAGCCTTGATCGAGGCCTACACGCTCACCTTTATTGTCGGTCCCGGCTTCATCTGCGGCGTCAACACCGTGGTGCTCGCGTGGGTGCTGTTGCGCTCGCAGCTCGTTCCGCGCTTCATCCCCGTGCTCGGCCTCATTGGCGGCCCGCTCGTGCTGCTCGTCAACGTTGCCAAGGTCTTCGGCACAGCTGATCAGATCCCGGGACTGGGAATCACCGTTGTGCCCATCTTCGCGTGGGAGATCAGTCTCGCCATCTACCTCATCGCCAGAGGGTTCAGGGCAACGACTCTTGCGCAGCGCGAAGATGCTCGCGAAGAGCTGGTTCGGTCGTAAGGCTGATCGCCCTCTCGTAGGCGGCGGTCGCGGCATCCGGATGCCCGGCCGCTGTCACTAATGTGACGACGCGCGGGAGGGGTAATCGACAGATCACCCGCGCAGTGCGAGCTCCTGGCTCACCCACAACGTGTACCGGTCCCAAGGATCGGTCGACCCTTCAGCCAGGTGGGCGATATGGTCGAGCAATTCCGGATGCACGCGGAACCACTCGGTACCCACGATCCGGTACTCGGCGAACTGCCCGTGACGTTGCTGTTCACGCCGCCGATCGCCGCGCTCGAACGCGAGCACATCGTCGTGCGGCAGGCTCGCGATGCGCTGGCGGGGAGTGGCGGAGGTTCCGATCTTGATCTGGTTCTTGAAGCGGATGTAATAGACGACGTCCACCCTCGGTAGCACCGCTTCGCCGTCGGGCAGGTCGCCCACCCTCCACTCGCAGATCGCACACACCCACCCGCTGGGATATCTGACCCCCACCCGAGAGCCGCACAGCAGGCACGCGCTCGGCAGGGTGTCGGTGACTCCCACGTCGCGCACAACCCAATCGTGGGCCGCGAGCAGATGGGCGGTGCAGAGGTTCAGCGGGGCTCCGACTTCGGTGCTGCTGCGGCATCCAGAGATCGCGCACGTGGTCATGTCTGCACGGTAGCGCGTGATTCAGACATCGGGCTTGACACGCTTTAGACAGGACTTATACTAAACCTTGAAATAAGTAAGTTCCGCTCCCGACCAGAGACCGATCAATGTCGACCGACTCCCGCTTGACCAATGTTGCCGCCTTTCCGGCCGGGTTCCGATGGGGTCTCGCGACCGCTGCGTACCAGATCGAGGGCGCGGCACACGAGGGCGGTCGCGGCGCGAGCATCTGGGACACGTTCTCGCACACCCCGGGACTCTGCCACCATGGCGACACGGGCGACATTGCGTGCGATCACTACCATCGCTGGCAGTCGGACCTCGATCTTCTCAGTGAGCTCAGGGTCACCGATTATCGGTTGTCAGTGTCGTGGTCGCGGCTGCAGCCGACGGGCGAGGGAGCGCTGAACCCGGAGGCGGTTGCCTTCTACGCCGACGTGCTTTCGGGACTGCGCGATCGCGGCATCCGCGCGCTCGTCACTCTTTACCACTGGGACCTGCCTCAGGCGCTCGAAGACCGCGGCGGCTGGCCCGAACGGCAGACTGCCTATCGTTTCGCGGAGTTCGCTCGATTAGTGGTCGCGGCCCTGGGTCACCTCGCGAGTGACTGGGTAACCCTCAACGAACCGTGGTGCAGCGCATTCCTCGGCTATGGCAAGGGAGCGCACGCACCTGGTCGCACCGACTATCGCCTCGCCGTCGCGGCCGCCCATCACCTCAACCTTGCGCATGGACTTGCCGTGACAGCGATCCGTGAGCAGAGCCCGGCAGCGCACGTGGGCATCACCAACATCGTTCAGGAGTTTTTGCCGCTCGATGACTCGCAGGATGCCGCGGCCGCGGCCATTCGCATCGACGCGTGGTGCAACCGAGTGTTTCTCGACCCCGTCTACCTGGGCGACTACAGCTCTGCCGTGAGGGCAGTGCTCGATCCGCTGGGCCTGGCCGAAGTCATCCGCGACGGAGATCTGGAGATCATCTCGGTGCCGACCGATTTTGCCGGCATCAATCATTACCAGCGGCTGTTCGTGTGGCCCGATGAAGCGGTCCCCCTGGGAGTCGCGGAGCGCGCCGCCGAACCCGCCAGCACGTCTTTCGGATGGTCGGTCGTTCCCGAATCTCTCGGCAACGTGCTCACTCGCGTGGCGGCCGAGTTCACCACGCTGCCTCTTTACGTGACCGAGAACGGCGCGAGTTTCAACGACTACGTCGATCCCAACGGCGAGGTGCGCGACACAGAGCGCGTCGCCTACCTCGACGGCTACCTCGCGGCGTGCGCGAGCGTGATCTCCAGCGGTGTCGACCTGCGTGGTTACTACGCATGGTCGTTTCTCGACAACTTCGAGTGGGCCGAGGGCTATTCGAAGCGTTTCGGCCTCGTCTTCGTCGACTACCGCACTCAGGAACGCATCCCCAAAATGAGCGCTCGCTGGTACGCGCAACTCATCTCCGACCACAACCCCACATAATGCACACACAGAGAAAAGGAAACTCAATGAAGAGAACAGCAACCTCAGTACTTGCGGCCGTCGCGGCCGTGGGGCTGACAATTGGCGTCGCCGGGTGCTCCTCCCCGGCCCCCGCGGGAGACGCCGAAGGCCCGCTCACCGTCTGGGTGATGGGCGACTCCGGTGAGAACTTTGAGGCACTCGTCGCCGACAGCGGCATTGATGTAGACGTGGTCGCGATCCCGTGGGACTCGATCGACGAGAAGCTCACGACAGCGGTAGCCTCGGGCTCCGGCCCGGACGTGCTGCAGATCGGCCTTTCCAAGCTCGCTACCTTTGCCGAGGCCGGCGCGCTGCTCCCGCTCGACGATCTCCTCGCTGACTACCCGGGTCTTGCCGCTGAAAACTTCCCCGCTGGCGTGGCCGGAACGTCGACGGCAGTCGGCGGCGAGACCGTCAGCATCCCGTGGACGAGCGACACGCGTGTGCTCTTCACGCGCACCGACATCCTCGCCGAGAACGGCATTGACGCGCCTCCCGCAACCTGGGACGAGCTGCGTGCCGATGCCAAGACCCTCGCGGCCCGCGGCGACGGTCAGTACGGCTACTACATCCCGCAGTGGGATGCACCGTTGCCGATCGAGATGACGTGGAGCATGGGCGGCGAGGTCATCGACGCCGACGGCAACGTCGACTTCGACACCCCCGAGTTCGCTGACGCAGTCGACCTGTACACCGGCCTGTACGCCGACGGCAGCGTTCCCACCAACGGCGACTTCGACCAGCAGCAGGGTTTCATCTCCGGCATTGCGCCGATGCTCGTGAGCGGACCGTACCTGGGCAAGGGCATCACCGACGCCGCACCTGAGCTCGACGGCAAGTGGCAGGCCAGCCCGCTCCCCGCGGGCGATGGTGGCTCGATCTCGCTCTTCGCGGGTTCCAACCTCGGTGTTTGGTACAACACCGACCAGCAGGATGCATCGCTGCAGCTCCTCGAGTACGTGTCGCAGCCCGAGCAGCAGCTCGCCTGGTACGGCCTGACGGGTGAACTGCCCACGGTCAACACCGCCCTCACGGATGAGTCGCTCAACGCCGACCCCAACGTGAAGGTCTACACCGACCAGCTCGCCACGGCCCGCGTGCTGCCGATCGTCGCGAACTGGGATGGCGTTGTCGGCACCGGCCTGCTGACCGCACTCAACTCGATCGTGCTGCAGGGCGCGGACCGCGACGCGGCTCTGCAGACGTTCTTCTCGGAGACTGCCGGCCTGAAGGTTCAGTAGACACGGGGCCGCCGCTCATCCGGCGGCGGCCCTCACCCCTCATTTCCCCACCCGCGCGACCAGGAAGGATTCTCGTGCGCAGTCGCCTGACTCCCTACCTCTTTGTGTCGCCAGCGATGATTCTGCTTGTCACGTTCGGCATCTTCCCGATTCTCGTCGCGGCCGTCATCAGCACGACCGACATGAACATCTCGGCATTCGCGAGCTGGAGCAACGTCGACTTTGTCGGCATCGACAACTACGTTCAGCTGTTCGCCGATGCCGATTTCTGGCAAGCGCTAGGCAACACCGCGCTCTTCGCGATCGTGGGCGTGCCCGCCATCATCCTGTTGTCGCTTGCGACCGCGCTGCTGTTGAACCACAGCCAGAGCTGGTTCTTCAAGGCCCTGCGATCGTTTTACTTCATCCCGGCGATCACCGCGATCGTGGCCGTGTCACTCGTGTGGAGCTACCTCTACAACACCCAGTTCGGCCTCTTCAACTACCTGCTGTCTCTCGTGGGCGCCGAGCCAGTTCAGTGGTTGTCCGATCCGTGGATGGCGAAGTTCTCCGTGGGCCTGGTCGCCGTCTGGCGTGGCACCGGACTCAACATCATCATCTTTCTGGCCGCCCTCCAGGGCGTTCCCAAGGAGTATCTCGAGGCCGCATCGATTGATGGCGCAGGGGAGTGGCGCAAGACCTTCTCCATCACGATCCCGTTGCTGCGGTTCGCCATCTTCTTCGTGGCCGTGACGACCACCATCGCGTGGCTGCAGTTCTTCGATGAGCCATTCGTGCTCACCGACGGCGGCCCGCTAGGGGCGACGACGTCGGTCTCGATCTTTCTCTACAAGGAGGGGTTCCGGCTCAATCAGTTCGGCTACGCGAGTGCAGGGTCCGTGGTGCTCTTCGCGATTATCGCCGTGATCACGCTCATCCAGTTGCGACTCCGAAGGGCAGACGATGACTACTGATCGATCCCAGGCGCGCAGCCGTCGCACGCTCACGATCCTCATTGGCGGGGCGCTCGGCATTGGCGCAATCATCACCGCGTTCCCGTTCTTCTGGATGCTCGCGACGTCGTTCAAGCCGCAGCGTGAGGCGATTGACTTTCCTCCCACCCTGCTGCCGCAGGAGCCCACGCTCGAGTGGTACCAGACGCTATTCACCGAGCTGGACTTTGGCCGCTACTTTCTCAACACGATCATCGTCGTGCTCATCGGCTTCGTGGGGCTGCTGCTGATGGCGATGGCGGGCTACGCGTTCGCGAAGTTCGACTTCCGTGGTCGCAAGTGGATGTTCTTCCTCGTGCTCGCCACGATGATGATCCCGGTGCAGGTCACGATGATTCCGACGTACCTGATTCTCAACGGAATGAAACTCACCAACACGCTCGTCGGGATCGCACTGCCCACCCTCGTCACCGGGTTCAGCATCTTCCTCTTCCGGCAATTCATGACAACCATCCCCACCGAAATGCTCGAAGCGGCGCGTCTCGACGGAGCAGGCGAGTTCCGCACCTTCCTTCAGATCGTGCTGCCCATGTCGAAGCCCATCCTCGCGGTGCAGGTCGTGCTCACCTTCATCTCGGGCTGGAACAGTTTCTTGTGGCCGCTCATCGTCGCGAGCGACCAAAAGCTCTACACCCTCTCGGTTGGCCTCGCCCTGCTCAACCAGCAGCTGGCCGTCAACCCCTCACTGCAGATGGCTGCAGCGTCGGTGATGGTCATCCCGATCCTCATCGTGTTCGTCGTCTTCCAGCGATACGTCATCCAGGGCTTCGCGCTCTCCGGACTCAAGTGAAAGTGCACCAGTGACCGCAGTTCGATTCACCCCACGCCCCGCCTCGTTTGAGGGCTTCGTGCGCGCCAGGGATGCCCGGCTCGTCGACGGCTCCGGCCGCGACCTGTTGTTGCGCGGCGTCGGGCTCGGCAACTGGATGCTGCCCGAGGGCTACATGTGGCGCTTTGGCCCCGGTGCAGAGTCGCCGCGCGAGATCGAGGCCCTGACCCGCCGACTGTTGGGGGATGACGCGGCTGCGGCGTTCTGGCAGGGCTTTGCTGACACCTTCATCACGGAGGCAGATGTCGAGCTCATCGCGGCAAGCGGCTTCGACCACGTGCGACTTCCCATCAACTCACGTGTCATCCAGGACGAGCACGGCGAGCCGATCGAGGCCGGCTACGCCCTGATCGACCGACTTATCGAGTGGTGTCGCACCCACAAGCTGTGGGTACTGCTCGACCTGCATGGGGCACCGGGTGGGCAGACCGGAACCAACATCGACGACTCTCCGCGCAACTTGCCCGAATTGTTTATGGACTCTCGCTACCGCGAACTCACCCTTCGACTCTGGCGAGACATTGCCAGCCGCTACGTGGGCGAGACCGTTGTGCTCGGATACGACCTGCTCAACGAGCCTCTCCCGAACGAGTGGCAGCACACCTACGCGGCCGAACTCGCGGAGCTCTACCGCGACCTCACCCGAGAGATCAGAGCGATCGACGCCGATCACCTCATCGTCTACGAGGGCTCTCACTGGGCAACCAATTGGGACATCTTCACCGAGGTGTGGGATGACAATTCTCTTCTGCAGTTTCACAAGTACTGGTCGTCGCCCGACACCGCGACGATCGCAAAGTTCCTCGAGGCGCGCGATCGTCTGGGCCTGCCGATCTACATGGGCGAGGGCGGGGAGAACACCCTCGAATGGATCTACACGGCCCATCGTCTTTACGAGACTCACCACATCGGCTGGAACTTTTGGCCGTGGAAGAAGATTGACACCCTCACGTCGCCAGCGTCGATCGCGCCGCCGGTCGGATGGGATCGGATTGTGGCATCCATCGACGACCCGGGCGCAATCAGCCGGGTGGAAGCGCAACGGGTGTTTGACGACCTGCTGGTGGCAATGCGCATCGAGAATTGCCGCTGGCGGCCTGATGTGGTCGGGGCATTGCTGGGAGAAAAGCCGGCAGTCGTGCCAGCGTGGGGCTTCGGCTACCGCGGTGCGGGAGAGTCGTATTCGAGTCGGGTGGCGAACACCATCGGGTCGATTCGGGAGAACGACGCGGTCGCGCTGCACTGGGCGCGCGAGGGTGAGAACCCGGCGAACCCGTTCGAGCAAACCGATGGCCGTGCCTACCGACCCAACGAGGAGCTCGTGGTTCGCCTCGATGAGGGGGACTGGCTTGAGTTCGAACTCACGGGAGCAACCTCGGCCATGGTAACCGACGTGCTTGGTGTCGAGGCACCCGTGAGGGTCGAGCCCACCGGCCGCGGCCTGCGAGTCACGGCCACGAGCACGGCAGCGGTGCACCGGATCGTGCCGACTTGATAAGTTCAGGGTTCATGAGCCTCAACGCTGCGCCCGCGACGGTCAGCGGTGTGCGCCAGCGCAACCGCACCCAGGCCTTGCGCAGCATCATCCTGTCTGGGCAGACCTCTCGTGCCGAACTCGCTCGTGAGTCGGGGCTCTCGGTGGCCTCCGTTACCAACCTCGTGTCGGAGCTCATCTCCGAAGGGCTCATCGTCGAGGCGGGGTCCGTGGCCTCCAGCGGCGGGCGGCCGGTCACTCTCCTTGCCCCGAACCCGTCGGGCGCGTACTTTCTGGGGGCCGACGTCGGTGAGCGTGGGGTGGCCGTTGAGCTCTTCGACCTCTCGATGACTCGGGTCGACCGGGAGTTTCGCGGCGGCAGGGAGGGCGAGCCGATTGAGGCGATCGCGACCGACCTCGATGAGGCGATTGAGGCACTCCGCGACCGCAACCCCGAGGCGTGGGATCGCCTTGTCGGCATCGGTCTTGGGCTTCCCGGCATCGTGGAACACGACTCCGAGGGCAGGCAGGTTCTCTATGCCCAGAGCTTGGGCTGGCCGCCCATTCCCGTGAGCGAGTTGGTCACCCACGACATCCCGATTTTCGCCGAGAACGGCGCCAAGACCCAGGCCATGGCTGAACTGTGGGATGGCGCCGCCCGAGGCGTGAGCGAGGCGCTCGTCGTACTCCTCGGCCGTGGTGTCGGTCTCGGCATCGTCACGGGCGGCGAGCTTGCCCACGGGCTCACCAGCAGCGCTGGCGAATGGGGTCACGTCAAGATCGTTCGCGACGGCAAGCTGTGCCGGTGTGGCGGTCGCGGCTGCGTGGAGGCATACGTGGGCGCAGACGCCATACTCGACAGCTGGCGCGAGGCGGGCGGCGTTTTCGAGGGATCCGGCTGGCGCGCGATTGGCGAACTTCTCGAGGCCGACCAGGCGGGGGATCCCGCGGCCGTTGCGGTCGTGGCCGAACTAGTTGCGACCCTCGGGTCGGCGCTTGGGGGCCTCGTCAATCTCACCAACCCCGAGCGCGTGGTCATCGGCGGCTGGGTGGGTCTGCGTCTCATGGAAACGCTCGCAGATCGGGTCGAAAGAGCGACGCGGGCCGAGGCGCTGTCTCGCCCCGGTTCACAGTTCGAGCTCTTCGCATGCCGGTTCGGAGGAGACACCGTCGCGCTGGGCGCGGCCATGATGCCGCTCGAGGCGCTTCTCACCGAACCTCGTGGCAGCAGGGCCGTGTAACCGGATACTCTTGTCCGGTATGCACACCCGGTTCAAGGAGGAATCATGTCGGTGTACCACCCGGATCTCACGAGTGCCAGGTTCTTGCCTCGTGGCCTTCCCCTCGGCCCACGCACCGTTCGCCTCATCCAGAGGTCGCGCATGAAGCCGAAGCCCACGCCCGACGGCATGGTCATCGAGGATGTCACGGTGCCAGGCCTCGGAGACAATCCGGCCGTCGCGTTGCGGCTGTACCGTCCCGCGGGCCTCGCGACCGCCGCGCCTGCGCTGCTGTGGATTCACGGCGGCGGCTTTGTGATTGGTAGCCTCATCCAGGACGAGCAGCGCAGCATTGAGACGGCCCGACGCCTGGGCATGACAGTTGCCGCCGTCACCTACCGCCTGGCCCCGGG
The DNA here is from genome assembly GCA_965279645.1 of Rhodoglobus sp. Classification (GTDB taxonomy): domain Bacteria; phylum Actinomycetota; class Actinomycetes; order Actinomycetales; family Microbacteriaceae; genus Rhodoglobus. The sequence goes on from OZ257254.1 coordinate 3,001,745, forward strand.
CAATCGCACGCCAGCGGCGCTCGACGATGCGTTCGCGGCGCTCAGCTGGATGTTCGACAACGCCGCCGCGCGGCTCATCGATCCCGCTCGCATCGCCGTGGGCGGCGCAAGCGCGGGGGGAGGACTCGCCGCGACGCTCGTGCTGCGAGCACACGACGCCGGACTGCCCGTCGCCTTCCAGCTTCTCGTCTACCCGATGCTCGATGATCGCACCGTGCTTCGCGCAGAGGCGGTGCCCCACCTGCGCATGTGGAGCGTCAAGAACAACCGGTTCGGATGGAGCTCGTACCTGGGCCGCGAGCCGGGCGGGGATGACGTCACGGCCTACGAGGCTGCGGCACGACGCGACGACCTCACGGGGCTGCCCCCGACCTGGATCGGTGTGGGCACTCGCGACCTCTTTCACGACGAAGACGTTGAGTACTCGCGGCGGCTGACCGAATCGGGGGTGCCGTGCGAGCTTGCGATAGTGCCGGGCGCCTTCCACGGATTCGACGCGACCGGCGGCAAGGCGAAGGTGGTGCACGAGTTCTTCGATGAGCAACTCCGGGCGCTGAGGGTGGGCCTTAACGGGCCGAAGGCCCCCACAGCCTGAGCTGCAGGGGCCTTCGCGCGATGGATTAGTCCTCGAACATACCGTTCAGTCCGATGTCGCCGAGAATGTCGTCGACGTCGGTGACGTTGTCGACGATGTCGCTCACGTCACCGGAGATGTCGCCCGTCACGTCGTCAACGATGTCGCCCGTCACGTCTCCCACGATGTCGCCAACGTTGGTGTCGCCACCGGTCACGTCGCCACCGGTCACGTCTCCCACTACGTCTCCGACGTCAACCGACCCGATGTCGCCGACCGAGCCGATGTCGCCGATCTCCGAGGAGTTGCCGCTACCGACAGCGGTGTCGTTGCCCGAGAGCACGGGAGCGTTCAGCTCGTTGCCCGAGCCAACCGCGTTGCCGTTCAGGATGTCGCCACCGAGAACGTCACCCACGCCAACCTGCGGCGCGAGCACGATGGGAGCCTCGGTGTTCTTGTGTGAGGTGTACGAGTAGCCCTTGGACGAGCTGTAGGTGGTGCTGTCGTCCGCCATAGCGGGGGCGGCGATTCCTGCAACAACGAGCGCTGCAGCTGCAGCGGCGGTTCCAAAAGCGGTCTTCTTCGTCATGCTGTTCATTTCTGAACTCCTTCACTTCTGCGACCCGGGATTTCCCGGCGCAGTGGTGATCCGGAGGGCCTGCGGCAACTGGTTTGGTGGTTGACCCCCAAACGAGGGATGAATCATCCGCAACTCCCGCGAAGTTCCGGGCCAGAACGGCATACCTGAGAGTTAGCTGGCATCTGCCACCCCCACTAAAATCAGGAGATGACCACCCCCGCTTTCACTGTTTCAGACGAGGTTGCCGCGGCCCTCGACGATGGCCGCCCCATTGTTGCCCTTGAGTCGACGATCATCTCCCACGGATTGCCTCGACCCCGCAACCACGAGGCCGCGATCGAGTTCGAGCAGATCCTGCGCGAAGCGGGTGTGACACCCGCGACGATTGCCGTGCTCGACGGGGTGCCGCAGATCGGGCTCGACGCAGAGGGCGTGCGCCGCATCGCGGAGGAAGACCTCACGAAGGCCAGCGTTCGCGACCTTCCCATCATCGCGGCGACGGGCGCCTCGGCGGCGACGACTGTGGCCGCCACCTCGCATCTCGCCTCCCTCGCGGGCATCCGGGTATTCGCCACCGGCGGCCTCGGCGGAGTGCACCGCGGCGCGAACGAGAGCTTCGATGAGTCGGCGGATATCTCGACGCTTGCCGTGACCCCCATCACCGTCGTCTCCGCGGGCGTGAAGTCGGTGCTCGACATCGCGGCAACACTCGAGCGCCTCGAGACGCTGAGCGTTCCGGTCGTCGGATTCGGCACGAAGATCTTCCCGAGCTTCTGGCTGCGTGAATCGCAGTACACGCTCGACTGGTCGGTCGACTCAGCCGCTGAGATCGCCGCGATCATGCGTGCGCAAGACCAGCTTGGCCATGGCCAGGGCATCGTGGTGGCAAACCCCATTCCGCTCGACCAGCAGTGGGATCCGGCGGAGCACGACCGCGTGCTCGCCGAAGCCCTTCAGCTTGCCGATGAGGCGGGGGTCACGGGCAAAGCGGTCACGCCGTTCCTGCTGCTCAAGATTGTGGAGCTCTCCGAGGGTCGCAGCCTCGAGGTCAACCTCGACCTTGCCCGCAACAACGTGCGCGTAGCCGGTGCCATCGCTACCGCGTGGAGCGAGCTTGCCTGATTCGTCTCGCATCGTCTGCTTCGGCGACATCATCGACGACGTCGTGGTGGTGCCGAACGGCCCGATCCGCGACGACACCGACACCCCGTCGGTGATCCGCAACCGGCCCGGCGGCTCGCCCGCGAACACCGCCGCCTGGCTCGGTTCGCTGGGCGCGGCCGTGGACTTCGTGGGCGTGGTGGGGGCTGGGGATGCTGCGCGCCACGCGGCAACCCTCCCTGGCGTCACAGCACACTTGCGCGAGGCGCCCGAGCTCGCCACGGGAGCGATTGTCGTGATCGTCGCGGGGCAGAGCCGCTCGATGCTCACCTCGCGCGGCGCCAACGCGGCACTCGACCCGGCGGATGTGACCGACCAACTGTTGGCATCGGCCGCTGTTCTGCATCTCACAGGCCACGCGCTGCTCAACGATGCGGGCGCCGAGGGATTCGCCGGCCTCATCGCGCGCGCTCGCTCCGCGGGGATCGCGGTGAGCGTGTCCCCGGGCTCCGCGGGGTTCATCGCCGACTACGGGGTGGAGGCCTTTCGCGCGGCGATTGCGGGAGCATCCATCCTCTTTCCCAGCCTCGATGAAGGCCGTCTGCTCACGGGTCTCGACGACCCGACCGAGATTGCGGCCGCGCTCGCCGCTGACGGCGAGGTCGTTGCGCTCACCCTCGGATCGAGGGGCGTGCTCGTCAACGGTCAGACTGTGCCGGCCGTGACAGCGCAGATCGTCGACCCGACGGGCGCGGGCGACGCGTTTTGCGCGGGCTTTCTCGACGAGTGGGTTCGTTCGCGCGATCCGCTCGCTGCCGCGCGCGCGGGCGTCACTGTGGCATCCTGCGCCGTGCAGGCTATTGGGGCTCGGCCCTAAAACCCGCGAGTGTTCCGATATTGCTGCCTCAATGACTCAGCAGGCAGCCATATCGGAACACTCGCGGGCTATGCCTGCCCTTTGAGGTGGTCGTAGGCGGCGAGGGCATCCTTGCGTGACTGGGCGAGGTCGACCATGGGCTCCGGATAATCCGGCGTTCCGTACTCCGGAACCCAGCGCCGCACGTATTCGGCGTCGGGGTCGAACTTGGTGCGCTGAAGCTCGGGGTTGAACACTCGAAAGTAGGGCGCTGCGTCGGCGCCTGAGCCCGCGACCCACTGCCAGTTGCCGGGGTTGGATGCCTCGTCGGCGTCCACCAGGGTGTCCCAGAACCACTGTTCCCCCACGCGCCAGTCCACGAGCAGGTTCTTGATGAGAAAGCTCGCGACAACCATGCGCACCCGGTTGTGCATGTAGCCCGTGTGCCACAGCTCGCGCATGCCGGCATCGACGAGAGGGATGCCCGTGCGGCCCTGTTGCCATGCCTCGAGCTCATCGGGGTCGGGCTCGTTCCACGGGAACGCGTCGAACGCGGGCCGAAAGTTCCTGGTGGCCAGGTCGGGGGAGTGGAAGAGGATGTTGGCGTTGAACTCACGCCAGCCCACCTCGCTGAGAAACTTCGCGGAGTTGCGGCTCGCGCCGTGCGCGGCCTGCCACACCTGGAACGGGCTCACCTCCCCGAACCGAAGGTGCGGGCTCAGGTGACTTGTCGCCTCGACGGCGGGTTCATCCCGTCGGTGGTAGCTGTCGAGTGGGCCGGCGACGAAAGCCTCGAGCTGGGCGTGAGCGCCGGCTTCACCGGGCGTCCACGTCTCGCGAAGCCCCGCTGCCCAGTCGGGCCGGGTGGGCAGCAGCTCCCAGTCACTGAGGCGTGCCGAGCCTGACGATACCCACTCCACAGAGGCGGGGGGGAGCGGATCGCGCACTCCGCGCTCGAGGCACGCGCGCCAGAACGGCGTGAACACCTTGTACGGCTCGCCCTGACCGGTTGTCACCGTCCACGGTTCGAACAGCAGGTTGCCCGGGAAACTCTCGACGATCACGGTGCCTGAGGCACTCGACGGCACCTCGCGCAGTGACTTCTTCAGGCGAGCATCCACCTCACGGGCTGCTCCGTATCGCCGGTTCCAGTAGACCGCCCCGGCGCCAACCTCGGCTACGAGCTCGGGCAGAACCTCTTCGGCCGCCCCGCGACGAAGCACGAGGGATCCCCCCACCGATTCGGCGAGGGCGGTCAGTGAATGGTGCAGCCACCACCGGCTTGCAGCGCCGAGCGCACGCACGCCCGGTGACATCTCGTCGAGCACGTACAGCAGCAGCACGGGCTGCCCGCGCTCTGCCGCCGCCGTGAGCGCCGGGTTGTCTGCGAGACGCAGGTCGTCGCGCAGCCAGACAATGCTCGGGCCGGTCACTCCTGGGCTTTGCGGAGCTTGTCACTGAGCGTCGTGAGGTTGCGAAGCTCGGCAGGGCTGAGGGCGCTCATGTGGTGGTGAATGGCGTCGGCGTGCACGGCGCCGATGCGGCGGTACAGGTCGTAGCCGGGGTCGGTGAGGCACACGACGGTGCCGCGGCCGTCGCCCGGGTCGGCCTCTTTGCGAACGAGCCCGCGCGAGACGAGTCGGTCGACGAGTCGGCTGACGCTCGGTTGGGTGAGCAGCAGTTGGCGATTCAAATCCCGGATGCGCGTGCGCTTGTCAGGCTGCCGAGACAGGTTGAACAACACGTCGTACTCGTTGAGCGACAGCTCGCCGGTCGGGAACTCATCGTGGAGCTGCCTCAGCACTGACACCTGTGCGCGGAACAGCGCTTCCCAGGCGGTGACTGCTGCTGCCTTGTCGCTCACGTGCCAACTCTAAAGTAACCGGGCGTCGAGCGACGTCGAGATCTGCCCGTTAAACAGGATTGAGGGTCGGTTTCAGAGGCTAGAAACCGACCCTCTCCCTTGCACCAAGAGTGTCCTGCAATCACATTCCGCCGAAGCTGCCACAGCAAACAACTTCTGCTCTATGAATGTATAACGGAACGGTAACGCTGTCTAGTTACCAAACCGTTATTTTTCTGCGAGTTTGCTCGGAGCCGCGAAAAACCGCGGAATCACGCGCTTTCGCGTGCCTAGAAGAAGTCGGGGCTCGGGGTCGTAGCCTGGCGGATTGACACATCCGCATGGCGGTCGAACCGGTAACCCACGCCGCGTACGGTGCGCACAATGTCTTCGTAGTCGCCGAGCTTTGCGCGCAGGCGACGCACGTGCACGTCGATGGTGCGCTCGTTGGGAATCTCGTCGTCGGCGGCTGACCAGAGCGAGGAGATGAGTTCGGTGCGGTCGATCGTGCGGCCCTCGCGCAACACAAGGTACTGAAGCAGCTCGAACTCCTTGTAGGTGAGTGCAGCGGCATCGCCGTCGAGCACCACCCGCTTGCGGGAGATGTCCACGACAACCCCGCCACGACGCTTGGGCGTGGGCTCCTCGACCTGGCGGTGCTTGGCGAGTGCTGCCGGATCCTGCAGGGCCAGGCGCACAACGTCAACGTCGCGGCCGCCAGCGCCCACGGGGGCGAGAGCGACGGCGGCATAGGTTTCTGAGCCGGGCACGAGCTGCGCGAGCAGCTGCTTGAGCTGGTCGACGACGTGACCGAGGTCGGTGCCGGCCTCGAGAGCCTTGAACTCGTCGACGCCCACGTAGAGGGCGAAGCCGCGAGCCTCGGTGCCACTCGGCACTGCGTGCAGGCGGCGGGTTTCGGTTGGCTGGGGGGCGGGAGCCGGAGCTACCGCCGCAATGGGTGCGCGTTCGATGGTTGCGAGAGACATGTGTCCTGTGATCCTTGACTGGGGTGAAGGGCCTCTGATGATGAGGTTGTGATCCTTCGGGGTACTGCGGTCATTGCTGCGGATCTACGTCGTTATGAGGACGCGGGTCCGGGAGTCACTGTCGAAATGGTGACTCGGCGAGAAAAGCCGATTAGGCACACATTCGACAACACATGGACGCGCTAGAACCCATCACCTCGACGGTGTTGTGGGAGTAAGCGCGAACAGTCATGTATGCAACTATCTTGCACGAACGAGGATTTTGCAAGCCCGGATGTCGCCGCGGCTGCTCACGGTGATCCCTATGGCCGAATGGTGGCGGTGGATGCGCTCGTCGACGATTTCGTCGTGTATCCGGTCTTGCTGCCGGTCACGGTCACGGAGATGAGCTTGCCGCTGTCGGCAGTCACGAGCTTGTAGGTCGAGGTGGTGGCGCCGCTGATGGCCACGCCATTGCGCTTCCACTGGTACTTGAGGGTCACCGGTGCAGGAGACCAGGTGCCCGACACTGCGGCGAGGGTCGCGCCCACCTTCGTCGTACCCGCGATCGTGGGGATGGCAGACGTCAACACGCCGCCCGTGACGATTGCGGTCGCCGCGCTCGTCTTGTAGGTCGTCGTGTATCCCGTGAGCGAGGCCCTCACGGTTGCCGTGATCGTGCTTCCCGCATCCGTCTTGGTGAGGGTGTACGTCGTCGCGGTCGCACCCGAGATCGCGACGCCATTGCGCTTCCACTGGTAGCTGATCGCGGCGGCTGACGGCGACCACGCGCCCTTGGTGACGGTGAGCACCGATCCGACCTTCGCGGTGCCCGTCACGACGGGTGTCGTGCCCGAGATCAGCCCGGCGGCAATCGTCGCGGTTGCCGCACTCGTGCGAGAGGCGTTGAGGTATCCGTCAGCCTTCGCCGTCACGGTCACCGTGATGGTCTTGCCCACGTCGGTCGCGGTCAGCTTGTAGGTGGAACCGGTTGCGCCAGGGATGCCCGTTCCACTGCGTTTCCACGCATAGCTGAAGGTGCCCGCGCTGGGCTCCCAGTCGCCGGGCACCGCCGTGAGCGTCGACGCGACACGAGCCGTTCCGGAGATTGTCGGAGCGACCGTCGTGAATGTTCCGAGCTGCACCGCAGCGGTCGCCTGGCTCGACTTCGAGACCGGCGAAAAGCCCGAGAGAGAGCCCGTGACCGTGACCGAGATGTTGTTCGTGTAGTCCGCGATCGAGACCGTGTAGGTGCTCGCGGTGGCCCCGGCGATTGCCGCGCCGTTGCGCTTCCACTGGTAGGTGAGAGTCGCGCCGTACGTCCAGTCGGTAGAGGCAGCGCCGATGCTGAGCGTGCTTCCAATGCGCGGAGTTCCCACGATTGTCGGGAGCGGGCCGCTGAGAGGATACGAGGTGATCCCTCGCGGGGGAGTTGTCACCGACTTGGTTGCGTAGCCAACTTTTGTACCAGTGATCGTTACTGTCAGATCCTTGTCGCGATCGAGCATCGTGGTCGAGTAGGTACTCCCGGTTGCCCCGACAATCGGGACGCCGTTGCGTTTCCATTGATAGGTAAAGGTGACGACGCCGGGTTCCCAGGTGAATGGCGCGAGACCAATGACGCGGCCCACCTTCGGAGTTCCTGCCGGGCCCGGCATCGGTGTGGAGGTGAACACAGCGGCGGCAACCACGGCAGTCGCGACGCTCGTCGTCGTGGCCGTCGCGTATCCGGCCTTCGAACCGGTCACCGCCACGGTTATCGTCAGGCCGATGTCCGCGTCGGTGATGCGGTAGGTCGTGCCGGTCGCGCCGCCGATGGGCGCGCTGCCGCGGTACCACTGGTACGTGAGTTGAGTCCCTGAGGTCCACGAGCCTGGCGCGGCCACGAGATCTTCTCCGAACGTCGTCTCGCCCGAGATCGTCGGCACCGGTGCCGTGAGTGTCGCGGGCTCGATGACGGCCGACGTGGCAGACGTTGTAATCGGGGCGTATCCGAGCTTGCTGCCCGTGACCTCTACCGTGATCGTCGCGGTGAGGTCATCGACCGTGAGCGTGTAGGTCGTGCCGGTCGCGCCACTGATAGGCGTGGAGTTTCTGAACCACTGGTACGCGAGATCCACCACCGATGGCTCCCAGCTGCCCGCATCAACCGTGAGGGTCTCACCAAACACCGCACTGCCCGTGAGCACGGGGGTGGGCGTGGCTGTCAGGGTCGCGGGGGTGATCGCCGCGGTCGCCGCGCTCTCGACCGTCACGGGGGCGTAACCGGGTTTCGATCCGGTGACCTTCACCGAGATCGTCGCACCCAGGTCGTCGAGCGTCAGGGAATAGGTGGATGCCTCCGCTCCCGCGATCACCTCGCCGTCGCGCAACCACTGGTACGCGAGATCCACTACCGCCGGTTCCCAGCTGCCCGGGTCGGCCGTGAGCGTCTCGCCAAACTGGGTCGTGCCGCTGATCGTCGGCACGGGGGTCTGAGTCAGCACCGCGGGAGTGATTGCGGTGGTCGGGTCGCTCGTGCGGGATTGCGAGGTGTAGCCCGGCTTGGTGCCAGTGACCGTCACCGAGACGGTGCTGCCGATGTCGTCGGTCGTGAGCGTGTAGGTCGGCCCAGTTTCGCCGGGGATCGGGTCGCTGCCCCTCAGCCACTGGTAGCCGAGGTCGACCGCGGCGGGTTCCCAGCTTCCCGCGTCCGCAGTCAGCGTGTCGCCAAAGGCGGTGCCACCGCTCACCACCGGTGTCGGGGCCGATGTCAGTTCGGCGGCAGTGATCGTGGCGGTGGGCTCACTCGCCGTAGCGGCGGGCGCGTAGCCCGGCTTCGAACCCGCCACCGTCACCGAGACGGTCGCCCCGATGTCGTCGACCGTGAGTTGGTAGGTGGATGCCTCGGCCCCCGATATTGCGTCGAGCCCCCTGAACCACTGGTACGCGAGGTCAACGGGAGCGGGCTCCCAGATGCCGGCATCGGCCGTGAGGGTCTCACCGAACACCGCTGAGCCCGTGATGACGGGCGTGGGCGTCACGGTGAGGGGGTCGAGGTAGGTGAAGGCCCCGGCAGCGAGTTGCTCGAACGGTTCCGACGTGAAGAGCTGCAGGTTGGCTGCGCCCGCGGGGTTGGCCGGAACCGTCACCTCGACGGTGCTCGCGTCGACGTAGTCAACGGCGGCTTCTACACCGCCGACAGTCGCGGTCGTGGTTTCGGCGAAGACACCGCCCGACACCGTCACGACCGACCCGCCGGTGCTGAGTCCCGTGGGCGGCGTGAGGGTGATGTCGCGATAGGTAAATGCCTGGGTCGCGATGCGGTCGCCGTCAGCGATGACCACGTCGACGGGCCCGACCTCGCTCGAGGGTGGGGTGAAGAACACGAGTGCGTCGCCGACGGGCAGAAAGAACGCCTCGACTGGTTGCCCGTCCACGGTGACGGTGGTCTCTTCGCTGATGGGCGTCGTGAAACTGAGGTTGTACGGATATCCGCCCTCAAGATCGCCAGCATTGGGAAAGACTGTCGCCACTTCGAGCGCGGGTTCGGGGTCGGCAAAGGCGGGTGCAACGGGCACCAACCCCGCCCCGATAACGACCAGAGCGAGGAGAACGGCGCGGATGGCCTTCACAATTCCCCCCAGGCTGAGAATCCCTTGAATATATCAGCGAAAGTGCCGGTCAAATAGGGGTGCTGAGGTCGCTATACGGTGCCGTAGAGCCGGTCACCCGCATCGCCCAGACCGGGCACGATGTATCCCACCTCGTTGAGCTTCTCGTCGAGCGCGCCCAGCACGATCGTCACCTCACGACCGGCGGTCGCCTTCTCAACGGCGGCGAGGCCCTCGGGCGCCGCGAGCAGGCACACGCACGTCACATCCTGGGCACCGCGAGCAAAGAGGTAGTCGATTGCCGCGATGAGTGAGCCGCCCGTGGCGAGCATGGGGTCGAGCACGAAGCACTGGCGGTTCGACAGGTCGTCGGGCAGGCGTTCCGCGTAGATGTCGGGCTGGAGCGTCTCTTCGTTGCGCACCATCCCGAGAAAGCCGACCTCGGCGGTGGGTACGAGCTTGACCATGCCCTCGAGCATCCCGAGGCCGGCGCGCAGAATGGGAACGACCAGGGGCCGAGGGTCGCTGATCGCAAGCCCCTTCGTCTCTGCGACGGGAGTCTGGATCGTCACCTCGTGCACGCGCACGTTGCGGGTGGCTTCGTAGGCGAGCAGCGTCACTAGCTCCTCCGCCAGCGCACGGAACGTGGGAGACGGCGTGTTCTTGTCGCGCAGCACGGTCAGTTTGTGCGTGATGAGCGGGTGGTCGGCAACGTGTACTCGCATAGGCTCAATCTACTGTGAACCGCTACGAAGAGTGGATGGGCCGAGCCCTCGTCGAGGCTCAGCGCGCTCTCACGACGGGAGACGTGCCGGTCGCTGCCCTGGTGCTTGACGAGGGCGGCAATCCGATCGGCGTCGGACGCAACGAGCGTGAGCTCACGGGCGACCCCACGGCTCACGCCGAGATCGTCGCGATACGCGCGGCCGCTGCCGCGACGGGCACCTGGCACCTCGAGAACACCACCCTCGTGGTGACGCTCGAGCCGTGCACCATGTGCGCGGGCGCGATCCTTCAGGCGCGCATCCCGCGGGTCGTGTTCGGGGCGTGGGACGAGAAAGCGGGGGCCGCCGGCAGCGTTAACGACCTGCTGCGCGACAGACGCCTGCCGCACCGCGTCGAGGTGATCGCTGGCGTGCGCGAGGCCGAAGCAGCAACGCTACTGAAGGACTTTTTCCAGCAGTACCGCTGAGCCGGCCGGGTTAGTTCCAGAACACCGCTACCAGCACGTTCACCACGGCGAGCCCACCGGCCGCGTGGAAGAACGGCTGCACGCGGCCACCGCGGCGCTGAACGACGACGGCGGCGATGGCGGCACCCAGCACGATGACAGCGATGATGAGCTTGACCGCGATCTTCGCGTTGTTCACCTCGAAGTCGGCTCCTCCAGCGATAGCCGCCTGCGCGAGACCGACGAGCGCGAGACCCGTCACGACCTGCGTGATGGCACCCGCGAGCAGGGGGGTGAGCACGAAATCGGTCTTACGGCGCAGTTGCACGAAGAACGAGCCGATGATGGCAGCGAGCCCGAGAAAGTGAAGAGCGAGCACGATTGAATGCAGGATTTCCATGCGACAAGTGTGCTCGGCTCAGCGCCCGCGGTCTAGCAAGTACCGCCTTAGTCGACGCCCTTGATAACGATCGCGTCGGTCGCGGGGTTGGATGCTCCCGGCTCGACGTACACGTCGGGCTCGATGTAGATCACTCGCGCGACCGGCACGGCCTCGCGAATGGCCGCCTCGACGGAGTCGATGCTCGACGCGACATCCGACAGCTTGCTCTTGGATGCGAAGCCCACCTTCGCCGCGACGAGCAGTTCGTCCGGGCCGAGGTAGAGCGTCTTCATGTGGATGAGAGCCTCGACGTCTGCGTGGCCGTTGATCGCATCGCGGATACGCGCAGCGTCCTCACGGTTGGCACCCTCGCCCACCAGCAGGCTCTTCGTCTCGATGCCGAGCACGACGGCGACCGTGACAAGCAGGGCGCCGATGGCGAGCGTGCCGATCGCATCCCACGTGGCGTCGCCCGTGATGATCGTGAGGCCGACACCCAGCATCGCGAAGACCAGTCCGGTGAGAGCTGCGACGTCTTCGAGCAGCACGACGGGAAGCTCGGGCGCCTTCGCGTGGCGAATGAACGACACCCAGCCCTGCTTGCCGCGAACGTGGTTCGACTCGCGGATGGCCGTGCGCAGCGAGAACGACTCGAGAATGATGGCAATCGACAGCACGAGAATCGGCAGCCACGGCACCTCGAGCTCGTGCGGGTGCTGAAGCTTGTCGATGCCCTCGTAGATCGAGAAGACGCCACCGACCGAGAACAGGATGATCGACACGACAAACGCGTAGACGTAGCGCTCGCGACCGTATCCGAAGGGATGCTCCGAGTCGGCCTTCTTGCGCGACTTGCGGCCACCGAGCAGCAGCAGCCCCTGATTGCCGGTGTCGGCGAGCGAGTGCACGCTCTCGGCGAGCATTGAGCTCGAGCCGGAGAACACGAAAGCGATGAACTTGGTAATCGCGATGCCGAGGTTCGCCAGCAGCGCCGCGATTATTGCCTTGTTCCCACCAGATGCACTCATGCGCCCAATCCTAGGATGCTCGCCCTAGGCTCTTGGCGTGACTACGACTCTTCCCTCTATTGCCATCATCGGTGCGGGTGCCATGGGCGGTGCCATTCTCAGCGGGCTGCTCGCCCCCGGCGTGACCGTCACCGGGGGCATCCGGGTCACCAATCGCACCGAGGCCAAGGCAGCGCTCGTGCGCCTCGACGGGGTCGAGTCGTTTGCCCTCGAATCGACGCCCGATGGCAACGCCCGTGCCGTGGCCGGAGCGAAGGTCGTGTTGATCGGGGTGAAGCCCGCAATGGTTCCCGACACGCTCGCCGCACTCGCCCCCGCACTCGAACCGGATGCCCTCGTGATCAGCGTCGCGGCGGGCGTCACCACCGCCACGATGGAAGCCGCCGTTGCCAACGTCGTGCTGCGTTCGATGCCCAACACGCCCGCGATCGTCGGCAAGGCGGTGACCGGTCTCGCCGCGGGATCCCGGGCCACTGCCGTCGACCTCGAGCTGGGCCGCGCCGTCTTCGCGACCGTGGGCACGGTCGTCGAGGTCGACGAGAGCGAGATCGATGCGCTCGGCACCATCTCCGGTTCCGGCCCCGCGTATGTGTTCTACCTCATTGAGGAACTCACGAAGGCAGCGATCGCCCGCGGCTTCAGCGCGGAGCAGGCGCACGAACTCGTCATGGGAACATTCGTGGGTTCCGTCGAGCTGCTCGCGGCGTCGTCCAAGAGCCCCGAGGAGCTGCGCAAGCAGGTCACGAGCCCGAAGGGGTCGACCGAGCGCGCGATCGCGGTGCTCGAGGAGGCCGACCTCGCCCACGTCTTCGACCGCGCGACTGCCGCAGCGCTCGCCCGCAGCAAAGAGATGGCCGAGGGCAAGTAGGCGACCTCGCGGCTGGTTCTTGGCCATTCCATAGGATGCACTTGCACTCTGTGGTCATGGCTAAGAAGAGTGAAGAAGCGGTTCCCGTGCCAGTGCAGCAAGCGCCCGAGCCTGTGGCGGTCGCGCCGACGGTCGTGCAGGCGGTTCCCGCCAAGCGCAGCGGTCTCGCACTTGCGGCGTGGATCGTGGGCGGCGTGCTCGTTGCGGGGGCGCTGTTCGGTGGCGGAGTCGCCGTGGGCGCCAATCTGCCCGGCAGCGGCCAGGGCCAGTTCGAGCGTCCCAACTTCCCCGGCGGCGAATTCCCGGGCGGCGATCGCCCGGCCCCGCCCGGCGACGGGCCCGATGACATCCAGGGCACGGCCCCCGACACCGACTCGAACTAGGCCGCGAGGGTCGCGAACCGCTCGATGTCTGCGGAGTTGCCGCTCACGATGATCAGGTCGTGGTTGGAGATCACGGTGTCGGGCGTCGCATAGGTGAAGTCCTTGCCGGGGCTCTTGACCCCGACAACGGTGATGCCGTACTTCTTGCGCACCTGCGACTCCGCGAGCGAGATGCCTCGAATCGGCTTGGGCGGATACATCTTCACGATCGCGAAGTCGTCGTCGAACTCGATGAAGTCGAGCATGCGGCCCGACACCAGGTGAGCAACGCGCTCGCCGGCTTCGGCCTCGGGGTAGATCACGTGGTTGGCACCGATGCGCTGCAGGATCTTGCCGTGCGACTGGCTGATCGCCTTTGCCCAGATCTGCGGAATCTTGAGGTCGACGAGGTTGGCCGTGATGAGCACGGAGGCTTCGATCGAGGAGCCGACCGCGACCACGGCGATCGCGAAGTCCTGCGCACCGATCTGCCGCAATGCGTCAATCGACCGAGCGTCGGCCTGCACGGCGTGGGTCACGCGCTCCGACCACTTCTGCACGAGGCCGGCGTCAGCGTCGATCGCCATCACCTCGCGGTCGAGTCGTTGCAGCTGGCCCGCGGTGGCAGCACCGAAGCGGCCGAGGCCGATGACTAAAACCGGGGCATCGTGAGGAATCTTGTCAACCAACGATCGGCCTCTCTTCTGGTCTCTTGAACATTTTGGGGTGTTGGCTGGCCGCGAGCGCGGCCGCGAGGGTCACGGTTCCTATTCGACCGAAGAACATGGTGGCCGCGAGAACGTACTGTGCGGCATCCCCCGAGCTGGCGGTGAATCCGGTCGACAGTCCGCAGGTGGCGAACGCACTGATCACATCAAACAGCACGTAGTCGAGAGGTGCATCGGTGATGAGCAGCAGGATGATGGATGCCCCGCCACCGTTGTCGCCCCCCACAGCACCACGCTCACGCCGAGGCGCAGCACGTCCTGGGGGATGCGGCGCTCGTAGGCTTCCATGTCGTCGTGCCCGCGGGCCTCCGCGAAGGCCGCTAGAAACAGGATCGCGAGAGTCGTCACCTTGATGCCGCCCGCGGTAGACGCCGAGCCGCCACCGATGAACATGAGCATGTCGGTGACGAGCAGGCTCGAGCCATCCAGTTGGGAGATATCGATGGTCGAGAAGCCGCCCGATCTCGCCATCGACGACAGGAAGAAGCTCTGCAGGATGCGCTGGCCGGGGTCCATGCCCCCGAAGGTCGCGGGATTGTTGAACTCGAGTGCGAAGAACGCGATGGCGCCCAGGATGAGCAGCAGTGCAAACGTGAAGATCGTCATCTTCACGTGCAGCGACCAGCGCCTCGGCTTGGTGAGGTTGCGAGAGAGCACGTAGATAACGGGGAATCCGATAGCACCCGCGATCACGCCGAGCATGATGACGGAGAGAAACCACACGTCGCCCGCGTAGGGCGTGAGGCCCTCTGCGGTGGGCAGGAACCCGGTGTTGGTGAAGGCCATCGCGGAGATGTAGATCGACTGCCACGCGGCGTCCAACACGGGAACACCCTGCAGCAGCATGCGGGGGAAGAGCAGCAGGGCGACCACACCCTCGATCACCAGGGCGCTCACTGCGACGGTGAGCAGGAGGCTGCCGGTGTCGCCGAGTCGCACGGCCTGGCCTTCCGCGATCGCGCCCTTGCGCATGCGCAGCGGGTTGGCGTCGCCCGCGGCGAGGAGCTTCTGACGAAGGCCGAGGCGGCGGCTGATCACGAGACCGAGGATCGACGCGAGGGTGAGCACGCCGATACCGCCGATCTCGACGCCAATGAAGATGAGCGTGTGCCCAAAGGGCGACCAGTAGGTGGCCATGTCGACGGTGGAGAGCCCCGTGACGCAGATCACCGACACGGCAGTAAAGAGGGCGTCGACGAAGGGTGCCCGCTGGCCCGAGCTGGTCGCGAACGGCAGCGAGAACAGCAGCGTGAACACCATGATCAGTGCCAGGAAGATCAGGATGGCGAATCGAGCGGGAGTCGCCGCCACGAAGGCATCCAGTCGATCGCTCACCTGGCCCCAGAGAGTCTCGCGCGAGACCGGTTTGCCGCGCATGTTCCTCCCTCTCGCTGCAGTGGCATGGTACTACCCGGTCTGCTCGGGTTACCCTATGGCCATGGCTGACATATTCGACGTGATCTCGGATTCGACGAGGCGCGACCTCATGCATGCGCTGCTTGAGCGGTACATTTCGCCCGAGTCTGAGAGCGGAGAGATCAGCGTGGGCGACCTCGTGGAGCACCTCGGCCTGAGCCAGCCGACCGTGTCCAAGCACCTCAAGGTGCTGCGCGATCACGGGCTGGTGTCGGTGCGTGAAGACGGCCAGCACCGTTACTACCGGCTCGACTCGGCGCCCCTCGAAGAGGTCGAGGACTGGCTCATCCCGTTTCTCAGCGCCGACTATGACGACGCCGACCTCGCCGAAGACTCAGGGGCGTTCGCCGCGTGGGCGGGCACGGATGTGGGTGAAACCATCGGTCGCCGGGTTGCCGAGGGAACTCACCAGGCGCGAACGGTGATCGAGGGCGCTGCAGAGCAGGTCACCAAGCGTCTTCCCAAGACTTTCCGCAAGCGGCCGTTCAAGCACTGAATCACACTCACTCGGGGGCTGGACAGCACGTCACAACTGCCCCTAGTGTTACCGATTAGCACTCCAGTCACATTCCGGAGAGCGTCGACTTTCTTGGAGTACAGCAATGTCACTGTCAGATGTGCGTTTTCTCACCGTCGCGGAGGTGGCGGAGATGATGCGCGTCTCGAACATGACGGTGTACCGCCTCGTGCACTCGGGTGACCTTCCGGCCGTGCGGTTTGGTCGCAGCTTTCGCATCCCCGAGTCTGCTGTCGTCGCAGCGATCCAGACGCCGATCTCCGACGTCGGCTAGCTGCTCTCCTGGTTCAGCGACGCTCATCGCCGAACATCAGCTAAACTCGCTGAGTTAGTCTTTCCACGGTTCTGATTTCGGACCGCTTGGTCCGTCAGCAACTAGTAGGGATTCCTTATGGGTTCAGTCATCAAGAAGCGTCGCAAGCGTATGGCGAAGAAGAAGCACCGCAAGCTGCTTCGCAAGACGCGCCACCAGCGTCGCAACAAGAAGTAGAGCGCGCGCGCTGGAGCTGGGAGAAACGCGCAGCGTTTCCGCGACGCCAGCGCCGAGGGAGCCTGCGACCGAGGTCTAACTCCTCGCCCGCTTGGCTTCTTTCTTCACCTTCTTGCGAGCATCCCTGATGCTCGACCGTTTGAGCGGCAGCACGTCCCAGCCGCTCAATTCTGCGTGCGCAAGCAGCTTCGCGTCCGGATTCACGACAACGCGGTTGCCGACGAGCGTGAGCAGGGGGATGTCGTTGCTGGAGTCTGAGTAGGCCCAGCAATCGGCCAGTTCTGCGCCCTTCACTCGCGCGAACTCCTGCGCCACGGCAGCCTTCTCGTCGCCGTGAAGCACGTGCCCGTCGAGCACGCCCGTGAACACGCCATCGAGAGCCTCGACCTTGGTGCCGAGAGCACCCGTGAGTCCGAGGCGCTGCGCGATCACTTCGGCGACGAGCTGCGGTGTCGCAGTAATGAGCCACACCTCGTGGCCCTTGGCCAGGTGCTCCTGAGTCAAGGCGACTGTCTCGGGCCAGAGCTTGGGCGCGAAGTCACGTTCGTAGATGTCGTTGGCGAGTTCGATGAGCCCGTCTTCGCTATGACCGCCGACCAGGCCGAGCGCTCGTTCCTTTGCCGTGGCGAGGTGTTCGCGGTTCTCGCCTACCGCGAGAAACCGAAACTGGTGCCACGCGAAGACCGCGATGTCACGCCACGAGATCAGCCCCCGACGAAAGGCCTCGCGCCCCACGTAGTAGACGCTCGCGCCGCGCATGAGGGTGTTGTCGACGTCGAAAAAAGCGACGATCGGCTGATCGGTCGACGGTGGCGGCGCTGCTTCGGGCATCACCGATTAGTCTAGGGTCGTGCCATCCGCTCGCCTTACCTTGCTGTCTAAGCCGGGGTGCCACCTGTGTGATGCGGCGCGGGATGTCGTGACGACAGTGATCGCAGATCCCGAATTCGCGGCATCCGTCGAGGTGCAGGAATTGTCGATTCTTGACGATCCCGACCTCAACGAGCGGTACTGGGACGAGATTCCCGTGGTGCTGATCAATGGTGCCGTGCACAACATCTGGCGCGTGGATGCCGTGCGCCTCACCCAAGCGCTCAGAGAGGCGATCGCATGATCAGGCACATCGTGATGTGGAAGCTGGCGGCCGAAGACGCGGCGGGCAAGAAGGCGTCAGTTCAGGCCATCGCGGGGGTGCTCGAGCCGCTCGTGCACCTCGACGGCATCTCATCGCTGCGTGTCCACGGCAACGATGCCGACATCGACAACAACTGGGATGCCGTGCTCGTGGGTGACTACGACTCGCTTGATGCGCTCAACGCCTACCTCGTGCATCCCGAGCATGTTGCTGCCGTCGCCGTCGTCAAGCAGCACACGTCAGCGCGCAGCGCCGTCGACTTCGAGGTCTAGCGCGCCTGCATTACGCGCTGGCGTCCTGCACAGGGATAGGTCCGGTGAGGTGTTTGGCGATCTGGTCGCGCTCAGCGGCGAGTGAGGCGAGCGTGGAGTCCTCGAGGGTCTCCATGCCCGTGAACGGGTTGCCCAGGCCGCTCTTGGCCTGCACGACGGCTGCGTACGCGTCGGCGGCCGCAGCGACCTTCGCGCTCGCGCGCTGTGACTTCTTGAGTGACACTGCCGAGCCGCCAACGATGTCGGCGTGCTTGTTCAGGGCCTTCTTGAGGTCTTTGAGTGCGGAATCAATCTTTTTGGACATGGGGTCATCTTGCCCCATGAAGATTAACGCGCGCTATGACTCGTCTACGACGGTCGCGTCGGCCGCATTCTTACGTACCGACTCGATTCCGCTCTGTGCGCTCGCCTTCGATGCGTAGCCCTCCGACTGGGCGATCACTTCGCCATTGCCGGCCTTGAGCACGAAGCGGAATTCGCCCGCCTTGTCTTTCGTGATTACGAACTTTCCAGCCATGACTACTCCCAACGGTTACGGACTCGTTGGGGGTCATCCTATGACCCTGAGGCTGCGGTGAGGAGGGCCTTAATCTGGCTCGCGTCGCCCCAGGTTCCGGGGGAGTCGTAAGGGCGGTCGGGGAACGCGCCGTATTCGAGGCGGATGCCCAATCCGTTGTCAGCGATGAAGCGCTCCACTCGATCGGCGAGGCTCACCGGTTCGCCCGTCGCGCAGTTGATCACTCCCGAGACATCCGGCATGAGAGACACCGTGGCGATCTGGTGGGCGAGTTCTGCCACATCGATGAAGTCGTACAGGGTCTTGCCCGACGTGAAGGGGAACGTCTTGTCGCCGCGCTCGTCGGCAGCGAGCAGCTTCGTGAAGATCGACTGGTTGTTTCGGTCGTCGCCGAGAATGTAGAAGCAGCGCAGCCACTGCACGGTGACGCGCGAGCCGAGGTGCAGCAACGTGGAGCGCCGAAGAGCGTCTTTGGCGATGCCGTAGAGCGTGATCGGGTTCGTGGGGGTCTCGGCGGTGACGGCGCCCTCCCAGTAGCCGACCTCGTGCATCGACCCGAGCACAGCAAGGCGGGAGATGCCGGCATCGGTGAACTTCTCGAGCAGGCGGAAATGATTCGACAGCTGCAACATGTGACTCGGCGCGTTGTGAGCGAAGCCGTCCTGCCAGGCGAGGTGAATAACGCCGTCAGCCCCGTGCACGAGGTCGGAGACCTCGAACGCGGGGTCGAGAACATCGGCAGTCACGACGGTGGCGCGTGAATCCACGTCGGCGCGGGAGCCGGGGCGCACGGTCGCGACCACGTCGGCGCCCTGGTCGAGAAGGGCCGTGACGACGTGGCGCCCGACGTAACCGCCGGCGCCGGTTACTACCACGCGATGCTGCATGCCAACTCCTTGAATCGATCGGGGGCAATCTTACGGGAGCCTATAATTGCTCCAGTTCCGTAAGGACGAGAGGGCCCATGATCCAAAGTGATAGCCCCCGCGCATTTCCTGCCGGGGGTCGGCGTGTCATCTTCTACCTGTTGTTCGATCCACGGGGCAATGTCGATGACTACGTGCCGTACAAATTGTCGCGCCTGCGCGAGTTCGCCGACCACATCGTGGTCATCGCCAACGGCGGGGTAAAGCAAAACGATCTTGCTGTTCTCCAGGGTGTCTCCGACGAAGTCTGGGAGCGCGACAACATCGGTTTCGACGTCGAGGGCTACAAGTGGGCGATCGCCGAGTTTGGCGACCGCATGAACGACTTCGACGAGCTCATCCTGATGAACTACACCTGGTTTGGCCCGGTGGGAGACGCAACTCCACTCTTCGACCGCATGGGCGCGCTCGAGGTCGACTACTGGGGAGTCACCGATCACGCGGCCTTCACACCCAACCCCATCACGCTCACGGGAACCATGCCGTCGCACATCCAGTCACACTGGATCGCCGTGCGAAGCCGACTGCTGCGCTCGGAGGAGTGGAAGCAGTACTGGACCGAGATGCCGCCCATCCGGTCGTACTCCGACTCGATCCTCAACCACGAGTCCCGTTTCACGCAGCACTTCGAGAAGCTCGGCTTCAGCTACGCGGTTGCCTACCCGCACGAGAATTACCCCGGCACGCCGCATCCCGCGTTCGAACGCGCGCAGCAGCTCCTTGAAGACGGATGCCCGGTGCTCAAACGCCGACCGTTCTTCCATGACCCGCTCTACCTCGATCGTGAGGGCGTGATCGGCCGCTGGCTGCTGGATGCCGCGGAAGAGAAGGGCTACCCGAGCGGGCTCATCCTGCAGAACATGGCGAAGAACGCCGAACCGCGCATCCTGAACACCACGGCATCGATGCTCGAAATCCTGCCCGAGCAGGAGGTCGGATACGAGGCCGATCGACCGTTCCGCATCCTCGCCGCCGTGCACATCTTCTACGAAGACATGACCGACGAGCTTCTTGACCGGCTGGCGGCTCTGCCCGGCAATTACGATCTCGTCGCGACGACCACCGATGAGGCGAAGGCCGAGTTCATCCGGTCACGAATCGCCGAGCGAGCGGATGCCCGGCTCGAGCACTCCGAAGTGCGCGTGCTGCCGTCCAACCGGGGCCGCGACCTGAGCGCCTTCTTCGTGGCCACGCGCGACGTGCTCACGAGCGGCGCCTACGACCTCGTAGTCAAGGTGCACTCCAAGAAGACAGTGCAACAGGGCGCCGCCGTGGGGCTGCTGTTCAAGCGGCAGCAGATCGAGAACCTGCTCGGCTCGCCGGGATACACGGCAAACGTGATCAGCCTGTTCCAGAAGGAGGCCGGGCTCGGTGTGGTTTTTCCGCCCACGGTGCACATCGGTTTTCCCACTCTCGGGGGCGCGTGGTTTACCAACAAGGAACCGACGCGCGCTCTTGCCGAGCGTCTCGGCATTCGCGTGCCGCTCGATGAGGTCTCGCCTCTCGCTCCCCTCGGCGCCATGTTTATCGCACGCCCCGAGGCGCTGCGGTTGTTGTTCCTCGAGGAGTACACCTACGAGGACTACTCGCCCGAGACCGACCACGCCGACGGCAGCCTCGCTCATGTGCAGGAACGCATCGTGCCGTACGCCGCCGCCGAACTCGGCTACCACACGCGCACCGTCGCGAACGCGGAGTACGCCGCCATTAGCCACACGTTCATGGAGTACAAGCTCGACCAATTGAGCCGCACCGTGCAGGGCTACGCGATCGACGAGCGTATCGAGCTCGAACGCCGCGCAGCAATCACCAACTGGGTCGACCGCGGCATGCTGGGCACCCTGCGCGCCTACCTCGGCACGCATCATCCGGGACTCCGCAACCGGCTCGCGCCCTACTACCAGCGCCTCAGGGCGCTGCGTCAGGGCCGGGGTGGTTCTGGCTCCGAAGTAAGCTGAGCGGATGACGGTGACACTGGCGCAGGCATTCAACCCTCGTGCCAACAGCATCGGCTTTGTGCGTTGGCTCATGGCCTTCATGGTGATCTTCTCGCACGCCGGTCCGCTCGCGGGCTTCTACGGCGGCCAGGACCTCGGCACGCAGTTCAGCACCGAACAATCCCTCGGTGGCGTCGCGGTCTGCGGATTCTTCTTCCTCTCTGGCTTTCTGATCTCCAAGAGCCGTATGGGCTCGGCGTCGACTCCACGCTTCTTCTGGCGTCGCATCATGCGCATCATCCCGGCCTGGTGGGTCACGTTGCTGGTCGTGGCGTTCGTGTTTGGACCGATCGCGTGGATTCGCGAGGCCGGAACGATTGACGGCTACTTCAATGCCGTGATCGACAACCCGTTGACCTACTTCGTCAACAACATGTTCCTCATCCTGAACCAGCCGAGCATTGCGGGCATGGGAACGTCGATTCCCTTCTACACGCTGCACGGGGGCTTCGAGTGGAACGGCTCGGCGTGGACGCTCGCGTTTGAGTTCGCGGCCTACATCGTGGTGGGTGTTCTCGGCATGGTCGGCGCTCTGCGCCACCGCATCGTCGGCGGGGTCGTCGCCGTGATCATCATCACCTTCGCGACCTTCCAGTGGCTGCGCGTGGGCGAGCTCAACCAGGCGAGCTTCGTGTTCTCCGACTTCCGCCTGCTGCTGCTGCTCGCGCCCTTCGCATTCGGAATGCTCTTTGCCCTGTTCGGTGACAAGATTCCGCTCGACGACCGTCTCGCCGTTGCGGCCATCACGATCGCGCTCTTCACCTACGCGAAGGGCGGCTGGCTGGTATTCGGGCAGTACGCCTTCTGCTACTTCCTCATCTGGTTCGCGATCAGGGCAACAAAACTGCAGCGCTGGGAGAAATTTGGTGACTTCTCCTACGGCATCTACATCATCGCGTGGCCACTCATGCAGTTCGCGGCATACTTCGGTTTGCAGAATCAGGGCTGGATCGTTTACCACCTCGTGATCGTGATCGGCTGCCACATCTACGCGTTCCTCAGTTGGCATCTCATCGAAAAGCCCGCGATGAGTCTCAAGAACTGGACGCCGCGCTGGGTGACATGGATCTACGCCAAGCTCGATCCGTTGTTCGAGCGAGTTCGCGCTCTTGAGCGCAAGTACAACTTCCCGAGCGGCCAACCTGAGCCGACGGCCCCGAAGGTCGAATCGTGAGCCTCAGGGAACTGCCCCCGGGGCAGGCGAACAATCTCGACAAGTGGCGCCACGTGCGTTACGTGCCGCTCGTCATCCTATTGATTCTTGCCATCGCTGCCGCTGGCGCGGGCATCTGGTATCAGCGCACGGCGAGCACAGAAGTCGCCGTGCCCACCCCGACGGCTTCGTCGAGCAGTCGCCTGCCCGAGCAGTGCGCGCCTGCGGTGGATGTTCCGACCGCAACGCCCTGGTACGGCACGGCGGCCGCGGCATCCGAGCAGGTGTGGAACTCCCACGCGAGCGACCTCAGCAACGCCTACGTGCTTGGCGAAGACAGCTGGGTGTTCTGGGGCGATATCCAGGCGAACAACTTCTCCCAAGCGATCGGCCGCCGCTTTCTGGCCGTCGACGAGCTGACGCGCTGGCACGATTGGATGAAAGACCTCGACACGCGACTGACCGAGGCGGGAATCCAGCTCTATATCGTCGTCGCCCCTGCCAAGTGGGCGGTCTACAGTGACGAGTTGCCCGCGTGGAGCCAAGACGTGCGCGGGCCCGGTTCACTCGACCAGCTCATGGCCGCCGGCACGGATCTGCCGCTCGTCGACCTGCGCGCTCCGCTCCAGCAGGAAGCCGCCAATAACCCCACCTACAGCCGCGTCAACAGCCACTGGAGCGACTACGGCTCCTACGTTGGCTGGAACGCGCTCGCCGAGTGCATCACCGCCAACCAGCCCGATGTTGCTCTCAGCCCCATCCCCCTGTCGGGCGTGGCCGTGAGCGATGAGTTCAACGAGTTCGCCAACTACGGGCTCACGAGCCCCGTTCCCGACTGGACTACTCCCGAATTCACCGAGCCGCTGCTGCCGGTGACGCTCACTGCGTCGGGCGAAGAACCGAAAGTGGTTGACGGATTCACTCGCACGGGGCTCGAGCTGCTTCCGGCCGAGACATCCACCCCCGGTGCGCAGTCCGACGACTCGGTGCTGTTCGTTCGCGACTCGTTTGGAACCAGCATGTCGGTCTACCTGCAGCAGGCCTTCGCGCAGACGATGCAGGTGCGGCACAACATCGACGCTGGGCCGGGCACCCAGCCCGACATCCTCACTCTCGCGAACGTTTACCAGCCCGACATCGTGATTCTGGAGATCGCCCAGCGCCACTTGAACTTTCCGCCCCAGTAGGCTCGTCGGGTGACTGAGGTGAAGGCAACGGAGTCTTTCACACCCGACGAATCGGTTGTGGCTGAATATCGCGCGCTCGCGGAGGGTGCGTACGCTGACGGTCCCGCCGGCCGATTGCTGTTCGTCGTGTCGACGGCCGACCTGGGAATGGCCCGCGGCGACCTCTACGTAGGCCTCGGCCTGGCCAAGTACCTGAGGCGCGAGGGCTGGGGAATCACCCTGTGGCCCACGGAGCGCTGGACAGAGCAGACCCCCGAAGGATTCGACGCAGCAATCGTCATGATCGAAACGTTTGTACCGGGCCTCGTGCATCCCGATACCCAGGCCATTGCGTGGGTGCGCAACTGGACCGAGCGCTGGGCGGGCCTGCCGTACCTCGACAACTTCGGTCAGATCTGGTGCAGCTCGACGGGGGCCGCCGATCGCATGCGTGAGGTGTACGAAGGCCCCGTCGAGGTCGTGCCTCTCGCCACAGACCACGAGTTGTTCTCGCACGTCGACGTGCCGCGCGAGTCGGCGGTCGTCACCACGGCGAACTTCTGGGGAGTCGAACGCGGGCTCATTCCGGCCATGAAGACGCTCGCGAGCCAGGAAAAGGTGACCTGGTTCGGCAAGAATGCGCGGTTCCTCGAGCTGCCTCCCGAAATCGACCATCGCCACACGATCGACTACTTCTCGCTGCCGTGGGTGTACTCCGCCTGGCAGTTCGTGGTCGACGACGTGATCGAGGCCGCGGCCATCTACGGCACTCAGAACTCGCGCTTGTTTGACGCCCTTGCCTGCGGCGCCCTCGTCGTGAGCAACACGAGCAGTGGGCTCGCCGAGCTCGGGCTCGACGAGGTTCCGACGTACGACGGGCCGGAGTCACTCGCGCGAACGGTGCGCGAGCTTAGAGACGCCCCAGATGCGACGGCCGCTCTTGCGAACAGGCTGGGGTCGGTGGTGCGGGAGCGTCACACCTACGCGGTGCGCGCGGCATTTGCCACGCAACTGTTGCAGCGCCCGCGGTGGCAGGCCGCTGCAGTGCCCACGCCCCTGCTGGCCTGGAGCGCGCTCATGCGTGAGGACTACCGCAACGAGCAGTTCGTGCACGCCGATCTGCGGGTGGCCTATCACGACCTCTATAAGGAGCTCGAGCTGGAGCGTCGGCGCGCCCATCTGCTCGAGAACGTGATCGAGAACCAGCCGGGTCGCCGGCTACGCCGCTGGATCCGCTACGCCCTTCATCCTCGGGCCCTTGCCGCCCGCCTCCGCGCGCGTCGCACCTGAGGCTTACGGCGTGAGGCGCGTCGGGCCGCGGAACAGGTAGGTCGTCTCGCGCAGGTTCGGCAGGTGCAGCATGAGCATGAGCACGCGGCTGAGCCCCATGCCGAATCCGCCGTGAGGCGGTACGCCGAAGCGGAAGAAGTCGAGATAGAAGTCGAGCTCCTCCGGGTCGAGGCCCTTGTCGCGCGCCTGTGTCTCGAGAATCTCGACTCGGTGCTCGCGCTGGGCGCCGGTGGAGATCTCGACACCGTTGAAGATCAGGTCGTAGCTGTTGGTGAGGGTCGGGTCGTCCTCGTGGCGCATGTGGTAGAACGGGCGGATGCTCGACGCGTAGTCGGTGAGGAACACGAACTCGTGGCCGAACACCTCCTTGACGTAGCTGGAGATCTGGCGCTCGCCCTCCGGATCCATGTCGTCGTCGTGACGGGGAACCTCGTAACCGCGCTCGGCGACGATCTTCTTCGCCTCGGCGAGCGGGATGCGCGGGAACGGCGTGGTCGGCACGGTGACCTCGACGCCAAACAGCGCCTCGATCTCGTCGCCATGCTTGTCTTTGACAGCCTGGAAGCCCGCGACGAGCAGCTCCTCGTGCAGCTTCATGACGTCTTCGTGGGAATCGATCCAGCTGATCTCGCTGTCGACAGAGGTGAACTCAGTCGCGTGGCGGCTCGTGAAGCTCGGGTCGGCCCGGAACGCGGGGCCCACCTCGAAGATCTTGCCGAAGCCGGCGGGCTGCGCCATCTGCTTGAAGAACTGGGGGCTCTGCGACAGGTACGCCTTGCCCTCGAAGTAGTCGACCTCGAACAGCTCCGCCTTCGACTCGCTCGCGCTCGCCATGAGCTTGGGGGTGTGCAGTTCGATGAAGTCGTTTTCAACCCAGTAGGTGCGCCAGGCGTGCTCGAGCGTGGTCTGGATGCGGAAGATCAGGTTGTTCTTCGGCTGGCGCAGGTCGAGGAAGCGCCAGTCCATGCGCTTGTCGACACCCGTGTCGTCGGCGATGGGGGTCTCGGGGTTGGCCGCCGCGGCGATCGTCAGGGCATCCAGCTTGATCTCGACGCCGCCGAGCTTGACGCGCTCGTCGTGCTTGAGCTCGCCCGTCGCGGTGAGGAAGGTGCCCTGGGCGAGGCCCGAGATGGTGTCGGCGAGCTCGTCGACCTCGGGCGTTCCGTCTTCGGCGAACGCTCGCGGATGCACGAGCTGCACGGCCCCGGATTCGTCGCGCAGCACGACGAACTGCACCTTCTTCTGGTCACGCACGGTATCCACCCAGCCGGAGACGGAGATGGGTCCGTCGGTAGCAGCGGCCAGGTTCTTGATGAGGGTGCGTTCAGTCACCCCAAGAGTTTAGTTGCGTGCTGCACTCGCTCGGGTGCCGAAGCCTTGTCGAGGCTCGCGACAAACACGTCGGCGTCGCTGGCGTCCCAGTCGTCGATGTCGGCGAGCCACGCAGAAACGCGAACAAGGGGATCGATGGTGCGGGGGCGGTTGGTCACGACGGGCTCCGATCGGGTTGCCGATGGGATGCCCGCAGGGGCCATCGCTTACGCGGGTTTGACCGACCGCCAGCGCTGCTCCCACTCGATGAGCGGGTTGAGCGACCTCATAAGGTCGTCGCCGCGCTCGGTGAGTTCGTAACGGATCTGCACGGGGGTCGTGGGGATGACCTCTCGCTTCAGCAGGCCAGCCGCCTCGAGCTCCTTTGCCCGCTGGGCGAGCATCCGGTCGCTCAGGCCGTCGACATGGGCGACGATCTCGCTGAAGCGGGTGGAACCCTGCCACACCGTGAGCAGGATGCTCGAGCTCCACCGCTTGCCCACGAGTTCGACGGCACCCTGAAAGCGACGGCACTCGTCGTCGTTGATATGGCGCAGGGCAGGCATGGTTTCGATAGTCACTTACTTAGTGTAAGCCACTAACGCAGTGTTTGCGATGTGCCGTGGTGGCGACAAAGCTGGAGCCATGCCTGATTACGGACACCCGCTGCAGTTCGGAACCTTCGTCACCCCCGTCAACAACCCACCACAGCAGGCCGTGCAACTCGCTCAGGTGAGTGAGCAGCTCGGATTCGACCTCGTGACCTTCCAGGATCATCCGTATCAGGCGTCGTTCCACGACACCTGGACGCTCATGAGCTGGGTCGCGGCCGCGACCGAGCGGATCCACATCTCGGGCAACGTGCTCAACCTGCCGCTGCGGCAGCCGGCAGTACTCGCGCGGTCGGTCGCAAGCCTTGACCTGCTCTCTGGCGGTCGCATCGAACTCGGACTCGGCGCCGGCGGATTCTGGGACGCGGTCGAGTCGATGGGCGGCGACAAGCTCACGCCGGGGCAGGGCGTCGACGCGCTGAGCCAGGCCATCGACATCATTCGCGGCATCTGGGATGCCGGCGACCGCACGCCGCTGCGGGCTGGCGGTGACTACCACCACGTGTCGGGAGCGAAGCGTGGGCCGGCTCCCGCACACGACGTTCCGATCTGGATCGGTGCACTGAAGCCCCGGATGCTGCGCCTCATCGGCAGGAAGGGTGACGGCTGGCTGCCGTCGCTCGCGTATCTCGCACCCGGTGACCTCACCGCGGGCAACACCGCGATCGATGCCGCCGCGACCGAAGCCGGGCGTGACCCGCGAGAGATCCGTCGCATGCTCAACATCGGCGCAAATGTCGGCGTCGACGAGATCATCACCCTTGCACTCGAGGAGGGCGTTTCGACGTTCATCCTCGCGGGCGACGACCCCGCGGGCATGCAGCGCTTTGCCGATCTTCTGCCTGATATCCGGGATGCCGTGGCGGCGGAACGCGCCGAGAAGGGCACGGAGCAAGGTCGCGCCCGCAACTCGATCGCCCTCGCGAAGCGTCGTGACGGCATCGCCTACGACGAGATTCCCGCCTCGCTCGCGGCCGACGCCGTCGAGCCGGGCGACTCCCGCTACTCGCGCGCGAGCAACAACTACATGCGCGGGGGAGCGCCGGGCATCGTGCTGCGTCCGGCATCGACCTCGCAGGTCGTTGACGCGGTGGGATTTGCCGCAGCGCACCCGGATGTCGCGCTCGGCGTGCGCAGCGGAGGCCACGGCATCAGTGGTCGCTCCACCAACGACGGTGGGATCGTTATCGACCTCGGTCGCCTCAACTCGGTCGATGTGATTGACGAGTCGTCACGCCTCGTGCGCATCGGCCCGGGAGCGCGCTGGGGAGAGGTCGCGGCGGCGCTCGCTCCGCACGGCTGGGCGCTCTCGTCGGGGGACTACGGGGGCGTCGGTGTCGGCGGACTCGCGACCGCGGGAGGAATCGGGTGGCTCGCCCGCGAGCACGGGCTCACGATTGACCACCTGCGGCAGGTCGAGGTTGTGCTCGCCTCGGGGGAGGTGCTGACGGCCAACGAGACCGAGAACTCCGACGTGTTCTGGGCGGTACGGGGCGCGGGAGCGAACGTGGGGATCGTCACATCCTTCGACTTCCAGGTCGACGAGGTGAGTGACGTCGGCTTTGCGCAGCTGGCATTTGATGCGTCCGATACCGCCGGCTTTCTTGAGCGCTGGGGAGCGGTTGTCGAGGCGTCGCCTCGCGACCTCACGAGTTTTCTCATCATCGGGCGACCGAGCCCAGGGCAGCCGACGATCGCGCAACTCATGACGGTCGTGGCATCCGACGATCCCGACACGATCATGGAGCGCCTGCAGCCACTAGCCGAGATCGCGCCGCTCGTGCAGCAGTCGGTGCAGCTGCTTCCCTACGCCTCGGTCATGGCCAACTCGCAGGGCGGTGACCACCAGGGCCAGGGGGAGCCCGTGGGGCGTTCCGGGCTGCTCGACCACTTCTCGCCGGAGGTTGCGCGCGCGACCGCACGCCTCATCGACAGCGGCGAGGTGTACTTCTTCTCGGTGCGGTCAGTGGGCGGCGCGGTGGCGGATGTCGCGGCGGACGCCACGGCCTACGCTCATCGCTCGGCCAACTTCGCGATCTCGGCCCTCGGCAGCAATCGTGCGCGTCTCGACGCCCAGTGGGACACCCTCGTGTACCACTACATGGAGGGCCTCTACCTGAGCTTCGAGACCGACCGCCGCCCGGAGCGCGTCGCCGACGCGTTCCCGCCCGCGACGCTCGCTCGCCTGCGCGAGGTCAAGGCGCGAATCGACCCGGGCAACCTGTTCCGCGACAACTTCAGCGTGGCGGAGGGTGCCCCCGTGCCGTGAGTGTCCAGTTGTGGCGACCTGCGGGCATCCCCACGTCACCACAACTGGACACTCGCGGTCGTGGGCGCCCGCACCGCGTACGGCATAACCCCAGTTCGACAGAACGTAGAATTGACGGGTGCCCGCTGAACTCATCCATCTCGTGCGCCACGGCGAGGTCCATAACCCCGAGGGCGTGCTCTACGGGCGCATCCCGGGATACCACCTGAGCGAGCTGGGGCACGCGATGGCGGATGCCGCGGCCGAGAGTCTCTCCGGGCATCCCATCACCTCGCTCTATGCGAGCCCCCTGCAGCGCACGCAGGAGTCCGCCGCCCCGTGGGCCGAGCGGTTCGAGCTGCCCATCCAGACGGATGATCGCCTTATCGAGCCGCACAACTGGTTCGAGGGCAAGATCATGCGCACGGCCATCCGCGACCCCCGGTCGTGGCCGCAACTGCGCAACCCCATGAAGCCTAGCTGGGGTGAGCCGTTCCTGAGCGTTGCCGCCCGGATGCTCGCCGTGGTGGCCGACGCGTGGCAGAACACGGAGTCGGGCGAAGCCGTGCTCGTGAGCCACCAGATGCCCATCGTGATGGTGGCGCGCTCGGTGAAAGACCTGCGCCTGCCGCACAACCCCAGCAACCGCCGCTGCAGCCTCTCGAGCATCACGACACTCAAGCGCGACGGCGATCGTTTCGTCGAGGTCAGCTATCAGGAGCCTGCGGCAGAGCTGCTGGCACGAGCAATCGACTTTGGAGCCGTGTGAACCTCCGCCCACTCGCCTCGATGCGCGCGGTTGCCCTGGCCGGGGCGGTCGCACTCGTGCTCGCCGGCTGCACGAGCGATCCGCTCGCCGACCAGTACGCCGACGGCTCAGGCCAGGGTTACATCTCGAGCGACGGTGCGTATGTCGAGATCCCCGCAGACCAGCGCGACGAGCCGATCGAGTTTGAGGGCGTCGACGAAGCGGGCAACGCCGTGTCGAGCGACGATTTCGCGGGCAAGGTCTACGTCATCAACCTCTGGTACGCGAGCTGCCCGCCTTGCCGCAGCGAGGCATCCGACCTCAAGGCGCTGAGCGAGGAGTACACGGATGTTCCGTTCCTCGGCGTCAACATTCTCGACACGGCCGACGTGGCGATCGCCTTCAACAAGGAGTTCGAGATCGAGTACCCCTCGATCATCGACGCCAACACCGCGAGCGTGCAGCTTGCGCTCGCCGGCACGGTCGCGCCCAACGCGGTTCCCACGACGCTCGTCATCGACAGCGAGGGGCGGGTGGCGGCGCGCATCAGTGGACTGCTGCGGGCGCAGAGCATCCTCTCGACGATGATCGACACCGTCGTGGCCGAGCCGGCCGAGGGCAAGTAGTGTCTGACCCGATCGGTGAGCTCGTCTTCGGCGGCAACCTCGCGATAGCCCTGCCGATCGCCCTGCTCGCCGGGCTTGTCTCGTTTGCATCGCCGTGCGTGCTGCCGCTCGTGCCCAGCTATCTCGCCTATGTCGGCGGTTTCGCGGGCGACGGCGAGAAGCGCGACCGTGGGCGTCTGCTGATTGGTGTCTCGCTCTTCATCCTCGGCTTCAGCCTTGTGTTCGTCACCTTCGGCATCCTCTTCGGCACCGCCGGCCTGCTGCTCAAGCCGAACCTCGACCTCATCCTGCGCATCGCGGGGGTGATCGTGATTCTCATGGGTCTTGTCTTCATCGGCCAGGTCACCTTCATGCAGCGCACGATTCGGCCCGGCTGGAAGGTTGCCACGGGCCTCGGCGGCGCACCCATTCTCGGCATCGTGTTCGGCCTCGGCTGGGCGCCATGCATCGGTCCGACGCTCACGGCCGTCTACGCCCTCTCGCTCGACGGGGGCAACCCGTTGCGCGGCGCGGCCCTCGGCATCGCGTACTGCCTCGGCCTGGGCATCCCGTTCCTGCTCGTCGCGCTCGGTTTCAGCTGGGTCACCGGCTCGGTCGCCTGGCTCAAACGGCACATCCGTCTCATCAACATCATCGGCGGTTCGATGCTCATTCTCATCGGTGTGCTGATGGTCACGGGCGTCTGGCGCATTTTCGTCTCACACCTGGGGGTGATGATTGGCGGATTCGACACGGCCATCTGATCACATCGATGCTCCGACACCGGATAGCAAGATCGTTCAACCCAAGCTCGACTTCGTGGGGTACCTGAGGTTCTTCTGGCGCCAGCTCACGAGCATGCGCACCGCCCTGTTCCTGCTGCTGCTGCTTGCGATAGCCGCGATCCCCGGATCTCTCGTGCCCCAGGTCAGCTCCGACCCCAACGGCGTTATCCAGTACAAGGCCGCCAACCCCGGGGTCACCCCGGTACTGGAGTTCTTCCAGGTGTTCAACACCTACACCTCGGTGTGGTTCTCGGCCATCTACCTGCTGCTCTTCATTTCGCTCATCGGGTGTGTGATCCCGCGCACCAAGCACCACATCGACGCCCTTCGCGCACGCCCGCCCAAGACGCCCGCGCGGCTCGCGCGGCTTGAGGGATTCACCACGCGCGAGACGACGATGGATGTCGCGACCGCCGTCTCATCGGCGCAGGAGCTGCTGCGCAAGCAGGGGTACCGCACCGAGGTCTACCCATCGGCCGCGTCAGAGCACGCGCCCGATTCGGTGTCGGCTGAGCGCGGCTACCTGCGCGAAACCGGCAACCTCGTATTTCACACGGCGCTCATCGGCGTTCTCATCACGGTCGGTCTCGGCGGTGGCTTCGGCTACACGGGCCAGCGCGTCGTCGTCGAGGGCTTTGCGTTCAGCAACTCGCTCGCGAGCTACGACTCGTTCAACCCGGGGCGATTCTTTACCGAAAGCGCGCTCGAGCCGTACACGATCGCGCTCGACAGCTTCGAGGTCGACTACGAGACCGAGAACATCGACGCGCTCGGCCAGCCGCTCGACTTTCGCGCTCACGTCACCACCACCACCCGCGGCGGTGACTCACAGCAATCAACGATCAAGGTCAACGAGCCGCTGACGATCGGGGGCAGCCAGGTGTACCTGCTCGGCAACGGCTACGCGCCGCAGCTCATCATCCGCGACCCCGATGGCACCCCTGTGTTCTCGCAGCCCACGGCCTGCCTTCCGCAAGACGCGAACCTCACGAGCCTGTGCATCGTCAAGCTGCCTGACGGGCTGGCCGAACAGGTCGGGATGAGGGGGTTCCTGTATCCGACATCGGTCGAACTCGAATCCGGCGCGCTCGCCTCGAACTACCCCGACCTGCTCAACCCGATCCTGACCCTCGAGGTCTACACGGGCGACCTGGGCCTCGACAACGGGGTGGGCTCCAATGCCTACGCGCTCAATACCGACTCTCTGACGGAGGTGGCGGGCCGCAACGCCGACACCGAGACGCTCGCTCTCGGACTCGGCGACGTGGTGGAGCTGCCGGACGGTCTCGGCACGATCGAGCTCGCGTCGATTCCCCGGTTTGCCTCGCTTGACGTGCACCACGATCCTTCCCAGACCTGGGTGCTGCTGTTTGCCGTGCTCGTCGTCGGGGGGCTCGTGACGAGCCTCTTCATTCCCCGACGACGCGTGTGGGTCAAGGTTGTCGGAAACACCATCGAATACGCGGGCCTCGCGCGCGGCGAGGACCCTGGTCTCGCCGCGGCCGTTGCCGAAATCGCAGACAAGCACTCCGGGGTTAAGGTGGAGAAGTGACCGAGACACTTGAGCAGTACTCCCTGGTTGCGGTGTACTCCGCGATGGCGATCTACACGATCGCGTTCGTGCTTTTCACTCTCGACCTCTCGCGTCGAACCTCCGTGGCCCCGGCCGCGGCATCCACGACAGTGACGGCCTCGGTCGGTACGACCGCCGTACTCGAGAAGGTCGACGCTCCTGCTCGCACGACCGGCCCTCGTTACCTGCGGGCCGCCATGGCGATCACCCTCGTGGCGTGGCTGTTGCACGTCTCCGCCGCGGTGTTGCGCGGTCTTGCCGCCGGTCGCGTGCCGTGGGCAAACATGTTCGAGTTCACCCTCACGGCGACCGCAATCATCGTCGGGGTATTCCTGGCCGTGCAGTTCTGGCAAGACCTGCGCTTTCTCGGAACCTTCATCACGGGCTTCGCGCTCATCGCTCTCGGTGTCGCGACGGTCAACTTCTACGTGTCGGTCGTGCCGCTGCCGCCGGCCCTCCAGTCGCCGTGGCTCGTCATCCACGTGTTCGTCGCCGCTCTCGGAACCGGCTTCTTTGCCCTCGGTGGCGCCCTCTCGATCGTGCAGCTGCTGCAGGCGCGTCGTGAGGCGGGCAAGGCCGAGAAGCTCAAGTTTCTCGACACCCTGCCGTCGGCCGAGAAGCTTGAGAACACGGCCTACCGGCTCATCGTGGTGGGCTTCGTGTTTTGGACCTTCACCCTCATCGCCGGTGCCATCTGGGCAGAGCGCGCGTGGGGTCGCTACTGGGGCTGGGACACGAAGGAGGTCTGGACCTTCATCATCTGGACGATCTTCGCGGGCTACATCCACGCTCGTGCGACGCGCGGCTGGCGTGGCTCGCGGTCGGCGTGGCTCGCGATCATCGGTCTCAGTGCCGTGCTCTTCAACTTCACGATCGTGAACCTCTTCTTCAAGGGTCTGCACGCCTACAGCGGCCTGTAGGGCAACCAGCCCGCTGGTTGAGTAGGCCCGTAGGGCAGGCTGCCCGCGGGTTGAGTAGGCCCGTAGGGCAGGCTGCCCGCTGGTTGAGTAGGCCCGTAGGGCCGTACCGAAACCGGTGTTCGCTCTAAGTGGTTTCGGTACGCCGCTGCGCGGCTACTCAACCAACGGGCTGGGCCCGGGAACACTGTCCACAGATCCTCACGGGTCATGCCACGCGGCTCGCGGCGGCGAGACCATCGACGCATGCCTCACGTTTACATGCTTCGCTGTTCCGACGACTCGTACTACGTGGGCAGCGCGCGCAATCTCGAGCACCGGTTGTGGCAACACTCCACGGGCGAGGGCGCGAAGTACACGCAACAGCGTCTGCCCGTCGAACTCGTCTACGCCGAGGAACACGCGCGCATGGCTGACGCCTACGCGCGCGAGAAGCAGATTCAGGGCTGGTCGCGGCGCAAGCGTGAAGCCCTCATCGCGAGCCGATACGACGCGTTGCCTGCGCTCAGTAGGAAGCAGTTCGAGAAGGGTCAGCCGGATCCTGCTGGTTGAGTAGCGACCGCAAGCAAGTTCCTGCTGGTTGAGTAGGCCCGCAGGGCCGTACCGAAACCGGTGTTCGCTCTAGAGGGTTTCGGTACGCCGCTGCGCGGCTACTCAACCAGCGGGGTGGGTGCTGGGCGGCTACTCAACCAGCGGGGTGGGTGCTGGGCGGCTACTCAACCAGCGGGGTGGGTGCTGCGCGGCTACTCGGCCGGCGGGATGACCAGGGCGCGGGCCTCCGCGAGGGTGGGCTGCGCCGTCGTTCCACCGGCGGCACGGGTCGACGCGGTACCGCACGCGACCGCGAAGGCAAGCGCGTCGGCAAGCGGCAGGCCCATGAGCCCGGCCGCGAGAAATCCTGCGGCGAGGCTATCGCCCGCGCCCACGGTGTCTACGACATCGCCGAGCGGTGGCCGGGCGGCGACGGTCGTCGAGACTCCCGCGATTCGCGTGACGGCGGACGCGCCATCCGCTCCCCGCTTGAAGACGACGACAGCACCCGCGGGCATCAGGTCGAGCAGCATCTCGATGCCGCCCGCCTCGGAGTCGATACCGGTGATGCCCGCGACCTCCTGCTCGTTGCCGAAGAAGATGTCCGCGTGCGGCAGAAGATCTCGGATGCCGCGATCCCAGGTCTCGCTCGGGTCGAAGTTGCCGTCCACCGACGTGGTGAGCCCCGCCGCCCGCGCCTTCGCGAACAGCACGGGCGCGTCGGCCCAGAGCGACTCCTGCAGGAAGTAGCTACCGACGTGCAGGTGAGCGAAACCATCAAGTGCGGGAACATCCGCCGAACCGACAGCGCCGATCGAGCCCATGTGAGTGAGGATCGCGCGATCACGATCGGGGCGGGCGAGGTGCACCGATGAGCCCGTCGGCAGAGAAGCATCCATTCGGGCAAATGACGTGTCGACACCGAGGCGCGCGAGTTCGTCGACCACAAAGTGACCAAACGCGTCGTCGCCGTAGACGGTCACGAGGGAGGTCGGGATGCCCAGCCGCGCGGCACCGCACGCGGTGATGGCCGAGGAACTGCCCATCGTGACCACAGTCGACTCGACGAACTGCTCGTGCTGGCCGAACTTCAGCTCGCCGCGGAGCTGCACGATGAGATCCACGTTGAGTTCGCCGACAACGAGAAGGCGCCCATCGACGGGCTTCGGGGTCAGGGTGTGATCCATTCGCTCCATACTCCACCGAGTGCGACCTCTTCGCGAGCAGCCCACGAGCGCACGGCCGATTCAGCGGCGGCCCTCGCCAGCTCGTGAACCGCTCGCCCGCGATCGGAGCCGTGTACCGAGACGATCGGCCACCAGTCGGGCGAGGCTCCTGTTCCGCTCGCGGTGAGCCCTGCGGTCTCGATGTGGGAGACAAGCACGTCGCCCGCGCCGAGTTCGAGCGCCGTGGCAAGGGCATCCGCGACATCCCGCAGCAACGCGTGAGCTGCAGGATGCCGCGGAAAACTGACGGTGACGACAGGCATCAGCTGGTCGCGAGCACCGAGCGATTGAGGAAGGGAGGAGTATCGGGATTGCGGCCGGCCACCCGGGCGAGCGCGACCGCGAGTCGATGGGCGGTGACGAGGCTGGCTTGTGCGTCGAGGGTGGTGGCGTGAACAATGGCGCCCGTAGAGAGCACGTCAGCGACGACAACCTCGGGAGCTTCGCCAAGGAACCATACGAGAGAGCCGGGGCCCGCGCACGAGATCGGGCCGTGCTGGTACTCCCACACCGGGTAGGCCTCGGTCCAGGCGCCAGCCGATTCACGCAGCTTCAGCGCGGCCTCGTAGGCGAGTCCGGTCGACCAGCGATGCCCAAGGAATACGACGTGCTTCACGTCGGCCGGGTCCATGGGCAGGTCCGCAATCAGTGCGGCTTCGGCATCCGTGACCAGGGTTTCGGGAATCTGGTCGATGGATGCCCGCAGCGTAGTGAGCACGGTCGTCGCAAACCGCGTCTGCACGATGGACTTTTCGTCGGCGAACCCCAGGTGCACGATGCGGTCACACAGTTCACCGAGCGGGGTCCTGAGATCGCCCAGGATCGCCGTGATCGTGTGGGTGTCGCCGTACTTCTCTACGATCTCGATGACGTCGCTCGTCGTGCCGCTGCGCGAGATCACGACGATGTGCTCATCGTCGTCGACCCAGTTGAGTTCGGTGGGAATGGCGGCGCGCGTGCGACCGAGGCCCGCGTCGTTGCGAAGGTAGGCGTAGGAGTCGCCGATGTAGTACGAGGTGCCGCAACCGACGACGAGAACTTTCTCGCCGGTCTGGGGCAGCAGTGCCATGACTTCGGCGGGCAGCGACAGTGCTTGCTCCCACATTTGAGGCTGGGTGTTGAGCTCGGCGGAAGTGATCGCGCCCAGCTGGGCGGAGGTGTCCGACATCGATTTGTCCTCACGCTTAGGAGACCGCGGACGCGGCCGTATGAGCAGATTCAATCAGAAATGAGCAGATCATGGAAGTTATTGACTACATCCGAACTTATGGTGAATACTTCCGACAAGCAATGGCGCGGCGGGCACCCGTAACGACGCCGTTCCCCGACGGAAGGAACACAGCGTGAAAGTAACCAGGAGATCAATCCTTGGTGGCACCAGTCTCGTTCTTGCGAGCGCACTACTCGCCGGCTGTGCCGGCTTCGGTGGGGGTGGCGCAACCGAAGAGGCGGGCGACAAAACCCTCACCTTCACCACCTGGGCGAGCGAAACCGAGCAGGCCGCCTTCGAGCAGCTCATTGCCGAATACGAAGATGCCAACGAGGGCGTGACCATCGAGCTCAACGTTGTGCCGTACGACGGCATGTTCAGCAACATCGACGCGCAACTCGCATCCGGTGAGGCCCCGGACCTGTTCCGCGCCGACTACGGCAATCTCGGCGTCTACTCCAGCCAGGACCAGCTGCTTGATCTGAGCTCATACTTCACCCAGGAAGAGGCCGATGCGTTCGTGCCCGCTCTCTGGGAGGCGGTGTCGTACGAGGGTGTTCCTTACGGGGTGCCCCACCAGACCGACGTCTCGGCACTCCTGCTCAACACGGCACTGCTCGAGGCCGCAGGCATTACCGACATTCCCACCACCATCGAAGACGCATGGACGTGGGATGAATTCGCTGAAGTCGCGGCCACCCTTCGTGCATCCCTTCCCGCCGAGCAGTACCCGTTCGTGTACAACTGGCAGCTCGGTGGAACGCCTCGCTGGCTGAGCTGGTTGTTCCAGGCCGGTGGCTCGCTCCTCGAAGAGGATGGCGTCACGCCTGCGATCGACTCCGCAGAGGGTGCGAAAGCCCTCGACTTCACGAAGAGCTTCTTCGAGAAGGGCTGGGTTCCGCCGACAAGCTCGGTGAAGTCCTCGGGATACGCTGACTCGGTGTTCGCAGAGCAGACGGCAGCCATGGCATTCGTTGGCTCGTTCCTGGTGCCCGACATGGAGTACTTCAACGAGTTCGAGTGGACGGCAACGTTCATGCCGGTAGACGAGCGCGGGGCAACCGACCTGGGTGGCAACGCCCTGGTTGCCACGAAGGGCACCGACAACCCCGACCTCGCGGCGGACTTCCTCAAGTTCATGGTGTCGGAAGACGCGATGGAGACGTTCTGCGCTCAGACGATGGAGCTGCCGACCCTGCTCTCACTCGCCGACAAAGACATCGCGTACACGACTCGCCCCGACCTGATGCCGATCTTCGTGCAGCAGGCGACGACGATTCAGCCGAGCGACGTCAAGCAGCTAACCTCGCCGTACATGGCGGCCATCTCGGTGGCTCTGCAGGATCAGCTCGAACTCGCCTTCGTAGGTGGACAGTCGACCGAGGACACCCTCGCGAACCTCACCACCGCTATCGCGGACGCGACCAAGTAATGACGAGCGTGTCCGCTCCCGGTCGGGTGGCCAACTCCGCCCGGCCGGGGGCGGCGCGCCGCACGGCGCGACTGAGGGAAGCACTGGTTGGCTACGGCTTCCTGCTCCCCAACTTCGCGCTCATGGCAGTGTTTCTGTTCCTGCCGATCCTGTGGGCCATCCAGCTGAGCTTCCAGGACACCGAGGGCTTCGGTGAGCCTGAGTGGGTCGGCCTCGACAACTACGTGCGCATGTTCACCGATCCGGTGTTCTGGCAGAGTTTCGGAAACACTCTCGTTTTCACGGCTTTGACCGTTCCCGTCGAGATGGTTGGCGGCCTCGCAATCGCCGTCTTGCTCAACTCGGTGCTGCCCGCTCGCGGCCTGTTCCGCACCATGATCGTGCTTCCCATGGTGATCTCCGGTGTGGCATCGGGCATGATCGCGATCATCATCTTCTACCAGTCCAACGGCATCCTGAATAAGACGCTCGTCGCGATTGGCCTGAACCCCGTCGAGTGGCAATCGGCTGGGGTGCCCGCGATGCTGTCGGTCGTCGTCACCTCGATTTGGCTGCGCATCGGGTTCAACATGATCATCTACCTGGCTGGCCTGCAGGGCGTCTCGCCCGAACTCTACGAGGCCGCGCGCCTCGACGGTGCCACGCCGTGGCAGCAGTTCAGGTCGATCACGGTACCTCTCGTCGGGCCATCCACGTTCTTCCTGCTGATCATGAACGTGATTGCCTCGTTCCAGGTGTTCGACTTGATCTTCGTGATGACGGGTGGTGGGCCGGGATACTCGACGTCTGTTCTCGTCACGTATGCGTACCGCAACGGATTCCAGATTCGTGAGCAGGGATACGGTGCCGCCATCGGGGTCGTGCTGCTCATCATCACCCTCATCTTCACCTTCGTGCAGTGGAAGACCAGCCGCACGCGGGATCTGGTCGAGTAGGAGACAGTCATGACAATCGAGACAACCCCGCTCGAGATCGCTGTCGCCGCGCAGCCGAAACGCCGGCGCAGTTCGCTTCAGGGCAGCCGCGGTGGCGTGGTCGTGCGCACCGTCATCGCAATCGTCGTGGCCGCGATCGTGATGTTCCCGCTGTACTGGATGCTCGTGGTGGCGTTCTCGCCGCGGGGCGAGGTCTTTGGAACTGAGCTCGCCTACTGGCCCTCGACATTCACCCTCGACAATTTTGTGCAGATCTTTGAGAAGTACCCGGTTGGCGGATGGTTCATCAACTCCGTCACGATCGGCCTCTTCGTGACGGTCTTCACCGTGAGCGTCAACCTTCTCGCGGGCTACGCGTTTGCGAAGCTGAAGTTTCCCGGCAACAACCTCTTCTTTCTGCTTGCCTTGGGAACCATGATGATTCCCGTGCAGGTCATCATGATTTCGCAGTTCAAGCTCGTGTCTGAGCTGGGCATCTACGGCACGTACTGGTCAGTGATCCTGCCCTCGGCGGCGACCGCCTTCGGCATCTTCCTCGCTCGCCAGTTCATCATCGCGATTCCACACGAACTCATCGAGGCCGCTCGTATTGATGGCGCGGGCTCGATGCGCATCTTCCTGCAGGTGGTGCTGCCGCTGTGCAAGCCGCTGCTGGCCGTGCTCACGCTGCTGACGCTCATGGGTAGCTGGAACGACTTCGCCTGGCCCCTCATCGCGCTCAAGCAAAACGACCTGTTCACACTCCCGATCGGCCTGCTCTATCTCAAGGGCCAGTCCGCTCCGGACTACAACCAGACCATGGCGCTCGCACTCATCTCGGTGCTGCCCATGGTGCTGCTCTTCCTCTTCTTCCAGAAATACTTCGTGCAGGGCTTCGCTCGGAGCGGTATCCGCTAGATGGCCCTCACGTACCTCTGCACGTTGCCGCTGCCCGACAGCTGGTTCGACGAGCTGCGATCCCGGATGCCCGGGGTTGCTGTTCATCGCCTGGCGCCCGGCGACGCGCCCGACGGCGACCTGCTTGCGCGCGTCGACCTGCTACACACCTCCGAATGGTTCCCGGGCCTCGCGGAGGTGCCGGCCCTGCGCTGTGTGCAGCTCGACACCTCGGGGGTCGACCACGTTCGTGCGACTGAACTGTGGGCGACCGACATCCCGATCGCGACCCTCGGGGGCATCGCACCCGTGCCCATGGCCGAGTACGCGATGATGACGATTCTCGAGCTCGCGCACCGCATTCCTCTCGTGGAACAACTGCGGGCGACCCGCACGTGGCCGAGCAACGCCGAGCGGCTTTCGAGCCTGACTCCGCACGCTCTCGCGGGTTCAACCGTCGGCATCATCGGCTACGGCCGTATCGGCCGTGAGATCTCGCGGCTTGCGACGGCGTTCGGCATGAATGTGATCGGTGTTCGCCGCACGGCTGGCGGGGCATCCGCCGCCCAGTTCGACACGGGGCGCATGGAGCTCGACGCCGATCGCGCCGACGTCGTGACGATGGACCGTCTCGACGAGGCCCTGACGCGCAGCGACTTTCTCGTCGTGGTGGTTCCGCTCACCGAGCTCACGCGCGGCATGATCGGTGCTGTGCAGCTCGACCTGCTGCCGCACGGGGCCTTCGTGATCAACATCGCGCGCGGGGGAATCGTCGACGAGACGGCTCTTCTTGAACGGCTTCGTGACGGTCGGGTGGGTGGCGTGGCGGTCGATGTGTTCGATTCGGAGCCTCTCCGCGCCGACTCGGTGTGGTGGTCAGAGCCCGGCGCGCTCGTAACACCGCACCTCGCGGGGCTCGCCCCGCAGTACCATGCACAGACACTCGACCTCGTGGTCGAGAACCTCACCCGGCTGGCCACTGGCCAGCCCCTAGTGAACGAGGTGGACCGTGTCTCCGGCTACTGAACCCCTGCTCGGACCCAAGCGCCAGCGCGAACTGCTCAACTATGTGCGCGCCTACGGCACCGGATCGGTGAATGTTCTTGCCCGCCTGCTCGGTGTGAGCACGTCGACTGTTCGCCGTGATCTCAACACCCTTCAGGAGCGCGGGCTGCTCGAGCGCGTGCACGGGGGAGCCTCACCGGTCAGCGATGACGTGGAGCCGATCCGGCCGTTGCGCGAGGTCGCTTACGCCGACGAGAAGCGCCGCATTGGCCAGGCTGCGGCCGCCCATGTGGCCGACCACT
Organism: Rhodoglobus sp.; assembly: GCA_965279645.1. GTDB lineage: Bacteria > Actinomycetota > Actinomycetes > Actinomycetales > Microbacteriaceae > Rhodoglobus. The sequence goes on from OZ257254.1 coordinate 3,042,990, forward strand.
CCACCGTGCTCATCCTCGGTGGCACGACGACCGAGGCGATGCTGCCCTTCCTTGGCGGGGTGCAGGGGCTCACGGTGCTCACCAATAGCCTCATGGTCGTCAACCGGCTCTCGCAGTATTCGGACATCGACCTCGTGGTGCTCGGCGGGTTGCTGCGTCGCCAGGAGATGTCACTTCTCGGTCACCTCACTATCGCGGGTCTCGACGAGTTCGGAATCGACCAGGTGTTCTCCGGTGCCTTCGGAATCGACCCCGAGATGGGCGTCACGGGAACCAACCTCAGTGAGACCCAGACCGACCGCTCGCTAGCGTCGAGTGCGGCCGAGCTCATTCTGCTCGCGGACCACAGCAAGTTTGCCCAGCGTGGCCCGGCGAGGCTTGTGCCGATCAGTGCCGTGACGACGCTCATTACCGACGACGAAGCCGACCCCGCAATTCTCGACCGGTTCCGGGCAGCCGACGTCATCGTCGAGACATGCTGACCGACGCCGCGGCCCTCCTCGATGACTCCCGGCTTCGCGCAGTAGCGGCGTTCAACGTCATCACGCTTGAGTTCGCCGAGGGCATCCTGCTCGGTGCTTCGCGCGCGGGGCTTCCCGTGTTGCTCTCCGTGAGTCACAACGCGATCCGGTTCCACGGAGGGCTCGCCCCGCTCGCGGCCGGGTGCCTCATGCTCGCCCACGAGGCCGACGTGCCCGTGGGGCTGCACCTCGACCACTGCGAAGATGCCGACCTCGTGATGGAGAGTGCCGCGCTCGGGTTTGGGTCGGCCATGTTCGACGGCTCCACGATGCCCTACGACTGGAACGTTGCCGAGACCGCGCGCGTTACGGCCCTTGCCCACGACCACGGCCTGCTGATCGAAGCCGAGCTGGGAGAGATCGGCGGCAAAGACGGAGCCCACGCGCCCGGCGTACGCACCGACCCGTCGGAGGCCGCGGCATTCGTCACCGCAACGGGCGTCGACGCGCTCGCCGTCGCCGTCGGTACGTCGCACGCGATGACCGAGCGCACCGCGACCCCTGACTTTGACCTCATCGCCCGCCTCGCCTCGGCAGTGGATGTTCCGCTCGTGCTTCACGGTTCGTCGGGAGTGGCCGACGACGACATCCGAGCGGCGATCAGCGCGGGCATCCGCAAGGTCAATGTCGGCACCCAACTGAGCGCCGCCTACTCCGACGCGATGCAGGCGGGCCTCGAGTCCCGCAGGGGTGCCGACCCGCGGGGAGCACTACTTCAGGCTCGCGAGTCGATTGCTCAGACCGTCGAGCGCCTTCTCGGAGTGATCAGCGCGTGAGAAGCCACAACCGAAAGGAACACCTGTGACCGTCACCGGTCCCGCCACCCACGAGGGTGAGCCCACTGCCGCCCAGCTGCTCGCCGAGGGCGACATCACGGGACTCATGCGCGCGTGCCATGAGCGGCGCCTCGAGCGCGAGGGAATCCCCATGGTGCTCGGTCTCGCCGACGAGCGCGGCCCTCTGCCCGTGAACTCGAACGCCGCCCAGCTCGCCGAAGGTGCGACGTTCGCAGCGGTCTTCGAGCGTTACTCTGCGGCGCTTGTGCCGTTCGCGCGTATTGACGACGAGGGTGCCGTCATCACCGCCATGCAGGTGCTCGCGTACACGCACTTCGCTCCGGATGCCGCGCCCATCACAGACTCGGAGGTTTCCGCATGACCAAGCCCGGCTTCGACACCCAGCTTGAGCAGCTCAGCGCCGCACACTTCATTCGTGTTGTGAACTATCACTCGACTCCGCGCGTCGCCGCCGCTGAGCTGCGCGCCGAGCTCACGCGCTTCGCGCGCGACTATGCCCCGGTGACACTTGCCGACCTTGACCAGCTGTTCGAGACGGGCACCTGGCACAAAGACAAGCCCGGCCTCATCCCCGTGTTCTATGAGGGCTACCGCAACTCCGCGACCGTGGCTGCGCCGATCTGCGATGAGCTCGGGCTCACGGGCTGGTTTCCGATCGCGACATCCTTCGTCGACTGCGAGCCCGAGTACCAGGAGGCGTTTGCGCGAGCGCACTGGATCTCGCTTGTTGAGGAGGACACGAAGGGTGGCCGCATCGCCATGAACTGGCACGAGGTCGCCGAGCTCTCGAAGCGGCACGTCGTCTACCCGCACACCGCGCACCACGAGGGCTTCGACACCGTGCTGTCAGACGAAGACATCGTGCGCGAGGTCGTGGAGTCGAAACGGGCACTCGAGGCGGTAACGGGCCAGGAGGCGCCCGCATTCGTGTGGTTGCACGGCTCGTCGTACGGGCAGAGCCCGCGCCACGATGCTGCGGTAAAGGCTGCCGGTTACCGCTACCAGTTCGCCAACACGATGGTGCACCGCATCAACTGATCCGGTCGCCTTCCCGCTACTCGAGCGGCACGGGCAGGTGCCGAAGGGCTCCCGCAGCATCGCGGTAGGTGAATTCGCGCGTCCCGCCGTTGCGGGTCGAGTGCGAGACGCGCGCAGTACCCGGCTGGAAGTTCCGGATGCCCGCTGCCTGAAGCGACGCGTCGGCATCGGCAACGAAGGGCTCGTCGCAGTGAGAATCCACCCACGACCGCATCGGGTACTCGTCGGGGCCGGCGACAGAGCGTCGGCGGCCAGCCCCTCGCAGCTCGTAGTCGACCGCCAGAGTGCCGTCGGCCGCCTCGTGGGCGACAAAGTGCACGACGTCGCGCGCGGCATCCTCGGGGCGTCGGCTGAAGGCGAGCTCGGGCGACCAGTACCAGCTCTGCAGCACGCCGCCGTCGTCGAGCGCCAGCACCTCGAGGTGGTCGGGCCCGAGGTGGGACTGCAGAATCTGGGCGGCGGTGTAACGCATGCCCGCGGCACAATGCAGCCCGCCGCTCCACGCGCCGGGCGGCACGTCGGGTGCCGCGATGGGATCGGTCTCCAGGTCGGCATTGAACCAGAAGACCCACATCCCGTCGGCCACGTCGCACGCCACGAGTTCGAGGTTGCCGCGGGCCCCGTAGACGCCCTGAGCGGCGCCCGCAGCCCCTACGGTGGGGCGGGATGCGCCGATTACTACCGCCCGATCTGAAAGCATCTGCCCATTCTTGCTCATTTCTGCTCACTTGTGACAGGATGAACCACCGGGATGCCCGGCCGAATCAACTGTGTTCATAGGAGAGCAATGAGAATCGCGCGAGCCCTCGTCGAGGGAAGCCCGCGAATCGTCGCCGTCGAGCAGGGCTCGGCACGACTCGCACCCCACGATCATCGCGACGTGCTGGGCGCGCTCGCCGACGCCCAGTCCGGCTCGGCACACTCGTGGCCCGAGATCGACGAATCCAGCCTCGACCTGCTCGCCCCAGTCGCAAGCGCCGGCAAGATCATCGCCGTCGGGCTCAACTACGCCGACCACACCACCGAGACCGGGTTCACGCCGCCCGCGCAGCCGCTCACCTTCGCAAAGTATTCGAGTTCCATTACCGCGCCGGGCGCCGTCGTCACCATGCCCGACCACCTGACCGCACAGGTCGACTACGAAGCCGAGCTCGCCGTCGTGATCGGTCGCACGTGCGGCGGCTCGGTGCCCGCCACCCTCGACGACATCGCGGGATACACCGTGGCCAACGACCTCTCGGCGCGTGACGTGCAGTTTGCCGATGTGCAGTGGACGCGTGCCAAGTCGTTCGACGGTTTCACCCCGCTCGGCCCGTGGGTGGTCACACCCGACGAGTTTGGGAATCCCCAGGATCACCGAATCTTCACGACCGTCAACGGCGAGACGCTTCAGGATGACTCGACGGCCGCCATGGTCTTCGATGTGGCGGCACTGCTCGCGTGGATCGGTGACGGCACGACGTTGCAGCCCGGCGACATCATTCTCACGGGCACCCCGGCGGGTGCCGGTGGGTTCCGCAACCCGCCCCGCTACCTTCAGCATGGGGACGTCGTCGCAGTGGGCGTCGAAGGCATTGGCGTGATCAGCAACACGATCGCCTTTCGCAGCAAGGAGCAGGCATGACCGACCGCCGCGTGCTCGTGTTGATCGGTGCCGGCAGCGCGGTCTTCACGCGCGGCCTCCTCGCCGACCTCATCGGGGCCACCGACCTCGGCGACTGGGACATCCGTCTCGTCGACGTGCACGAGGCACACCTCTCGGTCGCCCATGGTCTTGCCCAGAAGATGATCGACGCGCGCGGCGCCGGCGACCACATCCGGGTGTCTGCGAGCCTCGACCGTCGTGCGGCGCTGCCGGGCGCTGACTTCATCGTCACGTGCGTGGGGGTGGGCGGTCGCGAGGCGTGGCAGGCCGACTGGAACGTCGTCATGAAGCACAACATCCTCCAGCCCGTCGGCGACTCGATCATGCCCGGCGGCATCTCGCGTCTCATGCGCACGACGCCCGTGATCGTCGACATCGCGCGCGACATTGCCGAGCTCGCCCCCGATGCCTTCTTCTTCAATTACTCCAACCCGATGACGGCCAACGTGCAGGCCATCGCGAAGTACTCGGGCCTCGACCCCGTCGGCTTGTGCCACGGCATGCACCACATCCAGCGCGAACTAGCGCAACTCATCGACGTTCCCTTCGAGCGCACCTCGACGCTCTATGCGGGCATCAACCACCTCACGTTCATCTACGACTTCCGAGTGGATGGCCACGATGCCTGGCCGATCATCCGTGAGCGCGTCGAACGCGAGCTCGCCGAGACACCGGATCCCCAGATCATCGGCAACATCTTCTACGACGAGCCGAGCGCATGGCACAACCCCTTCGCGTGGGAACTCTTCGAAAAGTACGGCGCCTTTGCCGCAGCGGGTGACCGCCACGTCGTCGAGTTCTTCCCCGAGCGCTTCGCGAACGGCGACTACTACGGCAAGAAGCTCGGGCTCGATGCCTATTCGCTCACCGAGATTCTCGAGTGGGGTGAGAACCGCTACCAGGGCATGCGTCGCCAGGCCGTGGGGGAGGAGCCGCTCGACGAGTCGATCTTCGCGCGCAGCGGCGGCGAACAGGAACAGCTCATCGCCATCATCCGCTCGATCACTTTCGACTCGCGCGAGATGTTTTCGTGCAATGTGATCAACCGTGGGCTCGTGCCCGGCCTGCCGTATGACGCGGCGGTCGAGATTCCCGGCGTAGCGACGGGTCGCGGCATCCGCCCCATCAGCGTTCCCGACCTCGCCGAGCCGCTCACGGCCATCCTCGCGCACCGCCTCGAGTCGGTGTCAATCGCCGTCGAGGGCGCCATGACCGGCAACCGTGACCTCATTGTCGAGGCCATGATCGTCGACGGAGCCGTGACCGATCGGGATGCCGCGGCCGCCCTCACTGATGACCTCATCGCCGAGCAGCTCAGATACCTCCCGGAGTTTCAATGACGATCTCTAATGGCAACATCGAAGGGCTTCGCTCCCAGAAGTGGTTCGGTGCCGAAGGCAAGACCGGGTTCATGCATCGCTCGTGGATGCGCTCGGAGGGGCTTCCGGATGACTCGTTCCGCGGGCGCCCCGTCATCGGGATCGCCAACAGCTGGAGCGAGCTGACGAGCTGCAACATGCACCTGCGCGAACTCGCCGAGCAGGTCAAGAAGGGCATCTGGCAAGCCGGGGGTGTGCCGTTCGAGTTTCCCACCACCTCGGCAGGGGAGCCGCTCGTGCGCCCGACCGCGATGCTGCTGCGCAACCTCATCGCCATGGATCTTGAGGAGACCCTGCGCGCAAACCCCCTCGACGGTGTTGTACTGCTCGCGGGCTGCGACAAGACCACGCCCGCGTACTTGATGGGTGCTGCGAGCGTCAATATCCCCACCCTCCTGCTGACCGGTGGCCCCATGCTCAACGGCAAGTACCGCGGCACGAGCATCGGCTCGGGAACCTCCGTGTGGAAGTTCACCGAAGAGTTCAGGGCCGGTCGGATCGGCCAAGACGAAGTCACCGAAGCTGAGGCGGGCATGTCGCGCAGTCGCGGTCACTGCATGACGATGGGCACGGCGTCGAGTATGGCTTCCGTCGCCGAGGTGATGGGGATGCAGCTGCCAGGCAGCGCCTCACTCCCGGCGGCGGATTCCCGCCGCCTGACCCTCGGGCACATCGTGGGTCGACGAATCGTCGAGATGGTCGGCGAAGACCTCAAGCCGAGCGACATCCTCACTCGCGAAGCGTTCGAGAACGGGGTTCGCGCGAACGCCGCGCTCGGCGGTTCCACCAACGTCGTGATCCACTTGCTCGCCCTGGCTCGGCGAGTGGGGGTTGAGCTCACCCTCGACGACTTCGACTTCCTCGTGCGCGACATCCCGACCATTGTCGATCTCATGCCGTCGGGCCGCTTTCTCATGGAGGAGTTCGACAACGCGGGAGGCGTCGGGGCCTTCGTCAAGACCCTCGGGCCGCTGCTGCACGAGAATGCGCCGACCGTCACGGGCATGAGCTTGGGGCAGAACTACGCCGATGCCGAGTGCTGGGACCGCGAGGTCATCCGCACGCTCGACAACCCGACGAAGCCCGCGGGCAGCGGTATCGCCGTGCTGAAAGGCAACCTCGCCCCGCGTGGCGCCGTCATCAAGCAGGCCGCCGCTGCGCCCGAACTCATGACCCACCGCGGCCGCGCTCTCGTGTGGGACTCGCTGCAGGACTACCTGCGCGACGCCGACGACCCCGAGCTCGATGTCACGAAAGACGACATCCTCGTGGTGCGCAACGTGGGCCCGCGCGGCTACCCGGGCATGCCCGAAGTCGGCAACCTGCCTCTGCCGATGTCGATCCTCGCGAGCGGTGTCACCGACATGGTGAGAATTTCGGATGCTCGCATGTCGGGAACCTCTTACGGCACCGTGATCCTGCACGTCGTGCCCGAGGCCGCAGCGGGAGGTCCGCTCGCCTTCGTGAGAACGGGCGACGTCATCGAGGTGGATGTTCCGAACCGGCGTCTGCACTTGGATGTCACTGACGACGAGCTTGCCGAGCGCGCCGCGGGCTGGCAGCCCGTGCGAGTGCCAGGAAGTGACCGCGGCTGGACCAAACTGTACGTCGACCACGTCGTGCAGGCAGACGAGGGCTGTGACCTCGACTTTCTTCAGGGAGCCTCTGGCGCCGCCGTCGGTCCGCAGGCATTCTGAGAACCATGCGCGTACTCGTGGTCGGTGCGACAGGCATCCTGCGGCCCGCCGCAGCAACACTCGCGGCAGAGGGTCACCGGGTTACGGGTGTGGCACGAGATGCGTCAACGTTGCCAGCGGGGGTCGCGGGTCTTGCCGCCGACGCCACCGATGCGTTTGCCCTCGCGAGCGCCCTCGGCGACGACACCTGGGATCGAGCGATCGTGTACTGCCCCACCACGTCGGCGCAGTCACTTTCAGTACTGCACTCTGCGGTGACGGGTTCGGTCGTGCGGGTGCGCACGAGCGATGCGGCGGCGCCGGGCTCGCCTGATCCACTCGTGGAGCCTGACGTGCTGCTGCTCGGGTGGGAGTCCACGGCGCAGGGCTCGCGCTGGCACACCCCGGCCGAGGTATCCGCCGCCGCTCTCGACGTGTTCGAGACGGGGCAGTCCCGCATGCTGGGCGTTGTGACGCCGTGGAGCGATCGCCCGTGATTGTCTGCCTCGCTCTTTCGGCGAGCGTCGACGTCACCTACGAGGTGCCCGCCCTGCAGCTCGGGGGTATCTCCCGACCCACCTCGGTGACGCGCGTCGCAGGTGGCAAAGCGCTCAACGTTGCCCGGGTGGCGCACGCCCTCGGTGCGGGCGTGCGTGTGGTCGCGGCGCTGGGCGGGTCGTCGGGCGAGTGGATCGCGCGTGAGCTCGCCGCCGAGGGTGTGGATGCCACGATCATTCCGATCGCGGCCACGACACGCACGTGCACCTCCATCGTCGAGACCGAGAGCGCTTCCACGACGAGCACCGACATCTACGAACCCACGACGCCCCTGACGGTTGCCGAGTGGGAGGCCGTCGCCGCGGCAACCAGCGCTGATACGGGTGACTGGGTTTCCGTATCGGGATCGCTCCCTTCGGGGGTCGACCCCGAGGCGCTCGCAGTCTTTCTCGGCTCGCTCGGCGCACACATCATCGTCGACAGCTCAGGCGAGGGCCTGCGCGCGCTCGTCGGATGCGCCGACGTAGTCAAGGTGAACCTCCATGAGGCCGAGGAACTGCTGGGCATGCCTCTAGGGACCGCGGCAGAAGCGTGTGATCAGCTCTACGAGCGCTACGGCGTGCAGTCGATCGTCACCGACGGTGTACGCGGCGGTGCCGCGCTCACTACCGAGGGCGCGATCGAGCTCGCCGTGCCCGCGCGGCTGGGTCGCTTTCCCGTGGGCAGCGGAGATGCGTTCCTTGGGGGGCTGCTCGCGACGCTCGACAGGGGCTGGCGGGTAGCGCTCGAGGCCGCCTCTGACGCCGCGATGCGCAATGCTCTCGTGCCCGGTCCCGGAGTGCTCGCCCCCTGAGGGCCGCTTCGTATAGCATCGGCTCGGTTGAGTTTCTCTCAGCCATGAGAGTGGGGGATAGGGTGTCACGTTTCCGAGGCATGAGCGTTGCGCGCGTGGCGCTGCTGGCGGGGTTTTCTGTCGCTCTCTTGGTGACGGGCCTTCTCCAGCCTGTCGCTGCAAACGCGGCCACGGGCGGCAAGATCACGGGCCGCATTGACGGTTTTTACACCGAGGTCACGCTCTACAACGCCGACACCAGTGCGGCGCTGAAGACGAAGAGTGTCTCGCAAACTGACTCAGGCACGGGCGACAACTACTGGTTCACCAACCTGGCGCCGGGCAACTATAAGGTCGGCTTCGTAACGTACCCCGACACCATGCTCGGAGGCATCCCCAGAAATCCTGACTTCTGGCAAGACAAGGCGACCCTCGCCGAGGCGACGGTGCTCACCGTCACCGGGAGCGAGACCTTCACCGGCATCAACCCGGTGTTTGAGTACGCGACGCCCTCCGTGAGCGGGTCTCTCGCGGCGACGAGTGGCGATCCCTGCTGGGGCTGCACGGGTATCGACAAAGAGTTCAGGGTGTTCGCGTCCGACGGCACGCTGGTCCAGCCGAGCCAGACCCGACTCGAGGGCGACGGTACGTTCCGCATCTGGGGTCTGCCTGCCGGGCAGTACTACGTCAGCGCCCAATACGATCGGCTTGCCCCGACTTTTGTTGGAGACGTCGGCCTGCTCTCGCAAGCAACACTCGTCACGGTCACCGACGGGGCTACAACCGCCGTCGGCACCATCACGATGCCCCTCGCTGCCACCATCTCGGGCACCATGCGTGGCCCTGATGGCGCGAGCCTCGGCGAGGGCGCGCGAGTCGAGATGCGAGTGCTCAACACTGCAACCGGGCTCTTCGAACCGCTCGCGGATCCACGCGTCTATGTCGACTCCTACTACATAGCAGCGTTGCTGTGGCCGGGAACGTACAAGGTGCGGTTCGCTGGGCCGAGCGGTTCCGGCCTGGCGCCCGAGTGGTGGAACGACCAGCCTTATGAACAGCTCGCGACTGCGGTAACGCTTGCCCCCGGCGGATATAAAGACCTCGACGCCCAGCTCGCCCCTATTCAGGGCTACCGGCTGGGGGGCGCCGACCGCTACGTCGCCAACGTGAACATGTCGAAGGAGACCTTCCCTGCGTCGGAGGGGCCCTACAACATCGAGGTGCTGTACATCGCGAGTGGCGAAAAGTACCCGGATGCCCTGAGTGCGGGACCAGCAGCAATCCACAGCGGCGGTGGCCTGCTGCTCGTGCAGCCCAACGCGATTCCCGCGTCAACGCGCGCTGAGATCGTGCGGCTCAATCCCCAGAAAATCATTGTCGTGGGCGGTCCGGCGAGCGTCACACCCGCCGTGGTCGCCGAGCTGAAGACCCTGTCGAACAGAGTCACCCGCATCGGTGGTGCCGATCGCTACGAGGTGTCACGCAAGGTGATTCTCGACGCGTTTGCCTGCGACACGGGCACCTGTCTGGACACGATTTTCATCGCCACGGGAAACAACTTCCCCGACGCTCTATCGGCGGGCCCCGCGGCCGGACACATCGATGCGGCCGTGCTTCTCGTCGACGGCACGGCGCCCAAACTCAGCGACTCGACCAAGGGTCTTCTCGCCGACCTGGGCGTGAGGAACGCCTACATCGCGGGCGGAAAGGCGTCGGTCACCGCGGGCATCGAGAGCTCGCTGTCGGCCGTGCTGGACGGCACGGTGTACCGATTCGCCGGCAGCGATCGTTTTGAAGCGGCCGCCTTGATCAATGACCGGATCTTCGATCACAGCAGCACAGTCTTCATCGCGACCGGAATGGGCTTCGCAGACGCGCTTGCGGGCGGACCGCTTGCGGGCGCCTACGATGCTCCGTTGTACCTGTCGCCCAAAGAGTGCCTTCCGATGGCGGCAGTGACGAGTCTGCTCGCCCTCGATCCGGCCGAGATTGTGCTGCTCGGCGGGCCGAACAGCATCTCCGATGACGTGCTGTACTACTCGTGTTAGGCAAGTAGCTCGTAGCAGCGCGCGAGCCGCGCGAGCCACCAGTTCGTGCGGTCCTGGCTTGAGGCGTGCTCGTTGAGCAGCTCGTTCGATGGAACTACTCGGCGCACCTCGAGCGCTCCATCGACGGGGATGAGCGGGGAATCTGTCACGTCCACCGCGAGCAGGGCGGCCGTGCCGAGTCCGCAGTCGTACTCGAGGTTCTCGATCGAGGCGGCGAGGTGTAATCCCATCGAGATGCCCACCGAGGTGTCGAGGGCGCTCGAGACCACCACGGGCAGGCCCGCTGCCGCGACGACGCGGAGTGCCGCCGTGATGCCGCCGAGCGGCTGAGCCTTGATCACGAGGATGTCGGCGGCTCCCGCACGTGCAACCTCCAACGGATCGTCGGCCTTGCGCACGCTCTCGTCGGCCGCGATCGGAATGCCCATGTACTTGACGCGCTTGCGCACCTGGGCAAGTTCGTCGATCGTGGCGCAAGGCTGTTCGACGTATTCGAGATCGCACTCGGCGAAGGCGTGAATGGCGTGCTCCGCTTCGTCCACGTTCCAGGCGCCGTTCGCATCAACGCGGATGCGCCCTTCCGGGCCGAGCAGCTCGCGCACAGCGGCAACGCGAGCCGTGTCATCCGCGAGGGTCTGGCCGGGCTCGCCCACCTTGATCTTCACCGTGCGGCATCCGGGAAAGCGCGCGAGGATTGCGGCCACCTCGCCCACCGGTACGGCGGGGAGCGTCGCGTTGACCCCTACCCGGTCGCGCAGCAGCGGGTGGCTGGGGCCCCAGCCGAAATCGATGGCCGCGGCAAGCCAGGTGGATGCCTCGTCGTCGTGGTACTCGGTGAACGGCGAGAACTCGGTCCAGCCGTTGGGCCCCTCGAAGAGCACCGCTTCCCTGACGTCGATCCCGCGAAAGCGAGAGGCCAGCGGGAGTGACACCACGCGAGCCGAACCGAGCAGGTCATCCAACGTTGGGTGCATGCCTCCATTGTGGCCCCGCTGGCGGCACGAGATAACCTGATTGCGTGACTGAGCCAGGTGCGATCGAGAAGGTACCGATCAAGGTCGTGCCCATGTACATCGAGACCGACGAGCTCGATGAGGTCACAGAACAGTCGGAGCCGCCCACCATCGAGGTGGACGTCGACGAACGCGAACCGCGACCGAAGACAGTTCTCGTTGGCGCACTCGCTCTCGCGTCATCGATCCTGACGGTGCTCACGACGATTGCGGCAGTCGTGATCGCGACCAACGGCACCTACGCCACATCGACTGCCCTCGCCTTCCTTGCGATCGCCCTGTCGATCGCCGGGATCGTCGGGGGTGGCGTCGCAATCGTGCTCGATCGCGGTCGTCGTCTGGGTGTCATCGCCGCCGTTCTCGGCTTGCTCGCGAATCCGTACCTGATGCTCGTCGGGCTCGAGTTTCTCAGTGGAGCGCGAAGCTAAGCGCTCGACAACCCAGCCTCGCCATAGGCTAAAGCCATGGCATCCGTCTCCGAACTCTTCGACCCGGCAGTGTGGCGCGACGTCGACGGATTCGGCGAACTGACCGACATCACGTATCACCACGACACGACGGGTCGCGTCGCGCGCGTCGCCTTCGATCGCCCGGAAGTGCGCAACGCCTTTCGGCCGCACACCGTCGACGAGTTGTACCGCGCGCTCGATGATGCCCGCCAGAATCCGGCCATCGGTGTCGTGCTCATCACGGGCAACGGGCCGAGTGGGAAAGACGGCGGATGGGCATTCTGCTCGGGCGGCGACCAGCGCATTCGTGGGCGCGCCGGGTATGAGTATCACGAGGGTGAGTCGCCGTCGACGGCCTCGGGCAACGCCTCGCGCCTTCACATCCTCGAGGTTCAGCGCCTCATCCGGTTCATGCCCAAGGTCGTCATCGCGGTGATCCCGGGCTGGGCTGCGGGCGGCGGGCACTCACTTCACGTCGTGTGCGACCTCTCGATCGCGAGCCTCGAGCATGCGCGATTCAAGCAGACGGATGCCGATGTGGGCAGTTTCGACGCCGGATACGGCAGCGCCTACTTCGCTCGCCAGGTTGGCCAGAAGTTCGCTCGCGAGGTCTTCTTCCTTGCGCGGGAGTACGACGCGGAGCGCGCGCTCGCGGCAGGTGCCATCAACGCCGCCGTGCCGCACGCCCAACTCGAGACCGTGGCGTACGAGTGGGCCAACGAGATTCTCGGCAAGTCGCCCACCGCCATCCGCATGCTCAAGTTCGCGTTCAACGCGGTGGATGACGGGCTCGTAGGCCAGCAGGTCTTCGCGGGTGAGGCCACGCGCCTCGCCTACGGAACGGATGAAGCGGTCGAGGGCCGCGACGCGTTCCTCGAGAAACGCAAGCCGGACTGGGCCCCCTACCCGTGGCAGTACTAGCGTGACGCGCCCGCTCGCCGTCGTGCACTCGCTCGACGTCGCCGCCGTGCAGGCGGGGCTGCGCGATGCCCTGTCGGGCGATGGCCCCGCGATCATGCCCACCGATCGCCCGAGTGCCGCTGCGGCGAGCCTGCCGGCAACCGTTCCCCAGAAGGTCGCGCTCGTTATCGAGACGAGCGGCTCCACCGGTCGCCCCAAGCGCGTTGCCCTGAGCGCGGACGCACTGCTGGCGTCGGCCGCGGCATCCGACACCGCCCTCGGTGGCCCAGGGCAGTGGATGCTCGCGCTGCCCGCCCACTACATCGCGGGCGTGAACGTGCTCGTGCGGTCCCTCGTTGCGGCGACCACCCTCGTGGTGCTCGAGTCCGAGCACTTCAGTGCCGAGAACTTCATGGCCGCTGCAGCTCGGCTCGATCATCCGCGCCGCTTTGTTTCTCTCGTGCCCGCCCAGTTGGCGCGGCTCATCGAGGCCGACGCGGCCCTCGAGACCCTGCGCGCGTTCGACCGCATTCTCGTGGGTGGACAGGCCACGCCGAGGCCGCTCATCGCGCGCGCCCTCGAACTCGGGCTCAACGTCACTCGCACCTACGGCTCGAGCGAGACCGCGGGGGGCTGCGTCTACGACGGAGTGCCCATCGGCAACACGCTCGTGGGCGTGGTCAACGGGCGAGTGGAGCTGGCCGGCAGCGTGCTCGCCGAGGGATACCTCGACGACCCGCGGCGCACCGCGTTCTCATTCCGCGAGCACGACGGGCATCGCTGGTACGTGACCGACGACACGGGCGACGTGATCGACGGAGTGCTGACCGTCACGGGCCGCATCGACGACGTGATCGTCTCGGGCGGCGTGAAGGTATCGATCTCGGCCGTCGAAGAGGCGGTGCGCGCCCTTCCGGGCCTGCAGGATGCCGTGGTCGTTGCGGCACCGCATCCCGAGTGGGGTGAATCACCCGTCGTCGTGAGCACGGTTGCGGTATCCCTCGACCTGCTGAGGGATGCCGTCGCCAACGCCCTCGGCCGCCCGGCCGCCCCCTCCCGCATCCTGCTCGTCGACGTGTTGCCGATGCTGCCCACAGGCAAGCCGGACCGACTCGGCATCGCGGCTCTGGCGCTGCAGTAAGCGCGTACGCGGGGATGAGCCTGACGAGACCGCTCGACGGCTAAACTCGCTGCGTGCCAAACCCCAAGCAGCAGCGCATCGACCCCAGCACCGTTCCCGCCCCGAAGAAGGCGGCCAAGAAGTCGGGGCGCCCCGGCGGTCGTCCGCCCGGAGTCGCGCCCGTCAAGAAGGCAACGTTCGGCGACTGGGTTGGTGGCGCTCGTCTTCAGACCCTGCCCCTCGCGATCGCTCCCGTGGCTCTCGGTGCTGCGGCCGCGTACGTGCTGCCGCATGAGGGAACGGGCCCCGGCTGGCACTGGGCTCGCGTGCTGCTGTGCCTCGCGGTGGCACTGTTCCTGCAGATCGGGGTTAACTTCGCCAACGACTACTCCGATGGCGTTCGCGGAACCGACAAGCACCGCGTGGGGCCGCGCCGACTCGTTGCATCCGGAGCCGCGAAGCCGCGCACGGTGCTGCTCGTGGCGCTCGCCTTCTTTGGCCTTGCGGCCGTGGCCGGTCTCATCATCGTGATTCGCACCGAGTACTGGTGGCTGCTCGCGGTCGGCGCGGTGTGCATCCTGGCGGCCTGGTTCTACACGGGAGGCAAGAAGCCGTACGGCTACTACGGGCTCGGCGAGCTGTTCGTCTTCGTGTTCTTCGGTCTCGTCGCAACAGCGGGAACGACCTACGTGCTTGCGGGCACCGTCACGATCGAGAGCTGGCTCGCGGGAGTCGCGATTGGGCTCATTGCGTGCGCCGTGCTCATGGTCAATAACATCCGTGACATCGCGCAGGACAAGCTCGCGGGCAAGCGCACCCTCGCCGTGCTCATCGGCGACCGGGCATCCCGAATCGTGTTCGCGGTGCTGGTGCTGGCCCCGTTCGCGATTCTCGTGTTCTTCACGCTGTTCTACGCGAACGCCTACCTGACGTACTTCGTGCTGCTCGCTGCGATCCCCGCGGCACTCATCACGCTCACGGCAAAGACAGCACCCGAGCTCATCGTGGCGCTGCGCCTGACGTCTCTCACGGCGCTCGCCTACGCATTGCTGCTCGGCTGGGCTATCGCCTTCTAGTCGCGGTCTTCGACGAGCGCGTCGCCGTCTTCGGCGGGCGCGGCCCGTCGTTGCGCGATTTCGAGCGCCATGGCATCCCGCAGCTTTCCGAAGAAGATGTAGGCAACGCACAGGCCGATGACGGCTGCCAGGATGGCGGAGAGCCACCACTCGACGCCCACGAGCATGAGAATCGTGAAGGCCAGCGCGAAGATGCCGACTCGAATGAGTGTGTAGGCGAGCCAGGGTTTCACCTTGCAAGTGTACGTTCAGCGCGGAGACGTAGAATTATGCCCATGGGACGATTGCTGCTCTTCGGTGTCGCGGCACTTGTGCTCGACATTTTTGCTCTGGTTGATCTCATCATCATCGACAAGAGCCGCGTGCGGGCATTCCCCAAGATCGTCTGGGTTCTCATCATCATCATCGTGCCGTTCGTCGGCGCGCTGCTGTGGTTCGTGGTGGGTCGCAACTGGGGCAGTCGTGGCGGAGAGCGTCGCACGATCGCCCCCGACGACGACCCCGCCTTCCTGCGCAACCTGCGTCTCGAAGAAGACCAGGACGAGCGCATCCGCCGCCTTGAACAGGAACTCGCCGACCTCGACGATGACGCCCCCAAGGAGTGACGCGCCCGCCACGACGTTTTCGGTGGCGCTGCTCGAAGAATTGATCCGCCTCGGCGTGCGCGACATCGTGCTCGGACCGGGCTCGCGCTCGCAGGCTCTCGCCCTCGCGGCTGCCGAGTTCGAGCGTGTGGGCCGAGTGCGACTGCGCGTGCGCATCGACGAGCGGGTTGGCGGATTTCTCGCGCTCGGGCTCGCTGTCGAGACCGAGCGACCCGTGGTGATCATCACGACCTCGGGAACCGCCGTCGCCAACCTGCACCCCGCCGTGCTCGAAGCGCATCACTCGGGTGTGCCCCTCATCGTCATCACGGCCGACAGGCCCGAAGCGCTGCGCGGGGTCGGCTCCAACCAGACCACCGACCAACCCGGCATCTTCGGTTCGGCCGTGCAGCGGTCATGGGACATCGGTGCGCCCACGGGTGAGCCCGGCGAGGTGGATGCCGCGACAGCCCTCGCTCGCGATGCCTGGGCTGCTGCATCCGCGAGCCCCGTGCACCTGAACCTGTCGTTCGCCGAGCCGTTGTCGTCGGCGTTCACGCTGCCCGAGCCGGTCGAGGAGGCACCCGAAGCGGTTTCGGTCGTTGACTTGCCGCCCGCATCCCCTTCGAGAACCTCAGGGCACGCTCACACCCTCACCCCTCGCCCCGGCACCGTGGTCATCGCGGGCACGGGCGCAGGTCCGCGCGCCGAAGAAGTGGCCCGCGAGCTCGGTGCGCCCCTCCTCGCCGAGGTCGCGAGCGGCGCCCACTTCGGGCCCAACCTCGTCGTCGCCTACCGCGAGCTGCTCAACGCCGCCAACTTCGGCGATCGCGTCGCGCGCGTGATCGTCTTCGGGCACCCGACGCTCAGTCGTGAGGTTCCCGCGCTCATCCAGCGCGACGGGGTGCACACCGTCGTGGTTCGCCACGCGTCATCCGACGACTACAACCCCGGGCACCGCGTGCAGACCTTCGTCGACGCGGTCACGGTCGAGCCGAGCGAAGCCACCGACGCTGATCGCGCGTGGGTGGGCCGCTGGGTTGCCACGAGCCGCAGCCTGATCGAGCCCGTCGACCATGCCCCGGATGTCACGGCGGATGCCGGCGCGCACGCCAAGGGCGAGCTCGCCGCGGTGCGCGCGCCCGTCACGCGTCGCACCCTCGTCGAAGCGGTGTGGCGCGCGACCTGGCCCCACGATCGCCTCGTGCTCGGGGCATCCCGCCTCATCCGCGAAGCCGACAAGGTCGTCGTCGGCAAGAAGATTCCCGTGCACGCCAACCGCGGTCTTGCGGGCATCGATGGCACGATCTCCACGGCGTTGGGCATTGCCCTCGCCAGCCAGGCGCAGGATGCCCGCGGCACGACCCGCGCGCTCGTCGGCGACCTCACGTTCCTGCACGATGTGGGTGCCCTGCTGTTCGGGGTGGGGGAGCCGCGTCCGCGCATCCAGGTGATCGTGGGAAACGACGAGGGCGGCACTATCTTCGAGGGCCTCGAAGTGGCGCAGTCCGCCGGCGCGGGATTCGATCGTGTGCTGCTCACACCGCAGCGAGCCTCGATCGAGCTGCTCGCCGCCGCCTACGGCTGGGAGTACTTGCGCGTCGACAACCGCGGTGCCCTCGACCAGGCGCTCACCGCCTCCACCGGACCCGTGATCGTGGAAGTGCCCCTGGCTCGCGAGTAGCACAGCCGCACGAGTAGGTTTGCGGAATGAGCGCTCTCACTGCCGTCACTTCCGACTTCGATCTTTCGAGTGTCGACCCCGACTCGCATCCCGGCGTGAGCGACAAGAAGCACGCGCAGCAAGAGCTTGACGACAACCGCGCGCGTCTCGACACCCTGCAGGAGCGTCTCTTCGCCGAGAGCAAATTCGGGGGCACGCGCAGCGTGCTGCTCGTACTGCAGGCCATGGACACCGCGGGCAAGGGTGGGATCGTGCGCCACGTGGTCGGGGGCATCGACCCGCAGGGCGTTCACATCCACGCGTTCAAGGCGCCGACCGACGAGGAGAAGTCCCACGACTTTCTCTGGAGGGTGCGCAAGCAGCTGCCGTCGGCCGGATCGATCGGGGTGTTCGACCGATCGCACTACGAGGATGTGCTCATCCACCGTGTTCGCGGATTCTCGACCCCCGAGGTGATCGAGGAGCGATACGGCCTCATCACTGAGTTCGAGGCCGAGGTTGTCGCATCCGGAACCACGATCATCAAGGTGATGCTGCAGATATCCAAAGACGAGCAGAAGGCGCGGCTGCAGGAGCGCCTCGACCGCCCTGACAAGCACTGGAAGTACAACCCCGGCGACGTCGACGAGCGCGTGCATTGGGAGGCCTACCAGGAGGCGTACCAGATCGCCCTCACGCGCACCTCGACCCCTGAGGCCCCCTGGTACGTGGTTCCCGCCAACCACAAGTGGTACGCGCGGTGGGCTGTGCAGGGGCTGCTGCTCGATGCAATGACCGCGCTCGACCCGCAGTACCCCGCAGCGGACTACGACGTCGAGGCCGAGAAGGCGCGCTTAGCGGCGACCTAGCGCGTCAGCGATTGGCCGAAACTTCAGCTCGGTCTCGGCGAGTTCGCGCTCGGGCACCGAGTCCGCAACGATTCCGGCTCCCGCCCACGCCGTGACGTTGCCTTCGTCGTCGATGTGCGCGCATCGCAGTGCGATCGCCCACTCGCCATCGCCCGTTGCAGAGACCCATCCCACGGGCCCCGCGTAACGTCCACGGTCGAAGGGCTCCAGTTCGGCGATGAGAGAAAGGGCGGCGTCGGTGGGGGTGCCCGCCACGGCAGCGGTCGGATGCAGGGCCCGCACCAGATCGAGGGGCGTCGAGGCGTCGTTGAGGGTGCCCGTGACATCGCTGGCGAGGTGCAGGAGGTTGGGCAGCGTGAGCGCAAAGGGTCGCTCGCTGGCCGACAGTTGCTGCGTGTGGGGAGCCAGGGCCTCGAGCACGCTGCTCAGGGCGAACGCGTGCTCGCCGAGATCTTTGGGGGAGTGGGAGATCGCGTCGCGGGCGAGATCATCGGCCTCAGCGTCGACTCCGCGGGCCGACGTGCCCGCGAGCACCCGGGCGCTCACCGTGCCACCGCTCACGCGCACGAGCGTCTCGGGGCTCGCCCCGATCAGACCGTTGACGGCAAACGCGTAGGTGTCGGGGTACGACTCGGCCAGGCGAGACAGCAGATGGCGACGGTCGGCCATGGCCGGGATGCTCCCTACGAGGTCACGCGCGATCACGACCTTGTTGGCTCGCCCGTCGGCGATCGCCACGGCGGCGGTCGTGACGGCGTCCACGTACTCGGACGGCGACATCGCCCCGGGGGTGAGGGGTGCGAGTGATCCCGGCCCCAACTGGTCGGCAAAGTCCGGTCCGAGCGGTGTCGGCTGCACGGGCATCCCGCCATCGATGATCGTGATCCACGAGCGGCCCTTGCTGCGACCGATCACCACCGCGGGAACCGTGAGGATGCTCGACTGCGCCGAGTCATCGGAGAACGCGAAGCTGCCGAACGCGACGAGGCCGGTGCCGGGAAGGTTGACCTCATCGTGCACGACAGCGCGGGCGGCAAGCTGTTGCCACCAATCCGCAAGTGCCGCGATGCGGTCACCCGCGCTGTGGACGAAGTCGACGCGCGACCCGTAGCCGACGAGGCCGTCACCATCGCGAAGGAATGCCGTGGGCTGGAGGGCGTGGGCCCACGCGATGAGATCACCCGGGTCATCCATCGCCACGGTGCGCACTGTCAGCACCTCGGGAATCACCGTTCAAGCGTACGCCCGTCGCATCACCGACTCGCTCCGAATCCTCAGAGTGAGACAGCCTAGACTTGAGGGCGTGACCAGTGCGGATATGAACAAGCGACCCCAGGATGTCGCGGGCATGTTCGATGATGTCGCGAAGCACTACGACCGCACCAACAACGTGCTCTCCGCGGGCAACGCCATGTTGTGGCGTGCGGCCACCGTGCGTGCTGTCGCGCCGGCGGCCGGAGAGCGGATTCTCGACATCGCCGCGGGCACGGGCACGAGTTCGGTCGCGCTGCAGAAGCACGGCGCGACCGTCGTCGCTGTCGACTTCTCGCACGGCATGGTCGAAGAGGGCCGCAAGCGCCACAAGAACATCGAGTTCATCGAGGCGGATGCCACGAAGCTTCCGTTCGGCGACAACGAGTTTGACGCCGTCTCGATCAGCTTCGGACTGCGCAACATCGAAGACCCCAAGGCCGCGCTCAGCGAGATGTACCGCGTGCTCAAGCCCGGCGGCCGCGTGGTGATCTGCGAGTTCTCGAAGCCACCTATCGCGATCATGCGCGCTGGCTACCATACCTACCTCACGCACGTGATGCCGCTGATCGCGCGCGGAACGAGCTCCAACCCCGCCGCGTACACCTACCTGGCCGAATCCATTCGCGAGTGGCCCGACCAGGGCGAACTCAGCCAGTGGGTCAGGGGAGCGGGCTTCACCCGCGTCGCCTATCGCAACCTCACGGCGGGAGTTGTCGCCCTTCACCGTGGCTTCAAGCCCGTCGAAGAGGCCGTTCTTGCCTCGGTCGCCAAACGCAAGAGCGCCAACACACGGCCCATTAAGACGATCGCGCCGGGCGTGGTCAACAACAAGATCTAAGAGAATCGATCGAGACGTGAATCCGAGCGTTCCCCTTGCTCGTCGGAGCAACACCCTGAGTTCGTCGCTCGGGCTCGGCGAGAAGCTCTTCGCCTCGAGTGATGAGCGTCGCTTTGTTACGGCGCTCGAAGAGGGTCTCGCGACCGTCGAGGCCGGACTCATCGACCAGATGCAGTTCGCCGACGAGATCGCGGATGCTTCGACCCGCTACCTTCTCGATGCGGGCGGCAAGCGCGTGCGCCCCGTGCTCACACTGCTCACGGCCCAGCTCGGTGAGGGCAACAACGACGACGTGATCTCGGCGGCCCAGGCCATTGAGATCACCCACGTCGCATCCCTCTATCACGACGATGTCATGGACGACGCGCCCAGCCGCCGCGGAGTGCCGAGCGCCCAGAATGTCTGGGGAAACTCGGTCGCGATTCTCACCGGAGACCTGCTGTTCGCGCGAGCGAGTGTGATTGGCGCGGGTCTCGGCGAGCGCATTCTCGCGCTGCAGGCCGCCACCTTCGAGCGCCTCTGCCTCGGCCAGCTGCACGAGACCATTGGTCCTCGTGGCGGACAGGATCCGATCGAGCACTACATCCAGGTGCTGGCAGACAAGACCGGATCGCTCATCTCGGCGGCCGCCCAGGTCGGCGTCATCTTCTCGAACGCGCCCCAGGAGTACCGCCCCGCTGTTGCCGAGTTCGGCGAGAAAATCGGCATCGCCTTCCAACTCATCGACGACGTCATCGACCTCGCGGGCGAAGAAGACGACACAGGCAAGACCCCCGGTACCGATCTTCGTGCGGGTGTCGCGACCCTTCCCCTGCTCTACCTGCGCAGGCTCGCGCAGACCGACCAGGATGCCGACGACCTGCTGCGCCGCATCGAACGAGACGTCACGTCTGCGTTCTATGGCGAGGGCGACGAGGCCGACATCACGGCCGCAATCGCCGAGCTGCGCGGTCACTCCGTCACCCAGGCGACCCTCGATGAGGCGTACCGCTGGGCCCGCGAGGCCGTTGCGGCCCTCGCCCCTCTTCCCGAAGGCCCCGTCAAGAAGGCCCTGACCCGATTCGCCGAAACGATTGTGGAGCGCAGCAGCTAGTGACCAGAGCAAAACTGAGGTTGGCCATCGTGGGGGCGGGACCGGCCGGCATCTACGCTGCCGACATCCTGCTGAAGGCTGAGAAGCAGTTCGATGTCTCGATCGATCTCTTCGAGCAGCTGCCCGCCCCGTACGGCCTCGTGCGTTACGGGGTCGCGCCCGACCACCCGCGCATCAAGGGCATCATCACGGCGCTCAAAGACGTGCTCGACACGGGCCAGATTCGCCTGTTCGGCAACGTCACCTTCGGCCGCGACGTGACGCTCGACGACCTCAAGAAGCACTACAACGCCGTGATCTTCTCGACCGGTGCGATTCGGGATGCCTCGCTCAACATTCCCGGAATCGACCTGCCCGGCAGCTACGGCGCTGCCGATTTCGTGAGCTGGTACGACGGCCACCCCGACTTTCCGCGTGAGTGGCCGCTCACGGCAACATCCGCCGCCGTCATCGGCAACGGCAACGTGGCGCTCGACGTCGCGCGCATTCTCGCCAAGCACCCGGATGACCTGCTGCCGACCGAGATTCCCGCGAACGTATACGAGGGTCTCAAGGCCTCGCCCATCACCGACGTGCATGTCTTCGGGCGCCGCGGACCGATGCAGGTTAAGTTCACGCCTCTCGAGCTGCGCGAGCTCGGCGAGCTCGACGACGTCGACCTCGTGGTGTACGAGGAGGACTTCGACTACGACGCTGCCTCGCAGACCGCGATCGAGACCAATAAGCAGATCATGGTGATCGACCGCATCTTCCGTAAGTGGCGAGACGAACCGCAGACCGGGTCGTCTCGTCGCCTGCACCTGCACTTCTTCGCGGGACCGGTCGAGGTTCTCTCGTCCCCTGAGGCTCTCGAAGGGGGCGAGCCCCGCGTCACGGGCTTCCGTTACGAGCGCACCGAGTCCGACGGCGAGGGTGGCGTAAAGGGCACGGGTGAGTTCCGCGAGGTCGAGGTGCAGTCGTTGTACCGCGCGGTGGGCTACTTCGGTTCACCGCTCGACGGCATTCCGTTTGACGAGCGTCGCGGTGTCATCCCGAACCGCGAAGGCCAGGTACTCGACGACAACGACGAGCAGGTTCCCGGCGTCTACGCGACGGGCTGGATCAAGCGCGGCCCCGTCGGCCTCATCGGCCACACCAAGAGTGACGCGATGGAGACGGTGAAGCACGTCATCAACGACCAGGCCAACTGGTGGGCACCCGCGCACCCCGAAGAGCAGGCCATCATCGACCTGCTTGCATCGCGTGGCGTGGAGTTCACCAACCTCAACGGCTGGCACAACCTCGACGAGCACGAGCTTGCGCTCGGTGTTCCCCAGGGTCGCACTCGCATCAAGGTCGTCGACCGTGACGAAATGGTGCAGATCTCCAACTCCCCGCTGGCCACGTAGCGTGCATCCGAGCGGGCCTCGCCCTTGTTTTCACGCGTGCGCGGGAGTTAGAGACATCCGCGGTAGCTAGAGCTCCCGCGCATGGTTGCAAATCCCGCGCACGCCCCGCCTAGGCTAAATGCATGACCGACCGCCTCGATCCGGCCCGCCTCGACGAGCTCTGGGATTTCACCGATCCGGATGCTTCGGCTGAACGGTTCGCGAGCGAGATCCCGCAGTCACTCAGCGACGAGGGCATGGAGGGCATCGCCACCGCTGAGCTCAAGACTCAGCTTGCGCGTGCGCTCGGGCTTGCCGGGCGCGGTGAGGAAGCCGACGAGTTGCTCGAGTCGATCGAGCAGAACGCGCCCGTCGTGTCGATTCGCCTGTCGCTCGAGCGGGGCCGCCGTCTCAACTCCGACGGCTTTCCCGAGCAGGCGGTCGCCTACTTCGCCGACGCGCTCGCGCTCGCCGAGGAGGAGGGCGAAGACTTTCTCACGGCCGACGCTATCCACATGCTCGCTATTGCCGACGCCGAGAACTCCGTGGGCTGGGCTGTGCGCGGCATCCAGTTCGTCGAGGCGTCACCGGATGCCCGCACCAAGCGGTGGGCGATCGCCCTCCACAACAACCTGGGGTGGCAGCTCTTCGACGCCGATCGCTTCGAAGAGGCGCTCACCGAGTTCGAGCTATCGCTCATTGCCGCTCAGCAGCACGGCTCCGCTCAACAACAGCACTGGGCGCGAGAAGCGACAGACGAGACGATCGCGGCGCTCACTGAGTCCGGGTAAAGACCTCGTTCGCCACTGTCGTCAGCGCGTTCTCGAACTCCACGAGCTGCTTGGCCGAGAGTCCCGTCGTTGACGCCGCGATCATGCCCTTGAAGTCGGTGTGGATCTCTCGCATGATGTCGTGTCCCTCGGAGGTGAGCTCGAGGTAGAGGCTGCGCCTGTCGTCGGGGTGCGCGATGCGGTGGAGCAGGTTTTGGTTCACGAGCCGGTTGGTGATCGCGGTGATTCCGCCGGTGGTCATCTCCATGTGCAGGGCGAGCGCCTTGGGGGTCACACTGCCTTGCTCGGCAACCCAGAACAGGGCGCGAAGGTCGCTCGGCGACAGGCCGTGATCCGTGCCGATCTTCTCGCGGTTGCGCTCGAGTGCGCGCACGAAACGGATCGCGGCGGCCGGAAAGCCGTCGAGGGAGTGGGTCTCGGGGGGCGCATTCATTGCGTACGACCTTAACCCAAATGAGAAACAATTAGTGACTTACTCAATAAGTAACTTATAGTGTGAGCTATATCCATCCATCCACCTCACACTGGAGTGCACGTGATTCCTGACACCCTTACCCAGGGCCAGTACGACACCGTCTACAACTTCCTGTCCCTCGTCATCGCATCGCAGCTGTTCACGGCGGTGTTCCTGCTGATAGCGCTGCCGCGCATCCTGCCGCGGTATCGGCAGGCGATCACCGTGGCGATCGTCGTGTGTGGCATTGCTGCGTACCACTACTTCAGAATCTTCGACTCATTCAAGGCCGCGTTCGTGTCTGACTCCGTTGGCGCCACCGGTGGCTACACGCAGGCGGTCGGGGAGTCGTTCAACGAGGGGTACCGCTACGTCGACTGGCTCCTGACCGTTCCCTTGCTGCTGCTGGAACTCATCGCGGTGCTCGCCCTGGCCCGCAAGGTGCAGACCGGTCTCATCGTTCGTCTCTTGCCGGCTGCGGCCCTCATGATCATCCTGGGTTACCCGGGTGAGATCAGCGACGACAACGCGATTCGCGGAATCTTCGGCCTGCTGTCGACCATTCCGTTCGCGTACATCCTGTTCGTGCTCTTCGTGCAGCTCACGAAGTCACTCGGCAGCCAGCCCGTCTCGGTTCGCCGCACCCTGAGCCAGCTGCGGTTCCTGCTGCTGCTCAGCTGGGGCGTGTACCCGATCGCGTACCTGCTGCCGCTGCTCAACATCGCCGGATCCGACGCGTGGGTGTTCAAACAGGTCGGCTACTCCGTGGCCGACATCCTCGCGAAGGCCGTCTACGCCCTGATCATCTTCTACGTCGCCAAGGTCAAGTCGCATGAGGACGACGCCGACTTTGCGCTGCAGGAGATGTCCACCGAAGACGCCCCCAAGGCTGCCATCCGCTAGGGGTCGTCGAGGCGGGCGCGGGGTCATCGGGCCCTCGCGCCCGCCTCAATTTATGTGGGGCTCGATTGCGGCGGATGATGCGAGCGAGGTCACTGCACCGCGGCGGTGAGACGCATCACGTTGTCGAGCGTCGCCGAGACTCGGGAGCGCTTCATCCACTCGTCCAGGGTCAGTTCGCGGCTCACCTCGCGGTAGGTCTGCTCGAGCTCGCGCATGTCTTGCACGAACTCCTTGCTACGCACCATGACCGAGATCTCGAAGTTGAGACTGAACGAGCGCATATCCATGTTGCTCGACCCGATGACGGCGACCTCGTCGTCGATCGTGAAGTGCTTCGCGTGAAGCACGGTGGGCGAGGGGTAGAGCCAGATGCGCACTCCCGCCCGCAATAGCTCCTCGTAGTAGCTGCGCTGGGCGTGGTAGACCATGAACTGGTCGCCGACCTCCGAGACGAACAGCTGTACGTCGAGCCCCTGCTGTGCGGCCGTCGTGATGGCGTAGAGCATCGAGTCATCCGGAACGAAGTACGGGCTCGTGATGATCACCTTGTCGACTGCCGCATAGAGCAGCGAGTTGAACAGGCGCAGGTTGTTCTCGCCCGCGAACCCTGGCCCGCTTGGCACCACCTGCGCGTCGAGCGGCTCGCGAGTGAAGACCGGCTCGACGTCGGGGGCCTCACGCAGCAGCAGCTCATTGGTCTCGCTGTACCAATCGGTGACGAAGAGCGAGTTGATGCCAGCGACGATCGGGCCCTCGAAGCGAACCATGAGGTCTTTCCAGTGCAGGCCGCGACGGATGTTGCCCGGCTTGTTATAAGTGGAGTCGACCATGTTCTGTGAGCCCGTGAAGGCGAGCGTTCCATCGATCACGACAAGCTTGCGGTGGTTGCGCAGGTCGGGGCGCTGCCACCGCCCCCGAAACGGCTGCACGGGCAGCATGAGGTGCCAGATCACCTTGATCTTCTTGAGCTGCTTGATCGTCTTCTTGTAGCCGGGGGAGCGACGGCTCGCGATGTGATCGAGCAGCACTCGCACGATGACGCCGCGCTCCACGGCATCCGCCAGCGCGGCAAAGAACGGCGCGGTCGTCGCATCGTGCGACAGGATGTAGAACTCCACGTGCACGTACTTCTTCGCCTGGCTCACGGCGTACGTCATCGCGGCCAGTGATTGCTCGTAGTCCGGGTAGAGGCTGCCGCTGTTGCCTCCCACTAGGGGCATGGCGCCGAGCGTGCGGTTGAGTTCGACGATAGGGGAGAGGAAGGGCGGCCACGGCTCGTCCTGGCGGACCTTCTCGATGCCGTCGGTGGTTTCGAGAATGTACTTGTTGATCTCGATCTGCTTCTCGCGCCGTCTCTTGGGCAGTCGGCGGCTGCCCACGAGAAGAAACAGGATGATGCCGATGTACGGCAGGAAGAAGATCGCCAACAGCCACGCCATTGCCGTCTGCGGACGGCGGTTGCGCGGAATGTAGATGACGGCGAGCACCCGAATGACGAAGTCGACTACGAAGAGCGCGACCGCCCACCACGCGTCGAATGTGGGGCTGATTACGACGGTGGGATCATCCATCTGGGGCTAGCGGAAGTTGACGAACTGAAGGTCGACGTCGAGGTCTTTGCCCTTGAGCAGGGCCATCGTCGCCTGGAGATCGTCACGGCTCTTCGACGAGACGCGCAGTTCGTCGCCCTGGATCTGCGACTTGACCGACTTGGGGCCCTCGTCACGGATGATCTTGGAGACCTTCTTGGCGTCGTCAGACGAAATGCCGTTCTTGAGCGAGACCTCGATGCGGTACTCCTTGCCGCTCGCGAATGGTTCGCCGGTGTCGAGGCTGCGCAGCGAGATGCCGCGCTTGATGAACTTCTGCTCGAGCACCTCGAGCACGGCCTTGACGCGCTCCTCGGCACTCGCCTTGAGCAGCAGCTTCTCGCCGCTCCACTCAACGGACGCGCCGACGCCCTTGAAGTCGTATCGCGTCGCGATCTCTTTCTGGGCCTGGTTGACGGCGTTATCCGCCTCCATCTTGTCAACCTTGCTCACGATGTCGAATGTGGAATCTGCCATGCCCTCATGGTACTTGAGGCGTCGTCACAGGCGCGCGTGGTAGAAACGCACAGTGAAACGGGGACACATCGCGCTGCTCGGCGCTGGCGCAGCGGTCGTGATGGCGGCACTCGCCGTGATGGTCATCCTCGCGCCGAATTCGGTGTCGCCCATCTTCCAGGCCACCCCGACTCCGGATGCAGAGACCGTCGCATTTGCGGAGCAGTCCCCCCGCCCGCCGGAGCTCGATGAGCCCCTCGGCCCCGGTCTCAAGGATCGCGTGGATCCGGACTGGGCAACCGAGACCGCGGCCGCCACGGGCATCCCGCGGCAGGCTGTCGTCGCGTATGCCGGCGCCATCCTCGGCGTAACCGAGAATTTCCCGGAGTGCACCCTCGGCTGGAACACGCTTGCGGGCATCGGCAAGACCGAGAGCGACCACGCGCGGCATGGCGGCGGGGTGATCCAGGAGAATGGGCACGTCGAGCCACTCATCTTCGGCGTGCCGCTCACGGGCGGTGATGTTGACAACATTCCCGACAGCGACGGGGGCGAGTTCGACGGCACGGCCGAGATTGACCGCGCGATCGGGCCGATGCAGATCATCCCGAGCACGTGGCGTAGCTGGCCGGCCGACGGCAACGGTGATGGGGTGCCCGATCCGCACAATATCTACGACGCCACCATCTCGGCAGCGAACTACCTGTGCCACGCGGAGTCGGACTGGCTGAGCGGTGAGGGTTGGCGGGCGGGCGTTGCCTCCTACAACTCCCACAGCGACTACGCACAGCTCGTGGCATCCGCGGCCCAGAAGTATGCCGACGCCGTAGCCGACTAAGAGCGTGGCCGCGGAGGCTGTGCGTTGCCTGAGGTTCTCGAAGAGCACTACCGCAGAGGGTCATGAACGATATATCGTTATATATCGTCGAACCGATCGGGTACGACACCGATGGAGGTCATCATGAGCGGCACAAACAACTGGCCCGGCGCCCAGCTCTGGGAAACTATGGAGCAATTGCGCGGATCATTTGAACAGAAAGTCGGACCCCGCATGGGTCGCGGAGACGTGCGCGCAGCAGTGCTCGCGCTGCTCGCCGAGAAGCCCATGCACGGTTACCAGATCATCAGCGAGATCAGCGAACGCAGCGGTGGCGCCTGGAAGCCCAGCCCCGGCTCGGTGTATCCGACCCTGCAGCTGCTTGCGGATGAAGGACTCATCACCGCAGCGGAAGAGGGCGGACGCAAGACGTATTCACTCACGCCCGAGGGTCGCGAGGTGGCAGAGGCCGCGGGCGAGAAGTCCGCGCCGTGGGAAGCAAGTGGCGCTCGCGAGTCTGGCCGCACGGGTGCCCTGCCGAAGGCGGGAATCGATCTTGCCCAGGCGGTCGCGCAGGTGGGTCGCTCCGGTAGCCCGGAGCAGGTGAAGGAGGCTGTCGCCGTGCTGGATGACGCGCGACGTAAGCTCTTCTCAATCCTCGCCCAGTCCTGACCGCGCACCCGCCGCACGTCGGCACCGAGACAACAATGATCGAGATTCGATGACCGACGCCCGCACGATGCGCGCCCGCTACCGCAGGATCACGCGGTTTGCGGCCCGCTACCTCGCGCAGGCGTGGTGGTACGAGTTGGTGCTGCCCCGTGTCGGGCTCGCGCGGTTCTCGGCTCGCGGCCGCCCCGCGCGACTGCAGCGCATCGCGCAGCGCTTCCACGTGCTCGCCGTCGACCTCGGTGGCCTCATGATTAAGGTGGGGCAGTTCATGTCGGCGCGGCTCGACGTGCTTCCGCCCGAGATCACGAAAGAGCTCGAGGGGCTTCAAGACGAGGTTCCCGCCGTCGATTTCGCGCAGATTCGCGTGCTCGCGGAGGCCGAACTGGGAGTGCCGCTCGAGCGGGCGTTCTCTTTCGTCGATCCCGTGCCGCTTGCGGCCGCATCCCTCGGCCAGACCCACCGAGCACGCCTCTCGCAGGCCGATTCGGAAGACACCGGTCTTCTCGATGTCGTCATGAAGATCCAGCGACCCGGCATTGACCTCGTCGTCGACGTCGACCTCAAGGCGCTCCGTCGCATCGCGAGGTGGATGAGCCGGGTGAAGCTCGTCTCTGACCGAGTCGACATGCCCGCCCTCACCGAGGAGTTCGCGCTCACGAGCCTCGAAGAGATCGACTACCTGCACGAAGCGGCGAATGCCGAACGGTTTGCCGAGGTCTTCGCAGAAGACGACCGCGTGTACGTTCCCGAGATCGTATGGGAGCGCACCTCGCGTCGCGTGCTGACCATGCAGGATGTCTCGGCCATCAAGCTCACCGACGTCGACGGTTTGCGCGCGGCAGGCATCGATCCCGCCGAGGTCGCCGTCGAGTTCGCATCAGTGATGTTCGATCAGGTGTTCAAGGAGGGCTTCTTCCACGCCGACCCCCACCCCGGCAACATCTTCGTCGAGACACTCGTTGGCGGTGATCGGGCCTGGCGTTTCAACATCATCGACTTCGGGATGATGGGGGAGGTGCCCGAGGGCCTGCGCCGCGGTCTTCGCCGGCTGCTCGTCGCGGCGGCGTCACGAGACGGCAAGGGAATGGTCGACGGAATCCGCGACGTTGGCGTGCTGTTGCCCTCCGCCGACACGTCGGAGATCGAGCGGGCGATGACCCAGCTCTTTGCTCGATTCGGCGGGATGGGGTTCGCCGAACTGCAGGAGGTCGATCCCCGCGAGTTCGTCGAGTTCGCGAACCAGTTCGGCGATGTGGTGCGGTCGATGCCGTTCCAGTTCCCAGAGAACTTCCTGCTCATCATTCGCGCGATGTCGCTGATCTCGGGCAACTGCAGTTCGCTCGACCCGGCCTTCAACATCTGGGATGCCGTCGAACCCTACTCGGGAAAGCTGCTTCGCGAGGAGGGCGGCAACGTGGTGCAGGAGTTTGCGAAGAACGCCCTGTCGACCGCGACCACCCTCGCTCGCCTGCCCAAGCGCCTCGACGAGCTCACGACCCGCATCGAAGAGGGCCGGGTGGCTGTTCAGAACCCGAGACTCGAGCGCCGAATCGCGAGTCTCGAACGCACGGTGCGTCGCGTGATTTCCGCGGTGCTCTTCGTGGGCCTGCTGCTCGGCGGCATCGTGCTGCGACGCGACGATGTCGTCTTCGGTACCGTGCTGATGTGGGCATCCGTCATCCCACTGCTGCACGCCCTGTTCGCCGGGTTCATCGGTCGGCGACTGCCCTAGCCGGCGCCGTCGAGGGCGAGCCCTTGGCGGGAAGGTCTCCTAGGCCTGGCCGCCGGGCCGCGGCCGCGAGGTGCTCGAGCGCACGATGAGCTCGAACGGCACGGGAGTGTTGGTGAGGCCGGCGTCGCGATGGCCGGGGTTGAGCTGGTCCATGAGGATGTCCACGGCCATGCGCCCCTGCAGCGCCGGGAACTGGGCGATTGTCGAGAGCCCAAAGAAGTCGCTGAGCTCGTGGTCATCGACGCCGATGACGGAGATGTCTGCGGGCACCGAGAGGCCCAGGTCTCTCGCCGCGAGAATGGTGCCGAGTGCCATCTCATCGGAGGCCGCGAACACGGCCGTTGGGCGCTTGCGAGGGTTGCCGAGCAGTTGCTTGGCGGCGGCGTAGCCGCCCTGAAGTGTGAAGTCGGCGGCCTGGAACATCTCCGGATCGGGAGTGATGCCCGCCTCGAGCAGCGCCGCCTCGTAGCCACCGCGGCGGCGTGTGGGCACGTGAAAGTCCATTTCGGAGTCGCTGTTACCGCCGATGTGCGCGATCGCCGTGTGCCCCAGGCTCAGCAGGTGATCCGTCGCAAGGCGTGCGACAGCCGGGTCGTCGATCGACAGGGTGCGCACTCCAGGGATCGTGCCGCCGACGCCGACGATGGGCTTGCCCATGTCGTGAAGGCGACCCACCTCGGATTCGGTGAGCTCGAGCGCGATCGCGATCACGGCATCCACGCGCTTGCGCAGCAGGAAGTGCTCGAACACGCTCTTTCGTTCGTCGGCTCCGCCGCCCAGATTGTAGAGGGTGAGGTCGTAGCCGTGACCGAGGAGCGCGCTCTCCGCACCCTCGAGCACCGCGCCGTAGTACCAGCGGTTGAGGAAGGGGATGACCACGCCGACGTTCTTGGTGCGACCGGTTGCCAGGCTCGAAGCGTTCGACGACACGACGTACTCGAGCTCGAGCGCGGCAGCGTGAACACGCTGGCGTGTGGCTTCAGAGACGTGCCCGTTGCCGCTGAGTGCGCGGGAGACGGTTGCAGTCGAAACTCCGGCGAGCTGAGCGACCTCGTTGATTCCCGGCATTGCCGTACCTTCCTTGGTCGCCCTGATCTTATCGGCACGCCCGGTCGCCAAGCGAAGTCGAGGGCGTTGCGATCGCAGCGCCGTGCACAGCTGCGGAGATTCTCGCGACACCCCGGGTCTCGGATGCGCCGCGCCGGGCCATCGCGAGAATCTCCGAAACTGCGCGCGTCGAAGCCGGCGCACCGAGGTGGTCACAGATAGCGCGTGCGTCTTGTATTCTTGTTCAGCGCGTTCGCTTGGTGACTACACCGGTCGGAAGCGCCCCGGCAAGTTACCCAAGCGGCCAAAGGGATCTGACTGTAAATCAGACGTTTTCAACTTCGGGGGTTCGAATCCCTCACTTGCCACCAATGAAGAAAGCCCTCGCGGATGCGGGGGCTTTCTTCATTCCCGGCCCACGAGTGCTTGAGAACCGCTCGTGGGCCCCGAACCGCGCAGTCCGTCGCGGTGCGGAGCACCGTGGCGGCGGCACGGTTTGGGAGTCGAATCCCTCACTTGCCACCAATGAAGAAAGCCCTCGCGGATGCGGGGGCTTTCTTCTTTCCCGGCGAGCGAGTGCTTGCGAACCCTTCTTGGAATCCCCGCCACAAGCGTTGGTCAACATATCGCGATATGATGAATATATGAAACCAGCAACCACGAGCGGTCGACCTTGAGCACCATGGATCAGTTCACCGACGCTCAGCGACCGCTCTACGAGGTCAAGGCCAACCTCTTCAAGGGGCTGGCACATCCGCTGCGGGTGCGGGTGCTCGAAGTGCTGTCCGCGCATCCGGATATCTCGGTGACCGACCTTCTCGCTGACACCGGACTCGAGCCCTCGCACCTTTCGCAACACCTCGCGGTGCTCCGTCGCCACAATCTGGTGGTCGCCGAGCGTCGCGCGAGTCAGGTGTTCTACCGGCTCGCTTACCCGCAGGTTGCCGACCTGCTGAGCGTCGCGCGAGCGCTCCTTGTCGACATTCTCAAGCACACCCAGCAGCAGCTCGCCTCGACGGTGGACCTGCCCGCGGCCCCGCCGCGACCACGACCATGAGCAGGGTGCTGCGCTATCTGAGACCGCTGCTGCCGAGTTGGGCTGACTACCGATCGGCGAAACGTACCTGGCGCGGCGACGTGCTCGCGGGCGTGACGGTCGGAATCGTGGCGCTGCCGCTCGCACTGGCATTCGGCGTGAGTTCCGGGGCGGGCGCCGAGGCGGGGCTCGTCACCGCGATAGTCGCCGGGCTGGTCGCTGCGGTGTTCGGCGGCTCCAACATCCAGGTCTCTGGCCCGACCGGGGCGATGGTGGTCGTTCTCGGGCCGATCGTCGCGAGTCATGGCGTTGCCGCCGTTGCCGTCGTGAGCCTCATGGCCGGCGTCGTCGTGCTCGTCGCGGGCGTGCTGAAACTCGGGCGCGTGGTCTCGTTCATTCCGTGGCCCGTTATCGAAGGCTTCACCCTCGGCATCGCCGTGATCATCTTCCTGCAACAGGTACCCGCCGCGATCGGATCACACCCGGGCAGCAGTAGCAACGCCTTCATCGCGGCGGTGCAATCGTTCGACACCGTCGACTGGGCCACCGTGGTGTGGCCGCTCGCGGTGGTCGCCGTTGTCGCAGCAATCATGGTGCTGGCGCCGCGCATTCATCGGCAGTTTCCGGGCGGCGCGGTCGCAATCGTCGTGGTCTCGGTGGCCGCCACGTTGCTCGGGCTGCCGCTCGCGACGATTGGCGTGCTGCCCAGTGCCCTGCCCGCACCTCAGCTTCCCGGCCTGGATCCCGCGCTCGTGCAGGCACTCATCGGCCCCGCGCTCACCGTCGCCGCGCTGGCGGCGATCGAGTCCCTGCTGTCAGCGCGGGTCGCGGCATCCATCTCCGACACGGGCCCCTACGACGCCGATCGCGAACTTGTGGGGCAGGGACTCGCCTCGGTGGCGTCCGGCTTCTTCGGCGGGATGCCCGCAACCGGTGCAATCGCGCGTACGGCCGTGAACCTGCGTTCGGGCGGACGCACGCGCATTGCCGCGATCACTCACGCCGCCGTTCTGCTGGTCGTCGTGTACCTGGCCACGGGGGTCGTCTCCCACATTCCCCTCGCCGCGCTCTCCGGCGTGCTGATGGTCACCGCCGCGCGCATGATTTCTGTGTCGACAGTGCGAAGCGTTCTGGGAGCAACCCGATCCGACGCGGTCGTGTTCAT